>NZ_JAHWXQ010000002.1 GCF_019336435.1 Pontibacter populi | reverse complement strand
CAGAGAAGTTAAGCCCGGACGCGCCGATGGTACTGGGGTCACACCTGGGAGAGTAGGTGGCCGCCAACCCTATCTAAAAACACCCCGTCTTTTAATTAAGGCGGGGTGTTTTGCGTTTTAGGGAAGTGGGGAAGGAGGGGGCTCTAAAGTAGCTTGCTCAATATGATAATTACATAAGCTCCGATAGCGGAAGAATGTACTTAAAAAGGTACCAGAGCAAAGTTGACAGCTGAGGCAGCAGTGGAGTAAGTTTAAAGGAGTGAAAATTGTAAAAGAATAGTTACCTCGCGGTGACGATCGCTAAAAGCTACTTGACTTCCTGGATAAAAGCAGCTGTTTACAGGCTGGGAAAAAAGGATTATTAAAGAGCCCTTATTGATAGTATAGGTATATGCTTAGGTACTGCTTAAGCAATAGACTGTTTTTAGCTTCTCAAGCTTTACTGAATCCTCGACAGTGTTCTGAATTTAGGGAAAGGTCTATTTTACATTATTATATCTACCCTTCTTGCTTCAGTCTATCTATTTCAAAGATTTGGGAGATTTACTCATATGCTTCCTTTGTATTGAAATGAAATAACTTTTCCATTCTATCATTTTGAGCAAGTCTCCGTACTAGACTTGAACTATACCCGTTGTTTCTTTGGGATTTCCTGTTTAACTTGATCTATGGCTTTTGTTTATCCTGCCTTCTTATTTGCATTGGCTGCTACAGGCATTCCTGTTATCCTGCATTTGGTACAGTTAAGGAGAGCAAAGAGGATAGAATTTAGTAATGTGCGGTTTATTAAAGCCTCTCAGGAGGTAACTGCCAGCCAACGTAAGTTGAAGGATCTGCTGATACTTCTTAGTAGGATTCTCTTTGTTTTATTCTTGGTGCTTGCTTTTGCCCAGCCTTTTTTACCGGGTACTGGCTCTCAATTATCTGTTGGTAACGATGTCACTGTCGTTATTGATAATTCTTATAGTATGCAGAACATGCATGCTGAAAAGGATGTGTCGCTGCTTACATACGCCTCCGACAAAGCTAAAACCGTTTTTAACTTATTTCCTCCTGCCTCAGTTTTCTCTGTATTAGATAATAATACACTTTCCAGTAACAGGTATGCTTCCGCAGGAGAAGCAGTGTCAGCTTTGAATGCCTTAGATTATAGTTCTAATAGTTCAGTAAGTATTAAAGCTCCTACTAATTCCCATTTATTTCTTTTCTCCGAATTCCAGAGAAATCAGTTTAGTGCTTCTGCTTTCACTAAACTGGACTCTACAACACAGGTTCATCTTTTACCTTTAGAACCCGCTAGCACTTCCAATATCTTTATTGACTCTGTTTATCTGGAAGATGCATTTATCAGGTCCGGAGGAGAGATTGCTTTACATGTTATAGTCCATAATAGCGGCACGGAGGCTCGTGAAGATGTACCTGTTAAATTACTGGTTAATGGAGACCAGTTGGCTGCACTAAGTATTGACCTTCCTGCAAAGCAGGCAACCGAAGCAACTATAAATTTTAAAGTAGGAGATAGGGAGAGTAACCTGGCAGCCTTAACTATAGATGATTATCCTGTCGAGTTTGATAATACCTATTACTTTGTGCTTTCGCCTTCTAAGAGTGTAAATATTATTGAAATCTCAGATGCTAAAACTATAAGCTTAAAAGAGCTTTACAGTAAAGAACCCCTATTTAACTATACCCTTTACAATGCTGGTAATGTAAACTACGCACGTGTAGGTGAAGCTGATGCGGTCTTGCTTAACGGACTTGAAAGTGTAAGCACTGCGCTTGCCACAACCATAACGAATTATATTCAGGAAGGTGGAACGGTAATGGTTTTGCCTCCCGCATCCGGTAGTTTAAGTGGCTACGAAAGCTTTTTCAATCAGGCAGGAATCCCTGCCCGCCTATCTGTACCAGCTGGTAATAAATCTGAGCTGCAACCGCCTGCTGCAGCTAACCCATTTTTCAGAGGGATATTTGCAGAGTACGATAAAAAGATGCAGATGCCTTCAGCAATACGGAATTTAAGCTGGTCAAGAGCCTCAGATGATATTTTAAAATACAGAGGAGGAGCTTCGTTTCTGTCTCGTTTTGAACGTGGAAAAGGGCAGATTTATTTGATGGCAGCACCGCTGCACGGAGACTATAATACATTGGTAAATCATGCCTTACTGCTGCCGGTGATGTATAAAGTAGCTATTAGTGGCTATAAGCAGGAGCAGGAACTGGCTTATACCTTAAGTACTAACACTATAAAGTTACCTATTACCCACGCTACAG
Organism: Pontibacter populi; assembly: GCF_019336435.1. Classification (GTDB taxonomy): domain Bacteria; phylum Bacteroidota; class Bacteroidia; order Cytophagales; family Hymenobacteraceae; genus Pontibacter; species Pontibacter humidus. The sequence continues at coordinate 1,218,409 of NZ_JAHWXQ010000002.1, read as the reverse complement.
CGCGCGAAGGCATTTATAAACTGGAAAAAGACAGTCTGTCATTCATCCCGGAGCAACAGATACGTGGAGGAAGTTTGTACCTGAACATCCCCCCGGACCTGAACGAAGCCGGTATCTATAACCTTACATTAAATGGTGAGGTGGCTGGTACAGTAGCTTTTAACTATGATAACCGCGAATCGTTCCTAGAGGTTTACACTCCTGATGAACTACGCATCATGATAGGTACAGACCGAGAAAATATCCATGTGTATGACTATGGTGATGCCTTTTCGGTGAAGAATGAATTTGAAAAACGATATTTTGGCGTGAAGCTTTGGAAATATTGTCTAATATTGTGTCTGTTTTTCCTGATGGCCGAAATAGCCCTTATTAGATTTCTCTGACATGAACGTTTTCCTGAGAGCAGCTACCATCTACCACCCATCTTCGGAGTTTCACCTGCAACAGCACAATATCTTAATTGAGCAGGGAAAGATTACTTACATAGGACCTGATGAAAAGCAGGCGGATCAAACTATAGTATCAGACCATTTAGCCGTGTCGGTTGGCTGGGCAGATATGTATGCTGTAACCGGCGAGCCTGGGTTAGAGCACAAAGAAGACCTGCAGAGTCTGTCACTAGCAGCTGCCGCTGGTGGGTTTACTGAAGTACTTTGCATGCCGAACGTAGAGCCGGTAGTTCAGACAAAAGGTGCTATCAACTATATCAAAAACAGATCAGAACAATTGCCGGTTACATTGCACCCAACTGCAGCGGTAACTATGGAAGCCGAAGGGAAAGAGCTGACAGAAATGATCGACCTGAAACAGGCTGGAGCTGTTGCTTTTACTGACGGGACACACCCGATACAAGGCGCCGAAGTAATGGTGCGAGCACTGCAATATCTGCAACTGTTTGATGGTTTGCTTCTTAATCGCCCTGAAAATACAAAACTTACTGCTTACGGGCAGATGCACGAAGGCATAGCCAGCACCAGGCTCGGACTAAAGGGTATACCGGCGCTGGCCGAGGAAACTATAGTTGCCCGCGACCTGCAGCTGCTGGCATATACAGGTGGTAAGCTTCACTTCTCGCTTATCTCTACTAAAAACGCTATTGAAAGCATTAGAAAGGCAAAGGCCAATGGACTGCAGGTAACCTGCGATGTTGCCAGCTATCAGGTTGCTTTTACCGATGAGACCATGCTACCTTTTGATACCAACTATAAAGTTAATCCACCTTTCAGGGGCGAAACAGATGCGGAGGCCATAAAACAGGGACTGGCTGATGGAACTATAGATGCTATTGTATCCGGGCACCAGCCGCATGATACGGAAGCAAAAAAGCTGGAATTTGATCTGGCAGAGTTTGGCATCATGAACCTGGAAACTGCTTTTGCGGTAGCCAATACAACTATGGCTAATGTAGTGCCCTTAGAAACTATAGTTGAGAAATTTACTACTGCTCCGCGTCACATACTACAATTGCCTCAGCCCAAAATAGCAGTAGGCGAAATGGCAAACCTTACCATCTTTGACCCAACTCAGACCTGGACACCGGAAGAGAAAAACTTCAGATCGAAAGGTGTGAACAGTCCGTTCTTCGGGCAGGAGTTGACCGGTAAAGTTATCGGCATCATCCATAAAGGCCAGGTAGTATTAAATTAATCTTTTAAATTTTTTGATTATATTACAGTTGCTTAATATAGTTACTGTAGTACCAATTTGCATACATGTTTAATCAAGCGATAATAAGAGTAGGAGTACGTTACGGCGTTTTGTGTGGAGTGGCTTGCTTCGCGATTGTGCTGCTGTTGTACTTTATGGGGCATAACCCGTTCGGCGACTATGGCCGCTATAGTTTCATTCCTATTCCGTTTGCCATTTTCCTGGGCATACGCTACTATAAAAGGTTTAACGATACCGAAATAGGTTTTCTGCGTGGGTTACGTGTGGGCACTTCTGTTGCCTTTTATACGGCGCTTTGTGCCTCTATGCTGGTTTTTATTTTAACGTATGTAGCCGGGCCTGAACTGCTACAGCAGCATATACAGGAAATGAAAGCATTGCTGGAAGAAACGCGCGAAGACCAGATTAAGATTATGGGCGAGCGCATGTTTGAAGAGGGCTATAAAGCGCTTGATTCTATGTCGCCGTCTATGCTGGCAGCTGATGATTTTGTGAGGAGGTTTGTAGGAGGGTTGGTTTTTGCGCTGATAGCAGCTGTTTTTTACCGTAAGTAAATCTAACCCTAAACTAATAACAATCATGACTGAACCACAACCTTCTGTTACTTCGGTAGCGCTAAAGTATGGCCTTATAACGGCACTCATCGGTGTTGTTTACACACTTATTATTATGGTGGCCAATCTTGGCGATAACCGCTGGCTTTCCGGCTTATCGTACTTAATCCTGATTGCGGGTATAGCACTTGCCGTGAAGCAATACAAAACCATAAACTATGGCTATATGTCTTATGGCCAGGGCTTGGGTATAGGTACCTTGGTTTCTGCCATTTTCGGACTGCTGTCTGGTATCTTTGTATGGTTATACACGGCTTTTGTTGATACTGAATACATGAGCCGCATGATGGAAAAGCAGACGGAGGCGTTTTTGGACCAGGGAATGAGCGATGAGCAGGTTGAAGCGGCCATGGCGATGTCTGAAAAATTTCAGGGACCTATAGCAATGATTTTAGGCGGCCTTATCGGTGCTGTTATAATTGGATTTCTATTATCTTTGATCATCTCTGCCATCATGAAAAATAACAGGCCGGAGTTCGAATAAAAAATGCAATACCCTTATGATATTTCGGTAGTAGTTCCACTCTTTAACGAAGAGGAGTCGCTGCCAGAACTCGTGCGCTGGATCAGGCGTGTGATGCATGCGCACGAGTTTTCTTATGAAATTATTCTTGTTGATGACGGCAGCACAGACCGTTCCTGGGAAGTTATTCAGGACCTGAGCGCCGACGATAATACCGTAAAAGGCATCAGTTTTAACCGCAACTATGGCAAATCTGCAGCCCTGCATATGGGTTTTCAGCGGTGCGCTGGCGAAGTGGTAATAACCATGGATGCCGACCTGCAGGATAGCCCCGATGAAATTCCTGCGCTTTACGACATGATCAAACACCAGAAATACGATCTGGTGAGCGGATGGAAACAGAAACGCTTTGATCCGTTAAGCAAAACAATACCTACCAAATTATTTAACGCAGCTACCCGCAAACTATCGGGGATACAACTGCACGACTTTAACTGCGGCCTGAAAGCTTACCGCCAGCTGGTAGTTAAAACGATAGAAGTGCATGGCGAAATGCACCGCTACATCCCGGTTATTGCCAAATGGAATGGCTTTACCAGAATTGGCGAGAAGGTAGTACAGCATCAGGAACGCAAGTATGGCACCACCAAATTTGGCCTGGAGCGCTTCGTTTATGGTTTCCTGGATCTGCTTTCGATCTCGTTTGTAAGCCGCTTTAAAAAACGCCCGATGCACTTTTTCGGAACCATGGGTACGTTGATGTTCGTGGTTGGTCTGGGCATAACTATCTGGCTTATAGTCCAGAAATTATTCGGTTTGTATTCTGATGGGCGTGTGCGTGATATCGTGGATCAACCGTTGTTTTTCCTGGCTTTGGTTACTGTAATATTGGGTGTGCAACTGTTCCTGGCTGGTTTTCTGGCCGAAATGATGTCGATGACATCCAGTAAAAAGAACGAGTACCTGGTGCGCGACCATATAGGGTCTGTAAAAGCATAATGGCAAGGCGCATCGTTATAGTTGGGCCGGCGCACCCCTTGCGCGGTGGCGGCATGGCTACATTTAACGAGCGCCTGGCACAAGCTTTCCAGCAGAACGGCGACGAGGTGGAGATCGTAACGTTCAGTTTGCAGTATCCCTCTTTCCTGTTTCCGGGTAAAAGCCAGTATTCCGATGAACCTGCTCCCGAAGGCCTGCAAATTAAAGTACTCATCAATTCTGTAAACCCACTTAGCTGGCTAAAAGCGGGTAACTACATCCGTAAACAAAAACCGGATATAGTTATTTTCAGGTACTGGCTGCCGTTTATGGGGCCAGCGTTGGGCACCATTGCCCGCATCATCAAAAAGAACAACTATAGCCGTATAATGGCCATTACCGATAACGTGGTTCCCCACGAGAAGCGCCCAGGTGATGTGCCTTTCACAAAATATTTCCTGAGTGCCTGCCACGGGTTCATAACTATGTCCCGGTCGGTGCAGCAAGATCTGCAGCGTTTTGAACCTAACAAACCAAGCCTCTACTTAGCGCATCCGCTTTACGACAACTTCGGAACTATAGAACCTAAAACGGAAGCCTGTGCTGCACTTGGCCTTGATCCCAACTATAGTTACCTGCTGTTTTTCGGATTTATCAGGGCCTATAAAGGGCTGGATCTGTTGTTGCAGGCGATGGCCGACGAACGTATAAAGCAGCGAAAAGACCTGAAACTTATAGTTGCCGGCGAATTTTATGAAGATGCAGCACCCTACCATAAGCTGATTGACGAATTGCAGCTACAGGAGCAACTCATCCTGCGCACCGATTTTATTCCCAACTCCGAAGTACGCCATTACTTCTGTGCCGCCGACCTTATAGTACAGCCCTACAAACATGCCACGCAAAGCGGTGTAACACAGGTTGCCTATCACTTTAATAAACCGATGGTAGTTACCAATGTTGGCGGCCTGGCCGAACTGGTACCAGATGGTGAGGTAGGCTATGTAGTGGAACCACAACCCCAAACCATAGCCGATGCCATCCTGGATTTTTATAGTTCAGGGAAAGCTACAGAGTTTGAGCAGCAGATACAGAACTATAAGCAGCGCTTTAGCTGGGATGCCTTTACAGAAGCTATCTATAGTCTTGCCGCTAAACTATAGTTGGAATTTATTTTTCAGGTATAGAAGTAACCAAGCCGTTTCCTATAGTTATCTAGCGTACCATATAACTAAGTTTTGATAAAGGATTAAATAATTTAGAGAGACTCCTTGTCATAACATTAAACATCTGCTATATTTATAGCTACTTCGCTGCATTTGAGCTACATCACAATCCATGTCAAGAAATCTACTCCCGTTACTTCTTTTTTTTGCCATACTTTTTGCACCCGTTACAATATTGGCGCAAACCGCTTTGCCTGATACCGGTTTTGTAAAGCAATCTGTTGATGGTGCTGTGCAGGCTTACCGAAATGCTGTGGGCTCACACGCGCATCTTTACAACGGGCCGGAATATTTTGTATCGATCAGACCTTATGTAAAAGGGCATCAGTTTTTTAAAGAAAAAAGCTTCGTAAAAGGGGCCGTACTGTATGATGGTGCCTGGTTTTATGAAGTGCCGATGACCTACGATGTGGCTTTGGATGAAGTGGTTATTGCCCATGCAGGCGGTGGATATTCGCAGATGCTGGTTAAGCCAAAAGTGAAGGAGTTTCTTTTAAGCGGCCATACCTTTGTGCATTTAAATACAGATAGCGTTGCCGGTACACGTCTGCAGGCTGGTTTTTACGATCTGATGTACGATGGCAGTGTGAAAATGCTGGTCCGCAGGAAAAAAGTGTTGAAGGAACAGGCGACCAGTGCAGGTATTGAGGGAGAATTTAATGTGGAAGATGCTTATTATCTCTGGAAGGATGGCAAGTACTACGAGGTTGGCAGTAAGCATTCTGTTCTGAAAGTACTTGGTGGTGAAAAGAAACTGCTTAACAAGTTTGCCAGAACCAACGGTCTTCGTTTCAAAAAGCAACGCGAGGAGGCAATCTTTAAAATAACCCATTATTACGATACGCTCGAACCAAAAGAGCAATAAAGAACTGCTCCTCAGAGTGCTTATACTAAACTATCAACCATTAGCCACACAAAAAGCTTCATGGCTCAATTTTACCGAAATTTATTCCTGCTGATCGTATTTTTCTCCGGTGTTATAGTCACTGGTTTTGCACAGCAGGTGAACGATCCGCTCGTAACTGGCAACTATACAAACACGACCTTCCGGACCTTTGTAGAAGACCTGGAGGCACAGACCAGGTTTATTTTTTACTTCGACCCGGTAGTTACGGATAGTATAACAGTAGATATACAAGTAACTGCGCAGCCACTTAGCAAAGTGCTGACCCAGGCATTACTGGGCACCAATCTGCGGTTTGCCATTAGCGAAGAGCAACAGGTTTTTATAACCAGCGAAAAGCAAGTGCTTACCAGCCTTCCGGATAATTTCTTCAACAATGGAAGCAAATCTAAGGAAGTTGATAACACGCAACTGGCCGATTTTTACCTGCCGCAACAGAAGAAACAGAAAAAAGCAGTCTCAGAAATAAAACTATATGAGATAGGCAACGCAGGAGGCCAGTCAAAAGCAAACCTGGCAGGTACCATTCGGGACGCTAACACAGGCGAGCCGATCATTGGAGCTTATGTTTATATTGAGTCGCCAACTATAGGCACCGCCTCCGACCAGTATGGTTACTACTCACTCACTCTTCCGGTTGGCCGTCATGAACTGAAGATCCGTGGAATTGGGCTGAAGAATGCAAAGCGCCAGGTATTACTGAACGGTGACGGCAAGCTGGATATCGATATGGAAGAAGATGTGCGGTCGCTGAAAGAGGTGCTGGTTGAAGCTGAAAAAGATAAAAACGTTTCCGGGCTGCAGATGGGCATGGAGCGTCTGGACATCAGAACTATAAAACAGGTGCCTACTGCTTTTGGCGAAACAGATATTCTGCGTGTAGTGCAAACCTTGCCGGGTGTAAAATCGGTGGGAGAGGGAAGTACCGGCATGAACGTACGGGGCGGCTCTACAGACCAGAACCTGATCCTGCTGAACGATGCGACGATCTATAACCCATCGCACTTGTTTGGTTTCTTCTCGGCCTTTAACCCGGATGTGCTTAAGTCGGTGGAACTATACAAAAGTGCTGTGCCAGCGAGATATGGCGGCAGGCTATCGTCGGTGCTGGAAGTTACAACCAGGGAAGGAAACAAAAAACAGTTTTCAGGAGCGGGCGGTATTGGTTTACTGACCAGCAGGCTGACACTGGAAGGCCCAATCATAAAAGACAAAACTTCGTTTTTGCTGGGCGGTCGTACCACGTACTCCGACTGGATATTAAAGCAACTGCCAAACAAATCGTTTAAGAACAGTGAAGCTTCTTTTTATGATATCAATGCCCACATCAGCCACGAGATAGACAGCAAGAACAGCGTATTCTTTACAGGCTATATCAGCAAAGACAGGTTTAAGCTGGATGCCGATACACTTTACAGATTCAAGAACCAGAACGCAAGTTTAAAATGGAAGCACAACTTTCATAACAAACTATACAGCGTAGTTACGGGCACGCACAGCCATTATAGTTACGATATCTCGAATGAAGGGAATGCTGTAAATGCGGCCACCCTGGCTTTTGGAATAGACCAGAGCAACCTGCAGGTAGATTTCAACTATTTCCCTAACGAAAAACATACTGTAGACTTTGGGGCCAGCTCTATCTTCTATCAGTCTTCGCCTGGCAGCCTGACGCCACACAGCCAGGAGTCACTTATCTCGGAAGACATTATTCAGAAAGAAAAAGCGGTTGAAAGTGCCATTTACATCTCAGACAGGTACGACATAAGCCCACGGCTTTCAGTTTCGGTTGGGTTGCGTTACTCTATGTTTACTGCACTCGGCCCACGCGATGTGTATACTTATGCTCCGGGAATTCCGAAAACCGAAAGCAGCATGACGGATACGGTTTCCTATAGTTCAGGCGAGCCTATTGCTACATACCATGGACCGGAGTTCAGGCTATCAGCCAAGTATAATTTGACTGATAACTCTTCTGTTAAGCTAAGCTACAACAGGCTACGTCAGTACATGCACATGCTTTCCAATACAGCATCTATGTCACCGACCGATACCTGGAAACTAAGCGACAGCAACATTAAGCCACAGGTAGGCGACCAGGTAGCTATTGGGTATTACCGCAATTTCAGAGCAAATACCATTGAGTTTTCTGCAGAAACATACTATAAATGGATGCAGGATTTTCTTGATTACAGAAGTGGCGCCTCTATTATCATGAACCACCATATAGAAACCGATGTGGCCAATGCCGAAGGAAAAGCATATGGTGTGGAACTGATGGTGAAGAAAGCGACCGGAAAAATGAATGGCTGGGTGAGCTATACGTATTCGCGCACGCTGGCTCGTGTAAACGATCCAAACACTTCAGAGGTCATAAACAGGGGCGAATATTACCCGAGCAACTATGACAAACCACACGACTTTACCCTGATCAGTAACTATAGATTCAGCCAGCGCTTCAGTACCTCGCTTAACTTTACTTATAGCACCGGCAGACCGATAACGTTACCGATTGCCAAGTATTACGACGGAAGTGCACAGCGCGTCCTGTATTCTGACAGGAACCAATACCGCGTTCCGGATTATTACCGCGTTGATTTTGCCATGAACATTGAGGGCAACCATAAGGTGAATAAACTGGCGCATAGCTCCTGGACAGTGGCTGTGTATAACCTTACAGGCCGCAAAAACCCTTACTCTATTTATTTCAAGTCAGATAAGAACAAAATCAGAGGGTACAAAATGTCGGTCTTCGGGCAGCCTATCCCTACTGTAACCTATAATTTTAAGTTTTAAGCGCATGAAATTCCTGAACTGGAACAAGACGATAGGCTGGCTTATGATGCTGTTAGTGAGCAGCTGTGTAGAGCCATATTCGCCGGAAGTACTGGAGGGGCCAAACAGCTACCTGGTAGTGAACGGATTTATTAATACCAATGGGCCAACTACAGTACAGTTGCTACGCACTCAAAACCTAAAGGAGGAAACACTTCCGCCTGCGGAGACCAATGCTATAGTGCAGGTAGAGTCTGAAAATGGGGAGCACTATAGGTTATATGAGGCAGGCAATGGCAACTATACTATTGATAACTTAAATATTAACCCGGCGTCAAAATACCGCCTGTTCATCCGGACAAGGGATGGTAAGGAGTATGCCTCTGAATATGTGGAGGTAAAGCATACGCCGGCTATTGATGAAGTTACCTGGGAACCGGTAGATAATGAAGTTCAACTATACGTTAGCACACACGACCCTAACAACAAGACACGCTATTACCGTTGGGAGTTTGAGCATACCTGGCATTACAGGGCGGCCTGGGGTACAACCTTAAAATATGTGAACGGACGAATTGAGCTCCGTGACCGCAATGATCCGGATATTTATAACTGCTGGGCATCAGAATACTCTACCACTATTGAGCTGGGAAATTCTATCCGCTTAAGCCAGGATGTGATAAGTAAGTATAAACTGTTAGCAATACCTTATAACTCCGAAAAGATAGGGGTGAAGTATAGCATACTGGTAAAGCAATATGCGCTTACCCGCGAAGCTTATGCCTATTGGGAGACCCTGAAAAAGAATACCGAAAATATCGGTACCCTGTTCGATCCGTTGCCATCGCAGTTAACCGGTAACATAAAAAGCCTGACCGACCCTAACGAGCCTGTAATTGGCTATGTAACCGCCTCCACGATGCAGCAAAAGCGCATTTTTATAGATTCGAAGGATTTGCCCCGTGATTGGAGAACATTTATACCAAGATGTACCATTGATACCATGTTGCTGGCAAACAGCACGCCACGTGAATATTTTGAAGGTGGCTATGTGATGCCTGTTTATGAAGTATACCCACCGAATGGAGGAATGTCTCCTATCGGGTATAGCTATGCGACGGTAGGTTGCGTTGATTGCCGTACCCGTGGTACAAATGTGAAACCTGCTTTCTGGGAGTAATGCTGAAGGTTAAAAAGAGACAAAAAATGCACATCAACAGAAATACGTTTATGCAGGCTGGTTTTTTAAGTAAGGCAGGCTTAATGGCTATGGTTTGCTTTGTGTTGCTGGCATCTGGTACCGTAACGGCGCAAAATACCAGTTTTAAAACGATAGGAGAGCAGTTTGACCAGCACCGCAAAACCGCACTACAGGAAAAACTATACCTGCACATAGACAGACCCGTGTACGCCTGCGGCGAAACCATGTGGTTTAAACTATACAATGCAGATGGTACGCTGCACAAACCCCTGGATATGAGCAAAGTTGCTTATGTAGAGGTATTGGATGATGCACAGCAGGCGGTGTTGCAGGCTAAAGTAGCCCTGAAAGAAGGAACCGGTAACGGATCATTTATTCTGCCTGTTACCCTGAAATCCGGCAACTATAAGGTAAGGGCTTACACCAACTGGATGAAGAATTTTAGTCCTGAGTTCTACTTTGAGCAGCCGGTAACTATAGTTAATACTTTCCAGCAACCGGAGGCCCCGGAAAAACCAGTTGCCGCAGGGTACACGATACAGTTCTTCCCGGAAGGTGGCAACATGGTGGCTGGCGTTGCAAACAAAGTGGCGTTTAAAGCCATAAACCAGAAAACAGGGAAGGGCATTGATTTTACAGGCGAGCTGCACGACCAGTATGGCACTAAAATAGCTGATTTCAAGCCATACAAATTTGGAATGGGCCATTTTACATTTACGCCTACCAAAGGAGCGACCTACACTGCTATAGTTAAATTAACTGCTGACCGGGGCTTTACAAAACCATTGCCAGCCGTTTTAGAGAAGGGGTATGCTTTACAGCTGACCGAATCTGATGCTGACCACCTTAAGATAACTCTAAACCAAATTGGCCAACAAGGAGAGAAAGTTTATCTGCTTGGGCACACAAGGCAAATGGTAGCCGTAGCAGAAGTGGCAACGCTAAACCAGGGACAAGCTACTTTTATAGTGGATAAAAAAGCATTGGCAGATGGCATCACACACTTTACTGTTTTTAATACCCAACAGCTACCTGTAGCCGAACGCCTGTACTTTAAGCAGCCAACGCACAATCTGGAACTGCATGTTACACCTGATAAACCGCAGTATAATACCCGCGAAAAAGTAACCCTGGACCTGCTTGCAAACGCTGATAATGCAACATCTACTGCAAACTTATCAATGGCTGTTTACCGCCTCGATTCGTTGCAGGGAACTACAGAAAGCAACATCGAAAGCTACTTCTGGCTTACATCTGATCTGAAAGGAACTATAGAAAACCCGGCATACTATTTTTCAGCGCTGGGTAAAACAGACTTTGCCGCCATAGATAACCTGATGCTGACACATGGCTGGAACCGTTTTAAATGGGAAGAAGTCCTTAATAAAGAGCCTGCTGCCTATAGTTTCCTGCCGGAGTATAACGGACACCTGGTAACAGGTAGGGTAACCCGTAAATCAACTGGTGCGCCTGCACCGGGCATTATAACCTACCTTGGTTCTCCAGGCAAGCACATCCGGTTTTATAACGCCAGAAGTGATGCCAACGGAGCAATACAGTTTGAGGTGAAAGACTTTTTCGGGGAGAAAGACATTGTAGTACAAAGCAACTTCACAAAAGACAGCACCTACCATTTCGAGATCAATAGTCCATTCTCTGATAAATATTCAAGTAACAAAGTCGCAGCATTCGATCTTTCGGAAACATTGCAAAGTGAGCTTACCTTACGCCACGTGCAAATGCAGGTAAAGCAGGCCTATTTCGGTAACTATACCAACTTGTTTAAATCGGCGGGAGTGGATAGCATCGCATTTTATGGCAAGCCAAGCGAAAGCTACCTGCTCGATGACTACAAGCGCTTTAAGGTAATGGAAGAAGTAATGCGCGAATATGTGCCCGGCGTGCAGGTGCGCAGGCGAGGTGGTAACTTCCGGTTCATGGTTTTCGACAGGCCACATAAAAGTATTTTCCAGGATAACCCCATGGTATTGCTGGATGGCGTTCCGGTATTTAACATAGACAAGATCATGGCTTTTGATCCGCTTAAGGTTAAAAAGCTGGATGTTGTAGCCAGCCTTTACTTTAATGGGCCGTTGGTTTACAATGGCGTGGTAAGTTACACAACCTATACCGGCGACTTGGCGGGTTTTGAGCTTGACCCGCGGGCATTAATGCAAGCTTATGAAGGCCTGCAATTGCAACGGGAGTTCTACGCACCGGCCTACGAAACAACAGAACAGAAACATAGCCGCCTGGCCGATCTCCGCAACCTGCTTCACTGGGCACCAGACCTTAAAGCTGTAACCGGCAAAGGAAAGCAGGTAAACTTCTACACATCAGACCAGACTGGTACTTACCTTATAGTTGTGCAGGGCCTGACTGAAAACGGCGTAATGGGTAGCAAGGCTGTTACATTCAGTGTAAAGCAGCCCGTTATGTAAGAAACTATAGTTGGTTATAGTATCAGCTAAGAGCGCAGCACCTGCATTCCTTAATACGGATGATAGGTGCTGCGTTTTTTTATGCCATGTGCAGTAAATCTGTAAATAGGGCAGCAGGCAAGCAGAAAACCGGCCGCGCAAACCACAAACAAACTATAATTAAAGGGAGCCTTAACACCGATAAAAACCAGCGTACCAAGCGCTAAGAACAAACTATAGATTCCGGTACCAAGGGCGGCCCACCTCACTTTAATCCCGATGAGTAGCATCAGCGCCAAGACACCTTCCAGTACCGTTGCAACAGTAGCCAGCATTTCGGTCATGCCTTTAGAGGTAAACGGCAGGAGTGCATGCATATAATTTATATACACATGCCAGTCTCCCCAGATGATAGTTGGCGATCCCGGTTCGCCCCAGTAGCCGGCTTTGTCAGCAATGGCGGCCAGCAGGGTAAAGGCCAGCGCCAGCCGCATAAAAAGTACCCCGTAAGGTAAATATTTGTCTTCGCTCATGTACTGGTGTATTGTTGCATCAAACTATACGTGCCAGAAATACCTGACTTTTATTAAACGATAAATTGCTGATTTAATATAAAGTTGAGCTTCCTTTTTGAAGTAGCAACTATGGCTTGTCCTCTAAATGTACTTTCAATAACAACTATTATGTTGGTTAATATAGGATAACTATAATATATCAAAGGCGTTCCCGTTACCTATAAACTGAAACCAAGCTAAACCAAAATAAAAATTATGAAAACCAAATTAATGACCGCCACCATGTTTGCAGTGTGTAGTATGTTTGCTTTAAGCAGCTGCGACAAAGAAGAAGATGATAACACGCCAATCGCTGAAGGGACATTTTATTTCGAAGCTGATATGGATGGGAAATCGCTTTACTTACCTGAAGGGAAAGACGGCTACACAAGCAAAGCATTTGTGCAAACCGAGGCAACTACTGCCGGCTGCACCGAAATACAGTTTATGCAGGTCGCTAAGTCAAACGACATCAAAAAATCAATAGAAATAGCATTTATAGAACAGCGAAACTCCTGCACTACAGATTGCACGCAAAGCAAAACCATGCTCCAGACCGGAGACTATAGTTTTGGCCGGTTAGAAACGTTCTCCGATAAGCCTATGCAGGATGGCGTTGTCATCAGGTACACCGATATTTATGGCAAAGTCTGGAGCACGGATTTTGGCACAGCCGACCAAAGCAACGGCAGCTTTAACGTAACTAACGTGTCGGCAAATACGGCTGACAGTAAATCGCAGTTACTGGCTACAGCCGAGTTTAACTGCACCTTGTATGATAAAGCCGGGAACCAGATAGTGATAACTAACGGAGAAATTGTAAGCCGAAGCATCGTTTGTGAATAATATACCAACTATAAAAAGAAAACGCCTGTAGCAAAACTACAGGCGTTTTCTTTTTATAGTTAAGGACTGACTACAGCATATCCACACCCGTGTAAGTATAAGGTGTTATCTGTTTTAACTCAGCCTTTATAGTTTCGCTCACCTGCAGGCCATCTATAAAATTGCTTATAGTTGAGGCAGTAATTTTTTCGTTTTTGCGGGTTAGTGCTTTCAGGGCTTCGTAAGGCTGTGGGTAGCCTTCACGGCGTAGCACCGTCTGAATTCCTTCTGCCACTACAGCCCAGTTCTCTTCTAAATGATGTGTCAGGGCGGCTTCGTTTAGTTCCAGTTTACCAATTCCCCGCTCCAGCGATTTTAAAGCGATAACAATATGCGCCAGCGGCACGCCCACATTACGCAGCACCGTAGAGTCGGTCAGGTCACGTTGCAGGCGGGAGATTGGTAGCTTGGCCGATAAGTGTTCTAAAATAGCGTTGGCAATACCCAGGTTCCCTTCGGCATTTTCAAAATCGATTGGGTTTACTTTATGCGGCATCGCCGAAGAGCCAACTTCGCCGGCTTTGATCTTCTGCTTAAAATACCCCATTGATACATACTGCCACACATCCCGCGAAAAATCCAGCAGGATGGTGTTCAGGCGTTTCAGGCCATCGAAGTAAGCAGCCAGGTTGTCGTAGTGCTCTATCTGGGTAGTATACTGGCTGCGGCGTAAACCAAGGCTCTCCTGCACAAATTTGTTTCCGAAATCGGGCCAGTTTATAGTTGGGTACGCAATGTGGTGTGCGTTAAAGTTACCTGTTGCCCCGCCAAACTTAGCCGAAAACGGAACCTGGCGCAGCAGATCCATCTGTGCCTCCAGACGCTCCGCAAACACCATGATCTCTTTGCCTAAACGGGTAGGAGAGGCGGGCTGTCCGTGCGTGTGCGCCAGCATCGGTATGTTTTTCCATTGCTGAGCCAGTTCAGTTAGCGTCTGGTGCAGGTGCTGGTACATTGGTTGCAACACACGCTCGTCTGCATCACGCATCGAAAGCGGTATAGCCGTGTTGTTTACATCCTGCGAGGTCAATCCGAAGTGAATAAATTCTTTGTACTCGCCCAGACCCAGCGAATCAAACTTATCTTTTATAAAATACTCAACCGCTTTCACGTCGTGGTTGGTCGTTTTTTCGGTCTCTTTTATAGTTAGTGCATCCTGCTCGGTAAATTGCTCATACATCTGGCGCAGCGCCGGGTACAAGCTTTTGTCAACTTGTTGTAGTTGTGGCAAAGGCAGTTCGCAGAGGGCGATAAAATACTCCACTTCAACCAGCACGCGGTAACGGATCAGGCCAAACTCAGAAAAGTAAGCGGCTAATTCAGTGGTGTTGCGGCGGTAACGGCCATCCACCGGCGATATGGCAGTAAGCGTAGTAAGATTCATCACAGGTATAGTTTTTGTTCAAAGATAAGCAGGAATGCCATAGTACGCCAACACCGAAAGCGCTGTAACTGAAATTTATAGTACCAGTTATAGTTTGTGTTTTTGGATGATCCGAGTATACAGGTATAACTATATCTAAAAAAACAGATTGCCGTATGTGTTTGGGTATAACATAATACACACAAGCCTTCGTATCTTTAGAGATCACTATACTTAACTCTGATTTTAGATACTGAATCTAAATAGCGTAATTCGCAGCGAATATTTTGAACCAACTATTGAAAAAAAGAATACTGATCGGAGTGGGCATTTTTGTGTCGCTGCTCCTTATACTCCTCGTTCTGCTCATTATTTTCAGGGGTAAGCTTCTCGAATACACTATTAAAAAAGTTGAGGCCCGGATAGAGAACAAATATCCCGTAGATTTTAAAGTGCAGGATGCCCACTTCACAGACATAAACTCTGTAGTGCTGAGTGGCATTTCGCTGGTACCACACGACCGCGATACCCTGTTCGTTACCGACTCGGTACATGCTACTGTCAGTATCCGGTCCATCTTAAAAGGCCGTATCGTGTTCGATAAACTGCAGGTGGCCAACGGGTATTTAACAGCCCGCAAAAACGGCGATATCAACAACTTTACGTTCCTGTTTAAGTCTGATAAGGCAGAACCGGCGGACACTACTGCTAAGGGTGGGCGCAACTATGGCGAACTGCTTAACCGCCTGATAGAGACCGCTTTCGATAACGTGCCCAACCAGGTTGATTTTAAGAATCTGAATGTGTCCTATGAATCGCCGAACAGAACTATAGCTGTAAAAATGCCTTTCCTGAAAATGGATGATGGCACGATAAACACGGAACTGACGATACAAATGGACAGCATTGTGAACAACATGCGTGTTCGCGGAACCATAGACCCCGGCGACTATAATCTTTCTGCCAGTGTGTATGCTTCGGATAAGAATGGTATACGTGTGCCTTACGTGGAAGAAAAATTTGGCGGAACTGTAGCCTTCGATACGCTGCATGTGAGCCTGGAGGATAAAAAATATCGCAAAGACAGGCTTACCCTACGCGGCAATGCCAAAGTGCAGAACCTGGTAGTGAACCACCCGCGCATTGCTACTGAAGATGTATTGGTGAAAGAAAGCGCAGTAGATTATGTGGTAACGATCGGCAAAGACTTTTACGCCATTGAGGAGCCTACCAAAGTGCGCGTAAACCACGCTGTTGCAAACCTGCAGGCCAGCTACCAGAGCAATCCTTCTAAAATAATAGACCTGAAAGTTAATACGGAGAAGATTCCTGCCAACGATTTCTTTGAGTCGCTGCCGCCGGGCCTTTTCGAAAACCTGGATGGCATAAAAGCACAGGGGACCTTACAATATAAAATGAGCTTCCATGTGAACATGGACCAGTTGGACAGCCTTAAGTTTGACTCAGACCTGGATGCTTCCAAAGATTTCAAGATACTGAAGTGGGGCAAAACCAACATCGAAAAGATCAACGGGTCGTTTGTTCACACTGTGTATGAGTATGGAAAGCCGGTTCGTACGTTTACTGTTGGTCCTGCAAATCCATTCTTTGCCCCGATCAGCCAGATATCGCCATATTTGCGCAATGCCATTCTTACCGCAGAAGATGCAGGCTTTTACAAGCATAATGGTTTCCACGAAGAAGCTTTCCGGCAGGCGATTATCAAAAACCTGAAAGAAGGCGAATTTGTGCGCGGTGGCAGTACCATTTCGATGCAGCTGGTTAAAAACGTGTTCCTGACGCGCCATAAAACGATAACCCGTAAGGTAGAAGAAGCCATTATCGTCTGGCTGATAGAGAACCTGGACCTGGTATCGAAAAATCGTATGTTTGAAGTGTACCTGAACATTATTGAGTGGGGACCAAACGTATACGGCGCCAAAGATGCCTCACGGTTCTATTTCGGAAAGCAGCCATCAGAACTTAACCTGGCAGAATCCATCTTCCTTACCAGCATCATCCCAAGCCCGAAACGCTACCGTTCCTCTTTCGACAGCCATGGCAACCTGCGTAACTGGAAAGGATATTATTACAGGCTGATAGGTGGCATTATGCGCCGCAGAGGATTAATAACAGAGGCAGAATATGAGAACCTGTACCCGAATGTAACCCTGTATGGCCGTGCCCGCGACCTTATAGTTACCGCCCCGGATACTTCTATGTCAGAAGAACCGGATACTTCCGAGTTTGAACTGGAAACGATTGATCTGCTCGATCTTTAAACTATAGCTTAACCTTACCTGGCGGCCCCGCAACTATAGTTGCAGGGCCGTTATACTTTACAAAACTTTGCAACTATACTTGCACCCATGAAACCAGATAACAACGATAATACAGTAGCAAAAGGTGTCGGGCTGATACCGCGGGTGAACCGTTTTGCAAACCGGCTGGGGTTAGACTGGTTTCTGCTGGCTCTACTGTTGATGATTGTGCTGGCATACTTGTGGCCGCAGGTTGGAGTAAAAGATGGCCCGCTGGCCCTGGGAACGATAACGGATGTAGGCGTTTCGGTTATTTTCCTGTTCTATGGTTTGCGCCTGAGCCCCGAGAAACTGAAAGCCGGTTTAAGCAACTGGCGACTTCATTTACTGGTACAGCTAAGCACCTTCGTACTGTTTCCGGTACTTGTGTTGCTGTTGATGCAGGTTGTCAGTGCGGATAGTTCTAGCCTGTTGTGGCTGGGCGTTTTTTACCTGGCTGCCCTGCCTTCTACTGTCTCCTCGTCGGTGGTTATGGTTTCGGTAGCGGGGGGCAACATGCCGGCTGCCATCTTTAATGCCAGTATCTCCAGTTTGCTGGGTGTTTTTATTACGCCGCTCTGGATGGGTGTTTTCCTGTCGGCTGGAGCCGGAACAATTGATATGCAGGAGGTGATGCTGAAACTGGTGGTACAGGTGCTGGTTCCGGTTATAGTTGGAATCTTGCTACACAGCCGGCTGGGAGCTTTTGCAGAGCGCTATAAAGCGAAGATCCGCTTCTTCGACCAGAGTATCATCCTGCTTATAGTTTATAGTTCGTTCTGCGAGTCGTATGCCCGTAACCTGTTTGGTGGGTTGAGTATGTTGCACCTGGTTGGGTTGGGGGTTGGTATGCTGGCGCTGTTTTTCCTGATCTACGGTATTATTACGACCATTAGCCGCTTACTTCATTTAACCTGGGAAGATAAGATTACAGCGGTGTTCTGCGGCTCTAAAAAATCGCTGGTGCATGGCACGGTAATGAGTAAAGTGCTTTTCCCGGATGCCAATATGGTGGGTGTGGTGTTGTTGCCGATCATGATCTACCATGCGCTGCAGCTGGTAGTGGCCAGTATTATAGCGCAGGCCGCCGCCCGCAAAGCTGCTGCACGCCAACTATAGTTGCTGACCAAACTATAGGACAAACAAAAAGCCCCACCGTTTCCGGCAGGGCTTTCTTGTATATATTTCTATAGTTACGCTACTTGTCTTTCGCGTTTAGCTGCAAGCTTTGCTTCTTCTTCCTGCTTCAGCTTTTTGTCGAGCCAGAAGGTACCAAACGGCACAAACGACAGGGCAAATGCAACCACGCCTTTCAGGAACGACCAGCGCTCAGCAAAGAAAACATGCGCCAGTGTGGCCACATACAGCACAAACAAAACACCGTGCGCCCAGCCTACATACTTCACTGGCTCAGGTATGTCTAACATATATTTCAGGGGCATCGCTAAAAACAGCAACACCAGAAAAGAAATACCTTCATATAAGGCAATCGCGCGGAAACGTGAAAGTGGCGTACTCATGTATTTATAGTTTGATGGTCAATTTATGCTGCAACTTAACACACATCTTCCGGAAAACGTGCCTTTTACACCATAAATCATACTTATTCGCTTTTATTGTCTAACTATAGTTCTCAGGCTACCGCACTTGTGGGTTCGCTGCCGGTTGTGCTGGTAAAAGGCTGCCCTACCTGGCTTAGCAAACCGGTTAGTTGCTCCTGCTTTTTGCGAAGCTGGTCTGCCGGTGATGCACTGCCCAATCCGAAGCTGCTCATCTGGCTGGCTACTGTTGAACGGTGCAACAGCAATTCCATTAACTGCTCATCCAATGTTTCCACTTCCTGGCGAAGGGCATCCAGGTGCTCTACCAGTTGGGTTGTTTCGCTGAGCTTTACACGGGTTTTAAGGGCGCCCAGCAATACGGCCAGTTCCTGCGGCATTAACTGCTGCTGCTGGCTGCTCAAAGCTGTTGCCGGGCTTACATGTGTTTCCAGTAGCAGGCCATCCACACCAAGATCTAAGGCTCGCTGGCCAACCGGGTAAAGCAGGCTGCGCTTACCGGCAATGTGGCTGGCATCGCAAAGCACAGGTAGTTCCGGAAGTTCCTGGCGTAGTTGCAACATTACTTCCCATTTAGGCTGGTTGCGGTACAGCAGCTCTTTATCTTCCCCTGAAAAGCCACGATGAATACCGCCCAGATCCGTAAGGCCGGCTTGCTGCAGTCTTTCGAAAGCACCTGCCCACAAGCCCAGATCCGGGTAAACCGGGTTAGTTACCAGTACCGGCGTAGCAGTTCCACGCAGTACGTCGGCAATTTCCTGAACGGCATACGGGTTTACAGTTACCCTGCCATTCAGGCAAAGGATATCAATGCCATGTTTCAGGGCTTCTTCGGCCTGCTGCGCGTTCGAGACATCTACCGCCAGGCGCAGACCGGTTTGTTCTTTTACTTTTTGCAGCCATGGCAACCCCTTAGAGCCGACACCCTCAAAGCTATTCGGGCGTGTGCGCGATTTCCAGATACCTGCCTTAAAAATGTTCACGTTCTGCATCTTACTCAGAAGCTGGGCGGTTTCTAATACCTGGTTTTCGCTTTCGGCGCTGCATGGGCCAGCAATCAGCACGGGCATTCCGCTTGCATTCCTGAAGCTGGACTGCGGTGCCAAACTGATGGTTGTTTTACTTGCTCTCATGACTGTACATAAAAAAACTGTTGTAAAAATGGCTTTTCAGCCTTTCGTTAAATGGTTTTACAATTGGGTTAAAAAACAAAAAGCCCCGCTTGTGGGCGGGGCTCTAAATGGCTTTTGATAAAAGTATATCTATACTATACACAAATGTCTACCACCAGAGCCCCACAGATGGACCTTGGAAATATTGATAAACATATATGTGCAGAATAATTTCATTTCTTGTATTTGATTGACGCAAGTTAAACTATAAAATCCGCTAAAAGCAATTTTTACACTTAAATTATTTTACGCCAGCATCTTTTTTGTCCTCGAAATTCTGTGGTTTTGGCAGGTCCTCCTCCTTTTTAGGGAACATTAATGACGCAATAACCGAGATGGCCAGAATACCGCCAACCACGCCAAGCGCAATACGCATATCCAGGTGGAAAACATCGCTCAGCATCAGTTTAAAGCCGATAAATACCAGTATCACCGACAACCCATAATGCAGGTAATGGAACAGCTGCATGATACCTGCCAGTGCAAAATACAGTGCCCGCAAGCCCAGTAGCGCAAATACGTTAGAGGTATAAACTATAAACGGATCTTTGGAGATGGCCAGGATAGCCGGAATAGAGTCTGCAGCAAAAACGATATCCGTTGTCTCAACCATGATCAGTACCAGGAACAGGGGCGTGGCAAATATTTTACCGTCGATCTTGGTGAAAAATTTACCGCCAACTGAGTGCTTCGTGAAAGGAAGCTTCTGGCTAATCCAAACTATAAACGGGTTCTGCTCAGGGTGCAGCTCTTCATCGTTCTTCTGGAATGCCATTTTTATACCCGTAAATATCAGGAAAGCCCCGAGTATATAGATGATAAAGTGGAATTTGGCAATAAGCGTAACACCTACTAATATAAAGATAGCCCTGAACACCAGCGCGCCCAGTACACCCCAGAAGAGGATCTTGTGCTGATACTTTGTAGGAACCTTAAAATAGTTGAAGATCAGAATGAACACGAACAGGTTATCGACGCTAAGCGATTTTTCTATCAGATAGCCTGTGAGGAATTCTAGGGCTGGGCCGGGGCCTTCCAGGTAATAGATCAGGGCATTAAAAGCTAGCGACAGCCCGATCCAGAAGGCACTCCAAAGCAACGCTTCTTTAATTTTTACTTCGTGCTCTTTCCGGTGGAAAACAAAAAGGTCCAGGGCGAGAAGCAGCAGTACAAAGACGTTAAAGAAGATCCAGAAATATATATTATCCATAAAAATGAATTCAGAAGCGGTGGCCCATACCCGTAAAACTATACGCTTTGCAGGTACATAATGGGTAAAGTTAATTTATTTGCCTGTAGATATATAGCGCAGTGCTATGAAATTCTGAAAGAAAGCAGGAATTAAGCCCGGTTACTGCAAAAAGCAGGAATGGTTAATAGCGGTCGAAGTGGCGGAAGAAACTGTTCACTTTCATTTTCAGCACTCCCAGTACGGCCTCTTTAAAAATGCCTGACGACATTTTAGATTGCCCCTTGGTGCGGTCGGTAAAAATGATGGGCACTTCCTTTATTTTGAAGCCGTATTTGTAAGACAGGAACTTCATTTCTATCTGGAAAGCATAGCCCACAAACCTGATCTTGTTAAGCTGTATTGTTTTGAGCACCTTGCGGCGGTAGCATTTAAAGCCGGCGGTGGTATCAGCAATGGGCATCCCGGTTATCAGGCGCACATACCAGCTGGCGAACCACGACATAAGCACACGGTTCATGGGCCAGTTAACCACATTTACGCCTTGTATATAGCGGCTGCCAATAGCCACATCGTAGCCATCTACAGCACAGGCATCGTGCAGTTTTATAAGATCGTCGGGGTTATGCGAGAAGTCGGCATCCATCTCAAAAATATACTCATACCCATTGCGGAGTGCATATTTAAAACCATGGATGTAAGCAGTGCCCAAACCAAGTTTGCCCATACGGGTTTCAAGGTAAAGGCGCTCAGGGTACTCTGGTTGCAGGTCGCGAACTATAGTGGCAGTGCCGTCAGGGGAGTTATCGTCGATGATCAAAAGATGAAAGGGGTGAGCCAGTGACATCACTTTCCGAACTATAGCTTCAATGTTCTCCCGCTCGTTGTAGGTTGGGATGATCACCAACGATTCTTTCATACCGCAAATATAGCTATTCGGCTATTGATGGTGCGGGCCTTTTTAAATTAATTTTGTGAGCGAGTTCTTTAGCATGACGAATGCAGCCCGCCACCGATATACCAGCCTGCCAGTTAGCGGCTATAAACAAGCCGTCCTGCTCCAGTTGTTCTGCCATGTGATGTGCATCTTCAATATACAGGTCGTATTGCGGAATGGAATGTTCCCATAAGTGCATGTGCTGGAATATCGGTTTCTCAGCTTTTATGCCATAGGTTTCTTCAAGCTCTTTGTGCACACACGTCATCAACTCGTCCTTATTGGTAAGCGCATGTTCCTCAAACTGGGCACCTCCAACAAAACTGGTAAATAACACTTCATGCGGGCGGCAGCGTCCTTCAAACAAGGAACTGGACCAGATAGAGCCAACAGCAAACGGGCATTCGGCTTTAGGGTGCAGGGCTCCGTATCCGTTCAGGTCATGGCTTACGTCGTTGCGGTTGTATACAGAGTGCACAACAGCCATGGGCGGGTAATGTATGTTTTGTAAAGCCGCTGCCATTCCCGGAAAAGTATAATGCAGCAGTTCTGCGGCGTGTAGTGCCGGCAGGGCCAGCACCAGCAGGTTATATTCCTGGGTATCGTAGTCGCCGGTGGTAGCGCAGCTTATAATGTATTTGCCCTGGTTGCGGGTAATCATTTCTACATAATGCCCGGTATGCAGCGAGATCAGTTTTTCAGCAATGGCATTAGGCAGGGTCTGCATTCCGTTTGCAAACGAGATATTTTCAGGGGCAAGCTGGGTACCTTTATGCTGCATCAATCCTTTAAGCACGGAACCATAGTTGGTTTCCAGTTCTTTCAGCATCGGGAGCGCTTTATGAACAAGCAGCTTTTCAGGGTCACCACCATAGATACCGGCTATAAAAGGATTTACAGCATAATCAATAACACCATGTCCGAAACGCCGTTCAAAAAACTGGGTTATCGTTTCGTAATCTATATCTGCAGGCGGAATCTCTTTTTCTTGAAGGATGCGGAGTTTTGTTTTCCAGGAGAAGACAGTGTTGGATAACAGCGAGAAAGGATTTACCGGAAGCTTTTCGTAAGATCCGTTATGAAGCACATACCGCTGATAACCTGCCTGGGCAGTGGGCACTACTTCCTGTTCCAGTTTCAGTTCCCGGATTAGGGTTTTAAGTTCAGGGGTAACTTGTAGCGAGTTTGGACCGAGCTCTAAAAGATATCCGCCCTCTTTTACCGTTTTTATATTACCACCAACATTTTCACTTGCTTCGAAAAGGTCATAAGGTACTCCAAGCTTTTGCAGGTAATAAGCCAGCGCCAATCCCGAAATTCCTGCACCAATAATCGCCACTCTCATATACCCGCCTTTCCTGCTTTAGATTTACCTCCTGTAATTGCACTATGTTTTCATGTTTTTCTACCCTGGTTCTACTTATCTTTACGATAGGAGCAGAAAAATTATACCTATCTCAAACGCTTTATTTTCTATTTTAGCATTTAAAACTGGTTATACTTTTATGGCGAAGCAGAAATGCGTGTTTTTGGACAGAGATGGGGTGCTAAACCGGGAGCGCGGCGACTACACTTATTTACTGGACGAGTTTGAAGTTTTGCCGGGAGTGCCCGAAGCCCTGACATTGCTGAAGAATAACGGGTATCTGCTTATAGTTATTACCAACCAGGGCGGCATTGCCAAAGGGTTATATACCAAAGATGATGTAATGGCCTGCCATCGGAAATTACAGGATAGTTGCAACAACCTGATTAATGCTATTTACTACGCTCCCTCACACCCAAACTATAGCGAATCCCTTTCCCGTAAACCCGACAGCCTGATGCTGGAACGCGCCATTGCCAAATATGACATTGACGTGAACTATAGTTGGATGATAGGAGATTCGCTGAGGGATATTGAAGCTGCAGATAGAGTAGGAGTGAGGTCGATATTAGTGGGGGATAAGTATGAGGCTGGCACTTACCCGTTGCAGGTGAACGATTTGTGGGATGCAGCGCAGGTTATAGTTGGGGGGTAATAGCAAGCAAAAGTTATTGTTTTGATTTAAATATATAACTAAATTCAGGTTTTAATATATCTAACAAACTTAATATTTAGTACCGTGAAAAAACATTTACTGCTTATCATCGCTCTTTCCCTTACCCTAACTGCTTGTAAAGAAAGTGCAAAAGAGGATCCGGTTCCTGTCCAAACCCCAGCTCCAAGAGCCAAGACAACTATTGAGTTTAATGAGCCAGGTGCTGTCCTGGAGTCCTCTGTGGTTTTCTCCGGTTTAATACATCAAAAGGATCCAAGTATAAAAGAGTATGGTGTTGTATATTCTAAGAATCCAGAAGTTGATATAAAAACAGGTACGAAGATAGTATTTGGGCCAGAAGTTGGCGACTCATATAGGATGAGAGTAAATGGATTAGAAGAAGGAACAAAATACTATGCTAAAGCCTATCTTATTCATGAGGATAATGTAGTTAATTACTCTCAGAGTAGATACGAAGGGAATGTATACCCATTTGAGACAGCTAAGTCAGGATCATGGGCCAGGTTATACCTGCCATTTAGGCCAGACTTCTCTACCGGATTTTTTATAGGTGATATTCTATATATTATACCTAATTCTTACGAAACGAAAAGAGATTTGCGTACCTACGATCTGAATTTGGATTTGTGGACTTCTAAGGGAGAAATTCCATTTTCACCAAGAAAGGAAGGAAATGCTTTTTCTTACAATGGGAAAGGGTATCTTATGTTAGGTGCTAAGATTGATAACAGTGAGAAGTTTGATGAAGTTTGGGAATATGATCCTGCAACAAAGGTTTGGACTAAGAAAGCGAGTTGCCCTGTTAAGATGTCAGCAGCGGCAGGATTCTTACTTAATGGTAAATATTATGTTACACGAGATAGTAGAGGTGGGGAGATATATGAATACGATATAGCAGCGGATACCTGGACAAAGAAAGGTGCTATATTGGAACACATAGATAACATGAGCTGGGGTAATAGCTTTGTGTATAATGGCAAAGGCTACATTTATTCTACTTCTATATGGCCATTTCCTGCTTATAATTTTGCGGCGTATGATCCGGTTAATAACTCCTGGTCATACATTGTTGCACCAATACCGGGTTACCAATGGTCTGATTCTCAGGCACGGAACAAACACCTGTCAGTTTTGATAAATAATAAGATCTATACAGCACTAGGTGATAATAAATACGATATGTATTCATTTGATATGATTACAGAAGAGTGGCAAAAAATAGGGAAATATCCGGCAGGCTCCCTTTCTTCTGAAGCAATGGCTGTAAACTATGGCAATAAGATTTTATTGTTGGATGGGTTTACTGGTTATGTGTATATTCCAGCGAAGTAATATTTTAAAGTAATAAAACTTAAAAAGCTCTCTTTATTGTAAAAGGAGAGCTTTTGTTTTTACATCACTTATAAGAGCTCATTTGAATAGGTTATAGCTTGTATGAATGTGCTCTCTCATAAGTAAACACACCCCTAACCCCTCTCTAGAGGGGAATTGTTCCTTACCTGATCGAATAATTTACTCTATTCTAAACTATAGTTTACAAATTCTCCCCAATAAAAAAACCGGCCATAAGCCGGTTTTATATTTTTAAGGGTGTAAGTAGCTGTATTAGCCGTTTACTCTGTTCGTTGCTGGAGTCTCGTTAGATGCCGATACGCTAACTTTCTCCTTTACAGAAGGATTTTCTACATTACCCAGGTTATAGTTGTAAGCCGGGCAGTAGGTTTTGCAGGAAGCCATGCCCATAGCAAGGCAAAGCGTACCGAATACTAATAACTTTTTCATGACGGTGAATATTTAACGATGGTAGATCAAAAATAAGGGAAATACAATTAAAGCAAAAGTTACTTACTAAAAAAAGTGAAAATAGTATTTACCTTATGCTTCGTAGCCCAAGATACGTAACATTGACTCACTTGTTTGCTCCGGCGCAAATTGCCAGGTCTTTATTTCTCCGTTCTCATCCTTATCTACTAAAATATGCTGCGGCGATGGAATCAGGCAATGTTTGATGCCACCATACCCGCTAAGCTGTTCCTGGTAAGCGCCCGTATGGAAGAACCCAATGTAAAGTGGCTCATCTTTAGGGAGTTTAGGTAAAAATACCTGGAACGAGTGCATCTCCGAGTTATAGTAATCCTGGCTGTCGCAGGTCATGCCTCCCAGCTGAATTCGGCGATATTCCTTATCCCAGTGATTAATGGCAAGCAGGGGCCAGCGCTGGTTAAGTGCCCAGGCATCCGGCAGGTTCGTTATAAAAGAACCATCTATCATGTACCAGCGTTCTTTATCGTTCTGCAGCTTTTCATCCAAAATAGAGTAGATGTTGGCTGCACTTTCGCCTACCGTAAAAATACCAAATTCTGTAAAGATGTTCGGCTCCGGAACTCCCTCTTCAGCACAAATGCGCTTTATAGTTCTAAGGATCTCTTCGGTCATGTAACGGTAATCATACTCTACCTGTATTGAAGTCTTGATCGGGAAGCCGCCACCAATATCGATCGTATCCAGCTCCGGACAAACTTTCTTCAGTTCGCAGTACTTATGCACAAAACGGCTAAGCTCCGACCAGTAATACGATGTGTCTTTAATGCCTGTGTTTATAAAGTAGTGCAGCATTTTCAGCTCAAACCTGTCATCCGGCTTAATCTGCTTTTCATACAAATCAATCACATCGTTGTAGCGAACACCCAGGCGTGACGTATAAAACTCGAATTTAGGTTCCTCGTCTGAAGCCAGGCGCATGCCCAGCTTGGTTTTTTCCTTTACATGCTCTTTGTAGTAGTCTATCTCTCCAATGTGATCCAGGATAGGCATACAGTTCACAAAACCCTCGTTAATGAATTCAGAGATCCACTCGCGGTACTGCTGGCGTTTAAAACCATTGCAAACGATGTAGGTGTTCTTATCTATCTTGCCTTTTTTGTAAAGCGATCTGATGATCTGCATATCGTAGCCCGACGAAGTTTCGATATGGATGTCATTTTTCAGGGCTTCTTCCAGCACAAAAGAGAAATGCGATGCCTTAGTGCAGTAGCAGTAAGTATACGTACCGTTATAATCCAGCTTTTCGATACTCTCGTTAAAAAGCTTTTTGGCACGTTGTATCTGCGAACTTATCTTTGGCAGGTATGTTAATTTAAGAGGAGTGCCATATTTTTTGATGATATCCATTAGCGGAATACCATTAAAAAGCAGCTCATTATTCTCCACCTGAAACTCGTCTGTCGGGAAGTCGAATGTCTGGTGGATGAGGTCGGTATATTTATCCATTCTCGATTGTGGGTATTATAAGAAAATATGCAATATTGATCGTTATTTACCATCTTTGCAATAAGTTTGTTCAAAATCTATGAAAAAAGTGAAACTGATAGAGGTGAGGTCGGAGTTGGGAGCCGGTACGCGTGGCGCCAGCATGGGCGTAGATGCGTTACAGGTAGCCTGCTGGGACAAAGGATCTGACTACTTCAAGCGTTTCAACTCTGTTTCGGTACCTGATCTGAACTATACTTTGTTCGATAAGGACCTGTTCCCGCATGCACACCGCATCGATAGCATACTTACCGTACAAAAAAACATAGCCAATACCGTTGAGCAAACGATAGCTATGGACATGTTCCCGCTGGTCTTGTCCGGCGATCATTCCAACGCACACGGAACTATAGCTGGTATTAAAGCCGCTTATCCTGATAAAACATTGGGTGTGATCTGGATTGATGCACACGCCGATATCCATTCGCCGTACACTTCGCCTTCGGGTAACGTACATGGCATGCCACTGGCCGCCGCCCTGAACATTGATAACCTGGAGCGCCAGATAAATGAACCCGAGCCGGAAACGATTTTCTTCTGGAATTCCCTTAAAAAGCTTGGTGTAGATGGCCCGAAACTGGAGCCTAAGCACCTGGTATATATGGTGGTACGCGACACCGAAGAGCCCGAGGACTACCTGCTGAATAAATATGGAATCAGGAACTATTCGTATGCCGAGCTAAATGCTAAAGGAGTTGCCGAAGTAGCTGCTGAAGCTTTGGAGCAGCTTCGCGAATGCGATATTATTTACGTGTCTTTCGATGTGGACAGCCTTGACTCCAAATTCTCAAAAGGGACTGGCACACCTGTTGAAATCGGGCTGACCGTAGAGCAGGCCAAAGAACTAAACTCCCTTCTGCTGCAGGACCCGCGCATTGTCTGCTATGAGATGACAGAGATAAACCCGACACTAGACACCGAAAACACCATGGCCGAAAACGCCTTCGATATATTGGAGGCCGCCACTGAAGCCATTTTACACCGAGAATCTAAAAGTACAGCCATACATTAATGCAATTACAAGCTACTATTTCTAAACGTATAAGCGAGGCCCTTCAGGCCCTTTTTAATATTACAATTGATGCCGACCAACTTGCTTTGCAGCCAACCCGCAAAGAGTTTGCCGGCTCTTTTACTTTCGTAACTTTCCCGTACACCAAACAGGCTGGCAAAGGGCCTGAGCAGATCGGCCAGGCATTGGGCGAGTACCTGAAAGAAAATGCCAAAGAGATAAAAGATTTTAACGTTGTAAAAGGCTTCCTGAACCTGGAAATAGAGCAGACCGAATGGCTGAGCTTGTTCCGTGAACTAATGCGCAACGAGAAGTATGGCTACGGCGAGAACAGCGGTAAAAAGGTAATGGTAGAGTATTCGTCGCCAAACACCAACAAGCCGCTGCACCTGGGCCACCTGCGTAATAACTTCTTAGGTTATTCGGTATCTGAGATACTGAAAGCCAATGGCCACGATGTAATGAAAGCCAACCTAGTGAACGACCGTGGTATACACATCTGTAAATCAATGCTGGCTTACCAGAAATTCGGTAACGGAGAAACACCGGCAAGCAGCAATATAAAAGGCGACCATCTGGCTGGTAAATACTACGTGCAGTTCGACAAAGCTTATAAAGAGCAGATTGATGAGCTAGTAACCGGCGGCATGGACAAAGAGGAAGCCAAGAAAAAAGCGCCGCTGATACTGGAAGCCCAGGAGATGTTGCAGAAATGGGAGCAGAACGACAAAGAAGTGGTTGATCTGTGGAAGCAGATGAATGGCTGGGTTTATGAAGGCTTTGATGCGACCTATAAGAACATCGGCGTTGATTTCGATAAATTCTATTACGAGTCGGAGACCTATATGCTGGGTAAAGAGCGTGTAGAAGAAGGACTGGCCAAAGGTGTGTTCTTTAAAAAGGAAGATGGCTCTGTTTGGGTTGATCTGACAGACGAAGGGCTTGATGAAAAATTACTGTTAAGAGCAGACGGAACCTCGGTTTACATTACCCAGGACATGGGCACTGCTGAACTGAAGTATAACGACTTCCCATACGATCAGTCGATTTATGTAGTAGCCGATGAGCAGAATTACCACTTCCAGGTGCTGAAAGCAGTACTTAAGAAATTAGGCAAGCCATACGCCGAAGGTATCTATCACCTGTCGTACGGCATGGTAGACCTGCCTTCCGGTAAAATGAAATCCCGCGAGGGCACAGTAGTGGATGCCGATGAACTGGTGCAGGAAATGATCGACACCGCGCGTCAGCAGACCGAAGAACTGGGTAAGATAGAAGGCTTTACACCGGAGCAGGCGAAGGAACTATACCATACGCTGGCAATGGGTGCGCTGAAGTACTTCTTGTTAAAAGTAGATCCAAAGAAACGCATGTTGTTCAATCCGCAGGAGTCTATTGACTTCCGTGGCAACACAGGTCCGTTCATTCAATATACGCACGCTCGTATCGCGGCTATTCTTCGCAAGGCCGGCGAGATGGGCTTAAAAGTAGATGTTACTGCTTTTGGAAATGTTACTACGATGCACGAAGCGGAGCAGGAGGTGATCACGCAGCTTGTAAACTATAGTGCTGTAGTAGAAGAAGCCGGAAAACTGCATGCACCATCTGTTATCGCTAACTATGCTTATGAGCTGGCCAAAGCTTATAACCGTTTTTACCAGGAGATATCCATCTTCAACGAAACCGACGAACAGGCCCGTAATTTCAGGATTGCACTATCAGCTATGGTGGCCCGCTTCGTGCGCGAAAGCATGGGGCTGTTAGGTATAGCAGTGCCGGAGCGGATGTAAGTCGTCTGAGTCGGGATCTGCAGGATTTTAGGATTGGTATTGTTAGGCAGGTCACGCCCTGACCAAGTGTGGACTGTACTATAGAACTATAGATTAACTATAACTATAGCCAAAAAGTCCCCCTTTGAAGGGGGTAGGGGGATGACAAACGGACCACGAGCTATGCCACACAATAACCATTACAACCAAAACCTAAAGCCGTTTGCGAGATCGCTAAGAAAAGAATCTACAAAAGCAGAGATTCGGTTATGGTGTGAAGTGCTTAGCAAAGGCAAAACCGGCTACACTTTCCTGCGGCAGCGGCCTGTTGGTAATTACATTGCTGATTTCTTGTGTAAGGAGCTGAAATTGATAATTGAAGTGGATGGTTGCTCGCATAACTTTAAGACAGAAGAAGATATAAAGCAGGACAAGGATTTAGAAATTTTAGGATTTACTACTTTAAGATTTTCGGACGAAGAAGTCATGAAAGACCTTGCGAATGTGGAGCGTGTTATAGTTGGCTGGATAGAAAGTTCGCAACGGTAAGTCTTCCCCCTTCAAAGGGGGACTTTGACCATGTTAGTAAATCAACTTTAATGATCAAAAAATAGTAGCATCACTGGTCAAACAACTAACTATAAAAACCGGTTATCAACCGTAAACTATAAAACTATATGAAAAAACTGGTTAAACTTTTGTCGCTGCTGCCTGTATTAGGAATGATGGTGGCCTGTTCTGGTAACAATAACAGCAACACGGCTACTGCTAATACTACAACCAATAAAACTATGGCAACAGAAACACAGACTCAACAAGGCTTTTACGATTTCAAACTATCATCCCTGGAAGGCAAAGAAGTTAACCTTTCTGATTACAAGGGTAAAAAAGTGTTGCTGGTAAACACAGCGTCGGAGTGCGGTTACACGCCGCAGTATGCCGATCTGGAGCAACTACACGACACGCATGGCGATAAAGTAGTGATACTTGGTTTTCCGGCAAATAACTTTGGTGGACAGGAGCCAGGCTCTAACGAAGAGATCGCGCAATTTTGCCAGAAGAACTATGGCGTAAGCTTCCAGATGATGGAGAAGATCTCTGTCGTGGGCGAAGACAAGCATCCGTTATATGCCTGGCTGGCGCAGAATGCTCCAAACCACGAAGAACCAAACTGGAACTTTTGCAAATATCTTGTAAACGAGGAAGGCAAAGTTGTAGCATTCTTCCCATCTAAGGTAAAACCGATGGGTGAGGAGATTGTGATGGCCATTCAGCAATAATATTTAATTTACTTACCGGAGTACATACTTTGGAGCATACAACACACCAATCATCACCAAATCCAGGTCTGGCAAAGGCCTGGATTTCGGCTTTTAGGCCCCGTACTTTACCACTGGCACTTTCCTGTATCGGTATGGGCGGTTTTATGGCAGCTGCTAACGGCGTTTTTAACGGAACTATAGTTGCGCTCTGTGTGCTCACCACGCTTTTCCTGCAGATTCTCTCTAACCTGGCCAACGATTACGGCGACACCAAACACGGAGCAGACAGTGCGCACCGTGAGGGCCCGATGCGGGCAGTGCAGGCCGGGCATATCACAGCCGGGCATATGAAAAAAGGAATGGCTGTATTCAGTTTACTATCACTGGTTTCGGGGCTGGCGTTGCTGTGGGTAGCTTTCGGAAGTGAAGGCATGTGGATGGCACTGCTATTTCTGGGCCTGGGGTTGGCCTCTATCTGGGCAGCTATAAACTATACGGCAGGCTCTAACCCGTATGGCTATGCTGGCTTCGGCGATGTGTTCGTGTTTATCTTTTTCGGGCTGGTTGGTGTGCTGGGTACTTACTTTTTGCAGGCCCATTCTCTGGATGCTATTGTTGTACTTCCGGCCATGGTGTGCGGCTTTTTTGCTACAGCAGTTCTTAACGTAAACAACATCCGCGACATTAACTCCGATGTGCTGGCTGGTAAGCATTCTATACCCGTGCGCATCGGCCCAAAGCGTGCCCGTATATATCACTTGTTTTTATTGATTGCCGGTACGCTGAGTGCGGTTGCCTATGTTGCTTTTAACTTCTATAGTTGGTGGCAGTTACTGTTTATAGTTGCTGTGCCACTGCTTATAGTTAACGGCGTAAATGTATGGCGCAAACATACCTCCAAAGAGCTTGATCCTTATTTAAAACAAATGGCGATCACGACACTGCTTTTTGTGTTGTTATTTGGGCTCGGGCAAGTATTATAAACTATAGATCAACTATAAAAAAAGCCGCCGGTACTCCAGAAGTACCGGCGGCTTTTTATTGATAAATTATAGTTAAGCTGTAGCCTTCGTGGGAATGCTGATAGCCAGGCGTAGGCTAAATACGGCCAGTATCATAGTTACCGGCGTAAATACAAGTTGCTCAAACTGGTTATCAGACAAAATGTTGCCAACCGTATTCAGTACAAACAGCCCGAACATAATCCAGAGTGCCCCTCTTGTGAAACTATAGTTCAGACGAACAGGTAGGAGCCCGGCTCTGATGGCTACAATGGCAAGCATCAGCAGGTTCAGCAAAATCGATACAGACTCAAAACGAATCATTTCTTCCTGGTTCTTTATCCTGCCACCCCAGGCGATCTCATACGGTACAACGCCGGACAAAATAAGCAAATGCAAGACCACTGAAAGCGACTGGATAGTGAGTAGGGCCTTGGTAGCAAGACGTTCTGAGATATATTTCTTCATAGGATAAAGGGCAGGTTATTGTTTTATTGATTGAACAGCTAAGCTAACTGCAACCTGAATCCATAGACAGGCAGCTCCTGTTGCATAAAATCCAAATCTTCTGCACGTTCAAATCCTAAGCGTTCGTACATCATCCAGGCAGTTTGCATGGCTTTTGTGCTGTGAATAATGAGCTGCGACTGGTTTGTAGCTTTTGCTTTCCGGATGCATTCGAGGGTGAGCAATTTCCCGAGGCCCTTACCTCTGGCAGCAGGCGCTACAGCAAGTAATCGGAAACCGGCTGCGTTTCGCTCCTGGGTCGCTGTTCCGCCGGAACCATAGTAGAGCATGTCACCAAAATACACTACTGCACCCTCAATTTTACCGTCAGCTCCAACTGCAACCAATAACTCCGTTTCCGGTTTGTTTGTAAACTCCCCGATGTTGGAGAGTAAACTATAATATGCCGGCTGTTCTGATTGCTTTGGAAAGCCATCCAGTTGAGAATATACCTGCACCATTAATTGCCCGATTGCTGCAAATTCAGAAGGCCTGGCGTTGCGGATGGTGTGTTGAGGCATCGGAAAGATATTGTTATAGTTCTGCTTTTACAATTATAACTATAGTTACTGTTATTTACCTGATTCTACAAAAAGGATAGCTCTTTCTAGAGCTTCATCTTTCTTTTCCAGGATGCCTGCTATAGTTGGCTGCACCAAAATATCTGGCTCTACGCCAACACCATGGTACCGACTACCATCTCTCTTTAGCACCTTCAAACCAGTCCAGAGAACCTGTAGCTTACCTGCTCCCGCAAAGTTTATGTTACCGTTGGTGCCGGCTGTGTGGCCTCCAACTATAGTTCCTAAATTATAATGATCCACTATTTCTGCACAGGTTTCACCATAACTGAACGTGCGGTGGTTAACCAGGAAAGCTTTTGGTGCAGCTATATTTTCTCCGTTAGGTTTAATACGCCATCCTGCTACAGGCTTATAGTTTACGCGCTGTTGGTCCGGGAAAGTATAGTTTGGCACTGACCAATTACCTGTTTGCAGTTCTTTGTTTATAAAGTAGGGAAGTACAGTTGTAGTAAAAGCACTATTTGGCCGATTCCGCATATCAATTACAATGCCTTTAGCTTGCTTAAGTGCTGTATGGTTTGCTTTGATGTCTTTCTCACTGATTCTGGAAGCATCTATGTAGTAAATGCCCTTCTCAGCCTCGTAAATAATAGGTTTACTACTATGCGTTTTTTTGAGCCAATATGATTTTGGATCAAGCCTGAACTCCTTTTTATTTCCCAGGTTGTCAGTTATATGTAGAGTTACTGCATTGCCACTTATCATATAGCTGTTCAGGATTTTTTCTGCAGCAAGTAAATTTCCGTTCTTCTCATTTGCATAAGAAAGTCTTTTCTTCAGCTGATCAATCAGTTCTTCTGTTTTAGTGGAGTTAACAGCTTCAATAATATCCCCCTGCTGTAAAGCAGCTTCTGCTATATTGCTTTCTGTGACTATGAGTTTACCTTCAACCCAGCCTGTTTCTATAGCAGGTATAGCTGCGCGTTTATAAATGCCAGTGCTATTCGTATAGCTCAGGCTGGCGTGCCCGTCGTTTAGCGAACTTGTAATATTACTCGCAGCTTGTATAAATTCCTTTTCAGACATGGAGGGAGACAACTCAGCTATAGTTTCGAAAAACACTTTGTCCCAGCCGATGGTATAATCTAAGTAAGGATGAAAATGCTGAAAGACATTCCAAAAGATAACGATAGTTGCCAACTGGTCCTGTTGGTTGCTAAGGTTAAGCTTATATTTTTTGGTGAATTGCTTGTAGTTGATATTGCCGTTAAAAGCTTGCTCAGTTACTGTTAGCGGTAGCGAGCAAAGCAGGTTGTCTGTAATTTTAGCTGTATAAACACTATCTACAGAAAGTATACTTCCTGATTCCACTTGCTCTGAATAACTTCCCCTGTCGACTTCTACTATAGTACTTTGATAAAGTGAACCAATCAGCTTTCTGGTTAAGAGCGGCAGATCATCTTTATCCTGTCCAAGCCCTTTGTGTAAGTTATAGTAGTAATTACCTGTGACAGTAGTTGTAAGGTTATTGGGAAAGGGTTTTTCTGATTGAAAATGAAACATTAACAGTGGAGCCAACGGGCTGAAGAGCTTAGCTAATTCCTGTTGTAATATAGTGTCGTTAGGAGCATTTAGTATATTCCGTGCACCTGTAGCAGCCACAAGGTTCCAGTTAATACTCTCCTTATTTTTGATCGGGTAAAAGTACTTCACATACCCGTAAGCCTTCGCAAAGGCATATAAATTCTTTGCCTGCTTATCAGTAAAGGTAGGTTCAGTAGCAGCATGTGAGTAGATGTAAAGTAGAAGAAGTAGAGCCAGTAGAGTAACACGTTTCATGGCATTTAAGATAAACTAAAAATGGTGAAAATATTAATGTAGAACAGAGCAAAGTGACCCTGCTCAAACTATAAAAAAACAAAACCCGACTACCCAAAAGAGTAACCGGGTTTTACAATTTGGGCAACTATAGTTTATAATTTAATTCCCGCCTTTGCTTTCGCCGCCTTTCAGGTCGTCGTTTTTGATGCCGCGTTTGGTGCGTTTTATGTCTTCTTTCAGCTTACCGAATTTATAGTTTAGCCCAATACTAAACCGTCGGCGCAGGTTCTGGTACTCGCTGCGCTGGGTAAAGTCCTGGCCAATTACTTCGTTGTAAGATGTAAAATATTTCTGGAAGGGATTGGAAACGGATAAACTAACACTGGCTTTCTGGTCCTTCAGGAAGCTCTTGTTTACGGAAAAGCTATTCCAGATCATACCCGACGATTTACCCTGTAACAATACCTGCGGTGCATAATAGCCCATGTTGGCACTTGCCCGCCAGTTCTTCGGAAATTTGTAGCTCATGCCACTATGCATATAGCCGCTTACCCCGCTATTCTCTAAATTCTGGCCAAAGATGTTACCGCTAAGCTGGCTGTAAGAGAAAGTGCCGCTCAGGTTCAGACTAAGGTTCTTAAATAAGGTAGAGTTGCCACTAAGCGTTATAGTAGAGGTACTGTTTTTGCCAATGTTGTCATAGGTAGTGCTGCTTACTGAGTCAGCAGGGTTAAAGGTAGTATAGTTCTGTATAGCGTTGTTAGTAAATGCATGCGTAAGCGTTGAGTTCAGAGATGTAGTGCCTTTAAAGAAACTATGACTCAGACTTATAACATTGCTTGTAGCTGCCTCCAGTTTCGG
Source organism: Pontibacter populi (assembly GCF_019336435.1). Lineage (GTDB taxonomy): Bacteria > Bacteroidota > Bacteroidia > Cytophagales > Hymenobacteraceae > Pontibacter > Pontibacter humidus. The sequence goes on along the minus strand of NZ_JAHWXQ010000002.1, from coordinate 1,182,090 downwards.
GTTACCAAACGACACGCTTTTTTCGTTAGTTGTGTTTACATACGGGTTCAGGTACCACAAGCTAGGGCGCTCAATACGCTGCGTAAACGATACCTTTAAAGTAGCCATATTTTTGAGAGTGCGCGTTAAGGCAATACTTGGTATCAGGTTAAAGTAGTCCTGATCCGTTATAGGTGTTGCGTTTCCGAAGGTAGCATCCACAACAGTCTGCTCCAGGCGGGCACCCACACGCAGTCCCCATTTATTAAGCTTTAAGCTCGTAGAAGCATAGGCTGCGTAAATGTTCTGGCTATAGTCGAACTCGTTGCTAAGTTTCTTATTCTCTACATACGTGCCGGTTTCGGGGTTATAGTTGCGGTAAAAATAGTCGCTACCGTTATCCCGGAGTATTGTTTTGGCACCAATCTCCAGCGAATGTTTTTGGATCGGGTGCACATAATCGGCCTGTATGGTCTGTTCCCTGGAGTAACCATTATCCTGGGTTCGGGTGTTTGTTTCGCCTTTATAGTTCTCAATAGACGTGAAAAGTATAGCGCCATCGCTTTCGTCGGTGTTGTTACCGATCTTATAAGAGAGTGTAAGCAGCTGATCTTTATTGCGCTTGAACGTGTGCTGGTAATCCAGGCCAACTTCATAGCCTCCCCAGAATCCTTCGTTTGTGTTGGTCCTGTAGTAAGCCAAGTTACGGATGCCGGCCTCATTTAATTCTTCCACGGTTTGCAAACCTATAGAGCTATAGTTGCTGGAGTTAATGCTGAACTTGGCTGATAGGAGGTTCAATGTATCTATCTCAAAGCTCATTTCGCCATCGATATAGCTGAAGTTGTTTCCGCTGTTGCCATTGCCTTTTTGCAGCAGGTTAATTCCTGTTCTGTCATCGTAGCGTTCGAAAACGGAGGTAGTACTGGGGCTTGTGAACTTGTTGGTGCCGCCATACCCTGAAAAGCCGAATTTGCCAACTTTAGCAGTAAGGTTTGCAGAACCATACCGACTCTCCGGTGTGCCCTGCGAAAAGTATAAGCTGCCATTGTAGCCATTCTTCGGATTTTCGGTCGTAATGACGTTTATAATACCACCAATCCCTTCGGCGTCGTATTTGGCAGGCGGGTCAGTAATAACTTCGATGCGTTTAATGCTGCTGGCCGGCATACTGCGGAATACGTCTTTGGGAGAGCGTGCAAACATGGTGGATGGCTTACCATTTACCAGTACTTTAAAACTGCCGCTGCCATTCAGTTTAATATTTTCTTCTGAGTCGAGACTGAGCATTGGTACTTTGCGGAGCATATCCAGGGCAGTAATTGTTTTGCTTTCCGGATCCATCTCCACATTATAGCTCAGCTTGTCTACATCCTGTGTCACGAGCAGCTTTTCGGTTACTACTTCCACTTCCTTTAGCTGCTGCGCCGACGAGGCCAGGCTGATCTTCCCGGCATCAACTATAGTTTTACTGGCATCCAGGTTAACTTCTGTGCTTTGTAGTTTATAGCCTACAAACGTGAAAATAAGCTTGTATTTCGCCAGCGGAACACCGGTAAACTCAAAAGTGCCGTTGTCTTTGGTGAAAGTGCTTTTGATAGGTTCGTTCTTGTCGGGGTGTGTGAGCACTACCGTTACGTAGCTTACAGGTTTCAGCGTAGTAGAATCAACAACTGTCCCTTTGATAGTGCCGGTGGTGGCGGGGCTTTGCGCAAAGGCAAAAGAGCTGAGCAACAGGCATAGTGCCAGTAATAAGTTTTGTTTCATGTGTATAGGTTTGTTAAAATGAAGCACGGAAACATCTGATCGCACCAACCGAAGCCAGCGCGTTACTTCCAGGTTTTCGCTCCCTATACACACTTGGTATTTCTACCTTATCCTCCCTAAAAGTTTGTTTTCAGATCAGCAAAGCCTATAAGCTTCGCAAGTATAAAGGTAAACGATTTAAATATAGTCTTAAGTATATGTTTTTAAAATAAATATGATTAATACAAACGTAGCTTGGTTAGTATGATGCTGTAGCTGCGTTTACCGTACCCTTATCACTTCTAAAAAGGGAAGGAGTTTCTGACTTTGCTATAGTTGAGGTTATAGTTATATAGTTGTATTAGGCTACCGCAAGTTTTCAACTTGTGGTTTTGTATGATGTTGAGTTTGTAACTCAACTGTCCCGGCAGGGACAAGAATTGTCTGAATCAGGATTTACAGGATTAAAGGATTGGCAGGATAAAGCTACTGTTATAGTTGGAGGTATAGTTTTATAGTTACGTTTTTAACCCATCCCTACCCCTCCCAAGAGGGGGATTTCTGATGCTACTATAGTTTAAGTTATAGTTTTATAGTTGACGTTTCAACACCCCTGTAGTCCCCTCAAGGGGACAATTGCTGCTTTTGCTATAGGAGGAGCTGTAGTTTTATAGTTACGGTTGGTCATCCCCCTGCTCCTTCAAAGGGGACTTTTCTGGCTACTGCTTTATGTTCTGTCATTTCGACGATAGGAGAAATCTGAGTTTACTATAGTTTAAGTCCACGAGCAGGACAGGTTTACCTGTCCCTTCGGAACTAGAGCCACGATAAAGCTCGAAGCTTACTGTTTCAACATATAGCAACTGTAACTATGCGAAACTTCTCAGTCTTTGGGTTGAGCGCCTTTGCTTTGTTGCGGTGCCGTCAGGCAATCCGACGAAGGAGGATAGCAAGAAAGCAGCAGCGCGATGCCCGAAGACGGGGCCTCCCGGCCGTGAGGGCACCAAAGCCAGATTGAAACGATAGGCAAGTAGAGCTCCTAGGATTAAAAGATGTTTGAAAGGAAGGCTTGGTCCCAGTAGTATGAAACCAAACTATAAACTGAGATAGATTTCTCACTGCATTCGAAATGACAGAAGTGGAACTATAGAACCCAGATTTCTCTACTTCGATCAAAATTACAGCGAATGACAGAACAAAGGGAAAAGCTTCTTCCTAAGTAAAAACCTATTTACAGAACTTCTTTAAATACTGATCAGCTTCCTTCACACCAAGTTGTTTGGCCTTGGTCCAGTCGGCGCAGGCGCCGGCTTTGTCGCCGAGGTTGTACTTAGGAGCGCCGCGGTTATAGTAGGCCTCTTCGTAGCGGGTATTTATTGTTAAGGCTTTTGTGTAGTCGGCAATGGCGCCGCTGTAATCTTTAAGACCATAGCGCACCAAACCACGGTTATTGTAGGCTTTGGCATCTTTAGGGTTCAGCTCAATGCCTTTGTTATAGTCCAGGAGGGCGCTGCGGTAGTCTTTTAAGTTATACTTGGCTAGGCCGCGGCTCAGGTAAGCTTCCGTATACTTTGCGTCTAGTGTTATGGCCTGGGTAAAGTCTTCTATGGCGCCACGGTAATCCAGCAGCCGGTCTTTAGCAACACCGCGATTCGTGTAAGTAACGGCGTGTTTGGGTTCCAGTTTCAGTACCTGGTCGTAGTCTTTAATAGCATCGGTGTATTTGCCGGCTTTAAATTTTTCGTTTCCGCTGATAAAATAATCCTTCGCCGATTTCTGGGCGAAAGCAGTAAAAGAAACTAAAATAAATAGGAGTAGTGGTAAAAGTATTCTCATGCAATAAGGGTAATGATTTCTTTTTCAGCGCAAAGAACAGCAGATAAGGCCTCTTTTAAAAGTAATTTCCTGTTTTTATGCTTCTGACGTGCCAACGTACAACACCTATCTTACCATTGTGCCAAAGTTGCCCCGGGGTTGGGTTTTGCTAAGTTGGGATTTCCGATTAATTTTGCTCATCATTTTAAAAATAGAAACTATGGCATCAAAATACGACTTAGTAGTGCTTGGCAGTGGCCCGGGCGGTTATGTAGCAGCTATACGTGCATCGCAGCTGGGTTTAAAGGTTGGCGTTATCGAGCGCGAGTCGCTTGGTGGTATCTGCCTTAACTGGGGCTGTATCCCTACAAAAGCCTTACTTAAAAGCGCGAACGTTTTTGAATATATCAATCATGCCGCTGATTACGGTATTAACATTGGCGAAGCATCAGTAGACTTTAACGCAGTTGTGAAACGTAGCCGTGGTGTAGCTGATGGTATGAGCAAAGGTATCCAGTTCCTGTTCCGCAAGAATAAGATCGACGCGATAATGGGTACCGGTAAAATTGTTGCCAAAGGTAAGATTGAAGTTACAGACGCTGAAGGCAAAAAAGATACAGTTGAAGCTACCAATATCATCATCGCAACAGGTGCCCGTTCACGCGAGCTTCCTAACCTGCCAATAGATGGTAAGAAGATTATAGGTTACCGCCAGGCCATGAACCTGGATAAAATGCCGGCTTCTATGGTTGTAGTTGGTTCCGGTGCGATTGGGGTGGAGTTTGCTTACTTCTACAACGCAATGGGCACCAAGGTAACTGTAGTGGAATATATGCCGAACATCGTTCCTGTGGAAGATGAAGAAGTATCGCGTCAGCTGGCCAAGTCTTTCAAAAAGTCCGGCATCAGCATCATGACAGAATCTTCGGTAGAGAAAGTAGATACTAGCGGCGATCTGTGCAAAGTAACTGTTAAAACGGCCAAAGGCGAAGAGATACTGGAAGCAGAGGTCGTTTTATCAGCAGTTGGTATCCAGACTAACCTGGAGAATATCGGACTTGAGGAGCTGGGTATTAAAGTAGACCGCGGCAGAGTTATAGTTGATGAGTACTACAAAACAAACGTAGACGGAATCTTTGCAATTGGTGACATTGTTCCTGGTCCGGCGCTGGCGCACGTGGCATCTGCTGAAGGAATTATCTGCGTGGAAGCGATTGCCGGTCATCATCCGGAGCCGTTAAACTATGGCAACATACCGGGCTGTACGTACTGCTCTCCTGAGATCGCTTCGGTTGGTCTTACTGAAAAAGCCGCACGCGAGCAGGGTATCGAGATCAAAGTTGGTAAGTTCCCGTTCTCGGCTTCTGGTAAGGCAAGTGCTGCCGGTGCGAAAGATGGTTTCGTAAAAGTAATCTTCGATGCCAAGTACGGTGAGTTCTTGGGAGCACACATGATCGGTGCGAACGTAACGGAGATGATCGCTGAGGTAGTTGTTGCCCGCAAACTGGAAACAACCGGCCACGAGATCATCAAGTCGGTGCATCCGCACCCAACTATGAGCGAAGCGATTATGGAAGCTGCCGCTGCTGCTTATGATGAAGTAATTCACTTGTAAGCTTAGGTTTAGCGATATTTAGAAAGGGTTGGTCGATTTTTCGATCAACCCTTTTTTGTTGCTAGACTATAGTTGATGTGTTGGATGCGCCATTCAAAAAATAATTTATAGTATAGTAAAAGTATATTGTTACTTTTTGCTTAAATATAATTTTTTATATATTAATAGGATAGGCTTTTGATGGCCTGTTTTTGCTTAGTGGTTTTTGTAAAGTGCTTTTTTGCAGGTATTTGTGTGGTGTTACTTTTTTGTTCAAACCTTCCTTTGAATATCATATTTTAAAGAAGAAATTCATAATCACAATAACACTCACTTAACACCTAAAACAAAAACGATTATGATTAAAAACTACCTGACAGCAGGAAAGTCTGCTGTTACAATGGCTATTCTATCTGCAGTTGTGCTTACTGGCTGCGAAAAAGAAACAATGTTGGAAGACAAGGAGTTTGCAACTTCAAGTGAAATGCAGGCGGTTGGTAAAGGCCAGGACATGGTTCCGAACGAAGTACTTGTAAAGTTTAAAGCAGGCGTATCAGCAGATGCAAGATCAGCAGCTTTAGCACGTATTAGTGGCAAAGTAAAAGAGCGCATCCTTACAAAAGCCATGGAGCGTTTCGGCGACAGAGAAGGCCTTACCCTGGTGCATACGCCAATGGCAGCCCTGGAAGCGCTGAGTAAATTAAAGGGTGCAGCTGAAATAGAGTACGTTGAGCCAAATTACATCTATACACACAGCGCAGCTTCTTCTGATCCTTATTACACCAATGGCTCCCTGTGGGGCATGTATGGCGATGGTACATCACCGGCAAACCAGTATGGCAGCCAGGCCGGCGAAGCATGGGCAACTGGAAACACCGGTTCAAAATCAGTAGTGGTTGGTATTATAGATGAAGGTATTCAGTACTCACACCCTGACCTTGCTGCTAACGTTTGGACAAACCCTCACGATCCGGTAGATGGTATTGACAACGATGGCAATGGCTATGTGGATGATGTGCATGGCTGGGATTTTGACGGAAATGATAACGAGGTGTATGATGGTGGCTCAAGAGGCAGCCTGGATGACCATGGTACGCACGTAGCCGGAACTATAGGCGCTGTGAATGATGGCAAGGGCGTAGTAGGTGTTAACTGGAACGTGACTATGATCTCGCTTAAGTTCTTAGGCCGCAGAGGTGGTACAACAGCTAACGCTGTAAAAGCTGTTGATTACCTGACTGACCTGAAGAACAGACATGGTATGAACATCGTTGCCAGCAATAACTCATGGGGCGGCGGCGGCTTCTCGCAGGCGCTTTACGATGCGGTTAGCCGTGCAAACACAAAAGAGATCTTGTTTGTGGCAGCAGCCGGTAATGGTGGCAGCGATGGTGTGGGCGATAACAACGATGCTGTAGCCAGCTACCCATCTAACATGGACCTTCCGAATGTAATTGCAGTAGCGGCTATCACCTCTTCAGGTGCTAAGTCATCGTTCTCTAACTATGGTGCTACTACTGTAGATATAGGAGCTCCCGGTTCTGCAATCAACTCTACAACTGCCTTTAACACTTATTCTTCCTATAATGGTACATCTATGGCTACGCCACATGTAACCGGTGGTGTTGCTTTATATGCTGCTTCGCATCCTGGTTCTACAGCTGCAGCTATTAAAAATGCTATCATGAGCAGTGCAGTGCCTACAGCTTCGTTGTCTGGCAAATGTGTGTCGGGCGGACGCCTGAATGTGAGCGGCTTCTAAGAACAAAACCAGCTCAGCGTTAAGAGTCGTCCGGTCCTCTACCCGGGCGGCTTTTAACTTTTGAATATCTCTGCTAAAAGTAAATAGCTGTTATATACTTGTCTTAAACAAAAGGCTGCCCGATGAGGCAGCCTTTTGTTTTTACCTGTTATCGCTCTTGTCTTTGTCGCGGTAACCTTCGTAGCGTTTGCGGTCTCTCTTTTTATCTTTCTTACGGCCAATGGCCCCACCGGCTACTGTTCCGGCGGCTGCTCCAACTACGGCACCTTCCGTACCGCCAACTACCGCACCAGCTGCAGCACCAGTCGCACCGCCAACGGCAGCACCTTTTGCTTTGCGGCTCCAGCCTTCACCAGTACAACTACCTAGTAGCAATACGGTGATCAACAATGGTATGAATCTGTGAAATAGTCTCATATCAATACAAGTTTATTTAACTATTCTACGATTGTGTATTTCAGGGGTTTAGGCAGATGACCGGGAGTTGGTAAAAAGCAATGCAATGGTATCAGCTTGTTTTACGCGCAAGTATTTATTGTACTATAAAATTCGGTTTATGCTTTACCCTTGCTCCAAAGTACTGTACTTTTACATCCGTTTCATACTTATGCTTTTCTATGGCAACTGTTACTATAGTTCCCTGCACCATTTCTGACCTGCACACCCTGCAGGACATTGCCCTTAATTCCTACGGCGATCATTACCTGCACTTATGGCACGATGGCGGTGCCTGGTACATTGAGCGCAGCTTTAGTGATGCCGCTTTAAAAAAGGAGCTGGAAGATGATAATGCTGCCTTTTTCCTGATCCATGCCGATAATGAGCTGGTAGGCTTCCTTAAACTAAATATCGATAAAGCATTGGAAAACTATAGTTCGGAAGATGCCCTGGAACTGGAGCGGATCTACCTTACAAAAGCAGCCTCCGGAAAAGGAATTGGAAAGAAGGTAGTTGCGTTTACAGATCAGTTTGCCAGGGAAAGAAATAAGAAAGTTATCTGGCTGAAAGCCATGGACAGCAGCCATGATGCCATCCGGTTTTATGAACAGAATGGCTATACCCACTGCGGTACTTACAGGTTAGACTTTGAAACCATGAAGCCGGAATACCGTGGCATGGTGATCCTGGAAAAGGAGTTAAAATAAGTGGCACGAAATCCTGAACTATAGTTCAGGCTAGCTGTTATATAACAATGTCATCGAAACTCTAAAACTGCATAAAACCATGAAAATAGCCATTATAGGAGCCAGCGGAAATGTTGGAAGCCGTATTACCCACGAAGCACTGAGCAGGGGCCACGAAGTAACAGCTATAGTTCGGGACCCGTCTAAGCTTACATTAGAAAATGAAAGCCTGGTAGTTACAAAAGGCGATGCACTGGATGCAGATGATCTTGCCGCTAAAATAGAAGGACAGGATGCCGTAGTGGTATCTTATAGTTCTGGTTGGGGGCCTGGTACAGATTACTCGAGCCATAATAAGGTTGCTGAAGCAGTTATAAAGGCAGCCAAAAAAGCAGGTGTTAAGCGTGTATTAAACGTCGGCGGTGCCGGTAGTTTGTATGTTGCCCCTGGCGTGCAGGCCGTAGATACCCCGGATTTTCCGGCTGACTGGAAAGAAGGTGCCTCAGCACAGCGCGATTCGCTAAAAGTTTACCAGCAGGAAAAAGACCTGGAGTGGACTTTCTTCAGTCCTGCCTTTATGATCGGGCCGGGCGAACGTACCGGTAAATTCCGGTTGGGTACAGAAAATCCTGTAATGAACGAAAAAGGCGAAAGCAACATTTCTTACGAAGACTATGCAGTTGCTGTGCTAGACGAACTGGAAAAACCACAGTTTATCCGTCAGCGTTTTACGATCGGTTATTAAAATAAAATTATACTTTCTGAAAGCGCAAAGCTTAGCTCAATGAGTTAAGTTTGCGCTTTCGTTTTTTCCTGGCATCTGCCATCTTACATGACTAAAAAACAATACAGAACTATAATACTGGTACTGGGTGCGCTGGCAGCGGTTGGCCCTTTTGCTATTGATATGTATTTGCCGGGCTTCCCGGCCATTGCCAAAGACCTTAAAACCGATATAGCCCATGTGGGGTTGTCGCTTACAAGTTACTTTATTGGTATAGCCGTGGGGCAACTGATCTATGGCCCTTTAATAGACAGGTTCGGACGTAAAAAGCCGCTGATAATTGGCCTGAGCATTTTTGTGCTGGCTTCGCTGGGTTGTGCGCTGGCGCCGTCGGTGGAATGGCTGATCGGGTTGCGTCTGCTGCTTGCGCTGGGTGGCTGTGTGGGTATGGTAGCCAGCCGGGCCATGGTACGCGACCTCTTCCCATTGAAGGATATACCAAACGTGTTTTCTACACTGATGCTGGTGATGGGGGTAGCTCCGATTATTGCGCCAACTATAGGCGGCTATGTTACAGCACACCTGGGCTGGCAATACATATTTGTAGTACTGGCAACTATAGCCGCAGCGGTTCTTTTTGCAGTAGCGCGGTTGTTGCCCGAAAGCAGGGGAGCAGATGCATCCATTTCGCTTAAACCCAGGTTCATACTCCGCGATTTCAGTCTGGTTTTCAGAGAGCGAACATTTTTGACATATGCCGTTTCGGGGAGTCTGGCTGCGGCAGGTATGTTTGCTTACATTTCGGGCTCGCCGTATGTGTTTATGGAGCACTTTGGCTTGACCGACACGCAGTATGGTATTGCTTTCGCCATGAATGCAGCCGGGTACATCCTTGGCAGCCAGGTTAACAGGTTGCTGCTGCGCCGAAGTACAAGTAAGCAGCTTACCTTAAAAATTGGGTTTATTCAGTTTGTTGCAGCTATTGCGCTGGTGTTTGGTAGTGTTACGGGCAGTTTAAGTGCGCTGGGTACACTGGCATTGCTTTTCATATTTATGTTCAGCCTGGGCATCATCAACCCGAATGCGTCAGCGTTGGCCATGTCGCCGTTCACTAAAAATGCGGGTAGTGCTTCGGCTATTCTGGGTAGTTTGCAGATGGGCACAGGGGCACTGGCATCAGCTTTAGTTAGTTACCTGCACAACCGGACCATGGTACCTATGACGGGTGTTATGGCAACTTTAGCTACATTAAGCCTGGTTTTTCTTTTAACTGCCCGGCGTAGCGCGCGTAAAGCAGTTGCCACGCAACTATACGATGTATAGTAAACAGTTTTAAGCAGCGTTTTATAGTTCAGGCAAGCCGCTAAAAAGCCTTGCCTGAACTATAAGCTTCGTGGAAAGGTTATAGTCCGAATGCCAGTTTTAGGTGCATTAGTCAGATTTCTCCTATTTATAGTTACCTTGCATACTATTACAAAGTAAAGGGCGGTAAAATTTGAAGCTGTAACTACTTTGGTTAACTATAGTAAGCGTTGCACAGGCACGTTTGCATTTCAATTATCGCAATTCACCTTTGAGTTTCTGATTCGCTGTGTGAATTTCGATAGCACACAACTATAGAACTATGAAGCTGCAAAGCAAAGTCAAGTTTGTCAACAAAGACAAGAGCCTCTTTTTTGCTACACTCCGCAAACGGGTAGATGCCTACTTCGCCGAAAATAATATTCCGACTACCGCCAACACAACCATGAAAGTGAAAAGTGTGGTGCTGCTGTTAGTCTACTTTTTACCATTTTTAGCGCTGCTCGCCTTTCAACCGGCTTATCCGCTTAGTTTGCTGCTGTGGTTTGTGATGGGCCTGGGCGTAGCAGGTATAGGCATGAGTATTATGCACGACGCCAACCATGGTGCTTTTTCTAAAAGCAAGCGTGTAAACGACCTGATGGGCCATACCTTAAATTTAGTGGGAGGCTCTGCTTTTAACTGGAAACTGCAACATAACATTCTGCACCATACTTATACCAATGTGGTGGAGATGGACGAAGACATACAGGACAGACTGGTGCTGCGTTTTAATCCTCATTCAAAAGTGAAGTTCTTCCATAAAATACAATGGATATACGCTTTCGCCTTTTATGGTTTGCTTACGCTTTATTGGGTGGTTGCAAAAGATTTTGTGCAGTATGCGCTCTTCAAAAAGAACGGTGTAAACAACAACACAACCGCTGAGAACAGATTCTGGTTTGCCAAACTGGTGGCCATGAAAGCTGTATACTTTTTTGTGATTTTCGGGGTGCCGACACTGTTCTTCGGGATTCCGTTTTTACAGGTGCTGCTTGGCTTTTTGTTAATGCACTTTGTGGCAGGTATCATCCTGACTGTCGTGTTCCAGTTGGCGCACACGGTAGAAGGTACTACCCACCCGAGGCCAGACGAGCATGGTATTATTGAGAACGACTGGGCTATTCATCAAATGAATACGACCGTTAACTTCTCCCGTCACAATAAGATCTTGTCGTGGTACGTGGGTGGCCTGAACTTCCAGATCGAGCACCATCTGTTTCCGCGTGTGTGCCATGTGCACTATCCGGCGATTGCTGGTATTGTGAAAGAAACAGCAGCCGAATTTGGCATCCCGTACATGGAGAATGAAACATTCGGACAAGCTGTGCGCTCACATATTGCTACACTTCACCGCTTTGGAAGGCTACCGAGTTTGAACGAAGCTATCGGCTAAAAAATGAAATAGTTGCTGAAAGCTGATTTATCCCGTTCCCCCTTTATATTTGCACCCCAATTGCGTAGATCCGTGCTTATTGTATCATCTCAAAGTCTCTATTTAGAGAAACAGAAAGGGATACAACCTGTTTTTAGTTAAGCTGGCGTAACCACAGAGTCTCGCTGAGTCGTAAAACAGCTTTTGGAATGTGCGTACTTTTTAGATTATCAAGTAGATTAAATGAAGCTTAAAGGCAAAGTAAAATTCGTTAACAAAGACAAGAGTCTGTTTTTCCCGACGCTCCGCAAACGTGTGGACGCTTATTTTTCAGAGAATAAACTACCAAAATACGGTAACACCAGCATCATGGTAAAGAGCATTGTGCTGCTTTTACTCTATGTAGTTCCGTTTGCGGTCCTGCTCACTTTTACGCCGCATATAGCAATAAGTCTGGGGCTTTGGATTGTGATGGGTATAGGCGCGGCCGGTGTAGCCATGAGTGTGATGCACGATGCCAATCACGGTGCTTTTTCCAATAGCAAAACCATGAACTACCTGATGGCGCACTCCGTGAACCTGTTGGGTGCTTCAGCCTTTAACTGGAGATTGCAACACAACATCTTGCACCATACTTATACCAATGTGGTGGAGATGGACGAAGACATTGATGATATGGTCGTGCTGCGTTTTTCTCCACATACAAAAGTGAAATTCATTCACAGGTTGCAGTGGGCATACGCTTTGTTCTTTTACGGATTGCTCACGCTTTACTGGGTAACTCTAAAAGATTTCATACAGTTTTTCAAGTACATCAAAAGCGGGGTAAATGCTAGTTCCGGGTCAGAAAACACAGTTGCTTTTATTAAAATTGTAGCTTTTAAAATACTATACTTCTTCTCAATCCTGGTAGCTCCGACGCTCATTTTCGGTATACCTTTCTGGGAGGTTTTACTTGGTTTTATGGTGATGCACTTTACAGTCGGTATCATTCTTTCTACTGTTTTCCAGTTGGCGCACACGGTTGAGGGAACTACCCATCCGCTGCCAAGTGAAACCGGTGTTATAGAGAATGACTGGGCGATCCATCAATTGAACACTACCGCGAATTTCGCCCGCAAGAGCAAGTGGTTATCGTGGTACGTTGGCGGACTGAATTTCCAGATCGAGCACCATTTGTTCCCGCGCATCAGTCACGTGCACTACCCGGCCATTGCAGACATTGTCAAGCAAACCGCCTCAGAATTTAACCTCACTTATATTGAGAGCAAAACCTTTATGCAAGCCGTGCGCTCGCATTTGAACACGCTGCACCGCTTTGGCAGACTGCAGTTACCTAACCTGAATGAAGTAATGGCTTAATTAGCCTTTAGCTATAGTTTAAAAACGCCCGGTCTCTATAAGGCCGGGCGTTTTTTGTTTGTATGAACCGGGATTGGGCAGTTATTAAAGGGATTATTCGAGATGAGCCGAAGGACGCTTCTGCCGCAAGTTTAGCTTCAGCGTAACTTGTGGCTGTGTATGGGAGCAAGTTTTCAACTTGCTTTGCTTTGAAAAAGCAAGCTCAGCGATGGCCGCTCGACTATAGTTTGGTCTAAACCGTGCTAATGCAAATCTGTAATTCGTGTCTTGTCTATAAAATTGGATTTATAATCTGACTGGGCCAGAGGCCAAACTATAGTCGACACGAGCGAAGACGCTCGCGCCATGATAATTACTATAACTATAGATCTTTCTAACTATAGATATCAACTCAGCCTCTTCCTAAAATCTATCAAGTCTTAAAAATCTCAGTTCTAAAACAAATCCTGAGATTCGCAGTTCTGATAATCTATACAATCCAAATTCAGCTTCCGTATAGATTAATATCTAAAACTGATCAGAAATGAGAAGAACCGCTTTACTTCTACTTGCCATTTTGTTGTTGCAGTTACCAACTATAGCCCAGCAGCAAAAGCTCAAAAACCTGGACATTAACCTGGAGAACTATACATACCCATTTCCTGTCAAGTACCTGCCGCTTACCGTACAAAAGCAGAACCTGCGCATGGCTTACATGGATGTGAAACCGGCAAAGGCAAATGGCAAAACTGTGATGTTACTGCATGGCAAAAACTTCAACGGTGCTTACTGGAAGCAAACTGCTGAAGCTCTATCGAAAGCGGGTTACCGTGTTATTATCCCCGACCAGATCGGGTTTGGCAAAAGCTCTAAACCAGAGCATCTGCAGTATACCTTTCAGTTATTAGCACAAAATACCAAAGCTATACTAGATACCTTAGGCGTTAAAAAAGTAGCAGTTTTGGGGCACTCGATGGGCGGGATGGTGGCCACCCGTTTTGCGCTGATGTACCCGGACATGACGGAGAAACTGATACTCGCCAACCCGATCGGGCTGGAAGACTGGAAGCGTAAGGCACCTTACCAATCAGTAGACCAGGCATACAAAGGCGAATTGCAGCAGAACTACGACAAGATTAAAAAGTACCAGTTGGAAAACTACTATGGCGGCAACTGGAAACCGGAATACGACGAGTGGGCTGAACTGCTGGCCGGCTGGACCATTAACGAAAATTACCCGCTCATTGCCTGGAATGCCGCGCTGACATTTGATATGATCTTTACGCAGCCTGTTCTCTATGAATTCGATCAGCTAAAAATGCCGACTTTACTTATTATCGGGCAGCGCGACCGCACAGCTTTAGGCAAGAACCTGGCTCCGAAAGAAGTAGCGGCAACAATGGGTAATTACCCGCAACTTGGCAAAGACACTGCTAAAAAGATAAAGAACAGCACCCTGGTTGAACTGGAAGGAGTAGGGCACATGCCGCACATCGAAGCCTTTGATAAATTTATAACTCCTCTGCTGTCATTCCTCAAAAAGTAGGTCTATGAAAGAAGCGAAAGATAATTTTTCGGCGCAGGCAAACCTGTATGCGAAGTTCCGGCCGGTGTACCCGGATACCCTGTATGATTTTATCTTCAGCCTGAAACCACACTATGCCAATGCCTGGGATTGCGGAACCGGCAACGGGCAGGTAGCAGCCAAGCTGGCCGAGCGCTGTCACCTGGTCTATGCTTCCGATATAAGCCAGCAGCAACTCGATAACGCTGTCAAAAAAGACAACATCCATTATCTGCTTGCCCGCGCCGAAGAAACAAATTTGCCGGATAACAGCATCGACCTGGTTACTGTAGGGCAGGCCATCCACTGGTTTGATTTTGATGCGTTTTACCGCGAAGTTTACCGGGTAACTAAACCGGATGCCGTAATAGCGGTCTGGTGTTACAACCTGCCCCGAATATCGCCGGACGTAAACCCTGTTTTAGGAGATTTCTACCATAATGTGCTGGACGGCTATTGGGATACCGAACGCAACTATATCGATGAAAACTATACCACTATACCTTTCCCTTTTGAAGAGATAGAAGAGAAGCCGGAGCTAGCTATAACTGTCACCTGGACTTTGAACGATTTGCTGGGATATCTTAACTCCTGGTCGGCAGTGCAGCATTACAAAGAAAAAAACGGGTATTCGCCGTTAGACCAAATGCTTGAAAAATTTAAGAAAGCCTGGCCCGATGGCAGAACCTACGACGTGCAGTTCCCGGTTGCCATGCGCATAGGCCATACCTGATACTGAACTATAGTTGCGGAAGCACGTTAATAGGCCGGCATAGGAAGCTACCATATTTAAGCGTACCTTTGCAAACTGTCAATCATTATGGATCAAATAGAACCATACTCCCTCTTTAAAGGTTGATAGAAAGAATAACGCCGGGATTGATCGCAAATGCAATGTATTCCCGGGCAAAGCTGAGCCAGTACACATGGTACTGTACAGCATCATAAGACCAATTACATGACATTTAACGAATTGAACCTGATAGAGCCTATCCTAAACGCTCTTAAAACAGAAGGATACACCAACCCCACCCCGATACAGCAAAAAGCAATTCCTTACATACTTCAGAAACGCGACCTGTTAGGTTGTGCGCAAACCGGTACTGGTAAAACAGCTGCTTTTGCCATTCCGATTCTGCAGTTACTGCATGCCTTGCCTCAGGACCGTAACAAGCGCATTATAAAATCGCTGATACTGACGCCAACCCGTGAGCTTGCCCTACAGATTGGTGAAAGCTTTGGCGCTTATGGCCGCAACACCGGCCTCAAGCACACGGTTATCTTTGGAGGCGTATCGCAGCACCCACAGACCGAAGCCCTGAAAAGAGGCGTAGACATACTGGTAGCAACACCGGGTCGTTTACTCGACCTGATGGCGCAGAAGTTTGTAGACTTAAGTCACTTGCAGATTTTTGTACTGGATGAAGCGGACCGCATGCTGGATATGGGTTTTGTGCATGATGTACGCAAAGTATTGAACGTGATACCGGCAAAACGCCAGTCGCTTTTCTTCTCGGCCACGATGGCACCGGAGATCATGAAGCTGGCGGATAACATACTGGTTGATCCTGCTAAAGTAGAAGTTACACCGGTATCAAGTACGGCACATACTATAAAGCAGGCAGTTTACTATGTAAAGAAAGCCGACAAGAAGAACCTGCTGATACATTTGCTGAAAGGCAATGAAATTGAGCGTGCACTGGTATTTACCAGAACTAAACATGGCGCTGACAGAGTAGTGAAGGATATGGCTAAAGCCGGAGTTCAGGCCGAAGCAATTCACGGAAACAAGTCGCAGAATGCCCGTGTGCGTGCGCTGGATAATTTTAAAGCCAGCCGTACCCGTGTATTAGTTGCAACCGATATCGCCGCGCGTGGTATTGATGTGGATGACCTGAACCACGTGATCAACTATGAACTGCCAAACGAGCCGGAAACGTACGTGCACCGCATTGGCCGTACCGGTCGTGCCGGAGCAAGTGGAACAGCGCTTTCGTTTTGCGATGGCGAAGAAACTTCGTACCTGGTAAGTATTCAGAAGCTTATTGCTAAGAATGTTCCGGTAATAGATAACCACCCATACCCGATGACTGCCAAAGACTTTGCCGAAGCAGCATCTACCATGAAGGAGCAAAAGAAAAAAGGTGGCAACGGTGGCAGAAGCCGCTGGGGCAACAAACCTGCCGGCGCAAGCACTGGCGGCAACTCCAGCTCACAAAATAGAGGCGGCAGTGGAGGAGGAGGTCAACGTAGTGGTAGCAGCCGTAGTAATGGCAACCGCAACAGATCGCACCAGCCAAGCTAAGCTTATAGCAGTATAAAGTATAAAAGTCCTGTCAGTTCATTCTGGCAGGACTTTTTGTTTGAAGCGGGATTTAAGGGGATTTGCAGGATTTGCAAAGACCTAGCAGCGTGCGCAGCTCCTGCTAGTGTCTGGGCTAAGTTCTTCTTTTGTCATTTCGAACGCAGAGAGAAATCTATCTCAGCTTATAGTTTGCGTCTCTACAACTGGAACCAAGCCTTTTCTTTCATAGCCACTTCCAATCCTGGGAGCTCGAGGTACCTATAGTTGTCATAGTTGGCTTCGGTGCCCTCATGGCCGGGAGGCCTCGTCTTCGGGCATCGCGCTGCGCGAATCTCTTTTGCTCCTATCGTCGCAATGCCTAGCGGCACCAGACATTCACAAGGCGCTCAACCCAAAGACTGAGAAGTTTCGCATAGTTACCAGTGTTTATAGCTTGAACCGGTAAGCTCCGAGATTGATCGGGTTCATAGTTTCAAAGGGACAGGTAAACCTGTCCTCTTCGTGGATTGCAACTATAGAACTATAACCTAAACTATAACTATAGCCGAAATTCCCCTCTCGGGAGGGGCAGGGGTGGGTTAATTGTCAACTATAAAACGATGGATAAACTAAAGCAGAGGCAGTAAAAGCTCCCCTCCTTAGATAAGGAGGGGATAAAGGGGTGGTTGGACCAACGGCAACTATAAAACGAAGTCCTTACTTAAACCAAAGCCCAATCCTGTTAATCCTCTAACCAGAAAATCCTGATTTAGAGCTTACTCACTTACACCAACATTCTGCCTTGTCCGGCTTACCAGGTATACCCCGGCAAATATCAGGAGCGCGTAAATCCCTTTCTGCAGGGTGAAAACATCTTTCCCGAAACCGATAGCTACAACTATAGCCATAAGCGGCTGCAGGTAAATGTAAGCACCCACCAGGGAGGGGTTGGCATAGCGCAGCGCCCAGGTGTTGAACAGGTAAGCAACTATAGTTACCGCCAGCACCATAAACACAATCGCCCACCAGATCTCCTCTGGAAACGAACTATAATCCGGGCTCATTACCTGGTTAAATCCGAAAGGCACAACAATGAGGGCACCTACGGCAAAAATGCGGCTAACTATGGTGAAGGCATTGTATTTCTGCATCAGCGGCTTTACCAGCACCAGGTACAAGCCATAACTTGCAGCATTTAATATAATAAGCAGATCACCCCACAAATTACCGGTAGCAGCTTCACCACGCGACGTGTAGATCAGCAGGAAAGCACCGGAACAGGCCAGCACTATTCCGCCCACCTTGCGCATACTTACCCGCTCGCGCAAAAGTATAGCCGAGAAAATAAGCACGATGATCGGAACGATAACCATCAGCAGCGCCGCATTAATAGGAGAGGTAAGGTTAAGGCCACCAAAGAAACAGAGTTGGTTAATGGCAATGCCGGTAATGCCGCAAAGTACAGACCGCATGTTATCAGCCCAGCCTACAATCTTCTCTTTTACCACCAAC
Organism: Pontibacter populi; assembly: GCF_019336435.1. Taxonomy (GTDB): domain Bacteria; phylum Bacteroidota; class Bacteroidia; order Cytophagales; family Hymenobacteraceae; genus Pontibacter; species Pontibacter humidus. Next base: position 1,163,929 of record NZ_JAHWXQ010000002.1, on the reverse strand, counting down.
CTCGAAAATATTCCGAAAAAGATTGCCGCCGACACCACCCGGATCACGATAAGGCCATAAGGACCTACATAATAAGGCATTACTTCTTTGGCTATGCTATAGTTACTGCCGTATATTAGGGCCACCAGGAAAAGTGCCCCGTGCACCTGTACTTGTTTACTCATGCCGCAAAGGTACGCGCTAATTAAATTTATACCGTATAAAGACGACCTGCAAACTATACTGAAACTATGGATGGTATTAAAAAAATGCCTGTAACAGCCAGAAGGGCACTGGAAGTAATGGGCCTTTTCTTTCTGGGATGGGGAATTGTACTGGCAAAAGGACTGCTGGCTCCCTTGCTGATGGCATTTTTTATGAGCATTATGCTGTTGCCGGTGTTCCAGTTTTTTAAGCGGCGTAGATTCCCCGATGCGCTAGCTATAGTTGTAAGCCTGCTATTGCTGGCCATCGTATTTGGCGGTATCATCTGGTTTTTTGCCATGCAGATTGGCGCCCTGATCACAGATTTTCCAACTATAAAGGAGAACGTTACCAACCACCTGAGTGCGCTTAGTGCCTGGCTGGAGGGTATAACCCCATTCTCAACCGACGAGCAATTAAAATTTATAAATGAACAAAGCAACAAACTGCTCGACTATGCCGCTGGGTTGCTGGGTGGTGCGGCTGGCTCCGTAACAGCTCTGGTGGTTTTCCTGGGCCTGCTGCCGATCTATATTTTCCTGATCCTGTTTTACAAAAACCTGCTGCTGCGATTTGTGTTCCTGTGGTTTCCGGAAGAGAAGCATGAAAACGTAGAAGAAACCCTGCGCGAAATGAAGGTGATCATTAAAAGTTACCTTTTCGGGTTGCTGATACAGGTTACGTACATGACCATTCTGTTAGGAGGAATTCTGCTGATCATCGGGATAAAACACGCCTTACTGATCGGGCTGATCTTCGCTTTCCTGAACCTGATCCCTTACGTGGGGGCATTGCTGGGCAATATTATAGGTGTGTTGTTAACACTGGCCTCCTCTTCCGAACTATGGCCTATACTTACGGTGCTGGGTGTAATTGCCGGTGTGCAGTTCCTTGATAATAATATCCTGATGCCGCGCATTGTAGGTTCTAAAGTAAAGATAAACGCGCTGGCAACTATAGTTGGCGTGGTTGTGGGTGGCGAGATTGCCGGTATTGCGGGTATGTTTTTATCACTGCCGATCATTGCAGTTTTAAAGGTAGTATTTGACAGAACCGAGGACTTTAAACAGTGGGGTGTTTTGTTTGGTGATGAGAAGCCAGAATACAGCCCCATGACCGAGCCTGCCATGCGCGACGACAGCGAAGCAACACGCGAACATCTGGAGCGGGAAAACAAGATAGAGACTACAGATGAGGATGACAAACTATAATGCCGGCTCAAACTATAGGTTTACCTCTTTGTTATCAAATCCGTAACTTTGTTTTAAACCTTAACAGGTAAACGATAGCGTAGATGATTCACCCTAACATACCGTTGGCCGAGCGCATGCGGCCGCATAATTTAGATCAGTATTACGGACAAAAGCACCTGGTTGGTCCTGATGGTATTTTGCGTCGTTACATTGAGGGCGGCGTTATACCAAGCATGATCCTGTGGGGACCTCCGGGAGTAGGCAAAACCACACTGGCGAACATTATTGCCAACCAGATGAAGGTGCCTTTTGTAGCCCTGAGCGCGATCAACTCCGGTGTTAAAGATATCCGCGAAGTAATAGACCAGGCCAAGAAACGACAAGGAACGGTACTGTTTATAGATGAAATTCACCGATTTAATAAATCGCAGCAGGATGCCTTGCTAGGCGCTGTAGAGAAAGGCACTGTAACTTTAGTTGGCGCTACCACCGAGAACCCGTCTTTCGAAGTTATTTCGGCGCTATTGTCGCGTTGCCAGGTGTATATACTAAAGCACCTCACCAAAGACGAACTGATAGAGTTAGTAGACAAAGCGCTGGAGCAGGATGAGTGGCTGCGCCACCGCAAAGTTAGGGTAGAAGAATATGAAGCCCTGTTGACTATATCCGGAGGCGATGCGCGCAAGCTTTTAAATTTGCTGGAGATTGTGGCTGAAGGCGTGCAGGGTGCGGATGAAGTAGTAGTTACCAACGACCTGGTAAAGCAGGTAGCGCAGCAGAACATCGTAATGTATGACAAGTCCGGTGAGATGCATTACGACCTGGTTTCAGCATTTATCAAGTCCATTCGTGGCTCCGACCCTAACGCGGCAGTTTACTGGCTTGCCCGCATGATAGAAGGTGGCGAAGATCCGAAATTCATTGCCCGCAGATTACTTATCGCCTCTTCCGAAGATATTGGCCTGGCTAACTCCAACGCGTTGTTAATGGCAACTTCATGTTTCCAGGCAGTGCAGATGATCGGGTACCCGGAAGCAGAAATTATATTGTCGCAGTGCACGGTTTACCTGGCAACATCACCTAAAAGTAATGCCAGTTACAAGGCTATTAAAACAGCCCGGCAAATGGTGCAGCAAACCGGAAACCTGCCTGTTCCGTTACACATCCGGAATGCGCCAACCAAGCTAATGAAAGAGATAGGTTATGGCAACAACTATAAATACGCGCACGATTACGAAGGCAATTTTGTAGAGCAGGAATTTATGCCGCAAGAGCTAACCAACACCGCTTTTTATGACCCCGGAAACAACGGCCGCGAAGTAGAAATGCGAAAGCAACTACAAGCCCAATGGGGAAAGAAATACAGATACTAAAAGTTAGAAAGTTTGGAAGTTAGAAGGTTAGAAAGTGATGGTTCGATGATCGTTTGATCTCAAAAAAAGTTAGCTTAACAGTTAGATTAAAAAGGTACTTTTGACTCGGAACACAAATAACTTTCTAACTTCCACACTTTTTAACTTTCTAACTATAAAAGTTTGTCTATACAATAGTGAGGTTGGTCGAGTAAGGGGATGGCTATTGAACTATAAGCTTTAATTTCGTTTATTGTAGTAGGGAGCGATCTCCGTTAACAAATTGATAATCACACAAACCCTGATATGTTACAATTCCTGAAATATGTGCTGGCAACTATAGTTGGCCTGCTCTTATTCTCCTTAATCAGTTTCCTGATCATGGTGGGCATTATTGCCAGTGCTGCATCTAAAGATGAAGTGAGCATCGTGGAAAACTCTGTTCTGGAGCTTAAACTCGATAAACCTATTGCTGAGCGCGATCCGCAGGATCCGTGGCAGGAACTTGGTTTTGCTTTCGGTGGCTTCTCAAGCACTGATGGCCTGGACCAGATAAAGGCATCTATCCGCAAAGCAAAAACCGACGACAACATTAAAGGTATTTTCCTGAACATGCGTTTTGTTGATGGCGGAATGGCCAAACTCGAAGAGATCCGCAACGAACTGATCGACTTTAAGAAGTCTGGTAAGTTCATTGTTTCTTACACCGATCTGTCGCAGGAAAAAGCATATTACCTGGCTTCTGTAGCTGATAAAATCTATGTAAACCCGCTGGGCACGATAGAATTTAACGGCATGAGCTCTGAAGTTTACTTCTTTAAAGGTACCCTGGATAAGCTGGACATCAAGCCGCAGATATTTAAAGTAGGCGAATTTAAGAGTGCTGTAGAGCCTTTCTTCCTGGATAAAATGAGCGAGCCGGCACGCCTGCAGATGCAGTCTTTCCTGAACTCGATCAACGATTATCAACTGCGCAACATTGCTAAATCCCGCAATAAATCTTACGAAGAACTGAAGAATATCTCTGATAACCTGCTGGTACGTGACGCGGAAGATGCCAAGAAATATGGCTTGATTACAGATGTTGGTTACTACGACGAGGCCATTGCTTACCTGAAAGAAAAATCAGGTGTAAAAGAAGATGGCAAACTGGAATTGGTACAGCTGTCGAAGTACAAAAAAGCGGAAGGCAAAAAAGAGTCAAACTCATCTAAGAACCGCATTGCTGTAATTTATGCTGAAGGCGATATTGTGGATGGCAAAGGCGATGATGATGAGATCGGCAGCGAGCGTTTTGCGGAAGCGATCCGTAAGGCCCGCATGGATGATAAAGTGAAAGCGGTGGTATTGCGTATCAGCTCTCCGGGCGGTAGCGCACTGGCTTCGGATGTGATGTGGCGCGAAATACAGTTAACCAAAAAAGTGAAGCCGGTTATTGCCTCTATGTCTGATGTGGCGGCATCTGGTGGGTATTACCTGGCTATGGGCTGCGATACGATTGTAGCGCACCCGAACACTATTACCGGTAGTATTGGTGTGTTTGGTATTATCCCGAACATACAGGGCTTTATGAACAACAAGCTGGGCATTACGATAGATAACGTGAAAACCGGCAAGTACTCTGATGTGCCAACGCTTACCCGACCAATGACTGAGTTTGAGCAAGAAGTGGTGCAGCGCCAGATCAACCAGATCTACGATGTGTTCACTAAAAAAGCAGCACAGGGCCGCGGTATGTCGCAGGACAAATTGAAGGAATATGCATCAGGCCGTGTATGGTCTGGCGCTGAGGCCAAAGAGCGTAACCTGGTAGATGTGTTCGGTGGCCTGGAAACAGCTATTGAAATTGCAGCAGCCAAAGCCAACATCAAAGACGATTACAGAATTACCGAATTACCGGCACGTAAGTCTTTTGTGGAAGAGCTGATGGGCGATGCAGGCAAGCAGGTAAAAGAGGCACAGGTAAAAGCTGAACTTGGCGAACTTTACCCACTTTACAACATGTACAAAAAAGTAGAGCACATTCAGGGGATGCAGACACGTATGCCTTATAACCTGAGCGTAGAGTAATAACGAGTCTCTCAGAGGAAATCTATAGTTTAAACCGCCGCGACTAATGCATAGTCGCGGCGGTTTTGTTTTCGGGGCAGGGTAATTTTTTGCAACTTGCCAGCAACTATAGTTCAGGAGTTTATAGTTTAATACCTGAATCCTGTGATGAAAGTCATTTATTCAGAACTATAAAATCGCCTATTTTGCACCATTAAATTCAATTAATCATTCCTTCAGCTATTTAGAATCAGCATTATGATGCAGCAACTACACGAAGCGAAAGCTTATATACAGGCTAACACCGAAAATTTTGCACCTGAGTTTGGGATTATACTGGGCACCGGCCTTGGCGCTTTGGTAAAAGAGATAGATATACAGTTTAGCCTGAACTATGCTGATATTCCGCATTTTCCGGTTTCTACAGTAGAGAGCCACTCTGGTAAACTGATATTAGGTACGCTGGCAGGCCGCCGTGTTATCATAATGCAGGGCCGTTTCCATTATTACGAAGGCTATACCATGCACCAGGTTGTGTTCCCGGTTCGTGTTATGAAGTTGCTGGGTGTTCAGAAGCTGTTTGTATCTAACGCATCTGGTGGCCTAAATCCGGACTATAATGTGAGCGACCTAATGATCCAGACAGACCACATCAACCTGCAGCCGTCTAACCCGCTGCTGGGTCCTAATCTGGACGAGCTTGGCCCACGCTTCCCGGATATGAGCGAAGCCTACGACCGTAAAATGGTAGAGCAGGCCGTTGAGATCGCTGCGAAAGAAGGCTTTACAGTACGTACAGGTGTTTATGCATCTGTGCCGGGCCCAATGCTCGAAACACTTGCCGAATACAGCTACATCCGTACAATTGGTGCTGATGCAGTAGGTATGTCTACAGTGCCGGAAGTGATTGCTGCGCGCCACATGGGCGTTCCTGTTTTTGCAGTGTCAGTTATTACCGATATGGGCACACCAGACAGGATCAAAAAAGTTATCCTAAGCGATATTTTAGATGCAGCCGCTGTAGCCGAACCACGCATGACAAGACTTATCCGTGAACTGATTGCTATCCAGTAAATACAACTATAATTTTACAAAAGGCCCGGACTACACTATAGTCCGGGCCTTTTGTATTTAAGTAAAACTATAGATCAAGATGTAAGCCTCTTTGTTTGGAATGCTTTGAGACTTGAAATGATCTATAGCTGACTTTTTATTTTTGTCATTTCGAACGAAGTGAGAAACCTATCTCAGCTTATAGTTAAAGTCTTTTCAGCTGGAACCAAGCCTTTTCTTTCATAGCTGCTTCTAATCCTGGGAGCTTTACAAAGCTACAGTTTTATAGTTAACTTTGGTGCCCTCACGGCCGGGAGGCCCCGTCTTCGGGCATCGCGCGGTGTACATTTGCTTCGCTCCTGACGTCGCAATGCCTGGCGGCACCACAAATCTACAAGGCGCTCCACCAAAAGACTGTGATCAGTTCGATAGCTATAGTTCTTCTATCAATTTGAACCGGTAAGCTTCGAGATTTATCGTGGTGGTAGTTTCGTAGGGACAGGTAAACCTGTCCTGCTCGTAGACTGGAACCATAAAACTATAGTTTAGAAATTGATATTGGCAGAATTGTCCCCTTGAGGGGACTACAGGGGTGTTAAGACAGCAACTATAAAACTATACACTTAACTATAACTATAGCAGAGATTCCCCTCTTGGGAGGGGTAGGGGTGGGTTAATACGTCAACTATAAAACGATAATTCCAACTATAGCAGTAGCAGAAAAAGCTCCCCGCCTTAGACAAGGAGGGGTAGGGGTGGTTGGACCAATGCCAACTATAGAACTATATCCAGCGCTACTACTATGCCTGTCCCTGTCGGGCCAGTTGAGTCTGGAGACTCAACACCATCGTAAGTCACGAGCGAGGACGCTCGCGCCAGCAGAGAAGCAATAACTATAAAATTATAGTTTAAACTATAGCAATAGCCCCAAGCCTGTAAATCCTTAATCCTGATTCAGACAACTCTTATCCCTCTTTAGGGAAAAGCCAAGAAGCGGTAAAATTCCTCTTATTTTGGCAGTGGTTAAACCTGTATCCGCAGCAAAAGCTTCTAAACCAAAATCAGAAACTGGCAGATTTACTTACTGATAATTACCTTTTTCCTATCTATGGCGAGATTAGTGAAAATGCCGAAGCCGCCCTGCACAGATGACTTTACTTTGGCTGGTTGCGCAAACGGATTGCCGTTGGAGTTCTTGGCGTCTTCTACAGACTGCAGGAAGTCGTAGTATTGCTTTTCAATGTTGAAAAGGGAAAGAATCAGTGTGTCGCCTTCTTCGTAATCATAAGCCGAGCCATAGGACGTTTCCTTACCATTGGTTAGTTCATCAGTAGTTACAAACTCACGATCCGAGTTGTTCCGTAGGCTGCTTCGGTGGGTCACGTAGCGATAAAAATTTTTCTTGTTCGGATCGTCCTGGAACGTGGTGAGCAGATAGGCTTTATCCTTGTCGTTAAACTTCCATTCCACATTACTGATTGGTACGTTTGGCATAACAGTAGTAAATCCAGTTACCTTCCGACCTTTGCCATCTGTTACTTCAATACCATAAATTTCGCCGGGCTTGCCCTGCATTTTTGTGTAAGAGTAATGAGTGTAATAGCCATTTGTCCGGTTGTTATATCCGGGCTTGTAAGTTAGTTTTATACGCTTGTCGCGGTAAGTGATATACACCTCGGCATCCGGAACTATAGGTGGAGTCGGGGCGTCGAAATAAGAAGAAGTCTCCAATACTGTAACTTGGAACGGTCTGTTTTGCTCCAGGTAACATTCTACTACCAGTTGAGGCTCGTGCGGAGGCAACACGATATCGATCTCTTTTTCCATGTTGCAGCCAACTATAGAAAACAACGGCAGCAGGAGTAAGTATAAAAAGCGTTTCATTAAAATCTGAAATTATAGGTAACAGAAGGAATAACCGGGAACAAAGAAACCTGTTTGGCCCGGAAGCCTATCGTTTGGTTCTCTTCCTCGTCCTTCAGTTGCTCGAAGTACACAAAATAAGGGTTTCGCCTGTTGTAGGCATTGTAAGCGTTAAAGGTTAGGTCGGCCTCGCCACGTTTAGGCTTTAGCTTCCAGACAACGCCCAGGTCCAGCCTGTGAGTGGCATCTAACCGGAAACTGTTCCGGTCTTCATAGATAGGTACATAGCTGGGTTCTTCACCTTCCACATCCTGGAAAGCAAACCGGGCAACCGGCAGCGAAAAGGCATTTCCGGTACCATAAACAAAGGCACCGGTCAGGCTCAGTCGTTTGCTCAGCTTGTGCAGCACTACCAGGCTCAGGTCATGGCGGCGGTCGTAGCGCGTCGGGAAGCGTTTGCCTTCGTTTATCTCATCAAACTGGCGGTAGGTCCATGATAGGGTGTAACCGAACCAGCCGGTAGTACGGCCTTTTATTTTCTCGAAGTAGATCTCGTTGCCGTAGCTTTCACCTTTGCCAAACAGGAATTCGCTCTCCAGGCTGTCGTTTACAAAGAGGTTGGCACCATCCCGGAAATCGATCTGGCGGTGCATCCATTTATAGTAGGTTTCATTGGTAACAAGGTATTTACCGTTGCCGAATAAGTGACTGATGCCGGCTGCTACCTGTTGCGAGCGCTGCGGCTTTACGCGGGGCGTGGACGGAAACCAGATATCGGTAGGGAGCGAAGCACCGGAGTTGGCCAGCAGGTGTATGTACTGCATCATGCTGGCGTAGCTCGCTTTAATAGTTGTGTTCTCAGACAGATTATAGCGTGCCGCTGCACGTGGTTCAAAAGCCGCGTATGTTTTTCCCTGGCTGTTAAAGCCCGATATGCGCAAGCCATAGTTAAAAGACAGCAACGGATTTACTGTAAAATCATCTGACAGATAGGCTCCAAACTCACTTGCTTTGTAGGTATTGCCGGAACTGAAATTCTGCCTGGCGTCGTCGCTTTCGAAGTTGAGGCGGCCAACCGTAAAACTATGGTTTGTTGCCTGTGCCCCGAATTTTAGAGTATGCTTGTTGTCCAGCGCCCACACGTAATCGGTTTTTAAGGTAATATCTTTTACATCGGAACGCAGGTTGAAACTAAACACATCTATCTGGTTCAGGATGTTGTACTGGTAGCCGGTTACCGAGGCCGAAGTGTTGGAAAACAAGCGCGAATTATAGTTGTGGCGCCAGTTGATCACACCCATCGTATTGCCCCAGTCAAACGAAAAACTGAAATCGGCATCGTCATCAAACGTAAAAAAGTCACGGCCAAAATAGCCGCTCACCATTATTTCGTCCTGGGGCGTAGGTTTATAGTTCAGGCGCGCGTTAAAATCATAGAAATAATAATCGGGGATGGGATTGTAATCTTTAGTGTCCTTGTTGAGCTTATTTATGACGCGGGTAAAGGTATCCACATACGTGCGGCGACCCGAAACAAGGAATGTCAGTTTGTCTTTTACGATAGGGCCATCTAAACTTAACCTGGATGAGATAAGGCCGATACCACCGCTTGTACGCAGCTTTTCATTGTTTCCTTCGCTCATCTGCACATCCAAAACCGATGATAAGCGCCCTCCGAACTGAGCAGGAAATCCGCCTTTGTAAAGCTCCACGCTGCGAACGGCATCGGGGTTAAATACACTGAAGAAACCGAAAAGGTGGGATGGATTATAAATAACAGCATCGTCGAGCAGGACAAGGTTCTGGTCCGGGCCCCCGCCGCGCACATACAAGCCCGACGAGCCTTCGCCGCCCGATTGTACACCCGGTTTTAGCTGTAATGTTTTGATCAGGTCTACTTCCCCGAAAAGAGCAGGCAGCAGTTTTGCTTCCACAGTGCTGAGCTTTTCCACGCTCATGCGGTTATCCATAAGTTTTTGCTGGAGCGAATTGCCCTCAATAACTACTTCGCTCAACCGGTTTTCTGTAGCCTGCAGGCTGATGTTTATAGTTTGGCCAGAAGTGGTGACTGTTATAGTTTGTGTTGCCGGCAAAAAGCCAATGTAAGTGGTTTGCAGCTCGTAGGTACCCGCAGGAAGATTTAAACTATAAAAGCCGTTTGCATCGGTTGTCGTGCCTAGCCGTAGTTGCGGCACGGCTACGGTAGCACCTATCAATACCTCGTTATCTGCTGCCGATCGTACGGTGCCGCTCACCCGGAAACCCTGTGCAAACGCCGTAACTGAAAATAAAAAGAAGGAAACCAGTAAAAAAAAGCGGCAAAAGTTAAAGGGCATACAAACTATAGCTTGATAATAGAGTGCAAAATTAGATAATTCCCACAATAAGTAACTATACTTTTTGCCGGTTATTAAACAAACTTGCGGGTCCGGGTATTGGTCAAGCTATAAATTAAAAATTCACAATATGTTGTATATCTGTATAGTTGTAAAACAGATGATATGAAAAAAGCCGCAGGGTTTGCGGCTTTTTATTTATTGTTTTGTCCGGTTGGGATTTATTCTGTTTTTAAGTTTAGCCACGCGTTGCGGAGCTCTTTTTGCTGTGGTGTGGCCTCGGGGTCTGGCTGCAGGTAATGCGGTACCATACGCTCCATTTGCTTTACCTTTGCCTTTAGTGTTACCTCGGTAGGTTTTGCGGTTTTGTTTTTGCGACTCACGGTTACTGTCACTTCATCACCGGGCTGCATGGCCTGTAGATCTTCACCTATGAGTTGGCGGATGTTGACTGGTGATATTTCTGTTCCGTTCCATTTCAGGAGCTGGTCGCCGCTTTTAAGCCCGAGCTCTTTCCCAAAAGCATCCATCCCTTCCGTAGATTCAACTATAATTCTGCCTGTTTCGGCATCGTAACCCGGCACAAAGCCACCATAAGAATTTATCATCTGCTTCGACAAAGGCTGATAGATGATGCCCACTTTCCTGAAAGTTTCTTCCAGCGGGAGCGGCTCGCTTCCTTCCACGTACTTTGTAAAGAATTCGCGGATCTCCGGGTAGGTCAGCTCGGTTATCTTATCAAAAAGCTCCTCATCTTTAAAAGATTTGTCCTTGCCATAGGTTTTGCCCAGGTCGCGCATCAGGTCGCGGAGACCGTATTTACCATTAGATAGCTCGCGCAGGCGTACATCCAGCACCAAGCCGATAAGCGCGCCTTTCTGGTACACGTTGCCATATTCTTTTTCGTACTTATCCAGCACATTGGCGCTCATTTCTGTAAACGGGAGCGTATCGTTATAGTACGCTTTGGCGGTGGCAATATGCTCCTGTATCTTGTTCAGGTAGGTATCCAGGTCAATCAGGCCTTCATATACCTGTACATGCGAGGCGAAATATTCCGTCACACCCTCGTACATCCACAAGTGTTCAGACATATCCGGGTTTATGAAATCGAAGTTGCCGATCTGTTCGGAGTGTATCGTTAGCGGCGTTACAATATGGAAAAACTCGTGCGCTGCCACATCGCGCATCGTGCTGCTGAACTGTTCTTCAGGCATCTCGGGCAAAAAGTAAACCGATGAATTGGAATGCTCCAAGGCGCCAAAAGAACCGGATTTACCAACACGCTGCGGCACATAAACCAAAAACGCATATTTATCTACCGGCAGTTTGCCGCCCAAATAACTGCGCTGTGCTTTCAGGATATCTTCAATGTTGGTAGCTATAGTTTGCGATTTTACTTTACCGCTCGGGGAGTACACAGATACCAGCACATCGGTTTCACCTATATCAAGTATGGTCGTGTCGGGGCGGTTGTACATAAGCGGAGAGTCGGCCAGCGTTACATAATCCGACAGCAAATAAGTATCTGTTGTGGAAGTGGAGGAGGTCGCGATCAGTGGCGTTGAACCATAAAAGCCTTCCGGTTTGGTTATAGTTAGCTGGTAGGGTACCTGCTTCAAGCCATCAAAATAACCCACAAACCCGAAGGTGTTCAGCAAAAAGTTCTTTCCGGCTTCAATATTTGTTCCGCCCGGCTCAAATATGGCTTCAGACTTTTTGGTGGAATCAAAGGTGTCATCAACCCAGTAGGTTATGGTGTGCAGGTCGTCGGCATTCTTTACGCGCCAGCGGTTTACATCCAGTTGCTCTACCGGTAACTTCTGACCTTTCTTATCCAGGGCTGTGAACTCTGTTACAAAATTACCGAAATCTGAGACCGAATACGTGCCCGGTACGATCTTGGGCATGTTGTAAATAAGTTCTTCCTGTTTCTGTTCCGGGGCTACTACAGTAACCTGCACCTTGTCGTCCTTAACCTTTGTCAGGTCTATCGATACTTTGTAGGTATCATCGGCTTGTTCCTGCGAGGTTTGTGCAGGTCGGGCAGTAGAGCAACCAAGTAAAGCAGTAAGGCTAAGAAGCAGGAGTATTTTTTGTAATCTCATAGTTTATGTCGGTAACAGAAGCTCAGAATGCAGAGGGCGGTGCTAAAAGTTTAGCTGTAAAAGTGTGCACGGATGCAGCAACATGTGCTTTACCCTTCCACTACATTTATGCTGCCCATGCCACCGGATACGTTTATAGTTAGCGTATGTTTGCTTTTACCGTAGGCCGCGTTCTGGTAATAACTGCCATTCTTTTTAAAACCATTCAGGTTTTTGCTGCCTAGCCCGGTCGGGTTCAGGCGCACACCGGTGTTTTTAGGTAATTTAAGGTTTACCTCGCCAATACCACCCGAAATATCTACCTGCACATTATGGTCCCAGTTGCCTGTCATGTCCAGGTTAAGTTCGCCTACTCCGGCTGCAATTTCAACTACTTTTACGGAACTGCCTTTCAGGTTTATGTCGCAACCAACGGCTCCGGCTTCAATGTTAAGTTTCTGCAACCGGCTGTTGCTCAGGTCCAGGTTAGACTTGCCTGCACCCATCGTTAGCGACAGGTTAAGTGGCGTACTCTTGTTCAGGCTTACATTCCATTTGTTTTCGCCGGCATTGTTGTTGCCGTTGTCGCTCTTCTGTTTTATAGTTAAGCTGGTGCTGCCATTGCTGCGGGTCAGGCTTGTGCTGGGTTTCCAGTCTTTCAGGTTATAGTTTACCTTCGTATCTATCAGTTGGGCGCTGCCAGTTTTAAGGGTAAGTTCTCCAGCCGGAATCTCCAGGCGTATATTGCTTTGTTTGGTGCCATCCAGCCCTAATGTATGGTTAAATTTATGCGTATCCTGGGCCTGCAAAGCCAACGGAAAGAGTAGGGCAATCGTGTAAAGCAGCTTTTTCATGATATCTGGGTTAAGGTGTAAGGGAAACTATAGTTACTTATTGCGTGCGTATGGCTTTTACGGGGTCCTGCAAAGCTGCCCTTATCGCCTGGAAACTAACAGTAAGCAGCGCAATCGACATGGCTGCAAAACCGGCAAGGGCAAATATCCACCAGCTTAAATTGGTGCGGTAGGCAAAATCCTGCAGCCATTTATCCATGCCATACCAGGCAACGGGTATCGCCAGCACAATCGCAATCAGTACCAGTAGAGCAAAATCGCGGGAGAGGAGCAGTACGATACTTCCGGTTGAGGAGCCCAGCACTTTACGGATCCCGATCTCTTTGGTGCGTTGCTCAGCTGTGAACGATGCGAGGCCGAACAAACCGAGGCATGCAATAAAGATCGTTAAACCGGCAAAGTAACCGAACACGGTCAGCATCTTTTCTTCGGCACGGTACTGTTTGTCAAAGTGCTCGTCCATAAAGAAATACTCCATCGGGTGCTTTGTATCGAAGGCCTGCCATTTTTCCTGTATAAAGCCTATAGTTGCCGGCATGTTCTGTGGCTTCAGGCGTACGAGCAGATAACCCGACGACTCAGGCACAAGGGCAAGTATCAGTGGCGCTACTTTGGTATGCAACGATTTTACGTGGAAGTCTTTCACAACGCCGATCACTTTAGCATCCCAGTCAGCCATTTGTATCCTTTTCCCGATCGGGTCTTTCCAGCCCATTTTTTTTGCGGCCGCCTCATTTATGATCAGCCCGCCTTTCAGGTCGGTTTTATAGTTGCGGGAGTAATTGCGTCCTTCTTTAACTTGTATCCCCATCACATCTACAAAATCATAATCCACAAACATCACATCCATAGCGTTCTGTAAGGTGGCTCCGTTCTTCTCCGCAAAAATCAATATGGTACTGTTAGACTCAGCCGGAATGTCGGCCGAATTGGAAACGCTTTCTATGTTGGGGTTGCTTAAAAGTTCCTGTTTTATAGTTGGCAGTTGCTTTACCAGCATCGAGTCGCCTACAGGTATATCAATGGTTAAGATCCGTTCTTTGTTAAAGCCCAGGTCGCGGTTCTTTAAAAACTGCATCTGGCTGAACACAACTATAGTTCCGATGATCATGATGAGCGAGATCATGAACTGGATAACCACCAGCGTTCTTCTGAGCGCAGCACTACCGCCTTTCGGACTTTTATCGGATTTAAGGACATCTACAGGCTTAAAACCAGACAGGAAAATAGCCGGGTAACTGCCTGCAATGGCACCAATAAACAGGATGATCGCAAAAAGGGCCAGTGCAATTTCAGGTTGTAAGAAGAAATTGGCATCGAAATGCTTGCCGGTAAGTGCGTTAAATGTTGGAATAAGAATCTGTACCAGGGCAAGTGCCAGCACCACAGCCAGCAACGTGATCAGGAGAGATTCCCCGATAAACTGCCCGATAATTTGCGAACGGTAAGCGCCTACTACTTTGCGCAGGCCTACTTCTTTAGCGCGTTTGGCAGAGCGGGCAGTTGCCAGGTTCATGTAATTGATGCTGGCAATGAGTAATAAAAATACGGCTACTGCCGCAAAAATATAAATATAGTTGATGTTGCCAGCCGGAGAAAGATCATCCGTATAAACGGTGTTGAAGTGAATAGAGGGCAAAGGCTGCAGCATGAAAGTCATGTTGGCAGCCAGTTCGTTTTCCTTTATCCAGGGCGTTACATGGGTAGCCGCAAATGTCTTGAGCTTTTCCTGGAAAGGGGCGATCTGGGATTTATCCCGCAGGAGCACATACGTGTAGCGGTTCATGTGAAACCAGTGGTTATCATCTGTGATGACATCCTGGCGTTTGGTATCGAGGGTGCTTCTGGATAGAAAAGCGTTGGCCTGAATATGCGAATGACCCTGATCACGGAAAACACCCGTTACCATGTACGAGTCGCGACTGAATTTCAGTACTTGCCCTATAGCCTGTTCAGCTCCGCCAAAATACTTGTCGGCCAGTTGCTCGCTTACAACTATAGTTCGGGGTTCATCCAGGGCAGTAGCAGGGTCTCCGGCCAGGAACTCATAATCAAAAACATGAAAAAAAGAGCTGTCGGCAAACAGCAGGTTCTCTTCGTTATAGCTTTTGTTTTTGTACCAGATGGTCTGTTTGCGGGCATTAGCAAGCTGCGTTACGCGCTCCAGTTCCGGGTAATCTTTTAGTAGGATAGGGGCAAGCACCGGAGGAGACAAGGCAAATTTATTTACCTGTCCCTCGTGCTCAATTTCGCCGGCAACCCTAACTATACGATCGGCCTTACTGAAGTGGCTTTCATAACTGAGCTCATCCTGCACATATAAAAAAATAAGGAGGCAGGAGGCAACACCTAATGCCAGCCCGGCAATGTTTATAGCAGCGTAAACTTTGTTGCGGTAAATATTGCGTAGCGCAACCTTAAAGTAGTTCTGCCACATGTTTTCTCACGTTCAGGTTCTCTGTCACGATCTGTCCGTCGAACAGATTAACTATACGGTGTGCATATTCGGCATCAGAAGGAGAGTGGGTTACCATTACTACCGTAGTACCTGCTTCGTTCAGTTCGGTGAGCAATGCCATCACTTCGCGGCCATGCACCGAGTCGAGGTTACCTGTTGGCTCATCGGCCAGTATCAGGCTTGGGTTAGACACCGTGGCGCGGGCAATAGCGGCACGCTGCTGCTGGCCACCGGATAACTGCTGCGGGAAGTGGTTACGGCGGTGTGCAATGCCCATACGTTCCATCGCTTCCATTACGCGTTTTTCGGTCTCAGCTTTACTTACACCCAGGTAAGCAAGTGGCAAACCAATGTTTTCTTCCACAGTCAGCTCATCAATCAGGTTAAAGCTCTGGAACACGAAGCCCAGGTTCTGCTTGCGTATTTTGGCACGCTGGCGTTCGCTGGCATTTGTAATGTCTTCGCCTAAGAATTTAAATACGCCACCAGACGGGCTGTCAAGTAAGCCAAGAATGTTCAGCAACGTAGACTTGCCACAACCGGACGGGCCCATAATGGCTACAAATTCGCCTTTGGTAATGCTTAGATCAACCCCTGCCAGAGCAGTGGTTTCTACAGTATCAGTTACATATTTTTTCTGTAGCTGTTTGGTTTCGATGAGTAGTTCCTTGTTCATGAGATGGTGTAGCTTTAAATGTTTTTAGTTTTATTCTGTACTATTGGAGCGAGGTATTTATAGTTAGAAAGTTTAGAAGTTAGAGAGTTAGAAAGTTGTTTTTCCGGTCCTCACAATCAGCAATCAGCAATCTATTTCAGTTCCAGTCGGTCAATGTCTCCGTAGCTGTCATAGGATGAAACGATGACCTTTTCGCCGGGCTTCAGGCCTTCTATTACTTCGTAATGATTCGGATTCTGGCGGCCTAGTTTTATAGTTCGTTTTTCGGCAAAGCTACCTGACTTATCAACTACAAAAACCCAGTTGCCACCAGTGCTTTGGTAGAAGCCGCCGCGTGGTAAAAGTATCGCTTTGCCGCCATCGTTCAGGTTTAGTTTCAGCTGCAGTGTCTGTCCACGTCGTATGCCTTCAGGTGTACCTCCCGCAAATTCCATATCCACCTGAAATGTATTGTTCTGTACTTCCGGGAAAACCTTGGCAACTTTTACTTTGTAGGTCTTGCCATTAAAATCAAAACTGCCATCCAGGCCCGGGTAAACTCTTGAAATGTAGTGTTCGTCTATGTTTGCTTTTACTTTATAGCCATTCAGGTCATCTACCTGGCCAATGTTCTCGCCAGCGGCTATGCTCTCGCCCACTTCAGCTTTTAAAGTAGATAATTGTCCTGTAAAAGGAGCCAGTACATACAGGTTGTTCAGGGTGTTGCGGGCCATGTTAATGTTAGCCTGCATTCTGTTTATCGATTCGTCCAACTGACGCAGGCGGTCGTCCATCAGTTTAGCATCCTGTCTTACGGAGCGTTCTCCAAGCTCCTTGCGGTGCTTAAGGTACTGGTAGTTATCTTTCGATGCTTCGTATTCTTCTTTTGAGATAGCACCTTCAGCTATCAGCATTTTGTTGCGGTTGTAAGTGCGCTCAGCTGTTGTCAGGTTATAGTCTATTTCAGCCAGCTCGTTCATCTTACGTATCTGGTCCTGCTTCATCAGAATTTCAGAGTTCTGGCGCTCGTTCATCAGATCGTATAGTTGCGTTTCGCGGGTCATAAAGTCGATCTGGAGCGTGGTGTTGGAAAGCTTCAGGATCGTATCGCCTTTCTCTACCATCTTACCGTCATCTGTATAGATTTTCTCTACGCGCCCACCTTCCGTAATATCCAGGAAAAATGTCTTTAACGGGTCCACAGAACCATCTACTGCAATAAACTCCTGAAAAGTGCCTTCCTGCACATTGCCTATAGTGATGCGCTGTGCTTCTACATTTAGTTTAGAGGTATGCTCTGCGAAAAGAAGATTGTAAATTACTATTACCAGCACCAGCGTAACGGCGGCTATAAGGGCTATTTTCTTAGGCGTGTACTTTTTTTTCTCTATTACGCGATCCATAGTTACAGGCAATTGTGTTCTTGTGTTTTGGGTTAGTCAATATATGTGCCACTTTGGGTAATATACTTGTATTCAGGGTTTTAAGGCTATTTATAGTGATGGTGCTATGTTTAGAGTGTTCGCAAACGAACAGTGCACTGTCTGCAACCGGACACTCCGGGAAAACGCACATGGGGAACTGCCGGAAACAGAGGGCAGAGCTTAGCCAAAGCCGTGCAGACAGTTTGATTTTTTGCATAAAAAAGACTTACATTAGTATATTCAATAGAGTATACTACCCCACAAACTATGAGTAAAATAGCCTGCCACGTACTAATTGTAGATGATGAAGAAGATATCTTAACTGCCGGCCGGCTACTGCTGAAACAACATTTTGCATCGGTAAAAACGACATCCGACCCCTACCAGATCCCAGCCATACTTGCCGCATCGCCCATCGATCTGGTGTTACTGGATATGAACTATAGCGCCGGCGCCACCAGCAGTAAAGAAGGGCTGCATTGGCTCAAGCAGATAAAGCAGCTTAACCCGGCCGTAACAGTTATTCTGATGACAGCTTATGGTGATATAGAACTGGCGGTGCGGGCCCTAAAAGAAGGCGCGTCCGATTTTGTACTGAAACCCTGGCGAAACGAAAAACTGGTAGCCATCCTTAAAACTGCCTGTCAGCAGATCCTTGACCGAACTATAGTTAGTGCTCCTAAATCAACGGTGTATTCAACGTTCCATTATGGTGAGTTTATCGGGGTGTCGCCGGCAATGCAGCGTGTATATCAAACAATAGATAAAGTAGCTGCCACTGATGCCAATGTGCTAATATTAGGAGAAAACGGAACAGGTAAGGAAGTGGCAGCGCGGGCATTATACCAGAAATCAAAGAGAGCAACCAGGGCTTTTGAAAAAGTGGACCTGGGTGCGGTAAGCGAAACGCTGTTCGAAAGCGAGCTATTTGGTCATGCCAAAGGCGCATTTACAGATGCCAAAGAAGACCGCACGGGCAGAATGGAGGCAGCTGATGGTGGTACGTTGTTTTTAGATGAGATCGGTAATTTATCGCTGGCTTTGCAGGCAAAGCTGTTATCCGTGTTACAGAACCGGCAGGTGATCAGGCTTGGCACCAATAAGCCACGGCCAATTGATATCCGCCTGATCTGTGCTACCAACATGCCCCTTTACGAGATGGTGAAACAAGGCACTTTCCGCCAGGATTTGCTGTACCGGATCAATACTGTTGAGATACAATTGCCGCCTCTGCGGGAGCGAAAAGAAGACATAAAGTTGCTGGCCGAGCATTTTCTGCAACTATACAGCAAGAAATATAACCGCGACGGCCTGACGATGAATGCCCAGACACTACACCGCCTTAGCGCTTACCACTGGCCCGGCAATATTCGCGAACTGGACCATGCCATGGAGCGTGCCATTATACTTTGCGATGGAAACGAACTGCAGGAAGAGGACTTTTACTTTGCACCCGGCAACGACAGAGCGCCTGCCTCAAATACGATAGAACATACACATAGCCCGGCCTTATCGGAGGGCGATTATACGCTGGAAGCACTCGAAAAACTGATGGTGCAGAAAGTACTTGTAAAGCATTCCGGTAATATTACGCACGCTGCCAAAGAACTGGGCATAACCCGAACTGCCCTCTACCGCAGAATTGAGAAACATGGGCTATAATAAATTCAGGGCGAAGCTGTTGCTGCAGGTTTGCCTGGCTATGCTCAGTATGATCGCGCTTATAGTTGTGCTCTTTCGCACTGATTGGTATATAACGGCCTTCTGTATTGGTGTGCTGCTGTGCATGCAACTATATTCCCTTATCCATTTTGTAGAACGCACCAACCGCGACATCACCGGCTTTCTCGAATCTATCCGTCACTCTGACTTTACCCAACGCTTCCCTGAAAAAGCAGGCGACCAGACATACAGCCATCTCTACAAAGCATTTAACGAAATTTCCGATTCTTTCCTGAAGATAAAAGCAGATAAGCAGGCGCATTATTTATACCTGCAGGCTATAGTGGAGCACATTGGTATTGGCATACTCTCGTTTGATGCCGACGGAAATGTGCTGCTGCTGAACCATGTAGCCAAAGAGTTATTGCACCAGCCGCATTTTACCAACATTAAAACCCTGGACCGTGTTAGCGAAGAACTGCTGGAAGTACTGCAACGCATAGGCAATAACGAAAAAGCTTTAATCACGCTGAAGCATAATCACGATCAGCTGTTGTTGTCGGTGCATGCTACGGTGCTGGTATCGCAGGGTAAAAGCATAAAGATCGTGTCGCTGCACAACATACAGGCCGAGCTGGAAGAACAAGAAGTGCAGACCTGGCAAAAAATGATTCGCGTCCTGACCCACGAGATCATGAACTCTATGACGCCGGTTATCTCGCTCACATCAACGGTAAATGGTATTCTGGAAGAGGAAATGGAAGCACGCCAGGCTGGGGAACCGATCAGTGAAGAAGCCCTGGAGGATATACAGGATGGCCTGAAAACAATAGAACGGCGCACTACGGGCATGCTGCATTTTGTGAAGAACTACCGACGCCTGATGCGCCTGCCGTTGCCTGAACTGCATACGATAAGCATCAACAACCTGCTCCGCGATGTGCATACGCTCATGAAGCCCGACTTTGAAATGGCCAAGGTCGAGCTTGCTACTTACCTGGCCCCCTCTGATATTAAGCTGGAAGCCGACCCCGAACAACTGGAACAGGTACTCATAAACCTGCTGAAAAACGCCATGGAAGCCTGCAGCCAGCGAACTGACCCAAGCGTGGAAGTAGTTGCTTATGCAGACGATACCAACAAGTACAAGGTACGCATAGAAGTGCGCGACAATGGCTCCGGTATTCCGGATGATGTGTTGGACAGGTTGTTCATTCCTTTTTATACCACTAAAAAACAAGGTTCCGGTATCGGGCTGAGCTTGTCAAAACAGATTATGCGGCAGCATGGGGGCAGCATCAGGGTTAAAAGCAAAGCCGGCGGACCAACCGTGTTTACACTGCAGTTGTAAAGAGAAGAAATTTAAGAGATGCCTCAAATCGAATTAGAAACAATCATCAGATCTGATATAGAAATCTGCTTCGATCTTTCCAGAAGTATAGATTTACATATAATTTCCACAGCACAAACCAATGAGCAAGCAGTAGCTGGTGTTACCTCTGGGTTAATAAATATTAGTGAATCTGTAACTTGGGAAGCAACACATTTTGGCTTTAGACAGAAACTGACAACTGAAATAACAGCTTTTAAGAGACCATTTTATTTTAGAGATGAACAAATAAAAGGTGCGTTCACTTTTTTGGTTCATGATCACTTTTTTGAATCTCAAGGTGATAAAGTAGTGATGAAAGATATATTTAATTTTAAATCACCCTTAGGGTTTATTGGTAGAATAGCGGATACTTTCATACTTGAAAAATACCTGACTGAATTATTAGTTAAACGGAATCAAGCGATTAAATACTTTGCAGAATCCGGGAAATGGGAATCACTTTTAAATGAGAGATAGAATCTACGAACCGGAATTTGTAAAAGGGCTTTTTAATAGAATGAGTAGTTCTTATGAACGAGTGAATTATATTACTTCATTCGGGTTCTCAATACGTTGGCGAAGACAGTTTTTGCAGGAAATACAAGCAACAGAAGCGCAGGTTGAGATACTTGATATGTTGACTGGAATGGGAGAAACTTGGGAGGCAGCAAAGAAAAAGCTACCTTACGCAAAAATTACAGCACTTGATTTTTCAGAAGGTATGTTAAAACATGCTGAGAGAAAGAATAATGTTAAGTTTCGTAAAGAAGTGAGTGTTATACAACAGGATATACTGCAGAACCAACTGCCTGAAAGTGGTTTTGATTATGCGATTTGCGCTTTTGAGTTAAAGACTTTTGATCTTCCACAGGTTAGAATATTGGCAACCGAGACAAAGAGAGTTTTAAAGCCAGGCGGGCAGTTTTCTTTTATTGAGGTATCAAAACCTGAAAGTAAGTTGTTACAATTCTTCTATGGATTTTACCTTGGCAAGCTAATTCCGATATTAGGTAAACTATTGCTTGGTAATCCAAGAGAATACAGAATGCTTTGGCAGTATACGGAGCGATTTCAAGATGCAAGAGACGTAGCAGCTATATTTAAAGATGCAGGTCTTGAAGTTAGTTTTAAATCCTACTTTTATGGTTGTGCTACAGGTTTTACCGGTTACAAAAAGGCTTAATGGTTTTTATAGTTATTAAGACCCTCACGCCACATATTTTTTAATAACCTGTGCTAACTGGTGGCCAGGCAAGGCACCAGACTGGCGCCAGACGGCTTCGCCTTTATGGAACAGGATAAAGGTTGGCACACCCTGCACGCGGAACTGAGAAGCGGCAGCCTGGTTATTATCTACGTTCACTTTTATCACCTTCAGCTTGCCTGTAAACTCTGAGGCTACCTGCTGTATAACCGGGTTCATGGTTTTGCACGGGCCGCACCAGTCGGCGTAAAAGTCTACTAAAACCGGCATGCCGGGGCTACTGATAAGCTCGTTAAATGATTTCTTGGCCATAGTTTCGCTGTTTTTAAGTGCTATTACTTACGCAGTTGTTCTGTAAAAGTGTTTCTTATCCAACTGTTTTAATGTGCCTTACTACCCAGATCGCAATCAGTGTAACCAGGCAGGCCAGCACGCCATCCCAGCCAAAATACAGCAATTTGCCATCTGCCCCCTCCGCTACTATTAATCCGGAAATAAAAGCTGCAGTACCGGCGCTCAGCTGCTGCACCGATGAATTGATGCTCATAAAACTACCACGCAATTTAGGCTCTACGCTGGAGGTAATAAGCGACATGGCCGGAACAAAACGTGCCCCGAAAAAGATAAAGAAAACCGTGCTGACTATAAGCGCCACATAATGCGGCACCGGTGGCAGGTTAGTAATTAATAATATCGGAACTATAGAAAGGACAGCTGAAATAATAAAAACCCTGTGCTTGCCATGCTTGTCGGCGAGGCGACCGGCCCACTGCGAGGTAAACACGGTGGCTATACCACCAAAAAGGTAAATGTAACTCAACTCTGTTTCAGAAAAGCCAACATTGGCCACCATATACGGACTGATAAAAGGCACAACCAGGAAACCTGACATGGTTAGCGTAACCATCAGCGTCATCGCCCATTGCAGGTTTCGTTTCTGGAGTATCTCTTTTAAAACCAGGAAAGGGTTCTGTTTGACGGCGTTGGTAAGGTGGCCACGCATTGGAGGCAGTAACTTAAAGGACGCCAGCAAAACTATAAAACTTAAGCCTGCCAGCAGGTAAAAGGGTGCATGCCAGCTTGATATGCTCGCTAAATACAGCCCAACCGGAATGCCTGCTATAGATGCAACCGAGAAAGCAGCCATTACTTTACCTGTAGCCGCACCACGTCGGTGCTCCGGAATTGCATCGCCAATCACTGCCAGAATCAGGGCACCCAGCACACCGCCAAAAGCACCGGCCAAAACACGCGCCACCAGCAACATAACAAACGTAGGTGCAAGCGCACAGGCCAGTGTACCCAGCGTAAAACCAAGGTATAAACCCAGCATGGCATGCTTCCTGTCGAAGCGGTCGATGAAAAGGGCGCTCAGGAAACCGGCAACTGCCGCACTGAAAGTATAAGCCGAAACCAGCAAACCAAACTCGCTGGGAGAGATGTTGAACACGCGCATCAGCTGTGGCCCCAGCGGCATCATGATCACAAAGTCCATCATGTGGGTAAACTGGATGGCAGCCAGGGTAAAGATCAGCAGTCCTTCACGAATCTCTTTTTTAGGCACATGGTCTTCTATATCCGGTTCAGCGGTTTCTATATGCTCGTTATTTAGCTTCATAGTTTGAGTTTTGTAAGCAAATCAGGGCGGCAAATGTACAGATTAATCATACGTAAGGAATTATAGTTACTGCTATAGTTTCCGGAGAAGTGTAGAAAACCTGCTGCTATAGTTTAATGTTTAATTAGAATCAGGGCTACCTATAGTATGGCAGGAAAAAAAGAAGAACACCACTGCGAGTTGTGTGGCCGGGAAGTGCAGCAGGTATCACGGCACCACCTGGTTCCGAGGGAAGAAGGCGGCCGCTACGGTGCCACTGCTGACCTGTGCCAGCCTTGCCACAGCACCCTGCACCTGACCTTTACCAACCGCGAACTGGCTGTACTCTACAACTCGATACCTGCCTTGCAAACCGCCGAGCCACTCCAGAAATACCTGAAATGGGTGAAAGGCAAACGTCTAGAACGCATCTCCAACCGCCGCGGGAGGAGCAAGAAGAAGTGATTTATAGTTATGAATCAGCTTAAACTATAAACTTCATTATTGCTTCTGTGCCGGTTGTTTCAGACCTTTATAGTTATGAGCAAAAAGCAGTTTATACCCTTCTCGGAGCTGAAAGATAAAAAAGCTATAGTAGTAGACAGCACCCACCCGAACGGACTCACACTTTCGCATTGGCGCGGCGCACCTACCCCTGATGCGTTACGCGACGATACCAGCGCAGCTATAGTTCTGAATGCCATCCGGGAGAACATTCCCGGCCTGGAACTGCCTTATGTAACAGCCAACCACTTTGATATTGATGGCTTTGTAGGCGTGTGGAGTTTGCTGAACCCGGAACTGGCTCTGGAGCACGAGGAGATTTTGCGGCAGATGGCGCTGATCGGCGATTTCAGAGAACTGGACCTGAATCACCCGTTGGCTGGCGAAGCCCTAAAGCTTGTTTGCTGGATAAATGCCCGTGAGCGCGAATTGTTTTACAAACCTTTTGCCGCTGACAACATGGAAGAAAAAGAGGCAATACAGTGTGTTAAGAAGTTCGAATATTTTCTGCCACGCTTTAAGCAGGTTCTAAAAGATCCGGACTGGGAGCGAGGCGCCTGGGAGGATGAAGTAGGAGATGTGTTGCTCGGCTACCGCACCATGTATAGCCCCGCTACCAAGCTTACCCGCCACCCCGAGATCGGGCTTATCGTTATAGAGACTCCTGAGCCTGTACATTATTATGCACTTTTCAGCAGAACATCGGGGTTTGATATTGTGCTGGCCTGCTACGATAATAACCGCTACGAGCTGGAATATAAATATACTACCTGGGTAGATATAGCTTCCCGGCCAACCTTGCCACGGCTGCCTCTGGCTCCGCTTGCTGCAAAATTAAATACTCTGGAAAAAAATGACCGTACCTGGACCTGCGACGCTGTAACTGAAACCGGGCCGCTGCTGCGTCTGCAAGGCGATAGCCTGAACCGCGAAGAAGCCTATGACAGCCCGACCCAGCGCGAGATCTATAGTTCAAGCATTCCGGTTTCTGAACTGAAAGAAACTATAGTGCGGTATTACGGCGAAGCCTACCAAACTATAGCTCCGAAATATAACTGGAGCTGGAAAGAAGTAAAGGCGCTGGGTCAGCAGGAATAACTATAAATGAACCATTGCGTTCGGAGAGTACATAACTGATGGTGATTGTTATCACTTTCAGGTTTTTTCCGTTTATCAGATTTGGCGGGTTGCTGCTATATTACAATCTTAGCATATCACTGACACACAAGCTGAACCAGAACTCATGAAAAAGATTCTCTGCCCAACCGATTTCTCTAAAACCGCTGCCAAAGCATTAGATTATGCCATTTATATTGCCAGCAAAACGGGCGCGCACCTGTCGTTACTGCACGTGGTACACTTGCCTATAGTTGATACGTCGGAAACTGCACTGGTTGCGAGCGAATTACTGGGCGAGCAGATACGCGATGCCGGTGAGCGGTTAAATGCTATGGTCAGGCAGATAGAAGAAGTGCACAGTGCCAACCGGGGAAACAACTTTACCTGCGATTATATTTTAAAAGAAGCACTGCTGATAGATCTCTCAAAGCACCTGACGGAAAAAGAAGGGTACGAACTGATTGTAATGGGCACTACCGGTGGCGGCAATGCCCTGGAAGAGTTACTGATTGGCAGCAACACCGAGGCCGTGGTAGAGGAAGTAAAAGTTCCGCTGTTGGCTGTGCCTGGGATTGCAGCGCCTCCCGAATTTACTAAAATCGTTTATGCCACCGACTACACACCCGAAGATGTTAAAGCACTACACTATGTTGTAAATTTTGCTAACCTGTTCGGAGCCTGCGTAGATCTGGTACACGTTTCAAAGGAATCAACAGAGGCGCTTAAGGAGCGTGCAAAAGAATTCTGGAATGAGGTAAGTGGCATCTTCCCGGAAACAACTATGTGCATCAGAGAGGTAGTAAGTAAAAGAGCTGACGAAGGTCTGAAGACCTATTACGAGCAGGAAAACGGAAGCATACTGGCTGTGTTACGTCGCAACAAAGGCTTTTTTGCCGATCTCTTTTCGCAACGCCTCGCCGACCGACTGACCTACAAGGCCGAGATGCCGTTGCTGGTACTGCACGAACAAAAATAAATAAGCCCCGAAAGGGGCTTTTGCTTTACCGGATCTTATTTTCGTCAAAAATATCGGAGAGGTCTTTGGCGCAGACAGTACAATTGTAACGGCCATATTCTTCAATAGCGCGCTGCAACGATACATTCCTGAAAGTGCCTGTACAGGTGCGGAGAATCTCGCATTCGTTATTCACATGAAAAATATCTGACACCTTATCATCGCACACCCACACGCGCTTGCGCTCCATACCCTTCGGGATAATATAGAATTCAGGTGCCGGCCGGCGCTGGGTAGTGTCGGCAGAGGCAGTTTGTTCAGTGGCTACAGGTGCTTCTTCCTGCTGTTTTTCTGTTGATTGGTAGGAGGCAAATAAAGTACTGCAAACTATAGCCAGGGCAACTATTTTATAGTTCAGGCGGTGCAACAAGTCTGGGGTTTTGAGAATCATAAATCTTATAGTTCGGGCAAATATATACGAAAGGTTGCTGTAAACTATAGCTTATTCTTTAGGCTGAAATTTGTGCCGTAACTATAGTTGTTGCGGCACAACTCATCACAAAGTAAAACTATAGCTTTTAGTTTGGGCTGCAGGTTTTATCGGCGCGGCGGCCATATTGTTTTATCGCTACGGCCTCTGTAGCGGTAAGCACTTGTTCTTTGCAGCGTTTCAGTACCGAGCAATCTTTGGAGTAATGATATACAGATGAGCCTGTACTACTACAGATAAATACTTTTCTGGTGTTCGCTCCGGCTGGTAAGGGCGCGCTCTGGATGTCGGCTTTTTTTTTTGCTTTCTGCTGCGCGGCTGTTTCTTTTTTATCCTTCCTGAAATCCCAGGGGGCAACTGGATTCGGGCTGGCCCAAAGGCCGCGCTTAAGGCGACGTGCATCTGCTTCCAGGTTGGCCAGGCGGGTGTCTTTTGAGTATGCTTTATAGTGCCAGGCAAGCCCTTCTTTTACCAGTTCCTCGTTCAGGTTGCGACCGTCAGGCAAAATAATGGTACCGACGGTGCGGCCATAGCGGTCTTTGTTATGCTCTATCAGCTTCACAAATTTACCAAATGCCAGGTCAGAGGTAAACTGACGCGAACGCTGCCCGAAGTCCTGGTTTTTCTCAGGAGCATCAACGCCGTATAATCTTACTTTTATAGTTTGCCCGTTGCGAAGCAGTTCTATCGTATCGCCGTCTTTTATGGCAACAACCTTGTCGCCGGTAGTTGTAGATGGAGCAGGTGTTACGGTAGTCGTTACTGACGTATCGGCCTGTTGTACGGGCGGAGGAGTATTGCTAGTATCTCCTTCTACCTCACTTGCGCGTTCCTGCACAGCCCGTTGCCGCTCACGAAATTGTTCCTGAACTTCCTCCCTGTCGGTTTGTTTACAGGCAAATGTACTGAGTAGTGCTAAGTATAGAATAAAGGTGCGGAGCATACAAAGGAGTTTAAATGAGTATACTTAACTAGAGCAGCTTTGTTTTAACTAGCATCAGCAGGTGCAAGTTCTATATTTACAGCTATAGTTTGGGCGGCAAGCGGCAGCGTGAATTTAAAGGTACTGCCTTCACCCTCGGTGCTCTCCACCCATATCTTCCCCCGGTTATTTTCTACAAAGTCGCGGCACATGGCCAGGCCAAGACCACTTCCTTTTTCTTTGGCGGTGCCGAGGCTGGTGTAGCTGCGTAAGCCAAATAATTTAGGCAGCTTTTCAGCATTTATACCTACACCTGTATCCCGAACGGCAACAAGCAGCATATCATCCGCTGTAAGTTCAGTTTCTATCGTTATCATGTCGCCGTCCTTGCAAAATTTAATGGCATTAGATACCAGGTTACGGAGCACCAGTTGTATCATGTCAACGTCAGCATAGGCCGGCAAATTCTGCTGGGCCAGGTTGTGCATCTCCACACCCTTTGATTTTGCCTGAGGTGCCAGAAGATCCAGGGTATTAGCTGCTAAACTATAAATACTGATCTCTTCGGGCTTAACAGAAGTGCCCTGCATTTGCGAACGAGCCCAAACCAACAGATTATCAACCAGCCATAAGGTGTTCTGCTGCTCAGCTTCCAGGGTTTTGGCAAAGTGTAAAAACTTCTCTTCCGGAATTTTACCCATAGCCAGCACCTGCAGCAACGATTTTAACGACAGCAATGGGCCGCGAAGGTCATGAGCAACTATAGAGAAAAGCTTGTCCTTTAACTGGTTCAGGTTTTCGAGTTCTTCTTTTTGCTGTTGTAGCATTAGCGCCTGAGCAGCCAGTTCGTTTCGTTTCCTTTTTATATCCTCGCTGTATTTACTTACTTTTTTATTCTTTCTTTGGAGCAGCTTGTTAAGGCGCTTCATACGGCGGTTACCGAGGTAAGCAACTATAACAACTGTTAAGGAGAGAATCAGCAGTAGGACGGTTGCATACTGAACTATCGTTTGATGCTCTATTTCCTGTTCGTGCTTTTCGTGTTCGGCCAGCAATTTCAGGTTTTCTTTTTCTTTCTGCGCTGTTTCATACTTTACCTGGAAACTGGTGGTCTGGCGGGTAATTTCTTCGGTGTTGATGCTGTCGTTATAAGCTGCCGAAAGATGCAGGTATTTGTAAGCTTTCTCAAAGTCGCTAGTTTGCCTGTAAATATTCTGCAGTACTTCTGCCGAGGTTTTGGCTTCGTTTTTAGAATAGGTGTTTTGAGCTAGATCCAGACTTTTTTTGCCATATAGTTCAGCTTTTTTATAGTCTTTCAGGCCAAGGTAGGTTTCAGCTAGGGCGCGGTAAGCATATGTTTGGTCGTGGAAGCTTTTTGTTTTACCTGATAGCGCCAGGCCACGCTGCAGGTAGTGTAATGCATTGCTATATCTGCCCTGTTTCTGATAAGTGTTGCCAATATTTATGAGGCTGATAACGATGCCTTTTATATCATTGGTCTTTTCTTTTAGCGGAAGCGATTTATGATAAAAACGGAGGGCTACATCAAATTTCTCTTCGCGCTCATACACATTGCCCAGGTTGTTAAGCGCCCTGCTCATAACTAATGTATCCTGTATCTGGCTTGCCAGGGTAAGGGCTTTGGTATAGTATATTTTGGCTTTGTAATAATTTTTCTGGCTCAGGTAAATATTGCCGATGTTGCTGTAACTGGCACTAAGGCCTGCCGTGTCCGCTAAGGCCTCCCGCAGTCTTACAGACTCATAGTAATATTCAGCTGCTGTGTTATAGTCTCCGAGGTTAAAAAAGCCCGACCCTGTGTTATTGTAAGCTTTTGCCATCAGCAGCTGATCGTTTATAGTTTCAGCAAGCGTGAGCGCTTCTTTACCGTAAGCAACTGCTTTTTTAGGATCAGTATACCAATGTGCTTTGCTTAATTCGCATAGCTCTTCTGCTTTGTGGCGTAATACCTCCGCGTTGTGGACCGGTGTATGTTGCGCGGTTGTTCCTTTCGGGACAGGTACAATAATAAGCAGTATAAATTGGATGAGTAGAGTTGCAATCATAGGCTGGCGGCTGGTTAAGTTTATTTTCTATTGGAAGTTTAGGGCGGCTATATCTCAGCAAATATAACAATTTAGTTATACAAAAAAATTTCTATATAACTGTTTTTATGCGTTTTAAGAATGGCGTTATAGGATATTCCAGAGTTCACAAAAAAGAAAAGCCCTTCACTCAGGTGAAGGGCTTTTGCACTAAAAATGCTTGATATATATTATTGCTTTATGCCAGGCACACCAACCGGCATGGCACTATGCCAGTCAAAATCCGGTGCTTTGCGGGCAGTTGGAGCCAGCTCGTCCATCGTACTGGCATCGAACAGACGACCGTTGCGCATCACATACTTAATCGTGTTAGTGTTACGGATGTTTTCCAGTGGGTTGCTATCCATAATTACCAGGTCAGCCAGTTTGCCGTTTTCAATAGACCCGATATCACCATCCAGACCAAGCGATCTGGCACCAAGTATAGTTGCTACTTTAAGCGCGTCGTGGTTGCTCATGCCGCCCGACTGCACTGACCATACTTCCCAGTGGTAACCGAGGCCCTGTAACTGGCCATGCGACCCGATACCAGCCAGACCACCTTCTTTTACTAAGTCATTTACAAACTCAGCGTGACGAGAGAAAATGTGCTCATCTTTCGTGAACCAACCTGGTCTGCGGCGTGCCTTTGCATCTAACTCCGGCTTAGGCGTAAAGTAGTTCAGTTTTTTATCGCCTACTACATCCTCTGTTGCATAGTAGTAATTCTCAGCCCACGGTCCGCCATACGATACCAGCAGGGTAGGAGTGTAAGCCATTTTAGTTTTGGCTACAAAATCAACTACATCTTTGTAAAGCGGGTAGATCGGGAAAGAGTGCTCGTGGCCCGGGTAACCATCTATGGCCTGGGTCATGTTCAGTTTAAAATCAAGGCCGCCTTCTGTAGTTGGTAGCAAGCCCTGCTCTTTAGCGGCCATAATGATCCACTGGCGATGCTGGCGGTTACCCACCAGGTACATCTTTATAGTTTTGGTGTTATAGTATTCAGAGTACTGGCGCAACACATTCTTTGTCTGCTCCAGGCTCTTCAGGTTATAAGACCAGAAACCCACACCAGGACCTGTTGAGTAAACTCTTGGGCCAACCATTTTACCGGCATCTACCAGGTCGCTGTAAGTAAGTACGTCTGTTGTTCCGGTTTGCGGGTCGCGGGTAGTGG
Source organism: Pontibacter populi (assembly GCF_019336435.1). Taxonomy (GTDB): domain Bacteria; phylum Bacteroidota; class Bacteroidia; order Cytophagales; family Hymenobacteraceae; genus Pontibacter; species Pontibacter humidus. The sequence continues at coordinate 1,133,333 of NZ_JAHWXQ010000002.1, read as the reverse complement.
TTACACCGTAAGCCAGGTTAGCGGCATACATCCACACCTGGTTGGTATGCACACCCCAGCGCGGCCACATGTGCGAGTGTGTATCTACAAAACCAGGCGTTATAGTTTTGCCTTTTACATCTACAATTTTAGCACCCTGCGGTACAGTTAACGAACCTGATTTACCAACAGCTTTAATGCGGTTGTTCTCTACCAGTATGTCGCCGTTCTCGATCACCTCATTGCCGTTCATGGTAATAATGCGTGCACCCTGCAGTAGCACAATACCCTGCGGAATATCACGTGGAACCTGTATCGCAATTTTGGTTTCTTTCGGCTTGTAACCTTCTATAACGATAGCTTCTTTTTCGGCATTGGCACTGTCGGCTTTAACTACTGGTGCATCTTTTTTCTTCTCAGCAGCCAGGTCCATTTCCTCTTTCTTCGCTCTGGCTTCATCCAGGTTATAAGCAAAGAAACCATTACCGATTGACCAGTAAACAGTTTTACCATCTGCAGACCAGCTTGGGAACTGTCCGCCGATCTCCGTTAATTTCCAGCTCGGGAACTGCGACGAAGCCACATCAGCTACCGATATAGTTGGCGTTTCGCCACCAATAACCGGTATAGTTACTACATAAATTTCGTTGTTAATGAGTGCCAGTGCTTTGTCGCCAACTGGTGCTTTTATTAACACCGTCGCGTTTGAAGGCAGTTGCTGTGGCTCACGTTCGTTCTGGTGCAGCATGTGGCACATTTCTTCCATCACGCCATCGCCGTTCACTGTTCCAAACGTGGTAATACCTTTTACTTTTAGGTATGATTTTTTGTCGGTACCATCCCAACGGATAGAAATTAGGCCTTCAGAATAGTTGAACAGGTAAATACGGTCGTCGCCCTTTACGAAGTGCGGGTTTGCACCTACGCCTGCATTGGTAACAAACGTGCTCTGACCACCTTTGGCAGGTATCCAGTTTATAGTCTGGCGGGCATCAAATGCACCCGGTCCCGGATCTTCTCTGTAAGACTGTGCAGAACCTTTCGCAAATACAATACGCTCTCCGTTCGGTGTAAATACCGGCTCCTGGAACACAGCATTTTCCTGAGTCAGTTTAGTTGGTTTGCCTTTGCCGTTCGCGCTTGTTTTATAAATAGCGCCACCGTTTTTCTCGTGCCAGGTAACGTAAGCTAGTGTTTTACCATCCGGAGACCACGTTGGCTGTGCCTGTGTAAAGTCCTGATCCGTTAAGCGTTTTGGTGTACCGTTCGGTAAATCCATTACATAAAGCCTGTCAAGGGCAGTAAATGCAACACGTTTTCCATCCGGCGACACAGCTGCGTCACGTAGTTGTGTTACGGTCATCATTTTATCATCCTTGATCGGGTATTTGAAGTCCAGCTGCGGGCCAACTGCGATCTCGGTGTTTACCTGGAAAGGAATTTCCAAAGCAGGGCCGCCAGCCACAGGAATTCTGTGGATTTTACCGCCGTAAGACGCGATAAGCTCCTTACTATCCGGCGTGAACGACATGGCAGGCAACACACCAAGCGGCGCTATAGATTCCTGCTCGTCGCGTTGTACCGGGTAAGCCAGCCATTTTTCTTCGCCGGTTTTCAGGTTCTGGGCAACTAGACCAGTTTGGTTGTTATGGCGTGTACCATACACCAGCCAGGTTCCATCCGGAGAAAGGGTAGGAGTAAAGGCAGATCCATAGCGTGATGATTTGCTGCTGATCTCACCAGTCTGACGGTCGAACGTGGCCAGCTGGTACTGCGGTAACTGGGCGTTATAGTTCCAGGCTCCGTTACGCTGTGAGAACCAGATGTAGCGGCCATCTTTGCCGAAAGCCGGTTCCACCGTTTTCATGGTTTCAGGCTTATTGATAAGCTGTATACCTGTGCCGCCGTCTTTATGGTAAAGGTGCAGTTTCAGGTTACGACGGCCTTTAGAAGCTACCAGGTATTCACCATCCGGCGTCCACTCGGCAGAGAAGAAATTTTCGTTCTTGCTTTTACTGATCTGCTTTGGTTTTTTGGTTGCCAGCTCCATCGTCCAAACGTTGTCCGAGCCATCTCTATCCGAAACAAACACAATAGACTTACCATCCGGGCTGAAACGCGCCTGTGTATCGAAAGCCATTCCGTCAGTAAGCTGTGTTGCTTTACCTCCTGTTATAGGCAGCAGGTACAGGTCGCCGAGCATATCGAAAATGATCTGCTTGCCATCCGGACTCACATCCAATGCCAGCCATGAGCCTTCGGAAGTGTTGATGTTTATTTTGCGGGCACCTTCCAGGGGAAGATCTTTTTTCTCCTCTTTTTTAGTGTCGGCTTTTTTAGGTTTGGCTGCCTCCTGGGCCATCGTTGGCTCCAGTAACAAGCCCAGCGAGCATAGCAGAAGCAGGTTTTTCTTCCAGCCGCCTATGTTCAGGGGTAGTGGTTTCTTCATGTTAGTACTGATTTTGAACAGGAAAGTATAGTTAGTCAAGGTGAATATACAAAAGAGAATCTCAGCATAAAATTGCTTTAGACCAACTATAAATAAAAATCGGCAGAGAGGCAGAATTACTGGTTTAATTGGGGAAATAGTTGAGGGGGTATAGTTGTATAGTTGATGCTGGCGCGGGTTTGCAACCCGCGTCTAACTATGGTGTTGAGTTTGTAACTCAACTGGCCCGGCAGGGACAAGAATTGTAGTAGTAGTTGCTATAGCTCTATAGCTGGCGTAATCCAACCACCCCCAACCCCCTCATTATCTAAGGCGGGGAGCTTTTCCGTTATTGCTATAGTTAAGGCTATAGTTTTATAGTTCGCGTTTTAACCCACCACTACCCCTCCCGAGAGGGGAATTTCGACTATAGTTGTAGTTTAGGTTGTAGTTTTATAGTTGAGGTCTTAACACCCCTATAGTCCCCTCAAGGGGACAATTACTCCCATAGCTATAGTTACACCTCTAAAAGGACAGGTTCACCTGTCCCTTTGAAACTACAACCACGATAAAAGTTCGAAGCTTACCAGCTCCAACTATAGACAAAATATAGCTATGCCAAATTTCTCAGTCTTTGGGTTGAGCGCCTTGTGAATATCTGGTGGCGCAGCCATTGCGACGATAGGAGCAAAAGAGATTCGCGCAGCGCGATGCCAGAAGACGGGGCCTCCCGGCCGTGAGGGCACCAAAGCTAAATTGAAACGATAGGTGAGTAGAGCTCTTAGGATTGGTAGTGGCTATAGAAAGAAGCCTTGGTTCCAGTTTTAACTATAGTTAGCTAAAAGCTGAGATAGATTTCTCACTTTGTTCGAAATGACAGATAGGAACTATAGCACTATTGCAAACAACATCTCTACACATCATCACATTACACCAACTATAAAACAACTAACTATAAATCCTTAATTTAGCAAGCTGTAAACTATAGTTATGCCGCAACCCCTCGTTACTATCATCTGCCTTTGCTATAACCACGAACGGTTTCTAAAAGAAGCACTGGACTCGGTGGTGGCACAGACATATCTAAACCTGGAGCTGATTGTGGTTGATGATATGAGTACGGATAACAGCCCTGCAATCATACAGGAATACATCCAAAAATATCCTCAATTTAGGTTTATCAGCACTGGCAAAAATGTGGGCAACTGCAAAGCTTTTAATATGGGCTGGCGTGCTTCCAAAGGGGAGTTTGTAATTGATTTCGCGACGGATGATGTCCTGCTACCTGATAGAGTGGAAAAACAGGTGGAAGCTTTTATGAAGTCAGATCAATCATGCGGTGTAGTTTATTCAGATGCTGCGTATATAAATGATAATTCGGAGCACCTGCACTACCACAGCCAGAAGTTTAAGGCAGCTCCGGATGGCAATGTTTTTTCGGAAGTAGTAGGCCGCTATTTTATTTGCCCGCCCACGATGATGATGCGCCGGAAAGTTCTGGAAGAGCTAAATGGCTACGATGAAACACTGGCGTATGAGGACTTTGATTTCTGGGTTCGCTCCGCCCGCAATTGGAACTATAAGTACTTGCCCGAAGTAACTACAAAACGCCGCTTACATCAGCATTCGTTGTCGCAGAAATTCTATAGTTCGGAGGGCCGGATGTTGCAGTCAACTATCAGGGTGTGCGAAAAAGCGGCTATGCTGGTAAAAAAGCCATCAGAAAAAAGCGCTCTAATAAAACGGTTGCAGTACGAAACCCGACACGCTTACCTTACTAATCATTTTACAGAAACAGCACAATTTCTGAAGCTGTTACGGGAACAGATAGCACGACCGGGCATCGTTTACAACCTGATCAGTATACTGAATAACAAGCAAATAAAGCTGAACGCCGTAAGAGATCTTTACCTCAGGCTTAGGTATGGGAAATAAAAATCAAGGAATTAAAAGATTATATATACTGTTCTATTTTTTATGGGTTTTCTACGTTAAACACTTTTCATTTTTTTCGTAGACTCTTAGATAGAGGCAAAAGGTAAGCTTACTACCTGATTAACTAATTGTTAACTCGCTTGCCATTTTTTCGCATTAATCAGTATATTTGATCTTTAATATAAGCACCAAAACATGATATCAGCAGTCGCCTCAAGAGTAGAAGTAATAAAATGGATGGAAGATTTTGTCAGTGAAAAGATCACTGAACTTCTTAAAACTGTAGAAGAAAGCTGGCAACCGGCAGACCTTTTACCGGACGCTACGCTTGATAATTTCCTGAGTGAGATCAAACTTCTTCGCGAACGTGCGAGCGATCTTTCTTATGACCTGCTTGCTGTGTTGGTAGGAGATACCATAACAGAAGAAGCACTTCCTACTTACGAAAGCTGGCTGATGACTATTGATGGTTTACCGCAGGACCCGAACGGACCATGGATGCGCTGGAACCGTGCCTGGACGGCTGAAGAGAACCGTCATGGCGATGTGCTGAACCGTTACCTGTACCTGAGTGGCCGTATTAACATGCGCGAAATGGAAGCGTCTACGCAATACCTGATCGCAGATGGTTTCGACCTGATGACAGACAATGATCCTTACCGTTCGTTTGTTTATACCTCTTTCCAGGAGACAGCAACCAATATTTCGCACCGCCGTGTAGCGCAGCTGGCTAAAAAAGAAGGCGATAACGTGCTGGCAAAACTTTGCGGCCATGTTGCTTCCGACGAAGCGCGCCACGCAAAAGCATACAAAGCATTTGTGGGTAAGATTTTTGAAGCCGACGCAAACGAAATGATGCTGGCTTTTGAAGACATGATGCGTAAAAAAATCGTGATGCCTGCTCACTATATGCGTGAGCTTGGTGTTGATCTTGGTAAAACATTTGGTCACTTTACAGATGCGGCCCAGCGTTTAGGAGTTTACACTTCAGCAGACTATACCGATATCCTGGACGGCCTGATTAAAGAGTGGAAGATCGAAACATTAACTGGCCTGAACGAAGCCGGTGAGCGTGCCCGCGATTATGTAATGGCATTGCCAGCCCGTTTAAAGCGTGTAGCTGACCGCATGAAAGTTCCTGAACTAGAATACAAGTTCCGCTGGATAGCTTACTAACCCAACTGTTAAATTATAGAAAAAGGCAGGTTGCATCAGCAGCCTGCCTTTTTTGTTTTACCTGGTTTACGTAAAAGGTATTGCGCGAGCGTCTTCGCTCGTGTTTTAGTATCGGGTGGCCTCCGGCCACTTTGATTTTGTAGAGTTAAAACTCTTGTGGGAACCTACTTATAGCAGAAAGCTACTTAAAGAATGGGTATTAACGAGCCAGAGGCCCAACTATAGTTGGTCACGAGCGAAGACGCTCGCGCCATAATGAGGAGATAAAACTCGTATACAGAACATTAGATACATTCCGTTGTTATACTACATATACATTTTACAACTATGGCTTTAGGGTACAGATTTGCAGAATTTATTCCGCCGGAAGATGAAAAGCCGACCTTTGAAACGCTGCTTAAGATTTTCCTGCAGTTGGTAACTATAAGCTCCGGCGATGTGGCCGAAGCACTTGCCTGGCTCAGCTCCTTAGATAAACAATATAACCTGACAAGCGATGAATATGGCATCGGCGATTTTATAGAAGACCTGAAAAAGAAAGGGTATCTGGATGAGAATCCGCAGGAGCGTGGAAGCTTTAGCTTAACTGCTAAAAGCGAGCAGGGCATACGACGCAGCGCCCTTGAAGAGATTTTCGGAAAGCTTAAGAAAGGAGGACAAGGCAGCCATGCTACGCCACATACCGGCATTGGCGAAGAAGCAAGTACCGACCAGCGTGAATACCGTTTTGGAGATGCCCTGGAGCAAATCTCCATGACAGAATCTATCCGGAATGCGCAGGTAAATCATGGACTTGGCGAGTTCAGGCTAACCGAGCAGGACCTGGAAGTAACGGAAACCGAGCATAAAACACAGGCATCTACGGTGCTGATGATCGACATTTCGCACTCCATGATCCTGTATGGCGAAGACCGCATTACACCAGCCAAAAAAGTTGCGATGGCGCTCGCCGAACTCATCAAACAAAAATATCCGAAAGACACACTGGATATTATAGTTTTCGGGAACGATGCCTGGCAAATAGAAGTGAAGGATTTGCCTTACCTGGAAGTTGGTCCTTACCACACAAACACAGTTGCCGGTTTAGAGTTGGCCATGGATATTCTGCGGAAACGAAAGACACCGAACAAGCAGATATTTATGATAACCGACGGGAAACCAACCTGCCTCAAAATAGGCTTGAACTACTATAAGAACAGCTTTGGCCTGGACAGGAAAGTGGTCAATAAAACACTGAATCTGGCTGCACAATGCCGTCGCCTGAAGATTCCGATCACCACCTTTATGATCGCATCAGACCCATACCTGCAGCAGTTCGTAGATGAATTTACAAAAGTGAATAACGGGCAGGCCTACTATAGTTCGCTGAAAGGCCTCGGCCACCTCGTGTTCCGCGACTACGGCCAAAACCGAAAGAAAAGCTTCTAAAGTTTAGGAGTTAGAGAGTTATAGAGTTAGTGAAGTTAAAAGGTAAGAAAGTTTAAATCCTGCTAATCCTTTAATTCTGTAAATCCTGATTCAGATAAAAGAACCGTCCATCAATTAAACAATTCAAGTGCCATTCAACTATAAAAGAATGAACTATAAAGACATACCAGCAGAGAACTTACTGAAAATAAAAACACTGGGGCAACTGAAAGCAACCGGCTACGAACCGCAATCGGTGAAGCAGGAACTGCGCCGCAGCCTTATCGAAAAGCTGCAGAACAAAGAAGACGTTTTTCCTGGCATTTGGGGATATGAGGAAACGGTAATTCCGGATATGCAGCGGGCTATACTTTCCATGCACCACATTAACCTGTTGGGTTTGCGCGGGCAGGCCAAAACCCGGATTGCCCGCCAGATGATTGACCTGCTGGATGAGTACATCCCGGTGGTACAAGGATCGGAACTGAACGACGACCCGTTGCAGCCACTCTCGCGTTATGCCAAAGACCTGATCCATGAACACGGCGACGATACACCAGTTAGCTGGCTGCACCGCAACGACCGTTATACCGAAAAACTGGCTACACCCGATGTGTCGGTTGCCGACTTGATTGGTGATGCCGACCCGATAAAAGCGGCAACTATGAAACTGCCATATTCTGATGAACGTGTGATCCATTTTGGGCTGATACCGCGCTCGCATCGAGGCATTTTCGTGATAAACGAGTTACCCGATCTGCAGGCGCGTATTCAGGTTTCGTTGTTCAATATTCTGCAGGAAGGTGATATCCAGATCCGAGGTTTTAAGGTGCGTATGCCGCTCGATATACAGTTTGTGTTCACGGCCAACCCTGAAGATTATACCAACCGTGGCTCTATCGTTACGCCGCTCAAAGACCGTATCGATTCGCAGATCATCACGCACTACCCTAAAACAATTGAGACCGGTAAGAAAATTACGTTGCAGGAAGCCAGGGTTAAAGAGGGGCAGAGTGAGCTGGTAAAAACCAACGACATTATCGGCGACCTGATTGAGCAGGTTGCTTTTGAAGCTCGTGAAAGCGAATATGTAGATCCTAAAAGCGGCGTGTCGGCACGACTTACAATATCGGCTTTCGAAAATCTGCTAAGTGCAGCTGAGCGTCGTGCTTTGCTGAATGGCGAAAAAACGACCTATGTGCGGGTGTCTGATTTCCTGAATACGATACCTTCGGTAACAGGTAAGGTAGAACTGGTTTACGAAGGCGAGCAGGAGGGAGCCGGGCACGTGGCACAAGTGCTGATGGGCAAAGCGATCCGTACACAGTTTCTGAAGTATTTCCCGGATCCGGATAAGGCTAAGAAAGCAAAAGACGGCAATGTCTATAAAAAGATAACCGACTGGTTTGGCGACGGAAATACGATAGATATTTTGAACGACGCGCCTGCCTCGGATTACAAGAAAAACCTGCAAAGCATACCCGGTTTAACGGAGCTTATAGAGAAGCAGCAACCCAAAGCCAAAGGCGACGAAAAGCTTTTTATGATGGAATTTGCCCTTCATGGATTGGCCGAACACAGTCAGCTAAGCAAGAGCCGTTTAAGCACCGGGTTACAGTTTAAAGACCTGCTGAGCGGCATGTTTACCATGCCAAAATTTGGAGAAGAAGAGGAAGACGACTTTTAGAGTTAGAAAGTTAGAAGGTTAAAAAGTCAAGGGCAGGAGTTTATAGCTTCTGCCCTTTTCGTTGATCTGCTTTCAGGCTGATCACAACTATAGCTTTGTTATTTCTTTACGACTTCTACCGCGTAAACGAGCGGTGATTTTCCTTCCTTCAGGCGATATTTGTTGCCATCCTGGGTCATGTCTTTGAAAATGTTGTAAGGCGAGTAATCGTATTCCTGGAAGTTGGTTAATGTAAGGCCATTCTTTAAAAGCGAACCAATTACATCGCTGAGTGGGTGGTTCCAGGTATAAGAGTTGTTTTTGATAGGAGCATCCTTATCAGCATAGGTTCCTTCTTCCACCTCAACTATAGGCCCGTCATTAAAGTACGAGTACAGAATATGTTCCTGGTTATTATCATACATCCAGATAAAAGGATGAAACTCTACCAGGTAAAATGTGCCACCTGGCTTCAAAAACTTGTTAACTATAGTTGCGAAGGCGTTCATGTCGGGGTGCCAGCCAATAACGCCATACGAGCAGAAAACAATATCAAATTGCTCCTCTAGGTACTTATCTAGTTCCAGCACATTGCAGCAGATAAAACGGGCATTCAGGTTAAGCTCTGTAGCCAGTCCTCTTGCCTTCTCTATAGCCACTTCCGAAAGATCGACGCCGGTAACTATAGCACCCATGCGCGCCAGCGACAGTGTGTCTTGTCCAAAATGGCATTGCAGGTGCAGTATCTTTTTGCCTGATACATTGCCCAGCAGCGCCAGTTCTATGTCGTTCAGTGAGTTGCGGCCGGCTTTAAACGTGGCTACATCGTAAAATTCGGAATGGATGTGCGTTAAGGTCCGGGTATTCCAGAGTTCGCGGTTTACTTCGAGGTAATTGTCAGGCATAAATTATAGATGAGTGTTTATAAGTTACCAACAATGCGTTTGCGGCCTACCAGCATGTAAACAACACCAACTATACCGCTCATCATCAGCATCCCGAAGGCCCACATTATTTTCTCTGACTTATTGATGTGGGTAGAGCTAATGATCTCCTGCAAAGCAAGCAGGATAAATACGATCCAGATACCGATGGCAGAAAGAAGAATGGAGTCGGAGCCCGGCCAAAGCATTATTTTAAAGTATGCACCCACCAGTCCCAGGCAGAAGGAGAGTATAAAAAGTATGCTTAAAAAGTAATTGTGGTTCATTGCCGCAGGGGTTTGTTAGTTTAAGCCTGTGCCGCCAAGCACAGTAAATTCTACGCCTTTTTCAGGCTGTCCGGCCAAAATCGGGATAGCTTTGCCTATTAATTCTCTTACACCTGTAAGCTGCAATGAGTTGTCATGATCCTCTTTCGAATCCCAGACTTCGTAAATCCACACAGTATCAGCGTTTTGATGATCTTTGCTTATCACATATAAGTGGCAGCCTTTCGCAGTTTTAAGAAGTTCGGATGCCTGCAACAGGATAGCAGCCAGTTCGTCGCCTTTGCCTTGTTGTGCTGTTAGTTTGCCGTGTAAGCCATATTTTGTGTACTCGGGATTCTGCATACTCGCTGATATTATTTGATATTTTATAGTTGTACTTAGGTTTTGATTTACTTAATAGACTAAACTAAACGGTGATAGAACTATTGTTTAGAGATGATTAGGCAACGATATTCTTAGTTTTAGGAGGATGTATTGGTAAAAAGACTACTCCTCCTTATTACTGTAGCTATTCTACACTCACACTAAATTTATCCTGGGTTCCGTATTTCTGTGGCTTCCCTAAAGAGACCATCCACCTGTCGTATGTTGCTTTAGCTAACCATTGCACCACGTAGTCACTCTTTAGCTCGCTTTCAGAAGCAGCTTCACCAGCCAGTTTCTGTGCTATTTCGAAGAGTGAGCTATGATTGCTGTGGTGGAAGATAAAAGCGGCATAAAACTTATCCATTGGCTTACTGATCTGGCTATTCCTGTAAAGCTCACCGACTTGCTCCAGCCTGATACTGTCTCGCTTAGCCATGCTGTCGTTGAGAAAGCCGAGATATGCTCTAATGGTCATTCGGTCAGCCTGGTCAGTATTGTAGGCGTAAGCTAGCTTGTCACTCACATTGCCGGAGTTTACCACGGCAGGCTCCAGGGGGCGGAACAGTCCGATGACAATTCCAGCTGCACATACAGCGGTTATGAGCAAAGGCACTCGCAACCACCTTGCATTAAGTTCAGAGCGAAAAGCCTTTATTATACCTGCTAATAGCAATACTGCCAGGCTAATTGCAATCACTGCAAGCAAAAGAAGGCTTATCAGGTTGTACATATAAGCAAGTATGCCAACTGGCAATATGGCAATCATTGGGATTAGATTCTTCTTCATTTTGCTTTGATAATAATCTTGGAGTCTAATGTGCTTGGCTATAGTGCGCCATTACGGCCTGAGCTATGATTACAAGAAGCAACTGTTTGTAGCTGTTGTTTTTTTTTTCATTCTGAAGCAACTCTAACTGAAACATTCCCTCTTTTCCGGAATTGTTCTACATACCGATGTGCGTCCTGAATTTCTTCTAAGTTATAAGTCCGGTCTATTACGGTAGTTAATTTCCCGGCTTCAATTAACTCTTTAATCAAAAATAAATCTTGTTGCGTTGGTTTAGTCTGTCCATTAACTGAAATAAACTTACCATCCGGTTTTAATAATTTTTTGGAGCCAGACTTTTTCATTTTACCAACCGCATCAAAAATCAGATCGAATTTATCATCTATAGTTGTAAAGTCCATCTTCGTATAATCAACTGTTTTATGTGCTCCCATTGACTTTACTAAATCTAGGTTATTTGTACTGCAGACTGTTGTGATCTCTGCACCAAAATGCCGGGCTAATTGTATAGTAAATGTGCCTACACTTCCTGAAGCGCCATAGATTAATACTTTTTTACCCTCGGTAATATTTCCTTTTCGCAAACGCGACAAGGCGGTTAAGGAGCCCAATGGTATAGTTGCTGCCTCTTCAAACGTCATATTTGTTGGTTTTAAAACAATTATATCATTCTCCGGCAAACATCGGTATTCGGCATACCCACCAAATTTGTATCCGCAAAATGCGAAAACGGCATCGCCTGGTTTGAAAGATTTAACATTTTTGCCCACTTCCTCGATAACACCAGATAACTCAAAGCCAAGTATTTTTACCCTTTTAGGTCTAAATAAACCATTGAATAACCGGGCTACAAAAGGATCTGCTTTTCTCATTCGCCAGTCACCGGCTGTAACAGAGGTTGCATAAACCTTAATCAAAACCTCATCACTTTTAGGGACAGGTTTATCAATGTCTTGTAATGTCAAAACATCCGGAGCCCCGTAACGCTCATAAAAAACTGCTTTCATATAATCTGTATCGTTATAATCGTTTAATTGCTTACAGCTATCTAGTAGGCATTATACACTAGTCCACATTTCAGCTGAGGTTTCTGGTCTCGCCTTTACTACTTATAGTTAATCCTAAACTAAAAATAGTAAAATTTATATATTATAATAGCTATTTATGTTAACTATAGTTTAAAACTCAAAAGTAGCTAACAGAGTAGCCTATTGATATGGAAAATTATGTATCTGTGTGGCCGGTGCTGGTATTGGCATTTATACATTGCTTCGGTACAAAGCTGCGCTTTCTGGCCGGTGTGCCTCGAAGCATCTGGCTTTCGGGCGCAGGTGGGGTATCGGTGGCGTATGTGTTCCTGCATCTCTTCCCGGAGCTGGGCGAGGGACAAAAGTACGTGGAGAAATTTAATTGGGCAGAGAAGTCCCTTGGTCACCATGTGTACCTGATGGCGTTGGTTGGGTTATCGGTGTTCTATGGTTTAGAGCGGGCGGTGGTAACTGTAAAACGAGAGCAGATGCATAAAACCAGGGAAAAGGAGCCTGAAACGCCTGCAGGGATTTTCTGGCTGCACATCGGCTCATTTGCTATCTATAATGCACTTATTGGTTATATACTTTTCCAGCGCGAAGAGGGACCGACGCAAGCGTTGCTGCTGTTCTCGATAGCCATGGCATTATACTTCCTGATAAATGATTTTTCGTTAACGGAATATCATCAGCAACATTATACAAAATTTGGCCGCTGGGTGTTGGTACTGGCGCTGGTGGCTGGCTGGGCAACAGGTTTTATAGTTGAGCTGCCTAAAACCGTAATCGTGCTGGTAATGGCCTTTGTTGGTGGTGGTGTTATTCTTAACGTACTCAAAGAGGAGTTGCCCGAAGAGCGCGAAAGCCGCTACTGGGCCTTCGTGCTGGGCGCATTTTTGTACGCTATACTTCTTCTGTCTCTTTAACCGGGTGCAGCTGACCTTCGGTTCGTGCGATCATCATGGCCACGGTGGCATCGCCGGTTACGTTTACAGTGGTGCGTAGCATATCCAGAATTCTATCAGGGGCAAGTATAAGAGCTATACCTTCTACAGGAATACCAGCCTGCTGCAAAACTATAACCAGCATTACCGTTCCTGCGCCCGGCACCGCAGCCGCGCCTATAGATGCCAGCGTGGCCGTCATTACAATGCCAAGCTGTGTCATCAGGTCCAGATCCATGCCGTAAGCCTGCGCAATAAACACAGCAGCTACCGACTGGTATAAGCTGGTTCCATCCATGTTTATAGTTGCGCCCAGTGGCAAAACAAAACTGCTGACCTCGCGGTTAATACCCAGGTTTTTCTCGGCACACTCCATAGTTACAGGCAATGTAGCGGCACTCGACGAAGTAGAAAATGCCAGCATCTGTGCCGGGAAAATTCCTTTAAGAAAGGTCTTGTAATTTGTTTTACCAACAAACACAACCAGCAGCGGGTAAACTATAAATATCATCAGGGCCAGCCCTATGGTTACCACTATACAGTAATAGCCAAGCACCAGCAACAGTTCTACAGCCGAGCCCGGGTCGTCGCCGGCAAATTCTACCACTAAACCGGCGAGCAGTGCAAATACGCCATAAGGCGCCGTTTTCATAATGATATCTACCACTTTGAGAATGGCCATATTCAGGCCTTCAAAGAAATCGTTCACGGGCTGGGCCTTGTCCGGCGGAATCATGATAAGGGCAATGCCAAATAGCAACGCAAAAAAGATAACCTGCAACATACTGCCGTTATCCGTCATGGAGTGGAAAATATTAGACGGAACAATATCGACAAGCGGTTGCAAGGGTCCTTGCTTTTTAACTGATTCCGCATCCGAAGATTTCTCTGTGGTAGCGCCTGCAAACTGCTCTTTAAACTCTTCCCGCTTCTCCGCCGAAAAAGCTTTTCCGGGTTCGAAAACATTTACAAGCAAGAGCCCCAGAATTACAGCCAGTACCGTAGTTGTCAGGTAAATGCCTATAGTTCTGGAGCCAATCCGCGAGAGCCGGCTAATATCGCTGAGGCTGGAAACACCCGTAACAAGTGAAACCAGCACCAGTGGCACAGCAATAAGTTTTAACAGATTTATAAAGATCGTACCGAAAGGTTTTACCCAGTCAAGCGTGAAATTGACAAGGCCGAAGCCACTGGCAAACATGCCCCAAAGTATGCCCAACGTCATACCAATCAGGATCTGCCAGTGCAGTGCAAGTTTTTTCATAAAGAATTTTTAGTGAGCCTGCTGCCACGCAGCTATTTGTGCTCCTTTTTCAGATGTCGAGAGCCTGTCACCATCTAATGTAGGGAAGCCAAGCAGAACTCTCCCATGGGTTCCGAAAAGCAGTCTGCTTTAAATTACAAATAAATACTGTTTAGCTCCCTAAATTGTTAGAAAGATGAAACTATAGCTTTTGAAAGTATAGCTTTGTAGCGCCTGCAACCAACAAAAAAGCCGCTCCTCAGGGGAGCGGCTTTCAGGCAATTGCTATAGTTTGCGAAGCTTACTCTTCGGTCACTACAATCTTTTCGATCTTATCGTTAGCCTTAATCTGGTCTATCACCTCATCGCCCTCCACTACTTTACCAAAGCAGGTGTGGTTACGGTCTAAGTGCGCCGTGTTTTTGCGGCTGTGGCAAATAAAGAACTGGGAACCACCAGTGTTACGGCCTGCATGTGCCATGCTCAGCACGCCACGGTCGTGGTACTGGTTTTCGCCGTTTAGCTCGCAATCAATTTTATAGCCCGGGCCGCCTGTACCAGGTATGCCTTTAGCACCTTCGCGCGAGTTAGGGCAGCCACCCTGTATCACGAAATCAGGAATAACGCGGTGAAACGTAAGGCCATCGTAAAAGCCGTCTTTGGCAAGTTTTATAAAGTTTTCTACTGTTTTAGGAGCGTCTTTGTCGTAGAATTCTACTTTCATTACGCCTTTGCCAGTATGTATTTCTGCGGTTTTCATGCGTTTTATCGTTTAGTTGTAAATTATGATCTAAAAACAAAAGTACGGATTTTATAGTTTAAGAAGACCACACCGCCCCTTATAAACGGAAATGATCCTGCTACAGGATCTTTTGAAAACAAACATTATGAGAACTATAGTAACCTCTACCTATACCCTTAGCTTACTCTTAAGTACGTTTATGTTCAGTTGCGGATCTGATAACCAGACCAGCAGCGATACCACCAATACTATTGCCGCCGAACCTCAGCAGGCGCTGGTAGCTCTTAACGAGGAAGATGTACTGACCGATGCAGAAAAAGATAAACTGAAGAGTATTACAGAGTTTGTTGCTTCCGATACAAACCTGTCGTTGTTCTCGAAAGCGTTTAAAAACTCGGGGCTCAGTCAATCGCTGAACAGTACCGGGCCATATACATTTTTTATCCCTTCTAACGATGCCTTCCGGGCACTACACACCGATACCTTAACTAACCTGCTGAAGCCAGAAAACAAGCATCGCCTGGTGCGTATTCTGAATAACCATATTGTAGCCGGTAAACTGGATACGCATACGCTGCAACATGGCTCACGCATAAACACGATGGGTAAAGGGGAACTGGAAGTAATAAAGCAGGATAGTAGGATCGTAATTAACGGAGCCGAAGTGCAGCGCGCAGATATACAAAGCAGCAATGGCGTAATTCATGTAATAGATAAGTTGCTGCTCTCAAGGCCAAAAGAAAAGCTATAGTTAAAACGGATTGGTTGCCCATACGGCCAGCTCCGGAATAAAGCCCCGGTTATCCATTTCCAAAGCACTTTTAATAGCCCAGGCAATTTCCTGTCCGTGCAGTTTATTGGGTTGTGCATGGCGCTCTTCCCGGTCTTCTCTTCCAAAAGCGGTGGTTACCTCGCTGGGGTTTATCAGCATTACCCGCACATTATGTTTCCGTAATTCTGCCTGCCAGCTTTGGGTCATGCTGCGTAGCGCTGCTTTTGAGGATGCATAAACAGAGCCGCCTTCACTACCTTTTGTAGCAGCCGTAGAGCCGATGTTGATGATATTGCCATAGTTCTGCTTCTTAAAGATCCTGGCCGCTGCTGCTGCCATCATAGCTGCCCCGAAAACATTTACGCGATACACCTGCTCAAAATCTGCTATCGTTAGCTCCTCCAGTGGTTTGTAAATCCCGATACCGGCATTATTGATCAGGGCATCCAGGTGGCCAAACTCATTCAGGAAAGCGGTAAAGGTATGCTTCACATCGCCGGGATCAGCCACATCGGCAACTATAGGAAATGCGCCAAGTGAGCGGGCAGCTTTATGCGTTCTTTTCTCGTCGCGGCCTGTGATGGCTACATTGGCTCCGTGTTTTATCAGGAGATCGGCGGTGGCATGACCGATGCCCAAAGTGCCGCCGGTTATCAGAATATTTGCGTTGTCCAGTTTCATAGCTATAGTTTTATAGTTGCGGTATAAACTGCTAACGCATTGTGTGGTTGATGGTTAAGTTGTCTGATTCGGGATTTACAGGATGAAAGGATTTGCAGGATTTAATTTGCTGTTTCGGATTTCCTAATCCGGAACAAAACCTGAAGCGGATTTCCTAATCCGCGTTAAAAGAATATGGGATTAAGAAATCCCAGGCAGATGGCTTTCGGATCAGGAAATCCGAAAGAGCAAGGAGAGCATAATAGTTCAGGTCCGTGCAACTAGAAACAAGACGCAAAATATTGCGTCTCTACACTCTTTAACTTTCTAACCTTCTAACTTCCAAACTTTTTAACTCCTAAACTCTCTAACTCCCAAACTCTTACTTCCTGTTATCGTCTCCCATCAGCATGCTCAGGTAGCTTTCGTAGCGGGTAAGGGAAATTTCGTTGTGGCGGACGGCCTCTACTACGGCGCAGCCGGGTTCGTTAAAGTGGGTGCAGTTGTTGAAGCGGCATTGGTTCAGGCGCTCACGCATCTCCGGGAAAAAGTGGCCCAACTGGTTTTTCGGGATATCAACTATACCGAGCTCTTTAATGCCGGGCGTGTCTATAATGTAAGTGTTATCGTCCACTTCAAACATCTCGGCAAAGGTGGTGGTGTGTACGCCTTTATCCGAGAAGTCAGAGATCTCAGAGGTCTTCAACTCCAAATCCGGAACTATAATATTGATGAGCGTGGATTTACCAACACCGGAATGGCCGGAAAGTAACGTTGTCTTGTCATGCAGCAGTTCGTTCATCTCATCTAATCCTTCATTGCTTTTTGCTGAAACAGTGATGCTTTTGTAGCCGATCTGCTGGTACATGTGACTGATCTGGCGCTGGTAATCGCGCATTTCTTCATCATACAAATCGGTCTTGTTAAAGACAAGTATTGTCGGGATGTCGTAGGCTTCGGCAGTAACCAGAAAGCGGTCTATAAAACCAAAGGACGTGCGTGGCGAAACGAGCGTAACTATAAGCAAGGCCTGGTCTAAGTTGGCAGCTATGATATGCGAGAAAGCGGTTTTATGCGTGCTCTGGCGGATGATGTAGTTTTCGCGGTCTTCTATTTTATGGATCACGGCAGTGTCTTCGCCTGTTGTTTCCACGTCAAACTCTACGCGGTCGCCAACGGCCAGCGGGTTGCTAACCTTCATGCCTTTCAGCTTGAATTTGCCGCGCAAACGCGCACGGTGCAGCTTGCCTTCTGCATCCCGAACTAAATACCACGATCCCGTCGATTTTACTACAACTCCTTTCATTTTATCTTTTTAACAGGCGCTGTATGTCGGCCATAATTTGTGTAGTGGCACCTGCCTGCTCTTGTACGTATTGTTTTTCGGTGTCGGTTATAGTTTGGCGCGCTCCGTGTGTGGTATGTACTTTTTCAAAAGCAGCAAGCAGCTTATCGAAATTATTTACAGGCAAGGCACAGCCCAGCTTTACCAGATCCACCGCTTCCTGAAACTTGCTATACTTTGGTCCGAAAAACAGCGGCAGCCCAAACACGGCAGCTTCTAAGGTATTATGTAAGCCTTTGCCAAATGCCCCGCCTATAAATGCATAAGTGCCATAACTATAGAGCGCCGACAGCATGCCGATATTATCGATCACCAGCACTTTATAGTTGGCTATAGTTGCCGCATCAGCCTGTGAGAACCGTACTGCTCCATCGCCTATAGTTTGTATCAGTGTTGTAATGCCACTTTCGTGTATCTCGTGCGGCGCAATAATAAATTTTATGGTTGACTTATACTTCTGGATAAGCGGTAAAAGCACCTCAATATCAGCGGGCCAGCTACTGCCTACCATAAACACCTCGCTACCATTCGTAAATGCATCTACCAACGGAATCGGTTTTATAGTGGCGGCTGTCTGCAGTACCCTGTCGAAGCGCGTATCGCCGGCTATAGTTGCGTTGGTTATGCCTATAGTTTGCAGCAGCTCCAGCGATGTTTGGTTCTGGGTATAGATGTGTGTAAAACGGCGCAGCATGTTGCGGTTAAACTCCCCGTAAGGCTTAAAGAAAACCTGCTCCGGCCGGAAAATTGCCGAAATAGAAAGTATCGGAATGTGTCGCTGCTCCAGCTCCTGCAGGTAATAATGCCAGAACTCGTACTTCACAAACACTGCCAGCTTTGGCTGAACTATAGCTATATATTTGCGGGCATTGGCAGCGCTATCCAGCGGCAAGTAATAGATGTAATCGGCTCCGCTATAGTTTTTGCGCACCTCGTACCCGGAAGGAGAGAAGAAGGTAAGCATCACTTTGTACTCCGGAAACTCGGCTTTAAACGCTTCTATAACCGGGCGTCCCTGTTCAAACTCGCCCAGCGACGCACAATGAAACCATACTACCGGCGCTGTGTTGCCCGCAAAAGCCTGCTCCAGCTTCTCAAACTGGTTTTCGCGGCCCTGCAGCATCAGCTTTGCCTTCTGGTTAAAAGGAGCAGCCACGGTCAGTAGTCCGTTGTAAGCTTTCAGGCCGATATCGTAGAGTAGTTTCAAAACAGGTGTTACAGGTTTGGTGCAAATATAGCGGTTTAGGCGGTATTAGTTGGGTACAGCCTTATCTCGGCTAACTATAGTTGCGTACTACCTTTACCTAAACAGTGAACCCACTATGGCAGATAGCAGCGAAAAGGAGATAAAAATAGCAGTTTTTGACCTGAACAAGACTTTTTATAACAAGAGCTCCAAAGACGAGTTCTTCAAGTTTATCAGCACTAAAAAGCCGCATAAGTTAGCCTACTATTTTCAGATGCTCTACTATAAAGCGCTGCTTAAAATGCACCAGATCAGGCAGACCGAGTTTAAGGAAAACTTCTTTAATTACCTGGATAACATGCCGCCGAAGCAGGTAAAAGCCTACGCCAAAGAGTTCTGGGAGAAAGAGTATCCGGATAATTTTAACCAGGAAATAAAAGCCCGCCTGGATAAATTGAAAGAGCAGGGAGTTCAGGTATTCTGCGCTACTGGGGGACTCGAGATATACGTGGAACCCTTGTTTGAGCTTTATAAGATTGATGGTTTTTTTGGGACGAAGGCTAACTATACAGACAATACCTATTTGGTAGATGGCAAGGCTTGCAAAGACGAAGAAAAGATAGCCCGTTTGGACAAGCATTTCAAAGGCAAAAAGTATAAAATTATAGAAGCCTACTCTGATGATAAGGAAGATATTCTGGATGAAGCAGACAAGGCCTGGTTGGTGAAAAAAGGAGAGGTCGTACCGTATAAAAAAGGCAAATGAACTATAGTTTACCTGGTTGGGATAGATTTTAAATGTTCTATATTTGGAAGTAGTAAACAAACACAACTATAACCTAACCTTATAACTGTAACATGGCATCAATCAGCCCTTACCTGACATTTGCAGGCACCTGCGAAGAAGCTTTCAACTTTTACAGATCTGTTTTTGGCGGCGATTTCCCATACGTAGGCCGTTTTAAAGACATGCCATCCGAAAACCCGATCCAGGAATCAGAAGGCGACAAGATCATGCACATTTCCTTGCCGATCAGCAAAGAAACCACCTTGATGGGCAGCGACTCTTCTGATGCGTTCGGACACGCAACTGTAATGGGCAACAACTTTTCTATCTCTATCAACGCCGATAACGAAGACGAAGCAAAGCGTTTATTCGATGGTTTGTCAGAAGGTGGCAACGTAACCATGCCGTTGAACAAAACTTTCTGGGGTGCGCTGTTTGGCATGTTTACCGACAAATTCGGTATTAACTGGATGGTGAACTACGATTACGAACAGAAGTAATAAACTGAACTATAGTTTAGTATGAAGATAATACTGGCAATTGGGGCAGGCAGTTTTATAGGTGGCGTGGGGCGTTACCTGTTATCGCAGCTTATACAAACAAAAAGCCTGACCCATTTTCCGGTTGGTACGCTGGTAGTAAATATAGTGGGCTGTTTTCTGATCGGGGTAGTTTTTGGTTTTTTTGCCAAAGGTAGTATATCAGACGAATGGCGTTTGTTTTTGGTAACTGGTGTGTTGGGTGGCTTTACTACTTTCTCGGCCTTTTCCGGAGAAACGATAGGTCTGCTGCAAGGCGGTCAGTATGGCCCGGCTATAGTTTATGTGTTGGCAAGCGTACTGCTCGGGTTACTGGCTACTTTCATCGGGCTGTGGCTGGTAAAGCTGGTGTAAGATCAGTTCAGAAAGCCTTCCATACTTTTAAAAACCGACACCATTGCCAGTCCTCTCTCCGATAAAGTATACTCAATGTGGAGTGGTTTTTCCTGCACCACCGTCTTCACCAAAATATCTGCTTCTTCCATCTCTTTTAGCGCCGTAGCCACCGATTGTTTGTTAGAGCCCTGCAACTGGCGTAGTAAACTATTGAAGCGTAACGGTCCATCCAGCGCCAGCCTGTAAATCTGCGGCTTCCACTTTCCGGATAATTGCTTTAATATGTTCTCGGCGGGGCAGCTCGCCTCGCCTTGTGGTAAATTATTGGTAGTCATGTTTTTTTGACTAATTGACTCTTCTGAAATATAGCCCGACCTTTGTAAAAGTAATTTCTTAAAGCCTGTTGGCTACTAAGGTAACAGGTTACTATTTACAAAGTTTAACGAAAGATAAAACCATGGAGACGAAACCACAAATGCATTGCGATATAGAAACCGGTATTTGCGAAATTCCGGGAACACAGGCAACCACAGAGGCTACCAACATTGCAGCAGACCGTAAACCAATCAAACTATTATACTTTACCGACCCAATCTGTTCTTCGTGCTGGGGCATCGACCCGCAACTAAAGAAACTGGCACTGGAGTACGGACCATATTTTGAAATAGAGTACCGCATGGGTGGCCTGCTGCCGAGCTGGGAAGCTTATGGTGGCCGCGATGTGAACGGACCTGCCAGCGTAGCCCAGCACTGGGAAGAAGCCGGCGCGCATTACGAAATGCCAATAGATGGTGACCTGTGGCTAGAAGATCCACTACCATCTTCTTATCCGCCATCTATAGCCTTTAAAGCGGCCCAACTGCAAGGCGAGGAAAAAGCCGTGAAATTCCTGAGAAGAATAAAAGAGATGATCTTCCTGGAGAAGAAAAACATTGCCCGCTGGGATAACCTGGCACTTGCCGCAGAGCAAACCGGCCTGGATGTAGCGCAGTTAAAAACTGACTTCGAAGGAAAAGCCGTAGAGCTGTTTCAGCAAGACCTGACGTTGGCTCGCCAGCTGGGCGTAAGAGGATTCCCAACCATTTTTGTGGCCGACGAAAAGGATAACCGCTTGCTGGTTTATGGCTCAAGACCTTACGAGCAGTACGAGCAGGCATTGTTGCAGCTGCACCCGGAAGCGAAAAAACAGGTTTATGAAACTGGCTACACTTCGCTTTTTGCCAACTATAGCACGCTTACCACTAAAGAGTTTTCGGTGCTATCGGGTATGAAAACTAGTGAGGCAGAAGAATATTTGATGGAGCTGCACGCTGAAGGCAAGATTGGAAAGTATGCTTCCAAGAACGGCGCTTTGTGGATGAAGCAGTAAGTCCAACTATAGACTATAAAAACAAAAATCCCCGGCAAGGCTGCCGGGGATTTTTTTATCAATAAGTTACTTTTAAAGCTTAGTGCTTTGCAAGGTAGTTAGATACACCTTCTTTCGTTGCCTGCATCGCTTCTTTACCTTCAGACCAGTTTGCCGGGCAAACTTCGCCTTTCTCTTCGAAATACTGCAGGGCATCTACCATACGCAGTGCCTCGTCGATAGAACGGCCAAGTGGAAGATCGTTCACTACCTGGTGACGAACCACACCTTCTTTGTCGATCAGGAACAAGCCACGGTAAGCAACCGGTTCGCCAACAAATTCTACTTCACCATCTTCGTTGTACTCGTAGTGGCCAGCCAATACGTCGTAGTTCTGAGAAATAGTTTTAGCCGCATCAGCTACTAACGGATAGTTAACATCTGCAATACCACCCTGGTCGCGCGGAGTACTTAACCATGCAAAGTGAGAGAAGTGTGTATCAGTTGAGCAACCAACTACAGCTACGTTCTTACGCTCAAATTCTTCCATTCTGTCCTGGAAGGCAATGATCTCAGTTGGGCAAACAAACGTGAAGTCCATTGGATAAAAGAAGAAGATCACGTGCTTTTTGCCGATATATTGGTCAAGAGAGAAGTTTTCTACAAACTCGCCATTCTCTACGGCCATTGCTTTAAACGAAGGTGCTTTTTTACCTACTAATACTGCCATTTTATATATTTATTTAGTTTTAAAGATTCTGGTTACTAACTCCCGAAATGCTGATTTGTTTATCCGGCTCCACCTTCTTGCCTGTCAGCTGCACTGCAAAACTCTTGATCTCAAAGTTCTCTACCTGCCGCTTGCTAAAGAAATCACGCAACACAATTTCAAGCTCCGGGTCATCAAAATCGATGATTTCGCGGGTATTGCTGCAGTAAATGTGACTATGCGTAGTGGTGTTGGTGTCGTATCGCTTACCGCCTTCTTCCGTCAGTACGCGACGTACTAATTCAGCCTCTGCAAAGGTGTCTAAGGTTTTGTAAACAGTGCCTAAGGAGATGCTGGGGTTTGCCGGTTTAAGATGTTGATACACTTCTTCGGCGGTAGGATGGTGGCCGTGCAGCGCAACTATAGCTTCGTACACCACCATGCGCTGACTTGTGGCCTTTAAGCCCGAAGCTGCAATATGTTTGTGTAGTTCCTGCCGTGTAAGTTGCTGCATTTCTAAATAAGAATTTTTCCTAACTAGGAATTTATGCTGCAAAGGTAAGGACTATAGTTAAAATATAAAAGTAAAGCTCAGAAAGATGTTAGTAGACAAGGGAACTTAGAGGGTTAAATGAAGTTAGAAAATTATTTATAGTTTGTGAATGTAGGAGCTAAAGAGTCTGGAGTAAATTTTCTTAACTATAAAATAAATTGAGCGATAGCATAGCCAATGGCTACGCATGGAAGCGGTGAAGAAACGACATAGATGTTGGCTATACTGTACACTTTAAAGCTAGCGAAGTATGACTTGTTAGTGGTAACACCTACAAGGGCAGGATAGTGTAGCCGAAGTATAACAAATTCTGTTTTGGACTTACAATACGCCTGCTTAATATGAGCGAAACATTTCAACTGCGGATTACAAATCCGAAAGAGCAGTCAGGTACACCCCTGCAATCCGTATACACCTGTAAAGTAAAACCAATACAGCCAATGGAGCAGAATTTTATACATTATAAGAATAGCCTGGGCCGGCGTTACTGCACAATCAGGTACCTGGAAAACAACAAAGCACTATCGATTATCTGGAAAGGCACAGCCACCGGAGAAAGTATAAAAGATGTGGAGGATGGAATACGTGAAATACTTGGAAGGCATGATTGCCGCGCCGTTATAATCGATGTACAGGATTTCTTTGATGCTTCCACCGAGTTCTTGACTGATATAATAAAGTCTGATTGGATTAAAAAAGCGGGGGGTAACTCGGGTATTCGGTTTATAGCCAATGTATTAAGCCCAGGAGCAGCAATACCAACAGCAACTCCTGAAAGTGTCTATGGTCCAGAGATGAAGTTCTTTTATCATAAATTGGAAGCCGTAGAGTGGATTAACTACAACGTTTTAAAAGACTGAAGCGGGACAGGTGTAGAATTAGCAGACCTTGACCGCACTTAAAGATTGAAAGAATTAAGTATCAAGTTCATTCGCATTTGAAAGATGTCTTCCAGCAATAGAGGGCGGTACTGGATGAAATAAAAGCTAACTTTAGCAAGAACAGGTAGTGAAGTGCAATACAGTTCAAAGTGGTAAGTAAAAACACCCCTCCTAAGACGAGGAGGGGTTGAATGACCTTCTAACTCCTAACCTATAACCTATTTTCCTTTAAATTCCGGTCTGCGTTTTTCGACAAAGGCATTCATGCCTTCGGTCTGGTCTTCAGAGGCAAAGCATAGATAGAAGTTCTTACGCTCAAAATGTAAACCTTCATCCAACTGCGTTTCAAAAGCACGGTTTACAGATTCCTTCGCCAGCTTTATAGCTACCGGAGACATCTGGGCAATTTCTCCGGCCAGTTTAAAAGCTTCTTCCAGGTATAGTTCTACAGGCACTACGCGATTGATCAGGCCTTGCTTTTCAGCTTCTTCGGCGGGCATAAACTTACCGGTCAATACCATTTCCATGGCTTTTGCTTTACCGATAGCTTTGGTTAAGCGTTGTGTTCCGCCTGCGCCCGGCATTACCCCGATTTTAATTTCAGGCTGGCCAAACATGGCTGTTTCAGAGGCGATGATCATGTCGCAGGTCATAGCCAGTTCGCAACCGCCACCCAATGCAAATCCGGACACAGCAGCTATAATTGGTTTTTTAGTCTTTCGGATCTGGTCCCAGGTAGAGAACTGATCGATGTTGAGCATGTCGATAGCCGTTTTGCCAGCCATTTGTTTAATATCGGCGCCAGCAGCAAAAGCACGTTCGTTACCGGTTATAACTATAGCCCGCACGTTCTCATCCTCGTCTAGCTGTTTTAGGGCATCGCGCAATTCCCCCATCAACTGCAGGTTAAGCGCGTTCAGTTCTTTAGGTCTGTTTAATTGGATAAGGGCAACGTTCGGCTGTGCCTGTGATGTAACAAGTATAAATTCCATAGTTAAAATTTCAGAGTTAATGTGCAGGCTAATTTAAAGCTTTTTGTGGCAAGCACATAAAAAAAGCCTGCTTCGTAGCAGGCTTATATTTTTAGATGGCGATCTCTTGAGGCTCAGGGTTTGTTACTATGCGATAGTAAAGTTTCTTTATCTGTTTTGGCTCATAGTCATTAGCCGGGAAAGCATAATGCTCCACAGGCCGGGCCTTTGCTGGGTTTACCAACTGTGGTACCTCCATAACATAACCCAGGTATAACAACCCACACAGTAAGCATAACTTTACGACAAATAACTTATTTACTTTCTCAACAGGTTGCATAGGAGCCGTAATATTTAGTAGGAGCGACAGTTCTTATATACGCAGATTCTAATATTTAGAAACTGTAATTAATCAGGAACTTTTGCTACACAATGTGCAAATATACATAACCTACATAAAATATATACTATTTGTTGCGTGAAATATATACTTTATTTACTAACAAATTGAAATGTAGTGCGCGTCCGCTGTTCCAGAAGCACCTGCTTGCCATCTATAGTTTTGTTAATGCTGTTGGTGTCGTAGTTTTTTATAGTATATAGTGTAAGCCCTGTGTTATAGTGTATAATAAACTCATCCTGTAGGGTTTGCAAAAGTTTCTCCAGGCGCTGCTCATGGCAGTCGGTACACACTGAGAAGGAGATAGCAGAATTCTGCATCAGGTTTATTTTGAGGCGTAGCTCTGAGAGGGCATTGAAGATAGTCCCTAAGTTCTTCTCAGAGATAAATGTAAAATCTTTAACACTGAAGGAGATAAGGCACTGGTTCTCCTTAATAATATATGCAGGAGCCAGTTTCTGGTAACGGCAGTCGCATATTTTGGTGCCTTCGCCGGCTGGGTTCAGGAAGGACTTTACGTAAAGCGGAATTAAGCGATTGGCGAGCGGCTTTATAGTTTTAGGGTGAATAACTGAGGCACCGTAATAAGCCATTTCCACCGTTTCCTGATACGATATTTCGGGATAGCGAACCGTTTCAGTAAAATATTTAGGGTCCGCATTCAGCAGGCCATCCACATCTTTCCAGATATACATGGCTTCAGCGTGCAGGCAATAGGCAAAAATGGCGCCGCTAAAATCAGAGCCTTCGCGGCCAAGCGTAGTAGTCTGGCCATTGTTGGTGCCCCCTAAAAACCCTTGTGTAACTATAAGTTGCTGTTCGAGTATAGTGGGCAGGTCGCGCTTTATCAGTCGTTCGGTCCAGTTCCAGTCTATTTTGGCTTCGCGCCAGGTAGTATCGGTCTGTATGTACTTACGGCTGTCTATCCAGGTATTCGTAAACTGCTGGAGCTGCAAAAAGTGGTGTAGTATAACAGAGGCCATTAGTTCGCCGAAGCTTACGGTCTGGTCGTATAGTTGGTCGTAACCAGCCTGACGGTTAAGGGTTTGCAACGTATCGTTTAATTTAGAGAACAGGTGCTCCAACTCTTCGTATACAGGGTGACTTTCGTCCGGGAACAATGCCTGCACTACCTCAAAATGGTAATCACGGCTCTGCTGCAACGTGTTGTTATAATCTTTGTTATGAAAGGCCTGGTCAAAAACCTGCTCCAATGCATTGGTAGTTTTGCCCATAGCCGACACAACAATAAGCAGCTTGCTTTTACTACCATGGTTCTGCACTATTTGCGCAAGGTTCCGGAAAGCGTCGGCACTTTTAACGGATGCACCACCAAACTTGTATATTTTCATTCCTTCAGGGATAATAACACGTAAAAATAGGTAGCCTTCGTTTATGAATCAAAAAATGATATTTTTGTACTACTATATTTAGATCAAACCATCTGCTCTTATGAATTTCAATCTTGCTATACCTGTAGGTACTACCCTTGACAGGTTTATTATGAGAAAACAGGAAGCTTTTCCGTTTGCAACAGGAGAACTTTCTCAATTACTGCGAGATATTGCGCTGGCAGGTAAAATCGTGAACCGCGAAATTAACCGCGCAGGCCTGCTTGATGTGACCGGAGCTTACGGTCAACAGAACGTGCAGGGAGAGGAGCAACAAAAACTGGACGTGATTGCCAATATCCGCTTCATCAGGGCGCTCCGAAACGGTGGTGAAGTATGCACGATCATCTCTGAGGAAGAAGATGAGGCTATACATACAGGCAATAAGAAAGGCAAGTACATTGTAGCCATAGATCCTTTGGATGGTTCGTCTAACATTGATGTGAACGTATCTATCGGAACAATCTTCTCTATTTACAGAAGAAAGTCAGAAACTGGCTGCGATGGAACTATGGAAGATTGCCTGCAGATGGGAACACAGCAGGTGGCGGCGGGCTATATTATCTATGGTTCGTCTACGATGCTGGTATACACAACTGGGCACGGTGTAAACGGTTTCACCTACGATCCGTCGCTTGGTGAGTTTTTCCTGTCGCACCCGGATATTAAAACACCGGCGAACGGTAATGTTTATTCCTGCAACGAAGGCAGCGTGAACAGCTTCCCGGAAAGCATTAAGCAGTACCTGAACTATTGCAAAGAGAACAATTATTCTGCGCGTTACATCGGTTCGCTTGTAGCCGATTTCCATAGAAACCTACTGAAGGGTGGTGTATATATTTACCCGTCAACAGCAAAGGCACCAAATGGTAAACTTCGCCTGATGTATGAGTGCAACGCGCTGGCTTATATAGTAGAGCAGGCTGGCGGTAAAGCGACCAATGGCAGCCGCCGTATTCTGGAAATTGAGCCAACCGAATTACACCAGCGTTGCCCGTTGGTAATAGGCTCCCCGGAGATGGTTGATAAAGTAGAAGAGTTTATTAAAAGCGAAGTAGCAGCTGTTTAAACTATAGCTTTTAATTAGAACGATATATAAAGCGGGTCTGCGCCTTTTGCAGTTCCCGCTTTATTATTAAATGGGCTATACGGTCTGCCACTTCAGGTTCGGAGGGGAGCAGCATGGCCTGTTTTACCTGGTGTTCGTCTACATCTATGCGGTAAAGAATATTCAGGAGGCGGTTCAGGTCAGTCTGTAACAGTTGCTGCACGGCCAGGGCTACTTTATGCTGGAGCTCAGCCATGCTGTGTGTTTGTTGCAGATCATCTGTATTGAACAGTTTTTGTAATTGCTGTGTGGCGCCCGAAAGTATTACTGCTGCGTATTCCATTTCTTAAACTATAGTACAGAAACAA
This sequence comes from Pontibacter populi, assembly GCF_019336435.1. Taxonomy (GTDB): domain Bacteria; phylum Bacteroidota; class Bacteroidia; order Cytophagales; family Hymenobacteraceae; genus Pontibacter; species Pontibacter humidus. The sequence goes on along the minus strand of NZ_JAHWXQ010000002.1, from coordinate 1,105,128 downwards.
AAAAGGCCTTCTTTTGCAGAAGGCCTTTTTATATAGTTACTCTTTTTTCTTTTTGGTCTTTTTCTCTTCTGCCGCTTCAGGTTTTTCTTCTGTTGCTTTGGCTTTCGGAGCTTTCTTTTCAGCTTTTTTCTCTGCCGCTTTCTCCTCTTTTTCCGGTGCAGTAAAACCGATGTGCTGTTTCACTATTCTGTACCAAGTAGCCAGCTTCTTCATGTCCGAAAGGTAAACACGCTCTTCGTCAAAGTCAGGCAGTATTTGTTCCATAAAGGCCTTGTACTCATGGTCCGCTGGTTTTTCGCTCAGTGGCAGGTCATCGCCATACTTTTCGTTGATGCGGTCGAACACCTCAGCCAGTGGCACGGTTGTTTCTTCATCAGTAGTATAGATAGAGATCTCATCCAGTAACGACATACGCTGGCGTGCCTGAGCAACCATACGCTGCGGCTTGTCAGATAAAGACTCAACGATAACACCGGTACGTGTAGGAGCTACCACACGGTACAGGCCGTTCATGCCGGAAATGGCTGCAACTTGTCTTAGATCAATAGGCATAGAGAATAAAAACTTTTATTATAGTTTAAACTGAATAGGTATACTAACATTAAGGGCATAGCCCGGGGCATTAAATTTAAGTTGTCTGGCTACACGTAACGCTTCTTCGCCAGTGCCGGCACCCGGGTTACGTAATACCTTAAACCCAGACGTAGAGCCATCTTCATTGATCGTAAAGCCGATGATTGCCTCGCCCATAACACGGTTACGTTTAGCCAGCGCCGGATACTGCATTTCTTTGCTGATGAACGCATACATGCCTTCTTTACCACCTTTGTAGTGTTCCGCTGCAGGCAGCACATTATCAGGTATCCAGTAAGCAGGCTTTTCTGTTTTCTCGTCTGTGGTTGTAGCTGTCTGGGCCGAAGCCGTTACTGCCATAAAGGCAAATAAAAGAAACAATAATGAGATTTTAGTTTTCATAAGGGAATTTGATTTAAAATTAAACTCAAGCGGGACTATTGCTGGGTCTGCACCTGTGCATTTACTTCATCTATAAAGGCCAGCAGTTCGTCGCGTCCCGTTCTTTTCTCAGATGAAGTTACAAAAATGCGCGGCAGCTCATCCCATGTTTGCAGCAATGTACGCTTGTAAGCGGCTATAGTTGAGTCCGTCTTAACAGAAGACTGTTTATCAGCTTTCGTAAAAACGATCACAAAAGGCACACCAACCTGCCCTAAATGATTAATAAAATCCATGTCTGTCTTCATCGGCTCATGACGCGAGTCGATCAGTACAAAGATGCAGGTCAGGTTTTCGCGCTTCTGAAAGTAATAGTTTATCATCTTGCGCCAATCGTCGCGGGACCCCTTGCTTACTTTAGCATATCCGTAACCGGGCAAATCCACCAGGTACCAGGTATCATTAATAAGGAAGTGGTTAATAAGCTGGGTTTTGCCAGGCGATGAAGAAGTTTTAGCAAGCCCTTTCTGTTCTGTAAGCATATTGATAAGCGATGACTTACCCACATTAGAGCGGCCAATAAAGGCATATTCAGGCTTGTCTGGTGCCGGACATTCCTCCACGCGGGTATTGCTCATCAAAAATTTTGCTTCTTTTATAACCATGCTGCTTCTTCTGATTTGGTACGATCCCCGGATATTTGTAATATAGGGGTTTGAAAATGTATAAAATTGTTAACTTAAGCATCTGAAGTCAGAACTTAAGTACTTACAAAGGTACGTTTTATTTGCCAAACATGAAGAATATGCCTCTTTACTGGTCACACTTGCCTGGTATAACGCCTAAAAAAATGAAACAGTATAAATTTTGGTCCGCTAAAGGTTTATGCAGCCTACTTTTACTGGTGGCTATAGTTTGCGCTGGCATGCGTATGCCCGATACGGATGCAGCTGATGCCAACATGCGTAAGGCCGACAAAGCGTATGCAAAGGCAGACTTTGCCGAAGCTGCCGAGTGGTATCAGAAAGCACTGGAGAAGGATCCTAATAATGTCATGGCCCTGTACCGGCTGGGAATCAGTCAGCTGGAGCTTCGCGATCCGCGCAAGGCGAAACTAAGTCTGCAAAAAGTATACGACATAGATCCTAAATTTGGGGAAAAGGTGATCGTGAACCTGGCAGAGGCGCTACATCAGAACTATGAGTTTGAGGAAGCAAAAAAATATTACCAGCAGGAGATATACAGCACCGGTCGGGCAGACTGGAACTATGTAGAAGTAATTCGCAAGCGTATTGATGAGTGCAATGCCGGACAGGCGCTGATGGTGCAGCCATCGGTAGCGCAGGTGGTAAACCTTGGAGCAGCTGTAAACTCAAAAGAAGTAGAGTATGTGCCTGTGCTTACTGATAATGACTCTACGCTGCTTTTTACCGTGCACGATGCGCCTGAAGGACCGGAACTGATCAAAGTTTCCAGGAGGTCAGGTGGTGCATGGCAGCGATCTAAAGAATACCTGAAATCAGATAATACCAAGCATGGACAAGCCATTGTAACGATATCGCCTAATGGTAACCTGCTTTACACCTACGCATCTGCTGAAGGGCTGCGAAGCTTTGACCAGGCCAAAGGCGCGTGGGTGAACCCGAAACCACTTCCAATACCTTTAAGCCAGCTAGCAAACGAAACATCAGTACATATAACTGAGGGTGGAGAATTTGCTTTTTTTGCAAGCGACAGGCCCGGTGGCTTTGGCGGACTTGATCTGTATGTGAGTCAGAAGTTCCCGGATGGTAGCTGGAGCGCGGCTATTAACCTTGGCGCAAATATTAATACTGCCCACGACGAAGATGCAGCTTTTGTCGATGCCAAAACAAAGACCTTATACTTTAGCTCCCGCGGCCATAACACCATGGGTGGCTTCGATATTTTTAAGTCTGAGATGCGCGATGGTGCCTGGCAGCCTGTTCAGAACCTGGGTTTCCCGATCAATTCACCGCACGACGACCTTTACTTTACCCTGGACCGCAACCGAACTTCTGCTTATTTCTCATCTGACAGGCCGGGAGGGATGGGATCACTGGATATTTACCAGATAGTGCTGCTCAGTAAGTAACTATACAGCTTTAAAGTAAGAACATTTAACTGCCTGCCTTGTATAAGAGCATGGCAGTTTTTTCTTGTTTAATTATAAAACAAAACCTGAACATATATAAATACCATATTTTTTATATATTTGCCTTTATTCAATTGTTTATTGGGAATATTATAGTTTGGGTGCGGAATTGTGGGAAAACGTGAACTATAGTAAATACGCTGCAACACGGGCTATACATAAAAACTGTATCTGCCGGAAATGGATAAAATAATTATATACTAACATATACCAATTTTAATATTGCTCGTATAGACGCTAAAATAATGGGCAGAAATGCCATTTATGCTTAAAATCTTACACTCAGTCAAACCTAGAAAATAATATAACAAACCTTTACAACATGAATCAATTAGCCAAATCGTTTTCACGATTTTCTTTGCTGTTAGCCCTGTTGTGTCTGATAGCTTTTACAGCATCTGCACAAAGCAACAGAAAGCTGATTCGCAGTGGAAACAAGCTCTTCGCAAAAGAAAATTACCGTGCTGCCGCTCCTTTTTATGAGCAGGTACTGGCCAACGATCCTAACAATGCGAAAGCGTTGTATTATGCCGGTATCAGCTATATGACCTTTGATAAAGAAAAGGCTGCCGATTACCTGTACCGCGCTCAGAAGATCAAGCCAAACGTAGACCGTGACCTGGAATACTGGTTAGGCCGTGCCGACCACATCAACTATCGTTTTGATAGCGCGATCGAGCACTTTAAGGCTGCCCAGAAGGAGTTACGCCGTCGTGATGAAGAGCGACGTGAAGAACTGGCCATGCTGATTCAGCATGCAAACAACGCGAAACGCGAAGTAGCTAACCCGAAAGATATATTCGTGAAGAACCTGGGAGGTGTTGTTAACTCAGCTTATTCTGAGCACAGCCCTGTGATCTCTTCTGATGACAACTACCTGCTTTATACCTCGCGTAGTTCTGAGGCAACAGGTGGTACACCAGCACGCGATGGCGAATACTACGAAGACATTTTCGAATCTACCAGAATAGGGGAAGATGAATGGTCGCCAACCAAGCGTGTAGCAGGTGCCCTGAATAGCCCAAGCCACGATGCCTCTATCCAGTTATTTGACAACGACACCAAGCTGTTGCTTTACCGTGCTGATAACAACGGTGATATTATGGTTGCGGAGCGTCAGGCAGACGGAACATGGGGCGAGCCGAAAAGCATCGGTTCTAACATTAACACCAAGCATTATGAGTCTGATGCGTTCATCACAAAAGATGGTCAGACTTTATTCTTCTCCACAAGCGCTTACTCTGAGTTCGGCGATCTTGATATTTATGTATCAAAACGTAATGCAGATGGCAGCTGGGCAGCTCCAAAGAGCATCGGAAGCACTATAAACACACCTTTTGATGATGACAGCCCTTACTTTGCAGACAACGGTACGTTGTACTTTGCCTCAACAGGACACAACACCATGGGTGGTTACGATATCTTTGCTTCTAAATATGATTCAGTTGCAAGAAGATGGGCAAAGCCGGTTAACATGGGTTCACCGGTAAACACGCCGGATGATGATACCTACTACAGACTTAGCCCGGATGGCAGCTATGCTTACCTGTCGTCTTACAGAATTGGCGGTTACGGCGAGAAAGACATTTATACCATAAACTATATCCGCAACGTACGTGTGCAGGGTCAGGTATTCTCTAAAGTAGACAGCCTGGCAATACCAGGTGTGGAACTGATCTTTAATGGCCAGTCAGCTGATAAGCGTCCGATCTCTTACCGCGATGTTACCCGCCCTGATTCAGGTTACTACCAGGTTGATATTCTGTCTGGCCGTAATTTCCAGATACAGGTAGCTAAAGATGGCAAGCAGATCACAACGGAAGAGCTGGAAGTGCCTATGTCGCTGAACGATACGACAACTATAGTTCGGAACTTCTACATTGATTACGTAGATACCACTGCTACCCGTGCGGGCGTACTGGCTGTTAAGCCTATCTACTTCGATACGGATGAGTACAACCTGCGTCCTGAGTCAGTAAGTGAACTGGATAGAGTTGTAGCTTATATGAAAGCGAATCCACTGGTTAACATCAGCATCGAAGGCCATTGCGACTCACGTGCAAGCGACGAGTATAACATGACACTAGGTGAGAACCGTGCGGTTGCAGCTTACGAGTACCTGAAGAGCAAAGGCATATCTGAAAGACGCCTGGTAACAGTTAGCTACGGCGAACGCAAACCTGCAGTACCAAACACATCTTCAGAAAACATGCAGCTGAACAGAAGAACTGAGTTCAGAGTGCTGGAAAGAGCAGATAAAGCAAACCAATAAACTATAGTTCAGAGAGCTTTAAAGGCTATCAGCAAACTATAACAGAACAGGCCGGGTATTTGCCCGGCCTGTTTTTTTTAATAAACCGTGTATTATAATTCTAGGTGGCGTATTTTTGCCTGTATACTTTTTAATTGCAACTATGGCAGTAGTACCTTATAAAGACCAGAACGGCGATAAGAAATCGCAGGTGGCAACTATGTTTAACAATATTGCCGGCAAATACGATTTCCTGAATCACTTCCTGAGTGCTGGCATCGATATTATCTGGCGCAAGAAAGCAGTAAGCCTGCTGGCCCCGATCAAACCAAAACAAGTACTGGATATTGCCACCGGAACCGCAGATTTCGCGATAGAGACATTGCGCCTGAACCCTGATAAAATTACCGGCGTGGATATATCGGAAGGGATGCTGGCTGTGGGGCGTGAGAAACTGGCTAAAAAAGGGCTGACCAGCAAAATAGAGTTACTGTATGGCGATTCGGAAAATCTGCCTTTCGAGGATAACTCCTTTGATGCAATTACCGTAGCCTTTGGGGTGCGCAACTTCGAGAACCTGGAGAAAGGGCTGGCAGAGATGTACCGTGTACTAAAACCGGGCGGCATGGCCGTGGTGCTGGAGTTTTCAAATCCGCGCAGCTTCCCGATGAAACAATTGTACCATTTTTATTCTCGGAATATACTACCAATGATAGGTAAGTTCGTTTCAAAGGATAATGCTGCATACACGTACCTGCCCGAGTCAGTGCAGGCTTTCCCGGACGGGCAGGCATTTCTTAACATCTATGAAAAGGTTGGTTTTAAATCTACAAAATGGCATTCACTCACATTTGGCATAAGCTCCATTTACACCGGACGAAAATAACACTGTTTACTTTACTGGCATTGCTATTAAGTGCTCCGGTACTGCAGGCCCAGAAAAAGTTGAACACACTTAATAAAGCTGACTATGATCAGAAGTTAATCCACTACGGGTTTTACCTGTCGGCACCACTTACCCGCTATGTAATAGACCACTCGCAGGAGTACGCCGATCAACTGGCGGCAGACCCATCCGGCGGTGAAGGTACTACCAATGTAAATGCCAAGTTCAGTCCTGGTTTTTATACTGGTCTGGTGCTTAATGTGCGTATTGCCGATAACCTCGATGTGCGTTTTGTGCCCGGGGTAGGATTTTACAGCCGTAAGATCGAGTTTACGAATATGCCCCAGGAGACCGGCGAAATTCAGACAGTGGATAAAGTGATAAGCTCAACAATGGTAGAGCTGCCGCTACTGCTGAAGTATAAAGCAAAGCGCCGTACCAACGCGCGCATGTACCTGGTGGGTGGCATTAAGCCGGGCATAGACCTGGGCAGTGGCAAAAGCGACGAAAACCCGGATCAGGGCCTTGCTGTAGAGAAATTTGACCTGGCCCTTGAATATGGATTTGGGGTAGATATGTTTTACCCGTTCTTTAAGTTTGCGCCGGAAATACGTTTTTCGCATGGTTTAATAAACCAGCACAAGCTCACACAAAGCCAGTATAGTCATCTGCTGCAAAAGCAGACAAACCATAATATTTCACTCATCCTTTTCTTTGAATAAGACTGATGTTTAAAATAGCACTAGTAACCGGAGCTACTTCCGGAATAGGCCGCGCTACAGCTATTGCACTGGCAAAACAAGGATACCAACTTATTGTAACAGGCCGCCGTAAAGAGCGCCTCGAAGAACTGCAGCAGGAACTGGAAGGCGTAACCACTGTATTGCCTTTGCTGTTTGATGTGCGGAACAAAGAAGCCGTACAATTTGCTATTGCCTCGTTGCCGGAAGAATGGCAACAGATAGACGTGCTGGTTAATAATGCGGGTAACGCCCACGGGCTGTCTCCGATACAGGAAGGCAGCCTGGAAGACTGGGATGCCATGCTGGACATTAACGTGAAAGGTTTGCTATATGTGAGCCATGCAGTGATCCCGTTTATGCAGAAACAGGGCCGCGGACATATAATCAATATCGGGTCTATTGCCGGTAAGGAAGTTTATGCCAATGGTAATGTGTACTGTGCCTCTAAATTCGCTGTAGATGCGCTCTCAAAAGCTATGCGCATCGATCTTATAACTACAGGTATCAAAGTTTCGGAAGTTAACCCGGGCCTGGTAGAGACCGAGTTTTCGGAAGTAAGATTTAAGGGAGATAAGGAGCGTGCCGCTGGTGTTTACCAGGGCTATCAGCCGCTTAAGGCAGACGACATCGCTGACCTGATCGCTTTTATAGTTAGCCGCCCTCCACATGTAAACCTGGCCGAGGTAATGATACTTCCGGCTGCACAGGCATCTGCTACGGTGGTAAACAAAAACCTGTAATTCTCTTCCGATTCAGACTAAAATAGCTCGGGAACGTATTTAATTAAGTTAAGCAGGCACAAAGCCGGCATTAATTTTTTTAAGTACTTTAATTATACAAGCTATGAAAGACCAGGAAAAAAACCAGGGACAGGAAGGAAATAAGAGATCTGAAAAAGATCAGCAATCAAACAAAAATCAGCAGGGCGGAAGCCAGCAACCGCAAGGAAGTCAGCAGCAAGGTAGCCAGGGCCAGAACAGAGGCCAGCAGCAAGGTTCTCAGAACCAGCCACAGGGTAGCCAGCAATCCGGAAGTATGCAGGGTCAGAACAGCGGCCAACAATCCCAAGGAAGCCAGCGTTCGGGCATGAGTGGCCAACAGGGCAGCCAGGGTTCGAGTATGAGCGGTCAGCAAGGCAGCCAAAGTTCCGGAATGAGCGGCAGCCAGAGCTCAGGCATGAGTGGCCAGCAAGGTAGTCAGCAGCGTAGCGGACAAGGCCAGAATCAGAACGATCCGAATCAGGCTAACCGCCAAGGCGCTACCGACACCGGTATGAAGGGCAGTGGTGCTACATCGAGCCAGCAGCAGGGCCAGGGCGCACAAAACGCTAAGGACCAAAACAACCGTAGCGGCAGCGATAGTGGCCAGGATACAAACAAGAAAGATCGTTAAACTAACATAGCTTAACCTATAACATAAGCGGGCAGCACCTGGAAAGGTGCTGCCCGCTTTGCATTTTTGCGAACTATAGTTGTCGGGTTAATCGAGGTAGAAGTGTAGTAAAAAGCCTGCTCCTGTAAAGTCCTTGGCGCGTAGGTTATCGTTGTGCTTTACTCTGGCCCTGTCTCCGGCTTTATAGTTGTTGCCATAGGTGCTGTCGTTTATGAAAATGCGGTTGCTTTTCTTTTTGCTTTCAGCTGTATAAGTATCTTCGCCTTCGCCACCCCAGATGCTGATAGTTATTTCCGGGTCCGCATCTCCCTCCAGCACAAAATGATCCTTGCCATCGAGACCGTAAAGAATAATGTTTTTGGTTTGCCTGGCGTTAAATGTTCTCTCAAATAAAAGCCGCTTTACTTCTTCGTCCTTATTGGTTTTATACACCTGCACCTGTACTTCGTTTTTATTAAGCACCTTAACTATAAAGCGTTCGTGCTTATCGCTGCCAACTATAAGAGCGTCTTTAGCCAGTATGCTATAGTAGTCCTTAGCTATCTCTTTTACGTTATCCCTTCGGACTTTTAGTTTTTCAATGATAGGTTCAGCTGTTAAACTATAGATCGTGTCCGGCATCTTTCTGAACGAGCTTTCGATAACCTGGTCAGCTAAGGCTGTTTTTACGCTGTCGGCAATTTCAATCCAATCCTGCTGACTTAGTTCTGAAAGAATGAGAGCATCCAGGTGACGCGCGTTATAGTTCAGTTTCTCGAGGTTGCCAACACGCTTACGGTATGTTCTGAAGTGCGGCTTGAATTTTAATATGTGCGTGAGCCAGGGAATGGGCGCATCGTGCAGCTTATAGAACACATTGTCGCGGTCGCGGGGCACAGGCCGATAGGTGTATGCGTCATCCGTTGGTTCCAGTTCAGCCCAGCGCCAGTTGTCTTCATGCCGGCTCCAGTCACCTATCAGCATATCAAACAAGCGGGCACGGAGGTAATTACGGGCGTCTATTTTGGTGTCGTTATCAGAGAGACGTTCGGTTAGCATAGACCGGGTGCTTTTTACCTTCTCAGCATTTCCCATCCTGGGGTTATCCTTCTGCTTGCCATCCGGCCTTCGTTCCATTAAAACTATAGTTCCACCCATCTCATCCAGGTACTCGCCCAGCTGAGGATCGTGCGGAATGTAAACCAGTTCCGGGTCGGTGTGGTAAATACCCACGGCTGCTGCCATGCCCGGTAGAACAAGGGCGGCGTATGGGAGCGTAGCGCTGGTGGCATCGCGGGCAATGTTAGCAACGTAGCTCTTCTGCCACCTCGGCGACAAGGCCCCGGCGGGTTCCTTATCTATAGATCGTAATACATACTCGGTACTGTCTTTGGTTTGCATGCGCAGGCTTACGGTTTGCCGGCTGCCGCCCATTTTAAGTGGCTGCAAGCCTCCATGGGCGGTACTTATGTCCAGTACCCTAATGTTAACGGGGGTGTACCAGGCATTGCGGTAATGCCTTCCGTACAACAGGGTGTGCAGCGCGCCGCGCTTATAGTGTGCTCCGGCGGGTAAGGTTATCGTGCTGTCGGTATAGTTGGTTACCAGTGCTGCGTCTGCAGGAGCTTGTGCAACCTGCCGAACCGAATGCGGATAGCGTTGACAACCGGCCATTACTAACAAAATAATTAGTAAGGATACTACTTTAGGGATATACTGTATCTGTAACAAGGGCATTATAGTTTACTTTAAATCAAAATCCTTCGCGGTCAAAGGCGTGGACTCTGATGTCGCGGGTGGTTTTGTCTTTCGTTTCGGGGCCGGCTTCTATTTCTGTGCCGCGGCTGGTATCGTATACCCAGGTCTTTTTGCCACCACGTTTTACTTTTGATTTGTCTTTTATCTCATCTTCGCCGCGGCCGCCAACTATAATTACCTTAATGCCTCTCTCTACTTCACCTTCTATTTCAAATTCATCGTCGTCGGCGAGGCCAAATAGTTTTATCTCTTTGGTTTCGTTGCGTAAAAAAGTGCGTCTGAAAGTAACCACATCATCTGATTTGCGGGTTACAGTTACCAGCGTCTCGTCGTTGTTCAGGCGTTTTACTTTAAATTTGTCTTCTTCGTCGGTACCAACTACAAATGGCTCTTTGGCAAGTATCTCATAAAATTCAGCGGCAGCTTCGCGCAGTTTATCGCGGCGGTTACGGAGCTTTCGGGAGGTTGTTTCGCCTTCCAGTTTATAGATGGGAGCCGGAAATTGTTTTACAGCATTTTCTATCACCTCATCGGTAAGTACCTTTTGCAGCTCAACAGCTACCGAATCGAACTGCTGACGCGTTACCTGGGCCAGGGCACGCTCATCCAGGAACTCAGAGTTCATCGTAAGGGCATACACGTCGTTAAACTCATCATCAAAAGACTCAAACTTACGGATTGCCCAGTTGCGGCTGAATATCCAGGGAATAATACCGTCCTGGAAACGGTAGAAAACATTATCGCGGTCTTTAGGGATAGGTTTGTAAATAGTATTGCTCCCCTTTTTATATTCGGCCCAGTCCCATTGCCCTTCGTGGCGGTCCCAGTCGTTTAGGAGCAGGTCTAGCAGGCGGGCTTTGGCAAAGGTTTGCTGGTCTATAAAATGGTCGTCTTCCTCAAAACGCTTGTTCAGCACAACTTCAGAGCCAACTAAATCCACAGCATCTCCAAGAGCGGGTGTAATAGCATCTTTGCCGTCGTATTTCTCCTCCAGCATAAATACATTATCACTGAAGCGCGCATTATGTTCGCCAAAAGTGTCGTCGTCGGGGCGCACGTAATAATAAGTAGGCGTGGAGTGCGGTATGCCGGCAGCCTCGGCTAGTGGAGCTACAACCAACGCACCATAAGGATTTATGGCTGAAGTCTGGTCGCGGAGAATATTGGCCACGAACGTTTTGTGCCATATGCCCGGCACCACGCTTACAGGGTCTTTATCAATGGAGCGGAGCGCATACGAAAAGCCAGAACTGTCGGTAAGCGTCATGCTGGTTGTCTGGAAACCGCCACCCAGTTTTTCAAATTTAAGGCCACCCTTTATTTTAGTCTTATCGAAAAGGGGCAGGGTGACAGGAGTTGTCCAGACGGGGCGGTAATGTGTTCCCCAGAACAGCCTGTGCAGGGCGCCACGTTTATAATGTTTGCCAGCCTGCACAGTAACACTATCAAAAGCATCCGGGTTTTGGTGCAGTTGCTTATAAACAGCAGGGTCGGTAACGGGTGTTTCAGCGTAAAAATTCTTCCGGGCGCAGCCGGTTATAGTTGTAAGTAACAATACAAGCAGTGCCTGCAGGTATATCAGTTTCATAGGTTATCAAGAATATAATCCTGACACTATCTAACGTAAATGAGATATAATGTTTTCGGGCGGAGGCAAACTATAGTTTAGCGAATGGCAGTTTATTAGTAGGGAAGGGCAACTATAGTTGGTGATTCCGGCAGCTAATTATAGTTTTGAGGCTGCATTAGTTGAGTGTACTTGCAGTTCAGGTAATCCAAACTATACCTGCATAACTATAGGCCTGTTCCCGGATAGCTAATAAATGCCTGACGCCTGCACTTTTATAGTTGCAGGCGTCAGGCATTTATGATGGTTAACTATAGTTTAGCGCTTCACAAACTCTACACGGCGGTTATTGGCTTTGGCTTCCGGGGTACTGTTCTTATCAATTGGCTTGGTTTCTCCCATGCCTTTAGCTTCCAGTCGGTCAGCTTTAATGCCCTGAGCTACTAAGTGGGTTTTTACTGCTTCGGCCCGCTGCTGACTTAGTTTCAGGTTTGTTTTGTCATCGCCGTCGCTGTCAGTATGGCCTTCTACCGTAAATTTAAGGGTTGGCTGCTCTTCCATCAGTTTGGCTATGTCGGCCAGCGTGCCCGCAGATTCCGGGCGTATAGTTGCCTGATTCACATCAAACTTAATTCCGTAGGTTACTATTTTACCATCTGCCATTACCTGGTCGTATAGTTTTTTGCCGCCTTCCGCTACCAGCACATTCTTTACCATAGTGTTGGCTTCAATGCGTTTATCTATTTCGATGCGCAGGGCAGTAGGGGTGCCTTTTACATTTGGTATATTTATCAGGCGCTGGTTATCGAGGTATACCTTCATGCTGCGCTTGTTAAACGCAATGGCCACATGGCGCCACTGGTTCTTTATTTCCTGCGCTTTCAATTCTTCCGATTCTGAGCCAAAGTCCTTAAACCGAACACCGTTAGCCCTGATCGAGATCGGGTCCAGGAAATCACCGTATTTGGCTTCGTCGTAGTTATGGGATTCAGGGACAAGGTAAATTTCGTACGCGACGTTGGGGTTGTCGGAGTCGAAAAAGATGTCAAACTCAACGGTAAAAGTTGCGGGCAGGTATTCTGCTTTAGTCATAAGAGGCTGCACGCTGGTGCCATAGCTAAGCAGGTTTATAGCTTTTTCTTTACCCAGCACAGCAACTTCAGCATTCCCTTCATTCAAATCCCAGCGCGACGGAAATTCGCCTACTTCCTCGGCTGCCAGGTTATCAGAAAAAATAACTTTGTTACCAGGTACGAAATCATACTTGGTCCAGGCTTTTACTTTACCTGGTTCTGTTTCGGCGGCTGCACCACTGCCATCGCTGGCTGCTTCGCCTTTGGCTGCCTTGTTACCGGCTACCTTCTTTTTACCATCTACGGCATCATCAACACCTTTATCAATCTTCTGATCAATTTTCTGGTTTACTTTGTTTTTGATCTTGTTGCCGATATCGAATTGTGCATGAGCAGGCAACGAAAACAGGGCCAGCATACCGATGCCGGCAAAAGAAAGAAATAACTTTTTCATAGTGAGATAGATAGGTTATAGAAAATGCAAATTTATAGTTTAGAACTATACCAGTAAATAATTGTGCTGTGATAATTCGTGGAGGGCCGGCTACAGTCCTGTGAAAGTAGAGTTGGGAAGGGTAAGAGGAATAACTAACTATGGCTGGGAGCAATAGCCAGTAAAACAAAAATCCCCGGCCAGAATTACCTGACCGGGGATTTTATAGTTTATAGTTGAGGCAGCTTATGCTACTTCTTCTTTCTTGCCCATACGGTTACGCTCGTTCTCGTCTAAGTAGATCTTACGCATGCGCAGGCTCTTAGGCGTTACTTCCAGGTACTCATCCTTCTGGATGTATTCCATGGCTTCTTCCAGCGAGAAGTTTTTAGCAGGAGCGATCTTGGCGTTGTCATCAGAACCGGAAGCACGCATGTTGGTCAGCTTCTTACCTTTCTGGATGTTCACCGTGATGTCGTTCTGGCGGTTGTGCTCACCAATAACCTGGCCCATGTATACCTCCACACCCGGATCAACGAAGAATACTCCTCTGTCCTGCAGTTTATCAATTGAGTAAGCAGTACCAGGACCAGTCTCCATAGAGATGATAGAACCGTTGTTACGACCAGGGATTGTTCCTTTATATGGCTCGTAGGCCAGGAAACGGTGGTTCATGATAGCTTCACCAGCAGTAGCAGTCAGTACGTTGTTACGCAGACCGATCAGACCACGTGAAGGAATCGTGAACTCCAGGTGCTGCAGGTCTCCCTTAGGCTCCATTATGTTCAGTTCACCTTTACGCATCGATACCAGCTCGATCACTTTACCGGCTGTTTCTTCCGGAACGTCAACTACCAATTGCTCGATAGGCTCGCAACGAACACCGTCAATTTCTTTATAGATTACCTGTGGCTGACCTACCTGAAGCTCATAACCTTCGCGGCGCATCGTTTCGATAAGTACAGACAAGTGCAGGATACCACGACCAAATACCAGGAATGAATCTTCACGGTCAGTTTCCTTTACGCGTAGTGCCAGGTTCTTTTCAGTTTCTTTGAACAAACGCTCACGAAGGTGACGTGATGTTACGAATTTACCTTCTTTACCGAAGAAAGGAGAGTTGTTGATCGTGAACAACATGTTCATCGTAGGCTCGTCGATAGAGATACGTGCCAGTGCTTCCGGGTTCTCTGCATCAGCGATTGTATCGCCAATATCAAAGCCTTCAATACCAGTTACAGCGCAAATTTCGCCAGCTGATACTTCCTGAACTGATTTTCTGCCAAGGCCTTCAAATACCTGAAGTTCTTTGATACGACCTTTTTTGATAGAACCATCTGCTTTCATCAAGTTGATCGGCATACCTTCAGTAAGTGTACCACGGTGCACACGACCGATAGCGATACGACCTACGAAAGAAGAATAATCAAGTGACGTGATCTGCATCTGCGGCGTACCTTCACGGAACGGAGCAGCAGGAATCACATCAATGATAGCATCCAGCAAAGGAGTGATGTTGTCAGTAGGCTGAGTCCAGTCTGTGCTCATCCAGCCCTGCTTTGAAGAACCATACAGCGTTGTAAAGTCAAGCTGGTCTTCTGTAGCATCCAGGTTAAACATCAGGTCGAATACCTGCTCGTGCACTTCATCAGGACGGCAGTTTTCTTTGTCTACTTTGTTTACCACCACAATCGGCTTAAGACCCAGCTGGATAGCTTTACCTAATACGAAACGTGTCTGTGGCATGGCACCTTCAAAAGCATCTACTAAAAGTAGTACACCATCGGCCATTTTAAGTACACGCTCTACCTCACCACCAAAGTCGGCGTGACCAGGCGTGTCTATAACGTTGATCTTAACACCTTTATAGCGAACCGACACGTTCTTAGATACGATCGTGATACCACGCTCGCGCTCCAGGTCGTTGTTGTCCAGTAAAAGGTCATCAAAGTGCTGGTGCTCTGCGAAAAGCTTTGAAGCGTGAATGATCTTGTCCACAAGCGTTGTCTTGCCGTGGTCTACGTGTGCGATGATCGCGATATTACGAATGTTCTGCATTGAATTGATTTTTCGAGGTGCAAAATTACTAAAAAGCCTTGATAATTTAGTAGCCGGCTCGAAATAAAGAGGTTATGTTTTTATTATTTTCTTCAGGATCAGGTATTGACACTGATTAAGGGGCAAACATAAGGTACCTGAAGTTTGTTCATTTATTGCACAATTATTGCATCAGGTAAAGCAAAACACACTTTTAATCGTAAACCAACTATGAGCACACTTCATTTTATAGCTATAGTTGCCATGCTGAATTTATTTGGCTGCAACCAGGCAGAGCAACCCGAAACTGCCGCTTTTACTACTGCCACCACCGGCGATGCACCTTTATCGGAGGCTCAAACCGAAAAACTGAACCAGCAAACCCAGCGCGACACGATACAGAAAACCGAAGCCGAATGGAAAAAGATACTGACTCCGGAGCAATTTTATGTGCTGCGCCAGAAAGGAACAGAACCCGCTTTTAAAAATAAGTACAACGCCAATAAAGCAAAAGGGATTTACTATTGCGCCGCCTGCCATAACCCCGTTTTCAGTTCCGAAACCAAATTCGACTCCGGTACCGGCTGGCCAAGCTTCTGGAAACCAATTGCCAATTATAGAATAAGAGAGGTAAAAGACAGAACAGACGGCATGGTGCGCACCGAAGTACTTTGTGCACGTTGTGGCGGCCACCTGGGCCATGTGTTTGATGATGGTCCTAAACCAACCGGCCTGCGCTATTGCCTGAACTCCGCTGCTTTAGATTTTGTAGCGAAGAAGTAAGGACTGGTATCTGAAAGTAGATTAACAGAGGTTAATGGAATTAGCAAGAAAAAAGAGACGCAACCCCTTGCGTCTCTTTTTTTGTCAGAACCAGGATTTGCAGGATGTAAGGGTCAACAGGATTTGTACGTCGTGTTACCAATTAACAATTTAACAAGTAAGCCATTCAGCGTTCAGGCAATCCAACAATTAACCAAGCCTGCCGTACCTTTTATCCTGAACTATAAACTATAAAAACTATGACAGAGCTACATTCAGAAGCAGAGAATATAGAGAACCTTTCGCAGATCATAATGGATGCCTTTAATGCACAGAATATTGTAGAAGGCGAGGTATTGCGCTACCAGGACCTCTACCCGATACTGCAGGAAAAATACCCGAAATATAAAGACGTGCAGAAAGAGGCAGAACAACATTTAGCAAAACTCGCTTACGTAAACCCCGCCCCGGACGGACTAATGCTGACCCAGATCGGCTACAGATCATTAACAGAAAAGTAATCCAACTATAAACCTGTTATAATCCTGTTAAATTGTACTTTGCTGCCGTATACTTTATTGTAAGTGCGTGATCTATAGTTGCGTACTTTATTTAAAGCGGCAAACTATGAAAAAGTATATAACAGCTATAGTTGGGTTAAGCGTGCTGGGGCTGGTATCCTGCACGTCGTTATCAGAAGGAGAGGAAGGTGCCCCGGGAGTTGAGCGGAACCAACGTGTGCGTTACAGGGGAGATGCCGGTGCAGGTCTGCGTGACCGGATGGATGAACAGTCGAGCGAGATAAACCGGAAACGCAACATTGAGGAGTCGGGGAGGAATGACCCGGCCATGAAGCCCCCCGAGGTAAGACCTGAACAATTGCCAAACGCCCCGGTAGATACCACCAGACATACACCAAGACCGGTAAACCGCAGAAAAGGCGGAAACTAAACTATAAAAGAGCGGGCGCAGCATTCAGAAAAATGCTGCGCCCGCTCTTTTATAGTTTAGAAATAAGTTATTTGCTTACATCTTCCGGCTCCTGGTCTACGTCGCCTAAATGTAGTTCATCCGGTTCCAGGTCCACATACACTTCATGGTCAGAAGGGGTGGTCTCTGACTCGCGATCAGCGTCTATCGGGGCCGGGTTTTTACTGATGTCTTTCTTCTCGCTTTTTTCTCCAAGGCTGTCTTTATCGCCTTTTTTGGTATGGGCATTATCTTTCTGCTTCATGTTAAAGTATACAGTAGGTGATGTTCCGTTTACGGAAGATGGTGTTCCAGGTAACTATACTTTCCTGTTTTTATAGTTTGATGAAAGTATAGCAAGGTGCAATCAGTCTGCTATTCGTATATTTGCTTTTTTAAGAAGAAAAATGACAACAACTACTCCCAAACGCTATACTGTAACGGCAGCTTTGCCTTATGCCAACGGCCCGGTGCACATCGGTCATTTGGCTGGGGTATACCTGCCGGCTGATATTTATGTGCGCTACCTGCGCCTGCAAAACCGCGACGTTAAATTTATCTGTGGTTCTGATGAGCACGGTGTTCCGATCACGATTCGCGCTAAAAAAGAAGGTATTACGCCGCAACAGGCTGTAGATAAATACCATGAGCTGATCAAGCAATCGTTCGCAGATTTCAATATCTCGTTTGATATCTATGACCGTACTTCCTCAAAAATACACCACGAAACAGCTTCCGATTTCTTCCTGAAACTATACAATGACGGCAAGTTTTTAGAGCAGACTACCCAGCAATACTACGACGAGAAAGCGCAGCAATTTTTGGCGGACCGTTATATAGTTGGTACCTGCCCTAAGTGCGGAAACGAGAATGCCTACGGCGACCAGTGCGAAAGCTGCGGTACTTCCCTGAATGCCACTGACCTTATCAACCCAAAAAGTACACTGAGCGGTGCCGTGCCGGTAATGCGCGAAACAAAGCACTGGTATCTGCCACTGAACGAGTATGAGCCATGGTTGCGCGAATGGATAGTAGAAGGCCATAAAGGCGACTGGAAACCAAACGTGTATGGCCAATGCAAATCCTGGATAGACCAGGGACTGCAGCCACGTGCTGTAACCCGCGACCTGGACTGGGGCGTGCCGGTTCCTGTACCGGGCGGCGAGGGCAAAGTACTGTATGTATGGTTTGATGCACCAATCGGTTATATCTCGGCTACTAAAGCCTTAACTCCGGACTGGGAGAAATACTGGAAAGATGAAGAAACGAAACTGGTGCACTTCATTGGCAAGGACAACATCGTATTCCACTGCATCATTTTCCCAAGCATGCTAAAGGCGCATGGTGATTATATTTTGCCTGATAATGTACCTGCCAACGAGTTCCTGAACCTGGAAGGCGATAAGATCTCGACGTCGCGTAACTGGGCGGTGTGGTTGCACGAGTACCTGGAAGATTTTAAAGGCAAAGGTGATGTGCTGCGTTATGCCCTGTGCGCCAATGCCCCGGAAACAAAAGACAACGACTTTACCTGGAAAGATTACCAGGCCCGCAACAACAACGAACTCCTGGCTATTCTGGGCAACTTTATAAACCGAGCAGTAGTGCTTACCCAAAAGTATTATAACGGTGCCGTGCCTACCCGTAACGAGCTTACAGACTATGATAAGGTAGTGCTGGAGGATCTGAATGGAATGCCAATGGTAATTGCTGCACACCTAGAGCGCTACAAATTCAGGGATGGATTAGGAGAGCTGATGAACCTGGCCCGTTTAGGCAACAAATACCTGGCCGATACAGAGCCCTGGAAGCTGATAAAAACAGATGAAGAGCGCGTAAAAACCATCATGAATATCGCGCTGCAGATATCTGCGAGTCTAGCAATTCTGATGGAGCCCTTCCTGCCGGACTCTGCCGCTAAATTACGTGCTATGCTGAACATGGAAGCAGGCATGTGGGCTGATGCCGGTGCTGCTGATCTGCTGAAAGATGGCCACGTTATCGGTACACCAGCTTTGTTATTCGAGAGGGTAGAAGATACTGCTGTAGAAGCGCAGGTGCAGAAGTTACTGGACACTAAAAAAGCCAATGAGATTGCTAATTCAGTAACGGAGCCAGCTAAAGAGAACATCTCGTTCGAAGAATTCTCTAAAATGGATATCCGTATCGGAACTATACTTGCCGCTGAGAAAGTTGCCAAAACCAAAAAGCTTCTGAAGCTGACGATAGATACTGGTATCGATCAGCGCACGGTAGTAAGTGGTATAGCTGAGTTCTTTAACCCGGACGAAATTGTTGGCCAGCAGGTAAGTATTTTAGTAAACCTGGCACCGCGCGATATCAAAGGCATTACCAGCCAGGGTATGATCCTGATGGCAGAAAATGCCGATGGTTCGCTGGCTTTTGTGCAGCCAAGTGTTGCTGTAAAGAATGGTGGTACGGTATCGTAAACTATAGTTTGATTGAAAAGGAAAGCCCCGCAGCTAACTATAGTTGCGGGGCTTTTTTATGTAAAGGCGCCGGTTATAGTGGCTCTAACTGACAACTATAGTTTCTGAATCGGCAAGTATAGCTTGTTTTGCAAATCGTTGCTTTTCCATCTGATGTATAACTAAATATAAACCAACCGCTGCAACTATAGCCAATCCGGCGCAAGCCCACCAAAGCATAGCAAAACCATGTGCTGCTATAATAGTAGTGCCGAGGAAAGGAGCCAGCACGTGCGCAGCTGCATACGAAATAGTATAAAGCCCCATATAAGCACCACGGTTATCATTGTTAGAGCGATCCACGGTTATAGTGGACATAAATGGCATCGCCAGAATCTCGGAAATACTCAACAGCAACATGGATACAAAAAGCACACTGACCCCTGGGGATAGATTGAGCAACACAAACGAGAACCCAAGCATTAAAAGTCCGCTCGCCACCAGCACAGATTTTTTTGCCTGTTCGCCCAGCAAATACACCACGATCATCTCCAGCAGGAAAACAATCATCCCGTTCAGGGCCATCAGCAAACCAATTCTTGCTTCGGATAGCGCATGTACCTGTTTATAGTATAGGGGCAGGGTGGCAAATAACTGAAAGAAGATCATGGCAAATAGACTGCACAAGATCACAAAAAGTATGAACCACTTATCGCGGTAAGGCGACTGAACAACGGGAGCAGTAGCAGAAGTGTTGGACTCTGCCTTCTTAACAGGCCGGTGCCCTTGCTGTGCTCTGAAGTATACAAAAAAGAAAATGCCGGCCGCCACACAGGTAACGCCATCAGCAATAAAAAGCCATTTGTAAGAAAGCGCAGCCACTAAACCACCAACAGCCGGACCAATGGAAAAGCCCAGGTTTATGGCCATCCTATTCAGAGAAAAGGCACGGGTAATGTTTTCAGGTCTGGCATAAAAAGCAATAGAAGCGGCGTTTGCAGGACGAAGCATATCATTTACCAGGCTCAGGATGAATACGCCTGCTGCCATGTATTCGAATTGCCTTAAGTTAAGCAGTAGAAAGTATAGGCTTCCGCCTAGCACAAGGCTTACGAGCTGCACTTTAAAATGCCCGATTTTATCGGTTAGCCATCCGCCCAGGAAAGCGCCGCACATAGCACCCAACCCGTAGATGCTCAAAATGGCGCCGGTCTCTTTTAAACTATAGTTAAGTTCAGTACTGAGGTACACACCCAGGAAAGGTATAACCATGGCACCACTCCGGTTTATCAGCATCACCACCGACATCATCCAGGTTTGCCGGGAAAGCCCGCCAAATGCGTTGCGGTATAGTTGGAGTACGCGTTTCATAGGTTAGGAGAAAGGTGTGCTAATGCAAAATGTAAAAAGAAGCTACAATATCAGGAACAGTAAATGCGGAAGCGCTGTGGGAGTAAGCTTACAACATCGGTAAACTATAGTTGATGCGTTGGCAGCTGCTTACGTTTCCAGCCTTGCTGTTATAGTTTTGCTCACTTTCTGGCCCAGTTTAATAAAACGCTGTTCATAAAAACGGTATACCAGTAGGCTGGCAATAACTGTAACAACTATAGCCACAATAATAGTGACCCACGGAGAGAAGTGTAACTGCCTGGCTACAAACTTTACCACGTTATACACCAGCGGGTGCAGCAGGTATAATGCATAACTGATCTCGCCTAACGTATGTAAAGGCACATGCAATACCTTCGGAAACGTAACTGGCAGCTTGTACATAGCAAAACAAACCGCCAGGCAGGTACCAGAAAATATAAAACGATTCCAGTCAGTTACCAGCGTTACGGTGTTCCCGGAAGCTGGAGAAACTATAAATACAACTATACCAGCCAGCAATAACCCGATTAACGGTAAAGCAGGTAAAGCTTTGTACTTTGTGAAATAACCAATGGCCACACCACCCAGAAACAGGAAGATCTGGTTAAAGGGGTTTACATAATCGCGCCACTGTTTAGCAAGCGGAACAGCATCGTTTATACTATAGAAAGCAAAATAAGCGCCCAGCCCAACTATAAGCAGGCAAACTATAGCAAAAGCCAATCGGCTAAATCTGGCAGCAAACAGGAACAAGGGGAAGAAAAGGTAAAATACCAGCTCATTGCCAATAGACCACACACCTACACCAATCGGCTTATCCCAGCTTACAAAACCAAACAAACCGGTAAAGTTGAGTAAGATACGGTCCCAGTCGCGGAGCGTGGGATCTATAAATAAGTACACCGGCATGATAAGCCAGAGCAGCGGAAACAGTCTGAAAATACGCTTCAGGTAAAAGTCTGTGAGTGATGCTTTTTTGGGCTGCAGGCGTGCTTCGTACACATGGTACAGGGTCAGGCCGCTCAGCACATAAAAGATAGCTACCCCATACAAGCCAATACGGCCCCAGAAACTCTCTGCCTCCATGTGGCCCAGAGTCCAACTTTGGAAGTGGTACAACAAAATGCCAAAAGCAGCCAGCCCCCGAACATAGTCAAGGGAGGTTACTCTGCCTGGCGCTTGTTTTACCTGCTGTACCGTCATTCTAAATCTATAGTAGCTTACTTCGTGTTGAACTGGTTCATGGTACGTTCCAGCCCGATCGTTCCGAAAGAGATAACCGCATCTGCTGATTTTTCGATCAATGTCTGCAGCTCGGCCTGTTCGTCGTTACTGAAGTTGCTCAGCACATAATCTACCTGTTTGCCTTTATGAAAAGCATCGCCAACACCAAAGCGAAGGCGTGGGTAGTTGTTATTCCCAAGCGTCTGCTCGATGTGTTTTAAGCCGTTATGCCCGCCAGCGCTTCCTTTCATACGGATGCGCAGTGTACCGAAAGGTAACGCGATATCATCCGTAATGACCAGCATTTGCTCTGGTGTAAGTTTTAGGGAGTTCAGCCAATGACTAACCGCTTTGCCACTCAGGTTCATGTAGGTAGTAGGTTTTACCAGTACGTAGGTGCGGCCTTTTACTTTAATTTCGGTTACAAATGCGTGGCGGCTTACATCGAACTTTGCTTCGTGTTTTTTAGCCAGATAATCGAGCACCATAAAGCCGATGTTGTGGCGCGTTTCAGCGTATTCAGGTCCAATGTTTCCAAGGCCAACTATAAGGTATTTCATGCTTGTATCTTCGGGTACGGCAGGAGTTTCAGGTGAAAAACCCAGCCATTGTTTTATAGTCTTAATTGTAGAATTGCTCACGAAGTTAATTGCTGATTGTTGAATTGTTGATTGTTTAATGGATTATTATCAAAATTGCGACTGTCTGTGCCTATAGTTTTGCTACAGCAAACTATAGTTTAACAATTAACAATTCAACAATCAGCAATTAAAAATAACCTTTAAGCAGAAACAAAAAATCCTGCCCCGCTTGCAGCGGAACAGGATCTTGTACTATAAAGTAGCGTTTGCTGCTTATTTTTTGCCACCGCGAGCTTCTTCCATCTGAGCACTCTTAAGCGCACGTGGAATAGTTACTGTTGCAACCGGAGCTAACGCGTTAGTAAGAATTTCGAAGTTACCACCAGTGTTGATCTTACCAACTTTGATAGACTTACCTAATTCAAGGTCAGAGATATCAACTTCGATATAATCCGGAAGGTTAGCAGGAAGAGCCTTAACTTTAAGCTTACGCAGCTTAGTTACCAGCTTACCACCAACGATTACACCTGGAGATGTACCTACCATTTTAACCGGAATTTCCATTTTCACAGGCTTGTCTTCCTGAAGCTCAAGAAAGTCAACGTGTAAAAGCATTTCGTTAACCGGGTGGAACTGTACGTCCTGCATCACAGCTCTGTAGTGTGTGCCTTCAATATTCAGGTCTACTTCGTATACTTCCGGAGAATAAACTAAGTCTCTGAACAGGATAGCTGGTGCGTAGAAATGTACTTGCTCAGCGCCGCCATATAATACACCTGGTACATAAGACTCGTTACGCAGCTCTTTCGTCTGCGATTTGCCGAGATTTGCTCTTTTAAACCCTATAATCTCTAAAGTTTTCATAAAAATGAATTTGTTAAAATTTTTCGAGCCACAAAGGTAGGGGTTTTTAATTGCTGATTGTTAAAATGTTGATTGTTTTTTCTCTAAACGTCTAACCAACTATAAATCAAATTCATAAACCGTTTCGCAGGCTATCTTTTATTTGCACTCATAAAAGCTAAAAAGGCCAAATGGCTGAACCGTTGAAAATGAGATTCAACAATTCAGCCATTTGGCCTTTTAACAATGTAAGATTATATAAACAGCGAGCTGATAGACTCGTGCGTTACTACGTTGTTGATGGCACGTGCAAACAGCTCAGAGAACGTAAGCACTTTTATTTTAGAAGACTCCTGCTTTAACGGAATGGTATCAGAAACTACCAGTTCTTCCAGTACAGAATTTTCGATACGCTCATAAGCCGGGCCAGAAAGTACAGGGTGTGTAGCAATGGCACGAACTGACTTAGCACCTTTTTCTTTCAGGAGCTCAGCTGCTTTGGTTATAGTTCCGGCAGTGTCAACCATGTCATCTACCAATACCACATCCAGGCCTTCCACATTACCAATCACCTGCATCGAGGCAATCTCGTTTGCGCGAACCCTGTGTTTATCGCACACAACCATTTCTGCTCCGAAGTTCTTAGCAAACGCTCTTGTTCTTACCACACCGCCTACGTCAGGAGAAGCGAAAATAAGGCTTGAACCCAGGTTCAGGCTGCGCAGGTAAGGCACAAATATGGCCGATCCATCCAGATGATCAACCGGGATATCAAAGAAACCCTGGATCTGGCCTGCATGCAGGTCGCAGGTCATCAGGCGGTCAGCGCCACAAGCCTGCACGGCATTTGCCAGCACTTTGGCACCGATCGAAACGCGAGGCTTGTCTTTTCTGTCCTGGCGGGCATAGCCATAGTAAGGCATAACCACAATCACCTTATGAGCCGATGCGCGCTTGGCAGCGTCTACCAGCAACATCAGTTCCATCAGGTTATCGGCAGGCGGAAAAGTAGAAAGCACTATAAATACTTCGGCACCGCGCACAGACTCGTTGTAGTGTACACCAATTTCGCCATCACTGAAACGGGAAATGGTTAAGTCGCCTAAATGCGTGCCGTAAGCGGCAGCAATTTTTTCAGCTAAGTAGCGGGAGGCGGAACCGGAGAAGATCTTTACCAGGGGCATAGTTTTCTTAATGCTAAATGAAGGGGTTAGGTTAAGTTTATTATGCCTGCAAAGCTACGAAATAACTTGTATAGCTAAGGAGTATTTTTATAGATTAAATATCAATAAATGCTCTCATTAACAATGGTATGTAAATGGATATTCATTAACTTAATATATTTATTTAATAATAGTTATACTTCTATATTGTATATTACAGGCTTCTCCCTAACTATCACTTGTCTCAGATTCTAATGATTTTAGAAACAAGTTTGTGTGGTGAAACAAGCACTTAAAACTCTAATCGGATTCGCATAAATCAAATTAATGATCTTATCAGGATGAACAAAACATTACTTATTTTACTCTTTTGGAGCTTTACTTTTAGCGTTTCAGCTCAGGGAAATTTCGAAATGGGCTATTTTATTGACAATGAAGGTAAGCGTACCGATTGTTTGATAAGGAATTACGATAGAAAGGTAAATCCTTTCCAGATAGAATATAAACTGACAACAGATGGTGCTATTGAAATAGGTGGATTATCTCAAATAAAGGAATTCGAAATTTTTAATACTATTCATAAATATCAGCGCTTTACAGTTAACATTGACAGATCAAGCAATGATGTAGATAACCTTAGTTCTTCGCGAGAGCCGGATTTTAAAGAGGAAACACTTTTTCTGCGGGTGTTAGTAGAAGGTAGGGCAACACTGTATACTTACTTCGAGAGAGGTGGCTTAAACAGGAATTTCTTTAAAATGGATGACTCTGAAGTGAAGCAACTTGTTTATAAAAGATATAGCAATGCAGGTCAGCTAGGAGAAAACGAAAGCTATAAGCATCAGCTGCGCTACTATCTTACTTGTGCATCTATTTCAGGGAATGATTTTGATGACTTATATTATCAGCAAAAACACCTTGTAAGCCTATTTAATAAATTTAATGAATGTTCGGGAGGTAACTATACTGATTACACTTCACGGAAAAAGAAAGGCAATTTCGGGCTTGCCGTAACAGGAGGTGCAAACATTTCAGCGCTGGAAACAACTCAAAAGGTGCATACTACCGGTGGTAAAATATATAAGAGTTACACGCATGATATGACTGTGTCGCCATTAGTTAGTTTAGAAGCAGAATATAACTTCACTTTTAATAATGGGAAATGGTACGCTTTTATTGAACCTACATTTCAGCAATTCAAATATAAATCTGACTTTAGTTATACTATGCGGCTTCAAGGTGGATACGAATTCATAAGCAAAGGGACACTCAGTGTAGATTACGATCACATAGCAATACCTTTAGGTATAAAATATGCTGCTATCTCAACAGAGAACTCGAGTGTAACTATTCATGCTGCAGGTGTGTTTAATTTCCTGCTTAACAATTCAAATACCTATGATGGTACGCTAGGATTTAACATGGGGCAAGGGCTTGACTTTCGGAAGGAAAAACATTTTCAGATACCGAGCGCCATTTTGGGGGTAGGATATAAGTACAAAAAATTTAGTTTAGAAGCCGATTACCATCTCAATAAAACTGCTGTTGCCGCGGATTATTGGGAAATTAAATTTGTTAACTCGGTATCTTTAATGTTAGGCTATAGTTTGTTTTAAAAAAGAATTACTCAATTTCTAAGAAGCGCCGTGCTTTGCGACAAAATTCAGTTGCGAAGTACGGCACTTTCTTTAAGCAAAGATTGGTATAGGTGAAGGAAGCAAAAGCAGCTTAAAACAAAAAAGCCCTTAGATCAGATCTAAGGGCTTTTTAAGTTGTCCGACCAGGTTTCGAACCTGGACTCTTCTGAACCAAAATCAGACGTGTTGCCAGTTACACCATCGGACAGAGTACCTACTAGATTTCAGGGTGGAAGCCCCTTCGTCGTTCAGTGATGCAAAGATAGACAGACGATTTTAAACTGCAAACATTTGCTTCAAAAAAAATCTAAAATTTTAGTCTAAAATCTGCTCCAGCGCTGTTTCGTAGTGCTTTTTGGCCACCGTAATTCCATGGTAAAGCTTACCATCAATGTGGCAGTCGTGGGCTGTTACAACACCTAATTCCGTGACATTCATGCCTTTATTTTTCAGCATCTGCTCAAAAGCAACCTGCTGTTCCGGCGAAACAGAAACAACAACGCGGCTCTGACTCTCGCCAAATAAAAATGCATCTTTTCTGAAATTTTTATCTGTTTCGATATCAAAGCCCAGTTCATTCGGCATTGCAGACTCCAATAAGGTGATGTATAAACCACCATCTGCCACATCGTGCGCCGACTTAATAAGCTTTTGCTCGATCACCTCTTTTATAGTTTCCTGTAGCTTCAGTTCCGCATCCATTTCAAAATAAGGAGCAGGCGATAACTTAACGTTGTGGTACGAATACAGGTACTCCGAAGAAGCGATGTCGTTCTGCGCATCGCCTATCATATATATAATGTCACCGGCATTCTGGAAAGCCAGCGTCATTTTGTTGTTCTTATCTTCCAGTATGCCCAGCATGCCTATAGTTGGCGTCGGGAACACAGGGCCTTCGTCAGATGACTGGTTGTAGAAACTTACGTTACCACCCGTTACCGGCGTACCAAGAGCAGTACAGGCTTTGCCCATACCTTTAATAGCGCCTACAAAGTGCCAGTAAACTTCCGGTACGTAAGGGTTGCCAAAGTTAAGGCAGTTGGTAATAGCTACCGGCTCAGCGCCAGAGCAAACTATGTTACGGGCAGCTTCGGCTACCGCAATGGCTGTTCCTTTCTCCGGGTCGGCATACACGTAGCGGCTGTTGCAATCTACGGTTACCGCAATCGATTTATCCGTACCTTTTACTTTAACTATAGCTGCATCCGATGGAGCATTGGTTGTAACAGTTGCCGTACCAACCATAGAATCGTACTGGCGGTAAACCCAGCGCTTGGACGCGATGTTCGGGTGCGTAGCTAAAAACTCGGCTACAGCCTGGTAATCCTCTGGCTCTGCTACCTGGTCGATGTTGAACTTCTTGGATTCAGCAAAATAAGCTGGCTCTCTATATTCTCTATGATAAACCGGAGCGCCACCACCTAACACAAGGTCGTTAGCAGGCACTTCGGCTACTAATTTACCGTTCTGGTAATAGCGCAGCTGACCGCCTTCGGTAACAACACCTATCTGCTCGCAGTACAGATCCCACTTATCGCAGATATCTTTTATAGTTTGCTCATAGCCTTTTTTCATAACTATAAGCATGCGCTCCTGGCTCTCCGAAAGCAGAATCTCGAACGGAACCATGTTAGCCTGGCGGGTTGGCACCTTATCTAACCAGATATCCATGCCATGCTCGCCTTTAGCGCTCATCTCAGAAGTAGAACAGGTTATGCCGGCTGCCCCCATATCTTGCATACCAATTACGTGGCCCGACTGAATGATCTCCAGCGTAGCTTCCAATAATAGTTTCTCCTGGAACGGGTCACCAACCTGAACTGATGGGAGGTCTTTGGCAGAATCTTCGGTAATATCTTTTGATGCGAAGGCTGCACCATGTATACCATCTTTACCTGTGGCCGAGCCGACTATAAATACCGGGTTGCCTACGCCGTAAGAGGTTGCCGAAGCGGTTTCGCCTACTTTAACGATACCTGCCGAGAAGGCATTTACAAGTGGGTTTATGTTGTAGCACTCATCAAAGAAAAGCTCACCGCCTACCGTAGGAATACCAAAAGCATTGCCATAATCGCCGATGCCTTTTACTACACCACGTAACAAACGCTGCGTTTTCTCTGATCTTGGGTTGCCGAAGCGAAGCGAGTTAAGCTGCGCGATAGGGCGGGCACCCATTGTAAAAATATCTCTGTTGATACCACCCACACCGGTTGCGGCACCCTGGTAAGGTTCGATGGCAGATGGGTGGTTATGTGATTCGATCTTGAAGCTGCAGGCATACCCGTCGCCGATATCAACAAGGCCTGCATTTTCTTCGCCGGCTTTGGCCAGCATGCGTGGTGAGTCTTTTGGCAGGGTTTTCAGCCAAACGATTGAGTTCTTGTAAGAGCAGTGCTCCGACCACATTACGGAGAAGATACTTAACTCGGTAAAATTGGGCGTGCGTCCCAGAATCTGTTTTATCTTTTCAAATTCTTCCTCCAGAAGACCAAGCTTCTGGGCAGTTTCTACTGTTGTCAGTTGATTTTCCACGTTTTGTCTGGCTTTAGTAACGGAATAGCAAAAGTAGGAACTTATACTTTAAGAGCACAGCAGATTCAAGTATTTTATAGTTTGCCCTTTATGAACTATAGCTGGTTCGGGGCTGAACTATAGTTGACGTCAAAAAAATCCGGATTAATTTAATTTAAGTGTCACCAACTGCTAGCAGTTCCGTAAAGAAGGAACTCCCTTATCCTTTTATCATTATGCCAACTACAACATCTAACCGCGAGCTTATCACGACTACCTGTGGCCGTGAACTGGATCTTAATACAACAGAATTGGTTATAGAGCGCTCTAACAGCCTGTTTAGCTATAATATACATAAGCTTAAGTCAGGTGAGTATGTGATAGCTGAGAAGTTTTATGCCAACCCGTTTAACAACAGGTACATCCTGCTTAACGACGACCAGATTGAGCTTTTAAAGCAGCTTTAAGAAATGAAGCAAAACTATTGGTAATTGCACATAGAAATTTTATATTTATAGTTATAAATTTCCAAAGCAAATTCTACCATTATGAGCTTTATCTACATCCTCTCTTTTTTGCTGCTGTTTGGTGCAGGAGCAGGTTCGGCAACTATAAACTACAGTGCTCAAGCTGCATCTGATGGCGGGCTTTCTGTACAGGCACAGGATACACTGCTGCATGCCTCTAAATCAGAAAAGAAGAAAAAGAAACCTGCGAAAAAAGTAGAGACCAAATCCTCGAAAGTATTACTGAAGCGCAATGTGCAACGCGTAATGCTAACCAAAAAAGGGGTGGAGGGAAACCATATAGAAGTTGTTGTGATGGATGGAGGCATGCCGGTGCGCAACCTCGAAGATTTGCAGATGCTCGGCAGCAGCGGTAGCAATACAGCTTTAAGTAACTTCCAGGGATTCGATAACTATTCACTCCCTTTTGAAGGCTACATAAAATACAGATCAGTTAATAAGATGGGCTCTGTTGTGTACGACCGCGAAGTTCGGTTTGTGATTAATGATCCCGGCAAATGGGTGCTACGCATCGATCAGTAACAGAACCAGACCATTTTTTACACAGCTCCCCGGTACCAAAAGGAGGTTGCCGGGGAGCTGTGTTTTGTTTTAACTATAGTTTGATACTGAATTAGTTAAAAGTTTTTGGTGTGTTATATGGTTTTAAGAGATTTATGCATTAGTTTTGCACCCTGAAATAGCTCCGTTTTAATAGTTAATCAATATAAAAAGTCAAATGGCGAATATTGGCAGAATTACCCAGGTTATCGGTCCAGTAGTGGACGTTAGCTTTGCGGGTGAAAACGCAAAACTACCAAATATCCTCGACGCGCTTGAGGTAATAAAAGAAAGCGGCCAGCGCATCGTGCTGGAAGTGCAGCAGCACCTCGGCGAAGATCGTGTACGTACCATTGCAATGGACTCTACAGAAGGCCTTACACGTGGTGCACAGGTAAATGACCTGGGTGGCCCGATCACTATGCCAACTGGAAATGCCATTAATGGCCGTCTGTTCAACGTAATCGGCGAAGCAATTGATGGTATACCGCAGCCCGCTACTACTACGCGTCTGCCAATTCACCGTGCTGCGCCTCTTTTCGAAGAACTTGCAACTTCTTCAGAAATCCTTTATACCGGTATTAAAGTAATCGACCTGTTAGCGCCTTATGTAAAAGGTGGTAAAATTGGTCTTTTCGGTGGTGCCGGTGTAGGTAAAACTGTACTTATCATGGAGCTGGTAAACAACATTGCAAAGGCTTATTCTGGTCTTTCTGTGTTTGCCGGTGTTGGTGAGCGTACTCGTGAGGGAAACGACTTACTTCGTGAATTCCTTGAGTCAGACATTATCCGTTACGGTGCAGAGTTTAAGCACTCTATGGAAGCCGGTGGATGGGATCTGACGAAAGTAGACATGGCCGAACTTGAAAAATCTCAGGCTACGCTGGTGTTCGGTCAGATGAACGAGCCTCCTGGGGCGCGTGCTCGTGTTGCCCTGTCTGGTCTTACTGTAGCGGAAAACTTCCGTGATGGTGATGGTTCTGGTGCAGGACGCGATATCCTTTTCTTTATCGACAACATCTTCCGCTTTACGCAGGCAGGTTCTGAGGTATCGGCTCTTCTAGGTCGTATGCCATCAGCGGTAGGTTACCAGCCAACGCTGGCAACTGAAATGGGTGCCATGCAGGAACGTATCACGTCTACTAAGCGTGGTTCAATTACATCTGTACAGGCAGTTTACGTACCTGCGGATGACTTAACTGACCCTGCTCCAGCGACGACCTTCGCTCACTTGGATGCAACTACAGTACTTTCCCGTAAAATTGCTGAGCTTGGTATCTACCCTGCGGTAGACCCTCTGGACTCTACTTCACGCATTCTTTCTGCTGACGTTCTGGGTGCTGAGCACTACAACACAGCACAGCGCGTTAAGGAAATTCTTCAGCGTTACAAAGAACTTCAGGATATCATCGCCATCCTTGGTATGGACGAACTTTCTGATGAAGATAAGCTGGTTGTATCAAGAGCGCGTCGTGTACAGCGTTTCTTATCTCAGCCGTTCCACGTAGCTGAGCAGTTTACAGGTCTTGCAGGTGTATTGGTTGATATCAAAGACACTATCAGAGGCTTTAACGAGATCATGGACGGTAAGTATGACCACCTTCCGGAAGCTGCCTTCAACCTGGTTGGTACCATTGAAGATGCAGTAACCAAAGGTGAGAAACTGCTTGCCGAAGCAAAATAGGTTTGAATTAGTTAAGAGTTAAGAGTTTATAGTTAAGAGTGGGTAAACCCTAATTTTGACTTTAAACTTTTAACTCTAAACTCTTAACTAAAAAAAATGTATTTAGAGATAATCACACCAGATAAAAAGGTTTTTGCCGGTGAGGTAGATGCAGCCCAATTTCCGGGAGCTAATGGCTCTTTCGAAGTTCTGAACCTGCACGCTCCCCTTATCAGCACCATGGAAAGAGGCAGAATCCGGGTAACTACCAAAAAAGGACAGGAGTTCTTTACCGTGGATGGCGGTGTGGTAGAAGTACTGAACAATAAGATCATTGTACTTGCCGAATCTGTGATCGAGTAACGATATCTATTTACAATAGCAAAACGCCTTCTGTTCTTAATGAGCAGAAGGCGTTTTTTGTTTTAAAGATTGTTGGTTAGCTACAGTTTACTAGATGCCAAACTATAGCTAACCAAACAAAGGCCATATTTATTCTGTAACAGGGTAACCGCCTTCTTTCCAGGCTTTATATCCGCCATCCAGGTGGGCTACGTTTTTGTAACCCATTTGCTTTAAAGTAGATGTTGCCAAGGCAGAACGACCGCCAGAAGCGCAATGCAGGATCAGGCGCTTGTTCTTGTCAAATTCCGGTTTATGATAGGGCAAGGTCTCATCTGCGTGAAATTCGATCATGCCGCGCGGTGAGTGCACTGAACCTGCAATTTTACCGTTCTGGGTCAGTTCTTCACTCTCTCGGATATCGATGAGTGTTGCATTGCCATTCTTTAATTCTTCGTGTACCTGGTCAGGTGTCAGGTTTTCAATGTTTTGTTTAGCTTCTTTCACTAAATCAGTTGCAGACTTTGCCATAGTTTTACAGAGTTATAGTTTGAGGTTTTGCGCGTAAATAGATGCTACTACTTCAGCGGTTGATCAAACCGGGTAAGCATCTGCTCATTAAACGGGAAACTAAAACTTATGGTACCAACTATAGTATTTCCAGTTCTACATCGCCATCTACCGGATATCCGACGCAGGTTAGGGTTAACCCTTTTTGCAGGTCACGTTCCGTGAGCACTTCGTTATAAGCCATCCATACCTTGCCTTTTATTATTCTGGCCAGGCAACTGCCGCACTTACCGGTTTCACAACTATAAGGCAATACAATGCCGGCTTCCCGGGCACCTGATAAGATGTTGTTTGGGTATTTACATTCTATGTGGGCAGTCTTGCCCTTAACATGTAGTGTAACGTGGTGTGCCCGCGTGTCTGGCGGAACAAGTTTGGGTAAAGGTGTTTTATCTACATTAAAAACTTCTTTCCGGATCTGGTTTGCAGAAAAACCATACTGACGCAAGGCAAAAGAGCTCAGGCGCATATAATTGAGCGGACCGCACAGGTAAAATAACAGGTGCTGGGGTGGAGCAACTACCAATTGGTCCAGGAGCTTATTCAGGTAATCTTTATGCAGGCGGGCTTTGCCCAAGTCCGGCGTATTGCTGAAGATGAACTCAATGTATAACCGGCCAGGAAAAGTGGCAGCCAGCTCCCTGAGAGGCTGCAAAAATATAGTTTGTTGCGAAGATCTGTTGCTGTAGAATAATACGACAGAAAGATGTGGGTGAGCATGCAGTGCAGTTTTTACCAACGAATAGATTGGTGTAATACCGCTACCCGCAGCCAGGAAGAAGATCTGCTTATAGTTCAGGATATCATCAGGTAAGGTAAATAACCCACCGGCCCCGCTTGTCAGGAGCTTATCACCTACCTGGGCTTGGTCTACCAACTGACGGGAATAAAAACCGTTCTCTATGCGTTTTACACCAATGGCAAGCGGCTCCTCTAATACCGGAGATGAGGTAATGGAGTAAGAACGTCTGATGTCGCCATGTGGGCCATGGTGCAGCAACGTAAGGTATTGCCCTGCTTTATAAGGAATCGTTTCATCAAAAGTGAAGACCTTGACGCCTGCAACTTCTTCGCTAATGCTGCTGATGGTAAGTGTTACGTAGCCGGGTGCTTTTTCTGCTGATTTAGCTGACATACTCATAGCTTTTGAATACGCAAAAAGGAACAGTTTGCTTGTGCTATAGTTTAAAAGGTCAGGTATAATTCAAACTATAGTTGTGCTTAAAAATAACTATAATTTGAACTATGAGCGCTACTAACTGGAAGCCGGTTTATCTGCAAGCCCCAGGTTTTTCATTGTTTCTTTCAGTGCTTCGTGGTCATCTGTAATGATCAGGAGCTTGTCGTCAGGGGTTAATTCTGTTTTTCCGCCCGGTACAAAATACTTGCCATTACGCTTAACCATTACAACCAGTGTTTTTTCGGGCAAAGGCAGGTTCATGAGTTTATTGCCGGATCTCAGTGCATGCTCCGTAATATTTAACTCAGTCATCACAGACTTAATCTCATCTGAGAACTCTACATCAAAGTCTTCCAGTTCTTTAAGGGTATTTGGTTGTTCGCTCAACCCTAGCCAGGTGGCCATTTTAGAAAGCGACGTACCCTGCACTACCAGCGATACCAGCGTACAGAAGAATACGATGTTAAAAATGAGCCGCGCATGGGGCACATCCGCAGCTAACGGAAGAATGGCAAAAATGATCGGAACAGCGCCTCTAAGCCCAACCCATGACACAAAAGTTCTGTCCTTCATTGTCATTTTACGGAAAGGCAACGTACATAAAAATACACTGAGCGGGCGCGTGATAAAGATCATCATGAAACTGATAATTAAGCCTGGGATTATGATCGGAACAAGTTCGCGGGGATTAACCAGTAAGCCAAGCGTTAAGAACATAAGCAGCTGGCTCATCCAGGCCATGCCATCAAAAAAGTTAAGCGAAGAGCGCTTGTGCACAAATTTGGAATTGCCTATAACCAGGCCACCTATGTATACCGCCAGGTAACCGTTGCCCTTTAAAAAGTAAGTGGCTGAAAAAATAAAGATACAGAACGTGAAAACCAGGATTGGATATAAGGAGCTGTTATCGATCTGTACCCGGTTAATTACTTTTACGGCTAATTTACCCAGCGCATAACCTGCAACCAACCCTATTGTGAGCTGCATTAAAAGCATGCCGGTTGCGGCCAGGTAATTGGGTGCCGCCTCCATTTTTATGATCTCGATCAGGGTAATGGTAAGGATGTAGGCCATCGGGTCGTTACTACCACTTTCGAGCTCCAGCAGAGGGCGCAGGTTATTTTTAAGGTGCAGGCCTTTGGATCGCAGAATAGAGAACACCGAAGCTGAATCGGTAGAGGACATGGTAGCAGCCAGCAAAAGTGCAGTAGCGAGCCCTATACCTGCTGCTTCTATGGTTTCGCCCAGTATCCACCAGCTTAGCAGACCAGTTAACAGCGCTGTTAGTAATACACCTATAGTAGCAAGTACTATTCCCGGTAACATCACCGGCCTTATTTCAGAAATTTTAGTGTCCATACCACCTGAAAACAGAATGATACAGAGGGCAACAGTACCTATTGTCTGGGCTAATTGTATGTTCTCAAACTCAACCCCGAAACCATCGCTGCCAAAAAGCATACCTACCGATAGAAATAACAGCAACGCCGGAACACCGAATTTATAGCCGGCTTTACCAGCCATAATGCTCAGAAAGAAAAGAACGGAAATGCTGAAAAGTATTAATTCTACTGATATATCCATAGGTACTACATTAATGATAGGGTAGAGCGGAATATTTAATAGTAACAGAAACTTAAACATGTAAAGCGCTAACAGGTTTCAGAAAGGGCATACGTACTTTGCAATATAAGAATTACTGCTTATTTTTAGCCTTAAATCCCGCTTTATGCCTATAATCTCGCCAAAATCTACCCCAATTTTTCAGACCTCCGTTTTTACGTTCGATGACCTGAACGAGCTCGAACTATACTTTGAACAGCCGGGGCAGCGCTATATGTATTCCCGTTACGCTAATCCGAATTCGGATGAACTGGCAAGCGAAGTAAATAAACTGGAAAATGGCGTAGGCGCTATCGTTACTTCATCCGGAATGTCGGCTATTCTGGCGGCGATACTAGCCGTTTGCAAAGCCGGCGACCATGTGTTGTGCGCAGAAGAAATTTATGGTGGCTCGTCGGCGTTACTTACACAGGAACTGAGCAGGATCGGGATTGAGGTGACGTATGTGCCATCGGAGGAAACGTATAGTTTTGATGCCTTGGTGAAGCCCAATACACGCCTGTTCCTGGCCGAAACGATGAGTAACCCGCTGCTGGTGGTATTTGATATCAGACGCCTTGTCACTGAAACACAAAAACACAACATAAAGCTGGTGATCGATAATACGTTTGCGACGCCTATAGTTACCAAGCCCTTAGGCCTGGGCGCAGATATCGTAATCCATAGTGTCACCAAGTACCTGTCGGGGCACAGCGATGTAACAGCAGGTGTGGTTATTTGTAAGGAGGAGCAAGACTTGCAGCGGGTACAGAAAGTGATGCTAACCTATGGACTTAACCTGAGCCCCTTTGAAAGCTGGCTGGCAGCCCGCGGCCTTAAAACCCTGCGCCTGCGCATGAAGCAGCATTGCTGCAATGCGCAAACTATAGCTGAGTTTCTGCAAGGTCATCCAAAAGTGGAACAGGTTTGGTATCCGGGTTTGCGCAAGCACCCACAACATCAGCTGGCAAAAGAGCAGGGAAGCGGGCTGTATGGCGGCATGCTGAGTTTCCGAATAAAAGATGATAAAGAAGCGGTGAACCGGTTTATGCATGGTTTGGATCACATCCCGTTTGCGCCTTCGCTGGCAGGGGTAAGCTCTTCTATCTCTTATCCGTTAGGTACCTCACATCGTTCGTTAACGGCTGCGCAACAGCAAAAAATAGGTATTACAGCCGGTGTTATCCGCTTATCGGTGGGTATAGAAGAAGATGAAGAGCTGCTGGCTGATCTTGTAAGAGGCTTGGCTAACGTATAGTTTTCGTAACTATAAACTATAGCAGAATCTGCTTCAGGGCCCTTATTACTTTATTTAGTTCTTCTTCGGTAAGGCTACTGCTGCTTGGCAGGCTTAAGCCACGCTCAAAAAGCTGATCGCTGGTGCCGTTGCCAAAGTAAGTACAGTCTGCAAAAAGGGGTTGCTGGTGCATCGGTTTTAAGAGTAGCCTGGTTTCTATATTCTCATGCTCCAGTTCCTGGAGTACCTGTTCCGGTTTAAAGCCTTCTGGTAAAAGTATAGTAGTTAACCAGCGGTTGGCAAAACAGAATTTCGGTTCAGGCACAAACTCCAGGCCTTCTACTTCGCTCAGCTGGTCTCTATAGTAACTATAGATCTCGCGGCGCTGCTTCACGCGTTTTTCGAGTACCTCTAACTGCCCGCGGCCAATACCTGCATTTATGTTACTGAGCATATAATTGTAACCCATTTGTGTGTGCAGGTAATAAGGCGCAGGTTCTTTGGCCTGGTTTGCCAGGAATACAGCCTGTTTTGCCAGTTCTTCATCAGCCGTTATTAGCGCACCACCACCTGAGGTTGTAATAATCTTATTCCCGTTAAAAGAGAAAACACCGATCCTGCCAAACGTTCCTACCTGGTGACCGCTGTACCTTGAGCCCAGCGCTTCGGCCGCATCTTCCAGCACCGGAATCTCATAACGGTTTGCTACTTCCATTATCTCTTTCATTTTGGCAGGCATACCGTAGATATGCACCACCAGAATGCAGGCAGGCTTTTTACCACGCGCTATGCCGGCACTTATCGCCTGGTCCAGCAGCTCCGGGCTCATGTTCCAGGTTTCCGGTTCGCTATCTACAAAAACAGGAGTGGCGCCCACGTACAAAATGGGATTAGCAGAAGCTATAAAGGTAAAAGTAGAGCAGATCACTTCGTCGCCGGGCTGTACGCCTAACACCCGGAGCCCCAGATGTAAGGCTGCCGTGCCGGAGCTTACTGCCACAGCATGCTGTGCGTTGGTATGCTGGCAGATATCGTGCTCAAACCCTGGTATGTTGGGGCCTACCGTTGTTACCCAGTTATCTTCCAGCGCTTTCTGCACATAGTTGCGCTCATGTCCGCCCATGTGGGGCACCGACAAAAAAATGCGTCCTGGTCTGTAATTTAGTTGTGTCATCTGGGTAAAGGGCAGTTTAGTGCTATACAAGTAAGCGAAAATCTTTTGAAGAACATACCGGAATTTTGCCGGCAGAAAGTAAAGAAAGCATTCATGATATCCCGACAAGTTTACCTTAATTTACAGTAA
This sequence comes from Pontibacter populi, assembly GCF_019336435.1. Lineage (GTDB taxonomy): Bacteria > Bacteroidota > Bacteroidia > Cytophagales > Hymenobacteraceae > Pontibacter > Pontibacter humidus. The sequence goes on along the minus strand of NZ_JAHWXQ010000002.1, from coordinate 1,067,425 downwards.
GCTCTAACCGAAATCAACAGTGTTGAAATGGTAATTCTGAGATGCAGTTAAGTGTAGGATACCCACGCAGCTAAACATTACGTATTTATATTTCAGTATGTTTGGCTTTATCTATATGTTTTAATATTTGCATGGATTAGTTAAAACGAAGCCCAACAACTGCCTACAATCCCCGTTATTTGCTTACTTGCAGTAATTTTACTTACAGAGATGCTTGATTTCCCGAACGCAAAAATAAATTTAGGTTTACAGATCATCGAAAAACGGCCTGATGGGTTTCATAACCTGGAGTCTTGCTTTTACCCGGTACAGTGGTGCGATGCCCTCGAGGTTTTACCGGCGGCGCAGAATACATTTACCATGAGTGGCCTGCCTGTGCCCGGAGACACCGAATCCAACCTTTGCCTGAAAGCTTACAAGCTACTTGAGAAAGCCCACAACCTACCACCGGTACACATGCATTTACACAAAGTTATTCCGATGGGAGCGGGACTGGGTGGCGGTTCGGCTGACGCCGCCTTCGTGCTGCGCATCCTCAACAAGCTTTTCGACCTTAATCTAACTATAGAACAACTTCAGAACTATGCCTGCCAGCTTGGTAGCGACTGTGCCTTCTTTATAGAGAATAAGCCGGTAATAGCCGTAGAGCGGGGAGATGTTTTTATGCCGGCTATCCTTGATCTGAGCGGCTATAGTTGTGTGGTAGTGTATCCGGACATTCATATCACAACCGCCGAAGCCTATGCCGGCGTTACCCCGGAGAAGCCGAGCTGCACTATAGAGATGATCCTGAAACAGGATATCAAACTATGGAAAGACATCATGCACAATGATTTTGAGAAATCACTTTTCCCGAAGTACCCAGAGCTGGCAGCCCTGAAAGAGAACCTGTACGAAGCAGGAGCCGTCTACGCCTCCATGACGGGCTCGGGCTCTGCTGTGTATGGTATATTTAAAGGTGATGCCCCGGCAAACTTAATCTTTCCGAAGAATTGGCTCGTCTGGAAAGGCCTTTTGTAGTTTTTTGCGACGCTCAGCCACAGTATTTATGACCGGGTAAATAAATACGCTTATCAGAATAATACTTGCCCCCACATAAAATTCTGAAGAGAGCTGGCTGCCCTCATTAAAAATAAAAATAGCCAGGATAATGCCGTAAACAGGTTCCAGGTTCACAGTCAGGTTCATGGTGAAGGCAGAAATACGTTGCATTAATCGTACACCTGCCGTATAGGCATACACCGTACAAGCCAGTATAAGCACTGCCATATACACCCAATCCATCGGAACCATGCTAAAGTTCAGCTGGTTGCCTTCCGCAAAGTACAAGATATAAATCGGGAAGAATAGGATAGTACCCAGGAAAGCCCCGCCCATCTCGTAGCAGGTTATAGTTGTGGACGGTATCTTTTTTACCAGGTTAGCATTTATGATAGTAAAGATAGATGCCAGCAACGCCGACCCGATGGCCATAGTAATACCCAGCACACTGTTAAAATCCGTTTCGTTACGGAAGATAATGTAGAGGCCGAAGATGATCAGTAAAGCTAAAAATACCTCGTAAGGCTTTATCTTCTTCTTGGTAAATAACGGCTCCAGGAAGGAGGTCCAGAGGCTGCAGGTTGCCATACCAATCAGGCATATCGAAACAGAAGCCACCCGGGCGGCCGCAAAGAACAGAATCCAGTGTGCAGCAATCAGGAAACCGACACCCAGCATTTTTAAACCTATAGACCGGCCAAGCCAGAAAGCGGCTTTTGTTTTATAGATGATGAGTGCGAGTGCTAAAGCGGTAATAAGTGTGCGAATGGCAACCAGTTCTACAGCCGGTATAGTTATAAGTTTGCCAAGTATAGCTGTGAAACCCCACAGTAAAATAACAAAGTGCAGTTCAATAAAATCTCTTAAGCGAGGCATTAGCGTGGTATAAAACGGTAAAGTAAAAATCCGATCCCCGTAAAAACGGTCGTCGGTATCCAGGCAGCAATCTGCGGCGGAATATCTCCCACCTGTGCCAGGCTGCGGCTGGTGATCACAAAGACTATAAAAACGAAAGCCAGGAAGAATCCAAGAGCGATCTGAACTCCTACACCGCCGCGGGCTTTACGGGCACTAACTATAACCCCGATAACAGTAAGGATAATAATAGCAAACGGGTAACTAAAGCGCTCATATTTTTCAACGAGGTACACTTCCAGGTCATCGGCCCCACGCATTTTCTTTTCCGCGATCAGGTTATTAAGCTCAGGCAGGGTAAGGGTTTGCTCCAGTTTGTAGGTACTTTCAAAATCCTTAGGCTGCATGTTCAGCGTAGTGTCCAGGTCCTGGCCTTTATAGATCGTCTCTTTTTCGCCATCAAACGTGCGTAGTGTATAGTAGTCCATGTGCCATTTGCCGGCGTCCTGGTCCCAGGTTACACTGTTTGATGTGATCTTGCTTTTGAGGGTTGTGCCGACAATCTGCTCCAGGGCAAAGTTGTAGCCTATATGCGCATTGTTGTTATAGCTCTCCATGTACACATAAGCATCTGGCGCTATTTTGATGTGGATGTTGCGGCTATCGTAGGTATAAGGGCTTTTTACATACTTTACCTGGAAGGCCACACTCTTTTTATTAGCATTTGGTATTACCCACCCGATGAGTCCGAAGATAGAAACGCCGATAAGCGTAGCTCCCACAACATAAGGTACCAGCAATCTTCTGAAACTGATGCCGCTACTCAGCATAGCCACAATCTCGGTATGCGAAGCCAGTTTTGCCGTCACGAAAACAGTTGCAATAAACACTGTTATTGGGCTCAGCATGTTGGCGTAAAACGGAATCAGGTTGATGTAGTAATCAAAGATGATCTCAGCTAACGGCACCTTCTCCTGTATAAAGTCATCGTTCTTCTCAGTAAAGTCGATTACCAGGATAATGGATACGAGTATCAGTACCGCGAACACAAACGTGGTGAGGAACTTCTTCAGTATGTACCAGTCGAGAATCTTCAAAAGTTAGAAAGTTAAAAGGTTAGAAAGTTAGAAAGTTATTTTAGTTAGAAAATTAGAAAGTTGAAAAGTTATCGTGTAAACTCTACTCACACATCTTTAATTCACTTTTTAACTTTCTAACTTCCAAACTTTCTAACTATAAACGTGTCATTAATTTTTTAACCATTACGTCTTTCCAATCCCGGAAAGTGCCGTTTATAATTTGCTCGCGGGCCTGCTTTACCAACCATAAATAGAAGGTAAGGTTATGCACGCTGGCAATTTGCCCGCCCAGGTACTCGCTGCTGTGTACCAGGTGGCGTAAATAAGCCTTGGTGTAAAACGTACTTACATATCCGCCCAGTTCCGCATCAATCGGGCTATAGTCGTCGGCCCATTTTTTGTTACGAATATTAACAATGCCCTGCGTGGTAAACAGCATACCGTTACGTGCATTACGGGTTGGAAGCACGCAGTCAAACATATCTACGCCCAGCGCAATATTCTCTAAAATGTTAGCCGGTGTGCCTACGCCCATCAGGTAACGCGGCTTGTCTTTTGGAAGTATATCGCACACCACCTCGGTCATCTCGTACATCATCTCAGCCGGCTCACCTACTGATAAACCGCCAATGGCATTGCCTTCGCGACCAAAGCTGGCTATAGTTTCCGCTGACTTTACACGCAGATCTTTATAAGTGCTTCCCTGTACTATAGGGAACAGTGTTTGCGAATACCCATACTTTGGTTCGGTACTGTCGAAACGGTCTACACAGCGCTGCAACCAGCGGTGCGTACGCTCCATCGAGTTTTTAGCGTAAGTGTAATCGCAAGGGTAGGGCGTACACTCATCAAAAGCCATAATAATGTCAGCTCCGATAATGCGCTGCGTATCCATCACATTCTCAGGCGTAAAATCAAGGGAAGAGCCATCCAGATGTGATTTAAACTTAACGCCTTCTTCCTTTATCTTGCGTGTACCAGCTAACGAGAAAACCTGGTAGCCACCGCTATCGGTAAGTATTGGTCGGTCCCAGCCGTTAAATTTATGTAAGCCACCTGCCTGCTCCAGCACGTTTAAGCCCGGGCGCAGGTATAAATGGTATGTATTGCCAAGAATAATTTCAGCTTTTATGTCTTCTTTCAACTCGCGCTGATGTACGGCTTTTACAGTGCCCGCCGTACCAACGGGCATAAAAATAGGTGTTTCAATGGCACCGTGGTCGGTTTGCACCACACCTGCACGCGCCTTTGATTGTTTATCTGTTGCTACTAACGAAAATTGCATATTGTACCTGAATGATCCTTTTTTGAAGGAACGCCCGCCGGTTATAGTTGCTCACCAGCAGATTATTGTGTTTTACAGAAATAAGGCGCAAAGATACGAATAGGAGCAGTACAATCCTTAAAGATTTATTAATTACAAACAGCATTCGGAAATGCCCGCAGAATAGCTATTTTTGAGATATAATTGTAAAATGGCTTATAGTTGTGCGCAGGCAATGGCAACAGAAGTAAGACAATTTTATTTATTGTACATTAAACGATCAGGAAATCTGAAATAAACATTTACTTACCTTGATTCCAATTATACTTTTAGCGCTGCTTAGCATTTGTGTGCTGGTGCAGTTATATTTTGCCTTCGTTTACTTTTTCCCGCTTAGCCGCCACCAGGACCCTGCCATAACGCAGCATGTTCCGGTATCGGTTATAGTTGCCGCACATAACGAGCAGGACAACTTATTCGAGTTACTTCCTATGCTGCTCGATCAGGAGTACCCTGAATTTGAAATACTGGTGGTAAACGATCGATCCGATGATGATACCGAATTTTACCTGTACGAACTGGAAAAGCAGTTCCCGAATTTTAAGGTAGTAACCGTAAAAAAGACCCCGGAATATCTTAATTCAAAAAAATATGCGCTTGCCTTAGGCATTAGGGCCGCTAAGTATGAGCACATGCTTTTCACAGACGCTGACTGCCGTCCATATAGTACTAAATGGATAGAGAAGATGCAAAGTGGCTATGTAACGGGTGCTGATTTGGTACTTGGCTACTCTCCGTATGCACAATTAAAAGGATTTTTGAATCATCTTATCAGATATGAAACATTACTGACCGCAATCCAGTATTTGTCTCAGGCAAACAAGGGACACGCGTATATGGGGGTAGGTAGAAACTTATCTTATACAAAAACGTGTTTCTTTAGGAACAAAGGGTTTGCCTCTCATATCAAAACAACTGGCGGCGACGATGACCTATTTGTTAGAGATGCCGTCAACAATAGCAAAGTAAATATTGTTATAGACAAAGAGGCTCAGACCTGTAGTATTCCCAAAAAGACGTTTCGGGAATGGACCACTCAGAAAAGAAGGCATTTGTCTGCAGGAAAGCAATACAAAGCAAATGATAAAAGAAAAATTGGCGCATTCGTAATCTCTAACATCTTTTTTTACGTATTAGCTATCATTCTTCTTGTCATAAATAGTCATTTAGCTATATTAGCCGCTATAGTCGGTTTGCGGCACATAGTTATGTTCTCCGCGTATGCATCAGTAGCTCGCAGACTAAACGACAAGCTCTCCTTGTTTTTATTGCCGGTACTCGATATCGTGTACTTTTTTAATTACCTGTTCCTTGGTATATCTGTACTATTGTATAAACGAATCAGATGGAAGTAAATAAACAATTCTCAGCGAAAGCTAAACACGATTTCAAGCTGATACAGGCCGCCGTTGAAGACAACGACGAGAAAGCGTATGCTGAGCTGATGAGTATCTATAAAAAGCCGGTGTACCACGTGGTACTCAAAATGGTGCGTAACGCCGACGACGCCGAAGATCTGACGATTGAGGCTTTTGCCAAGGCATTCAGAAACCTGCACAAGTTTAACCCGGAGTATGCTTTCAGTACCTGGCTGTTCCGCATCGCGACAAACAACTGCATCGACTTTATCCGTAAGAACAGGATCAAGACCATGAGCATCGACTCAGCCATTAAAATTGATAACGGCGACGAGATAACCATAGACTTTAAAGACAAGAACCTGAACCCACAGGAAGAAGCGATCAAAAATCAGAAGATTGAGATCATGCAGTACGTGGTGGCCAAGTTGCCAGAGAAATACCAGCGCCTGGTAACACTGCGTTACTTTAACGAGCTGAGCTACGAAGAAATAGCCACTGAGCTAAACGCCCCGCTTGGTACCGTAAAAGCGCAACTGCACCGCGCCCGCGAGTTGCTCTATGACATGGTGAAAAACAAAAAACACCTTATTTAATTGTTAAATGGTTGAATTGTTTGATTGTTGATTTTAACCAATTAACAATGCAGCCATCAGACCATTGAATTATAAAATATTGATTACGTTAAAAGCCCCGGTTGCCTTAGTGCAGCAGGGGCTTTATACTTTTAGTGCTGATACCGTACTTATTTTATATTTTTGCAGCGCTTCCGGGCTCCGGTTTCTGAGTACAGAAGCTTTACATTATTGGTAGTGAACTATAGCAATGCGCCATTCCTTAACAGATGCTTTACTTTCGCAAACAGGTAAATTTTACCTGCAATTGCGTTTTCGTAACAAAGCAAAAATAGCGCACGAACTAACTATAAAGTACGAGGGCCAGTACCGCAACGTCGGCCTTATGCTGTTGTTCGATGTATTTATGGCACTGGCCGTAGTAGTTATAGTTGGGCTGGTGGCTATTATGCTTTACTATACCACCAACTAACTCTTAAACTCTCAACTTTTAACTTTCTATCTATACATATGCCTCATTCTACTGCTATCCGCACCTTACTATCCGGTTACTTTCCAGAGCTTACTGAAGACCAGCTACAGAAGTATGAGCGCATGGGCGAACTATATGAGGAGTGGAACCAGAAGATAAATGTGATCTCGCGCAAAGACATGGACCAGATCGGGGTGCACCATATTCTGCATTCACTGGGTATAGCCAAAGTGGTTCAGTTTCCGGCGCAAACGACGGTGCTGGATGTAGGTACAGGAGGTGGTTTGCCGGGCTTGCCACTAGCTATTATGTTCCCGGATGTGAAATTCCACTTGGTTGATTCGATAGGCAAAAAGATACACGTGGTGCAGGAAATTGCCCGTGAGCTGCATTTGCAGAATATTACTGCCGAGCATGTAAGAGCCGAGCAGGTACACGCCAAGTTTGATTTTGTAGTTAGCCGTGCCGTTACCCGTTTAGCTAATTTCTGGCCATGGGTCATGAACAGTTTTAAGAAAACCGGCTCGCCTATTGAAGGCCTGTACTATTTAAAAGGCGGCGACCTGGAAGAAGAGATTGCAGAATCGGGTTTAATAACCAAGCAATTTAACCTCAGCGATTACTTTACAGAAGAGTTCTTCGAAACGAAGAAGGTGGTGTATGTACCGTTGAAGTAGATTTTACTGCCTTTGGTGTAGCTTAAATTATAATTCTATAGTTGGCGTAATTTACCCATTTCCGCTGGCGCGGGTTTGTAACCCGTGTCTTACTATGGTGTTGAGTTTGTAACTCAACTGGCCCGAGAGGGACATGGTTTGTCTGAATCAGGATTTACAGGATTAAAGGATTTTCAGGATTGGGGCTTATGCTATAGTTGGAGTTAATGTTCTATAGTTGCCGTAGTCCAACCGCCCTAACCCCTCAGAGCTACGCTCGTTACCTTCAAAATCGCTTCTCAGTAGTCTAAGGCGGGAGCTCTGTTGGCTACTTCTCCCTCTGTCATCCTGAAAGGATCTTGGTAGAAATAAGGCCTTAGCTATAATTAGAGGTATTATTCTATAGTTACGGTTTCAACCCACCCCTGCCCCTCCCGAGAGGGGAATTTCTGCTATAGTTATAGTTTAGGTTACAGTTCTATAGTTAGCTTATTAACACCCCTATAGTCCCCTCAAGGGGACAATTCTGTCTTTACCAATTTCTAAACTATAGTTCTATAGTTGCCGTCAATGAGCGTGACGGATTTACCTGTGCCTGCAGAGCCGCACAGTATATGTAGAGACGCAATACTTTGCATCTTTTTCAAGTTGGTATGATCGCTAACTATAGGGCTATTAAGATTTCCGGATAAAAATTGGGATGACAAGAGGGGAACGATAGCTCTCAGATTCCTCCTGCCGCAGAAATGACAGAAGAGACGTTCTGAAAAGAATGAGAACTTTCAACTTAAGTGAAAAACACTAAGGCTGTTATACTATAAACAGCATCTTGCATCATCTAATAAAAACTTCACAGCTCTCGCTTCAGAATAATAAATGTCTTTTCTGAAATCTTTGGCGAAGCCTACGTGTCCTCCGGTTTCGGGTACTTCAAAATAAAAGTAAGGGTTGGCTTTCGCCTCTTCAAATGGGTAACAGTCTGCACTCAAAAACGGATCGTTCTTGGCATTTACCAGCAAGGTAGGCTGTTTTATGTTTTTTAAAAATTGCTTGGAGCTTACGCGGGCATAATAATCATCGGCATTTTTAAAGCCATGCAGCGGCGCAGTATACCGGTTGTCGAACTCCGGAAAAGACCAGAAAATACTATAATCGGTTAAGTCGACCTCGTCGGGGAATAGTTGGCGTTTCTGCTCCAGCTTTGCTCCTAAGGTTTTCAGAAACCGCTGCGTGTAAACCTTTGAAATTGTTTGGGCAGAAGCCTTTAAATCTACAGGAACAGAAAATACCACAGCGCGCTTAACTTCAGCCGGAACCTGGGCGGGGTCTTCTCCCAGGTACTTCAATGTAATGTTACCTCCGGCACTAAAACCGATCAGGTGTATGGTGTTATAGTTGCCAGAATTAAGAGCATGTTCTATCACAAACTGCAGGTCGTCGGATGCGCCAAGGTGGTAGGAGCGAAGCAGTTTGTTGGGCTCGCCACTGCAACTACGGTAGTTCCAGGCAAGTGCGTCTAGGCCACGTTCGTTAAATACCCGCACCATCCCCAGTATATAAGGTCTGCTGCTGTCTCCTTCCAGCCCATGCGACAGCACAACCAAGCTATCAGAACCAACCTGCGACCAGTCTACATCAATAAAATCAAGGTCAGGCGTAGCAATGCGTTCACGCGTGTACGTGATGCCTTCTACTTGCCTGAACAAACTAGGGATTATGGTTTGCAGGTGCCCGTTAAAAAGGTAGAAAGGTGCTTTGTAGGTAGAAGATAAAATAGGCATAGCGGTAAAATTAAGGGAAGTACACTATAATATAGTATACGAGTTCTGGCGGATTGTTATGCTTGCATCACATCGCAAATTTAGATCTTTTTTATAGTTTGATGAAGCGCTGCAGACAATGTATGTGTGGTGTTATATAGAACAACAAATAAGGCTCTGAAGTTTATAAAAATTGAAGAGATGATGCATTAAAGTGATACCCAGTAGCAGTTGAAAGTAGAGCCATAGTTAGAAGCAAGTAGCCTGCTGCAAATGCGGCAAGCATATGATTCCAGTTCCTGAACGCTGATGGGTAGGAGGCCGTTATTCAATAATGGTTTTGGCCAGGAGAACTGTGTGAAATGTATCAGAACGGATAAGTACAAAAACGATCTGAGACAGCGTTTTCGTTACAAATCTCTTCTATTATATATCAATATCTGTTTTATTACGTACAACACCTCATAATCAAAAAACACGACTATGAAAATTGTATCGAAATTCAGAACTATAGGATTTGCATTAGCTATTGGTTTATTCACATTTGCCTGTAGCCCGGACACCCAGAATGAAACAAATGCTGAGGTGGATGAGGCACAAACAGAACTTAGCGAAGAGAACGCTGAAGCAAATGCTGAGCTGAACGATGCCGGTGCTGAGGCGAATCAGGAATATGACGAGTTCTCAGGTTGGGTAAAAACCAATACCGGAAAAGCTGAAACTGTAACAGCAGACGAGTATCGTGAAATGCGTTCGGAATATAACCGTAAAGAAGCTGAATTTGAAGCAGAATCGTCTACATGGAATGATGAAACCCGCCGTGAGTGGGAAGAAACCAAAGCCGACTGGAACGAGTTTGAAAATAAAGTTCAGAAGCGTTTAGGTAAGATAGACGACATTGATGTAGATGTTAATGTAAAGCGTGATAAAAACTAATTGTAATTAGTTATAGAAGCAAAAAGCCGCTGCAGCCTATGGTTGCAGCGGCTTTTGTTTTAAACTACCTGATGGTTTTTATGGATATTACAGAATATAAGCGAAGATAATATTGCAGGATTAGCATCAGAAACATTACCTTTGCAAAGATTTGAAGAAAGAGGCCCTGTAAAATATTTTATCAGGAGCTATTTTTGGAAATTACCGGCAAAGCTTTTACCTTTGCAAACTCATTACAAGATACGGAACAATATATTTAACAGTATAAAATAACATGGCTAACCATAAGTCGGCATTAAAGAGAATCAGAGCGAATAACGCTAAACGTCTTCGTAACAGATATCAGGCGAAAACTACTCGTACTTTTATCAAGAAATTGAAAAACACGACTGAGCATGCCGAAGCGCAAGAGCTGTACAAAACAGTTTCTTCAATGATTGACCGTCTGGCTAAGAAAAACATCATCCACAAAAACAAAGCAGCTCACAACAAGTCTAAACTGGCTAAGTTTGTGAACACACTGGCAGCTTAATTTTTGTCGGAACTATAGTATCAGAAGCCTTGTGCATGCGCGCAAGGCTTTTTGTGTTTGTAATAAACTATAATCAATAAGTAGATCGGTAAACTATAGCATCAGGAAGCCATAAGGTTAAATCTATAGTTACCTGATTTACAACTATAGTTTGTAGTCAGGCTATGGTTGTGTAGTTGCGGATCAGTTAGAAACTACCAACTCACTTAACTACCGTGAAATTAGAAGGTATAAAAAAGCGCCGGCAAAATCAATTGCCGGCGCTTTTTTATAGTTGCTGACCTTATGCTATGCTCAGCTTAATCATGTTGGTTCGCTTCTGTTCGTTAATCGGCATACTGGCTGTATTAATAAACACATCGCCTTTCTCAATATGACCGGTCTCTAAGAGCGTTTCTTTGATATCAGCTATCGTGGCATCCGTAGACTCAAACTTGTCGTAGTAGAAGCCCCTAACACCCCAAACAAGATTTAAGGTATTTAGCAGTCTGTGGTTCTCCGTGAAAATAAAGATATCTGACTTAGGTCTGTACTTCGCCAACTGGAAAGCTGTGTACCCTGATTTGGTCATACCTATAATAGCACGTGCATTTGTGTCGCGGGCAAGGTTACAGGCATTGGCTACCAGGCTATCGTTGCAGAAGTGCGGAGAGTGCGGGTTAAGCACATAGTTCTTGTTAAAGATATCGGCGTGCGTTTCTACAGTCCGGATAGTAAGGGCCATGCTTCGGATAGTCTCAATAGGGTAAGCACCTACAGCAGTCTCGGCACTTAACATCAGGCAGTCGGCTCCGTCTATCACGGCGTTGGCAATATCGTTGGTCTCGGCACGTGTAGGGCGCGGATTCACGATCATGCTTTCCATCATCTGCGTAGCAATAATAACTGGTCTGGCAGCACGGTTACTTTTCTCTACTACCATCTTCTGGATCATAGGAACCTGCTCCATGCCAACTTCAACCCCAAGGTCGCCACGGGCTACCATGATGGCGTCAGTTGCCTCAATTATCTCATCAATGTTTTTGATGGCTTCCGGCTTTTCTATTTTGGCAATAACGCGGGTGTCTTTGCCACGCTCTTCAATAATACGCTTTATCTCGTGTATATCTTTTACAGATCTCACAAAAGAAAGGGCTACCCATTCAATATCATTATCAAGACCAAAATGCAGGTCGCGTAAATCTTTTTCGGTAAGGGAAGGGGCAGATACGCTGGTATCAGGCAGGTTAATGCCTTTACGGGGTTTAACCACGCCGCCATAAATTACTTCGCAACGTACTTCCAGGTTGCCATCGGTATGTAATACTTTCAGCTCCAGCTTACCATCGTCTAATAAGATGGCATCGCCTGCTTTAACGTCTTTAGCCAGCTGGGTATAGTTGGTGGCCAGGTGGTCTGTTGTGCTTACGGAACCGTCGCAACGCAGAATAACCTCCTGTCCCTGCTTTATCTCAACACCACCGTTCTCTACTTCCCCGATTCTGATCTTAGGTCCCTGAAGGTCCTGTACCAGGCAGACGGTTGTATTAAACTGGCGGTTGATCTCACGCACATGTTTGATAACTTCTAAATGTTCTGAATGCTCTCCATGTGAAAAGTTCAGCCTGAAAGCATCTACACCTTCTTGCACCAGCGCCAATAAGCGCTCAAACGTGTTGGAAGCAGGACCAACGGTAGCAAGTACTTTAGTTTTGTTAAACGTAATATTCATATTTAAAAAATCAGATTCTCTTTAAACTTAAGTGATACCGGGTCGAATTGTTTTACATACTCTACCAACGGTATCAGTAATAGTGTGTTTAACAGGCTTTGTGCGTATCGTTTCGGCATCGACCCCGTTATTTGCAGCACATAATCATATTCCTTTATATCTGGCAGGAGGTATGGCTTGCGCAGCGTGCTTGTGCCTAAGGCTTTATTGCGCAACAACCGGATAACACTATGCTCAGTAACGAATTCATAGTTAGAGATCAGAAGTTGTTCGCGACCCGGTAAAGTAAAACATAAATCTTTTTGCCTGGTCAGGCGCATCTCAAAAAGTTTGTTCAGCCACCATGCCATGGTATAGTCTTTCCCCGACGAAACTAACCCATAGAGGTCAAAATCGTATTCGTATTCATTATCGAGGTAAAAAGTTTTCATGTAATTACTTTGGCGCCTCAATTTAAGAATGAACTTTGTAAATCGGCAGTCAGACGTCAAATCTTTTGAAATAACACGAATAGAGTAATTTTTTTTGACATTGTCTGTCTATTTATATTTCTTTGCACAGTGTTTTAATAAACTATAAGAAAAATGTCAGAAATCGCAGAAAAAGTAAAAGCTATCATTATCGATAAGCTTGGCGTGGAAGAGTCAGAGGTTACTCCTGAGGCTAGCTTCACAAATGACCTTGGCGCAGACTCATTGGATACAGTAGAACTTATCATGGAATTCGAGAAAGAGTTCAACGTATCTATTCCAGATGATCAGGCAGAGAACATTGCCACTGTAGGTCAGGCTGTAAGCTACCTGGAAGAGCACGCTAAATAATACCTTCTGTTTTTATTATAAGAATTTTTTATACTATCTATCCTCTGGTAACAGCTTATGGAGCTTAAGAGAGTTGTAGTTACTGGGTTAGGCGCACTCACGCCACTTGGTAGTACTGTCGCAGAATACTGGGATGGCCTTACTAATGGCGTGAGTGGCGCTGCGCCTATCACACGCTTCGACGCGAGTAAGTTTAAAACACAGTTCGCCTGTGAAATAAAGGGATACGATCCTGAAAAATACTTTGATCGTAAGGAAGCCCGCAAAATGGACTTGTTTACGCAGTTTGCGCTTGTAGTAGCCGAAGAGGCCGTACAAGACGCAAACCTAACAGAAGGCAACTATGATCCTGACAGGGTTGGTGTGATCTGGGGTTCCGGAATTGGCGGTCTTCGCACGTTCCAGGAAGAATGCGTTAACTTCGCTCATGGCGATGGTACTCCGCGTTTCAACCCGTTCTTCATACCAAAAATGATCGCTGACATCAGCGCAGGTCAAATTTCTATAAAGTACGGCTTCCGTGGGCCAAACTTTGTTACTGTTTCAGCCTGTGCTTCTGCTACCAATGCCATTCTCGATGCTTTCAACTATATCCGTCTGGGTATTGCTGATGTTATCGTATCAGGTGGTTCGGAAGCAGCGGTTACAGAAGCTGGGATTGGTGGTTTCAATGCCCTGAAAGCCCTTTCAGAGCGCAACGATTCCCCTGAAACTGCATCCCGCCCGTTTGATAAGGACCGTGACGGATTTGTGTTAGGCGAAGGCGCCGGTGCACTTATACTGGAAGAGTATGAGCACGCCAAAGCCCGCGGAGCAAAGATCTATGCGGAAATATTAGGTGGCGGTATGTCTGCGGATGCGTATCACATTACAGCACCACACCCGGAAGGGCTTGGCGCACTAAATGTAATGAAGAATGCATTACGCGATGCACACATCAAACCTGAAGAGGTAGACTACATCAACGTACATGGTACATCTACACCGCTCGGCGACGTTAGCGAAGCCAAAGCGATAGAAACTGTGTTCGGAGATCATGCCTACGAGCTGAACATCAGCTCTACCAAATCCATGACGGGCCACTTATTAGGTGCTGCCGGTGCTATAGAGGCTATTGCTTCTATACTGGCCATCAAAAATGGCGTGGTTCCGCCAACCATCAACCACTTTACCGACGATGAAAGCTTTAATCCGAAGTTGAACTTTACGTTTAACAAGGCCCAGAAGCGCGAGGTAAAAGTAGCGTTGAGCAACACATTTGGATTTGGTGGTCATAACACATCTGTAATTTTCAGACAACTGAACGATTAGTGTTTGGACCTATTAAACCGGTTAGGCGCTTTTACCAGAGAGTTTTTACCAAAGACAGAGATCTAGTACGCGCTATTGCCGGTATTATTGGAAATACACCCGATAATATCAGGCTGTATAAACTTGCACTTACCCATACGTCGTTTGCGCGCCAGGCTGCCAGCAGCAAGCACGATACAAACGAACGACTGGAGTTTTTGGGAGATGCCGTATTAGGGGCTGTAGTTGCCGAATTACTTTTCAGGAAGTTTCCGTACGAAGACGAAGGTTTTCTGACCGAGATACGCTCGCGCATTGTTAACCGCGAGTCGCTGAACCATATTGCCTTAAAAATAGGGCTTAACCTGCTCGTAAAAGTAGAGGCGGGGTCTAACAGGCACAAGTCTGTGAACGGTAATGCCCTGGAGGCACTTGTAGGTGCCATTTACCTGGATAAAGGGTATAATATGACGCGGCAGTTCATTTTGGGGAAACTCATAAAGCCACACATAGACCTGCACCAACTCGTAAATACCACGGCTAACTTTAAAAGTAAACTGATCGAATGGGCGCAAAGCCAGAACATGGAGATCCGTTTCGAGAACATCAAGAAAAAGCAGCAGGGTAACACGACAGAATTTACCACCGAAGTTTACATTGGCGATAAACCCGTTGCCACAGGTATAGGCCTATCCAAAAAGAAAGCCGATCAGGCTGCCGCTGAAAAATCGCTGGAGCTGCTCAAGATCAGTTAATAACTACAACTATTAATTGTGGGTTTAGCCAAACTATAGTTTGATTTCAGTGCTTACGTTTGGTTTAGCGTCCTACCTTTCTATTTTTTATTCTTATCCCTTCTAAGTTTACCGGAGTGGCTTGCAAAAGAATTTGTGAGTAACTATAGCTCTATGTCCGCACCATAGGCCGGGAATTTATCTGCCCTGTAAATTGGTAATATAGCAATTCGACAATTACTATTAACTTGCCCCGTTTACTTGCGTTATATATCCCTATGAAAGAAACCCGACTCACGCTGGCAGGCGCTGCGCTTAACCAAACTCCCCTGGATTGGGACAACAACCTGCAGAATATTAAAGATGCCATTACTGAGGCAATTACCCACAACGTTGATATTTTACTGTTACCTGAGCTTTGCATTACAGGCTATGGTTGCGAAGATCTTTTCCTGAGTCCGTGGCTTGGGGAAGAGGCATTTCAGAAACTGTTGCAGGTAAAAGAATGGTGCACGGATATTACGGTGTGCGTCGGCGTGCATATCTGGATCGGGACACAAGTTTATAACACTGCTTGCGTCATCAAGAACAAAGAAATTATAGGCTTTACAGCCAAGCAGTTTTTGGCTAAGGATGGTATACACTATGAGCCGCGCTGGTTTACAGAGTGGCCAGCTAACCAGGTAGGGGAGTTTGAGCTATTTGGTCAGAAATATAAAATTGGGGATCTTATTTATGAAGAGAAGGGAGTAAAATATGCTTTTGAGATATGCGAAGATGCCTGGAGACCAAACCGCCCGGCAGAGCGCCATATGGCAAAAGGCGTACAGCTTATTCTTAACCCAAGCGCAAGCCATTTTGCCCTAAGTAAAACCGACTTGCGGTACAGGTTGGTTGTAGACGCTTCTAAAAAATACCAGTGCACTTACCTATATGCCAACCTGCTGGGCAACGAAGCCGGTAAAGTAATTTACGATGGGGAGGTACTTATTGCGCAGAATGGCCACCTGATAAAACGCAACGAGCTGCTTTGCTTTAAGAACGTGGATATGGAAGTGGCTGAAGTGTGTTTTGGCGACAACCCAACTATAGCTGAAACGATAACTTACCTGCCTCCTATAGATGAAAACAAAGAGGTGATGGCTGCCCTAAGCCTTGGCTTGTTTGATTATATGCGAAAGAGTCATAGCCGCGGGTTTGTATTATCGCTGAGTGGCGGTGCTGACTCATCGTTATGTGCGGTGGCTGTGGCCGAGATGGTTCGGCGCGGAATAGAAAGTTTGGGTGCATTAGCTTTTGTAGCTAAAACGCAGCTGTTCCCACTAAAAGATGTGGCTTATTTCGATACCCTTTCTGAGAGCCAGGTTGGTCGTGAATTGGTCGGCCGTTTATTGACCTGTGCTTACCAG
Source organism: Pontibacter populi (assembly GCF_019336435.1). Classification (GTDB taxonomy): domain Bacteria; phylum Bacteroidota; class Bacteroidia; order Cytophagales; family Hymenobacteraceae; genus Pontibacter; species Pontibacter humidus. The sequence goes on along the minus strand of NZ_JAHWXQ010000002.1, from coordinate 1,050,872 downwards.
GGAACGGTAAATTCGTCTGATGATACATATAATTCGGCAAAAGAACTGGCTGCAAGTATAGGTGCTGTTTTTTATAGCTGGACGATTGATGAGCAGGTAAAAGGCTATACCTCGATAATTGAAGGTGCCCTGGACCGACCGCTTACCTGGGCTGAAGATGATGTAACATTGCAGAACATACAGGCCCGTGTGCGCGCGCCGTCTATCTGGATGCTGGCTAACATCAAGGGCGCGTTGTTACTGGCTACGTCTAACCGAAGCGAAGCAGCTGTTGGTTATGCCACTATGGATGGCGACACTGCAGGCAGTATTTCCCCTATTGCAGGTATAGATAAATCGTTTGTCAGACAGTTACTGGTATGGTGCCAGACAGAACTTGGCTACGAGGGATTACAATATGTAAATAACCTGCAGCCTTCAGCAGAATTACGCCCAGCTAAAGAAGCACAGACCGACGAAAAGGACCTGATGCCATATGATGTACTGAACCAGATAGAGCGACTTGCGTTTTATGATCGTTTCGCTCCGCAGGAAGTGTATGATAAGTTGCTGGAAGCTGGCGTTGCCGATGGCGAAACTATAAAAGGCTGGCTTACCAAGTTCTATAGTTTATGGAGCCGCAACCAATGGAAGCGTGAACGTTATGCTCCGTCCTTCCACCTTGATGACTATAGCCTGGACCCCCGCAGTTGGCTCCGTTTCCCGATACTTAGTGGTGGTTTCAGGGAAGAGTTGAGGCAACTCGGAGAAAAATAAGCACCCTATAAAAGGCTCCTGTTTACAGGAACCTTTTATAGTTATTGTAGAACACACTTAGGCTGGCGCAAGTCTCCGGACCCGTGACTTGCTGTAATGTTGAGTCTCCTGGCTCAACTGACCCGGCAGGGACAAAAGATTGGAGCGGGAGTTATAAAGACCTAGCAGTGTGCGCAGCTCCTGCTAGTGTCTAGTCTATAGTTCTATAGTTGTGTTTAACACATCCCTGCCCCTTTCAAAAGGGGAATTCTGGCTATAGCTATAGTTGACATTATAGTTCTATAGTTACAGCCTGAGAACGGACAGGGTGCCTATAGCACATCAGACACTAGCAGGAGCTGCGCACACTGCTAGGTCTTACAACTATAGGACACATAAGATCCCTGGGCTAGCGCTCAGGATGACGAAAGAGAAACTATAAAACTATAGCCAGGCTCCTTCCCCTGTTCTTAGGGGGGAGGTTGGGAAGGGGTAAATTCAGCAGCTATAGAACACATAAGATTCCTCAAAGCTATGCTGGTTCTCTTAAACTCTCGTCTCAAGAATAGTTAGGATGATGGGAGGAGACTATAGTATCAACATTACTTCTAACCCTTCCATTTTGTACCTGCACGATTTATTGTAACTTTGGGTAAATACGATCATCACCCTAACTATGAGTTTACTGAATTTTATTACCTGGAACGTAGATCCGGAAATATTTAACATCGGGCCGGTTTCTGTCCGTTGGTATGGGTTGTTCTTTGCGCTGGCATTTGTGTTTGGGCAACGCATCCTTACTAAAATTTATGTGGCAGAAGGCCGTACAGAGGGCGATGTAGATGCTATTACGCTTTACATGATCATTGGTACTGTAGTTGGTGCCCGTCTGGGTCACACCCTATTTTACGACCCGGAATATTACCTGAGCAACCCGATTGAGATTCTGAAAATTTGGGAAGGCGGACTGGCAAGCCATGGAGCAACTATAGGCATTTTGTTCGCGCTGTGGTTATTTAGCCGTAACCATAAGTTTAACTACATGTGGGTGCTTGACCGCATCGTGATAGTAGTTGCCCTTGGCGGAGCGCTTATTCGTTTAGGCAACCTCATGAATTCTGAGATTATCGGGAAAGTGACGGATGTGCCCTGGGCTTTTAAATTCTTGAGAAACAACGAAATAATTAACGGTGTAGCTGCCTCACAGGACCCACGCCATCCAGCTCAGCTCTATGAATCCATTATGGTTTTTGGACTGTTTGTGTTGCTTTACTGGCTCTGGAAAAAATACAAGCAGGCACTGCCGCTTGGGTTACTTTTCGGTTTATTCGTAACCCTGCTCTTTAGTTTCAGATTTGTTATAGAATTCCTGAAAGAAGATCAGGTGGCAAAGGAAGCAACAATGACGTTAAATATCGGGCAGCTTTTGAGTATACCACTTATAATTATTGGATTGTTTGTACTGTTCCGAGTATGGCGTAATCCGAAACCAGGGTTGCCGGGAGGTAAATTGGCAGAAGCTAAATAAAACTAAAAAAGGGCTGTAGTTGATCGCTACAGCCCTTTTTTAGTTTATAGTTTGGGGTTAAAGCGTATACCGGAAAAGATTGCCGCCTTCGCTGGTAAGTATAAGTGTGTTGTTATCTTTAAAAGTTACCGCCTCAGTCTGGCCGGCGCCGCTTAGCGGTATTTCTTCAGGTTCTCCTTCAAAAAACGATTCAGGGTTATTTACATTACGATACAGGTGTATTTTACCTTCACTTAGTAACACAACCATACGCGCATCAGGACTAATACATGCGCTTGTAACCCGGTCAGTCATTTTTATTGATCCTATCTTTTTAGCTGTGTAATTGCCCGGTTTGTCAGGGAGTTGGTAAACCTTTGCTTCATGGCTTCCATTGCGGTCTTTTGATATCAGGTAGAGATTGTCAGCGTACCAGAAAAATGCTTCACTGTCGAAACTGTTTTTATCTTTTTTAGACGGTTTGCCTTCATAGTCTTCGTAGGTGAAGCGGATGGCCTGAGGGTTTGCCATTTCACTGAAAGGTACTTTATAAATGGCCAGTTCGGTCCGCTTGCTGTTATTATTGCCTATATCGCCGATATATAAATTCCCGTTATCATCCCGTGTCAGGTCTTCCCAGTCTACATTGGGTAGTTTAAATTTATAGGTCTTTACCAACTTCCCGTTTTCGTTTATCTCGTAGAGGTAAGGTTGATTGTTAGCGTCGTTATGGGTGATGTAATGCTCTTTTTCGGGCATGGTCTCAATTCCTGAACTTTCTTTTATGGTACTGGGCAAAGGGGCAAGCGTTTCGAATTTGCCAGTTTCGGATTTCATTGCTTTTGAAGCAGGTGTAGCATTGTCCTGGTCACGAAGAAAATAAAAGGCAATAGCCAGAACAGATGCAAAAACAATAAAAATTTTTATCATAAGTTTCATAGAAAAAGTGGCGTAAAAATTTGTGTTGATACCTACCGTAAACGTACTGTAAGCTATTGCGTTTGCTATATAGTGTTTGCAAAACGACGTTTTTACAACTATAAATGGACATCATTAAAATAAAGGAAACCTGTCTGTACGTTTCAGACCTGGCAAAGACCAAAGCTTTTTACAACGGTCTACTAAAGTTCGAGGTAATTGGCGAAGTGCCCGGGAGGCATGTCTTCTTCAGGGTGGGTAGTTCGGTACTGTTATGCTTTATAGCGGAGGCCTCTCGTAAACCTGGCAGTCTGCCACCACATTTTGGGTCCGGCGAGCTGCATCTGGCCTTCGAAGTAAGTAAAGAAAGCTACGCAGCAACAAAAGCAACTATAGAAACGGCTGGTATACCCATTGAACAGGAATATGACTGGGGCGGAGGTTTTTTGTCATTTTATTTCCGGGACCCGGATAAGCATCTGCTGGAGGTTGTAATGGATGGCATGTGGGAGAGAGGTAAGAAGTTAGAAAGTTAGAAAGTTAGAAAGTTAGAAAGTTAGAAAGTTAGAAAGTTGAGAAGTGGCTTAGTAAACCGATAGCCATTATTTATCCCTGCCAAACTATAAAACAAAAGCCTCAGAACTGTTCCTGAGGCTTTTGTTTTATAGTTTACTGTTATTGCAAGCGCGACTGCAATTCTTCTATAATCCCGCCGTAGCGTTTGAGTAACCTTCCCCAGTCCGAAAACAGCTGATCTTCTTTTACACTGATCACACCGTCGGTCCGTTGACTGATGATCTTTACCACATAGGTCAGCTCGTTAGAGTTACCGCCGCTGCTCACGATCATACGCGTCCGGATAGTGCTCATGCCGTTAAAGTTCTGTACCTGCCAGGACGTTGTAAGATAGCCTGTATTATAGTCTACCGTTTCTAAAACATCAAAGCTGCGCGTAATAATGGAGCTTAGCGTGCGCCACGCATCTTCTGGAGCTATAGTTTTATTTACCGGTATCGTGATGCGCACGTTGGCCATATCCGTAGAAATAGAGGAATTATACGCTTCATCTTCCGCCATCTCTACAAATTCTGTTAAAGGTGGTTCCTGCATGTTGGTTTGGTTGCAGTAGTTTTTAATGAACCTGATAAAACCATCTTTTACCACACGCACTTCTACGCAATCGTTTTTCGGAACTTTAAGATCATATTTGCCCACACCCAGTATTTTACCGGCAACCTCAATGTTGGCATCGGCCGGGGCAGTGGTTATTTTTACCAACCTATCTTCCAGCGCTGCTCTGAAACGGATAGGAGGGGCCGGGTCGGTAGCCGGTTTGTTGCAGAACACCTGCGTTACATCGGCATAGCCTTCGCGCACCACATTTACGGTCACACATTCGCCGTTTGGTATGGTTATGTCTGAGGTGCCTCTGCCTTTCGAAACACCATTTATTTGTACCGTGGCATCTGCCGGGAACACTTCCAGGCGAACCTGTCGGTCCTTCATTTCAAAAAAATCTTTTATAGGAGGCGCTTCCCGGTCGGGGGCATTGTAGTAAATTTTAGTGATCGGAGCGAACCCTGCTTTTTTAACTTCTAAGGTCAGAAACTTGCCTTTGCCAATTACCAGGCTTGTCCTTTTTGTCCCGATCATGCGGCCATCCACATAGATTTCAGCATCATAAGGCTCCACATTTATGTCTACCAGCCGGTTTTCGAGCGCTATTTTCTGTTCCTTCTCCCATTTTATAGTTCGCGGATACTCTTTTATCAACGGTTCATAGCCTTCCTTCACAATCTTAATCCTGTTCCGGGAGTCTTTCGACAGTTTCAGTTCGATGCTGCCCACACCAAGTTCGGCAACTTCGGAATTGTCGGACTCGCGGAGCATAAAGAATTTGGCATCCGGAATGTTGGAGGTGATATTGATCTTACTCTGGGCGAAAACTGAAACCGACACAAAGCAACAGCAGAGGAAAGCGTATAACTTTTTTTGCATAAAATAAGGGTTTAAGTTAGAAAGACAGATCTCCTGAGAAAAGTATGGAGTAAGCGCTTATATTGTAATTTTGTGGTATATACGCAAGTAAATATATTAATGTTCTAATAATGGCATGTGTTTTTTGTGAGGTGATAATGATATGTGCTTTTCCATTCAGGGTTGATAGCCAGGTAGTTACTCAACCGAAAAGCTTATAAACAGTAATCCCTTCCAGCTATAGTCTGTTTATAGCCGGAAGGAATCACTGTTTTAGTTAATAGCTCTAGTTTTATCGGTTCCTGTTTCGGAACATCAGGTCTGTAAGTACGATAGAATAGGTACCGTCTGTGGTATGTGTAACAGTGTAAGACTGAGGATAATAGCCCGGATCAACATAGCTCAGCAGCGAAGGTACAGGCAGTGTTTCAGAGTCGCCGGCAGCCAGGCTTTCCAGATATTCCAGAGTGATCATAGGCTCCAGGAAGGTAACTCTATCATCATCAGAGCCATAAATAAATGTTCGGGAGAAGCCGGCAGGAGAGAATTCAGGGGAACGTACATCGCTCCAGTGCACGCCCATGTGCGGAACGGCAAATGGCTCAGGGCCGAAAGTATAATACTCAGGGAAAACAGTGCCAACCAGTGACCAGGCACCCTCATCAGGACCGCCAGCTATCTGCATGATCTGCCCTTCGGTTTGCATGTAAAAGTGGAAATCGAAGTGAGGTAAAGTATACACACCAGTTGGTTCGTGCCCCATCGGGTTCCAGCCTATAGTTACTGTTTTATAGCCTGTCGAATGTGCCGGGCCTGGTAACGGAAGTACAAATTCATACATTTCCTCTTCTGATATACCATCTAACACGCCTTCGGTAAACTCTATACCCATGGCGATCGGCTTACCCTGCATCACTTCTACCCAAACCCAGGCTGTGCCATCCCCGATAGCAACTGCATCACCATAATAAATTTTTGTCTCAGTTGTCTTCGCTTTTTTCTGATCGTTACCGAGCGAAGCTGTCGGTTCTACGTCCTGCGTTTTTTCGCAACCCGAAAGCAAGAAGACAGAAGCCAATGCCAGTGTTTGCAATAGCCTGTGGCTGTGCATGAATAGTTTTTTCATAAGCTTGTTTTAGTTGTGGTTAATTAATGATGTAGCGCAGGAAGGGTTGATACTGCGTTTTTCAGAGAGGTAGCGAGTAAGGTAAAGTTATAAACTATAACTTATTGTTGATAAAGTTATACTAAGTAAAAGTGAAGTTCTGCGTAGTTTATAGTTGCTTTAACTTTATAGTTGAAATTCGGGCCTTTGGGGAAGCTCTGTTGGTGCAGCTAAGAGTTGTTTAAAGAGTCCGAAGCTATAGTTGCGCATCTACCTTTACCAGCGTACCCGCATCAAGCGTATGCCCACCTTCAAAGGTATAGATGTGCGGCGTAATCCCCATTTCAGACATGAGTTGTTGTTTTTTCCGGAGGCTTTCGGGTGTTATAAACTTGTCCTGGGTGCCGTAAACTATAGCTACAGGCAGGTTGGTAAAAGCGGCTTTACCGGCAGTAAAATCAATATCTTCGGGGAAAGAGGCAGCCCAGAGAACAAGCCGGTGAACAGGCGCAGCACCGGAAGCCAGCCAGCGGCTAACCGTAGCACCACCCTGCGAAAAGCCAACTATAGTTACCCGCACATTCTCAGGCAGTTGGTTCAGTTGGGTTTGCAGCAGTAACGACAGGTAAGCAACCTGGTCTTCAATTTCTGATAAACGGTCTTCTTTTGTCATCCAGGTAGCGCCCACTCTCCCCGAAAACCCATCCAGGTAAAACCGTGAAAGCGCTTCGGGAGCAACTATAACCGTGCGGCCATTATCCAGCGGAGCAAAATGACGAAGAAAGTAACGAGCAAGCTGCCCATAACCATGGCAAACTATCCAGAGATCTGTAACCTCATCAGATGGAGTGCCTAAACTATAGTAGCGGGCAGTGCGCTGTGTTAGCAGTTGTTGCTCGGTCATGAATCAGAAGTATGTGTTTAGCAGCCTTTAATGCAGTACCAGCAATTTGCTTCCTATAAGTGGTCTGAAGTAAACTGGAAAGGCAACAGCCCGGCAACAGAGTTAAAGCGGTAGTACTTGCCATCAGCGGCCTGCAGCAAAACTGGCAACGGCTCTTTTTGTTTGAATTCGTATTCGGCCATAACCTGGCGGCAGGCGCCACAAGGCATAGCCGGCAAAAACTCCTCCTCGTTGCGGCGGCGGGCTGTAACAGCCAGTAATTTAATCTTCGCTTTCGGGTAATTAGCGCTAAGGGCAAAAAGGGCCGTGCGTTCGGCACATAAACCCGATGGATAAGCAGCGTTTTCCTGGTTACTGCCTTTAAACATAGTGCCATCTTCCATGACCAGCGCAGCTCCTACTAAAAAGTTCGAATATGGGGCATAGGCATCAGCGGCAGCTTGTTTTGCAAGCTCCATGGCCTGCATTTCCTGCTCACTAAGGTCGGTCGCAGCATCCAGCACGTCAATGTCTATCGTAATGGTCAGTTTATTTGCCATTCAGGTAAGTATCAATACAAAAATTAGAAAAGGGTTATAAAATTACTGGAATATTCCGGAAAAGCAATAAAAGCGTTTGCCTTAGCGCCTGTAATCCTTAACTTGAAGCATAATTAAAACTATAGTTGGTGTGGCTTTGGTAAATGTACCGGGGCGTGCCGGCACAGCCGTCGGGCTTTCGCGGCTCGCTTTTTGGCTCGTGCCTCACCAAAAGAGCTCAAACAACCGCTCTATCCCTCACGCAAACTATAGTTAAACTATAAAAGACCTGATAGTACCTTCTATGAAAAATATCCTGCTGCTTGGCGCCGGCCGTTCTGCTTCCTCGCTCATCGCTTACCTATTACAGCACGCACCCACCGAAAACTGGCACATCCGCATCGGCGACATTGTAGTGACTCACCTGCATAGTTTGGTTGATGAGCTGCCTTATGCCGAAGCCCTGGTTTTTGACGTACACAACGATACACAGCGCGAAACTGAAGTAAAACAGGCTGACTTGGTGATATCGTTGCTACCGGCGGTTTTTCACATAGAAGTAGCCAAAGAATGTCTGAAACAGGAAAAGCATCTGATCACGGCCTCCTATGTGACGCCTGCTTTTCTGGAACTTCACGCCGAAGCCCAGCAAAAGAACTTAACCATACTCATGGAATCCGGCCTGGATCCGGGCATAGACCATATGTCGGCCATGGCGGCCATACAGCACATAAAAGCAAAAGGTGGTAAGCTAACTTCTTTTAAATCGTATTGCGGCGGCCTGGTTGCCCCTGAGTCTGATAATAACCCCTGGAACTATAAGTTTACCTGGAATCCGCGTAATGTGGTGCTGGCAGGGCAGGGTACAGCCAAGTATATCAGGAACGGCGAATACAAATACATTCCATATCACCAACTGTTCAAGCGCACTGAACTGCTATATGTTGAAGGCTACGGCCATTTTGAAGGGTATGCCAACCGCGACTCGCTCAGCTACCGCGAACCCTACGATTTGCTGGATATACCAACCATGCTGCGCGGTACGCTTCGTAAGCCCGGTTATTGCGCTGCGTGGGACGTGTTTGTGCAACTGGGCTTAACCGACGACAGCTATACCCTGGAAGGCTCAGAGAACATGACTTACCGTTTATTTTTCGAAGCATTTCTGCCCTATGCCGCGAACGGCGAAACTATAGAACAAAGAGTAGCCAACTACCTGACAATTGATGCACAAGGTGAAATAATGCAGAAGCTCGCCTGGCTCGATCTGTTTACTGAAAAGCCTGTCGGACTGGCCGGGGCCACGCCGGCGCAGGTGCTGGAAAAAATACTGAAAGAGAAATGGCAACTGTCTCCCGGCGACAAAGACATGATCGTGATGCAGCATTTGTTTGAGTATGAACTGGCTGGCGAGAAATATGAGTTCACCTCATCGCTGGTAGTGAAGGGGGATGATGAAGTGCACACGGCAATGGCGAAAACTGTAGGCTTACCGGTTGGTATTTTAGCTAAACTGCTGCTGCAAGGTAAGATATCAAACCGCGGCATTGTTATCCCGACTAAGCCGGAATTATACGCACCTGTGCTGGAAGAACTGAAAAGCTACGGCGTTAATTTTGTGGAACAGGAAACTGTATTAGAAAAAGTAACTATTAAATAAACTGTTCATGGCGCGAGCGTCTTCGCTCGTGACGGACTATAGCGTGGGCCTCTGGCCCGCGTAAGCTATAGTTCGCAGCTACTTACTGCTGTTTCGGACATCCTTGTCCGGAACTAATCCTGAAGCGGATTTCCTAATCCGCATTAATCGCAAAAAGGGGATTAGGAAATCCTCGGCAGGGGGCTTTCGGACTTGGAAGTCCGAAAGAGCTTTTGTCACAAATCCAACATCATAGGTAGGCACGAGTTACAAACTCGCGCCAGCATATTGCCAGCATATCTCTTGCCTACGCTCGCGTCCCGCAAGTGTAAGCTACCGGCGGCGTCCCGCCGCTTTGTGTAAATAGAAATCAGGCAACTGTAAACCATAGCTTAAAGCAGCCAGAGTCCGCCGAATAACTCACACTTGCGGGAGGCGAGCGAGGGCGTTAGGCCGCCCCATACTAAACAAACACGAGCGAGGACGCTCGCGCTATGAAACTATAAATGCAAATAATAATCCTTAAGCAGTTCACTAAACTCAGAAGTGTAAGTAGTTTTATTAGCTTCCCGAATATGGAGTTTGCTTATAGTTGAGGAAGCTGACTTTACGAAACTATAGGTTTGGATGTGGCGGATGCACTGGCCGTTGATGTAGGTATAAACTTCTATCGTTTCTGTCAGGTATAGTCGGTGATCTGTAGCCAGTTCTGCAAAGTGTAGTGCTTCGGCAGGAGGGAGCAGGATGTATAGTTTACCTTGCTGTGTGAGGTGTTTTTGTGCAAAAGCCAGGATGTCTTCAAAAAAGAGGTCTCCGGTGTGTTTGGCACTGTCCTTTGCTGCGTTCCCGGATTTTAAAGAAGCCAGGAAAAATGGCGGATTGGAAAGGATGACATCGTAGTTCTGCTGGTTTTCCTTCGCAAACTCCTGTAAGCTTACCGGGTGTAAATGCAGTCGGTTTGTCCAGGGGCTTAAAGCAAAATTTTCTGAGGCCTGTGTGGCTGCTTCCGGGTTAATTTCAACGGCATCTATAGTTGCAGTCGTCCGTTGCGCCACCATCAGCGAAAGCAAGCCTGTGCCGGTACCAATATCCAGGATTCGGTTAGCATTGCCTGCTTCCACCACAGCCCCAAACAAACAGGAATCAGTACACACCTTCATAGCGCACTTGTCCTGCTCTACCCGGAACTGTTTAAACTGAAAGTAAGAATTGGCCAATTTTAATGATTAGTTACTAATGAGTAATGAATAGTCAGCGTGTTGATTGTCATTTCGAGCCTGTGTGAGAAATCTATTTTAGATTCCATACAGTTATTTGACATCAATGCTAGTTCCTTTAAACTCTCGTTTCAGGTATGTCAGGATGCCATCAGGAATTAGTCATTAATTATTCCTGATTATTCACTACTTAGAATTAAACATCCCCGATTCAAAACCCTCATCGGGAGGCAGGTTGGGTTGTAAGGCACTGGCAACGGCCAGTTCGTCGCAGCGTTCGTTTTCGGGGTGGCCGGCGTGGCCGCGTATCCAGACAAATTTTACGTTGTGCTTGGCATAAACACGCAGGAAACGGGCCCACAGATCGCCGTTGGCTTTGCCGGCAAATCCTTTTTTCTGCCAGCCAAATACCCAGCGTTTCTCCACGGCATCTACTACATACTTTGAGTCGGAATACACGGTAATTGGAATGCCCGGTTTGGTAATGGCCTCTAAACCAACAATAACAGCCAGCAATTCCATGCGGTTGTTAGTGGTTTTCCGGAAGCCGGCGGTAAGCTCCTTTATATGCGGGCCCCAGCGTAGTATCACTCCAAAGCCACCCGGCCCCGGGTTTCCGCGCGAAGCACCATCAGTAAATAATTCGACCATAAGGTAATTTTGAATAAATGAATAATTGAGGTTTGAATGGGTGAATATGAAGGTTGGTTAAAAGGTTGAATTCCTAATCGTTATCCCGACGCCAGGAGAGATCTGTCATGAATTCTACTTAGATTTCTCGCTGCATTCGAAATGACAAGTACTTATTCAGTCATTCAAAACTCAGTCAGTCAAAATTATTTTAAACAGGCAGGTTGCTCTTGAAGAGCTTGATAGCGATGGCTAAAAGTATAACACCGAATACTTTACGGAGAACATCGGCCCCTGCTTTACCAAGCCTTTTTTCTATCCAAGGAGATGCTTTGAGTACAATGTATACAAAAAGCAGGTTTAGGATAATGCCCACCAGGATGTTTGGAACAGAATAAGCCGCACGAAGCGAAAGCAAGGTGGTCATGGTACCGGCGCCAACTATAAGCGGAAAGGCCAGCGGCACGATAGAGCCACTTTTAATTTCAGGGTCGGTATGGAAAAAGTCTTTACCCAATATCATCTCCAGACCAATAATAAAGATAATGATAGCGCCCGCCATGGCAAACGACTGGAAATCAATACCAAAAAGCTTTAAGATGCCATCGCCCACAAACAGGAAAGCGATCATCAGTATACCCGAAATAATGGTAGCTTTCTCTGACTGAATGACGCCTTCGCGCTTACGCAGGTTGATAATGATCGGGATAGAGCCCAGAATATCGATGATCGCAAACAGGATCAGCGTTACCGATATGATTTCCTTGAAGTTAAAAATACCCATGTGCGCTTATACTTAGTTTTGGCGCAAAGGTATAATTTTAGGCGTAGTAATGCAGGAAAAAGCGTTTTAGTTCTTCGTATTCTTCATCCAGTATAGCCGGGAAGTTGGCAATGCGAAACGTATTTCGTTGCCATGCGCCGTAGCCATTACCCAACCGTATGTTATGGTGCAGTGCACGCTTTTTAATATCATCCACCAAACGTTCGCTGGCCTGTAAGGCGATAACTGTACGGGAGCGCACCTCTTCATTCTCAACCAGCAACTGTATATCCTGGAACTGGGCAAAGAATTCGTAAAGGGCATTCGAGCGGTCTATCAGCTCCTGGTCAATGCCTTTAATAAACGGACGGTCTTCGAGCACGCGGCGCAAAAGGTAAATACCCAGCACGTTCGGCGTGTATGTGGTCTGGTAATTCAGCATTTTCTCATAGATACTTACTAGGCTATTATAGTGTCCGCGCTCAGCCATTTGTTTTGCTCTGAAAATAGCACGTGGTGAACAGGCCATAATGCCTAAACCGGGCGGTAACCCGAAACATTTCTGTACCGATGCAAACCAGATATCTGCCTTTATTATTTTCAGGTTCAGCCCTGCCATAGAGGAGGTGGCGTCTACCGCAATTAAGGTGTCGCGGTAGCGGTTCTGAAGGTTAAGTATACTAGTGGCTGATACCTGTGTGCCATTCGATGTTTCGTTCTGGGTAAAGCAGATAAGCTCGGTATCAGCGCTTATAGTTAACTGTTCCACCGGCATGGCCTCGTTCAGATCGAAAGCAATCCCTTCGGCATGCGGACGCAGTTTTTTGGCGTATTCGTACCACTTCTCTCCAAAGGAGCCATTGTATATATGGTAGCTTTTATGTTTTGTAAGGCTCTGAATCAGGATTTCCCAGCACTCCGTAGCCCCGGACGTAAAGAAGATGTAATAATCTTCAGGGATGTTAAGCTTGCGTTTTATCAAGCCCACCGTAGCCCTCGAAAGCTGTACAAACTGCTCTCCGCGGTGTGGTGTTCCCAAAATACCTTCGTCGTAGGCATCTGTCATGTAGGTGCGCACTTCGGGGTAAATTTTAGATGGGCCGGGGTAAAAATTGAGTATCATTCAGGAATATAAATAAAATATAGCCTAAAAACTATACTTTTTTTAGTGTAAAAGGTTCTGTTCGTTATGCTAACGTGCCGGGCTATAGTTTATTTAGCACCGAAACCAATCTTTTTAGGCTTTAGTCGTTCGAAGTACTGCAGTGCCAGGCGGTAACTCTCCAGGCCAAAGCCAACTATAGAGCCACTGCAATATGGTGCCAGCATACTTTTGTGGCGAAAAGCTTCGCGGGCATAAATGTTGGAGATATGTACTTCTATGACTGGTGCTTCAATGGCTTTTACGGCATCTGATAAAGCAACTGAGGTATGCGTATAGGCACCTGCATTAAATACGATCCCTTTGTAGGTAAACCCGACTTCGTGCAATTTATCTATCAGGGTGCCTTCGGTGTTGCTCTGGAAATAAGTAAGGTCCAGGGCCGGAAAAGCTTCTGTCAGTTCCTCGAAATAATCTTCGAACGAACGGGAGCCATACACCGCTTTTTCACGGATGCCCAGCAGATTCAGGTTAGGTCCATTCAGGATCAGTATTTTCATAGAGTTTGGGTGTTGCTTGTTTTCCGCATAAAACGGAAGCTGCAAAGGTAAGGATTAACTATATTTGCTTTATGTTAAATTGCTGAATTGTTATTTGTCTGAATCAGGATTTACAGGATTAAAGGATGAGCAGGATTTTAACTCCTAAACTCTCTGACTCCTAAACTCTTTAACTTACTAACTTCCAAACTTTCTAACTTCTAAACTTCCATGACCTGGAACATAACTGTTAAGCAATTTGAACAATACCTGCGCCTGGAGAAGTCGTTGTCAGGGAACTCTGTGGAAGCGTATTTGCGTGATGTTCGGAAGCTGACAGACTTTCTGGAGCTAAAAGGGTTACAGGTTGCCCCGGAAAACATAACGCCAACTATACTTCGCGATTTCCTGGAATGGGTAAATGAACTGGGCATGACGGTGCACTCGCAGGCCAGAACCCTCTCCGGCATCCGGGCTTATTACAAGTTCCTGATCATGGAAGATATGCTGACCGCTGACCCGACCGAAACGATTGAAGCTCCCAAACTGGACCGGAAATTACCTGATACCCTTAACTTTCATGAGATAGAGCAACTGCTGGCGGCTATAGATCTTTCTACGCCTGAAGGAACCCGCAACCGTGCCATGCTCGAAACACTTTATAGTTCAGGACTGCGCGTATCGGAATTGCTGGACCTGAAACTGAGTAACCTGTATGAGGATATGGGTTTCCTGAAAGTAGCAGGTAAAGGCGACAAGGAACGCCTGGTGCCGATCGGGCGCGATGCGTTGAAGCATATTAAACTATATCGCGAAGGAGTGCGTTGCCATTTAAAGATCAAAAAAGGCCACGAAGACATTGTGTTCCTGAACCGCCGCGGCGCCAGGCTTACGCGCGTTATGGTTTTCACGATCATCAAAGACCTGGCAGCCCGTGCCGGCATTCAAAAACAGGTAAGCCCGCACACATTCCGCCACTCGTTTGCCACGCACTTAATAGAAGGCGGCGCCGACCTGCGTGCCGTACAGGAAATGCTGGGTCACGAGTCCATCACCACCACCGAAATTTATACCCACTTGGACAGAGATTACTTGAAACAGGTGATCAAGGATTTTCATCCGAGGAGTTAAGGTAGGCTAATCTTGGCTAAACTAACCCACCCCTTACCCCTCCGAGGAGGGGAATTCATTTTGTTGGCTCGGGTTAGCATGGCGCGAGCGTCCTCGCTCGTGTCGAACTATAGTTGGGCGTCCCTCCCAGTTGGATTGCAAATCCAACGCGAGATGTAAGTCACGGATCACAGATCCGCGCCAGCTAAAAGAGTTAAATTAAGATAGCAGGGGTGGGTTAACGATTGCAGATCATACTCACAACACAATGAGTGCTAATATTAATACTATAGATACCGACATTGCATTACAGCCTCGGAATCTATAGTTTACAGCCTACTTTCCCGGACTTATTACACTCATAATCAGATACAGCACGCCAACCCCGGTTCCTAAACCAAAACCTAATGCGGCTTTGCCTATTTTTCGGTTATGCGCCTGCTTTTCGTAGCCTTTAACATAGTTCGGGTCTTGCAGTGATACAGCAGGTAGAGCTTTGTTATAGCGAGCTCTGGGTTTTACAGCGCCAATAATGATTGGCCCAACCGGACCGGCTAGGAAAACGGAGGCAGCAGAACCCAGCAAAGCGCCAGTGCCATTGTAATAAGATCGCGCATCCTGGCGGCCTTTCTGGTACATGTAAGCCGGGTCGGCTATAGGTGCTTTAGCTACAGTTTCGGCTGGCAGATTCTCCGTGAAAACCTCTTTCGTGCCGTTGGCAAAACGAACCATAAACACTTCAGTCTTCGCCAGTTTATAACTTAGCGTATCGGTTGTGTCAGCAGAAAGGTAAATGATGTCGGTAGTAGTAATCTCCCTAACCCTGGCCATTAGTTCGTCGCCGTTTATTTTAACGATCACATCCTGCGCCATAGCAACTTGTGCCAGCAAGCAAGAGAGTAAGATGAGTAAATACTTTTTCATGGCCTTGCGGTTTTAGCTATAGTTTATAGTTAGTCGCGACGTGAGTTAAAGCCGAAGAGCACACTGAACCGGGCACCATCTTTAGATGGGGCAAAGGCCACATTAACGGGGAAGTTTATCCCCTGGCTCTGGAAATTAGTGCCTGCTGCAAACACAAGCCCGGCACCAGCTACAGATAGGTTCGGTCCGACACCAAATTCTATCCCTTTGGGGCCGCGTATACCAACCAGTGCGCTCAGACTTGGCAGAAATTTGCCCTGTTCCAGGCCACCAACCAGCGGCACAAACTCAAATAAACCCGATGTTCCGTTGTCCAGGGTAAAAATGCGTGTCTCGAACTGCCAGCCAAACTGGGTGATAAACGGACTTACAGATTCCATGTGCTCCTCCTCCAGGTTATCGACTAATTTTGAGCTGAGAACAGTGAAGCCGAGGCGTGGGCCAGAAAGTTTTAAATGCTGCTGTTGTGGCTGCTGGTAAACGGAAGGTGTAGAAGTTGACGATGCTTCATTGGCAATAACTGTTTTCACACCGTTCTCATACTTTATCATAAACACCTCCGACTTCAGGATAGAAATAAGCGGGCCATCCGGATTATCGAAGCGCTTATATTTTACTTCGGTCAGTGTTATTTCCTGCACCTTTACCTGAAGTTCGTCGCCGTTGCGTTTGGTTAAAATGTCCTGGGCCTGGCAAGCCAATACTACAAACAAGGCAAGGCAGGTAAAGAGTAGCTTTTTCATAATGTATACTTTTGATTGTGAGATATTAGTTTTTCATGTTTAAGATGGATCAAAAGTATAGTTCGCAGATATAGCAAGAAAACAATGGTTTTGAATATCAGACTTTTGTAAAGTTTGGTTATAGTTTGTAAGCAGCTGTTTTGTAGTTGGTTGTATAGTTGTAATCAGACTTTTAATTTGTAATATTAGGCCAGCTTAACTTTGCAAAATTGCTGCTGAATGGATGATCTGAAAACTACCCTCGATACACTGGACGAAGAAGACAAGCAGGCACTAACTGCTTTTATACAGCGGCAGAAACAGAAGGCCTTCCGCAAAGACCTGGAACTGCTGCACCTGCTGCAATTGCCAAAACCCCTTACCTCAGAGCAGATCATCCGGAAGCTTTATAAAAGTGACCCAAACCCGGTTGCCTATTATGCCCTTCGCAAGCGGCTGATGCGCCATTTGTCGGATTTTATTTTGCTGAAACGCATGGCAGAAGACACCACGGCTTCGGCGCCCATTATGGGGATGCTGTCTCTGGCGCGCTACCTGTTTGAAGTGCGACTGGATAAAATGGCGTGGGCCTACCTGCGCAAAGCAGAGAAACTGGCACAAACCAACGAGCAGTTCGATTTGCTTAACACGATCTATAACCTGCAGATTGAGAAAGCTGAAAACGAGTTTGCCGACGACCTGGACCTGATCATCCGGAAACGCAACGAGAACAAGCTGGCTGCCGACGAAGAAGAACGTGCCAATATTGCCAACAGCATTATCCATAAGCGCCTTCGCGATGTGCGGAAACAAGGCAGCGACGTGCATTTCGGCCGTATTATACAGGATGTACTGAAAGAATACGGGCTATCTGAAGCAGTGAGTAAACGCCCGGCTTTACTGTATAAACTCATGTCTATAGCCCGGAGCGCCATACTTGCCGGTAAGGATTTCCTTTCTTTTGAGCCTTACATTATAAAACAGTACCACGAAACGGAGCAGCTATATGGTTTCTCGAAAGCTAACCAGTACTATAAACTGAGCCTGCTGTACATGATCTCGCATGTGCTGTACCGCAACAAGAAATTCACGGAGTCGGTGCATTATTTAGAGCAGTTAAAAGCAGGTCTGGAGGGCGAGGGAAATGGACATTATGCCCATTTTTACCCACGTTACACCTTCCTGCTGGTTGCCAACAAGATCTTCCTGCACCGCAACGACGAAGCTATAAAACTGATGGAGCACCTGCTGCATAAAGCAAAACTCACCCTAAGTACTAAAGACCAGTTAACCGCACAGCTTGGCTTAAGTTTCAGCTACTTTACACAGGGCGCGTTCGGGAAGGCAAACCGGGTTCTGATGAGTATAAAACGGTCGGATAAGTGGTGTGAGAGCAGAATGGGCCGCGAATGGATCCTGAAAAAGAACCTGGGCGAGATGATTATTCAATACGAGCTCGGTAATATAGACCTGACTCTGAACAAGATCAGGAGCATAGAAAGGGTGTTTAAAGACCTGTTGCAACAGCCTGTTTATAGTAATGTAAGCCGCTTTATGGAGCTTATTAAGTTTTTGATCGATAACCCGCAAGCCGTAACCACACCTGCTTTTATGCAGCACGTAGAGGAAACCCTTGCCTATACTACCTTCGAGCGCACCGATATTCAGGAGATCAGTTTCTATGCCTGGCTTAAATCAAAAATGTATTCCCGGTCTTACTACGATATGCTGTTGGAGTTAGGGAGTGGGCAAAATGCTATAGTTGAAGATCAGGAAGCATAAATTCAGGAAGAAATCTCTATATTAGTTGGAGTGTAAAACTCTATAGTTGCTGGAAGGAAAGACTTATAGAAAGTGGCAACTATACATACTACAGATAAGCTCAAGTTTATTGTTAAATGATAGTTGTGTGCCATAAAATATAAGAGTAGAAGTGATAAATTCAGCTTGTTTCTATATAACTAACTCTGATTTTGAGCTACCAAAATGAAAGAACATCAAAAGAAAGTAATTGAGAACTATGTATCTTCTTACAACAACTTTGACATAGAAGGAATGATAGCTGACCTGGATGAAAATGTTGTATTTGAGAACATAACTAATGGAGAGCTAGATTTAAGAACTGAAGGATTAATAGAGTTCAAGAAACAGGCAGAATCTGCAAAGCAATACTTCAGGCAAAGAAAACAGATAATTGATAATTGGGAGTTTGATAATTCAAGTGTTTCAATTGAAATTACTTATGAAGCTATTTTAAATGTTGACTTACCAAATGGATTGAAAAATGGAGAATCTCTAAATCTTAAAGGAAAATCAAGATTTAAATTTGAAGAAGGAAGAATTGTGAAAATAACAGACGAAAGTTGAAAATACGGCACACAACAATAGGATAAAGCAAGCTCCTCAGCTCATTCAACTGTTAACTATACTATAATCTAGCTTTGCATACCATCAGCAAAGGTTGATGATGGATGCCTGCTTTAACTATGGCCGTCTCAACACAGCAAAGCACCTCTCAAAACATCCATGAAAGAAGAAATACAGGCGTTTAACGACAAACAAGCAGCTGCTGAAAAGGAGATTTGCGACCTGCTTGCAACTGCAATTGATGATGAACTGACTGAGGCTGAATGCAAAATCTGGCATGCTCACCCTGTCTGGTTTTTAGATGGCAATCCGGTTGTTGGCTACTGTAAGCTAAAGGATTGTGTCCGGTTGATGTTTTGGAGCGGTGCCGGTTTTGAAGAAGAAAAACTTATAGTTAGCACAGGTAAATTCAAGGATGCCTCCATTCGGTACACTGCATCAGATCAGGTTAACTTGTCTGATTTAGAAAGGTGGTTAAAGAAGGCAAGAGAGATACAATGGGACTATAAAAACCTGGTGAAAAGAAAAGGACAATTAGAAAGATTAAAATAGCTTGAAAACAACTCCCGAACACGACGCTAAGATTGCAAACATGACCTTTGCATCTGTTTATCCGCACTACATCACAAAAGTTGAGCGCAAAGGCCGGACAAAAGAAGAATTACACCAGGTAATAACGTGGCTGACAGGCTTTGATGATAAAAAACTGCAGGAACTGATTGACGAAAAAGCGACGTTTGAAGCATTTTTTAGTCAGGCAACCCTAAACCCGAATGCGCATCTGGTTACAGGTGTAATCTGTGGCTACCGGGTAGAAGAAATTGAAAATCCGCTAACAAAACAGGTAAGGTATTTAGATAAGCTGGTAGACGAACTGGCTAAAGGCAGGAAGATGGAGAAGATCTTACGCCAGGCCTGAATGCAGCAAACAGTAAGTAACACTGCTACCCGCTATGTATAGTTTTTGGCACATAGAGTGCTAAAATAAATGCTTTCGGCTCCTGGCAAAATATCTCGAAAGCCTACTTAACCTGAACGAATAAACAACCACATATATACCTGCTACATGCAAAATATCGAGTTTCCACTTACCCTTACTTTTAAGATCTCCACTTTCTCGAACGACTTTACGGTGCAGGACGCAAGTGGCCGCACCATTAATTACGTGAAGCAGAAGCTGTTCAAGTTTATAGAAGAAGTGAACGTATTCAGCGACGAGGTAAAATCAGAGCAACTATACACCATCAGTGCAAACAAGTGGTTGGACTTTTCGGCAGCTTATAGTTTTACAAACCAAACGGGCGAACAGGTGGGCAGTGTGGCCCGAAAAGGCTGGGCATCGCTATGGAAAGCGCGTTACGAAATTTACGATGAGCAAAGAAACCAGGACCTGCTGATTCAAGAGGATAATGGCTGGGTGAAAGTAGCGGATAGCCTTTTAAGTGAAATTCCTTTGCTGGGCATGTTTACAGGGTATGTGTTCAACCCATCTTACACGGTTACAAAGCCTGACGGCGACGAAGTTGCGATGCTCACAAAAGAGCGGTCCTTCTTTGGCCGTAGGTTTACTGTGCATAAAACCGGCGAGCTGGATAGTAAAGAAACTGAACGTGTGATCCTGAGCCTGATGATGATGATCCTGCTTGAACGAAGAAGAGGCTAACTATAGAAAGAAATAAGCACAGCGATACTTTGTCCGGGGAAATCATTAAAATGATTTCCCCGGTTTTTTTATGCCTGCTTCTCAGGATCAACTATAGTTTGAACTATAGATGGCTGCTACCCATTCGCTTTCTGCTCACTGATTTTCTGAAAAAACTCCGCCGGCATTTGGTAATATAGCCTGTGTTATATATATTTAGAGAAGGATGATCTGTATGATTTAAAGATGCAGGCTAGCCTTAACTCATCTATCAACCTAAAACAAACCTTATGCAGGAAACTTCTACAGAACAGGAAACAACTATTACCAAACCAACCCTGGCTTTTAAGGGGCAGGGCTCCGAATTATTCAGTATCCAGATCGTGAACATGGTGCTTACGCTGGTAACACTGGGCCTTTACTACCCATGGGCCAAAGCTAAGAACCTGCAATACATTTACCGCAAAACCGAGCTGGCTGATAGTCCTTTTGCATTCCATGGCACCGGTAAAGAGATGTTTATCGGTTTTATAAAGGGGATTGGCATTTTTGCTGTGCTGATAGGCGTATTTATGTACGGCTTTATGCATGGCGATAACGGCGTTAAGTTCTTATGCTTTGCGCTGTACTTTATCGGTATACTGGCTTTGATTCCGCTGGCTATACATGGCATGATGCGTTACCGTACCTCGCGCACCAGCTGGCGCGGAATACACATGGGCTACCGTGGCACCCTGGGCAATATGTACAAAGTTTACTTCACCGGGTTCTTGCTGAGTATCATTACGTTCGGTATCTATAGTTTCTGGTTCGATACAAACCTGCGCAAAGAGATACTGGGCAACACCCGCTTCGGAAATGCCAAGTTCCGTTTTATAGGCGATGGCAGCGACCTGTTACTGGTACACATCAAAGGTTATTTCCTGACACTAGTTACCTTAGGTATTTATGGTTTCTGGTACATGAAAGACCTGATAAACTTTAATATCAACAACATTTTAATTGAGCAGGATGGCAAGTACAGCCGCCTCGATTCGTCGCTAACAGGCGGGCAGTATTTTAAACTGGCTGTAGGCAACCTTCTTATTATAGTATTTACGCTGGGCCTTGGGTATGCCTGGGTAGTTACCAGAACAATGGCAGCTATCTTTAACAACTGCGAAATAATAGGTGAGTTTAACCCTGATGCGCTGGCACAAACCGAGGAAGAATATAAAAACGCTACCTTTGAAGACATGGCCGATATGATGGATATTGGGTTAGTATAAATTATGTTTGAAGGAAAATATTACAACGGGCGTACCTCCAAAGGTATGCCCGCTTTTATTACGCTAGAGCCCAGTTACATCCGGGTAGCCTGGCAAACAGACGACGAGACCGGCACCGAGATCTGGGACCTTTCTGAGATTCATAAATCTGAGTTTAACGACGCCAACACTATTCTGGAGTATGGCAAATTTCCGAGGCAAAGCATTTCTGTTTTTGAGCAGGGTTTTAAAGAAGCGCTGGAGCAACAGTATCGGGATGCAAAATTTCTGAAGTCGCGCTATAGTTCATTTGCTAAAACCGGCCTGACAGGCCTGGTAGTTGGCGGACTGAGTTTGCTCGGTCTGGCCATCGTTCTGTTTGTGTGGGGCGTTCCGGCGCTGGCCGAGAAGGTAGCATCGCATTTCCCGGTAAGTTACGAGCGGGCTATGGGCGAACAACTGCACGCCCAGATGATGCAGGGCCAAACAATAGATTCTGCCAAAACCGAAGCCTTACAACAATACCTGTCTGCGCTCAAAGTAGAATCTGATTTTCCGATACATGTAACAGTGGTGGAGGATGACATGGTTAATGCTTTTGCCGTACCAGGTGGATTTATAGTTGTGCACGATGCCATTTTAGATGAAATGGAGCACCACGAGGAGTTGGCAGGTTTGCTGGGTCACGAGATCGGGCACGTGCAGATGCGCCACTCTACCAAGGCGCTAACCCGCAGTTTGTCTTATTTTATGCTGGCCTCGGTGTTGTTTGGCGATGTAAGCGGCATTGCAGCCGTTATAGTTGATAACGCCTCAACGCTGAACAATTTGGAATACAGCCGCACAGCAGAATCAGATTCAGATAAAGCTGGTCTGGAGTTGCTGGTACAAAACAAACTGAACCCAAAAGGCATGGTCTGGCTCATGGAGCGACTTAATTCTGATGAACCTGAGTTCCTGAAATTCATCAGCACACACCCAAATACCAACGACCGTATCAAAGAAATAGAAAGTCATATCCGCAAAACCAACTATAAACCAGAGCCAAATATGGAGCTGGAAGCAGCGTGGAAGAAGTTGAAAGCAGATTAACAGACCTCGTAGTGTGCGCAGCTCCTGCGAGCGTCTGTGTCAATAGCGTTTGCTATTTAGCTGATAAGACACTAGCAGGAGCTGCGCGCACTGCTAGGTCTTTTACTATTTGAAATTTGCCTAACTATAGCTGTTTAGAATAGTTGCTGTTTCAAACTATAGCTGTATAGCTGTTTCGGATTTCTGAATCCGAAACCAAATCTGCTGCGGACATCTTTGTCCGCGTAAACCGTAAGACGGGGATTAGGAAATCCCCAGCAGAGTGCTTCCGGACAAGGATGTCCGAAAGAGCAAATTTCTAAGTCAAATCTCTCCACCTCTTTAACTCCTAAACTCCAACAACTCCTCCAACTTTCAAACTTCATTCCCTATCTTTGTTTGCAGTAACATAACCCTAAACCTGCTGCCGTGTATAAAAGCCTGCTTCGCCCGTTACTTTTCAAACTCGATCCTGAGAAAGTTCATTACCTGACTACCGATGCTTTGCAAACCGTTTACAAACTGCCACTTGCTAAGACTATAAGCAACAGCATGTTTGGTGTACAAAGTCCGAAACTGGAGCGGGAATTGTTTGGCCTGAAATTTCCGAACCCGGTTGGGTTGGCAGCCGGTTTTGACAAAGATGCGAAGCTGATTGACGAACTGGGAAACCTGGGTTTTGGCTTTATTGAGATCGGGACGCTGACTCCGAAAGGGCAGGAGGGTAACCCAAAGCCGCGGTTGTTCCGCTTACCCGAAGATCAGGCCATTATCAACCGCATGGGTTTCAATAACGAAGGAGTAGATGCTGCAGTAGCCAGACTAAGAGCTCGCAAGAGCAACGTTATAGTTGGCGGCAACATCGGTAAGAACAAAGTAACACCCAACGAGGATGCCCTGAACGATTACCTGTATTGCTTTAAGGCGCTGTATGATGTAGTGGATTATTTTGTAGTAAATGTAAGTTCGCCCAACACCCCGGATTTGCGTGCGCTACAGGAAAAAGAGCCTCTACAGCAACTGCTCCTTGCTTTACAGGAGCAAAACAGCAAAATGCCAAAGCCAAAGCCACTGCTGCTCAAAATTGCGCCAGACCTGAACGATGCCCAGCTGAACGACATCATCGAAATTGCCCAGGAAGCTAACCTGAGTGGTATTATTGCAACCAACACAACTATAAGCCGCGATGGACTGCACGCATCAGCCCAAAAAGTGCAGGAAATAGGAGCTGGTGGCCTGAGTGGAAAGCCACTTACCCAACGCTCAACAGAAATTATAAGATACCTGCGCCAGCGCCTGCCGCAAACTATAAAACTCATTGGCGTAGGCGGAATTATGACTGCGGAAGATGCCCTGGAGAAACTGGATGCCGGTGCTGACCTGGTGCAACTATACACTGGTTTCATTTACGAAGGCCCTTCACTCATCTCCCAGATTAACAAGAAACTGCTCGCCAGATAAATTTTTGAAAGCCGATGCAATTGCTCTTCGCAATCCACCCAAAAAATGTAAATTTGGAATTCTAATTAGTCGAAGGGTATGGCAAAGAACACGTACAGAAGCGGAGCACAGAACGAGAGTAGGGCAAAGAATGAGTTTCGGGGCCGTAACGAACCCCGGACCGCTGCGAACACTCCCCGAAGCCAGGCACAGCCGAAGCAGAAATCAGGGAGATCATTTAAGTTCTCTTTTCCGAGCATTAAGTTTCCAAGCTTCAGAATAAGCTTCCTGCAGGACAGGCGGTTTAAGCTGTTTGTTGGCTTTTTCTTCCTGCTGCTTTCATTCTGTATGGTGATCGCATTCGTGTCGTACCTGTTCACGGGTCACGCCGACCAGAGTGTAGTGGAGTCAGTAAACGCGACAGGCCTGAAAGAGAGTGGCCAGGAGGCTGAAAACTGGCTTGGTTTGTTCGGCGCCTGGTTATCGCATCTGTTTATCTACAAATGGCTGGGTATTGGTGCCTTCTTTGCCATTCCGGTAGTGTTCTTCACCGGTGCCCGTATTGTTTTCAAGCGCGTAACTGTATCGTTGTCGTATGTGCTGGGCTTGTGCAGCTTTAGCATGCTGTGGCTTAGCTTAACGCTTGGTTACATTGTGTATACTGCCGGTGCTGTAGATCAGCTGGGCTTTTTAGGAGGCGGTATCGGCATTGAAACCGCGATCTGGATGACCTCACTCATCGGCTGGGGCTCCGGGTTGGTACTGGGCTTCCTGTTCCTGGTTTTCCTGGTGTTCTTCTTTGATATCACAACTATAAACTGGACAGGCAGAGCTAATGCTGAGGCATCTGATGCAACATCAGAAAGAAGAGCTGCTTCCTCTATCAGTGATGTGTTGCATGGCTCTGCACGTAACATCAATCACAACGCCGACCCGACCGCATCCTTAGAATATGAAGAGGACGAAGAAGAGGATGAGTTCTTTGACGAGGACGAAGAAGATGCCATAAACCAGGCTTTGGAAATGGAACTGCGTTCTATTCCTCCAATTGCTCCGAAGTCTAATGCACCAACTCTGGAACTGGATATAGAAGACGATAGTCTTTTTGAGGAAGCGGAGATGGAGTTTGATACCGCTGA
Source organism: Pontibacter populi (assembly GCF_019336435.1). GTDB lineage: Bacteria > Bacteroidota > Bacteroidia > Cytophagales > Hymenobacteraceae > Pontibacter > Pontibacter humidus. The sequence goes on along the minus strand of NZ_JAHWXQ010000002.1, from coordinate 1,025,656 downwards.
AGGCGAAGAAGAACTGGACCTGGTGATAGAAGAAGCCCCTGTAGAAGAAACTGGCGAAGCGATCGAGAACTATGACCCGACCCTCGACCTTGCCCGTTACCAGTACCCAACTATAGAACTGCTGACCGACTATGGTGCCAGCAAAGTATCGGTTACCAAAGAAGAGCTGGAAGCCAACAAAGACAAAATTGTAGAGACGCTTGGCAACTATAACATCGGTATTGCCAGCATTAAAGCAACTATAGGCCCAACCGTAACACTGTATGAAATTGTGCCGGATGCGGGTGTACGAATCTCGAAAATCAAGAACCTGGAAGATGACATTGCCCTAAGCTTAGCGGCCCTGGGTATCCGAATTATTGCGCCAATACCGGGCAAGGGAACGATAGGTATAGAAGTGCCGAACACCAAAAAAGAAATGGTGTCGATCAAATCTATCCTGTCTACTGAGAAATTCCTGAAGTCTGAAATGGACCTGCCAATCGCTTTTGGTAAGACCATCACCAACGAAGTTTTCATCACTGACTTAGCAAAAATGCCTCACTTGCTGATGGCGGGTGCTACTGGTCAGGGTAAGTCGGTTGGTCTGAACATTATTCTTACATCTTTACTTTACAAGCGCCATCCATCGCAGCTAAAGTTTGTGTTGGTCGATCCGAAGAAGGTGGAATTGTCGCTGTTCAATAAAATTGAGCGCCACTTTTTAGCAAAGCTTCCGGATAGCGAAGAAGCCATCATTACCGACACCAAAAAGGTAGTGAACACGCTGAACTCGCTGTGTATGGAGATGGATATGCGCTACGACTTGCTGAAAGATGCCGGCTGCCGTAACCTGAAAGAATATAACCGCAAGTTTGTAGAGCGTAAGCTGAACCCGAAAAAGGGACACAAGTTTATGCCGTTCATTGTGTTGGTTATAGATGAGTTGGCCGACTTAATGATGACTGCAGGTAAGGAAGTGGAAACGCCGATCGCGCGTCTGGCACAGCTGGCCCGAGCCATTGGTATTCACCTGGTGGTTGCCACGCAGCGTCCGTCGGTAAACGTAATTACAGGTATTATTAAAGCCAACTTCCCGGCGCGTATCTCTTTTAAAGTAACCTCTAAGATCGACTCCAGAACTATCCTGGATGCCGGTGGTGCTGATCAGTTGATAGGCCAGGGGGACATGCTGTTCTCGATAGGTTCCGACATCATCCGTATTCAGTGTGCGTTTGTGGATACCCCGGAAGTAGACCGTATCTGTGATTATATTGGTGAGCAGCAGGGCTACAGCGATGCTTATTTATTGCCTGAATTTGTGGGTGACGAAAGCGGAGCCGAGAAAGTGGACTTTGACCCAAGCTCAAGAGACCCGTTGTTTGAAGAAGCAGCCCGCATTATAGTGCAGCACCAGCAGGGAAGCACCTCGTTGTTACAGCGTCGCCTTAAGCTAGGTTACAACCGTGCTGGGCGCTTAATTGACCAGTTGGAGTCGGCTGGTATAGTTGGCGCTTTTGAGGGAAGCAAGGCCCGTGAAGTTTTAATACCTGACGAATACAGTTTGGAACAGTTATTGAATACGATGGGGTAAGCTTAATAAAAGAACCTTTTGAAATGAAAAGAATACTCTCTCTAGTACTTGTAATGTTCCTTTTTGTGAACCTGGCAAGCGCACAGCAAGACCCGCAGGCAACTAAAATACTGAACGCTATGAGCGCTAAATACAAAGCAATGAAAGCGTTTAAAGCTACATTCACCCAAACTATGGAAAGCAATGCTTCTAAAGCAAAGGAAACCGTGGAAGGAAACATTCTCGTGAGCGGCCCTAAATACAGGCTGGGTGTAAGCGGACAGGAGATCATCAGCGACGGTAAGCTCATGTGGACCTACCTGAAAGATGTGAACGAAGTAACTATAACCGAGTCTGATCCGGAAGCGGAAGTAATGTCGCCGAGCAAAATTTTTGACATGTACAAGAAAGGCTATAAGTATGCATATACCGGTCCGGAAAAAGGTACAGATGGCGTGATGTATGATGTGATTGAAATGGCACCGGAAGACCGCAACAACCCGATCTTTAAAGTGCGCCTCTACATCAACCAGAAAGACAAGACTTTGAAAAGCTGGAAAATGTTCCGCAACAATGGCATCCGTTATACTTATAGTATTAAAAACTTCCAGCCAAACCCAACGCTGGCCGCCGATACTTTCAGCTTTAACAAAGCAAAATACAAGGGTGTAAGCGTAGTGGATTTAAGATAAACCCAACCAAATATGATGAGAAAGGCTGCTTCGGAAACGGAGCAGCCTTTTTTTGTTTATAGTTGAACAAACTATGGCGCGAGCGTCCGCGCTCGTGACGTACTATAGCAGGGGCCTCTGGCCCTTTTTTCAATTTTAACCTACTGCCAGCTTCACAAGTCCATCCGGATTTGCACTGCTAAAAGTATAATAAGCAGCGTCTGTTACCAATCCAGCTACAACAGGATTTTGCTCAATGTAATCTATCTTCTGCTGGAACATTTTAGCATTCGTTATATCTAATGGATGGTTATGCTGTTGCCAGAATTGATAATCCTTATTGTGCCTGATACTTTGTTTGAAAAAGCGGAATAAATATAGCAGCCATTCTTTTCGGCTTTCAGTGGGATTATCCTCAATTAGAGAAAGAATACGTTTAGCAGAATAGCTTTTAAAGTCACGCAGAATATCGCTTAGCTTTTCTTTTTCAGTTGAGCAGATCATGTGTAAGTGGCTGGGCATAATACAGTAACTATAGATCTTCATGCCCTTATGCTCACTACAGTAGTTAAGGTTATCCACTAACTCATCTGCATATTCTCTTCTGGTAAAAACATCAATCCAGCCGACTACGCTCAGGGTTATAAAAAAAGTACCTCCATCATATGTTTTATACTTTTCAGACATGCTCGTAAGTACGAAGAAGCATGTAGCAGGTATAAAAAGCAAAAGGGGCCGGAGGCCCCTGCTATAGTACGTCACGAGCGAGGACGCTCGCGCCATGGATTGTTATGAATAGTTGCTGATTCAGATAATGATGTTCTGAATCAGCTTTAACAGGTATTAAGCGGACAGCATCAGGGTAGGGGGGATACTATAGCCTAAGCAATAACTACCTTTCAGCAACCATAAAATCGGTTTTTACACCACGGCTTAAACGCTTACATTTGTACAGACCTAACCCACCTACCGCCATGACAAGAGAAAAACTATTCGAACAGATCCTGCAAAAGAAATCCTACCTGTGCGTTGGCCTCGATACCGACCCGAAGAAGCTGCCGGAACATTTGCTGGATTTTGAAGATCCGGTTTTTGAGTTTAACCGCCAGATCATAGATGCTACTGCCGACTTGTGCGTGGCTTACAAACCGAATATCGCGTTTTACGAAGCGCAGGGGCCGAAAGGGTGGGTGAGCCTGGAACGAACTATAAACCACATCCCGCAGGAGATATTTACGATAGCCGACGCCAAACGCGGCGACATTGGCAATACCTCCGAGCTATATGCGCGTGCCTTTTTCGAGACCATGAACTTCGACTCTGTTACCGTAGCGCCCTACATGGGCTCTGATTCGGTGAAACCGTTTCTGGTGCAGGGTGGAAAGTGGGTTATTTTGCTTGCTTTAACTTCTAACCCAGGCAGCCAGGATTTCCAGATGCTGCGCCTTGCGGATGGAAGCGAAGAATACTTGTGGGAGCAGGTACTGCGCGAAAGCTCAACTTGGGGAACAGCCGGCCAGTTAATGTTCGTGGTCGGCGCCACGCAGGCGGAATATGTGCAGCGTGTTCGGGCTATAGTTCCGGCCCATTTCCTGCTGGTGCCGGGCATCGGTGCGCAGGGCGGAAGCCTGGAAGAGATTTCCCGTTTAGGTATGAATCAGCGCTGTGGCCTGTTGGTCAATTCTTCCCGCGCTATTATCTACGCCTCATCCGGCCGCGACTTCGCCGAAAAAGCCCGCGAAGCAGCCCTGGAAGTGCAACGCGAAATGGAAGGATACCTGGAGCAGTACGTGCAGCATTTGTAGGGGATCTTTGCTATCTATAGTTCAGATAAATGTGTAGTTATTATTATCCATTTGTTTAGTGCAATTAGGAATTAATCACCATGGATAAAAACGAATTACTTGAGATTGTCGAGAAACTTGAATTGTTAAGTGTAGATTATAATAACCTTGCTAAAGATATTATGAAGCAGGATACTCAAGTAATGAAAATTGATTTAGTCGCATTAAGCGTCTTAAATCGCGCTATTTCCATTAATAATGCATTTAGAACTTTAATTAAAGAAGATAACACTTTTTCTGCATTGCATCTTATAAGAATTCAAATTGACAATTTGATAAGATACTATTCTATTTTAATTGCGGAAGATGAAAACTATCTTGATTATGTTTTAGATGGCAAGCCTATAAACAGATTCAAAGACTTAAACGGTAAATTATTCAGCGATAAATATTTGGCCGAAAAATTTGATGAAAGATTTAAAGGAATGCTCGATTTATATCTAAAATACTGTAGTCATATTCATTTCGGTAAGGAGCATTTAGAGAGAATAAAATCAATCAATGAAAGTGAAGAAGCAAAATTCAGAGTAGAAGTTGGAAGCTTTGACAACTACTCATTTGATGAGCTTAAGATATTCGTAATTGATATGATTACGGTTTCTATCAATCTGTACAAAATAATTCAAGATTGGGTTCTTACTAAAAAGAACCATCTCTATGATTAATTTACTAAACCAAACATAAGCTAATATATATTAAAACGCTCTATAGTACTACCGTTGAAATTAGAATTCACCCCTAAATGCTAACCCTAACCCGAACCACTTCCGATAACCCCGACTTCCAGAGCCTTGTAGTTTTACTGGACCAGGACTTAGAAGAGAAAGATGGCGACGACCATGCTTTTTATGCGCAGTACAATAAAGTAGATGCTATAAAAGAAGTGATCATAGCTTACAAAGATGGCGTGGTGGCTGGCTGTGGCGCTATAAAATCCTACACCGAAACTATAGTCGAAGTAAAGCGCATGTTCGTGCACCCTGATTTCAGAAGGCAAGGGATAGCAAAGCAAATACTAACCGCCCTGGAAGACTGGGCAAAGGAACTGAACTATACGGCTACCATATTAGAAACCGGCATGAAACAAGCCGAAGCCATAGAACTATACAAAAACAGTGGCTACACCGTAATTCCGAACTACGGCCAGTATGCAGGTGTTGAAAACAGCGTGTGCATGCAAAAGCAACTGAGCTAAACTATAAACATGAACAATAACGATATACTACGCCGCCTGCGCTACACCTTTGATATCAGCGATTTTGAAATGATAGACCTTTTTGCGTCTGGTGGTAAAGAAGTAACCCGCACCGAGATCAGCGACTGGATGAAGCCGGAAGACCATGAAGAATTTCAGAAACTGGTGGACATAAACCTGGCTGCTTTCCTGAACGGATTTATAAACGACAAGCGTGGCAAAAAAGAAGGCGAGCAACCAAAGCCTGAAAAAAGCCTGAACAATAACATCATCCTGCGCAAACTCAAGATCGCGTTAAATTATAAAGACGAAGATATCCTGGATGTGCTGGACCTGGTAAAATTCCGCTTAAGTAAATCGGAACTCAGCGCCTTTTTCCGGAAGCCGGACCACCAACATTACCGCCCGCTAAAAGACCAGATCCTGCGCAATTTCCTGATGGGATTACAATTAAAGTACCGTCCTGAGTCTGCAAAGTAGTTTACCTAAAACCAATCCTAAGAGCAGGGCTGTTGCATTTTGCCAAATTCATATTTTATAGTGCCCTCGCTCGTGTCCCGCGAGTGTGAGCTATTAAGCGGACTCTGGCCGCTTTAAATCAAAGTAGGAGCATGCTCTTTCGGACATCCTTGTCCGAAAGCAATTTGCCGGGGACATCTTTGTCCCTGTATTACTGCTAATACACGCGGGCTTGGAAGCCCGCAGCAGGTTTGGCTCCGGACAAGGATGTCCGGCACAGCAAAATCAAGAGCATTAAGCTAAAAATTCTGTTGGTTTCTGCTGGCGCGAGCGTCCACGCTCGTGTCTTATGATGTTGTTGAGTCTCCTGACTCAACTGGTCCGGCAGGGACAGGTAAAAGTAGTAGCGCTGGCTATGATTCTATAATTACCAATTAACCCACCCCTGCCCCTCCCAAGAGGGGAATTCCGGCTATAGCTGTAGTTTAGGTTACAGTTCTATAGTTGAAGCTCTATATTTTTACCGTTCGTAAGTTTTGAATTCCTGTTCTTACTTATTCTCAAATGGGCTGTTCTACCTCTGCTATAGGTTATGTTTTAGTTCTATAGTTGCTTTTAATATTTATACTTTCAGACTTGGGTTACTTTAACTTACTTCTGCCGTTAATGTAAGATGCACCATTAACTATAGCAGAACATGAAAACCGACTGGCCTGAACTTAACTACACTGCATCAAAAGACACACTCGAAACGCTCCATCTCTGGTCACAGATCCTGGGCAAACTAAAAGTTGAGACACAGCCCTGGGTAAACCACTCCTGGCACATAACGCTTACTGTAACACCAACCGGGCTGACTACCGGCGATCTTCCGTACCAAAATCAGCATTTTCAGGTAGACCTTAACCTGGTGCAGCACCAGTTAAGTATAAAAACCAGCACCGGACAAAGCCGCAACCTGGCGCTGGGAAATATGTCGGTAGCCGAGTTTTATAAGAAAGTAATGCATGCCCTGGCCGATCTCGGTATTAAAGTGGAAATCTACAATGTACCCTGCGAGCTCGAGAATCCCATTCCATTTGATGAGGATCAAACTCATAAAACCTATAATCCAGAGCAGGCAGCTGCATTTCACCAGGCATTGCTGCAGGCACAAAAAGTAATGCAATTGTTCAGAGCTGAGTTTATAGGCAAGTGCAGCCCGGTCCACTTCTTCTGGGGCAGTTTTGATCTGGCAGTTTCCCGTTTTTCGGGGCGTACTGCTCCTAAACATCCGGGTGGTGTGCCCGGCCTGCCGGATTGGATAGCGCAGGAGGCTTATTCGCATGAGGTAAGCAGTTGCGGGTTCTGGCCGGGCAGCGAAGTGCTTCCGGAGGCAGCATTCTATAGTTATATTTACCCCGAACCGGAAGGCTACAGAACAACGAAGATTAAACCAGCGGCGGCTTATTTCCATCAGACTTTGGGCGAGTTTATTTTACCGTACGAGGCAGTAAGGAACTCAGGAAACCCGGAAGCTACATTGTTAGAATTTCTGCATAGTACGTACGAGGCTGCTGCCAGCCTGGCAAAATGGGACAGGAAAGCCCTTGAAGTCTGAAACTATAGTTCTTTCTAATAGTCTGAAGTGAAATGAGAATTCATAGTTCATGCCGTTATCTTAAGTTGTAACGTCATTAACCTGAATAACAATTGTCATCTCGATGAATGGAGAGATCTATATTAGGATTTAAGCCGATTAGATTCCTCGTTGTACTTGATATGACATTCTAAATGAAACGCTCTTATGAGTTTAAACTATAAAATTTATAAGTATCGTTAAATATTAAGAAATAACTATACTATAGCTTAAGCAGGCTGCGTTACTAACAAAACTTCCTGCACTTCCCTATGAACAGACTTGTACTGGCCGCTACTTTTTTACTTTCGGCACTCACAGCTTTTAGTCAAAATATAGTTTTAAAGGGTACCGTACTGAATGGCAAAGAACCCATACCTTACGTGAACATCGGCATTAAAAAGAAAGGTATTGGTACGGCAGCAACTATAGATGGTACCTTTACTTTAACACTTCAGGATAATTCTTTAAAAGATACACTTATATTTTCAGCGGTTGGGTTTAACGAGCTATCTGTTCCGGTTAAAACTATAGTTGACAGCAGGAAAGCTGAATTTGAATTAACAGAGAAGACTACTGACCTGCGTGAAGTTGTGGTCAGCAGCAAAGCGGCTAAGATCAAAAAGTTTGGCACTACCTCGCGTAACCCGTTCATTTATGGCACTTCCCAGGCACAAAATGCGAATGACATCTCAGAACTAGGCAAGTTTATAAACCTCAATAATAAGCCTTCGGATATACTTTCAGCTACCTTGTATCTGATCAGCAACAAGATAGATTCTGCTAACATGCGTATCAATTTTTATGAGAATATAGATGGTATGCCCGGTGAGAGAATAGTGGAGAAAAGTATCATTAAACGCCTACCCATGAAACAAGGCTGGGTAACTGTAAATCTGGAAGACTATAACATAACTGTTGACAAAGACTTTTTTATAGGATTTGAATATTTGCCTGACCCGAATCATAAGGAGCTGCATCTCTTTAGTTTTGGCGGTGCTTTTGGTGGAAACCATTTTATGCGTAAAGTTAGTTTAGGCGAATGGCAAAAAGGCATTGGAGCTCGGCAGGCCGCTTACGTAACTGTTAGGCAATAATGCTAAACTATAGCACTCTGGAAAATCCTCGCCTATACTTCCTGCTCGCGGCTATAGTTATAGTTAGCCAGCTGCCTGCAAAAGCACAGCAACTTAAGCCCGTGGTGCAACTCTCCGGGGTAGTGGTAACGGCAGACAGTTCAGCAGGGCTGGCAGGAATTGCGGTATATGTGCCAGGCACAAATCGTGGTACAGTCTCAAAGCAAGACGGCTTTTTTACGCTTCCCGTACTGGCCGGCGATAGCGTAGTTTTCCAGGCGCTGGGTTTCGAGAAGCAGTACCTTATCGTTCCTAAAACCAATACTTCCGAAAAATATACGACCAGCATTCGTCTGAAGCAAATTGCCAGGCAGCTACCCGAAGTGCAGGTGATGCCCTGGGCTACCCAGCAGGATTTTAAAATGGCTGTTAAAAACCTGGATCTTCCAGATGAGGCTATAGTTAAGCCTGAACTAGGTCCGTTGCCAGGAAAGCATAAATCCATTTTTGGTGGCCCCCAAATGGATGCGCTGGATAACATAAAGCAAGGATTCAAACATCACCAGCAAATGCGTGAGCAACGCTACCTGGTGCCATCCACCATTCGTATTTTTTAATTTCTGCTGAATTGCGCTTATCTTAGAAGTCTGCTCGGTTATGGGCTGGCGCAATTCATGAAAGAAGATTTCCTGCATTACATCTGGCAACACCAGTACTACCGCAAAACTGAGCTGGCAACTACGGAAGGCGAGCCGCTGCAGGTACTGCGCACCGGTTACTATAACACCGATGCCGGCCCCGATTTCAGGGAAGCTATAGTTAAGATTGGTGAAGTGGAGTGGTCGGGGAGTGTGGAGATACATTTGCGGGCATCTGACTGGCGCCGCCACAACCACCAAATTGACCTGAAATACGACCAGGTAATACTGCATGTGGTTTGGGAAGCGGATGAGCAGATATTACGGACTGATGGCACTATAATTCCGGTGCTGGAACTGAAGGACAGGGTAGATAATGCGCTGGCTTATACTTACAGACAACTGCAGGAAGCCCGCACCATTATCCCCTGCGCAAACGTATGGCCGGCTGTGCCCGAGATTACCAAAACCATGATGCTGGGCCGCGCCCTGACAGAGCGCCTGGAGCAGAAAGGCCACGAAGTATTGAAAAGCTACACCAACTATAACCACGACTGGGAAGCGACTGCCTATCATGTGCTCTTTAAAGGTTTCGGGTTTAAAATAAACCAGGAGCCGATGGAGCGCTTGGTTAAAACACTTCCGGCAACTATAGTTCGAAAGCAGCAACAGCTTTTTCAATTGGAAGCACTTTTGTTTGGTCAGGCTGGTTTCTTAGCTGATGCCGATGGAGCATATGCTCAGCAACTTGCAAAAGAGTATAGTTTCCTAAGCCATAAGTATAGTTTAGGAGATAAGACGATGCAGCGCCGCCACTGGAATTTTATGCGGATGCGTCCTGCCAATTTTCCAACTATACGGCTAGCGCAACTGGCAGCAGTGCTGGCAAACCGGCAAAGTTTTTTTACGGCTATTTTAGAGGCTCAAACTATAAAGCACTACGAAGCTTTGTTTATGGTACCGGTGTCGGAGTTCTGGCAGGAGCATTTTACCTTTACCCAGGAGCCGACTAAAGCAACCAAAACCATGGGCAAAGGCAGCGCGCATAACCTGGTTATTAATGTAGCCGTTCCGTTGCTGGCTGCTTATGCCCAGTTTACCGGAGACCGTTCGCATCTTGATAAAGCGATTGAGCTGCTGGAGAAAGTGAAGGAAGCATCAAACAAAATTACGCGCCTGTATGAAGAACTGGGCTGGAAAGCTAAAACCGCAGCAGATAACCAGGCGGCTTTATCGCTTTACAAAAATTACTGCCAGCCGGTAAACTGCCTGCAATGCGCCGTGGGTAATAAGATCCTGAAACAAAACCTGCTTTCCCGCTCGTGATGCTGCTGGTTTATATTATCAATATCCTGTTGCTATTCGTGCTGGGGTGGCTGCTTTACAAGCAAAACTGGGCACAAAACCTGAAGCCATACCTGTTGCCTGCACTAGCTCTAAAGCTGGTTTGTGGAGTATTGCTTGGTGTTTTGTACTTCCATTATTACGGCGCGGGCGATACGATAACGTACTTCAATGCATCACAGAAACTAACACAACTGGCTCACGAAAACACCGGCGCTTATTGGCGTTTGCTGCTTTTTAACGAGTTTCCGAGTGAGAGTTTTAAGGAAAGTGTTCCGTTTACGCGCTTTGCCTATTTCTCCAATTCCTTTTTCCTTCTCAAGATCATCAGCCTTTTTAACCTGCTTACGGGCAGTAGCTACTACCTGATTGGGTGTTACTTTTCGTTGTTCAGTTTCTGGGGCATGGCAAAACTGGCTGCTATACTTGCACAGGGTTTCCCGGACACCAGAAAAGCAGCTATAGTGGCGTTGCTGTTCTTTCCGTCGGTAGCGTTCTGGAGTTCGGGTTTACTGAAAGATGCCGTTTTGATGGGAAGTATGTGCTGGGTGATGGCTTTTGTATTGCAGCTGGCGCACGGGAAAAAACCAACTATAGTTACATGGCTCTTGCTGCCTTTGCAACTTTACCTGTTCGTTAAGATCAAGATTTTCTTTGCTGCGCTGCTGCTGGGTTTGTTGGCTTGTTACCTGATTTTAGGGTGGCTCTCCAGAACTATAAAACCTTTGCAAACCATAAAAGGGCAATTACTGGCATTGGTTGGTTTTATAGTTGTAGCAGGAGCAATAGTTTGGCAGATTAATGGAATATTCAGCCTTGCTTTTATAACCGAGCAGCTGGTGAAAACTTATAATGGTATGCTAGCCCTGTCGCTGAGCGGTCCTCACTTAAGCTATAGTTCGCTGGAGCCAACTATAGCTTCTATAGTTGCCAACGCACCTAAAGCTTTATTCAGTGCTATTTACCGCCCTATTATTGGTGAATCCTCAGAACCGTTATACCTCTTGCTTGGGCTTGAAAATCTGCTCCTGTTTCTGCTCACAACTATAGCCCTCATGTCTGCCTTCTCAAAGTCCTGGGTTCAGCATATCAAACTATGGCATGTTGTCTTGCTGCTGTTTATAGTTGTGTCGGCTATCGTAATCGGTATCAGTACGCCTAATTTCGGAACCCTCAGCCGTTACCGTATCATCTTTCTGCCATTCCTGGTGTATTTGCTCTTGCAGAACAGGTTTGCACAGCGGTGGTTGGCTTGGCTTCACTAATAGCTATACTTTCTTGTCATCTCGACGAAAGGAGAGAACTATCTAGAATCCGATATAGATTTCTCGCTTTAGCTCGAAATGACAAAAGTGGAAGGACAATAACATAATCTCCCAACTTTACGCACTTTCAACACCGCTCTTTCGGACATCCTTGTCCGAAAGCTCTCTGGTAGGGATTTTCTAATCCCCGTGTTCCGAATAACGCGGACTAGGAAGTCTGCAGCAGATTTGGTTCCGGACAAGGATGTCCGAAACAGCATATAGACTAGAGAGTATCAGTATGTCTTGTCATCTCGACGTTAGGAGAGATCTATCTGGAATTGAAATAGATTTCTTACAGCTGCGCTGGTTCTTTTCGACTTGCGTCTCAAGAATGTTCGAATTGACAGAAATTTAAGTAGCATTTACACAAAAGCTCACCATTATGCAGCACTTTCAATCTCAATCACTTCTTCGTACCTTTGCGCCTTATTTACGATAAGCTATGCAGAATCCTGTAATTATATTGGGCGCCCAGCAACTGGGTACCGCCGCTTTAGATATTTTCAATAGCAACAGCATGGTAGTGTACTGCTTCCTCGACGACAAAAAAGACCTGCAGCAGCAGGAGGTTAACAATGTGTCGGTAATGAGCAGCACCGAAGATGGCGAATTCCTGAAACTGATCGGTAAGAAATGCGATGTGTTTGTGGCCGTAGAAGATTCGGCTGCCCGCAAAGGTCTCATTAGCATGCTGAAGGAGGAGTACAAGGTTGTGCCGATAAACGCTATCCATAAATTTAGTGCTGTGTCGGAGTACGCGTGGCTGGGCCATGGCAACATGGTAGCGGCTGGCGCCATCGTTAACAACAACGCCAAAATAGGCGACAACTGCATTATACAGTCTAGAGCTTTGGTTGATACCAATGCCGAGATCGGTGATTTTGTGCAGATCGGTACCGGCGCTATCATTAACTCTGAAGTGAAGGTAGAAGAAGGCGCTTACATTGGTACAGGTGCGGTTATAGTTAGCGGCGTAAAAATCGGGAAGAATGCCCGCGTAGGAGCAGGCTCTGTAGTAGTAGCCGATGTGCCTGCCAAAGCAACTGTTTTTGGTAACCCTGCTGCAGCCATAAAGTAAACTTTTATGCCTATAGTTGCTGTTATTTAGCCTGACTGATATATATCATTTATTTATTGCGAATTGCTATTTACTTTTATCACCAGATAGTTACAGGTTAAATTGCTGGTTACCGAGAGTGTGAGTAAGGGTAGTCAGCAATTTAACCGCCAACTATTTTTTATGCTTTTATACCTGTAGGTAACTTAACTATAGCCTTGCAGGAACAACAATTAATAAATTAACCTAACACTAAGCTGAATCTTAGCCGTTATGAACAAACCTTACAGCATATTACTTTACTACTGCTACACACCAATAGCAGATCCGGAAGAATTCCGTGAACAACACCACCTGATGTGCCTGGAGCTGAATCTGCTCGGCCGTATCATCGTTTCAAAAGAAGGTCTGAATGGCACTGTTTCCGGTCTGAAAGAAGACTGTGAAAAGTACATGGAGCTGATGCACGCGGATCCGCGCTTTGCCAAGATCGACTTCAAAGTGGATGAATCGGAAGGTCACGCATTTACTAAAATGCACGTGCGTACCAAATCCGAAATCGTACATTCCGGCCTGCTGCACATCGACCCGAACGCACGCACCGGTAAACACCTGGAGCCAAAAGAGTTCAGGGATATGAAAGACCGCGACGATGTGGTGGTACTGGATGTGCGCTCTGATTATGAGTACAATGTGGGCCGCTTCAAGAATGCTGTTACCCTGGATATTGAGAACTTTCGTGAGTTTCCGGAGAAGGTGGCAGAGCTGAAAGAAAAGTATAAAGACAAGAAAATATTAACCTACTGCACCGGTGGTATTAAGTGCGAGAAAGCAAGTGCCTTTTTGCTGGAGCAGGGTTTTGAGGATGTATACCAGTTACACGGCGGTATTATTAAGTATGGCAAAGAAGCCGGTGGCGAAGACTTTGAAGGCAAGTGTTACGTGTTCGATAACCGTGTTGCCGTAGATGTAAACTCCGTAAACCCGAAAGTTATCTCTACCTGCTACGTGTGCGGCACCGAAGACGACCGTATGGTAAACTGCGCTAACCCGGTATGTAACCTGCACGTGGCAATCTGCGAGAAGTGTGGTTGGGAACTGGAAGGAGCCTGCTCTACAGAGTGCAAAGGTCACCCTGAAAAACGCCCTTACGACGGCACAGGCTACTACCAGAAAGAGATGAATGGCTACAATCCGCTAAAAGGATTCAACCGCAAGAAGAAAAACGACGTACAAGTGTAATGTATTCTCTAAAGCAAAGAAAAGCGTGTTCGTAACCGGGCACGCTTTTCTTATTTTATACCGCTCTGGATACTACTCTATAGTTGGTGCTCTGAAGTTATCCCACTTATTGCTGTTTCGGACATCCTTGTCCGAAACGCCTTCTGATGCGGACTTCCTAGTCCGCGTTAGCAGTTACACGGGGATTAAGAAATCCCCGACAGGGTGCTTTCGGACTAAGAAGTCCGAAAGAGCTGCTGAGAACTGTTAATGGTGTGGTTAATGTTGATGAGGCCAGAGGCTACAAAAGCTCACACTCGCGTGACGAGAGCGAAAACGTAAAACTATAGTTACTGTTTTTCCAATTCGATCAAATCAGCAAGTAATTCTTTTGTAATTGCTCCTGGTTTGCCATTTCCAATAAGCATATCATCAACCTGAACGATAGGTAAAATGCGTTTTGTAGTGCTGGTCAGGAAAGCTTCCTTAGCTTCCGAAATTTCAGCTATAGTTATAGTTCTTTCTTCCGTTTTATACTTCTTCCCAGCAAGTGCCAACACATTTTTACGGGTTATACCAAACAGCACATCTTCAGAAGGGGTAACGATCCTATTGTCGTGCGTTACGATAAAGAAATTACAACGTGGAAACTCCGAAACTACTCCATGCTGCTGGTACAGCACATCGCTGGCGCCTGCCTGTTTTATTTTGTTGATCAGCCGGATGCCCATGGCATAGTTTATCGTTTTGGCTCTCGGTATTTCCCGCACATGGTCATGGGTAATTACTTTTATACCATTCGCAATCATGTCCTGGGTTGGCAGTTGCAGCGGTTGTTGCTGCAGGATAAGGTTGGGTTCGGCAGGGTCGTAACCGTTGGCGGAATAACCGCCTGTCAAAATCATCTTTATACCAGAAAGCGACAGGTTATTTATAGTTAGCAGTTGTTGGATTGTATCTATAAGCTTTGTTTCAGTAAACGGCAAGGTCAATTCCATTAACCTGGCTGATTCATAAAACCGCTCCAGGTAATCCTTCAAAAATACAGGTTTCCCATCCTGCACTTTAAAAAAATCGAACACGCCATACCCACGTTGAATAGACAGATCGCTGATATGCAGGAACGCATCTTCGTAAGGCTGAATGTTGCCGTTGATATAGGCCTGCAGTTTATGGTTTGAGGACATAGAGATAGCTTATAGTTGGAATAGCAATGCTCAAATTTATGTGCTTAAAACATAAGAATTGATAACTATCAGTGCTTTTGTACGGGAAGCTTCCTACTTTTGCCACGATCGCTTTATACTTCACGACTAGCTATAAAGCAACTATAAAGTATACATCAGATAGCAATTATTTGCTGAAACTCTAAGTTAGAAACCATGGCAGTAATACCAGAATCAGAACTGATCATAAATAAAAACGGAACCGTTTACCACCTTAACCTCCTACCAGAGCATATTTCGGATACCATTATTACCGTCGGCGACCCGGACCGTGTAGCTATGGTTAGCAGGTATTTTGATAAAATTGAAATAGAAGTAGCCAAACGCGAGTTTATAACGCACACAGGTTACTATAAAGGCAAGCGCCTGACCGTAATCTCGACAGGGATGGGTACTGATAATATTGATATCCTGATGAATGAGCTGGATGCGTTGGTGAATATTGATTTCCAGAGCCGCGAGCCAAACGAAGAAAAGATAAAGCTGAAAATTGTACGTGTGGGAACGTCAGGGTCGTTGCAGGAATCAATTCCACTGGGCAGCCACGTAGCGTCGCATTACGGGGTAGGCCTGGACTCGCTAATGGAGTTTTACCCGTTAGAGCAAACAGCAGACGAGCAAAGTATTACCAAAACGTTAAAAGAGCAATTAGGCGTAAGTTTTACACCATATTGCGTACCGGGTTCGAAAATGCTGATCGATAAACTTGCCCTTGATATGATACCGGGCAACACACTTACCTGCCCGGGCTTTTACGCACCGCAGGGCCGCGTGCTGCGTGGTGGACTGCGCAACCAAAACCTGCTGCAGGTTTACCAGGACTTTAAAGTATGCGATTTCCAGTTGACCAACTTCGAAATGGAAACTGCCGGTTATTATGCCATGGGCCGCTTGCTTGGGCACGAAATGCTGTCGCTTAATGCTATAGTTGCCAACCGCATTACACAGGAGTTTGCCAAAAACTCAGAAGAAGTAGTGGATAGCTTGATCAGGAAAACACTGGATAGAATCTAAATAGATCAATACTTTCTAAAACAATACAGCCTGATGAATTTGCTTCGTCAGGCTGTATTGTTTTATAGTTTATACTGAGGTTTTTACTCCTGATAAAGCGTCATCCCCCTACCCCCTTCAAAGGGGGACTTTTTCCCCTATCGTTAAACTATAGTTTGAGTATTACGCATTGTTGAGTGTCCCCCTTTGAAGGGGGTAGGGGGATGATTTACTTCAGAAGATAAATTATCCAGAAGTTAAACCAACTATAGTTTCTGCAAAAATGCCATCGTGTCCACGCCATCGGCATAATCCCAGACCATCGGGCACTGTGCCTGGCCAAACGGTATACTGCCTTCCAGCCAGCCGTGTGCTGAAACTATAACCTGTGTTTTCTCTTTGATCGCATCGAGTTTTTCACGCAGGTCTGTCAGCGAACTGAACGTTTCATAGAAGAGCACCGAAATAGGAGAGACCATATTCGTGCTTGGCTGCACCAGCATAAAACCGTTATCGAAGTGCGGCTCGCGGTTTACCAGCAGTATCGATTTGTTATAGTCATAGTTGTTCTGGTATTTATGATGATCCAGAATTTTACTTCTGGATTCGTTCGCTTCAAAGAATTTATCGAAGGTATAACCTTCCGGCACAAACACTTTAGACACGTTACGGCAACCCAAACCATAGTACCGGAAAAAATCTTCGCCTAAGGCTTCCAGGTCGTCAGCTTCTTCGTGACCGGTAAGTACGCCAATGCTTGTGCGGTTCTTACGGATAATGTGCGGTCGCTTGGCAAAATAATACTCGAAGTAGCGGGCGGTGTTGTCAGAGCCGGTAGCGATAATGGCATCTGCATCTTTCAGCATCTCTACAAACTCGAACTGGTTGGCAAAAGCAGGCTCTATCCCTACCAGCATATCGGCCAAGCGGCGCATCAGGGGCTGGTCATCAGTGCTTAGCTTAGCCAGCAGGTAATGCCCGCTCATCAACACCGACAGAAAATCGTGGAAACCCACCATCGGAATGTTGCCGGCCATCACCACACCAACTTTTTTAGGTGTAACCTGTTTAAGATGATAAGGGTAAAGCCATTCGCGGAGGTATTGTTCCTCCAGCATCTGCGTTATGCCATTGAGGGCACAGGATACGTTTTCTTCATCAAACCACGGGTTACGCGACTGCGCTATGCGCGCCCATACCTGTCGGTCTTCCGGAGTCAGGCTTTTTAGCTGCCTGCCCAGTTCCACAAAAGCTTCAATCCTGTTCTCTAATGTCATGGCGTATATGGTATGGCTTTAATTTTTATTTGAAAAGGCGTTTATTGTTCCTAATTTTGCGGCTTAGAAACACGACATACAAAAGTATAAAAAATATACAGGAGATACGATTATGGCTATAATGATAACCGATGAATGTATAAACTGCGGAGCCTGCGAACCAGAGTGCCCTAACACTGCTATATACGAAGGCGGTGCCGAGTGGACCTGGGGTGGCGGTACTGCCCTGAAAGAAGTGGAGATCGACGGCGGCGAAGTTATTGCCGGCGATGCAGCTCAGCCACCGATTTCAGATGAGTTTTACTACATCGTTTCTGATAAATGCACCGAGTGCATGGGCTTCCATGAGGAGCCGCAGTGCGCTGCAGTTTGCCCGGTAGACTGCTGCGTTGACGACCCGGATTACCGTGAAACCGAAGAAGAACTGCTTGCTAAAAAAGCCTGGTTACACCAGGAAGCGTAAGCATAAACTATATATTTATAGAGAAACCTGCCTTACAAGGGCAGGTTTTTTTATTTACTTTTGACTACAAACTGAAGCTAACTATGGAAGGCCAGATACATACTGATAAGACTTTTGAGAAAGTAGTTTACCCGAACAAGGACGTAAAGAACCGCGAATTTGAGAATTGTACGTTTAAGAACTGCGACTTCTCGGGGAGTAACTTTGCCGGCACCCGCTTCACTGACTGTACATTTATTGGTTGTAACCTGGCCATGCTAAAACTTGGGCATGCAACTATAAGCAATGTGGTCTTCAAAGAATGTAAACTTACAGGCATCAACTTCAGCGAGTGTGAAGATTTCCTGTTTACCGTTTATTTCGAGAATTGCCTGCTGGATTATGCTTCGTTTGCCAAAAGGAAAATGGCTAAAACCAAATTCATCAAGTGCTCCCTGAAAGGCGTAGATTTTTCGAATGCCAACCTTACAAGTGCTCTGTTTGATAATACAGATATGGAACGAGCCGTTTTCAACTATACCAACCTAACTGGTGCAGACCTGTCTTCCGCTTATAGTTTTGACATTGACCCGGAGATCAATACCATCAAAAAAGCGAAGTTCTCGCAGTATGGTTTACAGGGGTTGCTGATGAAGTATAGTTTGCAGATAGTTTAGAAGGGATTAAGACTTTAAATTCTTGTCATTCTGTAAAGGAACTTGGTGGAAGGGAGGTTAAGCTTTCGCTACAAGCCCACAAGATCCTTTCAGGATGACAAAAAGTAAAATAGCTCTCTCGTATTTAGAAAGAACTAGAATACTATTAATCCTGATTCAGGTAAAGAACAACCAACAATCAGCCATCAACAATCAACAATTAAAGCTAAATTCCCTATTTTTGCCTTTTAGCGCTTTAAGCAGCCAAAACAAGTATACGATGTCGATAGCAAAGAAATATAGTCCCAAAGAAGTAGAAGAAAAGTGGTACAGCAGCTGGATGGAGCGTGGCTTCTTCCGCTCTACACCTAACCCTAAAAAAGAGCCTTATACCATTGTAATTCCGCCGCCAAACGTAACGGGCGTGTTGCACATGGGGCATATGCTCAACAATACCATTCAGGATGTTCTTATTCGTCGTGCGCGTATGCAGGGCAAAGAGGCTTGCTGGGTACCGGGCACCGACCACGCTTCTATTGCTACCGAAGCCAAAGTAGTGGCCATGCTGAAAGAGCGCGGCATCGAGAAAAAAGACCTTACCCGCGAAGAGTTCCTGACCTATGCTTGGGAATGGAAAGAGAAGTATGGCGGCATTATCCTGGAGCAGCTTAAAAAGTTAGGTGCTTCCTGCGATTGGGACCGTACCCGTTTCACGATGGAAGAAGACCTTTCGGCTGCCGTTATCGAAGTGTTTGTGGACCTGTACCGTAAAGGCCAGATCTACCGCGGGGTGCGCATGGTTAACTGGGACCCGCAAGGCAAAACAGCTCTTTCGGATGAAGAAGTCATTCCTAAAGAAACCATGGCGAAAATGTACCACCTGAAATACGAAGTGGTATCTGACAACGCCGAGAAAACATACATTACCGTAGCAACTTCGCGCCCTGAAACCATTATGGCCGACGTGGCTGTAGCCGTTAACCCGAACGACGAGCGCTACACGCATTTGCACGGCAAATCAGTACGTATTCCGTTGCTGGGTAAAGAGATCCCGGTTATAGTTGATGAGTACGTAAGTATAGAGTTTGGTACTGGTGCGCTAAAAGTAACCCCTGCTCACGACCTGAATGACTACGAACTGGGCCAGAAGCATAACCTGCCAACGATAGATATCCTGAACGATGATGGCTCGCTGAACGAAAAGGCGCAACTATACATTGGCCAGGATCGATTTGCTGCCCGCCGTAACATTGTAAAAGACCTGCAGGAAGCGGAGCTTCTTGTAAAGATAGATGAATACCCAAGCGTACTGCAGACATCTGAGCGTACGGGTGCTGTAATTGAGCCGCGTTTGTCGATGCAGTGGTGGTGCAAAATGGATAAGATGGCCAAGCCTGCCCTTGAGTCTGTAATGGAAGACCAGATCCGCCTGCATCCGCCTAAGTTTAAGAACATGTACCGCTCGTGGATGGAGAACGTGCGCGACTGGTGCGTTTCCCGCCAGTTATGGTGGGGCCAGCAGATTCCGGCGTATTACCTGCCGGATGGCTCTTTTGTAGTAGCAACTACTGCCGAAGAAGCACTGGAACTCGCCCGCAAGCAAAGCGGAAACACTGAACTGCAACTAACTGACCTGCGCCAGGACGAAGACGTACTGGATACCTGGTTCTCATCATGGTTATGGCCGATCTCTGTGTTTGATGGCTTTAAAGACCCTGATAACAAGGATATACTTTACTATTACCCGACCAACGACCTGGTAACTGCTCCTGAGATCCTGTTCTTCTGGGTAGCACGTATGATTATGGCTGGTTTTGAGTTCCGTAACGAAATGCCGTTCCGTAATGTGTACCTGACTGGTATCGTGCGTGATGCGCAGGGTCGTAAAATGTCTAAATCGCTGGGTAACTCACCTGATCCGCTGGACCTGATCGAGCAATATGGCGCGGATGGTGTGCGTGCCGGTATGTTGTTCAGCTCACCGGCTGGTAACGACTTGCTGTTTGATGAGAAACTGGTAGAGCAGGGCCGTAACTTCAGCAACAAGATATGGAATGCCTTCAGGTTGATAAAAGGATGGGAAGTAGACGAAAGCCTGCCATGCCCGAACGAAACAGCCATTAAGTGGTTTGAGTCGCGCTTTAACGAAGCCTTTGCCCAGATCGAAGACCATTTCGAGAAGTTCCGTATTTCGGATGCCTTGCTTGCGGTTTACAAACTGGTATGGGATGATTTCTGCTCGAATTACCTGGAGATGATCAAACCGGCGTACCAGCAGCCAATTGATAAACAAACAATTGATGCTACGGTTGGCTTTCTGGAAAGAGTACTGAAGGTGCTTCATCCGTTTATGCCGTTCATCACAGAAGAGATCTGGCACGACCTGAAAGAACGCAAAGAAAAGGAATACCTGATCGTGTCTGCATGGCCTAAGAAGGATACGTTCGATAAGATTTTGAATGCCCGTATGGACAGCGTACTGAAAGTAGTGGCTGCCATCCGTAACATACGTAACTCGAAGAATATCCCGCAAACCAAGTCACTTGACCTGTCTATTAAGGTTATGAATCAGGATGGATACGATCCTTTCCTGAGCATTATTCGCAAGCTGGCTAACATCAGTGAGATCAACTTTGTGCAGGAGAATGTAGAAGGCGCTATCAGCTTCGTAGAAGCTGGTGATGAGTTCTTTATTCCGATGGAAGGTAACATTGATGTAGCAGCAGAGCGTGAACGTCTGCAGAAGGAGCTGGAGTATACAAAAGGCTTCCTGATGTCGGTAAGTAAAAAGCTGAGTAATGAACGTTTTGTGAGCGGTGCCCCTGAGTCGGTTATTGCCAACGAGCGTAAGAAAATGGCGGATGCCGAAGCGAAGATCAATGCTATAGAGCAGAGTTTAGCTTCGCTTTAAACTATAGCTTAACTATAAAACAGCAGCGGCCGCTTTCTTTGGAGAGTGGCCGCTGCTGTTTTATAGTTAGTTTGTACTGGCTGTTGTTACTGTTTTAGGAGCCTTTTTGGCCGTCTTGGCATAACTTCTTTCCAGTTCGATGAAGATGGCATCCAGGTGCTTTTCAAATTTTTTGGAATGGCGCAAGCGTTGTCTCTCGTCGCTGCCAAACATACCACCGCTTGTATACACTCTATTCATCATTCCCATGGTGGGGTGCGCAATGTCTCTGCTAAGCGCAAGTGTAGTAAAGGTTTGGTTGGTCGGGAAGTAGTAGAAAAACGCATAAAACGGCAATCCAGCAGTAACCATAGCGGCAGGCACGCCTATTAGTCCGATAGTACTCACTGCTACCCCTGCTGCCCGTTGTTTAGAGGTGGTATAGGATACATCTTCTACCTTGATTTGGATAGAGCCCTCATCCTGGCAATCAGTAAGCTTAAAAGGGTGTTTTTGAGTATTATAATTTTGGATATAGGTATCGAGACTGGTCTCAAACTGCGCTTTAAACTCAGGGGCAACACTGTCTGCAAATACCAGGCATACGCCCAGCTGATCTATGCGTTTTCCTTCCTGTAAAGAAAGCTGCGGGGTAGTACACCGGGTAAAAATTAAAAGGCAAATAGCTGCTACTACGTGCCAGCGCAGCACGCATAAGTTGTTGTAAATGTGTTTCATAAAGTAAAGGGTTGGAATTAAAGGAGGTAATATAATAACTTACCGGTAGTTTAGAAAATGCCAGACCAGCTTTATATTTTACAGTTTCTGTAAAGCAGCTAAAACGGCGCTCAATTCATCTTCTACCTTCGGAAGTATATCACTTAATCCTTCCTTTTTTGCGGGGTAATTTATCAGCACCTGGCGGTTACCAATTCTATATTCTAACAGCCCCTGTTCAGCTTCGGTCATATAATAAAATCGAAGCGGATCAGCGGATGTGGAAACGGCATAAGTACGAAAGGTAAACTTGTTTTGGATTTGATGCTGGGTAGGAGCACGGTTTTCAAGGTAACGCTGCGTAACGACGGTATCTAAGGCTATAGTTGTCTCGATCTGGTAAAGCGATGTAATATCACTTTCCTTAAACGTCCAGACATGAATTGTATGGTTTCCTTGTGAGCTTTGGCTATACTTGCTGTTACTCAGATCTATAGTTGCTGCGACGCCAAACAACTGCAAATCCTGAACTATAGTTTGAACAGATGGAGAAGCTGATGTATTATCACTGATGAAGACAGGGGTGCTGGCAAGTTTTCCCAGATCCTTTTCCAGATCCTGTCTTAAAGTAAAGCTACCAACCTGAGTCTGTAGTAGTAGCAAAAGAAAAGGAAGTATAGTTTGTATAAGCAGCATTGGCATCGGTTTTATGGTTTATACTTCCTTCTCCAAATTTCGTGCTGAACTATAGTTTCGAATTATCTACCGCCGTCCAGTTGATGGTGCCGTTGTTAACTGTGTACTTCAGCAGCAAGTACCCGCCGTTATGACCATCTTCATAATAAGCAAGTGCATAGCGATCATTAAGGATGCGGCTATCGCGGATGGTCATGGTGCCGCCCATCGTTCCCTTATCTGGTATAAGCTGATTTTGTTTGCGGTTCAGGTCGTTCATCAGGTCGGTTTCAGGAGATTTCAGACCCTTACGTTGTAATTTCTGCACATCGCTTTGGCTCAGGCTACCCAGCTCATCCACAAATGCTGCGCCACCCGGGGGCACTAGTTCCATCGTATCAGGTGGAAGCACCATTTCTTTCAGGGAATCTGTTTCAGCTTGTTCGTGCTCTAATTTGGAATCAATCTTAGCCACCTGCTTATCAGCTATAGTTTGTCTGCTTTCGGCTTCGTTTTTCTGCCAGTAAAAATATACTGCCAGAAACAGGAAAATGGCAGCCAGTATCCAGGGTAATATGTTTCTCATAGTTGTATAGTTTGCTAATATATCACTGCTCTAATATACTATATCAGTTTATATAATGTATAGCGTTAGGAGCTTAATCTATACGTAATGTTGGACCGACCACCTGCATCTCGTTATCTGCAAATATCTTCGCGATCAAATCCGGAGAAGGTTCTTCCGTAAGGCCAGCCATCGTTACAAAAAAGTTTTCGAGCTTTCCGGCAGGCTGCACAGTCACAGTCATACTTCCGGTTTCACTTAGCTGTGTCCAGGCATGAGGTACTTTTCGGGGCAGGAAAATAGTATCGCCAGCTTTCAGCCTGTATTTATCAGAACCTACCTGGAAATAATATTCTCCTTTCAGCACATAAAAAATTTCGTCCTGGGTAAGATGGATGTGCATAGGTGTACCTCTGTTTGGAGATAAACTGGTTTGCTCAAAAATAGCCAGTGCGCCGTTTGTGTCTCTACCCGATACTTTAACATCTAAAACATTGGCGTTAACTCCTTTCAGTTTCAGGTGCCCATGATACCTGCTTTCGCCGGTATTTACTTTAAAACCTTTACCATTACCGGAAAAGCCTATACCCATTTTAGCAAACGAAGCCATTGGAACCGAAGCCAGTAGAAGAAAAATAAAGTTGCCTCTTTTCATAAGTGATAAGTATATAGATAAGCCTTTATAAAACAGGATATAACTTCCTTCTTTACGCAAAATCACTGATACAGAAGTAACTATAAAAAGAAAGCCCGCTCCATCACTGAAGCAGGCTTTATACTTTCTGATCTTATACTTAGATCGACTGGTTCACATCAAACTGCTCCAGGTAATCAGCTACGCGGCGCACGAACATGCCACCCAGCGAGCCATCAACCACACGGTGGTCGTAAGAATGCGATAGGAACATGAAATGACGGATACCGATCAGGTCACCTTCCGGAGTCTCGATAACAGCCGGCTTCTTTTTGATAGCACCAACCGCCATAATGGCTACCTGCGGCTGCATGATAATAGGCGTTCCCATCACGTTACCGAAAGAGCCTACGTTTGAAACCGTGTATGTACCACCAGCCAAATCATCTGGCGTAAGTTTATTGATACGGCCACGGTTAGCAAGATCGTTTACCTTCTTGGTCAGTCCGTTCAGGTTCAGCTGGTCAGCGTTCTTAATGTTCGGAACGATAAGGTTACCACTTGGCAACGCTACAGCCATACCTATGTTGATGTCTTTGTGACGGATAATGGTACCACCATCCACAGACACGTTGATCATCGGGAAATCTTTGATCGCCTTTGCAATCGCGTCGATGAAGATAGGAGTGAAGGTTAAATTCTCGCCTTCGCGTTTCTTGTATACATCCTTCCACTTGTTTCTCCAGTTCACGATGTTGGTTACATCAGCTTCTACAAACGAAGTAACGTGCGGCGAAATACGCTTGCTATCCACCATGCGGTCCGCGATCATCTTACGCATGCGGTCCATCTCGATCATCTCGACATTACCACCATACGATGCAGCCGGTTTAACCTGTGGGGCAGCAGCCTGCGGTTGTGCAACAGGAGCAGGGGCAGCGGCCGGAGCAGGAGCCTGAGTTTGTGGCTGAGCCTGCGCTTGCGGAGCAGCAGCTTGTGCCGGAGCGCCCGTGCGGCTTTCCAGGTAAGCCATGATATCTTTTTTAGACACACGACCCTCTTTACCGGTACCTGGCACATATTCCAGTTCCTGCATCGAAATACCTTCTTCGCGGGCAATGTTCAGTACCAGCGGAGAGTAGAAACGACCGGAAGCAGGCTGATCCAGTTTAGCAACCGAAGAGCCAGTGGTAGCTGCAGCTTCTTGTGCAGGAGCAGCTTGTGGTGCAGCAGCGGGAGCTTCAGCAGCAGCCGGGGCAGCAGGAGCTGCAGTGTCTTCGCCGTCTGTAGAAATGATAGCAATAGGAGCGCCAACAGCTACTACGTCGCCTTCCTGTACCAGTATTTCTTTAAGAATACCACCCTGAATAGCAGGTACTTCTGTATCTACTTTATCAGTAGCAACTTCCAGCACCGATTCATCCTGCTCTATGGTATCACCCACATTTTTGAGCCATTTAAGAACGGTACCTTCCATGATACTCTCGCCCATTTTGGGCATAACCATTTCTACAAGTGCCATATTTTATAGTTGATTTTCTATGATATCAGGTAGCAGATAACAGATTTCAGACTGAATTAAAGACCCGGAACAACATTACTTATCCAAGAGTCTATTATCTAACATCTATATACTACATGTCTAATTTTGAAACAAAGTTAAGGATTTTAGCCTATTCATCAACGGTTGTAGCCAAACTTTGCCGGATAAGGTTTAAAGCAACCAGTGCGGTATATTCGATGTTGAGCAGGCGGTTTTTATTATAGTTCAGTTGCTTTGCTATTGTTTTATGTTCATCAGCATACGCTATCCAGATCGTACCCACAGGTTTGTCAGGAGTTCCGCCATCGGGGCCGGCTATACCGCTTGTTGCCACTCCTATAGTTGTGTTAAATTTTTTGCGCACATTTTCGGCCATCTCCTGCACAACGGCTTCACTTACGGCACCATGCTGCTGCAGGGTTTCAGGATTTACATTCAGTTCACGAATTTTTACATCATTATGGTAGGCAACTATACTTCCCATAAAATAAGCCGAACTACCCGGTATGCTGGTGAACTTGTGCGCCAGGTAGCCGCCCGTGCAGCTTTCGGCGGTAGCTATAGTTAGCTGCTGCGCTTTCAGCAGATTCCCAACAGCTTCTTCCAGGCTCACTTCGCCATAAGCAAAAATATATTTTGGGATGATCTGGGATAGTTTCTCTACTTTTGACTGTAGTTCCTGATCCAGTACAGTTGCATCGTCACCGGCTCCGGTCAGGCGCAGGCGTACACCGGCTAAGTATGGCAGGTAAGCAAGTTTTATATGCGATGGCAAAGCCAGTTCCCATGCTTCCAGCCTATCGGCAAGTATAGATTCGGCTATGCCTATAGTTTGTATTACCTTATGGATGATCTCCGGCGTTTTGAAATGGGCTTTCAGTTTTGGCAGCACAATGTCCGTCATCATGCGCTTCATCTCAAACGGCACGCCCGGCATCGATACATATACTTTGCCATCCTGCTCAAACCACATGCCCGGCGCGGTGCCAAGCGCATTGCGTACCGGCGTGCAGCTCTCCGGTAAAAAAGCCTGTTGCCGGTTCAGTTCCGTAACTTCAATGCCCCGTTTTTCAAAAATAGCTGCAATATCGGCAAGTGAGGGTTCGTGTAATTTAAGGGTTGTATGGAAGTAGGCTGTCAGAACATCTTTTGTCAGGTCGTCTTTGGTTGGGCCTAATCCGCCGGTTATCAGAATAATATCAGCGCGCGTCCTGGCATCATCCAAAGCGGCAATTATATGTGCTGCGCTGTCAGAAATAGAGGTAATCTGCTTTACTTTTATACCTAACTTCGTGAGTTCCGTACCCATCCAGGCAGAATTGGTATCGACGATTTGGCCGTATAGTATTTCGTCGCCGATGGTGATGATCTCTGCGTTTACCGCTTCCATAGTTTTTGGTCTGATTTGTGCGTTGGGTTTTAAAACCACGTTAAGTTAAAGATGTTATAACGATATGAAAAAATTACTTTACACTTCTTTTATTGCACTGGCCATAGGTGCCAGCGCATGTACGGCAGCGCAAGTGCAGCAAACTGTTGATGGCGTTTTAGCCGGTACAACCACTAGTGCGCCTGTTACCCAATCAGAGGTTGCATCCGGTTTACGACAGGCGCTGGAAGTAGGTATTAAAAACGGAGCCGGGAAGGCTTCTCAAACAGATGGCTACTATAAAAACTCACTGATCCGCATTCCTTTTCCGCCGGAAGTGCAACGTGTTGAGAATACCTTACGCAAAATTGGCCTTGGCAGCGAAGTAGACCGCTTTGTAATGACCCTGAACCGCGGAGCCGAAGATGCCGCTAAAAGTGCCGTTCCGATATTTGTAAGCGCTATTAAGCAAATGACGATACAGGACGCCTGGGGTATTCTGAAAGGAGACAAAGATGCCGCTACCCAATACCTGAAGCGCACGACATCCACGCAGCTAACCAATGCCTTTAAACCGGTTATACAGCAGTCGTTACAAAAAACCAATGCTACAAAATACTATGCAGACCTGGTAAATCAGTATAACCAGATTCCTTTGGTGCAAAAAGTAAACCCGAACCTGGACGAATATGCTACCCAGAAAGCCATTGATGGTCTGTTCCTATTGGTTGCCGACGAAGAATTGAAGATCCGCGAAAACCCGATTGCCCGTACCACAGAACTGCTTCGCCGCGTTTTCTCAAAAGAGAATCAATCGTAACTATAAGTAATACTAACTATAGTTTCGTAAGCCCGCTTTGCCCTTTGGTAGAGCGGGCTTATTTTTTAAAACATAAACCCTTTTAAGTTAGTACAATACAGCAAATTTATAGTTACCGCCATGCCCCAAACGCTACCAGACTATGGAGAACAAACAGATCGCATATATTCCGCTTACCAAAGACAAAGACCTTGATAAACTGATTGATGAAGTAGGCAATGCACGCATCGTAATGCTGGGCGAAGCATCGCATGGTACTTCCGAATACTATACCTGGCGCACTGCCATTTCCAAAAGATTAATTCAGGAGAAAGGTTTCCAGTTTATAGCGGTGGAAGGCGACTGGCCGGAGTGTTATGCGGTGAACCGGTTTGTGAAAGGATATCAGAACTCAGGTAGTAAGATTGCCGATGTGCTACAGGTTTTTAGAAGATGGCCAACCTGGATGTGGGCAAACTGGGAAGTAGCGGCACTGATGGAATGGATCCGGGATGTTAACCACCTGCGCAAAGCCGAGCAGAAAGTAGGGTTTTACGGGCTGGATGTGTATAGTTTGTGGGAGTCGCTGGAGCAGGTGCTGAAGTACCTGGAAAAGAACGACGGACAAGCGGTAGAAGCAGCGCGCTCTG
Organism: Pontibacter populi; assembly: GCF_019336435.1. Classification (GTDB taxonomy): domain Bacteria; phylum Bacteroidota; class Bacteroidia; order Cytophagales; family Hymenobacteraceae; genus Pontibacter; species Pontibacter humidus. Next base: position 997,238 of record NZ_JAHWXQ010000002.1, on the reverse strand, counting down.
CCATGAATTGTTTCGAGCCCTTCAACCGCGACCCGCAGGAATATGCCCGGGCAACCGCATTTGTGCGCACTGATTGTGAAGCCGAAGTGATCGGTATGCTGCAGCGCATTATCAAATCGCCGATACATACCGGAGACAGGGAACACGACTTTAACACCCGCCAAAACGCAATGGTGGCTGTTAACGCTGAAAGATACTACAGGGCCATGGTGCAGGGTGGAGCAAAGTCATGGAATGTGCGCGACACACACATGATGGAAACGCTCGACAGGCTGCTGGAACTACACGGACCCGACTCAAAAGCTATAGTTTGGGAACATAATACGCATATTGGCGACGCCCGCGCTACCGATATGGCAGATGATGGTATGTATAATATAGGCCAGCTGGCCCGGGAGAGGTATGGAAAGGAGCAGGTAAAACTTGTTGGCTTCGGAACCTACCAGGGGCACGTGATTGCAAGTAAATCGTGGGGAGCACCAATGCAGAAAATGGAAGTACCACCTGCAAAACCCGAAAGCTGGGAAGACATTTTGCACAGCATAAGCGACGAAAATAAACTAATTCTGAGCAGAGACCTGAAGCACATAGAAGACATAGCACAACGCAGGATAGGCCACAGGGCCATAGGGGTGGTATACGACGCTAAGTTTGAAGCCTACGGAAACTACGTGCCCACTATAATTCCGGAACGCTACGATGCCTTCCTATACTTCGATGAAACTGATGCCGTGCACCCACTTCACATGAAACCCCGCGGAGCGCAGGAACCCGAACTATACCCGTGGAATTATTAAGCTACTTTTCCTGCAAATTTTCAAAGTCCCGGTGTAATACTTCAGCACAGGGACTTTTGCTTTTTAATGCGCCTGCAACTATAATTTATACTTGCTCAATAAGTCCTGAAACCTGTTATTTCGTTACTTCAAACTATAACTTCGCATCAGAATGTTTGAAATGCGCTGTAATTTCTTAATATTTAAGATGAAAAAACGGGTATTAGTACATTGTGAGAAAACATACTTTACTGCTGATCCTTATTCTGTTCTCCTTTTTATCTGTTTCAACCCAGGTAAAAGGAGAAGGAATACCATACATCAGGAATTTTACGCTTAAAGAATACCAGGCTTCGCCGCAAAACTGGGCTGTTGTGCAGGACCATCGCGGGCTCATGTACTTTGGTAATAACTATGGGGTGCTGGAGTTTGACGGTAACCACTGGCGACAGATCGGAATGCCAAACAGGTCTAACGTACATGCGCTCGCTATCAGCAAAGCCGGCAGGGTTTACGTTGGCGGCCAGAACGACTTCGGCTACCTTACACCGGATGCAAAAGGCCTGATGACCTTCGTTTCCCTGAAAAACCTTATAGAAGACAAGCACAGAAGTTTTGCAGATGTATGGAGTATCTACACTATTGATGATAATGTTTATTTCTGTACAGTAGCAGGGGTATACCATTACCGGAATGGCAAAATTAATGTATACAATGCACCCGTCGAGCCTACTGGTTTCCCGTTCTTGGTGCATGGTAAATTACTCATACCTGTTCCGGATAAAGGCATTTATGAGCTGAAGGAGAATAAGCTGGTGTTTATACCCGGCAGCGAAAAAACAGCTCCTTATACTATAGCTTCTATACTTCCGTACCCGGGTGGTAAGGCGCTAGTTATAACCGAGGAGAATGGTATACTTATTTACGATGAGTACACGGGCTTCCAGGCAAGCGACTGGGTCATAAACGATTTCCTTATCAGGAATAAAGTAAATACTGCCACCGTATTATCAGAAGGATACGCGATTGGCACTACCCTGAACGGACTCCTGATCATTGATTCAGAGGGCAATGCTCGCCAGCACATTAACCGTGAACGCGGGTTGCAGAACAGCACCGTACGAAGCATTTATCAGGATCAGAAAGGCAACTTGTGGCTGGCACTAAACAACGGTATCGACTATGTGGAGTCAAATTCACCGTTTACGCTCTACGATACCAGGTCCGGCCTGCCGGGAACGGCTTATACTTCGCTGCTGGATAAAGATCTACTATACCTGGGCACAAGCGACGGCTTATTCTTTAAAACGTTACGGGACCAGGAAAGCCCGCTTAACCCTATGCAGCTCAAACGCATAGAAAACACCGAAGGGCAGGTATACAAACTGCAAAAGATCAACGACAAATTATTGCTGTCGCACCACAACGGCCCGTTCGAGATTGTTGGAAATAAGGCCGTGAAATTATCAAATCACCGGGGCGCCTGGATGTTTATGCAGCTCAAAACGCACCCTGGATACGTAATTTGCGGAACCTACCACGGCCTGCTGCTCTATAAATTTGAAAATGGCAAACTTTTGTTTCAGAGAAAACTAAAAGGGTTTGATGAATCGTCGCGGGTAATGGAAGAAGATGCAGATGGTACTATTTGGGTTGCTCACGGATACAAAGGCTTATATAAATTAAAGCTTGACGAGAACCTACAACAGGTAGAGAATGTGAGCTTTTACAACCAGAAACATGGCTTCCCATCTGATATTAACATAAATGTATTTAAGATAAACGGGAAGCTGATCTTTACCGGCTTACGTGGCATCTATAGTTATAATAAAAGCACTGACCGGTTTGAGCTGTATCCGGAGCTCAACAACCTTTTTGACAGCACCACCCAGGTCAGGAAACTATACGAAGACAAGGAAGGCAATATCTGGTTCTCGGCCGGAAACGAGATGGGCTATATCCGGAAGCACAGCAACGGCAAAAATGAGATCGTAAAAAATGTTTTTAACAGGCTGAATGGGAAACTGGTAGGCGGCTTTGAACACATTGCCTATTACAATAACCAAAATGTGCTGATAGGTATAGATGAGGGCTTTGTGCATTACCGGCCTACTTTTTTACACAGAAACGGCCTGGATGAAAAATTTTATACCCTCATCAGGAAAGTGGAGGCCGGCGTACAATCCACCGACTCGCTTATTTATGGAGGCACTACTTTACCTGATGACGCAAAGTCAGAAGCTGTTGAGCCTGCCCTGGCTTATACTTTAAACTCAGTTAAGTTTACGTTTGGTGCCATTGTATATGATGGCACCGAGAATGTGCAGTACCAGTATTACCTGGATGGGTTTGACCAGGACTGGTCGCCGTGGGTTACAACCCTGCAAAAAGAATACACCAACCTGAGAGAAGGAACTTATACTTTTAAGGTAAGGGCCAAAAACATTTATAACCAGGAAAGTGTGGAAGCAAACTATACTTTTTCTGTTTTGCCTCCGTGGTACAGGTCTTGGTGGGCATTTGTACTTTATGCACTGACCGGTATTGTAGTGCTGCTTTTACTGAGAAAGGTAATTCAGAAACATATACGCAGCACGGAGGCTAAGCTGCAGCAGGTGCAGGAAAAAGCGCTTAAGCTGAAAGAAGCACAACACATGGAAGAAGTGCTGAAAGCTGAAAAAGAGATTATCCGGTTAAACAACGAAAAACTGGAACGTGAGCTCAACCACAAGACCCAAGAACTGACGTCCTCTGCACTGCACGTAATGCAAAACATGGAAGCCGTGTATAAAGTGAAAGGCCAACTGGAGCAAGCCATGGATAAGGTTGCTGATAAAGAAACGCGGCAGCAGCTTAAACGGATCTTGCGTTCGGTGGATGAAGAGATCAAGATCGAGAATAACTGGGAGCAATTTGAGTTTCATTTTAATCAGGTGCATCAGGACTTCCTGAAACGCCTGAGCCACGATTACCCGGACCTGACCCACAAGGATTTGAAAATGTGTGCTTACCTGCGATTGAACCTGTCGAGTAAAGAAATAGCTTCTTTACTAAAGCTATCGTTGAGAGGGGTGGAAACCAGCAGGTACAGGATACGGAAAAAAATGAACCTGGACCAGGAGGCCAGCTTAACGGAATCTATACTTAGATACTAAACTCAGGTAAAACAAAAAGGGATAAGCCGCTACAGCTTATCCCTTTTTTATACTTTGCTAAACGTATACCAGGCTAATTCTTGCCGATTGTGTTACTGCCAGTAAGCGTAAATTTCTTCACCTGATCCCCGATCCTGATCTCAAACTCGCCGGCTTCGGTTATTCTCTTGCCAGTACGGTTTATGTAACTGAGATCATCAGCAGTTAAGGTAAAGGATACGGTTTTGCTTTCACCGGCCTTCAGGTTTATTTTTTCGAAGCGGCGCAGGCGTTTCACATCCGGTGTAATTTCAGAAGCATATAGATCAGAAGTATAAAGATGTACTACTTCCTTTCCTTCGCGCTTGCCTGTGTTTGTCAGCTGTACACTTACATTAATGGGCTCATCCATGTTAAAGCTTTCTTTAGGCAAAGTCAGGTCCGCATACTTAAAAGTAGTATAGCTCAGTCCATGGCCAAATTCGTACTGCGGGTTATAGTCAGCTTCGTAATTATACACGCCTTCTGCTTTACGCTGTTCCGCCGATGGCTTGTGTATAAAAGGAACCAGCGCATTCGGGTAACGCGGGTAGTTGTAAGGCAATTTGCCGGATGGGTTCACATCACCGAATAAAACATCAGCTAAAGCATCACCGCCATAGTTTCCAGGCTGGTAGATCTGCACAATGCCATCCATGTCGCGCTCGAAACGACTGATCACTCGAGGGCGACCTTCGTTCAGTACAAGTATAACCGGCTTACCTGTTTGGGCCAGTTTTCTGGCAAGCTCCGTTTGTAGTTCTGAAATGTAAATGTCGTTTATGTTACCTGGCGTTTCCGTAGAAGTGTTCTCGCCGAGACAAAGTATAATAGCATCTACGTTTTTAGCAGCGGCAACCGCATTATTCATCTTGTCAGCAGATTCTTCGTAATAGAAGCCATCCATTTTGTAGCTCACGCCCGGCACGTACGTTACATTTTCGGCCCCAATTTCTTTCTGCACAGCTTCTAAAATGGTGTTATACTTGCCGGCAAACTCTTCTACTTTTTCGCCTTGCCACGAGTATGTCCAGGCGCCGTTCAGGGTACGCATGCTATTGGCATTCGGGCCGGTTACCAGTACTTTCATACCTTTCTTTAGCGGCAACACATTCTTCTCGTTCTTCAGTAGCGTGATTGATTCTGCAGCCATCTGGTAAGCGGCATCTTCAAACTCCTTGCTGCCAAACTTAGGGTAGTCTTTCGGATTGGTGGTTGGTTTTTCGAACAGGTTCAGCGCATATTTTACGCGTAAGATGCGTCTTACGGCATCATCAATTCGTTCCTGTTTTACCTTTCCTTCTTTCACCAGTTCTACCAGGCCATTACAGAACGGCTCATAGTTGTACGCGATCATCGACATATCAACACCGGCATTTATAGCCAGCATGATAGCATCTTTCATGGTAGGGGCTATTTTGTCACGGGTATGCAGGTATTCAATGTCGCCCCAATCCGTTACAACCAGTCCTTTAAAGCCTAATTCCTCTTTCAGTAATTTGGTCAGGATGTCAGGGTTTGCGTGCACAGGTACCCCGTTTATGATTCCGGAATTGATCATAATGGTATGCGACCCGGCTTCGATGGCTGCTTTAAATGGAGGCAGGTGATACTCACGAAGTGCTGTTTCCGGGATGTATGTTGGCGTTCTGTCTTTACCGGATGATGGCACCTGGTATCCCAAAAAGTGCTTCATACAGGAAGCTACATGCTCCGGATGCCCAATGTCGTTATTATCCCCCTCATAGCCATTGATCAACTCAACACCTAACTCAGATATCAGGTAAGGATCTTCACCAAAGGTCTCGAACTGGCGGGAGAATTGCGGATCCGGTGAAAAGTCCAGCACTGGAGAGAAGTTCCAGGGAATAGAGCTGGCGCGCGTTTCATAGGCCGTAATTTCCGCCCCGCGTCTAACTAGTTCCCGGTTACGACTTGCACCCTGGCCAATCTGTTGCGGAAACATAGTGCCGCCTGCCGTATAAGTAGCTCCATGTATCTGATCCACGCCATAAATAACCGGAATTTTCATGCGGGACTTATTCATTGCCATGTCCTGTATCTGGCTGATGATCTCGAACCATTTTTCAGGAGTTCGTGCGCGGTTATTGGCTGTATTTAAAACAGAGCCTATTTTATAGTCTATCAGTGCTTTGCGCAACTCCACTGTGTCCAGCACCAGTGGCTCGAAACTGGAGAACCTGTTTTCGCCTTTACCTACAACGTCCAGCGTGATCTGTGCCATCTGGCCTACCTTTTCTTCCAGCGTCATTTTACTGATCAGGTCTTCTATCTTCCTGTCTACTTCGGAGGTGGCAGGGGCTGCCTGCTCTGTAGTGGCTGTGTCCTCGCTTGTAGCAGCGGCAGGTTTCTGCGTCTGACAGCCTGAAAGCATGGCATAAGCAAAAACAGCGGCAGTAAGTGTTACATTCTTTAAGTTCATGTAGCGGTTCTTTTGTTCGGTAAATATTTATTCAGCGTTCTTTTCTGGCAGCAGCTTTTCACCATCAGGTGTGGGCTGCATACCTGTTTTCCACTTCCGGTTAGCTTTTATAAAAGAGCAGAAATGATTGGTTTTTCGTAGTGTAAAATTCCTGATCGGGGTTGGTTTAGCTTTGCGGTTTACCATACATATGTGCCTACTGCCCCTCTGTTCAGGCTGGTTGTAACTATGTTTCCGTTGTAACTGATATTAAATGTGCGGCTGTCCTGTCCTTCGTTAAAAACGATCAGTACTTTGTCGCCGTTGGGTGCTTTAAAAGCTACATTCTGTAAGCCAGCAGGTATGTTTGAGCTAACTCTTACCGAGCCCGGCCTTACAAATTTTGAGGCATGCGCTATAGTATAATAAGCCGGGTTACGGGTTACACCACCGTTTATGGTAATTGCCCCTAGGCATTGCGTACAACCGCCTTCGGTATGCGGGTCCTGGTTTTGGTCAGCAGCTAAATTCCATTCCAGTACCGTTTTACACCAGTTTCGGGTAGCTCCTATAGTCAGGTTTTTAGTGTGCCATGCCAGGTCGCCGGCCAGGTTACCGGGTGCGCCTACCCATTGTTCTGTAAAGTATAGATTCTTATCCGGGTGCGCTTTGTGCACCTGGTCCAGGGCATCTATCGTGCCGCCGTACAGGTGAAAGGCAGAGCCGTTAATGTATTTTTTTGCTTCCGGATCGTTCAGTATACTTATTGGATAATCAATGCGGTCGGCATTATGGTCGTAGATGATGATCTTGGTGTCGAGGTTTGCAGCCTTGAATGCCGGCCCAAGACTTTGTTTTATAAAAGCGGCCTGTTCCTGTGCGGGCATCAGTAGGCTGGGGTTGTTGCCTGGGTGCAGTGGCTCGTTCTGTACCGTAATGGCATCTATACGGATACCTTCGGCTGCCATGGCCTGTATGTATTTTACAAAGTACTTCGCATACGCATCGTAGAATTCCGGCTTCAGACTTCCGCCAACAGAACTATTGTTCGTTTTCATCCAGGTAGGAGGGGACCACGGAGAACCCATTAACTTTATTTCCGGATTGATGGCCAGGATCTCTTTCAGAACAGGGATAAGGTCTTTCCGGTCAGGGCCCAGATCAAATTTTGTCATTTCCGGATCGGTCTGGCCGGCCGGCAGGTCGTTATAAGAGAAAACATGGTCTGAGAGATCAGAAGCGCCTATACTTAACCGGAGGTAGCTTACACCTATACTGGTACCTTCTGTAGCAAAAAGCTCTTTTAAAAGCTCAGCCCGGGCAGCAGACGACATTTTGTTCAGGAGCGTTGCACTTCCACCGGTTAGGGTATACCCAAACCCATCTATAGTCTGGTAGGTTTCTGTTGTATCTATTGTTATAGTTGGGTGTTGGTTTGCCGGTGATCCAAATGCCAATGGTTGGTTTTGCAGTTTAAACAGAACAGAAGTGCCGGGGTCTGTAAGCCAGAAAGCGACAGTTTGATATGTTGTATTACCGGGTGTGCCCCCGCTTGTTTCATTCATCTCCTTTTTACAGGATAAAACAAGCGGTACCAGCAACAGTAATATCCAATTTTTAGAGAAGCAGTTTCGCACAGCGTTATAGTTTATTAGTAAACCTATAGTTAGAGCATGGATCTATAAACCTTTTCCTTCTTAAATAGGCTTAGGTCTGTGGCCAGAAGTATAGTTGGGAATGACGTTTATTTTTCAATCATTTTATAGACCCTTACATAGTCTATTTCCATTGTTTGCGGGAAAATATTCGGATCAACTCCCTGGGCGCCTCCCCAGTTACCCCCAACTGCAACGTTTAGCAAAAGGTGAAAGCGTTTATCGAAAGGCCATACTTCAAACCCTTTGCCTTCATTCCTGAATTCAAACACGGGCATATCATCAATATACCCTCTCACAGCAAATGGAGTCCAGTCTACGCGGTAGGTATGGAATGCTGTGCTGGCTGTTTCTATTGCTTTGCTTTGACCTTTTTGTGTGTTCTTACTATGGTTGTAAGCCTCAGTATGCACGGTAATGTGTACTTTGTTCTGATCGTAGCCTACGTGCTCCATAATGTCAATCTCGCCAGATTTTGGCCATCCGCCGTAAGCCCAGTCAGTTGGCAGCATCCAGATAGCGGGCCAGGTTCCCCGGCCTGTCGGTAGCTTCGCTTTTATCTCAACTCTGCCATATAAAAAGTCGCCTTTGTTTTTGGTCACCAGCCTGGCTGAGGTGTATTCTTTGCCTTCTTTGTTTTCTTTTCGGGCTGTTATCTTCAGTGTGCCATCGCTTACAGCAACATTGCTGGCGCTGTTGGTATAATACTGTAGTTCATTGTTTCCCCAACCGGTTCCGCCTATATCGAAGCCCCATTTAGCCGGGTCGGGTTGCCCTGTATTGGTAAACTCATCTGCCCACAACGGGGTAGTTTCAAACTTCCAGTTCAGGTCCTGTGGGACTTTAGGTTGGTATATGTTAGGCTTTGCTTCTTCTGTAGTTGAGCACGACGTCGCCACCATCGAAAGGAAAAGGGAAGTAACTATAAATAGCATTTGTTGAAACTTAGGTCTGAGATAAATAAGCATATTGTTGATATAAGCTGGTAATGGTGCGGTGCTGTTTTTAATGCAGAGTTAGTAAAAGTAAGCCGGGAACAATGCAGGTTCCCGGCTCCACTTTTCACCTTTACTCTAATCTAAAATCATCCAGGAAGAAGATGCCTGGTATAAAATTTCCTTCTCCGCCTGCTTGGATTACAATGCGGTTCAGATCTTTTCTGCCTTTAAATGCCGAGAAATCATAAGTAAGCTCTACCCACTGGTCAAGCTTGTCCACCTGCTGTTTTATCTCTACCTGGTTAACCCATGGCTGTGCCGAGGTACCATCCTGTAGTTTCACCGATACCTGTTGCAACAAGTTTTTGATTGCCCAATCTTCGCCAGCCTGTGTGGTAAAGTCGTTATAGCTTGGTATGAATACTTTCAGCTTGAACACATTGCGCTGGTTCAGGTCGAAGTCATAGTTAAAGTCTGTGAACATGTTGGCAAACTCATACTGCTGGCCTTCCTGTTTTACATACATCGCTACTTTAGCCGATTTGTTGATACCAATAGGAGCAGGGTTGTCATAAGATTCGTTCAGGGTAAGGTTTTCTTTTTTCCAGACTACATTTCCATCTTTATCAAAGGTATCTTCCATGTCTTCCATTTTGTACGGACGCGCCTCTACCGGATGTGTATATCCTTTTGGCACTAAGCGTAACCACCAGCCATTTGCAGCATTTGCACCATCGCCACCTTTCAGGTACAACTCATTCTCAGACAAAGACAGGATCTCGTAACGAGACACACCGGTATAGTAACCCACAAAACCATTGTTAGATAGTTGCAGGTACTTTTTGCCATTCTCTTCTACAATGCTCCATACCATGTTTGTTGGAGGAGTATAAGGTAAAGTATAGTCTGCACCTTGCGCTGTACCGCCCAAGCCAGCAGCGTTAGAGCCGTTTACAAACGTGTTTCCGTTATTCTGATAGGTATAAGAAAACCCATTCAGGTTAAAGGTCATCTCATCGTCATAAAGCCCTTCTGAAGCTTTATCGTTTGGCGGTGCTGACCACCATTCCGGCGTAGCTGCACCTATCGGGCCTACACCCATATGCCCGGCCTTGGTTTTGTCTATAACCCAGGTCTTGCCATCTGCATCAGCTGCTCCGCCGGTCAGCAGGTTATAGTCTTCCCTGTCAAGCATCGAAACATTGGTCTCAGCTATAGTTACCGTCTGCGTGTTAGAAGCATAGCCTCCGCTGGTAAATACTGTAAGCTTAACCGTATAATCACCCTTCACAGGGAAGGAGCCATTTACCTTATCCCCTTCGGCTGTATTTCCGTTACCAAAGTCCCAGATCGCCTTAAAAGTGCCTGGTGTTTCATTGGTAAAGGTTACAATGTTCGGGTTGTCCTGGGTTGGTGCCACAGAGAACTTCACCATTTCAGAACTGGGTGCAGGGGCCAGGCCGCCATCCATTTCCTCGGGGGTACAGGCGGCAACTATACTTGCTGCCAGTGCTATCGCCAGATAGGAGTATACCTTGGATAATAATTTGCTGTATTTCATGATATCTTTCATTTAATAGTAAAATGACCTCCTGTTATTGGTACTCCGGGTTCTGAACAAGCTTGGTATTCGAAAGCTCTTCCTGCGGAATAGGTAACACCTCGTGCTTGCCTGCCACAAAACCCATCGGAGCTAACACGGAAGCAGCTCTGCCGGTACGTACCAGGTCGTCGAAGCGATGGCCTTCTGTTGCCAGTTCCAGTCTTCGTTCTTTATAGATGTTATCAAGGGTAGCGGCAACAGCAGCCAAACCAACGCGGCCGCGAACAGCATTAAGTAAATCAGCAGCTCTGCTCATATCTCCACCGCCCTGTACAAGTGCTTCCGCTTCCATCAGGTACGTATCAGCTAAGCGGATCTCAATGTAATCAACTGCAAAGTTCAGGGCGGGTTCGCCGCCAATGGTTGTAACCCAGGCTGCTCTAGGGGCATACTTCTTTACAAAAAAGCCGGTATCGTCGTAGCTTGGCTCATAAGTAGCATCTTTTATACTTTTAATATCCAGCACAGTGTGTTCGTAGCGCGGGTCTCCTTCCAGTGCAGCTACCAGTTCTACGGTAAGCGGGTTAAAGCCCCAGCCAGCAACATACGTAGGACCGGAATAACCTCTTGGCCCCATCATCTGCACACCAACATTACCTTCAAAGTTCGGCCATCCTTCCCAGCCCATTTTGGCTTGGTTTGTATGCACTATCTCAAAAATAGATTCGCTGTTAAACTTATTGGTAGGGTCGAAAATAGCGCCATAGTTATCTAATAAGCGGTAGCCATACATGCTGGTTGCGCCCGGGGTACCATTAACATCTTTAAACTGATCTGCAGCCTGGTTCCATTTTTTCTGGAACAGGAATACCTTACCAAGTAAAGCTTTTGCAGCACCTTGCGTGGCACGGCCACCCTCAGTTGCAACCGGTACAGTTAGAGGCAGATTCGGAATTGCTTCTGCCAGGTCTTTTTCAATCTGGGCATATACAACATCCGCAGTTACCTGAGTTACATTAAAGATTTCTTCGGTAGCAAGCGGAGCCGTAAATAGCGGTACGTTTCTGAAAAGGCGTACTAATTCAAAGTAGTAATAAGCTCTTAAGAATTTTGCTTCGGCAACATAACGATCTGCAATTGACTGTGCCAGACCAGGCACGCCGGCCTCTACTTTAGATAAGATGATGTTAGTTCTTGAAATACCTCTGAAGTTTCTGTCCCAGTATTCTTCCTGCGGGCCGATGGCTGGGTTTAACGTAAACCTGTTCCAGGCCTGCCAGGTATTCATGTCCGATGGACCACCACCGCCTGCATGTGTATCATCAGAGGCAGCGTTTATAGCGCCAACGTTATGGTACGTATCACCGGCCTGCCAACCAAGCGGGTCATAAGCTGCTACTAAGCCAGTGTAAGCTTCTTCCGGATTTTTATAGTACTCAGATTCCAGGATAATGCCTTCCGGGTCTACATCCAGGAAATCATCATCACAAGAACTCAGAAGGGGTAAAGCCAAGGTGAAGATGGCTGTATATATGAATTTATTTTTCATGATTCTTTCGTTTAGAATTCCGTTCTACTACAAACCTAAGTTTACACCAACCATAATTGAGCGCGCCTGCGGATAGAAAGCACGGTCGATACCGAATATGTTTCCACCAATCTCAGGATCAAATCCGGTGTATTTTGTGAAGGTCAGCAGGTTGTTGCCGCTCACATAAAAACGGGCTTTTTGAATGGCAAATTTTTCTGTAAGGATGGTTGGCAAAGTATAACCTACCTGTAAGGTTTTTATTCTGAAATAATCGCCATCTTCTAAATAGAAATCGGAAGGATTTGAGAAGTTGTTGTTCGGGTCAGAGGTAGAAATTCTTGGATAGTCGTTAGAGGTTCCTTCGCCTGTCCAGCGGCCCAGGGCTTTCGTTTGCCAGTTAGCGGTAGATATCTCCAGGCGACGTACTCCCTGGAAGATCTTGTGACCAGCTGCGCCCTGACCAAAAATAAGCAGGTCGAAGTTTTTCCAGTCAGCATTAAGGGTAACACCAAAAGTCCAGTCCGGAAGTGGTTTGCCAAGTACAACGCGGTCGGCTTCCGTAATCTGTCCGTCATCATTGGTATCTTTCCAACGGAAGTCTCCTGGTACTGCGTTTGGCTGAATTACGGTTCCGTCTGAGCTTACATAGCTCGCTACATCTTCGTCGTTCTGGAAAATGCCGTTCGTCTGGAAACCATAGAAACTGAAATATGACTCGCCTATAATGTTGCGGTTAAGCGGGTAGTTAAATGTCTGGATACTGGCGCTACCACTTTGTGTGAAGGATTTACCACTTTGCAGAGAAAATATCTCGTTTTTTACATAAGCAGCATTACCGGATAATCTGAAGCCAACCTCACCAATTTTTTGGTTATAGCCTAGTTCCAGTTCTATACCTCTGTTCTGCATATCCGCAATGTTGGCCAGTGGGTTGCCTGTAGCACCTGCATAACCCGGTAACTCCAGTTCCATTAAGATGCCAGAGGTTTTCTTATTAAACCAGTCGAAAGTCAAGTTAATATTCTGTAGGAGTGTTGTTTCGAAACCGATGTTGGTCTGTGCTGTTTCTTCCCAACGCAGGTCAGGGTTGGCAGGTGCGTTAGGACTGTAACCTATTGTATAGCCCTGGGATACAGAATTACCGAAAGTATAGTTTCGGCCCGGACTTACTGTTGATATAAATCCGAAGTTACCTGTCTGGTCGTTACCAACTTCGCCATAAGAACCTCTGATCTTTAAGAAATCCACGAAATCATTAACAGGCCAGAAATCCTCGTTTGAGGCCACCCAGCCTAAAGAAACAGATGGGAAATAGCCATACTGGTAGTTAGAACCGAATTTAGAAGAACCGTCTCTGCGGATGATACCTGTAAACAGATATTTCTCTTTGTAATCGTAGATCACACGGCCGAAAAGAGAGCTTACCGTATGTGCTACACCATCATAAGCGTACGCCCCGATATTTGCACTTGGTACAGGCAGGTTAAATGAGGCATCATCAAAATTGTTAGCAGGTATACCAGTATAGGATAAACCAAGGCCACTGGTCTGAGCATCTTTATAAGCACCCTGCCCTAAAAGAACTGTAAAGTTGTGATCTGTTAAATTTCGGGTGTAAGAGAGTATGTTCTCGATGTTATAGTCCATTACCTGGTTCCGGTCGCGGCTTCTGGAAGTTTGCTGGCTTATAGTTGATGCGTTCAGGTAATAGATCGGCTTAAAGCTTTCACCGCCCCAGTAAGCAAGTTTTCCTCCTAATGTAGACCTGAACTTAAGACCTTTTATTGGCTCCACTTCAGCAAAGGCGTTACCGACAATGTTATCAGACCAGCCATGGTTGCCTAACTGCGTCTGGATGTACGCGGCAGGGTTCGTCATTTCCTGCATAACTATAGTAGAGATGCCGTACGGATACCCTTGTGCATTTCTGATAACCGGCTGCCTGTTATAGATACTGTTCGGATCATCTAAAATGGCCGGGTCCGTGATCAGGAAAGGTGTGATTGGGTCTAAGTTGATAGCGGAGTTAAGCGGGCCACCAAATTCGGTGTTCGGGTTAAAGCCGCCTATACTTTTAATATGGGAATAACCCAGGTTCTGGCCTATAGTTAGCCAGTCGATTACTTTGTGCGTAGAGTTTAAACGCACATTATGGCGCTCGAAATTAGATATGGCCGTGGCAACTATACCTTCCTGGTTCAGGTAACCATAAGAAGCATAATAAGTAGATTTGTTGTTGCCGCCGCTTAAGCTAAAGTCATGACTCTGAATACGGGCATCGTCGTTAAAAACATGATCCTGCCAGTTTGTGCCTTCTCCTAATGCCCGCGGGTCTTGGTAAACTATCGGGTTTCCACCTGCTACAGCAGCTTCGTTTCGGAGGGTGGCATACTCTGTTGCATTCAGCAGATCAAGTTTACGGGTAGGAGACTGGGTACCGTAGTACGCGTTATAGTTTACGCGCATGGTTCCTTCTTTCCCTTTTTTGGTGGTTACCAGTATTACGCCGGTAGCACCCCTTGTACCATATATGGCAGCCGATGCAGCATCTTTCAATACCTCGATAGATTCTATATCTGATTGGTTCAGGTAATCTATACCTCCGCTAACAATAACGCCATCCACTACATAGAGCGGTTCGTTATTGTTCAGGGTGGTTATACCTCTTACCCGTACTGTGGATCCCGCACCTGGCGCACCGGAGTTAGCAGCAACAGTTACCCCGGAAGTTCTGCCTTGCAACGCCTGTTCTACGCGGGTAATCTGCTGGTTTTCCAGGTCTGCGGATTTAACGCTGGATATGGCTCCTGTTACAACACTCTTCTTTTGTACACCATAACCGATCACCACTACCTCTTCTAAACTTTTAGCATCGGCTTTTAATGTAATGTTTATAGTTGTGCGGCCGGCAATGGCTACCTCTTGCGACAGAAAACCAATGTAAGACACCACAAGTGTTCCACCATTGTCGGGTACATTGATAGAGAAGTTGCCATTGATATCTGTAACATCTCCGGCTGAGGTGCCTTTCAAAGTAACACTTGCCCCGATCAGGGGTTCGCCGCTCTCAGAGGTTACCTTACCTGTTACGGTTTGGGCATAAAACTTTTCTTTTTTGAGTCGTACTTTGCCGGGATTGTCTGCATAGGCAACTGAGTTGATGCAGGCAACCATGGTAAGACAACCCATAGCTGTGTAAAAGTATTTTCTCATAAATAAAGAATTAGATTGATTTAAAACTCAAACTATGACTAACACTAAAAGTAGAAATTAAAAGATACTTGAGAAGCAGTACGGTGTATCTGACTGAGGACACCTTTACATTGCTATGTTCATCCGGTGTTTTACCTAAACCTGTATTTAGATTCGGCGATATAATTTTACTCTAATTCAGGTAATTTGCTCAAAAAGTAGGCACATCATGGCTACTTTTTGAGTACGTCATAACTACGTCAATATAATTAGGTATTTGTTAAGGCGTTTATTTCCAATAGATTAAATATAACTGCTGACTTTAAAGAGGATGCAGGACTATAGTTTTGAAGAGAGCAAGCGGGCTTTTATCTAATAGAATGAAGTATAAGAAATCGTGGCGTGATTGGCAAAGCCCACCTCGATTGCTGGCATTAGTTACCAGAATGCTTAGCTGTATAAGTTGGATGTTTATAGTATACAGGAGTCACTAGAGCAGGTCACGTGTAGGAATGGAGTACGGGTACCACCTGAAATGTATAGCAGCATAAACAACAAAAGCTGCCATGAGGGGCAGCTTTTGAAAGTAAACTATAGTTTGATATGTTTAGGCCATGTTGTGGTAAACAGCCTGCACGTCATCATCTTCTTCTATTTTCTCAACCAGGTTTTCTATTTCTTCTGCCTGTTCGTCGGTAAGTTCGGTTCTGGTGTTTGGTATGCGTTGTAGTTCTGCGCTAATTACGTTCAGGCCTTTTTCTTCCAAGGCTTTCTGCATCTGACCGAAATCTGAAAAGGCAGTCTCTATTATAATTTCGCCTTCGTGCTCATAAATATCATCCGCACCAAAATCGATCAGTTCCAGTTCCAATTCTTCAATATCAACGCCTTCCGGGTTGATTTTAAAGATGCCTTTACGGGTGAAAATAAAGTCAAGAGAACCGGTTTTGCCAACTGCGCCACCTGCACGTGAAAAATATACGCGCATGTTGGCAATGGTACGGTTAATATTATCAGTAGCTGTTTCTACAAGTATAGCAATGCCGTGCGGACCGTAGCCTTCGTATACAACTTCTTCGTAATCTTTTTCTTCTTTAGAGGAGGCACGTTTAATAGCAGCTTCCACGCGGTCTTTCGGCATGTTAACGCCTTTTGCGTTATTCATGGCCGTGCGCAGACGCGAGTTTGTTTCAGGGTTTGGTCCGGCTTCTTTAACGGCCATCACAATCTCTTTGCCGAGGCGTGTAAATGCCTTCGACATCTTATCCCAGCGCTTAAACTTGCGGGCTTTTCTAAATTCAAATGCTCTTCCCATGGTGTCTGCTTGTTAATAGTGCAAATGTAGAAAGCTTACCTTAAAATTAATAGTCCATCAGCAATTTTGCACGCTTTATAGTTTGCGCTTGGCTGTTGGTAGTACATGATAGTCTGAAATACGCAGGTGCTGGTCGCAGAAACTATACTCGTGTAAAATATTGGAGCCAACGATTATCAAACGGTTACTTCTGTTCTGTGCTACATGCTCCTGGTACCACGCCACACCTTCCTGATCCAGGTTTGTGGTGGGCTCATCCAATAGCAACAATTCAGATTGAGAATAAATGGCCAGTCCCAGTTTCAGGCGCTGCTTCATTCCCGACGAGAAATCTTTTACAAACTTGTGTTTTGATTTCTGCAAACCCATGCGGTCAATCAGTTCTAAAGCCGAAAGATCCTGGCGCAAAGGTTTAAACCTGGTGTGGAACTCGATCATCTCTAAAAGAGAAAATTCTTCTACCAGTTCCAGGTAAGGGGCTGTAAGCGAAAGGGAACGGAAAACGCTTTCAGAGGATACGTCTTTTTCGCCAGTTTTATAGTTTATCTCACCCTCGGAGTGCAGGTTGTGGCCGGATAAAACAGTAAGAAGAGTGGATTTCCCGGATCCGTTATGCCCTAAAATGGCATAAGAAGTTCCTGACTCAAATGTGTAGGTCAGGTTCCGGAAAATCCACTCGTAATTGTATCGTTTACCTAAGTTGCTTAGGTTAATTTGCATCTTTACCGATGTAGCTCTTAATAATACCGCGGCCTGAGTTACGCACAAAGTTTACGATCTCGTCGCGCTCTTTGCTTGGTGCCATATCGAGTTCAATCTTGTCCAGAGCTTCGGTGGTATTGTAACCGCTCATAAACAGGGTACGGTACAATTGCTGTACTTCGTTAATCTGTTCGCTTGTAAAACCACGGCGGCGCAACCCGATAGAGTTGATACCAGCATAGGTAAGTGGCTCACGTGCAGCTTTCACATACGGAGGCACATCTTTACGAACCAGTGAACCACCCGAAATCATGGCATGTGCCCCGATCTTCACGAACTGGTGTACTGCACTAGATCCGCCGATAATCGCGAAATCACCCATCTCTACGTGACCAGCCATCTGCACCGCGTTTACTACGATACAGTTGTTACCAACTATACAGTCGTGCGCGATGTGCGCGTAAGACATAATAAGGCAGTTGCTGCCCACTACGGTACGCATTTTATCTATAGTTCCGCGGCTAACGGTTACACACTCCCGGATAACGGTATTGTCACCGATAACGGCAGTAGTTTCTTCGCCGGCGAATTTAAGGTCTTGTGGCACAGAAGAGATTACCGCACCAGGGAAGATCTTACAGTTCTTACCGATGCGGGCGCCTTCCATTATCGTTACGTTCGGCCCGATCCAGGTGCCTTCACCAATTTCTACGTTCTTATAGATAGTAGAAAACGGTTCGATCACTACGTTGTGTGCTATCTTAGCTTCCGGATGGATGTATGCTAATGGCTGATTCATGCGTTTTTCTTAACTATACTTGCCGACATTTCTGCTTCCATTACAAGTTGGCCACCAACAAAAGCCTGACCACTCATTTTAGCAATTCCACGTTTTATAGGAGCCAGCAGTTCACATTTAAAGATGATTGTATCTCCCGGAATTACTTTGCGCTTAAAGCGGCATTTGTCCACACCCAGGAAGTAAGTCCAGTAATCTTCAGGATTCTCAACAGTATTCAGTACCAGAATGCCACCAGTCTGCGCCATTGCCTCAATCTGGATCACACCCGGAAGAATCGGGTTGCCCGGGAAGTGGCCCTGGAAGAAAGGCTCATTCATCGTTACATTTTTCACGCCGGTCACCGTGTTTTCATCCAGGTGGATGATCTTATCGATTAGCAGGAACGGGTAACGGTGCGGAAGTGTAGCCGTGATCTGGTTTATATCCATTACAGGTGGCTTCTTCTCGTCGTAAACCGGTACGCTTTGTATAGATGCTTCCTGTATAGCTCTTTTAACTCTTTTGGCGAAGCCGATATTTGCCGCATGCCCAGGGCGTGCAGCCAGTATCTGTCCTTTTATAGGTCTGCCGATCAGGGCAAGGTCGCCCATCAGGTCCAGTAGTTTATGTCGGGCAGGCTCGTTCTTAAAACGAAGCTCCGTATTGTTCAGTGTGCCTGTTTCTTTAACCTCTACTTTAGGCTTGTTCAGCATTTCTGCCAGCATCGACAACTCATCATCATTCACCACACGGTCAACTATAACAATGGCATTGTCCAGGTTTCCGCCTTTGATTAGGTTTTGTTTGTGCAGGGCTTCCAGTTCGTGTAAGAAGCAGAACGTGCGGCAAGGCGCGATCTCTCTCTCAAACTGGTTCATGTTCGTGATCGAAGCATGCTGGCTACCCAGCACTGGCGAGTTATAGTCCACCATGGCCGTCAGGCGGTAGTCGTTCAGGGGTAAACCAACTATTTCAACGCCGCGGGCTTCATCCTTATAGGTAATGCCTTCTGTCAGTTCAAAATAGTTGCGCAGTGCATTCTGCTCCTGTAAGCCCACTTCCATTAAAGCTTTTACAAACTCAATAGAAGAACCATCCATGATCGGGGGCTCCGGGCCATCCAGCTGAATTAGTACGTTGTCTATTTCCAGACCTACCAGTGCAGCAAGTGTGTGTTCTACTGTATTTACCCGGGCTCCGTTCTGCTCTATCGTAGTTCCGCGCGAAAGATCTACTACATTATCTACATCGGCAGCAACTATAGGCTGGCCCGGCAAATCGATGCGCTGGAATTTATAGCCATGGTTTGCAGGGGCAGGCGTAAAGGTCATGTTTGACACAACGCCTGTGTGCAAGCCAATACCGGAAACGGTTACCGGAGCTTTAATGGTATGCTGTTTATAGTTCATTTACTATTCTATTCTTGTCTGGAGCCTGCTTTTAGCAAGTGCTGTAGCGGTTATAGTTTAAATTATTACTTTAACAGCCAGCCATTTTACCGCAAACTTAAGGTTTTATATCCGGCCTTGCCAATATTATTTTTCCATTATGGCAGGCAGTAGGGCAGAAGTGTTAGATTCTATCGCGCAGGGCTTCTATTTCACGCTGAAGCTCAGGTAATTTTCTGAAGACAGTAAGGGCGCGCAGGTTCTGTTTGTAATCAAAAGCGGGGGAACCTTGAATGATCGTGCCTGATTTCTTAATGGTTTTGCCTACGCCGGATTGTGCGCCAACCGTAGTTCTATCGGCTATAGTTATGTGACCAACTATACCCACCTGGCCTGCAATAACGCAGTGGTTGCCAATTTTTGCAGAACCTGAAATACCGGTTTGCGCCGCAATAACCGTATGCTTGCCAACTTCAACATTATGTGCGATCTGAACCAGGTTATCGATTTTGGTGCCCTGACGGATAATTGTAGAGCCCATAGTAGCACAGTCTATAGTTGTATTTGCGCCAATCGATATGTCATCTTCCAGCACTACATTTCCTATCTGAGGCACCATTTTATAAGAACCATCCGGTTGCGGGGCAAACCCGAAACCATCGCTTCCCAGCACTACACCCGCATGCAGGGTACAGTTGCTGCCAACTATCGTATTGGAGTATAGTTTAGCACCTGCAAAGATGGTGGTATTGTCGCCAATCGTTACATTATCGCCAATATACACCTGCGGGAAAATACGCACGTTTGTACCTATTTTGCAGTTAGCACCGATGTAAGAAAAAGCACCACGGTAATGGTCTTCACCGATCTCGCTGCCGCTACCTATAAAACAAGGTTCTTCAACACCGGTCTTGGAGGCAAGTAATGCTGCCTGGTAATACTGTAAAAGAGTAGAGAAGCTGCTATAAGGATCGCTAACGCGAATAAGAGCTGCTGATACAGGCTTTTTAAGTTCCAGTTTATCAGAAACTATAACTGCGCTGGCACCAGTAGTATATAAATAAGGTTCGTACTTCGGGTTAGACAAAAAAGCAAGAGCACCTGTTTGAGCTTCTTCTATTTTGGCTAAAGTGCTGACTTTGGCTAAGTTATCTCCTTCTATCACTCCCTGTAGCAGGTCAGCTATCTGTTGAACAGTAAATTCCATGATGTAAAATTATAGCAAAATCTCAAAAACGCTAGCGCTTCGGGGGTGCAAACTTAATAAAAAGTTAATGGGCAGGAATATGATATGTAATTAAATTCTCTGGTAGGAGTGTCGCTAAAATTGCAGATTTATAGTTACTCTAAACTTAATCCCAATTGGTGAAGTGTATTTAGAAGTGTGCTAGTTTTCTTTTAAGAAGAGGGGAGCTTCGTGTTAGAGCTTGTAATTTTATAGTTGGCGTGGTCCAATCACCCGTTTATCCACCTCATATAAGGCGGGAGTTTTCTACTACTATAGTTTAGCTTTTGGTTTTATAGTTTCGGTATTAACCCACCCCTGTCCCTCCCGAGAGGGGGATTTCTGTTGTTGCTATAGTTGGGTTATAGTTTTATAGTTTCCGTTTGTCATCCCCCTGCCCCCTTCAAAGGGAGACTTTTCTACTACTACTTCTCTAATTGTCATTTCGACGCAGGAGAAATCTGATTTAGCTTTAGTTCAAGTCCATGAGCAGGACAGGTTTACCTGTCCTTTCGAAACTATAGCCACGATCAATCTCGAAGCGAGCAGGATCAAACTATAAGGACTATAGCTATGCGAAACTTCACAGTCTTTGGGTGGAGCGCCTTGTAGATTTCTGGTGCTGAAAGCATTGTGAGGGACGAACAAAAGAAATGTACACCGCGCGATGCCCGAAGACGGGGCCTCCCGGCCGTGAGGGCACCAAAGCCAACTATAGAACTGTAAATGAGTAGAGCTCCCAGGATGAAAGGAAATTTGAAAGGATAGCTTAGTTCGGATAGTAGAGTAGCAAGCTATAGCATTGTAGCTTCTCAAACTATAAGCTGGGATAGATTTCTCACTTTGTTCGAAATGACAAAAGGAGGGTCAACTATAGCCCAGACGCTAGCAGGAGCTTCGCACACTGCTAGGTCTAGAAACTGTAATCCTTCAATTCGCTACTTCCCTCGGATAACACACATAATATTTCTCCACCTTATTACTTAGCGCCTGGATATTAGGTAAGTCAGATGCATCGGCAGCATCTACTACATAACCGGCTTTGGTGAGAATATCTATAGACTGACCTTCAGACTGGTAAGCGTTATTGCTGATCTTTCCAGAGATCATGAGGTACTTAATATCTTCCTCTGCAACTTTGAAACGATCCTGGATGAGTTCGCTGATGCCCAGCATCATTTCTTCATCTACAGGTTTGTTGGAGATGATTACTTTAAACAGTTTACGGTTTAAAATGCAGCCAGATAAGTAGGAGAGAATACTGTCGGAGTGGGAGGCCCATTGTTTTATACCGCTCCAGATATCATGATCATCCAGGCTCACAAAGCGCTCCAGTATCGTTGCGTCATCCTGAAAATGCTTCATGGTTAGGTCTGAGGCAAGAAAGAATTTGAGGCACGGGCTTGCCGGTACATCTATGCCTTGCTGCAGCAGTTGGCGGGCACGCTGTACGGCACGTAATACCATGTTTTCGGCACTGATCACCGTTTTATGCAGGTAAACCTGCCAGTACATCAGGCGGCGGCTTACCAGAAAGTTCTCTATACTATAAATGGCTTTCTCTTCTACAACCAGCTTATCGTTGGCTACATCCAGCATTTTTATGATGCGGTCGGCACCAATTTTTCCTTCGTACACACCGGTGTAAAAGCTGTCGCGGTTCAGGTAATCGAGGCGGTCTACATCCAGTTGGCTAGAAACCAATTGATGGAAAAACCGACGCTCGTATTTATCTGTAAATATATCGATGGCCAGGCCCAATCTTCCGCCAAACTCTTCGTTTAGCATATGCATGATGTGCAATGACAAATGCTCGTGGTGTACTTCCTTAAAAATTGCGGTCTCCAGGGCATGCGAGAAAGGACCGTGACCGATGTCGTGTAGCAGAATAGCAATAAGCGAAGCTTCAAATTCTTTATCAGAAATTTCGTTATTTTTACTTTTCAGAGTTTGTAAGGCCGTATTCATCAGGTGCATGGCACCCAGCGCATGGTGAAAACGTGTATGCAATGCGCCCGGATACACCATCTCGGTAAGTCCAAGCTGCTTAATGCGGCGCAGGCGCTGGAAGTACGGATGGTCGATAATATCGAACAAGAGCTCAGACGGAACTGTTATAAAGCCGTATACCGGGTCGTTAAAGATTTTTTTCTTGTTCACCAATTAAATGCGTTTAACTGTTAGATGATTGAATTGTTGTAACGAAAAAGGCGTGAGCTGCGTCGCAACTTTCTGATATACATACTCTTGCTGCTTAATATTTCGTAAGTAGTAACAGGTTGCCATTTGTAAAGCACCAGTTACACAACGATAAGCAGATTAGCAATTTACCTAAATAAAACTATGCAAAGATATACGATTTTATGGGCCGATGATGAGATCGACCTGCTCAAACCCCATATTCTGTTCCTGGAAGATAAAGGTTACGACATTACCCCGGTAAACAGTGGCACGGATGCCATAGATAAAGTACAGGAACAGCCTTACGATGTAGTATTTCTGGATGAAAACATGCCGGGCATAAGCGGGCTCGAAACGCTGAACGAGATCAAAACCATTCGCCCGGCCATGCCCGTAATCATGATCACGAAAAGCGAGGAAGAGCATATTATGGAAGAGGCGATCGGAGCTAAGATAACTGACTACCTGATAAAGCCGCTTAACCCAAACCAGATACTGCTTTCCGTTAAAAAAGCCCTCGAAAATAAACGTCTTGTTTCAGAAAGAACCAACCAGAGTTACCAGCGTGATTTCCGCCAGTTGGGTATGGCTTTTGGCGAGCGCCTTAGCCCGGGAGAATGGGCCGATATCTATAAAAAGCTGACTTACTGGGAGCTCGAAATAGACGAGACCGAAAATAAAAGTATGGCCGATGTGATAAACATGCAGAAGGATGAGGCAAACTCGAACTTCGCCAAGTTTATCATGGAGAACTATGAAGACTGGATAAATAACGATTCTGATGATGCTCCTTTAATGTCGCACCAGATATTTAAGGAACGCGTTTTCCCGATGATGAAGGAATCGGATAAGCCGGTATACTTTGTATTGATAGATAACCTGCGCTACGACCAGTGGAAAGTGCTGGAGCCGATCATTAACGACTACTTTACCGTGGACTCGGAAGAAATGTATTATTCTATTCTTCCGACTACTACTGCTTACGCCCGTAACGCTATTTTCTCCGGTATGCTGCCCAACGATATCGCTAAAAAATACCCGAACCTGTGGGTAAGCGATGATGAAGATGAGGGCAAAAACCTGAACGAACCTGAATTCCTGGACATCCAGTTTCAGCAGAATAAACTATCCGAAAAGCATAGTTATCATAAAATAACCAACGTAGCGGCTGGTAAGGATCTGTTGAGCAAGTTCAGTAACCTCGATAATAACAAGCTGAATGTTATAGTTTACAACTTCGTGGATATGTTGTCGCATGCCCGTACGGATAGCAACATGGTGCGCGAACTGGCTCCGGACGAATCGGCTTACCGCTCTATTACAAGATCATGGTTCCTGCATTCGCCACTGTTCGATACATTGAAGATGATCGCGGAGAAAAAAGGACGCCTTGTAATTACGACTGACCACGGCACAATCCGGGTAAAAAGGCCATTTAAGATCATCGGCGACCGCCAGACCAATACGAACCTGCGCTACAAGCATGGTAAAAACCTGGGTTACACAGACAAAGATGTATTTACTGTGCGCAAGCCCGAGAGATTTTTCTTGCCAAAGGCCAATGTTTCTACTACGTTTGTGTTTGCAATAGAAGATTACTTTTTCGCGTACCCTAACAACTATAACTACTACGTGAACTATTACAAGGACACGTTCCAGCATGGTGGGGTATCGTTGGAGGAATGCATCATACCGTTTATAACACTTACACCTAAAAATGTATAATACTGGGGTAGAAAAGGCTCTTTTTGAAATGACATCGTTGGCTGACCTGCCTAAAGCCGCTGAAATGCTGCTGGAAGCTGCCAGCGAAGAGCCGGTTATACTTTTTGAAGGACCGATGGGAGCCGGTAAAACTACCTTAATAAAGGAATTCTGTCGCCAGATGGGCGTGCAGGAGAATGTAAGTAGTCCAACTTTTGCACTGGTAAACGAATACGAAACGGAAACAGGGAAACTTATTTACCATTTCGATTTTTATAGGATAAGCGATGAACGCGAAGCACTGAACATCGGGGCGCTGGAATATTTCGATTCAGGTAACAATTGCCTGATCGAGTGGCCCTCCCTGATCCCGAATTTGCTGCCGGAACATTACCTGCTTGTAACCTTGCAGCCCGACGCAAACAGCGAAGTGCGTACTATGACGATAAATAAGGTATAATATGACGGAGCGATTCGCCGTAGAAATTGGAAGGATAGCCGGACAGGCCCTTTACCCGAAAGAGTCGATGCTGGCGGTAGAAGAACGACGAAAGAATCTTTTCATCGGTATACCCAAAGAATCGTCGTTTCAGGAGAACCGTATCGGGCTCACACCTGATGCTGTAAAGCAGCTGACCGACCATGGCCACCGCATCTGGATAGAAGCGGGAGCCGGAAGCCCCTCGAAGTATTCTGATAATGAATTTTCGGAAGCAGGAGCGAAGGTTGTGTATTCGACCAAAGAAGTATACGATGCCGATATTATACTTAAAGTAGCGCCACCTACCTACGACGAAATAGAGTACCTACGTCCCGGACAAACATTAATTTCTGCCCTGCAGTTTGGTAGCCTCACTGGTGATTACATTAATGCCCTGCTACGCAAAAAAATAAACGCTATCTCTTACGAGCTGCTCCGCGATAAATCAGATTCGAAACCTGTAGTGCGCGCCATGAGCGAGATTGCAGGAAGTACGGTGATGTTAATTGCTGCGGAGTACCTAAGCATCAGTAACGACGGACGCGGCATTATTTTAGGCGGCATTACTGGTGTACCACCGAGCAAAGTCGTTATCCTTGGTGCCGGTACAGTAGCTGAATATGCCGCGCGCGCAGCATTGGGGTTAGGAGCCGAGGTAAAGGTTTTTGATAACCACATCTATAAACTCCGCCGCCTGAAGCACAATGTGGGTACGCAGCTGTTCACATCTACATTAGACAAAACTGTCCTATACCACGAAATAAAGCAGGCAGATGTGGTGATTGGGGCACTTGTGGCAGAAGATGGCCGCATGCCATGTATGGTTGAAGAAAGCATTGTGGCGCAGATGAACCCTGGTTCTGTGATCATCGACGTATGTATTGACCACGGCGGCTGCTTCGAAACTTCTGAACTGACATCCCATAGTCGCCCGATCTACCGTAAGTACGATATTATCCATTACTGCGTACCTAATATTCCTTCGCGTGTGCCACGTACGGCTACGTCAGCGCTAAGCAACATCTTTACACCCATTCTGACTGAGATATCCAAGTACGGTGGTGTTAGCGAAGTGCTGTTTACCAACGAGCATTACCGCAGTGGTGTTTACATTTACAAAGGCAGCCTGACCAATGCTCAGATAGCCAAACGTTTCGGGATGCGTTACAAAGAACTAGGTTTGATGATCGCGGTCCGTAACTAGGATCAGTGATTCAGGAAATTACCTACTATATATGCTATAATAAAAAAGAGACGTATTTGATACGTCTCTTTTTTATTGGCTTAACAATTTACTGCTCAACCATAAACTATAGTTCAGGAAAGTGGATTGACTGGCAAGAATTCCTTAATTACTGATTCATCAGTAATACCTTCCAGGCATCAGTAACCTGGTTATCTTCCAGTAATTTTTTGCCCAGTATCTCCAGTTCCTGCCTCAGCATAACAGGTTCATCTTTATACTTATTTAGTGTGTAGGCAACTATAGGCTCCGATTTAAAGGCCTCTACTTCATTAGGTGTAGGTATTGTTTCAGAGTTGCCAAGCCTGGCCAAATTATTGCCTGTAAGTATGGAACTGTTCCGGATGTGTTCAGGCAGCATATCAATGCCAATACCTTTGTTCTTTACTGGTTTAGGAAGCTCAAAAATACAATCGCCGTTGGCACGCAGGTAATAATCTCCTCCCATACGGGCAACGCCATCCAGCTTAAAAGGATCAATCTTTCCGTTCTCATCCAGTATATCTTCGTTCACATGCATAAGCAATACTTCGCAAATCACCAGGTTTCCGGCACCACCTTCCGGGCCCAGGCTGATCACATCGTTTACCTTACATTCAAAAGAAACCGGCGCTTCCTTAACACGGGGAGGTGCAATTAAAACAGATGCTTCCGGCGTTAAACCTGACTTTATAAATTCGTTTATGCCCCGGTCATACTCCGTGCTGGCCAACGACATTTGCTCTACAATACTATAGTTGGCGATGTTGATTACCACTTCCTTCGTAGCCATCACATTCTCTAACGTATGCTTGCTGGTGTTATCGCGCACGCGGCGGGCAGGCGAGAAAACAAGGATTGGCGGCTTGGCGCTGAACACATTAAAAAAACTGAACGGACTCAGGTTTACGTTCCCTTCCAGGTCTGTCGTGCTGGCAAAAGCAATCGGGCGGGGAGCAATAGCGCCAAGCAACAAGGCATGCACTTCAGCGGTTTTAACGTCCTGTGGGTCTATGGTTTTGTATGACATGTAATTGCAAAGTATAACTATAGTTTGTGATGCAACCTCGGAGCACCATGCTTTTCAAATATACGGCTAATTGGGAATGCTGGCAACGGTGCTTCTAAACTATAAAACCACCGGCTCAGCAGTGGTTTTATAGTTTAGAATTTTCTTTTTAAATCAAATTAAAGCGCTGGCAGTACTTTCCCTTTTACTTCTCCAAAACCAATCCGGATACCATTTTTCTCGCCAAAGCCGCGCATAATTACAGTGTCGTAATCGTTGATGAATTTGCGTTCAGTGCCATCTGCTAGTTTTATAGGTTGGGTCCCGCGCCAGGTAAGTTCCAGCATAGAGCCGTAAGAGCCTTTGTCATGGCCGCTTATAGTTCCGGATGCATACATGTCGCCGATCTGCAGGTTACAGCCGTTGCTGCTCTGGTGCGCCAGTTGCTGGTTCATGTTCCAGTACATATATTTATAGTTCGAATGGCAGATACTGGTTTCCTGTCCGCCTTCCGGTTTAATAAGTACCTCGAGGTTAATATCGTAGTTGTGGTTGCCGGTGAACTCTAAGTAGGGCAGTGGTTTTGGATCCTGCACAGGGCCTTTAACCTTAAAGGGCTCCAGGGCATCCAGTGTAACCACCCACGGCGATATAGACGAAGCAAAGCTTTTTGCCAGGAACGGGCCCAAAGGCACATATTCCCAGGTCTGCATATCTCTCGCCGACCAGTCGTTGAAAAGCACCAGTCCGAATATATAGTTATCCGCTTCGTTTGGTGTTATGGTGTCACCGAGTTTGGTTTCTTTGCCGGTAATAAAGGCTACTTCCAGTTCAAAATCTAAAAGACGGGTAGGGCCGAAGGTTGGTAGTTCGGCATCAGGCGCTTTAGTTTGTCCGTTTGGTCTTCGAATATCGGTGCCCGATAAAACTATAGAAGAAGCACGGCCATGATAGCCAATCGGTATATGTTTCCAGTTTGGTAAAAGGGCATTCTTCGGATCACGGAACATGGTGCCCACGTTTGTGGCATGCTCAATGCTGGAATAAAAATCGGTATAGTTGCCTACCTTAACAGGCATCAGCATACGTACGTCGCTCTGTTTTACCAGGCACTTGTCAATAAGTTCGCTGCTACCGCTTATTTCATCGTTGTCGTTACGCAGCAGTGCCGAAACACGGTTGCGCACTGCCCGCCAGGTTGGTTTGCCTAGGGCAATAAAATCGTTCAGGTACGGCCTATGGAATACGTTCGGATCAATATCGATCAGCTCAAAAAAGTTAAGCCTTGCCACGGCCAGTAAATCAAAGACATAGTCGCCGATGGCAACACCTACACGCGGGTCTCTGTCGTCGGTTTCAAAAATACCGAAAGGGAGGTTCTGAATCGGGAAGTCGCTGTTAGGCGCTATTTCTATCCAGGAATGCAGGGATGGGTCGTTGGCTTTTAACATAGTGCTGTATCGTCAGAATATAGGCAAATATAGTTATTTTGATACGGAAGGGAAAGACGATTGTTGATTAGTTAGTTGCTGTAAGTTGGTCAGATGGTTGATTTATAGTTGTGATAGTGATTTGAAGTGAGGGAAGTGGTTTCTGTTTTTACCAAAAACAGCGAATATAAAGTATCATATATGTCCTGAGATTTTCCTTTTGTCATTTCTAATGCAGTGAGAAATCTGAGTTCTATAGTTGCTGAAATGAACCAAGCCTTCCTTTCAAATTTCCTTTTTTCCTGGGAGCTCAACTTGCCTACAGTTTTATAGTTGGCCTTGGTGCCCTCATGGCCGGGAGGCCTCGTCTTCGGGCATCGCGCTGCTGCTTTCTTGCTACCCTCGTGCCTCGGATTGCCTAAAGGCACCGCAACAAAGCAAAGGCGCTCAACCCAAAGACTGAGACGTTTCGCATAGCAACTGCTAACTATAGTTTGAAAAGATAAGCTTCGAGGTTTACCGTGGTGATAGTTTCAAAGGGACAGGTAAACCTGTCCTTATCATGAGTTGTAACTATGTAGATTCAGATTTCTATCTTCGTTCGAAATGACAGCTGAGAGGTAGTAGTAGAAAGTCCCCCTTTGAAGGGGGCAGGGGGATGACAAACGGAAACTATAAAACGATAACCTCAACTACAGCAACAGCAGAAATTCCCCTCTCGGGAGGGGTAGGAGTGGGTGGAAACTGCTACAATGAAACTATAGCAGTATCAGTCACCAAACAAAAAAAACAGCCCTGGTTTCCGAAGAAACCAGGGCTGCTCAAAAGTATAAACAAGGTCTTATTATCCGTTGATAGGAGTCAGGTTAATGGCTTCTACGGCTTTAATTTCGGGGATGGCTCTTAACACAGACTGCTCTACACCGGCTTTAAGCGTCATGGTAGACATAGGGCAGGAGCCACAGGCACCGAGCAATTCCAGCTTCAGCACCATGTCATCGGTTACTTCCAGCACTTTCACGTTGCCACCATCTGCCTCCAGGTACGGTCTGATCTGGTCAAGGGCACCTTCTATACGGTTCAGGAAATCTTGATCTATGTTACTAGCTGCCATATTTTGTTAGCTTTTAATTTCTACGGGTTGCGTTTTGCCTAAAGTTGCGTTGCGAACAGAAACCTGCTGCGCCACAGCCTGGGCTAACTCTCTGAAAACACCGGAAGCCGGAGAATCGTTCTGTAAAACTACCGGAGTTCCGGCATCACCATTTTCGCGAATACTCTGCACAAGCGGAATCTGGCCTAATAGTGGTACTTCGTACTTATCTGCCAGCGCTTTACCGCCACCTTCGCCAAAAATATAATATTTATTTTCAGGAAGCTCAGCAGGAGTAAAGTACGCCATATTTTCCACTACGCCCAAAACAGGTACGTTGATCTGCGGCTGACGGAACATTTGCAAACCTTTCATGGCATCGGCCAAGGCTACTTTTTGTGGCGTGGTAACTATAACTGCACCTGTTACCGGCAATGCCTGCACCATCGTTAAGTGAATGTCTGAAGTTCCTGGCGGCAGGTCAATTAGTAAGTAATCTAAATCACCCCAGTCTACATCCGAAATAAACTGCTTTAAGGCAGAGCTTGCCATCGGGCCACGCCAGATGACAGCGCCATCGGCAGGAGTCAGGAAGCCGATCGACATCATTTTAACGCCGAACTTCTCAATAGGAACGATGTAATTCTTGCCATGGTCGCCTTGTATCATGCGCGGACGCTCGTCTTCCACACCAAACATCGTTGGCATAGACGGTCCTGAAATGTCAGCATCAATCAAACCAACACGTGCACCGCTTTCAGCAAGGGCAATTGCCAGGTTAGAGGTAACCGTAGATTTACCTACGCCACCTTTACCAGAAGCAACGGCAATAATATTTTTAACGCCACCAACTACAGCAGCGTTATCGGTGCGGGCAGTGGTTACGCGCGAGGTCATGTTCACGGTAACTTCTGCGTCTTTGTCCACCATGGTATGGATGGCGCGCACACAGGCGTTGCGGATCATGTCTTTAAGCGGGCAGGCAGGCGTTGTAAGGATAACAGTGAAGCTTACATTTTTACCATCTACCTGTACGTCCTCCACCATGTTCAGCGTAACCAGGTCTTTGCCAAGATCGGGTTCCTCCACATAGCTGAGGGCTTTTAGTATATCTTCTTTTGTAATAGCCATAGTTGTAATATGAAGCTTGCGCTCAATTCTGCTGCAAAGATACAAACAAAATACAACAGATGCAGGCCGATGTAGAGATGATGTTTGTCAGTTTTGAAACAGAAAAATTCAGGTTTGTGCCCGATCCCGCAACTATCCTAAGCCCGGCGAGCAACTATACTCTGGAGGTTGAAAGTTGGTCCCATAGTTTAAGTAACTACAAGTTAAAGCCGATAAGGTTTGAGCTGCCTGCTTTTTGCGTTGAACTATAGTTCCGGCAAATTTAAATTCACACAACAGCTCGTCCGAAATTCGAAGTATCTGTTATCTTTGTCATCCCGCAAAAGTGTAGTAGCATGTCCCTTATTCCAAAAGAAACCGTTGACCAGATAATTCTCCAGGCTGATATAGTGGAGGTGGTAGGCGATTATGTTTCGCTGAAGAAAAAAGGGCAAAACATGTGGGCCTGCTGTCCCTTTCACCACGAAAAATCTCCATCTTTCTCTGTATCACCGGCTAAAGGCATTTACAAGTGTTTTGGTTGCGGCAAAGCGGGTAACTCGGTGCAGTTTATTATGGATGTGGAAGGCGCCAGTTTCCCGGAGGCTCTGAAGCATCTTGCCAAAAAGTACGGCATTGAAGTTCCAGAGGAAGAAACGAATGAATACAGCCAGGAGCAGAGTGAGCGCGATAGTTTATTTATAGTTTCGGATTTTGCCAACAAGCACTTTCAGCACAACTTATTTAACCACGAAGAAGGCAGTATTGGCCAGTCGTACCTGAAGCAACGGGGTATGAGCGCGGCAACTATAAAGAAGTTTGAGCTGGGCTATAGTGTGGAAGCGTGGAGCGACCTGACCGATGCTGCGCTAAGGGAAGGCTACAAACAACATTACTTAGAGGCCACCGGCCTAACTATAGTTAAAGAAGACAAACGTTACGACAGGTTCCGGGCGCGTGTCATGTTCCCGATCCATAACGTGTCGGGCAGGGTGGTCGGGTTTGGTGCCCGTACCTTAAAATCAAACGACAAAAAGAGCCCGAAATACCTGAACTCGCCGGAGTCTGAAATTTACCACAAGAGTAATGTGCTCTATGGTTTGTTCCAGGCGAAGCAGGCGATGCGCATGCAGGATATGTGCTTCCTGGTGGAGGGCTACCTGGATGTGATCTCGTTACACCAGGGCGGCATCGAGAACGTAGTGTCGTCGTCTGGTACGTCGCTTACCGAAGGCCAGATAAAGCTGATTGCACGCTATACGCACAACATTACCGTACTTTATGATGGCGACGCCGCCGGTATAAAAGCATCGTTGCGTGGTATTGATCTTATCCTGGAACAAGGGTTGAACGTGCAGGTAGTAACTTTTCCAGAAGGCGAGGACCCGGACTCTTACATCCAGAAAGTAGGCGACACAGCTTTTAAGGCCTATGTAAAGCAAAATGCCCAGGATTTTATCTCTTATAAGTCGAGCTTATTTGCCGAGGAAGCCAAAGGGAACCCGGTAAAGAAAGCTGAAGCGATTCGGGAGATTGTTACTTCTATTTCCAAAATCCCGGATTCAATTAAGCGTTCGGTATTCTTCCAGAGCACCAGTCTTATTTTCGATATCGACGAGCAGGTACTGATATCAGAGTACAACAAAATGCACCTGCAGGAGCGCCAGCAGCAGCAGAAAGCCGGTAACCCTGAAGCATTTGCACCGCAACCTATAGTTCCGGAACCTGAAAAGGAAGTGCCGGAGCTGGAGGTGACTAAACGCTACGAACGCGAAATCGTGCGCATGATCCTGCATTACCCGGACCAGGAACTGGAAGATGGCATAACCACCAGCCAGTACATGCTGGACCAGCTCGACGATATTGAGTTTGTAACGCCGCTTTATATTCAGATCATTGATTTTGTAAAGGAACGACTCAACAGCGGTGTACTTCCGACAGCAAACGATTTTATTACTTTTCCGAAGGAAGAGATCAGAACCGAATCTATCTCGCTGTTAGCTGAGCCCTACGAACTTAGCCCGAATTGGGAAACGCACCAGGTTTTTGTGCCCCGTGAAACCGATCTGCTGCCTTATGGTGCCGAAAGAGCCGTAATGCGCCTGAAACGCAGAAATGCAGAGCTACTCCTAAAACAGGAAAGCGAAAAGCTGCGCCTCGTAACAGACCCTACAGAAGTGGATAGGGTGCTGAAATTGATCATGAACTTAAGCTCTTACTATAAGCAGCTCGGCGACCTGCTTGGTATAGTTGTGAACAGGTAACTATAGTTCTATCGAAATTAAGCTATAGTTTAAACTATAAACCGCACCTGCTATAGTTAATTCAACAATACAATCTTCCCGCACAACCATAAAAATTAGCATCTTTCCTTTAGAGAAGGCCTTTTCTTTCTACCTTTGTTCAGTTTTCCGAATATCTGCCTGGCAGGCTATAGTTCGGGGTGTATGGCTTTTGAACAATGCCCCGATTTTTATAGTTATGGTAAGTAGAAGCAACAAGTTTTCAAAAAGCAGGGAGAGAGGTAGTTAACACTGTGCTTTATCCCGCAAAACATCTTATGGAGAATACAAACACTGAAACTATAAAACTCGATCCGATCGAGGACGCCATCGAAGATATCCGTCAGGGTAAAGTAATTATTGTGGTGGACGATGACGATCGTGAGAACGAAGGCGACTTTATCTGCGCCGCCGAGATGGTAACGCCTGAGATCATCAACTTTATGGCTACCCATGGCCGTGGCCTAATCTGTGCACCGCTTACAGAAGAGCGTTGTGAAGAGTTAGGTTTGGAACTGATGGTAGGTCGTAACACAGCCCTGCACGCTACACCATTCACAGTATCAGTAGATTTGATCGGGCATGGTTGTACTACCGGTATTTCAGCATCCGACAGAGCAAAAACCATACAGGCCCTTGTAGACCCAAACACCGATCCGCACTCGCTTGGTAAGCCGGGTCACATTTTCCCGCTTAAAGCTAAGAAAGAAGGCGTACTGCGCCGTGCCGGACATACCGAAGCAGCAGTTGACTTAGCTCGTTTAGCCGGACTTGCACCTGCTGGTGTGCTGATCGAGATCATGAATGAAGATGGTACGATGGCCCGCCTGCCGGACCTGGTACACGTAGCCAAGCGTTTCAACCTGAAGCTGGTTTCTATCAAAGACCTGATCGCGTATCGCCTGAAAAAGGAAAGCCTGATTGAGCGTGAAATTGCTGTGCATCTACCAACCGATTACGGTGATTTCGACCTGTATGCATTTACACAGCGTAGCAATGGCGCCAAACACCTGGCACTTGTAAAAGGTACCTGGGAAGAAGGCGAGCCAGTTATGGTACGTGTTCACTCCTCCTGCGTAACCGGCGATATTTTTGGATCATGCCGTTGCGATTGCGGGCCACAACTGCACGAAGCCATGCGCATGATTGAGCGCGAAGGCAGAGGCGTTATAGTTTACATGAACCAGGAAGGGCGTGGCATTGGTTTGATAAACAAACTGAAAGCATACAAACTACAGGAGCAGGGCCGCGACACCGTAGAGGCAAATCTGGAGCTGGGCTTTGGCATGGATGAGCGTGACTATGGCGTTGGTGCACAGATACTGCGCGACCTTGGTGTTACTAAAATGATGCTGATCTCCAACAACCCTAAAAAACGTACCGGTCTGATTGGTTACGGACTGGAAGTTGTAAGTAACGTGCCTATTGAAATTGCTCCTAACAAGCACAACCAGAAGTACCTTACTACCAAACGCGACAAACTGGGGCATGAGATCCTGGGTAGCGCAATTGTAAACAGATAACTATTTCTCTGTAAGGAGATTATATATAGGGCCAGTGCAGAAATGCACTGGCTTTTGTTTTTAGTGTGTTGCCTAAATATTTATATCTTTTTTAAGAAAAAACATACCTGTTGGGCTTATTTCATAGTTACTTATAGTGTAGGTAAGGGCACAATTTTAACTAAGGAGGGAAGCCTATGAAAAGTATTTTATTATTCAGATTACTGCTTTTTTCTGTTATATGCCTGTTGAGCAGTACAGCATTAAAAGCACAGACAAGAGAAGCCATTGATGTTCAGATCTGGCCCAGAGGGGAGGTAACACTTACTTCAGGCGAGGTGCTGAAAGGTGTAGTTACCTATTACAGGTCCCAGGATATAATTACAGTCTCGCTCGCCGATAATACCCTGAGTTCATTATCGCCGGTAAATGTTGCCAAATTTGAAGTATCGAATGCGTACAGTAACCGGCGCCATTTGTTTAAATCCATTTACTGGGATCAGGGCGATGAGCACACGGATTTTAAAAAGCCTACCTTTTTTGAGCAGATAATGGAAGGGAACATAACCTTACTGATGCGTGAAAGCTATAACAAACGCATTGTAGATTCTCACCTGGCCAGCATGATGGAGAACAGGACAACCGACCCATTAGGCTACCCGATACAGGGAATTTATTACGACCAGATAAAGCCGTTGTTTTATGTGATGAACCCGGCTGGCGAAATAAAAGTGATACAGCAGACCCGTAAAGATTTCCTGCTCTACTGCGGCAAAAAAGCACCCGTCATAAAGTCTTTTGTACGTAAGAATAGACTGAATTTTGATCAGCCGTCTGACTTTATAGCCATCGTTAACTACTATAATACCCTATAAATCGCGCATTTTAAGAACGGCATAGGTCAGCAGTAAAAACAGGCCCACGTAAAGCAAAGCAGGCAAGGTAGCCATGGCAGGCGAAAGCTGTTCTATTGGTGATGTTAACTGGCCGAACAGATCCTGCCCCGGCATCGGTGTTAAACTATCCAGCGCCTTCATCGGGAAATATTTATCGATGTGGTCGGGGAGGTTAAAATGGATAAGTGGCTCTACGATCTTAGTGTAGGCTATAAACGCGATAATGGCCAACCCGCTCTTCCGGACTATAAACGCAAACAGCATGGCAAGTGTCATATAGGCAACGGCCTGCACAAAGTAATAAGGCAGGTAATCTATCTGGCTGAACAAAGCCTGCATCGACTTGTCTGAACTATAGACAAGGCCAAAGTAAAGGCCCAGCACCAGTATGAAAACTGTGCTGAAAACTGCTAATGCCAGAACCACATAAAACTTTGCCAGTACCACTTCGGCACGCGAAAGCCCGTCAATTACCTGTTGCCTGATCGTCCGGAAACTATACTCATCTGTAATCAGCACAATAACCAGGATACCCAGCAGTAGGTTAAAAAAATGGGCGACATAGGTCAGGCGCATCCACAGGCCCGGAAGCTGAAACGTCTCGTCGCCCAGGGCTTTGTTATTTATCTGTATACTGGAGCTGGTGTAAAGTATAAGCAACAGCAGGAGCACATAAACAGCAAGTATAATCCAGAAAGTACGGTAAGGGAATATTTTACGGAACTCTGTTCGGAGTAAGTTCATCAGTATTAGGATTTTATAATCTCAAGAAACTGTTTTTCGAGGCTTTTGCGACGCGCCACCAATTGCGACAGCACAACGCCCTGTGCAAACATATCGCGGTTAAGGTCTGTGCTGCTGTAGCCTTCCTGCAAAGTTAGAATCACATAGTCTTTCTCCTGCGCAAATTGGGCAATGTAAGGCAGACGCTCCAGTAATTGAAGTACCGGGGCTAAGTATTCGGCACTAACTATAAGCTGCTCTTTTGCTGATAAGATATTACCTACAGGGCCATCGGTTACCAGTTTGCCGGTGCGCAATACCGCTACGTGTGTGCATACTTTTTCTACTTCATCGAGCAGGTGGCTGGCCAGGATTATAGTTTTACCCTGGGCTGCAATGCGCAGTATCAGGTCACGCACTTCGGCAATACCCTGCGGGTCCAGTCCGTTTGTCGGCTCATCCAGTACCAGTACTTCGGGATCGTTTAACATGGCAGCGGCCAGGGCCAAACGTTGCTTCATACCCAAGGAGAAACCTTTGAACGTCGTGTTGCTACGCGTACCCAAACCCACCAGATCCAACATTTTAGCTATGTTCTGGTGATCTGCGCCTTTGGTGTCGGCAATTACCTGCAGGTTGCGTTTTGCAGTAAGGTAAGGGTAAAAGTTAGGTGTTTCCAGGATGGCGCCTACGCGTTGTTTGGTTGCTTTGCTAATACCATCACCGAACCAAGAAAAGCTGCCGCCGGTAGGCTGTATCACATCCAGCACCATACCCAGTGTTGTGGTCTTGCCACTTCCGTTCGGGCCGAGCAACCCGTAAATACTGCCTTCCTCTACCTGCAGACTCAGGCTGTCAACGGCTTTCAGGCTGCCATATTTTTTAGAGAGATTATCTATACTTAAAACGATAGCCACAGATATACTTGATTAAAGATGTGCCCAAATGCAGGCTTAACAAATATAGTGTTTTTGTTTTATAGTTGGGCTGCGCTATTAACTGGGTTTTATGGAGCGGATTATCTACTTTAGAATCATAATGGAAGATCTATCGCTGGAAGCAGAAACTATAAACTATAAAAAAGAGGAACTTACCTTAAGCGCTGCCAAAGCAAATGTGCTGGCCCTTGTTTTTATAGTTCCGGTGCTGCTTGTTTGTGTGTCGGCCTATGTGTGGCTTTGGCCCGAACAGTTTGAGATGCATACCCTTAAAAGCTTTTACCATGCTAATAAAGAAGAAGTGTTTCTTTACCCGTTGCTGCTTTTTATTCCGGGTGCAGTAATTCATGAGCTGCTACATGGCCTAACCTGGGCAGTTTTCTGTAAACATGGGCTGAAATCAATAAAATATGGCGTGCACTGGCAAATGCTGACACCGTATTGCCATTGCAAAGAAATGCTTCCGCTTACACCTTACATATTGGGTGGCATGATGCCGGGCCTTGTGATGGGCGTGCTGCCAACTATAGTTGGGCTTACGCTTGGAAGTCTGTATGAATTCGCGTTTGGATTGCTGTTTACTTTCGCAGCCGGCGGCGATGCGCTTATACTCTGGATGCTTCGGAAAGCCAGGAAGCAAGATATGATCCAGGACCACCCGGAGCTGATAGGCTGTATAGTTTATAAGAAAGTTTGAAACCAGATTTACAGGTAAATTCTATAGATTTATACCTTCTGAGATTACTGATCTATTCTTCTCACCTGAATAATAAACTCCTGAAACTTTAAGTTATGACCAAATTTTACCTATTCCTGTTTTCACTTCTGGTAACTATAAATGTAAGCTGTTTGGCGCAGTTCACTGCCTCTGACCTGAACCATTTACACAATACGGCAGCTTATAAAGGCGGCAAAGATGAACTTGCAAGGGTGTTGGCCAAAAATATCAGGTTCCCGCAGGGGGATTTTATGAGTAAAAAGCTTATAACTATAGTTGGGGTGCTAAAGATTGACAGGAAAGGGGAGATAGTAGAAGTCGGAACGCTGCACAAAGCGGATGAAAGCTACACGGCAGCTTTTAAAAATGTAGTTGAAAAAACGAAAGGCAAGTGGGAAGCAACGAACGATACGGCAAAATACTTTTATGCTGTTATTCCTGTTCAGTTTAACTACATGGATTCAGGTTATACCTTGTTTGATGCGAATAAACTGGCTTATTTCCAGGAAACGATAGTAGTAACTGTGGCAGGTGCTCGTGGGGCTTTTGCCGGACTGTATGAAAAATATGAAAGCGAGCTTATAACCCAGGTAAACGAACTATCTAAAAAAGAAGCCTATTCCGAAGCTGTAAAGCCAATGGCCGAACTTGTAAACCTGCAGCCCCTGCACACAGGCTACTACGATCCGTTGATAGGATTGCTCAAAAAAGCAGGAAACACCGCTGAAGCAGCACATTATGAGCAGGTAAAAGCGTTGCTTGCGGGCCAAAACCAATAAATTTCTGAATACACTATAATTGCAGTTGAGTGTGCAGTTCATCTATAACACGCAGCTCTAACTATAGACAGCTTGTATTGAGCTGCAAACTATAAGTTTTGCCTGACAACTCTGCTTTAACACCTTTATCTATCCGGTTTTTACTATATTGTTTGCTTAACCTGCCAGCGGTGGGTTGTTTTTGCATCTATCCTACAAAACGTACCATGAGAAAACTTTTACTCCTGATGCTGCTTGCAGTGGCAATTCGCCCAGCTATAGCACAGCGTCCGCTTAATCCTGATTCTGCTGTTACTACCAAACAACAGGTAACTGTTAAAGGCAAAAGCATTCCCTACAACGCTACCACCGGCATGCAACCCGTTTGGGACGAGAACGGCAAAACGATAGCTGGTTTGTTTTTTACTTATTATGAGCGCTCCGATATAAAAGACCGCGCTTCGCGTCCGCTGGTTATTTCTTTTAACGGAGGTCCTGGCTCGGCTTCGGTTTGGATGCACATTGCCTACACAGGTCCCCGTTTGTTAAATATTGACGACGAAGGCTACCCGGTGCAGCCATACGGTTACCGCGAAAACCCGGAGTCGATACTGGATGTGGCCGATATTGTGTATGTAAACCCGGTGAACACTGGCTACTCGCGCATGGCCGAAGGCGTGGATAAAGATAAAATGAAGGAAAAGTTCTTCGGTGTGAATGCTGATGTAAAATACCTGGCAGAGTGGATCAACACGTTTGTAACGCGTAAAGGCCGTTGGGCATCACCAAAATACCTGATAGGGGAGAGCTACGGAACCACCCGCGTTTCGGGATTGGCACTGGAGCTGCAGAACTCTCACTGGATGTACCTGAACGGCGTTATACTGGTTTCGCCAACCGATTTGGGTATTGAGCGTAGCGGCCCTGTTGATGCAGCCCTTCGCCTGCCGTATTTTGCAGCTACTGCCTGGTATCACAAAAAACTGCCGCAGGATCTGCAGCAGAAAGACCTGGATGTGTTACTGCCCGAAGTGGAAGCTTTTACTACCAACGAGCTGCTACCGGCTATCGCGCAGGGTGGTTTTATAGAAGAAGCGCATAAAAAAAAGATCGTATCTAAAATGGCCCGTTATGCCGGTCTCTCCGAGCAAAGCATCCAAAACTATAACCTGGATGTGCCTACCAACTTTTTCTGGAAAGAGCTGCTCCGTAACGAAGGCTACACTATTGGCCGCCTCGACTCTCGCTACAAAGGCATAGACCGACAGGATGCCGGCGATCGACCAGACTTTAATGCCGAACTAACCGCCTGGCTGCACGCCTTTACCCCGGCCATAAACATGTATTTGCGCAACGAGCTCAAGTATAAAACAGACGTGAAATACAACATGTTTGGCCCGGTACATCCCTGGAACCGCAGCAACGACCGCACCGGCGAAAACCTGCGCCAGGCAATGGCGCAAAACCCATACCTGCACGTGCTGTTCCAGGCCGGCTATTACGATGGTGCTACCGATTACTTTAATTCCAAGTACAGCATGTGGCAACTAGACCCGAGTGGCAAGCTTAAAAACCGCCTGGACTGGAAAGGCTATCGCAGTGGCCACATGATGTACCTGCGCAAAGAAGACCTGGTAAAAAGCAACGACGACCTGCGGGAGTTTATCCGTAAATCGCTGCCTAAAGCTGGCCAGCCGGCGAAGTATTAGCAGGGAGCCTACAACTTTAGTTTAGGTAAATATCTTATTAGGTGCAGATCTTAAGAACCAGGACAATTATTAATTACTCACTATTCATTACTCATTAACAACTTTGGCAAAAATTAAACTATACCAGATAGACGCTTTTACGGATAAAGTCTTTGGCGGCAACCCGGCGGCGGTGTGTGTGTTGGATGCATGGCTCGATGATGCAACCATGCAAAACATAGGCGCAGAGAATAACCTGGCCGAAACTGCTTTTGTGGTGAAAGCGGGTGATGATTATGAAATCCGCTGGTTTACACCTACTGTAGAAGTGGACCTTTGCGGGCACGCTACCCTGGCAGCGGCTTATGTACTGTTCAACTACTATAACCATCCATCCGAAACTATAAACCTGAACTCAGCGCGCAGTGGTTTGCTTCGGGTGCAACGGAATGGAGACCTGCTAACCCTGGATTTCCCGACGGATGTGTACGAAGCAACTGAAACGCCTGAAGCGCTAGTAGAAGCATTTGGCAAAGCGCCGCAGGAAACTTACAAAGGCAAAACCGATTACCTGCTGATCTATAGTTCCGAAGAGGATGTGGCTGGCTTTAACCCGGATACGAACCTGGTAAATTCAGTGGAAGCGCGTGGTGTTATCGTTTCAGCACCGGGTAGGGAGGTAGATTTTGTATCACGGTTTTTCTGCCCTCAGGTAGGGATCGTGGAAGATCCGGTAACAGGTTCGGCTCACACTACGCTTACACCTTACTGGAGCAACCGCCTGAACAAGCAGGTGATGACAGCCAAACAACTTTCAAAAAGGCAAGGAAATTTAACCTGCGAGAACCTGGGCGACCGCGTAAAGATTACCGGTAAAGCAGTTACTTATTTAACCGGCGAAATTGAGATCTGAGAGCAGCCTGCTATAGTTCTGTAAGGCTCTTTTTCTGCAGATCAAATTATTGCGCTTATAGATATAAATGCCGGTTAAGTCTATCTTACCGGCATTTGTTTTTCATCATGCCCAAACTACTATAACTTACTACCATGAACGATACTCAACCAATATGCAAACTCTGAAAAAAGCATTTCTATTTACACTACTCTTTGCCGTTTGCTGGGCCTGTACCACTACCAAAACCGAGACTGAAGAAGTAGGGACCATGGACCAATTGGCCGAACGTTACGTGAAGACACTGCTCAGACTAGGTCAGTACGACAGCGATGTGGTGGATGCCTATTACGGCCCTGAAGTATGGAAACCAACCGGCGAACCAATAGACTCCCTGCCTGCCGATGAATTTTTAGCAGAGTTCAAAGCCATACAGGCACAACTACAGGCACAGGACACCACAACCCTGGCTGCCGACGAAATGCGTCGCCTGGCTATGTTTAAAAAGCAGATACTGGCCGCCATTACCAAAGTAGAGATGATGCAGGGTAAGAACTATAGTTTCGATGAGGAAGCTAAACTGTTGTACGATGCCGAACCTCCGCATTACGCGCTTTCTCATTTCGACTCCATACTTACAGCCATAGATAAGCAACTGCCCGGCAAAGGAACTATAGCTGCTCGCTGGGATGCGTACCGTGCCCGGTTCGAGATACCGAAAGCAAAGCTGGACACCGTTTTTAAAGCAGCCATTGCCGAAGCCCGCAACCGAACCAAAGCACACTATAAGTTACCGGCAAACGAAAATTTTACCCTCGAATTTGTGACGGATAAAGCCTGGTCGGGCTATAACTACTACAAAGGCAAAGGCTATAGTCTGATCCAGATCAATACTGATTTCCCGATCTACATTGAGCGTGCCATTGACCTGGCCGCGCATGAAGGTTACCCGGGCCACCATGTATTTAACGTGTTGCTAGAGCAGAACTTGGTAGATAAAAAAGGCTGGAAAGAATATTCGATCTACCCGCTGTTTTCGCCGCAAAGTTTAATAGCCGAAGGCAGCGCCAACTATGGCATCGATGTGGCTTTCCCGGCACAGGAAAGAATAAAGTTTGAGAGAGAAGTACTGTTCCCGCTGGCAGGTTTAAATGCTGCCGAGGCCGACCGCTACTATACCATACTTGATATGATCGGACAGCTGGACTTTGCCGGAAACGAAGCGGCCCGCCTTTACCTGAACGGAGAAATCACGAGAGAGCAGGCTACTGATATGTTGGTAAAGTATAACCTGTATGCCCCGGATAAAGCCCTGCAGCGCACCCGCTTTATGGACAAATACCGCAGCTACGTGATCAACTATAACCTGGGCCAGCAGCTGGTTCGTAACTACATCGAGCGCAACGGCGGCACCGATAATAACCCTGGAAAGCGATGGGAATTATTCGGCGAACTACTCTCAAACCCGAACACGGCCTCCATGCTGAAATAAGAAACTATAGTTACAACTAAAAAGCCACCGTTACTGGTGGCTTTTTAGTTGTAACTATAGTTTAGCTGGCTTCTTCCTGCGGGATGATCGTGATTTTTCCATTCTTCTCCAGGATAGCATATTTGATCTGGTCCAGGCGTTGCAGCCCGTGCAGGTCCCTTGCAGACTCCATTATATCCGCTTCATCTATTCGTTCTTTTCGCATGCGGTCGCGGAGCAGTTGGCCTTTGTCCATAATTATCAGCGGGCTTCCGTCTACCAGTTTTTCTATCGGAT
This sequence comes from Pontibacter populi, assembly GCF_019336435.1. GTDB lineage: Bacteria > Bacteroidota > Bacteroidia > Cytophagales > Hymenobacteraceae > Pontibacter > Pontibacter humidus. The sequence goes on along the minus strand of NZ_JAHWXQ010000002.1, from coordinate 954,202 downwards.
TAAACTTTTGCTTCAGGAGCGATATGATAATATCGAGTATGATCAGCGTCATGATGAGCAGCAACCCGTTGGTAAGCGAGAAGTCGTCGCCCAGAAGTGCCTGCTGCGTAGTTTCGGCAATGATCAGTAACAACACAAAATCAAATACGGTAGCATCGTACATCGTTCTCTTTCCACTGATCCTGAAGATCAGTAGCAGAAAGACATAAATGACAGCGCCTTTTATGATCGTATCCATCGTTTTTATCAGTGATTAAGGGTACACAAATTGTGATATTGTAACGGTCTCGTTATCGGGGCCTTTGGCAACTACCTGTAACGAACCAATATGCAGGGGTTTGGTGTAAAACAGAATTATAAATTCCGGTTTTGTTGCCCGGAAGGTGTATGTAATACCATCCTGACTGATCTCTACATGCTCCGGTTCCGGCACAATTTCTTCTACCCGCACCTTGTCATAGAATTCCTTGCTGAAAAAGAGGGAAGGGCTCGTCGTTTTAAGGTTTTGCAGGCTGATCTTCATTTCTCCTTCCACCTCATCCCGTAAAAAGCGGTCATATTCCACCTCCATCGTCTGCGAAGCCGTTTTTTTTGTTGTTTTGTTGATGCCTTTTACACCGCCCCGCCCTGTAAAACCAAGCAAGGCAGCTATCACGATAAGAAGCAGAACTACCCAGCTTATCCGTTGCACGGTCCAGGTGCGATGATCCATTTCCAGGTCTTCATCTATTTCCAGTTCTCCGTTATGCTTTTTCATGCTGTCAGAATATTGTATTATGGCATTAAACGAAGGAAGTGAGAGAAGGATATTATAGTTGTTGAGACATCAAACTATAAACTGTTTCGGGCTGCGGATAAAAGCAAAAAAGCCACCTGTGCGGGTGGCTTTTCAAACTATAAAAACAGCAACTGGTACTTAGGCCAGCTTCACAAAAAGTTGTTCTTTTTCACGACGTACTTTTTTGGCAGTTGCCAGAAAATCGGCTTCGGTGTTGCGGTAACCTATCGGCATTAGCGTTACGCTGCGCAGTCCTTTTTCTTTCAGGTTCAGCAGTTCGTCCAGCGCATCCGGGGCAAATCCTTCCATTGGCGTTGCATCCACTCCCTGCTCGGCTGCAGCAGCCAGGGCAGTGCCAAGTGCAATATAGGTCTGGCGAGCGGCCCACTCATACTGCTGTTCCTGTGTACGGTTTACCACAGAGCCCATCAGGCTGCCCTTAAAGTCTGCAAGCGACTCTACCGGTATCTGGCGCACCTCCGCAATGTTCTGCATATAAGCATCTACATCGGCTTCGGTTACCTTATCCCAGGCAGCAAAAATCAGCAGGTGCGATGCCTCCACAATCTGAGGCTGGTTGTAAGCTACTTTCTGTATTTGTGTGCGCAGTTCCTTATCTTCTACAACCAATACGGTGTAAGGCTGTAAGCCCATAGACGAAGCAGACAAACGGGTTGCTTCCAGTATATAGTCAATCTTCTCCTGCGGTACTTGTTCACCGGTCATGCGCTTAGTTGCATAACGCCAGTTCAAATGATTAATCAGTGTCATTTATATGTAAGTAAATTTAATGTATGTACATGCAATATAGAGTAAGAACGTTGATATTCCATATTTTGGTTCCGAAAAATATTTTTTAATGGGAGCTTAGGCAGGCTTAGAAGCTTGGAGAAAGGGGGTGGGATTTTGTGTAAATGCTTCTTATTCAGCAGGCTGGTATAACGAAAAATAGCTGCCAACTGGCAGCTATTTTTTTAGAGTATAATCGGCTATAGTTTATAGTGGTAGTTTCATGTCCTGCATCAGGCGGCCTACCGGGTACATATTGTGGGTTGGCTCGTAATGAGGCGTGTTGCGGTAAACAAAATCCAGTTGGGCACGGGCATTTTTGGCAAACTCCGGATCAGCTTTTCTGCGGTCTTCCAGTTTTTTGCGTAACGCAGGGTCCTTTTGCAGGTACTCAGCAGCCAGGTCCTCAAACACATAGCTCGAAAAGTATTCTTTCTGCATCAGTATCGAATCAAAGAAGTTCCAGGCGAAGTACGAATCCGCTGCCTGCGGCTCCAGTGTTTCTACCAGGAAACGGTTGGCTTCCTGGTTCAGGTACACCACGTAATCGCCTTTCAGGAACTGCCGCGGCATCGTTCTTTTCTCCACTTTTACATCTGTGTGTATGTAATGGCCTTCGTATGCGCGCGGGCCAGTTTTATAGTCGGTAATGTAATAGGTGTCTACAGCTATAGTTGTGTCTTTGGTTAGCTGCTGCATTTCTACCTTGTTGGTTTTCAGGCGGTCAATTACTTCGTGCCAGGCAAAAGGTATAATGTAGGCTACAGGTTTTTCAACTATAGTTGTCGGGGTAAAGGTGTTGTAATAGTTGATTTTCTTGCTGTAAGGCGCTTTACGGTCGTAGTACAGGCGCTCCAGCCCGCTGACTTCGCTCGGTTTATACTTTGCTGCATAACCTAAAAATGGAATCTGCTCTACTTTGGTTGTGTCGAGTTGCCAGTTCAGGTTAAAGTTTTGTTGCTGCAATGTTTCCTGTTTGGCTTTGGCGCGTAGTTTTCCGATCTCATCGGCATCGCGGTGCACCGTCTCGATCATGTTCTCCATCAGCTTATAGGTTGCATCTACGCGTTGGTTAAATGGCTTAAGCATGTGTGTTTCCGGCACAAAACCAATGGTGTTGTAAAGGGCCGTATAACCCGTTGCGTAGCGCGGCGATTCCATAAAACCGATAATACCTTTATCCGGGGTTTCATCAACCGTGTTCATGTAAGGTACCATTGGGTATTTGTCCTTTTTCATGCCAGCGTATAGCGTAGGAACCATTTTCTCGCTGAGGTATTTTGCCAGCGTCGGGTTCAGTTTGTTGTGCTGCGTGGCAATCAGGGTCATCACATGCTGGTAATCGGCTCCGTTCGAGGTATGGTTATCCATGAACACATCCGGATCCCAGTCGCGGAAGATCAGGTGAAATAGTTTGGCGTTGCGGGAATCAGTTTTAATGTAGTCGCGGTTCAGGTCCAGGTTTCGGGCATTGCCTCTGAAACCGTATACCTCCGGGCCGTTCTGGTTGGTGCGGGTGTGGCTGTTGCGGTTAAGGGCGCCGCCAATGTTATAAACCGGAATAATGGCTAATACCACATTGTCCAGCTGTTTGCGCTTGTTTTTGTCTGCCAAGTAATCGCGGGCCAGCATCATGGTCGCGTCAATGCCTTCGGGCTCACCCGGGTGTATGCCGTTCTGTATCAGCAGCACGCGTTTGTTTTTTTCTTTGATAGAGGCCGGATCAAAATCCTTGTCAGTAGAAACGATGACCAAGTGCAGCAATCTTCCGGAATCAGTGTAGCCGTAGGGCACCATCTTCACTTCCTCGTACGCCTTGTCGAAGTTTTTGTACCATTCTATCGCTTCGTCGTAGGTGGCGGTAACGTTGCCGTTTCCTTTTTCATAGGGCGTTTTCAGGTCGGTTTTACCTGGTGTGCCTGTAGTTAGCAGTGTGGCTAAAAGTAGCGTGGTTAGCATAGGTAGGTATAGCTTGTATTATTGAGATCGTAATTTAAGGTATTTCCGGTAAGAAATCCAGGTAGTAAACTATAGCACGGGCTTAAAACAAAAACTCCTGCCATACATAACCTATAGTTCGTGTGTGGCAGGAGTTTTTTATAGTTCAGGGCTTAGTACAAGCGGCGGTCCTTTTTGTTCGGGAAGATAGCTTTATCTAAACTATACTTGCCGGGGCCGATAAATAAAAGCGAGAAGAAAAGGATAGCTGCCTCCAATGCGTGGGAATACCCGATAAAGCCGTCGCCAGCGGTCATGTGGCGCAGGGCTGCTACAAACATGGTAACTACCAGTAAGGCGCAGGAGATCCTGTAAAAGAACCCAAGCATTATCAGGGCACCACCCACTACTTCGGCAAACCCAGCCATAAAACCCCAGAAAACAGGCATAAAATCAATGCCAAGCAACTTCATGTTACTCCCGATCTGTACCCATGTTTCAGAGCCGCCGGTCAGCTTTGGCCAGCCATGTAAAATAAACATCCAGCCAATACCGAGTCGCAGTATCAGCAGTCCAAAATCTTTGTACTTGTAGCGGGAGCGGAGTAGTGCCATGCAGCAATAATACTAATTCGCTGTAAATATTACAAGTGGCTAATATATAAGAATTGCTTTAATGCGTGTAGCAGCCGGCACGGTTTCGGGCGTAAGCCGCGAACGGTCGTTGGCAGGTATCTGGCTGGTATCCAGCACAAAGCTCATTCCACCATCTTTTGCAACAGCAACCAGGCCTCCGTCTGCCAGGGTAACGGTATTTATAGGGTGCTGCTTTTGTGCATTTTCATACGTGTCGCCAACACCTATTCCTTTAGCTGTCTGGTATTTGCCGGACTGCACATTAAGGCGCCATACTTTACAGCCTGTAGTACATTGCTGCTCTACCAGTATGCCTTTTTCCTCATGTTCAGGGCGAATAATGTAGGCTGTAGCTTGTGTTCCTTCCTGCTGCAACATGGTATCTGCTATGGCAAAACCTGCCGGAATAATCTGCCGCATCTGCTCAATATCATCAGCTATAGTTATAAACCCCACCTTGCCGGGCGCAATGCGGAGCTGGTCTGCAGTAGGGGTTATCGTTTCACCAGTTGCTTCGGTAAGGGGTTGTTCTGTAGTGCCGGCCGTTGCTCCCTCTACGTTCTGGTCGTTCTGCGAGAGACAGGCGGCCATGCCCACCCCCAGCAGTATTGCGTAAAATATATTTTTGATAATCATAGTTTGTTTATTCGGGTTCTAAAATATTCTTAAACCTTGATGCACTGCAACAGGTTGTTGTATATTAGCACGAAAAAGAAATTCGTTTATTTTATCATACCTCAACTAAAAATAATAGAAATGGCTAAACCACTGATACTGATTTCGAACGATGATGGCATTACTGCACCGGGCATACGCACGCTGGTAGAAGTTGCCATGCAGATAGCCGATGTAGTGGTTGTAGCTCCGGATGGGCCGCAATCCGGAATGGGACATGCCATAACTATAGGCAACACGCTGCGCCTCGATAAGTCAATTGCTTTCGATGACCTGGGAATTGAAGCTTACGAATGCTCCGGCACACCAGCAGACTGCGTGAAACTGGCCAAATATCACGTGCTAAAAGACCGCACGCCAGACCTGGTAGTGAGCGGCATTAACCACGGTTCTAACTCCAGCATCAGTGTCCTGTATTCCGGAACTATGTCGGCAGCTATTGAGGCGGCGATAGAAGGCTTACCAGCTATCGGTTTTTCGCTTTGCGATTACGGCCACGAAGCTGATTTTTCGCATACAAGACCTTTTGTGGAGCTGATCATCCGGCAGGCGCTTAAAAACCCGATACCAGAGAACACGGCCCTGAATGTTAATTTCCCGAAGAAAAGCGATGAAACTATAAAAGGGGTTAAGGTTTGCCGTCAGGCCCATGCCAAGTGGCAGGAAGAATTTGATGAGCGCCTGGACCCTCGTAACCGCCGTTATTTCTGGATGACCGGCAGTTTTGTGAACCACGATAAAGGCGAAGATACTGACGAATGGGCAATCGTGAACAACTACGTTTCTATAGTTCCGTGCCAGTTCGACATGACCGCTTACCACGCCATCTCTACCCTTAACAACGAATGGGATATTTAAGAACTGTACTTCATAAAAAAAGCCCGCAGCTATAGTTTAGCTGCGGGCTTTTTTTATAGTTACATCTAAGTTTTAGCTGCGTTATCATATGTCCGAATACCTGACGGCGCTGCACTGGGCAAACTTCTCAGGGGCGGCTACAGCAAACCTGTAATTTTGGATGAATAGGCCTAAAAGGCGTTTAAATTCTCTTTCTTTCTCGGGGGCGACCTGACCTTCCGGGAAATTGTATAAAAAATAGTCGATGCTGCCATCGGCCTGTAGGTATATCCTGTTAACACCGCGTACTTGGTTGCCCCACATAAAACCGTTTTCTCTTAGGAAAGCTCCCAGATCCTGTAAAAGCTTAACGTAAGCCTGTTGCAGATTGGCCTGCTGTTCTGTGGTTTTAAACACAGCCTGGGCAGAATCAGTATGAACGGCGCTTTTATAGAGACTGTCGAGCTTTTGAAACGGAATGCCCTGCTTTTCTGCTTCCTGAAAGGTAAGGGCTCTGTTCTGTCCAAGTACGCTATTCATAGTCAGAATAGCTAAAGTTATAGTTATAGATAGTCTCTTCATCGTTGATGTAATTTAATTTGTGAGATAGCCTTCTGAACTATAGCTGATAATTATTTAAGTTTTGTAATTACAACATCTGCCTTTTTACCAGACGTATCTGCAGGCTTTTTACTGCCATCGTTTGTCACGAACTGTATCGTTATTTTTTTAGTGACAGTTACCGGTTTACCGTCCACTTTGGCGGGTTCCCATTTGCCTTCCAGTGATGTTACCAGCTTCTTTATTTCATTATAAATGGCTGCGTTTTCTGTTGTGTTGCTTGTTGGCTGAGCATAAAATAACGGACCCATTAAGGTGCCATCAGCCTTTAATACAAAACCGGTTTCTACGTAACCTTCAAAAGAGGTGGCAGGGTAGCGCAGGTTCTTTGCCATATACCGTTCGAAAGAGCCATCCTTAAAAACAGGCTGCACATCTACTTCATCCAGCGCATAAAACTCTTTAGTGTATTTGCTCATCGCCGGTGTATTCATCTGTTTTTGGTTTGCCATATTTGCCGAACTATAGAACTGCACCGGGAGTACCAGTTCTGCGCCTGTTGCCTGCCCGTTTTTGGTAGCCGGTTCCCATTTACCTGAAGTAGCTGCAACGGCTGCCAGTGCGGCTTCCGCTAATTTTGCTAACATGACCTTGTTCTGTACCTGAAACGTGGAGGCATCCATGTAATCCATGTCAGCGTCTGCGCCAATGGTTTTCTTAAGTTTGGTGCCATCCAGCCTGATGTTAGAAACGGTGCCGTCTTTTTCCACATAAAACTTAACTATAACTCTGGCATCCAGATTCTCTTTTTTTGCCTCTTCGGGCAGTTGCAGATACGCGGCTATCGTTTGCTGCATGGCTTCCGGGCCGCCTTTAAATTGTGGCATTTGGTTCGCTTTGTCAGCGGTGGCGGCTCTTTCTGCTTCGCTCAGGCTAAACCTGATAGGCAAGGTAAACTGTACCGGTACGATTTTGCCATTCTGGCTGCCTGGCGTCCATTTTCCGCTGGTCAGGTTCACTACGCGCAGCGCTTCCTCGTCGGTACCACGGCCCAGTTTTTTAAGAACCTTCGCATCTTTTACCTTACCGGTTTCCTCAATCACAAATGAAACTACTACCAGTCCTTCCAGGCCGTTGGCTTTGGCATCGGCAGGGTAGGCGATGTTGCCGGCCATAAACTTCATCATCTCTGTTTCACCGCCTTCAAATTTTGGCATCTGATCCACATAGGAGAATATTTTATTTTCCTGAATTTTATTCTGTGCTATCGTTACAGAAGGCACTACAACTGCTACTGCAAATGCCATTAGGGGCGCTGCCAGCAAGGTTTTAAGCGTAGTCAGGTTTTTCATGGTCGTATGTTTATAGTTTGAGTTAAGGATTTAGAAGACAATAATAATCCTGCCCCGGCACTTAAACCGGGTTAATCAGGGAGAATATGTGGTTTTTGCTAGTTTACAAGCGCAAAGCGAATCGGGATGGTAAATCGTACAGGCACAACATTTCCGTTCTGCTTACCGGGCTCCCACTTGCCGCTCATGGCTTCAATTACACGCCGGGCTTCCTGGTCGGCGGCTTCATCCAGGCCTTTCAGTATGGTGATGTTCGATAGCGAGCCATCGGGTTCAACTATAAAACTGGCGACTACCAATCCTGCGATGCCTGCCTCTTTTGTGGTTTTCGGATAGCGGATACTACGGGCGATAAATTTCTGCATTTCCAGTTCGCCGCCTGCAAACTGAGGCATCTGCTCTACAAATTCGTATGGCTTTTCTGCGTTTGGCTCAGTTTCCGGTTGGGGCAGGTTTTCTGTAACTATAGGTTTCTCCACTGCTTGTTCGGGCTTGGTAGCAGGCAATGCTTTTTCAGGGGTTTTTGCAGTTACCATTACTTCCGGTATTTGCTGCGGTGCCTCAGCTATAGTTTGTACTTGTTCCGGTTGTGCAGTCTGTGTTTCCGGTTTGGTAAGCGAAGGCATCATATCGGCGGTAACATCTTTCGAAGAAAAAATAAAGAGCATTGCCAGCAGGAGTGGAAGTACCAGTAACGGACGAAGCACTCCGGTTTTCTGGCCGTTTTTCTGAAGCATGTGCAGGCGTTTAAAAACCTGTGGTTTCTGGAAGTAGCTTCCCACCGGAATACCTGTTTTATACAGCGCTTCTTTTGCCAGTAAGGTAGTGTAGGCCTGTGGCTGATAAACTGCTATTACTGCTGCATCTGCCTGGTATTCATGCACATCGCGGAGCTCTGTTTTAAGCAACCAGATCAGCGGGTTAAACCATAAAAGGGCGGTCAGAAGCTCATAGTACAGAACATCGTAGGTATGGCGCAATCTGACGTGGGCCAGTTCGTGGGCTATTACCTGTTGCTTTTCCTGGTCGGTTAAGTGGTGCTGGTGGTTTACGAAAATATAGTTTAGGAAGGCAAAGGTCGGATAGTTATTGCCGGTTTGCAGTACTGTTGCAGTGGTATCTATAGTATTAATCGGATTTGCAGTATCAACAAGCTTTTTTAACCGGAATAACTGTACGCCCAGCCTGGTAAGTAATGCAAAAGCTACTAAACTATACAGCACGCTAACTATAAGTGTGGGCGGAACTATAAAACCTGTGCTGGCCTGCCCATCGGGCACGTAACCGGTTATGGTAACTTCAGCCAATGGTATAGCCGAAAGGGCAGGAGCAAGGTTGTATTGCGGCACAAATGGCAATGGAAGATCAATTAACGGAAATACCAGCGCTGCAACAGGGGCAGCCAGCAGATAAACTCTGTTGTAAGCCGGCTTCGGATAACTGCGCAGCACCGATACATAAAACAAATAGAACAGGAGCAGGCACAGCCCCGATTGGATGATGTAATTACCGAGCACTTCCATTTTGCTGTTCGTTTTCGTTCAGGTCTTCTTTTACATGGCGCATCAGCTGGTCCAGCTCTTTCACATCCAGGTTATTATCCTTGGCAAAAAACGAAACCAGTTTCTCGAAAGAGCCGCCAAAGTAGCCGCTCATAAAATTCTTCAGAAAAAAGCTCTTGTACTTGTCTTCGGCAACGAGCGGGAAGTACTCGTGTGTTTTACCAAAAGCGTTATAACCTACAAAGCCTTTCTTTTCCAGTATCCGAACTATAGTTGATACCGTGTTGTAGGCAGGGCGCGGCTCAGGCATCTGTTCGATAATGTCTTTCACAAATCCTTTCTCAATTTTCCAGAGGATCTGCATGATTTCTTCTTCTGCCTTGGTGAGTTCTTTCATAGGGGTAAGGGGAATATTGAGATGAATATATAACTAAATACTTAGTTTAACAACTAAAAGTTTAGTTAATATAAAAAGAATTTCTAATTGTAGTTGTGGAGGTGGTTGGAGTAGAGGTAGTTATAAGTATGGTTTATAGTTGGGAGTAGTGAAAAAGCCTGTTTTGGATATGATGCTTCGTAAACTCTGTTCCCTTGTAAATAATAAAGGCTCCTGATAATTTCAGGAGCCTTTATTATTACTGGTAGTAAATTAGGTTAGTCTCCGTACGGAGGGTTTTGTACCAGCGATCCTTTGCTGGCGTCTATCTCCCGGCGTGGTATCGGGAAGACCAGCATTTCATCATTCCACGGAATTACGTAATCGATATCTCCTGTTTCCGGATCTCTGCCTACCAAGTCAGTTTCGGTACGCTTCAGGTCATGAATCCTGAATCCTTCGAAGGCAAGTTCCAGCCTGCGCTCGAGCAGGATCTGTTCCAGAGTAACACTACCTAACGGGCTTATTCCGGCACGTGTCCGAATCCTGTTTATGTCTTCTGCAGGCGTGGCGCCAATGGCTGTGCCCAGCCTGAAGTTGGCTTCTGCCCGTGTCAGGTACATTTCTGCCAGACGTATAACAGGAATGTTCTGCCCGAAACTCAGCCACTTACTTGTTGTGATCGCACCGAAATTAAAGCCGGTATAGAACAGGGCGGTTAGCCGGGTGTCGTTCTCTTCGTACAGGTCGTAGGTGGTGTATCTGTTCGGGTTTGTGTCCGAAAATTCAGTATTCACGCTTATGTCAGCGCGGCCTACGCCTTCCAGGTCAGCATAAAACGTGGCCAGACCGTCGTTGGCGGTACCGGCATTGTTCTGGTCGTTCTGCTGAATCTCGAAAATGGCCTCGGCGGTGTTATCGTTCCGGAAAATAGCGGTAACCGTAGGGTTCAGCTCATAGCCACCTTCTTCTATTACCCTGTTCGCCTCGTCGCGGGCACCTTCATAGTTCTGCTGCTGCAGATAAACCCGGGAAAGAAAACCACTGGCGGCATAAGTATTGGCCCGCTCATTATTACGATCAGGCAACAGTTCTTTAGCTCTTTCCAAATCCTCTAACACCTGGGCATACACCTCGGCTACAGTATTGCGGGTAGGAGGCGTAGCAGCTTCGGATTCGGTAGTGACTGGTGTGGTACGTACAGGGACTCCCAGGTTCGAGGCAGGATCTCCGTCGTTCCAGGCTTTGGCATAGAGCCGTACCAGCTCAAAATGCAGAATGCCCCGCACAAATAAAGCTTCTCCCTCTATACGGTCCCGTTCCTCCGGTTCTTCGTCCATTATGTCCAGTTTGCTCAGGATGATGTTGGCCAGGTTTATTCCTTCATAAGCTGTTACCCAGGTGCGTTGCGCCTCTGAGTTTTCTGCTGTCATATTCTTGAGGCTCACCTGACGGTAGCCGGCAAAAGTACCCAGCCAGGTAAGGTTCTCTTCTGACCCTTGCAACTCTGGTAGCAGCAGCAGGTTGGTACCGTACAATTCGGGCTCGCCCAGGATCGTATACATCCCGATAACGGCTCCCTGCAGGTCTTCTGGAGTGTTTATGGCATCCCGTGCATCAATTGACTGTTGCGGTTCTACATCCAGCAGGTCGTCGCAGGAGGTAACTCCAAGGAACAGGAAAAATAGGATGGCAGGTAATATATAATTTCGTTTCATGTCAGTTCTGCTTTAAAGGTTAGAGGCCGATGTTAACGCCAAGAGTGAAGGTCTTTGCCAGGGGTGGCGTATAAAAATCGTGGCCAAGCATTACATTGCTGCGCCCGAAATAAGTGGTATTCACTTCCGGATCGTAGCCGTCGTAGTCAGTAAAAGTATGCAGGTTAGTTGCCTGCAGGTAAATCCGGGCAGAGGTGAATTTTACTTTACTGATCCAAGCTACAGGTAATTTATAGCCTAGGTTCACGTAGTTTATTCTCAGGAAAGAGCCATCCTGCATCCAGCGGGACGACTTGCCGGCGCCGTTGCCTGCAAAAAGGCGCGCCTGGGGCACATCGGTAATATCGCCCGGTTCCTGCCATCTGTCCAGCTGGTCTCTTGTCTGGTTATCAAAAAAGTCACCGTTTACCGACTGGAAGAAGCCGGCCATGTTATACACGTCGTTGCCGGTCACGAACTGGAGCAGCGCGCTCAGGTCAAAACCTTTATAACTTAAGTTGTTGGTAAGACCTCCAAGCGCTTTAGGATTTGGGTTGCCCAGCTTCTGATGTTCGGCCTGACCGTAATCGTTGGTAACCTCATCGCTACCGGCACGCACATAGTACAACGCATCGCCGTTGTCTGGATCTACACCCGCGTATTTGGGTCCCCAGAATACAGCCATCGGTTCGCCTTCGCGTATCTGGCCTAATCCCCGTGAATCGCCGAAAATAGTGTTGCCGCCCAGGTCTGTAACTTCGTTGCGGTTAAAGGCTATGTTGAAGTTCGTGTTCCAGGAAAATTCGCCAACAAAGTTCTGCGTGTTGATCACGAACTCAAAGCCTTTGTTCTCTAGTTTGCCGATGTTTTTTGTGATCACACTATAGCCACTGGTGGCCGGCAGGGGCAGATTCAGCAACAGGTCATCGGTTTTTTTGATGTAATAATCGATTTCACCGGTGATGCGGTCGTTAAAAAAGCCGTAGTCCAGCCCGACATCCAGCTGTTTTGTTTTTTCCCAGCGCAGGTCGGGGTTGGGCAAGGTGGTTGGTATCAGCCCTGATTCTTCTTCGTAGGCTGCAGCGCTGTACAAAGCAAGCGGGGCAAAGTTGGCGATCTCGGCATTACCGGTCAGGCCATAGCTGGTACGCAGCTTCAGAAAACTTACTACAGAATTGTCGCTCAGGAAATCTTCCCCGGTAATGATCCAGCCTGCCGAAGCAGCCGGGAAAGTACCAAACCGGTTCTCGCTACCAAACCTGGAAGATCCATCTACCCGCACGCTGCCACTAAACAGGTATTTCTCGTTCAGTACATAGTTGGCGCGGGTGAAGTAGGAAAGGAAAGCATAATCGGTGCCGGTTGAGCTGCCACTGATAATACGGGAAGCACTCACAATCTTTTTAAACCGGTCGCTCGGGAAGCCCCTGGCCTCTACAGACGAAGACTCGGAATTGGCATCCTGGTAACTGAAACCGATGAGGAAATCAAGTTTATGAATGTCGTTAACCAGGGTGTTATAGTTCAGCGTGTTGTTGGTGTTATAGTTGATGGAGGTGAACTGGGAGTTATAGCCATAGCCTGTAGGACCACCGTCTTCTGTTAATCTGCCCAGGTATAGTTCTTCCTGCAGGTTCAGAAAGTCCACGCCATGCTCGGTCCGGAATTGCAGGTTCTTCAGAATGTCGAATTCAAGGAAGCCGGTGCTGATGGTACGGTAGGTCAGTGCATCGTTAAAGCCATCGCGTTGGTCTATCAGGTTGTTATAGTATAAGGTGCGCCTGTTCAGTTCACCGGTCTCCGGGTCTATTTTTGGTTGAATAGATGGGATAGCGTTCAGCTGTATCGGGTTGGAAAAGGCGTTGTCGTCGGATACGCGCTTGTTTAGCGTACGGATTAGCGATAAGTTGGTACCCAGGCGAAACCTGTCTGAAATGCTGTGGTCAATGTTGAGACGGCCGCTCGCCCTGTCGAATTCGTTGCCAACTATAATACCGTCGGTGGTGTTATAGTTGCCGTTTATATAAAAGCGGGTTTTCTCGTTTCCTCCGTTCAGTGATACTTCGTACTGCGAAACACTTCCATCCTGAAAAGGCTCTTCGTCCCAGTTCTGGTCTACAGTTGAGTTAACATCCAGGCCAAAGAAATCGAAAATCTCTGCCGGGTCATATCCTTCATTTTCTGCTGCTTCCGAGAAGAGCTCAATGTATTCTGGCCCGGATAAAAACTCCCTGACCTTGGTTGGTCTGCTGAAGCCGGTATAGTAGTTAAAGTTTACGTTTGTTTTGCCTGCTTTTCCGCGCTTGGTTGTAATGATCACTACCCCGTTTGAGGCCCGGGAACCGTAAATGGCGGCTGCCGAAGCATCTTTCAGTATTTCAATGGATTCGATGTCGTTCGGGTTGATGTCGGCAATCGGGTTCAGGGGTTCTGCATTAGTCGTACCGATATCTGAGGAAGTTACCGGGATGCCATCAACCACATAAAGGGGCTGGTTACTGGCGGAGACTGAGGCGGCTCCCCGTACGCGTATATTCATGCCGGAGCCGAGTTTGCCGCTGCCCTGGTTAATGTAAACGCCTGCTGCCCGGCCCTGTAACGCCGACTCAAGGGAAGGGGCTGGTATGTTCGCGATATCCTCGCCCGATACCTGTGCCACGTTACCGGTCAGCTCCTCTTTTAGCTGAGTGCCGTAGCCTACAACCACTACTTCTTCCAGTTGTTGTTCATCGGAGCGGAGCTTCACATTTATAGTTGAGCGCCCGCCTACCGGTATTTCCTGTGTTGTCATGCCTACAAACCGGAACTGTAGTACGGCGTTGGGTCTTACCGTTAACTGATAATCGCCGGTTGAATTTGTTGTAACACCGTTGGAAGTGCCTTTTTCAAGAATGGTTACTCCCGGCAGTGCACTGCCATCAGTGGCGGAGGTTACTCTTCCAGACACGACTTGTGTCTGGGCCCATGCGCTGCCTGCCATGGTGCAGACGCATAGTAACATGCATAGTAAGATTCGTTTCATGGGTTGCTAATTTAAGTTTGTACATAAGGCGCTGGCTATTAGGGTCGTGAGGGCGGGGAATATGAAAATGAAAGTAAACCCTTATACGTATATAAAGGTATTTTAAGTGTTATTTTTGTGGTTTTTTAAAGAAGAGTATTTTCTTTTTTTTCGAAGGCATTTACGCTGACAAAACTATTTCCCTCTTTCAGGGTTTGCTGCCAGCCAAGTCGCTTCAGTTCGCGACGGATAAAGAAGTTAAGTAACCCATGGGCTACCAGCACAGCTATAGTTTCCTGGTTTGCTTCGTTGGCTAATTGTTTGGCTGCTGCGCTGGCGCGCTGGCGGGCTTGCTTAAAGGTTTCGATACCAGAGCTGTTAAACCCCAGGAACCATAAGATGCGGGCACCTAACAACCATAGTTTTATAGGTAGGTGTATGAAGGGTAATGAAAATATCCTGCGCTCAAACTCCCGGAAGTTAGCATCAATAACCAACTGTACATCATCGCCAAAAATAGCCTTGGCAGTAAGCTGGGAGCGCACCAGGGTGCTGCAGTGTACTTTTTTTATCTCTTTATAAGGAATAGCCTCGTGGGTAAGTACAAACTCCTCCACATCGGCTGCATCGTAATCAGAAATATACTGGCGCGCATAGGTTGCGTTTACAAACCCTATGCTGGTTACCAGTGGCTTTGCATGCCTGATCAGGAAAATACGTCGTGGTTTAGGAGTGTCCAAAAGGATAGTCAGTGATTTTCCAAACTATACGGAGAATACTACACGTGTGTGCTGTAACTGCCCAGGTCTGCAAAAATGGTGGCTTTTATCTGTGGCCACTCAGACTTTAGGATGCTATAGTAAATGGTATCGCGCCGGCGGCCATCGTGCATCAGGGTATGGCTTCGCAAAACACCCTCTTCGGTAGCGCCAATTTTGCGCATCGCCTGCCTCGATCTTACATTCAGCACATCTGTTTTTAACTCTACCCGCTCGTAATCCAACACTTCAAAGGCATAGCTTAGGAGTAAAAACTTACAATGGCGATTCAGGCCGGTGCCTCTGAAGTCTTTGCCGATCCAGGTCCAGCCGATCTCAAGTCGTTTATCTGCTTCCGAAATGTTTCCGTAACTGGTGCTGCCTGCCAGCCTGCCGGTTGTTTTATCAAGTATCACAAAACTATAGCGACGCTTCAGTTGCCTGTCGGTAAAAGCGGTATGCGCCCAGTTCAGCAGGTCTTGTGTGTTGGCGATCTTCGTAACATTCCAGCGCCAGGTGTCGGCATCGAGGGCTATCGTTTGCATCTGCTCCAGGTCATGGGGTTGTAGAGGTCTTAACAGGGTACAGTCGCTCTCAAGGTGCAGGTCTTTTTCGAAGTTCATGGGCGTAGAGGCTAGTTTTCAGATGGCTGGACTTAGCGGCAATATTAAACCAAAAACATATTAAAACAGGGGATCCACAGAAAATTAGCTAAAAAGTAAGAAACTGACCAACTGAATGTTCTATGTCACCGTAATAGAACTCACCAAGAAAATAAAAGTCGTACCACCTGGCCGGCAAAAATCCCGCAGCATACTGCAAACACATTCATCCGGCATCAAACAGGTAACTCACGACAGCTAAAGAATTTACTCTGAAACAAGCGCTGCCCTATAGTAATAGTTATTAGATAAACAGGATACAGGCATTTAGCAGAGAAATAAAACTACAGAAAAGTATTGCAGCGCAGGGCCACGGCTTTAGGGCATGCTTTACACTGAACTATAAAAATGCTGCAGCAATAGTGCGTATAATTTACAGGAGATATTAGTATGGAATTACATCATTACCCTTCCAAGATTTTAATGACAGCCGATACCGTGGGTGGCGTCTGGACCTATACACTGGAACTTGCAAGAGCGCTGGAACAGGCAGGCACACAGGTAGCAGTAGCTGTAATGGGTGGCCGCATGACTGAAGAGCAACAAGCCGAAGCCGCAACTATAAGCAACCTTACCGTTTATGAAAGCGACTATAAGCTCGAATGGATGGACAACCCCTGGAATGATATTGCGAAAGCCGGCGAATGGTTACTGCAACTGCGCGATGAAGTACAACCCGACATTATTCACCTGAATGGCATGGCACACGCTGCCCTTGACTGGGGAAAGCCTGTAGTGGTGGTGGTGCACTCGTGTGTGCTAAGCTGGTGGAAGGCTGTAAAAGAGGCAGATGCTCCGAAAGAATGGAATAAATACAAAGAGCTTGTTACAAAAGGATTGCAGGCTGCCGATGTGGTAGTAGCACCTACACAGGCAATGATGCACCAGGCCGAAGAACTATACGGACCTTTCAAAAAAAGCAGCGTGATCTATAATGGCCGCGGGCAGCATCATTTCCAGTTCGGGCGCAAAGAGCCATTTGTGTTCAGCATGGGCCGCGTCTGGGACGAAGCCAAAAACATCTCGATGCTGGCACACATCGCATCGGAACTTAAGTGGCCTGTTTACATTGCCGGCGACGACAAACATCCTGCAACCGGAAAAACGATAGAACTGGAGAACGTACATTTCCTGGGCAAACTCACCAACAAAGAAGTATCAGACTGGTTATCGAGAGCCTCCATATATGCCCTGCCCGCCAAATACGAACCTTTCGGGTTAACTATACTGGAAGCTGCCATGTCGGGGTGTGCGCTGGTAGTGGGCAAAACTGAAAGCCAGGCCGAGATCTGGGGAAATGCAGCTAAGTATACCGACCCGAATAATGCTGATGAGCTACGCGATACAATCAATAGCCTGATTGACGATGAGTTCTGCCGCAACATAATGGCTTGCCGCGCTGTAAAACGCTCGCATGGCTACACCGCCGACCAGATGGCCCAGGACTATACCCACATCTACCGACAGTTGGTAAATACACCGGTTGCCGTATAAGTTTTTGCAACCTATAGTTGGGACCAGGAAAAATGCCGGCCCCCAACTATAGTTTGTAATTTAAGCTATCTGTTACTGAAAAACTTTTTAGCAAAGTACAACTCCGCGCTCGCTCTTAAGTAAATGTGGCTTTTTTACGCCGATTAACTATAACTTGCAACCATGTCTGCAAATAAACCCACCACCGGAACCAAGCCCTGGAAAGTACTTAAATCTGAACTCGTTTTTGATGAGAAATGGTACAAACTACGCCGCGACGAAGTAGAGTTGCCCAACGGCAAAGTGATGGATGATTATTATGTGAGCGTGCGGCCCGATGTGGTACTGACTTTTCCGGTAACCGAAAGCGGCGAAGTCATTTTTGTAAGACAGTACAAACATGCGGCTGCCAATATTTTTATTGAACTGCCAGGCGGTGTGATAGATGATCACGAAAATAACCCTAAAGAAGCCGCCAAGCGCGAGCTGCTGGAAGAAACCGGTTATACCTCTGATAATGTGGAGCTTGTAGCTGAAGTAATTGACAACCCCACCAAAGATACCAACAAAATTTATTTTTACCTGGCCCGCAACGCCTACAAAATAGCGGAACAGGACCTCGACGAATCCGAAAGTATAGAAGTGCTGCACATTCCAATTCAGGATGTAGAAAAGATGGTGCTTAGTGGTAAGATTAATGTATCAGGTTCTATAGCGCTCTGTTTGCTTGCCCTACGCAAGCTGGGGCTATAGTTACCCACTTTGTCATTTTGAACGCAGAGAGAAATCTATCTCAGTTTATAGTTTGCTACTCTACAATCCGAACCAAGGCTTTTCTTTCATAGCTATCTCTTAACCTGGGAGCTCTAAGAGCCTACAGTTCTATAGTTAGCTTTGGTGCCCTCACGGCCGGGAGGCCCCGTCTTCGGGCATCGCGCTGCTTTCGCTTCCTTGGCTCCTAACGTCGCCATGCCTGACGGCACCGGAACCTCTCGAGGCGCTCAACCCAAAGACTGAGAAGTTTCGCATAGTTTCCTGTATCCATAGTTTGATCCGGTAAGCTTCGAGATGTATCGTGGTGGTAATTCCGTAGGGACAGGTGAACCTGTCCTGTTCGTTGACACTAACTATAGAGCGATAGCTGTAACTAGTGCAGTTGTCGAAAAGTCCCCCTTTGAAGGGGGCAGGGGGATGACAAACGGAAACTATAGAAGTATAACCTAACTATAGCAACAACAGGAATTCCCCTCTAGGGAGGGGTTGAGGTGGGTTAACTCAACCTATAAATTCTTCCTTCCTACTCTCACCCAATAAACATCTTAACCAATCAATTTAAAATTGTTGGTACATTTAATGTATATACATTAAATAAATTTGTATCTTTGTTTAGATATTAAAACAGGTGCTAATGCTCTAAGCTGTTAATAGCTATAGTAGTTAGCGGTACCTGGAAATAAGCAACAAAACTATGAGCAGGAAAATAATTCACAAAGCGAACACAAGAGGGCGCGCCAACCACGGCTGGCTCGACTCGCATCATACCTTCAGTTTTGCAGGCTACTATAGCCCTGAGCGCATGAACTTTGGGTTGCTTCGCGTGCTGAACGATGATATAGTCGCTCCTGGTATGGGCTTCGGGGCACATCCACACGATAATATGGAGATCATCTCGATTCCGTTATCAGGTGAATTGGCACACCAGGACAGCACCGGCAACAAAAAAGTTATCCGGACAAACGATGTTCAGATCATGTCGGCGGGGAGTGGGTTAACGCACTCCGAGTTTAACAACTCTAAAACAGACCATGTGAATTTTCTGCAGATCTGGGTATTCCCGAAAGAGCAGAACATTAAGCCCCGCTATGAGCAGAAGACCTTTAACCCAGCCGAGCGGCAGAATAAACTACAAACGGTTGTGTCGCCGGAGAAGGACGCAGAAAGTATCTGGATTAACCAGGATGCCTGGTTTACGCTCGGAACGCTTAAATCTGGTTTTACAGAAGAGTATCAACTGCATCAGAATGGCAATGGTGTGTATGCTTTTTTGCTGGAAGGAGAAGTAGAAATAGATGGCGAAAAGCTAAACAAACGTGATGGGATGGGTATTTCTGATACGCAAACTATAACTATAAAAGCTACATCAGATGCAGAACTGTTGCTGATGGAAATACCGATGAACTAATAATTACCTTTGGCTAAAAGTGGAATCCCCGGCTGTAGTATGGCTGGGGATTTTTTATTTATGCTTGTCTCAAACTATAGATTAAACCAACCTGTCGACTATAGCAGCCGTTATTACAGAACTACACACAAACAAAAGCTATGGAACAGGAACAAACCACTTTACTGAAAGACTACTCACAGGAAGAAAAAGGAGCATACTTCGGAGCACTGGCTATTATGGCCTCTGCCGATGGTAAAACAACCGACGAAGAACTGCAGTTTTTACAGATGATGGCCGAAGCCGCCGAACTGCCTCAGAACGTGCAGCAGGAGGTAGCCTATATCGCTAAAAACCCGGACAAGATAAACCTGGAGAAATGCCTTGATGTGCTTAAAACAAGCCAGCTACGCTTCTCTTTTGTGACAGATATTATCAGCTTTGCCAAAGCCGACGGGCAATACACACAGGATGAGCAGCAGCGCATAAAAGATGTGGCCGATTACCTGGGCATTGATCAGCAGCAATACAGCATTTTAGATGAGTTTGTAGATAAAGCCGACGAAGCAAAACAGCAGGGCGAGGACCCTACTTCCCATTCTTTTCTGAACAAAACTGGCTTTGGAGATATGTTTAAAAAAGCTGGCATTTCTCCCGGTATGGTTACTGGTATGCTGGGCATTCTTGCTCCTATAGTGTTATCCAGTATGATGCGTCGTCGTGGTGGCAGTAGGATGGGCGGAATGGGCGGTGGCCTGCTCGGGGGATTACTGGGTGGTGCCATGGGCGGCGGAATGATGGGAGGCGGTATGAGCCGCGGAGGCGGACTTGGCTCCATTATATCCATACTAGGTGGTCTGAACGGCCGACGTGGCTATGGCGGCATGAATTCCGGCGGACTCGGTGGTTTACTTGGTGGTATTTTAGGAGGAGGCAAACGCAGGACTTCTGGCTGGTGATCAGTGATTAATAGGCTAGATTTATTAGTAGAGTCTTCATAATCCCGAACTGTTTTAGGCTTTATTGTGGAGGTAACTAAAACGCTATAGTTCTATAGTTAGCTATAGTTGAAATTCGAACTATGCCATTTCTTTCAAATATCCCCTAATCCTGGGAGCTCTACTAGCCTACTGTTTTATTTTTAGCTTTGGTGCCCTCACGGCCGGGAGGCCCCGTCTTCGGGCATCGCGCTGCGCGAATCTCTTTTGCTCGTGCCTCGCAATGCCCTACAGGCACCAGATATTCACAAGGCGCTCCACCCAAAGACTGAGAAGTTTCTCATAGCAACCACTAACTATAATTTGAACCGGTAAGCTTCGAGATGTATCGTGGCTATAGTTCCGAAGGGGCAGGGAAACCTGCCCTGTTCGTGGTCTGTAACCATAGAACTATAGTTTAGAAATTAGTAGCAGCAGCAATTGTCCCCTTGAGGGGACTATAGGGGTGTTAAAACAGAAACTATAAAATTATAGCCACGGACTAAAGCAATCTCAGAAATTCCCCTCTCGGGAGGGGTAGGGGTGGGTTAATACCGCATACTATAAATCGATAACCTAAATTATAGCAAAAACCTAAAAGCTCCCCGCCTTAGGCAAGGAGGAGCTGGCGGTGGTTGGACCAACGCTAACTATAGCACGCTAACCACAACTACAGCAAAAAATAGGATTACCCTAATCATTGGTCCACAACCCTGCCATACGTTTCTGCCTGCTGCCTTAACCATTTTACCAGCCTGGCAGAAAACTGATTTTTCTGAAGGCGCCATTGCCAGTTGCCTTTGGAAGTAGATGGTTTGTTCATGATGCCTTCGTGGCCGAGCCCCAGCACATCCTGCACTGGAACGATAGCCAGCTGAGAAACCGAACTATACGCTAACTGTAACATCACTTCGTGGGCATTCTCCTGCGTCACTTCTTGGTGCACATAGTTGCTGAACATTTTGCGGTCTGCTGCTTTAGCATCTTTAAACCAAGCTTTTACAGTGGAATTATCGTGGGTGCCGGTGTACACAATGCTGTTTGGCGTATGGTTGTGTGGCAGGAACGAACTCTCAAAGGCATACTCATTACTTTCGAAAGCAAACAGGAGAACCAGCATGCCCGGCAACTCAAATTGCTTGATTAGGTCGCGTACAGGCTGGTCAATGTCGCCCAGGTCTTCGGCTATGATCGGCATTTCGGGATTGTGTTGCTTAATGAGTGTGAGCAGTTCGTGCCCCGGAGATTTTACCCACTTCCCATTGATGGCTGTTTCTTCGCTGGCCGGCACTTCCCAGTAAGCAGAAAAAGCCCTGAAATGATCCAGGCGCAGCAAGCTGAAAAGTTTCAGGTTATGATCGATGCGGCGCAGCCACCAATCGTAGTTATGTTTGGCCAGGGCTTTCCAGTTATACACCGGCGTACCCCAGAGTTGCCCGGTCTCGCTGAAGAAATCCGGTGGCACACCTGACACCGCCGATGGTCTTTCGTCTTTATCCAGCTTAAAGTAATCCGGGTTAGCCCATACGTCGGCGCTGTCGTGGCTTACATAAAACGGCATATCGCCTATAAAATGGATATCCTTCTGTTCGCAGTAGGCTTTCAGGTTGTTCCATTGTCGGTAAAAAAGGAATTGCAGAAACTGTTCCTGCTCTATTTTTAGCACCTGCTCTTCGGCCAGTTGCTGCATGGCGCTTTCCTGTCTTGTCCGGATGCCTTTATCCCATTCCACCCAACTTTTAAGCCCGTAATGCTCTTTAAAAACCACGAAGTAACTATAGTCGATTATCCAGTCCTTGTGCTCTTCCAGAAATGCTTCAAACTCCCTTTTTAACGCTTTCGGTTCTGTTGATTTATAGTTGAAAAACACCTTTCGCCAGATCTCACTTTTGAACAAAGTGGCCACTTCGTAGTCTACCTTATCATCTGGGAAACTATAGGCATGCTTCAGGTCTTTTTTCTCCAGCAAGCCATCTTCTACCAGCAAATCCGGGCTCAGAAGTAACGGGTTCCCTGCAAAAGCAGAGTGGCTGCTATAAGGCGAATTGCCCATGCCGGTTTCGGTTGGATTTAGTGGAAGGATCTGCCAGTAACGCTGCCCGGCGGCTTCCAGTTGGTCTGCAAATTTATAGGCTTCCGGGCCTAGGTCGCCGATGCCGTATTTGGATGGGAGCGAGGTAATGTGCAGTAAAATGCCGCAGCTTCGGTGTGGTATGATCATAAGTTTGTTCCGGTTAAGAGTACGACAGGGAATGTTGCTGTGAGATCGGCTAAACTTAGGTTGCTGTTGCCGGTCAGTTGTCTGTTGCCCAGTTCATCCTGCCATTGTTGCGGTGCGCCATCCGGAAGGACAAGTGCTGTATCAGCCCAAACTTTTTCACCTAACGGTAAGCCGTTTTCATTTGTTAGTTTTGTCAACAGCAGCGGTACAGCAACTATAGCCCATTGGTCTTTATACTTTCTGGCAAAGGCAAGTATATGGATTTTATAGTTTCCGGTTGCTTCTAATGGCAAATATTCACCTTGTTCAAATACATCACGGAAGTTGTTGCGGGTAGCCAATGTTCTGAAGAGCAGGTAAAGTTTCACCTGGCCATTTCCAGGTTCCTGCAGCAGTTGCTGGTGTAGTTTTGCCTGTTCGCCTGTAGCGGCAGCCTGCAGTTTATCCAGCGCACCTTGTCGCAAACTATAATCTACTTTCCGGCGGTTATCGGGGTCTACCAAACTCAGGTCCCAGAACTCGCAGCCCTGGTAAATATCGGGCACGCCGGGGCAGGTTAGCTTGAGTAGCAACTGGTTTAAACTATAGAGCCAGCCATAATGCGACAACTTGCGGAAGAACGGCAGGAACATATCCAGGAAGCGCTTGCTCCTGAGCAGTTTACTGGCTAGTTCTTTGGTGGCTTCTTCGTACTCCTCATTCGGGTTGGTCCAGTTGGTGCGGGCTTTGGTTTCGCGTAGGGCTTTGGTAATGTATTCCTGCACGCGTTCGATCAGGGTATCATCAATGGTTTCATCCATCGGAACCACACCCAGCAGCGCCTGGAAAATAAAATACAAGTCGTTGCGGCGCGGCACCATACCCGGGGCTACATCCACGGCAAAATCCATCCATTGCTGCACATTTTGTTCCCACTCTTCCGGCAACTCACTGATCACACTGATGCGCATGCGGGCATCTTCGCCGCGCTTGGTGTCGTGGGTGGCAGTACCATTTATAGAATGAGGAAAATGCTGCTGCCGGCCCTGCATGTGCTCGTGAAAACGCGCAGGTGGCAGGTTAAAAATCTCGGGACTATTGCCCACATCGTTGAGCGAGAGCAGGCGGTTATAGTTGTAAAACGTGGTATCCTCCACACCCTTGGCAGTCAGTGGCCCCGTAAACTGCTGACTCCGCATTACAAAGTATAGTTTATCCCGCAGCACATCTTCTGATTCACTTAAATCAGGTTGGTATATTTTACGGATGGAGTCGAGCTGTTCCTGGCGTTCAGGAGCTTTCTTCACTGCAGTTGCATACGCTTTCTCAATCACTTCATGGGCTACATCGGGCAGCGGAAAGCTGTTGCCATACACGCGGTAAACCGGGAAAGATGCCAGCCAAACGGCCAGGGCATGGTACCAGGTTTCTTCGGCTTCTTCAGGCACGATCTGCAGGTGTTGCAGCAGGCGCAGCAGGTTTTGTAGTTCGCCCTGCATGCGTTTCTCCAGTATAAACAGCTTTTTATCGAATACCAGTTTTTCGTAATCGGTGGTGGCGGTTGGCACGATGCGCTGGTATACCTCGGTTAACTTTTCTTTACCTGCGGGGTCAGTCATCACGTTACTTGCCCAGGCTAAAAAGTCGTAGCCGGAGTTGCCCTGTATCGGCCAGTAATCGGGTATCACTTCTTCACCTTCCAGAATTTTTTCAACCACAAGGTACTTATCATCTCCTGCCATTTCGCGCAGTTGTACCAGGTATTTATCCGGATCAAAAAGCCCATCGACGTGGTCTACGCGCAGGCCCTGTACCAGCCCCTGGTGACAAAGTTGTTTGATAAACTGGTGGTATTTTTCAAAAACCTCCGGCTTTTCGATGCTGAGGCAGATCAAATCATTTACCGTAAAAAAGCGGCGGTAATTCATCTTTTGCTGCGACTCCTGCCAGAAACATAGTTTAAAGAATTGCAGCTCCAGCAGCTCTTCTAACTGCTTTTGATCTGCATTTATAGTTTCCAACAACTTATTCAGGGCAGCGCTTTCGTTTATAGCAGAATGCAAGGCCTGTTTTGCCTGTTGCCAGCGGGCAATATCTAGTTTATCCGAAGCTATCGTTTGCTCCAAGTGCTGCAGGTTTTCTTTTATAGTTTGATCTCCAGACTCATCGGCCAGTTTCTTCAGCAGGTGAGGGTAGGAGTTGATGCTTGCCGGGTATACATTATCGAAATAGGCAATATGAAAGCCGGTCTCATCGAAAGTAAGTTTCAGCTGACCTCGTTCGAGTACTTTTTCCAGCGGCTCGCCCAGGAAAGGCACCATCACTTTTCCTTCAAACTCGGGGTGGGTAAAGTTGATGTCGAAGAAACTATAGAAGTGCGATTTTTGACCTTTCTCCAGCACATCCATCAGCCATACGTTGGTGGGGTGGTAGGCCATGTGGTTGGGCACAATATCCTGCAGCCAACCCATATTACGTTTGCGTAGTTCTTCGGCGATTTCTTCCAGTTCTTCCAGTGTTCCAATCTCCGGGTTTATCTGATGCGGATTTACCACATCATAGCCATGCTCGCTGCCGGGAGCGGCGGTAAAAAACGGGGCGGCATAGATCGTACTGATGCCCAGGTCGTGCAGGTACGGGATCAATTCTTTTACTTCCTTCAGCTTTAAATATGGCGAGAGCTGCAGCCGGTATGTAGCCAGGGGTATATAGGTCATTTATACTTTCAGATTTAAGTTGTCAAATAGCTTGGTAAACAGTGCACTCCATTCAGAGTCAGTAGGGTGTTGGGCGTAGTATTGTTGTTTTATCCGGAAGGCGATGTTTTGTGCCTGCCAGAGGTCGGGTTGCAGGGTGGTGGCGTGCAGGGCAGGAAGCAGTTCGTTTAGCTGGGCCATGAGCTGCAGGTTATCCGGGTCTTTTTCCAGTTGGCGCATAAAACGCTCCATCCGTTGCGAGATGGCAAAGGTGAGCTGTTCTCTGTCGAAGGTAAGCTGCATACGTTTGGCCTGTTGGTTCAACTGCTTCATCTCTTCCAGGTTTGGCTCATCGGCATTCACCTCATCCTGCATTTTTTTATTCAGCATGTATTCCACAATTACCTTTAAAGGGCGTGGCAGCGTTACGTTCAGCGTGTGCATGGCTGCCATCAGGGGGTAGTTGTTATAGTACACCTGTTCAAAACCGCCTTCAATGGCATGCATGGTGTAGCCCAATACCTGGTTCAGTATCTTGTTCTGATCGTCGCGGAACAGGTGCCAGAAGGAATAGTTGTGCGACTCAAAATGCTTGTCCAGGAGCATGATCACTTCCGAGATCATCCCTTTGCTAAAGGCATCTTCCATTTCGCTGAACATGGTCTGGAAGGCTTCATCACCCCGGAATTCACGCACGCCACCCAGCAATTGGTGATCGCCGATATGCAGCACACCATAGGTTATAGTTGCTTCATCCCAGGTTATGTTGGAACGGATATTTGCGCGGCCAACCGCCAGCTTTTGCCGGCCAGCTTCTACAGCCTCATGCTGCTCCGACGTTACACGATAGCAGTATAGTTGACTTTCTTTGGTATAGTCTGAAAACAGGGAAGACACCGCATAGTGCGCACCCACGCGCAGCAGGTCGAGCATAGTAGTTTTGGCGATAGCGCGGTAGGCGTCGGCCGCATTTTTATACTCTATATCATTGCTCTCAGCCTGCGCTAAATGTTGCAGAAAAGTAGTCTCGTAATCGTTGCCGCTTATGCTCTCAGCTAACTGCAAAGCCCGCGCCGCATACAAAATATCCTGCATGGTCTCGATCCCGGTCACTTCATCAAAGAACCAGCCGCAACTGGTGTACATCAGCATAGCGTGGTACTGCATTTCCAGCAGTTTCAGGAAAGTACGTTGCTCCTCTATCGTTAACTCCCTGGATGTATGCGCGACTATAAAAGCCTCTATTTTTTCTTCTGATCTGTCGGAGATAACCTGTATATAATCGTTGCGGCTTTGCCACGGGTCGGCACCCAGCTGCTGCATCTGGCTCATGTAAAGGGGCTCCAGTTCGTCGCGCAGCCAGTCGAAAGCTTCCCGTAAGGGTTTGCGCCATTTCTGGTTCCAGCCAGGGTGGCCACCGGTATTGCAGCCGCAGTCGCTGCGCCAGCGTTCCACTCCATGTGAACAACTCCACGAGCTGTGCTCGATGATCTGTGCTTCGTATTGCGGAGGATATTTCTCCAGGTACTCCCCATAGATCGTTAACCTTGCCTGCTCCTCCTGATAGAGGTGGTGCAAAGTATACGATAAAGCCATTTCGCCGAACCGGTGGTGATGGCCATAAGTTTCGCCGTCGGTAGCAATGTGTAGTAGTTGGGGTTCATCGTTATTGTAATCCAGCGCGCCCAGCAACCGGTTTTTAAACTTTTCGCCGTTGTGCAGCAAGCCTTCAAATGCAACGCCCTGCGAGACAGGTGCCTGGTAAAAGAACAAAACAATTGTTCTTCCCGATGGCAAATGGCACAGGTAAGGTCTGTTCGGGTTGATCTGCGCATTCGTCGCATCCTGCCAGTCCTGTTCTCCTATTTTGCGGTAGCTTTTGGCCTGGTACGGCGATAGAATGGTGAATTTAATGCCGTGTTCTGCCAGCACTTCCAGCGTAGCGGTATCGGCCGCAGTTTCGCCCAGCCACATGCCTTCCGGATCGCGGTTAAAGCGTTTCTTAAAGTCGTAAATCCCCCAGATAACCTGCGTGTGCTTGTCGCGCTCGTTGGCCAGCGGCATGATCATGTGGTTATACACCTGCGCCAGCGCCGAGCCATGCCCAGAAAACCGCTGCTGACTTTCTTTATCGGCAGCCAATATGGCCTGGTAGGTTTCCGGTGCTTTTTTCTCCATCCATTCCAGCAGCGTTGGTCCGAAGTTAAAGCTCATCCAGGCATAGTTGTTCAGGATGTCAACTATAGTTCCTTCGGTGTCCAGGATGCGGGAAGATGAGTTGCGGGCATAGCATTCGTCGGTAATACGCTCGTTCCAGTCGTGGTACGGCCGCGCCGACTCCTGCAGCTCTACTTCGTTGAGCCAGGGGTTTTCGCGTGGCGGCTGGTAAAAGTGCCCGTGTATGCAAATGTATCGTTCCATAGTTACGCCTTAGCCTGAAGTACTACTACGGACTCCGGTTGCAGGATGGTATTTTCAGAACTATAGTTGCTGCCCGCCCCGCCCCATTTCTCATCCGAAGAGTCGAGTAGCAGTTCCCAGTTATTCAGGTCATCAGCTATAGTTTGCGGTTCCTTGCTGAAGTTGACGAGGCATCGGATTCCAGCAGAAGTATGGGTAAAGTCCAGTACGTTTTCCTGCTCGTTCAGCGCTGCTTCCAGCTGTTCTTTGCTTATTTTCTGAAGGATAGATTTTCTTAGGCTGATAAGCGTTTTATAAAACTCGCGTAGCTGGTTATGCTTCTCGCTGTGGCTATAGCTGTGCTGTAGTTTGGAGTTGTTAAAGGTCTCTTCGGATTGCGGGTCCGGTGCTTCGCCCTGCCAGGCAAACGCTTTAAACTCATCCTTGCGGCCTTTACGCACAGCTTCCACCAGATCCTTATCGGTATGACTCACAAAGAACAGGAATGGGTTTTCTTCACCGTATTCTTCGCCCATAAACAACATCGGCGTGTAAGGCGAAAGTATAACCAGGGCCGCAATCGGTTTCAGCAACTCAAAGGAAACCAGTTGGGTCAGGCGCTCGCCTAACATGCGGTTACCTACCTGGTCGTGGTTCTGAGAGCAGACCACAAACTGTTTGGCCAGGTTAGCCGTGGCATCGCTGCCGACAGTACGTTTCCGGTTTTCAGAGTAAATACCGTTGTAGATAAAGGAGTGTTTCAGTGTTTTTACCAGATGCTCTGGCTTGCCAAAATCAGCATAATAGCCCTGGGTTTCGCCGGTTACCATGGTGTGGATGGCATGGTGGTAATCGTCCATCCACTGCGCTGCTAGACCATAGCCGCCTTGCTCTATCGGGTTGATCAGGCGCACGTCGTTCAGGTCGCTTTCGGCAATCAGGTAATAAGTATGGTTTTGTTCTGCCAGATGATCTACATGCTCCTGAAGTTCCTGCAGAAAATGTTTGGCTCCGGTATCCAGTATCGCGTGCACTGCATCCAGGCGCAGGGCATCTACATGGAAATCGCGCAGCCACATCAGTGCATTCTGGAAAAAGAAGTTACGCACGTGGTCGGAGTGGGCATCATCGAAGTTCAGGGCTGCTCCCCAGGGCGTGTTATACTTTTCTGTAAAGTAAGGGCCATATTCGTTCAGGTAATTTCCTTCCGGCCCCATGTGGTTATACACTACATCCAACATTACGGCTAAACCTGTGGCATGGCAGGCATCAACCAGTTTTTTTAAGCCTTCTGGTCCGCCATAGCTATCCTGCACAGCAAATGGATAAACACCATCATACCCCCAGTTGCGGTTCCCCGGGAACTGTGCTACCGGCATAAGTTCAATGGCAGTTATTCCCAACTCCTTCAGTTCCGGCAATTTGCTGATAATACCTTCAAAAGTACCTTCTTCTGAAAAAGTGCCTACATGCAGTTCGTACACAATGTACTCCTCCAGCGGCAGGTTTTTCCAGTTGTGGTCGGTCCAGCTATAGTTTGGGTCAATTACTTCCGATGCTTCGTGCACGCCATCGGGCTGCGACATGGAAGCTGGGTCTGGTAATTCTTTCCCGTTATTTAATTTGAAAGTATAGCGGGTGCCGGGTTTTGCCTCTTCCGATAAGCCTAACCAGTACCCGAAGGCTTCGCGCTGTAAGGCTATAGTTTGTTTCTTCTCTCCGTGTATCACCACCTCCACCTGCTCTGCTTCCGGTGCCCAAACCGTAAACGTAGTGCCCTTTTCCGGCGCATAATGTGCGCCTATCTCTCTTGTAATTCCCATACATCAGCTTAAGTATACTAAGCAGGATTAACTGTGCCTGAGGCGTTAAGGTTGTGCCTGCTGTTGGCAGTTAGCCCGGATTTAAGGATTTATACTGATAGCTATAGGTAATGGATCATCTTTTTAAAGGAAAGTAAAACAGCAGGGATCAACCAACTATAAAGCCCGCTTTTTTTGAAAATACCTTGTTGTTGCGATGGGAAAAGGGACCTATTATGACCCAGGATTATGTTACACAGTTGCTTTATAAATCTTTGAACATCTTACACTTTAACTGGTTTTAGAACTGGAAAACAATACTCTTATGGAAAATATAGAAAGTAACCAACCGATAACACCCGATACCCGCACCCTGATTACCGAAGCTTTTGTGCAGCATGTGCTGGAAACAGGCAGAGAGCCCGTGTCGGTGTATAAATTTGCCCAAAGCATCGGCATCCGCGAAGAAGAGTTTTATACTTACTATACTTCGTTCCTGGGTGTGAAAGGTGGTGTATGGGAGCAGATCTTCGAGCGTACCATTGCCCATATGGAAGCGCAGCCGGTGCATGCGTCTTATTCGGCCCGCGAAAAACTACTGGCCTTCTACTTTACCTGGATCGAGGAAATGAAGAAATACAGAAGTTATCTGCTGGCCTTGTACCTGCAGCCGGAAGGTTTGAGAAAAGCCATGCCCGCAGAACTGAGAGGCTTTAAAATAAAATTCCAGGCGTTTGCCAACGAAATTATACAGCAAGGCATCGCAACAGACCAGATCGTCGAAAGAAAATACATCTCAGACAAATATGCCGACGCCCTGTGGGCCGAAACACTGTTTATACTGCAGTTCTGGCTGAAAGACACGTCCACATCTTTCGAGAAAACAGATGCCGCCATCGAAAAATCGGTGAACCTGGCCTTTGATCTGGTGGGCAGAACAGCTGTTGATTCGTTAGTTGATTTTGCCAAGTTTCTTTACCAATCCAAGTAACCCTTATGCCTGATAAACCACAGGAACAAAACCATATCCCCACTTCTAAAGTGCAGCGGGCATCTAAGTTTATAGGTACCGGTGCCAAAGTTGGGGGCAATTACATAAAGCATTACGCCAAAAAGATGGTGAACCCATCGCTGAGTAAAGATGAACTGCACGCCAACAATGCCGAAGATATCTATGCGTCTCTGAGTGAGCTGAAAGGCAGCGCTTTGAAAGTAGCCCAAATGATGTCGATGGATAAAAATGTGCTGCCGGGCGCTTACCAGGATAAGTTTATGATGGCCCAGTACAGCGCGCCGCCGTTGTCGTATCCGCTGGTGGTTCGCAATTTTCAGAAGTCGTTTGGTGCAACTCCGGAAATGTTGTTCGATACCTTTACCACTTCGGCTGTTAATGCGGCTTCCATCGGGCAGGTGCATAAGGCTACCAAAGAAGGGAAGGTGTTTGCCGTAAAGGTGCAGTACCCTGGTGTGGCCGACAGTGTAAGCTCGGACCTGCGCATGGTGCGGCCTTTTGCCTACCGCTTGCTTAACATGAATGCCAGAGAACTGGACCATTACATGGAAGAAGTGGAAGGCAAGCTGCTGGAAGAGACAGACTATAAACTGGAAGTAAAACGCTCTGAAGAGATCTCGCAGGCCTGTAGCCACATCCCGTACCTGAACTTTCCGAAGTATTACCCGGCGTTAAGCAGTGAAAAAATAATTACCATGGACTGGCTGGAGGGCGTTCACCTGAAAGAGTGGCTCAAAACCAATCCGTCGCAGCAGGACCGGAACAAGATAGGGCAGGCCTTGTGGGAGTTTTACCACCACCAGGTACATAGCCTCAAAAAAGTACACGCCGATCCCCACCCGGGCAATTTTATTATTCAGGATGGTGTGAAGCTGGCAGTGATTGACTTTGGTTGTGTTAAAGTGATTCCGGAGGATTTCTACCGTGGTTATTTTTCGCTGCTTAAGAAAGATGTGCTGCTGAACGATGCGGAACTGGACCGGCTTTTCCGGGAACAGGAATTTATCAGCGATCAGGACACAGCGGCAGAGCAGGTATATTTTAAAAATGTGTTCAAAGAGATGATCTCTTTACTGGGCAAGCCTTTCCATACTACCGAGTTCGATTTTGCCGACGATGCCTACTTTACGCAACTATACGCGTTGGGCGACCGGGTATCGAAAGATAAAATGTTCCGCAATTCACGGCAGGCCCGGGGCTCACGACATGGCTTGTTCATCAACAGAACTTACTTTGGTCTGTACAGCATTCTCAACCAACTACGGGCCCATATCCAAACAACAACACCCGAGTGGTTTAAGTAACAGGAAAGCCGTTTGATGAAAATCAAACGGCTTTTTGCTTTCAGGCCCGCTGCTATAGTTTGATCAGCTGGCTATCTGCAGTAACTTTAGTTGGTTAACTATAATGGCAGGTGATTTTTAAACTCAGCCTTGTCTGAGAATAACCATACTGTGTACTATCACCTGTGCTGCTGTCCTGCTCTGCCTTCAACAAATTAAAATCTGCGTTCAAACGTCCTGTAACGTGCTTTCATAGTTATTAGTGGTAACCTAATTTCAATACAATAGTACCTACTCTGAGGCAAACCTAATTGTAATTCGTAATTCATGGAAGGACTGGACGGAACCCACAGAGTCATCATAGAGAACGTAAAACCTGAACTTAACTGCGGCCAGTACCCGGTAAAACGGGTGGTCGGCGAAGAGCTGACCGTAACGGCAGATATATTTGGCGATGGCCACGACGAAGTAAAAGCGGCGCTGATTTACCGCCATGGCCGCAAAAAAAAGTGGAGCGAAGTACCTATGCAGTTCCTGGGAAATGACCGATGGCAGGCTTCCTTTACACCGGATGCTATGGGTATCTGGGACTATACCCTGCTGGGCTGGATCGACCATTTTTATACCTGGCAAAAGGGACTGCGCAAAAAATTTGAGGCCAACCAGGACATAGCCGTAGAGCTTCAGATTGGCGCACAACTGATGGAGGAAGCCGCTGGTACCGCCAGAGCTGGTCAGCAAAAGCGCCTGCTTAAATGGGCGCAGCAACTCCGGGGAAATATATCGGCGGCAGATGGCGTAGAACTGGCAACCAGCCGTGATGTAACGGAGCAGATGAACGCCTGCTGCGAGCGCAAAAATGTATCGGCTTACCACAAAATATTACAGGTAGATGTGGAGCGCCAGAAAGCGCTGTTCAGTACCTGGTATGAATTTTTTCCGCGCTCTGCTGCCCAGGAAGAAAACCGCCACGGCACTTTTCAGGATTGTGAACGCCTGCTGCCACGCATCGCCGAAATGGGCTTCGATACCATTTACCTGCCACCCATTCATCCAATAGGCAGAGCCTTTAGAAAAGGGAAGAACAACGCGACCACCTCGGAACCGGGAGAGCCGGGCTCGCCGTGGGCCATTGGCGCTGAAGAAGGTGGTCACAAATCCATACTTCCGGAACTGGGTACTCTGGATGATTTCCGGCATTTTGTGCATGAAGCGCGCAACCATGGCATTGAAGTAGCGCTGGATTTTGCCATTCAGTGCTCACCCGATCACCCGTATGTAAAAGAGCATCCGCAATGGTTTAAATGGCGCCCGGATGGTACGGTGCAGTATGCCGAGAACCCACCCAAGAAATACCAGGATGTGCTGCCTGTGAACTTTGAAACCGAAGACTGGCAAAATCTGTGGCAGGAGCTAAAAAGTATCGTGCTGCACTGGATAGAACAGGGCGTTTACATTTTCAGGGTAGATAATCCGCATACCAAAACCTTTCATTTCTGGGAGTGGATGATCCGGGAAGTGCGGGCGCAGCATCCGCAGGTTATTTTCCTGGCCGAAGCGTTTACCAGGCCTAGAGTTATGGAGCGCCTGGGTAAGATCGGGTTCACGCAGTCTTATACCTACTTTACCTGGCGCAACAATCCGCAGGAAATACGCGAGTACCTGACTGAGCTTACTCAAACCGACATGCGGGAATACTACCGTCCGAACTTCTGGCCCAATACACCGGATATTTTACCGGAAGTGCTACAGCATGGCGGCGAACCAGCCCACATCATGCGGGTTGTTTTGGCAGCGACGCTATCCTCCAACTATGGCTTGTATGGTCCGGTCTATGAATTCTCGATGGGCACGCCGTATCCGGGTAAGGAAGAGTACATCGACTCCGAAAAGTATGAAGTGAAGCACTGGGACTGGGGCAAAAAGACCAAGGTGTCAGAAGTAATCACGCTCATCAATAAAATACGAAAGGTAAACCCGGCCCTGCAAACTACCTGGAACATTGCCTTCGGCGATACCGATAATCCGCAACTCCTGTGTTTTGCCAAATGGGATAACACCCGAAAAAATAAAATTCTGGTAGTTGCCAATATGGATCCGTACAACACCCAATCGGGTTGGGTACAGGTGCCCATACGCGAACTACAGTTACCGGAAAGTGAGCAGTACATGGTGCACGACCTGCTGACCGAACACAAATACACCTGGCAAAACGAATGGAATTACGTGGAGCTTCGGCCGCATGAAATGCCGGTGCACGTTTTCCGAATTGAAGAAGCGAACACTGGCATGGGGCACAACAATTTAGATGATACCTGGCTCCCGACCGATCAAAGCACCCATCACGAATAACAAAGATAAAACGATACTATGGCAGCGGACAAAGATCTGTTAGACGACAACATTCACTGGTACAAAGATGCCATCATTTACGAACTGCACATCAAAGCTTTTAAAGACGGAAGCGGTGACGGTATAGGCGATTTTAAAGGACTGATGCAAAAGCTGGACTACCTGGAAAGCCTTGGGGTTACCGCGATCTGGCTGCTGCCTTTCTATCCGTCGCCTTTACGAGACGATGGCTACGACATTGCCGATTACTATAGTATAAATCCGAACTATGGCGACATGCGCGACTTTAAGCTTTTTGTAAAAGAAGCGCACCGCCGTGGCCTGAAAGTTATTACCGAGCTGGTCATCAACCATACTTCCGACCAGCACCCGTGGTTCCAGCGTGCCCGCCATGCCAAGCCGGGTTCTGCCCACCGTGATTTCTATGTGTGGAGCGATGACCCTACCAAGTACAAAGATGTCCGCATCATATTTACGGATTACGAACCGAGCAACTGGACCTGGGACCCGGTAGCCAAACAATACTATTGGCACCGCTTTTTCCACCACCAACCCGACCTGAACTACGATAACCCTGCCGTGCAGAAGGAAGTGTTCAAGATGTTGGATTACTGGCTGGATCTGGGTGTTGATGGTTTCCGTCTGGATGCCGTGCCTTACCTGTTCGAGCGCGAAGGAACCAACGGCGAGAACCTGCCGGAAACACACGATTTCCTGAAAAAACTGCGCGCCCACGTAGACCAAAAGTATACCGGGAAGCTGCTGCTGGCGGAGGCGAATATGTGGCCTGAAGATTCGGCTTCTTACTTTGGTAACGGCGATGAGTGCCACATGAACTATCACTTCCCGATCATGCCGCGTTTGTTCATGTCAGTGAAGATGGAAGACCGTTACCCGATCATCGATATTTTTGACCAGACGCCTGAAATACCGGAAACCTGCCAGTGGGCTATGTTCCTGCGAAACCACGATGAGCTTACCCTGGAAATGGTGACCGACGAAGAGCGTGACTACATGTATAAAGTATACACCCGCGATCCGCTGGCCAAAATAAACCTGGGTATCCGTCATCGTCTGGCACCACTACTGGGCAACGACCGCAGCAAGATCGAGCTCATGAACGTGCTGCTCTTCTCGATGAAAGGAACGCCGGTAGTATACTATGGCGATGAGATAGGGATGGGCGACAACTTCTACTTAGGTGACCGCGATGGTGTGCGAACGCCGATGCAGTGGAGCGACGAACGCAACGCCGGTTTCTCCGCAGCCAATCCACAAAAACTGTACTTACCGGTGATCATCGACCCGGAATATAAATATGAATCTGTGAATGTGGAGTCGCAGGAGCAGAACAGCAGTTCGCTGCTTTGGTGGATGCGCCGCATCATTAACATGCGCAAGCGCTACAAAGCTTTTGGCCGCGGCAGTATAAAATTCCTGAACCCGTCTAACTCCAAAGTGCTGGCCTTTATCCGCTCTTATGAAGACGAAAATATACTGGTTATCGCCAACCTGTCACGCTTCCCGGAAGCCGTAGAGCTGGACCTGCAGGAATTTAAAGGCTATACGCCACGCGAAGTTTTCAGCAAGAATAAATTCCCGGGTATAAAAGACGATGCTTACCTGTTTACGGTAGGAGCGCATGGCTATTACTGGTTTGAACTACAGCCACAGGACGTTTCGGCACAACAGGTACTGGATATGCAGCACCCGGCTATGGAGATAGCTCCATTGCAACACCGCCTGCCTCAGAACATGCTCCGCCAACTGGAGAACAGAGTGCTGCCGCCTTACATTCTGAACCGCCGCTGGTTTGGCGGTAAAGCCCGTACGGTACAGCGCATGCAGATCATCGAATCGATACCCTTACAGGTTGGAAATTCCGGTGCAGCTATCCTTTTAATCGAAGTAAACTATAACGAAGGCCTACCGGAGCTCTACCAGTTGCCAATCGCTTTTATGCCAAAAGAGCAGGAACAGGACCTGATAACCAGTCAGCCGGCAAGCGTAATAGCCAGAGTGGTGCAGAACGGCCAGGAAGGTATTTTGTACGATGCCCTTTATTGGGAGGATTTCCGGCAGTTGTTGCTGCAGTTGATGGCCAGACGCCGACGGGTACGCGCCGGCGATGAAGCCGAACTGGTAGGCCACAGCCATAACCAGGTAGGGCAGGTGCTGCGCGACACAATATTAACTTCTAAGATACTGAGTGCGGAACAAAGCAACACATCTATAATCTACGACAACCAGTTCTTCCTGAAGATATACCGTAAACTGGACCGTGCCCTGAACCCGGATGTGGAAGTAGTGCAGGCGCTCACAGACATTGTTAACTTCCCGCAGGTGCCCAAGTTTATGGGAGCGCTGGAACACCAGACCCCAGGTGCTCCGCCAATGGTGCTGGCCATGCTGCAGGAACTGGTACCCAACCAGGGCGATGCCTGGGAGAACATGGAAGACTCGCTGAAGCGCTTTTTTGAGCGAATTGAAACACAGAGCGAACGCGTTAAACCTGCTGCAACTATAGGTACACTTTCGCGGCCGGTGGCATTTTCGGATGCTCCTGAACCTGTGCAGATGCAGTTGGGCGGTGCTTCAGTGAACAGGATAGAACTACTGGGGCTGCGCACTGCGGAAATGCACCTGGCGCTAGCATCTATGCGCGAGCTGCGGGATTTTGCGCCGGAAGGCTTTTCACTGCATTACCAGCGGTCGTTGTATTCATCGCTTACATCGCTGGTGCGCAGTAACTTCGACAGCCTGCGCAAGCACTTACCAAAACTGCCGGACAGCGTGCGCGCCGAAGCCGAAGAAGTACTGAACATGCGCGCCGAGATACTCGAACGCCTGAAACGCATCTTCTCTCATAAAATAGACACACTTAAGATACGCACACACGGCGACTACCACCTGGGGCAGGTATTGTTCACAGGGAAGGATTTTATCATCATCGATTTTGAAGGGGAACCGGCCCGTTCGTTCAGTGAGCGCAGGCTCAAGCGCTCACCGCTGCGTGATGTAGCCGGCATGATCCGTTCGTTCCATTATGCAGCATACAGCGCACTGTTTCAGCGGGATTCCAGCCTGAAAGAAGACGGATACCTGGAAGAGTGGGCAGAGCAGTGGTACCATTATGCAAGCAACTTCTTTATGAACTGCTACCTTGATAAGACCATGGGTACCGGTATTGTGCCGAACAAGGAGGAAGACTTTGAGATATTGATGGAGACCTACCTGCTGGAGAAAGCGATCTATGAGTTAGGATATGAACTGAACAACCGTCCGGACTGGGTGCTCATCCCGATCCGGGGCATTAAGTATATCATGAAAAAGTATCAGCATGACTAAGAGAAAGCAAGAGAAAGCACCGGAAACAAACTTAACCACACCAGAAACGGAAACAGGAAACAGCAAACCAGCAACGGGGCGCGGCAGACCTAAAAAAGCTGATCTGGCCGCGGAAATGGGCGCTCCTGTAACTCCGGTACCTGTTGCAGAAGCAGCGCCTGCTACTGAAAAACCGAAGAGGGCACGAACCAAAGCAGTAGCTGTGGAAACTACAGAACCTAAGCCGGCACGCAAGGTAAGGGCTACAAAAAAGGCAGCAGCCGGCACCGAAACTATAGCAGCATCACAAACTATAGTTCCGCAGGAGAAACGGGCTGTTTACCACGATGTGAGTCGTTTCTCGGAGTTTGATATTTACCTGTTTAAAGAAGGGCGCCACTTTACCTTGTATGAGAAGATGGGCGCGCATTGCACGGAGCATGCCGGGCAGAAAGGAACTTACTTTGCGGTGTGGGCGCCTAATGCAGAGCTTGTGACCGTTATCGGCGACTTTAACCACTGGAACCGTGAGAGCCATAGTTTAAAAGTCAGAGAAGATGGTTCCGGCATTTGGGAAGGCTTTATACCAGACCTGACAGGCGGTGAACTATACAAATACCACATCAAATCGAACTACCATTTATACCACGTAGAGAAGAGCGACCCGTTTGCCTTTGCCCGTGAAAAGCCACCACAAACCGCATCCCGCATCTGCGACCTGAAGTACGAATGGCAGGACCACGAGTGGCTGGAACGACGCAAAACTATAGCCGGACAGGCGCAGCCGATGAGTGTATACGAAGTGCACTTAGGCTCGTGGCGCCGAAGACCGGAAGACAACAACCGCCCGTTGACCTACCACGAACTGGCTGAAGAGTTGCCGGCTTATGTAAAAGAAATGGGCTTTACGCACGTGGAGTTCATGCCGGTCATGCATCACCCGTTCATGGGCAGTTGGGGGTACCAGATTACCGGTTATTTTGCAGCCGCCAGTGTGTACGGTTCGCCGCAGGAGCTCATGCACCTGATCGATGTGCTACACCAGCATGGCATCGGCGTGATACTGGACTGGGTACCGTCGCATTTTCCGTCTGATGAGCATGGGCTGGCGTATTTTGATGGTACGCACCTCTACGAACATGCTGATCCGCGCAAAGGTTACCACCCGGACTGGAACAGCTACATCTTTAACTATGGCCGCAACGAAGTACGTTCTTTCCTGATCAGTAATGCCCTTTTCTGGCTCGATAAATACCACGTGGATGGACTACGGGTAGATGCCGTGGCCTCGATGCTGTACTTAGACTATAGCCGAAAAGAAGGGGAGTGGATACCGAACGAAAACGGCGGGCGCGAAAACCTGGAAGCCATCTCGCTGATAAAAGACTTTAACCAGGCTGTGCATGAAAAATACCCCGATGTGCAAACTATAGCCGAAGAGTCTACCGCGTGGCCTGCCGTAACGGGTAAGGTGAATGATGGCGGACTTGGCTTTAATATGAAGTGGATGATGGGCTGGATGCACGATACGCTGGATTACTTCTCTAAAGATCCGATCTATCGCAAGCATCATCAGGGCGAGATCACGTTCAGTATTATTTACGCTTTCTCCGAACGGTTCATGCTGCCGTTGTCGCACGACGAAGTGGTACATGGCAAAGGTTCGCTGATACGGAAAATGCCTGGCGATGAATGGCAGCAATTTGCTAACCTGCGTGCGCTCTATAGTTACATGTATGCACACCCGGGTACTAAACTGTTGTTTATGGGCGGCGAATTGGCTCAAAGCACCGAATGGAACCACGACAGTAGCCTGGACTGGCATCTGTTGCAGTACAAATACCACAGTGGCATGCAGCATATGTTGCAGCAACTAAACAAACTATACCAGCAGGAGCCTGCCCTCTACGAGCTCAGCTTCGACAGCAACGGTTTTGAGTGGATTGATTTCCAGGATGCGCACAACAGTGTGATCAGCTTCCTGCGGAAAGGCAACGATCCTAAAGATGACATTCTTGTAGTTTGCAACTTCACACCCATTGTGCACCAGCACTATAGATTAGGTGTGCCGGCCGGAGGCGAATGGGTACAATTATTCAACTCTGATGATGAACAGTATGGTGGCAGCAATGTGCAGAACCAGGAATCGCTGCAGGCTACAGAAGAACCATCGCATGGCCGAAGCTATTCACTAACCCTACAGCTTCCTCCATTGGCAGTTGTATACTTTAAGTTAAAAAGCTAAACCAGTTAAAGAGTTTGGGAGTTAGAGCGTTTGTGAGTTTTAATTCCTAAACTCTTTAACTCCCAAACTATAGCTCATTTTCCTTTGCGGAGGGGGAAGATGCGGCGTAGGCTAAGTCCTCTTTCAGATTCTTCCTGTGGTACTCCATAGTCGGATACTGAGCGCACATCTTCGATGGAGTAGAAGGCCTGCGGATTATATTCCCGGATAATATCCAGCACATGCGCCAGCTTCTTTCGCTTTACGATCATAAACAACAGGTTTACTTTACCACGGGTACCACGAGCATCAACACAGGTTAATCTATAGCCATGTCCTTTCAGGCGCTCTATCAGCTGATGGGCCGAATCTACTGTAATAACCCGCACCACCATTTGGCCTAAGGCCAGCTTCTGTTCGATGCGCAGTCCCAGAAAGTTACCGGTTGCAAAGCCGCCTGCCCAGGCCAGGTAAGATGCCACGTTGTTCAGATTCTGCATTACCTGCGTGATGGCAACCAGCCAGATCAGCACTTCCAGGAAACCCAGGGCCGGTGCAATCATTTTATCGCCTTTCGAGATAAACACAATGCGCAATGTACCCAGCGTTACATCCACAATACGGGCAAAAAAGATCAGTAAAGGAATAATTACCCACTCTACTATAGTTGGGTCTAATCCGGTAAATAAATTCATTTGTAGTTAAATTTTAGGTCGGGTGGCTATAGTTTATTTCGTTGCGATGCTGCCTGAGACAGATGTCCGTACTTTGGGTAACGCTTCAGGATAGTTTTTCTGGATGAAGTAAAGCATTTTTTCACGAACAAGACAGCGCAGGTCCCAGGCATCGCCTGAATTTCGGGCACTGAAAAGCGCGCGGAGCTGCACATTATCCTGCTGCGCATCAGTTACCTGCAGGCCGATTACCTCGCCGTTCCATTGTTCCGATCCGGCCAGTATGCGGTGCAGTTCTTTTCGCAGCTCATCAACAGGTACGTTATAATCCATATAAAAATAAACTGTTGCTAGTATGTCTATGCTGGAGCGCGTCCAGTTCTGAAATGGCTTCTCAATAAAATAGTTGAGCGGGAGTATAAGCCGGCGGTTATCCCAGATGCGCACCACTACATAGGTAAGCGTTATTTCTTCTACGCGTCCAAACTCATTTTCAAGAACAAGCACATCATCGATCCGGATGGGTTGGGTAAAGGCGATCTGTAAACCGGCCAGTAAGTTAGCCAGCGAACGCTGCGCTGCAAAACCTATCACTACACCTGCAATACCCGCAGAAGTAAGCAAACCTGTACCCAATGACCTTACAGCTTCGAACTGAAGCAAAACCATAGACCCGGCTATAAACGCGATAACGATGATGGAGAGCCTTCTTATAAACTGAAGCTGAGTTATGAGCTTTCGCTCCCTGAAATTGTCTGTCTTCCCGATATCGTATTTATGACGTACGATGTCCTGGCCTACCGAAACCAGTTTTATCATAATCCAGGCAAAACCGAGAATAGTAAAGATCTCTAAAACACGCCGCAAAACATAGATGCTTTTATCTGAAAGTGGTACGGTGGGCAGTGCCATAGCCAGAAAAAGCAACGGCAGAAACAGCGTAAGCGGGCGATTAAGATGCTTTGTAAGCGAGGTGGCCAGACGCGGATTTGAGCTGCGGTTGTATAAGCCGAGCAACTTAAACAGGATAAATTTTAGCAAAAGGCCAAGCAGTATGCTGATAAAAAAGATAAGCAGCGCGATGGCCAGGTTGTCGAGGTGATCTATGTAAATCCGGAGTCTATCCATAAGTTGTAGTTTGGCAACAGGTTTTGCTGCTTTTACTTCTGCATAGGTACTCTGCAAACCGGCCGGAGGTTATTTTTAAGCAGCTTTATGGTTACAATTACTATAGTTCGGGATGTGTAAAGAAGTAACAAATAGGGCTTTATAGTAAAAGCTGAATATAGTTGGAACGTAACGCAGTTTCCTGCGTAATACTAGAAGAGCCACTTTGTAGTTGGCTCAGATAAATGGCAGGTGCTGTATAGTTAATCCGGCTATTTAATACGCGCTTTCATTGCCAGTTTATAACACTACTTTTTTCAAATGGCAAAACTTATTATCGTATCTAACCGACTGCCGGTAAAACTGCAGGAGAAGGATGGAAAACTTACTTATTCACCCAGTGAAGGAGGCTTAGCAACAGGCCTTGGATCTATATATAAAAAGAAGGACAACCTCTGGATTGGTTGGCCTGGGATGGTAATTGAAGAGGTTGACAAACAGGAGAAAGTTATTGAAGATATCCGGAAGGATAATATGTATCCTGTTTTCTTGACGGAACAGGAGGTAAAGGAATTTTACGAAGGCTTCAGCAACGAAACACTTTGGCCTACTTTTCATTATTTCAGCCAGTACGCTATTTATGAGCAGAATCTCTGGGAAACGTATGTGGAGGTGAACCAGAAATATTGCGATGAAATTCTGAAACACGCCAGCCCCAACGACACGATCTGGGTACACGATTACCAGTTATTGCTCTTACCCTCCATGCTCCGCGAAAAGCTACCCGATGCAACGATAGGTTTCTTTCAGCACATACCTTTTCCGAGTTACGAGGTTTTCCGGTTACTGCCCTGGCGGAAAGAATTGCTGGAAGGCATGCTGGGCGCCGACCTGGTCGGGTTCCATACTTATGATGACATGCGCCACTTCCTGAGTTCGGTTAACCGGCTTATTGGTTATGGCGGCATGCATGGCTGGATTAATACCGGCAGCCGCTCGCTTTTAGTGGATTCGTTCCCGATGGGCATCGATTATGAAAAGTATTCGGAAGTTGCCGCATCCGCAGAAGTATTGAAACTGGAAGAGCAATACCGCAAAAATGTTGGTACCGAAAATATCATTATCTCCATCGACCGACTGGATTATTCCAAAGGGATACCACAACGCTTACAGGCTTTTGAATTGTTCCTGGAACGCTATCCGGAGTTTCATGGAAAGGTAACGCTGGTTATGCTGGTAGTACCAAGCCGGGATGCTGTTGAGAAATATAAGGAATTGAAAGAAGAAGTAGATGAGCTGGTAGGACGCATTAATGGTAAATACAGTGATATTAACTGGAACCCGATCCAGTATTTCTACCGGTCCCTGCCACTGGAGGTACTTTCTGCTTTTTACCGCATGGCCAATGTAGCCCTGGTAACGCCGATGCGCGATGGCATGAACCTGGTTTGCAAAGAGTATGTTGCTAGCAAACTCGATCAGAAAGGGGTACTTATACTTAGCGAGATGGCCGGGGCTTCTAAGGAATTATCGGATGCACTGCTGATAAACCCCAACGATATTAATAAGATTGTGGAGGCCATGTATGAAGCCCTGACGATGCCTGAAGAGGAGCAGAAGGTACATATGGCTAACATGCAGGATACTCTTAAACGCTATAACATACACCACTGGGTCAGCCTGTTCATGGACCGCCTGTCATATGTCAAGATCAAACAGATGTCTCTGGAAACCAGCTACCTCGACGATGCTACTTTCCAGGAGATGAGCGACTCGTACGAGTTAGCCAGTTCACGCCTGATATTCCTGGAGTACGATGGTGCGCTTACCAACTATAAAGCTAAGCCTCTGATGGCGCGTCCGGATGAAGACCTGCTGGAATTACTGGAAAGCCTGAGCGCTAACCCTAAAAACAGGGTGGTTGTGATCAGTAGCCGCGAAAAAGCAAATATGGAAGACTGGCTGGGTCATCTGAGCCTGGATATAGTAGCCGAACATGGGGTATGGCTGAAGCAACGCGGGTCGGGCTGGAAAACCATGATGAGCCTGATGGATGACTGGAAAAGTGATATTCGCCTGATTCTTGAACTATACGTTGACCGCACACCGGGCTCGTTTATTGAAGAGAAAGAATATTCGCTCGTCTGGCATTACCGCCGCGTTGAAACCGGCTTAGGCGAGCTTCGCGCCCGTGAACTTGTAAATCACCTGAATTTCCTGGCTACTAATAGTAACCTACAGGTTTTAGACGGACAAATGGCTGTTGAGATTAAAGCCCAAGAGGTAAATAAAGGGAAAGCAACCAGCCACTGGCTTAACATGTATCCGCATGAGTTTGTGCTGGCCATTGGCGATGATTGGGGCGATGAAGAAATATTTAAAGCCATGCCGCGCAATGCCTACACTATAAAAACCGGTAACTCTTACTCTATCGCTAAATATCATCTAGATGGTCCGGGCGAAGTTCGGGATATGTTAACCAGGCTTGTTAAGCAGGAGACAAAGGAATTCCCACCTAATGCTAAAATGACGGGATGAACTTAAATGATAAAGCCGCTGGGATAGCGGCTTTATCATTTAATAAATGTTGCATTTTTATTTCTATTCAGAGGTTATTAATTGTCGTCCTGAGTGTCAGCCAAAAGATGTTATGTATCCTATAGTTTCCCCTCTTTGTCATTTCGACGAAAGGAGAAATCTATCTCAGCTTATACTTCTATAGTTAGAGTCTTTACTACTGGAACCAAGCCTTTCTTTCAAATCTCCTCTAATCCTGGGAGCTCTAAGAGCCTATCGTTTCAATCCAGCTTTGGTGCCCTCACGGCCGGGAGACCCCGTCTTCGGGCATCGCGCGGTGTACATTTGCTTTGCTCCTGCGTCGCAATGCTTTCAGCACCGCAAATCTACAAGGCGCTCAACCCAAAGACTGAGAAGTATCGCATAGTAACCAGCATCTATTGTCTGAATCTATAAGCTTCGAGATTGATCGTGGCTATAGTTTCGAAGGGACAGGTAAACCTGCCCTGCTCGTGGTGTGTAACTATAGTTGATTCAGATTTTTCCTTCGTCGAAATGACAATTAGAGAAGTAGTAGTAGATAGGTCCCCCTTTGAAGGGGGCAAGGGGGATGACAAACGGAAACTATAAAACTATAACCCAACTATAGCAACAACAGAAATTCCCCTCTAGGGAGGGGTAGGGGTGGGTTAAAACGCTAACTATAAAACTATCGGTTGAACTATAGCAAAGGTCTTATCTCCCTTCTTTCAAGATCCTTTCAGGATGACAGGTGGGGAAGTAGCCGTAAAAGCTCCCCG
Organism: Pontibacter populi; assembly: GCF_019336435.1. GTDB lineage: Bacteria > Bacteroidota > Bacteroidia > Cytophagales > Hymenobacteraceae > Pontibacter > Pontibacter humidus. Next base: position 909,636 of record NZ_JAHWXQ010000002.1, on the reverse strand, counting down.
CCTTAGACAAGAAGGGGCTGGGGGTGGTTGGACTTAGCAAACTATGAAACGATGACATAGACTACTACACTTGTCCTTGCAAGACCAGTTGAGCAAAGATGTCCGCGCCAGTGTAAAAAGAAAAGCCTTCCCATCAACTATATGACAGGAGAGCTTTTTCAGTTCTTATCAAACTCTAAGACACACTACTCTGCATACTGCGCAGTCTGATACGGGTCAATATCTTCTTCGTATAAAGCGGAAAATCACCTTTCATCATCCAGTCATAATAAGTCGGTTCTTTCTGCAGTACTTCTTCCACAATAGCATTTTTGTGTTTACCAAAGTTAAAAACCTCCTGACCGGCATTGTTATAGGTAATTCGACCGGCAAGGTCAGCTGTTTTCTGGAACGTGAACTTGTGTAGCTGCGCCATGTCGTTCTGAACTGGAAACTCTTCAATACCCTCTGCAATTTCGATCGGTGTGTTCTGGTAACGGTCAAGCTGGGCCATTAGGATGTGATACGTTGCTACGGTATCGGCTTCGGCGCTGTGGGCGTTTTCCAGGGTTTTGTCGCAGTAGTATTTGTAAGCAGCCGATAAGGTGCGCTGCTCCATCATATGGAAAATACGGCAGGCATCTACTACATGGCGGTTGTCCAGGTCGAAATCTATACCTGCACGCAGGAACTCCTCGGCCAGCAACGGAATATCAAACCTGATCAGGTTATAGCCTCCCAGGTCGCAGCCTTTCATGAACTGATCCAGGTTTTTAGCAACCTGCGCAAAGGTAGGGCAGTCCTTCACGTCCTCATCGTAGATTTTATGAATCAAACTCGACTCCAGCGGTATCGGAATGGTCGGGTTTATCTTACGGGTTTTCAGGATCTCTTCACCATCAGGCATTATTTTCAGCACACTTATTTCTACAACGCGGTCTTTGCTGATGTCGGTGCCGGTGGTTTCAAGGTCAAAAAATACGATGGGGCGTTTCAGGTTCAGTTTCATAGGGTTATGCTTTCAGAACCGCCTGCGTTAGCGCCTCCATGTTAATGTTGTTATAGTTGCCTGAGCTCATCAGCAGCAGGTTGGCGTTCTGCCAGTTATAGTTTAGCAGGTGCTGCTGCAGTGCTTCAGAGTCAGTAAATACCTTCAGGTTCGGGTTCTTAAAAGCAGCTTTCAGTTCATCTTCCGAAAGCATTTCCATGCGCTTGTGCTCTATGGTTTTAGGGTTGAAGTATACTATAGCTTCGTCGGCCTTATCCAGGGCACCGGCATACTGCGGTATAAAATTCTTGTTCAGGCTGCTGAAGGTGTGTAGTTCCAGGGCTGCTACCAGTTGGCGTTGGGGGTACTGTGCTTTTACGGCTTCTGTAGTTGCTTTTACTTTAGATGGGGCATGCGCAAAATCACGGAAAATAACGGTGGTATCTGTCTCACCCATTTTCTCCAGTCGCTTGGCCGCACCTTTAAAAGTTTTAAGGGCTTCGTAGAAGTCATGCGCTTTCACACCGATCTTCTTACACACTTCCTTGGCTGCATTAATGTTGCGCAGGTTGTGCTCCCCGAACAGCTGTATCTCTATATCACCGTCTTTTTTGGTGTGGAGTATAGTCTTGCCGTTCTTTATAGTATGGTCGTGCACGCCATAACCGATATAGTTTATATCAGCCGGGTTACGTGGTACGGCCACTAACTGCACCTGCTCATCGTCTTTTGTATAGATCAGTGTTCCTGCTTTCGGTGTCATCTCAGCAAAAATGCGGAACTGGTCGCGGTACATGTCCGGGTCCGGGAATACGTTAATGTGGTCCCAACTGATGCCGCTGATTACTGCTATATGGTGGTGATACAAATGGAATTTTGGAACACGCTTGATCGGGTCAGAAAGGTATTCATCGCCTTCGATGATGATGATCGGGGCATCTTCGGTCAGTTTCACCATGCGGTCAAACCCTTCAATCTGCGCACCAACAGCATAATCAAACTTGCGGCCTATAGTTTTTAGCACGTGCATGATGATAGACGTGATGGACGTTTTGCCGTGGCTGCCACCAATTACAATGCGCTGTTTGTCGCGGCTCTGCTCGTAAATAAATTCCGGGAAAGAATAGATCGGCAAACCCAGTTCCTGTGCTTTTAACAGCTCAGGGTTGTCCGGACGGGCATGCATCCCCAGAATAACAGCATCTATAGTTGCATCCAGTTTCTCCGGGAACCAGCCTTCCTGGGCAGGAAGTAAGCCAGCTGCAGCCAGCCTGCTTTTGGCAGGTTCAAAAATCTCGTCGTCTGAGCCTGTAACATTCAATCCCTTGTCGTGCAGGGCCAATGCGAGGTTGTGCATGATGCTTCCGCCAGTAGCAATCAGGTGGATGCGTTGTAATTCCTTCTTCTCCATATATTCCGGGCAATTAATATTGCAAACAGACAAAGTTAGAAGACCTTGGCTAAATAAAAATAGCTATACACTAATATGTTGATACTTTGTGGATATCTTGTGGATTATTAACAGGGTTATGAAGATTGCTTCTGTCTGTTAAATCTTAAATTTGTGATTATGGAGGAAATGCAAACGAACGTACGCGCAGCGGGACAACGCAACGGATGGCAGAAGAAGACACCTGCTATTTCGGAGCTTGGCAAAAAGCCACCGCAGGCGCTGGATCTGGAAGAGGCCGTATTAGGCGCTCTGATGTTGGAAAAAGATGCGCTGACAACAGTAATCGATATTCTGCGCCCGCAGAGCTTTTACAAAGAAGCCCATCAACGTATCTTTAAAGCAATATTGGCGCTTTTCGATAAGTCGGAGCCGATAGATATTTTGACGGTGACGCACGAGTTGCGCGAGTTGGGTGAACTGGAACTGGCAGGCGGTGCTTACTATGTAACCCAGCTTACCACACGTGTAAACTCAGCAGCCAACATCGAGTACCACGCGCGTATCATTACCGAAAACTCCATTAAGCGCGATCTGATCTCTATTTCTTCGGAAGTACTGTCGAGTGCGTTTGAAGATACCACCGACGTTTTTGAGCTGTTGGATAAAACCGAAGCCAAACTATACGAAGTATCCGAATCCAACATCCGCAAGAACTTCGACGACATGCGCTCGTTGATGCACGCGGCCATCAAAGAACTCGAAGAAAAACGTAAGCAGGAAGATGGCTTAACAGGTGTACCAACCGGCTTAACTGCTTTGGATCGTGTAACATCGGGCTGGCAGAAATCTGACTTAATTATTCTTGCAGCCCGTCCTGCGATGGGTAAAACAGCTTTCGTGCTTTCGTGTATGCGAAATGCGGCAGTTGATTTTAAAAAGGGTGTTGCGATTTTCTCACTTGAGATGTCCTCATTACAGTTGGTTAACCGTCTTATTTCTTCTGAAGCAGAGCTTGATTCTGAAAAGATCAAAAAAGGTAGCCTGGAAGATTACGAGTGGGCGCAGTTGAACCATAAAATTGCCAAACTCACTGAGGCTCCGATCTTTATCGACGATACGCCGGGGCTTTCTATTCGTGAGCTTCGTACCAAATGCCGTCGTCTGAAAGCCCAGTTTGATATTCAGATGATCATTATTGACTACCTTCAGCTGATGAGCGGTAACGCCGAAGGCAAGGGTGGCGGTAACCGTGAACAAGAGATTGCATCGATTTCACGAGCACTAAAGATGCTGGCCAAGGAACTTAACGTTCCGGTAATTGCGTTGTCGCAGCTCAGCCGTGCCGTAGAAACACGTGGTGGTGATAAGCGACCGCAGCTGTCTGACCTTCGTGAATCCGGTTCGATAGAGCAGGATGCCGACATGGTTTGTTTCCTGTACCGTCCGGAATATTACGGCATTACAGAAGACGAAATGGGTAACCCAACAGCAGGTGTGGGGGAGGTGATCATAGCCAAGCACCGTAACGGTTCCCTGGAGAATGTGCAGCTGAAATTTATTGGTAAGTACACAAAGTTTACTAACTTAGACACAGATTTTGGTGGTGACGGGTTTAATACCTTCAATGCATTGCCAAATAGCACATTCGATGCGGAGACTCCCGGCTCCATCCGTTTAGGTAGCCGCATGAATGATGGAAATAAGGGAGGTGGTTTCCCTGCTTCAGGTTTCGACGAAGAGCCGCCATTTTAAGTAAGACAATATACACCCGGTGTTTGCGTTTAAGCAACATTGGTTATAGTATAAAGGAATAGCCAAAGGAAGATTAGCCGCTGTGCCAAAAGCCAGCGGCTTTTCTGTTTTTAATGATTTATCAGATTAGTAGGATTTGTAATGACCTAGCAGTGTGCGCAGCTCCTGCTAGTGTCTGGGCTATAGTTGATATACTTCTCTATTGTCATTTCGAACAAAGTGAGAAATCTATCTCAGCTTATTGCTAACTATAGTTGCAGCTGGAACCAAGCTATCCTTCTAAACCATTTACAATCCTGGGAGCTCTACAAATCTATCGTTTCAATTTAACTTTGGTGCCCTCATGGCCGGGAGGCCCCGTCTTCGGGCATCGCGCTGCGCGAATCTCTTTTGCTCGCTTCACTCGCAATGGCTGCGCCACCAGATATTCACAAGGCGCTCAACCCAAAGACTGTGATCAGTTCGATAGCAAAATCTTGTTTACATGACTAGCTAGAGTTCTGTAGCTTGATCGTGGTTGTAATTCCAAAGGGACAGGTAAACCTGCCTTGCTCGTGGGCTGTAACTATAGAACTATAGTTTGTGAAATGGTAGAGGCAAAGCTCCCCTCCTTAGATAAGGAGGGGTTAGGGGTGGTTGGACCACCGAAACTATAAAACTGTAGGTCAAACTTTAACTATAGCCAGAATTCCCCTCTCGGGAGGGGTAGGGGTAGGTTAAAACGCTAACTATAGAACAATAAACGCAACTATAGCAACTACCATAGCCAAGAACTGACCATTCCCAAATCCATCAAAACCCATTAATACCGGTTCAGATAAAAATAAGGTGATGAAACAAGTAGGTCCATCTCTGATTCATAATTCCTCAGGCCCACTCCACCTTCTCACTCAACGGTATATTCCTCTTTCCTTCATGAGCCGGATTTTCAGCGTAGCCCAGGTATAAAATGCCCAGTACCACATCTTCTTCGCGCAGTTGTAGCATTTCTTTCATAGTGGGGTGGTAGGCCATGCCGCCGGAGCCCCAGTAACTGGCGATGCCTAAAGCTGAGGCACCGAGTAATAGGTTTTGTATGGCACAGGATGTAGCAGCAATTTCCTCGAGTACCGGAATCTTTGGCAGATCTCCACGGCGCAAGTAAGCAACTATAACATGCGAAGCTAGGTCACCCATGTGCAGTAGCTTTTCATACTTCTCGGGCTGGTATTTCTCCTCCGGTGTTTGCTGTTGGTATAGTTCGGCGTGCTGCTGGCAGAACCGGGCTTTGCTGGGGCCAGCATAAACTATAAAACGCCAGGGTTCGGTGTGGCCATGTGTCGGAGCCCAGTCAGCAAGTTCCAGTAGCTGGTTTATCTGCTCATCCGGAATTTTCTGCCCGTTCATTTTTGGCGGCTTGGTAGTGCGGCGGGTGCGGATAACGTGACTTATAGTCGAAAAAAGATCGTTCATACTTTATTAATAAGAATCAGCGCAAAAGGTTTTAAAAGCATAAAAGCAAATGGCTGAACAGCCGAACTATAGTTTCAGCCATTCAGCCATGTAATAAGCAAACAAGTGATATTACTTCAGTTTAAGATCAACCAGAATCTGCTCTATTTTAGCATTCAGTTTTTGCTCCACTGAATCATAATCTACTGTAGATGCCAATGGCTCATTTACGCTGATGTAAAACTTAATCTTAGGCTCTGTACCGGATGGACGGGCAGAAATTTTACTGCCATCTTCGGTCATGTATTGCAACACATTTGAGCTTTCCAGGCCAAGTTGACTGATCTCGCCAGAAACAAGGTTTCTGCGTGCACTTAGTTTAAAGTCGCTTATCTCTACAACTTTAGAACCGGCTATAGTTTGTGGCGGATTAGCGCGCATGTCGGCCATCATCTGCTGAATTTCTTCGGCGCCGCGTTGTCCTTTTTTAGTGAACGATACCAGCTCTTCTTTGTAGAAATTATACTTTTCGTACATATCCACCATCATCTCGAACAGGCTCTGCCCGTTGTCTTTTGCAACAGCAGCCATCTCTGCGATCAGGGCGCAGGCTGAGATGCCGTCTTTGTCGCGCACAAAATCACCGATCATATAACCGTAGCTTTCCTCGCCGCCGCCAATGTAAACTTCTTTGCCTTCCACCTCACGAATCTTCTCAGCGATGTACTTAAAGCCGGTAAGTGTTTCGTAGTGCTTTACGCCATAGCTCTCGGCAATGTCGATGATCAGGTCGGTGGTAACTATAGTTTTAACGATGAACTCTTTGCCTGTTAGTTTTCCGGCTTTCTGCCATGCCTGTAGCAGGTAGTTTATGAGTAGGGCACCGGTCTGGTTACCGTTCAGCAGCACGAATTCGCCTTTGAGGTTACGCACGGCTATACCAACACGATCTGAGTCAGGATCAGTGGCCATTACCAGGTCAGCGTCAATTTCAATGGCTTTGTTCAGGGCCAGCGTCATGGCTTCCTTTTCTTCCGGATTCGGGTAAACGACTGTCGGGAAGTTGCCGTTCGGTTCAGCCTGCTCATCAACTATAGTTACATTGCTGAATCCGAAACGCTGTAACACTTCCGGCACCAGCGTAATACCTGTACCGTGCAGCGGCGTGTAAACGATCTTCAGGTCGTGCTGGCGCCTGATCGCCTCATGCGAAACCGACAAGCCAAGCACTTTTGTAATGTACGCTTCGTCCATCTCCGGACCCAGCAGGTGGATGTTGTTTGGTTTCGGCTCAAACTTCACTTCATCAATGCTGGTGATTTTGTTTACTTCAGCGATGATGTTCTTGTCGTGTGGAGCAGTTACCTGCGCACCATCGTTCCAGTATACTTTGTAGCCGTTGTATTCTTTCGGGTTATGTGACGCTGTAACCACCACACCGCTCTGGCAACCTAAATGGCGAATAGCAAACGAAAGCTGCGGAGTAGGGCGAAGGGCCTGGAACAGGTATACTTCAATATCGTTAGCCGAGAAAATGTCGGCAGCAATGCGGGCAAACTCCGGTGAATTGTTGCGGCTATCGTGAGCAATAGCAACCTTTACACGCTCACCCGGGAAATTCTGCTTCAGGTAGTTGCACAGGCCCTGTGTAGCCATGCCAAGGGTATAACGGTTCATGCGGTTGCTACCTGCGCCCATAATACCGCGCAGTCCGCCGGTGCCAAACTCCAGGTCTTTGTAAAACGCATCTGACAGCGACTCGTGTTCGTTGCGCTCCAGCAAGCCGTTAATTTCAGTTTTGGTAGCTTCGTCGTAGTTGCCGCTAAGCCAGGAATTTATTTTTTGTTGTATAGCTGGTTCGATCATAGTCTTACAGTATGGTATTGTAACGTAATTTATAGTTGGTTTTAGTGCAGCTATAGTTTGCTGCGATAATTAATTGAATTTACCCTCGCTAGCGGGACACGAATGAGGGCAATATGATTGCAAATCCGGGCCAGCAAAAGTTCAGGCAGTATCTCACAAAAAATCACACCAGCCTTTTCGGTGCCAGATGCACATCTGAAAGAACTGGTGTGATCTTATGAGTATGGTTAAAGCATCATGCCCGAATATTCACGGGCTTCTATACTTTGTTTATAGTTTAAAGGTTACCGCGCAGGGCCTGCTCGCGCTCAATAGCTTCGAACAATGCTTTGAAGTTGCCTTTACCGAACGACTTGGCTCCTTTACGCTGAATGATCTCATAAAATACAGTTGGTCTGTCTTCCACCGGTTTCGTGAAGATCTGCAGCAGATACCCTTCGTCGTCGCGGTCAACCAGTATGTTAAGTTTACGCAGGTCAGCCATGTCTTCGTCAATGTGACCGATGCGCTCGAGCAGGTCTTCGTAATAAACTTCCGGTACTTTCAGGAATTCTACTCCACGGCGGCGCAACTCAGAAACTGTGTGCAGAATATCGTTGGTTGCAACAGCAATGTGCTGTACACCCGGGCCACGGTAAAACTCAAGGTACTCGTCAATCTGAGACTTTTTCTTACCTTCAGCCGGTTCGTTTATTGGGAATTTGATATAGCCGTTTCCGTTTGAGACTACTTTAGACATAAGTGCCGAATATTCAGTGCTGATGTCTTCGTCGTCGAAGGTAAGGAGCAGTTTAAAGCCCATCACATCTTCGTAGAACTTTACCCAATCGTTCATTTTACCCAACTCCACATTGCCTACGCAGTGGTCTACATATTTAAGGCCAACCGGCTCCACCATCAGTTCAGACGTGCGCTCAACATAACCTGGCATAAACACGCCGTTATAGTTTTTGCGCTCCACAAACGTGTGGATGGTCTCGCCATAGGTATGGATAGAGGCTACTTTTACTTCACCAAACTCATCGGTTATAGTTTTAGGCTCCATAGCCGGCTTTGCGCCACGCGCTACCGTACCACGGAAAGACTCTTCGGCATCATCTACCCACAGGGCTAAAACTTTAACCCCATCGCCGTGCTGGTGCACATGCTGCGCAATTTCCGAATCCGGGTTAATGGCAGTGGTTAACACCAGGCGTACTTTTTCCTGCTGAATAACGTAGGAAGCGCGGTCGCGAACACCAGTCTCAGGGCCAGCATACGCTACCAGTTTAAAACCGAAAGCAGTCTGGTAAAAATGTGCTGCCTGCTTGGCATTACCCACATAAAACTCAATGTGATCGGTGCCGTTCAAAGGCAGAATATCTTTAACTATAGTTTCGGATGCTAATGTGTTGGTAGTCATAGTCTGTAGTAAAGTTTAAAAGTATTACGTAAAAATACAGCTTTTATAGTTTTAACAAAACCGGAAAGGCTGGCGTGCAAATTATCATCTATAATGTTTGCAATTACTACATCATGTTTTCAACTTTGTAAAAATGAAATAAAGCTATGAACGCAGATACGCTGAACAAAGACCTGATTGCCATCTTAGAAAAGAAGAGTGAGCTGAATAAGCTGGACTATAACGACGCACGCTACGACGATATGGAAGAGCAGCTGCACGATATGGAAGATGACTTTAACGAAACGTACGGCGATTACCTGGAAGATGTGCTGGAAGATGTACACGGTAAAATTAAATCAGATGCCGACATCTTATTGCCAACTGCTTACATAGCAAGCTCACTGGACGGCAAAGAACTGGAAGAAGGCGAAGAGAGTGAAGGTGTTTGGGTAGAGTCTGATAAGTTTCCGGGAGTAGAGATGCGTTTGGTACTGGTTGCTAACCCGCCGCGCGTACTGCTCATTCTCTCAGACCAGGAGCGCGTACTCTGGACTGCCGAATAACACTATAACCTATAGATTTTTATAGTTGCCGCACTTGCCAAGGCTTTAAGCTAAGGTGGGTGCGGCAATTTTTTTGTAGTTGGTTGCTGAGGGATTTTTGGTATATTGAGTTAAGTTAATATAGCAGAATATCAGAATGGATAAGAGTTTAAGACCATCAGTGTTTAAAAGATTATTGGCCCTCGCGATAGATTTTATCCTCCTGGGGATTTTAGGTTACCTGTCAGGGTTTTTTCTGGAATCGTTTTACGTTGCGCTGGGCCAGTATGGGACACTGTTTGGCAGCGCTATAGTTATTAGCTATTTCGCAATTTGCCAGTCAAGGAATGGGCAGACAATAGGTAAGAGATTTATGGGCATAAAAGTAACTGACCCGCAAGGGGAATACCTGACATTAGGAAGTTCTTTTTTGAGGGCTTTTATTTTGTTCTTCCCCGTCATGAATGTAGAAATGATCTCAAGTATGGGTAACGGGATGCTGATCTTGGCTATGCTGCTGACATTAACTATTCTTATATCCATTTACTTTACCCTCGTTAACAATTCCAGAAGGAGCTTACACGATATTCTGGCTTCAAGTATAGTTACGTTTAGCGAAGTATCTGAATTTGAGCTTAGAGAACAGAATGACAGAACCACCAAAAAGATAATGCCGATAGCTGTTATTTCAATTTTACTGCTTAGCATGGGAGTATATCAGAGGCTTGCCCAGAATACAATAGCGCAAATGCTTTCAGTTAAGGAGATAATTGAGCAAAAAGATGGTGTGTTGACTGTAAATGGAATAAACTCTAATACTACTACAGTCAGCCATTTGGGCGAGGACTCGCGCACTTATACTTCCATAAGCTTAAAAGTGAGAATTGATAAGAAAAGTGAAGCCTCTAATACAGAATCGAGCTACTTTGAGGAGTTTTATGAGATAATCCAGAATGAGCTTCCTGAATCGAGAAATGTGGATTTGGTATCAATAACACTGTTTTATGGCTACGATATTGGTATAGCAAGCAAAACCCAAAGTGTAACAAAGACCTTTGAGTAAAATCTTACATCTTTTATTAGCCCAGCCCCATTTTACCATTTTAAAATGAAAATACTCTTTTTACTTCAGTTACTCATCGTTTCTGCAACTATAGCCTTTGCTCAAAAAAAGGAAGTAGTATTATCAAATAAATTTCTGCCTGATACGAAGTATATCACTACTGTAGAGAGTCATACTTTATCTGAAATGAATATTGAAGCTTCAGAGGAGATACTTGCAAAGATAAAGGCTAACGGGGTTCAGCTTCCGATGCTGACGGAGAATAAAAGCAGCATGGTTTCTACCATCATAACAGGAGCTATTCGTGAAGACAAAAGCTTTCCGGCTACTATAAACTACGATAAAGCAACTACCATAAACGTTGGCAACGGTAAAACAACCGAAGAAGAAAGCCCGATTTCCGGCTTGGTTGTAAAAGGTAACTATAATGCTGCTAATCAATTTGTAATTGATACATTGATCAGTACCAAACTGAATGAAAGTTTAAGGTATACACTGAAAGCTAGTTTAGAAAATGTGCAGAATCAAATAAAGTTTCCTGATAAGCCTATGAAGATCGGGGACGATTTTACACAGAAGTTGCCAATGGCCATACCTATAGCTGGCATGGAGCCGGTTAAAATAACTATCAATACAACTTATAAATTAAAAGACATTAAGAACAAATTAGCTTTGTTTGATATTGTGCAGACAGTTCAGTTGGATATGGTGGTAGAGCAATCTGATGTAACAGCTACAGGTTCGGGTACAGGCACATCCGAATATGATATGGAACATAAGTACACAATGAAACATGAGTCTGATCTGGTTATGCAAATGACCATGAATATGAACAACTTTAAGATTGTAGCAGACACTAAAACAAAGTCAAGCCAACTGGTTAAAATCAGCAAATGAAAAGTTCTTGTTAAGGTTTTATATGGCCAACTAACTGATCCTGGAGTATTTACAACCACTAAAAAGGGCAGTGAGAAGTAGAAAAGCATTGTTATGATACTACAAATAAAGAGACTTATATTTTTACTGGTTGTTCTGATGCCAGGCTTCTGTTTAGGCCAGAACCTGATCATGGTGCGTGATACCGTTAACAACTTTGAGATAGGAGTACCTGAAGGTTGGCTTTATGGGGTTCCTCAGAATAAAAGTGTAGATTTTGTTGCCTTGAGGCAGAAAACGGATACTACTGATGTACCGAGGGAGAACTTTAATATTTTCCTGCTCAACAAAGACGAGAAAGACTTAACGAAATCATACAAGCTTTTTCTGGAAAGTTTGAGAGCTAATAGCTCTTCTTTTAAAGTTAAAGAGGAAGGCGAAATAACTCTAAATAATCGAAACTATAAATGGCTGATTGAAACGCATAAAAACAAACATAGTGGTGAAAATATGCATAACTATGTTCTTTTCACAAATAATGGTGGCAGGATACTAGTGTTAACTATGGTTACAATATCAGACAACTTTAACACTTATAAGCCACTGTTCGAAAAGATCGCTTCCAGTTTAAAATATTGATCACATTTCTACCTTTCCTTCACATTTCATGAAACAACTTTTACTCCTTCTATCCATTTTCCTTTTCTCTTTCACTTTTGTATCTGATAATGCTGTAGAGAGGCTGTCAGTGAAAGGGCCACTGAAGTTTAACAAGGCCAAGTTTGAACTAGCCTGGACAGACAAGCCTAGTGATATTTACTACATACAAGAGTACCTGCCCAGAGGGGAGAAGCTCGAAAGTTTTAACCAGATGCTGACCATCCATGTGCTGGATACAGACATAGCTGCTGAGGAAGCAGTGGCCCTGAAAGTGCAGGAACTGGAGAAACGAAAACAAACCGATGAGCTTAGCAACTACCAGGTAAACGAAAGTCCGGATGGAAAAGAGTTTATAGTTGATTTTATAGTAAGCGAAAGCAAAAACGATAAAGTAACTATAGCTGAATTTAATGTGTACCGCTACAAACAAGTAGAAACCGGAGCAGGCAAGAAAGCTATTCTGGTGTATGCCTACTCAAACAGAAGCTACGGCGATGCGATCATTCCTTTCCTGAAGAACCTGAAAACTGATAGAGTGAATCATATGAAAGAAATGATCTCTGCTGAACTTCCTTCCATTACTTTAAAAAAGTAACCAACTATAAAGTAACCAACTATAAAGTAACCTGCTGCTACTATTAATCAACCTACTTTCAATTACCTTTTATGAAACAACTTTTACTTTTAGCCTTTGCCTTTCTTACATCCTTCACCACATTTGCCCAGATCAATATAGAGGACTCTACGATGCAGGTTATAGGTTACTGGGATAAAAACGAAACACAGACCTATGTCATCACAAGTGAATCCTTCAAGGTTACCGGAACGGATACCACCAAACGCGAATTCACGAAATACGAAGTTGATATAACTATAAAAGACTCCACAGCTAGCTCTTATACTATAGAGTGGGTATATCGGGGCATCGAAATGAATACTGATAACCAATTTACCAAAGAACTGGCCAAAATATCTGAGAACCTGAAAGTAATAATTAAAACGGATGAAATGGGTGCTTTTAAGGAAGTTGTAAATTGGGAAGAGATCAGAAATGAAATGAAACGTGGTGCGGCTCACCTTAAAAAGCAGTTTAAACACATACCAAATATTACAGCAATCACAGATCAGGTAGAAAGTACTTTTACCACAAAACAAGCCATTGAGTCTGCAGCAATTAAAGATATTCAACAGTTTTATACTTACCACGGTGCTAAATACCAGCTGGGTAAGGAAGTTACAGGACAATTAGAAGTTCCTAACCTATATGGCAGTAAGCCTTTTATTGCCGATGTATCCATTGTTTTAGATGAAATTAATGAAGAGGACAACGATGCTGTGATTAGGATGTGGCAAACTATAGACAGTGAACAACTTACCACTGCTACTGTTAATTATATGCAGAAAATGGCAAAATCAGCAAATACGAAATCGCCTGATTTAAGTAAAATACCAGCTCTACAAAACGAAACCAGGACGGTAGCCCGTATTCACGGTTCCGGGTGGATAATCTATAGTTCAGAAATTAAAGAGGTATGGGCTGATAATATTTTAGCCTTCGAAGAACGAATTATTGAGATCAAATAAGTGTTAGCCTGTAATTAGTATGCTGTTGATTCAGTGTGGCTTATCAGTATTTATGCGTATCTTGTTTTCAAGTTTGGTGCTTAGTTAAACTATAGGCAGATTAAATACGAACTAAATAATTCCGCAAAACAAAAATAATTTATATGAAGATCACATCGCAGATAGCAGTAGCAGCTTTATTCTTTGGATTGATGAGTTGCTCTGATTCCGCTAAAACGGAAAACACTACAGCTACATCACCGGCTGCAACAGCTCCTGCTACCACACCAAACCAGGCTACAACTCCGGCAACTACAGTTGGTTTAAATCCGCCACACGGCGAGCCAAATCACCGTTGCGATATTGAAGTTGGCGCTCCGCTGGATTCGCCTCCAAAACCAAACCTGAGTGCACCTACTTCAGTGCCAGCCTTTACGCCTTCAACCAGTTCACAATCGGTAGCTCCGGGTATGAACCCGCCTCACGGTCAGCCGGGCCACGATTGCGGTATTCCTGTTGGGGCGCCATTAACCCAGAAATAAGCGTAGCTGGTAACTATATCGCCAGCACAACTATAAAAGCAAAACGGGCAGCTGAGATCTTCAGCTGCCCGTTTTTTATGATCAGACTATAGTTTAGTAACCTAATTTCTGGCGCACACGCTGCAAAACCGGTGTAGCAATAGCCTTTGCCTTTTCAGCACCTTCCTGAAGTTTTTTGTCCAGTTCAGGCAGGTTGTTCATGTAGTAGGTAAACAACTCGCGCTCTTTACTGTACTTGCCGATAATGGTCTCATAAAGCGCCTGCTTAGCGTGGCCGTAACCGTAACCACCGGTTAAGTAATTCTGGCGCATGGTTTCTACGTCTTCAGGTGTTGCCAGTAAGCGATACAGCGCAAAAGTTGTATCGTCATCGGGGTTCTTAGGTTCTTCCAGTGGTGTGCTGTCTGTCACAATGCTCATAATAGTCTTGCGCAGTGGCTTGTCTGCCTCAAAAATATCGATGATGTTACCGTACGACTTACTCATTTTCTCACCGTTTATGCCGGGTATTGTCATAATGGCATCATCAGTCTTCGCTTCCGGTAACACAAAAGTTTCGCCATAAATGTGGTTGAATGAGCTGGCAATATCGCGTGCAATTTCCAGGTGCTGTACCTGGTCTTTTCCTACGGGCACAAAGTTCGCATCATACATCAGGATATCGGCAGCCATCAGAACAGGGTACGTAAACAAACCGGCATTTACATCAGCCAGGCCACGTCGGCTCGATTTGTCTTTAAAAGAATGGGCATTGGCCAGCATCGGGAAAGGCGCAAAGCAGTTCAGGTACCAGCTTAATTCGGTTACCATCGGCACATCCGACTGGCGATAAAGTATATGCCTGTCCGTGTCCAAACCCATTGCAAGCCAGGCAGCAGCTACAGAGTAGGTGTTGTGTTTTAAAACTTCCGCATCACGAATAGTTGTAAGCGAATGCAGGTCAGCTATAAAATATAAAGCTTCTTGATCTGATGTTTTAGAGAACTCAATTGCAGGGCAAATAGCGCCTAGTAAGTTGCCAAGGTGTGGTCGGCCAGTGCTTTGGATTCCGGTAAGGTATCGTGCCATAATAGAGAATTGCGTTAAAGCTGCAAATTAATCTAAATAGCCGAAAATGCCCATTAAAATTACAGTAGCACAACTATAGATTAACGCTATAACTATAGTTTACGCCGTTACAAACTATAGTTAAGCCTCTATTATCTGCGGGGCATGGTTCTTTTGTTTGCGCAGCGAGTTGAGGTTTGACAGCACGATAGCAGAAAGAATAAGCAATACGCCAAACCACTGCACCGTAACAACCTGTTCCTGCAATACAATGCTCGACATCATGACAGCAACCGGAAGCTCTGCAGAGCTTAATATGGCGCTTAACCCAAGACCGATTTTCGGGATGCCATAGGAAAAGAAAAGCGGTGGTATTACTGTACCAAAAACTGACAGGACAAGTCCCCATTTAAACAGTCCGTTTAGTAAAGATCCGTTTACTAGGAAAACCGGCGGAAAGATGGTGAAAACAAGAATAGTGGCACCGGTTAACAGGAGCGCACTTTTAGTGGCAGGGTGTAACGAATTGCCGGCAGAACCACTTACCATTAAAAAGAAAGTATAGCAAAGGGCAGCCAGTAAGCCAAAACCAACACCAGCCAAACTGATATCCTGGAAAGAACCAGAGAAAAGGTTGCCGGCAAAACAGGTGCCCAGCAGAATCATTGCTACTGTGCCAATCTGTAGCAAGGTTGGTAGTTTGCGTTTTATGATGGAGTCAAGCAGTAAGCTCATCCAGGTAAATTGCATGAGCAAAAGAATGGCGATAGAGGCCGGTACTGTTTGCACGCATTTATAGTAAAAAATACTAACCAGGCCTGTGCTGGTACCCATGGCAATAAGCTGGAGGGATTCCTTAAGCGATGCACTGTTGCCGCCGGCATTAAACAGCCTGCGCAACAGCACGATCACCCAAAGAATAATCAACCCAAAAAATACCTGAGTGCCAGTTACATCACCCAAGGTAAAGCCTTCGCTATATGCTAATTTTACGAACGTCGAAAGTATACCGAAACTGCATGCGCCGAGCAGCACAAAAGCTATTCCTTTGAACATGGAAGTGCCTTTTAAAAAGAAAACAAAAATTTTAACTAGAGATAGGGCAGAAGTGCCCCAAAGCGGGTAAGCCGGGTACTCTTACAGGTCGTGCAGAACGTAGCCTGTGATAAAAATTTGTGTATGTGCTAAATGTGCAGTCATTATTTTTAATCGGGGTGCAAACATACCCCAAGTTTTTTTAGAATCAAAAAATAGTCAGTAATTTTTATCCTGTGTTATAGTGTAACACCTGTCCTCGCTATTTGTTTTTGAGTGCCGTGTATAGTTTCTCGTACGTTGGAGTGGGTACATTCAGTTGCTTTCCGAGCTTTACCACATAGCCGGTTAAGGAATCAACTTCTGCGTTTTTACCTTTCTGATAATCGGTATGCATAGAAGAAGTGGTTTCGTAAGGCAGTTTCGCCATCCGCTCTTTTATGGCATTGGTGCTATTCTCAGGAAACATAATGCCCTTCGCGTTGGCAACTTGTTTGAGCTCTGATAGCAGGGAATGAAGCAGATCCATGTTCTCCGTTTTAGCCAGGATGCCTCCAATACTGGTGTTAAAGTAAGATGTAAGCGTGGCTATAGTTGATATGAACAGATACTTCTCCCAGATAGTTTGCTGTATATTTTGAGATAAAGTTGCTTTGATACCGGCGTCTGTAAAAATCTGCAAAGCTGATTCAAGCCTGGCTTCTGTGCCATCCGTTGAGCCAAAGAATAAGGAATTAACATCCCCGGTTACAGTAACCAATCCTGGTTCGGTGAGCCTGGAAACAATATAAACACAGCCTTCCCATACTTCATTTTCAGGGTAAACGGCCTTGATTCTTTCGTAACTGTCGATGCCGTTCAGCAGCGGAAGTATGATCGTGTCTTTGCTAATGCAGGGTTTAAGTTGCGTTATGCTTTGCTCCAGGTCATAGCTTTTTGTGCAGCAGATAAGTAAGTCTACTTCCCCAACCTGTGCAGGATCTGAGATAACAAGTTTAGGGGTAGCAGTAAAAGTTGAGCCCGGAGTTTCTATTTTCAGACCTTGTTGTCTGATGGCTGTTTCGTTTTCGCCACGTGCAATAAAGTATATTTCCACCTCATCAGAGTTCTGGTAATGTCTTGCCAGAAGCCCACCAAAATATCCTCCAACACCACCAATACCTGCTATCGCAATCTTCATCATGCTTACTTCAATTTATAGTTTAAAACTAGGTTTCGCTCTCAACAGCGGCATTTTCAATCAGCACATCCGCATTGTGATGCCCCAGGTAACCATCGATCAGGTAATGAGCCAGGTATAGAAGAGGGGTAAGGAGTATCGCGATGCAGAATTTGTAGATATAGTTGATAGCCGCTACGGAAAGCACCAGCTCCATAGACCAGTTACCGAACATGTAAAAGGCAACGAACAGTACTACCAAACTATCAATCAGCTGTGAAACCAAGGTAGAGCCTGTAGCGCGGAGCCAGATCTTTTTGCTGCCCGTGTACTTGCGCAGCCAATGAAACACCGAGGCATCGAGTAACTGCGATATCAGAAAAGCTACTACCGAACCGATGATAATGCCCAGGCCCTGGCGGTAAATTGAGTTAAAAGCGAAATTGATATTAAAAGGATTACCCTGCGGATCGGTGCTGTTAAGCTCTTCCCAAAATTTAGCCGGCGGCAGACCGGTAACTATAGTTATAACCAGAAACGCGTACAGAATTAGTATAACTGTCAGGATGCTTACCTTTTTAACGCCCTGCTTGCCGAAATATTCATTTATGATATCTGTAGTCACAAATACAACCGGCCAGATAATAACTCCCGCCGTCAGGTTAAAGTCGAGTTTGCTGCCCAGTATGTTCAGCTGCGCACCGGGTAAACCCAGCAGCGCCTCCCCCGAAAAAATCTTTACGCCAATAAGCTCCGCCAGCAGCGCATTTGCCAGAAAAATACCACTCAGTGCCAGAAAGAGGTTGGTTTTTTTCTTTTCCAGGGTTGCAGCAGTGGTGGGCATAGTTCAGATTTATAGTTGGTGCTGGGTAATCAGGAAGTAAATTTAAGCTTAATAGCTGCTTAAACAAACCAGCATAACTTAATGTTGCTGGGTTGCAGGAGCTTAAAACTATAGCCTGGAAAAAGCTAGCGATGCTGCTCCTGCACACTGAAAATGCTTCCTTCGATAGCAAGGTCAGTATTCGGGAAAATTTCCCGGGCTTCGGTTAGCAGGGGCGTAAGGTCTTTGTAGCGCACCGAAAAGTGCCCTAACAGTAAATGCCGAACCTCTGCGGCTGCAGCCATCTGAGCGGCTTGTTTGGCTGTACTGTGGAATGTATGGTTGGCGCGCTCTTCCATGTCGCTCAGGAAAGTAGCTTCGTGGTAAAGCAGGTCAATGTGATGCAGGTAAGGCAGCAGGTCAGGTTTGTAACGGCTATCGGAACAATAGGCATAGCTACGGCTGTGTTTTGGCTCCATGGTGACATCTTTGTTTGCCAGCAGCAGGTTGCCTTGCTCGTCGTTTATATCTTCGCCCCACTTCAGGCGTACCAGTTGTGGCGGTGCCAGGTAAGGCGGCAACTTCTCTTTTATGAGTGGACGTGGCTTAGGCTTCTCCCGGAAAATAAAGCCACAGGTAGGCACACGGTGCTCCATCGGAATGGTGTGCACGGTCAGTTGCTTGTCTTCAAATATCTTTTTGTAGCACGTCGTATCCAGCTCATTAAAAATAAGCTTATAGTTCAGGTTAGTGCCCGAATAGCGGAACTGTAGACTTAAGATTTCGGAAAGGCCGGGAGGGCCGAAAAGATTTAGCGGTGATTGCCTGCCCTGCAGGTGCATGGTGGAGAGGAGACCGGCTAAGCCAAAATAATGGTCGCCGTGCAGGTGGCTTATGTAGATATTGCAAATGCGCTGATGCTTTATTTTATAACGCATCAGCTGCATTTGCGTACCTTCCCCGCAATCAATCAGGTGTATCTGGTTACCAATGGTAAGTACCTGTGCGGTATTATGTCTGTTTGCCGAAGGTGTGGCCGACGAACTACCCAATATTCTGAGTTCGAAATCCACGTCCGGCGGCTAAACTTAGTCTTCTTTGTTAGTCAGGTCCTGCTCAATTTCGTGCAGAAACACACGGTCAATAGCTTCTTCTACTGTAGGCAGAATGTTTAAAACCGACTCCAGTTTAGAGATGGAAATCAGCTTCATTACGTGATCCTGCAGGCTGGTAAGAATAAGCAAACCATTTGATGAGTTGCATAGTCTGTTAGCGATCAGGATAGAGCTTAATCCGGATGAATCAGTGTATTTTACGTTGTTCAGGTCTAGAATCAGGTTGGTGATTCCCTCAGCGTTCAGCTTCACAAACTCAGACTTAAGGTCCGGAGCTATTGAAGTATCCAGCTTCTTCTCATCTATCGTGATTATAGTATAGTTCTCTTTCTTATCAATCGTGTACTTCATAGGTCTGCCAGTAAAGGATTCAAATGCGAATGTACCAAAATATACATTAAAAAATCTAATCTTTTAAGCGAAAAATGTTTTGTTCAACACTCAGCGCAATGCGTTGTAGTGCCTCATTATAATAACTTTTTACAAACGAATGGCCCGTAAATACTTCAAATAGCTCTATATAGCGTTTCGAGATATTCTCTACCACCTCGTCGGTCATTTCCGGAATTATTTGTCCGTCCTGCCCCTGAAAACCATTTTCTATGAGCCACTGCCTTACAAATTCCTTCGAGAGTTGTTTCTGTGGTTCACCATTCTTTTGTCGCTCGCTATAACCTTCGCTGTAGAAATAGCGCGACGAGTCCGGCGTATGGATTTCATCAATAAGAAATATCTGGTCGTTTTGTTTACCAAATTCATATTTGGTATCTACCAGTATCAGTCCTCTTTGTGCGGCAAGTTCGGTGCCACGTGCAAAAAGTGCCTGCGTATATTTCTCTAATTTAAGATAATCCTGCTCATTTACAATGCCTTTCGCTAAAATTCCCTCCCGCGATATATCCTCATCATGGCCTTCGTCGGCTTTGGTGGTAGGCGTAATAATCGGTTCAGGAAGTTTGTCGTTCTCGCAAAGTCCGTCCGGCAAGGTTACACCGCAAAGTGTACGTTTGCCAGCTTTATACTCGCGCCACGCATGGCCTGCCAGGTAACCCCGGATAACCATTTCTACCTTAAAAGGCTCGCAGCTTATACCTATAGTTACATTAGGGTCCGGCGACGAAATTACCCAGTTCGGAACAATATCGGAAGTGGCCTTCAGGTTGATACTGGCAATCTGGTTCAGTACCTGCCCTTTGTAAGGGATGGCACGTGGCAGCACCACATCAAAAGCAGAGATCCGGTCGGTGGCAACTATAGCCAGCCTGTCGTTAAAATAATAAACGTCGCGAACTTTGCCCCTGTAAAAACCGGTCTGGCCGGTGAAGGAGAAGTTAGTTTCTTTAATGGCCTCCATTAGTGCGTTTGGTTTATCGGAGAGCAAAGTTAGCTTTATTTTTAGAGGGCAAAAATTTTTATAGCTGTACTTCCGGAGGAGTAACAGCAAACTTCGGTAGTTATGGTTAAATAATCCTGGGCTAGTATACTCGCAGATATAGTGAAAGTTTTATATTTTAAAACCTATAGTTTGTATTATTTAATGTATTTGAAACTTTTTATACTTGGGTTTGCGGCAGGGTAGCCGGCGTGTGGTGTGCAATGTTACTTACCATACCCTTGAAAATAATGAAATGGAAAGGCAGCATGGCGTACCAGTACAATCTGCCCAGCAACCCATCTGGTCGGAAGGCGGCCAGTTGTTCCAGGTAAGAGCCATCCGGTTTATGAACTATCCTGAATTGCAGCCAGGCTTCGCCGGGCACTTTCATCTCAGCATACAGCAGCAGGCGCTGCTTTTCGCGGTCTGCCAGCAGCACACGCCAGAAATCTATAGTATCCCCAGCCCTGATTTCTGTCGGATGCCGCCGGCCTCTTTTAAGGCCAACGCCACCTGCCATTTTATCAAGCAGGCCACGGATCTCCCACAAAAAATCAGTCTTATACCACCCCCGTGTGCCGCCGATGCTCCAGACATTCTCCAGAACTATAGCCGGGTCCTGTTCAATTTTAAAAAGCTGTTTATCAGTTAGTAAGCCATGCTCCGGTATTTGTACAAAATCCATATAATTCAGTTGCATGGTACCGCTGACCAAGGCGTCTTTCCAGCTGGAGATAACCATGTTCTGCTCTATTTTAGCATAGGCCAACCGGATGGCTTCTTCGTAATTTAAATTCTGGTGCGGTATAAGTTGTTTGATGCGGTCGTCCTGAACTATAGTATCGTTTCGCAGACTCTCTACCAGGCTGCGGGCAATGGAAAAACTGGTGCTGGTTACAAAATAAAGCCAGTACGACGAGAGCCGGGGAGTAAGAACCGGCACTGTAAAAATGAACCGCTTTAAATGCCGCACCTTTGCCAGTTTATCCAGCATTTGCTTGTAGGTTAATACGTCAGGCCCACCTATTTCCAAGCGCTGGTCGTAACAGGCGGTGTTCCCGAGGGCATTTGTAAGGTAAAATATCACATCCCTGATGGCAATGGGCTGGCAACGGGAGTTAAGCCAGCGCGGGGTAATCATAACCGGTAATTTCTCAACCAGGTCCCGGATGATCTCGAACGAAGCACTGCCGGAACCGATAATGATGGAAGCGCGAAGTACAGTTAAAGGAGCTTTTGCCTTGTCAAGGATATCTTCGACGTGTCGCCTGGAAGAAAGGTGCTTTGATAAGTGGGTGGTATTGGAAAGGCCGCTCAGGTAGATGATCTGTTTCGTAGTTGTGCTGTCCAGGTAGGCGACAAAATTTTCGGCTGATGTTTGTTCGGCTTTCTCGAAGTCATTTCCATGGCCGCCCATGGAGTGCACCAGGTAATAAACCGCGTCTATGTCTTTTGGTAAGGCGGCGAGTGTTTTCGGTTGCAGCAGGTCGCCTTTAACAATTTGTACTTTATCTTTAAGGGTGTCCTGTAGTTCAAAACGCCGCGGGTCCCGCACCATACATACCACTTCATGCTGCTGCTCCACGAGCACAGGTAAAATCCGCCTGCCGATATAGCCGTTTGCGCCTGTTAAAAGTATCTTCATGTAAGCCTGTTTTGGTGGAATGATCCCTTATAGCAACAGCCAACTATACGCTATGTTTAGCTAGTTTTATAGTTAAAATCCGAAAGTAATTATCGGGTTATAGTTCGGTTTTTTAGTACGCTTTCTGAAATGTAAGATTAAGATAATCAGTGACTAGAATACATGTATCAGGAAATTATTTAAAAAATATTCGACCGTAATTTTGTTTTTTGAGTAAAGGTAGTCTAAGTTTGCATCATCAAGTCAATGATCCCTGGCGGTTATTGATTTATAAAGAAGCGTGGAGAGACAGGCTCTGTGAAGCGCTAGCAACCTAACCCCTATGGTTAAGGTGCTAATTCCTGAATCCGGAAGACCCGGATGACTATAAATTGATAAGAACATGAAAAAGGGAATTAAGCTAACACCACTTCATTTTGTATTTTATCCGGTAGCCCAGCTACGCGGAATCTCTCATTTATTTGCCTTCAGGTTCATGCGAATACAAACCTGTTGGTGCTGTTGCTAATCTTTTAGCTTCCTCAATTATTTGTGCCCCGCAGGTTTCTGCAGGTTTATACCTGTAGCCTCATTGCTATAACCGCACTTCCTTTTTGCTTTTCGCAACTCAACTCATTTTATACTCTTTAATCAGAAAAATCATGTCTAATACACATCGTTTCGAAACTCTACAACTACACGCAGGCCAGGAAATAGATCCAACCACACGCTCCCGCGCTGTTCCTATCTACCAGACATCTTCCTATGCTTTTAAGGATGCGGCACATGGTGCTAACCTGTTTGCCCTGAAGGAGTTCGGTAATATTTATACCCGTATCCAGAACCCGACTACCGACGTGTTTGAAAAGCGCGTTGCTGCGCTGGAAGGAGGCGTAGCGGCGGTAGCAGTGTCATCAGGCCAGGCGGCGCAGTTCATTGCGCTCACTAACATCCTGCAGGCTGGCGATAACTTTGTAACCAGCAGTTTCCTGTATGGCGGCACGTTTAACCAGTTCAAGGTTTCTTTTAAACGCTTAGGCATAGAGGCCCGCTTTGCTGACAGTGATGACGTGGCAAGCTTTGAAAAACTCATCGACGAAAACACCAAAGCCCTTTACCTGGAGACGATCGGAAACCCACGCTTTAACATTCCGGACTTTGAAACTATAGCCGCACTGGCTCAGAAACATGACCTGCCGCTGGTAGTGGACAATACTTTTGGCGCAGGCGGTTATCTGTTCCGGCCACTGGAGCATGGCGCCAATGTAGTAGTTGAATCGGCTACCAAATGGATTGGCGGGCACGGTACCAGCATTGGAGGTGTGATTGTAGATGGCGGAAACTTTAACTGGGGCAACGGCAAATTTCCGCAGTTCTCAGAACCATCCGAAGGCTACCACGGGCTTAATTTCTGGGAAGTATTTGGGGCTGATGGGCCGTTTGGCAACATCGCTTTCGCAATCAGGGCAAGGGTAGAGGGTTTGCGTGATTTTGGTCCTGCCATTTCCCCATTCAACTCCTTCCTGTTGCTGCAAGGCCTGGAAACTCTCTCGCTTAGAGTAGAAAGAACCGTGCAGAACGCACAGGCAATTGCCGAATGGCTGGAGCAGCATGAACTGGTAGAAAGCGTGAATTACCCGGGCCTGAAATCAAGCAAATACCATGAACTGGCAACGAAATACCTGAAACGCGGCTTCGGCGGGGTGCTATCCTTTAAGCTGAAAGGCGATAAAGAGCAGGCGGAGACTTTTGTAAACAATTTAAAACTGGTAAGCCACCTGGCCAACGTAGGCGATGCGAAAACGCTGATCATTCACCCGGCATCTACCACGCACCAACAACTATCAGAAGCCGAACAACTGGGCGCAGGTGTAGAGCCGACTTTATTGCGCGTGTCGCTCGGCATCGAACATATTGACGATATAAAAGCAGATTTCGAACTGGCTTTTGCGGCTGTTAAAAATGCAGTAGCAGAACCCGTTCTCAACTAATAATTTCCATGTCCACACAACAGCATACTTTTCATTATCAGCAGGAATTTAGCCTGGAGTCGGGTTTAACGTTGCCCGGCTTCCAGCTTGCTTATACTACCTATGGCCAGTTGAACCGGAAGCGCGACAACGTGATTTGGGTATGCCATGCCCTGACCGGGAACTCCGATTTTACAGAATGGTGGAGCAGCCTGTTCGGCGAAGGCAAACTATACGACCCTGAAGACTGGTTTATAGTTTGCGCGAATACGCTGGGCGGTTGCTATGGTTCTACTGGTCCGTTATCGGTTAACCCAAACACGTTGCAACCCTATTTTCATAGTTTTCCGCAGCTTACAAACCGCGATATAGTGGGGGCTTTCGATCTGTTACGGCAGGAACTGGGTTTGCAGCAGGTACATACGCTGATAGGTGGATCGTTGGGTGGACAACAGGCATTGGAATGGGCACTTCAGAAGCCGGACGTGTTTGAAAGGTTGGTCCATGTGGCCTCTAACGCGCGCCATTCTGCCTGGGGAATTGCCTTTAACGAAAGCCAGCGCATGGCCATTCGCCAGGACCCAAGCTGGGCCAATGATAGTGAAACAGCAGGCCAGCAGGGATTAAAAACGGCAAGGGCCATCGCTATGCTTTCGTACCGTCATTATACCAGTTATGAGCTTACGCAACAGGAACCCGGCAACAGCATTACCGACAACTATAGAGCTGCTAGTTACCAGGTTTACCAGGGCGAGAAACTGGCTGGTCGCTTTAATGCCTATACCTACTGGTTGCTTTCCAAAGCCATGGACTCGCATAACATAGGCCGTAACCGGGGTGGAGTAGAGAAGGCCTTACATCATCTGAAGGCAAAAACGCTTTTTGTGGGAGTAGATACCGATCTGCTTTTTCCGGTGGAAGAACAGCGGTTTTTACATGAGCAGGTTCCGGGCTCTGCCTTTGCATTACTGCGCTCCAACTATGGTCACGACGGATTTTTAGTGGAAACAGACCAACTCACTAAAGCAATCCGCAAATTTTATCAATCAGAAACTATAAACGAACTATACTATGAGCAACAAACAGTCTAATAGCAGGATCGGGATATTTGGGTTTGGGTGCGTAGGGCAGGGGCTTTACGATGTGCTGCAAACAATAGAAAAGGCAGGCATAGAAGTGGCCGGTATTTGCGTGAAAGACAAAGAGAAGCCACGTAGTTTGCCTGCATCCGCCTTTACCTATAACCCGCAGGATCTGTTACAGGATGAAAGCATCACGATATTTGCCGAACTGATCAGCGACGCCGACGAAGCTTATAGTATCGTGAAGCAGGCCCTGAAAGCAGGCAAAACTATAGTTTCGGCAAACAAGAAAATGCTGGCCTCGCACCTTCCGGAACTGATCGAACTACAGCAGAACTATAACGGAACGCTACTATACGAAGCAGCTGTTGGCGGTAGCATCCCCATTATCCGGACCCTGGAAAGCTACTATAGCTCGGAGCCTTTGCAGCAGGTAAGCGGCATCCTCAACGGGTCTTCCAACTTTATCCTTTCTAAAATGGAGTCGGAAGGGTTGAGCTATAGTTTGGCGCTGCAACAGGCCCAGGAACTTGGTTTTGCCGAAGCGGACCCTACATTAGATGTGGGTGGGTTCGATTCGGTAAATAAATTGTGCCTGATAACAGCGCATGCTTTTGGACTAACTATAAAGCCGGAACAGGTCCTGCGTTTCGGAATTGATACCATCAAAAAAGAAGACCTGGAGTTTGCCAAATCTATGAATGCGAGGATCAGGTTAGTTGCTTCCGCGGAAGTTACCGAGGACAATGAATTGAGCTTGCGTGTGCTGCCAACACTTGTTACAGAACAGCAGGAACTATACTATGTTACGAACGAAACTAATGGCGTAACTATAGCCCCGGTTTTTGCAGGCGAACAGTTTATAAAAGGTCTCGGAGCCGGCAGCCATCCGACGGGTTCAGCGGTCTGGGCCGATGTTTCAGCTGCCCTCTCTGGCTACCGCTATTCGTACCCAAAAGCAGCTATTAAAACCATTGCATTAAATCAGGATAATAAAATTAACATTTACCTGCGTTGCGTTGCAGGCAGCACTTTGCCGGAAGTGAATTGGGAAAACCTTGTAAAAGTTCAGGAAACACGTGAAGCAGCATATTTTACGGCAATTATATCAGTTCATAAGCTACAAAAGATTCAGTCCTATCTGGCAGGTAAACAAATATTTATAGCTGAGATTACAGCTGAACAGGCAACAAATTTTGCACTGAAATTTAGCGAGAAAGAAGAAGTCGTTTACAGTTGATTTGTAAGGTTTTCAGGATAATTGCAGGTGCCGTTATAAGCAGAAATAGTTTATTGTATTATATAAAGAGGGCTGACTTAGAATAGTATTAAAAATAGTGGAACAGGAGCATAGCTATTACTTGTAACTATACGTACAACAAGGATATACTTTGACCTGTAAAACTATGACTATGAAGACTATTCTACCCTTGCTTATACTAATATTTACTGTTTTCGGCCTTGCAGGATGCAAGCAGGATAACGTTTCTCCAATACGTAATGTACGCTTCGATCCGAAGCTCCTGAACCCTTTGAAAATAGCTGACCCCTGCATAAACTATAGTTACAGCGCGGGCGCAGAACTCAGGAACCTCGGAACTATAAACACAAGCCAGATTATAGTTGCGTTTAACAATGAACTAACCCAAACACAACGCGACCAGGTAATCAGCAAATACGGGTTTATAACCGGGGTACTCAGCCAGCGTGCCAGCCAATCCGGAATGATGTTTACATTGAATTTAACTGACGGACTGAATTGTGCACAGACAGAACAGGCAATACGCGAACTGAAAAAGGATAACGCCGTTACATATGCGGGTCCTTCTTTTTTAGTAGACGGAAACCAGGCAGTTGGCCTCAGCAACGAAGTTATGGTTAAAACGGATGCCAGCGGAATAGCTGCCCTGAAAGGTTTTGCCGCCAACTATAATGCTGAACTGATCGGGCCGGTGGGAGCAGATTCGTACCTGCTGCGCGTAACTAAAAACTCAAAAGGAAATGCGCTTGAATTAACCAATCTGCTGAAAGGCCAGAAAGGGATCTCGCATGCCTCACCTGATTTTATTCTTGCGCTATAGTTATCCATTGATCTAATGCAAAAGGTCCGCCTCCAGGCTATGGAGGCGGACCTTTTTTATAAACTATAGGTTAACTGCAACTATAAATAAATTGCCTCAGCTTTCTCACGCAGGTTATAGCCTGAGGCCATTACCTCGCCATACGCACCAGCTGTTCTGATAGCAACCAGGTCGCCACGGTTGGTTTCAGGTAGCATAACAGCCTTTCCAAAACAGTCACTCGACTCGCAGATAGGGCCAACCACATCGTAGCGTTCTTCGGCTTTGTCGCTGGTCAGGTTCTCTATTTTATGATACGACTGGTACAGCGCAGGGCGAATCAGTTCCGTCATGCCGGCATCCAATATAGCAAAGTTGGTAGTAATGCCTTTTTTGATGTACAGTACTTTTGAAATAAGCGTACCACATTGTGCTACCAGCGAACGTCCTAATTCAAAATGAACTTCCTGTCCTGGGCGCACTTCCAAAAACTGGTTGAATAAGGCAAAATAAGCTTCAAAATCGGGTACCAGGTTTGCGTCCGGGTTATAGTAATCTACACCAAGTCCGCCACCCACATTAATATGCTTTAGAGTAATGTTGCGAGATACAAACCACTCCTGGAACTCGTTCACACGTGTGCAAAGGTTCTTGAAAACGGTAAGGTCTGTTATCTGAGAACCAATGTGGAAGTGAATACCGATCAGCTCTATATTCGGCAACGTTTTCAGCAGGTCGAGTACACTTTCCAGTTCCCAGGCATTTATTCCGAATTTATTTTCCTCCAGCCCTGTAGTAATGTACTTGTGCGTGTTGGCATTTACGTTTGGGTTGATGCGTAGCGCTATGCGGGCAGTTTTGCCTTTTGCTTCGGCT
Organism: Pontibacter populi; assembly: GCF_019336435.1. Lineage (GTDB taxonomy): Bacteria > Bacteroidota > Bacteroidia > Cytophagales > Hymenobacteraceae > Pontibacter > Pontibacter humidus. The sequence goes on along the minus strand of NZ_JAHWXQ010000002.1, from coordinate 881,431 downwards.
AGTTCGTTCAGTATTTCCAGTTCGTGCTTCGACTCGCAGTTAAAGCAGAAAATGTCCTGGTCCAGGGCATAGTTTATCTCGGCATCAGACTTGCCAACTCCGGCAAAAACCACGTTCTCCGGTTTAAACCCGCTTTCAATAGCTCGTTTTACTTCATTGCCGCTTACGCAATCGGCCCCGAAACCTGCATGCAGCATTTCGGCAAGCACGGGTGCGTTTGCGTTAGCTTTTAAAGCGTAATGTACGTGGTACTTGTATTTCGATGCCTCGGTTCGGGCACTGTTAAGTGTCTGGCGAAGCAGGTCTAAATTGTATGCGTAAAAAGGAGTCGCGTGCTGCTGCAGCTCCTGTAAATGTTGTTTCAGCATGTCGCGTTCCTTAAAAAATCCCCTCGTTCAGTTTGGTTAGCGCTTCTACTTTATCAGGAGTATTAATCAGAAGGCTGATGTTGTTTTTGCTGCCTCCGTAAGAGATCATACGCATCGGTATGTGTTTCAAGGCTTCGAAAACCTTCAGGCTGGTACCGCTCTTTTCAGCAATAAAATCACCCACCACACAAATGATCGTCTGGTTCTCGTCGACTTCTACCTGGCCTACCTCTTTCAGCTCAGTTACGATCTCGTTCAGGAATTTACTGTTATCAATCGTTATCGATACAGCCACTTCCGAGGTTGTGATCATATCGATCGGGGTTTTGTAGCGCTCAAATACTTCGAACACGCTACGCAGGAAACCATACGCCAGCAACATTCTTCCTGACTTAATTTTGATAGCTGTAATGCCATCTTTCGCAGCCACTGCTTTAATACCACCACCTGACGTTTCGCCGTGAATAAGCGTGCCTTTTGCTTCAGGCTGCATGGTGTTTAGCAGGCGAACCGGTATGTTTTTTTGCTTGGCTGGCAATACGCTGCTCGGATGCAGGATTTTAGCACCAAAATAAGCCAGCTCAGCCGCCTCATCAAAAGACAATTCCGCAATCGGGTAGGTGTTTTTTACAATGCGCGGATCGTTGTTGTGCATGCCGTCAATGTCTGTCCAGATCTGGATTTCAGACGCATCAACAGCAGCACCGATGAGTGAGGCAGAGTAATCTGAACCGCCACGCTTCAGGTTATCTATTTCCCCGAAAGCATTACGACAGATATATCCCTGTGTAATGAAAAGCGTTGTATCCGGATACTTTTCCAGCTCAGTTTTAATATTCTTGGCAATGTAAGCAGCGTCCGGCTCTTCATTCTCATCGATCTTCATGAAATTAAGTGCCGCCAACAGCACAGACGGAATGCCCTGCTCTTCCAGGAAAAACTGGAATAAAGCCGTTGAAAGCAATTCGCCCTGCGCCAGGATAGCGCGCTCTTCGTGAATAGTGAACAGGTCCTGCGTATACGCCCTGATGTTATCAAAATGATGCGTAATCAGTTCGTTAGCCTGTTGTTTCTTTATGGGGGTAGTGTAGAGTAATTCTACAACCTGTTTATAGTTATCGTGTAGCGCATCAATCAGCGCATTCGCATCTTCGTTCTTGTTCTGGTACAGCGTTTCAGCTATTTGCACCAGCTTATTTGTAGTGCCCGACATAGCAGACAGCACCACAATCTTTGGTTCGCCGCTGCAGATCAGGTCCGCAACGTTCTTCATTCTTTCAGCAGACCCTACCGAGGTGCCACCGAACTTTAATACTCTCATTTAAAAGCTTGCGTGTAAAATTGTATTTTAAGGTAGCTGCAAAATTAAGAAAAACTATGCAGGTTTTAAGTATGAGCAGCCGCACAATTACGTAAAAAGGCCGGCTTTAGAGGCCGGCCTTTCTGATGATTGTATAAAATAGTCAGGACTACTTTTTCAGCACTTTAGCAGATACGTCGGAGCTGTTACCTGTTATCCTGATAATGTACACACCACTTGCCAGTTGCTGTGTGTTCAGCTCAAAAGTGTTCATTCCTTTTTCGAGGGCGGTTTTTATAGTTTGCAACCTGCGGCCCTGCAGGTTATAAAGCGTAAGTGTTGCTTCCGTCTCACTGGCTGGTACAGTTATAGTTACAGACAGCTTCTCAACAAACGGGTTAGGATACGCCTCTAAAATGGTGCTAGCTAAAAGTGCTTTATTTTTAACACTGATGATCTTGCTGTATTTGTACGTGCCATCAAAGTCAACCTGCTTTAACCTATAGTAGCTAACTTCCGGGAGCGGTTTTGTATCAGTAAAGCTATACTTAATCTTACGGTTGCTGGTGCCGTTTCCGGTTACCGTACCAATATTGCTGAATGACTTCCCATCCTCGCTGCGCTCTATCTCAAACCTGTCGTTATCCAGTTCCGATGCTGTCATCCACTGTAGTATAACACCTTTTAAGTCGGTGGTCGCGGTAAAAGAAACAAGCTCTACCGGGAGAGGGGTGATATCAATTGGGCGTATACTTGAACTATAGAATCTTAAAGCAAGCGGTATGTCTGTAGTTCTGTTAACATTGTCTGTTATTCTAACCACAAAGTTATAGTTGTTACTTGCCAGGCTAAATCTATCAGATACCGAAAGTGCTCCAGTTGTTGTATTTAACTTTATTCCTGGAGGTAGCGAGCCCTTACCTGCTACAAGCTGCGCTGACTGTATTCCTTCCGGGTCTGTTACGGTGCCTATTACCTCACCATCAGCGTAATCCGGAATTGGTTTATTGCCTGCTAAACTATATTCTGCAAAGCAATTTATTGTAATGGTAACTTCATCAGATATGATGGCACCAGCGTTACAGCCCGGGGTAACACTCCATTTGAAAGTATAGTTGCCGGAAACAAGCCCAGTAACGGTGGAGTTGTAAGCAGTTGGGGATGTTATAGTTAGGTTTGTAGCTGTTGCCGGCTTTAAAACTATAGTCCAGGAACCTGTGCCCGGTGATGGGTTATTACCTGCTAAGGTATAGGTGCTTCCACAGCTTATTGCATCTGGTCCAGCCGTAACAACGCCGCCCGTACCATCGGTTACAGTAATGCTAACTTTCTGAGTTAACATCAAATCTGAACAGCCATTGGTTTCTGATACGGTAACATAAAAGTTTTTAACGCCTGTAGTGGTGAAGGGAGTAGTAAGTGTTCTGTCTACTTTCGCGTTTGTGCCTGCAAATGTTGCTAACGCTGTAGCATTGCCTTCCTGGTATATTTTATAGGTAAAGGTGCTTCCCTGCGTTTCTACACTTATAATAGCAGAAGTGCCTGCACAAATAACCGGTTTGTTAACTGTAACGGCTCTGTTTACATCCGGACCTCCACTTATAGTTATGGTCTTAAGTAATGTGTTTTCTGTAACGCAGCCTGTTGATGTACTGGTAATAACAACGCCGTATTCGGTAGTTTTAGAGACTATCTGGGCAGGAAAAGAAATATTACCGTTAGCAGTCGGAACGATTGGGTTGCCAATTTTATCTTTCGTGGTGTTGTTAATGATCAGTTGATACGAGTAGCCTGCTTCGGCGGCCTGCACTGTAATAGTTACCGGCACATTAGCGCAATTCGAGTTATCCGGAGTTGCGGTAACGGTAAATGTTTTTGGTACTTCCGGGTAAAGGTCTACCGTCATGTCGCCGCCTATGGTGTATTGGCAAGGCGCGCCTACTTTTATAGTTTTAACCTGTACTATAGTTCCTGCTGTTGTAACCGGGTTAGACTGTAACGTGATGGCGGAACCCGTACCTAAAACAGAAGGGCCGAATTGCGTGTAGCTATTATCAGCGTTCTTTTTATAGATGTTGTAAATAACACCTGCTTCTGATGTCGACAGTTTTATATAAGCCGGCGTGTTAGGGCAGAATTTAGCAGCTGTGAAGGTAGCCGTCATGGTTGTGGCTGCCGGGTTACACGCTACTATAACTTCCGCTGACTGTGCGCTTTCGCAAGTTGATCCGGCAGAAGCTTTAACTGATACCCTTAGTTTAGCGCCTGCATAAAGTTCGAAAGGAGAGATACCTGAGAACGTAAAAGTACTGCCCGATACAGTAGCATATAACGTCTTTCCTTCCTTATCTACATACGCTTGTCCGTTAATATAAAGTGTAATTACAGATCCGTTTGCAGTATTGTAACTTCCAGTTACAGAAGTGCTTCCTTCGTAAATAGTAGTGCCCGTTGAAGTGCCGGTAATAGCTAAGCCAGCATTACTTGGTACACCGTTTATAGTTACCCCTGCAGATGTAGCACTAACCGATTTATTTGTAGCAGCTGCAGTTGCCGTAAGCGTACCAGAAGTTTGGCTTGTTATAGTTGCCGTCCAGGAGCCATTTGCATTAACAGTGGTAGTACCAACCTGTGTTGTACCAACATAAACTTTGATAATAGTACCTGCTGCTTCAACGGATGTGCCAGTTACAATTGTAGTTGCGCTGCAGTAAGTGCCGGTTATAGTTGGGGAAGAGGATTGAACGGCTTGCACTGTGACTCCTGCTGATCTGGCAGAGGTAGCTTGGCATGAACCTGGTATGGTTACACGAGCTTGAAATATATCACCCACTCTTAAATTGAGTCCGGAAATATTATAAGTAACTGTTGTACCAGAAGTTGTGAAAGGAGGAGAAACGGTTACACCATTTTGTATCAACTGTACAGTTGAGCCTGCTATTGTGAAAGTAACTGTTAACGATGTTGAACTTGTATTTAAAGGTGATGATAGAGTTGGAGCTTGGGCATCTGTACCAGTATTACCACTTTGATAGCAGTATTGGTTTGAAGCAATTGAAGTACAACCTCCTCCAGTAGGTGTAAGCGTAACATAATAAATTCCAGTACCCAAATCATTTCCGGTTGAAGTAAATGGTACTTCACGACCATTTTGTGCAGTTACAGCATAAGGCAAATAGGTAGTTGTTGTGCCATCCGGGTTTCTAACAGAGAAATTAAGATTGCCATCAACAGGGATATTTAAAATTAGTCCTTTCTTATTGTTCATTACACCGGTAATTACTGGTGCAGGAGTTGAACATGGCGTATATACTGTATAAGCAGACTGTACTAATACCGAAGTAGACGAAGGGGACTCATTTTCCATACTAGGTTTCACCTTGGCAGTTATAGCATCGTTCAGTGCCAGTGTTATACCCGAGGTAGATAAACTCCAGAAACCATTAGCATCAATTGTAGTTGTCCCTATACTTGTTCCATTTTTATAAACCGTAATAACAGATCCTGCTATTTCAATAGTTGAACCGGTAATAGTTGTGCTATTCGTATAGATCGGAGAATTTACTTTAGGTGCTGACGCCGTAACAGGCGTAAAACCCATATCCTTGATATCTGTAGGAGTAGAAACAGGCGTATTGGTAATGATGGATTTCCAGATATCAACTATAGGGGTGCCTGAGTAGGCGTTATCATCAACACCACCTAAATCCGAAGCTACGCCGAAAATGCCGCTTTTAGCACTGGTTACGGTTACACCGGTCATACGGAGGGGGGTAGAATCGGTAATGCCGCCAGCAAATGCAGATATGGGAGCGTAAAAATCGTAAAAGTAATCTGCGTCTCCGCCACCTGTTGAACCCGCTATCGCTTTCTGAGAATACTGATCGACGGAACCACTAAAAATTAAGCTACCGTTCGGATTCGTTCTGTAGTCGTATACCCGTACATCAAAATTAGTAGCAAGCAGCACTTCAAACTCAAACCCGGGATTAATACCTGTACCTGTTAATGTATTGTTTGTATCGATAAGAATACTGTAACCTTTAGAAGCAGTAGATTGGCCCGCCAGCCTTACTCGAAACAGGAAATTCTTGCCATCATAATAAGAAGCCATCGGGGAGCCAACCAATTGGCCGTTAGCATACACTTTAGGAGCAAAGTCGGTATGGCCATAGCTGCCACCCGTTTTCAGGTCGGCCAATGGCTCGTCCATAAATACTGGAAACGGACGATAGGGTATCTCGCTGTATTCAGGGCCTTCGTCTAACCTGTTTCCGCCCACAAGCTGAAATCCCAAATTAGTTTTTGAGATATATCCATCGCCGTTAGGGTCCAGAATTTTATTGCCTCCGTTAGTTGCGATCTTATAAATAAGGCCAGGAGTTTGGGCATTAGCATATGAAGTAATAAATACAAAGCAAAGCAGTAACAAGCTGCTTAACGTAGCGTCACGTAAAGTTTTATTCATTTTGGCTAAAAGGAATTGAAAACTAAAGTTTTCACAGTCTTATTTGCTTAGAGCGGGGTAAGAGGGAGCGGGTACTAAGTATATAATCAACAAGCAATTGTATCAATTCTATAAATTTATTAACTCTTTATTAGCTATAGTTATATGCATTTATTGATATCATCCTAAATGAAGGTGCAAATATGGTAATAAAAAATCCTTATCTAAAAGGATGATTATGTATTTATCAAGAAAATATTAGGTGTTATCTGTTTATGTATCAGGGTTAATAAGGGAATAATTACAAACAGGACGTTATACTAAATCTGTCTTAAAATTATAGAAGCAGCGTTTCCGCCAAAGCCAGCGGCATTTATAAGCACACGATTGTATGTATGAGGCAATTCTGAAGGCTGAATAATTATAGGATAGTTGAAAGGAGAAAATTGCTGATTTTTTAAAATAAATATACCATACTGCAAACTTAATGCGCCGGATGCACCTAGCGTATGACCGATCAGGTGTTTATTTGTTGTGATGGGCGGTATAGATTTTCCCAAAACAGTCTGGATGGCTTGGAGCTCTGCGGCATCGCCGGCTATAGTTCCAGGCGAATGGGTGATAATCAGGTCTACTTGTTGGTCTTGGTCGGGCAGCTGGCTTAGTGCATGGCGCATACTTTGCTGAAAGTTCAGACCATCGGCTGAGATTCCTGTCTTGCTTTTAATTGGCTCAAAACCAAGTCCGATGGTTTCCACAACTATAGTTCCGGGTTTAAGTTCACTTTCGGCTACCAGTTCCAGGGCAAATACAGCGGCACCCTCACCCAGCACAAAGGTGTTTTGCTTTGCGGTGGCGTAAGGCTGACAGGGGAAAGGCTGGTCGTATAGTTTAGAGTAAATACCTACTGCTTTCATCTGGGCAATAGTAAAATCGGTAAGTGGTGCTTCGGTGCCGCCGGCTAAAAAACGCTTGGCCATTCCTGCTTTTAACCAGGCAGTAGCATTGGCAATTGCCATTAAAGCAGTGCTGCAGGTTATGGAATGACTTATCTGTGCGCCCCCGGCATTTACGGCATGTGCCACCCAGCTCGACAAGTTACCCAATGTGGTAGTAGGAGAGGAGCCCGAAGTTAATTTATCCTGCTGAAAGTTGGTGTAATGCTGCTCCAGTAAACCTGTTGCTCCGCGCGACGATCCGATGTTTACCCCTAAATCCTGGTCTGGGAAATTCTGCTGCAACCAGCCGGCCTGCTCTGCAGCATGTCGTGCCGCGTACACTGCCATCAACACGGAACGGTCGAGGTGCTTATAGTTGGGGTTAATTTGCTGGAGTAGCTTTAATTGCTCTTCAGCTTCAGGCGTTAGTGTAGCAACCGGAGTTTTTTTGCCCTGATGAACTATAGTTTTGAAAGCAGATTTGCCTGAACTATAGCTGTGTGCTATAGTTTCAGAATCGTGACCTAACGGGGATATTGCTCCGCAGCCTTTGATGACAATATGTTGCTTTTCTGCTTTCAAACTTGTGCAATATGTCTGAACCGGAATTCTCTAAATTAGTGGATCAACAACTTAATAATCAGTAAACTACAATTAACGATTGACAAGTAATGCCTGCATGCCTTTTATAGTTTGGTACACTTTATGAAGCTGTGCATCGGTAATGCAGTAGGGCGGAATGATATAGATGATGTTTCCCAGTGGCCGCAGGATAACGCCCTGCTCCAATGCATAATTGTAAAACACATCGCGTAAGTTGCTGAAGTAAGAGGTGCTTTCATCCGCAAATTCAATGGCCAGGATCGTTCCGCGCTGCCTTACTTCCTTTATTCCCTGTAGAGGTTTCAACTCATCTGCAAATGCCTGGTGGCTGTTTGAAATTCGGTCAAGGTTTTGCTGTGTTTCGGGGCTGATAGTTAGCTCCAGGCTGGCAATACCGGCAGCGCAGGCAACTGGGTTAGCCGTATAACTATGGCCATGGAAGAGCGTTTTACCTTTATCATCTGCAAGAAAAGCATCATATATTCTGGTGTTACAGGTTGTCACGCCCAGCGCCATCGTGCCACCTGTCAGGCCTTTCGATAAACAAACCATGTCCGGTTTGTTTTGCAGATAATGGCTGGCAAAAAGTTTACCGGTACGCCCAAAACCGGTCATTACTTCGTCAGCTATAGTTAAGATGTTATGCTGCTGGCAAATGTCGATTAGCTTATCTAATACCTCCGGCTCGTACATGATCATGCCGGCTGTGCCTAAAACCAGCGGCTCGTAAATAAAGGCAGCTACATTTCCGGCAATTGCCAGGGCTTCAAGCTGCGCTATTGTTTCCGCTTCGTTTCCGGCAACGGGTACATCAATAAAATCAACCTCGAACAAATATGACCAGAACGGAGCAGTAAATGCGCTGCGGCTGCTCACGGCCATGGCCCCAAACGTATCGCCGTGGTAAGAATCCCTGAAAGCGATGATCTTCTTTTTGGGAGTACCCAGGTTAGCCCAGTATTGTATCGCCATTTTAAGCGCTACTTCTACCGCCGTAGAGCCGTTATCAGAATAAAAGACCTTGCTTTGGCCTTGCGGTAAAATTTTCAGTAAGCCTTCGGCTAACGCTACGGCAGGCTGGTGTGTGAAGCCGGCAAAGATCACATGTTCCAGTGTCTGTAGTTGCTCCGATACTTTTTTAGCAATGTGAGGATGCGCATGCCCGTGCAGATTTACCCACCACGAGGCTACGGCATCAATATATTCCTTTCCATCCTCCGCATATAAAAGTGCACCTTCGCCCCGAACTATAGCAATTGGCAAAGCAGCTGTTTTCATCTGCGTATACGGGTGCCAGATGATCTGTTGGTCGCGTTCGGCTAAGCTCATAAATAATTAATTATAAAGTAAATAACTGTTTAGTAGAGTTTTAGCTATAGGCTGTTTTACTTAATGTTACAGGTATGGTACAAAGTCTTTCGCGTACTCGGCTATAGTTTCCGGGCAGAAATCAGCTTCCTGGCGGATAGATGGCAGGCGGCGCAGGCCAGTATATTTTATGATGAAGTCTTCAGTAGAGCTGTTTTCTTCGCCGTTAAAAATGATGCCTGCTACCGGTACTTTGCGATAACGCAGCACTTCGGCAGTAAGCAGGGTGTGGTTGATACTCCCTAAATAATTTCGTGAAACCAGCACCACTTCCAGGCCCAGTTGCTGTACCAGATCCAGGATCAGGTAACGTTTATTGAGTGGTACCATCAGGCCGCCGGCACCTTCCACAATCAGGTTGTTGTTGGTTTCAGGTAAAGTTATGCCAAGCACATCAATCTCACGGCCTTCGGCAGCGGCAGCTTTATGCGGCGAAGCAGCCATTTTCAGGCGGTAAGCTTCGGGGTGAAAAACAGAAACAGGGTTAGAAACCAGGCTGTGTACCGTGTCTGTATCTGTAAAATCAAGTCCGCCGGCTTGCACTGGCTTCCAGTAGTCGGCTTGCAGGGCTTCGGTTAAAATAGCAGCGGCGACGGTTTTCCCTACTTCCGTTCCGATGCCTGTCACAAAATAGCGTTTCATAAGTGGTTGGCTATGGCCTGCACGAGGCCCACAATTTCTTCTTCAGTATTATAAGCGTGTACAATTACACGTAATCTTTCTTTTCCTTTCGGTACCGTCGGCGATAGCACCGGGCGCACATCAAAACCCTGCTGCTGTAAGCTTTGGGCCAGCGGCTTTAACTGGACACTATCCTCTGTAAAAACAGAAAGTATCACACTATCCGCAGGCGTACAACGAATGCCTTTAACTGTATTTAGCTGTTCGTATAGTTGAGCAGCCAGCTGTTTTACCCTTTCCCGTATGGGTTGTAATAGCGGCAGCAAACTATAAGCACATTTCAACGCCAGCAGGGCGTGCGTAGGCAAGCCGGTTGTATAAATAAAGGCACGGCTATAGTTTATCAGAAACTCGCGTAGCACCTTTGGGCCAACTATAGCAGCACCGTGACTGCCCATGGCTTTGCCGTAGGTAATAACCTGCGCAAAAACTTTGTCCTGCAACCCTAACGCTATAGTTAGTCCTTCACCATTTGGGCCATACAAACCCACGGCATGGGCCTCGTCAACTATAAGGGCGGCATTATGTTCTTCGCAAACTATAGCTAACTCCTGCAAGGGGGCTTTGTCGCCGTCCATCGAATAAACCGACTCTACTACTACATAGATCTGCCCTGTGGCCAGTTTTAGTTTTTGTCGTAGGTCCTGCACATCGTTGTGCCTGAAACTATAGCTTTTGGCAAAGCTCAGGCGCAGGCCGTCTTTCATGGATGCATGACTGGCTTCGTCGTAAAAAACGGTGTCGCCGCGTTGGGGCAAAGCAGATAGCAAGCCCACATTAGCCATGTAACCGGAGTTAAACAGCAGCGCCGACTCGCCTTTATGGTAAGCCGCAACTATAGTTTCCAGTTCTTCGAAAAGCGGATGATTACCGGATAAAAGCCGGGAGCCGGTTGCTCCTAATGGCAGATGTTTATAGTTGACTTCTTCTTCTCGAATCAACTCCCGCAGCTTCTCTGATCGGGCAAGCCCCAGGTAATCGTTAGAGCAAAAGTCAGCCAGGCCGGTGGTGGTTTTAAGCGCACGCAGGTTACCCTGCGCAGCCCTTTCCGCCAGCTTTTGCTGCAATCTTCGTGATAAAGGACTATTTGACAAAAGACAAAAGATTTAAAAGTAAGCAATATATTAACTCAAAAGTCTATTGTCTTTTGTCAAAAAACCTTTTGTCTAAACAACCTCTGGTTGTCCTTCTTCTTTAAATGATTTTCTTGGATTTAAGCCCAGCAACTCGAACATGGCTTTATCCTGATCGAAGTCCGGGTTAGGAGTGGTTAACAGTTTCTCTCCTGTGAAGATTGAGTTTGCACCCGCCAGGAAGCAAAGTGCCTGCTCAGTTACGCTCATGCGCTCACGGCCAGCCGACAGACGGACCATAGTTTTAGGCATCAGGATTCGGGCGGTCGCAATCATGCGCACCATTTCCCAAACCGTTACCAGTGGCTGATTTTCGAGTGGTGTACCTTTAACCGGAACAAGCGCGTTTACCGGAACAGATTCAGGGTGCTGTATTAGTGTAGACAAGGTATGCAACATGCCAATACGGTCTTCGTCGGTCTCGCCTAAGCCAATAATACCGCCAGAGCAAACCGAGATACCCGCTTTACGCACGTTCTCAATGGTATCAAGGCGGTCGTCGTAAGTGCGGGTCGTAATAATGTTACTATAGTTTTCTTCGGAAGTGTCTAAGTTGTGGTTGTAAGCATATAGGCCAGCTTCCTTCAATTTTTCAGCCTGGTACTCGTTTACCATACCAAGGGTACAGCAAACTTCAAGACCCATTTCGTTTACGCCTTTTACCATGTCCAGTACCTTGTCGAAATCGCGGTTATCGCGCACTTCGCGCCAGGCAGCGCCCATACAAAAACGGGTAGAACCACCATCTTTCGCACGTTGTGCTGCAGTTAATACCTGTTCCTGGCTTAGTAGTTTATGCACGTCTACACCGGTATGGAAACGGGCAGCCTGCGGGCAATAAGAGCAATCTTCAGGGCAGCCGCCGGTCTTAACCGAAAGCAAGGTGCAAACCTGGACTTCGCCGGTTGCCTGATGAATTTTATGAACATTCGCCGCTTCCACGATTAATTCCAGAATTGGCTTATAATATATTGCTTTTATCTCGTCCAGCGTCCAGTCGGTACGAATGTCTGCGTTATTTTCGAATTGGCTCATAGTTCACTGTTATTGGACCGCTAAGGTAGGTCGTAGAATCAGGAATAAAAAATGAAAGTGGAGGCAAATTTTAAGGAAAAAATGCTAACTGATGCTGTAACTAAAGGTTTCTACGATGAAAGGTTTTATGATCCGGGTTACGCAACAGCTTCTTTAGACTGGAGCGGATGCCTGAATGTGACCATTGCAAAGAGTACAGCAAATACCAGGAAAAGAGCAGCAGCAACCCATACTACTGTAGTGCCCTGGCTGCCATAAGCTGTTTTTAACAAGGCTAGCCCGGCAACTATAAAATGCATCAGGTTTCCGATAGCTATAGGCCGGCTGTAAATACCGCCAATTAAATTGCCACGAGCCATCCAGTTAAGCATCGCAAACCCCAGGTAGCCCGCACCTAATAGCTGTAGAATTAACTGAAAAAACGAAACCGAACTTGCCCCTGTGTATTCTAATATCTCATCCGGAAAAAATGAAAGTAAAATACCGATAGCGCCTAACACGATAGCACTTGCAGACATAAGGATTTTTGTGTTCATAGTTATTTGGTTTTAGCTCAATATCAGAAATATTCTTAAAAATAAATATTATGTGCTAAAAATGCTTGTATGATTATCTATAAGCTATAGTTCTCAATTGTATAAAATATTTTATAAATATTAGTTGTTGATTTGAACTATAGTAAGAAGCTGTAAGTTAAGCTGGAAATTCTGAAATCAAATTCTGTCTTCAGTGAAAAGATAAATGCTTAAACTATAGGTATATGGTAAGACGTTTTACCCGCATTGCAAATTTTTTCTTTGGTTGCCTGTTATTGGTAGTAGTACTTTCTGAGGATGCTATGGCCCAGATCAGCCTCAACCCCTTCACTAAAAGTTACACACAGGATTTTAATGCGCTTCCATCTTCCGGGACAGGTACATGGGAGCATGGTACTCAATATTTTCCAGGATGGTCCCTCTACCGGACCGCACCCGTAACTTTAACTCTTGCAGTTGGTACAGGCTCACACAATGCTGGTGGTTTGTATAGTTTTGGTTTAGCCGGAAGTACAGATCGTGCTTTAGGTTCTATTGCATCTGCTAGTAAAGACGTTGGAGAGTTCTCATGGGGATTACTGATTCAGAACAATACAGGACAAACCATTACCTCATTAAATATCAGTTATACAGGCGAGCAGTGGAGAAGTGCCAGAGCGGCCACCCCGCAGCACATGTTATCTTTCTGGTATGCCACCGGCACTGAGCCGTCTGCTTTTAACCTTTCTCCTAAATCAGATGCAGGCTGGACGAGTGTAAAAGAACTGGATTTTAAGGGGCCTGTTTTTTACGCTGCCGGAGGAGCTTTGAATGGAAATGACCCTGCCAATAAACGCTACCTATCTGCATCTATCCCGGTTACGATTCCTGATAAAGGCTATGTAATGCTGCGCTGGAAAGATTTGGATGAATTTGAAAATGACCATGGCCTGGCGATAGATGATTTTAGTTTAACTTGGAGTACTCAGGTTAGTAGTGGACCAACTATACTTCCGGTGGAATTGGTAAACTTTAAAGCTACGGCGCAAAATAATGCTGTACAGCTACAGTGGGCAACCGCTTCAGAAAAGAACAACAGCCATTTTATAGTAGAGCGCAGCCTAACCGGAAAAGAGTTTGCAGACGTCGCAACTATAGTAGGTAAAGGCACCAGCGCACTTCAATCCGACTATAGATTTACCGATGAGCAGCCTTTAAACGGAGCAGCTTTTTACCGGCTGAAGCAAGTAGACTATGATGGCACCTATAGTTACTCCAAGGTAGTAGCTGTACACGTAAAGGCCCTGGCCAAAGCACTGCTTTACCCAACTATAGCTACCAGTACTTTGAGTTTAGACTTGCCCGATCAATGCAATACAATTACTATTTATGACCTTGCCGGTCGGCTTATACTTCACGAACCCGTTCCTTTCCAAGTTAGAAAACGCACTTTGGTTGTTAGTCATTTAAAGGCCGGAAACTATAGTTTGCTTCTTAGCAATACAAAAGGTGAGAGACAGATGCTCTGGTTTGTAAAACGATAGGCAACCTCGTTCCAAACAGAAAAGGCAGCTAACTATAGCTGCCTTTTCTGTTTTATATGTTTTGCTCTGTTATACCGAGAAGCTGTCTCCGCAACCGCAGGTACGGCTAGCGTTCGGGTTGTTAAAGTAAAAGCCCTTACCGTTCAGTCCGTCAGAGAAATCGAGTTCAGTACCGGCCAGGTACAGGAAGCTTTTCATGTCAACCACTACCTTAATGCCTTTGTCTTCGAACTCCTGGTCCATAGGCTTCACCTCATCATCAAAGTCAAGGTTATAAGACAGACCGGAGCAACCACCGCCTGCAACAGAAGCACGCAAACGGAAGGTATCATTTAACTGCGCATCATGCTTCAGTTTTATAACTTTCTCTTTTGCTTTATCTGATACTGTTATCATAACTATAAATCTTTAAGACACCGGATTCATTACAACACTAAAAACAGTAATAGTGTTCATGTCGCGGCTAAAGTATAATTTATCTAGCGCCTCGTACATATTGCGTGCCCTGAAGTAAGAGGTGTTCAATTCCTTGTCACCGCGAGCCATCCACTGCACTGTAAAAGAGCTTTCCTTATCGCGGTAATTCTGCACGTACTCCCACATTTTGCGGAGCACATCCACACGGTCGTAACCAACTTCTGTATGGAACAGGAACGACTGGTTGTGGCGCGGATTTACCGTAATCAGGTCCAGACGGGTTTTGTTGTCCATCTGGCGAAACTCAAAAAGCAGACTGCTGCCGCTTATTCCTAAGTGGTTTTCAATCTGCTTCTGAATGCGTGCACTTTCAACGTGCACATCTGTCTTCGACTCCATTCGTGAGTCCGGTTTCTTAGTGGTGAGACTTAGGCAGCTCTAAGGCTGGTAAACCGTTCTTTACTCTGTAGTCGTTGATCGCAGATTTAATTGCATCTTCAGCCAGCACGGAGCAGTGAATTTTAACAGGCGGTAAAGCCAGTTCTTCCACTATGTCCATGTTGTCGATAGATAATGCCTCATCAACAGATTTACCTTTTAACCACTCCGTAGCTAAAGACGAAGAAGCGATGGCAGAACCACAACCAAATGTCTTGAACTTGGCATCGGTGATGATCTGGTTTTCATCTACTTCAATCTGAAGGCGCATTACGTCGCCGCACTCAGGTGCACCTACAAGGCCGGTACCCACATTGTTCTTCGCTTTATCAAGCGTACCAACGTTACGTGGGTTGTTATAATGGTCAATTACTTTATCTGAATAAGCCATAGCTTTTGTTTAATTAGAAATTAAAAATTATGAATTAGAAATTATAGTTAGAAGTAAGAATCAGAAATCATTTCTAATTTTTAACTTCTAATTTTTAATTAATATCTCTTAGTGTTCTGCCCACTCAATAGAGTTCAGGTCGATGCCTTCTTTGTACATCTCCCAAAGCGGAGACATTTCACGAAGTTTGGCAACTGCTTCTTTCACGTGGCCGATCGCGTAATCCACTTCTTCGTCAGTTGTGAATCTGCTGAAACCGAAACGCAGTGAAGAGTGTGCCAGGTCATCGCTTAAACCTAATGCTTTTAATACGTAAGATGGCTCCAAAGATGCTGATGTACAGGCAGATCCCGAAGAAACTGCGATGTCTTTCACACCCATCATCAGGCCTTCGCCTTCAACATATTTAAACGAGATGTTAGTTACGTGTGGTAAACGGTGCTCCACAGATCCGTTCACATAAGACTCTTCTATAGTTAGAAGCTCTTTTTCTAAACGGTCGCGCATAGCAGAGATACGAGCTGTGTCAGCTTCCATTTCCTGCTTGGCAAGCTCACAGGCTTTACCTAAACCAACTATACCAGTTACGTTAAGTGTACCGGAACGCATGCCACGCTCGTGTCCGCCACCATCCATCTGGGCAGTAACTTTAACACGTGGGTTTTTACGACGCACATATAATGCACCAACGCCCTTAGGGCCGTACATTTTGTGGCCAGAGAAAGCCATCAGGTCAATACCGTCTGCTTCTACATCTACTGGTATTTTACCTACCGCCTGCGTAGCATCTGTAAAGAACAGCACACCATGCTTTTTAGCGATAGCAGAAATTTCCTTGATTGGCTGGATTACACCAACTTCGTTGTTGGCATACATAATAGAGATCAGGATGGTCTTATCCGTGATCGCTTCCTCCAGTTCTTTCAGGTCGATAAGGCCTTTTTCGTTAACTTTCAGATAAGTTACCTTTCCGCCTAGCTTTTCAATATGCTTGCACGTATCAAGTACAGCTTTATGCTCTGTTGTAGCCGTGATAATATGATTACCCTTGGTAGCGTACATTTCGAACACACCCTTAATAGCCAGGTTATCAGACTCGGTAGCACCGGAAGTAAAAATGATCTCTTTTGGAGAACAGTTAATAAGCGAAGCAATCTGTTCGCGGGCATAATCAACAGCTTCTTCTGCATGCCAGCCAAAAGCGTGGTTACGGGAAGCCGCATTACCAAACTTATTGGTCAGGTAAGGCATCATAGCATCCAGTACGCGCGGGTCCAGCGGCGTAGTAGCGTTGTTGTCTAAATATATCGGAAATGTTAGCATAGCACTTTATCTCTTATAACTCTGCTACCATAACAGTCGGCAGAATTGATTAGTTTTGATTCGGTGCAAAAATACGAAATTTTACTTACTTAGACTAATTACAAATTAAAAATGAAGAAGGTAGAACACATCGGTATAGCTGTTAAAAATTTTAGTGAGGCAAACAGTTTATACTATAAATTACTTGGCGTAGAACCGTATAAGGCAGAGTATGTGGAGTCGGAGGGAGTTAATACTTCGTTCTTCAGGGTAGGCGAAACCAAAATTGAGTTACTGGAAGCCACCAACCCGGACAGTGCCATTGCAAAGTTTATAGAAAAGCGTGGCGAAGGCATCCATCATATCGCATTTGAAGTAGAAGATATTATAGCGGAAATGGAGCGCCTGAAACAGGATGGTTTTATTTTACTGAACGAACAACCTAAGAAGGGCGCTGATAATAAACTGGTTTGCTTTGTGCACCCCAAAAGTGCCAACGGCGTACTGATTGAACTGACACAGGAAATGAAGTAATTGCTGGTTGTTTACTGCTGATTGTTTTCTTTGGAATTAAAGAGTTATAGTTAGCAGGTCGACCAAGAATTAACTATCAAAAATTAAATAATTGAAACTATGAAAGACTTAGTAAGGGAAGTGCAGGCGGCTGAGGAAGAATTACTGATGGGCAATGTAATTCTGTACCCGACTGATACGGTTTGGGGTATAGGCTGCGATGCGCACGAAGCTAAGGCAGTACAAAAAGTCTTTAAAATAAAAGAGCGCGATCCTTCCAAATCTATGATCATATTGGTTGCTGATATAGGTATGGTGAAGCACTATGTAGAGAATGTTCCGGATGCATTTGAAAAGATGCTGGAAGAGCAGGAACAGCCAACTACTTATATTTTTGAAGGAGCACAGAATCTGCCAGAAGAAGTAATTGCCCCTGACGGAACTATAGCTATACGGGTGGTGAAGGATGAGTTCTGCCATAAACTGATACGCCAGCTCGACAGACCTTTGGTTTCTACATCAGCTAACCTGAGTGGCGGTAAATCACCGGCTACCTTTGCTGATATAGATGAAGAAGTGAAAAAACGGGTTGATTATGTAGTTCGCTGGCGACAGGATGAAGAATCAGAAGCCAGGCCATCACGTATCGTAAAAATAAAGGCCAACGGCGAAATAGAAACTATAAGAGAGTAACTATAGCCAGCCACTATTTTAGATAGAACGAAGTACTAAATATAGATTGGCCTGTAGTTATTTTAACTATTTGTCTGTTCTCCTGCTAAGGTGCTTTCGAATTAATACATTATTTTTGCGCCTCAGGTGTGGCAAAACCACCTGAGGCGTTATTTTTTGATGGAAACAATAAAACTACCCGATAATCCTGTTTTTGATGTGGTAGCTTCTGCAGCGGCAGAGCTTGGTGTGGATGCTTACGTTATCGGTGGCTTTGTGCGCGACCTGGTGTTAAAACGGCCTTCCAAAGATATAGACGTTGTCTGTATAGGGGACGGAATAGCGCTGGCAGAGTTAGTTTCTAAAAACCTGCCCCATAAACCCAAAGTCTCTGTTTTTAAGAATTTTGGTACAGCCATGCTTCGTTTTAATGATTGGGAAGTAGAGTTTGTAGGAGCCCGGAAGGAATCATATAGAGAACATTCGCGCAAACCAGAAGTGGAACTGGGCACGTTGGATGATGACCTGAAACGCAGAGACTTTACCATTAACGCGCTGGGAATCAGTCTGAACAAAACCGACTATGGCCAGCTGATAGATGAGTTTAACGGCCTGAAGGATATGAAACGGAAGATCATCCGTACGCCTTTGGAGCCCGGCATCACCTTTTCTGATGATCCCCTGCGCATGATGCGCGCCATCCGTTTTGCTACACAGCTTGGCTTTGACATTGACCCGGATACGTTTGATGCGATCACAGATAATAAAGAACGTATTAAAATCGTGTCGCAGGAGCGGATAACAGATGAACTGAATAAGATCATACTTGCAGCAACACCAAGTTATGGCTTTAAGCTGCTTTTTACTTCCGGCTTACTGCAGCTCATCTTCCCGAAAATGGTGGAGCTGCATGGTGTGGAAACCAGGAACGGCAACTCGCATAAAGATAATTTTTACCATACACTGCAGGTATTAGATAACGTTGCGCAGGTTTCGGATGATCTGTGGTTGCGCTGGGCAGCTATACTGCACGACATTGCCAAACCCGATACAAAACGCTACTCCCCAAAAGTTGGCTGGACCTTTCACGGGCACGAAGACCGCGGCGCACGGATGGTTCCCAAGCTTTTTAAAGACCTTAAACTGCCCCTGAACGAGCATATGCGCTTTGTGCAGAAATTGGTAAAGCTGCATTTACGCCCGATCGCGTTGGTAAAAGATACGGTTACAGATTCTGCGTTACGAAGGTTATTGTTTGAAACCGGGGATGATATTGATGCGCTAATGGCCTTGTGCCGCGCCGACATCACCTCTAAGAATGATGTAAAAGTAAAGCGCTACATTCAGAACTTCGATAAGGTTGAAAAACGCCTGGTTGAAGTAGAAGAAAGCGATAAGCTTCGAAACTTCCAGCCAGTCATTACCGGGGAGATCATCATGGAAACCTTCGACCTGAAACCTTCCAAAACAGTTGGTGACCTGAAAGAAGTGTTAACCGAAGCGATACTGGAAGGGAAAGTGAAAAATGAATTTGATGAAGCCTATAATTACCTGCTACAGGTTGGCGAGCAAAAAGGGCTTCAGGTTGTAAATAAGAAGGCTTTGTAATGAAAAGGAGTGTAGCAACAATGTTACGCTCCTTTTTTATTTTACCTGAGTGCACAGCTGATAGCCGCTGCCTGCATGGGTACATGGTTTCGGCCAACAACTGCAAAAACTTTTTCGCCACGCGAAACGGCTTCAGTTATTATCCGGTACATGTGCAGATTCCGGAATTCACTATTGTGCCTGTTTATATCGTTTGTAAACTTCCCACCGGTTTCGGCGCCATTCTTTAGTGGGTCGAACCAACCGGCAGGTGCCTGCCACCAGTTTGCCGGTGTTGTCCAGTATTTTTCATAAGCTGTTTGCAGGGCATTTGTATCCGGAATCACCGTTGCAAGGTCTGGTAATAGTTTATTGGCTTTAACAAGGAGCTGGGCTATAGTTGCTTTCAGTTCTTCTTCATTCAGGCCTTTTCGGTCGCGCAGGCGGCTGGCTTCCCGGAGTATAAAAAACAGCTTTATCTGCTCGGGCGTAAATTTCTTCAGAGAAAGCAGGTACCGCACTTCATCCTGTGGGCTGGGTTCCAGCGATTGTGTTTTGATGCCTGCTTCTTTAGCCAGATACCGTACATAGCCCGACTCCCCGAATTGCTTTATAGTTTCAGTTTCAGAGTCAGCTGTTCCGCGATCCGGACCTTCAAAAAAAGCAAGGGTGGGTTTCTGAGCCTGCCAGGCTTCTCTTATAACTTTAAACTGCGGATCAGCGGCATCGTCAGAATGCCGGGCTCCGATATAGTTCAGCTTCGTGCCAGTAGGTCCGTTTAGTATTAAAGACCATTTTGTGTTTGGGGTCTCTTTCCAGTTTAAGTAAGAGATTAACTTTTGTTCGCAGGATTCTTCCAGCTGACCCTGAGCGTGAACATCAGCATGAAGAATCAGGAAAACAGGTATGAGTACCAGGAATAATTTTTTCATAGTTCAGGATCGGTTGAGTTAATAAAATGGCGGGTGTTATAAACTATAGTTCAGCTTGTAAAAGGTAGCAGTAAGTAACGGCAAGCTGACTGGAAGTGGGAGGGATGTGGTTTGCTGCTTCAGCTTCTCCCTGGGGTGGGAGAAGCCTTGCAGAATTATCAAACAACTAAACAAGGGTGATACTAAAGTAAACGTGCTAAACTTAAGGTAATGTGTATAGTTTTATAATGTACTCAGGCAGTGTTATGAGCGGGCTAAATCAGGTAAGAAAGATTTAGCCCGCTTTTTATTTAGTAAAATTATAGTCTATAGTTCTACTGACGTTCTACTTTGCTGGCTCCATCGGCATTTATCTGCTTACTGGCAGGGTTGCCTTTGTAGCTAATTCGGCTTGCTCCCGATGCATCAGCAGTAAGGCTTGACGTAGCATACACATCTATTTTGTTGGCTCCGCTAGCCTCCACTCGAACATCGCTGGCGCGTAACTGCTCTGCATTCACTTTGCAGGCACCAGCAGCATCCAGTTCGAGCCGGTCGGTAGTTCCGGTAAAGCGTGTGCTTGTTGCTCCAGCAATATCAGCGCGTATTGTTCTTGCTCTTACATTGATGGCCGCTTTAACTGCGCCGGCAAGTTCAAGGTCAAGTTCGTTGGTATTTATGCCTATCACATCTGCTTTAATGGCACCACTAAGTTCCAGACGTTGCAGATCTGGCACTGTGATCTGAATAAGTACCGGCTCATGGTCTTCAAACAAGTTAAATACTTTGTCTTCAGATTCTATAGTCAGCTCGCCGCCGTTTTCTCTTACTTCCATTTTATTGATTTCGCGCTGGCTGCCACGTACTGTTACCTGGTGGCGGTTACCCTGCTTAATCTGCACATGGTAATGTCCGGCAATATTGATATGGTCGAAATTGCTGAAAGGAAATGTTTTAGTGTTGGAACCGTACTCTCTCTCATTATCAAGAACGCTTTCATGGTTGCCAATCTCATTGGCTTCGTAAACAGCGCCATCATTAAAATCAGCTCCCGGCTCTTCGGTGTCCAAGGTATCACTGGCGCAAGTTATACACTCCAGCATGTCGCCTTTCGCTTTCCAGGTGTTTCTCACGATCTTATCATAACCGTAATCCTTGTCGAAAGTAGCACTTGGCAACAGGTACACAAACTCACGGGTCAGGCGGAACGGTTTATCCTTAGGCAATCGAAGTACGATGGTCAGGTCCTGATCGCGGAAGCTGGCTCCCTTTTTAAATTCGTAGCTGTTGTCGAAACGTAGCGTTGAATCCAGTTGCACTATACGATAAGTCACCATCCGGGCATTCTTCTTGGCTTCTTCTTCGGTGCGGCCTTTTGCTTCTATCTGTTGCAGAATCTCGATGTTAGGTCCGTTATGCTCACGCACATCTACATACAGGTTATTATACTCCAGGTCCATGTCATAAGCATCCAGTACGCTTACGCCTGCTGCAGGCACAGTTTTAGTGATCGTAATTTCGCCGCTGCGCTTAAAGTTGCCGCTGTAAGAGATAATAGAGGCGATCATAACTATAAGTGCCAGTACCCAAACTCCGAATAATGACCAGCCCAGGGTAGGGCGCATAAAGAAGCGTTTAGCAAGTAAGCCGATTGCAAGCAACATTAGGAACAGAAGGGGGATTAGGCCTACAATAAGACCTGCAACCAATCCGAATCTGGGAAATCCACCCAGCCAGATAGTTGAGTCAAAAGGCTCCATTTGCATAACGGTGTTATCGGAAATCCAGCCTATGCCCTGGAAGAAGGCCGCAAAAAGACCAACTATAAGCGATGCCGAAACCAGCAACAGCATAATGCCGGCTGCCACACGGATAAGTGCGATCAGGAAGCCTAAAACCGGGCCCAGGGCAGTGCCTAACCAGTTTATGATCTGGGATATAAGGCGGATAGGTAATAAGATGATCTTGGCAAGCGTATTCTCCTGACCATACTGGTCCTTCATGTTCAGGTTATCTTTCAGGGTTTGTTCTATGCCTGCCAGTGTAACGGGGTTACCCTGCATCTGCATGCGTTCTGTGAGCGTTACCGCTTCGGGTACCGCTATCCATAAAACGATGTATAACAGTAACCCGAAGCCGCCCAGAAAGATGGAAATAAGGAACAGAATGCGTACCACAGCTATATCAACTCCAAAATACTTGGCAATACCGCTGGCCACGCCGCCTAATTTCTTGTCATCAGGGTCTCTGAAAAGCCTTTTTACATTGGTTTCAGGTAACTCATGGCTCTCAGGCATACCAATCCATAACACGATGTATATTATAAATGCTGCTATTGCCGAGATACCAGCCGATAATACACCCAGCACGACAAACAGAATGAAGAACAAACGTATCCAGACAACATCAATGGTAAGGTAGTTGGCTATACCGGCGCACACACCGCTTACTACTTTGCGGTTTACATCGCGGTATAGTTTTTTAGTACCCGGTATTGCATAAGCAGAAGACGCACCAGCGGCTCCACCTGCATTATAGTTTGGAATCTCTTCCTCTTCTGGCTCAGATATTTCGAACTCCGTAACATTACCCATTCTGGCGATCAGGTACTGCACATCTTCCTGCGAGATAACCTGTTTGCCAGCAGAAAGCCGTGCAGAAAAGATCTCCGCAATTCGCAGCTCAATATCAGCAACTATTTCATCGTGCCCCTCATAGTTGGAGAAGTACGTGCGGATAGAAGCCAAATATCTGCTCAGCTGCTCATAGCCATCTTCTTCAATATGGAAGATGATGCCTTGTAAGTTGATGCTTATATTCTTTTTCATGACTAATTAGCTTTCTTGTTTTGAATGATGAAGTCGGTGGATTCTACCAGTTCCTGCCATGTGTCGCGAAGTTGCTCCAGAAAGGCTTTCCCTGTTTCGGTTAGGGTGTAGTACTTGCGGGGAGGCCCTGAAGTGGATTCTACCCAGCTGTAGTCGAGAAGCGACGCGTTTTTGAGGCGGGTTAGTAACGGGTAAAGGGTTCCCTCCACAACGATCATCTTGGCTGCTGTTAGCTCTTCCAACATATCGGACGCATATACTTCACCACGAGAGATAATCTCAAGGATGCAGAATTCCAGAATTCCCTTCCGCATCTGCACTTGTGTGTTTTCTACTTTCATGATGGTGATGTTTATATTGATGAAGCAAATATAATATAAGGTACTATGTAAAGCAAGGTACTGTTTAAAAATAATTACGTAACTTTTTAAAAAGGGTTAAGTAGACAGGAAAATTTATATTTTTATAGTGTATTTTTGTCTTTAAAATATATTTGGTGCCAGCACAACTTATTTATCGAAAGTCGTGTTAGTGGATCAAATCAGGTAAATTGGTTTTTAAGGTGGCACAACCCCGTGCTGCTGCTCTAGATAATTTCGTACCGACAGTTTTGGCCTATGCACAAAATTACTCTTAAGTGTTTGCTAGCAGCCTTGCTGCTTGTTTCCTGCTTTAGTGCGGAAGCCCAGGTGTCTGCCCCCAAATACAGTAATGAATTTTTGAACCTTGGTGTAGGTGCACGTGCATTGGGTATGGGTAATGTACAGGTAGCCATTACCAGCGATGCTACTTCCGGTTACTGGAACCCGGCCGGCTTGCTCCGCCTCCCCGACAAGTATAACATAGCCTTAATGCACTCCGAGTTGTTTGCCGGTATTGCCAAAAATGATTTCGCAAGTTTTGCGATGCCCATAGATACCAACAGCGCATTGGCAGTTTCTGTAATCAGGCTTGGTGTGGATGATATTGCCGATACCCGCCGCCTTCAGAATGAGTTCGGCTATATTCAGTACGATAGTGTAAAGTTCTTTTCAGTGGCTGATTATGCTGTGCTGTTATCGTATGCGCGCCGAAGCAAGCTGATAGAAGGGCTGCAACTGGGAGCGAGTGCAAAGATCGTTTACCGCAACGTAGGTAATTTTGCCAATGCCTGGGGATTTGGAGTAGATGCAGGCGCACAGCTTCAGCGTGGCAACTGGCAGTTTGGCGTAATGGGTAAAGATATTACAACCACCTTCACTGCCTGGACACATAATGTAGAAGAACTGGAAGATGCGTATGCCCAGACCGGGAACGACCTTCCTGAGAATTCTGCAGAGCTTACCTTGCCACGTATTATAGTTGGCGCCGGAAGAAATTTTCAGATCAATGATAAGTTCTCAGCTCTTGTTTCTACGGACATAGACTTTACGTTTGATGGTAAACGGAATGTGCTTTTCAAGTCAAACCTGATGTCAGTAGATCCGCACATTGGGGTTGAGCTGGTTTACTCCAAATCGGTATTTATCAGGGGCGGACTAAGCAATTATCAGCAAACTACCCGCTTCGACGGCAGCACGGCTACACAAGTACAGCCTAATTTTGGGGTTGGTTTCGTATCAAATGGCTTTAACCTGGACCTTGCACTCTCACGCATGAGCGATCGGGAGAAGAACTCCATAGCCAATGCCAATACGTCTTCGGTTATCATTTCAATGGGATATTCATTCAGATAAGGTACTTGTAGCCATGTATATATCCGCCGCTTTAAAACGCTTCTGTCTCTTATCTCTTTTTATCGTTATATCTATAGTTACGGCCAAGGCGCAAACCAACTATGGCAACGAATGGATTAACTATGAGCAGACCTATCATAAGATAAAAGTAACCACTACCGGCCTGCACCAGCTTAATTATACTTATTTAAGTCAGCTAGGCCTGGAAGGTGTTAATCCGCAAAACCTGCAATTATTCCGTAGGGGAAAAGAAGTTGCCGTGTACATAGCCGGAGAACAGGACGGAAAGCTGGACCCACAGGATTACCTGGAGTTTTACGGGGAACGAAATGACGGAGCACTGGATGCCGAACTATACAAAGACCCTTCGCACCAGCATCATCAGTTCTTTAGTCTTTATACTGATACTGCTTCTTATTTTCTGACTTACTCTTCGGTTAAAGGGAAAAGAGTTAACCAGGAAAATACTGTAGCAAATGGACTAACACCTGAACCATACTTTATGCAGAAGGCCCTGCAGCTTTTTACTAATTGGTTCTACCAGGAAAAGGTTTACGGTTTAATAGCAAAGATGCCCTGGATGGATGAAGGTGAGGGATATACTTCCGGCCCTAGAACTATAGCAATAGCAAACTATAAAATAACAGGCATAAGCAATATTTATAATTCTGGGCCGACACCTTATGTTGATTTTAGGACAGTTGGTGCATATAAAGAATACCACAAATTAGCTGTAAACATAGTTGCTCCAAATGGTACCATCAGAAACTTGGGTAGATATGAGTATGACTTTTACTCTAGTGCAAGAGATATTAAGCCAATTAATTTTAATGAGATAAATACTGACGGCAGTATTACGATGCAAATAGCACCAGATGTTACGGAAACCAAAGGTAATGCTATTGTAATTTCATACGGGCGGGTTACTTACCCGCAAAAATTCAACTTTAATAATAATCAACATATTTTTTACACAGATTCTCTGAGGACTGGGGATTTTTATTTCGAGTTTCCAAATATAACTAGCAATATAGTTGCGTATGATGTGACTGATCCTCAAAATGTTGTGCGTATTGCTGTTGTCCCTGTCTCAACAAACACTAAAGGTATTGTAGTAAAAAACAATGGCTTTATGAAGAAAATCGTTGTTGCTAATGCTGATAAAATATACAAACCGGCTGGATTAGAAAAAAATATACGTTTCAGGAAGATTGTTCCGAACGCGCACAATTATATTGTTTTAACTAATAAACGGCTAATGAAAAAGGTGTCAGGAACTGAGTTAAGAGCTCCTGAACAATATGCTGCTTACCGGGCCTCCCAAGCAGGAGGCGGTTACGATACATTACTGGTGCATATGGATCAGGTAGTGGATCAATTTCATTATGGGGAATTCTCATCAAACTCTATCCGTAAGTTTATGAAATTTATGAGCTCCTCTGCAAGGCCTAAACAACTATTTATAATTGGTAAAGGAGTAAAATATGCTTCAGATGAGTATAGAGTAACTTACGGAAGCAAATTCAGTTATTACCATATAGGTGGCCGTAATCCAAAAGTGCATGAAATTGATCTGATTCCTACTGGTATAACGCCCTCATCAGATGTATTCTTTACAGCCGATTTTCATAATAACTCTTATATCCCCAAAATACCTACTGGCAGGCTTGCGGCTACGCGTCCGGAGGATGTGATCAATTACCTAAATAAGGTTAAGGAGTATGATGCAATTCCGGAAGGATTACCTTGGAGAAAAAATATATTGCAGTTAGGGGGTGGGAGTAGTCTTCCTCAAATAAATCAAATTGCAAACTATCTCAGAATTTACAAGTCCATTGCCGAAGGTCCATATCTAGGTGCTAACGTAATTGAAAAGTACAGGCAAAATGTAAGTGAGGTAGTTGAAAATATAAACGTGTCCAACGAGGTCAATAACGGTCTCTCGCTGCTCACCTTTTATGGCCATAGCTCGCCAGGCACAACAGACTTAGACATTGGTTTGGTATCAAGCCCAATCAATGGATATAGTAACAAAGGAAAGTATCCGGTTATTCTCATGAATGGGTGTAACTCAGGAGATGCATTTATCCCGAATAACAGGTCATTTGGGGAAGACTGGATAAATACTCCGGAAAAGGGAGCAGTTGCCTTTATCGCTCATTCTGATGCAGGAGAAGTCGGTTATCTGAACTATTATTCATCCAATTTTTACACTACTGCTTTTCAGGATCCTCAATATTACGGTAAAAATTTAGGTGAGGTACTACAGAAAACAGCTGAAAGAGCAATGCAAAGCAGCCAAAGCAATATTGTGATTGCCATGGCAATGGAAATGGTGTTGCAGGGCGATCCGGCGGTTAGGTTGTATGCTCCAGCTAAACCTGATTATGCTGCTATAGAAAGTGAAGCTGATATAACAAGTACAGTGCAGGGCGAAAACCTGACAGCTTCAGCTGAATCGTTCAATATTATACTTGGTGTCCGGAACTGGGGCAAAGCTATTACCGATTCCGTTACAGTTACAGTAAAGCGTATTCTTGCTGACAATACTGAAATGGAGTCGTTAAAAGTGAAAGTAGCACCTATTATGTATAGCGATGTACTGAACATACCTATAGATAACCGTGGCATAGCGGCACGGGGAATGAACAGGTTTGAAGTAACATTAGATGGGGCCTTTGAAGTTGATGAGTTGAATGAAATGAATAATACGGCTAGCTTTCAGCACTTTTTTCCAGCATCTGGTTTAATTGCACTTGCACCTGTCAAGTATAGTATAGTGAATAGCAAGAATGTAAGAGTAGTGGTACAAACCACTCAAATAGAGGAAAGTAGGCAGGGCTTTTATCTGGAAGTTGATACAACGCATCATTTCAACAGTAACTTAAAGAAAGCATTTGCACAACCACTTGGAATGCTTTCAACATGGGATTTGAACCTGGCTTCTTTAGGTAACCTTCCAGATAGCACTGTATACTATTGGCGAGCCCGTTTTCAAAATTATAGCGAAGGGGAAGATACCGTGTATGCGACCAGTTCTTTTAGGGTAATAAGTGATTCAAAAACAGGTTGGTCGCAGAGCCATGTGGGACAGTTTCAAGAAACGGATTTAAGTGGTTTTGCGCTACAAACGAAGAAACCACTATGGGAATTTACATCTATAAAAAGCGATATTGAAATAAGGACTTTAGGTGGTAGTAAACAATTTAAAACTCCAGACTACAACTTAATTATTGATGGACGGCCAATGATACATCAAGGCTGTAGTAATCCGGCTGGAAGTGCTACACCACGTCTGATCATGGTTGTGATCAATAATAAAACCCTGAAACTGGTAGAGAGCTTGGTTCCTGCTTATGCGTGTGCTGCTGAGCCATTTATGTATGATTTTGGAGACTTGCGTACGGCAGCCAATAGAGCAAAGCTTGAAACATTTATAAATGCAGTACCAGAAAACTTTTATGTAGCTGCTATCAGCATTAATAATGTGCCATTCAATGATTTTACTTCTACACAAAAGGCCGCATTAGGCAAGATCGGATCAGAATTGATTAACTCACTTAAGACAGGAGACCCTTTCGCTATAGTTGGGCAGAAAGGGTTGGCTGCCGGTAAAGCCTATGAAGTAACAGCTATTAGCGGTGAGGGTATTCCGGCAAATCAGCAGGAAATTGTTTTAAAAACGAGGATTTTATCAAACCAGCAAGCCGGAGAAATAACTTCTCCTATAATCGGGCCTGCCCTTAGCTGGGGTTCAGTACACCACAATATCGAAAAGTATCAGGCTGGTAACGATGACTATACACTTCGCGTGATCGGTATAAATGCGGAAGGTGCTGCGACAGTATTAGCTGATAATGTTACATCTAAAAACTTCGACATTTCTAACATTGATGCGAAGGTATACCCGCATCTGCAATTACAGGCCGCTCTCTCTGATGCAACAGATCGCTCTGCTCCTCAACTGGACCAGTGGCTTGTTCTTTATGAAGTAGCACCTGAAGGTGTGATTCGTCCTGATCTGGTAGAAGCAAGTTCAACTATAATTTCGGATCAGGCGAATAAAGGGAAAATGAAGGTTCCGATGATCTTTCAAAATGTTTCTCCCTTTGCCTTTAAAGACTCACTTGCTGTTGATGTGACCGTAACCGGGGATGGGATTGATCCAATACAGAAACGCTTGAAGCTTGCCCCGCTTGCAGGTAATACCTCGGCTACTTTCAATTTCGAAATGGATACTCATATCCTGGACGGCAACTATAAGTTGAGCATGTATGTGAACCCACGGATTCAACCAGAGCAGCATTACTTCAATAATATCTATGTAGTACCATTTAAAGTAAAGTCCAGGTTACACCCGATTATGGATGTGGCTTTTGATGGGGTACATATCATGGATGGGGAATTGATATCGCCTAGTCCGATGGTTAGCGTAACTGTAAAAGACGAAAACAGGCAAGCGTTCCTGGGTGATGCTTCCGGGATGTCGATAGTGCTTGTTTACCCTGATAAAGGTGAGCAGGAACTTGCGCTTGATAAAACTTCAGAGTTAGTTGAGCACGTGGAAATTTTCCCGGCAACAGAGAAGAGTGATTTCAGGGTTGAGTTTAAACCTACAAAGTTGGAAGACGGACTCTACAGAATGGAAATTCGTGCAAAGGACGTAGCAGGCAAGCAGTCAGGTATTTCGCCGTATCGCATCAATTTCGAAGTGGAGAACAGATCAGCCATAACCAATTTCTACCCATTCCCGAACCCGTTCTCAACCAAAACCAACTTCATATTTACACTGACTGGCGCTACCATTCCGGATCATATCAAGATACAGATCTTAACTATAACCGGTAAGGTGGTAAAAGAGATTATGAAGGAAGAGCTGGGGCCGCTGCGCATTGGTAACAACAAAACCGAATATGCCTGGGATGGTACCGATATGTACGGCGATAAACTGGCGAACGGGGTATACTTATACCGTGTGGTAGTTAGCCGGGGCGATGAGATGATGTACCATAAGCAAAAGTTTGGCGACAAAGCCTTTAAAAACGGCTACGGCAAGATATACATCTTGCGTTAAACGATAACCAACTATAAAAACAGAAAAGGAGCAGCTCTATAGTTGCTCCTTTTCTGTTTTTATAGTTTCCGTTTCAGGGTTATAAAACTATAGCTATACTTATTCTTCTCGTCTGGCTCGTGTTTTTCTTCGGATGTTACTTCCCAGTTGTTTTCATCAATTTTAGGAAAGAACGTATCGCCTGCAAACGAATGGTGCACGCGCGTGAGGTAGATAGTATCTGTTTTAGCTAAGGCTTGTTTGTATATTTCAGCCCCGCCGATTATGTACACGTCCTGATCTATAGTTTGGGCTTCGGCAATAGCTTCATCAATGGAGTTGACAACGATACAACCTGAGGCTTCAAAGTCCTGCTGACGGGTAATGATAACGGTGGTACGGCCCGGCAATGGCTTTCCGATTGACTCGTAAGTTTTACGACCCATTAAGATCGGGTGACCTATGGTCAGGTTTTTGAAATAACGCAGGTCGGCGGGCAGGTGCCAGATAAGCTGGTTATCTTTCCCGATTACGTTATTTTCGGCAACGGCTACAACTATAGCGATCATATTTTACAGGTTAAAAGTATAGCCACGCAACAAATCAGCAAGCGGCATGCGTTTTTTGCCTTCCATTTGCAGGTCAACTATAGATATAGCGCAATCTGAAGTTTTTATATGCACAAAGGTCTTGTTGTCGGTATAAACTGTTCCGGGAGCACCATCGTATCCAGCATTTTCCAATACTTCTACTTTAAAGATCTTGAAGGTTTTATCGCCTAAACGGGTCCAGGCGGTTGGGTAAGGGGAGAGGCCACGCACAAAATTACGAACCTGTTCCGCCGGCTGATCCCAGTTGATCTCGCAGGTTTCTTTAAATATCTTTGGTGCATGTTTCAGTTCCTCAGATTGAGGTTGCGGCATCGGCTTCACATCGTCCTGCTCTATAGCCTGAACTGTTTGAAGCGCCAGTTTTGCGCCTTCATGCTTCAGCTTTTCGTACATCGAGCCAAAATCATCTTCTTCCAATATTGGCACACGTGTTTGAAGCAGCAAGTCTCCGGTGTCGATCTCATGTTTCAGGAAAAAGGATGTAACGCCGGTCTCTTTTTCGCCATTGATGATGGCCCAGTTAATAGGAGCAGCACCACGGTACTGAGGTAATAACGAACCATGAATGTTGAACGAACCCAGCGGCGGCATATCCCAGACAACTTCCGGCAACATTCTGAAGGCAACTATAGTCTGCAGGTCGGCCTGGTAGCTGCGGAGTTCTTCCAGGAAAGCTTCAGACTTTAGGTTAGTAGGCTGTAATACCGGAATGTTCTGCGAAACGGCGTAATCCTTTACCGGTGATTGGTGAATTTTCTGGCCGCGGCCTGCTGGTTTATCGGGAGCGGTAACTACAGCAACTACGTTATAGTTGTGTTCAACTAAGATCTGTAAAGTGGGCACAGCAAAATCGGGTGTACCCATAAAAATAATGCGTAGGTCTTTCGGCATAGTCTTATTCAGCGTCGGGGTAAAGCAGGTATTTTTTGCGTAAGGTTTTATAGTTTGCTAAAGCAGGCTCCCAACTGGCCCGGATTTCTGCTTCGGTTTTTCCGGCTACGATCTGCTTTCTTAGTTCTGAAGTACCGGCCAGGTTCTCGAAAAAGTTGTTGAAGAATTTATCCTGCTGGGCAGAGTTCTTATAAAAATCGATCAGGTAGGCCAATGTAAAAGGCTGCGCCGTAGCCGGGTCTGTTAAGTTCTTGCCATAGCAAACCTGGTTTTTATAAGGCGGCTCGGTTGCACCCGGCGTGCTAACCGGCGTAAACGAGAAATCCTTGAATTTATAGTTGGGGCTACCGATAACCTGGAAAGGCGTAGGTGTGCCACGACCAACGCTTACATTGGTACCTTCGAAGAGGCAAAGCGACGGGTAAAGAATAATGGCCTGCTGGTTAGGCAAATTTGGTGATGGTTTTACCGGCAAACTATAAGGTAAACTATGGTTATAGTTGGCAACAGGTATAACCGTGATTTTGGCCTGACGCTGACCTTCCAGCCATTTCTCACCGTTTATCATGTTTGCCAGTTCGCCAACCGTAAGTCCATGAACGATCGGAATCGGGTGCATGCCTACAAACGACCGATGTTCCGGCTCCAGCACAGGTCCATCTATATAATTACCATTCGGGTTAGGGCGGTCAAGAATAAGTACTTCTTTGTTTTGCTCGGCAGCAGCTTCCATTACATAATGCATGGTGCTGATGTAGGTGTAAAAGCGTGCGCCCACATCCTGGATATCAAAAATAAGGACATCGACATTGGTAAGTTGCTCGGGAAGTGGCTTTTTGTTTTTGCCGTACAGCGAGATAATTGGTAGACCGGTTTTGGTGTCTTTTGCATCTTTTACATAGGCGCCTGCATCGGCTTCACCACGGAAACCATGCTCCGGTGCAAAAATAGTTGTGATCTTAACACCACGGCTCAATAGGGTATCCACCAGATGACTTTCGCCAACTATAGATGTCTGGTTTACCACCATGCCTACACGTTTACCCTGCAGTTTTGGCAGGTATAGGTCCAGTTGTTCGGCACCGGTCTGCAGTGGCTTTGCTACTTCGGGAGTTGTTTCAACTATAGCTGGCTTTTGCTGTTCCGGTTGCTGGGTTGGGGTTTGCTTGGGTGCGCAACTGCCCATAGCCAGCAGCAACGAAGTATAAAGTATAAACAGTGGCTGTATCATAATTGAGAAGAAGTCAAATTTCATACCTATCTTTAAGGCAGTTTATCCTGTTTTAACGCGTGAACATATCCAAGTACATATCCGAAAAAATATCAGGGGTTAAATCCGGTTCGTTTACGGCGTCGGTTACAAAAATAGCAATTATAAGTATAGCTGCCGGCATTGCCATCATGATTGTGTCATTCGCAATTCTGGAAGGCTTCCGTAACGAGATCCGCGACAAGATATTCAGCTTTGGAGCGCACCTGCAAGTTAACAAATACGATACCAACAACTCTTACGAAGGTGCCCCAATCAGCAACAATATTGGCCTTTCGGAAGCAGATTCTATTCCCGGTATAAAGCAGATACAGGCATTTGCCCGCAAAACCGCTATCGTGAAATCCGAAGAAGAAGTGCTGGGCGTGGTGCTGAAAGGCGTAGGCAAAGACTATGACCTGAGCTCGATGCAGAAAAACCTGGATGCCGGAAGACTGCTCTCCTATAACGATACTGCGTCATCAAAAGAAGTAATGATGAGCCGGCGCGTGGCCGAAAAACTGCGTTTAAAAGTTGGCGATGAGGCTATTTTCTATTTTATCCAGAATCCACCGCGTGCACGAAAACTAAAAGTATCCGGCATTTTTAACACGGGTCTGGAAGAGTTTGACGAAGTATTTGTGATAGGAGATATAAAGCTGATTCGTGAACTGAACAACTGGCCGGATTCTATTTCGGGCGGGATGGAGATCATGATCACGAATTTCGACCAGATTGACCAGGTGGCAGACGAAGTGTTTGAACGCATGAACTATGACCTGCAGCTGGAAAAAATAACCGACCGCCATGCGCAGCTTTTTGACTGGCTGAAACTGCTGCGCAAAAACGTGATTATTTTCCTGGTGCTCATCATTTTTGTCGCCACGTTCAATATGGTATCTACGGTATTTATCATGATCATTGAGCGGATAAATATGATCGGGGTACTGAAAGCCGTCGGGGCAACTGACAACCAAATTCGGAAGGTCTTTTATTTCCGGGGACTACATTTAACGCTGCGTGGTATGCTGTGGGGAAATATAGTTGGATTAGGTTTTTGCGCCATTCAATATTACTTCAAAATTATCCCGCTCGACCCTGAAAACTACTACATGGATACAGTGCCGATCAGTTGGAACTTCGGGATTATAGTTGTGCTGAACATCATTACCCTAGGTATGACGATGCTGGCTATACTTATACCTGCCGCCATGGTAGCCCGCATTAAACCAGTAAAAGCTATCAAGTTTGATTAAGGGTAACCAACTATAAAACAGGAAAGCCATACCCGCAAGTATGGCTTCTCTGTTTTATAGTTACCTATTAAGACCTAGCAGTGTGCGCAGCTCCTGCTAGCGTCTGACTGCTACAATGGCAGCAAAGGACACTGAAGTATGATATTGGGATTCGGGCAGATCTGCTCAAAATGTGCTCTGTCTGATGCAGCAGCTACACCCGGGAAATCGCCTGAGCGGCCTTCCATAGTTGCCATTACCTGGAAATGCAGGTGCGGCGGCCAGTCTCCGTTCTCCGGGTAGTTGCCAAGCCAGGCAATGCGGTCGCCTTTCTTAAATGCCTTTCCAACTTCCAGTCCTTCCAACGATTTGCGGCTCAGATGGCCATACAAGGTATAAAAAGTAACGCCTTCCAGTTCGTGTTGCAGGATTATAGTTGGGCCGTAATCCCCAAAGTTATTATTGTCCTGGAAACTATGAACTATAGCATCCAGCGGTGTAAATATCGGTTTTTCAGCTTCCATCCAGATATCTATTCCTAAGTGCAGGTTGCGGCTTTCGGCAGCGGCATCGAAGTGTGAGCTGCGTCTGTAAATAGACCGGTCTTCAAAGTAACCACCTACGCCTATAGTTGCTTTTTGCTCAGCTAGCATCTGGTTTACGGCTTCGTTAAAAGTCGCGGTATCAACCAAATCGGTTTGCTGCAGCAAGGTGTTGGCAGCCGTAAAATCAAGACGGCACACTACATTACTTTGCAGGTTGGCGTCGATAACCGGGGCAAAGGCAGTAGTGTGCCGTCTCAGCAGTTCGCTAAGTTCTGTTGTTGTTTTCATTCACTCTATAGTGCAGCCAATTTGTAGCTGCGGGCGCAAGTATAAGAAGTTAATTTACTTCTTCCACAAACTTAGAGAGTGTTTTTAAACTTTTAGTTTTACCAAACAGCTCTTCCGATTTACGGCTATAGGCCATGGCGGCTTCCTGCAGGGTCTCGAAAGTACCCAGGTTGATACGCTGCTTGTTATGGTGGATGATGGCTCTGTATTTCTGAGCTTCTTTATGCACACCACGTACGCCAAGTTTGTTCTCGGTTTTGGTAGTGTTGCGCACAATTTTGCAAAGCGGTGCCCATTCCAGGTTCTCGCGGCGGCAGTCTAATTTGTTGCCGTTTTTGAAGTGCACGTAAAGCTTTATGTTGCTTTCCTGCTTCTCCAGGAGCTGTTCGCCGATAAGTTTATGCAAATAGATCGTCTCGTTGCGGTACTTGCCATTCTTTAGCGGCCAGTTCTTCTGGAAGAAGGCATAGCCGTTAGAGTGGATGCGCAGGTGCTTTAAGAATTCGATCTGCTGCAGATATGCGTTTTTCTGAATGTACTCGTAAGTGTGGTCATCTACCACTACGGTTTTTTCACAGTTTTTGAGCGTGAGTTTATAAAGCATCACAGTTTTATTGTAGTAAGGTGTTAGAACGGTAATTGAGCTGGGGTCTTTTACCCATTTTGTTTCTGAAACAGCTCAACAGCACAAAGTTGCAGTTTTTTCCTCAATCTTTATACACGCTGTTTTCAGTTTTGGTCTTGTACGTATACTTTATAGAAAAGCGTTGTGTTTTAATAAAAACTTTCTGACAACAACTAAGTTTATTGTAACTTTCCACTTGTAAACAGGCTCTAAAGCATACATCATCAATATAAACTATAAACTAAAATGAGTAACTCTTACCACACACTGAAAATTGCGGACATCACCCGCGAAACTTCAGATGCTGTTACCCTTCATTTTGAACAACCACAGAATCAAACTATAAACTATAAGCCCGGCCAGTTCCTTACCTTAATTATTCCGTTCGAAGGTAAAAAAGAACGACGCTCTTACTCGCTTAGCAGCACCCCGCACGAGAACACGTTATCGGTAACTATAAAGCGTGTGCCAGGTGGTAAAGTATCTAATTACTTACTTGATAATGCAGCAGTAGGGCAGGAGATTGAGATAATGGAGCCGCTTGGTAACTTCTGTATTACCTGCGATGCCGCCGAAACCCGCAATGTTATATTGCTGGGTGCTGGTAGTGGTATTACGCCGCTTATGTCTATACTTAAAGGCGTGTTGCGCGAAGAGCCAAACAGTAAAGTAACACTGCTATACGGTAACCGCGACGAGAATTCCGTGATCTTTAAAGACCAGCTGGAGCAGCTGCGTGCCGAGAACCCGGACCGTTTACAGATTGCTTACATCTATAGCCAGCCAAAGCAGAATTGCGAGTATCGTGGCCGCATGAACCAGAGTCTGATGATTAAAATTCTGGAGCGCTTGCAGCTGTCCAGGATCAGCAACGGATTGTACTTTATGTGCGGGCCGGAAGGCATGATGGACGAAGTAAAGAAAGCTCTGAACGTATTGCATGTGCCATCTGATAAGGTTTTCAGGGAAAGCTTTGTGAGCAGCAAACTAACCGGCGAACCTGATTCGAATGAGCACGGCAACGTGAGCGCTACCGACGAAGACGAGATAACCACCCAAACCGTAACCATCATTTACGAAGGTTCAGAATACAGCGTAACTGTAAACCCGGACCAAACTATACTGGAAGCTGCTTTAGATCAGGATGTAGACCTGCCTTACTCTTGCCAGGCTGGGTTATGTACGGCTTGTCGTGGCAAATGCCTGAGCGGAAAAGTGCACCTGGATGAGCGCGAAGGTTTGTCGGATGCCGAACTGGATGAGGGATATGTACTGAACTGCGTTGGCCACCCGCTCACCAGCGATGTTGTTATCGAGATCGGATAGTTAAAATTCACGTATAAAATAAGAGCCATATCTTTTGTAGATATGGCTTTTTTTGTACTTTCAGCGGAAGTACCTATATTACACTTTTATAATATATGTTAGCATTATGACCAATGTATCTGCAAACTTAATTATACCTAAGCGAAAGCGACGCACCTACCTGCCTGAAGATTTTAAAGTAGAAACCTGGGAAGCCCTGCAACCTTCTTTTGAAGAACTGAAGAACAGGGAAATTACTAATGTAGAAGAGCTTGAAAGGTGGATGGCTGACCGCAGCGAGCTGGAAAGCATGTTGTCGGAAGACATGGGCTGGCGCTACATTCGCATGACCTGCGACACACAGAACGAAGAAAGTACCAAAGCCTTTCAGTATTTTGTTTCTGAGATCGACCCAAAGATTGCGCCTTACGACCACGAACTGAACAAAAAGCTGATGCACTCGCCTTATGTGAATGCGCTGGATAAGAACAAGTATAGAATTTACCTGCGTGGTGTAGAGCGTGCTCTGGAAATTTTCAGGGAAGAGAACATTCCGCTAAACACTGAGATCAGTACCAAACAGCAACAATATGCCGCTATAACCGGCACCATGACTGTAACGCTGGATGGCGAAGAAATGACCCTACAGCGCGCTGCCGACCGCATGAAGCAGAACGACAGAACTGTGCGCGAAACTGCCTGGAGAACGATACAGGATCGACGCATTCAGGACAAAGACAAACTGGATGAACTGTTTAACGAACTGCTGAAGCTACGCACGCAAGTTGCTAAAAACGCTGATTTCGATAACTTCCGGGATTACATGTTTGCCGCACTTGGCCGCTTCGATTATACCCCACAGGATTGCTTCGATTTCCATACTTCTATCAAAGAAACTATAGTTCCGCTGCTTACAACTATAGATCAGGAGCGCAAGCAGAAACTGGGTGTAGATGAATTGAAGCCCTGGGATCTGGATGTGGACCCGTCTGGTAGAAAACCGTTGGAGCCTTTTACTTCCGGCGAAGAACTGCTGGAAAAAACTGTTCAGGTATTCTATAAATTGGATACGTATTTAGGTGATTGCCTTGCTACGATGCGCGCCATGGGCCACCTGGACCTGGAATCAAGAAAAGGAAAAGCTCCGGGCGGTTATAACTATCCGTTGGATGAGATCGGAGTACCGTTCATCTTTATGAATGCAACTACCAGCCTGCGTGATGTGATCACCATGTTACACGAAGGTGGCCACGCTGTGCATTCTTTCCTGACCCGTGAGCTGACGCTTAACTCATTCAAACACCCGCCTTCAGAAGTAGCTGAGCTGGCGTCGATGTCGATGGAGCTGATCTCGATGGATTACTGGGATACGTTCTTTGATGACGAAGACGAACTGCGCAGGGCCAAAAAATCGCATCTGGAAAGTGTACTGGAGACATTCCCGTGGGTGGCTACAGTTGATAAATTCCAGCACTGGATTTACGAGCATCCGGAGCAGACAACGGAAGAGCGCAAGCAGGAATGGGTGAACATTTTCGACCAGTTTAATCACCAGTTAGTTGACTGGACCGGACTGGAGCAGTACAAACCGTACATGTGGCAAAAGCAGCTGCACATTTTTGAAGTACCATTCTATTACGTAGAGTATGCCATGGCGCAGCTGGGCGCAATTGCTGTCTGGAAGAACTATAAGGAGAACCCTGCTGAAGGATTGGCAGCTTACAAGCGTGCGTTGAGCTTAGGTTATACTGTTTCGATCGGGGAAGTGTACGAAGCAGCTGGTATCAAATTCGATTTCAGCACAGCGTATATCAAAAGCCTGGTTGATTTTGTGCAGCACGAAATGGAGCAACTATAAACTATAAAATTTGACTAATTTTGAGCCCTGCTAGCAATAGCAGGGCTTTTTAGTTTAAGTAGAAGATCGGCGCTAAGTTTAGGTCGTAAAGTTATAGTATGATGAATAGGTTTTGGGTGTTTCTGGTGTTGGTAACTATAGTTTCTGGTTGCACAACAAGTGAGTTGTCGACAGAGCCTGTAGATGTGGCGGTTGGAGAGAGCAGATTACCCTGTAGTGTAATAGGTGTGTGGCGTGGCGTAATACCATGCGCCGATTGCCCGGGCATAAACTATAACCTGAGCCTGAACGAGGACAATACGTTTGAAGAAATGATGACTTACCAGGAGCGTGACGTAGAACCCTTTAGCCGAACCGGAACCTGGAACATCACCGATGGCACACTTACACTTGTTGCCCAAGACACAACCCGTACCCAATTCGACTTATCGATAGGTGGGGAACTGCACATGCTGGACCAATCCGGCAAAAGAATAACGACCAACCTGGCCGACAAATACAGGCTTCGGAAAGACGATAACCTATCACAAGCGAGCCCGGAACTATGGAATGAGAAACGCAGGCTGGGTGTAGATTTTGTAGCAACCGGCAATGAACCAGGCTGGGCATTGGAAATTGACCAGGAGAAAGGCATGTACTTTAAAACGCTGCCTTCCGAAACTATAGCTATAGAAACAGCCATACCCGAGATCGTAAATAAGGGTAAAACCATCACCTATAAAGCCACTGCTGAAACCGGCGACCTTATAGTTGAATTAACTGCACAGCCCTGCGAAGACACCATGTCGGGGAAAATGTCTACGCACACGGTTCGGGTAAAAGCTAAGGGAATAGAGTTTAACGGCTGCGGAATGTTTCTGAATACGAAGAGTGAAGAGAAATAACCTGCACCTTTAAAACAGAAAAGCCAGCTAAACTATAGCTGGCTTTTCTGTTTTACATTAATTTGCTTAAAGCGGTTTAAACTGCTCAAACATCTGTTTACAGTTGTTGCAGTAGTGCATCGAGCGGCAAAGTGTCGGGCCGAATGGTGTTCTCATATCTGTGTTATCGCTATCGCAGTACGGACACTTTACATGTTCCAGAATATCGAGATCAAGTATCAGGTCATACTTTGGTGGCGGTGCCAGGCCAAACTCTTTCAAATGCTGACGGCCTTTCTCACTTAGTTTGTTACTGTCCCAGGGACTATCGAAGGTCATGTTAACCATATAGTTGCTGATACCATGTTTCTCCAGCGTACGTTCCACATCTTTCTTCATGTAGTCCATGGCAGGGCAACCGGCAAAAGTAGGCGTCATGTTCACCGTTACGTGGTCATCTCCAGAAACTTCTACACCCGTAATCACACCAAGATCCACCAGCGACAACACCGGTATCTCAGGGTCTTTTACTTCCTCCAGCAGGGTTAATATGTTTTCCTTAGTTAAGCTCATGTTTTTGTGATGACGAAAGACTATTTGACAAAGGACAAAAGAGGTATATTAATTATGAATAGGGTCATTTATCTTTTGTCAAAAAATCCTTTGTCAAAAAAATTACCATTCAGCAGTTGGGTCTATCTTAAATACTTCGGCCATCTCGTCCAGCAGCGGTTGCAAGTGCTCTGTATGCTCTCCATAACGTCCACCAAACTTAGGTTCTATAGTTGCCAGGTCAGGAAGTTTCAGGTCAGTTTTATCTATTACAGCCTGAATACGCTTCAACCACTCAGTTTTCACAGCTTCCTCGCCAGCATACACACCAGCATCGATCAACTCCTGCTCATACTTCGAGTTCTCGAACATTGCTAAGGCATAAGGCAATGCTTCATTCAAAGAAGATTGTAAACGAAGGATAGCTTCTTCGGTAGAGGAACCCAGGTTTTTGATCCAGGTATTAGCGTGCAGCACGTGGTACTTTACTTCGCCTTTCAGTTTGGTAGCAACCTTGGCAATAGGCTCGTAGCTTGATTGCGAAAGCATCTCAAAACGGATGATCTCAGCGTTGTCATACAAAAAGTGGCGGATCAGACTGAAATCGTATTCACCGTTTGGCAATTCAACCAACTGGCTATTATGAAACTGGTTGGCATTTCGGGTAAAAGCAACTGTATCCGGATCCGCTTCGCCAAGTTCCTGCAGCAAGGTGTAAAATGCCAGACTATGGCCGATCTTATCCTGAGCCATCGACGAGAAAGCAATATCCTCTTCCAGTATTGGGCCAAAGCCAGTCCACTCAGAGTTGCGGTGGCCAAGTATAAGCTGGTCGTCTGCCAGTTTGTATAACAGGTCTTTTATCGCTAGCTCGTTCATTATTGCGCAGTTGTAGGTTTGTTCTCTTCTTTATACTTCGTGATCTTGTCCATTACTTTGTAGGCAATGGCTTCGCGGTATTTCTTCTCCGGAATGGTAGTCCACATATCCTTGTCTTCTTCCGCAGACTGCAGCACATCTTTCGATTTTACTACCCACACGTTCACAATCGGACCTTTCTCACCGAAAGCGCTTTTTGCTTCAGCTAATGCTTCCGGGTAAGATGTTGCCATCACACGTCCGGCATGCGTATGCGCTTTGCCGCGCTTCTTCAGGTGGAAGATCTCGTAAGGCTCGGGTTGTTCGCTGCGCTGAGTTGGCTCGTCGAACTGAATAGTGTCGTACACATTCTCGTTATCATTCCCATAAGGGGTTACCTGAATGTTCTCGGTGCGCGCAATCCAAAGGCCTGTGCAGGCAAAACGGCGGCTATACTGCTCTTTCGCAAACAGGAATGCCACGTCTTCGTTAGGCGCATGAACGGGGCCAACATAAGTATAAGCAGTACCTTCCTTTTTCTGATGGAAGGCTTCATATGTTTCAAACTGATCCAGCTCCGGTTTCGGCTCCATAGCAGGAACTTCACCTTCCGGCAGGTTCAATCTCGTTACTCTTGGGTCAAGTGACTTTAAGCTCATAGTCTTTAATTATGAATTAAAAATTAGAAATTAGAAATGGGTGTTTCAAACTATAGTTTGGCAATCCAGATCAATTTCTAATTCATAATTTCTAATATGCATTGGCTATGCCAATGGACGAACGTATTTTGCTTTCGGGTTAAGCAGGGCTCTGCGTACCCATGCACCGCGCTCTTCGGCGGTACGGCGAACGGCAAGGCGCTCCGCGTTGCAGGGGCCATCACCATTGATCACGCGCTTAAACTCATCCCAATCCGGTTCGGTGAATTCCCACTGGCCGGTTTCCATGTTCTTTTTCAGTTTCGGATCCGGAACAGTTAAACCAAGTTCCCAGATCTTTGGCACATACATATCCAAGAACTGCTGACGGCACTCGTCATTCGACGCCATCTTCACTTTCCAGCGCATCAGCGTTTCGGTGTGCGTGCTCATTTTATCAGACGGACCGAAGAACGTCATGATCGGTGGCCACCAGCGGTTAAGCGCAGCCTGAATCATCTCGCGCTGCTTTGGTGAACCGGTTGCCATATGTACTACAGCATCGTGGCCATACTTCAGGTGGAAAGCTTCTTCAGCACAGATACGCTCCAAAGCTCTTGAATAAGGACCGTAAGAACCTTTGGCATTTGCCATTTGGTTAACTATAGCACCCGCATCAATTAGCCAGGAAATAATATTAGAGTCTGCCCAGGTAAAAGCAGGGTAGTTAAATACGTTAGAGTATTTTGATTTTCCGCTGATCAGGTCAGTCAGCATTTGCTCGCGTGACTTGCCGAGTGTTTCAGCGGCAGAGTATAACAACTGTGCGTGGCCTACTTCGTCCTGCACTTTAGCCATCTGCGCCATTTTACGACGGAAGCCCGGAGCACGAGTGATCCAGGTGCCTTCAGGCAATGCGCCAATGATCTCCGAGTGCGCGTGCTGCTCGATCATGCGGATCAGCTGCTTGCGGTATAGTTCGGGCATCCAATCGGTTGGTTCAATCTTTTCGCCGCGGGCAATGCGTGCTTCAAATTCTTCTAATTTTGCAGGATCTTCGACCTGCACATCATCGAATTTA
The DNA here is from genome assembly GCF_019336435.1 of Pontibacter populi. Lineage (GTDB taxonomy): Bacteria > Bacteroidota > Bacteroidia > Cytophagales > Hymenobacteraceae > Pontibacter > Pontibacter humidus. Next base: position 839,073 of record NZ_JAHWXQ010000002.1, on the reverse strand, counting down.
GTCGCTTCAAAAACGTTTCCTCCTCCGTACATAATATTTATAGTTTAAAGGTTCAGTAAAGGTGCCGGACCGTAGGTGGCGGTCCGGCGATTAGTTAGTTTGTATTTGGCGCGTATTAAGTTTGTTTAAGTCCGTTAAGTAGCATAGTTGCCAGGTTAGTGGCAATTTCTTCAGCGTTCATTTTCCCTTCGGGCTTATACCAGGTATGTATCCAGTTCAGGGCCGAAAGTATAGTTAAGACAGCAAATTTCTCATCAGGCACTTTAAACTCGCCGGCTTTAATACCTTCGCGAATTATTTCTCTAAAGTGTACTTCGTAGCGGTTACGCAATGCTAAGAATTCAGCATGGTGCGGTTCGCTTAAGTGGCGCCACTCGTGCAGGAATACTGCCGATGCTTCCGTGTTTTTGGTCAGCACTTTTACATGCGCTATAATGGCTGCTTGCAATCTTTCAGAAGCAGAAGCATTGCGTACATCAGCCTGGTCAATAGCTTCGAAAAACTCATTTGCCATCCGGAAGCAAACACGCTGCAGAATCTCTTCTTTAGACTTGATATGAGAGTAAATACTGGCAGCTTCGATACCCAGCTGGTTTGCCAGGTCGCGCATAGACGTAGCCGAAAACCCCCTGTTTTTAAAGAGTGCTGTAGCTGTTTGTTCTATTTGTTCTTTCCTGCTCAAAATTACTTCCATATATAACTAACAAATGTAAACAACCTAACGTTCGTTAGCAAATTTTATAACGAGGTTTTATAGGTGAGGGTTTTGGTTTAAAATGGTATCTAGGGGATTGATGGATTGGAGCGAGTTGTCGGTTATAGTTCATAGTTAAGGTGGTCCAACCACCCCTTTATCCCCTCCTTATCTAAGGCGGGGAGTTTTTTCTGCTACTTCTGCGTCTGTCATCCTGAAAGGATCTTGGTAGAGGGTCGGTAAGACCTTTGCTATGGTTCATCAGATAGTTCTGTAGTTACGGTTTTAACCCACCCCTGCCCCTCCCGAGAGGGGAATTTCGGCTTTGCTATAGTTAGTGGCTATCATTTTATAGTTGCCGCTTTAACACCCCTATAGTCCCCTCAAGGGGACAATTGCTGCCTATACCAATTTTCGAAATATAGTTTTATAGTCTATGCCCACGAGCAGGGCAGGTTTACCTGTCCCTTCGAAAATTATCACCACGATAAATCTCGAAGCGAGCAAGTTCAAACTATAGTTTAATAGTAATATGAGAAATGTTTCAGTCTTTGGGTTGAGCGCCTTGTAGATTTCTGGTGCCGCAGGCATTTCGAGGTACGAGAAAAGGAAATGTACACCGCGCGATGCCCAAAGACGGGGCCTCCCGGCCGTGAGGGCACCAAGGCTGAATTGAAACGATAGGCAAGTAGAGTTCCCAGGATTAAAGAAAGCTATGAAAGGAAGGCTAGGTTCGGATAGTAATGAATCGAACTAGAAGCTGAGATGAAGCTGAGATAGATTTCTCGCTACACTCGGAATGACATAAGAGAGACTGACAAAAGAGAAATTATAGTTGTATAAGATTTCTCACAACTGCAAAGGCTCTTTTCTACTCGCGTCTCGATCAAATACTCATAATGAGAAAATAAGAATGACATTAATCCCCAATACTAAAGGTCGAAATGATATTTAGAAGAATAGCACCACAATGCTTCATGACTTTCTTCATAATCTCCCGAGCATTACATCAAGTCTTACGTATATTTGAATTCCAACCCTTACCCAATCAAACTATAAATAGTAGTTATATGAATGATACTGCCACATCTGCTGAAAAACTGAAAATGGACTTTGTGCATTATGAAGTTCATGATAGAGTAGGTTATGTCACCCTGGCAAGAGCAGAAAAAAGAAATGCCCTGAACTACGAAGTAGTGTCGGAACTAAAGCAGGCTTTTGCCTATGCCGAAGAAGATGAAGCCTGTAAAGTTGTAGTGCTTCGCGCAGAAGGTAAAGTGTTTTGCGCGGGCGCTGATTTAGAATACATTCAGAAACTGCAGGACAACGACTACCACGAAAACCTGGCCGACTCTACACACTTAATGGAGCTTTTCAGGCTGATCTATACCTTAAAGAAAGTAGTAATTGCCCAGATACACGGGCATGCTATTGCTGGTGGATGCGGGCTGGCTGCGATCTGCGATTTCGGGTTTGCAGTACCGGAAGCGAAGTTTGGCTACACCGAGGTAAAAATCGGCTTTATACCTGCCATCGTTAAAGTATTTCTGTTACGCAAAATAGGAGAGTCCAGGGCCAAGCAATTATTACTTACCGGAGATTTGATTTCAGCTGCTGAAGCGGAGCAATATGGTTTGGTAAACTATGTGGTACCTGCTGAAGAACTGGAGCAACGTGTGTTTGCGTTCGCACAGAAACTATGCGTAGAGAATTCCAAGCAATCTATGGAAGTAACTAAGGAGATGATTGCGCGCGTGCAGGAAATGAGCCTGGAAGGTGGTTTGCAATATGCGGTCGAGATGAATGCAGTGGCAAGAAGCTCCGAAGATTGCCAGCGCGGTATTGCCGCTTTCCTCAACAAAGAGCCTATCAATTGGTAAAATCTGTTTAACTTTTAAAACTATTTCTTAAACTTGCTGTTTCTTGGGTATGCTGACAGGAATCGGAATCATGCTCTTAACCTTTGTAGTTATGGAAGTCGTGGCCTGGGTCATGCACAAATATGTACTACATGGTTTTTTATGGTTCCTGCACAAGTCGCACCACACCCGGCACAATCATGCATTTGAGCTAAACGACCTGTTTTTTGCCTGGTATGGCACACTGGCTATGCTGTTCTTTATTTTTGGCAGCGAGCCGCTGGACTACAGGTTCTGGATAGGAGCGGGCATTACCTTATATGGGGTTGCTTACTTTCTGATTCATGATGTATTTATTCACAGGCGTATAAAAGCGTTTGGTCGTACGTCTAATGTTTATTTTAAAGCATTAAACATGGCGCACAGGGTACATCATAAATCATCCGGGAAAGATGGCTCAGAGTCGTTTGGAATGTTGTGGGTGTCGCCGAGGTATTTTAAGGCAGCAAGTGAAGTAGTAAATAAAAAGGATAAACGTGGCGCAGTACACCATTAAAGAACTGGAACATCTTTCGGGCATCAAAGCCCATACCATCCGGATTTGGGAGCAGCGGTATAATATCCTGTGCCCCAAACGTACGGAAACAAACATCAGATATTACGATGACAAGGATCTGAAAACACTCCTGAATGTATCGTTGCTGAACGAGAAAGGCTATAAGATCTCAAAAATAGCCCAGATGCAGCCCGATCAGGTAATTCAGAAGGTGCAGCAGCTTTGCGAGATTCCCGGGGAGTGCTCGCAGCACATCAACAACATGATGTCGGCTATGCTGGACCTGGACGAGGAAGCGTTTGATAAGGCCATCTCCACTGTAGCCTTACAGCTGGGCTTTGCCGAAGCGATGAATCGCCTGGTCTATCCCTTCCTGCATAAGATCGGGATACTCTGGCAAACCGGTAACATAACGCCGGCACACGAGCACTTTGTAAGCAACCTGATCCGCCAGAAACTTATAGTTGCCATTGATGGGCAGGTAGTACGAAGGAAGCCCGATACACCATCTTACCTTTTATATTTGCCCGAGGGCGAACTGCACGAGTTGGCGTTACTATACATGAACTATGTGGTAAGGTCGCATAATTTCCCGGTGATCTACATGGGGCAGAACCTGCCGTTTAGTGATCTGGAATTGACGTATGCACTTACCAAGCCTAAATATATCTGTACGGTGCTTACTTCAGCGCCGGACCGCGACCAGATGCAGAATTATCTGAAGAAACTAAGCGAAGCCTTTCCGGAAGCTACCATTTATATCTATGGTATACTGGTACAGCAGGAGCAGTTAGTGTTCCCTGGTAATGTGAAACGACTGGCCTGCATGCGCGAATTTACAGAGCTCTTTCGCTAAATTTATACCTACCACATACACTAATGCCTGCCCGTACCGTTTAGAGTACAGGCAGGCATATTTTTTTTGTCCGTTAACCCCCTCATTTCAATAGTATTACTAGATAAAAAGCCGAAGTTGTAACTTTGTTTAACCGTTTTGACAAAATAATTAAACAAAATGCTTTTTATTTTCAGAAAGCTACGTATATTTGTTTATAGTTTTAGATAAAAGTATAAACAAAAAGTATGACAGCAATAGAATTTAGCAACGTAATACAACGAGTTGCTCAGTCTTTGCGGCCTGTGGCTTTTAACCTCACCCGCGATACTGACGATGCAAAAGACCTGGTACAGGAAACCGTTCTGAAAGCTTTGATGAACCGCGAGAAGTTTAAAACAGGAACTAACCTGAAGGCCTGGCTTTATACCATCATGCGTAACACGTTCATCAACAACTATAACAAAATAACCAAGCGCAGCAGCAACATCGACAGCTCAGAGTACCTGCAGTACCTGAATACTGACGAAAACTACATCACCCAGAACAAAGGCACAGCAACTTTCGTCATGAACGATATTAACAAAGCCATTGCCAGCCTTAACGAAGAGCATCGTACCCCTTTTATGATGTACTATGTGGGCTACAAGTATACCGAGATCGCTGAAAAACTGCAGATCCCGATCGGGACAGTAAAAAACAGGATTCACATAGCGCGCAAAGAACTGAAGCAATCGCTTAAAGTTTACCAGCAGAACTAACAGATAACACAAGCGCCTGAATTCCTTTTATGAATGAAAAAAATATAATTGTAATTGGGTCAGGTTTCTCCGGATTATCCGCGGCTACCAGTTTGGCTAACCAGGGTTACAACGTAACTGTACTTGAAAAGAACAGTACGCCTGGTGGCCGCGCTCGTAGTTTTACTGCACAGGGTTTCACATTTGATATGGGCCCCAGCTGGTACTGGATGCCCGATGTGTTCGAGTCTTACTTCCGGAAGTTTGGTAAAAGTACGGCAGCTTACTATGATCTGGTCAGGCTCGATCCGTCCTACACTGTAGTTTTCGGGGAAGATGATTTTGTAGATGTGCCTGCCTCTTTAGATGAACTCAAAGCCCTTTTTGAGAAGTGGGAGCCAGGCAGCGCGCATCAGCTGGACAGGTTTCTGGAGCAGGCTGCTTACAAATATGAAGTTGGTATAAACCAGCTGGTTTACAAGCCGGGCCGTTCCGTTACCGAATTTATAAACCTGCGATTATTGCTGGATGTACTCAGGCTGGATGTTTTTCAGTCTTTCCATAAACATATCCGGCGTTTCTTTTCTCACCCGAAGATCATCAAACTGATGGAGTTTCCGATACTGTTTCTGGGAGCTCTGCCTGAAAATACACCCGCCCTTTATAGTTTAATGAACTATGCTGATATCAGCCTTGGTACCTGGTACCCGATGGGTGGTATGCATAAAATTATAGAAGGCATGGTACAGTTGGCAGAAGAGAAAGGAGTAACGTTTAAGTATAACCAGGATGTACAGAAAATTATAGTTGAACACAGTGAGGCTAAAACTATAGTTACTTCTACCGACGTATTTGAAGCCGAAGTTATAGTTGCCAGCGCTGATTACCATCATGTAGAAAAGAACCTGTTGCCTGCGCAATACCAAAGCTACTCGGATGAATATTGGAATACGCGGGTGATGGCACCATCTTCTCTGATCTTTTACCTGGGCATCAGTAAGCGTCTGAAAAAGCTGCACCATCATAATTTGTTCTTTGATGAAGATTTCGGACCGCATGCCAACGAAATCTACACCAACCCGGCGTGGCCAACGAAACCCTTATTTTATGTATCGGCACCATCTGTAACCGACCCAACTGTAGCACCTGAGGGCTGCGAGAACCTGTTTATATTGATACCGGTAGCGCCAGGGCTGAAGGATACTGAAGAAGTTAGAGAGAAATACTATAACCTGGTGATGGACAGGCTGGAGAAACTGACGAACCAGGAGATACGCCCCTTCGTAAGTTACAAGCGCAGTTACGCACACAACGATTTTATACAAGATTACAATGCTTTTAAAGGTAATGCCTATGGTTTGGCAAACACCCTGCTCCAAACCGCGCTTCTGAAGCCCAGCCTTAAAAGCAAAAAAGTAAAGAACCTGTTTTATACCGGCCAGCTTACAGTTCCGGGGCCAGGGGTGCCGCCAAGTCTTATATCAGGGCAGGTAGTAGCCAATGAAGTCGCAAAAGAATTTAAAGCACCTGTTATAGTTTAATCAAGTACTTAACGCCTGCCTATGGATTTATTTAAACAGACCTGCCTGAAATGCAGCAAAGTCTTTACTGAAGCTTACAGCACATCGTTTACGCTGGGCATCAGAACGCTGCATCAGAAATTCCACTTCCCGATTTATGCCATTTATGGTTTCGTACGCTGCGCCGATGAGATTGTAGATACTTTTCATGAACATAATAAAAAGGAGTTACTGCAGGAGTTTAAAGAACAAACCTATAAAAGCATAGCGACAGGCATCAGCCTGAACCCCGTACTGCATGCCTTTCAGTGTGTGGTAAATGAGTATAAAATCGACCTGGAGTACATCGAGGCCTTTCTGAGAAGCATGGAAATGGACCTGGAAGAGCAGCAATACGACCACCAACTATACGACAACTATATTTATGGCTCAGCCGAAGTTGTAGGGCTGATGTGCCTGAAAGTGTTCTGTGAAGGCGACGATACCATGTTTGAGCGCCTGAAAGGATCAGCCTGTAGTTTGGGATCAGCCTTCCAGAAAGTAAACTTCCTGCGCGACATGCAGAGCGACTACCTGGACCGTGGCCGCGTATATTTTCCGAAAGTAGATTTTAAGCAATTCGATAACATTAGTAAGTCAGAAATTGAAGCCGATATCTGCAAAGATTTTGAAGACGCTTACAAAGGGATTATGGAATTGCCCCGCACAGCCCGCCTTGGCGTGTACCTGGCGTACAAGTATTACCTGAAGCTTTTCCGCAAAATACAGAACCTGCCGGCAACCCACATTCTCACTGAACGCGTAAGAGTACCTGATAACACAAAACTGGCGCTATTGGTCAGTTCATATCTCAGGTATCAACTAAACGCAATTTAATGAGCAGACTTTTACTATTCATCCTTCTTATAGTGTGCATGCCGGCAGTTCAGGCTGCAAAAGCTACAAACTATAAATTGTCTGAACTCCGTGTAGAATATCTGGCTGCCAGTAAAGATGAAGACGCTGCAAAGGAGTTTTATGCCAAAATGGAAAAGTACACTGGACAGGAGCCGGTGGTTTTAAGCTATAAGGCCGCCTCAGAAGCTGTAATGGCAAAGTATGTCTGGAATCCATATTTTAAAATGAAGCACCTGAACGCTGCCATGGACTTGTTTGAAGAAGCTGTGTCGCTGAACAGGGAAAATCCCGAGATCAGGTTTCTGCGCTTCATAGTGGAGTACCACATCCCGGGTTATCTTAACATGAGTCAGCACATGGTTGAAGACAAAGCTATAGTTATTGAAGGCTTGGTGGAACACCCGAAATCCGGAATAAATACGGCACTTGCCCAGACGATGCGAAATGTACTGTTAGAGAAAGAACGCTGCACTCCGGAAGAAAAAGAGCTGCTAAAAAGCCTGAAAATATAATGGCTAATGAAGAATGAGTAATGATTAATTCCACACATTCGTAATTCATAATTCATAATTCATAATTAAATAAAGTGTACATCTATCTATACCTGAACATTTTTACGATCCTGTTTCCGCTGCTCTTATCTTTTGATAAGAAGGTGGCATTTTACAGGAACTGGCCGGCTTTGCTGCCTGCTATACTCGTGAATGCGGTGTTATTTATAGTTTGGGATGTACAGTTTACAAAAAACGGTATCTGGGGATTTAACGAAGAATACCTGACTGGTATTTACCTGTTCAACCTGCCCCTCGAGGAAGTTCTTTTCTTTATCACCGTGCCCTATGCCTGCGTTTTTATCTATGATGTACTCAATGCCTATATCACCAGAGATCTGCTGCAGCCTTATGTCAAAACTATAGCCTTAGGGTTGATGGTTGTGTTGCCAGCTATAGCTGTGTTTAATATGGCAAAGTGGTACACGTCTATCACGTTTATGCTGCTCGCAATTTTGCACCTGGTACATTTACGTTATTTCGGTACAAGGTATCTTGGGCGTTTTTACCTGGCGTACCTGGTGCATCTGCTGCCATTTCTGATAGTAAACGGTGTGTTGACTTATCTTCCGGTAGTGTGGTATAACGATAACTATAACCTTGGTTTGCGCCTTGTTTCTATCCCCATTGAAGATACCATGTATTCTATGCTGATGCTGCTGTTAACTATCTCTATGTATGAGGGTTTGCGTGATAAGTTGAGTTTAAAACAATATCAGCCATCAGCTGTATAATCTGTATATGCAGCGCCTTAACGTAACCATCGATTCTAACTCCGGATTTTGCTTTGGGGTAGTGTATGCCATCCAGATGGCTGAAGATATCCTGGACGAGAAAGGCTATTTGTATTGTCTAGGCGATATTGTACATAACGATGAGGAAGTGCAACGTCTGCAGCACCGCGGCTTACGGATAATAGACCACACACAATTCAGGGAATTGCAAAACGAAGCTGTGCTGATCAGGGCGCATGGCGAGCCACCTGAGACGTATCAGACTGCCTTAAACAATAACCTGACGCTGATCGATGCCAGTTGCCCGGTGGTATTAAAACTTCAGAACCGTATCAAATCCTCATACGATAAAGACGACCGCATTTTTATTTATGGCAAACACGGCCATGCAGAGGTGCTGGGGCTTTTAGGGCAAACAAATAACAAGGCTGTTGTTTTCGAGAATATAGATGAACTGCTTCAGCATGAGTTGCCCTCTAAAATCACGCTCTACAGCCAGACCACCAAAAGCACTGATAATTTCTATAGTATCAAGGATCAGCTCGAAACCAAAGGGTATGAAGTAGATGCTAATGACACTATTTGCCGGCAGGTTTCTAATCGCGATAAAGAACTCCGTAAGTTTGCTGCGCAGTTCACTAAGATCGTTTTTGTGTCAGGTACCAAGTCATCCAATGGAAAGGTGCTGTACCAGGTGTGCAAGAACACCAATCCGGATTCGTACTTTATTTCGAAAGCAGAAGAGTTGCAGCAGGACTGGTTTAAAGCCGGCGATACAGTTGGTATTTGCGGAGCAACATCTACACCAATGTGGCTGATGGAGCAGGTTAGAGATAGTTTGCTTAAACTTGAAGTATAAACAGGTTCTGCACGAGCGCACATGCCAGCTTTAAAAAGAGATACCCGTGGGATTGTAATTGCAGCAACTATAGTTTGTTGCTGGGTTGGATTGCTGGTTTTTCTGCTGACCAACTATACTATAGATTTTGCCTCGCCGCTGCCTTACCTTTTCATGCTGGTGCAGATGCACTTATATACCGGCCTTTTTATTACTGCCCACGATGCCATGCACGGCGTTGCTGCCCCCGGCCGGCCGAAGCTTAACCGAACTATAGGAACTATAACGGCTTTTCTTTTTGCCTATAACTGGTATCCACGTTTACTGCCACGCCATCACCAGCACCACAAGCATGTAGCTACCGAGCAGGATCCGGATTATCATCAGGGCTCCTTCTGGCCATGGTATGTTAGTTTTCTAAAGCAATACATAACATGGTGGCAGCTTCTACTGATGGCCATAACATTTAATGTGCTGAAGTATTTTTTCCCGGTGGAGAATGTGATTATGTTTTGGATGTTGCCGGCCGTATTTGCTACGTTTCAGCTCTTTTACTTTGGTACCTACCTGCCACACCGTGGCGAACACGAAGCCGATAATCCGCATAAATCAGGAACGCAGCGTAAAAATCACTTATGGGCATTTCTGAGCTGCTATTTTTTCGGGTATCACTACGAGCATCACGATAAACCCTACCTGCCCTGGTGGCAATTATACAAAGCAAAGATTCGCTGAAAATAGCTACATTGAAATAGTCGGATATTTTAATGTAGCAGGGTGTAACAGTGGGTATCTGGATTGCGTATGACTAGCAACTTTGCCTGAACCTTCATCAACTCGTTTTAATCCTTATCAGCAGCTTTATGCGCCAATCTATAGTAGTTTCTTTTGCTTTGCTGTGTTTCTTTGTTTTAGCCAGTTTTAACGGCTATGCCGATGGGTATAAACGTGCCACCAGCAAAGATCCCAATACCTTTGTATCAGGCATAAGCTTTGTCTGGCTATCGGAGTTTGACAGCCAGGGACTTATGTTTCATAATAAGTTTAGCCATTACCTAGGCGAGCGCGTGGCAGTAGGTCTTAACCTTGGGTTGCTCACTGCTTCCCGTTACGACAAGGGCAAAGAGATCTATTCCATTAAAAACACCTTTTACATGGGCGGCTTAGAAACCAGCGTCGATCTGATACAGAAAGAAACTATAAACCTGCGTTTAGGAGTAGGAGGGGCGGCAAGGCACCGTTCTGAAATTAACTCTGATGCCGAAGAAGGTACTGTAGACGGATCGGTTGCTCACATTCGTACGTCAGATATCGGTTTTAATGGATTTATGGAAAACGATTTTAACTTCCTGAGAAGCGGGGTAGCCGGCTGGCGGATTGGGTATAATTACTATACAAATGGTACTCCCATATTTGCCATTGGCGTGCATGTCGGGTTCAAATTTTAGATAAACGATACGATCAAACTATAAACTAAAAAGGGGAGCTGCAAAAGCTCCCCTTTTTAGTTTATAGTTGTCTGTTTCTGTTGGTTTTATAGTTGATTCTGCGCTGGAGGTAGAGTGTTTTTCCCTGTTTCACAGCTATAGTTGTTAAGCCACCAGCGCAAGAGTGCTGCTGTTTTTGCTAACCTGTTTATAGTTAGTGTATTACTTATAATTGGCAAACTTTGCCCTCTTTCCCCACGCTTTCGGGTAAAGTCTTCCACTTTCCCCCACGCCTCCCACTTTCTTCCACTTTTACTGTGGAAATCCACACCACTTGCCGGTGATGATTTTGTGTTATGGCTAACAAATTGATTTATAGTCTTTTACACTTGCTGTGCCTCGTATAATAGTGGATTACATTCAAATATTCAAATATAGTTATACCCAAAGTGGGTTGATACGTATGTGGATAATGTGGATAAGTGGTGTGGATTACCGTAATTTATCCACAAAGTGGTAAAAAGTGGGAGATTGTGGTTGCGGAGTTTTGTTGAATCGTTACATTTGTATACTCCGAAAACTATACGGACCAATTAAAGAAAAACATGAACTTCCTGTCTGGCGAATTTGAATGCAAAATTGACCCAAAGGGAAGGTTAGTTTTACCTGCAAAGATAAAAGCTAACCTGCCGGAGGCGTCTGGCAATCATGTGGTGCTGATGAGGGGTTTTGAGCCTTGCCTGGTATTATACCCAAAGGCAGAGTGGAAAGTGATTTACGATAAGGTGGCCGGCCTGAATGAGTTTAACGAAGAGTACCGTCATTTTCAGCGTAACTTCTTTAGAGGTAACACTGAGATTGAACTGGACGGAACAGGGAGATTTGTGCTGCCACGTACTATGGCCCGCTTCGCTGAACTGGATAAAGAGGTAATTATAGTTGGTCTGGGTAACCGTGTAGAGATCTGGAACCCGGATAAATATGAAGAGTTCCTGATCAAGGATCAGCAGAATTTCTCGCAGCTGGCGCAGAAGTTCTTAGGAGATAAAGAAGAAAAGGAGCCGTTGCTGTAATGGAATACCATCGCCCCGTAATGTTGGAAGAGTCGGTTGATGCCCTGGCAATAAAACCCGACGGTGTGTATGTAGATGTGACCTTTGGTGGTGGCGGACATTCAGCACTTATAGTTAGCAGGCTTACAACCGGTAAGCTCTATAGTTTTGACCAGGACCGGGATGCAGAAGAGCAGTCGAAGAAGCTGGAGGGACCAAACTTTCAGTTTGTGCGTGCCAACTTCCGCGACCTGAAAAAGTACCTGCGCCTGCATCGTGTAAAAGAAGTGGATGGCATTTTGGCTGACCTTGGTGTTTCATCGCACCAGTTTAACGAAGGCAGCAGAGGTTTTTCTACCCGCTTTGACGGCCCGCTGGATATGCGCATGGACTATGATCAGGGCAATTCGGCGAAGGAAGTAGTAGAGAATTACTCTGAAGAGCAGCTGCACCGCATTTTTGGCATATACGGCGAAGTGAAAAACGCCAAAACATTGGCCAGAACTATAGTAGAACAACGGGCTCGCAAGCCGATCGAGACGATAGAAGACTTTAAACAGGCAATACGTTCCTGTACGCCGAAAGGCAAAGAAAATAAATATCTGGCGCAGGTTTTCCAGGCGCTCCGCATCGAAGTAAACGACGAGATGAAGGCGCTGGAAGAGATGCTGGTACAGGCAGCCGAAGTGCTGAAACCGGGCGGACGATTGGCAGTGATCTCTTATCATTCTCTCGAAGACCGGTTGGTAAAGAACTTTATAGCCAAGGGCAAGTTTTTCGGGGAAGTTGAGAAAGACCTGTTTGGTAACGAAATAAAACCGCTGGATGCAGTCAGCCGGAAACCGGTGGTGCCAACAGAAGAAGAATTACTGATTAACAGTCGCTCCAGGAGCGCAAAGCTAAGAATAGCAGCGAAAAGAGATTTAGATGATTAAACACCTGGCTTAATAAGCCGAATTTTTTAAAAGTGTAACTATGGCTTCTAACCTTATGACTAAGAGAGCAAGCGCACCCAGAGCAAACACGGTGCGTCTGAAGCCAGAAGAGGAGGCTCCAAAGCCGAGAAGGCGTAAAGGTTTCAGTATCTTTGGGTTACTGGAAAAATATGCCAACGTTGATGCTCTTTTTGAAGAAGGTGTACCCCTTAAGTATCTTCCCCGCATTTTATTTTTAACACTGCTCACGCTATTCTATATCGGCAATACCCATTACGCCGAAAAAACCATCCGCAGAATAGACAAGGTTAAGGTTGAAACCGAAGACCTGCGCGCCGACTACACTACCCTGAAGTCGGATTACATGGAGGCCAGCAAGCAATCAGAAGTTGCCCGTAATGTGGCTCCGCTTGGCCTCGAAGAAAGTTCATCTCCACCCTATCAGGTTATCGTTTCGGAAGATGAATATTAAGAAATCCATAGTACTGCGTGTGCGGGTAGCCTTTTTGGTTATCTGTTTTTTTGCGTGCGCTATAGTTTACAAGATCTGTGTAATCCAGATCACGGACGGCGAAAAGTGGAAAGCGATCTCTAAAGAGCGCCGCATTTATTACCGGCCGGTTTTTGCCACGCGTGGTAATATTTACTCCGATAACGAGAGTATTATGGCAACGTCGCTGCCGTTTTACCGCGTAGCTTTTGACCCTACAATTGCCGATGCTCAGGCCTTTAACGCAGGCATAGATTCTCTTTCGATGTTGCTTTCGCGTTTTTATGGCGATAAGTCTGAGGATTATTATCGTCGTAAGATCAAGAATGCACGCCACGCCGGACGTCAGTATATCCGTCTGAACAGCCGACAGATCAACTACCAGGATAAAAAGATGATGGCGAAATGGCCGGTCTTCAGAGGTGGTAAAAACAAAGGCGGGGTAATTTTTGAGAAAGTAGAAAAGCGCTTTAAGCCATTTGGTATGCTGGCAGAGCGTACCATCGGTTTTATAAATGAAGATAAGAACGGAGCCGGACTGGAGTATAGTTTTAACAACAATCTGGCCGGTACGGATGGAGAAGCACTTTTTGAACGCATTGCCGGAGGTAGCAAGCCTATTTATGATGGCACCGAAGTTAAGCCACAGCACGGATACGATATCAAAACAACGATAGATATTAACCTGCAGGACGTTGCAGAAAATGCCCTTTACAAAGCCCTTGAGAAAACAGATGCCGATTATGGTACTGTGATCATGATGGAAGTAAAGACCGGTGAAATAAAGGCAATGGCTAACCTGGGTAAAACCAAAGGCGGCTACATTGAAGACTATAACTATGCTGTTGGAGCTCAGGGGCGTACAGAGCCGGGTTCTACCTTTAAGCTTGCTTCCATGATGGCCTTATTTGAATACGCTCCGGAGGTAAACCTGACTGATACTATTGATACCGGTGACGGAAGATACCGCATTAAAGATACATACATGACCGATGCCAAGATCAACGGTTATGGTAAGATCACTGTGCAGCAGGTGTTCGAGAAGTCTTCTAATATCGGGGTTGCCAAGCTGATGGAGACGCACTTTGGTAGCAACCAGCAGGCCTATGTGGATTACCTGGATAAATTTGGTCTTGGTAATACGCTGGGTTTTCAGTTAGATGGCGAGGCCCGTCCGTTCATAAAGCACCCTCAGGACAGAACCTGGTACGGTACCACGCTTACATCTATGGCTATTGGATATGAAACCAAATTTTCGCCGCTGCAAATACTGGCTTTGTATAACGCTGTTGCCAACAATGGTACTAAGATCCAGCCGATCATTGTAAAAGAGATCCGCAAGGCAGACAAAGTGGTTCAGTCTTTTAAAACGCGTGTGTTGGTTGAGAAAGTTTGCTCCGATGCTACGCTGAAAAAAGTACGAGGTATGCTGGAAGGAGTGGTAGAGAATGGAACTGCCAGAAACATTAAAAGTGCTGACTACACTGTAGCTGGTAAAACCGGTACAGCCCGTAAGGTAAAGGAGGGCAAATACGTGCGGGAATACTCCACTTCTTTTGCAGGTTACTTCCCGGCTGATAATCCAAAATACAGTTGCATTGTGATCATTGACAGCCCGAAAGGGGTGAACGTGTATGGTTCGGATGTAGCTGCGCCTGTTTTTAAAGAACTGGCCGACAAAGCCTACGCCCGCGATCTGGAAATGCATAAGTCGCTGCGTGAGCGTGTAACACCAAATAAAGAAAGTCTGCCTTTGGTAAAAGCCGGTAGCCTGGATGATCTGTCTACGATCTGCAATCGTCTTGGCATCAGTAATCACCCTAAAACGACAGACGAAGAATGGGTGAAAGTACAGCCGGGCCGCCGCTCACTGGATTTTGTTCCGAACCCAGTTCTGGATGGAAAAGTGCCTGATGTGGTAGGTCTAACGCTACGTGATGCCTTGTTTATTCTGGGTAATCAAAACCTGAAAGTGAATGTTCAGGGGGTAGGCAAACATGTACAGAAACAGTCGTTGGAGGCTGGGTCAACGATAAGTAAAATTAAACAGATAACTATAGTTTTAAGCTAATGCAGTTGCTGCAGACATTATTACACAACGTTCAGGTACTGAACACGATCGGCTCGCTTGATGTGCCTGTTGAAAGTATAACTTTTGACTCACGTAAAGTGCAGGCAGGTGTGTTGTTTGTTGCGGTGCGCGGAGTGCAGGCGGATGGTCATGCTTATATCACAAAAGCCGCTGAAGCAAATGCCGTAGCTATAGTTTGCGAAGAACTGCCGGAGGAGAAAAACCCTGCCGTTACCTATGTGATGGTTAACAACAGTGCAGAAGTTTTAGGACAACTGGCTTCCAATTTTTACGATAACCCTTCGGCCAAACTGCAGTTGGTAGGTGTTACCGGCACAAATGGCAAGACTACATCCGTAACCCTGCTGCATAAACTGTTCCGCGAACTTGGGTACCATGTAGGCTTGCTTTCAACGGTACAGAACCAGATTGACGAGGAGATTATTCCGGCTACGCATACTACACCAGATGCTGTAACACTTAATGAGCTGCTGGCAAAGATGGTAAAGGCCGGTTGCACGCATTGCTTTATGGAAGTGAGTTCGCATGCGATGGTACAGCAACGTGTTGCCGGGTTAACCTTTGCAGGTGGCGTTTTTACAAATATCACCCACGATCATTTAGACTACCACGGAAGTTTCGACGAGTATATTAGAGCAAAGAAATCATTCTTTGATATGCTGCCGAAAGGCGCTTTTGCTTTGGTGAATGCCGATGATAAACGTGGTTCGGTGATGGTGCAGAATACCAAGGCCGGCATCCACGAATTCTCGCTTCGCAAAGCCACAGAGTTCAAGGCCCGCATTATTGATAACACCATTCAGGGCTTACACCTGGACATAGACGGAAACGAGATCTGGTGCAAACTGATCGGTGCTTTTAACGCTTACAACCTGCTGGGTGCTTATGGCGTGGCTGTGTTGTTAGGCGAAGATCCGACGGAGACTTTAACGGTTCTTTCTGCCCTCGATTCAGCAGCTGGCCGTTTCGATTACATCGTTTCTGACGCACAGATAACCGGAATAGTGGACTATGCGCACACGCCGGATGCGCTGGAAAATGTATTGAACACGATTCAGCAGATCCGTACGCCGTTGCAGAAAGTAATAACTATAGTTGGTTGTGGCGGTAACCGCGATGCAGCCAAACGCCCGGTTATGGCAGATATTGCCTGCCGCCTGAGCGACAAAGTTATCCTGACTTCGGATAATCCGCGCTTTGAAGAGCCGCAAACTATACTGGCCGACATGCAGAAAGGTGTGAAGCCACTGGACTATAAAAAAACATTATCGGTGCTGGACCGGAAAGAAGCGATTAAAACAGCTTGTATGCTGGCCGAGCCGGACGATATCATTCTGGTTGCTGGGAAAGGCCATGAAACATACCAGGAAATACAAGGGGTAAAATATCCTTTTGATGACAAGCAGGTGCTACAGGAAACCTTTCAGCAACTGGGGAAATAAAACGAACTACATCTTTTAGCCAAGAGTAACGAATAAATTTAAATGTTATACTACCTCTTTACTTACCTTGATAGGGAATATGATCTGTTTGGAGCCGGCGTGTTCCAGTACATTTCCTTCCGTGCAGGTATGGCCGTTCTGGTATCGCTGCTGATCGCGATGATTTTTGGCGGTAAGCTGATAAGAGTATTGCAGCGCAAGCAGGTGGGTGAAAGCATCCGCGACCTGGGTCTGGAAGGACAGCTGGAAAAGAAAGGTACGCCAACTATGGGCGGTCTGATCATTCTGTTGGCTATTCTGGTTCCTACACTTTTGTTTGCAAGACTTGATAACATCTACATTATCCTGATGCTGGTGTCTACCGTTTGGTTAGGCGCTATCGGCTTCCTGGATGACTATATCAAGGTTTTCAAGAAGAACAAGGAAGGGCTGGCCGGTCGTTTCAAGATTCTGGGTCAGATCGGGCTAGGGCTTATAGTTGGCCTTACGCTTTATTTTAACGACGATGTGGTGGTACGCCAGTACATCTTTGCTGATGGCGGAACCTCGGCTGTAAATGCATCCAAGCAATATGTGGATGTGCACAGCATGATCACCACGATACCGTTCCGCAAAAACAACGAATTAGATTACTGCAACCTGTTCTCATTTGCCGGTCCGCTTTTCCAGGGCTGGTCTTGTTACCTGTACATTCCTTTTGTGATTCTGGTTATTACAGCGGTATCAAACGGGGCTAACATTACAGATGGTATTGATGGTCTGGCAGCAGGTACTTCGGCAATCATTGGGCTAACGCTGGCAATTTTTGCCTGGGTATCAGGTAACACTATTTTCGCCGATTACCTGGATATCATGTTCATTCCTAACTCCGGTGAGTTGACCATTTTCTGTCTGGCTTTCGTGGGAGCATGCGTTGGTTTCCTGTGGTACAACACCTACCCGGCGCAGGTATTTATGGGCGATACAGGCAGTTTATCCATTGGCGGTATCATTGCAGTACTTGCACTTATAGTTCGTAAGGAGCTGCTTATACCTATCCTTTGCGGCATTTTCCTGGTCGAGAACCTTTCAGTGATGCTACAGGTGAGTTACTTTAAGTATACCAAAAGGAAGTATGGCGAAGGCCGCCGCATCTTTAAAATGTCACCGTTACACCACCATTACCAGAAGCTGGGTTACCACGAGTCTAAAATTGTTGGCCGTTTCTGGATTGTGGGCATCATGCTGGCGATTTTAACACTGGCAACTTTGAAACTTCGCTAATCAGAATAAAAGAGAAAAATGAAGATAGCTATACTTGGAGCGGGAGAAAGTGGCGTTGGAGCCGCATTACTGGCACAGGCCAAAGGGCTTGACGTGTTTGTGTCGGATATGGGGCAGATCAAAGTCGAGTATAAAGCAAAGCTGGCAACAGCAGCCATACCATTTGAAGAAGGCACACACACCCTAACCAATATTCTAGATGCTAACGAAATCGTTAAAAGTCCTGGCATTCCTGATAAAGCTCCAGTTATACAAGAAGCAGCCAAAAGACAGATACCGGTCATTTCTGAAATAGAGTTTGCAGGCCGCTATACCGATGCAAAATTCATCTGCATTACCGGCACCAACGGTAAAACAACCACTACACTGCTGACTTATCACCTGTTAAAAAGTGCCGGCCTGAATGTTGGCCTGGCAGGTAACATAGGGGAGAGCCTGGCAGAGAAAGTGATCGATAACAAGCACGATTACTACGTGGTGGAGTTAAGTAGCTTTCAACTGGATAACATGTATCAGTTTAAAGCGCACATCGCTGTTCTCCTGAACATTACGCCGGATCACCTGGATCGCTATGGCTATAGTATGGAAAACTATGCAGCCTCAAAACTGCGGGTAGCCCAGAATATGACGGGCAGCGATTATTTCATCTATAATGCAGATGACCAGAATATCAGAAAGACATTCAATTCGGCTGCATTTGGCGGTACAACTATACCATTCTCGTTGGAAGGCGCAGTAGGCGCTAAAGTGTATTTTGAGGGATCAACTATAAAACTGGATATCAACTTCTTTGAAGGAAAGGTGGATGCATCTAAATCCAGCCTGATCGGGAAGCATAACCAGTACAATACCATGGCAGCTGCCGCGGTTGCAAAACTGCTCCAGGTATCTGACGAAACTATAGCCCAGGCATTGGAAACATTTCAGAATGCCGATCACCGTTTGCAGTTGGTGGGCGTAGCCAAAGATGTAAGCTACATAAATGACTCAAAAGCGACCAATGTGGAAGCAGTTTGGTACGCCCTGGAAGGCATAAAGCAACCGATTATCTGGATTGCAGGCGGTGTGGACAAAGGCAATGACTATAGTACGCTGGAAGAACTGGCCCGTGAAAAAGTAAAAGTACTGATCTGCCTAGGCAAGGATAATAAAAAACTGGAGCGTTCTTTTAACAAGGTGGTTCCGATCATTGCTGAGACAGACTCGATTGAATATGCCGTGCGCATGGCAAAATTACTGGCTGTACCCGGAGATGTAGTGTTGCTTTCGCCAGCTTGCGCCAGTTTCGACCTGTTCAATAACTATGAGCACAGAGGGCAGCGCTTTAAAGAAGCGGTTGATAAAATAGTTTTAAAGAAATAAGCATAACAATTTTTAGCCAAAGGTTATGGTAAAGCAGTGGTTACAGAAAAACCTGAAGGGCGATCCTGTATTGTGGGGTATCGTTCTGATGTTCTCGCTTTTGAGCGTGGCGGTGGTGTATTCTGCCACAGGTACGCTTGCCTATAAATCGCATGAAGGCAATACCGAGTATTTCCTGCTGAAACACTCGGCACTGATCTTTCTGGGCTTGGCGTTCATGTGGGCTGCACATAAGATCAATTACCGTTATTATTCCAGGTTATCGCTGGTGGCGTTGGTGCTTTCTGTACCGTTGCTGCTTTTTGCCTTTTTCTGGGGTTCTAACATCAACGATGCTTCGCGCTGGATCACGATACCGGTTATTAACCAGACATTCCAGCCTTCGGATTTAGCAAAGCTGGCCCTGATCTCTTACCTGGCAAGTATGCTGGCCAAAGTACAGTTACAGGTAAAAGACTGGCGTAAAACGCTGGTCCCGATGATGATCTGGACGGTGGCAATCTGCGCTTTGATCGCGCTGACGAATACATCAACAGCTGTTTTGCTATTTGCTACTTGTATGCTGCTCATGTTCATCGGTCGTGTGCCATTCAAGTACCTGGCTACAGTTTTCGTGATCGTAATTATAGTTGGTGGCGGAGCACTGGCAGTTGGCCAGCGATTAGGTACAGCGGTTAGTCGTGTAGAAGCTTTCCTGGATAAATCGGAAACACCTTTCCAGTTAGAGCAGTCTTACATTGCTATTGCCACAGGTGGTGTGGTGGGTAAAGGCCCTGGAAACAGCGATCAGCGCGACATCCTTCCGCACCCTTACTCAGATTTTATCTTTGCAATCATTTTAGAAGAATATGGTTTGATCGGAGGGGCTGCCGTGTTGTTCCTTTACCTGGCCTTGCTCTACCGTGGCATGGTTACGGTGGTAAATAGTACAGGAGCCTTCGGAGGCTTACTTTCTGCCGGCTTAAGTTTTAGTTTGGTGATACAGGGTATGATCAACATGGGCGTAGCTGTTGGCTTAGGTCCGATCACCGGTTTGCCGTTGCCGCTCTTAAGTATGGGTGGTACATCGTTGATTTTTACAGGCATTTCGCTGGGGATTATCCTTAGTGTGAGCCGCACCGATAGTGAATTTAAAAGTGCAGCCGTTGGTGCTGCAGCAGGTATAAATGCTAAAGTACCGGTAAATGCCTAATACGCACAGACCATATCGCATCATTATCAGTGGCGGTGGCACTGGCGGACACATTTATCCGGCAGTCGCCATTGCTAACCAGATCAAGGCTATCAGTCCAAAATCTGAGATATTGTTTGTGGGCGCCAAAGGCCGCATGGAAATGACGCGTGTGCCGGAAGCAGGTTACAAGATTGTAGGGCTCTGGATCAGTGGTTTGCAGCGCCGGTTAACCCTGGATAACCTGTCATTCCCGCTGAAAGTGCTTTCAAGTATACGGGCATCACACAAAATCATAAAGGAATTTAAGCCAGATGCTGTAGTTGGCGTGGGTGGGTATGCCAGTGGGCCATTGTTATATGCTGCCACAGCTAAAGGTATTCCGTCGCTTATCCAGGAACAGAATTCCTATGCGGGCATCACGAATAAGTTACTGGCAAAAAGAGTCGGAAAAGTATGCGTGGCTTATGAAAACATGGAAGGTTTCTTTCCGGCAGAGAAGCTTGTACTGACCGGCAACCCTGTTCGCCAGGATATACTGGACATAACTGAGAAAAGGAGAGAAGCACTTTTGCATTTCGGCCTTACATCAGAAAAGAAAACAATACTGGTAATTGGCGGTAGTCTTGGTGCCAGAACTATAAACCATAGTATTGCCGGTGGCCTGGCGCAACTGGCAGAAGCTGGATATCAGCTGATCTGGCAAACTGGCAAAGGGTTCTATACTGAAGCCAAAGAACTGGAAGCAAACTATACAGAGAAAGGCATCCGTGTTTTTGACTTTATCAAGCGCATGGACCTGGCCTATGCTGCCGCTGATATAGTTGTTTCCAGAGCGGGTGCGCTGTCGATCTCTGAACTATGCCTGGCTGCAAAACCATGTATACTGGTACCTTCACCGAATGTGGCGGAAGATCATCAGACTAAAAATGCGATGGCCTTGGTGCAGCAGCATGCGGCCATACTGGTGAAAGATGTAGAAGCGGCGCAGAAACTGATTCCGGCAACCTTGCAGCTGGCACAGGATGAGCAGGAGCAGAAGCGGCTTTCTGACAATATAAAGAAAATGGCACGCCCTAATGCGGCGGCCGAAATTGTGAACGAACTTGTAAAACTGATAAAGTGAGACTGGAAGACTACAGGTATATCTACTTCTTAGGCATTGGCGGCATTGGTATGAGCGCTATTGCCCGGTGGTTCCATGCCAAAGGATTCCCGGTTTGGGGTTACGATAAAACCAGAACTCCGCTTACCGAAGCACTGGAGCAGGAAGGGATTATAGTTCATTACGATGATGACATGGCAAACCTGCCACAGGAAATTCTGGAGGATAAGGAAAATACACTGGTCATCTTAACTCCTGCGATTCCTGCCGAGCATTCCGAATGGAATTACCTGAAATCACAGGGCTATACTATAAAAAAACGCTCTGAGGTATTAGGCATCATTACAGCAAATGCCTTTACAATTGCCGTAGCCGGTACACATGGCAAAACTACTACTTCGTCTATGGTTACGCACTTGTTGCACCATGCCGGCGTAGATGCTTCTGCCTTTTTAGGGGGTATTGCTACGAACATTAATTCTAACCTGCTGATCAGTAAAGGAGAGCGGGAGCAGGAACTGGTAGTAGTGGAAGCAGATGAATATGACCGTTCTTTCCTGACCCTTTTTCCGGATATTGCAATCGTAACTTCCGCAGACCCAGACCATTTGGATATTTATGGTGATGGCGAGGAACTGATACGTACATTTCAGAGGTTCATGAGTCAGATAAAACCAGGCGGCTACTTGTTACTGAACAAAAATACAGATCCACGATTAACAGCTCAGATTCAGCCTGGTGTGCATGTTATTTCCTATAGTTTAGACTCCGGAGATGCTCATATTCAGAACCTTAGCATTGATGGTCGTTGGTTCAAATTTGATGTGGTAAGCCCGCTTCATAACATAGGTTCGCTGCAACTGGGAGTGCCTGGTTTTCATAATGCGGAGAACGTGCTGGCAGCCACCCTTGCCGCGCAAATTCTGCAGGTGCCTGAAGATCAGATACGTAGTGGCGTTGAGTCTTACAAAGGTGTAAAGCGTCGCTTCGAATTTGTGTACGAAGGCAATGGAAAAGTATACCTCGATGACTATGCACACCATCCGAAAGAGATCGATGCGTTCATGTCGTCGCTGCGTGCGCTGTACCCGAACAAAAGAATTAAAGTGATATTTCAGCCACACCTTTTCACGCGTACCCGCGACTTCGCACATGAGTTCGCAGAGAGCCTGAGTAAGGCAGATGAAGTGGTGTTACTGGATATTTACCCTGCCCGCGAAAAACCTATTCCAGGCGTTACTTCAGCAATGCTTTTGGAGCGGATTTCATGCCCTGCAAAATCGTTGATAAGCAAGGCTGAAATTGTGGATAATTTAGCTCTGAACACTGATTTTGACGTGTTGGCAACCGTTGGAGCAGGTGATATTGATACATTAGTGAAGCCTATCAAAAATATTTTAGAAAAAGTGTAGCATGGGCTTGAATAGTAAAATAAAATCTTTAATTTTTGCAGGTTGTAGCATCGTTACAATCGGAGGCTTAGCGGGCTTTGCCAATTCTAGACAAAATGAAAAAATTTGTCAGAAAGTGGCAATAAAAATTGATAATGAGTACAATAATTACTTTATTGGGGATAAGGAAGTAAAGGACTTACTGACCCGCGACGGAGATCGAAAGATTGAAGGTGTTTCCAATAAAAATATTGACCTGAAGAACCTTGAAAAACGCATCGAATCACACAAATTTGTGGCAGATGCAGATGTTTATCGGGGACTGGATGGCAATATCCATGTGCAAGTAAAACAGAACAGGCCTATTGCAAGAATTATACGACCAGATCAAGATGTATACATCGATTTAGAAGGGCACATCCTGCCTCTCTCAGAAAGATACACCGCTCGTGTAATCCCAATTACCAAATCGGCTCTTTTAAAACCTCTTAACCAGGAGTTTTTCCAGGATTCGGTTGGCCAGAACTACCTTTCACTACTTCAGTTCATTGAGAATGATGAGTTTTGGAAAGCACAATTAGCCCAGATGCATATAGATGGCAAGGGTAAAGTTTCTTTTTTGCCGCAGGTTGGCGACCATACGATAGAGTTTGGCAGGCCGGCAAATGCAGAGCAGAAGTTTAAGAAACTAATGATCTTTTATAAAGAAGTGCTGCCTGTGATGGGGTGGGACAAATATAAAAGAGTAAATGTAG
Source organism: Pontibacter populi (assembly GCF_019336435.1). Lineage (GTDB taxonomy): Bacteria > Bacteroidota > Bacteroidia > Cytophagales > Hymenobacteraceae > Pontibacter > Pontibacter humidus. Next base: position 815,364 of record NZ_JAHWXQ010000002.1, on the reverse strand, counting down.
AGTTTGAAGATCAGATAATTTGCGAATAAATATACAGATATGCAGAACGACAAAATAGTAGTAGGCTTGGACATTGGCACAACCAAAGTTTGCGCACTTGTAGGTCGGAGAAACGAGTATGGTAAGCTGGAGATCCTGGGAATGGGAAAAGCAGCTTCTGAGGGGGTTGTGCGTGGTATGGTCAGCAATATCGATAAAACGGTAGAAGCGATCAGAAAGGCAGTAAGCCAGGCAGAGGCGCAGGCAGACATCAACATTGGCGTAGTGAACGTAGGGATTGCCGGTCAGCATATTAAAAGTTTACAGCACAATGGCAGTATTACACGTGCCGTGACTGATAACGAGATTACTGTTGAAGACGTGAATCGCCTCACTAACGACATGTACCGTTTGGTAACACCTCCGGGGAGCGAGATCATTCATGTGATGCCGCAGGAGTACAAGGTTGATTACGAAGAAGGAATAGTTGATCCGGTAGGTATGTCTGGTGTGCGTCTGGAAGGGAACTTCCATATCATTACAGCACAGTCAAACGCTATCAGCAACATCAATAAATGCGTTACCCGTGCCGGGCTGGAAATTGATCAGCTGATACTGGAGCCGTTGGCATCCTGCATGTCGGTGCTGAGCGACGAGGAGCGTGAAGCAGGTGTGGCATTGGTTGATATTGGTGGTGGCACTACAGATATAGCGATCTTTAAAGACAATATTATCCGTCATACAGCTGTTTTACCTTTCGGCGGCAATATCATCACATCAGATATAAAGCAGGGCTGCATGGTAATGCAAAACCAGGCCGAGCAACTGAAAGTGAAATTTGGCAAAGCTATTGCAGACGAAGCTTCAGAAAATGAGATAGTTTCTATCCCCGGATTAAGAGATCGTACGCCAAAAGAGATATCTTTGAAGAACCTTGCTTTTATTATCGAAGCAAGAATGGAAGAGATAGTGGAGCTGGTATATGCCGAGATCGTAAGATCAGGATATGCAAACAGCCTGGCAGCCGGTATAGTTATTACAGGTGGTGGAGCACAGCTTCAGAACCTGGTGCAGTTGGTAGAATACATTTCAGGGATGGATACGCGTATCGGTTACCCGAATGAGCACCTTGGCAAATCGAAGATTGATGCTGTGAAGAGCCCGATGTATGCAACCAGTGTAGGCCTTGTACTTGCCGGTTTCCAGTCGCTGGATAATCGCAGTGCCGAGAGAGTATCTGAAGCACCGGAAAGAATTGAATATAAAAAGCCGGCCCCTAAAGCCGGAGGTAAAGAAGGCGGTATCATCAGTATGATAAAAGGCTTCTTATCTGATGATATAGACGACAACAAACAAAGTTATTAACCCATAACAGAGCAGGAGAAATTAGCATGAGCATGTACACTTTCGACTTACCGTCAAGCAGTAAGTCTATCATTAAGGTGATTGGTGTCGGGGGCGGTGGAAGCAACGCTGTGAACCATATGTATAACCAGGGCATTAAAGATGTTGAGTTTATCATATGTAATACCGATGCACAAGCCCTTAAAAGCAGCAGCGTTCCTACAAGACTGGCACTTGGTCAAAACCTGACAGAAGGCCTTGGAGCAGGAGCAAACCCTGAAAAAGGCAAGCAGGCAGCTCTTGAAAGTAAGGAAGAAATCCGTGAAATGCTGAGCAACGATACCAAAATGGTATTTATTACAGCAGGTATGGGTGGTGGTACTGGTACTGGTGCTGCTCCTGTAATTGCAAAAGTTGCAAAAGAGCTGGGTATACTTACAGTTGGTATAGTTACAGCTCCCTTCGGTTTCGAAGGCCGCAAGAAAAAGCAGGCTGCTGAAGATGGTGTTAGAGAACTGAGCGAAAACTGCGACACGATCCTGGTGATCCTGAACGACAAGCTGCGCGAGATGTTTGGTAACCTGACCATCCGTGAAGCATTTGCAAAAGCAGATAACGTGTTAACCACGGCTGCTAAATCTATAGCTGAGATTATTACAGTTACAGCTGAAGTGAACGTTGACTTTGAAGACGTTAAAACGGTAATGAAAGACTCTGGTGCCGCAGTGATGGGTTCTGCGATAACAGAAGGCGAAGGCCGTGCGTTACGTGCTGCCGAAGAAGCACTTTCTTCTCCGTTATTGAACAACACTGACATTCATGGTGCTCAGAAAATCCTTCTTTCAATTATGTCTGGTGAGCAGGCAGAGCTTGAAATGGATGAGTTAACTGAGATCACAGAATATATCCAGGACAAAGCCGGCCAGGAAGCTGAAGTTATCTTCGGTCATGGTATTGATTCTGACTTAGGCCAGAGCATTCGCGTTACAGTTATTGCTACAGGTTTTGCCAGCAATACCGATAACCTGATGGAGCCTAAAAAGACGGTGTTTGACCTGGAGAGCCAAAAAAAAATTGAAGTAGCTGAGCCAGCCAGACCAGAGGTTATTGAGGTAACTACATTTGTACCTAAACAGGTTGTAGCCCCAGCTCCTATAGTTCAGGCTCCGGCTCCTGCGCCAATCCCGGCACCGGTACCTGCTCCGCAGTATGAGGCAGTACGCAAGCCAGTTGAGCAGCAGCCAACCCGTATCGTGTTCGATCTGGGTGCTACAGATACACCAGAAAGCTTTTACCCGCCAAAGGCAGATGATCGTGTAGCCCGTGAACTGGAAGAGCGCGAGCTGATGAAGCGCAGACAGGAAGAGCGCCGTGAGCGTCTTCGCAGACTGAGTTCTGAGATCACAACTGAAGCTATAAAAGAGAAGCTTGAAGTTCCTGCTTACCTGCGTCGTAATGTAGCGCTGGAGTCAGTAGCGCATTCTTCAGAGCGTAACATCTCCCGCTTTAACCTGAATGATGATAATGAGATCTTAGGTGATAATCGTTTCCTGCACGATAACGTTGACTAAGTGATCAACTATAAAAACAGAAAGGGCTTCCAGTTTTGGGAGCCCTTTCTGTTTTTATACTATTCCCAAACTATAGCTATAGTTCAGGCTATACTTAGAAATTCAGAAACTCCTCCACATGCTGCTCCAGGAGTTCGTTGTATAGTTTGTTGGTAAGCTGTGTGCCGTCAAAGTTCTTTTCGATATGAGCCAGTTTAAGGCGCATAGCCATGATATGCATGCCAAGGTAGTTCAATACATCAGAGAGATGGCTAAGTGCCAGTCCGCTGCCCTGCATGCCAGATGATAAGCCTATTAAAGCTCCTTTCTTGTTTTTGAATGTATTAGGGTAGGAGAGCCCATCAATAAATGCTTTCAGCACGCCCGGGTAGGAAGAGTTATATTCAGGTACCACAAACACAAACTTATCGGAGTCGGCGATCATACCGGCCAGTTGATTGAATTGCTCATTCTTACCGGTGTTATCGTAAAGCGCGGAAACTATAAAGTCAGCAGGTAGCGCTGCCAGGTCCAGTATTTGGTAAGGCACGCCGTGCTTTTGCAAGAGCGCGGCATACATATTTACAATAGCTATACTATTAGATTCAGGCCTGTTTGTTCCTGAAATAAGTGTGATCATGTGCTATAGTTTATAGTTACTCCTTAAACCGGGAGTAGCAGGTAAGGTTATAGTTTGGTGATGTGGCAACAATATTAAGCACAAAGCGATTTAAAACAAAAAAGGCGGGAACATTGCTGCCCCGCCTTTTAAAGTCATTTAAAGCTATTAGGCTACGTGCTCTGACGTGGCTTTCGCTGAAAGATACTCTCTATTCATGATGGCAATGTTCTCAAGAGAAATGCCTACAGGGCACTCGGCAGCACAGGCACCAGTATTAGAGCAGGCACCAAAGCCTTCCACATCCATCTGGGCAACCATGTTCTCTACACGAGTTTTAGCCTCTACCTTGCCTTGTGGCAACATAGCCATCTGAGACACCTTAGCAGAAACGAACAGCATAGCTGAAGCATTTTTACAGGCTGCTACACAGGCACCACAACCAATACAGGTCGCAGCATCGAACGCTTTATCAGCGATAGACTTTCCGATCGGGATAGCGTTCGCATCCGGTACACCACCTGTATTTACAGATACATAACCACCAGCCTGCTGAATACGATCAAAAGCAGAACGATCCACGACAAGGTCTTTATGAACCGGGAAAGCAGCTGCTCTCCAAGGCTCTATAGTTATCGTATCACCATCATTGAAGTGACGCATGTGTAGCTGGCACGTAGTGGTACCACGCTCCGGACCATGCGGACGACCGTTAATGTACAGGCTGCACATACCGCAGATACCTTCACGGCAATCGTGGTCGAAAGCGATAGGGTCCTGGCCGCCACGCAGCAGGTCTTCGTTCAGCACATCCAGCATCTCCAGGAACGACATGTCCGGGGAAATGCCTTTTACAGGGTATGTTACCATACTACCTGCTGATTCTCTATTTTTTTGGCGCCAAACCTTTAGTGTCAGGTCCATTGGTTTAGCATTTGGATTACTTCCAGCCATTTCTTTTAAATTAGAAATTATAAATTATGAATTAGAAATTATTAGAAAGAAGCTCATCCTTTTATAGTTACAGCTGATCATTTCTAATTTCTCATTTCTAATTTTTAATTATCACAATCAATTATTTATAGCTACGCTGTGTTAGCTTCACGTTCTCGAACTTCAGTTCTTCTTTATGAAGTACCGGCTCATTGCCAACACCTGTAAACTCCCAGGCAGCTACATAAGCATAGTTCTCATCGTCACGAAGAGCTTCGTTCTCAGGTGTCTGGTATTCTTCACGGAAGTGACCACCACAAGACTCGTTTCTCTGTAGTGCATCTTCTACCATCAGTTCACCAAGTTCCAGGAAGTCGGCAACACGGTTGGCTTTCTCTAAAGTGATGTTCAGTTCTTCGTTTACACCAACAACCTTCACATCTCTCCAGAACTCTTCACGCAGCTTACGGATCTCTCCTTTTGCAAACTGAAGACCTTCTGCGTTTCGGGCCATACCACAGTAATCCCACATAATATGGCCAAGCTGCTTATGGAAATCATCTACGGTACGGGAACCATTGATAGAAAGCAGCTGGTTGTTTTTAGCTATTACAGCCTGCTCTGCTTCTTTAAAGGCAGGGTGGTCTGTAGTAACTTTTGCTGTCGGATTCTGAGCCAGGTAATCGCCTATAGTATAAGGAATCACAAAGTAACCATCAGCAAGACCCTGCATCAGCGCAGAAGCACCCAAACGGTTTGCACCGTGATCAGAGAAGTTACACTCACCTGTAGCATATAAACCAGGGATGTTGGTCATCAGGTTATAGTCTACCCAAAGGCCACCCATGGTATAGTGCACAGCCGGGTAAATACGCATTGGGTTTTCGTATGGATTCTCGTCTGTGATCTTCTGATACATCTCAAACAGGTTACCATATTTCGCAGCAATCGCTGGCTGACCTTCGCGTTTGATCGCATCGGCAAAGTCAAGGAATACAGCAAGTCCGGAAGCACCAACACCACGGCCTTCGTCGCACATCAGTTTCGCGTTACGCGAAGCCACGTCACGAGGAACAAGGTTACCAAAGGCAGGATACTTACGCTCCAGGTAGTAATCGCGGTCTTCTTCTTTAATATCGCTAACTCTGATCTCACCTTTACGAAGGCGCTGCGCGATCTCAACTGTTTTAGGAACCCATACACGGCCATCGTTACGAAGCGACTCAGACATCAGCGTAAGCTTAGACTGGTACTCGCCTGAAACCGGGATACAGGTAGGGTGAATCTGGGTAAAGCAAGGGTTAGCAAACAAAGCACCTTTCTTGTGTGCTCTCCAGGCCGCCGTAGCGTTAGAGCCCATTGCATTGGTAGAAAGGAAGAATACGTTACCGTAACCACCCGTTGCCAATACGACAGCATGCGCGCTATGTGATTCAATTTTACCTGTGATCAGGTTACGAACAACTATACCACGTGCTTTGCCATCTACCATTACCAGGTCAAGCATCTCAGTGCGTGGATACATTTTTACTTTACCGTAAGCAATCTGGCGGTTAAGTGCTGAGTAAGCACCTAAAAGCAGCTGCTGGCCGGTCTGGCCACGTGCGTAGAACGTACGCGATACCTGAGCGCCACCGAACGAACGGTTTGCAAGCAGACCACCATACTCACGTGCAAAAGGAACACCCTGCGCAACGCACTGGTCAATAATATTAACAGACACTTGTGCCAGACGGTAAACGTTCGCTTCACGGGCACGGTAGTCACCACCTTTTATAGTATCATAGAACAGACGGAAAATAGAGTCACCGTCGTTTTGGTAGTTTTTAGCAGCATTTATACCACCCTGCGCCGCAATAGAGTGTGCACGGCGAGGAGAATCCTGGAAGCAGAACGCTTTAACGTTATAGCCAAGCTCGCCCAGGGTTGCAGCAGCAGATGCACCGGCAAGACCGGTACCTACCACAATTACATCGTATTTACGTTTGTTAGCCGGGTTAACCAGCTTCACATTAAATTTATGCTTGTCCCATTTTTCAGCCAATGGCCCTTCAGGGATTTTAGAATCTAATATCATATCAACTATAGAATCTGGATGTTACACGAAGAAAAAGAAGTAGAGCGGAATGGCAGCAAAGCCAAGGCAAATCAAAACTGAGAATGCGTAACCGAACTTCTGGATAAATGGTGTGTACTTTTTGTGCGTCAGGCCCAGCGACTGGAACGCGCTCTGGAAACCATGAATCAGGTGGTAAGCAAGCGCAACCATTGCGATTACGTATAATGCCACATAGATCGGGTTTTTAAAAGCTAAAACAACTTCGCTGTAAAGGTTCAGGTAATCAGCGTTCGGAACACCTTCTAATTCGCCAAAACGGGCAGGTACGAAGAAATTCCAAAGGTGCACCAACAGGAACACAAGGATAATGGTACCCAGTAGCCCCATGTTACGAGATGACCAGGTGCTGTTCTGCTCAGGATGGCTGTTTGCGTAACCCACAGGGCGGGCAGCCTTATTGCGGCGGGTAAGCACAATAGCATCGTAAATATGGAACAGGAAACCTGCTACTAATACGAATTCCATGGTGCGGATAATCGGGTTGTTAGCCATGAAATGCGAATAGATGTTAAAAGCCTCGCCGCCATCCTGTCTGAATAAAGTGAGGTTACCTACCAGGTGAACCACCAGGAATGAGCAGAGGAACAGACCCGTGATCGACATGATGAACTTGCGTCCGAGTGTACTGGAAAACGTTTTAGTAAACCAATTCATCTGTATTAATTAAAGGTTAAGTTAATAAGCGTTTTTAATTCTCAAAGGTACATGTGCACCTTATATAAAACAATTTTAATATCGTATTTTGAATCAATCTAAATTGCAATGCGTACGACAAAGAATCATACCTTTATAACACGCTTTACCTGCAATAGTTAGCAATAAAAAGTGAAAATTTAAGTTAAAGTTATACCTTTGTTTACCGCCTAATCCTACCTATATGCCAAAAAGTTTACGCTTAAGGTACCTGTTGCCGGGTGGTTTGTTGTGGGTGTTGATACTGCTGTTGGGTTCACTTACTGAGGCACAGGCTACACACATTAGAGCTGGAGACATCACTGCTAGACGTGATACGACCCCAGACCCTAAACCCCGCCGGTTTTTCTTCACTATGATTATGTATACGGACCGCGCCTCTTTGGCTGATGATCCGGAGGTAACAATTTCTCTTGGCGATGGCAATACTATAATTGTTCCGCGTAAATCTGTTACACCTATTGGTGACCCTTCTGACCTGATAGATAAGGAAGTATTTACCTGGGAATATACGTATGGAGCTGACGGAACATATACCGTTGCCTGGAATGGTATCAACAGAAACCCGGGCATTCTTAACATCACTCCTCCATCAGACCAGCTTACTTTTTACATCTCTACAACTATAAACGTGAGCGCCCTGCGGGGTTTTAACAGCACACCAATCCTGACAGTAGCACCTATAGATAAAGCATCTGTAGGAAAAAGATGGGTACACAACCCGGGCGCGTATGACCCGGAAGGGGATAGCCTGTCGTTTAAACTGCGCGTGCCACTGCGTACGGATATTGCCGGAAACATTTCGCCGGTGCCGGGCTATAGTTTACCTGACCGTACTTTTAATTGCAGCAACGCAGCAGGCACCGGATCAGCTACCTTTACCCTAAACATGGAAAACGGGCAGCTTGTTTGGGATGCTCCCTGCCGGAAGGGAGAATATAACGTTGCATTTGTAGTAGAAGAATGGCGTGTTACGGCAACCGGTGGCAGGATCAAGCTCGGTGAGGTAGTGCGTGACATGCAGATACTGGTCATAGATGCTGAAAACGATCCCCCGGTGCTGGAACCACTTGACACCTGTATTATTGCCGGTGAGACTTTTACCGGTATAGTTCGGGCCACTGACGTGAACGATGATCTGATCACGATCACAGCTTTTGGTGGTATTCTGCTTCCAGGCCCGGGAGGTTCTGCTCCCCGCGCCAGCTTTACACAACTAACAAAAACACCTGGTCTCGCTACTGGTCGCCTGACATGGTCAACAGAATGTGCTGACGTACGTGAGCGGCCATACCAGGTAATTTTCAGGGCGGAAGACCAGCCGGCGGCTGGCAAAAAGCTGGCCGATCTGCAACCCTGGAATATCCGTGTAGTCGGGCCGCCGCCGCAAAACCTGCGGGCCGAAGGAGGAGACCGAACCGTTAAGCTCGACTGGGACAAATACATATGCCAGAATGCGGAAACGATGCGGATATATCGGCGAGAGGGACCGTCTAACTTTGTGCCGGACAGGTGCGAGACCGGTGTGCCAGCCAGTTCAGGCTATGTGTTTATAGCTGAAGTTCGCAAAGGAGCCAATGGAAACTGGCCAACCACTTATACGGACACCGGGTTAAAAGCCGGGGTGCAGTACTGCTATATTATATATGCCGAGTTCCCATCGCCGGGCCGTGGCAAGAGTATAGCTAGCCGCGAAGTGTGTATCATGGTAGACCAGGATATACCATACCTGACAAATGTAACGGTAACCAACACCAGCACAACAGCAGGCCAGATAACCGTACAATGGACTCAACCACGCAAAGTAGATAAGCTTACACCTCCTTTACAGTATCGTTTATACCGCAAAGAAGGACAAGCAGGAGCCAATACAGGTTATGTGGAAGTTAAGAGAACAACTACGCTTTCTGATACTATTTTTAAAGACACAGGCCTGAATACAGTTGAGAAAGCTTACCGCTACAAGCTGGAGTTCTACCAGTCTGCAACTACGGCGGGGCCGCCAACAGTATTGCGCGACACAACTTCGGCGTCAAGCGTGTTCCTGACAGTAACGCCATCGAAAGATGAAAATAAAAATATCACTTTGTCCTGGACCTATAGTGTGCCATGGCGAAATGAGATATTGCCGCATACCATTTTCAGGCGCGAGGGCACAACCGGGGAATTTAAAGCAATTGCTACAGTAAAAGCTTCAGCCAAGGGTGGAACATTTGTGGATGTGGGTTCGGCGACGGCACCTCTGGAGCGTGGTAAAACCTATTGTTACTATGTGTTGGCAAATGGCACTTACCAACTCTCAGAAATAAAAGAGCCGCTAGAGAACAAGAGCCAGCAGGTATGTGCGGAACTGCCAAAACTGGTTTGTCCGCCGATTCTAACTATAGATGAGCTGAATTGCGACGAGTTCTTGGCCAGTCCTACGGAGCCACCATATCAGAATGTGCTGACCTGGGAACCGCAGATAACCGGCGATTGTACAGCTGAGATCAAGCACTATACGGTTTACTTTAAAGGACCGGGACAGACTGATTACACACAAATTGCCCAGGTGCCAGCTAACATTACGACCTATACGCACACCGGCCTGGAGTCTTTTGCCGGATGCTATGTAGTGACCGCTACCGATGTAAATGATGTGGAGAGTGATTTCAGTAACGAAGAGTGCAAAGACAACTGCTTCTTCTTTATGCTGCCAAACATCATTACCCCGAACGGCGATAACCTGAACGATGTATTTACGCCAGATAAAAAGGCCCGCTTTATAAAGTCGGTGAAGTTTACAGTATTTAACCGCTGGGGCGTGAAAGTATTCGAGGGCAATGATAAAGACATCAACTGGCCGGGTACCGACTCTAAAGGCAACCGACTGAACGATGGCGTATATTATTACGAAGCACAGGTTGAATTCTTCTCAATAGATCCGGCAAATACCTTTAAAAAGTATAAAGGCTGGGTAGAGATTGTACGTTAATGCAAACTGACCGGGAAAAGCTGCAGGATAAGGCTATTGTTTTTTATGATGGCTCCTGCGGCTTTTGCCAGGCCAGCGTACAGTTCATTTTAAAGTATAACCGGAAGCAGGATCTGCACTTTGCAACGTTGCAGGGAGAGGTGCTGCAACAGCTTGTGCCCCCATCGCAAATACCTGACCCACTGCCCGATGCTGTGCTGTTTTATGAGCAAGGCAACCTATATTTTGCTTCGGATGCAGCTCTCCGGATTGCCCGCCATCTTAATTTTCCGTTCGCGCTGTTTTCCTATTTCAGGTTTATTCCAGTATCTTTCCGCGATAAAATCTATAGTTTCATAGCCAGGCACCGCTACAAAATTGCCGGCCGCCGCGAAGCCTGTTTGCTTCCGGAACCACACCAGCGGGACAGGTTTATAGATTTTTGATTGTTAAATTGCTGATTGTTAAATTCTTATTAGAGGAGAGAGTAAACTCTAGTTTGCATAACCATTTAGCAATTTAGCCTTTAGCAATTTAGCCTTTAGCAATTTAGCTATATAACAATCAGCAAGTATCAATTAAAAATAAGAATGAAGAAAGCATACGTTTTCCCGGGACAGGGTTCTCAGTTTGTAGGTATGGGCAAGGACCTGTACGAGCAGCACGAAGTAGCAAAGCAACTGTTTGATAAAGCAAACGAGATCCTTGGCTTCAACATCACCGAGATCATGTTTAACGGCACCGACGAGGAGCTGAAGCAAACTAAAGTTACGCAACCGGCTATTTTCCTGCACTCTGTAGCGCAGGCAGCTGTTGCCAACGATTTTGCGCCGGATATGGTAGCTGGTCACTCACTGGGCGAATTCTCAGCGCTGGTAGCAAGCAAAGTGTTGAGCTTTGAAGATGGCCTGAGACTGGTATCAAAAAGAGCTTTGGCGATGCAGGCAGCCTGCGAAGCAAATCCATCGACTATGGCGGCTATTTTGGGTCTGGAAGATGAGAAAGTAGAGGAAGTTTGTGCGTCTATAGAAGGTGAAGTAGTAGTGGCTGCCAACTATAACTGCCCGGGCCAGCTGGTTATCTCAGGTTCTAACAAAGGCATCGAGATCGCCTGTGAGAAAATGAAAGAAGCAGGAGCGAAGCGTGCGTTACCATTACCTGTAGGCGGAGCGTTCCATTCGCCGCTGATGAAGCCAGCCGAAGAAGAACTGGCAAAAGCGATAAACGAAACAACTTTCAGCAAGGGGATCTGCCCGGTTTACCAGAACGTGGATGCCATGCCGCATACTGAACCAACCGAGATAAAAGAAAACCTGATAAAGCAGTTAACCGCTCCGGTTCGCTGGACACAGTCGGTACAGCAGATGATTGCCGACGGCGCAACGCATTTTGTAGAGTGCGGACCAGGCAAAGTATTACAGGGTCTGGTAAAGAAAATCGACCGTAACGCCGAAGTGAGCTCTGTAGAGTAAACTATAGTTAACTATAAAATAAGAAAGTCCTTTCCTGCTATTTTCAGGGAAGGACTTTTTGTTTAAATTGCTCGCCTGCAACCTCATCAACTATGAAAAATAAGATTTCCCTACTGCTCTGGATCATCGGGTTTATACTCCTCAACCTGTATTTCAACGGCATCCCCAAACTGATCCAATTGGACGTATTACCGTGGCTGGGGTATGCTGGCGGGTTCTTTTTGCTTGCCTTTTTAGTTGCCCGCTACCTGCTGAGACTAAAAGGAGTGAACAGTTTTGGCTTGCCGATGCAAAAAGGCTGGATGCGCGATCTGGGAATCGGTTTTCTGGTTGGTTCCACTGTCTGGGCACTGAAATACCTTATATACTATAGCTTAGGTAAGTTTGATGTAACAGGCCTGATGGATACCGGATTTATAGTTGGGATGCTGGCACAAGCGCTACTGGGAATGTTGCTGGTTTCGGCTATAAACGATATCATGATCCGGGGCTACTGGTTTGCCTATCTTAAAAAAGAGAACCTGCTGAAATGGTTTATGCTGGTAACGACAGTGCTTTATGTTGCAGATGATTTCTGGAACGAAGGCTTTGGCTGGCAGAATATGCTTTTCTCTGCCATACTTGGCCTTGCCTTAGCCTATACAGTTCTGAAAACAAATGCCATCTGGATGGCTATAGGCATACACTTTGGAAGCAATATGCTGTACCGGGTTATGGCCGGTTTCGATGGTCGGGGAATCTTTAAACTGGAGAATGTTACCGGCGGCGCTATGTATGAGTATGTAGGGCTAACTATAACTGCACTGCTGCTTCCGTTGGTGTACCTGCTGCTCCGAAACAGGAATGTTACAGCTCGGGCAACTGCACAAACAATAGCCACTGAGTTACCTGAAACAAAGCTTATCTGACATAAAGATGAATACTGAAAACAGAAAGGTAGTGTTAAAGCTCGTTGATGCTGCGCACGCTAAAGTAGAATCTTTTTACCCGGAAACAGCTGTTTACAAAGGCACTCCCGAATGGCTGGAAAAGCGACGTTTATTACTGGCCGACCTGGCCCTGCACTTAACGCAGGATGCCCTGAAAGGCGAAACTATAAATGAAGCAAAGCTCAAGAACCACCTGTTTGCCATTCTTAAATTGAGCGCAGAGTTTTTCCCGGATGGAAATTTTGAGAAGGCTGCTGGGCTGGTGGATGAAACTATAGAAACTGTATAGGATCGTAAACTATAGTTTTAAAAGCAACTATAGCATGGTTAAAAGATACCCCAGCAACGCGCCGCCAATAACAACAAGCGCACTGTTCACTTTCCGGAAGCCGAAGGTGATGGCTACACTTACCAGGGCAATAACTATAGTTCGCCAGTCGGTGATGGTGTCTTTGCCCATCTCAAAGCAAACCGCAACTATAGCTGCCACCGATGCCACATTTACGGCATCCAGGAAAGCAGCCATTAAAGACGAGTTGCGCATGTACTTTACCATTGGTTTAAGCAGGGCCACGAACACAAACGAAGGCAGAAAAATACCTATAGTTGCCACAGCCGCACCGCTCCAGCCATTAAGTTGATAGCCAATAAATGTAACCGACGAGAAGACAGGACCCGGCGTAAATTGCCCCACGGCAATGGCATCAATCAGTTGTTGTCTGGTCAGAAGCCCGGTTAAAACAAGTTCGGTATCCAGGAAGGCAAAAAGCACATAACCGCTGCCGTAAAGTATTGCCCCGATCTTCAGAAAGATAAAGAACAGCTTGGTGTTGCTGGCAGCAACGGCCACTTGCCAAAGCGGAACTATAGCTATACTTTGCAGTTTGGTCGGGAGGTGTTTCTGGCGGAGTAGGGCAAGCAGCAGTGCTACAAAACCGGCTCCGAACAGTACATAAATCTCGCCTACACCCACTATAGCCAGGCCTAAAGCCAAAGCCCCGATCACACCCAGCGTAACTGACTTTAGTGATTTTTTAGCCAGCGGGAAAACAGCAGCAAGTATAATAGCGATAATGGCCGGCTTAATGCCATACAGGTAAGGCTGCAGCTCCGGCAACTGCCCGTAGCTTTTGTAAAGCCAGGCAAAGCACCCCGTAATGAACACGGCCGGCAGTATAAAGCAAAGACCAGCCACCAGCAAGCCCCGCCAGCCAGCCCGGTCGTAACCAATATGGATGGCCAGCTCGGTACTGTTCGGGCCGGGTATGAGATTGGTGGCGCCTATCAGGTCCAGGAAGTGCTGCTCGCTCATCCAGCGCCGTTTTACAACCACTTCATCCTGCATCATGGCAATGTGCGCTGCCGGTCCACCAAAAGCGATAAAACCCAGTTTTAGGAATAGCTTTGTAAGCTCTTTTAGTTCTGTTTGCATGCAACTATAGTTCGGTAGCTATGGGCCGACCACTTCTCGACCATTCGCTCCACGAACCTACATAAAGTTTTGGAATTCCCAGTCCGGCCTGCTCCATGGCCAGTAAGGTATGGCAGGCAGTAACACCGGAGCCACAATGTACGATCACATCGCCCGGTTTACGCTTGCCAAGTACCTGTTTATAGTTAGTGTGCAGCACAGCAGGAGGGAGAAAGGAACCATCAGGGGAGAGATTACCCGCAAAAGGAATGTTAACGGCACCCGGGATATGGCCGGCAACTAAATCAATAGGTTCTGTTTCGCCACGGTAGCGGGCAGCTTCGCGCACATCAATTACCAAGGCATCCGGGTTATGCGTAGCCTTAGCTACTTCAGCTATAGTTGCAGTAGGCAATTGCCAGGTGGTGTGCGGGTAAGGCGGTTGTTTTATAGTTACCTCCTGACCGGACTTTACAGGCACGCCGGCAGCCAGCGCGGCAGCATAGCCACCGTCCAGCACCTGCACTTTTGTATGCCCGATAGCACGTAACATCCACCAGAAACGCGCAGCAGCATTAGCGCCCTGTTTGTCATCATACACTACCACATCGCTTTCCGGGGTAATACCCAACTCACCCACTAACTTTGCAAAATCACTAATGTTGGGCAACGGGTGCCGGCCACCTTCAGCAGGATCATTAGCTTTATGCGCTAAGTCAGTTTCGAGATCAACAAAAAGCGCCCCAGCCAGGTGTTCTAAACTATAGTTTTGCTTTGCCTGCGGACCTGTTCGGGCATCAATCAGAACCAATTTCGCATCTGAAATGATGGTTGCCAGCTCCGGAGAGTTGATTAGTGACTTCATAAGGAAGTAATGTTAGCGCTAGTTAGCGGGCGGACTTTTTCTACCAGGTAAAATACATTGTTACATAAGCGCGTTTGAGATAACCGTTTAAGGAACCCGGACGAAATTTCGGCATTTGATTAACTATAGCTAGAGAGTGTTTTGTAAGTGCTTCTGAAGCTGAGTTTACTAGTACAGGGTTAGTTAAAGAGCCATCGCGCTCCACTACAGCTCTTATAGTTACAGCTCCTGTTTCCTTTATTTCAGCTTTGGCTTTGTTTACTTGTTCCTCTAAATAAAAAGCTAAATTCTGGCCGTTATAGTATAGTTGGGGACCCACTTCTAGTTGTGAACTTAAGTATACCGTGGTATCTGCTAATGCATTCGCCTTTTGTTTTTCCGGAGAAGAATATTGATCTGCACTTGGCGGCGGAGGCAACTCTTCTACCATAATCATTTCCATAGGCGGTTCCAGGTTATCCAGATTTGCCAGTTCATCACTACTCAGATCATCAGATGTGAAATTAGAAGTTTTTTTAAGGGATGCACAGCCAGAACCCAGGAGTAAAAGGGCTGCTAGTATGAGGTTCTTTTTCATTGGTTATACTTATTTTTCCACCACAATCTTCAACACCACCTTCCGAACTATAGATTCTCCAGTCACCATGGCGGCATGCGCATCATCCGGGTAAAAAATAGTGAAAGACCCTGCCGGAACATCAAACCAGTTATCCGTCTTATCCGGAAAAAAAGCAGCTTCGCGTTCTTCGTTATAAGGGTCGTTTGGTTCGGCACAAAGAGCCAGGTCTTTCCAGCCCATGTGGTCAGTGCCGGATATTACGTATTGTATATCAATGTACTTGCGGTGCACTTCCAGTTTATAGTTGTCTTTGGTAACGCCTGCTGCTTCCGAAACAATAGCGAACAGCCTTTTGCCTTCAATTTCGTGCACGCCGGTGGCTATAGTTGCCAGGTCGGTTTCCTGTAAAAATTTAAAAGCCTGCGCAAAAAGCGGGTGCATACAAACGTAGCGGTCGGCATTGGATAGTTTATCGAGAACCATTTTAGTTAATGAGTTTAAGAGTTTGTGAGTTTAGGAGTTAAAATGTTGACAAAAGACTTCGTTAAAAAGGACAAAGGACCTTTAATTCTATGTTGCTGTTTCGGACTTCTTTGTCCGGAACTATAACTGCTGCGGACATCCTTGTCCGCGTTAGCCAGCTAGGGACGTGTCACTGACCTTTTGACCAAAACTCTTTAATCTTTTGTCAAATAGTCCTTTGTCTAAAAGTCTGAAAAATCCTTTGTCAGAAAGTGTAGCTACATCGAACGAAACACCCCTTTAAACTTGTTATAAAATGCTAAATTTGCCTTAAATTAAGAGATAACAATTGATCTATCCAGAAAATTTTGAAATAAAGATCGGGTTTGCACAGGTGCGCGAAATGCTTTCGGAGCTTTGTCTTAGTTCCCTGGGCCGCCAGTTTGTAAACCGCATGCAGTTTCTGAACCGTCACGACCTGGTGCAGCGACTGCTACAACAAACCAACGAATTTAAACAACTGCTGGAGTCCGACGCTGAGATTCCGCTGAGTCACTATTTTGACGTAACTGCTTACCTCGACAGAGCCGCTATTCCAGGTACTTTCCTGGACGTGATTCAGTTCTTCGAGATCAAAATGTCGTTGCGTACCATCCGCGATTCGCAGCGCTTTATTTCGGGCACCGAAGAAGGGAAGTTTGAAGCCCTGAAAGCATTGGGTGCTGACGTATCTGTTGAGCGCTCGCTCATAGCTGCCTTAGATAAAGTAGTAGATGATGCCGGTGCCGTGCGCGATGACGCGACTCCTGAACTACAGCGCCTCAAACGTGACCTGATCGCGCAGCAGGCAGTACTGCGTAAAACCATTAACTCTATTATCCGCCACGCTAAAAACGAAGGCTGGACTCCCGGCGATGTAGAGCCAACTATACGCGGAGGCCGTCTGGTGATTCCGGTTATAGCCGAACACAAGCGCCGCATCAAAGGCCTGATCCACGATGAGTCGAATACCGGCCAAACAGTTTACATTGAGCCGGAATCTATCTTCGAACTCAACAACGATATCAAGGACCTGGAGAATGCCTATCACCGCGAGCTGATCCGTATTTTAACAAGCTTGACCAATACGCTGCGCCACCACATACCAGAGCTGCGCAAGGCGTATCAGTATTTAGGTTTGCTGGACTTTATCAGGGCCAAGGCAGCGTTTGCAAGACGTGTGGAAGCAACTATGCCAACCCTGCATAAGTATCCGCATATTGCCTGGAAGCAGGCCATACACCCGTTGCTGTATTTGTCGCATAAACAGATGGGCAAACCAACTATACCCATGGACCTGGAGCTTAGCCGCGAGCAGCGCATACTTCTGATCTCAGGGCCAAACGCGGGCGGTAAATCGGTAAGCTTAAAAACGGTAGGCCTGGTGCAGTATATGCTGCAAACCGGCATGCTGATTCCGGTTGCCGACGGTTCCGAAGCCGGTATTTTCCATGATATTTTCATCGACATCGGGGATGAGCAATCTATCGAGAACGACCTGAGTACCTATAGTTCGCATCTGACCAACATGAAGAAATTTGTGACGGTAGCGGACAGCAAAAGCCTGGTGCTGATTGATGAGTTTGGTACAGGTACAGAGCCGGTGCTGGGTGGAGCTATTGCCGAAGCCGTGTTACAGACGCTGAATAACAGTAAAGTATACGGTGTGATAACCACGCACTATACCAACCTGAAAAACTTTGCCGAAAAAACCCCAGGCATTGTGAACGGAGCCATGCGCTACGACCATAAAAACCTGGCGCCGCTTTACCAGCTCGAGATCGGGAAGCCGGGTTCGTCATTCGCCATTGAGATCGCGCGTAAAATTGGTTTGCCGAAAGCTATAGTTGACAAGGCCAGCAGCCTGGTTGGTAAAGACAAAATTCGATACGACCGCTTGCTGGAAGAACTGGAAACCGAAAAGCAGGAGCTGGAAAAGAAACTAGCCGAAGCCACCAAACTGGAACTGAAACTGAAGCGCAATGTAAAAGAATACAGCGACCTGAAGAACTTCCTGGAGGAGAGCAAGCAGGACGTAATGCGCGAAGCCAAAGGCAAAGCCAAGCTACTGTTAAAGGATGCGAACCAGAAAATAGAAGCAACCATACAGCAGATTAAGCAGACCCAGGCCGAAAAAGAAAAGACCAAAGAAGCCCGCCGCGACCTCGAAACATTTGCCAACGAGCAGGTGCGTAAAGAAGAACCGCGTCCGGCACATAAACGCATCACTGCGAGTGGTCCGCTTAAAGAAGGCGACAACGTAGGGCTTATCGGTCAGGACTCGGTGGGCAAGATTGTAAGCTTGAAAGGCAAGACAGCTGAAGTGATGTTTGGCGGCCTTAAAACTATAGTTAAGATCGATAACCTGGAACGTGTGGAAGCACAGGTGGCCAAGCAGAAAAAAGCAGCCGCCAAAGCCGAAGAAGGCTACACCCGTGGCATGAACATTACGCAACGCATGGCGGATTTCGGAAACACGATAGACATACGGGGCGAGTACGCCGAAGACGCGCTGAACAAAGTGATGAACTTTACAGATGAAGCCATTATGCTGGGCATTCCGGAGATTAAGATCATACACGGCAGGGGCAACGGTATACTGCGCCAGGTAGTGCGCGATTACCTGTACTCGGTGCCGGAAGTGGCCAGCCTGGGCAGTGAAGCAGAAGAACGCGGTGGCGATGGCGCTACACTGGCTGTTCTGAAATAGCAACTATAAACTATAGCTCAACAAAAAAGGCTCCTTTATTGGGAGCCTCTTTTGTTTTCTGATGTGCTCTATCGCCGCATAAAACGGAATTCTACGCCTTCCTGCACATACCACAGCTCATCCTCATCCAGTTTGGCTACTACCACATAGTATTCATCGTCAGTTCCTTTTTCAAAAACAATAATCCTTTCGTTGTTCTGAAATTCCCATTTACCATCAATCTGGGGATCGCCGTCATAACTTTCATTATAGGTGCCCTCACGCTCAAATTCGGTGGTGTACAGCGTCCAGTCAAAACCATCGCTCTCCAAAATATCAGCAGTAACATCCTCTCCTTCAATAATTATGGCACTACCTTCCCAGACGCCAGCAGTCAGCATGCTTACATTAGGCGATACATCATCGTCGTCATCTTTTCCACAGCTTGCCAGTAAAAATGGAAGCACTAGGAGACATAAAAAATAGCGTAGTTGAAATCTGTTCATAACCTGTATGTATAAAGTAAAACTGATTTGTTTTATTGCTGGATTGTAATGCTTTTACTTAATATGTTATGATTTTGATGTGCTGATGCACCATTTTTATATATTAAAATAAAAAGGCTCCGATGGGAGCCCTTTATTATATTTTAAATACTGTCGTTATTGTTAGTGTACGAACCTGATCTCAACATCTTCACCTAAGTCTGCAAACTCACCTTCAGCCCATAATTCAGTTGAAGTAAGCTTCTTTACATCCACTATAAGCTCATCATCGGTGCCTTTATCCATAATGATCTGGGTCTCCGTTTGATTAAATTCCCATGTCCCACTCTGTGATATTCCTTCAATCTGCCCACTATAGGTGCCATCACTCATGAAAGTGATTTTAACATTTTTTACGTCTATAGGAGACAGCGGATTATTAGTTACATCCATACCCTGGAAATAAACCTTATCACCTGTCCATTCACTTGCAGTCAGCAGTGATGTGTTATTCGGTACAGAATCGTCATCATCGTCATCGCAGCTCACAGTTGTAACCATTAACAGGGCGGCAAATAAATAGCTCAGGAATTTTAGTTTTTTCATATGTTTTAATTTTGAGTTAAATGGAAATCAGGGTCAGGGATAAGCGCTTCCCTGGCTATGGTTTAAACAGGCAAGCCCAACGGTATAAAGAGAAATACGATAGTGATTAGCGTTAACCGGAACTGCCAGCTAATGATGCAAATACGGATGTAGCCCCAAATTGGTTAAACTATAAAGCCATACTTTGGCCTGAGTTCAGGGCACAAGGATGGCTTCTAAATGTAGTTGCTGTTAAGTGCAGCTTACATAATATTAACTTCGGGGTGCAGGCTTATCCCAAACTTCTCTTTTACGGACTGGATGATATCGAAAGCCAGCTGGCGGACTTTGTCGCCGGATGCGCCGCCATAGTTTACCAGCACCAGTGCCTGGTTTTTGTGCACGCCATAGTTCTCAATCACTTTTCCTTTCCAGCCGCATTGCTCAATCAGCCAGCCGGCGGGCACTTTCACAGTTAGCTCCGACACCGGGTAAGCAGGCATTTCAGGGTATTGTTCTTTTAGAATATCATACAGGATAATCGGGATTTCGGGGTTTTTAAAGAAGCTACCCGCGTTGCCGATCTGTTTAGGGTCTGGCAGTTTGCTCTGGCGAATATGACACACAGCAGCGCTCACGTCCTGTATGGTTGGCTGCGTAATGTTCATCTCTTCCAGGGTTGTTTTTATGGCGCCGTAGCTCGTGTTAAGCTTGTGCGTCTTGTGCAGCCTGAACGTAACCGACGTAACTATAAACCGGCCTTTCAGCTCGTTCTTGAAAACACTTTCGCGGTAGCCAAAGCGGCAGTCCTCGTTCGTGAAAACCTGGGTCTGTCCGCTTTCCAGTTCAACTGCCTCCAGTTCATAAAACACATCTTTCAGTTCTACACCATAGGCCCCGATATTCTGCAAAGGCGCGGCACCCACTGTACCTGGTATTAAAGAAAGGTTCTCTACACCGCCCAGGTTATGCTCCAGCGTATATAATACAAATGCATGCCACACCTCGCCGCCACCGGCTTTCACATACGTATGGTGTTCATCTTCACGAATGATCTCAATGCCCTTTATGCCATTTTGCAATACCACACCATCAAAATCCTTGGTGAATAGCAGGTTGCTGCCGCCACCCAGAATAAGTTTCTGTTCCTGCTTTAGTTCCGGCATCTGCAACAGCTCCTGTAGCTCCTGCACACTGTTGAAGCATGCAAAAAGCCTGGCTTTTACATCAATTCCGAAGGTATTATAAGGCTTAAGCGAAAAATCAGACTGCATTTTCATAGGCTTGTATTTGCCGTAAAGATAAATCTAAATTGTTGATTGTTGAATTGTTAAATTGTTGATACAGTCATAAAACAAAGATTTAGATCTTTGAAGATACAATACATTGCACCCCTGCTATGGATCAAGTAGTAGCTGTACGTGCGGTAACTTTAACAATAGAGTTGCATCAGTTCAGATTGGATTTCTTTCCAATGTTGCTTAAACCTTGTGCAAACAACAATCAGCAATTCAACAATCAGCAATTAAACAGTACCTTTGCAGTATTAAACGATAGATCATGCACAGACCGAAACCGAAGCAAAAGCAGAAACCAACCGAGAACTTTAACATAAGTGTAACCACGCTTGCAGGCCTGGAGGAAGTATTGGCTGAAGAACTGCGTGCGCTCGACATGGAGTATATAAAGGTTGGGAACCGCGTGGTGTCTTGTTCCGGCAATCTGCGCCAGTTGTATGAAGCTAATTTGTGGTGCCGTACGGCCATTCGTATTTTAAAGCCGATCCGTAATTTTAAGGCCCGTAACGAAGATGACCTGTACGAGCAGGTACAGAAAACCAACTGGTCTGAAATTTTTGACCTGGACCAGACTTTTGCCATTGATGCGGTGGTTAGCCATTCTACGTTTGAGCACTCACTTTTTGTGGCCCAGCTTACCAAAGATGCTATAGTTGACCAGTTCCGTAAAAAGACCGGCGAGCGCCCTTCCGTGGATCGTATTCGCCCGGATATACGCCTGAACCTGCACATGCACGAGAACATGGTCACGCTCTCCTTAGATTCTTCGGGAGATTCGCTGCACCGCCGTGGCTATCGTTTGCAGACCAACGTGGCTCCGCTAAACGAGGTGCTGGCAGCTGGCATTATTTCGCTTTCCGGCTGGGATAGAAAGTCTACGTTGATAGATCCGATGGCTGGTTCCGGTACTTTTCTGATCGAAGCAGCTATGATGGCACAGAACATTGCACCCGGCCTTTTCCGTCGGGACCCATTCGGGTTTGAGAACTGGAAAGAATATAACAAAGAGCTTTTTGAAATGGTGTGGCGCACTGCCGAAGCCAAAGAAAAGAAAGAACCGCAGGCTGAGATCATCGGCTATGACATTGACCCGGATTACGTGGAAGCTGCCCGCACCAACATTGCTAACGCAGGCCTGGAGAATGTAATTAAAGTAGAAGAAGCGGATTTCTTTAAAACCAACGCTCCAACCGAGCAAGGTGTTTTAGTAATGAACCCGCCTTACAACGAGCGAATCCTGTCTGACGACATCAACTTACTTTATAAGAACATCGGCGATACGCTGAAGAACAATTACCAGGGATTTGATGCTTTTGTATTTACCGGTAACCTGGACGCTGCTAAAAGTATTGGCCTGCGCGCCTCACGCCGCACCCCACTTTATAACGGCGCCATAGATTGCCGCCTGCTGAAGTACGAACTATACGGTGGCAGTAAAAGGGGAGAAGAAGGTAATAGTTAAAAAATTAAGCTTTACTATGTACAAAACAATAGAGCGCCTTTAGCTGGGCGCTCTATTGTTTTATTAATAACTATAAGTGTGGGCTTCTTAGTAGGCTTAGGTATTGTAGAAACTTGTTACTTACTTCCTAAACGCATATTTAATGCCCAGGCTATAGTTTTTCGGCAAGCCCTCGATCACAAAGAGCTCATTTACCTCGGCGTACAACGATAGTTTTTCGGTGCTTCTGTATTCAAAGCCTAAGCCGGGGGCTATCCGGATAGCTGCCCCATATACGTCCTGATCTTCATTTCTTTCCAGGTCATGATATTCGGAGTATCCAAACCCAAAGAACGTTGCCATCAGGTAAGCATTCATTTTACTTGTCTTCACAAAATCATACTGGTAAGCTATAGTTAACATGTAAGTTTTGATGTCAGCCCTTTCAAAAGTATAGTTACCATAGTCCAGTCCAAAACGCAGCGAGTTACGACCGGCGGATGAGAAGTAATACTGTGCCCCTGCCTGGTAACCAAAGGAATGCCCGGTTGTTATTTCGTCTCTGTAGTAGTTGCTATACTGGGCATAAGCAACCCAATACGGTTTACGCTCCAGTTTCGCATCAGGCTGGTAATAGTAGGTTACATTCCCGCTGGTGTATGCCAGTACCAGGGCAGTAAGGTCCTGCTCTTTGTGTATTTTCTCATTCAGATCAAGCCTGTCGTGCATCAGTACGTTAAGGATGCCTATATAACTGTTATCTTCCTTTTTGTACCTTTTCCCGTTTACCAGCAGGGTTTCTTCGTTGTTTTCAAGTTTGTGTAGCTGTTCTTCTTTAGCGATGTAAAACTCAGGAGAGGGTGTTTCACGCTTCAGCAGGATCAACTTTTCAGACCCGATCAGCAACTGAAACACAAGTCGCTCAGAATTCAGGTCCCGCAACAGGAAACGCCTGCTGTCAGAGAGCTGTATTTCAGCAACCTCGGCAGGTAACAGGTTGCGCTTGGTGTTGTCAGGTGCCAGCAGTATGATTTCGGACGGTAGATCATAGAAATGTGTGATAGTACCATTCAGTTCCTGCCCATTTGTAAGTATTAGCTTGCCCTGCGCAGATTGTATCTGGCCAAAGGCAGTTGTAGTGAACAGTGTAAACAGGGCAAGGAGTAATAAGTTGTTTCTCATATTAAGGGATGTATAGGCTAAATATAGCTATAAATATATGTTTTAATTTTGAGTATACAGGATAGAAGACGGGTAGCGTTTACTTATAGTCAGAAATGAGTGGCCGGCTTTGAGCCCGCTCTAAACAAACTATAGTTTAGGTTTTTTAAATCTTACCGAACTGTGCGGTCGTGGCATTAAATCAACTATAGATGTTCAGGTAAACGTGGTCTACCTGCTCTGCTTTCTTTATAATGATATTGCTCCTGCGGAGAGAATGAAATGACTGGAATGGCTTAAAGTAAAAGCCCGGTTAAAGTAAATAATCATACTTTAACCGGGCTTTTGTTTAAAGGCCTCGAATAGCTAAACTATACTTCTTTGCCTATTCTTATACCAACGGATAAGGAAGAACACTGCTATAGTTATGATGAGGATAGGCCAAAGGTAGACTACTCCAACCAGTAGGTCTTTAAAGAGATGCCAGCCACCATTTAATGCGGATGTAACCCGGGTTGTAAAATTGGTCCGATCGGAGTAAGAAGCTGGCACCAACTGATACATCGTTAAGTTAATGGTGCTATAGTTTACCTGCTGTTGCAATGCCTTCATTTGTGCCTGAACCGACTCCAGTTCTTCCTGCACTTTCTGTAACTCGGCCTCGATCGTAAGTATTTCTGATACTTTACTGGTTTTAGTAAGCAGTTCCAGGTACTTCTGTTGTACTGCCTGTTTAGCCTTTATCCGGGCCTCCACATCCACGTACTGCATTGTTACGTCGTCGGCGGTAACGGTTTTATTATCCAGGAAAATACTTTCGGCCTGTATAGCTTTTAATAAGTCATCTAACTTTTCAGGCGCAACTTTTATAGTATAGCTGGCCTCTATACTTTCTTCCTGGTTATAGTTCTGGCTATTGGTAATGGTGGCGCCATACTTTTCTAAAAGGGCTTCTATTTTAGTACTGCTTTCCGCAAGATCTTTTACCTGAAAGCGTATAGTTGCTTCCTTTTTTATTTTACGGTCTGAAAGATTGGGAGGAGGTGTAATTTCCAGGGCAGCTACGGATGAATCCATTTCTTCAGCCTCCATTCCAGATTGGCAACTTACGCTGCCTAAAAGCAGAAGAGCAAACAAAAAGTACAGGGTTAGGCGCATAATGTTAAGGTTGGTTTCCTGTTTATGCACAAAGTATAAGAAGGTAACCCTACAGTAAATGTGTGAGTTAGGGATACTTTAAACCCACAGCGTTGGAGCACCCTATAAAGCAAAAGCCTGCCACAGTTAAAGTAGCAGGCTTTTGTAATTTTAGCAAATTCCCTTCTCAGAGGGGCAGGTGTGTTACGATATCCACGGAATATTCTTGAAGTTTGGCTTACGCTTCTCCAGGAATGCATTTCTACCTTCTTTAGCTTCCTCGGTCATATAGGCCAGGCGGGTTGCTTCACCGGCAAAAACCTGCTGACCTACCATGCCATCGTCGGTAGCATTAAAGGCAAACTTCAGCATTTTAATAGAGGTTGGTGATTTGGCCAGTATTTCCTGTGCCCAATCGTAAGCTGTGTCTTCCAGTTCGTCGTGCGGGATAACGGCGTTTACCATACCCATGTCGTAAGCTTCCTGGGCAGAGTAGTTGCGGCCTAAGAAAAAGATCTCTCGGGCACGTTTCTGGCCTACCATTTTAGCCAGGTAAGCCGAACCATAACCACCATCAAAACTGGTGACGTCGGCATCGGTCTGTTTAAAGATCGCGTGTTCTTTGCTGGCAAGGGTCAGGTCGCAGACAACGTGCAAACTATGGCCACCACCAACTGCCCAGCCTGGTACTACGGCAATCACCACCTTCGGCATAAAACGGATCAGGCGCTGCACTTCCAGAATGTTCAAACGCGGAATACCACCTTCATCCACATACCCCTGGAAACCACGGGCATTCTGATCGCCTCCACTGCAGAAACTATACACGCCATCTTTGGTAGACGGGCCTTCCGCAGAAAGTAGCACCACACCAATACTTGTGTCTTCACGGGCATCCAGAAATGCATCGAAAAGCTCGAACACTGTTTTAGGACGGAACGCATTGCGCACATTTGGTCTGTTAAAAGCGATTCGGGCTACGCCGTCTGCTTTTTTGTAGGTTATATCTTCGTATTCCTTAACGGTTTTCCAATTTGCTTTGCTCATATCTCAATTATTTACCCCAAAGGTAAGGTATTCTATAGTTTGGCTCAAATGGTTTTAAGTAGCTTATAAAAGCAGTATAATCTATAGTTATCAGCTATGGCGCGAGCGTCTTCGCTCGTGACGTGCTATAGTTGTGCCTCCGGCCCATTCATCTCAGTTATACTACTGTATCACAGTGGCCAGAGGCCACCCTATACCAGACACGAGCGAGGACGCTCGCGCCATAGTAATTCTATCTTTTTGAGAAGTTAATTGCCCTTCAGAAGCTGTAAAGTCTTGGTATCTTCCTGGCCATTAAAATACTTTTCCAGCACTTTCCGAAATACAGGTTTCTCATCGCTAACAGCTGCAAATAAGGTCATACTGGATTTCAGTTTCATATCGTCTGGGCTCCCGAAAATCTGGTTTGCTGTTTTGCCATCTATAGTTAGCAATGCTTCAGTAATTTCTTCTAAACGCTTCCCTAGAACCGGGTGGTTTAAATAGGCAGTGGCTTCGGCTATCGTTTTAATTCCATAGAACTGAGATGTTTCGCTAAAACCCAACCCAGCCACCTGCGGGAATATAAACCACATCCAATGGCTTCGCTTCCGGCCATTCCTGATCTCAGCTAAAGCAGTCTGGTAGGTGTTTTCCTGAGCTTCTAAAAATCGGTTTAGGTTATAGTTGTCGGGCATAATAAATGGAGTTTAATTCCTAATGGCTGGTACATGAGGTGAACGAGGCGTAGCCGTAGCTTATCTTATGTATTTTGTTACCTGACGATGCTGTTAAGTACTTAGATTGGATGTAAATTAATAGATGGTAGGATTAGGTTCTAATGCTGAATGCTTAGGGACTTTAAATAAGAGTACAGCTGCCCATACTTGCAAAATAGTTTGAACAATATTTATGAATCCCACAATAGGATTATTCATAAAGTTAAGAACAATAAAAGGCAAACCCAAAACACCTAAAATCATTACTACAAGAAATAGATATTTAAACCATTTTTTCCCTCGTCTTGCAAAATATGCAAGGGCAGCAACGAATAATATGGAGGCAGAAGCTACAGAAATATTCTGCACGCTACTCAACGTCTCATGTGAAAAAAAAATGTTGAGCAATCCAAGACCAACGGTTACCAGAAGGAGGTTAGAAGCTTTAATAAAATTTGGGTGCATATGTTCTTCCATTTGTAATGGGTTCATGATTGATATATTTCTTTATTTTAATTAAACTGACAGGTAACTATAGTATAAACGAAAACATACGCTTAGCCGCACTATGTAAGTAACTCCCAAACTCTGGCAGTATTACTATAGTTAAGTACATCATCGTGTATACTTTAGCTAATATAAGAACTACAAACTATAAACCCACCACAAACAAAAAGAGCACCCATTTCTGAGTGCTCTTCCAGTATTAAACTATAGTTTATAGTTGTTATATTCTTCTGATCTGTGCGCCGATAGCATTTAAACGGCCATCGATGTTCTGGTAGCCGCGGTCAATCTGCTCTACGTTGTCAATGATGCTGGTACCTTCTGCGGAAAGTGCTGCAATAAGCAAAGCCACACCAGCGCGAATGTCCGGGGAAGTCATGCGGATGCCGCGTAACGGAATGTTGTTGTTATGGCCGATAACGGTAGCGCGGTGCGGATCGCACAGAATGATCTGCGCGCCCATGTCGATCAGTTTATCTACGAAGAACAGGCGGCTTTCAAACATTTTCTGATGGATAAGCGCTGTACCTTTTGCCTGTGTTGCAACTACCAGTGCCACGCTCAGCAGGTCAGGAGTTAAGCCCGGCCAGGTATGGTCTGATATGTTCAGGATGCTACCGTCAATGTAGGTATCAATTTCATAATGATCCTGTGCCGGTATGTAGATATCATCGCCACGGAACTCCATTTTAATACCTAAGCGCTTAAAGGTTTCAGGTATAAGGCCAAGCTCAGGAATCTGACAGTCTTTTATAGTTATCTCAGAGCCAGTCATGGCGGCAAGACCAATAAACGAACCGATCTCGATCATATCCGGCAACATGCGGTGTTCTGTGCCGCCCAGTTTTTCCACGCCTTCAATTACCAACAGGTTAGAACCGATACCGCTGATCCTGGCACCCATGCGATTCAGCATGCGGCAAAGCTGCTGCACATAAGGCTCACAAGCAGCATTGTAAATAGTGGTTGTTCCTTCCGCTAAAACCGCTGCCATCAAAATGTTAGCAGTTCCGGTTACCGAGGCTTCATCCAGGAGCATGTAAGCGCCTTTCAATTTATCTGCGGTTACGCTAAAGAAGTTGTCTGATGCATTGTATTTAAACTTAGCACCCAGCTTTTCAAAACCTTCGAAGTGTGTGTCCAGTCGGCGGCGGCCAATTTTGTCACCACCCGGCTTAGGCAATTTCGATTTTCCAAAACGCGCCAGCATTGGGCCTACGATCATAACCGAACCACGAATGGCGCGGCCCTGCGTTACGAAAGCTTCTGTTTCCAGGTAATCCAGGTCTACATTATCTGCTCGGAATGTATAGGTGTCCGCAGAATTTCTTTCTACAGCCACACCTAAACCCTGTAGCAACTCGATAAGCTTATTTACATCCCTGATGTCCGGGATATTGGAAATGGTAACAGGTTCTGCCGTCAGCAGCACAGCACAAAGTATCTGCAATGCTTCGTTTTTAGCTCCCTGAGGTACTATCTCACCTTTTAACTTGTTACCACCTATTACTTCAAATGAAGCCATGTACTCTTATTTATTTCTTTGATTGGAAGATCGGGGATTCTTGTTGCGGTTGCGATCTCCACCTCGGTTATCGCCACCACGGTTTTGCTGCTGGCTGCGCTGCTGGTTATCTTGCTGTCTGCTGCCACCGCCAATATTAGATTCGAACAGGTTATTGCTCTCGATATAAGCAAGATCCATGTTCAGTTTACCTTTCGATAACTGGCGGATGTCGCTCAGGATCACATCATCGGTAATGCTTTCCTTGTTGTAAGAGCGGTACAGCGTTTTCATCAGTTTACCGATAGAGATGATAGCAGCTTCGCGCTCTTTCTCATCTTCCAGCTCGGTAGCACGCTGAATAAGTAACTCCACGTTCTGGCCATAGTGCTTGAACTTAGGCGTCTCGAGCGGGTAATGCATGCGCTGCGGCTTGTCGTTCAGGTACTCCATCGCGCTCAGCGGGTAAGGCGCATCTACATCCAGCTGCGAGCCAGACATTACATATAAGTGATTCCAGAGTTTCTGCTGGTAATCCTGTGTATCACGCAACTGCGGATTCAGTTTGGCCATCAGGTTTATCAGCAACTGCGAAAGGCGGGTGCGTTCAGCTCTGTCCTCTATAGTTAGTATATGATTCACAAGGTCCTGCACGTTACGGCCATATTCGCGCAACAACAGGTCTTGTTTAAAGGAGGTACTTGCTTCCATTAGATTTTATATAAATTCAAAATTATGAATTAGAAATTAGAAATGGTAAATATTACACGAAGTGCAACTATGAATTACGGATTTTGAACAAGAAGTTATGAGCGGTACTGGAAAAGTACAGGAAAGTATACTTCCGGGTCAGGCCCCAATTTCCAATTTTTAATTCACAATTTCTAATTACTCATGTATGCGTAGCTTGGCAAAGCTCAGGAGAAGGGTTTTTTCACCTACTTCATCAAAATTTATAGTTGCTTTTACGCTGTTGCCCTGTGTATCTACCAGGGTTACTACGCCAAAACCGAATTTAGGGTGTTCTACCTTCATACCAGCTGCAAGGTTGCTGGTGTCGCTTGGCTTAAAATCGGCAGGGGCGGTGTAGGCTGTTGCAGCTTGTTTGCGCGGCGGTGCCTGCACCAGACTGCTGATACTGCTCTTGCGCTGCAGAACACGATCCAGCATGCTGCCTGAAGCCGTATTTCCAGCATCACCATATTTAAAGTTCAGGTACTTCGGATCGATCTCATCTAAGAAGCGGCTCTTTTCGCAGGCCCGCAGGTTGCCCCACTGGTAGCGGCTGGTAGCGTAAGTTAAGTATAGTTTCTTTTCGGCACGCGTAATAGCTACATAGAACAAACGGCGTTCTTCTTCCAGGTCGGCGCGGGAATTCAGCATCATCTGGCTTGGGAAGAGGTTTTCTTCCATACCAACTATAAACACGTTCTTAAACTCCAGTCCTTTTGCTGAGTGAATGGTCATCAGGGTTACAAACTCGCCATCCAGGTCAGCTTTGGTATCAGCATCGGTAATAAGAGCAATGTCCTGCAGGAATGCGGACAGGCTTTTGTCTTCCTTCTCCGGATCATCTACATATTCCTTTATACCGTTGAGCAATTCCTGTATGTTTTCGTAGCGGGCAAGGCCTTCTACGGTTTTATCCTGGTACAGGTCATCTACTATACCCGAACGTTTGGCAACGTGTTTGGCAACTTCAAAGGCGTCGTTTTGTTCGGCCATAATGGCAAACTCACGGATCATCATCGAGAAGTTTTCGATAGCCGTTCCTACGCGGTTACCCAAAAATTCAGTAGCATTCTGCACCACTTCCCAGACAGAATGATTCGCTTCATCAGCTGTTACAAAAAGCTTCGATTCTGTAGTTTCACCGATACCACGTTTCGGATAGTTAATTACACGACGCAGCGCCTGTTCATCGTTATGGTTTACTGTCAGGCGCAGGTAAGCGATCAGGTCTTTGATTTCTTTACGCTGATAAAACGACAGGCCACCTACAATTTTGTACTTGATGTTCATGCGGCGCAGGGCTTCTTCCATAGCCCTAGACTGCGCGTTGGTGCGGTATAGGATAGCAAAATCGTCGTAGGAGAGGTGGTTGTTCATCTTCTCTTCGAAAATGGACGTGGCCACCAGTTTGCCTTCTTCGTTATCCGAGTTTGCCTTTATTACTTCAATAAGCGGACCCTGCTCGTTATCTGTAAAAACATCTTTGCGCAGCTGTGCCGTGTTGTTTTTAATAACCGAATTGGCCGCGTGAACTATATTTTTGGTTGATCTATAGTTCTGCTCCAGTTTGAATACTTCCAGCTCCGGGTAGTCGCGCTCAAAGTTAAGTATGTTCTGAATATCAGCCCCACGGAACGCATAAATTGACTGTGCATCATCACCAACCACTACAATATTGCGGTTCTGGGCAGCCAGTTTACGCGTGATCAGGTACTGTGAGTAGTTTGTATCCTGGTACTCATCCACCATCACGAATTTAAAGATGTTCTGGTATTTGTTCAGCGCATCAGGATGGTCGCGGAAAAGTACGTTGGTCTGGAACAAGAGGTCATCGAAATCCATAGCGCCAGCCTTAAAACAGCGGTTCTGGTACTGCTCGTAGATCTTGCCAATCTTCGGGCGCATGGCTGCTTCGTCGTCGGCTTGTATCACCGGATCGCTCATGTACTGCTTATGCGAGATCAGTTTGTTTTTGGCAGAAGAGATACGGCCCAACACTACGTTTGCCTTGTATAGTTTGTCATCCAGGTTCATCTCTTTCACAATGTTACGAATGAGTGTTTTGGAGTCGTCGGTATCGTAAATGGTAAAGCTTTTCGGGTAGCCTATCTTGTCAGCTTCAGCACGGAGTATGCGTGAGAAAACCGAGTGGAAGGTACCCATCCAGATATTTTTGGCTTCGTTACCGATCACTTTCTCGATACGGTGACGCATTTCTTTGGCCGCCTTGTTGGTAAAGGTAAGGGCCAGTATGTTAAACGGATCTACCCCTAAACTGATAAGGTGGGCTATCCGGTAAGTAAGTACTCTTGTTTTGCCTGAGCCGGCACCCGCAATGATCATGGCCGGGCCTTCGGTGTGAAGTACTGCCTTGCGTTGCGACTCGTTCAATAAACTAATATAATCCATTTGTTCTCTTCCGCGTGCGTCTTTAAAAATCTATGCAATTTACGAATACAAATCCGTATTCAGAACCGCCAGTGTAAATTGGTAGCTATAGTTAGCTTATGAACAATACTAACTTGAAAAGCGTTTTATAGCAGGCCAAATAAAAAGGCCCGGAAATTGCATGTATCACCACAGCTATAGTTCCGGTTTGAAATAGAGGCTGTTTATAGTTACTTTTGCCTGATAACAAACTCCTTAATAAGAAGAATTTTACTGATGATATATCAAAAATATCGCACTATCATACCCGCCATGAAAAACCTATTGCTGCTTGCCCTGTTCGTTTTTAGCGCACAGTTAAGCCCGGCACAGAGTAAACCGACCCCGAAAAACGGGAAAGCAACTATAAATAAATCCACCACAACTCCGAAAGCAGCCACTCCGAAACCAGCTGCTAAAACCAATACTGCTACAGCAGCGCCTAAATCGGCTGAGAAAGCGCTGGAAAAACTGATCTGGCAAACACCAGCCATGCAGGAGGCTATGAAATACTATACGTCGCTACAGTTTAACCAGGCACATGTAAAATTTAAACAAGCATTTGCGGAAGGCGAGAGCGATGCCCTTTATTTCCTGGGCCGCATGCACCAGTACCGGGAGTTGAAGTACGATTCTGTCAAGATCGATACGTTGCTGGAGATCCAGAACCGCACAAAGTTTTTCTCAGCCAACACCGATTCTGCCCGTTTTTACTACGAGCGAGCGATAGAAGAAAATAGTGTGTTGGGTCATTTAGGTTTGGCAGAGCTGATGATACTCCGAACGGAGGAAGACAAGCAGGACTTTTTACAGAAAATGCGAACAGCAGCTATAGTTATCCGTGAGAAAGCGGTGGAAGGCGACGCTTTTAGTAACCGCATGTTGGGTAGCATGTATTATACCGGCTACGGCGAAATGAAGGACCTTGGCTATGCCTTTAACTATATGAACCGTGCCGCCAATAGAGGTGATGTGGTGTCGTATACCTACCTGGCTAATTTGTACCTGGATGGGGAAGGAGTAAAGCAGGATAAAGAGAAGGCGATCTTCTGGTTGAAGAAAGGCGTTGAAGCCGGCGACCGTGAAGCACTTTATACCCTTGGTCTGTTGTACGAAGAAGGAACTGTAGGAGAGCCAAACCTGGATGAAGCACGCAACCTATACCGAAAAGCTATTTCAAAAGGGAGTGTTAGTGCCTACGAGCAGCTCCGCTACATGAACCAGTCAGCCGACCAGAAGCTAGTAATTGCTGCTATAAACCGTAACCCTGATATGCTGGAACGTGCCCTTAAAAACAAGGCCGATGTAAATACCACTGCTATTCCGGATGATTACGAAGCTGAAGAGTTACACGGCCGAACACCGTTGATGAATACCCTTTACATTCCGTTGTTGCTGGAAGATTACGGTGTGATATATCAACCCGAAGTACGACCGGCCATGGCTGGTATCTTGCTGCGCAAAGGTGCCAATGTTAATGCCCAGGATAAAGATGGCCGCACTGCACTTCACCATACCGTTGCAGGTGCCCGCATCAGTAATTCGCAGTTATTCGAGCAGGAGCAGGTACAATTGCTGGATACCTTGCTTAAATACAAAGCCGATCTGAACATAAAAGATAAAGAAGGGAACACTGCGCTTACAGCAGCGCTACAGTCTACCAACGGGCAACACATAGGCATTATGGAGCTTGAAAAGCTGCTGGCTTCCGGCGCAAACCCGAACCTGCAGAACAACGAAGGTAAGACACCTCTGATACTGGCTTGTGAACTCAACTCAAACTTCGAGATAATTCTGGCTCTGATACAGGCCGGTGCCGACCCTAAACTAAAAGACCAGTCCGGTAAAACCGCTATCGACTATACCAAACAAGAAAACGTAACCAATATTCTAATGGCTGCCGGTTCGCCTGGCAAACAGAATTAGGGGTTTTGATTTAAAGCTTAAAAGGTGACTGCGTGAAAGTGTGGTCACCTTTTTTGTTTTTCGGGAGCAGGGAATATGTTTGTTGCTATAGTTGAGTTTAGAGCTTTATAGTTGCACTTAGTGCTGACGAGCGTCTTCGCTCGTGACTTGGGATGGTGTTGAGTCTCCTGACTCAACTGGCTCGGCAGGGACAGGAATTGTCTGAATCAGGATTTACAGGATTAAAGGATTAGGAGGATTGGGCTTTATGCTATAACTGGGGTAAATGTTTTATAGTTACTGCTTCTCTGCTGCCGCAAGTTTTCAACTTGTGGTTTACTAAGGTGTTGAGTTTGTAACTCAACTGGCCCGATAGGGACAGCCAAAAGTAGTGGCGCTGGCTAAAGTTTTATAGTTGCGGTTTTAACCCACCCCTGCCCCTCCCAAGAGGGGAGTTTCGGCTATAGTTATAGTTGGTATCTATAGTTCTATAGTTACAACTCATGATCAGGACAGGTTTACCTGTCCCTTCGAAATTATTGCCACGATAAATCTCGAAGCGTGAAATTCCATACTATAGATGCTGGTAACTATGCGAAAGATCACAGTCTTCGGGTTGAGCGCCTTGTAGATTTGGGGTGCCGTTAGGCATTGCGACGCAGGAGCAAAGCAAATGTACACCGCGCGATGCCCGAAGACGAGGCCTCCCGGCCATGAGGGCACCAAAGCTGAATTGAAACAGTAGGTGAGTAAAGCTCCCAGGATTAAAGAAGGCTATGAAAGAAAAGGCTTGGTTCGAATTGTAGTAATATCAACTATAAGCTGAGATAGATTTCTCACTGGTTCGAAATGACAAAAGAGAAACTATAGAAGGCATATTTCTCACTTTGTTCGAAATGACAATAAAGTGTAAGGCAACTATAGAACATAAAAGATCTCTTGGCTGAAGCTCCGAATGACTAAAGAAGTATGAATACACCTCACATAACTTAAACATCTTCTAAACTATTTTCTGGTTACCTTTGTCTCTTTAAACACAGGAAGCGCAGTTCCCTTCCGATTGCTTTAGTAGAATATGATAGTCCTTCAGAATACCGTCATCAGCGACGACATCCGCGATAACTCTTTTGTTTGTAACCTTGAGAAATGCAAAGGTGCCTGTTGCGTAGAAGGCGACCTGGGCGCTCCGCTGGAAGAAAGTGAGCTGGCGATATTGGAGGAAAGTTACGAGCACATTAAACCTTACATGACCGGTGCCGGCAAACTGGCAGTGGAGGAGCAGGGGCTTTACATCAAAGATTTTGAAGGCGACTACTCCACACCAACTATAGAAAACCGTGAGTGTGCTTACGCACTTTATGACGATAAAGGTATCCTTAAATGTGCGATTGAACAGGCCTATTACGATGGTAAGATCAGCTGGAAAAAGCCGATATCCTGCCATTTATACCCTATCCGGGTTACGAAATACGATGATTTTGAAGCTCTGAACTATGACCGTTGGAGCATTTGTGCTGCAGCCTGTAATTTTGGTCAGGACTTAGGCGTAAGAGTGTACCAGTTCCTGAAAGAGCCGCTTATCCGAAAGTATGGCGAAAGCTGGTACAACGAGCTGACACAACTGATGGAGGAAGAACCAGAGAAAGTTTAGCCCAGCTATAGTTTAAAATCCGAGAGCGGGATGCAGTTTAATACTGTATCCCGCTTTTTTTATGGCATTGAGTTATTATATGCTTGTAGTTTGCTTTATATGTTAAATAGATAAATGGTTAACAAAAAAGCCGGTACAAATGCACCGGCTTTTTTGTTTATCGTTAGAACTACTTAGTCTAGCGATTTGAAGTCGAAATTGTCGAGGTAAGCAGTTGTGAAGTTACCTTCTTTAAAGCCTGGGTCATCCATCAGTTTCAGGTGGAAAGGTACAGTTGTCTTGATACCCTCGATCACGAACTCGCTAAGAGCACGCTTCATTTTAACCAATGCCTCTTCACGGGTTTGTGCGCTCACGATCAGCTTGGCGATCATAGAGTCGTAGTTTGACGGGATCGTGTAACCTGAGTATACATGAGAGTCAACGCGAACACCATGGCCACCTGGCACATGCAGGTTTGTAATCTTACCCGGGCTAGGTCGGAAACCATGCTTTGGATCTTCCGCATTAATACGACACTCGATGGCGTGCATTTTAGGGTAGTAGTTTTTACCGGAGATTCGCTCGCCGGCAGCTACCTTAATCTGCTCCTTAATCAGGTCGTAATCAATAACTTCTTCTGTAATAGGGTGCTCTACCTGGATACGCGTGTTCATCTCCATAAAATAGAAATCACGGTTCTTGTCTACCAGGAATTCTATAGTTCCAACACCTTCGTAGTTAATAGCTTTAGCACCGGCAATGGCTGCCTGGCCCATACGCTCACGTAGATCATCGGTAATAAACGGAGAAGGAGTTTCTTCTACCAGTTTCTGATGACGGCGCTGGATAGAGCAGTCACGTTCTGAAAGGTGCGCTACGTTGCCGTACTGGTCACCGATCAGCTGAATTTCGATGTGGCGCGGTTCTTCAATGAATTTCTCCAGGTAAATACCATCGTTACCAAAGGCTGCGGAAGCTTCTGTACGGGCATCGTTCCACATTTTCTCGAACTCAGACTCGTCTTTGATGATTCGCATACCACGGCCACCACCACCGGCGGTTGCTTTGATAATTACCGGATACTTGATCTTTGCAGCAAGCTTGATGCCTTCTTCAAAAGACTTTAATAAGCCCGGAGAGCCTGGTATAGTTGGTACACCTGCTGCTTTCATAGTGTCTTTCGCCGAAGACTTATCACCCATCTGGTTGATCATGTCAGGAGAGGCACCTATAAACTTAATGTTGTTTTCAGCGCAAATGCGCGAGAACTCAGCATTCTCAGAAAGGAAACCGTAGCCCGGGTGAATTGCGTCTGCATTAGTGATTTCGGCAGCAGCAATAATGTGCGGGATATTCAGGTAAGACTGTGAACTCGGTGCAGGGCCAATGCAGACTGCTTCATCAGCAAATCGCACGTGCAGGCTTTCCTTGTCGGCAGTAGAATAAACCGCTACCGTCTTTATGCCCATCTCTTTGCACGTACGAATAATTCGCAGTGCAATCTCGCCCCGGTTGGCAATTAATATTTTTTTAAACATGATTTTCAATTAGAAATTAGAAATTAGAAAAAAGCCAGGAGAGGACATGGAGTCTTTAAATCCCAGCTTATAATTTTTAATTTTTAATTTTTAATTAGGATGGATCTACCAGGAACAATGGCTGATCGTACTCAACTGGTGTAGCGTTATCTACCAACACCTTCACAATCTTACCCGATACTTCAGACTCGATCTCGTTGAACAGTTTCATAGCTTCGATGATACAGATCACCTGGCCTTTTTTTACTTCATCACCCACATTCACGAAGATAGGAGATTCCGGGCTTGCAGCACGGTAGAATGTACCGATCATTGGCGCCTTGATAGCAACATATTTGCTGTCGTCGGATGCCGGAGCAGGAGCAGCTGGTGCAGCGGCCGGAGCCTGCGGCGCAGCGGCAGCCGGGGCAGGAGCAGCAGGAGCATGGTGAGATGGCTCACTCACATACTTTACCTTCTGGGCAGCATCACGCTGTACCGATATCTTGAATTCTTCTGTTTCAATGTTGACTTTGTTCAGGCCGGATTTGGCGATGAAGTCGATAAGGTCCTGGATTTCTTTAGCTTTCATGTGTTATTTTACTCTTTCTGCGTAAGAATAAGTACGAGTGTCTACTTTTATTTTTTCGTCCTGACCAATGAAAAGAGGCACCTGTATAGTTGCACCTGTCTCTACAATGGCTGGTTTTGATGCGTTTGTTGCGGTATCGCCTTTAAGACCCGGCTCTGTATAAGTAATTGTTAACTCTACAAAAGGAGGTATCTCGCAGGTAAGCGGGCTTTCAGTTTCTGCATGGAAAAGGATCGTTACTTCCTGGCCTTCTTTCATCAGGTCAGCAAACGGTACCATCACTTCTGGTAACGCTAACTGCTCAAAAGTGCTCATGTCCATAAAGTTGTAGCCCATGTCATCTTTGTAAATGAACTGGTGTGGGCGCTGCTCTACGCGGGCAGTTGTAATTTTATGGCCTGCCGAAAAGGTGTTATCTAATACTTTACCACTTCTGATATTTCTTAGTTTGGTTCTTACAAAGGCAGGGCCTTTGCCTGGCTTTACGTGCTGGAAATCTATTACCTGGTAAAGGTCGTTGTTGTATTCGATCACAACGCCGTTTTTAATATCAGCTGTGGTTGCCATATAGTATTCTGAATCGTGTTGTACTTAAATGAAACGATAAAAGTATAGCGCAAAACTATGTTCTGCAAACAAAGTTAGTCAATCTGCCGGATTTGTTTTGAAAAAAGGTATGATTTTAAGTTGCTTTACTCTCATTTAGTTAATATGGTATGCATGCGTAATATTTTCTATACTATAGCTGTAGAGCCCATTTATAGTTCAAACCTATTCTATTTTCAGGCTAAGCTTAAACTTATGTTCGGAGACTGGTGCCTGAGCAGGAAGCCGCTGCCAGTAATTTCATAGCACTTGCTCTATAGTTCTTATCATACTGTTTCGTCTCCCGTTCTCACTTTCATTACTGTCTGAACTATAGTTTACCTCATATAACTTTTAAAGTTTAAAGTGTTGTTTTTCATGATGTTGTACCTGTTTTGTAACGGATATAACTATAGTACATCTAATTACCAGAACTTTAATTTTAAAGGAGGGTAATATCATGAACACAGCAACCAGTATTTCAACAGACCGCGTACACACAGTGTGGTCGATTCTAAAGTATACTTATGCCGTAGTGCCCATTGTGGCAGGTTTAGATAAGTTTACGCACCTGCTCACCAACTGGGACAAATACCTGAGCCCTGTCGTTGCCGACATCATTCCGTTTAGCCCGCACACTTTTATGCTTATAGTTGGCGTGATCGAGATTATTGCCGGTGTTTTAGTTTTACTGCGCCCAAGAATAGGAGGGTATATTGTAGCTGCCTGGCTGGTGGGTATAGCTATAAACCTGATAACTACTGGCGAGTATTTTGATGTTGCGGTGCGTGACCTGGTGATGGCCATCGGCGCGTTTTGCCTTGCTAAACTATCTGAAGCTGATAGACCAGAAGGCGGTATGGCCGAGCGGGCAGACTATGGCAGAGGCCAGATGATCGGGTAAAATCTAGTTTAATGTTGTTGGTTTGGTTTAAAACAAAAAGCGGCTGTCGGGCCGCTTTTTTGTTAACCTGATTCAGGTAGGTTATTTAACTCTGAAACCTATTGCTACATTCAGAATTTTAGGGTTTGAAAGTTTAAATCCTTCGTTTTCAAGTAAAGCCGAGAATCTGAATTTATTTACATACATACCAATTCCAACACTTGGGAACGGCATAAGATCTGCTGAATTAAATTCGTGAGTCATCTGAGTAGTAAATCCGATGCTAAAAAAAGGTACAGTGGTAGAGATGATCGGATCTTTTAAGTTATACTGCACTGAGAAAGGCAACCGGACAGAATGTATAACCACATCTTCTATTTCAGGATCTTTTGAGTCTGTCTTACGAAGATAATACATGTAGTTCAGGCCTAATTTTGTAGAGTATTTTCTACTTTCGCCAGGTTGTATGATGTCCCAGAAATAACCCACTGAAACCCCCTGTCCGCTAACGTTAGCCGGCTCTTTGGGGATGTATAGTTGCGCGTAAGATAGCTCTGGCCCACGTTTAACAATAGCCTTTGCTTCATAAACGTGAAGTGTGCTTTGCTGAGCCGGTGATTTACACGTGTTATATGCTGTTACAGCTTCAAGGATAGCCTTATCATTGAAGTTTAATCTATCCAGATTAATTTTAAGATTTTCACAATCGTTAAACGCTGCCTTCAGCATGCCAATGTACCTCTTGTTCTTGCTAACATGTATGCCAATTATTGTCTCATATAATCCTAAAGTATAATCAGTTGTATCTTTTTGGAGAACATACAAAAAGGTGTTTCCTTTGGATGTAATTATTGATTGCTCTTCCTGGGGTATGGGCAACTTATACAGATCAGTGTAGCCACTGAGAATTAACTTAGCAAACCTTTTATGGTATGTTACATTGGAGCCCTTTATTATCTCCACTCTTACTGTAGTAAAACGAAATCCTGTGTTGTTAAATCCAAATCCAGTTATATCTCCCGGCAAATAATTTTTAACAATTTCTGAGTTAATGTCCGTCTTAAATTGTACCGAATTGCTGAGGTCCAGGTCAGAAGCGCTTTTTATGTACCCCCGTATCGTATCCTGGCTGTTTATTATATATCCTTCCTCAAAGGCACTGGTCTGGGCGTTAACTTTAATGATGGAGACCGAAAAGAAGATGAAAAGAAGTGTAAAGAGTTTGTTCATTTAGAGCATTATTTTGGATAAACTATAATTCAGGGCAATAAAAAAGGTGATCTTATGATCACCTTTTAAATATATATTAAATATTTAATATCTAGAATTATTATTTCGTATCGTAGGCCCACTTCAAATAAATAGCACCCCATGTAAAGCCACCACCAAATGCTGCTAATATCTAGTTTAAAGTTGTTGGTTTGGTTTAAAAGAAAAAGCGGCTGTGAGGCCGCTTTTTTATAGTTAGTTATAGTGGTATTCGAAGTGCATCATCCAATCTAATTCCTACTCCAAAATTAAACAACGTCATTCCTTTCGTGAACCTGGTATTTTCAATTCCCACCGAAAGCCTTAACCGATCGTAAAACATCCCAATGTTAACGCTTTGCATTATTTGCAGCTCATCAGAGACCTGTGCAGTAGCTCCAAAATTTATAAATGGAATAAAGTCAGATTTAAGATCTTTTATAATATTATACTGTAGAGCCACCGGAAACCGGAGATAAATTACCGATTCAGTGATTGGCTCATCCCGAGAATTTATGTCTTCATAATCATAGAGCATAAAACCTATCCCCAATTTCCCGGATACATGCCTGGACTTATCTGTGTGCATAACATCCCAGAAGTACCCTAAAGCATATCCTTCTCCCGCATAGTCTTCCTTTTTGGAAATAGAGCCTTTTGCATAAGAACCCTCAAACCCATGTTTAATAAGTGGCTTTGGTTTAATTGTATAGATGTTAGATATAGAAGCAGGAGCTTTGCAGGTGTTATACTTTTTGACTTCCTCTATAATACTTTCGTCGTCAAAAGGCAGCCTGTCTAAGTTATCCTCATAGGTTTCGCAGTCTACAAAAATTGCTCGCAATATAACTCTGTACCTGTTATTGGTTCTTATCGTTCCATTATTGTATGTCTCATATACACCTAGGGTATGGTAAGCACCATCCTTTTTTAAAACATACACAAACGTATTCTGCTTCTGTATTTCTATAGATAGTTCGTTTGTAGGTAATTCTAATTTATAAAGAGAGGTATAGCCGCTCAGTAATAGTTTTGCAAATCGCTCGACCTTATGTGTAGTAGCACCTTTTATTATATCTGCAATTACAGCAGTATGAATTATACCCGTGCTTTCAAAAGTGAAGGAGGTAATTTGTTGTGGTGTAAAAGTAGTTATGGTTGGGGCGGCCAGGTTTTCTTTGAACTCAATAGATTGGGTTAAATCCAGGTCAGGAGCATTTTTTATATAACCGGAAATTGTGTCGCCGTTCTGCACAATATACCCTTTTTCGAAGAGATTGACCTGGGCATTTACATGAAAACAAGTAACTAAAAAGAAGATAAAAAGAAGTGTAAAAAGTTTGTTCATTTAGAGCATTGTTTGGGATAAATAATAATTCAGGGCAATAAAAAAGGTGATCTTATGATCACCTTTTAAATATACAATATTTTGAATTATTATTTCGTATCGTAGGCCCACTTCAAATAAATAGCACCCCAAGTAAAGCCACCACCAAATGCTGCTAATACAATGTTATCACCTTTTTTCAGCTGGCTTTCATACTCCCACAGGCAAAGCGGAATAGTGCCGCTGGTGGTGTTACCATATTTATGGATGTTAAGCATTACTTTTTCGTTGCTCAGCCCCATACGGTTAGCTGTAGCTTCAATAATGCGTTTGTTAGCCTGGTGCGGTACCAGCCATGCCACATCTTCACCGGTCAGGTTATTACGCTCCATTACTTCTGCAGATACATCAGCCATACCTTTAACGGCAAACTTAAATACCTGCTGACCTTCCTGGTATGCATAATGCTCACGAGCCTGCACTGTTTCTATAGTTGCTGGTTTGCGGCTACCGCCTGCTTTCATGTGCAGGAACTGTGCACCTGTTCCGTCTGATTTTAGAACTGAATCTATAATACCGAGGCCTTCTGTGTTTGGCTCCAGCATTACAGCACCGCCACCGTCACCAAAAATAATGCAGGTAGCCCTGTCGGTATAGTCTACTATGGAAGACATTTTATCGGCACCAACTACAATCACTTTTTT
Source organism: Pontibacter populi (assembly GCF_019336435.1). Classification (GTDB taxonomy): domain Bacteria; phylum Bacteroidota; class Bacteroidia; order Cytophagales; family Hymenobacteraceae; genus Pontibacter; species Pontibacter humidus. The sequence goes on along the minus strand of NZ_JAHWXQ010000002.1, from coordinate 773,332 downwards.
ATACTGACCAGTCTCTACAAATTTAGATGCTGTAGCCAGGGCAAAAAGGAAGCCGGAGCAGGCAGCCTGCAGGTCATATCCAAATGCATTAACTGCGCCTACTTCTGCTGTAATAAGGTTAGCCGTTGCCGGGAAAACCATATCAGGGGTAGTGGTAGCACAGATAAGGAGATCAACTTCTTCAGGTTTTGTATTCGTCTTCTTTAGTAAGTCAAGTACTGCCGGTACTGCAATATGAGATGTGCCTTTGCCTTCGCCTTTTAAGATACGCCTTTCCTTAATGCCGGTACGGGAAGTTATCCATTCGTCATTGGTTTCCACCATTGTTTCGAGCTCCTTGTTGGTAAGCACGTATTCTGGGACGTAGCCTGCTACACCTGTAATCGCGGCAGTAATTTTACTCATCTTTAAAAGGTATTAGGTTGTTAGATTAAGGCGGGCAAGTTACAAAAAAAAACTTGGCACAAACTCTCAGTACCTTAAAAAGATAACTGCTAAAGTTTATGCCAAGTTAAAATTGTGGCAACAAGCGCCACCGATATTATTCGCTATAGTTCTTTCTGAAACGCTCAGACAGGTTAGTAGCTACCATTTTCTGGGCCTGCAGCACCATATTGCAGATTGCAGTAGGAGTAGAAACTCCGTGGCCAATAACTGCATTACCGTTTATTCCTAAAATAGGGCTTCCGCCTTCGGCTTCATAGTTAAACTTATCGAAGAAAGGATCATGCATTTTCTTCTCATTCAATATGTCATAAATAGACTCTGCCATTTTTAAGATAATGTTACCGGTATAACCGTCGCAAACAATAACGTCTGCTTTATCATTAAAAACGTCGCGGCCTTCTATGTTGCCGATAAAGTTTATAGTTTGATTTACCTTTAAGCGCTGGTGGGCAGCCTGTGTGTTCACAGTACCTTTGCCTTCCTCTTCGCCCAGGTTCATCAACCCAACTTTAGGATTTTTGATATCGAGTACATACTTGGCGTAAATTGAGCCAAGTTCTGCAAACTGCTCCAGTACTTCCGGTTTGCAATCTGCATTTGCACCAACATCCAGCATAATGCCGTAACCACCCTTTAATTTCGGAACAAGCCCGGCTATAGATGGTCTTAAAATTCCTTCTATAGCTTTAACGCTGAACATGGCCCCTACAAGCATGGCTCCGGTATTTCCTGCGCTGCAGAAAGCATCTGCTTTCCCGGCTTTCAGTAATCCATAACCGACTGCTATGCTGGAGTCCGGTTTTTGGGTAAGGGCTTTGGTTGGGTGTTCGCCCATCTCAATTACCTGGCTGGCATTAACCACTTTAATGCTTTTGCCAGTATACCCGTATTCTTGTAATAACTGCTGTACAATAGTCTCTTTGCCTATAAGCAAAATTTCATATTGTTCAGGAAGCTGCTTTTCGGCAAGTATGGCACCTTTAACTATAGCCTCCGGTGCATAATCGCCACCCATTGCGTCTAAGGCGATCCTCATGTAGTGGTTGATGTTAAACTATACAGTACTAAATAGCAGCTAAAGCTTACTGAGCGTTAGTTGTATAATTTTTGATTGCAAGTTTGCCTTTGTGGAACAGGTCACCTTCAACTACATAAGCGTGGTGGAAAAGGTGCGGTGTATCCGTAGTAGGGCAGATCGCAATGGCTTTCTCAGAAAGTTTATAATGAGTTCTTCTCTTATCTCTTCTGGTCTTCGAAATCTTACGTTTAGGATGTGCCATTTTTTAGTTAAATATTTATTTACTGTGTTTATAATTCGTTAAGCTACTATTAATTCAGGTTTTTCAGTGCATCCCAGCGTGGATCAATGTCATCGTCATCATCTCCTTCATCGCTGTCACTATCCGTGTCACCGGCATGCTTCGAGGAGTAGATCAGGATATCATCATCACTGTCTTCATCCTCTTCTTTCAGGAACCGAGGGTGCAGCTTTTTCATTGGCAGCGACAACCCGATGTAATCGTACAGGTGCTGCGCCACGTTTATCTGCTGAGTATCGCTTTCTATCATCCACAGGTCTTCGTCCAGTTCCTTATCTTCCGGACCAAACTTCATGCGGAACGTTTCCTGTACATCTACCGGCTGATCAAACTCTTCCAGGCTTCTGTCGCAGGTTAAGCGTACGGTCCCTTTAATATCAAAGTGCAGCGTCAGCAACGTTTCCGTCTTTTCCAGTTCTACATCAGCGTGCAGTTTGCCGCCATGCATGATCTCTCCGCTGAAAAGGTCAAAAAAAGAATCATCCATATCAAACTCGAACTGGTGCGTTTTATTGCTGAGTTGAACAATGTTGATATCGTAATCTTTTAACTTCTTCACTGCCTTTTTTTATTGCAAGTTGCAAAATTAGAACATTATTCTGACAAATAAAATACCTACGCCTTAAACAACAGGCATTTGTTCTGCAGTTCTCTTTTTAATTATATCGCAGGCCAGGAACAATGCTTCTCTGAAAGAAGTTTCGCTGGCCGTATGTTTGCTGGCAATATCGTAGGCAGTACCGTGATCGGGCGAGGTGCGAACTATTGGCAAGCCGGCTGTAAAGTTAACACCGCTCTCAAAAGCAAGCGTTTTAAACGGAATAAGTCCCTGGTCGTGGTACATCGAAACGACGGCATCCACCTGCTTGTACTGCTGCATCCCAAAAAAGCCATCGGCAGGGTAGGGGCCAAAAACTAAGTGGCCTTTTTCTTTCAGATGCATAATTGCCGGGCGGATAATTTCTAATTCCTCTGTGCCCAATAAACCGTTTTCGCCGGCGTGCGGGTTAAGACCCAGTATAGCAATGCGTGGTTTCAGTATACCAAAATCCTTCTTCAGCGACTCCAGCAGTATCGTTACTTTGCGTATGATCAGGTCGAAACTGATCCTGGCTGAAACATCTTTTACAGGCATGTGGCCGGTTATAGTTGCTACACGCAGGTCGCCGCTCACCAGTAACATCAGGCTTTCGGGCGCATCAAAATAGGAGGTCAGGAACTCGGTATGGCCCGGGAATTTAAATTCTTCGGTCTGAATATTCTCCTTATCAATAGGCGCCGTTACGATGCCGTCCAGCAAACCGGCTTTTAGGTCGCGTGAGGCAGCCATTAAAGAGTCCAGCGATGCTTTGCCTGATTCCGGAGTCGGGTTGCCCAGGTGTACTTCCAGGTTCTCGTCCAGGCAGGTGATCAGGTTAACTTTCTTAGGAACTATAGCCTGAATTGACTGTACCTGCTGGTAATTAAAATGCTCGGCACTTAGCGCCTTTCGCACTCTATTTAGCACGTTTGCCGACGCATAAATAACCGGCGTACAAAAGTTAAGGATACGCTGGTCTGATAATGTTTTGATGATCACTTCCGGGCCGATGCCGTTGGTGTCGCCTATAGTTAAGCCCAGTCTGGCTTTAAATCTGTTATCCATGTTGTTTAGTTAGCTTTCGTGCTAAGAAAGTTATACACTAAGCGTACGCCTGTACCGGTTGCCAGTTTGCTGCGGTAAGAATCTTCAGCATGTAAGTAGGCTGTACCGGCAATATCAAAGTGTACCCAAGGGTAATCGGTAAAAGCTTCCAGGAATTTGCCTGCTGTAATGTGACCAGCTTCGGCACCGCCAATGTTTTTCAGGTCGGCAATGTCAGACTCCAGCTGCTTTTTATACTCGTCGTAGAGCGGGAAATCCACAATGCGTTCGTGTACTTTATTACCGACCTTCTTCAGATCAGCCATTACTTCGTCGCCGGCAGTACCCATGGCTGCTAAAGCTTCTTTGCCCAACGCACGCTGCGCCGCACCGGTTAGTGTTGCCAGGTCAATTACCAGTTCTGGGTTATATTTCTTAGCGAAGCTTAGTGCGTCAGCTAATATTAAACGGCCTTCGGCATCGGTGTTCAGTACTTCCACGGTCATGCCATTGTACATGGTAATTACATCGCCGGGGGCCACAGCCTGTCCGCCCGGGCGGTTGTCTGTAGCCGGAATCAAACCGATAATATGAAGTGGTAAATTGTTTTTAGCCGCAGCATACAATACACCGGTAACTGCAGCAGCACCTGCCATATCCGACTTCATGTAGTCCATCGACATCGGTGTTGGCTTTAAGCTCAGGCCACCTGTATCGTAGACTACACCTTTGCCTACCAGCACATAAGGTTTGCTGTTTTTAGCGTTCTTTGGTTTCCACTCTAATATATTAAAGGTAGCCGGTTCCTCGCTGCCCTGGTTCACGGCCAGTAATCCGCCCATTTTCAGGCTTTGGATCTTTAGCTCATCCAGCACATCCAGGCTAAAGCCAGCTTCATTCGCCAGTTCTTCCAGTTGCTCGCTTAGTTGCGATGCTGACTGATGACTGTGTGGCTCATTTATCAGGCTGCGGGTTTTATAAACGGCTTCCAGTAAATTGGCCAGTTCCTCAACCTGTTTTGCATCTATAGTTTCGTCGGCTATAGTTATTGTTTTAAGCGTTGTTTCCTTGGTATCCTTGGTTTTATGCTTAAAATACTGGTAGTTGCTCAGGTATAAGCCTTCGGCTAGGTACAGACTGTCATTGCTGCCTGTCTTGTCAACTATAGTTATGCTTTCCGATTTATCTGTCTTAAGCTGCTTTAATAAACTATGGCCTGCCTGTCGAAGCGCTTCGTTTTTCTGGTCTTCTGTTTTGCTATCAGGAGTTACAACTATATACACGCGGTGCGAAAAGCGGTTCAGGTAAATGAACTTGGCTTCCTGCTGTAACTGCTGTTGCACATAGTTTTGCTCTTCTGGCTGCAGTTCCTGCAACGCATTTCCCTTGTCGGCAGCTATGATAAGTGCCAGGTCGGTATTTTTAGCTAAGCTTGTGTCGTATTTAAGTTGTGTTGGCATTTGTCGTTCGTATCTTTGAAGGCTGCAATATAGTAACTATAAAACGTAATGCGAAAACAAGCAGCCATAGCCGTTTAGCGCACAATAAAGGTATAACGGGTTTCCGGCAAAAAGTATAATGCTGCGCCGTAAACTATAAAGTATAGAATGTGAGCAAAGTAAGTCCGAAAAAACATTTAGGCCAGCATTTCCTGGTCGACCAGAACATAGCCCAGAAGATAGTGGAGCAACTGACCATGCCGGAGGGCGTGCAGGATGTTTTGGAAATTGGCCCGGGTATGGGCGTGCTCACGCAATATCTGTTGCAGCACGAGGAATACAGAACCACCGTGATCGATATCGACCGCGAATCCATCGCTTACTTAAAAGAGCATTTTCCGCAACTCGAAGACCGCATCATTTCAGCCGATTTTCTGAAGACAGATCTGAGCAAGCTGTTTCCGGGTAAGTTCGCTATCATCGGTAACTTTCCCTACAACATATCCAGCCAGATTTTCTTTGCTGTTTTAAAGCATCGCGATGTAGTGCCGGAAGTGGTGTGTATGATACAAAAAGAAGTGGCTGAGCGCATTGCAGCGCCTCCGGGCTCTAAAACCTATGGCATCCTGAGCGTGCTCTTGCAGGCCTTTTATAAAATAGAATACAACTTTACGGTGCATGAGCATGTGTTCCATCCGCCGCCAAAAGTTAAGTCCGGAGTTATCAGTCTGATCCGCAATGATGTGAAAGAACTGGCTTGTAATGAGAAGCTATTCTTTGAGGTGGTAAAACAGAGTTTCGGAACACGACGCAAAACACTGCGTAACTGTCTCAAAAGTTATAACTTGCCGCCTGAAATACAGGCGCAGCCCGTTTTCGATAAGCGTGCCGAGCAACTTTCGGTGCAGGATTTTATAGCATTAACACTGCTGGTAGAACAGAACAAATAGCGTATGCAGGTAGAGATCACAAGAGAGTATATTGACCAGGTAGAAGAAGCCATTGAACGCAAGGACTCGGAATTTATTCTGAGTACGATGGCCGACATGTACCCGGCCGATATTACCACGGTGCTCTACGAACTGAATGCCAACGAATCGAAGTATGTGATGGACATGCTTCCGCCCGAAGTTGGTTCTGAAATACTGAGTAACCTGGATTACGACATTCGTACCGATTTTCTGCAGTACTTTACTTCAGCCGAGATTGCCCGTTACATTAACCTGATGCACTCCGATGATGCTGTGGATATACTTAACGAGCAATCGGTGCAGACGCGTGAAGAGGTAATTGCCTTAATCGAGAACGAAGAAAAAGCCGAAGACATACTGGACCTGCTGCACTACGAGGAAGACTGTGCCGGTGGTCTGATGGCGAAAGAGCTTATAAAAGTAAACCTGAACTGGCGCGTACGGCAGTGTATAGAAGAAATTCGCAGGCAGGCAGAAGATGTAGAGCGCATTTATACTGTTTATGTAGTTGATAACAAAGACATCCTGGTTGGGCGTGTAAGTGTGAAAGCGCTGCTACTTTCCCGCGACGATAAGTTGGTACAGGATATCTATAGTACCGATGTTATTTCGATTGAGTCTTTCAGGGACGAGAACGAAGTGGTAAGCGTGATGCAGAAATATGACCTGGAAGCAATACCTGTCGTGAACATACAAGGGCGTTTGCTGGGCCGTATTACCATCGACGACGTGGTAGACGTAATGCAGGAGCAGGCTGAACTCAGCCGTCAGCTCATGACCGGTATTTCCGAGAATGTGGAGGAAGATGACAGCGTGTTCCGAATTTCGCGCTCGCGTATTCCGTGGCTTATCATTGGTATGGTAGGCGGTTTAATGGCAGCAAAATTTATGGGCTTGTTCGAGAAAGACATTGCCATACTTCCGGCTCTGGCACTGTTTGTACCGCTTATTACAGCAACGGGCGGAAACGTAGGCATTCAATCCTCGTCCATCATTATTCAAACCCTTTCGTCAAACGAAGTGATGTTCGATAATTTTGCCCAGCGTATGTTTAAGCTGATTATGGTAGCGCTGCTGAATGCTATTATTATATCGAGCCTTGTTTTTGCATTTACTTACTTGTCCTGGCAAGACCTGAAACTTTCTCTGGTAGTATCGGTGGCGCTGTTTTCAGTGGTTATACTTGCTTCCATGATGGGTACTTTAACGCCTATGGTCTTAGATAAAGTAGGCATAAACCCTGCTGTTGCCGCCGGCCCGTTCATAACAACAGCAAATGACCTGCTTGGCCTGGCCATCTATTTTGGCGTAGCGCATCTGCTCTATAACCTGTAAAGAATTACCAATTCGCTAAACATCTATAGTTTGATGATCGTGTTTAATGTTTCGTAACTCTTAACTGCCAACCTTTCTAACTTTTTAACTTCCAAACTTTCTAACTTATAATGCTTGTCCTGATCATAGACGAAATGCACCCGAGTATTTTTCCGATGTTGGAAGCTATAGGGGTAAAAGCGGACTATAGACCAACTATAAAACCGATAGAAGTGTGCGAGGCGCTGGCTGGTTTCGACGGACTTATAGTTCGGAGCAAAATGCGCATCACTGCTGAAACTATAAAGCATGCCGATAAGCTTAAGTTTGTAGCCCGCGCCGGCGCTGGAGTCGATAACATAGATGCGAATGCGCTAGAAGAACGGGGCATAGCCTTATTGTCAGCTAACGAAGGAAACAGTCAGGCAGTAGGGGAGTTTACTTTGGGCTTATTACTGTCACTAACCCGTAATATAGTTCGTAGCGACCACGAAGTGCGCAGTAAAGTATGGTTGCGCGAAGAAAACCGTGGCGAAGAGATAGGAGGCAAGACCATCGGTATTTTTGGCTACGGAAATATGGGCCAGAGTTTTGCCAGGCTGCTGCAGAGCTTCGGCTGCCGTATTTTAGCTTACGATAAGTTTGCCCCTGAAAAAGTATCGGTGCCGGCTGAGCAGGTACCGATGGAGGTGATACAAGCCGAAGCGGATGTGGTGAGTTTCCATATTCCGTACATCCCGGAGAACTATAACTTTGCGGATGATGCCTTTTTTAGTGGTTTCAAAAAGCCTGTTTGGTTCCTGAATACATCGCGCGGTGAGGTAGTGGACCAGGATGCATTGGTAGAGCATCTTAAGAAAGGAACTCTAAAAGGTGCGGCCCTGGATGTGCTGGAGAACGAGAAACTGCATACGCTTACCGAAAAACAGCTGGCCAGCTATAACTACCTGGTGCATGCGCCAAACGTAGTGCTTACTCCCCATATTGGCGGCTGGACCCACGAATCATACATCAAAATAAACCAGGTACTTACAGCCAAGATAAAAGCGCTGCTGCAACTATAAAATTCAGTGCCAGGCGTTTTACCGGTATAATTCTGAGAAAATTTTTAAATGAGAACGAAAGGTACTTGTAATTAAAAATTTATTATATTTGCCTTAACAGCATTCCGGAACTATAGCTGCCGGAGTTAATCAAATACCTGAGTTCCAGCGTATGGTATAGAGTAAGTAACGCCGCTAAAGGTGGTGTTATACTAAAACAGAGAACCAATATAATTTACATAGTTTACAAAGAGAACGGTTATGCATGCCATAACCGTTCTCTTTGTTTTTGTGTTTTAAACAAGAAGAATAGCGTATGAGCAAATTATCTTATTACACTGCAGAGGGTTTACAGAAACTTAAAGAAGAATTACAGGAGCTTAAGACAAAAGGCCGCTCTGAAGTGGCGCGCCAGCTTGCTGAAGCCCGCGATAAAGGCGACTTAAGTGAGAATGCCGAGTACGATGCTGCCAAAGATGCGCAGGGCCACCTGGAACTTAAGATCTCTAAACTGGAAGAAGTAGTAGGCAACGCCCGCCTGATTGATGAGTCTGGACTGGATGCAAGCAAAGCCCTGATCCTTTCTAAAGTGAAGTTGAAAAACCTGAAGAACAATATGGTAGTAGACTATACTTTGGTAGCGGAGGAAGAAGCGGATCTGGCTTCTGGCAAGATATCAGTAAAATCTCCGATCGGTAAAGGCCTGCTAGGTTTATCGGTGGGGGATGTGGCTGAGATAACAGTGCCAGCCGGAAAGCTACAGTTCGAAATTCTGGAAATAAGCCGATAAACTATGGAAGCTTCGATATTTACTAAGATTGTGAATGGTGAAATACCTGCTTATAAAATAGCAGAAGATGACCGTTTCCTTGCTTTTCTGGATGTATTTCCGACAACGAAAGGCCACACCTTAGTTATACCGAAGCAGCAAACAGATTATATCTTTGACCTGGATGATGAGCTTTACCTGGGCCTGATGGCTTTTGCTAAAAAGGTAGCTGCTGCTATTGAGAAAGCTGTTCCGTGCAAACGCATCGGAGTGGCTGTAGTTGGTTTGGAAGTTCCTCATGCCCACGTACATTTAATACCATTAAACAGCATGCAGGATATGAATTTCTCCAACAAAAAGCAGTTCAGCCAGCAGGAATTTCAGGAAACACTCGAGAAGATAAAAGCTGCCTATCAAGGGTAGCTATTAGTTTAGCATTTAAAATCGCCGGGATGAAGCTAAAGCTTTGTTCCGGCGATTTTGTTTTTAACTGACCCGAGTCCTCTACTAAAAATAGGGAGGGAGTTTATAGAAGCTATAGTTTTATCGTTTGTAACGCTGGCGCGAGCACCCTCGCTCGTGGCTTAGGATGGTGTTGAATCTCTTGACTCAACTGGCCCGGTAGGGACAGATTTTGTCTGAATCAGGATTTGCAGGATCATAGGATTTTCAGGATTGAGGTTATTGGTATAGTTGGAGGTTAAGTTTTATAGTTAGCGTGCTCCAACCACCCCTTTATCCCCTCCTTGTCTAAGGCGGGGAGCTTTTCACAGTCATTGCTATAGTTGAAAGTGTAGGTTTATAGTTAGCGTTTTAACCCACCCCTGCCCCTCCCGAGAGGGGAATTCTCCGCTATTGCTATAGTTAGGGTTATAGTTCTATAGTTGCTGATTAACACCCCTGTAGTCCCCTCAAGGGGACAATTGCTGCCATTGCCAATTTCTAAACTATAGTTCTATATTTTCATACGGCGTAAAGGACAGGTTCACCTGTCCCTTCGAAACTATAATCCCGATCAATCTCGGAGCTTACCGGTTCAAACTACAATTACTAGTAGCTATGAGAAACTTTTCAGTCTTTGGGTTGAGCGCCTCGAGAGGTTCCGGTGCCGCCAGGCATGGCGAGGCACGAGCCAAGGAAGCGAAAGCAGCGCGATGCCCGAAGACGGGGCCTCCCGGCCGTGAGGGCACCAAAGCCAACTATAGAACTGTAGGCAAGTAGAGCTCTCAGGATGGAAAGAAGTTTGAAAGAAAAGGCTTGGTTCGAATAGTAGTAATATCAACTATAAGCTGAGATAGATTTCTCTCTGCGTTCGAAATGACAAAATAAGAACTATAGCCCAGACGCTAGCAGGAGCTGCGCACGCTGCTAGGTCTTAGTCCCTCTAATCCGGGTTAGATGACAATAGAAAACAAAAAAGCGGAGTAAGCATATACTTACTCCGCTTTTTTACTAGTAGCTATACTTATAGTTTAGTAGTATCCGGCTGGGCTGGTTGTAGCGATTTCTGCTTTTCCTCTTCCTTCGCCTGCTTTTTAAAGAACCCGCGTAACAGGAAATTGCTTTGCAGCGCCTCCATGTTCTTGTCAAACTTCTGAGTGCTGGTTTCCAGGTTTTGCATGGTGTTCTGCAGGTTACGGGCAAATTCTTTATCGGTCAGCAATACGCCCATAGCGTTGTTTTTGTCGTTCAGGTTAGTGCTTGCCTGCTGCAAGTTTTGAGTAAGCGTGGCTGCCGATGTAGTAGCCTGCTTTAATTGAGCCATCGACGCCTGAATCTGATTATACACAGTCGTATCAGTTAGCAGCTCGCTGGCAAGGCTACCCGGCGTGTTTAGCTGAGAAGTGAAACGGCTAAGGTCGTTAGAGGCGCGCATGGTGTTCTGCGAAACGCGTTGCAGGTTCGCTACCATCGCCTTGAAATTGTCAGCCATAGCCGTATCGGTAAGCATTGCACCTACAGTACCTTCTCCATTCACCAGTTTAGACGACAGCTGTTTAAAGTCTCCGGTAATAGCTACCAGGTTCTTGTTATTTTGCTGCAACGTTTCCATCAGGTCATCGGTGTTCAGTGGGTTTACGGCTGCAAGTCTGTCGCCATCCTCAACAGGCGGCGACTGCGGACTGCCGCTTTCGATGATGATATTTTTGTTACCGATAAAACTTTCGGAGCTGATACGGGCAACAGCATCTTTACGAATAAACTGCTGGGTACTTTCCTCAATATTCATGATTACCTCCACCTGCGAATCACCATACAATTTGATGGATTTGATGGTACCGATCTTTACACCTGAGAACCAGACATTGTTACCCTGCTTCAGGCCGGCTACATCATCAAAAACAGCTTTTACCGTTATAGTGGAAATAAAGCGTTTCTGTTGGCCGCCCAGTGTAAAAATACCTACTATTAGTATAAGCAGGGCAAAGAGCACAAAAATGCCAACTATAATAGCGCGTTTATTATCTGCCGTATTCATTATTCAGTAAAGTTGTAGTTATAAAAAGCTTTTACGCGTTCATCTTCTGTATCAAACACTTCCTCAAAACTGCCTTGGCGCTGAAACTGGCCGTCAAGCAGCATTACTATGCGGTTGCCAACGGCTTTTGCACAGGTAAGGTCGTGGGTAATTATAATGGATGACGTGTTAAAGCGTCGTTGTACTTCGTTAATCAGGTTATTAATGTCCTGGCTTGTGATCGGGTCCAGACCTGCCGTTGGCTCATCATAGAGCATAATTTCTGGTCTCAGAATTAATGTACGGGCAATGCCTATACGCTTGCGCTGCCCACCCGATAGTTCCGAAGGCATCTGGTTTATAGTTTGTGCCAGCCCAACTGCTTCCAGCACAACATCAATAATACGTGACCGGTCGCGGGCAGTCATGTCTTTTGAGTGCCGTATGAGCGGGAATTCCAGGTTTTCCTTTACTGTCATGCTGTCGTAAAGGGCACTATTCTGAAACGAGAAGCCAATCTTCAAACGCAGCTCATCCAGTTGTTTCGGCGTGAGTTTATCTACTTCCTGGCCCAGCACATTTGCATAACCACCATCCTGGCGCAATAAACCGGAAATTATCTTGATCAGAACGGACTTACCGGTACCGGAACGGCCCAGCACCACCAGGTTCTCCCCTTTATAAAGATCAAGATCCACGCCTTTCAGCACTTCGTACTCATCAAAGGCTTTTGTAAGGCCCTGAATGGTGATCACTTTCTGAGTGAAATCTATCTTAGAACTAGGTTTTTTCATCAGCTCAGGCGGTTACATTACACGAATTGCATTGATAATCTGCATGGTTAGCAGCTCTTCAATAAAAATAAGGAACATAGCCGTAACCACCGATGAATTGGCCGCTTTACCAACACCCTCTGTACCCTTAGAAGAGTGGTAGCCTTTATAGCAACCCACCATACCAATGGTAAAACCAAACAGCACAGACTTTACTGAAGAAGCAATAATATCCAGGAACGTAATAGCGTCGAAAACCTGCGTAAAGAAAGTGGTGAGCGTTGTAAGCTCATTCTGATGTACGTTTACATAACCGCCCAGCAATGCAACAAAAGTTGTATACATGGTAAGGGCCGGAATCATTAATGTAGTTGCCAGTACACGGCTTACGACCAGGAACTTGTATGGGTTTGTGGCCGAAACCTCCATGGCATCTATCTGCTCTGTTACACGCATAGAGCCAAGTTCTGCCCCTATACTTGAGCCTACTTTACCAGAGGCAATAATAGCAGTTACCAATGGACCCATAGCGCGAACTATAGCCACCGAAATAAGTGCCGGCAACCAGGAGGTTGCTCCAAACTCCGAAAGGGAAGGGCGCGATTGGTTAGTAAAAACGATACCAATAATAAAAGCGGTAATGGTGATGAGCGGAAGTGACTTGACACCAACCTCATAACACTGCTTTATGATTTCTCTGCCCTCGTAAGGCGGAAAAAAGACTTCGCGGAAAAACCGGGAAACGAAAGCATAGATCTGGTAGAGTTCCAGAAACAGGCGATCCAGCCTTTTGGTAATAAAGTATTTGCGGCGGCGTGTTTTAGTTTTATCTCTGTTACTATAATCCATTGGCTGTTTTGTGGTGCCGATTTTTGCTAGAGTTTTATTTAAAAATGTGAATCAGGGGCTATTAGATTAATAACTCATCTTACGGGCCGCCCGAGATTCAGGGTTTTAAAACGCAAATGTAATTCAAATGCATTTGTATGCCTAACGTAACGCAGTTTATATAGTATATTTCGGATAAAGTAAAGTTTATAGTTGGTGCGATACAACAGGACTTATGTAACGTTTGTTTTGCCAGGTTCGATGTTTATTGGGCAGAGTTTTAGGATTTGTGGTACTAAGCTTTTTAGGCGGAAGTTAACTGCTATAGTTTTTGAGAATGGAGTTTCTGCTGTTGCAATTGTTTAGGTTGATGTTCTATAGGTTCAGTGGTCCAACCACCCCTGCCCCTCAGAGCTACGCTCTCTACCTTCGAAATCGCTTCTCGGTAGTCTAAGGCGGGGAGCTTTAATAGCTACTTCTCCACCTGTCATCCTGAAAGGATCCTGGTAGAAGGGAGATAAGACCTTTGCGATAGTTTAGGCTATTATTTCTTAGCTTCTGTTTTACCCACCCCTGCCCCTCCCGAGAGGGGAATTTATGCTATTACTATAGCTTAAATTATAGTTCTATAGTTTCTGTTTTACACCCCTATAGTCCCCTTAGAGGGACAGTTGCTGTCCTTACTAATTCCTAAACTATTGTTTCATCGTTCCCGTTTTTCATCCTCCTGCCCCCTTCAAAGGGGGACTTTTTGCTACTCCTGTTACAATCTGTCATTTCGACGAAGGAGAAATCTAGAACTACATTAGTTATACACCACGAACAGGGCAGGTTTACCTGTCCCTTCGAAACTATCACCACGATAAAGCTCGAAGCGAGCAGGTTCATACTATAGACATACTATAGCTATCGAACTGATTCCAGTCTTTGGGTTGAGCGCCTTGTAGATTTCTGGTGCCTGTAGGGCATTGTGAGGTACGAACAAAAGAAATGTACACCGCGCGATGCCCGAAGACGGGGCCTCCCGGCCGTGAGGGCACCAAAGCTGGATTGAAACGAAAGGCAAGTAAAGCTCCCAGGATTGAAAGAAGGCTATAAAAGAAAAGGCTTGGTTCGAATAGAAGAGTAGCCAAATATAAGCTGAGATAGATTTCTCACTTCGTTCGAAAAGACAAAAGAGGAACAATAGAACTATAGCACAGACACTAGCAAGAAATGCGCACGCTGCTAGTGAAACATGAACTTACTACTAATCTGAAGTTTGAAAACGAATTTACTTCGAAGCAACCCTGTCCGGGTTATCCGTTAAAAACCCTTTCCAAGATTTAGCGCCTGATTTGGCATTATTCCCCTTCTGGTAATGATGGCACAGCGCTACTGACAAAGCATCCGTAGCATCGAACATCTTCGGGTCCGGCTGAATTTTGAGGATCTGGACCAGCATGCTGGCAACCTGCTCTTTAGAGGCGTTACCATTTCCGGTAACCGATTGCTTTACTTTTTTAGGGGCGTACTCTACATAGGGAATATCGCGGGAGAGGGCAGCGGCGATAGCAACGCCCTGGGCACGACCTAGTTTCAGCATACTCTGCACGTTTACACCAAAGAAAGGAGACTCGATGGCCAGCTCGTCGGGGAGGTATTCGTCGATGAGCTGTATCATGCGGTCGAAAATTTTCTTTAACTTGATGGCGTGGTTGCTGTAACTTTTGAGGTGAATAACGCCATACTGCACTACCTTTACTTTAGAACCTGTAACTTCAATCAGGCCGTAGCCCATAACCTGGGTGCCGGGGTCGATGCCGAGAATAAGTTTGTTAGGCGGAAGGGCAGAAGAGTAAACCATAAGTCTGCAAAAATAAGACAATATCTTGAACATTGCCTCAAACAGAAGGTTCCTTTTACTCGCCACAAAACTGCTGGTGGTCATCGTTACGCTCTATCTGCTGTACAGTACCATATTTACCGCACCTGATACCTTTTTAAGCTGGCGAAATATTTTACAGAATGCTGTAGCAAGCCCATACAACTGGCTTTTTATAGTTACCGTGTTGCTTATTCCTTTAAACTGGGGCTTCGAAGCCCGGAAGTGGCAATTGCTTGGCCAGAAACTGGAGCCTATCTCTTACTGGCGTGCCTACCGGGCTGTAATGGTTGGGTTAACCCTGGGCTTTATCACCCCAAACCGACTGGGAGATTATGCCGGTCGTGTGCTAGAACTGAAAAGTAAACAGCGCCTGGAAGCTATAGGAGCCATTTTTATCGGACGGTTTTGCCAGCTGGTGGCAACGGTTATAGTTGGGTCAGTGGGGTTATTTTACTTTATAGTTTCTTTCTTCTGGGCAGATTATCCGGGAGTGTCCTTAAGTCTGATCTTTTTGCTGGTAGCCGTTTCTGCTGCTTCGCTGTTGCTTTTGTATAATGCGCAGGCCATGGTAGCAGTTGTTTCGGCTATCAAACCAATACGAAAATTTGTAAGCTACGTGTCCATCATGGCGCGTTATAGTTCTGCTGAAGTCTCCAGGCTGCTTATACTTTCTCTTTGCCGCTATGCCGTGTTTCTGCTGCAGTTTATATTGCTCCTGATCCTGTATGATGTAAAGCTGAGTGCATTACAATATGTGTGTGGCGTTGCCGGTACATTCTTTATCAAATCTATAGTTCCGTCGGTTAGTTTACTTTCTGACCTGGGGGCACGGGAGCTTTCGGCTATGTACCTGTTTGGCCTCCTGGGCCAGGACCGGCTGCAGGTACTGAGTGCGAGCCTGAGTTTGTGGCTGCTGAATATTGCGGTGCCAAGTGTGGTGGGGTTGTACTTTGTGTTGCGGCTGCGCTTTTTCAGGAAAGGAGTAGCGGCATGACCTGGGCTGTCACTTTGCTGCTTATAGTTTCATTGGCAAGCTATAGTTGGGCTATCATTCGCAGGTGGGCAGCCTGGGCAAAAATTTCGGAGCCAACTATACCTATAGGCTGGACTCCAACTATAAAGCTCTCTATTATTATTCCGGTCCGTAACGAGGCAGCAAATATTCTAAACCTACTTCAGGATCTGGAAAAACAGCAATATCCAAAAGCGCTTTTTGAGATTATAGTTATAGATGATCATTCCGAAGACGAAACCAAAACTATAGTTGAGCAATACGCTCGGGCATCGGCTCTACAGATAAAAATTATTGAGTTGAATACTTATGTTAACTATAGTGGTAAAAAGGCTGCGATTAAAACAGGAATAGAGCTAGCAGAAGGGGAGTTGCTGGTGTTTACCGATGGCGATTGCCGCGTTCAGCCGGAATGGCTTCAGCTTTATAGTTACAGTTATCAAACCTACCAACCTAAATTTATCAGCGGGCCCGTCAGCTTTCAGAATACCCAAAGTTTACTGGAGCGCATGCAGCTGGTGGAATTCGCAAGTTTGATTGGAATTGGCGGAGCCTCCATTGGCTTGGGGAAACCAAATATGTGCAATGGCGCTAACCTGGCCTATACCAAACAGGTTTTCGAAGAAGTGAACGGCTTTGAAGGTAATGAAACTATAGCCAGCGGCGATGATGAATTTCTACTCCACAAGATCAGCCATAAATACCCCGGCAAAGCTTTTTTCCTGAAACATAAAGGTGCCATCGTTTACACGGAGGCACGTAAAACTATAGACAGTTTTCTGAGCCAGCGCATCAGGTGGGCAAGTAAGTGGCGGGCGTACCAGGATGCGGATGTAAAGCTTCTTGCGCTCATCGTTTTTATAGTTAATCTGGTACTTTTTGTGGCATTATTAATGGCGATCGTCGGAATTTTTCCTGTATCAGTATTTATTACCGGTTTAGTTGTCAAGTTCGCTGCAGATTTCTTATTTTTATCTCGTATACTGAGGTTTTTAGGCCGGAAACAATACATTTGGTACATGTTTCCGCTGCAACTGGTGTACATCCCTTATGTGCTGGTAACGGCAATTTTAGGCTTAACCGGGCGCTACCGCTGGAAAGGAAGAACAATACAGAACCGATGACAGAAAACGAATTCGATATACTTGACGAACTTTACTTTGTAGCCTCCTACCCGGACCTGCGCAGCACGCTTTCGCTTTCGGATGACGAGCTTTGCGAAGGGCTGCAGTCACTGCTCGGCAAAGGCTATATCCGTATTATGTACCCCGATCAGGATACGGAACATGCCTATGATCCTGACACGTTTGGTAAGCATTGCCAGGATTACTTTTTCTTGGCTACAAAGGCTGGCCTGGTAGTGCATAACTCAATTTAAATGGCTGTACTACAAAAAGAAAAAGCTGCTAACCGGCCGCCTTCCTATTATATCAGGCAGCGCCTGTTGCAGAACAAACCTGCCATGGTTGGGTTGGGCATTATTTTGCTGGCCATAGTTGTAGCCATCCTGGGTTATGCCATTATGCCCGACAGCACGCCCAATGCCAACAACGGCCTGGTACAGATCCAGAAAAAGAATCCAGGTTTCTCTACACAGGTGCTACGGATCACAAAAGTAAATCCTGCCGAAGATGTTAACCCGCTAGCATTTATGCTTTTCGGGGCACCGGAAGATTACAGCGAAATTCCCATCGAAAGCTATAGTTTTAAAGGCGACAGCCTGCAGGTGCAGCCGCTACGCAGCAATAATGCTATGGCCGATCAGCCACGCACGTTCGCTCTGAAAGAAATAGTAGGAGATTCTGAAAACAATAGTTCGGTTTCGGAGTTACAGCAATCAATACAGAACGAACATATCCGGAACAAAACATTCTGGCTGGGTACTGATAAAGCCGGGCGCGATGTGCTGAGCCGTTTAATTCTGGGTACGCGCATTTCGCTGGGTATCGGGTTTGTAGCCGTTCTGATATCGTTAGTAGTAGGTATTGCGGTTGGAGCGGCTGGCGGTTATTTTGGTGGAGGGGTTGATAAACTCATGACGTTCCTGATGACGGTGGTATGGTCGGTGCCGAGTATTATGCTGGTGATTGCCATAAGCCTCGCGCTGGACAGCAAAGGAGTTTGGGTAGCTTTTGTAGCGGTTGGTTTAACTATGTGGGTCGAAGTTGCACGTGTAGTACGTGGTCAGATTCTCGGGTTAAAAGAAAAGACCTACATTGAAGCTGCTCAGGTTCTGGGGGTTCCGGAGAGAGTTATTATTTTAAGACATTTGCTCCCGAACATGATGGGACCCTTAATCGTTATTGCCACTGCCAACTTTGCGTCGGCGATACTTATTGAGGCGGGCCTTAGTTTTTTGGGCCTTGGCGTGCAGCCTCCCGCACCAAGCTGGGGCATGATGGTGAATGAAGGCTTTCAGCTGATAGGGGCGAAGGCTGGGTTGTATTTAGTACTATTACCAAGTTTATGCATTAGCGTGCTGGTGTTGGCATTTAACCTGTTGGGCAATGGCCTCCGCGATGCATATGATCCAAAGATACCGTTGACAAATGGCTGAGAGTAGCACACCAAATATATTGCAGGAACTGAACCTGAAAAAACTGGAACTTTCGGCATTGCTCGAAATTACGCAGGCTATTAATGAGAACCTGCCCGAGGCTGCCTTGTATAAGATTTACCGTTTTACGCTGCTGGCTCAGTTACAGATCAGCAGGCTGGTGTTATATGTGCACGACGAGCAGTGGGAATGTAAAGCCGATTTCGGTACGCAGCAGGATTTTAAAAAGCAGGACCTTCCGGAAGCCATCACATCGCTGAAAGAAATCACCTATACCTCTAAGTTACAGGTAGATAAAAAGTGGCGCGCCTTTGAGATCGTGATTCCGGTTCTGCATAATGGCAAAGTACTGGCTTTTGTGATGATCGGTAAAATGCAGCCTTTTTATACCAATGTAGAAGCCCTGAACTTTGTGCAGACGGTAAGTAATATTATGCTGGTTGCTATCGAGAACCACAAAATGGCCCGCCAGCGACTTGCCCAGGAGTCTATAAGAAGAGAGATAGAAATTGCCCGTGAAGTGCAGGCTATGCTCTTCCCGAAAGCCCTTCCAAACGATAAGGATGTGGTTATTCATGCCAGCTACATTCCGCACTCGTCTATTGGGGGTGACTATTACGACTACATTGAGATTGACCAGGACCGGTTCCTGTTCTGCATAGCCGACGTATCCGGTAAGGGTGTTCCGGCTTCTTTGCTGATGTCCAATTTCCAGGCTGGTTTGCGAACTATACTCCGCCAGACATCTGACCTGAACACTGTAGTTTCCGAGCTAAATAACCTGATCTATAGAAATGCAATCGCTGAGAAGTTCATCACTTCGTTTATGGGCCTTTATAACCGTAAAACCCGTGAGCTTTGTTATGTAAATGCCGGCCATAATTCGCCAATACTTTTGTTTGAGAACAACACACACCAGCTCCTGAACGAAGGCTGTACCATGCTGGGTGCATTTGATGTGCTACCATTTATGTCGGTAACGAGCATTGATGTACCGGAAAACTCGACGCTCCTTTGCTATACCGATGGATTGACAGAAGTTTTTGATGAGGATGACTCCGAATTTGGTATCGAACGAACTATAAACTTCCTGCAGTCGCACCGTTTCCTGAGCTCCAAAATGCTACACCTGCAACTGCTCCGCGAAATAAACCTGTACAACGAAGACGCCACCCTGAACGACGATATTACGCTACTTTCGTGCAGGTTTAAATAAGATAATGGTTAAATGGCTGCATGGTTAAATTGTTTTGTGGTCATCAAGAGCTACTTTAGCAGATTCAACAATTAAGCAGTTTAACAATCCAACAATTTGGCTTTGCTCCGCCTTTTCAAAACGCCCTATCTTATGAAAAAGCTTTTGCCTGGTTATACCTGGCATCGGGGGGTGGCGGGCAAAAAGCTGTTTTTAACGTTTGACGATGGACCAATTCCGGAAGTAACGCCTTTTGTGCTGGAGCAATTAGCCAACTATAACGCCAGGGCAACTTTCTTTTGTGTGGGCGATAACCTGGAAAAGCATTCTGACATTGCGCAACAAGTACTGGCATCCGGCCACAAACTTGCCAACCATACTTATAACCACTTAAAAGGCTGGCAAACTTCTTTTGATGAGTACCTGCAGAACGTGCAGCAATGCCAGGATATCTTAGCTACTATAGTTTCGCCTACTACAGAAAATAAACCACTGTTCCGGCCGCCTTATGGCAGAATAACTACGAAACAGGCAACCGCCTTACGGCCAACCTATGAGTTGATTATGTGGGATGTGCTGACCAATGATTACGATGCCACCCTTTCACCGGAAGAATGCCTGAAACAAAGTATAGCCAAAACCCAAAGCGGCAGTATCATCGTTTTCCACGATAGCCTGAAAGCGGAACGAAACATGCGGTATGCCTTACCCCGGTTTCTGGAGCATTTCACACATCAGGGGTATACTTTCGAACTGTTATGACCATTTCAGTAATCTATTTTATAGTTTACTTTTCCATTTTCCTGGTGCTGTTGTACCTGCTAGTTTTTAACCGAAAGCGCTATAGTTTAAAACTTACACACCAACCCCGCATCAGTATCCTGATTGCTGCCCGCAACGAAGAACACACCATAATCCGCTGCCTTTCCGCAATTGAAGCCCTCACTTATCCGAAAGAGAAAATAGAAGTTTTGATCGGAAACGATGCCTCAACAGACAACACGCTTGCTATAGTTGAAGACTACATCAAGGACAAGCCCAACTATAAATGTATTACGATCACGGAGAATATTGGCAACGCCCGTGGTAAAGCAAACGTGCTGGCACAGCTGGCGCATCACGCTACTACTGATTACTATTTTTATACCGATGCCGATATTGCTGTGCCGGCGAACTGGGTGCAGAAAATGCTTTCAGCGTTGACGGAAAAAGTAGGTGTAGTGACGGGTATCACAACTATAACTGGCAACCATTTCTTTCATAAAATGCAGGCCTTGGACTGGCTTTATGCGCTTGGATTGGTGCAGGTAGTGTCAGATAAAGGGTTGCCTGTTACTACGATGGGTAATAATATGTTGCTGAGACGCGAGGCATACGAAAGTGTAGGCGGATTTGAAGGGATCAAGTTTTCGATAACGGAAGACATTGCCATCTTTAACGAAATACTGCGCAAAGGCTGGGATTTTAGAAATATCTATAGTCGGGATGTACTGGCCTTGTCGTTGCCGGCAGCCAACTTTGTACAGTACATAAACCAACGCAAACGCTGGATGAGTGGCTCCATGCATTTGCCGCTTTACATGGCTGTCATTTTTATACTGCACGCAGCGTATTACCCGGTGCTCATTCCGTTCTTTGCTTATACCTCGGTAGGGGTAATGGGGAGTATTTTTTTTCTCAAGCTATTCTTGCAAAGCATTTTTCTGCATATCTGCCTGCGCCGTCTGAACCTAGCCGTGCCGTGGCTTTATTATGTGCTTTTCGAACTTTACCTGGTGGTCTCATCTGTAATGCTTATTATTTACTTTTTTATGCCAGTAAAGACAGTCTGGAAAGGGAGAAAGTACTAAGAGTTTGGAAGTTAGAAAGTTGGAGAGTTAGTGAGTTAAAGAGTTCGTGAGTGACTCAACAAGAATCCTGTCAATCTATTAATCCTAACAATCCTGATTCAGAAAATTCAACTACTAACCATTCAACAATCAGCAAATAACAATCAGCAATTAAACTTAACTTGCAGCTTTAATTTGTAATACCCATCGGCTTATAGTTGATGATAATTTATAGTTGAGAATGAAATTAGTTGATTCGCACGCACATATTTACTCCGAAGAATTTAAGGAAGACCAGGCAGCAGCGGTGGCAAAAGCCAGGGAAGCAGGAGTAGAGAAGATCTACATGCCCAACATCGACCATACTTCTATCGATGCGATGCTGGAAACTGAAGCTTCTTTTCCGGGGCAATGCATCCCGATGATGGGCCTGCACCCCACCTATGTAAAAAAGGATTTTGAGCGCGAACTATACCTGGTGGAAGAATGGCTGAACAAGCGAGCATTTGCAGCGGTAGGGGAGTGCGGCATTGATCTGTACTGGGACAAGACCTTTCTGCAACAGCAGCAGGAAGCCCTGAAAGTACAGTTGGAGCTGGCTAAAAGACATAAACTACCTATAGTACTGCATACCCGCGATTCGTTTGATGAAACCTACGAACTGGTAGCCGCTGCCCAAGACGGAACCTTGCGTGGAATTTTCCATTGCTTTTCGGGTACCCCGGAGCAGGCGGCTAAGGTTAAAGAACTTAACTTTTTGATGGGAATTGGCGGTGTAGCTACTTTTAAAAATGGCGGACTGGATAAAGTTTTACCGCATGTAGCGCTGGAAGATCTTGTCTTGGAAACCGATTGTCCTTACCTGGCGCCTGTGCCGCACCGTGGCAAACGCAACGAGCCTGCCTACATTCCGCTGGTACTCAAACGTGTTGCAGAGCTCATGCAAAAACCGGAAGAAGAAGTAGCAACTATAACTACCCAAAACGCCCTGAACCTGTTCAAACTATAGTTTATGCAAACGGTAAAAGTACACATCGACACGGCAGCCCCAGACGATCCGGAAGCATCTATCCTTATTATTTATACCGGCGGCACTGTTGGGATGGTATTCGATGAAGAAGCGCAGCATCTGGTGCCGTTCAACTTTTCACAGATACCGGATAAAGTGCCGGAGCTAAAGCAATTCAATTACCTGCTTACAGTTATCAGCATTGAGCCGGTTATCGATTCGTCGAACATAACTATAAATGACTGGCTGATGCTGGCCAAGCTGATAGAAGAGAACTATAACGACTACGATGGTTTTGTGGTGCTGCATGGCACCGATACGATGGCCTATAGTGCTTCGGCGCTGAGTTACTTACTGGAGAACCTGCAGAAGCCAGTGATCTTTACAGGAGCACAGGTGCCAATTGGTTTGATACGAACTGATGCCCGTGAGAACTTAATTACAGCCTTACAGATTGCAGGTACAAAAGCGCACGTAAAATGTCGGGTGCCCGAAGTGAGTATCTTTTTCCATAACCTGCTGTTGCGCGGTAACCGGGCCAAAAAAGTAGAAAGCAGCCATTTCGATGCCTTTAAATCTGAGAACTATCCGCCCCTGGCAGAAGCCGGCATCGACATTGATTTTTATGACGAAAACATACAGCCCTGCCCGTTGCAGCCTCTTAAAGTGCATCATCAGTTAGAAGAGAATGTAGTTATACTGAAGCTGTTTCCGGGCATAACGGAAGCAGTGGTACGCAGTATACTGCAGGCGCCAGGTGTACGCGGGGTTGTAATGGAAACCTTTGGTTCCGGTAATGCGCCAACCTCTGCCTGGTTCCTGAACCTGTTAAAGGAAGCGATAGAGCGGGGCGTGTATATACTGAATGTAAGCCAGTGTGATGAAGGCCGCGTGGACCAGGGCCGCTACGAAACCAGTAAGTACCTGCTGAACATGGGCGTAATTGGCGGAGCAGATATAACCACTGAAGCAGCCGTAACCAAACTGATGTTTGTGCTTGGCCTGAACTTATCTAAAGAAGAAACTATAAGATTGCTCTCTGATAACCTGCGTGGTGAAATAAGTCTGTAAACAGGCCCGGGATAAGGGAACTATAGTTTGCAACTATAAAAATTTAAAGTGTATCTTTGCACGCAATTAGAGAGCTGTCCGAGTGGTCGAAGGAGCACGCCTGGAAAGTGTGTATACCCCACAAGGGTATCAAGGGTTCGAATCCCTTGCTCTCTGCTGAATGAAGAAGGCCCGCTTACGAATATAAGCGGGCCTTCTGTTTTTTAATTATGGCAAACTATAGTTTAGCTTGATGATTGATAGCAACGTAAAATATTTAAAAATTGAGGAAATACTTTACGTATGAATATATTATAATGTTATAGTACAAGTATTTGTTGTAACTGTTGCGTATTAGTGTTTTATGGTTTTACAGCACGCCTCTATTTCCGAAACAATCACAACCGATCAGTCAGGGTTTACTATACGTTACAGCGAGCCTCTCAGTTTAGTTGAAGTTACGCTAAACGATCAGGTTTCTTTGAATGAGCTGCAGCCTCAGCTTTCTTATTTGCTGGAAGTTATAGAAGATAAACAACCCTTATACCTCCTCGCAGATACCCGCAAATTCAGTTTATTAGGTAACGAAGGGCAGAAGGTAATACGAAACAATTTCCTGTTGCCGCTTACTACATCTTCTGTTATAAAGTTTGCCCGAATTACAGAGCCCGATGTTTTTACACAAGCCGTTATTGACAGTTTACTGAGTAAAGTTAAATGCGAATCTGTTTTCGGGTGCAGCATGCAATCCTTTACAGATCGTGAAACTGCCCTGGACTGGATCTATAGTTCGTAAATATCCAAAACAAAAGCCCTGCAGCGGCTACCACAGGGCTAATTGTTAACACAAACAACCAACAACTATTTTTATATCTTTGATAAGATCTTAAAAGTAAAATTTGCAGGTAAATACTTTGCTCTACTTACGCAAAAAGGTTTGCTGAGGGTAGCACTGTGAATAGTCTGTAACACCTACAAAATACCCACCAATAAAAATACCAGCTCCTGTATTTACGGCCTCCTCGCAGGCATAATAATCTACTACACCACCATCTATAGTTGCAAATTCCATCAGGTCGTCCTGGTGTAGTGTAAGGTTAATAGAAGCAGATAAAACTGGCTGGCTTAAGCAATCAGAGTCTGTCAGGATGCTATAAGTTGGGTTCATGCAGCGTATGCTTTAGTTTCTTGTTACAATATTAGCGAATAGCTATGCTGTGTAACAGGAAAGCTACTGCCTCAAGTTAACTTGTGTAATATCAATAAGGCTTTGCATGATGAGTAGCTGTTTGTTCTCTCTTATAGCAGATTAAGACTAGGGCTGAACAGGTTAGTGCCTGATCAGGAGAATAACAGATGTGCCTATAGGTTGAGTTATGGGTAAAATAGGGTCAAAAGTAACATTTATTATCTTCCTCTTTCCTGTGTTATACGCACTAAATGATAGCTGCATATTTGCAAAGCAAGTACTGTAAGTGCCAGAAATCCTCCCGGAAAAGCTACCAGCCACCAGGCAGAAAGGTTTGAGCGGATACCGGCAATAGTGCGCCCCCAGCTGGGGAATGTTGCCGGAAGCCCGATTCCCAGAAATGAAAGTGTCGATTCAATAGCCAGAAGTCCCCCTACACCAAAAATAAACGCTACCACCACCGGGCTGATCAGGTTTGGGATAGCTTCTTTAAAAATGATGCGTTTATGCGACATGCCGGTACTTAAAGCCGCCTCCATGTAAGGTAGTTGTTTTATCCGGAGCATTTCAGCGCGGGAGAGGCGCGCGGTTCCGGTCCAGTAAGTGCAGATCAGAACGACCGAAAGTAACATGACTGATGGCGGTGCAAAAGCAGAAACACTTATCAGGATAAGCAATTTTGGTAAACTGGTAAGTAACTCTATACTGCGTAGTGTAATGCTATCAAAGGGGATTTTCGCCTTCGCCCTGAGAGAGGAAAGCCTGTTTAATAATGGCCGGATAGCATACCACAAAAATAAACAGATGCTGGTCCCCACTATAAAGGAAATGTAAACTATAGTTTCGGATAGATCATAGGTTACCACTTGCAAGGGTACGTGCAGGACGTAGTATAACAGCAGTAAAACGCAGCATACAACTATAAGCAAACTCCCACGTCGTGAGTTTATTTTGTTGTTTCCAAAATAGCCTGCCAGTGCCCCTATAGTGGTGCCTATAAACGAAGAAATAAGCATAACAGGCAGCGCTATCAGTAAGCCATTCCGAGCACCATGTAAGGTATTTACCAGTACATCTCTCCCCAACTGGTCTGTACCAAATACGTGTGTACTGCTTTCAAAAGGTTTTAGAAATACATTCTCCAGATCCAGTTGGTTTGGAGTATAGAGGAGGGGCAGAAAAGGCAGCACAAGTACCAGGATCAAAAGTGCAAGCAAATAGAGCAGTGCTATTTTAAAACTCCACCTTCTTCTCCAGAGCTCGGCTATATCTAACATCAACGTCCTCATTTAGCTGAGTTTCTTATTCTTGGGTCTGCCAGTGTATATAAAACATCCGCCAGGGCATGAGAAATCATTTTAAAGACCGCAATTACGACTACTATGCCAACAATAACAGGAAAGTCCCGGGCAAGAACACTGTTTACCAGCAGGCGACCGATACCGGGAATCGCAAAAATGATTTCTATAATACCTGTGCCTGCCACAAGGGCGGGCAACATATCTGATAAGATGGTAATAACCGGTAAAAGCGCATTCCGCAGGGCGTGGCGAGTAACTACTTTATAAGAGCGAAGGCCCTTTGCGCGGGCAGTTTTAATATAATCAGCCTGCATGGTACCAGACAGCGAACTATAGAATTGGTTAGTAAGATATGGTAGGTTGGCCAACACCATGCAGAGAATGGGCAAGGCCAGGTAAGGAAGCTGGTTTAATAGTGATGTTATGCTGCTCTGGTTTGCAACGGAACTATAGCCAAGTCCGAACACCGGGAAAAGCTGTAGGGCATCGGGGCTGGCCAGCAGTAGCAACAGCAGCAGGCTCAGTACAAACAGCGGTAAACTATCCAGCACAATAAGGAATGTAAGTAGTAGCTGGGGCCATTTGGAACCCTGCCAAAGCACCATCGTTATACCTGCAACTAAAGCCAGGGCTATAGTTATAAACATGCTAAAAAGTAGGATCAAAATAGTATTGCCTGCGGCTTCCGTAATTACTTCTGTTACAGGCCTTGTGCTGGCAAAAGACTGTCCCAGGCTGCCGGTTAAGACTTCTGATGCCCAGAGGTGATACTGGTTGCCGGTGCCATTCCAGTTAAGATCGGGCAGTAGGTAACTATAGCCTGTGTGAGCCTCTGCTGCTTTTATAGATGCGAAACCTACATAAAAGAGGGGTAATTGCTGGTTGGTACGTTGTAGGAGCTGCTCGTAGGCAATAGTCTTCTGTTGCTGTGATCCTTTGCTGTAAAATCCTGCCTCATCTGCAAACAACTGCTCTCCAAAAGTACCGGGCAATATTCTGCTCAGCAAAAAAATGACAGAAACCATTACCCATAAAACTGGGATGGCATAGAGCAAACGGTGGAATAAGTGGCGTAGCATAAAGGCAGCTACTATTTTTTAATCAGAAATGCACTTACATCATAGTTTGGCGATAAGCCCGATACTTTCGTGTTCTGGAAACGTTTGTGTATAGCCAATCGCTCTTTTGTATAGTACAGCACTATGAACGTAGCCTCTTCCAGCATCAGTTTCTGTAATTGCTTCAGGTGAGTAGCTTTCTGTTTTGCGTCAGTGGCTTTGTTTATAGTTTGTAGCAGCGCATCTGTTTCAGCGTTTCCGAAGCCAGTATAGTTGGTTCCGCCTTTAGCAGCATGCGAAGTATGCAATATCGGCTCAAAGTTAAAGGCAAACGGGTTGCCGCTCAGTGGACGGAAGAACAGCTCGAATTTATGTTCTCTGGAGTTTTGCGTGAACAGGTTTCCTTCCTGCGCTTCTATTTGTACGGGTATGTGCAGTTCTGCCGCACTTTGCTGAAAAATAAGCGCCGTGGATTCGACTATATTATTGCCTGCTTTATAGGTTACAACTATAGTTAGTTGTTGCTCTTTGCCATTTATGTTTTTAAACCAGCCTGTGTTGCGCTCTTGCCAGCCAGCAGCAAGTAATAATTGCTTTGCCTTTGCCGGATTAAACGTATAGGGCTTTAAATCAGAATTGTAGAACTCTGTAAGCTTTGGAGGGATTATGCCTGCTGTGGGAATAGCGTATTGTTGCTGTGTTACCTTTATATAGTTTGTAATATCAAGTAAGTAGGCGATGGCCTGGCGGGTTTGCTTATCAGCGAATTTAGGTAATCGGCTGTTTATACCAGCATATACAGATTTATAAGAATCAGGTGTGAAGAGATCAAAGTCTTCCTGAAAATCCTTGTTTTGCTTAAGCTGATCAAACTCATGGGCAGGGATATCTTTCAGCACATCCAGCTGTCGGTTTTTAAGTGCAAGCAGGGCAGTAGTGTTATCAGGTATGATATGAAGCGTGATGTGTTCGGGGTTGGCTGTCAGGTTAGTAGCATTTGTGTTCTTACCCCACCAATCCTCTTTTTGCCGGAGCTTTATGTACTGCCCCGGCACCCATTCCTCTAGTGTATATCCTGCGCTACCTTGCAATATTTTACCATTGTTGTTGTAGGCAGGTGTATTAAATTGAGCCGCAAAAGCCTTGATTTTAGTATGGTTTTCAAGCTTGGAAAGGCTGTCTGTAAATGCGGCTACAGGTATATTCTTTAATAGATTTTCAGGGTCAAATAAATAAGCCGGAATTATAAAAAAGTCTCCGGATAACAATTCCATTTCTGGGGTGAAGCTATCGCAGACGAAGGTAAATTTCCTGTTATTTTCTTTGTCCTGAACCAGGTCACGGATAAAGGCGACCTGCGTTTTTACTTGTTCATTTTGTACTAACGGTGCTTTTAAAACCTTTAAGGTAAAGGCAATGTCATCTGATGTTACAGGAGACCCGTCCGACCAGCTGGCCTCGTCTCTAAGCTCGTAGGTAATCAGCGTTACAGAATCTTTTTGCTCAATAAGAGGCCGGGCCTTAACCAAAACGGGCTTCAGTTGGTCATCTTCCAAGTCAACTCCTAACAGGCTCTGAAACAAAAGATTAATAACCTGCAAACCCTCCGAGTCGCTATAGTTAACAGGGCTAAGCGTGTGCGGTTCAGATGCTAACCGGATCCTTACCTCCTCTGGCTGTCGCTGAGGTTGTGAGCAAAAAGAAAGAGAGAATAATAGGCAAAAAAGTAACGGGTATAATTTCCTCATCTGGCAAAAGTCCTTTGGCTAAAAGATTTCAGAGCAAGATAAGGAAAATATCATTGCTTAACCTGCCCAACCACCCTGACCACCTTCAGCAGTAGAATTTTGCTCTGAATTGATTTTCTCTTGGTTAGCCTTTTGCTCAATGGCAGCTTTCTGCTCAGTGGTCAGTTTTTCTGAATTACCACCATTTAAGATGGTCGTTACCTGTAAGATTATTGCTACAAGAATTTCTATCATGATTTCGGTCTTTTAAGTTTTCTGAGACAAATATTTGTTTTAAATAACGAAACAGAAAGGAATATTTTTCACAGAAAGTAACTATTATATATTTATATAATTCCTGTATAATATATATATTGTCGTAAATTAATGCCTAAATTGGCCTGGTTTTAAAGGTGGCTTTTTAGTAAAGTGAAATAAAGTAACTTATAGTTCAAATTAAAGCTTTAAAAAAGTTTATATTAAATGATTATAATATAAACAAATTAGTGTTTAGGTGGCTCTATTCCTAATTAGTCACTATGGAATATTAAATTATTAATAATGAAATTTTGCTCAATATGCAAGAAATAGAGCAGTTACTAAATGTACTTCAGGCCATTTCGACACGAAATGTACAAAACAATCATTTACGTAAAAATAAAAGTTTAGAAACTGTATTTGTTGATGGAATTCGTCTGGGAACGTTCAGGTCTGATATGGAAGCGGCATCCAAGCTTTATGGTTCTGATCAAAGTGATGTTCGTTATAAGATGCTCAAACATAGGGTAAAGAAAAAACTATATAACACACTTATAACGGTAGATATTACTTCTGAGAAGTTGCCTTTGCGTAGAGAAATTGAAGGCGAAAGATTGCTGCTATTAGCAAAGTTAATGCTAAAGCAAACAGAATTTAGTATTGCTTTTGGGTTATGTAAAAAAGTCAAATCTATTGCTCAGGAATATGAATTGAATGAAATGATTCTAGCGGCAGTAGAAATTGAATTAGCATGTCTGACGAATCAGGGTGGATTAAAATCATTTAAAAATTGCCGAGAAGAATTCCTCCAATATTCAAAGATTGTAGCATTAGAGAAAGAGGCGGTTTCCCTGTTTCAACAATCTATGGTACACTTAAAAAGTACAGTAAAAATCAGAAAGGCATATTTAGAGGAGCTTCCGGTTCTTATTATAAGACTCAGAACCATTTGGGATGAAACGAAAACTTTCAACTGTTTTTACTATTTCTATAGAACATCAATGCTATTTTATGAACTTATTGGTGACTTTAATGAAATAATAAGAATAACTGAAGAAGCTGAAATGCTTGTTAAAAACAAGCAGATAAATGCACAGCGTTTTGAGATTAATCTAAATGCTTACATGCTTATTTATGCTCACCTGCGAACGAAAGAATATACAAATGGACTAAGATACGCGAATGATTTCTACAGCTTATTTGATACCAATACAAAGAACTGGTTTGCTTACATGGAGAATTATTTTCTGCTTGCAGTTCATGCAAAAAAGTATGAGTTAGCTTCCGTTTTATTGCATCGGGTACGCACAAATGCCAGTTTTAGTATCATTACAAAAGACGCCAAAGAGAGGTGGCAACTGTATACAGCATATCTTTATTTTATAGAACCGTCTTACCCCATATTAGAATCGTTTAATTATCATAAGTTTATAACATCCATCACGGAGTATAGTAAGGATAAACAAGGTTTTAACGTAGCAATCCTAATACTACAGTTTTTGTATTTTCTTAAAAAGGGGGATACTGAGGGATTGCTCTATAGAATTGAAAGCTTAAAGAAGTATATACTTACACATTTGAAAGACTCCTTCAGTCTTAGGAGCAAATTGTTTTTAAAGCTTTTGATGCTAATAGTTACAGAAGATTATGATGTAACAGCTTGTCGGTTAAAAGGTGCAAAACACTATCAGAAGCTTATTGAAACTCCAACTCCAGGCGATGCCTACGCAGAAATTGAGATTGTTCCTTATGAGCATTTATGGGAATTGATACTGGATGAAATGTCAGCATAATTTAATGATATGGAGGAACTCAAGCAGCTTGTTAAACTACTGGAAGAGCAAGGGAAGGGTTCAGGCGCGGCATTACTCAACTTAGCCGACACTACGAACCTGGAAACAAAAGTGTATTTACTCATAAAAGATCAGGCCAATCTATCTGAAGATGAAATAATACAGCAGCTTTATGGGGATAGCAATAGGAATAGTGCCTTCAGGATGCTTAAATCCAGGGTTAAGCGAAAGCTGTATAACCAGTTAAATTTCCTGGATATTGAATCGACAATTACATATTCAAAATCACTTGTTGAAGAGATTAAATGTAATGCGTTGCTTAATGAGGCACTGATCTTAGATAACCATGAATTCATTCAGTTAAGAGAAAAGTTAGCTGTTCAAGCACTTAAGATCGCTAAAACAGCAGAGTTATCTAGCCATATAGTGAGAGCGCTCGAGATACTTCGTTTAAATGCTAGCTTTAGAAATTTTGATAGGAAAAGATTTTATGAATTATCAGACGAAATACAAAAGTATCGTCAGTTAAATGCGGTTGAGGAGGAAGCAAGAGATTTATACCTTAAAATAATGGTAGAAATCAGGGTTGGTGTAAAGAACAGAATTGATCATGCTGAATTCATAATTGAAGGAGTTAATAAGTTATTTTCTTTATGGAAGCACACAAATTCCTCTCCTATATATAGCTATTATTATGTTGGTAAATCAGCAGCGCTAGAGGCATTTGGTAGTGTTGAAGAGCACATAAAACACTTAAATGATTCTGCGCAACTCTTTTATAATGGTAAGATAAGTGCCTTATATTTTTTCTATCAGAGAAATCAATTTGGACTAACCTATGCATATCTTAAAAATAAGCAATTTACAGAAGGTTTTGTAGTAGCTGAACAACTTAAAAAGGAACTCGACTCAACCAGTATCAACTGGTTTGCGCACATGGAAAATTATTTCATGTTGGCAACTCATTCCCGTAACTATACAAAGGCGAAAGAAATACTAGTTGAAGTACTGTCTAACAGTAAGTTGAAATCCAACCCTATTGTTGCTCAGGATCGTTGGTACCTTTATTATCAATTTTATATTTTATTAACAGAAAAGGATTTAGGATTTATACTAACCTATAAACCCTTAGCAATAACCCAGGATAAAAACGGCTATAATGTGTGGTATCTTATCCTGGAGTTTATACAGGTGCTTAAAAGCCTGGACGAAGAACTAATAGCCCGCAATGTGGAGCGTTTACGAAAATATGTTGCCAAACATTTTGATGCCGCCTCTGATCCCCGTACCCGTTTGTTCCTAAAGCTTCTTTTAATAGCCGGGCACGAATACAGCAACGCGAAAACCTGCAGACGTAAAAGCCGCTATCTTTTCCAGAAATTAGAGCAGACACCTTTTGCAGGCGACGCTTATGCCGAAGTAGAGATCATTCCCTATGAACACCTTTGGGAATTAATTTTGGAGGCAATGCCCAAATAGCTATTTAGAATGGAAGAGTTAAAGAAGCTTGTAAAATTAATAGAAGAAGGTGGTAAAGGTTCGTTTAACGCGATTCTGGATTTTACAGATGTATCGAGTCTCGAGACTCAGTTATATTATCTGGTAAAAGAAGATAAAGTTGATGATGAAAATGACGCTTTATTAAAACTTTATGGCGGCAATGCAAAAAGCGGTGCTTTTAAAATGCTTAAGTCTAGAGTTAAAAGGAAATTATTTAATCAGCTGAATTTTCTTGATTTCACTAATCCTGAAAAATTTCCTGCACTATTAGCTCTAGAAATAAAATGCAATGCTCTATTAAATGAGGCCTTAATTCTTCATAAGATAGATTCCGTTAACTTAAAAGAAAAGATTATATCGCAGGCTCTTAAAATTGCGAAAGAAGCTGAATTGACAAATCATATTATCCGGGCTTTAGATATGCAACGGTTGATTTATAGTTTTAAATTATTTAATAGGAATAAGTATTACGAGTTAACAGCTGAAATACAAAAGTATCAGAAGCTTCTGAGACAAGAAGAAGAAGCAAATGAACTATACCTCGCTGTTATGATTGAAGTGAGGATAGGTGTTAAAAACAGACTAGAACATTCTCAATTTATCATCGAAAATGTTGAAAGAATAAGTGAACTATGGAAAAATACAGGTTCTTCAGTAATTTATGGTAAATATTATGTAGTAAAAACTTTTATCCTGGAAGCGTTTGGCGCTATTACAGAGCATATTAAGTATCTGACCGACTCCGAAAGTTTATACTTGCAGGGCAAAATTAGTCCATACCATTTCCCTTACTACAGGCACCTCTATAGTTTAACATATGCCTATCTTAAGAATAAACAATTTATAGAGGGGTTTATCACTGCCGAAAAGCTTAAAACCAAGCTTAGTCCGGTAGATAATAACTGGTTTGCGCATATGGAGAATTATTTTCTGCTGGCAACACATTCCAGGGATTATATGAAGGCCAAGCAAATACTTGAAGAGGTGTTCTCAAATAAGTATTTGAAGAATAATCCTCAGTTTGCACAGGAACGATGGTATCTGTTTAAAGAATTCTATAGCTTAACTCAAAATGAAAAGCTAAACTATAAACTTAACCTTGATCTTAAATTTATAACGCAGGACAAAAACGGCTACAACGTTTGGTATCTTATCCTGGAGTTTATACAGGTACTAAAAAGCCTTGACGAGGAATTAATAGCCCGCAATGTAGAGCGTTTACGAAAATATGTTGCAAAGCATTTTGATGCGGCCTCAGATCCACGTACCCGCTTGTTTCTAAAGCTTCTTTTAATAGCCGGGCACGAATACAGCAATGTTAAAACGTGTCAGCGTAAAAGCCGCTATCTTTTCCAGAAATTAGAGCAGACACCTTTTGCAGGTGATGCTTATGCAGAAGTAGAGATCATTCCTTACGAGCACCTTTGGGAGCACGTTTTACTTTCAATTGAATCCAGTACTCAACTATGGAAGAACTCAGTAAACTCATCGATATAATCGAAAATAAAGGCAAGTTTGTAGAAACTGCGATCCTTGATTACTCAGATAATTCTAATCTGGAAACCCGCTTGTATAATCTGGTAAAATCTAGTGAAACCAAGAACGAGATAGTATTGGCAAATGAGCTATATGGTAGCGAAAATAAAAGTAGCGCTTATAAAATGCTCAAATCCAGAGTGAAGCGCAAACTATACAACCAGTTGTTTTTCCTTGATATTGACGCTAATAAGTTTGTAAATAAGCGTGCAGGCATTGAATTACGGTGTAAAAAGCTACTGTACTTTGCATTTATTTTGAAGCAGTTGGAAGAAACTGCTTTGGCTGAGAAGACTTTAAATAAAGTAATAGCTACAGCTCAGGAAGCAAACTTAGTACATTACGAAATTGAAGGCTTAGAACAACTACGTGTACTTATAGCAGAAGGAAAGTTTAATAGGAAGAATTTAGATGAATGTGCCAAAAGACTGGAAGCGCTTTATACTATTAAAGACTTTATTAATAAATCAAATGCAATGTACTATGACGTACGATTTGATATAAAATTAGGCGTTGATACAAGCCATAAATTCAAATTAAAGTTATCAGGTTATATTAAAGATTTAGAAAGCTATTGGCTAGCTTCCCAAGCCAGTTCTGTTTTTTACAGGTATCACCAATTAAAACTAATGTATTATGAATTGGAAGGAGATACTGAAAGATATATCCAGTACCTGAAAGATACATTAGATCTTTACCACGCAGGTAAGCTTCATCACTCATTTTTCTCAGTTAACCATAATATGTTTCTGCTTGTCTATAATTATTTAAAAGGCAAGCATTACACTAAAGGGTTAGCTATAGCAGAACAACTTAAGCAACAGTTACAGGCTGGAACAAACAATTGGTTTGCTCATTTGGAGAATTACTTTCTACTTGGAGTTCACTCTGGAAATTATCTAAAAGCACAGCAAATATTAGAAGAAGCTCTGGCAAATAAATATTTGACAAGTTTAAATCCTTTTGCCCAGGAAAGATGGATGCTTTATTATAAGTTCTTTAACTATATCACGGGTTTTAAACTACCTATCTATACAAATAAAAAATTAAAACATGTTACCCTTGATAAGAAGGGCTTTAATGTATGGAGTCAGATTTTAGATTTTATATACGTAATTGAAAAAGATCAACCTGAGTTGATTGAGCGTGAAATTGATAGGCTGCGAAAGTTTTCTGCTAAATACTTAACAAGCGAGGGAGATAACCGCACGAAGCTATTTCTAAAATTACTGCAAGTAATAGGAAGAGAATATCAAAACATAAAAGTTTGTAAACGAAAAGGAAATTATATTTTAAATAAATTAAAGCTGACCCCTGCTGCAGGCTATGCTTATGCCGAACTCGAAATCATACCTTACGAGCAATTGTGGGAAATTATACTTCAGAAATTAGAAAATAAAGAATAAAAGTAGCCTTACTTTATACTTGTTAAACAACAGCATATATCAGATTTTTGATATCTTGATGCATGCAAAAGAACAACCCTAAAATAACCAATGCCTGGTGCTTCTACGACTGGGCTAATTCAGTCTACTCACTGGTTATTACATCCACTATTTTCCCAATATACTATAGCGCTGTAGCTACCAACCCCGAAACCAACGCTACTATAGTTAACTTTTTAGGGTTTGAACTGGAAAGTTCGGTACTGTTTTCATATGCTGTTTCGGGCGCATTTCTGATAATTGCGCTGCTCAGCCCTTTTTTAACTTCCATTGCAGACTATAGTGGCCGTAAAAAGCTGTTTATGCAGCTTTTCTGTTACTTGGGTTCGCTATCCTGCATCGGGTTGTTCTTTTTTACCCGTGATACCTTTACTTTGTCAGTCATCCTTTTTGTACTGGCCTCTATTGGCTTTAGCGGTAGTATCGTTTTTTATAATGCTTATTTACCCGAGATCGCCACCGAGGACCAGTTTGATAAACTGAGCGCCCGTGGTTTTTCGATGGGCTATATTGGCAGTGTGTTGCTGTTAGTCTTTAACCTGGCCATGATCCTGAAGCCGGAGTGGTTTGGCATAGCTGCTGATAATAAAAGCTTTCCGCCCCGCATCGCTTTCCTGACAACAGGTTTGTGGTGGTTCGGGTTTGCACAGTACTCTTTCTATCATTTACCTGGCAATGTATACAACCGTAAACCAAAAGGTAGCTGGGTGCTGAACGGCTTTAAAGAACTGCAGAAAGTCTGGACCCAGGTGCAGGAATTACCCATGCTGAAACGCTATCTGCTGGCCTACTTCTTCTATAACATGGGCGTGCAAACGGTTATGTATGTGGCTACTATTTTCGGGATAGAGGAACTGAATTTAGCTGACAGCGCCCTTATTGTGACTATTCTTATCATACAACTGGTAGCTATTGCCGGTGCGTATGCCTTTGCTTATTTGTCGGGCAGGTTTGGCAATATCAGGGCGCTTATAGTTGCAGTAATTATCTGGATCGGCATTTGTATTGGGGCATATTTTATCCGCAGCGAGGTGGATTTTTATGTACTGGCGGCTATAGTTGGCTCCGTAATGGGAGGGGTGCAGTCACTGTCACGCTCTACTTATTCCAAACTGATTCCGGCTACAACTATAGATCATGCATCCTTCTTCAGTTTTTATGATGTAACCGAGAAAGTGTCGATCGTTTTAGGGACGCTGGCATATGGTCTGGTGGCGCAGCTTACCGGTTCTATGCGAAACAGCATTCTGGCCCTGATCGTGTTCTTTGTGCTTGGTCTGATCTTCCTGTCGATAGTGCGTTGGAAAAGAGCGATAGGAGCAGAGCAGAAAATAAATGTGGCGTCGTAACTATAGTTTAACTTTAGATCTCCAAGCCTCGCTTGCCTCCCGCAAGTGTGAGCTATCAGCGGACTCTGGCCGCGTCAAACTATAGTTTATAGTATTACTTTATACTGAGTCGTTATAGTTGAGCAATGAGGCGTGACGCCATGTCTAACTTACACTCGTGGGCCGAGAGCGAAGGCGCAGTTAAATACTTCCAAACTATATTTTGACTATAGCATCTAAAACGAAAAAGCCGCTGCAGTAATCCGCAGCGGCTTTTTTATAGTTTATAGTTGAGATTACTTTTTGTAAACCTGCTTTCCATCAACATAAGTGTAAAGAACCTGAAGGTTGCGCATCTTCTCCGGAGCAACGGTCATCAGGTCATCTTCCAGTACCACAAAGTCAGCAAACTTGCCTGGTTCTATGGTTCCTTTTTCGTTCTCTTCAAAAGCTGCCTTCGCCGCCCAGATTGTCATGCCGCGCAGTGCTTCTTCGCGCGTCAGTGCATTCTCCATCTGGAAGCCACCAGTAGGGTAGTTCTTGGCATCCTGGCGGGCAACTGCTGCATGGAACGTGTAAAGCGGGTTAATATGCTCTACAGGGAAATCGCTGCCCAACGGAATCCACCCATTCTGCTGCAATAGTTCTTTAAACGGATAGGCATGTGGCATACGCTCCTTGCCCAGCCTGTCGCCGGCCCAGTACATATCAGAGGTAGCATGTGTTGGCTGCACCGATGGCACAATGTTATACTTGCCAAATTTTGCCATGTCGGCAGGGTTTATGATCTGGGAGTGTTCAATTCTCCAGCGTTTATCATTTTTGCCACCCAGCGCTTCACCATAAATATCCAGCAGCAAACGGTTTGTAGAATCGCCGATAGCGTGGGTGTTCATCTGAAAGTCTGACTTAGCCAATTGGGCTGCTATATCCCTGAACTCTTTTTCAGTAGCAAGCAGGAAACCATAGTGTCCAGCTTTGTCGTGATAAGGTTTGATCAAAGCTGCCCCACGTGAGCCAAGGGCCCCATCGCCATAGATCTTAAACGAGCGCACATTCAGCCTGTTGGTTTTATAGATGCCGTTCTTCAGGTAATGGTCCAGGTTGGCTTTGGTTGGGTTCAGCATCACATACACACGCATCTGCAGGTCGCCGCTTTTGTGCATGGCATCCATAAGGTCGGCAGTACTCTTATCCAGTCCGGCATCAGCCAGCGAAGTTAAACCAACTGCAAAGCAGTTCTGCTGTGCATTGACTAAAGCCTGACGTTGTTCCTGTTCATCCGGCTCCGGAATTTTAGCTGATACCAAATCGATAGCATTATCGATCAGAATACCGGTCATTTTACCGTTCTCCACCTCTACAAGGCCGCCTACCATTTTGGTAGTTGGTTTTATTCCTGCTAAGTCAAGAGCCTTTTGGTTAACTATAGCTGCGTGCCCATCTATGCGGGTAAGAATGATCGGGGTATTCGGGAAAAGCGCGTCCAGCGTATCTTTTGTCGGGAATTCCTTTACAGCCCAATCGTTCTGGTCCCAGCCGCGGCCGGTTATCCAGTCTGCATCCGGATACTTTTCGCGCTGTTCGGTTACTTTCTGCACTACTTCCTTAAACGACTCCGTACCTACCAGATCCGCCGACTGCAACGATAAACCATACCGGTAAAAGTGTGCATGGGCATCGTTAAAGCCTGGATAAATGGCCTTACCCTGAGCGTCCAGTTCTTCAGTAGCTTTGTACTTGTTCCGGATCTCTTCGGTAGTGCCGACAGCCAGGATTTTCCCGGCTTTCACGGCAAAAGCTTCAGCCTTATCAAAAGCATCATTAACTGTATAAACAGTACCGTTGTAAACGATAAGGTCGGCAGTTTCGGTAGCTGTTTGGGTACTGGTGCAACTGCTGAACAGGGTTGTGCCAAGCAGCATGGCCACAGCAAAGGAGCGTAAGGTTTTTTTCATGGATGATCTTTTATTCGAAGCGCATGTGTTTAACCGACTCGCCTGAGTTTTTCAGCTCGATCAACGAATCAATACCAATACTTAAGTGCTTTTCTACATAAGATGATGTTACCAGCTTGTCGCTTTCCGATGTCTTCACACCTTCCGGAATCATCGGGTTATCCGATACTAGCAGCAGCGCACCATGCGGTATCTCGTTTATGAAGCCAACCGTAAAAATTGTGGCTGTTTCCATGTCAATGCCCATCGCACGGATCTGGCGCAGGTAATCTTTAAAATCTTCGTCGTGCTCCCAAACGCGGCGGTTAGTAGTGTAAACAGTACCCGTCCAGTAGTCCATCTCATGCTTTTTGATCATAGATGATACCGCACGCTGCAAACGGAATGATGGCAACGCCGGAATTTCTGGTGGTAAATAGTCATCAGATGTACCTTCGCCACGAATTGCAGCAATCGGAAGGATCAGGTCACCGATCTGTGTTTTTCTTTTCAGACCACCACATTTGCCTAAAAATAAAGCTGCTTTAGGTTTTATAGCAGATAACAGGTCCATTACCGTTGCCGCCATTGCACTGCCCATACCAAAGTTAATGATGGTAATATTATTGGCAGTAGCCGTTTGCATTGGTTTGTCCAGGCCTTTTATCTCCACTTCAAAACGGTCGGCGAACATGCGCACGTAGTTTATAAAATTGGTAAGCAGGATATATTCTCCAAACTCATTGAGCGGTACACCTGTGTAGCGAGGCAACCAGTCGTTTACGATCTCTTCTTTCGTCTTCATAAAATAAATATATTCAATTAGATATAAAAAATCCGCCTTGGCAGCCGGTGCTACGGGGGCGGAGCGTCAGAAAATGGTTAAATTGCAGCATGGAAGCACTCAATCTGCCACCATTCGATCACAAAGTTACAAAATCCGGGGCGAATTATCTCATTTTTGATATACTGCGCCGGAAGAATATAGTTTTAACGCCCGAGGAATGGGTACGTCAACACTTTCTGCACTATCTGATTAATAACCTGGGTTATCCAAAAAGCCTAATCAGTATAGAGCGCGGCACTAACTATAACAAACTGCAAAAACGCACGGATTTATGTGTATACGATAATTCCGGAAACCCGCTGATGCTGATCGAGTGTAAAGCTGCCTACGTGCCTGTTACGCAGGATGTGGTAAAGCAGGTCTCGGTGTATAATCAGACTATAAGAGCCAAATTCTTGGTTATTACCAATGGGTTGGCGCATTACTGCTGGCAGGTCGATTTTGAAACAAGGCAGTTTGAGCCGTTACAGGAGATTCCTGTTTTTAGTAAATTATAGTTGGTCTCTTGTCATTTCGAACAACGTGAGAAATCTATCTTAACTTAAAGTTTGAGAAGGTACAGTTTTATAGTTTGAGAAGCTACAATGCTATATCTCACTATAGTTATTTAATTGAACCAAGCCTTTTCTTTCGTAGCTTCCTTTGATCCTGGGAGCTTTACTCATCTATTGTTTCTAATCTGGCTTTGGTGCCCTCACGGCCGGGAGGCCCCGTCTTCGGGCATCGCGCTGCTGCTTTCTTGCTATC
Organism: Pontibacter populi; assembly: GCF_019336435.1. Taxonomy (GTDB): domain Bacteria; phylum Bacteroidota; class Bacteroidia; order Cytophagales; family Hymenobacteraceae; genus Pontibacter; species Pontibacter humidus. The sequence goes on along the minus strand of NZ_JAHWXQ010000002.1, from coordinate 733,162 downwards.
CTCGTTCCTCGGATTTCCTGGCGGCACCGCAACAAATCAAAGGCGCTCAACCCAAAGACTGCGATCAGTTCGATAGTTGCAGTTATTCTATAGTTTGAACCGGTAAGCTTCGAGTTTTATCGGGATTATAGTTTCGAGGGGACAGGTAAACCTGTCCTTAATCTTGGAATACAACTATGGAACTTTAGCGCAAACTATAACTATAGCGGAATAGTCCCCTTGAGGGGACTATAGGGGTGTTAAATCGCTAACTATAGAACTGTAGCCACCAACTATAGCAACAACAGAAATTCCCCTCTCGGGAGGGGCAGGGGTGGGTTAATACCGTGATTATCAAACTGTTTACTGGACTGTAGCAAAAGTCATATCCTGAAAATCCTTTAATCCTGAAAATCCTGATTCTGACAATTCGTGTCCCTGTCGGGCCAGTTGAGTTACAAACTCAACCCTATAGGTAGACAAGGGTTGCAAACCCGCTCCAGAAGACATAGCTCTAAAACTATAACTCCAACTCCAACTATAACAAAGGTCTTAACTCCCTTCTACCAGAATCCTTTCAGGATGACAGATGGAGAAGTAGTCATATAAACTTTCCACCTTGGATAAGGAGGGGCCGGGGGGCACACCAACTATAAAATTATAGCCACTACCTATAACCAAACTCCCTCTCCTGTTTTTAGGAGAGGGTTGGGGTGAGGTAATCTAGGTTCAGACCAAAAAAAACGCCTTCCAGAATTAATCCGGAAGGCGTTTTGCTACTTTATTTTTCAGTAAACTATAGCACTGTATTTACATCAGTATATTCTAAGCCAAACGCTTCAGCTACACCTTTGTACACTACTTTGCCATTTACCACATTCAAACCTTTTTTCAGTTCTTCGCTATTGGCACAAGCCTCTTTCCAGCCTTTGTTGGCAACCTGCACAACATATGGTAATGTAGCGTTGGTAAGCGCCTGCGTAGATGTGAACGGAACCGCACCTGGCATGTTAGCCACGCAGTAATGTACCACATCGTCTATAATGAAAGTAGGGTTCTCGTGTGTTGTTGGCTTACAAGTTTCGATACAACCACCTTGGTCAACAGCAACGTCAACCAGTACAGTACCTGGCTTCATGGTCTTCAACATGTCACGTGTGATCAGGTTTGGAGCTTTTGCACCTGGTATCAATACGGCACCAATAATCAGATCGTGTGTCTTAACCAGCTCACGAATCACATAGCCATTAGACATTTGTGTTGTAACGTTCGCAGGAAGAACATCATCCAAGTAACGCAGACGAGCCAGGTTAGTATCCAGGATCGTAACGTCGGCACCCATACCGGCAGCCATTTTAGCCGCATTGGTACCTACTACACCGCCACCAAGAATAAGTACTTGGGCAGGACGCACTCCTGGTACGCCACCTAACAATATACCGCGGCCTTTCAATGGTTTCTCCAGGTATTTAGCACCTTCCTGGATAGACATACGGCCGGCAACTTCAGACATTGGTACTAACAAAGGAAGGCTTCTGTCCGGGCGCTCAACTGTTTCGTAAGCAAGGCAAACCGCGTTGCGCTCGATCATAGCCTTCGTAAGTGGCTCATGCGATGCAAAGTGGAAATACGTGAAAAGCAGCTGGTTGTCTTTGATCAGACTGTATTCAGATTCGATCGGCTCTTTTACTTTCACGATCATTTCAGCAATGGCATATACCTCCGCTATAGTTGGAAGTATAGTTGCGCCAGCATTTGCATACTCTTCGTCAGCAAAACCGCTGCCTTCGCCGGCAGTAGCCTGTACATATACGGTATGGCCGTTACGTACCAGCTCATTTACACCTGCAGGCGTTGCACCTACGCGGTTTTCATTATTCTTAATTTCCTTTGGAACACCAATAATCATGTCGTTCTATATTTAGTTTTGGAAAAGCTGCGCAAATATACCACTAACTTCAGGTTATGAAAGTAATAAAAACTACATTTTTTATTGAAAATACTAAGCCCAGTCTAAACTATAGAATTGCACCGGAAATATAAGAAAGGCGGGAAACGGAAAGGTATAAAATGAAAAAAGGCAGCGATAAAATCACTGCCGTTAGTACAAAATAAAACTATGAAAAAAACTATCTGAAAGGTACCGGCTATTCGCCTTCCCTTAACATATTCCTGTTTGCCAGGCTCTCAACCACATTTGCTTTTAATGTTAGCCTGAGATTTGGCATTACGATATCATTTGAAAGAACAGTTACCTGCTCGTTTTGCTCCTTTAACATCACCGGAATGTATGTAAGTTCCAAAACTGCTTGTTCTCCTGCTTTTATTGCCGGCTTAGATACTTTATAGCTAACGCAGTTGCATTTGCTCTGTACCCCCTGCACTACAAGGTTCTGCCGACCTGTGTTTTTAATGATGAATTTAGCAACAGCTTTTTGTCCTTTTTCAAGTTTGCCAAAGCTGTGAATTGTGCTTCCAACTGCCAAACGCGGCGACATCAGTTTTTGTTCCTGCGTATAACTGTTTTTCAAATCTTTTGGCCCAACATCACCTTTTATGTAGATGGTAGTATTAGGCGTTTTACCATTCGAGACAACCGAAATCGACTTATAAAACGGTCCCGGGCGGCTTGCGCTGTTATAAACGGCTTTTATAACACCTGTTTTTCCAGGCAAAATTGGCGTTTTGGTCCAGTCAGGAGTAGTGCATCCGCATGATGGCTGCACATTTGAAATAACCACCGGCTGATCTCCCACGTTCTTTACCTTAAACTCGTAACTGGCTAAGGTTCCTTCTGCAATTTTGCCAAAGTCATGCGTTTCCTTTTCAAACGTAAGTTCGCCTTGTGCATTTGCACCAAAACTAACCAGTAGCAGAGTTAGTAACGCAATAATGTATATGTTTTTTCTCATTTCAAAAAATTGAGAAGCAAATTAACGTAAAAACCAGCTCTTTATTTTTAGAGCAAAACAAAGATAAGTAATCTTTTACAAATTGGATTCCACTTTCGTGCCAAATTTAGCGAAGCAGGGGCCCAATTTGAAGTTTAGGCTAATGTTCTGTACTTTTGAACTATAATTATACCACAAGTATATCCTGATATAACATGCAAACCGCTGAAGTATCTATAACTCAAAAATTAACTGCTGAAGAAATACTTCAGGATTACCGCACAGGTTGGGAAAGCCGCCACGCCAGCCTTGCAGGCCGCAAGGAAGTGTTTATGGGCAAAGCCAAGTTCGGTATCTTCGGAGATGGTAAAGAAGTGGCGCAGCTTGCTATGGCCAAGTTTTTCCAGAACGGCGATTTTCGTTCGGGCTATTACCGCGACCAGACCTTTATGTTTGCCATTGGCGAGCTTACACTGCAGCAATATTTTGCACAACTATACGCCCACACCGATGTAGAAGCAGAGCCATCCACAGCTGGTCGCGCTATGAACGGACACTTTGGCACGCGTTCCTTGGATGATGAAGGCAACTGGAAGAATATTATGGAGCAGAAAAATTCCAGCTCTGATATTTCGCCTACTGCCTCGCAGATGCCACGCCTTGTTGGCCTGGCTTATGCCTCCAAATTATACCGCCAGAACCCGGAGCTACAGCATTTAACCCAATTCTCGGTAAACGGTAACGAAGTCGCTTTCGGAACGATTGGCAATGCCTCGACATCTGAAGGGATGTTTTTTGAAGCCATTAATGCCGGTGGCGTACTACAGGTACCGATGCTGGTGTCGGTTTGGGATGATGGTTACGGTATTTCGGTGCCAGCTGAGTACCAGACAACCAAAGGAAGCATTTCTGAAATATTAGCCGGTTTCCAGCGCAACGCAGAAGGAGAGCAGGGCTACGAGATATTTAAAGTAAAAGGCTGGGATTACGCTGCCCTTTGCGAAACCTACGAAGTAGCCGTGCGCGTTTGCCGCGAGCAGCATGTACCGGTTCTGATTCACGTAGAAGAAGTAACACAACCACAGGGACACTCTACGTCGGGTTCGCACGAGCGCTACAAATCAAGAGAGAGACTGGACTGGGAAGCAGATTTCGACTGCCTTAAAAAGATGCGCGAGTGGATACTGACAAATGGTATCTCCACAACCGAGCAACTGGACCAGATCGAGAACGAAGCGAAAGAAGCTGTTCGTATAGCCCGTACAAATGCCTGGAATGCATTTGACGCAGGTATAAAAGAAGATCATGCCGTTGCACTCCAGTTACTGGATAACCTGGCAGCTGACAGCAAGCATATCACTGAAATAGCAACTATAACCGAAGAGCTTCGCAAAGTAACAGTTCCTATCCGCAGCGATGCAGTTAGAGCGGTGCGTAAGGCCTTGCGTTATGTACGCGATGAGCGCAACGCAGCCAAACGTGAGCTGGTAGGTTGGTTGGAGCAAACGATAGGTGAAAATGCCGATCGTTTCAATTCGTATTTATACAGCCAGTCTGAAGAATCTGCATTATTAGTTGAAGAAGTAAAAGCTGAGTTTGATGAGAACTCTCCGGTTGTAGATGGCCGCGAGGTGCTGCAAGCTGCTTTTGATGCTATACTTGCCCGTGACCCGCGTGTATTTGCCATTGGGGAAGACGTGGGTAAAATAGGCGACGTGAACCAGGCTTTTGCCGGCTTACAGGAGAAATATGGCGAACTGCGCGTTACCGATACCGGTATTCGTGAGTGTACGATCATTGGCCAGGGAATTGGCGCTGCATTACGCGGTCTTCGCCCGATCACTGAAATTCAGTACCTGGACTACCTGTTGTATGCAATTCAGATCCTGTCTGATGACGTAGCATGTTTACAGTACCGTACAAAAGGTGGTCAAAAGGCGCCGCTTATAGTTCGTACGCGTGGTCACCGCTTAGAAGGTATCTGGCACTCAGGTTCCCCGATCGGTATGATTCTGAACAGCATACGGGGCATGCACGTGCTTGTTCCGCGCGATATGACGCAGGCAGCAGGTTTCTATAATACCTTGCTGAAAGCGGATGAGCCGGCATTGGTAATTGAGTGCTTAAACGGTTACAGACTGAAAGAGCGCATCCCGAATAACATAGCTGAGTTTACGGTGCCACTTGGCAAGCCAGAAATCCTGAAAGAAGGATCTGATGTAACTATAGTTACCTATGGCTCGATGTGCCGTATTGTAATGGAAGCAGCCCGTCAACTGGAAGAATTCGGCATTTCAGCGGAAGTAATAGATGTGCAGACGCTGTTACCATTCGACATTGAGCATGTAATTACCGACTCTATCAAGAAAACGAGCCGCGTATTATTTACCGATGAGGACGTACCAGGCGGCGCATCTGCCTTTATGATGCAGCAGGTGGTTGATGAGCAGGGAGCCTGGAGATGGCTGGATTCGAAGCCACAATGCCTGGCAGCACAGGCGCACCGTCCACCGTATGGCTCTGATGGCGATTACTTCTCTAAGCCAAACACAGATGATGTATTCGAAGCCGTTTACGACATTATGCACGAAGCTGATCCGAAAACATTCCCGACGATCTACTAAGTGTAAGCTTTATAAACAAAAAGGCCCTGCAGCTATAGTTGCAGGGCCTTTTTTATAGTTGCTTTAGTTGAATTATCTAGTTTGTAAACAATGTAATCGGTTCAGATTCAACCACATTGCTTTTGTGTGGCACTGGTGTTTCGCGGTCGTAAATATATACTTCGAATTTGATCACTTCTCCGGGTCTGAAAAACTCTTCTGTAAATTCCATTCCGAACCGTATATCACCTTCCAGCGGTTCTTCACGGTCATCAGAGCTTATTCTCGGGAAACGTCCGCTCAGGTCGAAGCCCGCAACCGGGAACTGGTACTCCCTGAAAATAAACTGACCGGGATTGTTGGGGTCCGGCACCTGCTGCAAAAGCTTTACCTTAAAGTTATTCTCAAAAGTAGAGCCTACGTTAAAAGGAGGAGCATAGTCAGACGATTGTTTGTCACTTGATAAGCCCAGGTTACCATCGCCATCCTGGAAACCTATCACCAGAAAAACGCTGTCAATTTGCAGACCTTCATTATCATGGCTAACCTGTTCTATCCTTTTGAATGAGATCTGAGGCTCATCAGGGTAGTTGGGTTCTTTGCGGCACGATGCAAGGGCAAGCACAAGCACCACGCAGGCAAGGCTGTACTTTAGCATATAGTTCATACAGGAAAATCAGAAAAATGAAGCTAAATTTACTAAATCAAACGATTAGATATAGGATTTGTTATAAGTTTATTTGATGGATTTTAAGGCACAGTTCAAACAACAGTTACTCGGGCAACCTTCCGATTTTACCCAAATGGCGCTGTCGCTTTTCAGGTACCAGGCCCAGCATAATGTTGTTTACAAGGCATACCTGCAAAATCTGCACATCCATCCGGACCAGATAAATACACTGGAACAAATCCCTTTCTTACCTATAGAGTTCTTTAAGCAGCAAAAGGTTGCAACCGGTAACTTTGAGCCTGAAGTTACTTTCCAGAGCAGCGGCACTACACAGCAAAACCGCAGCAAGCATTACGTGGCAGACCTTGCCTGGTACAATCATGTTACGAAGCATATTTTCGAGCATTTTTACGGACCCCTGGAGCAGTTTGTAGTGCTGGCCCTGTTGCCATCTTATTTAGAGCAGGGCGGCTCCAGCCTGGTGGCAATGGCAGACTATTTTATGAAACAGACCGGGCAAAGCGAAGAAGGGTTCTATTTACATAACCGCAAAAAGCTCCACCAAACTATAGATGCGGCCCGGGCGGGTGGTAAGAAAGTATTGTTGATAGGTGTAAGCTACGCCTTGCTGGATTGGGCGGAAGAACTGAAAGGCAACTATAGTTTTAGCGGCGTAACTATAATGGAGACCGGCGGCATGAAAGGACGTCATAGCGAAATGGTGCGCGAAGAACTCCATAGTTTCCTTAAAAAAGGCTTTGGTGTAGATAAGATACATTCAGAATATGGCATGACCGAACTGCTCTCGCAGGGCTATTCTATGGGGGATGGAATTTTTAAGCCTGGCCAAACCATGCAGATCCTGCTCCGCGACCTCAACGATCCGTTTGATATTGGAGCGCATCACAGAAGTGGTGGCATGAATGTGATTGACCTGGCTAACGTAGATTCCTGCGCTTTTATCGAAACAAAAGATATTGGCAAAATGCATACCGATGGCACTTTTGAAGTACTGGGTCGTTTTGATAATTCGGATATCCGGGGTTGTAACTTGCTTGTAGTATAACATCCTTCTTTCAGTAACTGCGTTATAGCCTGCCATGGGATATGTTGTTTTTATAGTTATAGTTCTTGCTGTCTGCCTTCTTTTCTATAGTTGGGCAACACGTAAGTCGCGTAACAGGAAGAAAGTTTTGAAAACTGATTTTCCGGCGGAGTGGCGTAAAATACTGAATGACAGGGTTGGCTTTTACCATACTTTAAAAACAGATGCTGAAAAGCAGCGCTTCGAGAAGATGTTGCAACTGTTTCTGTCTGAAAAGCGCATTACCGGCATTGATGTTCAGATTGATGACCTGACGAAAGTACTGGTCGCGTCGAGTGCCATTATTCCGATCTTTGGTTTTCAGGACTGGGAGTATCCTAATTTAGGTGAGGTATTTGTATTTCCGGGGAGTATACACAAATATAAAGACCAGGACAGCGAGGCTGTGTCTGAAGTGCTGGGCCGCGTAAATCCATTTCAGAATGACCATTATGTTACCTTGTCTAAACCGGCGTTGGAGCGGGGCTTTAATGATATGGCCGATCGTAAGAACGTAGGCATCCACGAATTTGCGCACATGCTCGACCAGGCCGACGGAGAAATTGACGGTGTGCCGGAAGCCTATTTACCAGACGAATGGGTTGAACCATGGCGGAAACTGATGTACCGTAAGATCAAAAGCATTAAGAGAGGAGAGTCGGATATAGATGACTATGGTGCTACCAGCGAAGCCGAGTTTTTTGCAGTGGTTACCGAGTACTTTTTTGAGAAGCCTGAAAAGCTGGCCGAGAATCATCCCAGACTATACGTGCTGTTAACCAAGATATTCCAGCAGAATCCTAAACGTAGGTTTCGTCTCAATTTCAGAGAATTATTAAACCCATACGGGAAGCGGTTAGGCCGTAACGAACTTTGCCCGTGCGGAAGCGGCGAAAAATATAAGAACTGCTGCTTAAGTAAGAAGTCAGCTGCATAAAAAAGCCGCAGGTTAAACTATATAACCTGCGGCTTTTCTTTTTAAGTTTTTACTGTTTAGTAGGTTACAACTGGTCGGGCATACGCTTTGGCATCTTCCAGCGTAATTACGTTTCCGCTCATAATCACCAGGCGCTCTACCACGTTGCGCAGTTCACGCACGTTGCCTCGCCAATCCAGCCCCTGCAGGTATTCCATGGCGTCTGGAGCTATAGTTTTAGGCTTGTTACCATAGTCGTTGGCAATGTCATTCAGGAATTTTCTTACCAGGTCCGGAATATCTTCGCGTCGCTCGTTAAGCGGCGGCACGTGAATCAATATCACCCCCAAACGGTGGTACAAGTCTTCCCGGAAATTCTTAGCCTCGATCTCTTCCAGCAGGTTTTTATTGGTTGCCGCAATCACACGTACATCCACCTGTATATCTTTGTCGCCGCCAACACGGGTAATTTTATGTTCCTGCAGGGCACGCAGCACTTTGGCCTGCGCCGAGAGGCTCATATCACCCACTTCATCCAAGAACAAGGTACCGCCATTGGCTTGCTCGAACTTACCAAGGCGCTGCTTCACTGCCGAGGTGAACGAGCCTTTTTCATGGCCAAACAATTCACTTTCGATCAGTTCGCTGGGTATGGCGGCGCAGTTTACTTCTATTAAAGGTCCGTTGTTTCGGTTGCTGTACTCATGAATAGAGCGTGCTACCAGTTCCTTTCCGGATCCGTTCGGACCGGTTATCAGTACGCGGGCATCGGTTGGAGCTACTTTTTCTATAGCTTGTTTTACACGTCCCAGCGCGCCCGAAGTACCAACCATTTCGTAGGTTTTGGATATTTTCTTCTTCAGGATCTTGGTTTCGGTTACCAGGGTAGCTTTATCCAGCGCATTGCGTACGGTTACCAGCAAGCGGTTCAGATCTGGTGGCTTCTGTAGGAAATCGTAGGCGCCTTTTTTGGTAGCTTCCACGGCAGTATCAATCGTTCCGTGTGCCGATATCATGATGAATGGCGTATCCGGCGAAAGCTCCATCGCTTTTTCCAGTACTTCCAGTCCGTCCATACCAGGCATTTTTATGTCGCAGAGCACTACATCGTACTTACTCTTATTCAGGAGCTGCAGACCCTTTTCACCGTCTTCAGCTTCGTCAACGGCATAATTCTCGAACTCCAGAATTTCCTTCAGGGTACTACGGATGGCCCGCTCATCATCAATAATCAGAATTTTGGGCATAGGTAGAATCAGTTTAGGTTATCAGGCTAAATTAAAAAATAAAACAGCCACCGGCAAGGGTGGCTGCTGCACTTGTACGAGTATAAAACTGATTTAGCTGTAGGTATAGTATCAGCTTATTTATTAAAGGCTATTACACTGTATAGTTCAGGCTCCAGGAAATAACCACCCGGATGACGCGCTGTATAATCAAAATTGATCCAAAGCTCATCGTTGGTTTCATGGAAGTGTATTTTACCACTGTTCACCTCATCCGGAAACAGCGTTCTCACCACATGGCTCACCTCATCTATATCCTTTGATTTGCCTACCTTAACTTCGGTATACATATGGCTTTCTGAGATCACTATGCGTGCCTCGCCGCCAATTGCCATCACCGACGACGCCATCAGGATCGCATAATCATCGCAGTCGCCGGCCAGCAGCTCCATGCTTTCTACAGGCGGGGAGTAGTAGTCCATATTGATCGGGTCGTTCACATATTTCCAGTTCAGGCGGATGTGTTTGAACAGCGAAAAATAACGGGTTAACTTGCCATACTTGCGGTAATACTCGTCGTGGAAATAGCGGGTAGAGTTCTCTACGGCAAAGTTGCGCAGTTTCGGGTGCGTTGGCTGCATGGCGTTCTTTACACGCTCCTCCTGGAAATAAGTACCCTTAACAGGTTTAAAGTAAGATACCTTATGCGGGTTGCTGGTCATGTTTACCAGTGCGGCATTATAATCAGAGTAGATATCGCCAAACGTATAATTCGGGAAGGTGCTGTTATAAAAGAACACCCCCATAATAGTAAAGAAAGAAAACACCGTTAATCTTGGACTGATGCGGGTAACTATAACCGAAACAGCTGCCGAAACCATAAGCCACAACAGGAAGTGTAACTCGTATTCCATTGACTTGTATGGCGGTATGTAAAAGCTAAGTAGCACCGCCATCGGAAACACAATGATGATCTGGATAAACCGCAAGGCAAACCCTTTTGCCATTTTAGGTTGTAAGAACTGCGCCATAAATTTCCCCTCTCGCTAAATTCTGGTAATTGGATGTTACCAGTGTATTTGTATTCTCCTAACGCAAAATCCGGGCCTTATTACTCCCGGCAGGTGCAAACTTTTTTAAATTTTCTGTCTTTCACCCTGCTTGATCATAAGTTAGGGAATATTTCTTTCTTTAAAAAGATAAATTAAGTGAATGGAAGAAATTTATACTTTTGGATGAATTATACTCCTTGCGCAACTATAGTTCATATTTTGTGAGCTGGAGCCGGAAAAAGCAACTGTTTATAGTTTTGCAGAGCCGGGAAAGTCCAGCCCTTGTTGTGAAGGTTCTCCCACTGATGGTAGTATCAACAGCAAGCTATACTTCCTCCTTGTGAAAAACACAGCAGGGGCCGTTTGACTAAACTATAGACATCTTTTATAGCGACAAGCCCGGTTAACCTATGATCAGCGAATCAATTCAGTTGTTCAACCTATTGATACTGGATATACATTGGCTTTGGGGTTAAGGCCAGAACTTCTTCTGGTGTCATCAGGCGGTGGCCGTTTTTGGTATCATTTTTATAGAACAGCTTAAAACCTGTAAACTGAACCGGCTCATTTTTTATGTAGCGTCGGTAGGTGTCTTTCTTGAGAGCTGGGCCGCCCCAGCCATCCATGTGCATTACTACCTGGTAGCGTGGGTCCAGTTTAATGTTTTCGGTATTTTTAATCATGCCCTGGGTAAAGCGATGCACGATCAGCATCTTTGGCGGAATCTGGTTTTTTGTTACCAGGTCTGCAAGGTAGCTGGTGGCGTAGTTTATATCATCTGCGTTAAACGAACCGATTTTACGCCCCGGTATAGTACCATCTTTCATGGCAAATTCGGCATCAATTCCTAAATGCACATTAGGCAACTTTAGGTAGTTCTCAAGTTCCGGCAACTCCGCCTGCAACGTACTATGGCCCACCTGTACATCTAGGAAAACGATAGCATCGCGTTGTTTCGCTATCTCCAGCACTTCATCGATCATTTTATGACGCATACGCAGCCTGTACTTGCCGCCGGCACTCGGGTGGCCCTGGGCAGTTACCACTATAACATGCAGCGCTGGTTGTACCGGTGTGGTCGGGTCGGCCTTGCTCCAGTTGGCTACTTCTTCGTCCAGTTTCTGCAGCATTTGTTCCGGAGGCAATTCTCCTAAAATACCCATTCGCTTCGAAAGCGGGTTTCCATAAAATGCCAGTATGCGCTTTTCCGGTAGAATGGCGCCTGGCAGTGGTTTTGGGCCAGGGTATATCCAGGATGTATCTGCAGTGGCTTGCGCAACTATAGCTGTGGTGTCAGGTTTTACTTTGGCTTTAGCCAGCGTATCGTTGGTAACTATAGTTTTCTGTTCTGAGGGAGCCGTGGCCTGAACAGATTGTTGTGCTTCGCGCTCCTGCATGCAACTGGTGGCAAACAGGGTAGTAGTACAAAGTAAAAAGGTAAAACGATTTTTGGGGAATTCAGAGGAGGTGCGTGAGCGGGTAAACATAAAAAGAGTGTAAAGGTGTATTCTGTGGTTAAGTTAGTAAATTTATATTTACGCACACACTATAACGTCCCTCAATTATTTGAATAATTCTCTGTCCTATTTAGAATGAGTGTAATGCCTTTTCAGCCACTGGCTCAGCCCTGCAAGCCCCGGAAAAAGTACCCGCTCCGTAATGTTAGCCTGGTCCAGTTTGTCGCGTATCTCCCACTTCAATTTTGCAGGAATGATCACCCTGAAAAATAGCTCCGGGTGTTGACGCAACCATGAGCTAAGCTCCGACTTCACATCAGACATCATCGAGAATAAGGCATATTGCTGAATAATACGGGCATCAAGTGAAGGCGGCTCCAGGAAAAGCACAAAATCCTCTTTCTGAAAACTGCCTAGTTTTTTCAGCGTCGGGCTAACAGGTGCCAGAATTTCCGGGGTAAATACGCTGGCTCCCTCGTCGTTTACCGCATCCAACAGGGCAGGGGGCAGGTATTGCTTCGATTTCACATAGTCTACACACCACACTGCGCCGTCCTCCTCATATTTATCGAGCAGGTCAGTTACAAAGTGCAGGGCAACATAAGGCGAATAACTCCAGTCGAGGAGGCGGGTAGGTAAACCATGATGCTGTGCCAGGGCAAGCCAGTTCCAGATGGTATCGTCCTGTGGGGCTGTGCCGTGCGCGTACTTACGGAAGTTACGGAGAATGTGCGGCTCCAGCCGCTCAAACTGAGGACCTACGCGTGTAATGCTGGTACTCAGGTCATAGGATTTGTTCCAGCTACCCCGGTATACGTAGGACGAACGGAAACGGCCCAGCAGTGGGTCCCAGCTATGGTCGAAAAGGGCAGCCTGAAGCTCCAGCCATGAATTTACTACGATATCGGTGCCTGCCTGCATAAATTATTTTTGATTTTTCTGCGTACTAAATCTTACGGATGTTACTGAAGAACGGAACAGCCTATAAGTATACTCTTTAAATGGTAAAAGTTTATACTTTTACAGCAAACAATATTCTGAAAAATGATCACGATCTATCATAACAAGATGTGCAGTAAAAGCAGGTGCACCCTCGATCTGCTGAAAGAGAACAACCAGGAGGTTGAAGTAGTGGAATACCTGAAGACAACACCCACTGCTGACGAACTGAAAAGCATTCTGCAGAAGTTACATATGAAACCTGAGGAGTTGGTGCGTAAGGGTGAAAAGGTATTCAAAGAGAAGTTTGCGGGAAAGAGCTTAACAGATGAACAATGGATTCAGGCAATGGTAGAAAACCCGGTTCTGATCGAAAGACCTATTGTAGTGAAGGGGGATAAAGCCGTTATTGGTCGTCCTCCGGAAAATGTGTTGAGTTTGTTATAGTTGCTATTTTTCATCCCGAGCGAAGTCGAAGGATCTTATATGTTTTATAGATAGCTATTCCTTCTTTGTCATTTCGAACGCAGAGAGAAATCTATCTCAGCTTATAGTTGAAGTCTTTTGCAACTGGAACTAAGTCTTCTTTTCAAATTTCCTTTCATCCTGGGAGCTCTACTCACAATAGTTTTAATCTAGCTTTGGTGCACTCACGGCCGGGAGGCCCCGTCTTCGGGCATCGCGCGGCTGCTTTCTTGCTATCCTCGTTCCTCGGATTGCCTGGCGGCACCGCAACAAATCAAAGGCGCTTAACCCAAAGACTGAGATCTTTCAATAGCTATAGTTCTTCTGTATTTTAACCGGTAAGCTTCGAGATTGATCATGGTAGTATTTTCGTAGGGACAGGTAAACCTGTCCTTATCGTGGGCTGTAACTATAGAACTATAGTTTGTGAATTGGTAAAGGTAGCAATTGTCCCCTTGAGGGGACTACAGGGTGTTAAAACCGTAACTATAAAACGATAACCTCAACTATAACTATAGCAGCAATTCCCCTCTCGGGAGGGGCAGGGGTGGGTTAAAACGGCAACTATAAAACGATAGCCAAATCACAATCAGGCACTGCCTTCCATTGCAAATCCACTTAACCTTACTTTAATCCCTTCACTACCTTTGCCAATTCTTCTGTTAATGCTCTCCTTGAGAAACGGGCATGGTTGATATATGGCAGGTCTAGATTCGGATTGATCTTCCAGGCTTTGCTCATTTGCGTGAGGTGATCCAGCATCAGGTCGTAAGCAGTGTAATGAAACAGGCGGCCTGCGCCACATTCGTCTATGATCTGGTCCATGGCAGAATGTACCGGACCAAGCGCAACGATCGGTTTGTTGGATGCCAGATACTCAAACAATTTACCCGGAACATTGGCATATACTGTATCCACGTCTGCAATAGAGAGCAGCAATAACGTGCTCTCCATCATATACTTGATAGCTTCCTGGTGCGGTACAAACGGGATGTATTCTGTAATACCCAGTAAGCCTGCCTTCTCGATGCGCAGCTTCACACCTTCCGACACTTTGCCTACAAACCGGAGCTTATAGTTTATTTCGCTGTGCGTAGATAGCAGTGTTGCCAGTACTTTCAGGAAAACATCAATATTATAGTTTTCAGTGATAGTACCGGTATAAGTTATCAGGAAAGTATCCTGCGGCGGGTTGCTCGGGAAAAGGAAATCCTCTTCATCATACCCGTTCGGAATCACATGGATCTTGTCGGCATGCACGTTGGCGGGCTTGTTCAGGAACAGTCGCTTGGTGTCTTCGCTGGTAACTATAATGGCATCGGCTTGCTCAAGTACCTGCCGCTCAAACTTCTCGTCCAGGCGTCTGGCAATAGGCGTATGCAGTAGCTGGTCGTAATAATGGATGTTGGTCCAGGGGTCGCGAAGATCGGCAACCCAGGGCAACTTGTATTTTTGCTTTAACTTAAGGCCAATAAGCTGCGTAGAATGCGGCGGACTGGTGGTAAGAATGGCTTTGTACTTGCCTGCAACTATAAGCTCTTCCGCTTTTTTCAGGGCATGTTTGTTCCAGCCAACACGGGCATCAGGAATAAATAAATTGCCGCGCACAAACTTGAAAACCTTATCTAAAAAAGTGTCCTTGGTCTTCTGGTTGGCAAAGCCGCTGTACGGAATTTCTTTTTTGCCCGATAATTTTTTATAGTACTCAAAAGGCTCAGAAGTAGGCGTGCGGTAAACTTCTATCCCCTCCGGGATTTCTTTCTCAAAGGTAGGGTCTAACAACGCATAGGAAGCCTGTGCTTCATCAACGGTAAGTATGCCCGGAAGTACGCCAAACTGTGGCAGGTATTTACAGAATTTTAAGCCACGCTGCACACCTGGTCCTCCAGATGGCGGCCAGTAATAGGAGATATATAGTAAGTTTGTAGTATCGGTCATTTCCAAAGCTATGGTTTGCTTAGCTCTCGTTTCAAATATAAGAAATATATATACTAATTACGGCTTAATAAGATTACCTGAACCACTGATGAAGGAGATTGGTTAGATAAATAAGGTTTATAGAAAGAAGACTGTTAGATAAAAATAGGAAAGTTTCTGACTCAGAAGGGTATTAAAATGATGCAAATTGCTCAATTCATTTTTAATCACTGGTTCAGACAAGCAAATTTTGTTTATTTTTGTAGGTAAATCCAGAAGAAAGAGATGTTTGATAATTTAAGTAACAAACTAGACCGCGCTTTTAAAACCCTTAAAGGCCAGGGTAGCATAACCGAGATAAACGTTGCTGCAACTATAAAAGAGGTGCGCCGCGCCCTTGTTGATGCCGACGTTAACTATAAAGTTGCCAAAACTGTAACCGATAAGATCAAAGACGAAGCCATGGGGCGGGATGTACTTATATCCGTGTCTCCGGGCCAGTTAATGGTGAAGATCGTGTATGAAGAGCTGACCGAACTGATGGGCGGCGAGAAGCAGGATATTAACCTGAAAGGTGATCCGGCGATTATCCTGATCGCTGGTCTGCAGGGTTCTGGTAAAACTACCTTTACTGGTAAGCTGGCCAACCATATTAAAAAGCAGGGCCGCAGCGTGCTGGTAGCTGCCTGCGACGTGTACCGCCCGGCTGCGATAAACCAGCTGCAGGTACTGGCTGAGCAGGTTGGCGTTGAAGCATATACCGAACTGGAAAACAAAAATCCGGTTCAGATAGCGCTTAACGCAATCGAGCATGCTAAAAAGACAAATAAGAAAGTAGTAATCATCGATACCGCCGGTCGTTTGGCCGTGGACGAGGCGATGATGAAAGAAATAGCCGAAATCAAAGCTGCTGTTAAACCAACTGAAACGCTGTTCGTGGTGGATTCCATGACGGGTCAGGATGCGGTGAACACAGCTAAGACCTTTAACGAGCGCATTAACTTTGATGGTGTCGTGCTTACCAAACTGGATGGTGACTCCCGTGGTGGTGCGGCCCTTTCTATCCGCGCTGTGGTGGAGAAGCCGATCAAGTTCATCTCGACTGGTGAGAAAATGGAAGCGCTTGACCTGTTCTACCCGGATCGTATGGCACAGCGTATCCTGGGTATGGGTGACGTTATTTCCCTGGTAGAGCGTGCACAGCAGGCCTTTGACGAAGACGAGGCGAAGCGTATCAACAAAAAGATCCGCAAAAACCAGTTCAACTTCGACGACTTCCTGACACAGTTGGAGCAGATCAAAAAGATGGGTGATATCAAAGACCTGGTTGGTATGATACCAGGTGTTGGCAAAGCCCTGAAAGATGTAGAGATCGATGACAACGCATTCAAGCCTATCGAAGCTATTATTAAATCGATGACGCCGGCCGAACGCGAGAACCCGGATATGATAAACGGCAGCCGCCGTGCCCGTATCGCCAAAGGTTCTGGTACCGACATTACACAGGTAAATAACCTGATGAAGCAGTTCAACGACATGCGCAAAATGATGAAGTCGATGAACAAGATGGCCGGAACCCGTGGTGGTTTAGGTAACCTTGCTAAAATGATGGGTCGCCGTTAAGCGGAACCTGTAAACTATAAAACGAAAGGCTGGGCAATTGCTCAGCCTTTTGTTTTATAGTTGCTTTCTTGTGCGCCGAGGTTCTTTCACCAGAAAGAATGATAGTTCCTTCCACATCAGCTTCGAGATGTGCAGCAGCAACTATATCCCCAACCGGCTGTTTACAGAGACCAGCTATCCCCAGTCTACCATACTCCTCTAAAAAGTGTTTGAACTACAGGTTGCATCACCGTTAAGCAAACTATAGAAAGTATTGTTTTTACACTACCGACAAAATTCTCCCTTCAAAAACTGTCCTGTTGTCTTGCGCATGTTCTGGTATCAAACTAGCCACAAGCAGTAAGCGCTACAAAGTATCCGCTAACCAGGGGCTGATAAAACATATTCTGCACAAGAGTGTTGCTAGTTAAAGTACACTGGCTTTCTTATCAGTTGTATTTCAAGCCTTTGGCTCCTGTTTTCTCTTCGGGCATAGTGTTCTTATACACCTGACAATGCTCACAACCGGCTACTCAAACACATTGCTGGCAATCTTTTGAAGCTACTGCCTGAAAATGAGGACTTTGATGATAAGTATCAATCTCTTTAATGATCATTGTTATACTTAAGTAGCAGAGAGTCAGGTAATTTTGTGTAGTTGAAAATTTAATAATGTAGCACTAAAACTATATGACCATGAAAACATTCCTTGTCCCTGTTGATTTCTCTGAAAACGCTGTACGTGCACTTGAATATGCTATTGGCCTGGCTGCCCAGGCAGATGCTGAAATTGTAGTTCTCCATGCTCTGGATACCGTTCCGATGCTGCCAGGTCTGCAATACAGCAGAGCTACAGATGATGCGGCACAGAAGCTTTTAAAATTGATCGACCAGGTTAGCCAGCCGAATGTGCAGATAAAGTACATGATTACAGATGGTAAGCCTGTAGGGGATATTAATAAAGCAATAAAAGACCTTCATGTAACCCTGGTAGTGATGGGTACAGGCGGTGCGAAGAACTTCACAAGAAAGATGTTTGGCACAACTACCGAAGCCATTGCGAAACGTGGGCTATGCCCGGTGCTGGCCATACCGGAAGGTGCCGAAATAAAGCCAATCAAGAATATTGTTTACGCCGCCGATTTAGAGAATGGTGACCAGCTAACTGCCATGCAGTTGTTGCAGTTAAAACAACTGATGAACGCCAGTCTGACCTTCCTGCATATCAAAAACGGCAGACAGCCAGACTACATCGACAACGAGTATATAAAAAGTGAGTTGATAAAGCAGTATCCGGAGGCAGAGATAAATTTCGTAGAACTGGAACATAAAGATATCGCCGAAGGTATCTCCAATTACGTGCACGAGCAGGGAGCAGACCTGCTGAGCTTTACAGTTCTAAACAGGATATTCTTAGAAAAGATATTGCACAGCAGTGTAACATCAAAGTTACTCCAGACCCTTAAACTGCCTATGCTGGCCCTGCCAGAAAACGGTGAGTTGCTGGACCTGCAGATAAGTGACAGAGTTGAAATGAGCAGCTTATAGCCCTGATAACTATAGCTGTCTATAACTAGAAATGGCTGGGAATTTCGTGTTCTCAGCCATTTCTAGTTTATAGAGGTTTCCGGCTAACGCATGCCAACCAGCAGCATCAATCATCAGCTTGTTTTATCCTACCTGGCTACCCATTTCTCAAATGCTTCTTTGGCCTCATCTCCTAAAAGCTGTTCCATTGGTATCTGGCGTTCTGATTTTGGCTTATCCAGTTCCTGGTAAATAAAACGATCGTCGAAGCCGATGCGCTCAGCATCTTCGCGGGAGTTGGCATAGTATACTTTTTTAGGGCGGGCCCAGTAAATGGCTCCCAGGCACATGGGGCAGGGCTCGCAACTGGTATATAGTTCGCAATCAGCAAGCTGGTGGGTGCCCATACTGGTGCAGGCTTTGCGGATGGCTTCTACTTCGGCATGGGCAGTGGGGTCGTTGGAGCCGAGCACGTTGTTATAGCCGTGGGCAACTATTTCGCCATTGCACACAATTACGCAACCAAAGGGCCCGCCGCAGCCTTCTTCCATTTTCTCAACCGACAGCCGGATGGCCTCTCGCATAAAATCTTCTTTCTGTTTCATGAGTCTGGGGTTAAACTTTATCTGAGTACGGGAGTTTTGTCTGTAGATGTACGTCTTTTGTCTGAATAATCATCCTGTTCAGATAATAAGTAATCTTTTTGTTACCTTTTCCGGTAAAAAAGTATAATTTAACCTATAGTTTCCGTTAAGCTATATAGCAGTACGTAAATACTTTCAGTTCAAGAGAATACACCTTAACCCAACCATATGAAAAGATCAGTACTATGGCTGCTGGCCCTGCTGGTAAGCAGCAGCGCCTGGGCGCAAACCAAAGAAATCAACTTTCGGAAAGGTACCGTAGCCGAGATTCTGGCACAGGCCAAAGCCGAGAAAAAACCGATATTTATTGATGCTTATACAACGTGGTGCGGACCGTGTAAGTGGATGGATAAGAACGTGTTTGTGAACGATGCTGTAGCTGAATATTTTAACACCAACTTCGTGAACTATAAACTGGACATGGAGAAAGGCGAAGGCATAGAAATGGCGAAAAAGTACGAAGTACAGGCTTACCCAAGCTTCCTGTTTTTAGCAGCAGATGGAAGTGTAATGCACCGCACGGTTGGTGCTCGCCCGGCCGAAATGTTCATGGATGTAGCAACTATAGCCAAAGATCCGGCTAAGAACTTTGCATCCTACCAAAAGAAATTTGAAGGTGGTGAGCGCTCTGCTGACTTTATGATGGGTTACCTGAAGGTGCTGAACGAAGCAGCTCTGGATGCTGGCAAAGTAGCCGAAGCTTATTTTGCTACCCAAAAGTCTGATCAGTTGCTGGAGCGTGGCAACTGGAAACTGATCTACGAGAATATCAATACTGTAGAGTCCCCTACTTTCACACACCTGGTTAAAAACAGAGAAGCCTTTGCAAAGAAGTACACGGCAGATTCTGTAAATAACAAGATACTGAGTGTGTATGGTATGGCTCTGAACCGTGCTGCTTACGAAGGCAAAGATGCAGAATTCACGAAACTGAAAACCGACCTTACCAAGCTGAACCTGAAAGACGCAGAAAGATCGGTGCTATTTGCTGATGCTGTTTACTACGAGCGCAAGCAGGATTTACCAAAATACCACGCTGCAAATACTAAACTATACGACACGTACTTCAGTAACGACGCCAACCGCCTGAACACCATTGCCTGGAAATACTACGAAACGATAGAGGACAAAGCCATGCTGCAGAAAGCGGAGGAGTGGGCTAGAAAATCGGTGAGCATTGCACCGGGCTACGCTAACTTAGATACGCACGCCGCTTTACTTTACAAGCTAGGCCAGAAACAAAAAGCACTGGAAGCAGCTAACAAAGCTATTGCGGCAGGCAAAAAGAACGGCGACGATGTTACCGGAACCGAGGAACTGCTGGCTCAGATCAAAAAAATGTAGCGAACTATAGTTTGACCTATCAGGCGGCGGCTCTTTAAAACAAGGGCCGCCGCTTTTTTATGCCCTATCTACAAAAATAACCTATACTTCACTTGTGCATTAAAAACGCGCATACTCGAAGTATAGGTTACTACAATCTTGAGCCACCAACTGGCAGCGTGGTCTCCAAATCTCAAAAGTCTTTACTACTACAGGTCACATAGTTTCCTGTTCAGGACATTAGAAAGGGTGATTGTAATTATGTACGGCGATGATTTCAGGGAGTTTAATAAAAGTGTTGATTATTAATCGCTTACGTCTTTATCGGTGCGTCTTAACTATATCTTAAAAGCAATATTTGCGTACTAAAAGCATCATTTAACAGGCAACACTTAACAATAGCAAAACTATGAAACATGTTACTTTATATTTATTCGGATTACTATTTACAGCAAGTACTGCGCTGAGCAGTTGCTCCGCCTCAAAGGAGGCTGAAGTAGAAGATGAACTCGGCGATTTCAGAAACTGGGTTAGCCAGACCACAAACAATGTAGCCGACAGGACTGAAGAAGACTGGAAACGTGCCAAAGAAGACTTTGCCACCCGTACACAGCAACTCGATGTGAAACAGGAGAACTTTTCGGATGAGCTGAAGCAGGATTATCAGAACCTGAAGGATGAGTTTAACAAGGCAGATAAAGAGTACGAAACGACGCGCCGTGCAGCCCGCCTTGCAGAATGGGAGCAAAAGCTACTGGGTACTTACGCCGATAAAGCAACTATAACCCAAGGCAATGTGCGACAGGTTTACATTACGTTTTTAGAGAATGTGCGTAACCAGCACGGCTCCTGGACTGACGAGGATTGGGAAATGGCTAAAATGGTTCTAAACTCACTGAACGAGCGAAAAGACGAAGTGGACGAAGGACTGAACACTGATGATGAAGTTAAAATAAAGGCCCTGCAAATGGAGTTCCGTACCCTGGAAACAGCCGGTGACCTGGGTGGTAATAACTAAACTATAATTCTACCTTCCTGCGCATCGCCGTATAGTTTGGCTTCGCCGGACAGGTGACGGTAACCGCTAAGCCAGGCCAACAGCGCATCAAACTGGTGCCAGTCGGCGGGTGGTTGCGCAAAGGAGTATTTAATCTGATCTTGCAGTAGTTGCGCTATAACAGGCAACGCTGCAAGATCTTTTTTATAGCCTTTTTCGTCAGGCAATAGCAAGCGTGCGAGTTGGGTAGGATACGTCTCTAATACAGCAATTCCGCTTTCGGCAAGGGTGGTCCTTAGTTTTATAGCGCGGGCAGTTAAGCCACCAATAAACATCGGCGACATGGCTTGTACTTCCCGGTCACAGGCACGGTAAAAAAAGTCGGCTCCGGAAGTATATGGTACCTGGCTATAAACGTTGGGTAAGGTGAGTGGGGCATCTATAAAAACAGTAGCAGGCCTTTTAGCCAGAACCAGTTTCAGTAGAAAATCATCGGCATCCTGGCCGCGGGCGCTTTGCCATAGTTCTATCTGCCCGTTTTGTACCATGGCAGCCGCAGTAGTGCCGGCTAATTTAGAGCCATAGTCCACGCCCATAAACGTGGGTAAATTTTCTGAAGCCATACCTGGAGTTTGTAAATAAGGATACTTACGTACTTACCCGGCAATGGATAACTATAGTTGGCTTAGTTTGTAAGCTGCTGCTTGAGGTGGTTTATCTGGTGCAGATGGTGGTTGAAATGATCCTGTAAAAATGTAAGCGTCTGGGAAGCGTTTAACATACCGGCATACGGGTGGCGAAACAGGCATTTATCCAGCATGGCAGGTGGAATTTCGGTTAGCAGGTCTTCCAGTTTATACCTGGTCTCGTCCCACTGGGTACGCACTTTATCCAGCGAAACCACATCCGGAACCGAGGCGGCAACTTTCGGGGCTTTAAATTTCATGCCGGAGTTAAGCGCCACTTTTAGTATCACTGAACTCACCATATTCTTTATAGATGCTGTGTGCAGTTCTTCCTCTTTGCTTAACTTGTTCTGTATGTAGCCGATCGTTAGCTGCTCTACCTGCAACAGATGGGCGGCAATCTGCCCAATAGACCATTTCCCTTCAGCAGGGCAGGTGTTGAGTAACGTATCGTCTATGCCTTGCAGGTCGTTAAGCAGCTTGTTACGCGACTTCTCAAGGTATAAGTATTTAACTTCCAGTTTCGGATTCATAAATAGAACGGGACTAAAAACTGCTGAACTCATGGGCTAAAAGATCAAGTATTGCTGCTAAAGCTACATATTTTTTTAATAAATGCAACAAGTGCGCTGTGGGTATTTTGTGTAACAGGTTGATAGTAAGGTGAGTGATATAGTATTAGTGGATTCATATAATTAGTATAGTTCAAAAAAGTATTTTCTAATGCCAATATTCCGCCAAACTTTACTTTTCGTAACTTTACAAGATGATTAAGAACGACCCGATCGGCGCTGCTATAAATGATTACCTGCAGGGTAAAAAGAACGGTAGTATAACTGTTGCCTCCAACCTGACCGAAGACGATATTATACCTGTAGATTACCTTTTCAGGCAGGAAGAAGAAATGCCTGAACTTGAAACGATAGCCTTACAGGAATGCCGTGGCCACGTGCTGGATGTGGGTGCCGGAGCCGGTTGCCATAGTTTGTTGTTGCAAGAGCATGGGCTGAAGGTAACTGCCTTGGATATTTCGGAAGGAGCCGTAGAAGCCATGCGGAAGCGCGGCGTAGAGAACGTACTTCTTGCTGATGTACTTACTCTAAAAGATCAGAAATACGACACCCTGCTGATGCTGATGAACGGCATTGGTATAGTTGGCGACCTATTCGGGCTTTACAGGTTCCTGGTGCATGCTAAAACTATCCTTAACCCGGGCGGCCAGATCCTGCTGGAGTCGTCGGATATACTATACATGTATGAACAGGAAGACGGCTCGGTGCTGCTTGACCTGAATGCTGGCTACTATGGCGAAGTGGAGTATAACATGCGCTATAAAACCCACGAAAGCGGCATGTTTAAGTGGCTCTTTATAGATGCCGGCCTGCTGGAGCAATACGCCGAAGAACACGGCTTTTCAATGGAGGTGCTGTATGAGGGTGAAAACGGTAATTACTTGGCGAAGCTGGTATTGCAGGAGTAGGTTTTTTCTTACTTTGATTTTTATTTCAACAATGAAATGGGCACAAGACAAATTTATTCGCTCTTTCAGAAAGTATAGTTACTCTGCCCTCGCTCGCGTCCAGCAAATGTGAGTTACAGATGGCGTCCCGCCACGTAGTTTTATTTTTTGTGTTCTAATTTAAACTATAGTTTGAGGTGGCCAAAGGCAGAAGGATAGCTCAATACTCGCGGGACGCGAACGAGAGCAGTTACAGTCCATCCTAAAACTAAAGCATCAACAAACTATAGTTTCCCGTACCTATAGCTGATTTCGAGCAAACAACTAGCCGTTACAACTATAGCTATAAGCACATGAACAAACGTGTTGCCTCTATATGGGAGATCACTAAGCAGACCTTTAAAGAGTTCGTGGACGATAATCCGCTGGATTATGCGGCTATTATCGGTTTCTACACCATCTTTTCGCTCCCGGCGGTGCTAATCATTACCATTCGTATTGCGGGGGCAGCCTTCGGGCAGGAAGCCGTAAAAGGCGAGGTTGTAAAACAGTTGGGCGGCATAGTTGGCCAGAACAGTGCAACGCAGTTTCAAAGTATCATCGAGAATGCAGCCCTTTCAGATGCTACTACTATCGGAACTATAGTTGGCGTTGCTACCATGATCTTCTCGGCAACCACCGTTTTTGTAGCGCTACAAGACTCTTTGAATGCCATGTGGGAAGTAAAAGCCAAAATTGAGAAGGGCTGGCTGAAACTGCTGATTGGTCGTGTACTTTCGCTGGCGATGGTTATCAGTATGGGTTTTCTGTTGTTGGTGTCGCTATCTATTGATGTAGCCTTGGGCATAGTGTATGAGTTCCTGCGAAATCAGTTTTCGGGCGTAGCTATTTATATCATCACAATAGGTAACCTTCTTGTGTCGCTCGTTATCAGTACCGTCATTTTTGCTGCCATTTACCGGGTACTGCCCGATGCCAAGATACGCTGGAAAAATGTGTGGGTGGGAGCTATTGTTACATCTGTACTTTTTGTGCTGGGCAAATATGTACTCAACATTTACTTTCAACACGAACCGCTGGCTGATACCTATGGCGCAGCTGGCTCATTGGTGCTGATACTGGTTTGGGTGTACTATACGGCGGTTATTTTCCTGTTTGGGGCCGAGTTTACGCAGGTTTATTCCAAAGCCCATGAAAAAAAGATAGAGCCCGAAGATACCGCCGTTAAAGTAAAAAAAAAGGAAGTGGAGATTGATACCGATACCGGCAAAGTAGAAGTGAAAAGCAAAGAAAAAGGCGACTCGTTATAAGTCGCCTTTCTTATCAGGGTTTAAAGCTGATTATGCTTTGGTGTACATTACTTGTTTAACAGCTTCGATTGTACGCGCTACGTTTGGCAAAGATGCCTCAATAAGCGTAGGTGCATACGGAAGCGGAACGTCGCGGCAGGTAACACGTTTAACCGGAGCATCCATATAATCAAACGCGTTGCTCTGGATGTGGTACGCCAGCTCAGAAGAGATAGATGCCAGCGGCCATGCTTCTTCAACTACCACCATGCGGTTTGTCTTTTTAACAGACTCGATCAGGGTTTTATAGTCGATAGGACGAACCGTGCGCAGGTCAATTACTTCCGCATTGATACCATCTTTTGCCAGTTCTTCAGCAGCAGCCAGGGCTACTTTCATCATCTTACCAAAAGAAACTATAGTTACGTCAGTGCCCTCGCGCTTGATATCAGCAACACCGATCGGAATCAGGTATTCTTCTTCAGGCACTTCACCTTTATCGCCGTACATCTGCTCAGACTCCATAAAAATAACAGGGTCTTTATCGCGGATGGCAGACTTCATCAGGCCTTTTGCATCGTAAGGGTTAGAAGGCACTACAACCTTTAAACCTGGCGTGTTGGCATACCAGTTCTCGAAGTTCTGCGAGTGCTGTGACGACAACATACCGGCGCTACCAGTCGGGCCACGGAAAACGATCGGGCAGGAGTACTGGCCACCTGACATCGACATCATTTTAGCCGCAGCGTTAATTACCTGGTCAATAGCAACCAGTGAGAAGTTGAATGTCATGAATTCGATGATCGGGCGTAACCCGTTCATAGATGCACCTACACCGATACCGGCAAAACCAAGCTCAGCGATCGGGGTATCTATTACACGCTCCGGACCAAATTCGTCCAGCATGCCTTGACTAACTTTGTAAGCACCGTTATATTCTGCTACTTCTTCACCCATCAGAAACACGCTGTTATCGCGGCGCATTTCTTCCGACATGGCTTCGCGCAGGGCTTCTCTAAACTGTATACTTCGCATATCAGATGTTTTATTCTCGTTCAGCTGGTAAAATTAAGATAAGTCTTTCAATTTACAAGGCAAGCCCCGGCATTTATAGTTTGGTTATAGTTTAAACGCATCTTTATATGCTTGTCCTGTACGGTAAGCATCAAACTCCATGTCCTCAATTGCCTTTACCGTATAAGAATTATCAGTTCTCATAGACTGGCGCAGGTGCGTGGTAAGCATGGGCTCGTTTTTAGTTCGGGCAGCAATTACAGCCAAACTATAGTTAGCCAGTGCATCGTTTGGTTGCAGTTCCAGTGCCCTGTTGTAAAATTCCTGTGCACCTTCATAGTTCTCCTTTAACAGGTAGCTCAGGCCCAGGTTCATTTGTGTCTGGTAACCGTTACCAGAGTATTTCAGGCTTTCTATGGCATCATCAAACTGGCCTATCTCTATTTCCAATGCAGCTTTGTCAGCGAAAATGCGTTTCAGCTCTTCAGGGTTTCCACCAAGCTTGATAGCATAATCATAATACTGCAACGCTTCCAGCTTATCGCCACGCACATGGTAAGCGCTTGCCAAACTATAGTATACCGGCGCAGTAGGATTCCGGAAACCGGCAAAGGTTAGATTATGGATAGCTTTTGCCAATAAGGCCTGTTTCGCTTTGGTACGGTACTCTTTGCGGGCCATCTCTACATAAACTTTGCCCAGGTTATGGTAAGCAGGCCATTTGTTAGTTGTTTTTACCGCTGCCTCGTAGAGTTGCTTTTTCTCGGCCAGCAGTGGCGTAAGCGTGGCTGCGTGTTGTAGTTCCTGTTCCGTCAGAGCATCGGTCGGGGCTTTTTCTTCGGATATTTTTTTGGCCAATAGGTATAGTTCGTAATCAGCTTTTTTATCGCGGCTATAGTTTATAGTTACTTCGGCAAAGCGCAGGGCAGGGTATACGTATAGTTGCAGATACTCATTGGCCTGTGTTTTCTGCAGCGACTCATCTTTGTCCTGATCAGATAAATTGCTTCCGGCTATAGTTACTACTTCCTGAATTACAGCTTTTGGTAGGGCAGATGCTTTAATTTTAGTTACCAGTTGCTCCCAGGTACTTTTAAGCGGCAGTTTCTTTATAGTTACTTTCTTGTTGGTATAGTTCAGGGCATCCAGTTTAGAGCGGTAATAGCTTTCCATTGCCTCCAGCCGCTTCTGGGCCATTTCTTTCGTTTCGTCCGGCGACTGTGATGCGGTTATAGTTACGGCCTGGGTGGCTACATTATCCATTATGTACTGGTCGAGCACGGATAGGTTAGAGCCCAGGTGGCTGCGCAGCTTGGCGTTATTTTCTTCAAAGTAAAACGTGAGCTGGGCAGGTTTGTCGGCTTCGCTGGCGTAAGAGTCAGGAATGAAAAGGATCTCGTTGTTACGCACGATCAGCAGGGGAGTAGTGATCAGGCCGGTTGCGATCTGCTTTGCGTCGCTGTACTTTACATCTTCTGTTTTTTTCTCTATGGCCATGCCCTGCACAAACAGCTTGCCTTTGTTCTTTTTAGGAGCGTAGGGGAAAGAAAATTGTTTGGTTATAGTTGGCCAGCCGTTCTCATACAAAAACTCACCAAATTCGAAGTTTATAGCCCCGATCTGTTCGCGCTGTTGCTCGCCATACTCGTAGTACACATCCATTTTGTAGCGGTACCCGTCTTTTATAATGTTGGGTGGCATAGATACTTTCAGCTCAAATTCTACCTGCTGGCCGTTGGCTACAAGCGGGGTTGGCTGTACTATAATTTCCTGCTTTTTTGCCAGGCGCACCATTTTGTGCAGGGTGCAGCTGCTGGTAACAAAGGCTATCAGGGCGATGTAAAAGAACAGGGCTACAGACTTTTTTTTGTAACAGGACATAGCTGGTTATAAAGTTTGTTCGTAGAAGTACATCAAAACCCTTTCTTACCGTTAAGCTTATATTAAAAGTGACGGCTGATTTTGATGAAAAAAGTTAATACCTTAATTTTATAGACTTAATGGAAATGCTAATGAAACGGATCCAGTATTTTATCGAATCTCAGGCCTTTGGCGTGTGCACGATGCTGGGCGAAAAACTCGGCATCGCCAGCAGTAGTATTCGCCTGTCATTCATTTATGTGTCGTTCCTGACTATGGGCTCGCCGGTACTTATTTACCTGATGCTTGCCTTCTGGATGAACGTACAAAAAAGCCTGCGTCGTGAGCGTAGCACCGTCTGGGATTTATAGTTCCGGCACGGTACGCTTCTGGCGTATAAAATATTCCCATACAATACTGCCCTTGTAAACGCCTGTCATTCGCGCAAAATTGCCTTTAGGTTGCTGCGCCTTTCTGCGTTTGCGCCAGTAGCTGCTGTTACGCAGCACATCGGTATGCGCATCCAGCACGGCGCGTGCATCTGCTGTCTCTCCGGCTATCACCATCCTGAAAGCGGCCAGCCAATCCATTAAAATGCGCAAAACTATAGTTGGTATCAGCTCCGAACCAGGCAGATTCTTGTAAAGCAATGCCAGTCCGTTTCTAAAATTCAGGTACGTTTTACGCGGATTTGATTTGTGCAGCGTGCCTCCACCTACATGGTAAACCCGGCTATTACCGTTATACATGATCTTATAACCCGCATTTTTAGCGCGCCAGCAAAGGTCTATCTCCTCCATGTGCGCAAAAAAAGCAGGCTCCAGCCCTCCCAACTCGTGATATAGTTTAGCCCGTACAAACATACAGGCCCCGGTTGCCCAGAAAATCTCCTGCACATCGTTATACTGCCCGCGGTCTTCTTCCACGGTTTCGAACAGGCGGCCACGACAAAAGGGATAACCAAATGTATCAATCATTCCGCCTGCTGCTCCGGCATGCTCCAGAAAAGCAGGGTGCTGCTGCGCATTAATCTTGGGCTGACAAGCAGCTATCGTTTGGTCTGCATCCAGCATGGCAACTATAGGCTCCACCCAACCCGGCGTAACTTCCACATCCGAGTTTAGCAGTACATAGTAATCGGCCTCAACCTGTTGCAGCGCTAAGTTATAGCCTTCGCAAAAACCAAAATTCTGTGTGTGCCTGATAATACGAACCTGCGAAAAATGTTGCTCCAGGTAAACTATAGAGTCATCCGAAGAGGCATTATCAGCAACTATAATGTCGCAGCCCGGGCTGTTGGCGAGCACCGATGGCAGAAACTGCTGCAGGTAGCGCTGGCCATTCCAGTTAAGAATAACAATAGCCGTGCGACTGGTACTATAAGCCAAAGTTTCCGAGATCTAAGCCTGGGATGTTAGGTAAAAGTCCGGAAGTATGCTTCTTCATTTCTTCCTGCGCGCGCTCGGTAGCTGTCAGCATCGCGTTGTTCACGGCGGCTACAACCAGGTCATTCACCATTTCGCGGTCGTTCACGTTCAGCAATGATTCGTCGATCTCAATTTTAAGCAGCTTGCGCTGGCCGTTCACGGTAGCTTTTACCAAACCGGCGCCGGCTTCGGCTGATACAGTAATATATTGCAGGTTATCTTGTGCTTCTTTCAGTTTGGCCTGGACTTCTTTCATTTTGCCCATCATGCCCATCATATCAAACATAAGCGTGTTGTTTTTAAATCTAAATGCGGTTTTTTAACTATAACGCAATCGCATACCAAATATACAAGCATATTCTCAGAAAGCAGAAAACGTAGCAGGATTACTTGGCAGATTATAAGAATAGCCGGAAACTATAGATGGTTACCTGATGAGTGTTACAGTTCCTGTTCGGCGTTTGGTAGTGCCATCCTGTAATTTCAGAATCACTTCGTAGGCATAGATGCCTGCCGGCTGCGGTTTGCCGTTAAAAGCGCCATCCCACCCAGAAGTCCGGTCTTCCGAACTATAAACCACCTGTCCTAAACCACTGATCACGCGAATAGAGAAGCCTTCAAATCTTTTCCCTTTAACCTCAAACAAATCGTTCAGTCCATCGCCATTCGGTGTGAAACCGCTGGGCACATACAAGGCATACTCCAGTTTTATAGTTTCGTTGTTGGAGTAGGTTACAACATTGCTTTTAGAGGTTGCTTTTATACGATACCGGAATATCTGCTCCTGTTCGTCAGCTAGCCGTACGGCTTGTGCGTTGGCCCTTACAGTTATAGTTTTCAGCACGTTTCCACTTTCGTCCAGGGTTTCTAAACTATAGCTAGCCACACCATCCGGGAAGCCAGTGTAGCTAGTCCAGGTGAGGTTGGCAGACTCGTCTGGGTTTTGCATTATAGTTAGGATAATCGGGCAACTCGGGCTGCTCACAGCAGAGGTTATACCGCAAGGGTTTATAAAGGTGGCCCGGTAACAAGCCGGAGTCGCAGTGCCAGGTTTGTCAGTAAGAGTTAATTGCTCTGAAGTGGTAAGATCTGTAAAAGGAGTACTGTTCAAACTTCGCTGATAGGTAGCCGATTTAAGAATTTCACCATTTGGTAACTGAAAGGTCAATTCAACTTCGTTTTGCAGGTTAAAGGTTGTAAATAGATTCCCCGCCTTCGGAGTTATAGTTGAAGTAACAGAAATACAGCTTTGTACTGAAACTGAAGTTGATTTTCCATCTGCTGAAATTCCTTTCACTTCGTAGCAAACCTGCTGTCCGCAGCGCACATCTGTGTCGGTGAAAGTTAGCGCATTTCCGGGTAGTGTTTGCAGCAATGCACCATTGCGAAATAGTTCGTATTGCCTGTATTGTCCCGTTTTACCATTCCAGGTTATAGTTACCTGCTCGTTTCCGCCGGAGGTAGTCAGGGGTATGTTGTTAAATATAGCAGAGGCAGGTAAAGCAGTTCCGCAGGCATCTGTAGCTTCCAGGATGTATTCGGTAGTTGAGGTTGTGTTTGAGTTAGTTAACGTGTAGGTTGCCTGATTCTGTGAAATGTTGGCTACTGTTTTATAGTTGGTTTCCTGTTCAGTTTTACTTTTGAGGGTGTAAGTGTACCCTTGAAGCAGGTTATTAAAAGTAAAATCTATTCTACCGGCAATAGCATCCTGGGTCTGTACTTTAAGTGTAGCTATGGCAGGTGCACTATAGTCCGGTAGATCGGTAGCAGTCTGCCGGGCGATCGGTGAAGTGCAGGTGCCGCCAGCATAGCCACCCGTAACTGTTATTTGGTGAGGACCGTCTTTAGCATATTTATGCACGATGGGAGCAATGCCGGTAGCTGTTTTGTAAACTACCTTACTCTGGTTATCGCCAAACCGGACTATATAAAAGTCATAGTTGGTGTCGGTGATCGTGATAGTAAAGGTGCGGTTAGCACAGGCTATAGTTGTAAAAGTGGGGATGGGCGTATCAACAACTATAAAAGATCGCTCAAAAGAGTCGCTGACTCCCTCTAAATTGGCAAACTGGGTAACAGTAACAGGTCCGGGAACAGTAAACTTATAAGATTTTTGTTTAGCTTCTACCGTGCTAAAATCAACTCCATTTTTTTTGTCGTAATCATAATATTCCTTATCTGCATCCACACCAGCGCAATCCTTAAAATATACTGTCTGGCCAACGCAAAAACTGGTAATCTCGACAATATAGTTTGGATCTGCATAAGCCTTGAAGCACCTTTCCTGGGCATGCGCTGTAATACTTAGCACTAAGGTTAAAAGAAGTAGAAAGAAGTGCTTATTCAAGGTAACTATAGTTTGTATAGAGATCTTATAAATTTACCTAAAAAATGTCTGAACCACAGATTAAAACGGATTTTATTGATTAACCTGATCACAAACTATAGATCCGGTCCCTCTGTCAATTCAATTTTATTCTGTGGTTCAGAAGAAATCCTATTGCCCTTAAAATCCTGATTAAGATAGTTTATACTTCCTCAGAAAATCAATGCTCTTCATTATATCATCATGTAGCACGCGGTCTGTCGATACAAACGGCACTACCTCGCGGAATGAACTATAAAGCTGCTCTAGTACAGTTGATGTTTTCAAAGGACGACGGAAGTCAATAGCCTGTGCAGCGTGCATCAACTCTATAGCCAATACGCGTTCTACGTTCTGAACTACCTGGTATAGTTTTGTAGCGGCATTGGCACCCATGCTTACGTGGTCTTCCTGTCCGTTTGAAGATGGAATTGTATCGATAGAAGCTGGTGTACAAAATTGTTTGTTCTGGCTAACTATAGATGCCGCGGTGTACTGCGTGATCATAAAACCAGAGTTTAATCCCGGCTCGGCTACTAAAAAGTCTGGCAATCCACGTGTACCTGAAATAAGTAGATAACTGCGGCGCTCGGATATACTGCCCAGTTCTGCCATTGCAATCGCCATGAAATCTAACGCCAGCGCAAGTGGCTGCCCATGGAAGTTACCGCCCGAAATGATCTCGTCTTCGTCGGGGAAAATGTTCGGGTTATCGGTAACGGAATTGATCTCGGTCAGGAACACATCTTCGGCGTATCGCAAGGCATCTTTACTGGCACCATGCACCTGCGGAATGCAACGGAACGAATACGGATCCTGCACATGCACTTTATCCTGAACTATAAGCTCGCTGCCTTCCAGCAGGTTTCTGAAGTTCTCTGCAGTCTGTAATTGTCCTTTATGCGGACGAACTTTATGAATTAACTCATTAAACGGCTCAATTCTGCCATCGAATCCATCTAGCGACAAAGCTCCAATTAAATCAGCCTGAGCAGAAAGGCGGCGTGCCTGTAATAGGTTGTAAACGCCGTAAGCGCTCATAAACTGCGTACCGTTCAGCAGGGCCAGTCCTTCTTTTGCTTTTAGCGCGATCGGTTGCCAGCTAAACATTTCCAGCACGTGTCGGCTTTCGAGTTTATAGCCCTGGAAATGCACCTCGCCTAAACCAATCAGCGGCAGGCAAAGATGCGCTAAAGGAGCCAGGTCGCCGCTTGCACCTAGCGAGCCTTGCTGGTAAACGATCGGGTAAATGTCGCGGTTATAGAAATCGATAAGCCTTTTTACCGTCTGCAACTGCACACCACTATGCCCGTACGCCAGCGACTGCACTTTTAACAGCAACATCAGTTTTACCACTTCCCGCGGCACTTCCTGCCCGGTGCCACATGCGTGCGACATCATCAGGTTGCGTTGCAGCTGCTCCAAGTCCTGGTTCGAGATCTTGTTTTTATAGAGTGAGCCAAAGCCGGTGTTAATGCCGTAAATGCTCTGCTCGTTCTGCTTCATTTTATCCTGCAGGTAGTCGTAGCATTTCTGGATGCGCTGTTCGGCATCTTCGGAGAGGGCCAAACTATAGTTGCCGGAAATGATCTCCTGTATGCGTTCCAGGCTCAGGTGCTCGCCGGAAATGTGGTGTACGTTGCTCATGTTAGGCTATGTCTTTCAGCTGGGCAATAATGTCATCAATGTATAGTTCGTCCTGTTCGCCGGTCTGCATGTCGCGGAGCTTTAGTTTGCCGCTTGCCATTTCTTCGGAGCCAACCAGCAGCACGAACGGTATATTTTTCTGATCGGCGTAGCCCATCTGTTTTTTCAGTTTGGCTGCTTCCGGGTATAATTCCGACGAGATGCCGGCATCGCGTAGTTTCTGTAGCAACGGCAGGGCGTATAGTTCAGATTCTTTATCAAACTGCACAATGAGTACCTTTGTACTCATTTGTGCATTGGCCGGGAAAAGATCCAGTTCTTCCAGCACATCGTAAATGCGGTCTACGCCAAACGAGAAGCCCACACCTGACACACCCGGCAAACCGAACATACCTGTCAGGTTATCGTAACGGCCACCACCACTGATGCTGCCCATGCTCACGTTGTTCACCTTCACCTCGAAAATGCATCCGGTATAGTAGGAGAGGCCACGGGCCAAGGTTACATCCAGTTGCAGACGCGGGTTGCCTGATGGGTTTTCTGTCGTTAGCGCATTGCTGCCCAGGTTATCCAGGTAGGTCCAAACTTCATTCAGGTCTTTCAGGCCGCGCTGGCCTTCTTCGGTGTTGCCCAGTATAGTTTGCAGTTGTTGCAGTAGATTCTGGTTGTCGCCTTCCAAACTATAAAGTGGCTCCAGTTTACCAACGGCTTCTTCCGAGATGCCACGCTCCAGCAGCTCTTTACGCACGCCTTCTGCACCAATTTTATCCAGCTTATCTATGGCCACACAAATGTCACCTTCACGGCCTTTCTCGCCGATGGCTTCGGCAATGCCAGCCAGCACGCCGCGGTGGTTTATTTTTATCGTGAAATCAGTCAGGCCAAGGGTAGTCAGTACTTCGTCGATCATCTGCACAATTTCAGCTTCGCAAAGCAGCGAGTTAGTGCCTACCACATCAGCATCGCACTGGTAAAACTCGCGGTAGCGGCCTTTCTGCGGACGGTCGGCACGCCAAACCGGCTGAATCTGGTAACGCTTGAACGGGAAGGTGATCTCGTTGCGGTTCATCACCACGAAACGGGCAAACGGTACAGTCAGGTCATAACGCAACGCTTTTTCAGAAATCTTACGGATCAGGTGTTTAGAACCCTGCTCAATATCTGCAGGTGTGGTTTTGCCCAGGTAATCGCCGGAGTTCAGGATCTTGAAGATCAACTGGTCGCCTTCGTCGCCATATTTGCCGGTAAGAACTGAGAGCTGCTCCATGGCCGGGGTTTCGAGGGGCAGGTAGCCGAATTTCTCGAAGGTGCGGCGGATGGTATTGAATATATAGTTACGCTTAGCCACAACAGCAGGGCCAAAATCGCGGGTTCCTTTTGGTAAACTTGGTTTCTCTTTGCTCATGCTCAAAAACTTTGCCGGCGAAGTTACAAAAACCAATGTAAAAGGGTAGATGCTTTTATTAAATAGGTAACAGGTATTTACACTTTCTCAGAGGTATAAATCATCCTGAGTAATTCGTGAATCAATGGGCAGAATTAAAAAGCGTTGTCTTCCCCTCTAAAAATGTTGATTACGGTATGAAAAATAATCTTCATATCCAGGAAGAACGACCAATGCTCGAGATAAAATATGTCAAGCTTAATTCTGCCGCGCATCTGGTGTACTTCGGTAGTTTCACCTCTAAAGCCTCTTACCTGCGACAGGCCAGTTATACCAGGCTTAATGAAATGCCTCACCATAAACTTATTTACTATCCTGGAGTATTGCTCCGTATGCTGTAACATGTGTGGCCTGGGGCCAACAACAGACATATTGCCGCGCAAAACATTAAAAAACTGAGGGAACTCGTCTAAACTGGTCTTTCTTAAGAATGCACCAATTGACGTAATTCTGGCATCCCCACGCTTAGCCTGTTGAGAATCAGACTCACCATTCGCCGTCATGGTACGCAACTTCCAGCACTTAAATTTCTTGTTATCCAGACCAGTGCGATACTGTTTAAAAAATACTGGTCCTTTAGAGTTGAGCTTTATTAGTATACCAAGGATAGGAATTAACCAGGATAATATTAGTATAATAACTGCAAGTGAGAATACGATATCAAATGTGCGTTTGATAACTTTGTTTACTACATCATCTAACGGAATTGATCTGAAAATCAGCACAGGAAGCACATCATAAAAGTCTACTTTCATCTGACGGTATGGTAACTCGCCCGGCTCTGGTAAAAACTTCATTCGTACTAAGTTATTATCCACAAAATCAAGCAGATTAACAATTTGTTGCCGCTTTAAATTAAAGGGGCTACAGTAGATTTCATCTACGCCGTTCTCTAAAACAAAGTTTTGGATCTCATCGAAACTCCCAACTACATAAGGTTTGTCGGTATTATGGTCATCAAAAAAGCCAAGAAACCTATAGCCATATTCCGGTCTTGAAACAAAAAAGCGTCTTAAATCTATAGCTGTTTTACTGAAGCCAACTATTATTACCTTCCTGTAATTATAACCTTTCTTTCGGGCATACCTAAGCGACAACACTACTGAAACGCGCCAGGATATAATTAAGCCAGTCAGTAAAGCGTAAGCCAGTAATAGGAATTGCCTATTTGCTTCTGCTTCAGTTATATTAAGTGTGGCTTCCAGTATAATAATGAACAGAGCAATAACCTTCAGCACGTTTAAGATAATACGTGTTAGATTAGTTACCCTGTAGAATTTATAAGATTTTAAGAAAGAGGAGCAAACAAACCAGGTAAGCAGGGAAAATATGATTAGTTCGAGGAATCTGTTTGTGGTAGTAGGATTAACTTTGCCAAACAAAATAACAGAAGAACTTATAATCGAGGTTACTATTGCAGAGGCATCGCCTATGGCGTGTATTGGTTTAATGTATTTGGAGTAAAGTCCCGGCACTACTTTGAACTAAGTTTGTAGGAATTGTGGTTGCGAAAACGAAAGTAATATTAAAAAATAAGAATTAATAATTCTTTATATACTAATCGAGTAATATAGTTGGCTGTGGAACTTATACCGAAATGAATTACTGATTAATCAAAATTGCACTTGAAGAAGATAATCTAAAGATTTTAATCCTTGAACTACGAATCTCCTTCCACGCTAACACTTTTAAGTTATTGCTTCGCCAGTAGCGGAGCCTGATGCTCTCAAGTAAAAAATAAAAACAGAATTGAAAAAAGCAAAATATGCGATTCCCTTATTTACCTCTAGGGTAGTTTCTGTAATACTAAAAGCAATAAATATAATTAGCCATGTTGTAAACAGCGGGGATTTGTTCTTAATGGAAAAGTATAATAGATAAACGTAGTAAATTATTGAAAAGAGAAGCCCGGCCAAGCCGATTTTAAGGTATGTTTCTACAAATTGACTATGTGTATTGTAGTTAAAATATCCTGTATCGCCTACATTGTTAGTATTTCCTAGATAGAGGTTATACTCCCGGTAAATTTCATTAAGCTTTTCCTTACTATCTCCGGTTCCTACACCAAATATGTGTGCGTTTTCTCGTTCGTTGATCAGAAACGCAAATTTCCAGAGTAGGAGCCTTAGCGATAGACCATTGAATTCTGTATCATAATTAAATTTTTCTTCGTTCAATACATCAAACTTTGTATCAACTATTTGCTTAAATCTGGTACTAGTGTAGGGTGTATTAACTAATGTGACCACCAGAACTATACCAATAAACACAGATGCCACAGATCCATACCATAGCTTTTTACCCGAGTCTAATGTTATAAAAACATAAACTACAATAGAAACTATCAAAGTAGCAAGTATAGTTTTAGACGATAGAAGTATAAGAAGAATGATTATGTACGCCTCAATTAAGAGGAATATTAGTGTTGTGTGTTTATTGTGTCTCTGGTTTGTAAAGAAATGCAGCACCACAAAAAATGAGAATGCTAGGTAACAGGAGAGATACACTGCATGCATCCCGATATTGTTTGCTAACTGATGATAAAAAAAGGTTGAGAGATCTGCACCATTAACAAACTTATAGGTACTTATACCTAAGGCAATAGTCGCTGCAAGTATGGTGGCACATACAAAAGCCGAAAGAATCTGGCTTAACTTTGCTTTTGTAACCTCTCCGGACGTGAAAACTACTAAGGGGACTAATAATAAGCTGATCTTATGCTCGATGTCTTTCAAGCCTTCAGACAAGTTTGAAGTGTGTATTAGACCGAATAGAAATCCAAAGAATAATAATATTGTAGCTAAGTAAAGTTTGCTATTACCGAATCGGGTCTTAATATGACAATAATTCCCTGCTATGAGCCAGTTTAAAACCAACAGCACAGTTATGTAATTGGATAGTTGAAAGAATAGGGGCAAAGAAGCCCCTAATGCTATTAACAGGAAGCTATGTGTCTTCTTATGGATGGATGCCCTATCGGTTAACATATGAGCTCTTTATCTATTATTTTGCTGATTTTGTTCTTGTCTTTAAACACCTGGTAAATAGTGCTTCATATTGATTGTTTATAGTATCCCAGGCAAAATCATGTTTGATTTTTTGCCTGTTATTTTCAATCATAAAATCATTCTGTGCTGTTTTCAAAACAGAGTTCAGTACATGCCTTACCTCTTTTTCATTCGTAAAGTAGTAAGCATCTTCATTCAGTATTGATCTGTTAAACTGGTTGTCGTTGGCACATATGAGACTATTTGATGCCATCGCTTCCAGCAATGAAGGGTTGGTTCCACCAACTGTATGTCCATGAAAATAAAGGTTTGAATAATATCTTAGGTTATCGAGTTTATAGATATCATAAATTGCTCCAAGAAAATGAATTCTTGGATCTTTGAATTTGTTTTTAAGGTAATTTCCATATTTAGACAAATGATTTCCGATAACTAGGAATGGTCGCTTACTATTCGACAGTTCAACTCCTTTTAATATGGTTTCGATACTATTTTCAGGCTCCAGGCGGGCAATTAGCATATCATACTCATAAGCTTTAACGCTAAACTCCATGATTGCATCAACAGAATTATCATTAAATAAATGAGCACCATAAGCTATATAAGTTGATTCTTTCTGGTAGTTATCCAGTAGATACTGCTGTATACCGATAGAGTCAGAAACAAAGTAGTCGCTGTGTTTAACAGCCAGTTGTTCAGCATATTTTATGAATTTTTTAACTGAGTTCCTGAACTTCGTGCGTTTCCATTCAAGGCCATCCATGTTTGTAATCACTATAGATGATTTCGGAAAAAGTCTGCTCCAGACAGAACTGCTTGTATAACCCAGCTGCAGAATAATGTCAAAGCTATGTCTGCGGGTATCTCTTATACAGTTAAGGTCATAGATAAACTGGCCTGCAGTACCAATTTTATATTCAGGGTCGTATTGATGTAAGATATTTACCCCTTTAAATGTCTTCTCCCGGTATGAATGATTATGCGGGCTATAAACATATACATCATGACCTTTCGTAACTAAACCAACAGAAAGGTACTCCGCCAACTGCTCAAATCCACCATAGTTATTGGGTATACCTCTCGTACCTAGTATTGCTATTTTCATCCTTGTAGTGCTAAATTATAAGCTTCTAATGTTCTTTCTGCAGTTTTCTTCCATGTATAGTTTTGTAAAACATATTGCTGAAATTCAGGATCAGGCTGAGTAATAAATGCCTTTTCTACCTGTTCTGCTATCGACTCTGGTGAAGCAGGATCACAGTAAAATGCATAATGCTTGAAATACTCTTTCTGATCACCTTTATCACTTATAACTACATTACAACCCATTGCTGCTGCTTCGAGAGAAGATAAGCCAGTAGTTTCGAACCAGCTTGGCAAGACGTGCACTTTTGCTCTCCGGTAAAAGGCAAATAACTTATCCTGCTCCATGTGGTGTATAAACTCTATGTTACTTGCTGCCATTTTTTTGCAAAGCTCCAGATAGCCCTTTTGATTTGGAGATGCCTTGCCGATAAGTTTTACATTATACTTGGTATCATTTAAGGCATTTATGATCTGATGCTGGTTCTTCAGGCCTTCGAACCGGGCAATGGTTATTACATCTGTCCGGTCAGCAGGAGAGAATTTACTGTTATCGTCAGCCGAAAACTTTTCAGGGTCTATGGCATTGGGAACCACAACAAACCGGTTATTAACCGAGAAGGCTGCTAATAACCGGTTATATTCACTATTTGAGTTTGGAAGTAAAACCTTGGCATTTCGCAGTATATATTGGATTGATTTTTTCTGACCTTTTATGAGGAACTCTAAGCTGTTGATCTTTTCATTATTAAAAATGTAACGGGCAATAACCTTTATATACTCAACAGTATGCGAGGACCCTGAAAGCTTATAGAGCAAACGAACTATGCCTTTTCTTTGAAATGAATCAAACTCTTTATAGTCTACAAAAATAGGGGTCACTACAAATGGTTTTTTACTCCGTCTTATATGTCCTAAAATATCAGCTGGTCTTATAACATTAAAAAAATGCAGGAGGTCATATAGAGAATAATCTATTTTTTCATTGGTAAGCTTTATGTCTACCTGAACCCCTAAATCTTTCAGGGCGTCTGCCGTATTTCTTATCTGGACCGTATCGCCTCCGGGAGCAGTGAGCAAAGTAGCCCTTGAAATAAAAAGTACTCTCATGTTAGAAATAGATTTAAGCTATTGCCCATTAAGCGAAGAGGCTGTTTTGAATAAGTTATCCTTATTGAATTGCGTAAAATATGGAATAAAGGCTAATAGCCAGATAAGGTATTCTGCAATGTTTGTAATGAAGCTACCAGTAAACTGGTAGATGAATATATAGGAAAAGCAAAGCATCTGGAAGTAGTTCTTGTATACTTTGGTTTTGAAGAACAGAAAAAGCTGAAGAAATATTCTTAAAAAAGCCCCTACAAAGCCAAATATAGCTAATGTTTCGGCAAATGCATTAGGGATAGTTACAACCTTAATCAGGTTTCTGTCATACTTGTAAAAGGAGGTAATAACATCATAGCCTAATGTCTTAATCTGTCCCAATCCGATTCCCCACATCACGCTTTTTTTCTGGATAAGTATGTAGGCTATCTCTATAGCTTCAAAGGTGCGTCCTTTTCCTGAGCTGTCATTACCCGTAAAAACATTGTAAATGCGCTTATACAAAGCGTTTTCAGGATAAAAAATGAATAGAAGTAATGCAATGAGAACACCAAGAAGTAGCAGGTATAAAAGCAAGCTTACCGTTTCGCGTCTTATTTTGAGTCGGTGTAAGTTTAGAAGTAATACAAAGGAAATAGCGATAGCTATAGATGCGATTACCCCCAGTGAGAATGAGAGGCACAACGATAATCCCAGCATCAGCAATTTAGGAAGTTTTTGATTCTCCCTATGAATGGATATTGATAACAGATAGTAGAAGATGAGCGGTACCAACAGTGTAGAGTAATACGAAGGCTCATAGGTAAATAAGGATAACCTTGGTAGTCCGCTGATTCCTGCAGATACAGCATGTAATGCCCATAGCGTTTTGAATGGTGTAAAAAGCGAAATGAGCGCTAAAATTGTAAGAGCAAAGTTAATGTTCGTAATCCTGTCAAAAAGAATATCCAGATAGGTTCTTGTTTTCAGGAAGTCATAAACAATAAAAATAAAAATATAAACTGTAAAATATAGGGTGAGGGAGACAAAGTAGTCTTGCAACACTACTCCGTTTTTGAGATGGATCAGCACGAACGGTGCTATGCAAAAAACATACTTTAAGAGTATATACTTGTATTGTTTGAATAATAGGGCAAAATAAAAAACAGGGGTAAGGATGGTTGTATAAAGCAGGCCAATAGGTAATAGAAAACTATTAAAAAAGAAGAAGATGATGGTTAATAAGTATGCTTTGTTTATTTTCATTTTAGCCTGGACCATAGCATTGCAGGTCTGATTTTAGCGACTCTCGATCTTTAAAAGGTTCGTGAATTTACCTTAAAACCCTAAGAAGATAAAATTTAGAGATAAGATAAAAATATTCTAACCTGCAGATGAGCTTGTTCCGATTAGCAGTAAGAATTTTTGCTCTCAATGACTCATCAAATACCTTAGTGTTTGTATTACTCAAACCTTCTTGGCGCATCAGAACAGTAAGTTTATCGAGATATGAAGCTTTTAAATTCTTTCGCGGTCTCAGCAGTAGTTCGTAATCTCCAGCAATTTTATATGTAGGGTTAAACTTACCATATCTTTTAAAAAGCTCTCTACCATGTAGGGCTCCTACATGTGCAACGCGCATTTCTACTTTATGGGAAGGCCAGTTCCAAGCCCTGCCAAAATACGTCTTTGGTTTTAAATCTGCAGTTACGAATTGAATTTTAGATGAAATAAAGTCATAGTCTAAAAGCTTATGGGCAGCAATATGAGCGACATAATCAGTTAAAGTACTGCTCAACAAGATGTCATCACTGCCGACAAATGCAATCCAATCTCCTTTTGCTCCGTCTATTCCTTTATTCCAAGCATCGTAAATACCTTTATCTACTTCACTTATAAAATAAGAGAAGTGGTGTTGATAAGCTTCCAATATTTTACAGGTACTATCAGTTGAGCCACCATCAATGACTACTAGTTCAAAATTTTTGTAATCCTGAGCTAAAATACTGTCTATAGTTTGAGCAATGTATTGCTCTCCGTTATAAACAGCTATGATAATAGTAATAAGCGGGTTATAATTCAATTTGAAGTCCAAAGTATTTAGTACAACTTGGTTTGATGTATTCTGCCATAAGTGATTATAAATTAAACATAATGTAATTTATAAAGCAGTTATCGGTGTAGGGTGCTATTTGTTTAAAAGCTTATATTTAAGAATATACTTGAGGTTTCGTGGGAACCAGTAAGTCCAGGAGTCATTATAAACTGTGTTGTCCGTTCCATAAGTACCAGAATATCTTGGTTTGAATTTTAAAAATGAGAATCTATATCCTCTTATAATAGCTTCATGGGTTGCATTGCAAAGTGCATGTTCGAAGAAGATTTCTATAGAATCGTTAACCCGATCCTTATATTTCAAAAGTATTTCTGAAAAGAAAGAAGGTACACATCCCAAAAATCTGGAATCGGAAAAAGACAGGTTTTCCTTTAAGTCGATCAATAAGTTATAAGACTGTGAAGTTTTATAATCGATTATAAAGGAGCTAATGTTTAATATCTTATATCGCCCAGTAATTTTGAAGACAAATTCTGCAGTTCTGATAAAAAGAGAGAATTTTAGCGCATGCTCAATTATAAGCATTTCTCCATAGCCTTTGCCTAACTCCTTGTTATAGTTATTACCATCGAAAGTTATCAACTCTAAGCGGTTGTCTATGCTAAAGTCTTTAAATTCTCCGATAGGAATGGGAGTATTGCTGTTCTCAACAAACAGGATAGGGAGGTCTGTATTAAGGAGATAAAATTTTATTGCCTCTATATACTGACTTTTCCGCACCTCAGGATCCTGGAGAGCGGTATGTGACATACCGGCAGGATTAATGCACCCTGTTAAAAATATTAATGGCTTACTTGATTCACTCATATTAACTACCTATTCCAGATACCGGAAGCAGTCCCATTAACCAGCTTATGGTATTGAATTTTTTCAAATATTCCGCAGATCACACATAAAATGGAAGTTGCTAAAATAACTCCTGTTGCCCCCCACAAAGATCCAAAATATAAAGCTATAGGAATGTTTAGAAGTCCTGCAGAAATTACTAGATATAATTGCAAGCCTATTTTACCTATTCCATTTAAATAAAAACAATAAATTGTTCTATACAAATTGACTATGGTGTAAAATGCTAATACCACTGATAAAGTTAAGGGTACAAAGACTTTATCGCCTAACCATAACTCGTAAGCATATGAAGACATAACTACCATAAGCAAGCACAACGCTAATAGAATAAGGCATATCTTTTCCAGTCGTTTAACAGTGGACTTAATCCATTTAAAATCCTGTCTTGTATAAGCATCAGTGAAAGCAGACCAGAATGGCGTCATAATAATTCCTGAAAGCATTGTTATGACACCAAAATACTTAAACGCAATATTGTATGGAGTTACAGCTTCAGGACCGCTGGTTTGTGCTATAATTATATTGTTGGCATTATAAAAGAGAATAAGCCCCAGCTGTATAAAAAAGAATTTAAGCCCCAGACGGGCAATGTCTTTAGCGTAAGAAAATTTAGCCAGCTTTAGTGATGGGCGAAAGTCGCGGAACTTTGTGCTATAGAGGATTACGGAAAAAACGCTAAAAACAATTAAGGGACTTACGCTTATTGCAAAACAAAGGTAAACTATAGATCCGTTCGTCGTTTTTGTTAGAAGGTATATTAAAAGTAGGCTCAGGAGGTTACCAAAAAATAAACTAAGAGCAGAAAGCTTTGAATTTTGAGTTGCATCACAAACAACATTTACTAATTGCAATACAAACTGAATAGTAAAGGCAGAAAATAAAATTAATGCCGCTAAGCTTAATTCACTTTCCAACACAGGATTTGTATTGACTACTTTTAC
This sequence comes from Pontibacter populi, assembly GCF_019336435.1. Lineage (GTDB taxonomy): Bacteria > Bacteroidota > Bacteroidia > Cytophagales > Hymenobacteraceae > Pontibacter > Pontibacter humidus. The sequence continues at coordinate 689,599 of NZ_JAHWXQ010000002.1, read as the reverse complement.
CCAGCTTATAAATTGGTTAGAAATTAAAAACAAGCCATAAAGCAAAATACTTATAAACCCTAAAACCAAGTAAGTAGAGCTAATGTAAATTCTTACAAGTAGTTTGTCGTTGTTTGCTAGTGCTTCTGCAATTTTATTCTTAAGTCCATTTCCGAGCCCAATATCGAAAAAATTAAACCAAACTATAATAGAACTGAGAGTGAGCCATATGCCATATTCAACTGGTGGAATATAGTTTATAGTTATTGATACTAAGGCAAGGCTGGTAAGAACACTACCTCCCTTTATAATAAATGAGGCAAGAATATTCTTCTTTGCTTTCAACGTTCTCTCATGGCCTTCTGAGAAGAATTGTTTAAGCCCGGTTGTTATACTATTCACGTAATTAATAAGAGAGACTCCTTTCTCCTGTAAAATGTAAAGAACTACAATACAGGCAGCAAATAATTAGGAGATATATTCAGACTATTTACTTTGTATTTAAACAAAAGTAAAATTATTGTAGATGTGCATAAGTCGGAAGTATACAGTTTGTAAAGATCGTCAACATAGCGTGTATTTTAGTTGCAAAGTTCCGAATCAAAGTTAATGCTAATCCGGACCTCAAAAATAAAACATTTATTCTGAATTAGAGATATTCTAAGTTAGAATGTTTTAGTTGGGGTAAAAGTTCTTTAGTTGATAAATAAGTTAATTACTGTTAGTTTTTTAAATAAAAGTTGCTGCGCTTTTATTAATGCCATATTTTCCTTTTAGTTTTGTGCCGGAACTACTAAGCTCATGGAAACAAAAGAGGATCAAGACATAAAAAGAATTATGATGGAGAAAGATGAAATAGATCTGTCATATATTATTAATAAAATCAATAGACTCTTCACTTATATTGGGAGAGGGCTAGTTAACTTTAAACTTTTTATTTTTAGGAATACAAAGTTAATTTCGTTGATTTCCTTAATGGGCGTATTGGTAGGCTATTTTGCATTTGAGAATACAAAGCCTTACTATACTTCCTCAATGACATTAGTGCTTGCTGATTTCAGGAACCAGTTTGTTGAAGACCATTTGAACAAGATATCTTTATTGGTGAAGGATGATAACTATGAAGCCCTGTCAGAGCGTTTAAAAATTCCTATTGAAGAGGCCCAGCAAATTAAGAAAATGAGCTTTTCTAATTTAGATGAGGCACGTATTTCCGAGGATAGTGTATTAACTGGTTCTCCCTTCAGGATAGAGTTAATGCTTTATAATAAAGGACTCTTTGATGATATGGAGGAATCCATAACAGAATATCTGGAGAGTAACCGGTATTTCTCAAAACAAAAGCGAATCAGGCAACGCGAATTAGAAGGACTGATTGGTAAATATAAGCAAGATATTGCGTCTATAGATAGCGTAAAGATTGCTGTTGCAAACCTACGTGGTCCGGCAAATGGGTTTGTTTATGGTGAACCATTGGACCCGACTAACTTATACAAGGAAAGTGTAAATATGTATCAGCAGCAGGCGCATCTAGAAAGTGAGCTTGAAAGGCTTGAAAACGTTCAAGTAGTAGTCGGTTTTGCACCACAGTCGAAGCCAGCCTGGCCTATTCTGCCAATTTTTTTAGCTGCAGGTGCTTTAGCAGGCTTTATTATTGCGCTCATCGTTGCACAGATGTTTGATTCAAAGAAAAAGATCAAAGTTTAGTTCTAATAAAAAGTATTTAAAAAGGCTTCTCCTATATTGGGAGAAGCCTTTTTGTTTATTAACTATTGTTCCTAATCCTCCTTTCGCGTAACCCAACTCAGGTTATAAAGGTCTTTCCTACGGTCCTTCAGGTTACGAACACTGCCTGCAGTATTCAAATCTTTCAGCAGGTTCAGGTCCAGGTCGGCAATCAGTGTCATCTCTGTATTGGGGGTTGCTTCGGCAATTACGGCATCATGCGGAAAAGCAAAGTCGGAAGGGGAGAAGACCGCTGATTGCGAGTACTGGATGTCCATATTCTCTACTTTCGGTAAGTTACCCACGCTGCCGGTTATAGCCACATAACATTCGTTCTCAATAGCGCGCGCCTGCGAGCAGAGGCGCACCCGCAGGTAAGCATTCTTGGTATCTGTCCAGAAAGGAACGAACAGGATTTTCATGTCCATGTCGGAGAGCATTCGGGCCAGTTCCGGGAACTCAACGTCGTAACAGATCAAAATGCCGATCTTGCCAATATCTGTATCAAAGATCTTGAGTTTGTGGCCACCGCGCATACCCCAGTAATGCGACTCATCGGGCGTTACGTGCAGCTTATACTGCTTATCGTAGGTACCATCGCGGCGGCATAAATAACTCACATTGTATAGTTTGTTATCGTAGTACTCGGGCATACTACCGGCAATAATATTGATGTTGTACGACAGTGCCAGGTGTATCATGCGCTCCCGGATCTCATCAGTGTATTCGGCCATACTACGGATCGCTTCCGATGGAGAATCTTCTTTAGTAAGGGCCATTAGCGGTGCGTTGAAGAACTCCGGGAACACCACAATATCAGACTTGTACGAACTCACCGTGTCCACGAAGAACTCGATCTGCTGCATCATGTCATCCAGTGATTTTACGGATCGCATCTGCCATTGTACAATGCCAATCCGAACTATAGATTTTGTACCGCCTATCAGTTTCTCCTTCTCTTCGAAGTATACGTTTACCCACTCCAGCAATGTAGCGTACGCACGCGAATCAGTATCATCAGGCAGGTAGTTTTTCATGATTTTACGCACATGGAACTCGTTGCTCAGCTGGAACGAAAGAACCGGATCTGAAAGCTCTTTGTTACGCACCATCTCGATGTACTTGGCGGGCGTAAGCTTGTTTGCGTAATCTTTATAACCTGGTATGCGGCCGCCGGCAATAATGCCGCGCAGGTTCAGGTTCTCACACATCTCTTTGCGGGCATCGTAAAGACGACGGCCTAAACGCAGGTTACGGTATTCAGGGTCAACAAATACGTCAATACCATACAGGGTGTCGCCTTCCGGATCGTGCGACTTAAATGTGCCACGATCTACAATTTGTTCATAGGTATGCTTGTCGCCATATTGGGCATAATCAACTATAAGGCTGAGTGCGCCGGCTACCACTCTGCCTTTGTCCTCAATACAGATCTGGCCTTCCGGAAACTTCTTAAGCAGGTTAGAAAATTCTTTCCTGGTCCAGGCGCCATCAATGTTACGGTAAACCGTCTCCATTATCTCTTTTACTTCCTTGTAGTCTTTAAGCTCGAGCTGGCGTAGTAATAATTTGTGTTCTGTATGTTCAGTACTTTCTTCGTTCTTATCGCTCATGGGTAAATTTTGTCTCTTTTATGCTACAGGTATACGTGCACGCACTATAATTTCGATACATAGGCAGGTAATCCTGAATAAATGCACGTGTATTGCCAAATATAAAAAAGAAAGCGCAGCTATCGAAGCCGCGCTTTCTTAAACTATAATTGCTTGCAATGCTATAGTTGTACTTCCGGGATATCGCCCTCTACTATAAGTGTGCCTTCAGTTGCTTTCTGAATGTCTTCTACGGTTACGCCGGGCGCTCTTTCCAGCAGCTTAAATCCTTTGTCAGTAACTTCCAGTACGGCAAGGTCAGTTACTATTTTCTTCACGCACTTCAGGCCAGTAATAGGCAAAGTACATTCTTTTAAAAGTTTTGATGATCCGTCGCGGGCAGTGTGCTGCATAGCAACTATAATATTTTTAGCTGATGCCACTAAGTCCATGGCGCCGCCCATGCCTTTTACCATTTTTCCTGGAATTTTCCAGTTGGCAATGTCGCCTTCTTCAGAAACCTCCATCGCACCCAGAATAGTTAAGTCAACGTGCTCCCCACGTATCATTCCAAAGCTATCTGATGAGCTGAAAATAGATGAGCCCGGCAGCGTAGTTATAGTTTGCTTTCCGGCATTGATCAGGTCGGCATCTACTTTATCTTCGGTAGGGAAGGGGCCCATGCCCAGTAACCCGTTCTCTGACTGCAACACCACTTCTATGCCATGCGGAATATAGTTTGCCACCAGTGTCGGAATACCGATACCCAGGTTTACATACATCCCGTTCTTAACTTCCTGTGCGATACGTTTCGCTATCTGATTTTTATCTAAAGCCATTTTAATCTTGATTTAAGCCTGTCTAACCGTTCTCTGTTCGATACGTTTCTCGTACTTCTCGCCCTGGAAAATGCGCTGCACAAATATGCCCGGTGTATGGATCATGTTCGGGTCGAGTTCGCCGGCAGGTACCAGTTCTTCCACTTCGGCAACAGTTATCTTTCCAGCTGTGGCCATCATCGGGTTAAAGTTGCGGGCAGTACCTTTATAGATCAGGTTTCCGGCTGTGTCGCCTTTCCAGGCTTTTACAAACGAGAAGTCCGCTTTCAGCCAGCTTTCCATTAAGTACATCTTGCCGTTAAATTCGCGGCTTTCTTTGCCTTCTCCTACTTCAGTTCCGTAGCCAGCCGGCGTAAAAAAGGCAGGTATACCAGCCCCGCCGGCACGAATACGCTCTGCCAGGGTTCCCTGCGGATTCAGCTCTACCTCCAGTTCACCGGAAAGTAACTGGCGCTCAAACTCGGCATTTTCGCCAACATAGCTGGCGATCATTTTCTTCACCTGGCGCTTTTGCAAAAGCAGGCCAATTCCAAAATCATCAACACCGGCATTGTTCGAGATGCAGGTAAGGTCCTTTACGCCAATGCGCAGCAGTTCCTGTATGCAGTTTTCAGGGATACCGCACAAACCGAAGCCACCAAGCATTAGTGTCATGCCATCCTGAACACCCTGTAATGCTTCCTGGACGTTTTTAACAGTTTTATTGATCATAGTTATTTAAAGTGCTGAGGTTTCCGGCAAATCTATAGTTTACCCGAAACGCAGTTTTCGAATTTGGTTGTATACGTAGGTAAGTTATATATAATAAAAGCCATATGAAAATTCAGTCTTTGTTTTTAAGGTGAAATGGATTTTGAATGGGGTGAACTGCAGAGTTTAGCTGAATCAGGGTTGTAAATAGGGTTTGAACTAGCAGTATGCAGCTCTAGATAGCGTCTAGGTTATAGTTCTTTTGTCATTTCGAACATCATGAGAAATCTATCTCAGCTTAAAGTTAGAGAAGGTACAGTTATATAGTTAATCACACTACAACTGGAACCAAGCCTTTTCTTCCATAGCTACTTTCAATCCTGGGAGCTCAACTTGCCTACAGTTTTATAGTTGGTTTTGGTGCCCTCACGGCCGGGAGGCCCCGTCTTCGGGCATCGCGCGGTGTACATTTCTTTTGCTCGTTCCTCACAATACCTTCGGTACCAGAAATCTACAAGGCGCTCAACCCAAAGACTGAGATCTTTCAATAGTTACCAGCATCTATAGTTTGAACCTGCTCGCTTCGAGATTTTATCGTGGCTATGGTTTCGTGGAGACAGGTAAACCTGTCCTGCTCGTAGACTGGAACTATAGAACAATAGGTGCCAACTATAGCAATAGCCGAAATTCCCCTCTTGGGAGGGGTAGGGGTGGGTTAACACTGTAACTATAGAACTATAACCTAAACTATAGCCGTAAAAGCTCCCCGCCTTAGACAAGGAGGGGACTACAGGGGTGGTTGGACCACAGTAACTATAGCACAATAGCCAACGCTACTGCTAAACCTGTCCCTACCGGGCCAGTTGAGTTACAAACTCAACACCATAATAAGGCACGGGTTGAAAACCCGCGCCAGCGGGGGAGCTAAACTATAGAACGCCAACTATAACCAAAGCAAAAGCCCACTCCTGAGAGTCCTTTAATCCTGTAGATCCTGATTCAGACAAAGCCCCTTCTTTGGCACAGAAGGAATGGATATGATGAGTTGAACTATAGTCCCAGCACTCTCGCAGTAGCTTCCTTATCCTTCGCTAACTGTGCCTTCAACGCGTCGAGACCATTGAATTTCTCTTCGTGACGGAGATGAGCTACAAAGGCTACGGTTACAGTTTGCCCGTAAATATCGCGGTTAAAGTTCAGAAGGTTTACTTCCAGGGTCAGGTGAGTACCATCTACTGTTGGGCGCATACCAATATTCATCATGCCGGGGTGGCGTTCACCAGCTATTGTAGCCCATACAGCATACACGCCATTGGCTGGTATCAGCTTATTGGGACCGGGCAAAGCCAGATTTGCTGTTGGGTAGCCAATTGTTCTGCCAAGTTTATTGCCTTCAACTATAGTTGAGGTTAAAGTATAATATCTGCCCAGGTAACTGGTAGCGGTTTCCAGGTCGCCGCTTTCGAGGGCTTTTCTTATTTTGGTGGAGCTTACGCCAACGTCTTCTACATCTTCCCGCGGAATTTCTTCTACCTCAAAACCATACTTGCTGCTGTGTGCCATCAGGTGTTCGAAGCTGCCTTCGCGGTTCTTCCCGAAACGGTGGTCGTAGCCGATAACCAGTACTTTGGTATGCAGTGCTTTTACCAGTATGTCCTTAATAAAGCTGCGGGAACTGGTGCGGGAGAATTCTTTAGTGAAAGGGATGAGCAGTAGGTAATCGATGCCATAACTACGGAGTTGCTCTATGCGCTCCTCGATAGTGGAGAGTAATTTCAGGTCATTGTCTTCGGGAAAGAGGACCAGGCGCGGGTGTGGCCAGTAGGTAATCACCACGCTCTGCCCGTTATTCTGCTTTGCACGCTCTATGACGCGCTGTAATATTTTCTGGTGACCAACATGCACGCCATCGAAGGTGCCACTGGTAACCACCGGGTAACTTAGTTGCGGAAAATCAGCTATGTTACGTATTACTTCCATCCGCTTCCAGCTGTGCTTTTCTTATCGCCTGAATAGCCTCTATAGTTAAGGCATCTTCCAGTTTATAGTCACCAATACGTGTGCGAACCAAAGAGCCCAAATGTCCGCCAACTTCTAATTTCACACCCAGATCATGTGCCAGGCTACGGATATAGGTGCCTTTAGTACATACTACTCTAAAGCTCACCACTTCGCCTTCAATATTGGTAATATCAAACGCTTTTATAGTTATAGTGCGGGGCTTTAGTTCGGCGGCTTTGCCACGGCGGGCCAGGTCATAAGCGCGTTTACCATCTACCATTACCGCCGAGTAGATAGGAGGCACCTGTTCTATAGTTCCGACAAAACTTTCAGCAGCGGCTTTTATAGTTTCAGGAGTAAGGTGGCTGATGTCTTTGGTTTCGGTAACTTCGGTTTCCTTGTCATAAGAGGGGGTATACTGCCCTAAAATGATAGTGCCGGTATATTCCTTTTCCTGCGCCTGTATCTGATCGATGCTTTTGGTGAATTTGCCGGTGCAAAGGATAAGCAACCCGGAAGCCAAGGGATCTAACGTGCCGGCATGGCCGATCTTCTTTATCCTTAATGTATTGCGCACCTTCTTTACAACATCAAACGATGTCCAGGTAAGCGGTTTATCTATAAGCAGTACTTCACCTGCTTCAAAGTTATAGGCCATTTTAAACTCTTAAATCAACACCCAATGCCAGGAGCGCCAGCAGTACCACACCTAAAGCTATACGGTAATAGCCAAACATTTTAAAGCCGTACTTTGTCAGGAAGCTGATAAAGAACCGGATGGCGATCATAGCAACTATAAAGGCTACAAAATTACCAACAAGTAACAGTTGCAGATCATCAGCGGTGATAATGTCAAAGCTATTCCGGATCTTAACCAGGTCAAACTTAAGTAGGTCCGAGATTTCCAGTTGCAGCAGGTCTGTCAGAAGCTTGTAAGTAGAAGCCGCCAGCATAGTGGGTACTGCTAAAAAGAAAGAGAACTCCGCAGCAGTTTTACGGTCGATGCCCTGTGCCATACCGCCAACTATAGATGCCGCCGAACGCGATACGCCAGGTATCATGGCCACACATTGCGCCAGACCGATCAGGAAAGCATTTTTATAGTTTACAGACGTCTTTTCAGAGAACGCAAACCATTTATCTACAAACAAGAGTACCACACCACCAAGTACCAGCATTATAGCCGTAATCACCACACTCTCCAGCATGGCATCTATAATATCACCTAAAGCAAATCCGATTATGGCAGCAGGAATAAAAGCGATCAACAGTTTCAGGTAAAAATTCCAGCTCTGCAGAAAACGCCTCCAGTACAGTACTACTACCGACAGGATGGCCCCGAATTGTATGTTTACGGTAAAGATCTTCGTGATCGGTAATTCGTTTATTCCCATCAGGGCCGATGCGATGATCATGTGGCCGGTAGAGGAAATAGGTAAAAATTCGGTAAGTCCTTCAATAATGGCTAAGATAATAGCCTGCCAAACGCTCATTTACTCGTGGTTTTTGTCTTTGATAAGGATGGCAAAAAACTCGATGATGAATCCGGCCATTACAACTATAGGACCCAGGGTGATACCCATAAAGCCAAGTCCATACTGTTCGGTATCCAGCGTCATGATGATGAAGCCGATAGCCAGTACCACAATGCCAACCAGCATCAGGATGTAATTTTTCCTGCCAAAGGCAAGTCTGTCTTTATTTTCCATTGTTAGTATAGTTCGTCAAGTGAAAGGCGCAGGTATTTACGCACCGCGCGGAATGAGCTTAGGAAACCGATAATGCAGCCAATTACGAGCAGCGCACCCATCAGGATGTAGGTTTGTTCGTCGTTACGAAGCTCTTTTAGTTCTTCTATCTCAGTATAAGCATATTGCATCAGCGCAAATAATAGGACAGAGGCAATAATTCCACTCACGACGCCCTGCCAGGCGGCACGGTTCAGGAACGGACGCTGTATAAAGTAACCGGTAGCACCCACCAACTGCATGCTCCTGATCAGGAAGCGCTGCGAGTACAAGGCCAGCTTTATAGTGTTATTGATCAGTATCGTAACTACCACCAGCAGTATAGCTGCAAAGCCAAGCAGTATAATACTAACCTTCTGGATGTTGGTGTTGATAGAATCGATAAAACTGGATTCGACATACTGCACCTCAAAAACGCCTTCCACGCCTTCCAGGTCATTTTGTATGCCTTTCATAAGCACGGGGGTCGTGTTTTCAGCTTTAATGTTCAGCACGTAGGCATCACGTAGCGGATTCTCCCCTAAAAAGGATGTAAAGTCTTCGCCGGTCGTTTCCAGGAACTGCTTGGCACCTTCCTCTTTCGATACAAAACGTACCTGGGCTGTATCGCCTTTTATAGCCACATATTCCTTGGCAGCTAATTTTTTCTGGATGTTTGCCAGTTGCACGCCTGTCAGGTTCTTGTCCAGGTATAGTTGCATTTCAATGCTTTCTTTTACCTTCTCGGATAACTTACCAGCATGTATGAGCAGTAATCCAAATAGCCCGATCACGAACAGGGCAAGTGAGATACTGAACACCACCATCGTATGTGGGTAATTCCCGAGCTTCTTCTTTTTAACTGATCTGTGTTGCTTTGCCATAGGTACTCCTTCCATACAAAATTAGGAATATATTTTAAAAATCAGGAAAGGAGTTGGTTCTAAAACAAAAAGCCCTGCACAAGTAACTGGCAGGGCTTTAATTTTATTGTTCCAGGTTCAGCCGTGGGTCCGAGTCGAGGATGATCTGTTGCCGTTCCTGTTCTTCCAGCCTCCGCTGGCGGCGGTTGCTCATAAACAGCTCTTTCAGGTTATCGAAGCGCTTGGTATGCAGCAAACTGAAACTTTGCCTATTGGTTCTGCCTCTACTGTCTATGAGGCCGCGTGGTATCGTACTGTATTCTATGCGCCCGCGCAATTCGCCACTCTTTGTAATATAGTACTCCAGCGACCAGTCGCCCTGGTAACCGTTGTCTTTTGTAGTTCCGGCCAGGTTGCTGTTGCCTAAACCGGCCTCACTGGTTACACGCAGCCTGCCCTGGAAAAACGAATAGCTTAAACGCACCTGCAACGACGAAAGCGCATCCTGGTTAATGTTTCCTAAGCCAATGTCTATTTCGAGGTTGCTGTCTATACTATTCAGGAAATTACTCAGCTGCCCCGATAATAAACTACCTAAACTACCACCTACGGCTGTGCTTCCGGCATCCAGAGTGCTAAATGTACCCTGCGGCGATAATCTGCCTAATACCATCAGGCTAAATACCTGTCGGTTCAGTTCGGCTTCGTCGTTTTTAATGGAGCTGGTCAGTAATTCGGTCTCAGCAGTCTGTGGTACCTCGTCAAAATTCAGTCCTAATTCTATCTGCGGTGTCAGGAGCGGGCCATCCAGCTCAATAATCGCAGTTACCGGGTACCGCCCTTGTAATGAATTGGGACCTGACTGAGGTGTAAAGTCTGTAAGCGAGGCCATCTGCTTATAATGCCCGGTTATGTTCATGACGCCACCCAGGGGATCGCCGTTCCAGGTGATAGTGCTGCCCGGCTGTACGTTAAATTCACGGGTCACCAATCCCTCCAGCAAATTCAGGTTATAGGCACCTTTGGTTATCTCAAACACACCATACATGTTAAAGTCGCCGCGCGTATCTATGGTCATCCGGATATCGCCGTTACCTGAACCACGAATTACGTCGCCGGTTGTTCTGTCAATAATGATCTCGAAATAGGCATCGTCGGTCACATCCAGGTTAAAGTTCATGTTAATACCCGAGAGATCTACTTTCTGGTCATCTACAGCCAGAGCCAGGCTATCCGGGGTGCGGGTCAGGAACTTTATGAAATCCTTGCGGGCTACACTTTCCTGGTTATCCAACGGTATTACAAGTCGTGTGTTTTCTTCGCTGCGGGCATCTACGTTTATGCGCAGGTTTTCTACCGGACCCAGTACGCTGGCAGTTCCTGTTCCGAAAGCCGTTCCGTAGTATAGTTCGTTCTGCTCGGCAGTGGTGTTCAGGATCATGAAGTTGCGGTAACGGGCACTCAGGTCTATTACCATATTTGAGAATCCGTCATGGGCAATACCGCCGGTAACAGTAGCTGTGTTGCCAAACAGGTCTTTTAACTGCGCGTTCCGGAAGCTGATGCTGTTTGGCCCAAGGTAGACGCGATCGTTGAAGCGGTAGGTGGTGTTCAGGTAATCAAATTTAAATTGCCCGTTAGATACCATTACAGAACCTTTGAGTATAGGGGCAGTCAGCTGACCGAGTATACGCACACGTCCTTCCAGGTCGCCCTGCAGATCAGTGAGAATAGGCTTAAGGAGTGGCTCCACCATTTTAAGCTGGGCCTGGTCCATTACGGCAAGCAGGTCCAACTGGTCATCAACAGCATTCGGGTTATAGTTGCCGGTTACGGTGAGCACCTTTTTATTATTCCGGTCAATGCCCACATCTACTACCATCTGCTTGATAGCGTTGTTCCAGTCCGCTTTGCCCGATATATCACCGATCAGGAAGTCATCCAGTAAAAAAGAGTCTACCTTGGCATTTATGTTCAGTAAGGCGCGGTTGTAGATGTCTTGTGCCACTACCTCTCCGCTGAGCGTACCGGCAATTTTCTCAGTCATCAGGGTATTCAGGTTGCGCAGGTCGAACTGTTCTACATGTAACGTAAGCTTGCTGTTGGGGTCTTCAGAAATGGAGCCGAGCGCCCGGATAACCTGTTCCTTGTTGGTGATTGCGAAATTTTCGAAGTCGAAGCTTTTGCCCGCATCCCCGATAACGATGGTATTGCCCGGTATAAAAGCCCACGGCATGTCGCGCAGAATAATGTTCGACTTATCAAATACGAGCTGAATCTGGTTTTCTAAAAAGTTAAGGTCGCCGGTAATGGTGGCGCGGTTATTAAACTCAGGCTGGCGTACGCTGGTCGCAAAATCGATTTTACGCTCACTCCAGATACCTTCCAGGTAAAAGTCGCGGGTTCTGCCGGCTGTTGGCAGCAACTGCTCTTCCGAGGTGTAAATGATACTTGCCAGTACATCCGGGCTTTGTTGCAGTTTGGATGAGGTGATATCAAATGTATTGCGATACAGGTTATAGGCGTCGTAGGAGAGGGTATCTATCGTTCCGAACATCGTTGCTATCACCGTATTGCCATGTCGGAACGAGCCTTCCACGTTTGTGTTCTGCGAAATGCTTAGTTGCGGTACAACCAGTTCCAGCAAAGGACTTACATCTTTCAGGTATAGTTTATAGTTCAGGCTGTACTCATTGGCGGGAGCTCCGGACTTGTTTCGGTAGTAGGCCTGCGTTACCGGGTCGTTGCTTTCAAAGTTCAGTTTGTATTCGTGGGCCAGTTGGTCCAGGTCTGCAATCAGGGTGCTATAGTTAAAGTCACCGTCTACCTGCAGGGTTAGCATATCCGAAACCAGGTTCAGGGCACGCTGTCCTTCTACAATTTCAGAGTTAATGTAGAGGGAGTCCAGCGCCAGCTCTTTGCCTTTATAGTTTATAGTTGCACTGTCGAAACTGGCTATCCCTACAAAGTCATCCAGGCGCAGACCTTTAAAGTTAAGATTGGCATTGGCACTTATGGTTAATGGCTCTTTTGAGAACCGGAGCGCTTGCAGGTCTACTTTCTGTAAATTGGCGACCATGTTAAAGGACTGGTTATCGCTTGACAGGTAAACCTCGCCATCAGCATCGAATACCAGGTTAGGGTCGTTGATAGAAACCTGTCCTATAAACTTCTGCCGACTCAGGTTTCCGTTCGCTACAATGTTCTGGTAGTTATAGTTCTTAAAGTTCAGTTGGTTTATAGTTGCATCCACATCCACGTTGGCATCTTCCAGGGTAAAGCCGGAACCTGCCACCTGGCCGCTCATCGATATAGTTGTGAGAAGATCGGTGCGGTTGATGAGTTTGCCCAGGTTAAAGCCATTGGTGCTTACAAATCCTTTATAAGAAGAGGTGCGTTTGTCGTCGTCTATTTTCAGGTTAATGTCAGATCGTACATTGCCCAGTGCTGTTGCAAAACTACCGTTGGCTACAAAGTCGTTATAAAAGCCCAGGAAGCGGCCATCCAGTTTAACGGTGCCCAGCCTGTCTACAACCTCATAAGCATTACGTGGCAGGAACTGCTTAATATCGTCGGCATCTATAGTTGATGGCTTCAGTTTCAGGTTGGCAAAGGTCTCTTTAACGTTTGGTAAGCCATCGGCACTGATGCTTCCAACTATATGCGTGTTCTGCCCATATTCCAGGTCCACGCTGTCGGCACTGAAATTGGAGACCTTTCCTTTATAGTTGATCGAGTTGACCTGGATCTCCTCGTCTTCATAGTCTTTCAGTAGCGTCGTGAATTTAGAGATGTCCTTCGCGTACACATAAGAGTCGCGGAGGTTGGCGGTCATGGTTACGCTGTCGTTAAAACTGGTAAAGTACTTAAACCGGTTAAAATCGAAACGCACAAAATCCCGGACATTACTATCCTGTACCCTCAGGTCCAGGTCAGCCCACTCCCAGAACGTTGCGGCATAAGTCATTTTAGTATCGAGGCGGCGCAGGTGTGTATCCGACCTTTTCTCGATGGCGCTGAAGTTGGTGATGTTTGCTTTCAGTGTATCGGCCAGTACGAGCTCATCAAAATGACCGTAGATGCTATCCACCGTCAGGTGAGCGTAATCCATGCCATGCTGGGCAGGTGGCTTGTTAAAGTCGTCATAAGTAAAGCGGCCGTTCTTTATAATCAGGGCAGCAAGGTCGAACTTAAAAGGCTTGGAAACTTTGGTGGTATCTTTTACAAACAGTTCGCCAAGGGCACTAAAGAAAGCGCCGGCATTAAGGGTATCAGAACCCTTGTAGTAAACCAGGTTGGCGCGAGGCTCCTGCAACTCCAGGGTGGCAATACTGAGCGAGTTCGGGTGCAGAATTGAGAAAGCCGCAATATCTGCTTCGATGCGGCCAATATAGAAAAGCTCGTTCTGTTTATAATCGCGGATCTGTACCTGCTCCAGTATCACATTACTGAAAAACTCGATATCAACACGGCCTACACTTACATCATGCTTTGTAGCTTCTGAGAGCCAGGTAGCAGCACGCTGGGCGATGTGGGTTTGAACGGCCGGGATGCGGATAGCAAAGAATACAGCTATAAATAGCAGCAAAAGCAACATGAAAAGCTCTAAAACTGTGTGAAGTAGTGCTTTTCCTATAACTTTGAAGTAATTTATGGACTGTTCTTTTTCCAAAAGATGACCGAACCTACAATTTTAGCTATTGAATCTTCCTGCGACGAGACCTCAGCAGCCGTTATACGCGGCGGCAAAGTGTTGTCGAATATAATTGCTACTCAGGCCATACACGAAAAGTATGGCGGCGTAGTACCAGAACTTGCTTCGAGAGCACACCAGCAAAATATTATTCCTGTTGTAACCGAAGCTCTGAACACAGCAAATGTAACTAAAAATGAGTTAAGTGCAGTAGCTTTTACGCGCGGCCCCGGCCTTTTAGGTGCCTTGCTGGTAGGCTGCACTTTTGCCAAGTCGTTTGCCCTGGGTTTAAACATCCCGCTGATAGATGTAAACCACATGCAGGCGCACATCCTGGCTCATTTTATAGATGACCCAAAACCGAATTTCCCGTTCCTGTGCCTGACCGTTAGCGGCGGCCACACCCAGATCGTTTTAGTGAAAGACCACTTGGATATGGAGATCATCGGGCAAACTACCGACGATGCCGTAGGAGAGGCGTTTGATAAGACTGCCAAAATGCTGGGGCTGCCTTACCCCGGTGGACCGATGCTCGATAAGGCTGCTGCACAAGGCAACCCGAATGCGTTCGAGTTCCCGGTTGGTAACATGCCCGGCTACGACTACTCGTTCAGCGGTATCAAAACGTCGGTGTTATACTTCCTGAGAGATAGAACGAAAGAGAACCCGAACTTTGTACAGGAAAACATAAATGATATTTGCGCCAGTGTGCAGTATACCTTAATTAAGACCTTGCTGAAGAAAGTAGTGCAGGCCACCAAGGACCTGGGTATAAAAGAGGTGGCCATTGCCGGTGGCGTATCTGCCAATTCGGGCCTTCGGGCTACGCTTCAGGACTACGCTAAGCGTTATAGCTGGAACGTATACATACCGGCCTTTCAGTATTGCACCGATAATGCAGCTATGATAGCCATGACTGCTCATTACCAGTATCTTAAAGGCGACTTTGCAACCCAGTACGCCAGCCCGGATCCTAGGATGAAACTATAGTTTGGTTCGAATATAGAATCCTGAAAATCTATTAATCCTGTAAATCCTGATTCAGACAAACAATCAACTATGAAGGTACCTTTCCAGATAGGCGATGCCAAAGTATACCAGAAGCTTGTAACTGCTGCTGATTTTGCGCGTTTTGAGGATGGCCTGGTGCATGCGGTTTGTTCAACATTTTCGCTGGCGCAAGCTGCGGAATGGGCAGGCAGATTGTTTGTGTTGGAGATGAAAGAATCAGATGAAGAAGGAATAGGTACCTTTCTGACTATCAATCATAAAAGCCCTGCTTTTGAAGGTGAAGCTATAACTATAAAAGCGGTGCTTTCAGAAGTAACCGGGAATAATGTGGTATGTAGCTTCGAAGCAAGAGTAGGCGACAGGTTGGTAGCTGACGGAGAAACCGGTCAGAAAATTTTGAAAAAAGAAAAATTAGCCAAAGTTTTGGCACCTAAGATAGCATAATGGCTAAAGACAAGGATAGAATAAAGAAACACGTAAACATCGTTAACCGCAGGGCTTCCTTCGAGTACCAGTTCCTGGATAAGTATACCGCCGGTGTAATGCTGAAGGGTACCGAGATCAAATCGATACGCGAAGGCAAAGTGAACATGCAGGATGGGTACTGCATCTTCCAGAACGGGGAGCTATGGCTGCACAACACGCATATCTCTACCTACACCGAAGGTACGCACTATAATCACGAACCCATGCGCGCCCGAAAGCTACTTCTGAACAAAAAAGAACTGAAAAAGCTCGAGAAAGGAGCGGAGGAGCAGGGCGTAACCATCATCCCAACCCGGGTTTTTATAAACGACCGCGGCTTTGCCAAAGTAGAAGTTGCTCTTGCCCGCGGTAAGAAACTATACGATAAGCGCCAGGACATCAAAGAAAAAGACGTGAAGCGCGAAATGGACCGAAGCGGCTATTAAGCGCTAACGCGCAATTATGAATTAAAAATTAAAAATTAGAAATTAGGGCCACACTAAGTGGCTCTTTTCTGTTTAAATAATATGAGTCATTTCTAATTTTTAATTTATCATTTTTAATTTTATAAGGAGTGGACTACGGAATAAGTTTGCTGAGCCTGGTGCCGATGCGCGCCGAACCATCTAATAAAGCGGAGCTGGTAACGCAGGTGCTCTTTGGGGAGTGCTATGAGATCATCAGCCGTCAGGATAAATGGCTGCGCATTCAACTAGCCACAGATGGCTACCAGGGCTGGATAGACGCAAATCAGCACACTACCGTGTCTGCAGCGTATTACCAGGAGTGGATACAGGCCCGGCATCCGCGTTCTATGGACCTGGTGCAGATCATCAGCAATGCAGATGAGCGTATTCCGGTGGGCATTGGGTGTTATTTGCCTTTTTTTGATGGCATGAACGTGCGGGTAGGCGATAAAACTTACCTGTACAATGGCCGGGCATCCAACCCGGAATCTGAAGCAACTATAGCCCAGTTAGTAAAAGTAGCCCACAACTTTATGAAAGCTCCTTACCTATGGGGTGGCAAATCGGTGTTCGGGATAGATTGTTCCGGATTTGCCCAGCAGGTATATGGCATCTGCGGTGTTCAGCTCCCGCGCGATGCTTACCAGCAGGTAACGAGTGGTGAAGAAGTGCATTTTGTAAACCAGACACAGCCCGGCGACCTCGCCTTTTTTGATAACGAGGAAGGCCGCATTATACATGTAGGCATCCTTTTAGAAGACCAGAAGATCATACATGCCAGCAGTGAGGTGCGCATCGATTCCCTGGACCACAATGGCATTTACAACGCAGAACGCAAGCGTTACTCTCATAAACTCCGCATTATCAAGCGTATTTTTCAGGCATAGGGCATAAATATTTCTGCAGCAGTACCGTAAGCTAACAGGTTTTTCCGTAGAAGCTTATTGTTTAGTACAGTTGCACCCTATGAAAGATAAAGTTCTCATCCTGAACCAGGACTTTAGCGCCATTGCTGTTTGCTCGGTGCATAAGGCCTTTCTGCTGGTTTACCTCGATAAAGCTGAAATGGTCACAAAGTCTGAAGAACAATTACGCACCATCACCAAAGTATATCCTGTTCCATCAGTTATCCGGTTGCAGCGCTATGTGCATGTGCCCTACTATGGAATTGCCCTGAGTCGCCATAACATTATGCGCCGCGACAACTATACCTGCCAGTACTGCGGCACTGTTAAAAACCTGACCTTAGATCACCTGCTTCCGAGGTCCAGGGGAGGAGGGAGCAACTGGTTGAATCTGGTAACTGCCTGCTCGCGCTGCAACACCCGCAAAGGCGACCGCACGCCTGAAGAAGCAGGCCTGAAATTACTCCGTAAACCTATTAAACCATCACTTCAGTATTTCCTTAAAATGCACCTCAATTTGTATAACCAGGATTGGGGAACCTACCTTGGAGTGAAAGAATAGTATAACTATAGCGCTACTAAAATATTTAGTTTTGATTATATAAGTTATAGTTAGTCAGCGTCTACAGTTTGTTGAGATAAAGTGTAACTATAGGTGATAAGTATAATTAGAAGATTTAGGACTACCTTCGCCATTATGCCTGTTGCGCACACCAGAAACTAAAGAGGTAGATCGAAAAAAGGGCCGTGATGGAGCTGAAACTATAGCTCTATAACAGCAACTATAGGTAGCTAACTCTGATGTTTTTTTCTGACTTCTGTGTCCGAATGAGCATCTGCTGTCAACACCCTTTCTCCCAACTATAACAACTGGTGTAACGCGGAAGTGGACGTCCGCAGCAGGTAGGTTTCGCACAAGGATGTCCGAAACAGCGAAGGACTGTTACTAGCGCAGATCCAGATTTCTCCCACTGGTCGAAATGACAGTAGGCGACGCTGCAGCATAAAGTCCCCCTTTGAAGGGGGTAGGGGGATGACAAAACGCGAACTATAGAACTATAACCCTAACTATAGCTACAGCAACTATTGTCCCCTTGAGGGGACTACAGGGGTGTTAAGACGACAACTTTAAAACTATAGCTTCAACTATGACTATAACCGAAATTCCCCTCTCGGGAGGGGGCAGGGGTGGGTTAATACCGAAACTATAGAACTATAGCCACCAACTATAACAAAAGCCCAACCCTGCCAATCCTTTGATCCTGTAAATCCTGATTCAGACAATTCCTGTCCCTGCCGGGCCAGTTGAGTTACAAACCCAACACCATAGGTAGACACAGGTTGCAAACCCGCGCCAGCGAAGAACACTTAAATTACAGCAACTATAGAACAATAACATCAACTATAGCAGTAACAGAATCCCCTCTTGGGAGGGGTAAGGGTAGGGTAATACTGTAAACTATAAAACAGACTATAGCCAAGTCCCTTATGCAGTTTTTAGTGAAAAGCTGAGATGAGGTAACCCTTTAGATTCATTAAATCCCCATTAATCCCTGCTCATACGACCCACATTTAACTGACATTCCCTCATACTGTAACAACCTCTGCTACTTTACTTTATAGTTTCCCTGATTAGCGCTGGTTTTTAATCTGAAAAAGAGTTACTTTTGCGGCTCATTCAGGTGAATGGTCCTGTAAATCAGCAGGAAATGTAAAACTAAACCAAATCAGCCCATTGCTCTAGGCTGATGGCTATTCCAGAGCAGCAAAACAATATGAGTAATTCTCCAGAAAATTTCGATTGGGACAAGTTTGAGTCTCAAGGTTTTGGTGGCGGCTACAGCAAAGAAGACCGCGCTGAAATGGAAAAAATGTATGACGACACCCTGACTACCGTACAGGAGCAGGAGGTTGTTAAAGGAACAGTTGTTGGTATCACTGATCGTGACGTGATCCTGAACATCGGTTTCAAATCAGATGGCTTAGTTGCTACTTCAGAATTCAGAGATCTACCTGATCTGAAAATCGGTGACGAAGTTGAAGTATTTATTGAAGACCAGGAAGATCCAAACGGCCAGCTTATCTTATCCCGTAAGAAAGCAAAAATAGTTTCTGCCTGGGCTAAAATCTACGATGCACTTGAGAATGATAACATTCTGGAAGGTATCGTTAAGAGAAGAACCAAAGGTGGTCTTATCATGGACCTTTACGGTGTTGAAGCGTTCTTACCAGGTTCTCAGATCGATGTTAAGCCAATCCGCGACTTCGATGTGTTTGTAGGTAAGAAAATGGAAGTGAAAGTTGTGAAAATCAACGCCGCTTTCGACAACGTGGTTGTATCTCACAAAGTACTTATCGAGAAAGACCTGGAGCAGCAGCGTGCAGCCATCCTGAACAACCTGGAAAAAGGTCAGGTTCTGGAAGGTGTTATCAAGAACATGACAAACTTCGGTGTGTTCATCGACCTTGGTGGCGTAGACGGTCTGCTTCACATTACAGATATTTCATGGGGACGTATCAACCACCCGGAAGAAGTATTGCAGCTTGACCAGAAAGTACAGATCGTAGTTCTTGACTTTGATGAAGACAAGAAGCGTATCTCTCTTGGTATGAAGCAGCTTACTCCACATCCGTGGGATGCTCTTCCAGCTGAGATCGAAGTTGGTTCACGTGTTAAAGGTAAGATCGTTAATGTTGCTGATTACGGCGCGTTCCTTGAGCTTATGCCAGGTGTAGAAGGTCTTATCCACGTTTCTGAAATGTCATGGTCTCAGCACCTGCGCAACCCACAAGACTTCATTAAGCAAGGCGACGAGGTTGAAGCAGTTGTATTGACTTTAGACAGAGAAGAGCGTAAAATGTCTCTGGGCATTAAGCAGCTTACTGAAGATCCTTGGACAAAAGAAGATGTGTTAACGAAATATGCAGTAGGCACTAAGCACACTGGTGTTGTTCGTAACCTGACAAACTTCGGTCTGTTCCTTGAGCTTGAAGAAGGTGTTGACGGTCTGGTACACGTTTCTGACCTTTCCTGGACTAAGAAGATCAAGCATCCGTCTGAGTTCGTTAAAGTTGGTGAAAACCTTGATGTAGTTGTTCTGGAGCTTGATGTTCCTAACAGAAGACTTGCATTAGGTCATAAGCAGCTTGAAGAGAACCCTTGGGATACTTTTGAATCTGTATTCAATGTAGGCTCAGTTCACAAAGCTTCAGTTCTTGAGAAGTCTGAGCGTGGTGCAGTACTTGAGTTACCTTACGGTATCGAAGGTTTTGCTTTCCCTAAAGGCTTAACTAAAGAAGACGGTTCTCAGGTTGAAGCAGGTGAAAGCCTTGACTTCAGAGTAACTGAATTCTCTAAAGAAGATCGTAAGATCATCCTTTCTCATACATCTACGCACACTGAGAGCGCTGATGCTGCCCGTGTAGCTAAGGCTACTAAGAAAGCTCCTGCTGCTACAGGCGAGAAGAAAGAGAAAGCTCCAAAAGTTCAGAAAGAAGCTGACAAGTCTACTTTAGGTGACCTGGATGCACTGTCTGCTCTGAAAGAGAAGATGATGGACAACGAGAAAGAGGCTGGCGTTAAGAAACTGGAGGCTGCTGCAAAGAAGTCTAAAGGTTCTGACGAAGAAGCATCTGAAGAAGAGAACAACGCTTAATTTTAAGCCTGTCCTATAATGAAAGGCCCCGGAGCAATCCGGGGCCTTTTTGTTTTTAACCAAAGTGGTTCTTCTTAAAGTATATAATGATGACATTACTCTCTTTGGCTGCAGGTATGTAACCCGGAGCATAACTTAATCTATGTGTTATAGTTAAAGAGCTTAGTAGCAACTCAATCGGCTCTACTTATGAAAGCAGTTATTCTCCTGGGAACGCTGAAAAAAGAAGGCCTTTCTAATACTGAAGTTTTGTCAGAGTTTCTTTCTTCAGTTTTAAAGGAGCACGGCATAGACTGTACAATTATTAAGCTGGTAGAGCATACAATACTACCGGGAACGTACAGTAACATGGGTTCAGGAGATCAATGGCCGGGTATACTTCAGAAAGTGCTGGAATCCGATATCATCATTTTAGCTACTCCCATCTGGTGGAATAATCAGTCATCGGAAATACAAAAGGTGATTGAACGACTGGATGAATTGCACGATGAAATACTGGAAGGACAGGAGTCGAGGCTGAGTGGTAAAACCGGCGGTATTGTAATTACCGGTGATTCGGACGGAGCCCAGCATATTATTGCCAATATCAGTAACTTTTACAATGCCATAGGTATACTGTTGCCACCTTTCGCAACATTATCGGTGCTGTGGGAGAAGCAGAAGAAGAGTGCCGAAACGACGCGGGAGGAGTTAATGGCGAAGTATAAAACTGATTATAGTGCAACCGCCAAGAAAATGGTGGAGCAATTGAAGAAATATAGCAAACAGGAGAAAGAAGCTTAGTAGGTATTGGTACGGCTATAAAAATCTAACTAGCTGATAAGGCCTGACTTAGTACAGTTATATAAAATTTCTTGCGCTTATAGTTTGACAAGCATACAACTCTGTGTATATTTGCACACCCAATAACAGGGTAACGTGGCCGAGTGGCTAGGCTCAGCTCTGCAAAAGCTGCTACAGCGGTTCGAATCCGCTCGTTACCTCTTATTAAACGCCCCGGTTGTGAAAACGACCGGGGCGTTTTGTTTTACAGCCCATCTCTTTAATCCGTTACTTCACATAGTATCTTTTTCTGTATCTGGCAGTTAAACCAAAGTCCTCAGAAATAGCATCAATATTCCTGTTCAGATTAATCTTTTGTGCCATTTCTTCGTAATCAGGTTATCATTTACAAACATGTTTACTTACTTATATCACCAGCTTGGATATAGAAATGGCGTACAGAGCCTGTTCTTAGCTTATTAAAATGAACAATTTGATTTTAGACACCTTGTCGGATCAAGTTCAGTGAAATACCACTTCTTAACGCTAAATGTAATCGCTTACGAATACCTGATACATGAAAATCGTTGATTTACGCGTGATGCGCGGGCCGAACTACTGGTCTGTGAAGCATCCGAAAATTATAGTTCTGAAACTGGACCTGGAAGAGCAGAGCGATGTTTTAACGAACCAACTCCCTGAATTTTATAACCGCCTCCGTAAAATGTTTCCCGGCATGCAGTCCCACCGCTCATCAGAGGGCGTTGAGGGTGGCTTTTTTAAGACCGTGGAAGAAGGTACTACCCTGGGGCATGTAGTGCAGCATGTGGCATTAGAACTGCAGACAATGGCAGGTATGGACAGTGGTTTCGGCCGTTGTTACCCAACCCGTAATCCCCACGAGGTATATGTCATTTTCTCTTACCAGGAAGAAAGGGCAGGAGAGTATGCCGCATATGCTGCCGTACGCATCACCGAGGCGCTTATAAAGAAAGCCAAATACAAACTATGGGATGACCTGGAAAGGCTGCACGAGATACGGGAAGATGAGTATTTCGGCCCAAGTACCTATGCTATTGTTTCAGAGGCGGTAAGCCGCGGAATTCCCTACATCCGTCTTGACAGGCACTCGCTGATACAGCTGGGTTATGGGAAATACCAGAAGCGGATACAGGCTACTTTGACCTGCCGGACAGCCTGCTTTGCCGTAGAGATTGCCGGTGATAAGAATGCTACCAAAGACATGCTGAGCGATGCCGGTATACCTGTTCCGAAGGGCACTACAGTTTACTCACAGGAAGAGTTAAGGCGTGCCATTACCTGGCTGGGTTTCCCGCTGGTTATAAAGCCCCTGGACGGAAACCATGGCAAAGGAGCCACTATCAACATTACCAACCTGAATGATGCTAAAAAAGGCTTTATTGAGGCCCGTAAGTACTCACAGGCAGTAATGGTAGAGCAATACATCACTGGCTTCGATTTTAGGTTACTGGTAATTAACGGCAAGTTCGTGGCAGCGGCCAAACGCACGCCGGCCATGGTAATCGGGGATGGGGTATCAACTATAAAACAGCTGATCGATAAAGAGAATAAAGATCCCCGCCGAGGCATAGGTCACGAAAAGGTGCTTACAAGAATAAAGGTTGACAAGCATACCCAGGCACTCTTAAAAAGTCATGAGCTCACCACACAATCGGTAGTGCCAGCAGGGTATGAGGTGTTTTTGAAAAGCACGGCTAATATAAGCACCGGCGGCACAGCCACTGATGTTACGGACCTGGTGGACCCATACAACATACTGATGGCAGAGCGAATTGCGGGCATTGTAGGTTTGGATATTTGCGGAATCGATGTAATGACCACTGACATTGCCATTCCGCTGAACGAAGCCCGTGGGGCGGTGCTGGAGGTGAATGCTGCTCCTGGGTTCAGAATGCACATTTCACCAACCTATGGACTGCCACGCAACGTAGCAGAACCTGTAATAGATATGCTCTTCCCGCGTGGGCAGCCGGCAAGTATTCCGATTATAGCTGTAACCGGAACCAATGGTAAAACTACCACTACACGTTTAATAGCCCACATGGTGAAGCATAAGGGCTACCAGGTTGGGTACACTACCACTGACGGCATTTACATACAGGATAAACTGCTCGAGAAAGGCGATACAACCGGCTCGTATAGTGCTGAATTTGTGCTAAAAGACCCGACAGTAAACTTCGCCGTGTTGGAATGCGCCCGCGGTGGATTGCTGCGTTCCGGTCTTGGTTTCCAGCAATGTGACATAGGTATAGTTACCAACGTTAGCTCTGACCACCTGGGGCTTCGCGATATTCATACACTGGAAGAACTAGCCCAGGTAAAAGCTGTTATTCCGAAAAGTGTGAGCCCTGACGGCTATGCAGTACTGAACGCTGATGATGACCTGGTATATGCTATGGCCGATGGGTTAACCTGTAATGTAGCCTTCTTTAGTATGGACGAAAATAACCCGCGCATACTAAAGCATATAGCTAAAGGCGGTTTAGCAGCAGTGTTCGAGAACGGGTATATCTCTATTTTCAAGAACAGCTATAAACTGCGGGTTGACCGGGTAGGAGATGTGCCACTTACGTTTGGTGGACGCGCCCGATTTAATATCGAGAATATACTGGCAGCAACCCTGGCGGGCTACATTTCTCACTTTGATATCGAGGATATCAAGACTTCGCTTCGAACTTTCATACCATCGCCGGCTAAAACTCCGGGTCGAATGAACCTGTTCAAGTTCCCTAATTTTGAGGTGCTGGTAGACTATGCCCATAACGTAGGAGGGCTGAAAGCGATCGGCCAGTTTATTGAGAGCCTGGAAGTGAGGCATAAGGTCGGTATAATTGCAGGCGTTGGAGACCGCCGCACCGAGGACTTTTATGAACTCGGACAGGCTGCAGGAAATATTTTTGACGAAGTGATTATACGCTTGGATAATGACCTGCGCGGCAAGACTGCTGAGGAGATTACACAGCCATTAATACAAGGCATAGAAGATACGAATGCCAACGTGAAGATTGAGCTTATACCAGAAGAGATGCGCGCCATTGCCTATGCCCTTGAGCGTGCTGAGCCTGGTTCTTTCATTGCTATTTTTACAGAAGACATTTCTGAATCAGTGAAAATGGTGGAGCACTTTAAAGTTATCCAGGACCGGAAAATGTTAGTTGATTAAATCTTACTTACGTATAGAAAGCGCTATCAATTTGTGAACGATGGACTAAGGCCCCTTCCTGAAAGAAGGGGCTTTTTTATGGTTATAGTTTTTGAGAGTTTATAGTTTGATGGTTAATATTTAGGCTGGCGCGAGTCTCTATACTCGTGATTTACGATGGTGTTGAGTCTCCTGACTCAACTGGCCTGAAAGGTTTTGTCTGAATCAGGATTTACAGGATCAAAGGATTAGCAGGATTAGGCCTTATGCTATAGTTGGTCGCTATAGTTTTATAGTTTGCGTTGTAACCCACCCCTGCCCCTCCCGAGAGGGGAATTTTCCGCTACTGCTATAGTTGGCTTTACAATTCTATAGTTACAACTCATGATCAGGACAGGTTTACCTGTCCCTAAGGAATTATCATCCCGATCAATCTCGAAGCTTATAATTTCAAACTATAGTTAGCAGTTGCTATGCGAAACGTCTCAGTCTTTGGGTTGAGCGCCTTGTAGATTTGTGGTGCCGCAAGGCATTGCGACTTTAAGAGCAAAGCAAATGTACACAGCGCGATGCCCGAAGACGGGGCCTCCCGGCCGTGAGGGCACCAAAGCTGGATTGAAACGATAGGTTAATTGAGCTCCCAGGATGAAAGAAAGCTATGAAAGAAAAGGCTTGGTTCGGTTGATAGTGAAGCTAACTATAGAACTTAGATTTCTCACTTTGTTCGAAATGACAAAAGTGGAACTATAGCATTGAAGGCTATAAAACTAAAAAGCCCCTGCGAGGGCAGAGGCTTTCCATAACTATAGTTCGTTACCTGTTATTTCAATACAAAAGAAGTTCTTCCAATAAGGAAACCGTCAGCGTATAACTCAATTGTATGCTGGCCTTTTTTGTAAGCTGCATTCTTAGCGTAAACAAAACTTACCTGCTGCTGCGTGTTGTCAAATACGATATCGCGCTTGGCAGTATAATATATGTCTTCCCCATCAATCTGGAAAGTGCCTGAACCCGTAGAAAGATTGTACAATGCAGCTCCATCAGGTTCAATTAAGCGCATATAAATTGTTTTAGGCTCTTTTGGCGCTACATCATTCTGAGCAAGTTTAAAAGAAACTTTGATCTTATCTACCCTTTTGGCTCTGTACTCGCTGTCATCGTCGCCTTTCTCTTTCCCGCGCTGGTTAATGATGTTCACGCTAACGTTCTGAGCCTCCAGGCGTGATGCCAGTTTTACCTTTTCAGTCAGATCCTGGTTCGTAGACTTCATTGTGGTCAGGCTGTCAGAAAGCTTGTTCTGGGTAGTTTTCAGGGTCGTGTTTTCTGTAAACAGCACTTCGTTGTCTTCCTTCAGTTTGGCAATTTCCTTATCCTTCTGAATAAGCTGCTTTTCAAAGGCCTGTGCTCTGTCGCGGAATTTGCGCTGGTCGGCTAACGTATAGCTGCTTTTACGGAAACCACGCAACTGATCCAGGTCAGCAGAAATAGCGGCGATTTTCGACTCAAGCGAATCATTTTCGAGGCCCATTGCCTGTAACTCCTGGCTCTGGCGCTCAAAATCAGCTTTAAGGGCTTCGTAAACTTTGATCTGGTTTTCAAGTTCAGTGTTTTTCACCCGGATAACTTCTTCCTGCTCCTCAGCTTTCTCCTTTTTCTGATAATTCATGTAAAGCAGAATACCGTTTATACTGGTCAGGATGACGATAAAACCTACAATCAGGAGTTTTCTGTTCCCTCTGTTCTCAGGAGTGTTCGTTGACATATGTATAGATTATATTTTAGATTTAGGACCGGTGTATACATTCGGCACATGTAAAGTATCAAATATAAAACATTTGCATTATATATCTCAACCTCATGAAACAAGAATTTAATGCTGCCTACTGGCAACAACGCTACCAGAATAACCAGACAGGCTGGGACACACAAGGTATAACGACACCCCTGAAGGCTTATTTTGACCAGCTGACAAACAAAGAGTTGCGAATTTTAATACCCGGTTGCGGCAATGCCTACGAAGCCGAATATTTGTTTAAGAATGGTTTCAAGAATGTATTTGTAGCGGATGTAGCACCGAGCCCACTTGAGAATTTTGCAGACAGAGTTCAGGACTTCCCGAAGGAGCAGCTGCTGTTACAGAATTTTTTTGACCTGCAGGGGCCGTATGATCTTATAGTTGAACAAACATTTTTCTGCGCGATTTCACCTGACCTGCGGGCATCTTACGCCCGGAAATGTGCAGAATTGCTGGCGCCGGGTGGCAGAGTGGTTGGGCTGCTGTTTGACACTGAATTTACGCACGAAGGGCCTCCATTTGGAGGTTCAGCAGACGAATACAGGAAATACTTTGAGCCTTATTTCAAGTTAATACATTTCGAGAAGGCTTACAATTCTATTGCACCACGGCAGGGGCGGGAACTGTTTATCAACCTGAAAAAGAAGTAAACTACAAAGAGTAAACTCGGCTTAAACTATAGTTGCCATTCATAATTCGTCATTCATAATTTATAATTAACTATAGTTAGGCTACCTTTGCAGTGCCGAAAGGCAAAATTTAAAGTATAAAAGCTATGTTCGAGATTCCGAAACTACACCATACACAAAGTGGCAACTTCTTTCTAATGGCTGGTCCATGCGCTATAGAAGGCGAAGAAATGGCCATGCAGATAGCAGAACGCTTAAAGACAATTACAGATAAACTACAGATTCCGCTCATTTTTAAGGGCTCTTACCGCAAAGCCAACCGGTCCCGCCTGGATTCTTTCACCGGCATCGGCGATGAAAAAGCGCTGCGCATTCTGCAGAAAGTAAGCCAGACCTTTGATGTGCCTACTGTTACAGATATACATGAGAGCCAGGAAGCGGCGATGGCTGCCGAATATGTAGATGTGCTGCAGATTCCGGCTTTTTTGTGTCGCCAGACAGACCTTTTAGTAGCTGCAGCCAATACGGGTAAGGTGGTTAACATCAAAAAAGGGCAGTTTTTATCTGGGGAGGCCATGCGTTTTGCTGTTGATAAAGTGCGCGAGTCAGGCAACGAAAAGGTGATATTAACTGATCGTGGTAACAGCTTCGGTTATTCTGATATGGTTGTTGATTTCAGAAACTTACCTGAAATGCAATCGACTGGGGCACCTGTGGTAATGGACGTAACGCACTCATTGCAGCAACCAAACCAAAGCTCCGGAGTTACAGGTGGTAAACCAGCACTAATCGAAACTATAGCCAAAGCGGCCATAGCAGTGGGAGCCGACGGCCTGTTCATAGAAACGCACCCACAACCAAGCATTGCCAAATCAGATGGAGCGAATATGTTGCCATTAGACCAACTGGAAGGCTTAATGCAGAAACTGATCAGA
This sequence comes from Pontibacter populi, assembly GCF_019336435.1. Taxonomy (GTDB): domain Bacteria; phylum Bacteroidota; class Bacteroidia; order Cytophagales; family Hymenobacteraceae; genus Pontibacter; species Pontibacter humidus. The sequence continues at coordinate 661,681 of NZ_JAHWXQ010000002.1, read as the reverse complement.
ATCCGTCAGGCGATCAGCTAAAGTGTGATAAAGGATTTTTAGACAAAGGACAAAGGACTTCGGTTTTTTGTCCTTTTTGTTTTATAGTTGGTATTTAACCTACCGATAGCCCCTTCTAAAAATAAGAGAAGAAATATATACTTCGCAGCAATTCCCCTCTTGAGAGGGGCAGGGGTGTGTCTACTATAGCAGGGGAAATAACACCATTTTATAGTTGGTGCCGACGTTCACTGGTTATAAAAAGCACAAACTCTAAAATGCCAGTGTAAAGTGCTCTTTTGGCTGTGCTGTCCGGAAGAAAACCAACCCTACAAAGTACAGATCTATAGTTTGGCCCACCTGCGGATGCTTTTTGATCTCCTGCCAGGCACGTTTCATTTCCGGGGACCAGTAAATATCATCAATCACAAACACGCTGTTTTCATGTGCTTTTGCAAGGCATTGTGTAAAGTAGCGTAAAGTGGGCTCGTATCGGTGGTTGCCATCAAAAAAAGCAAAATCCAGTTGCGGTATCAACTCTAACTGAGGGAGGAGTGTCTGATCTAAATTACCGGTTATCTGCGTGATGTTGTGGAGATGCAGGTATTCGAAGTTCTCTTTTGCTACACCGGCTATAGTTGGGCAACCTTCAAAAGTAAACACCTGCGCCTTACGGGCTGCTTCAGCCAAATAAGCAGTCGTTATTCCCAACGAAGTGCCCAGTTCAAACACATACCGTGGCTGAAAATGATTGACTAACCTGAAAAGCAGCTGCCCATATTTAGCTGGCTTTGCTGAAGTGCGGGCTATATCAGAAACTTTCCGGGTTTTATAGTTTATAGTTTTAGATCCGGCTCCAAAATCGGTCACTTCTATCGTTCGTTCTTCGGCCAGCAGGTTTTTGCGTACAGCTTCTACCCGTGGGTAAGCATAGTAGGCACCATCGTGCCGTATGACGTGGTTGTACAGGTTAAACACGAAAGGGGAGTGCACGCCATGCAGTTTAAAGGATTTTGCCCTGTAAAGCAGGTAATCTATGGCTTGGCTAAAATGAGACACTGGCTAAAGTTGACGGCTTTTCAGTTGGATTGATGAATGGTTTGATTGTTGGAGAATTAATGGTTGGATGTTAATTTGCAGAAAGCCATTTAACCTCTAAAATCCAACCACTAATTTAATTTGTAAGGGACGATCAGGGTAAATTCAGGAATAGTGGCATAGAACTGCTTGCCATCTACGAGGCGCTCCATTAAGTAAGTGCCGCTCATTTTGCCAATTCCGGTTTTCAGGTTGCAGCCCGATACGTATTCATGCGATTCGCCTGGCTCCAGGGTGGGTTGCTGGCCCACTACGCCTTCGCCTTCTACTTCGCGCACTGTGCCCGTAGCATCATGTATATACCAGTGGCGTCGCAGTAATTTTACTGTAAACTCGCTTTTATTTTCTATCGTTATCTTGTAAGCAAATACAAAGTGCTGCTGTACCGGACTCGAATAATCTGGAAGGTAGTTAGTGGTTACTGTTACTTTCACTCCTTCTGTCGTTTTTGTATCCATGTTACAGTTATTATTGTATATTAGAAACTGCTGAAGTGTAAAAGAGTTACCATTATTAACTAAGTTTCAGGATTATTTCACACCCTTCATCCATCATTTATGAATGTAAAGATAGAAGAAAGCTGGCAAAATGTGCTGCAAGATGAATTTGAAAAGCCATATTTCAAAAACCTTGTAGCTTTTGTTAAAGACGAATACAATTCCCAAAAAGTTTATCCACCGGGTAACCAGATCTTTAACGCATTTAAAATGTGCCCCTTCGATCAAGTGAAAGTAGTTATACTCGGCCAGGACCCTTATCATGGGCCAAATCAGGCAAACGGGCTGGCCTTTTCGGTTAGCGATGAGGTGCGTACGCCGCCTTCGCTAATTAATATTTTTAAAGAGATCAAAAGCGACCTGGGCAAAGACCTGCCAGCCAGCGGAAACCTGGAGCGCTGGGCAAAGCAAGGTGTATTATTACTGAATGCTACCTTAACCGTACGCGCAGGCGATGCCGGTTCGCACCAGAAAAAAGGCTGGGAGCAGTTCACAGATGCTGTAGTGCAGAAGGTAAACGACGAGAAAGAGCATGTCGTGTTTATGCTTTGGGGTGCTTATGCCCAGAAAAAAGGCGCCATCATAGACCCTCAAAAACACCTTGTTCTTCAGTCAGCGCATCCATCGCCTTTTGCCGCCGACCGGGGATTTTTCGGAAACCGCCATTTCAGCAAAGCAAATGCTTACCTGATAGCGAATGGGAAAGAGCCTATTGACTGGTAAACTATAGTTGAGTTAATGATGCCGGGTTACAGTTGGTAATGCTGATTTCTTGCTGAGCTATAGTTTAGGGTCTTCGTTTTTCCACGGAAATTTGCCTTCCAGCTCCACCTGCAGCGAAATGCTCAGGAACGTTCTGATCAATATGATCATACCAAGTATCAACACTCCCTGCAGATCCGGTTTGGTAGAAACGGTAGCAATAATATCGGCCGCAACCAGTATTTCCAGTCCAAGCAAAATGGTTTTACCTAAATCCTGTCGGAGTTCCTTGTAATATGTTTTGCCTGTCAGCATGGGGAACAGGTACCTGACAAGAGCGATGGCAGCCCCGACTGATATGATCAAAACACCAATAGCTTCTATAATTCCGACAACATATTCGATATAGGTCCGAACAATTTCCATAATCTCAGCTTAAGATCTACTTTATAATTTGCCCTTCTATACGTGTAATTATTAACAGGGCTACATTCAGCGAAGAAAGGGGATCAATGCTCTATAGTTTTTGTAGGGGTAAGGTGTGTAACCTGCTCTTAGCCAGCTTAAAGGTGTAATGTGCAAAAAGCCAGACGGTTAGGTCTGGCTTTTGAGTAATATGAACTATAGTTATAGTTTATTCGATGATATTGAAAATGCGGTTCCAGCGAATCTTATTCAGGAATTTGCCATAAGGGTCTGTCGACATCCAGATCATAACTGCTTTACCTACAATGTGATCAGCCGGTACGAAACCCCAGTAGCGTGAGTCCATGGAGTTATGGCGGTTATCACCCATCATAAAGTAATAGTTCTGCTTAAAGGTATACTGGTTAGCTTCTTTGCCATCCAGGTATAGCTTGCCGTCGCGTACCTCGGCATTATCGTTGTGCTCATACTCCAGTATCACGCGTTCGTAAAGCGGAAGCGTTGCTGGTGTTATGGCTACCGTAGCACCTTCTTTTGGTACATACAGCGGTCCGAAAAAGTCCTGGTTCCACTTATAGTTACTAGGCACATGCGGGAAAATATCCGGTTGCTGCACACCTGGACTTTCTTTCAAAAGCGTTATGCCATCAACAAACTCCAACTTAGCGAGCTCAGCTGCCTTCTCCGGGGTAGCATTAAACCTAAAGCCACCTTCCCACGCATACACACTAGTCAGGTCCATATCATGATCCAGGAAAAATTCTTCGTTCAGGATCTTGGATGTAGCCATAAAGTAACTGTACTGCAGTTTTTCAGGATTAGCAGAGGGTGTACCGTTTACATATACCTGCATGTCACGCACTTCGATAGAGTCTCCGGCCACCGCTACACAACGTTTTATATAGTTCGTGCGCAAATCGGCCGGGTGCTGATCCTCAGGCGGGTAATTAAAAACGACAACATCGCCACGCTTTACTTCCGAAAAACCAGGCAACCTGTACGATGGTAGCTGAATGGCATCAGAATAAGATGGAATGTTAGTGCCCCAGATAGTTTGGTGGGTTAACGGTATCTGCAATGGTGTAATAGGCGTGCGCGGACCATAGTGCAGCTTGCTCACAAACAGGAAATCACCAACTAACAGCGACTTTTCCATGGATGGAGTAGGAATGGTGTACGCCTCAAACGTAGCCCAACGAATTAAACTGGCTGCCACCACAGCAAACAGGATAGCATCGCCCCATTCGCGGGCAAAGCTCTTTTTCTTTTTAGGCTCTTTGGTAACTGGCTTTTTCTCCCAGAACTTAACTTTCATGCAGGGTTCGCTATGATTTTTACAGATTCAGCATGTCTTTCATGCCGTAAACGCCTTTCTTGTCCTTCAGCCATTCGGCTGCCATCAAGGCGCCTTCGGCAAAACCGGTGCGGCTATGTGCCACATGTGAAAGCTCAATTTTATCAACGTCAGAACTATAGGTAACAATATGGGTGCCAACTACATCCGGTTCGCGTTCTGAAATAATGTTCAGTTTGCCTTCTGTTTCCTGGTCAGCTACCCAGCCGCTCAGGGCAGGGAAGTGAGGCAATATACCTTCGGCGGTTGTTATACCGGTACCGCTTGGCTTATCCACTTTCTGCAGGTGATGAATCTCACGTATGCCTACACTGTACTCCTTGTAAGCCTGCATTTTAGCTGCAATATACTCGTTAAAGTGGAAAAACAAATTAACGCCTACGCTAAAGTTAGAAGCATAAAAGAAGGCACCATTGGTATCAGCACATAACTGCTTGGCATCTTCCAGCTTATCGAGCCAGCCTGTAGAACCAACTACAACCGGAATATTATTTTGCAGGCAATACGTGATGTTTCCAAACGCAGCCTCAGGGTGTGTAAATTCTATGGCCACATCAACATTAGCTGCTGTATAGTTGCTAAGTGTTTCTGTGTTGGTATGGTCTATAGTTCCGGCAATCTGGTGTCCTTTTGCCAAGGCCATCTGCTCAATGGTTTTGCCCATTTTGCCGTAGCCGATCAACAGTATTCTCATTTTGATTTAGTGTAAAGCGTTAAGCTTAAGCCTGGTGTATAGGCCAGTTGAGTAGGTACGCGCATTATATCTGGTTGCACTCTTAAAGCAAGGTTATCGCTTATATCGAATTCTTTCATGTGGGCGTGCACATAGGCCTCAGCAATCTGCAAGCCATAAGCTCCAATTGATAACAGAATAGTTAAGTCGCGATTACGACGATAGTAGTCTCGGGCATATTTTAGATAAGGAATTCCTTTGTCTGGCCTGTCTATACCATAGTTGTTACTGTTTGCATACTTATCTACACCACCGTTTATACGTATATTTAAGGCCTCTTCAAAATCTTTATAATTATTATGATTAGTGATCCAGAAGTAAGCTAATACTCCGCCAGTGGCATATACTATTGGTACTTTCCAGTACGCTTTGTTATAAGCCTGCCCTAAACCCGGAACTATAGCAGAAAATAAAGCAGCTTTTGCCGGCCTGTCCCATTTAGTCAGGAAAAAACTGTTATCGTCTTCGGTTGCGGTATCCGGAACGGAAACTATAACCGAATCGGGGCCAGCCGTTATGACCTGCGCGCGGGCAGGAGCAACAAAAGCACCTATACTCAACAAGAATAAAGCAATGCTAACGGTTAGCCTCATTATAGTTTGTTAATAGTTAAGTAATTCTAAGATACGGTTCAGCTCATCTACAGATACAAAGGGGATCTTGATCTCGCCTTTACCGTCGTTATTTGCCTTCACCTGTATTTTAGTACCAAACTGAGAAGATAAGCGTGTTTCCACAGACCTGATCTCTTCTTCGTACTTGTTAAACTGGAGTTTGTGTTGCGGATCAGGCTTTTTGGTAGCATTCTGCAGGTTACGAACCAGTTCCTCTACTTTACGCACTGATAATTCTTCATTCACAACTTTCTTGAAAACTTCCAGCTGGTTTTCAATGGTATCGATATTGATGAGCGCGCGCGCATGGCCCATAGAGATCACGTTATCGCGCAGGGCGATCTGGATATCCGGTGGCAATTTAAGCAGGCGCAGGTAGTTGGTTACGGTGGTACGCTTTTTACCCACACGGTCGCCCAGTTCTTCCTGCTTCAGGCTACACTCCGAAAGTAAACGCTGGTAGGAGAGAGCTATCTCGATCGCGTTCAGGTTTTCGCGCTGAATGTTCTCGATCAGGGCCATTTCCAGCATCTGCTGGTCGTCAGCCTTGCGAATATAAGCTGGTATAGTTGTGAGTCCGGCCATTTTAGCTGCCTGGTAACGGCGCTCACCCGAGATCAGCTGGTAGCTTTTCTGGTCGAGCTGGCGAACGGTAATAGGCTGAATGATGCCCTGTATTCTGATAGACTCCGCCAATTCTTCCAGTGCGCCCTGATCAAAGTGGGTACGCGGCTGGTAGGGGTTCGTCTGGATCTGGTCTATGGCTATATCTGCGATAGTATTGACTTCATTAATGGTGTTCGAATCAATTTTACCTGTGTACTTGTTACCCTCCAGAAGAGAGCCAAGACCTCTGCCGAGGCCTCCTGTGCGTTTAGGTGTTTTATTGTTGTTATCAGACATGTAAGGGTAGGGTTATTTCTCCAGCGCCACACTGTTTTTCTCGGCAATTTCACGGGCCAGGTTAAGGTAGCTCAGTGCTCCTTTACTTTCGGCATCGTGCAAAATGGCCGGTAAACCAAAGCTTGGCGACTCACTCAACTTCACATTTCTTGGAATGATCGTATCAAAAACCATTTGCTGGAAGTGTGTTTTCACTTCTTCCACCACCTGGTTGCTCAGGCGCAGGCGCACATCGTACATGGTTAAAAGGATACCTTCTATAGCCAATTCTGTGTTCAGGCGCGACTGAATGATCTTGATTGTGTTCAGCAACTTGCCCAGACCTTCCAAAGCGAAGTACTCGCATTGCACCGGAATTACTACCGAATCGGCAGCGGTAAGCGAGTTAACCGTAATCAGACCCAGCGAAGGAGAGCAGTCAATGATAATGAAATCGTACTTCTCGCGCAGTGGCTTCAGTGCCTCACGCATTTTCTCTTCGCGGTTATCTAAGTTGATCATCTCCACTTCAGCACCAACCAGGTCGATGTGCGATGGGATGAGGTCCAGGAATTCGATGTTAGGAGAAGCCAGAATAATATCTTCCGGATTCAGATCTTCTACCATGCATTCGTAAATACTGGAAGTGATGCTGGCCGGATCGAAGCCAAGGCCTGACGTGGCATTGGCCTGTGGATCTGCATCTACCAGCAGGGTTCTGTATTCTAAGGCTGCCAGGCTTGCCGCCAGGTTTATGGCTGTGGTAGTTTTACCTACGCCTCCTTTTTGATTGGCAACCGCTATTATTTTTCCCATGTTATACTTATAGGTTTATAGTTTGACCTATCTCCATCAGAATTAACTCTTTACCTGCCATCTGCGCTACTTCCTTCACTTCTTCGTGGTCTATGGCAATGTATGGAAACGTGTCGTAATGCATGCCGATGAACTTATCAACCTGAATGAAATCAGCCGCAATAAGCGCATTGTGTATGTCCATTGTAAAGTTATCACCGATCGGCAGCAATGCAAAATCAAGGTCGAACTGCTCCGGAATCAGCTTCATGTCATAAGTTAAAGCGGTATCGCCGGCAAAATAGAAGGCTTTATCTTCTGTCTCCACCACAAAACCAGATGCTACACCAGCATAGGTGCCATCCGGCAATGAGCTCGAATGCACGGCAGTTACCATTTTCACCGTTCCAAATGGCAGTGTAACTTTTCCGCCAATGTTCATCGGGTGCGTTTTCTCAATTCCTTTCTCGCCGTACCAGCCAGCAATCTCGAAAGTAGAAACTATAGTAGAACCGTTGTTTTTGGCAATTCGCTCAGCATCGTGCACGTGGTCCTGGTGGCCATGCGACAGCAGAATATAATCTGCTTTAATGCTGTCTACATCAATATCCTTCGCCAGTTCGTTGGGCGAAATGAACGGGTCGAACAAAACGCTGTGCTTACCGATCTTAATTAAAAAGCAAGACTGTCCGTAGTATGTTATTTCCATGATTTACTGATTAGTGCTTACTTATCTACGTTAGTTATTTTTATCTTGCACAAAGATACATTTTTTTGACCACTTTACCGGATGCAAATCAGAACCCGCCACGTTTTTTTATCCACCGTTTTTGCCCTGTTATCCACCGTTTTGCTCCTGTGCCAGTCTTGCACTGAAGCCGGAAAAAATGGAACGAATAAAACTGTTTTCAGGTATAACCAGCCCGAAGCTTTATCGTCGCTGGACCCGGCTTTTGCCCGTAACCAGGCCAATATCTGGGCTACCACGCAACTATACAACGGCCTGGTGGAACTGGACCAGGAACTTAAAATAGGTCCCAGCATCGCTAAAAGCTGGGAAGTATCGGAAGATGGCAGAACTTATAGTTTCGTGCTTCGGGATGATGTTTACTTCCACGACCATGAAGTTTTTAAAGGTGGAAAAGGCCGCAAAGTGACTGCGCAGGACGTAGCCTATAGTTTCAAGCGTATCATTGATCCCGCTACAGCCAGCACCGGCGCCTGGATTTTCAATGACAAAGTTTTAACGGATAAAAACGGTGCAATTTCTGACACTGCTTTCCTGGCAGTAAACGATTCTACTTTTAAGATCTACCTGAACGAGCCATTCATCGCTTTCCTGGAAATTCTGACGATGCCTTATGCATTTATAGTTCCGCAGGAGGCTGTAGCAAAGTATGGCAAAGATTTCCGGGCAAATCCGGTAGGTACGGGCCCTTTCGTGTTTAAGCAGTGGGACGAAGGCAATGCCATTATCATGCACAAAAACCCGAAATACTGGAAGAAAGATGAAATAGGAGTGCAATTACCTTATTTGGATGCCGTTCAGATCTCTTTCATTACCGACCGTAAATCTGAGTTCCTGACCTTTATGCAGGGCAAACTGGACTTTTTATCTGGTGTTAGAGAAGGGTCGAGAGATTTGATACTGAACAATGACGGAACGGTGCAGGACGATTTTAAAGGCAAGTTTACCGTACGCAAAGAACCTTACCTGAATACAGAATATATTGGCTTTCAGCTGGACCCTAAGAACCTGAAAGACCCGAACCCGGCTGTGCAGGACAAACGCGTGCGACAGGCGCTGAACTACGCTATCAATAAAAAGGAAATGATCGCCTATTTTAGGAATAACATTGGTATACCTGGCCATTCAGGAATAGTGCCGCCCTCGTTGCCATCTTTTAGCCAGGAGAAAGTGCCAGGCTATAGTTACAACCCTAAGAAAGCCAGAGAATTGCTGACTGCTGCCGGCTATAGTTACCAGAAACCCCTGAAAATGCGCCTGAGCACCGTAGCCGAACATAAGGAACTGGCAGAGTACATGCAGAAAAAATGGGCAGAGGTGGGCGTGCAGGTAGAGATCGATATCAACCAGGGACCTGCGCACCAGGAAACCGTGGATAATGGCCGCGCGCCGTTCTTTATGAAATCATGGCTTGGCGATTACCCGGATGCGGAGAACTACCTGGCGCTGTTTTATAGTAAGAATTTCTCACCGGCGGGGCCCAACAAAACTCACTTCGTGAACAAGGAATTCGACAGACTATACGAGCAGGCCAAGCTGGAGCGTGACGTGAAAAAGCGCTGGGAACTTTACCAGGCCATGGATAGGATAGTGGTGGAAGAATGCCCGGTTATTGTGTTATACTACGACGAAGTACTGCGCCTGACCCAGAACAACATACAAGGCCTGGAGCCCAACCCTATGAACTTGCTGAAACTGGAGCGGGTGCGCAAACTATAGTTTCAATTTACCGATCATAAAAAAAGCCCGGCTGGTGCTTCAGCCGGGCTTTTTCGTTGGACTATAGTTGCCTTACAAACTTCTGCCTGAGGGATTGTTTCTGTCAGGATCGATTCTGTTCGGATCATTTCTGTTAGGATCATCCTCAGGTCTGATCTGCTTGTTTCTTGGATTCATCTTATCCACTTCCACATCTGTTTTGCGGACAGTGCCACGCACAGTTTCATCGCGCTGGGTTTGTTCTTTACTTAACCGCACTTCTTCTACTACGCGGGCTTCTTTATTCACAACAGGCACTTCGGCGTGTTCTTTCATTTCAATGCTGCCTTCCTTAAAGTTCTGGAAGTCACGTTCGGTAGCTGGTCGGTTTACCGGGTTACGCTCCACATTTACGTGCTCTTCACGCAGGCGTAAGTGTTCCTCTACCGGGCGCTCTACTATACGGCTTCTCAACCTTACACCACCTGTTTCTACTTCGCGTTTACCAACGTTCATGCTTTCTTCCACAATCGGAATAGATTGGTTGGTATTGATGTCTCTTCTTTCGTTTATGTTGCCGGTAGGAGCTGTGCCTGTGCTAGTACCGCTTCTGAACTGGTTTGACCGTTCATCAACATCCACAGCACCACACTGGTCTAATGTTCTGGCAGCTGCTTCTGCTTCCTGCTTAGAGTCGGCATGTACGGTTACAACCCAACCTTTGCGGGCTACATCGGCGTACTTTCTGGTTTCTTCTTTATCGCTTCCGAACAACGATCCAAAAAAGCTGCTTACTTTATCTGAACCACGTTCTGCGGTAGAGCTGGCAGTTTTATCGGCTGTGCTCTGGTTTGAAATATCTATATGATCTGATGGTATTCTGTTACTTTCCAATTTCTGCACAGCAGTTTGCGCATCTATACCTTTCTCGAAAATTCCTATCACTGTTTGTGCCATAGTTTTAAATTGTATGTGTTAAAAATTGATTAAAATGTTTTGTAGCTGTTTCTCATACAGTTATAGTTATCTGGGATCAGGTTCATCGTTTTGCACCCGCTCTATATTTATTTCTTCCCGGCGCAGGTTTATAGGTTGGGTAGTATGGTCTTCAATTTTGCGGTTAATGATATGTAACTCTTCCACTACTTTTATGCGCTTTACAAGCACCAGTTCTTCGCGCAGCACTGTGACAATCATTTTGTCGCCTTCATAACGTACTGCAGGTGGCGCCTGATCCACATACTGGTTAATTGGAATGCGCTGTACATCTACTTCTTCATGCACAATAGGTACATTAATCAGCACCTCATCTTCGTGCACATTCTTAGATATCCGAACCTTTCCCGATTCAACAACTTTCTTATTTACATGTACCTGTTCTTCAATTACAGGTATCACTCTTTCCTCGCGATCTGTATGGAGCGTTTCATCCTGGGGGCCCATTTCATAGCTGTGGCTATCTGCTTTAGCGGCGCTCTCCCTTAGCTTTTCTTCAAATTCAGATATTTGATTTTTTTTATTCAGTTTGCTCATATTTGAATAATATGATATAGTTAAATAGTGTTTTTCAAAGATTAATTGCTTTCTATTCTATACAATTGTTTTACGGCAGCAGGGGAGTGAAGTTGTTTTTTTAGCGGGTAAGGGCGCTTTGTGGGAGGTTTAAAAAGTTGGAAATTTTAGTGAAAAGGTGTAACCGGCTGATTGAGCCAAACTATAGGTAGCCTGAAAAGAAATTGAAAAAAAATAACGGGCTGCTTCCTGAAACCTGTAAAATCCATGCAAGCCGGCGAGTGTTCTATCTCTTAATGCAGGTAGCTAGTGATACTAAATGGAAAGCTGAAACTATAACTCTTTGAGTAAACTATACAATGCTTAATTGTGAAAAAACGCGCGTATAGTTAGCCTACAATCCAGCGCTCCAGCACATCCCCGACGGCATATGAAACACCAGCTGCCAGGGCACCAAGCACAATTGTTTCTGCTATGCCACGCCAGGGGTTAACGCCGGTTACATAACTTTTCAGGAAGCCAATAATGGTGAAACCTGTAAATGTGAGCATGCAGGCCCACAGAAAAACATTGCCCGGAAAGCCGATCAGGAAATCCCAGAGGTAAACGGAGAGCGGAATAATACCGATGAGGAGAAAAGAACTATAGGTAACAATGCCAATGGTCAGTGGAGATTTGGAGTCTTTTATAAGTTGCAGTTCATTGGCCATCATGTCGTCAGCCCAGCGGTGTTTATCTTTTGTAATTACGTCCACCACCTGCTCCAGCAACTCGCCTTCAAAACCTTTGGCCCGGTAGGCATCCCGTACTTCCTGTCTTTCTATGTCGGGGTAATGCTCTATTTCATAATGTTCGGTGCGCTCGTGTTTGGCATAACTGTCATGCTCCGCTTTTGCTGACAGGTAAGCACCCACCGACATCGAGAAGCCATCTGCAAGCAGGTTTGCAAAACCAAGTATAATAATGATAGAGCTATCGAGGTTGGCACCTACTGCCCCCGAAACAACGGCAAACGTAGTAACGCAACCATCTATACCGCCATACACAAACTGCCCCAGGTAGTCCTGGAACTTTGAGAACAGGTTATGTGCTGTATCTTCGTTGTGGGCCATAGTCTGAAGGTACGTAAACAACTTATACTTTGCTGTAAAACAATAACGCTGAACTTGTTATAGTTCAGCGTCAGGTTTCTGCAAAAATTGAATTGCCCGCAGAATAGCAGTAACAGGTTTATTAAGCCTTTCTTACGAATTCTGATTTAAGGCCCATTGAGCCGAAGCCGTCTATTTTGCAGTCGATGTTATGGTCGCCGTCCGTTAAGCGTATGTTTTTTACTTTTGTACCAGCCTTTACCGGTTTTGGAGCACCTTTTACAGGCAGATCCTTTATCACAACAACTGTATCTCCATCCTGAAGCACGTTTCCGTTAGCATCTATTACCTTTAATCCTACTTCTTCTTCCACTTCACTCGGGTTCCACTCGTTACTACATTCCGGGCAAGCGTAAGTATCGTCACCCGAAGCGTAACCATAAGGTGAATTACATTTCGGGCATTGTTTCATTTCTTCTGACATAGTACTATTTAGTTTTAATTAATCTCAATTTGTGTAATGCAATGGTTGCGTATAAATTTCAGCCTGAAGGAGCAACATAGTTTGTGCTGCACTTTTTCTGATTTCTTAGCCTCTGGGAGCGTAGTAAATAATGCAAACCCCTAACAGGGCAATCAGGGCCCCGATGATGTCGTATTTATCCGGGGAATAATCATCAAATTTCATGGACCACAGGAGTGACATGACAATGAAAAACCCGCCGTATGTAGCATAAACTCTGGCAAAGTTTTGAGTTTGTAATGTTGCCACAATCCCGTAAAGCGCAAGAATCATCCCACCAATAATACCATACCAAATCGGTTTTTCCTCTTTTAGCCATAACCAGACCAGGTAGCCTCCGCCAATTTCGCAAAGCCCAGCGAGGATAAATATGGAAATGGATTTCAGAAAACTCATTTAGGGTTGATATTATCCTTTAGTTAAGTTGTTGCTAAGTTATACTTTTTAAATTGGGGTTTGAATCTAACGTACTGGACTACAAAGAGGCATAGATAGAGTATAGATACAGTTATAAATTTACTCTTTCTTCAATAAATTCGATTTTATACTCCGTCTTACTTAATACCCCCTGGTAAATATTTACATGCATGTATCTAGCTTCATTGAGTATCAGCAGTAAATTGTTTTTGAAGCTAGTACTAATATTTACTCCTAAGAAGACACATTTAATTGCTGAAGGATCAAATCCAAACAAATGAATTTCTTGCCCATCAGATTTTATAATTTTATCCGAATCTTCTAAAATTTGGATGAAACGAACTTCCTCTTCGTACTGCCAGTGCTTACTTTTTGTAAGTAATATGTTTTGAAATAGAGACTCTAACATTTCCTCTTCAATGATGTTGGAGTCAATAAGAGTTAATTTAGGCCTTGCTTCCGAGTACTTAACTTCATTTAACTTTCTTAATAAATCTTTCTCTGTTTTAGTTTTATTGAAGTAATTGTTTGATGGGTTAAATTCGATAACAAAGCCCTCGTGGTTTCTTGTATAGTGAGACCACATTGTAAGGTTATCATTGCTTTTAGTAAGACTTAATACGCCAAACTTGTTATTCCAACTATCTTTTAGCAATGTTGAATAATCAACACCTAAATCCTTTCCCTCTATTGCGAAAAGGTTTAACAAATTTTTAGGATGAAAAGCAGGTATTAAGTTTAGAGCTTCACCAATTGTATAGTTGAATACTTCTTCTTTAACATTATCAGGGATTGCATTTCTATACTCTTCAGGGATATCATCAATACACAGTTTTCTTTTCGCAATCTGCTGTAAAAGTGGAAATAAGGTTTCCTTATAAAGCTGATTGGTAAATGCCTCGTCAACTAGTTGAGAGACAAACGGTAAATGCTCAAATGGGTCATTAAGATAGTTAGCTTGAGTGAACCTTAATGCTTGATTCTCTAAAACATCAACTCGCTCAGGACTTAGGTATTTAAAGATTTTCATTTATAGAGTTACTCATAACTACCACCTAAACGAAAACATACGCTTATCTGCACTATAGCTATAGTTGGAGGTTACTCTGTTTTCCTATTCCGGCCAAGTTAAAGAAAATACAGGAAATAAAAAGTCTATAGTTACCTAGCCGGGGTGGCCACATATTTCCAGATCAGTTGATGGACTTTGTCATTAAACTGTACCAGCTTTTCCGGGCCGCCTTCTTCGTGTTTGATGTGTTTTACTTCTTTGCCGTCTTCATAAAAGTATAAATGCGTGGCAGGCATATCAGACCATTCGGTTTTATAGAAGTTTTGCAGGCTTTTATAGTTCAGATCAGCAATGTCGGATTGCAGTGTTTGCAGCTCTTTTTCTGATAGCTGAAAGGTAAGTGTGTCGGTAACGGGTACATGCTCCCAGGGCACAAAGCGCACCGTTCCATTGCTATAAATAAGCGCCTCATAAGAAGGGCAGATACCAAAGCAGGGCGTCTTTTGAAACATAAGTAAGGGCGAATCAGATTTTGCAGCCGCAGTGTTGGAATGGCCGGAGCTTTTACAGCTTACTAAACACAAAACAGCCGTAACTATAGTTAGAGTTACAAGTTGCTTTGTTATGTTAAGTTGGAAGTTGAGTACGGCCATTTTATAGTTGATCTATAGTTCAGAATTATTTTATCGCCTGCAGTTTACCATCTACCAATTCATAGGCCTGCGGCTTGCAATCTTGGCACTCGTTATAGTTTATAGTTGAGTCGGGAGGGTTAAGTATAAATATACGACTGTTCTTGCTGAATCTGGCTCCGGCGCTGCCCTGGATCTTTTCCACGATCTTACCATTCTCGCGATCAACTATAAAATGCTGCTGGCAGGCGGTGCCGCAGCCTATCGTTACCACCGTATATTTTCCTGCAAAGTTTACGCCCTGCGCCATTCCTTCGCGCAAAGCAGTTTGGTACGTGCGGGCGTCGGAGTGACTGGCTTCATCGGCCGGTGCTAGTTTGCCCCGGAACATGTTCTTTACATTATAATTGCCGCTGTTCTCATACTCTTCAGTCGTGATCCGGTAGCGCTGGTAAAGGTCTTCATATTCTTCGTTGCGCATGGACATGTTAGCCGTGTCACGGTCGAGTTGTTTTTCGAGTTTGGGGTGAGTGCTGGCTAAGTTTTTATCTTCGTCGGAGCCGGAACTACAGGCACAAACTATAGTTACAGACAGCAGCAGGAGAGGGTATTTCAGGTTCTTTTGCATGGTTGTTTTATTTACAATCCTACATACGGTGCAGGCGCAACTATAGCCAAACAAAAAGCCTGTCTGCATCAGGCAGACAGGCTTTTAAATAAGTTAAACTATAAGGCAGGCTTATTTCTTAGCGCCTTTGTTTTTCTTTTGCTGTTCTTTTTCTGAAGCTGCGCGCATCGCTTCCTGCATACGCTCGGTGAACGACGGTCCAGCAGTCTTCTTCTTATCCTTACGCTTTTCTTTGTTGTCTTCCAGTTTAGCGCGCACTTTGCCTTCATCCACAAACTTGCGGATAATTGCCTGCTGGCCAAATGTTACCATGTTAGATACAAAGTAATAGAACGAAAGACCTGCCGGGAACGAGTTAAGCACGAACATGAAAATAACCGGCATCAGGTAACTATAGAACTTCATGGCACCCTGCATCTGGGCGTTCATCTGGTTGTTAGACCAGGTGTAAAGTATCGTAGAAGCCGTCATCAGCAAAGTAAACATACTTACGTGGTCGCCATAGAACGGAATCGTGAACGGCAGTTTTGCAAATACATCGTACGTCGAAAGGTCGGCGGCCCACAGGAACGGCTCCTGGCGCAGCTCAATAGAGTTCGGGAAGAAGTTGAACATCGCAAACAGGATCGGCATCTGCAACAGCATCGGAATACAGCCACTCAGCGGGTTTACGCCCATCTCGTTGTAGAGCTTCATGGTTTCCATCTGCGTTTTCTGCATATCGCCGTCGTTACGCTCTTTAATAGCATCAATTTCAGGCTTTAATACCTTCATTTTTGCCATAGAATAAAACGACTTGTAAGTAAGCGGGAAAAGCAGTGTTTTAATATACAGTACCAGCAGGATAATGATGATACCATAGTTGCCGATATAGTTCTCCAGGAAATCAAATGCCGGGATAATCAGCCATTTGTTAACCCATGAGAAAATTCCCCAGCCAAGGTCAAGGTTTTTCTGGAAATCGTTGCCGATGTTCTTCAGGATCTTGTAATCGTTCGGGCCGAAATAATACATGAACTCAGCCTTGCCGTTTAACGCATCCTGTGCAGGAATAAGCGCCTGCGAAGCCAAAGTTTTAACTATAGTTGTATCGGCAGGGTTTGCCTCAGATGCCAGTTTGGCGCCAGTAAAGCTGTTTTCGGCAATAATACCAGCCGTAAAGAAGTTCTGCTTATTGGCAATCCACTTAACAGGCTCTTCCAAAGCCATTTCTTCTTTATCATCTGAGATAGACAGGTGATCGTAGCCATCCTCTACAGTAGCAAAGTTTATAGTTGTTTTGGAGCGGTTGTGCTTCATGTCGCGCTCCAGTTGCTTGATGTGATCCGTCCAGGTATAAGTAAGGTTTTTGCCGCTCACCTGGCCTTCCAGCCCTTCAAAACCAAGCTTGTAACCTAACTGGAACGTCTCATCATACAGCGTGTAAATCTGATCGATATACTGTCCGTTGCCAACATTCGCTCGGAATGAGATTACTTGGGTACTTACATCTTTATCCGTTCCTTTTTTAATTTCAGAAGGCGTAAAGTACAGATCAGACAGCTTTATAGTCTTTCCATCATTCGTTGTGAAGGCGACGTCTGTTTTGTTACTTTCCTTATCAAAAAGAATTAATGGTTCGCCCTGGTAGGTTTTATAGTTCTTCAGTAAAACTTCTTCTACCTGGCCGCCTTTTGTATTAAAAGTAATTCGGATGTTGCTGTTCTCGAGGGTGCTTGTGCTGGCTGTGCCGGTTGCTGCTGTTGCAAACGAACCCATAGTGGCAGCCTTTTGCGCCTGCGCCAGCGAGTCGTTCTCAACTGCAGGTGTATCATGCAATTGCTCTACATTGGCTACCTGTTCTGTTGCCTGTCGGGTTGCTGCTTTTTCATCCGTTCCGGCAAAAAAGAACGAATATGCCAGTAGCAGGAGGGCAATCAGTCCGAAGCCAATAGCTTGATTTCTATCCATTTAATAAAGTGTGTAAAGTGTTATAGGTTACTTAGATTGTGTATAGTTCATGGCCGCTTTCACAAATTTAGTGAATAACGGGTGCGGGTTAAGCACAGTGCTTTTCAGTTCCGGATGATATTGTGCTGCCACAAACCACGGATGGTTCTGTAACTCAATAACTTCTACAAGTCCTGTTTCCGGGTTAATGCCTGTGGCCATCATGCCGGCTTCTTCAAAAGCCTGAAGATACTGATTATTAAATTCGTAACGATGACGATGGCGCTCAGAAATCTTGGCCTTACCGTAAATAGAAAAAGCTTTTGAGCCTTTTTTAAGTTCACAGGCATAAGCACCAAGGCGCATCGTACCGCCTTTTTGGGTAATTTCTTTCTGATCTTCCATCAGGTCGATGATCGGATGTGGCGTCTCGGCATCCATTTCAGTGGAATTGGCGCCCTGCAGGCCAAGCACATTGCGGGCAAACTCTACGGCAGCACACTGCATGCCCAAGCAAATTCCGAAGAATGGTATTTTTGATTCGCGCGCAAAACGGATAGCTTCCATTTTGCCTTTAAAGCCACGCTCACCAAAACCAGGAGCAACCAGTATACCATCCAGGCCTTGTAAGGTAGCTGCTACGTTTTCATTGGTAATGTTCTCAGACTGGAACCACTTCAGGTTTACTTTACATTCGTTAGCTGCACCAGAGTGTATAAAGGCCTCTACTATAGATTTATATGCGTCTGGCAGCTCAACGTATTTACCAACCAGGCCAATTTTAACTTCAGCAGTAGGGTTTTTAAGTCTTCCCAGGAATTCTTTCCAGGTTTCCAGTTCCGGATCTGCTTTGTGTGGTAATTTAAGCTTGCTGATCACGCGCTCATCCAGCTTCTCTTTACGCATCAATAATGGCACATCGTATATAGTTTCCGCATCCAGCGACTCGATAACCGAGTTTTGCTTCACGTTACAGAACAATGCTATTTTTTTGCGCAGATCCATCGGGATTGGGTATTCCGAGCGGCAAACAAGTATATCAGGCTGTACACCTGCCTCAGAAAGGTCGCGTACAGAGTGTTGTGTAGGTTTGGTTTTAAGTTCTCCGGCAGCTTTCAGGTAAGGTACCAGCGTCAGGTGTATCACGCAGGTCTCGTTTACGCCCAGTTCCCAGCGCAACTGGCGAACGGCTTCTACAAACGGTAACGATTCAATGTCACCTACACAGCCACCGATCTCAGTTATAACGATATCATACTCCCCGGTCTCGCCAAGGAGCAGCATGCGGCGCTTTATCTCATCGGTAATATGCGGAATCACCTGCACGGTCTTACCTAGGTAAGCGCCTTCGCGCTCCTGCATGATCACGTTATAATAAATGCGGCCTGTAGTTACGTTGTTTGCCTGGGAGGTAGGCACGTTCAAGAAACGCTCGTAATGCCCTAAGTCCAGGTCAGTTTCAGCGCCATCTTCGGTTACATAGCATTCGCCGTGTTCATAAGGGTTTAGGGTACCCGGATCTATGTTAATGTAGGGGTCGAATTTCTGAATAGTTACAGAGAATCCTCTTGCCTGCAGCAACTTAGCGAGAGAAGCGGAAATGATGCCTTTACCGAGCGAGGATGTTACACCACCGGTAACGAAGATATATTTAGTAGCCATAAGTTAGGTTAAACTTTATGGGCTACAAAGGTACACGTTTTATTTGATTATCCGGTAAATCGCAGAGATTGTTCTGTTTTTTGATACCGATTCTTAGAATCTGGATTTTATTGAATAGGAGGTATAGTAAGACCTGGCAGTGGGCGTAGCTCCTGCTGGCGTATGGATGGTATATTCCACTTTTGTCATTTCGAACAAAGTGAGAAATCTATCACAGCTTATAGGTGGAGTCTCTACAGTTCTATAGTTTGCTACATTACAACCTGAACCAAGCCTTTCTTTCATAGCTCTCTTTAATCCTGGGAGCTCTACTTGCCTACAGTGCTATAATTTGCTTTGGTGCCCTCACGGCCGGGAGGCCCCGTCTTCGGGCATCGCGCGGCGTACATTTCCTTTTCTCGTACCTCGAAATGCCTGACGGCACCAGAAATCTACAAGGCGCTCCACCCAAAGACTGAAATCGTTCGATAGCTGTGGTTCTTCCTGTTTGTAGGGCTTTAGTTGCATCGCTTGATCGTGGGTGTATTTACGCGGGGACAGGTAAACCTGTCTTGCTCATGACATGCAACTATAGTACTATAACTCAAACTCTAACTATAGCCGAAATTCCCCTCTCGGGAGGGGCAGGGGTGGGTTAATACCGCAACTATAAAACTTTAGCCAGCACCACTGCTTTTGGTTGTCCCTGTCGGGCCAGTTGAGTTACAAACTCAACACCATTCTAAGACACGGGTTGCAAACCCGCGCCAGCGAAAAAGAGCAACTATCGAATTATGGCCTCACCTATATCAAAGCTTTATCCTGAAAATCTTTTAATCCTGTAAATCCTGATTCAGACAAAATCTGTCCCTCCCGGGCCAGTTGAGTTGAAAACTCAACACCATAGTTAGGCACGAGCGAGGACGCTCGCGCCAGCATATGATTGGGATTTAAAATTAACTCAAGCTAAAGTTCTAAGTTAAAGCTCCTTCCCTTGTTTTTAGGAAAGATTGGAAAGGGGTAAAACCCTAAAACAACCCTAACTGCTTCCCTTTGCTGTTACAAAAGTGGCTATAGTTGTAAGGTTTTATAGTTCGGCCGGCCATATATTTCTGCTTACTCATTCTGAACAGTTTGGATATAGTATCAGCAAATTTGCCTTCGCCACTCATGCGGGTACCGAACCTGCTATCGTTTAGCTGGCCACCATGGCAATCTGCTATCTGCTTCAGTACTTTCTGGGCACGATCCGGAAAAGCCTGTGTTATCCAATCCTCGAAAATAGGCCCGATCTCGCCGTTCAGACGAACTATAGTATAAGCCGCATTTTTAGCACCTGCCTCCGCAGCCTGCTTTATGATCTGCGGAATTTCGGAATCATTCAGGCCCGGAATTACTGGGGCTACCATTACATTTACAGGTAAACCTGCTGCGCTAAGTTGTCTAACCACATCTAGTCGTTTGGCACCTATGGCCGTTCTTGGTTCCAGTTTCTGGCGCAGCTTTTCGTCCAGGGTAGTAATACTGATGTTCACGTGTACCAGGTCCAGTTTGTTGAGTTCGGTCAGGATGTCGAGGTCGCGGAGAATAAGGGCATTTTTGGTGATAATGCTTACTGGGTGGCGATACTGCAGCAGAATCTCTAAAATCCGGCGCGTAATTTTCTTTTTGGCTTCAATGGGTTGGTAGCAGTCGGTGTTGCCAGCCAGCATGATGGGCATCACCTGCCAGTTTTTACTCTCCAGCTGTTTTATTAGCAGTTCCGGAGCATTTTCTTTAACAACGATCTTTCGCTCAAAGTCCAGGCCAGCGCCATAACCCCAATACTGATGCGAGTTGCGTGCATAACAATACACACAGCCATGCTCACAGCCCTGGTAAGGGTTCAGCGAATAGCCCATTCCAAGGTCAGGGCTATCTATTTTGTTAACTATAGTTTTAGGATGAGTCGGAAGGAACTCGGTTTTGGAATCTGAAACCATCGGCTCATCCAACCCCTCAATATGCTCGGTTACATACTCCTGTTTCAGGTATTTATTGGCAGGATTATACTGCGCTCCCCGTCCTTTCAGAAAATCCTCTGCTTTCATTGTGCTAATATAATTAGAAAAACTAAATAATTTAGTATTAAGTAGAGTAAACGAATTCAATTATTCAGAACTAATAAGTGCTATTGGGTTGATTGATAATGGTTTATGTCGGATTATGGTTGTTAACACAGATTTACTAGAAGTCGGGAAATAAAAAAGCACCGACTCTTATGAGCCGGTGCTTTAAAACTATAGCTATAGTATAGACTTAACTTTTTGGATTCAGTATGTTGTCGATGCGAACCAGGGCATCCTGCAAGTGGTATTTTGTCATGGTATCGCTGGTTTTGGCAAGCGACGTTTTGATCTGGCCACGCAATGCACTTAATTCACCGCGTACCATCGGACGAATATCAGACTGAGCTACGTTTACAGGAGTGCCGCCTCTGCCAAAACGTGCAGCTGAAGTTTGTTCCTGGTCTTTCATCAAAAACTCCATACGCTCTAAATAGCCACGCTGCAGGTTACGACGATAGATGTCAATAGACTTACCAGTTGAAACTTCAGCCCACAATCCTTTTCGCAAATCGGCCATCATTTCAGGTAACGTATAAGCCTTGCTACCTAATGCTGCCTGTGCTTCTAAAAGGCGTGCCATACGACCTGGCTCCAGCAGGTTGTTTACAATATTTACCTGTGCGTTACGAATGCGGTCTACGGTACCTGCTGATTCGAACTTACGGATGATCGTTTCGTCCAGCATCCAGGTAGGTGTAGAAAGGCCCTGCTCGTTCAGGAACTTCATTGCGCGCTTCTGCTTTTCTTTTGCAACCGGCTCATACACGTTACCTTTCTGACCATAGGTTTTATAGTTCTCATACACACCACCTACGTTAGCCGTTACATGGCCCATATAGCGGTTCCACTGGCCCAGCACCTGGCCATACATTTCCTGCAGGTCAGTGTAGTCCTTATTCTCTTGTGCCGTCCAGGTGATCAGGTTTGGCATAATACGCTTCAGGTTAGCAATGCCATAGGTACTGGCAAGCATCGCATCGTCACCTAAGTCCTCTGTCTGCGAAGACGGGTCGATCGTGTTACCTTGCTGGCGACCGAAACGGTACATCGGGTCATTCTCATGCTGTCTGATCCAGGCGTTCAGTTTTTCAGTGTTATCGCGGCCATTTGCCTCCGGGAAGTAAGTATAACCCCACTTTACAGAATACTTGTCATAAATACCAATACCTGGCATTAGGGCAACACCGTTATCTTCGGGCTGCGCGATGTAGTTGAAACGGGCATAGTCCATGATAGAAGGAGCGGTTCCGTACTTTTTGGTAAACTCGGCATTGCGCAGTTTCTCAACCGGGTAAGCAGCACTCGAGCCCATGTTGTGTGGCAAGCCAAGGGTGTGGCCAACTTCGTGCGATGATACGAAACGGATCAGTTCGCCCATTACCTCGTCACTGAATTGTACTTTACGAGCCTCCGGGTTGATGGCAGCTGTTTGGATGAAGTACCAATTACGCAACAGGTTCATTACGTTGTGGTACCAGCCAATGTGGCTTTCCAGGATCTCACCTGAACGTGGGTCATGTACGTTCGGGCCGTAAGCATTCTGCACATCTGAAGAGAAATAACGGATTACAGAGTAACGCGCATCTTCAGTGCTGAACTCCGGATCTTCTTCAATTGATGGCGGATCTTTCGCTATGATCGCATTTTTGAAACCGGCAGCTTCAAATGCTTTCTGCCAGTCTTCCACGCCTTGCTTCAGGTATTTTCTCCATTTTACAGGCGTTGCAGGGTCGATATAATAAACGATAGGCTTCACAGGCTCAACCAGTTCGCCGCGGGCATATGCTTCTTTGTCTTTCGGCTCCAGTCTCCAGCGCACAATGTAACGGCGGGCTGCTGCACGCTGCTCATCAGTACCATAATCTGTCTGCGAAATAGTGAAGAAACCCACACGCTGATCGAATTTACGCGAAGCCATCGGCTTTTTAGGCAACAGTACCATCGAGTGGTTCAGTTCTAACGAAATCGTTCCGGCGCTTGAGTTTGATGGGGCATTGGTCGCCTCATACGTCATCAAAGAACGTGCTTCGATGTTAGTCGGGAAGCTTTTAATGCTCTCTACAAACGAACGCTTGTCATCTAAACGTCTTACTTTATAAGTATCGCGGTTACGCTGGTCAAGGCCCAGCGCCGGCACATCTTTTGAGAAGAAATCAGTTACCTCTACTACAGACGTTCCGGTATTAAATGCTTTAATATCAAACGCCTGAATAACAGGAGCCAGGTTGGAGTTTTGTACCGAGTGGAAGATTTCCAGGGTGTCAGCTGCTACGTTCTCGTAAGAAATAACGCGCAACAAAATGCGGTTGCCTTTCTTTTCCCAGCGCAGCATTTGCGTGTTCAGCTCTTCGCCACCATAGCCAATATTAGTGGCTGTTTTGGCGATACGGCTTACCATCAGCATGTCGCGGCCTAAAAGCGTATCCGGAATCTCGTAGTAGTACTTGTCATCCTGGCGATGTACTTTAAAAAGACCTTCGTCGGTTACAGCTTTTTCAGTTATTACCTGGCTGTATGGCTTAGGTAAACCATCGTCTTTTTTAGGAGCCTGGGCAGGTGTGGCTGCTGCAACTTCCTGTTTTTCTTTTTTCTTTTTCTTGCTCTTCTGTGCAAAAGCAGGCGGTGCTATAGTTGCACCAGCTAACAATAATGCTACAAAAGGAGCAAAACGTAAATGTTTACTCATGTGTTAGAAATAAGTTAGTTAGATTGGGTTAGTAGCTCAGGAGCTGTGTTTTTTCTTAAAGATAGGAAAGTCTTAAAGAATGGCAATAGTACCTGTGGCTGTTGTTAAGACTGGAAATTAGTATAATGGTTTAATTTCTGTTATTAAAGATTATTAAAGAAAATGGATTCCATTTACAGCCCTTGTTATAATGCATTGTCGAGTGATTGTATACATCCTATATTTATACTTGTGTCATTTCGAACGAAGAGAGAAATCTATTTCAGCTTATAGTTTGAGAAGCTACAGTGCTATATCTAACTATAGTTACAACCTGAACCAAGCTATACTTTCAATTAAACACTTATCCTGGGAGCTCTACTTGCCTATCTTTCTATAGTTTACTTTGGTGCCCTCACGGCCGGGAGGCCCCGTCTTCGGGCATCGCGCTGCTGCTTTCTTGCTTCCCTCGCTCTGCTCGGGTTGCCTAAAGGCACTGCAACAAAGCAAAGGCGCTCAACCCAAAGACTGTGATATTTCGCATAGCTACCAGCATCTATAGTTTGAACCTGCTCGCTTCGAGATTTATCATGGTGATAGTTTCGAAGGGACAGGTAAACCTGTCCTGTTCGTGGACTTAAACTATAAAACTATAACTCAAACTATCGTAATGTAAGAATTGTCCCCTTGAGGGGACTACAGGGGTGTTAAAGCGATAACTATGGAACTTGATAACCAAATTATGGCAGTAGCCGGAATTCCCCTCTCGGGAGGGGTAGGGGTGGGTTAAATACTAACCATAGAACTATAATTATTTCAATCTCAAAGACCTTGTTACTCTTGCCTCAAAACTCCAGAGTAAACTGGTAGCCTTCCTGCAGGCGGTCGTGTTGGTATAGGAGTGAACTGGCTGAAATGCCCAGCAAGCGAACCGGGAACTGTGGCAATTGTGGTGTACGTAGCAGGTCGCGGGCTACAGTATAAATCGCGTCTTCTGAGCTGAACTCACTTAGGAAAGTCTTGCTGCGGGTATTCAAAGTAAAATCAAAGTATTTGATCTTAAGCGTTATCGTTTTAGCTGTCGCTTTCAGACGTTCCATATCCTGGGCTACTTCTTTAGATAAGTAAAGCAAGTGCTCTAGCATAGCTTCTTCTTCGGCAATGTCGGCCTCGAAAGTACGTTCTGAACCTATGGATTTGCGGATGCGGTGGGGCTGTACGTCGCGGTCGTCCTGGGCACGGGCAATGCGGTAGTAGTAGCTGCCTACCTTGCCAAAGTTCCGGATCAGTTCTGCTTCGGAGCGCTCGCGCAGGTCGGCACCGGTTATAATGCCCATACTTTGCATTTTAGCTGCCGTTACCTTCCCAATGCCATGGAACTTGCCGATATCCAAACTTGCAACAAGGTCTTCTGCTTTATCCGGAGTGATGAGTGTAAAACCATTGGGCTTGTTCATATCCGAAGCGATCTTGGCCAGGAATTTATTGTAAGAAACCCCCGCCGAAGCTGTAAGGCCTGTCTCCTCAAAAATGCGCTGCCTGATCTGGTTGGCGATAATGGTTGCTGAGGGCATTCCGATCTTATTTTCTGTTACATCCAGGTACGCTTCATCCAGCGAAAGCGGCTCTACCAAATCGGTATAGGCAAAGAAAATTTCCCTGATCTGGCGCGAAACGGCACTGTACACATCAAACCGGGCTTTTACAAAGATGAGGTGCGGACAACGCTGGGCTGCAATTTTGGAGGCCAGGGCAGAGTGTACCCCATATTTACGAGCTTCGTAGCTGGCCGCGGCGACTACACCTCTGGCCCGTGAGCCACCAACAGCTACGGGTTTACCGCGCAGCTCCGGGTTATCGCGCTGCTCCACCGACGCAAAAAAAGCGTCCATATCAATGTGAATAATCTTGCGGATAGGCTGGCTCAAAAAGATATACTATAACTGAAGTGTAAGTGCAAATTTAACGATAAACCGGCAGAGATATTCAACTATAGTTGGTGGAATATTTACTTGAAACAGTTAAGCCCGATCTGAAATAAGCGGTCATCATGATTGGGTGAAAATGACGCTAAACCGGCAAATTGGAAAGTTATTCTGGCTCGTTACTTTTAGTGTAATGTTGACCGGTCCTGCTGTTGCCCAACATACAGAAATCTAGTGAGCACCGCCATTAGCAATTGTCGGTCAGGAGAGTGTGAACATTATTCCGAGATAGTATCCCGAACACGACAAAAGATAAACTGAACCTGGAAGTAGAACTTCCCGACCGGACAGATGTAACCATACAACTTATGGATGCCCGCGGCAGCATTATACTTCAGAAAGAATTTAGTAGCCAGGTTGGGATGTTTAAAGAAGTGTTACAACTCCTGAACAAGGCTCGTGGTATGTAATGGAGTCCGCTTATATGGCAAAAGAGTCACCAATAATAGAGTAATATGCCAAGGGGTAGTCATAGAATACTGATAATCTCTCAAGCAGAAAGTTAATCTAGTCGTTAGAATCAAATAAAAATCTGTTATAAATAATTGATTATCAATGCCTGTGTAAAATGTTGTTATTTTTATTTGGAATAAATCTAAATAGTTGCTTGTTTTGTCACGCTATTTAAAATTAGTCTAAATAAACAAACTATCTATATGCAATATATCTATAAACTTAAGTGGCTAGTTTGCTTTGTCTTGCTGCATGTTGCTTTATCAGCTGCTGCGGATACAGCCGGAAAAACAGGAAGTATTTCAGGAAAAGTAACGACCAGCGATGGGCAGCCTGCATCTTTTGTAACTATAGCTTTGCCTGAAATTAATAGAGGCACTGTTACTGCGGAAGATGGGAGTTTTACCATTAGCGGCATTAAGCCCGGCACTTATGCCTTACGTTGTTCATCTGTTGGCCTGGAGCCACGAGAAACATCTGTAACGGTAGAACTCGACAAAACTACCCGTATCGATTTTACCCTGAACGAGAGTGCAGCCCAGTTATCGGAAGTAGTAGTGACTGGTGCCAGAAGTATAAACCGCAAGCCCGTAGAGATGGGTAAGATCGCCATTAACCCGATCGATATGCCACAAAGTATGGCTGTAATTGGAAGCGAAGTGATTGCAAACCAGCAGGCTTCGAAACTGAGTGATGTGATCAAAAACGTGAATGGTGTGTCGTTGGGAACTACCCGCGGCTCTACTTCCGAAACGTTTTTTGCCCGCGGATATAACCTGGGTGCCAACAACATCATGAAAAACGGAGCGCGCTCTAACTCTGCCGTAATACCGGAAGCCAGCACACTGGAGAGGGTAGAAGTACTTAAAGGTAGTGCTGCCTTATTATATGGTAACGTGAGCAGTGGCGCCGTGATAAACATGGTTACCAAACAGCCTAAATTCAACTATGGCGGAGAAGTATCGATGCGCGTGGGCAGCTATAATTTATATAAACCCATGGCCGATGTATATGGCCCGATCACAAAGAACCTTGCCTTCCGGGTAGTGGGTACTTACGAAAATGCCGAAAGCTACCGCAATAGCGTGGAGTCTGAGCGCTTTTATGTAAACCCATCGTTGCTTTACAAACTAGGTGCTAAAACTGAGATTTTAGTACAAGGCGATTATATGACGCACGACTTTACACCTGACTTTGGTATCGGTACGTTGGATGGCAAAACCATTTCAAAAGATATCTCCAGATCCGCTTTCTTTAACACGCCGTGGGCTTATAACGAAGTAGAGCAAGCTACTACCACAGCAACTATAAACCATACTTTTAACGATACCTGGAAACTGAATGTAGTAGGTTCTTACCAGGCTTTCGACAGAAATTATTTCTCAACAGAGCGTATTCAGGCTGATGCTGATGGCGATTGGGGACGTAAACTTACACGTTCTAAAATAGGCGAGGATTATTATACAGGACAAGTAAACCTGAACGGAGATTTCAAAATAGGAAGTATAAGACACCAGCTTTTAGTAGGCGTCGACGCTGAACAGTACAAGAACATCAGCCATGTATTTAAAATAGAATCCCTGGATAAGAGTGGTGTTTACGATAGTATAAATATCCTAAACCCTGGTAAGTTCACAGCCCGTACCGATGAACCGGTAACCAACATGTCAACCCGCTCTGAAGTACCAACACAACGCATCGGTTTTTATGCTCAGAACCTGTTTAGTCTTTCTGAGAAATTCAAAGTGTTAGGTGGAATTCGCTGGTCGGTACAACGCGTACCGGTAGCTGATGTGTATAGCTTTGAAACAGATACGAAAGCACCTGCTTCGAATACCAAAACCAAATACGACAGAGCCTTTTCGCCACGTATAGGTCTTGTTTACCAGCCGGTTTCCTTTATCTCTATATTCTCCAGCTATTCCAACAACTTTACGCCAAACACAGGTACTGATGTAAACGGCCAGGCAATTCAGGCTTCTATCATAGATCAGTATGAGGCAGGCATCAAAACAGACCTGTTTCAGGACAAATTATCAGCAAACGTTACAGTTTACAGAATTAAGAACAGCAACCTGGCGCAGATGGCCCAGTTTAAAGCAGATGGTACTGTAAACAGCGATGCTAACATTAAAGAACTAACCGGCGAAACTACCAGCGATGGCGTAGAACTTGACCTGAACGGTACACTGGATAACGGCCTGACTTTCCTGGCAGGCTATAGCTACAACGACATGCGTTATTCTAAGACATCAGGTTTGAATGGCAGCTATTTAGAAGGTGAAAGACTGGTTAGCAGCCCGGCGCACACTGCAAATGGATCAGTATTTTATACGCTACAGAGTACAGCACTTAAAGGCCTTAAAGTTGGCTTATCTGGCTTCTACACCGGAGAGCGAAATGCCGGCTGGAACACCACACATGTTGTTAAAAAGAATGATGATGGTACAGAAACAAGATCGCTGAACGAGCGCCTGTTTAAAGTAGATGGCTTCACAACGTTTGATGTATCGCTGGGTTATACATACAAAAAACTATCGTTGCTTGGCAAGCTTTCAAACATCACAAACGAGCTTAATTACTACGTGCACGAGAACTATAGCGTGAACCCGATTCCACCACGCCAGTTTGTTTCTACTGTATCATATAAATTCTAAACTATAGTTACAGTTACAGAACAGAGCCAGCTTTATGTAAAGCTGGCTCTGTTTTTTTATGACCAGGCTTTTCCGGTTGATTAGAAATAGTAGGTATTCTAATGGCAAAACTTCCCGTATAGCTATAGTTTGCAGAAGTATAAAATTGATCAATTATGAGCGAGAAAGTCTGGTTTATAACAGGATTATCCAGTGGGTTTGGCCGAACACTGGCCGAAGAAGTTGCACGCAACGGCGACAAGGTAATTGGAACAGTGCGCCAACAATGTCTGTTGGAGGAGTTTAACAACATATCGGTGGGCAATACCTTTGCTTACCTGATGGATGTTACCAACCCGGATGGTGTGAAGGCAACTATAGAAGCCGCTTTTAACCACTTCGGAAGGCTGGATGTGCTGGTAAACAATGCCGGTTTTGGGTTTCTGGGTGCCGTGGAAGAAGCAACTATAAAAGATTACCGGGAAGTGATGGAAACCAATTTCTTCGGGGCGCTACAGGTTACGCAGGCCGTTTTACCTTATATGCGGAAACAGGGGAGTGGCCGGATCATCCAAATGTCGTCGGCAGCTGGTTTCAGGGCTACAGCCGGGTTTGGCGTTTATAATGCAAGTAAGTTTGCTTTAGAAGGCATGAGCGAAGCACTTGCCCTGGAAGTTGCTCCGTTAGGTATTAAGGTAACTATAGTTGAGCCGGGGCCTTTCCGCACAAATTTTGCAGGCACGAGCATAAAAGCAGCCAAACAGGAAATGCCCGAATATGAAGCTACGGCTCGTATCTTCAAAAACAATATTTTAGGCTACGCAGGCCAGCAGGAAGGCGATCCTCAGAAAGCAGCGCAGGTTATAATGCAGGTTGTGAATGCTGAGAACCCACCTTTACGCCTGCCACTTGGCAGCACCGCCATTACCGCTGTGCGTAAAAAGCTGGAGCAGGTAGAAGAGGATATTAAAAGCTGGGAATCAATCGCTGCCCATACTTCTTTTGATGTATAGTTCTATAGAACACTACATGGCAATTATAAAACAAGGCAGCATATCTATAGATCTCCCGAAAGCCGTCTGAACATATCTGCAGCTCAGAGGTTAAGTTAGGAGATAATCTGATTAAGAAACCAACTTAAAACTATAAGCTATGAAAGTATTATTCGTTCTCACATCGCATGACAAACTTGGCGACACCGGCAAAAAAACCGGTTTCTGGGTAGAAGAATTTGCTGCTCCTTATTACACTCTTTCCGACGAAGGCGTTAAAATTGATATTGCCTCTCCCAAAGGCGGACAACCACCCATCGACCCGAAAAGCACCGAGCCCGATGCGCAGACTCCTGCTACCAAGCGTTTTTACGAAGACGAAGACCTGCAGCACAAGCTATCGCGTACACACAAGCTGAGTGAGGTAAATGCCAAAGATTATGATGCTGTTTTCTACCCGGGCGGTCATGGTCCGTTATGGGACTTAGCTACAAACAAGGACTCCATTAAGCTGATAGAAGACTTTGTGCGCCAGGAGAAACCGGTAGCTGCCGTTTGCCATGCACCTGCTGTATTAACAGGCGTAAAAACACAGAACGGCGAACCGCTGGTGAAAGGCAAAAAAGTAGCCGGCTTTACCAATTCCGAAGAAGATGCCGTGCAACTGACCGATATTGTTCCTTTTTTGGTGGAAGATAAGTTGAAAGAACTGGGCGGCAACTATAGTAAAGCCGATGACTGGAAACCTTATGTGGTGACCGATGGCCTGCTGATAACTGGACAGAACCCTGCTTCGTCGGAGCCGGCTGCAGAACAACTACTTAAAATGCTGCAGGAACGCCACGTTAGCGCGAAGTAAACTATACCCGTATACTATATTATCAGTGTAGCGAAAGATCCCATCAGGCTAACTATTATAGTTTGGTGGGATTTTTATGTTAAATAAGAGTGGTGCTCAGGTGAGAATTTATAGTTCAGAAATAGTAGTCTTAAAGAATATGCTTATTTTTATGTACCTACATTTAAGCGTAAATCAGCTAACATGAGAAAGATCAAAAAGATACATAAAGCAGTGCATGCCCCGATGGGTGACCTGGTAACGTACCGTGCGCTGCCAACCCACGAAGTAGACTATATCGATCCGTTCCTTTTCCTGAACCATCATGGCCCGCAGGTGTATAAGCCCGGCAATAATGGGCTACCTTTTGGTCCACATCCGCATCGTGGTTTCGAAACGCTGACTTTTATCCTGGATGGCGATATTATGCACCAGGATACCGGCGGCGGGCAGGATGTTATAGAAGCCGGTGGCGTGCAGTGGATGACAGCCGGATCCGGGTTGATACACGCCGAAGTATCTTCTGAAAAATTTAAAAAGGAGGGAGGCCCGCTGGAGATACTGCAACTATGGTTTAACCTTCCGGCCAAACACAAAATGGCTAAGCCAAACTATATCGGGCTACAGAAAACTGAAATCCCGGTTGTTTCAGAAGATAACGGCAAGGTTAAGGTGAATGTGATCTCTGGTAGTTGGGGTGATACAAAAGGACCTGTTCCGTCGCTGAGCAATATACACATGGCAAGTATAGAACTACTGGCTGGCGGTAGCTTATCTACAACTATAGCTTCAGACAGAAATATATTCTTTTATGTAGTGCGAGGAAGTATAAAAGTTAACGGCCAAACAGCTGACAAACTTAACCTTGTGGAATTTGCTAATGATGGCGAAGAACTGAGTATAGAAGCTTCAGAGGACAGCTATATTTTACTCGGCCACGCCAAACCGTTTAACGAGCCGGTTGTATCACACGGGCCATTCGTAATGAATACTGAAGAAGAAATTCACGAAGCTTTCCGGGATTACCAGGCAGGCAAAATGGGCGTTTGGAAATAGGTTATGAATTCTGAATTCATTTTCCATAAACAACTATAGTTTGTGTCGCATTTGAAATTCAGACTTTCTAACTTTTTAACTTCTAAACTTTCTAACTCTTAAACTCTCTAACTCCCAAACTCTTAAACTAAAAAGGTGTGGCTAAAACCACACCTTTTTTATAGTTACCTGCCGCGTTTCGGGCCTGATGTACTTTTGCGATTGGTACCTTGTGCTGAACTGCTTCTGCCAGGTCCGCCTGGCCTGGATGAAGTTGGTCGGCTGGCCCCACGGGCACCTTTTGCACTGGCTGCGCCACCTTTGGCAGCTTTACTTTCTTTAGGCTTGCTTTTGCCAACTCGTGGTGTTGTGCCTGCTTTACTTATTTTATTTGACCCCGCTGTTTGTGGCGTTCCATCTCTTCTGGCTGGCCTGTCAGCGGCATATTTAGACTCGCGACTTCTTCCAAATTCTTCTTTCGGGGCCTTGCCTGTAGCAATACTTCTCAGGAGATCAACCTCTGTTTTAGTAAGCGTGCGCCAGTGGCCTGCTGCCAACTTTGCCAGTGTTATAGTTTCGATGCGGATGCGCTGCAAGTGTACGACTTTGTAACCCAGGTCTTCGCAAAGCATTTTAATGTTATGGTTAGTACCAGGTGTAAGCACGATCCTGAAACGGGTAGAGCCTTCTTTTGAGATAAAGGTTTTTTGCAGCTTCTCACCTTTGTCGTTCTCGCCGCCGCCTATCAACCTGGCAATAAACTCAGGCGAGATCATTTTGTCTACCGTAACTATATACTCTTTCTCGAAACGGTTATCGAAACGGGTGATCTTGCGCACCAGCTCAGTTTCGTTGCTGAGTATAACTAAGCCTTCGTGGCCACGTTCCATATAACCTGCCGGCTCCAGCGAAGCCGGGTAGTTTATCGCTTTCACTACATTGTCACGTATCTCAGGGTCTGATTTGGCAGACATTCCCGCAGGTTTATTAACCACCAGGAAAGCAGGCAGTTCTTCGCGCACACGCACGATCTGGTCGTCTATCCTGACTTTATCTTTGGGAGTTACCAGTACGCCCGGGGCTGGTAGTTTGCCGTTTACAGTTACGCGTTCTTCTTCAATCAGTCGGTCTGCTTCGCGACGGGAGCAAAAACCGCTGTCACTTATAAATTTATTTAATCTCTTAGGTTCCATGGCAAAGTATGGCGTGTTGTGTTGGTCTGTTTGGTGTACGCCATTTTAAAACAAGCGGTAAAATTAAGGTAAAAGGATGGGTTTACCTATGAGATTGAGAAATGAGTGAAACAAACTTGCAGTCTGCACTTCCAGCTATTTATAGGTTGGTAAATGTAGTAACATAAGAATGCTATAGTTTGTGTCTGAGGAATTTACCTATCAACTTCTATCGTTTATGAATGCTTTCGCATGCAAATACTTCCTTTTGTTATCAGACTTATAGTTCAGGTGTAACTTATAAAAGCATCTCCCATAAGCAACTTAACGCCAATGATACTTTCCCTTTCACAACACCTTCATTCACACCTTCAAATGTGCTGTTCGCCAAATTAAACCTTCGCTATATATTAAAAGTATATCAATACAACTCATTACTGGGTATATGATTTAACCTATCTGTCTTAGGGACAATTCTATATGCATATTTTTTTACACTCTAATTCAATGATCAACTATGAAACAATTTTACTTAGTAAGTGCTGCCGGTGCACGGCAATTAATCAAGAACAGGTGCCTTCAACTTCTACTAATATTCTTATTTAGTTCAGGCTCCCATAGTTATGCCCAGGAAATTGAGTGGGATAAAACATATGGTGGAAGCGGCAGCGATACTTTCTCTTCCTTTCAACAAACAACTGATGGTGGCTTTATAGTTTTAGGCAGCTCCACATCTGGTATAAGCGGTGAAAAAACCGGAGCCCTTAAGGGAGATGCTGACCTCTGGATTTTGAAACTGGATGCTGCCGGAAACAAACATTGGGACCGTAGCATCGGCGGAAATTTATCTGTTAGGGCTACTACAGTAAAACAGACTCCTGACGGCGGATATATTATAGGGGGTACTACGGGGTCAGGTATAGGTGGTGATAAAACCCAACCTTCAAGGGGGGAAGACGATTACTGGATCGTGAAACTGGATGCTGTCGGAAATATAAAATGGGATAGAACTTTTGGAGGTTCTGGTAGTGAATGGATGATTTCACTGGACATTACGCAGGATGGTGGCTATATTTTAGGTGGAAGCTCTCATTCAAACATCAGCGGCGATAAAAGCGAAAACTCAAAAGGAAGCGATGACTATTGGGTTGTAAAGGTAGATGCAAATGGCAACAAAGTGTGGGACCGTACGCTTGGAGGAAGCTCTCTTGAATTTATGCGTGCCATTATTGCTACCAGGGATGGAGGTTTTGTGATGGGCGGCTATTCGAACTCCGGTTTTGAAGGAGATAAAACGGAAGGTTCGAGAGGTGGCTCCGATTACTGGATCGTAAAACTGGATGCGAACGGAACCAAATTATGGGATAAAAGCTATGGAGGGAGTGGTACCGATCTGCTTTTTGCCTTGTGCGAGACAAGCGATGGACAAATTATAGTTGGTGGCGATTCCTATTCTGGTATAAATGGTGATAAAAGTCAGGCTGGCTTTGGGTGGGCTGATTACTGGATCCTGAAGCTGGATGCAAACGGGAACAAAGTGTGGGATAAGACAGTTGGCGGTACTGGAACCGAAGGTTTAGCATGTGTAAAGCAAACCAGTGACGGAGGGTATTTACTGAGCGGGCTTTCGGACTCGGGGATAGGCGGTGATAAGACCGAAGCATCACAAGGAGGCTTCGATTATTGGGTTGTAAAATTAGATAACCAGGGAAACAGGCAATGGGATAAGACGCTGGGCGGACGCAGCTCTGAGTACAGTAAGGAAAGTTTGCAGACAACAGACGATGGCTATTTACTTGCCGGATATTCAAATTCCGGCTTGGGAGGAGATAAAACCGGATATTCACGAGGTGACTATGATTTCTGGATCGTAAAACTTAAGCCTGAAAAAGCGCCGTCGCCAGTTGCATGTAATGTAATTGATTTCGAGAGCAGTAGTACCGGTTTCATTTCTTCTGTAAACACCGGAGCTGGCAAAGTAAATATCTTTAACAAAATACGGCGAGCAGATGGCAGCTATGCAGCAGAAAATCATGCTTCCATATTTGATACTGCGAATCCAACCGGGGATGATCTTGACCTTTGGACGCCGGACTGGGGACATGTGCTGATCATTAACCAGGACCTGAAACCGGAACCGAACGACAACCCCTGGGGTGGCGAAATGACGCTTGATTTCTCAGAGATCGGCCCGGTAACTATGACTTCTATGAAAGCGCTGGACTTTGATGTGTACGAAGGCAACTCGTGGGTTTACCTGTACGACAAAGCCGGAAATGAGCTGTATAAAGTGCCGATTCAGAATCTGGGAAACATGAGCCAGCAGGAAATAAACCTGGGAAATACAAAAGGTGTCATGACGCTGAAAGTAGTGCTGGATGGAATTAACGAACACCAAATGCTGGCCGGCTCTGGCGCCATCGACGACATTAGGTTCTGTGTAGAAGTAAAAGAGGGACCACAGGTATGTGCCGGAACCGACAAATACCTTACGTGTGCTGTTACCGAAGTAACCCTTGATGGCGCTTCGGCTACTTCCGGAGCGACTTTCAATTGGTCAGGGCCTGATGGTTTTGCATCTACTGAAGCCACTCCTTCAGTAAATGTGGCTGGAACTTACACGTTAACTGTTACTGATCCGGCTACAGGCTTAACTGCTTCTGATGATGTTATAGTAAGGCTTGATTATGAAGCACCGTTTGCCCGGATTCAAAATTTTGGAGATGGAGTTTTGACTTGTAATAATGATGCCGTCTCACTTACAGGTTTTACTAATATTGATAACGCTATTTATAAATGGACAGGACCTAATGGATTTACCAGTAATAAGAGTACAGTAAGTGTTAGCCTTCCGGGCACATATACGCTGACTATCATCAATCCTGAAAATGGTTGTGAGACTACTACATCAATAAAGGTAACTGAAGTTTATCCGAATTTATCCATTAATGCTGGTCCTGATAAAGTATTAACCTGTAAAGAGCCGACAGTTACATTGACACCAATTTCTAGTGATATAGAACGAGTTATATGGAGTACTTCAGATGGACATATAGTTTCTCAAACATTATCATCTGCTCTGGTAGATAAACCTGGTACCTATATTGTTTCAGGGAGAGATCCTTATTTGGGCTGCACTATTACAGATACGGTTCTAGTAACACTTGCTAATGAAGCCCCATTTGTTAGGATTTCGCCTTCGTATGCTTTTGATGACTACATAAGCTGTGACAATCCGACTGTTTATCTTCTTGGCTATACAACAACAGCTAATGCCATCTATAAATGGACAGGCCCTAATGGATTTACATCGGATAAGGATGTAGTGGGTGCCTCTGTTCCCGGCGAATATACGTTGACCGTCACTGATCCTGCTACTGGTTGTCAGGCCAGTATATCAAGGACTGTAAATGCATACTTTACAGATATTTCGATTAATGCTGGTCCTGATAAAGTGCTGACCTGTAAAGAGCCGACAGTAACATTAACACCAACTTCAATTGAGGTAGACGATTACTTCTGGTATTCTTCTGATGGAGGGAATATATTATCTAGATCAGTATCATCTGTTGTTGTAGATAAGCCCGGTACTTATATTGTTTCAGGGAAAAAACGTTATACAAGCTGCACTGTTACGGATACAGTTGTGGTAACCCTTGACATGGAAGCGCCGAATGTTACAGCCCAGGGCGGCACGCTTAGCAGCGAAACCGGAACCGTGCAACTAACCGGCTCTTCTACTACAGACGGGGTAACGTATAGTTGGTCTGGGCCTGCAGGCTATACTTCTAGAGAGCAAAACCCGGTAGTAAGTGTGGCAGGCGAGTATAACTTAACTGTTACAGATCTGGAAAATGGCTGTGCTGCCTCTATGACTGTCGAAGTGCAACCACAGGCTGTTACGCAAACAAGCGCCATCAGCCAGGCAAAGGTGTTCCCGAACCCGATCGAAAGTAAAGGTGCGGTTGAATTTAAGCTCCACACAACCGGAAACTATGTTGTTGAACTATTCGACCTGAAAGGGAATCTTATCCGGAAATTGAAAACAGGACATGCAACTGCCGGAGAATTAGTAAATGTGGAGCTGGACGGCAATGGCCTTAAAGGCGGACTATACATTGCACGAATTGTAAGCGCTAACGACACTAAAACTATAAAAGTAATACTGAAGAAGTAGAGAAGGTTAACTTACGAATCTTTCAGGCTTCTATAACCTTAAGTGTATTTTGGATTTATAGTTTCCGGGATGAAAAGTAACTCAGTTTAGGCTGTTACCTATAGTTGCCACTTGCTAGCTGAGGAATGCAAAGGGCAACTATAGGTTTATGAAAACCTGAACTACTTCCAGTAACCTAAAAAGGACCTGCTAACTAGAAAGCAGGTCCTTTTTTTATTCATGTAGTAACTATAAACTTACCTTCTCTTACCACCTTTCGGAGCGCCACTTCTGCCACCAGATCTCCCACCTGTATTACTTTTTGATGCGCCACGCGAACCCCTGTTACTAGATGATGCTTTGGGTTTATCGCGTTTGGGAGCAGCTGGCTTGCCACCGCTTTTCGGAGCGCTGCCTGTACGGGATGGTTTACCGCTGGATGTTGCACTGCCACGTGGTTTAGGCTTACTGCTTTTCGGTGCTGAGCTGCTTTCCCGTGAGCTGTTACTTTTCTTAGGTGATGAAGCCGTTTCAGTTTTTGCAGAGCTTTCTACCAGATTCATCATTTCTGCTATCTCATGTGTTGTCATTTCGCGCCACTGGCCCAGCGGAATTTTAGCCAGCGTTAAATGCATGATGCGCGTGCGCTGCAGGGTTTGTACCTCGTAGCCCAGGGTCTCGGTCATACGGCGAATCTGGCGGTTCATGCCTTGGGTCAGGATAATTCGGAACTTGTTTGGCCCCAGCTGCTCTACAAAACACTTCCGGGTGTTCACGCCAAGTATCGAAACGCCATTGCTCATTCGGTCTACAAAGTTCTGGTTAATAGGTTTATCAACCGTAACTATATATTCCTTTTCGTGGTTGTTTCCAGCCCGCAGAATCTTGTTTACAATGTCGCCGTTGTTGGTGAGGATGATCAGACCTTCAGAGTCTTTATCGAGACGGCCTACCGGGAAAATGCGCTCCGGGTAATTTACAAAGCTGATGATGTTGTCGCGTTGCGAACGGTCGGTGGTAGTCTCGATACCTGGTGGTTTGTTGAGCAGAAGGTAAACAGGCTCTACCGCATCTGCTTCAAGCAGATTCCCGTCCACTCGAACCTTATCTCTGGCAGTAACTTTAGCCCCAACCTCCGGCTGTTTTCCATTTACGGTTACACGGCCCTGCTCAATCAGCTTGTCGGCCTCACGGCGCGAGCAGATACCGGAATCACTTATAAATTTATTTAATCTGATCGGTTCCATAGGTCAGGGACGTTTCAATACGTTATATGTATCCTGAATAAAAGATCAAAGTTACAGAAAACGGTGGGTTTACCCGCTTTTGTTTCCTTGCTGTTGCGCTAAAATAAACAAGGCAGTACAACAGCCTACACTGCTATACTGCCTTGTTCATGCCAATAGGCTTTATTCTTACTCGCTTGCCAGCACTACTTTACTGGTTCGTAACGAAAACAGGTAACCAATTAATCCGCCAACTATAGCCGGCACCAGCCAGCCCATACCCAGGCTAAAGAGCGGAAGATATTCGGCAAATACCTTACTGATTTCCAGCTCAATTCCTGCAGCATTTATCCCATCCACTAGACTCACAACACCTGTGAAAAGCACAGACCAGGTGTAGATGCTGTTGCGTTTGCCAACTATAGCACCCATCAGCGAGAGCACAATAAGTACGATAACGATTGGGTAGATGGCAACAAGTACCGGTACCGAAAAAGAGATGATCTGTGTAAGGCCAACATTGGAGATAAGAGCACTAACTATAGTTAAAACCAACACATAGGTTTTGTAGGAAATAGAAGGACGTATCTGGTTGAAGTAAGCGGCACAGGCTACTATAAGCCCGACGCTGGTGGTAAGGCAGGCAAAAATGATGGCAATACCCAGGATCAGGTTGCCAAATATGCCAAATTGCAAATGCGATACTTGGCTGATAATGATACCGCCATTTTCTACGTGACCCAAGGCAGATACGCTGGTAGCGCCGGTATATCCCAGTCCTACATATACTAACGCTAAACCGGTTGCTGCAATCAGGCCGGCAGTAATACAAACTTTGGCGATGCTTTTAGGTTCATCTACTCCTTTTGCCCTGATGGCATTGATCACGATAAGGCCGAAGATAAAGGAGCCGATCGTATCCATCGTAAGGTAACCTTCCTGGAAACCTTTAAAGAACGGGGCAATCTCGTAAGCAGCAAGCGGACCCTGTATCGTTCCGATCGGGTTAGCTATACTGGCGACCAGCAAAGCAAACAGGATTACCATCAGCACAGGAGTAAGGATTTTGCCGATACGATCTACTACTTTGCCCGGGTTAAGAGAAAGCATGTAGGTTACTCCAAAATAAATAGCAGAGTAAAGCAACGCACCCCATGGTGTCGTACGCAGGAACTCCGGAAGGAGCGGGGCAACACCGATCTCATACGAAACAGTACCTGTTCTCGGAACAGCGAACAAAGGCCCTAAGGTTAAATAAATGATGATAGGAAAGATCAACCCAAATACCGGGTGCACTTTAGCCGATATGGTCTGTACATCTTCGTTTTTAGACATCCCGATCGCAATTACGCCCAGTAGTGGCAAGCCAACGCCGGTTAATAAAAAGCCCAGAATAGCCGGTACAAGCTGGTCGCCGGCAGCCTGCCCAAGCGATAAAGGAAAGATGAGATTGCCGGCGCCAAAGAAAATGGCGAATAGCATTAAACCAATAAAAAAGGTTTCTTTTGCGGAGATGCTGGGACTTTTCAAAACGATAAAATTGGGTAGTAGATAGTATTCTAACCGCAATTAAACACTCATAATTCCAAAATCCTACAAATAAGGCAATAAATTAATGTAGGTACAATGAAATTGTGTTGCTTGTAATGGGCTGTAAATGTGAATTAAAGGAATAGGAGAGAAGAAAGAAATGCTGCCGGTGCTTGCTTAAATTTACCGGCAGTATTACCTATAGTTGCTCCTGTGTTACCATGCTTTCCAGGTTTGTTTCTTTCGGTTGCAGCGTATCGGATGGAAGCGCCAGCAGCGCCACCAACGGATGCGCAGTTATTCTGCCTGTTACACTTTTATCCATTAGTCTTTCCAGTGTTGTATGCTTCTGCGGAACCAATACCAGGAGGTCTGCCTTTTCGGTACGGATAAAACGCTGGATTCCGTGGGCTACATCTGCGTGCAAACCAAAATTGATAGTGTAAGGGATGTCCTTAAACTGCTCTGTAAGGTGTTGCAGCGGCTGTGTTGTATCAAAAGTAGTTTGCTGCGCCTCGTTCCGGTACAGGTGCAGTACCTGTAAGTTTGCTTTAAAGGCACCCACAAAATTGCTCAGAAAACGAAGGTCGGCTCTGGCGCTTAGCTTACTCAGGTTAACAGCAAAAACTATAGTTGCAAACTGGTTAAAAGGTATACCTTCCGGCACAGCCAGCACCGGCACCCTGCTTTTCTGCATCACCGAAATAGTGGTGCTACCCAGTAGCGCCTGGCTCACTGCTTCACCGCCCTGCATACCCATAACCACCAGGTCTATGTTGTGCCGCTCTATCGTTTCCAGAATTTTCTCATAGGAACCACCCATCTTGGCAATCACATTTACTGGCACCGCATCAAATCTGCCCGGCTCACCACTTTCCATATGTAAAGCTTTGCGGTTTTGATCGGCAAACTCAAGCAATGCTCTGCCTTTTCCTTCTTCCAGTGCCTGTATCACATCGGTTGCGCTATGGGCCGCAGGGGGCGACATAACAGGGTAAAAGGCATGTATCAGCGTAAGTCCGGCACCCGCTAACCGTGCAATCTCAAAAGCATAATGAAGGGCGTTCCTGGAGTTTTCAGAATAATCTATGGCAACTAATATCTTTTTCATGGCTGAAGTGCTAAGTATTGAACAACGGTTGTTTGGACAACCATTCATAACACAAAAATACAAATTGCTGTAGTGCTAAACGATGCCATTGGTCAGCATGAAAAGATGAGATTGATCAGCTTTTAAACAAGAATGGGCTACCTCTTCAGGTAGCCCATTCTAAAAATAATATAGTTTCAGCGCTTAGTCCAGTCCGCCTTTGCGGGTTGGCTCTCTCAGAGCAGGCCATGTAGTTGGCTCACCAGTTCTTGGGTTAACCGGTAACTTAATACGCTCACGGTTTACCAGTTCAGGTTCTTCGCTGGCTCTGTAGGCAAGTATTGCTACCAGGATGGCATTGCTGCGCACATCATCAAATACGATCTTATCATACGTGTCGCGGTTGGTGTGCCAGGTATAGTTGCCATACGACCAGCTCAGGGAGCTAAGCATAAAGGCCGGAATACCAGCAGCTACAAAAGAAGCATGGTCAGAACCACCACCACCCGGGAAGCCAGGATATTGTGTCTGGATAGAGCTGGTGATCTCTCTTGGAGCAGCGTTCAACCAGCGGCCCATAAAGTCATAAGCGTGCAGGAAGCCCTGACCGGAAATGTTGGCAACACGGCCGGTACCGTTATCCTGGTTAAATATTGCCTGTGTGTTCTTTACGATCTGAGGGTTATCAGCAACAAATCCGCGTGAGCCGTTCAGGCCCTGCTCTTCGCTGCCCCAGTGACCTGCCAGAATCGTACGCTTCGGGTTAGGGTACATCTTTTTCAGGATGCGCATGGCCTCCATCATAACTATAGTACCGGTACCGTTATCAGTAGCGCCTGTTCCCCCATTCCATGAATCGAAGTGGGCAGACAGGATCACATATTCTTCCGGCTTTTCAGTGCCTTTTATCTCTGCAATCGTGTTAAAGGCTGGAGCGTTTTTCAGGTTCTTGGATTCAGCCTGGATGCGTATCTGAGGCTTTTTGCCAGACTCTACCAAACGGTACAGCATGCCGTAGTCTTCCAGCTCGATATCTACAGTAGGGATCTTTTTGGTATAAGCGCCAAATATTTTGTTCACGCCAAAACCACCAGACCAGTTAGAGGTTACCACGCCGGCAGCGCCAGCCTGTTCTAATGCTGCAGGCAGCGTGCGGGCTGTTTTGCCCGTGTTTTTGATGCGGTTGTTCCAGTTTTCGGTAGCTGCAGTTTTGGTTTCCTGCATTTTCTTCATCGACTCCTCCGTAGCAAACTCTTTCCAGTTATAATCCGGACGGCCTGTTGGCTGGTTCATCGAGATCATCACCAGTTTGCCTTTAACTGCCGGCAGCCATTTCTGGAAAGCGATAGAATCTTTAAACTCCGGAAGTATGATCAGCTCTGCAGTAACTCCTTTGCTTTTTGTGCCAGGGTTCCAGGCCAGCTGCACGCCATCCAGGGTTTGCAGGCGCGGGTGCACCATATCAATGTGCGTAATACCACGTTGCCAGCCGCGCCACTCGCCCCATTTTTCGTTGCGGGCTTCAATACCCCATGTTTTATACTTGGCAACCGCCCAATCGTGGGCCTGCTGCATTTCCGGGGTGCCTACCAGGCGTGGGCCAATGCCATCCAGCAACTCGTGCGCCAGCACTTCAAGCTGCGAGTTTTCGGTGGCTTCTTTCACAATGTTTTCTACTACCGGGTCCTTAGGGGCCTGTGCGTGGGCAAGGCTGCCGGAAAGGAGCAGTAGTACGACGAAGGATTGTAATTTCTTCTTCATACAGGTTAATAAAGGTTAGGTAAATTAGCTTAATACAGCGGTTGGAGTAAATATAAGCCACAAGGTTTAATATCGAATCCTGAATATTTGTTTTTAGTGTTTTCTGATGCCGGAAAAGGCGTTGAAATTTTGAGCCGGATACCAATGCCGCAGCGTATAGCCAACACACCAGAATGAAACTAATTTCTGTAACAGATTCTTATCTTTAAGACACTTTAAGCAAAGCAGGATGCTGGAATATTCCATGTTTGAGAGGCTTCCGTTCAGGAAGCAGGCAGAAATAATAGCCCAAAACGGTACTGTTGTAGCCCAACGCAACTATAACCAGTGGCTGGTAACGCTTTATAAAGTAAATAACTCGTTTGTGGAGCTCTGGTCAGGGGATAACATCCAGGTATATGGCGCATTCAGGCAGCAGGCGAACACAGTAGCTATTTTTGAGCCTTACCTGGATAAGATCGACGTGCAGGAAATTATGAGATCATAACTATAGTTTAACTTAGAACTATAAACACCCCGCTGAGACAGACTCAGTGGGGTGTTTTGTTTTTAAAATGTTTTATAGCTGATCTGATTTTCTCTAGGTCGGATTGTGCTTTATATGTATTTAAGTAAGGTTTTACAGCTTCTGATCTCTTATCAGGTAAAGTTTGGCTGCAATAGTTTTCCAAATGATTAAATCCTCCTAACTTGCCCCAAACCTAATCTGATCATTCATTTTTGAACACACACTAACGACAAACGTAAAGTGTAAAACAATTAAAATAATAAGAACAACTATGAAGAAGGTGATTCTCACTGTGGCCTGCGCTGCGCTCCTGATATCCTGCGAAAACAAGAAAACAGAATACGACGCCTATTACACACAGGATTATAAAGATTCAGTAGCTACTGCTGCCAAAGAAAGGCCGGTTACGACACAAACAAAAGTAGGTGCTGATGCTGCTATCAACGACATGACCGATTCTGGTGCTGTTGCCGCCGCTGCCAAACC
Source organism: Pontibacter populi (assembly GCF_019336435.1). Classification (GTDB taxonomy): domain Bacteria; phylum Bacteroidota; class Bacteroidia; order Cytophagales; family Hymenobacteraceae; genus Pontibacter; species Pontibacter humidus. The sequence goes on along the minus strand of NZ_JAHWXQ010000002.1, from coordinate 618,129 downwards.
TAAAAATGAGCACGAGCTGGGTATGACCCTGATCTCTAAAGCTGATTGTACTGCCTGCCACAATAACGACCGGAAAGTGGTAGGTCCGGCTTACGTAGATGTGGCTGCTAAATACGAATTCAACGATAAGAATGTAGATTACCTGGCCCAGAAGATCATTAAAGGTGGTGCAGGTGTTTGGGGCGAGATACCAATGCCTCCGCATGCCGGCCTAAGCGAGAGCGATGCCAAAGAGATGGCCCGTTACGTGCTGTCGCTTAAGAAATAACCTGTTTACAGGCAAAACTATAGCCACAATTTGTACCTGCTAACGATAGGTTGGCAGTTATAAATTGTGGCCTGTTTTATAGTAGTCAACAACAAGTAAGCCGCGAGCCTGTTAGCGTTAATATCAACCACTAAACTATAAACTATGAATCAAGCAAAAGCTTATGCTGCCTTTGATGCGGAAAGCCCGTTGGCTCCCTGGAGCCTGGAGCGCCGCGAAGTAGGGGAGCACGATGTACTGATTGAGATTAAATACTGCGGCGTTTGCCACTCAGACCTGCACCAGGTGCGCAATGAATGGGGCGGCGCTATGTACCCGCTTGTTCCGGGCCACGAAATTGTGGGTGTGGTAACGAAAGTAGGCAGCAAAGTAAAGAAATTCAAAACAGGCGACCTGGCCGGTGTTGGTTGTTTTGTAGACTCATGCCGCGAGTGCCATAGTTGCAAGGAAGGACTGGAACAGTACTGCGAAGTGCAGAATGTAGGAACCTATAGCAGCTACGAACGCGATGGCAAAACGATAACCTACGGCGGCTATTCCTCGCATATTGTGGTGGATGAGAACTATACGCTGAAAGTGCCGAAGAATCTGGACCTGGCCCGTACGGCTCCGTTGCTTTGTGCCGGCATCACCACCTACTCACCGATCATGCAATGGGAAATTGGCAAAGGCCACAGAGTTGGTATAGTTGGATTAGGCGGACTGGGCCACATGGCAGTTAAAATTGCTGCTGCCAAAGGCGCCGATGTTACCGTACTGAGCACTTCGCCAAACAAAGAGCAGGATGCCCGGGATTTAGGTGCACATAACTTTGCCGTTACCAAAGATCCTGAAACGCTAAAGCAGCTCCGTAATTCCTTCGATTTTATAATTGATACCGTTTCAGCTCCGCACGACTATAATTTATACCTCTCGATGCTGAAGCGCGATGGAACAATGATCCTGCTTGGAGCGCCACCGGAGCCGTCTCCTGTTGCCGGTTTCAGTCTGATTGCGCGACGTAAGCGCCTGGCCGGTTCAATGATCGGGGGTATTGCCGAAACACAGGAAATGCTGGATTTCTGCGCCGAACACAACATCATGTCAGACATCGAACTAATCCCGATATCAGAAATAAACAACGCCTACGAACGCATGCTGCGCAGCGATGTGAAGTACAGGTTCGTGATTGACATGGCAAGTTTGTAATACCTCCCCTAACCCCCTCCTAAAAAAAGGAGGGGGAATTTTATGATATTTCTTCAACTATAAAAACAACATGAGCCACACATATAAAGGCAAAGTAATGTGGGCGCACCTTGATGCCAACATGCACATGCGCCACTCTGCCTACGCCGATTTTGCAGCCCAGGCCCGCATCGAAATTTTAGATGAAATGGGACTGGACATGAAGACATTTCAGAAACTGCACATCGGCCCGATCCTTTTCCGGGAAGAAACCACCTACCTGCGCGAGGTAGGCGTAAATGAAACTATAACGGTAACAACTGAGCTTATCAAGGCAAAAAAAGACGGCTCCCGCTGGTCCATACGCCACGAACTGTTTAAAGCAGACGGCGTGAAAGCAGCTGTAATTATAGTGGAAGGCGCCTGGATTGATGTGCTGAAACGCAAATTGGCTACGTTGCCGGAAGAGTTGGCTGACCATTTTATGCAGATAAAACGAAGCGAGGATTTTGCGGAGATAGCGTAACTATAAAGAAATTGATATGGCGAGAGCTTCTTCGCTCGTGACTTGTTATAGCAGGGGCCTCTGGCCCCTTTTTTATAACTATAGTTAATTGAGCATAGCGCTCTTTCGGACACCCTTGTCAGAAAGCCATCTGCCGGGGATTTCCTAATCCCCGTGTTACGAATAACGCGGACTAGGAAGTCCGCAGCAGAGTTAGTTCCAGACAAGAATGTCCGGAACAGCGAAAATTACATATACTTAAAATGGGCGGGACACCCAACTATAGTTCGACACGAGCGAAGAAGCTTGCGCCATGATACTACTCTTTCCCCTACATGCCGCAAGTTACACTGACGCTAAACTTGCGGCATATAGTGCTCTTATTTACACTTTCCGCAATACCCAGGTCGTCATGCTTCTGTCCTGTTCAACTATAGTTGTTTTGAGTGGGTCAAGGCGTTCTGCACCAAGTTGGATTTCTAATTCCCGAAGCATCAGTTCATCAGCTAAAAACCAGATTGGTCCGTGCGCCATGCGGTAAAAGCGGCTTTCCAGATGCTGTAATTTTCCTTCCAGACCTATCGTGGTACTAAACCTGCAAAACAACATACCGCCGGGTTTTAGCACCTGCCATAGTTCTGAAACCATAGTTTTGAAATGATTCTCGCTGCGGGCAAAATGGAGTACGGCACTGCAGATCACCACATCAAACGCGCTGTCATCAAAAGGCAGCTTATCCAGGTCAGTAACTATAAAATTGCGCTCGGGCAGGGTAGGAGCGAGTTCTTTAGCCAGTTGCTTCATCCGCTGAACGGCAGCCTCCGAGGCGTCGGCACCAAACACTTTCACACCTGCCTGCATCAGGTAGTACGTATTTCTACCGTTGCCGCAGCCGGCATCCAGCAGTTTCATCCCTTTTTGTATGCGACCTTTCAACAGCTGGTCGAACAAATAGATGTCGATGTCTCCGAACTGGGACTTAAGTGATGTGATGGGCAGGTGAAACATGAGCTTACAGGTTAGAATATTAGTTCGAAGCTGAAATTAAGCACGATTTTGTTACCCTTTTTGCTTTATTTTTAAGAATATTGAAGGACAATCTACGGTAAAATCAACTATGAATACTGCACCAGAAACAGCAACTATACAGCGCTCCGGTTTATCGGTTAGCGAGTTTATCCAAAAATACGCCAATCACCCCACTTATATTCCACCAACTGGTCCGGTACTGAACGCCAAAAACTGGCAGTGCGAAGCCGCGCTGCGCATGTTTCTGAATAACCTGACCGACGAAGTAGCCGAAGACCCAAGTCGTTTGGTTGTGTACGGCGGTATAGGCCAGGCAGCACGTACGGTAGCTGATGCGCAGAAAATAATTGAGGTGCTGCTAAACCTGGAAGAAGACGAGAGTTTGCTGGTGCAGTCGGGCAAGCCGGTTGGTAAAGTAAGAACGCATTCCGAAGCGCCGCGCGTGCTGATTGCCAACTCAAACCTGGTGCCGCATTGGGCCACCTGGGAGCATTTTAACGAGCTGCGCGAGCGTGGGCTGATGATGTATGGGCAGATGACCGCCGGTAGCTGGATCTACATTGGTACACAAGGCATTTTGCAGGGAACGTACGAAACGTTTGCAGCCTGCGGAAGAATACACTTTAACGGCGACCTGCGCCACAAACTGCTGGTAACAGGCGGTTTAGGCGGTATGGGTGGCGCGCAACCACTGGCGGCAACTATAGCCGGCGCTACTTTCCTGGGTGTAGATGTTGACCCGGAGCGTATCAAAAAGCGCCTGGAAACCCGCTACATCGATAAAATGACCTATAACTACGAAGAAGCTATCCGCTGGGCCCTGGAAGCTAAAGAAAAAGGCGAAGCGATCTCGATTGGTCTGGTAGGTGATATTGGTGATGTACTGGAAAGACTGATACAGGATAACATTACGCCTGAGATTTTAACCGACCAGACTTCTGCCCATGACCCGATCAATGGGTATGTGCCAAACGGCTTAACCTTGGAAGAAGCTAAAATATTGCGTGAAAGCGATCCGCAGGAATACAAAGCCCTTTCGCTGAAGAGCATGGCGCGCCACGTTGGTTTTATGCTGGAATTACAGAAGCGCGGTAGTCGCACGTTCGATTATGGCAATAACCTGCGCGAGTTTGCACAGCAGGGCGGCGAGAAAAATGCGTTTAACATACCAGGCTTTGTGCCGGAATACATGCGTCCGTTGTTCTGTGAAGGCAAAGGCCCGTTCCGCTGGGCTGCTTTGTCCGGCGATCCGGAAGATATAAAAGTAACCGATGCGGCCCTGAAAGAACTGTTTCCGGAGAACACGCACATGATTAACTGGCTGGATGAGGCGGAAGAGAAAGTAGCGTTCCAGGGACTGCCTTGCCGTATTTGCTGGCTGGGTATGGGCGAGCGTGAGAAAGCTGGTCTGATGTTCAACCAACTGGTGCGTGATGGTAAAGTAAAAGCACCGATTGTGATCGGTCGCGACCACCTGGACTGCGGCTCTGTGGCTTCGCCTTACCGCGAAACTGAAGGTATGCTGGATGGTTCTGATGCCATATCTGACTGGCCGTTACTGAACCTGATGTCGAACACTGCTGGTGGTGCCACATGGGTATCGTTCCATCACGGTGGTGGGGTAGGAATTGGGTATTCGCAGCATGCGGGTATGGTAATTCTGGCTGATGGTACCGAGCGCGCTGACCGCTGCCTTAGCCGCGTACTGCATAACGACCCGGCGATGGGTATCTTCCGCCACGCCGACGCTGGCTATGAAACAGCTCAGGAAAACGCTGAGAAATTCGGATTGAAACTATAAGGTAAAAATCCCTTCCCCTGAAAGAGGGAAGGGATTTTCTGTTTTATCAGACTGAATGAGATTTTAGATTATTAATCAGTAAAAGTGTAAAAGACACTGCCGTTATATCCCTCAAAACTATGACCCAACACGAAAACTATACCTTAATCGGTCCATTTACCCAAATACTGACGATGGCAAACCTGCCGGAAAGCGGACCAATTACCGATGATGAACTGGAAGTGCTGGAAGATGGCGGGATTGTAATTTGTGATGGGAAGATAAGGCTGGTAGGCAAGTATAATATTCTGCTGAAAGTAGCGCAGGAAGAACACTATAAAATTGAAAAGATAACCGAACCCAAGGTGCTTTTACCGGGCCTGATCGATGCGCATACGCACATCTGTTTTGCCGGCTCCCGGGCCAACGACTATGCCATGCGGGTGGCTGGAAAAACGTACCTTGAGATTGCCAGAAACGGCGGCGGTATACTGGATAGCGTACGAAAAACCCGTGAAGCGACGGTTATAGAACTGGTAGACCTGCTTAAAAAACGCTGCGACAGGCATTTAAGTGAAGGCGTGACCACCTGCGAAGTAAAAAGCGGCTATGGCCTGACAGTTGAAGAAGAGTTGAAGATGCTGGAGGCTATTAAACTGGTAAATACTCACCATAAAATTGATCTGGTACCAACGTGTCTGGCAGCGCATATGCGCCCGCCGGAATACTCAGATTCTAAACTATACCTGCAACATGTACTGGAAAATCTGCTACCACAGATTAAAGAGCAGGGCCTGGCCAACCGTGTAGATATATTTATTGAGGACACTGCTTTTAATGAAGCAGATTCTCTGGAGTATTTAATGGCTGCTAAAGAAATGGGTTTTGATATTACTGTACATGCCGATCAGTTCAGTACAGATGGAAGTAGCGTAGCTGCGGAGGCAGGTGCTATCAGTGCCGATCACCTGGAAGCCAGCGGAGAAGAAGAAATTGCGTTGTTAAAAGAGGCTGGTGTGGTAGCCACAGTGCTGCCTGGTGCTTCGGTGGGTTTGGGAATGCATTATGCCCCAGCCCGTAAAATGCTGGACGGCGGTCTTTGCGTAGCCATCGCTACTGACTGGAACCCGGGTTCTGCACCGATGGGTGACCTGTTGATGCAGGCCGCTTTGATAGGAGCATCGGAAAAGCTAACGATAGCTGAAACGCTTGCCGCTGTAACCACTCGTGCCGCTAAAGCATTAAATATAAAAGATCGTGGATGCCTGGGAAAAGAACAGGTGGCCGATATGATCGCATTCGATACCGGTAACTATAAAGAGATACTATACTTCCAGGGCAAGCTGAAACCGACTATAGTTTGGAAGCGCGGAGAACGGGTATAGTTTATATGGCGCGAGCGTCCTCGCTCGTGTTGAACTATAGCTTGGACTATAGTTCAGTTGAGTTATAAACTCAATATCATACAACGACACGCGTTGCAGACTCGCGCCAGCAAAAGGAAACAACAAATAACAATTAAACTATTCAGCCTTCAACCATTATAGCTATGTATAAACCAACGGCACCCGGAACCTGGAAAGGAAGAGTAGATGCACTTGATGGGGAAGAAGGAAAGCGCTGGCACCAGGGCATTAAACTGCTGAACCTGACAGATGACACCCAACCTGCTGATGCCACACAGGCTATCGCGATGCTGGGTTTTTGCTGCGACGAAGGTGTGCGACGTAATCAGGGTAGAGAAGGGGCAGTGGAAGGGCCGTCAGCGCTGCGACAGGCTATGGCTTCGTTTGCGTGGCACCTGGATGAGGATGTGATGCTGTTTGATGCCGGCGATGTTTTCTGTACAAATCAGAACCTGGAAGAAGCCCAGAAACAGTTAGGGAAGAAAGTACATGCTTTGCTGGCTAATACCTATAAAACTATAGTTTTGGGTGGTGGTCACGAAACGGCTTATGGGCACTTTTTAGGCATTAAACAAGCCTTACCCGAAGGGCAGCAACTGGGGATCATAAATTTCGATGCACATTTTGACCTTCGCAGTTATGAGAAGCAGGCAAGTTCCGGTACACCCTTTCTGCAGATAGCCGACGACCTGGCTGCTGAAAACATTGATTTTAATTACTTGTGCCTTGGTATACAACAATCGGGTAACACGCAGAAGTTGTTTAACACGGCAGAAAGCTATGGAACGGATTATGTATTTGCCCCAGCCATGCAGGTGTATAACTTTCAGAACCTCCAGGAGAAATTACAGCGGTTTATGGCCCTTGTAGATGTGCTGTATGTAACAATTGATATGGACGTGTTTGCGGCGGCGTATGCGCCCGGTGTAAGTGCTCCGGCTGCGTTGGGGGTTAATCCGGAAATAGTGTTACTGCTGCTTCAGGAGATCATCAACAGTGGCAAATTACTGACGCTGGATATTGTGGAGCTTAACCCGAAGCTTGATGTTGATAACCGGACTGCAAAACTGGGCGCCTCGCTACTGTACCATGTGGTGCAGCAATGGAGCCAGGTATAACTCTAAAAAATATGGGCCTTGCAGTAACGCTGCAAGGCCCATATTTTTTAGAGTAACTATAGTTTCTGATTACTTTCCGATCTTAAATTTAGTCCAATAGGTGGTATCGGAGGTCTTCACTTCTACCAGGTACGTGTCTGCCTTTAATTTTCCTACATTATAACTCCAGGCTTTCTGCTGCTTGGCTGTACTCACCGGCTTTTCAAATACTTTCTGGCCTTTTGTGTTGGTAATGGCAAGCACGGCATCTTCTTTCAGTTGCTGCTCAAAATCAAGTTTAAAAGTGCCTTTTGGTGCTGGTGTCAGGAACAGGCCGGATAGCGTTTCGGAGTCGTTGGTGCAGGCGGTATGTGGTCCGTGTTCTTTTTCGGTGGCAGCTGGCGTTTTCTCCTGTGACTGTGCTTTTGCCGGTAACACCTGCATCATAAACGGAACTGCAGCAACTATAGCCCATACATATGTTTGTTTCATCTTCATAAATAGCTCACAGTTTTAAAGTACATGTATAGCCACCGCTATTGCATTTTTAGGGCCAGTTTTTTAATTCTGCAAATATTTATTTCGGATAGCTTTGCCGCACTATAAACTGCCTGAAAAAACGAAGGGCAACCAGTTCTAACGCTAGTTGCCCCTCATCATGAAAATAGACTCTCTAGTAAGTAACGGAATAAGCTACTACTCTATTGTCCCGGAAGGTGGGAACATATAATAATTTCGTCTCTTCGGAGTAAGTTATGTCAGCGGCGTTTATGTTTTTAGCCTTGGTGTCCAGTACTTTCCATTTTTTGCCTTCCATATTCACATAATAGATCTCACCATCCCAGTTCGATACAAAATAGCCATCCGGGCCTGCTTTGGTTATACCATCCGCGTTACTGATCTTATCCGTAAGGTCTTTAAATTCCTTATTTTCCGTATCCAGTGTGCGCACTTCACCACTGCTCATAAAAGCTACCACCATCCGGTTTCCATCAACATACAAGCCATTCGGTTTTTCGCGTTTGGTGTCGAGCCAATGGGTAATACGGCCGTTACGCATCTGGTAAATAGCTTTCTCTTCCATATCCGAGATGTATACATTGCCTTCCTCATCCACGGTAACGTCATTTAAGGCTTCCGACTTTTCGGCTTCGTAGCGACCAAGTATGGCGCCGGTTTGAACAGCTATAGTTACCACTTCATCCACATCCGAAACATAGAGCACGTTATTGTGCAGGGCCATGCCTTTGGGGTTGTTAAGTCCGGTTACCCAATGCAGTTCTTCTATTTCGCCCTGCGGGTTAAGTTTGGAGATAAAGCCATCGCCATCTTTGCGGTCTTTGCTCTGGTTGATGTTGGATACGTACAGCATGTTCCGTTCCGGGTCGTATAGTACAGACTCGGGGGTGCGTAGCGTATTATCAGATGCCCAGACCTGCTTGAGTTCTACAGGGCCTTTGGAGGTGAATAAAGTGCTGCAACCCTGCAGGGCAGCAACTATAAACAGCACGAAAGTATAGCGAAGTATAAGCCGCATGATTTTATCTTTTGGTATACCCGCTATTACGCTTACTGAAAGCAACTGTTTAAAAGTGTGCGTTAGAGTACCTCCAGCCCTAGTTTGCGGAGGGTACGCTGTTTAGATATTTTTCCGGTTGCTGTTTCGGTAAAGGCTGGGCAGTAGTAGTACTTTTTAGGGCGTTCAAACTTCTTCAACAGCGGCTTTATACGGCTTTTCAGTTCTTTCTCAGCAGCTTCAGAAAGTGGCTCTGTTTCAATCACTAGAATTACATGTTCGCCCAGTAGCTCGTCGGGCTGTGAGGTGACAAAAAAGCGCGGCATAGGGTCCAGGTCGGCAAAGGCTTCAGCCACGGCAACTTCTACTGTTTCGCTCTGCACTTTTACGCCACCCGAGTTTATCGTATTATCTACGCGGCCAATCCAGCGGAAGCGGCTTGGAGTGAGTAACTCTACCAGGTCGTTGGTAACTATAAGTTCGTTGTTGGTTACGTCGCCCTGTATGGTCAGGCAGCCACGGTTATCAAGCCCAAGACGTATGTTATCCAGCGCATCATAATACACAGCAGCATCAGGGCCATTTAGCAGCCGAAGCGCCACATGTGAGGCGGTTTCTGTCATGCCGTAGGTGTGATAGACTGGTACGGTTAATTGCTGTAATTCGCGCTGCAGGGTAAAGTTTACAGGGGCTCCGCCCAATAATATGCCTTTCATATGGTTCAGAAGCGGCACGTTCTCTGGTGTGTCCTGAAGAATCTTCTGCAACTGCATCGGAACAAAAGAAGAGAAATCGAACAGCATTCCTTCCGGTACCAGTTTCAGTGGGTTACTGATCGGTTCCACTATGGTCATCTGCATTTCGGCCATAAAGCCGCGCGCCAGCATCATCATGCCTGCTATGTACTCTGTATTGAGGCATACCAGCGTAGCATCGCCTGGCTGCAGATTGAGTATCTTTATAGTTTTGCGGGCACTGGATTCGAGCTGCCTGCGGGTAAGGTTTATCGTTTTTGGGGTGCCTGTTGAGCCGGAGGTCTGTATCGGGAATTCCTGCACACCATTGAGCCAGCTACGGCAGAATTCAAGTGTTTTTGCTTCGTAGCCATTCAGCTCAATGCTGTTCCGGAACGAATATTCCGCTATCTCATCGTAATAGAATTTATTGCCGTTCAGCAACAGGTATTTCTCAGCCATCTCTTCCATATTTTGCAGGCGTTAGCACATACGCAAATGTACTATATGCACTATACAAAAATGCGAAAAAGAGGTTTTATTGTTAATTACTGAATTGTTAAAGGGCTGGATGATTGAATTGTTAGATTGTTTAATGAAGGATTCCCTTATAGGATCAAAAACTATAGTTCCTTTCTTCAACTCCTAAACTCTTTAACTTCCAAACTTTTTAACTTCTAAACTTTCTAACTTAATAAAGCCAGTCGTTTTGTGGTTTACGGATGATATGGTCTACTGAGAAGCGACCGGAACCGAAAATAAGGAAACCGATCAGTAACAGCAGCACAATGATCGATGACCAGAGTTCGGTGTTCTCCGAATAGAAACCATGTGTCGGGTTCACAAAGAAAACTGCCCCCAGCAGTATTGGTATCTGAAACAGGATGGCCACCCTCGTAATAAGGCCAATAGCGATCAGGAAACCACCTACCAAATGCGCAAACGCCACATAATGGGCAAGACCAATAGAGACCCATGGAAACTGGCTTTTATGCATAATACTAAAAAATGCCCCTGTGTCCTGCACAAACATAAAGCCTTTTATCATCAGGAATATACCAAGTCCGATCCTTAAAAAGTCGAGCCAGATAGGATGATGGGTATCTGCCCATCGTTCCACGCGGTGCATATCGTGTGTTAAGTTCATGGCTTAAGTGTTAGGTTAAATAATTTGATTATCAGTTATTTAAACGAATAATACCTGATTTCGGACAGGTTATAGGGGTTTATAGTTCCCCTCTTTGTCATTTCGACGAAAGGAGAAATCTATTTCAGCTTTTAGCTGAAGCTTCTCATATTTTGATCAAAGCCTTCATTTCGAACTTTCTTTATTCCTGGGAGCTCTACTCACCTATAGTTATTATAGTTGGCTTTGGTGCCCTCACGGCCGGGAGGCCCCGTCTTTGGGCATCGCGCTGCGCGAATCTCTTTTGCTCCTGCGTCGCAATGGCTACGCCACCAGACATTCACAAGGCGCTCAACCCGAAGACTGAGAAGTTTCGCATAGTAGAAGCTTATCTATAGTTTGAACCTGCTCGCTTCGACTTTTATCGTGGCTATAATTTCAAAGGGACAGGTAAACCTGTCCTGGTCGTGGGCTGTAACTATAGCTAATTCAGATTTCTCCTTTCGTCGAAATGACAGAATATAAAGCAGTAGCCAGAAAAGTCCCCCTTTGAAGGGGGCAGGGGGATGACTAGCAGAAACTATAAAACTATAGCCACGAACAAAGCGACAGACGCAATTCCCCTCTCGGGAGGGGTAGGGGTGGGTTAAAACAGATGATATGAAACTGTTTACTGGACTATAGCAAAAGTCTAATCCTAAAGATCCTATAATCCTGTAAATCCTGATTCAGACAATTCCTGTCCCTACCGGGCCAGTCGAGTCAGGAGACTCAACATTCACTCTAAGTCACGAGTCTAGAGACTCGCGCCAGCTTTACGGACTATGAAACTACAAACTCAACTATAACCTAGCACAACTAAACCTTAATGTTTAACCTGTACTTTTTCCGGAGCGGGTTCCTCGGTTAAGTAAATCCGAAGCTTCTGGAAGAAACGTAATGTGATCTGAAATAATGGGCTTTGGATAAAGGTGTAAAGGAACGTGATAATACCAATGGGGCCACCTAATGAAAAGCCGATAACCAATACGATACATTCTACTACTATCCGCGCCTGGCTTACGGAAAGGCGTGTACGTTCCGACAACGATAGCATGAACCCATCGCGTGGGCCGGCACCAACGCCACCTGCTACATACAACCCGCCTGCAATGCTGCCGATAAGTATTGCCGTAAACAGCTGCGCATAATCCTGCCAGCCATGCGTAGCTTCAGGTAGAAAATCCAACCAAAGGAAAAAGTCCATGAACGGACCGATAAGCAAGGTATTCAGGAAAGTACCGACGTTAATGTATTTGCGGTTCACGAACCAGGCCACCACAATCACCGCCAGGCCCACGAGCACACTCCAGGTACCAATCGTGAAGCCAAATTTCTGAAAGAGCGCCACGTTCAGTACTTCCCAGGGGTGCAGGCCCAGGTATTTCACTTTTACAGCCATCGCGTTAGCAAACCCAAACAGCAACAAACCAGCAAAAAAGAAACTATAACGGATGATCCAGTTTTTCATGGGGCAAAGATAAAAAGAAAGCGCCTGTGGTTGCAGGCGCTTTCATAACTAAATCTTTATAGCAATGGTTTAAACTTTCACAGGGATACGCTCCAGTGTTTCCAGCAGGAAGCCCCAGTATTTTTGTACCGAGCTGATCTGTACTTTTTCGTCAGGAGAGTGGGCACCGCGGATGTTTGGACCAAATGAGATCATTTCCATGTCCGGGTAATTGCCACCCACTATACCGCACTCCAAGCCCGCGTGGCAGGCGTTTACATGCGGCTCGCCGTCGAACAGCTCGCGGTATAGGTCGCTCATCACCTGCACGATAGCGGCACCCGGAAGTGGTGTCCAGCCCGGGTAGCTGCCTTTGAAGGTGACAGCGGCGCCAGCCAGTTCAAAAGTTGATCTGATCGCATTGGCCAGATCCATTTTCTCAGAATCTACGGAGCTTCGGGTTAAGCACTGAATGCTGTATTCGCCATTTTTCACCAGCACGCGCGCCACGTTATTTGATGTCTGCACCAGGTTCTCGATGTCCGGGCTGAGGCGGTAGATGCCGTTCGGGCAGGCGTAAATGCTGCGTAGTAATTTATTCTGGAAATCCTGAGCCAGCACCTGAGTTGGAGCAGTAGTAGCTTCAATCGTTACTTCCAGGTTCGGGTCTGTGGTGTTGTATTCCTTCTTCAGGATGTCTTTCTGAGTCGCAACAAATTCTTCGAAAGCCTTTGCCTTGTCCTGCGTCACAGCAACTACCGCAAACGACTCCCGCGGTATTGCATTGCGCAAACTTCCGCCATCTATCTCACTAACCTGTACGCCAAACTGCTCAGCAGCCTGCGCTAGTATACGGTTCATCAGTTTGTTCGCATTGCCACGTCCCAGGTGAATATCCATTCCTGAGTGACCACCCGTTAAACCTTTTATGCTTAAGCGAAAGCCAGTGCTGTTGGCAGTAGCGGTCTCTGAACTATAGTTTCCGGTTGCGGTTACATCTACACCGCCAGCGCAGCCAATCGTTAATTCCGTATCATCTTCTGTATCCAGGTTCAGCATGATAGAGGCTTCCAGCATACCACCTTTCAATCCAAGAGCACCGGTCATGCCAGTTTCTTCGTCTATGGTAAACAGGGCTTCTAATGGAGGATGTGGGATATTGTCAGATGCCAGCAGCGCCATGATCGTAGCCACACCAATACCGTTGTCAGCGCCCAGCGTAGTGCCTTTTGCTTTTACCCAGTCGCCTTCCACGAACATCTCAATTCCCTGTGAGTTGAAATCGAAGTTAGTCTCAGCGTTTTTCTGGTGTACCATGTCCAGGTGGCTTTGCAGCAAAATGGTCTGGCGGTTTTCCATGCCTGCAGTGGCCGGTTTTTTAATGATCACGTTGCCGATCTCATCTACCATCGTTTCCAGGCCAAGGCTGTTGCCAAAATCTTTCATAAACTGTATCACGCGCTCTTCTTTTTTAGACGGACGCGGCACAGCATTCAGGTCGGTAAAGTAGTTCCAGAGCGCTTTGGGCTCGAGTTCTCTTATTTCTTCGTTCATAGTATAGTTTTAGCGGCTTACCCTATAAATAGTGCAGCGCAGGTTTGCATTTGATTACAGGCAAATATCCGAAATTTTGAATAGAGAAACCGCTTTTATTGGAGATAGTTATAGTTGGAAAACTATGGCCATAGCATGATGTCGTTGTACTCGGGGTGGCGCTTTACGAATGCTTCTACGGCAGGGCAGGAAGCAATGGCTTTGCAGTCATTCTCGCGTGCAAAATCCAGTCCGCAACGGACTAATTTATGAGCGATACCCTGTCCGCGTGCACTCTCCGGCACAAAGGTATGGTCAAAGTCCATGGCGTTTTCGTCGGTGTAACTATAGGTTAGTTCGGCTTCCTCGTCCCCAATTTCCATATAAAAACGCAGGTCGTCCTGGTCGTGCTTTACTTCGTGTTCCATAGGTTAAGTTTGTTTGTGTTTGTAACTATACGGTGGGTGGGAATTGTTGATTGTTAATGGTTAAATGGTTGGAAGGTTAAATTGTTAGAATTGCGTAACGGTTTTTTATCCCTGGCGCAAGCGTCTTCGATCGTGTCGAACTATAGTTTGGGCCTCTGGCCCAGTCGGAATACAAATCCGACATCATAGCAAGTCACGAGTTGCAAACTCGCACCAGCAACCGATAATACTTACCTAAACCGAACGACCACCTTTACCTGCTGCAATACTCGATTGCCATTCTGTTTTGCGGGTTCCCAGGCAGGGCCTTCCTGGATTAATCTAACCGCTTCTGCATCTGCCTCCGGGTTCAGGCTGCGTAATACCCGTACATTTTCTAACTGACCGCTTTCAGATACTGTAAAGCCAACTATAACTCTTCCTTTAGCCTTTGTAGTAAGTGGGCGCTGCTCGTATTTAAGGTATAGTTTGTAGGCGCGGGTTCCTATAGTTGGTTTGGGCTTTTCGATGACTGGTGCTGCGGCACGTTTGCTGTAACCGGTTACCACCACTTCAGACAAAGCACGATTATCCGGTTGCAGGTTAACGGCTAGTAAAGTTTTTGTGCTGTCAATTTGTTGTTCCTTTGACTCAAAACCGATGTAGCGGAAGTTTAAGACAGTTTTATCTGCAGGAACCTGTAACGAGAAGTTACCATCTTTATCTGTAGAAACGCCCAGCATGGTACCTTTTACCTGTACCATTACGCCTGGTAACGGATTGCCAGCATCGTCTGTAACCTTACCCTGAACTAAATTTGCTTCACCTTTTTTACGCTGCACTGCTACTCCTGCTACCTGACCTTGTAAGGCACGTTCAAGACTCATTTGCGGAGCTGCTACAGCTACCCTGGCTTTTGGTTTTGCAGTAGCTATAGTTGCCGTGCTGTCTGCTTTCAGGTCAAAAGTAACTTCTTCCAGCGCTACTGATTCCGTTACCTTAGCAGCATCCATTTCATCCATCACTTTGGTAATATCATACGGAAAGAAGTCTTCTTCATCAGTATCCGAATAGGCATAGGTGTCAGTACTAACTTTAGGTTTTGCTTTGCTTAGATTTGGTTTTATAGTTGACTGATCGAGTTCCGTTTCTTCTATTGTTTCCTGGTTAACGATGGGTGCAGGCGGAGAGAATTTAACTATAGTTTCAGGTTGCTCCACAGTTTTTTCTACAGCTATAGTTTCCGGGGCAGTTTGTAAGTTGGTATACTGGTAATAAAACACCATTACAGCAGAGCAGAGCAGCACGAACACAGCAGCAACGGCCCGCCAGTCAGAGTACCAGGCTGCTGCACGGCGTTTTTCTTTAACTATAGTTAAACGGTTTTTAATGTCGGAAACGGCAGCTTTGGTTTGGGTAGCATCTGATAAGGTCATTCCTTCAGCTAAGTCCGCGCATAGGTCACAGTCCAGCAGGTGGCGTTCCAACTGGTGGCTCTGGGCAGGCGACAGCAAGCCTTCCTGGTACTGCCGCAGCAATTCCAGGGTAGGGTGCCCGTCTGCACCGAAGTGTATGTGGTGGTTAGCGTGGTTCATGGTGTTTCTCCATGTATAGTTTCAGGTTCCGTTTCCCGTTTTGTATGTAACTTTTTACTTTGTTCAGGTCGCAGCCTGTTTGTTCGGCAATCTCTTTATAACTCTTTTGCTGCAGATAAAATAGCTCTACACAGGTTCGTTGTTCTGGCGGTAATGTTTCCAACCCCTGTGCCAGTAGCTTTTCGTCCTCTTCTTTCTGCTCGGCATCACTAAGATGAAAAAGATCGCTGTTTTCCATAAATGGAGGCGAAGCATCTTCTAAGCTTACCTGTTCTTTGCCTTTTTTGGCCCGCAGCTGCATCAGGCAATGGTTTTTGGTAGTTACGTGCAGCCAGCTTTTAAAATTAGCGATGTCGTGTTTCAGCAGCAGTTCGGTCAGGCTCTCGAAAACCTGCATGGTGGCATCTTTACTTTCTTCTTCATCGCGCAGGTACTTCAGGCAAACCAGGTACACCATTTCGGTATGTCGTTCAAAAAGCTCGCCAAGGCAGTCCATATCGGCTGTAGTCCGGTACTGTTGCACCAGCTGCATGTCGTCGGGTGGGTCGGCCTTTTTAAAGAATTTGAGAAACATACTATAGTTGGATTGCTACCTTAAATAAAAGCAAAAAGCATCAATTAAAAATTTTTAATATTTTTTTATGGAATCGTGTGGAGGGCTGCATCATGAGAGAAACCAAACACAAACAGCCATGAAAAAGCACATCTACTTTCTCGTTTTCAGCTTCCTGCTGATATCTCTCACAACTATAGCGCAGACCAGAACTATAACCGGTAAGGTAACTGACGCTTCAAATTCCCAGCCATTGCCTGGTGTAGCTGTAGCTATAAAAGGAACGAACAAAGGCGTAGCCACCGATGCCGCCGGTAACTATAAATTGCTGGTTTCTACCTCTGACAAGACACTGTCATTCCGCTACATTGGTTATAAGAGCAAAGATGTAACTATAAAGAAAGACTCAGTTATAAATGTTGCCCTGGAAGCTGATAATCGGGCGCTGGAGGAAGTGGTAGTAACCGGTTATAGTAAGAAGGCTAGCAGAGCTCTGGCTGGGAAAGTAGCAGGGGTATCCGTAATGGCAGACCAGGCAACATTCAGCTACGCGCCGCCTGTATTCAACACAGAAGAATACCAGCACCTGCCCGAAAGCATTTTCCTGGAAGCAAAGAAGAACCCGCTTTCTACGTTCTCCATCGACGTGGACAATGCGTCATACAGTAATGTGCGCCGCTTTATTAACGAAGGACAATTACCGCCTGCCGATGCAGTTCGCATCGAAGAGATGATCAACTACTTTGATTATGATTATCCGCAACCAACCAATGAACATCCGTTTTCGGTAACTACGGAGCTGGCCGCCTGTCCGTGGAATAAGGAGAATCTGTTACTGCACATCGGGCTGCAGGGCAAAGATATACCTACCTATAACCTGCCGGCTTCTAACATCGTGTTCCTGATCGATGTGTCGGGATCGATGATGAGCCAGGATAAGTTACCATTAGTTAAATCCGGATTTAAAATGCTGGTAGAGCAGTTGCGCCCGCAGGATAAGGTAGCTATAGTTGTATATGCCGGAGCGGCGGGTTTAGTTTTGCCTTCAACGAATAAAAAAGCAGAAATGCTGGCTGCAATTGAAGCGTTGGAAGCGGGTGGGGCAACGGCCGGTGCGGCTGGCATAAACCAGGCTTATCAGGAAGCGGAAAAGCATTTTATTAAAGGCGGTAATAACCGGGTGATACTGGCAACAGACGGTGATTTTAACGTAGGCGTATCAAGCTCAGGTGAGTTGGAAAGGCTGATCGAGAAGAAACGTGAAACCGGTGTGTTTTTAACTGTACTCGGTTTTGGAACCGGCAACCTGAAAGACTCACGCATGGAGCAACTGGCTAACAAAGGCAACGGTAACTATGCCTACATCGATAACATCCTGGAAGCTAAAAAGGTGTTCGTGAATGAGTTTGGCGGCACCCTGTTTACCATTGCCAAAGACGTAAAGTTGCAGCTGGAGTTTAATCCGGCCCATGTAAAAGCCTACCGCCTGATCGGCTATGAGAACCGCGCCCTACAGAACGAAGACTTTAACAACGATCAGAAAGATGCAGGCGATATGGGCGCTGGCCATACTGTAACCGCGCTTTACGAAATAGTGCCGGCCGCCTCTAAAAACAACAAAACCGAGCTGCAAACGATAGATGACCTGAAGTACCAGGAGACCAAACTGAACAACAAAGCTGCTGCTACCAACGAATTGCTGACCCTGAAACTGCGCTACAAAGAACCAGCCGGCGACACAAGCAAACTGCTGCAAACTATAGTTACCACCCAAACTGTTGCCCCGGAAAAACTGTCAGACAACTATAGATTCTCTGCTGCAGTGGCGGCTTATGGTATGTTGCTGCGTGAGTCTAAATTCAAGGGAACAGCCAACTACGGCAAAGTACTGGAGCTGGCGCAACAGGCCCGCGGAAAAGACGAAGACGGCAACCGCGGCGAATTTGTGAAACTGGTAAAAGCTGTGCAGCTTATGGATGCCCGGGCCAGCAAAAAGTAACTATAAACTATGTTTTTATACATGCATCCAATCTGTGCGTAGATGCTTACAGATAAACTTTACAAAATGGGTGCATGTATAAATTTGACCAGGTGGCTCGGCTATAGTTTGCTCTTGGTATGGCTGGTGAGTTGCCAGGGACAGGAAGAAAAGGAGCAAACTGTGACTAAGCATCCTGGCGTAGCAGCTGAGGAAGAACAGAAACGGATTTCACTGGTGCAGGATGCAAAACAGGAACTGAGCGACTGGTTTTCGTTTTACAAAATAGATGACAACGCTGCAGATTCGCTTTTTGTATTGCGCGAGGTGTGGGATACCGACCTGCTGACTTTTCCGGTAGCAACGAACTGGCATGAACTGTATAAAGAATTCCCAAAACTGTTCCTCCCATCTCCGGATAAAAGTAAAGTGCTGGATTTGTATAGTTATGAGCGGGTTTTCAGAAAGAGAAGGTTGAAAAAGCCGGAAGTTACTGCCGATTCGCCGGACAGCGAAGTAGCTATAGTTGATCCTGCAAAAGGAGAGAAGACGCGCCTGATGTTTTGTGGCACGCCCTGCCAGTTTGATGATGGCTGGTGGCGCTCTGCAAACGAAGTAGTGGTAGTAGGTTTGGTACAGGACAGCCTAGGGCAACAACATTATCCGGCTATCTGGCAAATTAACCTGACTACACAGGAGGTGCGCCAATATACATCCACCACGCCGGCCCAGCCTGCAAACGATAAAAGTTATTTGCAAAAAGAAGTGTTCAGCAAACTATAGATCAATAAAAAAGAGACGCCTGAAAGCGTCTCTTTTTTATTGATCTATAGTTACAGTACATTCAGCTTTTTTATAACGAGGCCGCGCTCGGTTTTTATGTGCAGGATATACATACCTGGTTTAGGAGTAGCGAGCTTTATTTCCAGTTTATCAGGCCTTGGGCTGGTTACTTTTTCGGAGTAAACCAACTGGCCTAATGCCGAAAATAACTGCACCTGATGCACCTCAAAATCAGCATGCATAAAGCGGATGGTAAAGTTGCCTGTAGTAGGGTTCGGGTATACTTCAATGGCCTGTTCCGGACTAAGCTCTTCAATCCTGAAATCATCAGCCGTTACAGCATAACCACCAATACCGGCTACCTTTATTTTACCTGAACTTGCCCAGCGCGGCACCCTTACTTTAAGCAGCGTCGGAGTAGCTTCCAGCACTACTGCTTTCTGGCCGTTAAATGTAATAGTGTCCTGTTCTCCCAGGGTCAGGAAGTTCTTGCCGGTTAGCGTAACATCAGTGCCAACTGTGCCAATAGCAGGTGTAAAGGAAAGTACATCAGGCGCCGGAATAAACGTAAAGTGAACAGCGCTTTCAGCTATACCGCCTGGCGTTTCTATAGTTACCGGACCATTTTCGGCACCTTTTGGCACCTGCACTTTTAAAGTAGCTGAAGTTGCCTGCAGCACCCTGGCCGACACAGTCCCAAACATTACTTTGTTCCGTTCAGGGGCAGAAGCAAAGTTAGACCCCCTGATTTCTATAGTTGCGCCGGCTTTATCAGTTAGCTTGCTAAGGTTGCTGATGGTCGGTTGATGCCATACTACGAAGGTGTTTATAGTTTGCACTTCGCCACCTTTGCTGAACGCCTCAAACTTACCTGTTACAGCGCCTTCCGGTACTTTTACAACTACTTTATTGCCTTCCCTGCTGATGATCTCACAAACCTGATCGCCCAGTTTTATAGTTTGCAACCATGCTTCAGTTAAATGTTTTCCTTCCAGGGTTACGGTTGTACCTGTTATCCCTTCAATAGGTGAGAAGCTGTTAACTACTGGTGGCTGGTACACTTCAAAGCCAGTGATGCTTTGCGCTACGCCATCGTTGGTCTGAATTCTTAGAATACCGGAAGTGGCGTTAGCTGGCACTATAACTTTTAATTCTGTTTCAGAAGCCGAAACTATAGTTGCCGGCAGGCCATTAAAATACACTTTGTTAAGTGCTGGGTTTAGTGAGAATTTCTTTCCGCTAACAATAACCTCTGTTCCGAATTTGCCGCTTTCCGGGTTAAAACCAGTGATGCCCGGAGTAGCGATAATTTCATCTGCAGTTAGTTTGTCTCCTTCGTTTATAACCTCCGGCATGTCGTAGATGCGGTTGGCGGTAATATTGGTGCGTACAGGCGAGTTATAGTCGAAGAAGATATCTGCAAAGTTCTCTACCAGTGTTTTACCTGGCAGGTCTGCCTTAGGCTTAATGCTGAACTGGATATACCCGTGGCTGCCCGGCTCGTTGCTGTTGCTATCTGGCAGCAGAATGTTGTCGAAGGTCCAGGTGAGAACAGGGCTACCTTTGCCGCTTACATCAAATCTATAGTTATGCGATGCAGATCCCATTTGCAGCGTACTGATATCCAGGTTTTGTGATAAGGTATCCACCACAACAACACGGTAAGCCACATCAGTACCGGTATTCTGGAAACGGATCTTATAGGTGAGCGCCACACCGGTTGGTGTATAGTTCTCGGAAGTGAGACCTGTTGGCGTTACCTGTTTGTCGTTCGGGTCAAAAGAGTCCGTAATCAGCAGGCATTCTTCTGCAACTTCAGCCTCTTCCTCATCTGGTGGCAGGGCATTTACAAAACCCGTGCTGATAGGCGTATTGCTTCCACCTGCCTGGCATCCTTCTATAGTTGCGCTTGCCAGCGTATTATCGCCGTTTCCATCCGGCTGTTCGGCTTCTAAACGGATGGTTTTGCCAACGGCAGGTATCCATAGTACAAGACTATCGCCGGCAGCCAGTTTGTATTGCTCTACCGTCGATAATTTACCGTCTCTGTATATCCTGAAAAGCTTGCCCGTTTCCATATCTTCCGGACCAGTGTTGCGGATAACAAAACGAACTCTGCCTGTAGCAGGGTCGCATTCTCCGGTTACTGTAGCGATTGGTTTTTCGGGAAGTTTGCCCGTCGATATCCATGCTTTGGTACATACCGTCAGGCCACGAACACTTTCATCGCCGCAGGTTACTTTGTCCTGTATAGTTATAGTTTTCGTTTCGCCGGGGGCAACGGTGCCTACGTCAAACACATACATATTATTTGACTGTTTTGTGTAGGGTTTATCTGCTGATAACAGTTCTATTTCTTTAGGAAGTTTTAAGTATACTTTAGCCTTTTCGGCAGCTGCAAAGCCAGAGTTGGCGTAGGTTACCTTGGTTGTACTTTCGAAGCAACGACGTCGGCGCGTAGAGGAAACGCTGGTGGTTAGGTAAGGGGAGAGGGTGACTTTATTACCAAAGTTGTTTTCTGATAACGTACTGTTGAGATGTGAAACAGAAACAACCTTTGGCTTATCTTTTTCGGGTGTAACTTGTACAATCTCTTGCCCTCTTTGTTGAGGAAGTAATTGTGTAAGTTGGTATGTTCCGGTAGTATCAACTACGATTTTGTATTTACCGCTATTATCAGTTTTTCCAAAAATGGATCCTGGTTCAGCTCGCACCAAAAAATCTTTTAATCCTGTTTCCTCCGCATCCTTTACATTGTTGTTATTTTCATCCAGATACACATAGCCTGTGATATAGCTTAATTTGTTTTCAGAGGAAGATGTATTCATAATTAGAATTTGATCTTCTCTCTCTGATGACAATGTTACAATTGTATTACCATCTAAACTTACCGAAACATCATCATTAATATTGGGTAAAGATTTAATAAGTACTCCGTTATCATTAAATATTCTGAGCGTGTTTGAAAAAAAACTGCCATCCTCCTTTGCAACATAAATGTTGTTGTTATTGTCTACACTTATGTTTCTTTTAGCATCATAGTTAAAACCAATACTTTGCCACGCCTTATACTGAAGTTTAACCTCTCCGTCGTTAGAATATTTAAATAAATTATTGAGAGATCGGGAACTAGGGGAGCCTGGAGAATAGTACAGAATATAAATGTTACCTGATTTGTCAACAGAGATATCTTTAGACATAATGACAACAGAAGTAAGATTTGGAGTAGATAACTCAATTAGAGAAATGAACTTACCTGCAGTATCATACTTCATAACTTTCCTGTCACCAAGCACATAAATATAATTATCTAACCCTGCCTTAACTCTAAAAGAGTGGTAAAAAGAAAACTGTTGTTCTGGAAAAGGTTCAAATGTAGATATGTATTTGCCTGATGAACTATACTTTCTTATTTTAAAGGTTCGGTTATCTAATTGATAGACATACAAGGCATCATCTAAACCTGTAGCAATATCAAGTACACGGGAATTGAAAACGGAATTAGAGCCATTGCTTCCAAATTCGTCAACTTTTATTCCCTGCCTATTATACTTCAGAATCTTTCGGCTTATATCATCGCCTACATAGATATAATGCCCCTTTTTATCTATCTCTAAAGCTGATACTCTTATCCTATTTATGTTTTCAGTTTTGCCCCATTCCTTCTCAACTTCTCCTGCTGATGATATCTTGGCAACTTTACCATAACTTGACCAAGTATCAAATTTGGCATACTCATACACATGACCAAAAGATAGGAACACATGGCCTGAAGCGTCAAGAGCTACGCCCATATAAAGATTAAAGGGTATATTGTCAAACTTTTTGGTTAAGCCTTTCTCGCCTGTTTCTTTAAAGGTATATACAGTTGTAGTACCAGCATCTGCTACGTAAAGTGTTCCATCACTACCTACTTCAACACCCGTTGGCCTTATAAAACCCTGTGTGCCACTACCAGGTGTTTTATAACTTACAATAAATTCACCTTTATCACTATACTTAACGATACTCTTATCTTCAGGGTCTGCTATATAAACATTTCCATCAGGTCCTATGGCAACATCCACTGGAGCCTTGATTGTTTTGAATTCAAATAGATACTTACCATCACTATTGAATTTTCTAATAAGATTATTGAGAAAGTCTGTAATATATATACTTCCGTCGGGTGCAACTGCTATTCCCTCCACAGCATAACCTGCGAATGATGTTCTAGGGGTTATAAACTTAAAAAGTAGTTTGCCTTCTCTATCAACCTTATAAACATAGCTATCTAAGGCGTCAAAGATGAACAGATTCTCTTCTTTATCGATGGCTATGGCACGAGCTCTCCCTCTGGATGGGGTTTCTGGAACTGAAATTTCGTTAATATAATTGCCCTCAACATCAAATACTCTGACTATATCATCCATTGCAACATAAATGTTCCCGGAATTATCAGCTACAACACCGAGAGGAGCTGTTAAGGTTGGTCCTATTATGTATTTTGTTTGTGGGTCGGTAGTCTGGGCAAGTAATTGTGTAGATAATAATAGGATAAAAATAAAATAGAGTAAAGCTGTTCTCATAGGCTAAAAGTATAGATGAATGCTATCGCACTGTAAATCTATAAATTAAACTATAAAAATTTACCTATACTCCAGCCAATTATGAGATACAGGTTAAAAAAACAGGCCTCAACTATAGCTAATGTTTAGCTATAGTTGAGGCCTGTTTTTTTAACACGGAGACGTTACTATCTAGTGATTTTGTAGAGCACCGGATGTATATCGCTTGTGTCCTTCTCAGGGATGGATTGCTTTTTCGCCTCCACCTGATCCTCAAAATCAAAAATATTTGTATAGTTGTACTCTTCCATTAAAAAGCCAGATGCAATAATAGCAGCCAGTATAGTTAGTGTAAGAGCAAAGTACCGGATGCTGTTATAAAAATTATGGCGTGTGCGCCAGATAAATAACCTGAGTGGCATTAAGACCGGTTGCAACACAGGCGCTTGTATAATATTGGTCCTGATAGAGTTCATAAATTTTTCCTGCCCCAGCACAACAATGCTACCAACTATAGCCACGTTTACCAGCGCAAAACCGGCCATCATTTGCAGGTAGGGGTTATCATATAAATGGCCGTACATCTGCTGACAAAAGTAAATAGCCCAGATGCTGATGCCGCAAACTATGATGTTTGGCAAACTAAGCCAGAAGTTGTTTTTAGGCTTGTCGTCTTTAGGCGTTGGAATATAAGGTACTTTTATGCGAAGTATGGAATAGACCAAGCCAAGCGTAAAAATCCACCAGGTGCCGGTGCGCAGAATACCACCAAACATATGGAAACCATTTTCATTTGTCTCGTGGAACCAGCGCTGCACAAAATGCCGGATACAGATCGAGATACAGAAGAACGGCGCAAACATCAGCACAAAATCGCCCAGGGGCACATACCACGGAAACTCATACAGTACCAGTGCCAGGATAGGAATGACAAAATCAACCAGGTTAAAAACGCCGAACAGGTAATAAAGCGGTAACGAGAAGTAATGGATCTTCTGGCGCCAGGTAAATTTGCTGAACAGCTTCGGATAAACAGCAAATAGGAGTTCGAAAGTACCGCGTGCCCATTTTATCTGTTGTTTATAGTAAGCAGCCAGTGTGGCCGGCACCAGCCCGCGTGTTAAGATTTTTGGTACATACACCGATTTCCAGCCTTTTGCGTGCAATTGCATGGCGGTGTGCATGTCCTCGGCTAAACCGGCAGCATGGCCGCCAATACTATCCAGGGCCTTACGACGGAACGTACAGTTTGCCCCGATGGCCTGCACGGTGCCGTAGCTGTTCATACCCATCATCATGGGGCCATAAAAACTATAAGTCTGCTCGGCGGCTCCGTAAGCTACCAGGCTTTCCTTGCGGTTACTATAGGCCTGCACTACCTGCACAAAACCAATTTCCGGATCCTCGAAAAAGGGCAGTACTTCGTCTATAAATTCCGGTGCAGGCACATGGTCCGGATCCAGTATCAGGCAAATATCACCGGTAGCGTATTGCAGGGCATTATTTACATTGCCGGCTTTGGCGTTTACTTTTATAGTTCGGGTAATATGCTTTACACCAAGCCGCTGGCAGGCAGCTTTCAGAACGGGGTCGTCGCCTTCGTCACAAAGGTAGGTGGTATGGGGGTAGCGTATGTTCTGTATGGCCTCCAGCGTTTCGATGATCATGCTATGCGGCTCGCCTGGGCACGCTGTTGTAAAAACATCTACGGTAAAAGCAGTTTGCAGCTTAGGGCGCTTGGGTACACTAACCGCAAAGTAATGGTACCACTCGTGCAGGGTGCGTAGCAGTTTAAAGCCAAGAGCAGTTGTAAGTAGCCAGTAAAGCGGCGCATAACCAATGTGGTCTTTGTCTATAAACCAGTACAGGAAAGATGCCATACAGAAAAGTCCAAGCACGATCATGAACCGGATGGTTCTGACGTCCTGCGGGGCCGGCTGTTTTAATTTGGGAGGTACAGTATGGTGTAGAGGTGCCGTAAGCATAATATTACTCTATCAGGGTGAAAGGTGCTTGGGTTTGCTGGTTCGGATAATCGAAATATTCGGATAATTAAAATTAACCTACGTCTGCTATACTCGTATTCTGGCTTATATGTTC
This sequence comes from Pontibacter populi, assembly GCF_019336435.1. Classification (GTDB taxonomy): domain Bacteria; phylum Bacteroidota; class Bacteroidia; order Cytophagales; family Hymenobacteraceae; genus Pontibacter; species Pontibacter humidus. The sequence continues at coordinate 592,516 of NZ_JAHWXQ010000002.1, read as the reverse complement.
TCTTAAGGCAGATTTTTCAACTGCTGGATCTACAAATATTTTTAGAAATGCCCTTGTATCGCTCTTGTATTATAATCTATATATTTTTTATTCTATCTGGTGTTGCTGGCTGTAGTTCCGGCACTGCCACAGAACGCACATATGCTTCCAAAGGCCACACCGTAGAAATTGTCGGTTCCCACGGAAACTATAAGCTGTACCGCCACGGCAAGCCTTATTTTATAAAAGGCGCTGCCGGCTACAAGTATTTTGATCGGGTAAAAGCTTATGGGGGCAACTCGATACGGGTGTGGCACACCGACGAAGCTGAGCGCATATTAGACGAAGCACATGCCAACGGGCTGACAGTAACATTAGGTTTATGGTTGCCCAGAGAAGTTGACGGCTTTAACTACTATGACAAAAAAATGGTAGCTCAGCAAAAGGAAGAGATCCGGGAGATTGTACTCAAATATAAAGACCACCCTGCTTTACTGATGTGGGGAATTGGCAATGAACTATACTCCGAAAGTGCCAATGTAAAAGTGTGGGACGCTGTGAACGGAATTGCGGAAATGATTCATGAACTGGATCCGAACCACCCCACTACCACCACCGTCATGAATGTCCCCCTGAAAGATGTAAACCTGATTGCAGAGCGTTGCCCTGCGTTGGATGTGCTTTCAATTAACTCTTTCGGGGCGATGCACAACCTGCGCGAGGAACTGGCTAAAACCGACTGGAAAGGACCTTACATCATTTCGGAATTTGGTGCGCGCGGCTACTGGGAAGCTTTTTATACCGAATGGCTGGCCCCGATTGAGCAAACCAGCTCTGAGAAAGCAACCTATAGTAAAGAACGCTACGAACGAACCGTTGCAGCAGATTCAGGGCAATGCCTAGGCAGTTATGTATTTATGTGGGGCAGCAAACAGGAAACCACCCCAACCTGGTTCAGCCTTATCGCCGACTCCGGTGAAGAGACACAGTTGGTGCACGTAATGCATGAACTATGGACCGGAAAGAAAAACGACAAAAACGAGGCACCCTATGTAGCTTATTTAACTCTAAACGATAAACATGCCATTGATAACGTTTACCTGAAGCCAGGTGAGCCGGCAACGGCTAGCATCTATGCCTTCGACCCGGAAGGAAAACCGCTCCGCCTCCAGTGGGAAGTGCTGCCCGAAGCTAAACCAGCTGATGGCAATATGGGCAAAGAAGTAAAGCCAACGCCTGTAAAAGGTGTATTACAGCAGGTAGATGGCCACAAGATTTCTCTTACTCCTAAGCAGGAGGGGGCTTACAGGTTGTTTGTCTATTTGTATGATGGAGACGGCAACGTAGCAACAGCCAATTTTCCTTATTTTGTAAAGCGGTAGAGTAGTGTTGTATATGGTTAAGGTGCTGAGCGTAGCTGAGGGCCTTATGTGCTATAGTTTCTCTTTTATCATTTCTAACGTCAGGCGAGAGAGCTCTTGAATCCTCAAGTTCTTCTTTTGTCATTTCGAACAAAGTGAGAAATCTATCTCAGCTTATAGTTGAAGTCTTTTGCAACTGGAACCAAGCCTTTTCTTTCATAGCCTTCTTTAATCTTGGGAGCTTCACTTGCCTACAGTTTCAATCCAGCTTTGATGCCCTCACGGCCGGGAGGCCCCGTCTTCGGGCATCGCGCGGTGTACATTTCTTTTTCTCGTACCTCGAAATGCCCTACAGGCACCAGAAATCTACAAGGCGCTCAACCCAAAGACTGTGAAGTTTCGCATAGTTATAGTTTGTCTATAGTTTGAAGCGGTAAGCTTCGAAATTAATCGTGGTGATAATTCCGAGGGGACAGGTAAACCTGCCCTTACTTGATATAAAATTATACACAAGCTCCTTCCCCTGTTTTTAGGGGAAGGTTGGGAAGGGGTAAAACTGTAACTATAGAACGAAACCTATACTAAATTAAGGGTAGAAATTGTCCCCTTGAGGGGACTACAGGGGTGTTGAAACGGCAACTATAGAACCATAGCGTAAACTAAAGTCACAGCCGAAATTCCCCTCTTGGGAGGGGCTGGGGTGGGTTAACACCGCAACTATAAAACAATAGCCCAATCCTGAAAATCCTCTAATCCTGTAAATCCTGATTCAGACAATTCCTATCCCTGCCAGTTCAATTGAGTCAGGAGATTCGCGGCCACAATAAATAAGAACTATAACCTACCCTTATTTCCCATCCTGGAAACTGTTTATCATGCTTTTATGCAGTTGCTTGGGTGACCAGTAACCACTGGCTATAATGCGGCGAATGGTGTAGAGCGGTTCGTTAGTATCTCTGGATGTGGCAAGCTGGAAAGCTGCTTTTATATTTCTTTTTTTGAGCTCAGGTATAGCCGCTTCATTCCATAGGCCGAAGGGATAGGCAAAATATTCAGTGGGCTTGCCGGTTATTTCTTCCAGCTGGCGAGATGGTTTTTCGATCTGGGTTGGCCAGTCTGCTTCTGTGTATTTTTTGACGTTCTGATGATCCCAGGTGTGTGAACCTATTACATGACCGGCATCTGATAATTCCTTTACCTGCGCATTGGTCATGTAGTTTGGCCGCCCCAGCGATACCGTCATCACAAAAAACACTCCCTTAAAACCATACTCTTCTAATACCGGAGCGGCAACGGTATAATGGTCCAGGTTTGTGTCGTCAAAAGTGAACATAACAGGCTTTTCGGGCAATGGTTTGTTGTGAAGCAGGTAGTCATATAGCTGGTCGGGGAGGATGGAGTGATAACCGCTGTCGGCCAGCATTTTGATCTGGCTCCTGAAATCCTCTTCTTCCACAATGTAAGTCTTCGCCATTTCAGAATCGCGCGGGCGCCAGTTGCGAAGCTGGTGATAACATAAAATAGGTACCTGTTTACGGGCCAGTATAGTTTCGGCATCGGCAGGAAGTTCGCTAACAGGTTCAGTTTCAGAAACAGGTTTTATGTCAGTTGTATCTTTTACTGTAATTATATTTTCTGCTTGTACAGGTGGTACCGAGGAATGTGCTGCATCGGGTGAAAGAAAGAAAAAAGCGGAAGCAACTAGTACTATAAGCAGGATGATCAGCACAAATGGCCGGCGAAAAAAGGTAAGCATAAGGATATGTGTAAAAGCTACCTAATACTACACAATTCCTTTGAAACCAGGAACGAGGCAAAGTAATTTATTTAGCAATTTTATGACGTGCAGCTATAGTTCGGCACTACCCGGAGAAGGTTAACAGGAAATGGAATTCTAATGGAGCCTGCCTAATTAGGATTATAGAAAAGTAATCCGTGAAATGAGTGTCCCAAAGTTAGGTAAGAGCCATTGCTACCAACCTTAAGCAAAGAGAGTCCTCCCAAAATAAATTTATAGTTTCTGCATTGGTCAGATGTTACTTTCTATAGTGTTTCTTCCCATGACCTGAATTTAAGATAGCTTACCTATTGATTATCAGTGGTGTAACATTGTTTGTAGCAGATTTTGAGATCTTCTGTTGTTGAATTCACACCAATTAGTGGAGGGAGTGTTATTTAACTAAATATCTGATTTGTTGCAGGTTGCAATGTGACTGAGGATGCGATGATTAAATGTGCTTTCTCCATGCCTTAACACAAGATATAGTTTACTGAAAGTATAGCCTCAGCATGTTACTTTAATACTAAAACCTTCCTTTATTATACTAATTAATAGAAATAAGTTTGGTATGTAGAAAACTCTTAGTTGGCAGTTCACCAATATAAAACTACCCGGCTATATAACCGGACCTTAGGTAGGGCCGGCTGTACTACACACAAAGCGACTTTCTGCTTTAAACATACCTATAGTTTTGCCAGAGGTGGAGCAACCGGAATTTGTTTCACTTTTAATATATGTTTCACTTTAACACCTTAAAACACATGAAAATTAAAAATTTACTCCTGCTGCCTGCGCTGGTGGCGACACTTTTGTTCTCATCTTGCGAGCAGAAAGAAGAAACAGCGGTAGCTGCAAACGAAGCTTCGGAAATGGCTCTGTCCAGAATTTCGCAGCTTGGCTTTAGCAAAGACAATGTGCAGAAAGTAGAAGGCGGCTACCTGGTAGAAGGTGACATCCTGCTTACTGACAAAGATCTGAACCAGACTACTTTGGTACAGGCGCTACGCGTTGGCGAAACAGAACAGTACCGCACCTCTAACCTGGTTAGCGTTAGTACATCCCGTACTATTTATGTAGCTGTTTCTACCAGCCTTCCTACGGCTTATGTTTCAGCTGTAGATGAGGCTATCCGTCGTTACAATGCAGAAAACCTTCGTCTGAAGTTCCAGCGTGTATCTTCAGGTTACAACATTCTGATCACAAAAGCACCGGCAGGTTCTTCTTACCTGGCATCTGCTGGTTTCCCTTCAAGTGGTAATCCTTACAATAGAGTACAGGTTAACTCTGATTACTTAGGCTCTAACCCTGGTACAAACTACCTGGCTACTATTCTGGCACACGAAATCGGTCACTGCATTGGTTTCCGCCACACTGACTACATGAACCGTGCATATTCTTGCGGTGGCTCATACTACAACGAAGGTGCTTCTACAGTAGGCGCTATCCATATCCCGGGCACGCCAACAGGTGCTGATCCAAACTCATGGATGCTGGCTTGTATCGGTTCTGGTGTGAACCGTTACTTCAACGCAAACGATAAAACTGCTCTTAATTACCTGTACTAACCTCTACCGCTAGTGCAGTAGTAAAGCCCCGGTTGGTCCTGCCTTCCGGGGTTTTACTTTTTATAGTTATACAGCTAAGTCTGAAAGTTTATAGTTTGATCTGCCTCAGATTTATAGTTTGAGGAGACTTGCAGATAATTACCAGTACTAATAGATGGTAGATTGTATAATTAAAGGCTCAGCCTTTTAATAGACAGGAGCAGAGCAGGTTATGGATCACTTTTGAGTTTGTTGACAAGTTCAAACTATAGTTCCACCGTGAATGCCTGGTAAGTACCTAATAATCCGGATGATATGGAATAAATAAATGGGAAGACCTAATGTTAAGGGGTAGATTTTCGGGCATTATTGATGCTGATAAGGAGTCTTTGTCAATATATTGCTTTCTAAGTATATTGTAAATGAAGTTGCAATTTTACAATCAATCCTCAATATACTATCCGATTAATGTTAAAACATCGTACAAGGAAAATTAAATTAATAAGTAACAAAGTGTAAAAATAAACGCTGCCCTGATATGCAACTAGAAGAGTATTACATTGGAAAAGTAGTACCAGAATATAGCTTGCTGTATTCTAAAATTTGCCAGCCCATCAGCCACGACGAATTTAAAATTGCCATGCTTAGGTCGCTTAAGCTTTTAAATGAACACCACCTGGAACGCTGGTTATTGGATTTTACTTCCGGCAATATTACCCTGGAAGACCAGCGCTGGGCTGTAGAAACCTTTGGGTTGCTGATCCGGGATAGTTTGGTAAAGTACATTGCGATGGTGCGACGGGAAGATATGTTCCTGGAAATGGCAGCTGAGAATATGCGTGATAAGATTTATGATACTTATGGGCATATAAAAGAGCTGGAGCATTTTGATAGCATTCCGGATGCTCTCCACTGGCTTTCTCCGGACTTAGCTTTAGAAAAAGTTATTCCTGCTTAAAATAACGTTTACTTATACCGTTACCGCAAATCTATTCTGTTGCTATTAAAAGGTAGGTATAATTCTGTGCATAAATATTTGCTAATAAAATGATTATGCTATATTTACATAAACCCATGTATTCTAAAAAGATGGGGTATGTAACTAAAACAAAACCAACTATCCAGCCTTATGGGAATGATCAAAGAATTTAAGGAGTTCGCCATGCGCGGCAATGTAATGGACCTGGCAATAGGTATTATCATTGGCGCTGCGTTTAGTGGATTGGTAAACTCCGTTGTAAACGACCTGTTTATGCCGCTCGTCGGTGCACTGATCGGCGACATGGACTTCTCGAATCTGTATGTGCCTTTGGCCTCAGAAGTGCCAACAGGGCTCGCACTGGAAGAAGCCAGGAAGCTGGGAGCAGTTTTTGCCTGGGGTAACTTTATTACAGTTTTACTAAACTTCCTGATCTTGGCTTTCATCATTTTCATGATCATTAAAGCCATGAACCGCATGATGCGTAAAAAGGCCGCTGCACCTGATGTACCGCCTGCGCCAACCAAAGAAGAAGTACTGCTTACCGAAATGCGTGATGCGCTGCGCCAGATAGCGTCGAGGTAACAAAAATATGATACCAAAAACAGCCGGCTTCTACAAGGATAGGAGCTGGCTGTTTTCGTTTACTAAGCGCCTTATCAGCAATTATTTATAGTTAAAGTATGGTACTCTCAAATCAGTAACGCGATGCTTAACCTGAAACTATAGCTGCAATTACTCCCGCTTTTTGTACAAGCATTACACCTATTTAGTACCTTTACAACAGTCCAAGGCTTACCCTTTACAAATGTTACTACACAAAGACGGATTAATAGAACTGAAGTACGACGTTGTACTGGATATTTTGTCTTTAAAGTGGCCAGACATGAGCGGCATGACATTGCCTGAGATCGAATTTTCGTTGCAAAAGCTCATTGATACGCTCCGGCATTACGACATTAAAAACCTCTTAATCGACTCAAGAGAAAGTAAAACTGATCTTGACAACGAAGAACACCTGGCGCTCATGCTACGCTTTTCGGAGTACCTGACAAGCACAAGGCTGAAGAAAATGGCCCGATTGGCAACAACAGATCTGAACCGCGAAAACATAGTTGATTATGCTGTCGGGGAAACTAATAACCGCTTAGGTATCACATTTGAGATCCGAAACTTTGCCGACGAAGCAGGTGCGCTTAAATGGCTTCGGGAAAATCAAAATTAAATACACCGTCTGCAGGCTGTTTGCCAAAAGCGCTGGGCTTATCATTAAAACCTTCTGCCTGATTTGCTATATGAAAACAAGACTACTATACATTGTGGTGCTTTTGATAAGCCTTGCAGGTTGCCTGGAAAAGGAAACAGAACAGGAGCCAGAGAAGGAAGTTTGCCAGCTACTTTCCAGTACCACTACTTTAATGAACCACGAGGGCAGTCGTTACAACTATAGCCTGACGTATAGTTATAATGGCGAAGGCCAGTTAGTTCGTATCGCATCACCTGATACCACATCATTCAGGATCCTGCTGGAGTATGATGCTCAAAAGCGTTTAGCTAAAGAAGAATTTGACAAGTATACCTGGACAAGTGAATACAATGCACTGGGGCAGGTTACAAAGCAGGTACGGCAGTTTGAGTTTGCTCCGGACAGGTATGAAACGTACTACCTTCTACACACCTTCGACAGCCAGAACAAATTAACAGAAGCAAAATATTATGCAGCTGAGAGCCAGGGAGATGTCCTGATATACACCTACCAGTACACGTATACTAACGACAAGCTTAGCGGCATAGAGATGGTATCGGAGCAGGACGAGCGGCATTCCCTGGCAACACTTGTTACAGATGATAAGAAAGCGCCAATACCAGCTCTGCCCATGCACCTACTGTACATGTTCCGCGACGAAACCATACCCGGCATCGGTTTATTGACAAGTAATATTACTAACTATAATGTAATGCACGGCGAAGGAGAAATGGGCTTCAGATCTTTTGCTGCAAATTATACTTATAACACTGCCGGTTACCCTACATTAGTTACCAGAAATTATGTGAGCGGCGCTACAGAGACTACAACCTACAACTATAGTTGCAGGTAGATGACCCCGTAGAAAACAATAAAGGCTTACCTCGTGGTAAGCCTTTATTGTTGATGCTTGCATTTATATGTTTATACTAAGCACGCTTTACATTAACAGCGTTTAGTCCTTTTCTACCTTCCTGCAATTCAAATGTTACTCTGTCGTTTTCTCTAACTTCATCAATCAATCCAGTTACGTGTACAAAGTACTCTTTTTCTGAATTTTCATCCTTGATAAAACCAAAACCTTTTTCGTTGTTGAAGAATTTTACTGTTCCGTTATTCATAATATTGTTGATTTATACACCTACTACATTAAGCTTTTAGGAAATGTTCATATTTTTTTTGAATTATTAAAATTTTATCTCAAAAAGGGCCTTTATTGGCTGCAAAGGCACAAAAAATTTATACACATTTTTATATGCATGACTTAAGCAGGCCATTAAAGCATCTAATCAGTGGTATTAAAAGATAGTAGCACACAGCTATAGTTACCCAAATCTCCAGAACTATAATGCCGTTTTAGGTTAGCTTATGCGCCCTGTTTCCAGGCTAACTATAGATTAATGTTTTTAATGTTTTCCAACGTAGGAGGCACATAAATACAAAGGCCTGACCTCTTACCTGTTTAGGTAAAAGGCCAGGCCTCAGCATTTACAAACTTTAACTATTCACTTTTTATTAATTGCCGGTACGGTTCAGTTCTTCCAGGTTTACGTTGCGTTTTTTGCTTTCAAAAGCTTTGCCTTTGTTAAAGTTGTAGCGCAGGTGCAGCCTCACACTTTGCATGCCATGGTACTGATCGATCTTGTTGGTATTGCCATCAACCACGGTGTTTAGTTTTAGCTGGCGGCTTCTAAAAATATCGGTAACGTTCATGGTCAAGGTCAGCTTATCGTTCAGGAAAGAGCGCTTCAGGCCGGCATCGATCCACCACTGATCCTCAAACTCAAACAAACCGTACACGCCCGGGCCCTGGTAAGTACCTGTAAGCTCTAAGCGCAAACCTTTTGGCAACGAAATATTATTGCTGCTCTGGGCACTGAAGTTAAGCTGTTCTTTCGTTTCAGTAACTTCTTTAACCTTAACTGTGAATTGCTGATAATCCAGACTCACGTTGTTGTTGATCTCCCACTTGCCCGGCAGCACACGAACCGGAGCTACAAGCGTTGCTTCCATATTTGTAAAGTCATCCATGTTGCGGCGCTCAAATATGGTCTGGTTCTTCTCTTTATAGAATACCGGAACTTCGCCAATAAAATCCTTGGTAACTGCATAGCCTAACACCAGGTTATAGGTCTGCTTAAACATCTGGGTAATCTCAAACGAGTTGGTGTATTGTGGTCTCAGGTAAGGGTTGCCGGTTGCCAGGGTGTTTGGGTCTATGTAAAAAACAAACGGGTTTAGGTGGCCATAGTATGGTCTGCTTATACGGCGGCTGTACTTGTAGCCGATCTGGTAGTTCTCGCTTACCTGTTGCTGCACAAATACGCTCGGGAAGAAGTTAAGGTAGCTGCGGTCGTTGATCTTGTTCAGCGTTCTGGCATTGCCCTCGGCAAAGGTCTGTTCAGCGCGCAGGCCGGTCTGTACTTTCCATTTGTCGCCGATGCTGGTAGAGAAGTTGGCATAGCCCGCCAGAATATCTTCCGTAAAGATAAAGTGACTGCTGCGACCCAGGTCTTTGGTTCTGATGCCGTCGTTTATCTCGAAAAAGTTTAGCTCGTTATCAGAAATAACGTGACTGATCTTGGCACCCAGTTCCAGTTTGCTTTTTTCGCCGAGCTGTTTTGCAAAATCTGTTTTGGCAGAGTAAATTTTATAGTTTGTCGGGTTTTCAGTTCCAAAAAGGTTTGTAAGGCCTGGCTCAGTGCTGTTTATGCGTTTGTAGCTGTGTACCATACCAGTTTCATCCTCGTTACTTATCTTGGCAAAGTCTGCATCTGCGCTGAGCGTAGTTCCGGGAGCACCCAACTTGCCGGTATAGTGTAAGTTAAAGGTGCTGTTATAGTAGGTCCCGTTTGCAGTAGTGGTAGAGAGTATCAGGGTATCGTTGGCAGGATTCATGTCGCGCAGGAGCCCTCTTGTACCAAAAGAGTTGTTGTTATCAGAGTACTGCAGGTTGGCAACTATACCCACACTGTGTTTATCGTTCAGGTCGTAGTCGGTAGCAAGGCGTAACGTAGGCGAAATGCGGTAGCCTTCTTCGCGACCATCCTGTGTAAGCGATTTTTTGCCGGTTTTGCTGTTAACTACCCGTTCTGTTTCCATGTCCCGGAAGCGGGGGCGGCGCGAAAAGTCAGCGTTAACGGCTGTGTTCCATTTACCGGTCTTTATGTTCACATTGCCACCGGTAGTATAACTGTGCAACTCATTATACTGGTAGCCTGCGTAAACGCCACCGTTCAAACCAAACAGTTCATTCTTTTTAAGGTTGATGTTGATGATGCCGGATGTACCTTCTGCATCGTATTTTGAGGAAGGGTTGGTGATGATCTCCAGGTCTTTCAGGTTCTCTGCAGACATGCCCTGCAGCAGGTTTTGCAGGTCCTTTCCGGTCAGGTAAGATGGCTTTCCGTTCAGCAGTATCTGTACGCCGCCTTTGCCGTTCAGGGTAATGTTTCCGTCCTGGTCCACCCATACGCCCGGCGACTTTTCCAGTACTTCGTATGCCGTGCTGCCGGTAGCAAGTGCCGTTCCTTCTACGCTCACCACCATTTTATCGGCTTCATTAACTATAGTAGGGCGGAGTGCCTGCACCGTAACTTCTTTCAGAGCTTTAGCATCGGAGGCAAGCTTAAGTTTACCAAAGGCCTTTGCCATATCCGGTCCCGAAACCTCGAATACTGGTGTCTGGAAAGTAACATAGCCCAGGCTATTGATTTTGAGCAGGTACCTGCCTTTTGCCGGGGTCTTGATCTTGAAATTACCGTCCATATCAGCAATGGCGCCGCTAACCACAGCTTGCGTAGCAGCATCGAGCACTGCTACATTGGCAAACCCGACCCCCAATTCGTTTTCATCGGCTACGGTGCCGGTAAGCATAGCTTCGGTTTGTGCGTAAGTGCTTGTTGCAAAGCTGTATAGCAGCATAGCAAGCAGGAAGTAGTACATCTTTTTCATAGTGTTATTTTGGAGTGTGTAATTGATGATCTGATGCAAATATATACTAAGGTACTTTGTTATGCAAGGTACTGTTTAAAAATTAGATGAACTATAGTTTTTTGCCTGCTAACATCCCTCATATCAGGACGAACAGAAGGGAGAAATCTGATAATAAGGTGAGCTAAAGATGAGGAAAGGAGAAGGAGGGTTGCCTGAAGCTGAACTATAGTTTTGAAAATTATCAGTTGTAACTATAGTTGTGTGGTTGGTAAAAAATAGTAAGCTGTTGAAAGCTATAAGGTTATAGTTGGCTAATAAGTGATTTTGGGAAAGTGAAACATAAAATTGGCAGCTGGTATGCTTTATAAAAATGTATGCAAAACCTCTATAAAAGTAAAGACCACCCTCGGTGGGTGGCCTTTAACTGAGAGGGTTTAAGCATAAAAATCAGCGCGGAAGTATAGTTACTGATGCAAAAAGGTTGGGGTCCTTTTATTCTTAGAAAGCTATACCCAAATTAAATCCGAAGCCACGAAGTCCGCCAAAAGGGCCGTTGAGTTTACCAAACATGCCATTGTCGTTTACGGTAACGTCCAGGTATTTTCTATCGCCGTTGCTGGCTATGTCTTCAAGTTCTCTTTCCAGGTCTTGTTTGTCTTCCTGCGGCATGGCACTTAGGTCTGTTTTAGCATCAAAATCACCCTTCAGCTTTCCGTAGTGGCCACCAACTATGTACCAGTCAAAAGTAACACGTTTTGCGATCAGCCACTGGGCGCCCAGCATTACACCACCACCAATACCTGTTAGTTTGGCATTAATCGGCAGATCGTATTCTGTACCCATATCCCCTTCATACACATATAAATGCGTTAGGTTCATGGTAGTGTAACGGCCATAAAGTGATGCATAAAAGCCTCTTGCACCCGGCTTTTTACCAGTATAGAAACGCACCTCGCCTGTAATGGCATTCGAGGAAAAGTTGGCTTCATCCAGAATCCTGGAAATTTCATCGCCTTCTTCACCTTCCTCTTCCAGTTCAGCAAATTCAATTCCTTTATCAACCAGCGGAATGCCGCTTAGCTTTGTTTCCGGAATAAAGCTGTAGCCACCAACCAGTGTTATTTTGCGGGCAATGGCACGTTCATAACTGAAACTATAGTTGCTGAAAGCCAGTGATGTCAGGTTCATTTTTACACCATTCTTCCTGAAAACCTCGTTGCCGGCAGGTGTAACAGGCGCTACAGCAGCTTTTGTTGTAGGCAGTGATGTCTGTATAGTTGTGGTTGAATCAACAGAAAGCACAGGAGACGATGGGTCGGTTTGCGCTACACATACTCCAAAAGAGAGGCAGCAGAAAAGAGTAGTAAACAGGTGTTTCATACGCAGAGGGTGTTTTTTATAGTTGCTGAAGCTTGAATTGCTGATTTACAAATACTTATACTAAAATATATTAATAAAGTTATATATGTTTTTTAGGATGTAGAAAGCCGCTAACCAAAGGCTGCTTTTTTATAGTTTGTTATACTTGCCTGAAATACAGTGATTTATTAATTGCTTTTCATAGTCGGGATAACCCGGAGAGGAATCAAAGGTCAGGAGATTACGATAGAATCGGAATACCTACTTCTGAGTATTTGTAAGCTGCTTAGAGGTATAGTTCGTATTTAATTCCAAGGTAAAGTGGAAAATAAATATAAAATATAGTATATTTATTTGTTATTAATCTCTAATGAAGCGAACGGATTCTTTACTTGATACCAATAATGACGCTAAAATGCAGGAAGAGCGCATACAGCAGAAAATAGCTGAGATTGCTGCTGTTGCTGAGAACCTGCCGGCGGTGGTGATCATCCATAATTTTCAGCAGGGCATGCGGGTGGAGTATATTTCGCCGCGTGGCACCAGGGAATTAGGTTTTACACTGGAGGAAATCCGTGAAATGGGAGAGGAGTATCACGCCAGGTTTTTTAATCCGGAGGATATGCCCGACCAGATTGCCAAAATGAAACATCTGCTAGAGAAAAACAGTGACGAGGAAATTGCGTCCCTTTTTCAACAGGTGCGTGCCTCCGAAGAGCATTCGTGGGCCTGGTACCTGACTACACTGAAAATACTGATGCGTGACGAGGAAGGTAAAGTGCTGCTAACAATTGCCCTTGCTTTCCCGATAGACCCCTTGCACCATGTTACTTCAAAAGTGGCCCGGCTGCTCGAAGAAAATAATTTCCTGCGGAAGAACTATAACCGCTATAGCAGGCTTTCGGGAAGAGAACAGGAAATTCTAAAGCACATATCGCTTGGTAAAAGCGCATCCGAGAGTGCTGAGGAGCTATTCATTTCAGTATCTACGGTAGAGACACATCGCCGGAATCTTAAAAAGAAACTTGGCACCAGCTCTTTTTTTGAACTTACCCAATATGCCCGCGCTTTCGATCTTATCTAAGGTGCCTGTAATAAAAATGCGAGGTAACAATGTCACCCCGCATGGTTTGTCAAAAAATCTAAACTTTAACTTCTAATACTTTTATGATATAACAGCCTCTTTGTAGGCCCAGTTTATGAGCTGGTATGAACTGACAAAACCTTGCTTAAAAAGCATATTTCGGATGTGTTTTCTAACAGTTTGCTCAGTTATATGCAGCTCGCTACTTATTCTGGCTTCCGTATATCCGTCGGCTAACATGGCCAGTACCTGCCTTTCCCGATCGCTTAATATTTGTACATGTCTTTCCATATAATAAGCTCATAAATACCCATTTTCTGTACAGATTATAAATATGCGCTTAAACTATAGTAAGTGCAATACTCACTTTTGATGATTTTTGCACTTTTATCAGTGGTCTTTAATAGGAAATGACTGTGTACAGGTACAGGAAAAACGGGATATACGATAGCTAAAAAGAGAGCGTAGTTGATGGCAGCCGGTAAAACTGCATGTTAGGAATAAGCCAGGCAAGCGCTTCCTGTTCGGTTTCAAAGAGCTCGACGTATTTTGATTTGCCAAAAATGCGGTAGGCTTTTTCCCGCAACGACATAAGTATATTATAATGAGGAGATTGTCGCGGAACTATAACCGCGATATACTTAATAGAACTTAACGTAAGCAAAAGCCCATATTCTTCGGCCAGCCATTTCTGATCAGTAAGATCGCGTGGTTGCAGCAACTCGCTGTTTTGCACCCACCGCAGGATATCGTTGCTTTTTATTAAGGTATAAATCTGCTCAAGCCCTGCTTTGTACTCTTCATTGTTTACATCACGCAGCCATTTGCCGTAGAGCAGTTTTTTATCAGTATCAATCCTGAACTCTAAATAGGTTAGTACATGCTCCATTATCAGAAACTGACAGTTATACAGGTTTGTAAATTTAATTGATACTGCACTATAGCTTACTTATAGTTACAGGTAAGCTGCAACACAATATAACTATAATTTTAGTCAGTAAATATAGTTAATTTATTATTTTATTCGCAAGATAACTTCTTTATTATCAGGAAGTAACCACCATAAATTAAGTGCTGAAGAATTTGCTGCGATGCCTAACTGCTGTAATGTTGTTTTAAAACTCATTGCAGCTTTTGCATCGGATCAGGTCTATAGCACCTATACCTATACGATCCCGCAATGTTGCTATCAGCTTTTACTCCGGATTTTAAGTGAACAGAAGCTGCCCATCAGGTTACCTATAGTTAATGTGGGGCGGCAAACCTGACTACAACGTTCGGGTAATTTCGTGAACACACCACAGGCATTGGTATAACTGTACTTAATACTTAACAACAACTATTCTGAGATCGTATAAAAAAATGTATTAGCTATAACTATAGTTTTAAATTATAAGCTAAAAAAGGAGGTAAGATGAGATCGTTAGCAAGAAGAGAAGAGAGCAGCCCGGCACAACGTAATATGTTTTCGAATTTCTTTAGCGACATTGACCGTATGTTCGATGATGATATGTTCCTGATGCCGATGCATATGAGCCGTATGGCCAATGCAAGTATGCCAGCCGCCAACATCAGCGAAACTGAAAAGGAATATAACATTGAACTGGCCGTGCCCGGCATGAAACGCGACGACTTTAACATCGAGATAGACGAGCACATGATCTCGATCAGTTGCGAGAAAGAGGACAACTTTAAAGAAGACAAAGATAACTATAAGCGACGCGAGTACAACTATAGTTCGTTCAGCCGCTCTTTTCGTTTACCTGAAACTATAAAAGCAGACAGCATTAAAGCGCAATATGATAATGGCGTGCTGCATATAAGAGTACCAAAAGCGCAGCAGACTGTCCAGAAGAAAAAGCGCATTAACGTAGACTAAACTATAGTTTCCTTTTCTATAGTTTGGTCTTTATGTAAGATAGCTTCTAGGATACTAACAAAACAAAAGCCCCGGTCATAACTGACCGGGGCTTTTGTTTTGTTACGCTGCACTGTATAATTTGTGCCTTGCAACTATAAAAACAAATGGCTTATCTGCCTCTGTCTTTCTTGTCATGTCCCTCAACTTTTACAAGTTTGTTGTAAAGACCCAGTAAAAGGAAAGGAGCTGGCCACTGGCCTACAAATAAGGCTTCATCATCCTTTTTCATAATCTTTAAGGTAGCAGAAACTGCCATTGATCCCAGTGCTGCCCATAAGAAAAGGTCTGATGGTAATTTAGCTGTGTATTCTTCAATGGTTCTGGCTACCGGACCTTCTCTGTGCTCCGGGTTCATTCTGTCTGCTTTGTTTTTTAATTCTTGTGTTTCCATAGTTATCTTCTGGTTTATAGTTAAATGTAATTGCTATAAAAAAACGGATAATGACTTTTAAAGTTTACGAATCCGAATAAATAGCCTCAAACAGGGCTGCTCTGTTACTCAGCAGCGCCGCCCTGTAAGCACTGCATTCCTTCAGAAGCCTTGTAGCCTGGTGAATATATCAGAAAGATGATAAATGTCATTATTAAAAGAGATAAAGGTCTTTTAATATCGATGACATGAGGCATACTTTTGTTCTGTAAACAATCACCAACTTATAGTTAAACGCTTACACTAAAATCAAAAAGATGAAAAATCAGAGTAAAACATTCCAAAGTCTACTGAATGGCCACTTGTTGAGAGCTATGAAACTGGGAGCTGTAGCTCTATTTAGTGGTACACTACTTTTCAGCTGCTCATCAGGCGAGGCCGAAACTGCTGCTGTAGATAACGAAACAGAAAGTGGTTTAGCACAGGATGCTCCTGCAGCCCCTGCAGAAGATAATGGCAAAGGAGTGGGTCCGGTTACTACAGTAGAAATAGGAGCTGACATAGACCAGGCGCTTGCTGATAACGGCAAGTCTATTTTCGAAGGTAAATGTTCTGCCTGCCACCAGTTATCTGACCAGAAGGTAGTAGGTCCTGGCCTGGCCGGAGTAACAGAGCGCCGCAAGCCGGAGTGGGTAATGAACATGATCATTAACCCGGAACAGATGACTAAGGAAGACCCTACTGCCAAAAAACTGCTGGGCGAACACTTAACACAGATGACCAACCAGAACGTGACCGAGCAGGATGCAAGAGCTTTACTTGAGTTCCTGAGATTGAACGACAAAAACAGCTAATAACAACAATCAACCATAATTCTAATGGAAACTTCAATTTTTAAATTGAAAAAACTTGTACCGAAGGCCGCCCTCCTGATGGCAGTGGCAGCAGGTACTGTGCTACAGGGTTGTAGCAAAACAGAAGGCGGAGCCACGGGAACTTCCGAAGCTGTTTCTTCTGATGCTGCACAAGCAGTGTATGTTGCACCTGGAAAGCACGATGAACTCTACTCTTTCCTGTCAGGCGGTTTTAACGGACAGGTGTCTGTTTATGGTTTGCCTTCCGGCCGATTGTTGAAAATCATTCCGGTGTTTACACAGCACGGTGAGAACGGTTACGGCTACAGCGAAGAATCTAAGGCGATGTTACAGACCTCTCATGGCTTTGTTCCCTGGGACGATTTGCACCACCCGAAACTATCCCGTACCGATGGTCAGACAGACGGCCGCTGGTTGTTCGTAAACGGTAACAACACGCCACGTGTAGCCCGTATCGACCTGAAAACCTTTGAAACGGTTGAGATTATGGAGCTTCCGAACTCAGCAGGTAACCACTGCTCTCCATACCCAACTAACAACAACGAGTACGTAATTGCCGGTACACGTTTCTCTGTTCCGCTGGATATGAAAGGTGGTACAAACGACGTGAGTCTGGATAAGTACGAAGAAGAATTCCGTGGTTCTATCTCCTTTATTAAAGTAGACCCTGAGAAAGGCGACATGGACCTGGATTTCCAGATCCTGGTTCCGGGTTTCGACTACGACTTAGCGAACGGTGGTAAAGGCCCTTCTGAAGACTGGGTATTCTTTACAACTTATAACTCCGAAAAAGCCGGTACTTTAAAAGAAGTAGGTGCGTCTCAGAACGACAGAGACTACCTGGCAGCAGTGAACTGGAAATTAGCAGCTAAATATGCTAAAGAAGGCAAAGCCCGCGAAATGCCAGCAAACTACTACCACAACAAAATCGACAAGGATTCGCACATCGCAAAATCTACTGTAAAGAAGAAAGTGCGTTACCTGCTGCCTGAAGAGTGCCCTGGTATGATGTACCTGTTGCCAGCTCCTAAATCACCACACGGTATCGACGTAGATCCATCAGGTGAGTTCATGGTGGTGAGTGGTAAACTTGCTTCGGCTATTCCGGTATTCTCTTTTGCTAAGATGCAGGATGCTATCAAAAACAAACAGTTCGACGGCGAGAAAAACGGTATTCCGGTGCTGAAATACGAGTCTGTACTGAAAGGTGAAGTGAAAGAGCCGGGCTTAGGACCATTGCACACTGAATTCGACGGTAAAGGCAACGCTTACACTTCTATGTTCGTGTCTTCCGAGATCGTGAAATGGAAATTGAAAGACCTGAATGTAGTTGACAGAATGCCGGTTTACTACTCAGTTGGTCACTTAATGATACCTGGTGGTGATACAAAAGAGCCGCATGGCAAGTACCTGGTAGCGATGAACAAAATTACAAAAGACCGCTACCTGCCAACTGGTCCTGAACTGGCACACTCTGCACAGCTGATCGATATCTCTGGTGAGAAAATGAAGATGCTGCTTGACTTCCCTACAGTTGCTGAACCACACTATGCGCAGGCTATAATTGCCAGCAAAGTAGCTCCAAACAGCACCAAGTTCTATAAGCTGGATGAGAACAAACACCCACACGCTGTGAAGAAAGAAGCAGACGTGAGTGTTACCCGCGAAGGCAAGAATAAAGTGCGCGTGAAAATGACAGCTATCCGAAGCCACATGACCCCGGACAACATCGAAGGGGTGCAGGTAGGTGATACAGTTTACTTCCACGTGACTAACCTGGAGCAGGACTGGGATGTACCGCACGGATTTGCCGTGATGGGCGCCAACAACGCCGAAACGCTGATCATGCCAGGCGCGACACAAACCCTGACCTGGGTACCGAAGAAAGCCGGTGTGTTCCCGTTCTACTGCACAGACTTCTGTTCTGCGCTGCACCAGGAAATGCAAGGTTATATCCGGGTATCTCCAAAAGGATCTAACGTGCCGATCAAATTCTCGACCGGTAAAAAGAAACAAAACATACCAGGAGTAGCATCAACCAAATAGTGCTCTAACTGGGGAAATCAGCGGAGGTTGCCCAGCGCAACCTCCGCTGAATTTTTAATACGAGTTGCGAATTACTTCAGTGTAGCAGGAGCATCATCCTGAATTCTCGGTTGACTAAGAGATAGGGGATGGTTAAGTGCTGAAGCTAATAAATAGAATAAGCTCCTTCCGCAGCCCATTTTTTAATCATCTTAAACTATAAAAGGATGAAAGCTTATCAAAAAATGCTGATGATTGTGGCATCACTGTCCCTTGGCCTCCTGTTTGTCTTTCCAATGTGGAAGATCTACCTGAAGGCCCCACAATATCCTGAAGGACTGGAACTGCACATCTGGGTAAATAAGCTTGGAGGCAGCTCTGAGAGTGTGCTTCAAAACTTCAATATCCTGAACCACTACATCGGCATGAAGCCGATTCATGCCGCCTCTTTTGCCGAACTACAGTTTATGCCTTATATCGTGATCGCCTTTATGGTTACCGGTGTGCTGGTTGGCCTGGTTGGCAAACGTAAGCTGGTACTGGGCTGGACAGGCCTGCTGATGCTAGCCGGTGCTGCCGGTATAGTTGACTTTTACCTGTGGCTGGTAAACTTCGGAACAAACCTGGATCCGATGGCTGCCATTAAAGTACCGGGCATGACCTATATACCACCGCTGCTGGGAAATAAACAGCTTCTGAACTTCGAGGCCTTATCACTGCCGGCTTTGGGTAGCCTGGGAATCTTTATGGCGATAACAATTGCTGGCTTGTCGTACATCTTCAGCCTGCGCAACCAAACTATAAATCCGGTTCATGAAAAAGGAAAAGTTGCAGTAGCATGAAAAGCATAAAACTATACTTCTACAGCCTGGCTGTAGCACTTCTGGTGCTATCGGGTTGTGCTGTAGAACCACAAACTATACCGTATGGACAGGCCAACTGCGCCCACTGCAACATGACCGTAGCCGATAACCGCTATGGCGCTGAGCTGGTGAACGACAAAGGCAAACCATACTTCTTTGACTCGGCAGAATGCCTGATCGCTTATGTAAATGAGCAACCGGAACAGGGCGAAAAAGCCGCTTACCTGCTGGTATCAGACTTTACAAAACCTGGTGAACTTATAGATGCACGCAGCGCTGCTTTTTTACAAGCCAAAGCGCTGCCAAGCCCGATGGGCATGTACCTGACTGCAGTAGCCGATAACGCTGCTGCCAAACAAATGCTACAGGAGTATGGCGGTCGCCTGCTTAACTGGGAAGAAGCGGCAAAAGCCGTTAGAAATGATGAAAGACCTGAATAAACTTTATTATATACTGTGCACGATGGTGCTACTGCTGACGGCAAATGTTGCCTTCGGCAGTACACTTAAAGTGTGCAAAACCTGCGACTATACGTCCGTAAAGCAAGCAGTAAAGCAGGCAAAGCCGGGCGAAACTGTTCTGATCGAGAATGGGGTGTTCCAGGAATATGGAATTGAAATAACGAAACCCTTAACTATACTGGGCCGCAATAACCCGGTAATAGATGGTAACTATAAAGGGCAGATCTTTACGGTATTATCAGACAATGTAACGATAGAAGGCCTGACTATAAAAAATATTGCCACCAGTTACCGCCACGACGATGCTGCCATCCGGGTAGTGGAGCGCAGCAATGTCCGCATTCTGAACAATACCATCCTGAACACCTTCTTCGGAATTTACCTGCAGTACTCTGATAACTGCGTGGTGAAAGGAAACGTGGTAACAGGTAAAGATGTAACCGGTCTGAACGAGTCGGCACTGGGCAATGCGATACACTTGTGGTATTGCGACAATGTAACGATTAGCAACAACAAGGTTAAAGGGCACCGCGACGGTATCTATCTGGAGTTTGTGAAGGACAGCGAAGTAAAGAACAACCTGAGTCAGCACAATTTACGTTATGGCCTGCACTTCATGTTCTCTGACCGGAACGTGTATACACACAATATTTTCCGCCAGAACGGGGCAGGAGTGGCTGTTATGTATACCCGCGACATACGCATGGAGCACAACACGTTTGAAAATAACTGGGGCGCGGCGGCTTATGGTTTGCTGCTGAAAGACATCAGTAACAGCGTGATCCATAACAACACGTTTCGCCGAAATACTACCGGAATTTACATGGAAAGCTCTAACCGGCTCGACATTCAGCGCAACAACTTCGACCATAACGGTTGGGCAGTACGCCTGCTTAGCAGCTGCTCAGACGATGTGTTTAAACTGAACAACTTTACCGGAAACTCTTTTGATGTAAGCACTAACGGAGATTCGAAGCTTAACCATTTTGAGAACAACTACTGGGACAAGTACAGCGGCTACGACCTGAACAAAGACCAGGTAGGCGATGTGCCGTACCGCCCGGTAAGTTTATACTCGATGCTGGTAGAGCGTGTGCCGCCTTCAGTTATGTTTATGCGCAGCTTTATGGTGGATATGTTGGATAATATCGAAAAAGTGCTGCCAAGCTTTATACCGGAAAACCTGGTAGATGAACAACCTTTAATGAGCAAAATAGATCATGATAACGATAGAAAACTTGCGCAAATCATACGGTAAGCTGCAGGTGCTGAAAGATATAAATGTGAGTTTTGAAGCCGGTAAAGTTATATCGGTTATTGGGCCAAACGGCTCTGGTAAAACAACTATGAGCAAGTGCATACTTGGCATGGCCTTACCTGACAGCGGCGACATAAAGATCAACGGCGAAAGTATACTCAAAAAGCACGCTTACCGCAGCCAGATCGGGTATATGCCGCAGATCGGCAAGTACCCGGAGAACATGAAGATCCGGCAGGTGATCGAGATGATCCGCGACATTCGCAAAGATGTAACTACTGTGGATGAAGAACTGATCGGCCTGTACCGGCTGCAGGAAATGTACGATAAGCGCATGGGCTCGCTATCGGGTGGTACCAAGCAGAAAGTAAGCGCGGCGCTGGCCTTTATGTTCGACCCAAAGATACTGATCCTGGACGAGCCGACAGCCGGTCTGGACCCGATCTCGGCGGAGATACTGAAGTGTAAGATATTGAAGGAAAAGAAACGCGGCAAACTGATCCTGATCACATCCCACATCATGAGCGAGATAGAGGAAGTGGCTGACGAAGTGATGTGCCTGGTAGATGGCAACGTGAAATTCCACGACACTATTACAGATATTAAAGCGCAGGCAAACGAAGCGCGCCTGAGCAAAGCGATTGCTAAAATTATGAACGGGGAGGACTAAGCCATGGGCAAGATCATAAAATATGTTTTCTACGACATTATCCGGAACAAGATCGTTCTGGCTTATACCTTGTTTTTGCTGCTGCTTTCTATAGGCCTCTTTAACCTTGGTGGCAGCCCCGACAAAGCCGTACTTAGTCTGCTGAACCTGGTGTTGCTGACCGTGCCGCTGATAAGCATTGTTTTTGCCACCACACACTTTTATAATTCCTATGAGTTTATAGAACTGTTAGTAGCACAACCGATCACCCGTAAAAAGATATTCATGAGTGAGTATCTGGGCGTAGCCGGGTCATTGTCCGGGGCATTTATAGTTGGCGTTGGTGCGCCGGTACTGCTTTTCGGAGCCAGCCTCACAGGAATTTACCTGCTGCTCACAGGCGTGTTCATTACGTTTATTTTTGTGGCGCTTGCTTTCCTGGCATCAGTTATAACCCGCGATAAGGCCAAAGGCATTGGTATTGCGCTGTTGCTATGGTTTTACTTTGCCCTGATCTACGATGGCATTGTGTTGTTCATCCTATACGCTTTTGCCGATTACCCTTTAGAGAACGCAACCTTAGCCATGACCGCCCTAAATCCGGTAGACCTTGGTAGGATTATCGTGTTGCTGAACCTGGATGTGTCGGCGCTGATGGGCTATACCGGTGCACTGTATAAAAGTATACTGGGCAGCCTGTGGGGAATTAGTTTGGCCTTTGGTTTATTGCTGCTTTGGATACTCGTGCCGATACTAAGCTCCAGAAGTATTTTCAGTAAGAGAGATCTGTAACGATAAGCAGTTAAAGCTATAGTTTAGTAATTGTTTGGTGTTTTGTTTTTAGAGCGCTGGCCGGGATGCCAGCGCTTTTTTTTACATAATAGACTCATTCTGAACAGGGTAAATATTAGAATTTCAAACTGTAAAGATTATAGCCCGTAAACAAAGCCCATAACACATAGGCTCACACCAAATGAACAAAATTATGAAAATGACACACAAAGAATTAAGAGGTCTGTTACTGAGACCTTCGCGTATGGCAGTAATGGCTATGTTTTGTGGTACCATGCTCTGGGGTTGCGGTTCCGGCGAAAACGAGAACAAGGGCGCTGATGCGAAGGAAGAGCCAAGCCTGGCACAAAACGATGCTGATCAGACAGTAGGTGAAGAGATTGAAGATAATGGAATGGGTGTTGGCCCGGTTAAATCAGTAGAAGTAGGAGATAAAATAGATGAAGCGCTTGCTGCTGAAGGGAAGACAATTTTCGAGGCCAAGTGTACGGCTTGTCATCAGCTAACCGATCAGAAAGTGGTAGGTCCTGGCCTGGCTGGTGTTACAGAACGTCGTAAGTCGGAGTGGATCATGAACATGGTGGTAAACCCTGAGGAAATGACCAAAAAAGACCCGACTGCTAAAAAACTGCTGGCAGAGCACCTGACACAGATGACTAACCAGGATATATCAGAGAAAGATGCCAGAGCAATTTTGGAGTACCTGAGGCAGAATGACATGAAAAACTAAATCAATTTCTGAGCAAATTTGATATACTATGAGAGAATTGTTAGGTAATCTGAAAACGATAGCGGCGGGTGTTGGCCTGCCACTGGCACTTATATCTGGTCTGTTTTTACAAAGCTGCAGCGAGAGCAACAGGAGCACTGCTAACACGGAAGGTGTAGACGAAGATGTAGCCAAAGCTGTATATGTAGCTCCTGGTAAGCACGACGAACTTTACTCATTCCTGTCTGGTGGCTTTAACGGGCAGGTGTCTGTTTACGGTATTCCGTCAGGTAGATTGCTGAAGGTGATTCCGGTATTTTCACAGTTCCCGGAAAACGGTTACGGATACAACGAAGAGACAAGGCCGATGCTGATGACATCACATGGATTTGTGCCCTGGGATGACCTGCACCACCCGAAACTTTCGAGAGCGGAAGGTATGGCGGATGGCCGCTGGCTGTTCGTGAACGGTAACAACACCCCGCGTGTAGCCCGTGTAGACCTGACCACCTTTGAGACCGTGGAGATCATGGAGATACCGAACTCGGCGGGTAACCACTGCTCCCCATATCCAACCAACAACAACGAATACATTCTGGCAGGTACCCGTTTCTCAGTTCCCCTGGATCTGGCAAAAGGTGGAATGGGAGATGCAAGCCTGGAAGAGTATAAAGATAAATTCAGAGGCTCTATCTCATTCATAAAAGTGGATAAGGATAAAGGTGATATGGAGCTGGATTTCCAGGTGCTGGTACCGGGTTTTGACTACGACCTTGCCAACGGTGGAAAAGGACCTTCTGGAGACTGGGTTTTTTTTACGACTTATAACACCGAGAAAGCCAGAACCATGAAAGAACTGGGTGCCTCGCAGAACGATAAGGATTACCTGGCAGCCATTAACTGGAAACTGGCCGCTAAATACGCTGCCGAAGGTAAAGCACACGAGATGCCGGCCAATTATTACCACAATAAAATGGACCACGGCACGCATAAAGCCACCTCTACTATTAAAAAGAAAGTGCGATACCTGCTTCCGGAAGAATGTCCGGGCATGATGTACCTGTTGCCAGCGCCTAAATCACCACACGGCATCGACGTAGACCCAACTGGTGAGTATATGGTTGTAAATGGTAAACTGGCTTCCACTTTACCGGTATTCTCTTTCTCTAAAATGCAGAAAGCCATTGAAGACAAAGCTTTTGACGGTGAAGTGAACGGTATACCTGTGTTTAAATATGATGCTGTTCTGTATGGCGAAGTGAAAGAGCCAGGCCTGGGACCACTGCACACTGAGTTTGATGGTAAAGGTAATGCATACTCTACCATGTTCGTATCGTCGGAAGTGGTGAAGTGGAATGTGAAGGATCTGAAAGTTTTGGACAGAATGCCGGTATACTATTCACCAGGTCACTTGATGATTCCGGGTGGTGATACCAAGGAGCCTTATGGCAAATACCTGGTGGTGATGAACAAGATCACCAAAGACCGTTACCTGCCAACCGGCCCTGAACTGGTACACTCTGCTCAGTTGATCGATATATCCGGTGATAAAATGCGTATGTTGCTCGACTTCCCGACACTGGCAGAACCGCACTACGCGCAGGGAATACCAGCCGATAAAGTGGCGCCAAACAGCGTGAAATTCTTTAAACTGGATCAAAATACACACCCAGAGGCTGTGAAGAAAGAAGCTGATGCCAGTGTGACGCGCCAGGGCAAAAACGTGAAAGTGAACATGACCTCGATCCGAAGCCATTTTGTGCCTGATAACATTGAAGGCGTGCAGGTAGGAGATACGGTGATCTTCCACGTAACTAACCTGGAGCAGGACTGGGATGTGCCACACGGATTTGCCGTGATGGGTGCTGACAATGCTGAAACGCTGATCATGCCTGGAGCTACCCAATCGCTGCGATGGGTTCCGAAACAGGCGGGCGTTTATCCGTTCTACTGTACCGACTTCTGCTCGGCACTGCACCAGGAAATGCAGGGCTACATACGGGTATCACCGAAAGGATCTAATGTACCGATTAAGTTCTCGAGTGGTGAGAAAAAATCGGTGCCTCCACCAAACGGAGGTCCTTCCAGTGCCGGTATGAATTAAACATATGCTAACGGAGCAAAGCAGCGGAGTTTGCATATAGCAGACTCCGTTGTTTTTTATTGCTCCACTAAAACAATAGCACCATGAATAAATTGAGCAGGTTACTGATGTTTCTGGCTGCGTTATCTCTGGGTTTGCTGTTTCTTTCCCCGATGTGGAAGATTTACCTGAAAGCTCCACAATACCCGGAAGGGCTGGAGATGCACATCTGGGTAAATAAGATATCAGGTAGCTCTGAGAGTGTGCTGCAGAACTTTAACATCCTGAACCACTACATTGGTATGGAGCCGATCCATGCGGAGTCTTTTGCAGAGCTCAAGATAATGCCCTACATTGTTATAGCCTTTATGATAACCGGTGCCATTATAGCGCTGGCAGGTAAATGGAAACTGATCTTGTACTGGGTCATATTGCTGATGATTGGTGGGGCCGTGGGTGTTCTGGACTTTTACCTGTGGCTGGTAAAGTTTGGTACCAATCTTAGTCCGGAAGCGCCTATTAAAGTACCGGGCATGACCTACATTCCGCCGCTGCTGGGCCGAAAACAATTACTCAATTTTGAAGCACTCTCGTTGCCATCGACCGGTAGCCTGGGTATATTGCTGGCGCTCATTTTTGCAGCCATAGCCTATTATGTAAGTCGTAAAAATAAATCTAAAGAACAGACCCTGATAACTACATGAAACCCTTAAAAAGCCTTGTAAGCTTTATGCTTACAGTTGCGCTGCTTACTGCCTGCTCAGTAGAACCTAAACCAATCCCTTATGGCGAAACCAATTGTGCCCACTGCAACATGACGGTAGCCGATAACCGCTTTGGTGCCGAACTGGTGAACGATAAAGGAAAAGCCATTTACTTTGACTCTTCTGAGTGCCTGGCTGCTTTCGTGAACGAGCAACCGGAACAGGGAAACAATGCCGCCTACCTGATGGTTACAGACTATACTAACCCCAACCAGATCATTAATGCCCGGGAAGCTCATTTTCTGCAGAGCCGGGAGTTGCCAAGTCCAATGGGTATGTTCCTGACTGCGTATGCTGATGCGGGAGCCGCTCAAAAGATGCAACAGGAGCATGGCGGTCGCCTGCTTAACTGGGAGGAGGTTGTTTTAGCTGTACAGAAAAATGAAAAACCCGAATAAACAGATTTTTTTGCTGGCACACATTCTGGCCTTATTACTTATGGGGCATACTGCGTTTAGTGCCACCCTGAAAGTATGCAAAACCTGTACCTATACTTCGGTAAAGCAGGCTGTGCAGAAAGCCAAGCCTGGCGATACCGTACTAATAGATGGCGGTACTTACCAGGAATCCGGGATAGAGATAAACAAACCTCTCCGCCTGATCGGGCAAAATAACCCGGTGATCGACAGCAACTATAAAGGGCAGATCATAACAATTACCGTCGACGATGTAACTGTAGATGGGCTCACACTCAAAAACATCGCCACCAGCTACATCCGCGATGACGCCGCCATTCGTGTTTTCCGGGCCAGTAACGTCCACATCCTCAACAACACCATCCTGAACACCTACTATGGAATCTACCTTCAGAACTCAGAGAAGATAACTATAAAGGATAATGTGGTAAAAGGAGAGAATACCGGCAAAACAGAATCTGCGCTGGGCAATGCCATCCATTTATACTATACAGATGAAGTAGAGATAAGCGGCAATAATGTGCAGGGCCATCGCGACGGCATTTACCTGGAAGTGGTGAAGAACAGCAAGGTACACCGCAACTCAAGCCTCAACAACCAACGCTATGGTCTGCACTTTATGTTCTCCAACGGTAATACCTACACCAATAATATCTTTCGCCATAATGGGGCTGGTGTGGCCGTCATGTATACCGATGATGTGCTGATGGAGCATAATACGTTTGAAGATAACTGGGGTGCGGCCGCCTATGGTTTGCTGCTGAAAGATATTCGTGACAGTGTGATCCGCAACAATATTTTCAAGCGCAATACCACTGCGATATATATGGAAAGTTCCAGTCGCCTGGATATAAAAAATAACGATTTTGAGCGCAACGGCTGGGCCATAAAACTGATGACTACCTGCGTGGACGACACCTTCCGGCTGAACAATTTTACAGGTAACTCTTTTGATGTTAGTACCAACGGCACCAGCCAGCTAAACCATTTCGAGAACAACTACTGGGAGAAATACACCGGTTACGACCTGGATAAGAATGGCGTGGGTGATGTACCCTACAGGCCGGTTAGTTTGTATGCCATGCTGGTAGAGCGCGTGCCCCCTTCGGTGATGCTGATGCGTAGCTTTATGGTAGACCTGCTCGATAACATGGAGAAAGTATTGCCAAGCATCATTCCGGAGAACCTGGTAGATGAAAAACCCTTGATGAAGAGAATTAAACATGATAACGATAAAGAACTTGCACAAGTCCTACGGCAAACTACAAGTGCTGCGGGACGTGAACGTTGAGTTTGGTACAGGAAAAGTTGTGTCTATAATCGGACCAAACGGAGCGGGTAAAACCACCATGAGCAAATGCATACTGGGCATGGTATTACCCGACAGCGGCGATATACAACTAAACGGCGAGAGCGTGTTGAAAAAGTATGCTTACCGCAGCCAGATCGGCTACATGCCTCAGATAGGCAAATACCCCGTGAACATGAAGATCCGGCAGGTGATCGAGATGATCCGCGATATCCGCAAAAAAGAAAAGAATGTGGATGAGGAACTGATCGGACTGTATGCGCTGGAAGAAATTTATGACAAACGCATGGGTGCTTTATCGGGTGGCACCAAGCAGAAGGTGAGCGCCGCGCTGGCTTTCCTGTTCGATCCGCCCATCCTGATACTAGATGAGCCCACTGCCGGCCTGGACCCTATTGCCGCCGAAATTCTGAAAGCCAAGATCCTGAAAGAAAAGAAGCGGGGGAAGCTGATACTCATCACATCGCATATTATGAGTGAGATAGAAGAAGTGGCCGACGAAGTGCTGTGCCTGGTAGATGGAAGTATAAAGTTCTACGAATCTATAGTTGAACTGAAAGCGCACACCCAGGAAGACCGCCTGAGCCGTGCCGTTGCCAAAATCATGAACGAAGGATATCACCCATGAACAAGATCATAAAATATGTATTGCTCGACATCGTAAAAAGCAGGATCATTATAGCTTACACGGTGTTTTTGTTGTTGCTTTCCATTGGCCTGTTTAACCTGGGCGGCAGCCCGGATAAAGGGATATTAAGTCTGCTGAACCTGGTGCTGCTGACCGTGCCGCTGATAAGCATTGTTTTTGCCACCACCCACTTTTATAACTCTTATGAGTTTATAGAACTGTTGGTAGCGCAGCCGATCAACCGCACAAAAATATTCATGAGCGAGTATTTAGGTGTGGCATTCTCGCTTTCGGCCGCTTTTATAGTTGGTGTAGGCATTCCGGTCATCATCTTCAGTCCAGGGCTAACTGGTTTATACTTAGTGCTTACGGGCGTGTTTATCACCTTTATTTTCGTGGCCATGGCTTTCCTGGCATCGGTGATTACCCGGGATAAAGCCAAGGGCATTGGTATTGCATTGCTGCTGTGGTTTTACTTTGCCCTGATCTACGATGGCATTGTGCTGTTCATCCTATATGCCTTTGGTGACTATCCTTTAGAGTATGCTACCCTGGCCATGACGGCGCTTAACCCGATCGATTTAGGCCGGATCATAGTTTTGCTGAACCTGGATGTGTCGGCGCTGATGGGCTATACCGGGGCTTTGTATAAAAGTATATTCGGGAGTGTGTGGGGAATTGCCACTGCCTTTGGACTGCTGATGCTCTGGGCACTGATACCAGTGCTGAGCTCCCGGCGCATATTCTCGAAAAGAGACCTGTAGGAAACTATAGTTTGACTTAAAAAAACAGGAGCGCCACGGTTATAGTTTGCGCTCCTGTTTTGCTTTACTTGCTATTGTTTTTTCTGGTTCTGCTGCCGCTGATGTTCTTCGGTTGCTGAGGACAGGGTATCCACTTCCAGACGACCGCTGTCTTCGAGGCCTTCCAGTTGCGGGCTTATTTCTTCCCCTGATCCGATCTCTACATCATTATCACCTGTGGTTTCTTCGGTCCTGTTTGCATCGGTCTCCGATTCTTTGTTAGTTGTGTTTGTATCGTTGCAGGCAAACGCGAAAAATCCTAACCCAATTATCAATATCTTTTTCATAGCTCAAGTAGTTAGTAAACTATAAAAAACGAACTATGGATCAATGGGTTACATTTTTAGCCAGCTTAGATTAAGCCGGTAAACTATAGTTTGCGACGCTTCAATTCACCCTGCAGCATTTCCAGTTCCCGGCTCATTTGTCCTGCTATAGATGTGTTTTCTTCCGCCCTGCGGATAAGGTAAGGAACAGCCGTTGCCACATCGCCATACGGTAGGTACTTGGAGGCATTAAAGCCGGCATCTGCCAGGTTAAATGTCAGGTTATCGCTCATGCCGTACAGTTGCGAGAAATGGATATGCTGATGATTCTCAATCTCGTCTTTCAGGATGCGCCGTGTTAAATATGTTGTGCTGAATTCGTTGTGAGTGGCCGCGCAAAGTTCGGCATAGTCCAGGTTGTCCAGACAAATATCAATGGCCTGGTTAAAGCTTGCATCCGTGTCTTCTTTTACGGTAAATACCGGGCAGCTATAGTTGTATGTTCGGGCACGTTCCTGCTCTTTTTCCAGGTAAGCGCCACGCACTATTTTTATACCAGCTATTACGCCGGCATTTTTGCAGCGTTCTATGCAGCCTTTCAGGTAGGCAACGCGGTCTACACGGTACATTTGCAGGGTATTAAAGATCACGGCGCGGCTGGTGTTGTAAGCAAACATCATCTTCTCAGCCAGCTCATCCATCGGGTCCTGCATCCAGCTCTCTTCAGCATCAATGTATAAGGTCAGGTTAGCTGCCGCTACCGCTTTGCAGACAGCATCCAGGCGATTTTCTGTTCTTTCATAGGCCTGTATTTCCTGCTCTGTCAGCGGCTTGTTTTCGTGCAGTTTCTGGAAGATATCCTTGTGGCCAATACCGGTTAGCTTGATGCTGAGGTAAGAAAAGGATTTCATTCTATTAGCCAGCATGATATTGCTCAGGATCTCATCCCGGACCATATCAAAGCCGGCTTCATCGGTCTGCGCTTCGGCGGCATAATCCAGTACGGTGTGCACCTTTACTGCTGCCAGCCGGGCAACTATAGTTTGCGCCTCGTGCACGGTCTCGCCACCGCAAAAATGCTTGTAAATCGTTTTCCGGATCAGCCCTTTTATGGGTAAACCAAGTTTGAGCGCCATGTTAGTAGCAACGCCGCCCACTTTTACCAGTGCAGGTTTGCCCATCATGGTAAAAAGGAAATTGGCCAGCTTAAGTTCTGAATCGGTCTTGGTGCTGAACGCTACCTGCATGTTAGTGGCATCGAAGGAGCGCGTCGTTTTTTGTGCGATACTATTATTCATGATTGAAAAGCTATAGTTGTTTTACCTGATCCTGGGGCCTAAGCCACCTAGTAGATTTTACCGGACATAAGCAGGCAGATGAACACTGAATCATCCGGCAATGTTACCTATAGTTTCGCCCCTCCAAAATGAGTAGTGTCAGTATCTAAAATGACTTCTGTCATTAAGTGTAGGTTCTCTTAAAAGTGATGCGTAAAGAGGATGGAAAATTTAAGCTAAGTGATAAGTATCACTTTATAAGTTAACAGGTTATACTATACTTGCGGTGTATAAATTACACGCCATGATACCTTCACAAACCTACTATAACGAACTGGTAAACCCAATGACTTACCCGGAATTTAAATCCTTAACCGAAGAACTGATTGTCCAGGGAAAAACAACCGGCGATGAGCAGACAGAACAAAAGATCAGCTTCACAAAACTGAACCAGCAGCGCATGAAACGCGTGGAAAAACAGTTTGTAATGCAGCCTGAACTTAGCGAATTGCTGGCACAAAAAAACCTGAACTGGAACTGGCTGATACTGGTAGAAGCATGGTGCGGAGATGGTGCCCAGATATTGCCTGCCATAGCTGCTATTGCTGAACAAACACCGGGAATAATACTTACTGTGTTGCTGCGCGACGAAAATCCGGAACTGATGAATACTTGCCTCACAAACGGCAGCAAAGCAATTCCAAAACTGATTTGTGAAGATGCTGAAACCGGTGAGCGCTTATTTACCTGGGGAGCACGCCCTACAGCCATACAACAACAGGTAGTACAGTTAAAAGCGGAGAACCCAGCTATAGCCCACGAGGAACTGGTGCAGCAGGTGCAACTATGGTATGCCAAAGACCGCAGCCAGGCCTTGCAACAGGATCTTATAAACCTGGTGCGTGAAGTACTGGAAGTACCCTCAACTATAGCTGAAGTTTAAAAAACGTTCGGCTACCTTTTAAATACCCTAACCTTAAAAAAAGTAATTATGAAACTTTATATTGCTGCTTTTTTTATAGCCGGATTACTGTTTTCCTGCTCTGGTAACCATGACCTTGAAAACGGCCATAATAAGGTACACGCTGCGCAAACAGAGCTTTCGCTAGACGGAGTAGACCGCTGGCAAGCCGATGATGCTACCAACACAAACATAGAACAGCTACAGCAACTGATGCAGGAGCACCTGAGCCAGCCGGATACCAGCAACCTGGAAGCGATAAATGAATTAGGGCATGTGCTGCAGTTCGGGTTTGATGAAGTATTTAAAGAATGCCGCATGAAAGGGCCGGAGCACGACATGCTGCACGTATATTTAGTGCCGATGCTGAATGATGTAAAAGCTTTAAAAGCCGATAACCTGGAAACGGCCATTGCTGCCCGCGATCGCCTGGCTTTCAGACTGGACCAATATCAAATCTACTTTAAATAGTGCCTGAAACCGATTACAGCGTAACTATAGCTTTAGGTAAATGGCGCCTGCCGTTGCTGAGTGCAGTGCTTAGCCTGGTGGTAATTGCCATGCTGGGATTGCTGCTACGCTGGACTTTTATACAACCTGTTTCCGGCCTGAACTATAAATACCTGTTGCATGCACACTCGCATGCGGCATTGCTGGGCTGGCTTTACCCGGTGCTTTTTATAGCGCTGATACATGCCTACCTGCCTGCATTGTTGCGGAACAAAGCAATTTATAGCTGGCAGTTCTGGCTTTCGCAGGGCGCGGTGTTGGGTATGTTATTGAGCTTCCCGGTACAAGGCTACGGCGCGGTTTCTATCACTTTCTCAACGCTCCATATTCTGCTTACTTACTGGTTCATTTACCGGTTTTTAAAAGATTCAAAAGCGGCAAATGTAAGTGGTGGTAACTATAGTGTGTCTTTCGGTTTTATGAAGGCAGCTTTGTTTTTCCTGGCACTTTCTTCGCTGGGGCCGTGGGCGATGGGACCGATCATGGCTACCGGGCATAGCGGGACCGAACTATACTATAATGCCATCTATTTTTACCTGCATTTTCTGTACAACGGCTGGCTGACATTTGCTGTATTTAGTTTGTTGTTCTGGCTTTTGGAGCGGTATAAGATAAGCTTTAACCGCAACTATAGTTTGCTGTTTTTCAGGCTGATGTTCTGGGCTTGTTTACCAGCATATTTGTTGTCTGTACTCTGGATAAAACCCAATGCTATAGTTTACCTGGTGGGTGGAGTTGCGGCTTTGACGCAGGTAGTAGCGCTGGTAGTTTTGGTTGCTATAGTTTGGCCGGTCCGTAGTAAACTGTTAAGCTTATTTGGTAACTGGAGCAGAGCTATCGTTTTGCTTGCCGCAACTGCTTTTGTGCTTAAAACGCTGATGCAATTCTCCACCGCTTTCCCGTATATGGCAGATCTGGCATACCAGCTGCGCAACTTTATCATCGGGTACCTACATTTGGTTCTGATCGGGTTTGTAAGCTTTTTTATAGTTGCGTTTTGTGTGCAGCAAGCTTGGTTAACCCTCAGATCAACTATAAGCCGGTGGGGGCTAGGACTGTTTATAGTTGGCTTTATCAGTAGCGAAGCCTTGCTGTTTCTGCAGGGAACTTTCTACTGGGTTGGTGCCGGAGCTATACCGAACTATAACGAGATGCTTTTTGGAGTAAGTATCTTTTTGCCGGTAGGCGTTTTACTATTTTTTATCTCACAACTGCTACTTGGTAGCGTCACTGCTGAAACTAAAACTCCATCTGCTTTCAAGAAAGTATAGTTTGAGAGCCCAGCATTTTTAGTCTAATTCCTGTTGCTGTAGTTTACAGAGTTCCGAGTAACGTAACACCGAAACTGACTATCATAATAACCTTTACCAACTCAGCTCCGATGTAGTAAAAGTGTAAGACTGACTTCGGTAATTCTGCACCTGAGATCACCAGTTCAGCGCGCTTATTCATGGCAGGTAGCAGCCAAATGGATTGTAGAAGCAGGATTAAGATCGGGATATAAAGAAAGAATGCCATCGAATCGCCGAAAAATCCGCTCACAAAAAGTAGTGCCAACGAGGCCAGTCCAAAGAACCATTCCACTTTATTCATTCCACTAAAGATCAGGCGGCCAATGCTCAGGCCAATTGCCAAGGTTACGCCCGGTGCCCTGAACTTCAGCCAGGCTTCCATAAAACTGATCGCGCTCACAAAGCCAACCCATAAAAAGGTCAGCAATATCAGGTAGTGTTCGGGTGCCATTTATAGTTTAAAATTTACAGGATGGTTCTGCCTTTGTTCTGTTTATAGAATTCAATTTTACTGGCAAACATTTCAGCCATTTTCTGTGCACGCCACTTTGCTTCTTCCGCTTTCTCGCCGGTAAAAAGCTCGTCTATCGTTTTGTAAAAGATCTGGAGCCAGCGCTCGAAATGTTGTTCGTCTACAGGCAAGGTTATATGCTTCACACCCGGATTGCCTTGATAGGTAAGTTCTTCCAGTAAAACAGTTTGCCAGAAACGGTACATGATATCCAGGTGCTTCGCCCATCTGTCCTGAATGCGTTCGTCAAATATGGGTCCCAGCAATTCATCGGCACGTACCCTGGTGTAGAAGGTATCCACCAGCAGTTTTACATCCTCTAAACTAAGTATGTCTTTCTTTTCCGTCATGTTGCAAGTTACTTAAATCAAAAGTATTGTCATCTCGACGATAGGAGAGATCTGATTCAGATTTCTCCTATCGTCGAGATGACAAATTGCTTTACTAACTACAGCCTAAACTATTGCCGCAGTTCAAACATTTATAACAGGTACCGGAGCGTATAGTTATGTGCCCGCATACGTTACAGATCGGCGCATCGCCCATCATGCTGGCCAGCACCTGCTGCGTCTGCTCCATCTGCTCCATCAGCACTGTTCTGCTTTGGGTAACAACAGAATAGTTTTTCCCGGAGCTTTTCGTGGTTGACGTTTCCGGAACTATAGTTGCTGCCTGCTCCGGTAAGCTTTCAGCAACAGGCTTCTCAGCTATAATTTCCTGTTCTTCGGTATGCACGTGCACCAGGTCTTTCCTGTTGAGGTACTCATAGCCCAGCATCCTGAAAATGTAGTCGAACACCGATGTAGCCGATTTGATATTCGGATGCTCTACGCGGCCAGCCGGCTCGAAACGGGTAAAGGTAAATCGGTTCACAAATTCCTCCAGCGGCACACCATACTGCAGACCCAGCGACACTGAAATGGCAAAGCAGTTCAGAATAGACCTAAACGAAGCCCCTTCCTTGTACATGTCAATGAACAATTCGCCCAGCGAACCATCCGCATACTCGCCGGTTCGGATGTAAACGGTGTGTCCGTCGATCTTTGCTTTCTGGGTAAATCCGTTGCGTTTGTCCGGTAGTTTGCGTCGTTCCACCATGCGAGTCAGCTCTTCCCGGAAACCGTTATTTGAGGCATCCGAAAGGATGGCTTTTGCTGCCTGTAACACCTGCTCGGCGTTAAATTGAGCTTCCGTTATTGTTACCTTTTCTTCTGTTTTCTCTTCAGTTTCCGTACTGCTGCTTTTGGATGTAAGCGGCTGCGAAAGTTTGCTGCCATCACGGTAAATAGAGCAGGCTTTCAAGCCAAGTTCCCACGACAATTCATAGCAATGTGCTACTTCTTCCCGGGTTGTTTCGTTGGGCAGGTTTATTGTTTTAGAGATCGCCCCGGATATGAACGGTTGCACGGCAGCCATCATTTTAATATGACCTTCGGCGTGAATAAAGCGCTGGCCTTTGCTGCCGCAACGGTTGGCACAATCAAAAACAGCGTAATGTTCCGGCTTCAGGTAAGGTGCTCCTTCCACGGTCATGGTTCCGCAAACGTAGTCGTTCGCTTCTTCCACCTGTTTCGGACTATAGCCCAACACCTGCAGCAGGTTAAAACCTGGTTTTTGATACTGCTCTGAACTATAGCCCAATCTTTCTAAGCAAGCTTCGCCAAGTGTATAAACATTAAAGAGTGAGGTCAGGTCGTAAGCTTTTGGCAAGGCTGCTTCCAGCGTACCAATTTCTTCTTCCGTAAAGCCTTTTTCGAGAAGAGATTCCGGGTTAATGTGTGGCGCGCCGTTTAGCGAACTATAGCCTTTGGCATAGTTAACTATAGTTTCGATCTCTTCTGAACTATAGCCCAGTTTGGTAAGCGCACCTGGAATAGACTGGTTGATGATCTTGAAATAGCCGCCGCCCGATAGTTTTTTATACTTCACCAACGCATAATCAGGCTCCACGCCCGTCGTGTCGCAATCCATCAGCAAACCGATCGTTCCGGTTGGGGCGATAACAGTGGCCTGGGCATTTCGGTAGCCGTATTTTTCGCCTTGTTGCAACGCATCGTCCCAGGAGTTTTGGGCTGCTTTTAACAGGTAATCCGGGCAAAGGTTCTGGTCCAGGCCATGGGGTTGTATACTCAGGTTATCGTAGTTTTCAGGTTGGTCGTACGTGGCAAAGCGGTGGTTACGGATCACGCGGAGCATGGCTTCGCGGTTCTGGTCGTATTTTGCAAACGCTCCCAGGCTGGCCGCCATTTCTGCGGAAGTACGGTAAGCTGTGCCTGTCATCAGTGATGTAATGCCGGCTGATAAAGCCCGGGCTTCCTCGCTGTCGTAGGGCAGGCCCTGTACCATCAGTAAGGCACCTAAGTTGGCATAGCCTAAACCTATGGTTCTATAGTCGTAAGAGCGTTGCGCCACGGCTTCGGAAGGGAACTGCGCCATCAGTACAGATATCTCCAGCACCACCGTCCATAGTCGGCAGGCATGTTCAAAAGCGGCTACGTCAAATTTCTGTTTTTCTTCATCAAAAAAGCGCAGCAGGTTAAGCGATGCCAGGTTGCAGGCTGTATCGTCCAGGAACATATATTCCGAGCACGGATTAGAAGCGTTGATTCTGCCTTCAGCAGGAGAGGTATGCCACTCATTTATAGTTGTATCGAACTGCAGACCCGGGTCCGCACAAGCCCAGGCTGCATCCGCAATCTGGTTCCATAAGCTACGTGCAGGTATTGATTTAATGATTTTGCCAGTTGTTCGGGCAGTCAGGTGCCAGTCGCCGTTCTGGTGCAGCGCTTTAAAGAAGGTATTGGGTACACGCACCGAGTTATTGGAGTTCTGGCCTGATACGGTGTTGTAAGCCTCTCCTTCAAAATCGCCGGAATAGCCGGCAGCAATCAGGGCAGCTACTTTTTTCTCTTCGTCCTTCTTCCAGTTTATAAATTCCTGAATCTCGGGGTGGTCCAGGTCGAGGCACACCATTTTAGCAGCACGCCGCGTAGTGCCACCCGATTTTATAGCTCCGGCTGCCCGGTCGCTTACCCTTAAAAATGAC
The DNA here is from genome assembly GCF_019336435.1 of Pontibacter populi. Taxonomy (GTDB): domain Bacteria; phylum Bacteroidota; class Bacteroidia; order Cytophagales; family Hymenobacteraceae; genus Pontibacter; species Pontibacter humidus. The sequence goes on along the minus strand of NZ_JAHWXQ010000002.1, from coordinate 555,459 downwards.
ATCAGTCCTGACGAAGTGCCGCCGCCGGATAGTTCTTCTTCCTTGCCCCGGATGTTTGAAAAGTTAGTGCCTACGCCCGAGCCGTACTTAAATACCCGCGCTTCCTGCACCAGCAGATCCATTATGCCGCCTTTCTGCGCCAAATCGTCCTGCACCGAAAGAATGAAACAGGCATGTGGCTGTGGCCGCTCAAACGCTGAGGTCGACTCCTTCATTTTACCTGTGTCAGGGTCTACATGATAATGGCCCTGCGATTTACCTGAAATGCCATAGGAATTGTAAAGGCCGGTGTTAAACCATTGCGGCGAGTTGGGTGCGGCATACTGGCCCAGCAGCATATACACCAGTTCGTCATAAAACACTTGGGCATCTTTCTCAGATGCAAAATAGCCATACTTACTTCCCCAGTCCTGCCAGCATTTTACCAGGCGGTGTACTACTTGCTTCGCTGATTTCTCAGAACCGGTTCTACCATCGGCCTGAGGTACGCCCGCTTTACGCAGGTACTTCTGAGCAAGGATATCGGTCGCGATCTGCGACCATTGTGCGGGTACTTCCACGTCGTTCAGCTCTGCCACCACATCGCCGGTCGGGTTGCGGATAGTGGAGGAGCGGAGCTCGTAACGGAACATGTCGTAGGCATTTTGCGCTGCGGTGGTAAAATGCCGGGCGAAGGACAGGCCGGCTGCTCTTTTACTTTTCTTCATAGGGGTAGCTCTATAAATTTTTTTAAGGGTTTCTGAATACTTGTTGCGCGTTTGCCTGCGATGGGCTCTGGACCAAAAAGGCCGGTAACTCTAGTTAAGCTGTCTCCTGTAAACCGATAACCGGAGTCTGAAGACAGTAACTAAAGGGGCTATATATAAAACAGCTATACTTTGAGTTCACTAAGCTATCAACTATAAAAACCAATCAGGATGAGCAAGGTCACCCAAATAAGTGACTTCGATCATTTTCGCCCTTTGCAGATAGTGGTAAACTTGTATTGTTAATTTAAGTGCCTGTAAATCAATTTTATAATTAGTGTTTAAGGCGCTTAAATTATTTTTTCTGAACTTAAATATACTGTTGTTGAACCTGTTGTAAAGGTAATGCGTTTAATAAAATAATAAAATACCTTTTTATCTTTTATTTTAAAAAATCGTCGTTTACCTTTACACCGGTGATTGATACTAACAACAAAATTAACCAATATGGAAACCACACAAATCGCAGAAAGAAAATTAGATGTAACCGTTCTGGAGCCACGCATGAAGCACCCAACCATTTTTGAATGGTTTGACAACATGAAAGGCGGCGACTCTTTTATTATACATAACGACCACGATCCGAAGCCGGTGTATTACCAGTTACTGGGCGAGCGTGGTAACATATTTAAGTTTGATTACCTGGAGCAAGGCCCTGAAGTATGGGAAGTACGCATTACAAAACTTACACCCGAAGAAGGTGAAACAGTAGGCGAACTGGTAGCAAAAGATTATCGCAAGGCACAGGTCTTTAAAAAGTTCGGTATCGATTTCTGCTGCGGTGGTAAAAAGTCGGTAGCACAAGTTTGTAAGGAAAAAGGCATTAGCCAGGATCAGCTGGAAGCTGAACTGGTTGCCATGGACGAAGCCGAGCAGAGCCGCCAGGCTGAGTACGATAAATGGGAGCCAGGCTTCCTGGCAGATTATATCGTGAACATGCACCATAAATATGTGCGCGAAGCAATACCTGCCCTGTACGAATACACTACCAAAATTGCCCGCGTACACGGTCAGCGCCACCCGGAATTGCTGGAAGTAGTGAAGCACTTTACCAACGTTGCCAATGAACTGGAATCGCATATGCCGAAAGAAGAGCGCGTGCTGTTCCCGTACATTAAGCAGCTGGACGAGGCCAAGAAGAGCGGTGTGAAAATGGAGCCGGCATCTTTCGGATCTATCCAGAACCCGATCAACATGATGGAAATGGAGCACGACCACGCCGGCCGTGAGCTTGAAATGATCCGTGAGCTAACAAACGACTATACGTTGCCGGCTGATGCCTGCGCTACTTATACCGTAGCTTTCAAAAAGCTGCAGGAGTTTGAAGATGATCTTTTCCGCCACATCCACTTAGAGAATAACATCCTGTTCCCGAAAGCGATCGAGATGGAAAAAGAAGTAGTAAAATAAATTACCATGTCAGAACCAGGGTTCTCAGGATTAAGGGATGGACAGAAGTTTAAGCTTTTTACTTTTCCTGACATATAACCCTGAACGTCTTAAGATCCTGCAGATCCTGGTTCGGACAATAAATACCACTGTTATGAAAAACGCAATTGCACCCCAGAAAAGAGATAAGAGCCTGGTGCCCCTGTCTCGTGAACATCACTTCGGATTGTTGTTTTGCTGGAAGATCCGGCAGGGACTGAAGAATGGAACCGACCTGGAACTGATGCGTGCTTATGTGCGCTATTTCTGGGAGACAATTCTGAAAGAGCATTGCGAAGAAGAAGAGTGGATACTGAAAAGAGTATTGAAATCAGATGATACTGTAAGAGCGCGGTTGGCGGAAGAGCATCAGTTGTTGCATACTATAGTTGACCTGATAAATACCGGCAGCCCGATGAACAAAGAGCTGTTTAAAGTACTGGAAAGAGACCTGAACGACCACATCCGCTGGGAAGAAAGAGAGCTGTTTCCGTATGTGCAGCGAATGGCTAACCCTGATGAACTGGAACTGACCGGAAAACTGCTGTCTCATAAACACGACCCTCGCCTGGATACTTTTACACCCGAGTTCTGGACTGTAAAAGCGCAGGCCTGATACCCATGCATATAGCAGCTACCACCAAAATATCTGCGCTGATAAAGGAAAACCCGGCAGCGATAGATGCGATAGCAAGTATAAACAGGCATTTCGAGAAGCTACGCAACCCGGTGCTGCGCAAGATACTGGCATCGCGGGTAACTATAGCCGATGCAGCCCGCATTGGCGGCTGCGACATAGAACTGTTTTACCGTAAGCTGGAGCCACTAGGGTTTACAGCCAGCGAAAACATAACCGGAAATACTAAAATACCGATCACAATGCAAACACCTGAAACCACAACCACAGCCATGCCGGCATACCTGGCGCAATTACCAGCTCAGCATATTCTGACCCTGGATGTGTGTGAAGATATAGCCACCGGTAACGATCCGTTTTTAAAGATCATGAAAGCTGTGGATGAGATTGAGGAAAACAATGCCCTGCTGATCATCAACACGTTTGAGCCAACGCCACTTATAGCTATCCTTAAAAAGAAAGGCTATAGTTTCTGGACCGATGTGAAAGCTCCAAACCTGGTGCATACTTATTTCTGGAAAGATGGTGCAACGGATACTTCGGAAGAACAAACTATAAAACCTGAAACAGGCAGCTTTGAGGATGTGCTGGCAGGCTTTGCAGGCAAGGTAAAACACATTGATGTACGCGCTATGGAAATGCCGCAGCCAATGGTAACTATACTTGGCGAGCTGGAAGTTTTGCCGCAGGAGGAAGCCCTGTATGTGGTGCATAAACGCGTGCCGCAATTCTTACTGCCGCAATTGCAGGAGCGCGGGTTTAACATAACTATAAAGGAAGTAGGCCCTAACCAGGTTGACTTACTGATCTATAAATAACCAAACCATGAGCGCTGCCACTACATCGAATTCGCCGGGCAAATGGGTTGTGCTGCCGCATTATGCTTTTGCTGCCCTGGCCTTTGTAGCGTTAAGCATTTTATTGCTCTTCTCTACCGATGCTTTTGGCGGGCACTATTTTCACCCGAAACTGCTGACCTTAACACACGTGGCGGCACTTGGCTGGGCAACCATGCTCATTTTCGGGGCGCTATACCAGTTACTGCCGGTAGTGCTCGACTGCAAACTATATTCTGAAAAACTGGCAACTATAGCCTTCGGGTTTTTAGGAATAGGAACGATAATTTTAGCCTGGTGCTTCTGGAATTTTGAGCTGGGGCATGTCATGCACATAGCTGCCTGTAGTTTAGTTATCTCTTTCATCCTTTTCAATATCAACGTCATCCAGACGGCCCGGCAGGCACCCAAATGGACCATCGAATCTGACTTTATAGTTACTTCGGCTATCTGGTTGCTGGTTACGGGTATAGTGGGGCTGATCATGGTGCTGAACTTTACGATGGCTTTTCTGCCGGTAGAGCACACCCATTATTTAAAGCTGCACGCACACATTGGCATGGCCGGCTGGTTTCTGCTGCTCATTATTGGAGTAGGAGCCAAACTGATACCGATGTTCTTGCTGGCACACGCCGAGAGCACTAAGAAACTGAACTGGAGTTATAACCTGATCAATGCGGGACTGGTGTTCTTTATCTTCGATCACCTGTTCTTTCATACGGCGTTATTGCCGGTTTATGCGGTTTTGGTTGTTGCCGGAATTCTATTGTTTTTGGTATTCATTTACGAGACCAGCAAAACACGCCAGCGCCACGACATGGACCTGGGCATGAAACAGACATTTGTGGCCCTTGCCCTGTTGTTGTTACCCATTGTGCTGGTGTTTATAGTTAGCAGCCAGGTTGCGTTGCCACAACAGTTACTTTCAGCGGTTTATCTGGTATATGGCATCTCGGTTTTCCTGGGTTTTATGTCCGCCATTATCCTGGGCCAGACCTTTAAAACCTTGCCGTTTATAGTTTGGATGCATGTGTACGAAGACTATGTAGGCAAATTTAAAACGCCGCTTCCCAAAGACCTTTACAATCATACCATTCAGCGCTTGCAAAACTATAGTTACCTGGCCGGCTATTTACTGCTGGTTACGGGCGTGCTGTTGCACAACCAACAAATCATTCTCGCCGGTGCTATCGGCTTTACCATCACATCGTTGCTATACACGGCCAATGTGTTTCAATTGCTACTGCATAAAGTTCAGGAACTAAAACCTTTTTCCTATGGAAACGCAAGTGTCTGAAGACTTCGGAAATGAAGTTTTCGAAACATTAAAATATATCATCGACCCCGAAGTGGGTATCAACATAGTTGACCTGGGACTGATCTATGGCGTGAGCCTGGATGGCGATCTGCTGGAAATAGAACTGACCCTGACAACACCTGGCTGCCCGATGAGCGGCACTATTACAACTGCTACGGAGCAGATACTTTTAAAACGTTTTCCGAATCTGGATGTAAAAGTAAACTTAGTGTGGTCTCCGCCCTGGTCTACTGAAATGATCACGGAAGAGGGTATGCGGCAGTTGGAAGGGAAATAGTACCTTTGCAGCCGTGTTAGTGTTAAAAGTATAAACAGATTCTCATGTTATCGAAGACAGCGGAATATGCGCTTCGTGCTATTGTGTACATCGCCCTGAGCGATGCACAAGGGCTTAAAGCAGGCATAAAGGAAATAGCGAAAGAACTGGACTTGCCGGCTCATTTTATGGGCAAAATACTGCAGGACCTAGTGCGTAAAGGCATTATTGCATCCATGAAAGGGCCCGGAGGCGGATTTTTTCTGCACAGGCCTGCCAGCGAAATTACTCTGCTGGAAGTAGTGAATACAATAGATGGCCTGGAAGCTTTCCGGAAATGCGGGATGGGCATGAAGATGTGTTCGGACATTCATCCTTGCCCGCTACACAACGAAATAAAAGCGTACCGCGACCAGCTGCTGAAGGTGTTCAGTTCTAAAACGATACAGGACCTGGTTGATGGAATTAATTCAGGAAAGTACTTTATCACAAACCTGCATGAAGAGCTTCCAAAAGAGCATATTTCTGGGGCAGGTTTAACGGATTAAACTATAGCTCCGGCAAAATAACCCTAGAATCTTAACCTAACACACTCCCAACATGCTTACTACCCAAACACGGGGCGCTTTCTCTGAGAAACTCAGAGCCATGGAACCTGTTGCCCTACCCGAACAAGAAGAAGCCGCCTTACTTGCTGCGGTTGAAGAGATCCGTGAGTTAAAGAAAAAGCATAACGCAGTGGTACTGTCGCATTTTTACATGCCCGCTGAGCTGCAGGTAAAACACGAAGATGGTGGCATTGCCGATTTTGTAGGCGACTCGCTGGGGCTGAGCGTAGCGGCTAAAACTGTGGAAGCGGATTACATTATTTTTTGCGGGGTTAAGTTTATGGCTGAAACGGCCAAGATCCTGAACCCGGTAAAGCAGGTGTTGCTGCCAAGTTTTGAAGCCGGCTGCTCGCTTGCCGAAAGTATTACCGGCGAAGACGTTCAGATGCTGAAGAAACTATGGCCGGGCGTGCCGGTAGTAGCTTACATAAACACCTACGCCGAGACCAAAGCCGAGGCTGATATCTGCTGCACCTCCCGCAACGCCATGGATATTGCCCGCTCACTGGGCGGCGACAAGCTCATCTTTTTACCGGACCTGTACATGGGCCGCAACCTGCAGACCAAGATCAAAGCCGAAACCGGTAAAGAACTGATACTTTGGGAAGGAAAATGCGAAGTGCACGAGCAGTTTACACCACAGCGCATAAACGGCCTTAAACTGATGTATCCTGAAGCGCAGGTGCTGGTGCACTGGGAAGTTCCGGACGATACCGTTACCTATGCCTTAAAAGGAGCCGGCGGTATAGTGGGTAGTACCTCCGATATTATCCGGTTTGTAGGCGAGAGCGAAAGTCGCCAGTTTATATTGGGTTCGGAATGCGATTTAGGTGCAACCTTACGCGGTATGTATCCTCATAAAGAATTTATAGTTCCATGCATCAAGTGTCCTCACATGAAGCAGATAACTATACAACGCACACTGGATTCACTCCGGGCAATCGGCACGCCGCAGGAAAAGCTTTTTGAAGTTACCCTGGACGAAGAGATCATCAAAAGAGCCCTTATACCAATTGAGCGCATGCTGGCTTTTGCATAAATGGAGTCGCTGAATTATGATTTTGTAGTACTGGGCAGCGGTATTGCCGGGCTGACATTTGCCCTGGAGGCTGCTGCGCATGGCAAAGTGTTGGTTCTCTGTAAAGCTGCATTGTCGGAGACCAACACGGCTTATGCCCAGGGCGGAATTGCTGCAGTATTGAGTGCTACAGATTCATTTGAACAGCATGTGCAGGACACCCATACTGCCGGGTCCGGTTTATGCGACGAAGCAGCGGTTCGGTTTATGGTCGCGCGTGCTCCTGAAGCTATAGAATGGCTGCAGCAACAGAGGGTACTTTTCGATACAGCTATCAATGAAACGATTGCCTTAGGCCTGGAAGGCGGCCACTCACAACATCGCATCGCGCACGTAAAAGACCACACCGGGTTAAGCATTCAACAGGCCTTAAGTAAAGCAGCCCTACAGCATCCAGATATTACGGTATTTGAGCATCATTTAGGGATTGATCTGCTGACCCAAACTATAGCTGAAGAGAAGGTCTGCTATGGTGTGCAGGTGCTGGACATGGAAAGCGGCAACTATAAAACTATATTGGCCAAAGCTATTGTGCTGGCAACCGGCGGCGCAGGCCAGGTTTACCAATTCACCACCAACCCAACTATAGCCACCGGCGACGGACTGGCCATGGCGCACAGGGCAGGCGCCGCTATCCGAAATATGGAGTTCTTCCAGTTTCATCCCACAGCCCTCTACGATCCGACATCTACTGATACGTTCCTGATAAGTGAGGCATTGCGCGGTGCCGGGGCAGAACTGGTGTTACCGGATGGGTCAGCTTTTATGCAGCATTACCACCCGCTGGGGTCGCTTGCTCCCCGAGATATAGTTGCCCGCGCCGTCTACGAACAAATGCACCTGCATTATTCCGAATGTTTGTACCTGGATGCCACCCGTTTGCCCGAAGGTGTATTACAAAAGAATTTTCCGGGTATCTATACCAAATGTAAAACCATAGGCGTTGATGCTGCTATGGAGTTAATCCCGATTGTTCCGGCGGCGCATTACCAGTGCGGAGGCGTGCAGACCAACCTGCACGGGCAGACATCTATAGTTGGGTTATATGCGATAGGTGAGGTGTCTTGTACGGGCGTGCACGGTGCTAACCGGCTGGCCAGTAATTCGTTACTGGAGGGTGTTGTTTTTGCCAGGGAAGCTGCCAGGCATGTTGCGGTTTCAGAGCTGCAGCTACTTTGTACATCATTCAAAAGTATAGTCTATAGTTTGCCGGATAACTGCAGCGATAAAATTGTACTTAAGGCCAGAAAAGCTTTGCAGGTATTAATGTGGGAGAAGGCAGGTATAGTTCGTACAGCAGAAGGCTTGCTGGAGGCAACATATCAGCTTGCAGAACTGAAATATAGCCTGAAACATCTTCAGGGATATTCTGCTATGGTACAGGAAGTTAGAAATTTACTGACTGTTGTCGAACTTATTCTCGATGCCTGTGTTTTAAGGAGAGAAAGCGTAGGTGGACATTTTATAGAATCCGAACCTGTTCAACCCGAAGCATGGGTACAGAGTGTGAGTTGCTAAATTTATGTAACAATATATAGGTTGAGCAGCGTATACCGTGAACATGTTGCATTTCTATATAATATCTGCTTACTTTGGCTAACCAAATTTGAACCTGCTGTGCTGCCATTCAGTATACACCAACATACGTTACAATTGCCGCTTACAAGCCTTGTAGCAGCTTCGAATCACGTTTCCTTAAGCGATGACCTGAACGGTTATTGTCTTAACTTTTTTTCTACTCCCAAAGACTTTAACAAGTAAGCCGGAAATCTATCCGGCACCGAACTCCTCCTGGTATCTGGTGTTTCTGGCCTGCAGCTTATAGTTGTTGCGGTTATCTACACTGGCTTTATCTCTGAAAATTAATTTTTACAACTGATATGTTAATCAAACTTAGCGTAAGGCAACTGTTTGCGGTTGCTTTTGCAGCCATTTATGCCCTTGTTTTATACCTGGCTTCCCAAAATATAGCTTATGGAGCTTTGTTGGTGTTCGTGCTACCGTTGCAGGCAGTTTATATCCATGATATCCGTCAGCCAAAGCACTCTATCCTGCGCAACTACCCAGTGATAGGTCATTTGCGCTACTTTTTTGAAAGTATCCGCCCGGAAATGCGTCAGTATTTCTTTGAGTCAGACCTGGATGGGAAGCCTTTCAGCCGCCGCCAGCGCTCTATCGTTTACCAGCGTGCTAAAAACGTACGGCAGACGGTGCCATTTGGTATGCAGGCCAACAGCCAGGAGAGTGGTTTCGAGTGGATTGCGCATACCATGTTTCCGGCGCATGTTACGGAAGAAGACCTGCGTGTAACAGTAGGTGGCAGCCGTTGTAAGCAGACGTATAGCGCCAGTATATATAATATATCGGCCATGAGCTATGGCTCGCTGAGTAAAACAGCGGTTACGGCTTTAAGTGGAGGAGCTAAACTGGGCAGGTTCGCACATAACACTGGTGAAGGTGGCGTAAGCCCGTTCCACATCGAAGGTGGCGGCGACCTGATCTGGCAGATCGGTACGGGTTACTTTGGATGCCGCGATGGTCAGGGTAACTTCTCAGAGAAACTATACGAAGAGCAGGTTTCCCATCCGAACATTAAAATGGTGGAAATAAAGCTATCGCAGGGTGCAAAGCCAGGCCATGGAGGTATTCTGCCAGCTGCTAAAAACACGCCGGAGATCGCTGCAATCCGTAAAGTTATACCTCATACTACCGTTGCTTCGCCACCGGCGCACTCTGCTTTCCAGGACCAGTTCACTATGTTGCTGTTCATCGAGAAGCTTCGTGTGCTGTCTCAGGGCAAGCCGATCGGTATTAAGCTTTGTATCGGTAACAAAATGGAGTTTGAGCGGCTTTGCCAGGAAATGATGCACAACCAGATTTACCCGGACTTTATAACGATAGATGGAGCAGAAGGTGGAACAGGTGCAGCGCCGCTAGAATTTACGGATAGCTTAGGTATGCCGCTTTACGATGCCCTTTCGTTTGTGCAGGAGATGCTGGTGAAATATAAGCTCAGAAAAGAAATCCGGGTGATTGCAGCCGGAAAAATCATAACTGGCGTAGATATAATTAAGGCAATCTCACTGGGTGCGGATATTTGCTATAGTGCCCGCGGAATGATGTTTGCACTGGGCTGTATACAGGCGCTTCAGTGTGACTCAGGTCGTTGCCCGGTAGGTATTGCTACGCAGGACGAAAACCTTTATAAGGGTCTGGATGTTGCTGATAAGAGAGTTCGTGTAGCAAATTTCCATGGCAATACTATAAAATCAACAATAGAAGTGATGGAAGCCTGCGGTTTTGGCAGCATAGACAGTATTACGCCGGATAAGATTTTCAGAAGAGTGGAATCCGGCAGAACGCTGAGCTTTGAAGATATCTACTTTAAGCCGACAGAACCAGGATCAATACTCACGAAAGAGCATCAACTTATATTAAACTAGACTTGTATGAACCCCATCTATCTAACCGAAAAAGATCAAGAACGCCTGCATAGCCTGGTGCAGTTGCAACGTCAGAATGGTGGCGCTGCCTCTGTTGAAGGGTTGTGTAAAGAACTGAAGCGCGCAAAAGTTGTAGCCTCAGAAGAAGTGCCGACTGATGTAGTAACTATGAATTCACTAGTGCGCCTGAAAGACCTGAAAACCGGGAAAGAAATGGAAATTACGGTTGTGTATCCGAAAGATGCCGACCTTAATGCCCGTAAGATTTCCGTACTGGCTCCGGTTGCAACTGCTATCTTAGGTGGCAAAGTAGGCGACGAAGTAGAATGGCCTGCTCCGCAGGGAATGCTGTATTACAAAATTGAATCTATCCTTTACCAGCCAGAAGCTGCAGGGGATCTCTTTTTATAGTCTGATATTTTAAACTATAGTTCTATAGTTTAAAAAGCCCAAAGCCACTGTTTAAAGGTGGTTTTGGGCTTTATTAGTATGTACTAGTGAGGTCGCCTTTTAATGCCGCGGGTCGGAACAGCTGCCAGTGGGTCGTCGGGCCAGTGGTGTTTGGGGTAACGGCCACGGAGATCTTTCCTGACATCAAAATAGCCGGTTGTCCAGAAACTTCGCAGGTCGCGGGTAACCTGCACGGGGCGGGAAGCAGGGGAGAGCAGGTGAATCAGCAAAGGCACTTTGCCACCACCAATTCTGGGCGTATCCAGCATCCCGAATACTTCCTGCAGGCGTACGGCAAGTACAGGAGTGGCTGGATCTGTATAGTTTAAGGCTATGCGGGAGCCGCTGGGTACTTCCAGGTGAGTTGGGGCCAGCCGGTCCATTTCCTGCCGTTGTTCCCAACTCAGGTCCGAAAGCAGCATTTCATTAAAATCTAACCTGGCCACTTGTTCTATAGTTCGTAAGCCGAGCAAATGTGGCAACAGCCATAGCTCTATCGTTTCTGCCAGCATCTTATCCGAAACATCAGGCCATAGTTCAGGTGCCAGTTGATGCAGAAAAGCTAAGCGCTGCCGGGTTTTTATAGCTTGGTCAGACCAGGGAAGTTTATCAATTCCTCTCTCTTTAAGTGCCTGTAAAAGTAGAGTGGCCACCTGTTCCTGATCTGGGTTTGGTTGGCTGGTTTCCTGCAGAATTAATGCCCCTAACCGGGTGATCTTACGGGCTATCACTCTGCCGGTGGCTTCGTCAAACCTTACCTCATCCAATTCTTCGAGCTGTTCTTCAAAATGCTCCAGCAACTCAGTTTTGTTAAGCGGTGCTGCGAGCAAAATACGCGGCTGGTTCCCGATCTCGAGGTGCGCTATACTATAAAAGTCTGCTTCGCTGAAAAGCTCTGTTGGCAAAGCGGCCCGTTGTCCGGTTACAAGTCTAACCCGGCCCGATGACTCCCGTTGGGCCAGGCGGTCGGGGTAGGTGAGGGCAGTTAAGATTCCTGCTGCGTCCGGTTTTATAGTTTCGTTGGTGGTGCGGGTGCGTTGCATCAGGTGCTGTGTCTGTTCTTTTACACGCCGCAGGGCATTTTCGTCGATCACAAAACCCGGAATAGGCGGACGCTTACCCGATAAGATTTCCAGGCGCAGAGGTAGGTCTGGCAATACATTTCCTCGTCCGGTTTCCAGTTGTCTCAGTATGTCTTTTTCAGATAACAACGCAGCCAAAGCGCAGGCTGTGGCTCCAAAACCAAACTCACGGCCACGAATAACCAGGTGCCCTAGTCTTGGAGAAAGGCCAAGCGATGCCAGTGCTTTTCCGTGCGGGGTAGCGTTACCGGTTTTATCTATAGCTTCCAGGCGAAGTAACAGATCGCGGGCAAGTGCCATGGCAGCGGCAGGTGGCACATCCAGCCAGTTTAAAGCAGCAGCATCTTTTACGCCCCACATGGCAAGCTCCAGCGCCAGCCCGGTCAGGTCTGCTTCGCAGATCTCCGGGTTTTGCCTGTCTGCTAACTGCGCCTGGTCGGCAGTAGACCAAAGCCTATAACATACACCCGGCCCTAAACGACCTGCACGGCCGCGGCGCTGGTCGGCGGCAGCTTTTGAAACAGCTATAGTTGCCAGCGTAGTTAAGCCGGTGCGGGGCACAAATTTAGGAACACGTGAAAAGCCGCCATCGATCACGATCTTTACACCTTCTATAGTTAAGCTGGTTTCGGCAATACTGGTGGCAAGCACGATTTTGCGCCTGCCTTTAGGCGCAGGTTGTATGGCAGCCAGTTGTTTGGAAAGCTGCAGGTCACCGTGCAAAATGTGGAGGTCTATAGTTGGCGCCAGTTTGCCTTCCAGTTGTGCGGCTACTCTTCGCATTTCCCCCATGCCGGGCAAAAATACCAGTATATCGCCATCCGGTTGTTCGGTTAGTGCTTTTCGTATTGCTTTGGGTACCAGGTTGCTCAGTCTTTCCGCTGGTCTGTTTCCTGCAGCAGCTACTTCTGAAGTAGGCAGGTAATGCGTTTCGACAGGATATTGCCGGCCTTCGCTAGTAATAACAGGTGCATCGAGCCACTTACCTATCGTTACAGCATCCAGCGTGGCACTCATCACAAGAATACGGAGATCAGGACGTAGCACTGCCTGTGCATCTAAAGCCAAAGCTAAACCAAGGTCAGCCTGTAGGTTTCGTTCATGAAACTCATCAAAAATAATAGCTGCAATCCCTTCCAGTGCCGGGTCATCCTGTATCAAGCGGGTCAGTATGCCTTCGGTTACTACCTCAACTATAGTTTTATCAGATACCACATGCTCCATGCGCACCCAATAACCAACTGTTTGCCCGAGTGGCTCGTTCATGAGATCCGACATGCGTTGTGCGGCACCACGTGTTGCCAGACGGCGGGGCTCCAGCACCAGTATTTTACCGTTGTTGCGCCAGCCGGCTTCTAATAATGCTAACGGAACAAGCGTGGTTTTACCTGCTCCGGGCGGTGCTTCCAGTATAACCCTGGTATTGGTTTCCAGGGCAGAAAGCAGGCGCGGCAGGGCTTCCTTAACAGGTAAGTCAGGTAAATTCTGAAGTATAGTTGTTGACGACATTACCTGTAAAGGTCTGAATTATGCACTAGAAAGCATAAAATTTATAGTTGCTAACTAACGAAATACAAAAGAAGATCAGCCTCAAAAAAAGGAATGGCCGCCCATAGTTGGGCAGCCATTCCTGGAAGTGCATCAAGATGTACTTATGTAATTATAGTTGTTACTTTTTTATAGTTAGTTCATCTTCCTGTGTCTGGATGAGGTCTATGTCCTGCACATCTTCATCCTGCTCAAGCGACCAGCCTGTTTTAAGACCGATGATGAACCAGGCTAAGGCAACAATACCACCAGCAAAGATCGTGTCACCAATAACCCGTAGCCAGCGCAGTGTTTCCATAGTGTCTGTCTGCATAAACTCCATAGAGCGGGCATACCATAAGCCATATTCCACACTTGCCCACGTCTGCATAAGCCCGATAGGAAGCACACTTATCAGTACCATCAGGATGAGGCCAATGTTAAGAGACCAGAAAGCAAAACTTATCACACCATCTTTCCAGCGGCGACGGCCGGACAAACCCTTCAGAACAAACAGCATCAGCCCTATACCAAGTATACCATATACTCCAAAAAGGGCGGTGTGTGCGTGCACAGGTGTTGTATTTAGCCCCTGCATGTAATAAAGTGCGATCGGCGGATTGATCACGAACCCGAACACACCGGCACCAACCAGGTTCCAGAAAGCTACAGCCACGAAGCAGTAGATAGGCCACTTGTACGCCTTGATCCACTGGGTAAGGCGGCTGATTTTCAGGTTATGGTATGCTTCAAAACCAATCAGTACAAGCGGCACCACTTCCAGGGCACTGAATGTAGCACCTAAGGCCATGACAGCAGTTGGCGTACCGCTAAAGTATAAGTGGTGAAACGTACCGATAATACCTCCGAAAAGGAAGATAATGGTAGAGAAAAGTACTGTCGATGTGGCCATTTTAGTATCCAGCAAACCCATGCGCACAAACAGGAAGGCAATTACCACGGTAGCAAATACTTCGAAGAAGCCTTCTACCCACAGGTGAACTACCCACCAGCGCCAGTACTCTGCAATGGCCAGGTTGGTATGCTGTCCCCACATCAGGCCGGATGCATAGAAGATAGCAATGGCAGCCGATGAGATCAGGAACATGCCCAGCAGGTGACGACCTTCTGCATCGTTTCGGAAAGCAGGCATAATAGCACGCACCATCAGGCCCAGCCACAGGAATAAGCCAACTAAAAGGAATATCTGCCAGAAGCGTCCTAAGTCTACATATTCATACCCCTGATGTCCGAACCAGAAGTTTTCAGTGTATCCCAGTTTCTGCATGATGCCATACCACTGCCCAGCCAGCGAACCAGCAACTATAATAAGCAGGCAGACAAAGAGGAAGTTTACCCCCAGTTTCTGGAATTTTGGCTCGTGGCCCGACACAGCAGGCGCAATGTATAAACCGGTTGCCAGCCAGGAGGTAGCTATCCAGAAAATGGCGAGTTGCACGTGCCAGGTTCTGGTAATAGAGTAGGGCAGGTAATCAGCAAGTGGGAAACCATACAAAGCCTGGCCTTCCACCCCATAGTGAGCCGACACAACTCCCAATGTAACCTGTACCAGTATAAGGGCTGTCACAATCCAGAAATACTTTAACGTGGCTTTCATAGATGGCGTGGCATTTAAACCCAGCAAAGGATCTTTCTTTGGCAGTTTGCTCAGGTCTATGTCATCTTCCTTGTTAGAAGCATAATAATAAGCGAGCAAGCCCACACCAGCTATCAGGATAATGACACTGAAACCTGTCCAGATGATCAGGTCGCTGCTTGGTTCGTTGGCTACCAGTTTTTCGGCAGGCCAGTTGTTAGTGTAGGTAATATTTTTACCCGGACGTTCGGTAACACAGGCCCAAGAGGTCCAGAAGAAGAAGGCATTCAGTTTCTGCATCCGCACCGGGTCTTTAACAGTGTTATCAGACATGGCGTAAGAATCACGATGTTTTGCCAGTGCCGGGTCATCCATAAACAGACCTGTATAATGCCTGCTTACATCTGCAATAGCCTCAGCACGTAAATCCGAAATAGTCAGTACACCAGTTTCGGGATCATAGGTGTTTGCCCTGATCTGTTTTTGCAGACGAGCTTCCAGCATGGCCTTAGTTTCTTCATCCAGCGCCTCATAGTTCACGCCTTTCTCCTGCTCCGCCCAGGTATCCAGGAAATACATTGCTTCTTTGTGTAACCAGTCGGCACTCCAGTCGGGTGCTACATAAGCACCGTGCCCCCAGACAGAACCCAATTCCTGTCCGCCAACCGACTGCCATACATTTTGTCCGTCCTTAATATCCTGCTCATTAAAAAGCACTTTACCGGATGTGGTTACTACCTGTTTGGGAATAGGAGGTGCTTCCCGATAGATTTCGATACCATAGTACCCTAGCACGGCAAAGGAGCCGACTATAACGGCAATAAACCCAAGCCATAGATTTCTGTATTTCATATATGTAAATGTTTAATGTGATATTTAAATGAATTGGTGACTATACTTTGAAATAGGTAGTTGAAAAACATGCCTGTTACAAAGGCTTTTTCCGGATCAAAGGTCAGCAGGGAAGGGAAATTGAGAAATGACTTGCGTCATGAGTAAAAGAGATTAAAGTCTTTTATTTTTCATGACACTGCCTTAAAGTTTTGGTATAACAACTATAAAGCAGCTGAAAACAGAAGTTTGAACCGAATCTGAATGATTTCAGCTTCTGGGTTTTGTTCAGGCTAACTTCTGCTATTGCCTCAATTATAGTTTTTGCAGATACCATATGCTACATAAGAGTCCAGTAACCACCTATTTGTCCGGGTGGCACCTTCCGTAAGTTCGACTGCGTTGTGCGCCGCTGCGAGTGGCCAGCTGGGGATCCAGTATTAGTATCAAACTATAAAAACAAAAACCGCCTGGCAATTACCAGGCGGTTTTTATGAAGAAATACCTATCAGGGTTTATTTGTGTTTCTTTTTAGCAGCTTTCCTTAAATAGAGGGTAAGCACTGTTAATGCTGTCAGAAAAATGAATAACTCGGATATTCCCATAACATTACATTCGTTAGAATTGAAATTAACTTACAGGTACTTTGCCAGCTTCGAGCGCATCGTTCTGCTTGCGCAGTTTGCTGTGTTTACGACCATACAAAAAATAAATAGCTATACCAATTGCCATCCAGATGATCAGGCGCATCCAGGTATCAAAACCTAAGTTTGCCATCATGTAGCCGCAGATCAGGATGCCCAGTATTGGTACAAGTGGCACAAAAGGTGTTTTAAACGGACGCTTTAGCTCAGGGCTGGTACGGCGCAACACAATGATACCGGCACACACAATTACGAAAGCCAGCAATGTTCCGATACTTACCAGTTCACCTAGCAACCCGATAGGGAAAATACCTGCCACAACAGCTGCTACCAAACCAGTGATGATTGTAGTTACATAAGGCGTGTTGAACTTTGGATGTACTTTACCAAATAGTGACGGTAATAAACCATCGCGGCTCATGGCAAAGAAAATACGTGGCTGACCCATTAACATTACCAATACAACCGAAGCCAGACCAGCTACAGCACCCACACCGGTAAAGAAGTATAACCAGCTAAGCGCAGGTCCCGCTGCTGAAAGTGCAACCAGTACCGGATCCGGAACATTCAGCATTTTGTAAGGTACCAGGCCAGTCATTACCAGCGACATTAACACATATAATAATGTACAGATACCAAGTGATGTAAGCATACCGATCGGCATGTCGCGTTGCGGGTTTTTAGCTTCCTGTGCAGCAGTACTTACCGCATCAAACCCGATGTAAGAGAAGAATACGATAGCAGCACCGGCTACTACGCCCTGCCATCCGTATCGGGTTGCGCCATCAATCAGTACTTCTTTTTCAGGGATAAACGGGGTCCAGTTAGAAGGGTCGATGTACTGGAAGCCGAAGGCGATAACCAGTAACACGATAGCTACCTTTACAATAACGATGATGTTGTTGAATTTAGCAGACTCCTGAATACCGATTACCAGTAAGGTCGTCATGATAAGTATAAGCACGATAGCCGGCAGGTTGATGATAGAACCGGTGGCAGTAAAGGAGTTACCATCGTAAGCAAGCGGGGCGGCAGCAATGACAGCCGGTACCGTAATGCCGATCGATTTGAGCAGGCTTACAAAGTTACCACTCCAGCCTACGGCCACTGTTGCAGCACCAAACAAGTATTCCAGTATCAGGTCCCAGCCAATGATCCAGGCTATAAACTCGCCCAACGTAGCATAACCATAGGTATAAGCGCTGCCTGCAATTGGTATCATGGAGGCAAACTCGGCGTAGCACAGACCGGCAAACAAACAGCCAAGCCCGGCAATTAAAAAGGAGATAACGATAGCAGGACCCGCAGCATTTGCGGCAGCGGTACCGGTAAGCACGAAAATACCTGCCCCAATAATAGCACCCACGCCCAGCATGGTAAGGTTAGTGGCCGTCAGGGTACGTTTAAGGCCGTGTTCACCGCTTTCTGATTCTTTAATCAGTTTATCGACAGATTTTGTCGCGAAAATATTGTTTGACATTTAGTTAAGTATAGTTAATAAGTGAAAGACAATACCATTCCTGGGAATGGCAGAACAACTGCGCATACTTTTAAACTATAAAGTAGGGCAGGCATCTCTAACAGTTAGAACTATAAACTAAGGGGCGTTGGGGAGTATCCGGAAGCGGGAAGTCGCAGATGCAAATGCCAGCAAAACCTTAACCGGTTTTTTATCGGGGAAACAGGTACGCAGCTTTAGAAGCCAGAAAGTACTTGTGTAAAGGTGTAAAAAAGATTCAGTATGGCTTGTTACAACGTGTGTTTGCGTTTGCTCTGTCCAGGCGACAGGCTCGCTTTGCTTGTCTGAAGTTAATTCTTCGTTTGTTTCTAAAGCTGGACTACAGCTTGTCGCTAATTTTTGGGGCTGTTTGGAGAGGGTGACTAAAACAGAAAAGCAAAACATAGCAGCCCACACCAGTAGGAGGAGCGTAGTTGCTATGTTTTGCTTCTGTTTCAAAGTTTTGTAACGCTGAAGTTATGCCTGATGCTTGCCTAATTTACTGTTTCGGTAACCATACACAAAATATAACACCAGGCCCAGCGCCAGCCAACCCAGGAAACGGACCCAGTTTGTAATGCCTAGCTCCGTCATCAGGTACAAGTTGGTAAGTAAGCCCAGTACCGGAATAAGCGACAGGTTCTTAGTGAAAGAAAGCACCGTCATGATAGCGGCAATGATCATAAAGCCTAGTAGCGGTAATTTATGCTGAAACTCCTCCCAGCCGCCTTCCGTGCTTAAATAAGTTGTCATGGCTTCTCCGTTATAGATGTAGAGAATAATCAGCAAACCGATCAACAGCAATGGCAACGTATACCTGGCATTTATATAAGGCACTCTGAAGCCTTTGTGTATAGTCTCCAGCTGTTTCTGCTTTTCTTCCATCACCAGTATACCGCCGCACACCAGCACAAACGCGAATAATGTACCAATACTTGTCAGGTCGGTCACCTCGGTCAGGTTCATGAAAAGGGCAGGCACTGCCACTACAAATCCGGTAACTATAGTTGCAAACCACGGTGTTTTATGTTTCGGATGAATGCTGGAGAAGATCTTAGGTAGCAGGCCGTCGCGGCTCATACTCATCCAGATACGTGGTTGCCCATACTGGAAAACAAGAAGCACGCTGGCCATGGCAACTATAGCACTCACGGCAACTATACCAGCCATCGCATCCAGGTTAACTCTTGAGAAAACATAGGCCAGCGGGTCGCCAACAGCCAGTTCGTTATAAGGCACCATACCGGTCAGGATCAGGGCCAGGATAACGTAAAGCGTTGTACAGATGATCAGTGCCAGGATCATAGCACGCGGCAGGTCACGCTGCGGGTTCTCGCATTCTTCTGCAGTGGTAGAGATCGCGTCAAAACCGATGTAGGCAAAGAACACAGCCGATACACCTTTCAGGATACCTGAAATGCCATTCGGAGCAAACGGTGACCAGTTATCGGTGTTTACATAAAAGGCACCCACTGCAATTACTAAAAGTATAACTATAAGCTTAAGCAAAACCAGCAGGTTAGCCGTGCGTTTTGATTCTTTGATACCAACATACACCAGGTAGGTGATGAGCACTGTAATTCCTAGTGCAGGAATATCAGCCACCAGTTTTATACCAGCTATAGTTGGCGCATTCGACCAGGCAAGGTAAGCTTCCTGCAGGTAGCTAGGGAAGTCCGAAAGAGCCTTGCCTTGAGCCAGTTGCGCAGATACTTCTGTAAAGCCACGCGATGCACTCAGAAAATCCATGGTAAGGTATTCGGGCATTCCGATTCCTACGCCCTGCAGCACAGCCGTAAAATAATCGGACCAGGAGATAGCAACGGCGATGTTACCAATAGCATATTCCATCAGCAGATCCCAGCCGATGATCCAGGCAACCAGCTCGCCAAAAGAAGCATAGGCATAGGTATACGCACTCCCCGAAACCGGAATGGATGAAGCAAACTGTGCATAACACAATGCCGAAAAACCGCAGGCAATAGCCGTGAAAATGAACAGGAGCGATACACCCGGTCCGCCGGCGGCACTTGCGTTACCAATAGTGCTGAAAATACCAGCACCGATGATCGCTGCAATACCAAAAGAAACAAGATCCTTCAGCCTAAGCGTACGCACAAGGTTAGTGCCCTGTATGTTATCATCGAGGTAGTAATCGGCCAGCAAAGCCGTTCCGCTTTTTCGTCGGGTAATGTTCTGTAGAAATTTACGCATGTAGTAGTAGGTGTTGATTAGCCATCAGCTAATGTAGGTTGTTTGGTGCGTAAGCCTATAGTTTACATGCAGCTAAAACAGCAAAATAAGCTCATAGCCGATAGTAAAAACAGGCAAACAATATAGCAAGATACTAATTGTTAAGAATCTCTCACTAAGAACCTTGAAAAAATCCTGCCCACCGGTTTACAAACTATAGCGCTGGAGATTTGCGTGTGGAAGCTATAGCTATAGTTTGTAAACCGGATCAGGAACTATAGAATTAGGCCGTGATACGCTTTAGTTCCGGTAATTTTACCGGCCTGATAACGAGCGGTACTTTCTCAACTTTAACAGAGCTTGTATCTAACCCGAACCATTTGCTTTCGGAGCTGGTGTATTTCTTTATGTTGAAATACCATTCCATGATCATACGGTTCTTCAGTGGCAGGTCGTTTTCGTAAGACAGGAATTTCTCGAGCACTACGAACCGGAAGTCGCCTATCAGGTTATGCTTGCTCAGCGAGTCGTAGCGGCTGGTAATATCCACTTCGCCGTTTGCTACCAGCTCTTCCACTACTTTCCTGAAAAACAGGTTTATACGCTGTTCTACCCTGAAACCAAGCCTGAAATCGATCCGGATTACGGTAGGGTCCAGCTGCTTTACCTTGTATTCGGTTGTAAAAGGCTGGTCGGTAGTTTCAACGTGCACAAACCAATAGATATCAGCTCGTTTCGGGCGCTTCTGAAAGATGGAGTAGATTACCTTGGTTTCCACATCCTTCGGTTTGGGTGCACTCGTCATAAACACCAGGTGGGTGGTATATTTTGGTATAGTTTCGTCGTCACTCAGTTCCTTCAGGGCTGGCAGGTAATCTTTAAGACGCACATACTCGGCCAGGCTGCGCTTAATATAAAAAGCCTTTATCCAGATGTACATTACGGCCAACAACACACTCGCAATCAGCACCGATACCCAGCCACCTTGCGTGAATTTGCTCAGGTTGGCTATCATGAAAGATGATTCGATGGAAATGTATACCACTAAGAACAGGGTAACAGCAACCCACGACTTATATTTTACGCGCAGGAAATAGCTCATCAGGATAGTAGTAGACAACATGGACATGGTAATGGCCATACCGTAAGCTGCTTCCATGTGCTCCGATTCGCGGAAGTATAACACCACGCCCACACAACCGAGCCAAAGCAGCCAGTTTATACTTGGCACATACAACTGCCCTTTCTGGTTGGTGGGGTACACCAGTTTTACACGTGGCCACAAATTCAGGCGAATAGCTTCGGAGATCAGGGTAAACGAGCCTGAAATAAGCGCCTGGCAGGCAATAACGGCGGCTATAGTTGCTATGGCAATACCGATAACCAGGAACCACGAAGGCATGATACCATAGAAAGGGTTCTCACGAAGTACACTTCCTTCTTTGGTCATTAGCCAGGCACCCTGCCCAAAATAATTCAGCAGCAGGCAAAGCTTTACAAATCCCCAACTCAGCCGGATGTTTGGTCTGCCGCAATGGCCCAGGTCCGAATACAGTGATTCTGCCCCGGTGGTACAGAGGAACACAGCGCCCAGTACCCAGAAACCTTCCGGGTAATTTACCAGCAGGTCGTAGGCATAGTAGGGGTTTATGGCATTCAAAATTTCCGGATGCTCCACCAGCGACAAAGCTCCCAGCACACCCAGCATCGTAAACCATAAAAGCATGATCGGCCCGAATGCCTTGCCCACTATCTCGGTACCAAAACTCTGCATCAGAAAAATGAGGGTCAGGATGGTGATCACGATGGGAACAGTCGGGATATTCGGATTCAGGATGCGCAGGCCCTCGATAGCGGATGAAACAGAAATAGGTGGTGTAATGATACCGTCAGCCAGCAAAGCGGCTCCCCCGATCATGGCCGGAACTATAAGCCAGGAAGCACGCCGACGGATAAGGGTGTAAAGAGAGAAGATACCACCTTCACCGTTATTATCTGCCTGCAGCGTTAAAAGCACGTACTTTATAGTTGTCTGCAGCGTCAAGGTCCAGAAAACGCAGGAAATACCGCCGTACACCAACGCCTGTGAAACAGGGGCACTACCCAGAATGGCCTTCATCACATAAAGCGGTGAGGTACCGATATCGCCGTAAATAATGCCGAGAGAGATTAAAACACCTGCCGTAGATACAGCGCTGGTTTTAGATGGATTACTCATTCAAAGAAGAATAAAAAAGCTCAGGTACAAAAAAGTATCGGGCACAGTTGTCTGAACAAAGCACCCGATATAGTTACCAGCAATTATTTTAATAGTAGCAATTAAAAAAGGACAGAACTTAAGCTTGCTTGCTGGTTGCAAAGCGCTGCTTAACAATCGTATAAATTGGTGGCAGTAACGATATCCCGATGATACCCAGCACCAGTAACGAGAAGTTAGACCGTACGCCCGGCAGGTTGCCAAATACATATCCGATCATGATAAAGAAGACTACCCATACAAAAGCACCTACCACATTAAAGAGAAGAAACCGCTTATAGTTCATGTTGCCCATGCCAGCCACAAAGGGAGCAAACGTGCGCACAATAGGTACAAAGCGGGCATATATAATGGTGCGGCCACCATATTTTACATAAAACTTTTCGGCCTGGCGCAGGTGCGACTGGCGCAGGAACCAGTAATCTTTGTTGTAAATAGTTTTCCCAAACTTATGCCCGGTAAAATAATTAAATGAGTCACCGAGAATGGCCGCCACTATGAGCAGCCCCATCAGGAACCAGACATTTAAACCCGAAGTTGGCAGTGCAGCAAGTGCACCTAAGGCAAACAAAAGCGAGTCGCCCGGCAGAAAAGGAGTTACTACCAGACCGGTTTCGCAGAAAATAATGATGAACAGGATCAGGTATATCCAGTTTTCATATTCATTAAGCAGGTCTACCAGGTGCTGGTCAATGTGTAGTATAAAGCTGATTAGGTGCTGGATAAGCTCCATCATAATTTAAAATTGTAAGGGTAAATAGTGGTTTGGTTTCTGTGCCTTACACGTCAACAAAACCGGTAGCTTTTTCAGCTGTAAGCAGCTCGCGCCAAATAAGTCCGCAAAGGAATAGAGTAGCAGCATCTAAAACAACTTAACAGCCAAAAGATTTTTTATAGTTCAGGCTTCCAAGTGGTTTATAAAGAATAGCTTCTGCCCTAAAAAAGTTTAAAAGTGCACCCTTCGGGCAGGCATTTATTTTGCAGGCTTGCAAAGTATGTTTATTTTCAAGCATTATTTATCAAACACCTACATGTCTACGACAAAATCTAAACACCCTAAAGGCCTCTATTACCTGTTCTTTTCCGAAATGTGGGAAAGATTTGGCTTCTACCTGATGTTAGCTATTTTCTTCCTGTACATGATCGATGCGCAGAACGGCGGACTTGGTCTTTCTAAAGAAAATGCTTCTGATATCTTCGGTACGTTCATCGCATTTGTCTACTTAACACCTTTCGTGGGCGGCCTGCTCGCCGACAGGGTATTAGGTTACAGACTATCTATCTCCATTGGTGGTATATTGATGGCGCTTGGTTACATTGGCCTGGCACTACCCGGCGACCTGGCGATGGTAGCTGCCCTTGGCCTGATCATTATCGGTAACGGTTTTTTCAAACCAAACATCTCAACGCTTTTAGGTGGTTTATATTCCGCACCGGAGTACCAGGAGCAGAAAGATACCGGCTACAATATTTTTTACATGGGGATAAACGTGGGTGCTTTTATTGCTCCGTTTGTAGCCTCTTACCTGCGTAACAACTATGGCTGGGGCTATGCGTTTGCCGCTGCCGGTGTTGGTATGTTGCTGGGGGTTGTAATTTTCTGGATGGGTAACAAGCATTATAAAGATGCGGATGTACGCAAACCTGCCGCAGCCAACGACATGTCGCTGATGCGTATTTTTGGTATTGTTATTTTGCCTGCTGTTTTAGCGGGTGTGTTAGGCTGGGTACTTATACCAGGCGATATCTTTGGTTCTAACTCTACAGATGCGTTCATTTTCGGTGCTATCCCGATCATGGTGTTCTATGGTTCGCTTTGGGCACGTGCAGCATCAGAAGATAAAAAACCAATTGCGGCGCTGCTTTCTATTTTTGCAGTAGTGATCGTTTTCTGGGCGATATTCAAACAGAATGGCACGGCACTTACCACCTGGGCTGAATACTATACCGACCGCGAGATGGTGGAAGGCTTAACCGGCCCTGCCGGTACTATTGGGATGGTGCAGGAAGTAGACCAGAGCACAGCTACCGTTCCGGATTATGACCAGAATTTCAGAGCAAGAACGGATGAAGCAGGAAAAGTGATCACCAAAGAAGGTGTATCGCCTTACCTGAACAACCTGCCGGAGGAGCGTTGGCCAAAAGACGGGGACTCCCTTTCACTTATTTCTACGGAGCTTTTCCAGTCTATTAACCCATTCTTTGTGATACTGCTTACGCCGCTGGTGGTATGGTTCTTTGCCTTCCTGCGCAAACGTGGCAAAGAGCCGTCAACGCCGGCAAAAATTATGTGGGGACTTGTAATTACTGCTCTGAGTACGCTTGTTATGGTTGGTGCTGTGTATGCCAGCATGAACGGGGCTGAGAAGAGCTCTGCTATGTGGCTGGTTGGTTCGTATGCTGTTATTACGGTAGGGGAGCTGTTCCTGAGCCCGATGGGATTGTCGCTGGTATCAAAGCTGAGCCCGCCGCGCTTAACGGCCCTGATGATGGGTGGCTGGTTCCTGGCTACTTCTATCGGCAATAAATTATCCGGCGTACTGGCCAGCATGTGGGATAAGTACGACCACAAAGCGTACTTCTTCCTTGTAAACTGTGCTGGTTCGTTACTGGCTGCTTTTGCTATATTCCTGATGCTAAAGTGGCTGCGCCAGATCGTGCTTGCGCACACCGGTAAAAACTAAATTTATTTTTCAGCTATATTTCAGATCCGCCCGGGCTTGTGGCCCGGGCGGATCTTTTGTTTCAGGTAATTTTTACGCACGCTATTCTAACTATAGTTTAAAAATATTCTCGGTGGTGCCGGGGAGTTTTACTTCAGACTTTTGCAGATTTAACTTATAGTTGCTAACTAACACCAAACTATAGTGCGCGTAAACAGATTGTCTGATTTAAAACTATAACTATAAACCTGTGCAACAAACGTTATTTTCTTCTGCTGAGTACGGCTGGGAATGGATTGATATAGAGAATCCGAATGCGGAGGAGTTGCAGAAATTAGCCGATGAGTATGGGTTGCATCCGGCATCGGTGCGCGACTGTCTGCAGCCGGAACACCTGCCCAAATACGAGATAGCAAATAACATCGTATTCATTATTACCCGTATTTACGATACCAAAGCCCACCGTGAAGCAGATACCATTCAGGAACTGACCAATAAACTCTCCATCTTTTACCACGAGAATTTTGTCATTACCATACACCGGTACCCGGTAGCTTTTATCTCTGAAGTAAAAGAAAAATACATTGATACAAACCTGATCAAAACCTCTTCGGGCTTACTTACCCGCCTGGTCCGGTCTGCGTTGCGCACCTTTGATGACCCGGCTGATAAACTGGCAAACGATCTGGATTACTATGAGACCAAAACCTTTCTGCAGTCTAAGCCGGTTTCGCTTACTAAAGGCTTATACCATTTAAAACGCAAAGTAGGAGTGTCCAAACGCATTCTTAAATTATCGGAAGTAATACTGGATAACCTGAAACTGCTGCACCTTTCGCCTACGGAGATGCAGGATATGCAGGACCTGTACGTGCACATGGTCACGCTTTACGACGAACTGAACGATAGCACCAACCACCTGGTCAATACTTATATTTCACTCTCGTCTCAGAAAACGAACGATGTGATGCGGGTGCTAACCATCTTCTCCGTTTTCTTTATGCCGCTCACGTTTATAGTTGGCATTTACGGGATGAACTTCGAGTTTATGCCCGAGCTGCATTCTGCGTATGGTTACCCGCTGGTTCTTATTTCCATGGCTCTTATCACGCTGGTGGTATATGTCTGGTTCAGGCGTAAAGGCTGGCTCTGATTGATAAAGGTCAGCCGTATAGTTGATACAGGTCATTATTTTGGTAACCATTGTGGTCTACTTTTGTAACGTCAAGGTAAAGCTGGCGTCTAAGTCAGTACCTACGTTGGCACCAAGGTAATCCATGAAAAACTTCTTTGTTATATCGCTTATCGCCATTATGCTGCTGCAAATCTTTAGCAAGGTGGTAGTGCTGGTAGATTTCCAGGCGAACAGGGAGTACATTATGGAGTTCCTGTGTATAAACCGCGACAAGCCCGAACTGAAATGCGAAGGCAAGTGCCAGCTCACCAAAAAACTGAAAGCCCAGCACGACACCGATAAACAGGCGAACGAGCGCGGCCAGAAACAGGAAGTGCAGGTTAACCTGTATTGCCAGAATTTATTCTCCTTAAAACCGATCATCCCGGAAACTATAGTTACCTACCCATCAGGTTATACCTTCAGCTATAGCTCCATTGCTTATCACTGCATCTTCCACCCACCTCAGGTTATAGTTTAATTCGCCGGCGAGTGTGCCGCTTATGCATGGTTTTGCGCAGGTTCAGGCCTGTTGCTACTATGGCTGCACACCGTAAATTCTGGATAAACTATAAACATTGCTTCCATGAGAAGTTTACTGATTTGTGTCGTGAGCCTGCTAGCGCTCAGCCACACTACCTATGCCCAAACCGCAACCAAAGGGCAGGTAATAGATGCTTTAACCAAAGAGCCGCTTTACGGCGTAACCATACGTACCACGCAATCCAAAACCAGAACTATAACCGGAGCGGATGGTACCTTTAACCTGGCTGCAACTATAGCTTCCGACTCGCTGGTGTTCTCTTACATAGGCTACGATGCCCAGAGAAAGCCTTTGAAAAACAATGAGCTGCTGGTGCAGCTACAGCCATCTGCCAATCAACTGAACCAGGTAGTAGTCTCAGCCAGCCGCGAGGCTTCTGTGCGTACCGAAACGCCGGTTGCCATCAGCGCCATCTCAAAAGAAGTGTTACTCGAAACCAAGGCCGTGTCGCTGGAACAGGTACTGAACAAGGTGAGCGGAGTGTATATGGTTAACCTGGGTAACGAACAGCACACCATGGCCATTCGTCAGCCTATCGGGTACAAAAGTTTGTTCCTGTACCTGGAAGATGGCATTCCGATACGGGCAACCGGTGACTTTAACCACAACGCGCTGATAGAGATAAACATGGGGGCGCTTCGCAGCATTGAAGTCATCCGCGGACCGGCATCGTCGATGTACGGCAGCGAAGCAATTGGCGGGGCCATCAACTTTATTACCCAGGCTCCCGCACAGATATTTACCGCCAAACTACAGGCCGAAGGCAGCGATAAAGGCTACCGCCGAACAGATTTCAGCGCATCAAATACCTTTGGTAAACTGGGCGTGTATGTGGCAGGATATTATGCAGCACAGCGCAACGGCATCATCGAGCACAGCGATTTCGATAAACTGGCGCTTACTTTACGTGCAGACTATAGTTTCAACAGCAAAACGAAACTGATCTCAACGGCTAGTTTAATTGATTACCAAACCGACCAGACCGGCGGCCTGGACAGCACCCGTTTTTACAGCAAAGAGTACAGCAGCCAGCACACTTTTACCTACCGCAAAGTAAATGCGCTGCGGGTAAGAACCACACTGGAGCAGAACTGGAACACGCAGCATAGCACCCAGTTAACCGCTTTTTACCGCAACAACGCCATCGGCCAGAATCCTTTTTATGCCATCAGGAATGTAAAAGATAACCCACTGAAAGCGAAAGGGGAGATCAACGAAGATGCTTTCCAGAGTTACGGATTGATTGCGCAGCATAAAATCCTGTTCCCGTTTCTGAATGCTCAACTTATCAGCGGCATCAGCACAGACTATAGCCCTGCCACTTACCAGGCAGAGCTGATTGACATTGACCGCAGCGAGACAGGCAAGTATACCAACTATAGTCAAATGGGCACATCGCTTACCAACTATAAGGTAGACTTACTGAACACGGCAGCTTACACCCAGTTTGAGCTAAATCCGCTGGAAAGACTGAAGGCCGTTGCCGCGCTGCGATATGACCGCCTGGACTATTATTTTGATAACCACCTGGAGCCGGGCGCCTATACGGGTGCACCTGACGAGAAGAACGGTTTTAAAAGTCTTACGCCGAAACTGGGCATGAGCTACGACCTGGGCAGAAGCATGGGCGTTTACACCAACTATAGCGTAGGTTTTACGCCTCCGCAAATAACAGAACTATACCGGGGCGTGCAGGTACCTACGCTCAAGCCATCAAACTATAAAAACTACGAAGCCGGCGGCTGGATCAGTTTCGCTGAAACCAAAGGCTACCTGGATGTTAGTGTCTATCAACTGGATGGTAGAAATGAGATCGTAGCTGTTAGGCTGGAGGATGGCTCTTATGAAAACCAGAATGCAGGACAAACCCGCCACCGTGGCGTAGAATATACCTTTAAATACGCGCCTGTTCAAACGCTTAATTTCCGGTTTAGCGGCACTAACGCGAAGCACTCTTACATTGAGTTTACAGAGAAGGGGACGGATTTTGATGGCAAGGAAATGGCTACTGCGCCGCGCTTTATCAGCAACACCGAAGTGTGTTTTAAGCCCGCAACTATAAAAGGCCTGCGCCTGAGCCTGGAGTGGCAGCACATGGGTAAATATTACCTGGATGCCGCAAACTCAGAAAAATATACCGGCTACGACCTGCTGAATGCACGTGTAGGCTACTCAGTTGGCGGGCTGGAACTATGGACCAACGCCCTGAACCTGACTAACCAACTATACGCTACCACTGCTGACAAGTACAGCTATGGCAAAAGCTACCGCCAGGGCGCACCGAGAACTATACACATTGGCGTTGGCTATACTTTTGGAGTAAAAGCCAACTAACCTCAAACCGCACACATCATGTTACGATCATATAATATATTCTATAGTTTGTTTTTAGCAGCGCTGCTTCTAATTGTGAGCTGCAAACAAAGTACTTCAGGGAATCAAGGTGCTGGTATTGCTGGAGATCAGACTTTACCAGCAGTAAGAATTTCAGCAGAGGGAATGTCGGCCTTATGCCCTTACCTGACAAAAGATGAAAAAGGCAATGCCGTGTTGAGTTGGGTGCAGGCCACAGATACCACTGGTAATTTTCTGATGGCCTATGCTGTATCCGCAGATGGTGGAAAGACCTTTGGCGATCCGCAAACTATACCAACTACAAAAGGCATTCATCCGCACGACGAGAATCTGCCCAAAATACTTTTCAGAAAGAATGGCGATATCATGGCGATGTTCCCGGTTAGCAACCCGAACCCGAAGAACAGTTATGCCGGCCTAGTTTTCTATACCCAGTCGTTTGATGGCGGAAAGAGCTGGACCAATGCAAAACAACTGGCAGAAGACACTATAAACAGCATTGATGAACGCTATTTCGATATAGAAATGCTGCCTAACGGTGAGGTTGGTGCTATCTGGCTCGACTCCAGGAAGGATACTGACAAGGAAGGCTCCAGCTTGTACTTTGCCAGTACCAATGGTCGCAACGGTTTTGTAGGGGAGAAGGTAATTGATACGCAACTATGCCAGTGCTGCCGCACCGATCTGTACTTAGACCAGCAAAAGCAACTGCACGTAGCCTACCGCGGCATCCTGAACGACAGCGTCCGCGATATGATGCACCTGGTTTCTGTTGATGGTGGCAAAACGTTTGCAAATCCGGAGCGCATCAGTGCTGATAACTGGGTAATTGATGGTTGTCCGCACACAGGCCCGGCTATGGTATCAAATAAATTCGGGATGCATTATGCCTGGTTTACAATGGGCGGTGGCAGCGGTGTATACTATAGCCAGAAAGAAGCAGGCAAGACTTTTACTTCCCGCGAAACTATAAGCAACGCTCCGGCTGCCCGGCATCCGCAACTAAGCACTTTTAACAACGGTAAACTTGCCGTAGTATGGGACGAACGAGGCAACGACAGCAGCAAACCAAATAATTACATCGGCCTACAGATCAGGAATGAAAACGGTGCCCACTTAAAAACAACCCAACTGACAGAAGCCAATGGCAGCGCCGTGTACCCGGTCATCACTACTATAAATGATAAGGATTTATTGGTTGCATATACTATAAAGAAGGAGAGCGGCAATGAAGTGTGGTGGCAGTTGGTGAAGCCTGGGATTTAGTGGTTAATATACGATTGTGCCATTCGGGCCAAGCCTTTTCTTTCATGGCTTTCTGTAATCCTGAGAGCTTTAGTTGCCTACAGTTTTATAGTTTGCTTTGGTGCCCTCACGGCCGGGAGGCCTCGTCTTCGGGCATCGCGCGGTGTACATTTGCTTTGCTCCTTCGTCGCAATGCTTGGCAGCACCGCAAATCTACAAGGCGCTCAACCCAAAGACTGTGATCAGTTCGATAGCTATAGTTGGTGTATGGTTTGAATCAGAAAGCTTCGAGCTTGATCGTGGTTATAGTTTAGAGGGGACAGGTAAACCTGCCCTGCTTATGGGCTATAACTATAATTGATTTAGATTTCTCCTTTCGTCGAAATGACAGGTGGGGAAGCAGTAGTTGAAAAGTCCCCCTTTGAAGGGGGCAGGGGATGACAAAGACTAACTATAAAACTATAGATTGAAAATTGGAATGACAGAATTGTCCCATTAAGGGGACTATAGGGGTGTTAAGGTTTCAACTATAAAACGATAAGTGAACTATAAACTATAGCTGAAATTCCCCTCTCGGGAGGGGTAGGGGTAGGTTAAAACAGCAACTATAAAACTAAAGCTCCATCTATAGCGAAAGCCAAATCACTAATTCTAAAACCTACTAGCTTCCTACTTCAAAACTATAAGCAGGATCGGCTACCATAGCCATCGACAAATCCTCTACTTCCACTACCTCGCCGGATTGCAACTCGCCTAAATGAATTCTGCCAATTCTTACACGAACTAAACGTAAAGTAGGAAAACCGGCTGCAGCGGTCATTTTGCGGACCTGGCGGTTTTTGCCTTCTGTTAATGTGATAGAGACCCAACTGGTAGGGCCATGGCGGTCGTCGCGTATTTTGCGGCTGCGTTGCGGAAAGCCGGGAGCTTGCTCTAACCTGAAAGCGGCGCATGGCAGGGTCGTGTACTTGTCGCCGCCAATACCGATTTCTACGCCTTCCTGTAGTAGTTTTATGGCTTCGTCAGTTATCAGGCCGTCTACTTGGGCGTAGTATTCTTTCTCGATATGTTTGCTGCGTACCTGCTCGCTAACTTTACCATTAGTAGTCAGCAACAGAAGCCCTTCGCTGTCTTCATCCAGTCTTCCAATAGCCATGGTTCCTTCCGGAAAGTCGTGCAGTTCGCCGAGCATTTTCTTCTTTTTGTGCTCACAAACAAACTGGCTCAGGTAACCATAGGGCTTATGTACTATAAAATGGCGGTGTGTCATAAAAGGGAACTATAAAGGCGCAAGTTACGCAATTTATAGTTGCGGCTTTCGCAGGACACGGCCGGCACGCTCGCCTGTGAGATCTTCCTGTTCTTTTACCACTTTTCCATTCACTATAACATACCTGAAACCTGTACTTAACTGCATCGGCTCCTCATAAGTGGCATTTGCTTTTATTTCTGACGGGTCGAAGAGTAACAGGTCTGCTTTGTAGCCGGGCATTATAAAACCACGATCCGGTATGCCTATCGTTTCAGCGGTCAGGCCGGTCATTTTGCGAATGCCTTCTTCCAGCGAAAATAATTGCTTTTCAAACACAAAGGTCTCGATCATCTTCGCAAACGAGCCGAAGCTGCGCGGATGGTTCATAAATGGACTACCATCAGTACAAAGCATCGTGTGTGGGTATTTTAGCAAAGTATCCTGCAGGGCCTCATCCATTATAAAATAAGCACCAAATGCACCATAAGGTCCAATATCATCGCGCAGCACTTCTTCAAATGGTTTGTTAAGCTCTGTAGCTACCTGCCCCAAGGTTTTACCTGCATAAGGTCCGGTTCCCAGTAAAGTAGCTTCCGGGCCATTGCGGGAAATTATCTTTTCCTTCAGGAATTGCTTCAGTTCTTCACCGCGTGTAGCTTTTATTTCCTCGTAGTTATTAGGCAGTTTGGCCCAGTCCGGAAACAGGATTTCGATAGAGGTGTAACTGGCGGTATAAGGATAAAAATCAGCGGATGCTTTAATCCCTTTTGAGCGGGCATCATCCAATAAGTTACATATCTCTTCAGCACGGCTGGTACCTTTGCCATACACCACTTTTATATGCGATATCTGCACCGGGCAGTATTTTCCCTGCGATAGCAGTTCTTCAATAGCCGGAACTATAGTTGCATCGTTCTCGCTACGCATGTGGCTCATGATTATGCCGCCCCGTTCGCCTACGATTTTTGCCAGCCTGTCCAGTTCAGGAGTTTTGCAGTTGAAGCCGGGATTATATTCCAGTCCGGTTGTCATCCCGAAACAGCCCAGGTCCATGCCTTCGTGCAGCAGCTGCTCCATTTCGGCAAAGTCTTCTTCCGTAGGTTCCGGTTTATACTTGGCCCCGCTCTGCATCCGGATGGTATTGTGGCCTGCAAACATCACAATATTTACGCCGGGCTGCAGCTCATCTACACGGTTCATCCAACTGCTCAAGGGCTCTCCCGAACTATAGCTGTCTTCGCTCAGGTCGGGGCTGAAACCGTCCTGGCCCAGGCAAATGGTCGTTACGCCCATCGCCAGAAAATTAGCGAACTCCGGTGTTTTGAAAGGCTCGCCATGGGCATGTGCATCTATAAAACCGGGTGTAAGCAAAAGGCCGTTTCCATCAATAATCCTTTTTGCGGTATACGATGTGGCGTTGTGTTTCCCGATCAGTACGATCTCATCCTCTTTTACCCATACATCAGCAATATAAGGGGTCTTTCCTGTTCCATCGTGTATAGTTGCGCCGGTTATCAGCAGGTCGTAAGTCATGGGTGTTGGCTCTTGTTTATTTGCTTATACGAACTTACTGATTTTTGAAAAGCAAACTATAAACCGGCCTATCTTTCCAACTCTTTCAACAGGTCTTCCAGGTCAAGGCGTTCGGTGAACATATTTACAGAGCCATCTTCGGTTCTGGGCCATTCATCGCGCGGGCGGTCCCAGTATAGTTCGAGGCCGTTCTGGTCGGGGTCGTTGAGGTAAATGGCTTCCGAGACACCGTGGTCGGAGGCACCTGTAAGCGGATAATTGGCTTCCAGCAACCGTTTAACTATAGCTGCAAGGTCTTTACGGGTAGGGTAAAGAATGGCTGCATGAAAAAGACCAGCCGTATTGCGTGGTGCCGGGCCTCCGCCTTTGCTGTACCAGGTATTAAGTCCGATGTGGTGATGATAACCACCGGCAGATACAAAAGCTGCTTCCTTGCCATACATCTGCATCAGTTCAAAGCCAAGCAGGCCGGTATAAAAGTCCATGGCACGTTGCAGGTCAGATACTTTTAAATGCACATGGCCGATACAGGTTTTTGCGGGTACTTTATAGTTGTCTTCCATAAACTGGCTACATTTTTATACCTTATACTATAAAGCGCGATGAAAAGGTAATAACTGACAACCAGCCGTACAGTAAAAAAACAGGCACTTCTGTGTGGAAGTGCCTGTCTATAGTTTTTATTCTTTTACGATCCGTATGGTCTTGCTCAAACCCGTGCTGTCTGTGTATTTCAGGAAATACATTCCGGGGTTAAGCCTTGCTTTTGCCAGGTTAATTTCCAGTTTGTTTTCAACCAGTTGCACATTGGGTACATTGTATTTCAGCACGCCTTCCGGTGTCAGGATCACCACCTGCTTTAAGGTAACTTGCTGGTTGCCCATATCAAGTACTAATACATTTTTAAACGGATTGGGGTAAGTGGTAGCCTCCACAACTGTAACAGGAGGCGTAGGTGCCGGAGTGGGAGCAGGGGCGGCGGCAGAACCCATCGGCGACAGTCTGTTACCTGCAATTGGTCTTTCCAGGGTGCCATCCGGTAACTGCCATCCTACAGCTACGTTATCTTCTCCTTTTCCTTCCACATGCAATACTTCAACGTAATAGCGTTTGCCGGCTTCCAGCACAATGGCTACCGACCTTTGCGACGATTGCTTGGTCCATTCGCGGCTGCCGGTATAGCCATTTACATAAGCTATTCTTTTCTTTTGTGCCGGGTCTTCGGACGTGCTCAGGTAGAGTTCAGCGTTATTGTCGCCTGCAATCCAGAAAGTATATTGCCCGCTGGCAGGTGCTGTTATATATCCTCGTATACGCTGTCCATAATGATCAGCCACATTGCTATGCGATTCAAATATTTTAAGTTCTTTCGTGCTGGCAGGCGCCTGGTTCACAGGTATCTCACTTACATTTTCTATCTGGATGTTCGTCCACATTTCGCTGATGATCACCCCTGTGCCACTTACAGTAGTGCCTGGTTCCGGAGTTGGTTCAGGAGTCGGCGTTGGTTCCGGTGTTGGAGCCGGAGTTGTAGTTGGTACACCTTCCCCAGATCCGCCCGGGCCTACCACAATGCCTTTGCTGCTCAGTTTTTGCTGCCACAACGTAAACTCATCGCGTTCATGCTGCTTGGTAATAATACCCGGTAAAGAGGTATTGTTCTCTGCCGAAGCGCCCGACATATCGGATATGTCTCTTCTGTCGTTTGGCCAGTTCCAGGCCATTACCCCAAGGGTATTGTTGTCGATGGAGTTGGAATAGGTAATCCCGGTCTTTTCATAGTCTTTACTCCACACCCCGGAAGTATACATGTTAAAGCGGGAACCGTCATCGAAGGTAGCAGAGTTTATAACCCTGTTATGATGATAGCGGATGTTATGCCCGGCCGCAATGCCCATAGAATAGTTGCCAAGGTTCACCAGCTGGTTATCATATGCTTCAATAAAGGCCGGGCATCTGTCAGCATTGCCATCACTGTCCGTCAGAATACCTCCACCGGAAAAGCTGCTGGCCTGCGCATTTACAGGGTAAGCGCCCTGTATGTAGTTATTATGTATCCTGATTGGTGATGATGGGGTGCCACGTGAGTTATAAATGTTGATGTTATCTTCCTTCACAGATTTGTTTGGTTCATTGATCACCTGGTTCCAAGCCACCTCTACATGGGGTACCTGGCCTCTGTAGTTAAACTGCACAAACTGTGCGTGCATTTTGCCGCCGTACACACGCCCGTCAATGTTCTTCACTTTGTTATACCGGATCTTGATCGTCTGATTTGTAGAGCCGTCTCCACGATAATCATCTCCTAACACAATGCCGGTAGTGCTTTCCATGTAACAGTTCTCAACTACCAGGTTTCTGAAATCATTCAGTGTTACAAAGCGTCGGGTCTTGGGGTAGTCTGAAGTAGGAGTAGGTGTAATACCGTAGCCGTTCGTATTCTTTACCGTTATATCGGCTGCATAGTACCAGCTTTTTATCAGGAAGCCAGCGCCCCGAACATTGGAGTTGATGATAACGACAGGCTCTGTTGTACGGATATCGACTGCTGCTACATCTGAGTTGGTTGACTCCCAGTTACCGGTGTACGTACCGCCTTTTGTAATGACAATGGGGCCACTGTAGGTCTGGGCTTTTGAATAAATTGGAGAGAGTAAAAGGGCCAGGATCAGAACCGGCCGGATGTGAAAAATGAAATTAAGAACCGTTTTGGAGTACACATTTCTCAGTACCATAGCGAACTTGTAAAGTTGGACAATATATAACAATACTAATATTAAAGACTAGAAAAATATGATAAACGGTAGCAAATCTATCATTTAAAATTAAATAAATGCAAATTATTAAAGCAAATGTTTAGTAAAGTGCAAAATTATGGGGTTACTAATTGCACGAAACTTTAAATCGAAGAATCAAATAATAAAATGTTGATATACAGTTAAATGAGGATGTACTCATAGTTTATGCTTGCTAAAGTGTAATTTCTAAACCCCTGGAGTCAGCATATTAATTGCACTGTTTTTTCTCATAAAATTTTAATAAAATTTATAATATTAAATAAATAGGATATTATATAGTTTGAGGTTTTAAAGCAATCTGTGTTAAAAAACTATAAATCAGGAGCAGCGTTTTTTAGGTATGACAGAGCAAAAATTATTTATGGTGATGGTGGGATGCCGGCCACCTGGCAGAAACACTGAACAGCACGATGTGTTTTTCGGAATAGGGCAAACTATAAAAGTCCTGATACCGCAGCTTAAAAAGTTCTGGCCCGGGGCAGGCAAAATGCATGTAGATGCCTGGCGCGAAATAACTATAGTTGATACCTGGAAGATTGAGGTTTTACCAAAGCAGGAAACACCTATGGAGAACGATGGCTATAGTTTATATTTCCTGAACCTGGGCGGCTATAAGCAAGGCGAGTTTGATGAGTTTCATTACAGGTTGCTGGTGGTGGCGAAAAATAAAAATGAGGCGTTGCGGGTAGCAAAGCAATCAGCATTTTACAAGCATACAGGTTTTAAGGAAGCACCAGCACACATAGACGATAAGTTTGGCGTGGACGTAGATGATCTGCACCAGGTAAAGGAGATTCTTGCCCCTGATTTAAAAGACCTCTATAGTTTGCGTATTACACCCACAAACAGCCCCGGAACCGATAAACTATACCTTGGTTATTTTCCGTTTGATAAACTATAAACTTAACTTGGCAGCATAAAACTTATGCCGGCTCAGGCTGTTTGTAAGCATGCAGGTAACTGCAGAACAGGTAACCGGAACTATGTAATCCCTACATGAAACGATACTTTCCATTTGTTTTTTTGCTTCTACTGAATGCCTGCACAGGTAAGCAGGAAACCACCCAGCCAACAGTAGAGGCTATTACAGAATCGGTGTATGCATCGGGTGTGGTGAAAAGCAGGGATCAGTACCAGGTTTTCCCGACAGTAAGCGGTATAATACAGCAGCTATTGGTTACCGAAGGCGATGTTGTTAAGAAGGGCGACCCGCTGCTGAAAATAGACAACGAAGCCGCCCGGTTAAGTACCGAAAATGCCCGCATAGCTGCCGAATACTCTAGTGTAGGTGCCAACACAGCCAAACTAAGCGAACTGCAGGAAACAATAGACCTGGCCAGAAGCAAGAAACAAAACGACTCGCTTCTGTTGGTACGGCAACGCAACCTGTGGGCAAACAAAATAGGCACCCGCGTAGAGCTCGAGCAGCGGGAGCTAAGCTATAAAAACTCGGTTACAGCGCTGCAATCTGCCATATTACGCTACAGAGACCTTAAGAAACAGCTCGACTTTGCGGCAAAACAATCGCAGAAGAATTTGCAGATTAGTGAGACCGTGACGGGTGACTACACGGTGAGAAGCGAGACAGATGGCAAGGTGTATAGTGTCCTGAAAGAAAAAGGGGAGATGGTGAGCCCGCAAATGCCGGTTGCTGTAATTGGTGCCGCTAATGATTTTATTCTGGAACTGCAGGTGGATGAATATGACATTGCCCGCATAAAACCAGGCCAGCAGGTGATGCTGAACTTAGATAGTTATAAAGGACAGGTGTTTGAAGCAAAAGTAACTAAAGTGAATCCGGCCATGAACGAAAGAACCCGTTCCTTTACTGTGGAAGCCAGTTTTGTTACCTCACCGCCTGCACTTTATCCCAACCTTACCACTGAGGCCAACATTGTTATACGGCGCAAAGAAAACGCACTTATCATTCCGCGGGAGTACCTGGTTGACGGTACTTATGTGCTGAACGAGGACAATGAAAAAGTACAGGTTAAAACAGGGCTGAAAGACTATCAGAAAGTTGAGATACTGGAAGGGCTGACCAAAGAGGATGTGATCGTAAAACCGGCACAATGAACGCAAAGCTAATTTTCGGGATAGCTAAATCGCTGTTGCTGGCAAGGCTGGGACAAACGCTGGTGGCTGCCGTTGGCGTTACGTTCAGTATTGCCATGTTCATTACGCTGCTCAGTTTCATGAATGGCCTCAACGACCTGCTCGATGGCCTGATCCTGAACCGAACGCCCCATGTACGCCTTTACAACGAGATCAAACCAAGCGAAGACCAACCCATCAATTCAGCGGCAGCTTTTAAAGATTCTTATAACTTCATCAGTTCCATAAAATCCGGGATCAGCCGGCAGGAGATCTATAATAGCGGCCCTATTTTGCAGGCAGTAAAAAACGACCCGCGCGTGCTGGGAGCTACCCCCAAAGTAACAACACAGGTATTCTTTAACGAAGGAACTATAGATATTACCGGTGTAATAAACGGAGTAGATGTAGAGGAAGAGATGCGCCTTTTTAAATTCCGGGATTATGTGACCGCAGGCAATGCTATTAATGCGAAGAACGTGGCCAACAGCATTATTTTAGGCAAAGGCCTTGCCGACATTCTGGCCGCGGATATTGGCGATGTGGTGCAGGTAACCACGGTGCAGGGCGAACGGTTCCCGCTAAAGGTGGTTGGTTATTTTCAGTCGGGCATCCAGGAAATTGATAAGGTGCAGAGCTATGCTTCTATAGTTACCGCTCAAAAGCTGATGGGCAAGCCAGCCAACTACATCACAGACATACAGGTAAAGCTCTACGACCTTGCAATGGCCCCGGCCGTTGCCCAGGAATACAGGCAAAAGTTTAACATAGACGCCGAAGACATTCAGACAGCCAATTCGCAGTTTGAAACAGGCAGCAATGTGCGGTCTATTATCTCGTATGCCGTTGGAATAACACTGCTTATAGTTGCGGGCTTTGGTATTTTCAACATCCTGAACATGATGATCTATGAAAAAATGGATTCCATTGCGATTCTGAAAGCCACCGGTTTTTCCGGTAGGGATGTAAACAGCGTGTTCCTGGTGATTGCGCTGAGCATTGGTTTCTTTGGTGGGATGGTCGGGTTGCTGTTCGGCTTTATCTTTTCGGTCATTATAGATAACATACCATTTGTTACGGCTGCGCTGCCAACTGTAAAAACATACCCGGTAAATTATAGCCCGATCTTTTATTTTATCGGCGGCTTCTTTTCATTGATCACCACGTATTTTGCAGGATTTTTTCCGGCACGAAAAGCCAGCCGGGTTGACCCTGTAGAAATTATAAGAGGCAAATAACATGCAGGATACGATACTGGAGGCGCGCCACATTGTAAAGGAGTTTCATGACCCGGTAACGGTGCAGGTGCTCACTGATATTACTTTTAAAATTACCAAGGGAGAGTTTGTTTCTGTTATCGGGAAGTCGGGTTGCGGCAAGTCTACGCTGCTCTACATCCTGTCAACGATGGATACGGACTATAAAGGCGAGCTGCTGATAGATCAGGAACTGATGACCGGCAGGAGTGATGTGGAGCTGGCGCGAATTCGTAACGAAAAGATCGGTTTTGTATTCCAGTTTCATTACCTACTCAACGAGTTCTCGGTTATCCGGAATGTTATGCTGCCGGGCTTAAAATTAGGCAGATACAGCGAACAGGAAGTAGAACACCGGGCACTCGAGAAATTGAAAATGCTGGGCATAGATCACCTGGCAACCAAAGAGGCGTACCGTATATCAGGTGGCGAAAAGCAGCGTGTAGCTATAGCCCGTGCCCTGATCAATGATCCGCATATTGTAATGGGCGACGAGCCAACCGGGAACCTGGATACCAAAAACAGCGAGATGGTATTTGAGATATTTCATGAACTGGCCGATGTGCATAACCAGACCTTGCTTATAGTTACCCACGACCAGGGATTTGCCGAGCGCAGCGGCCGCATCATCGAAATGGAAGATGGCAGGATTATCAGGCATTAAGTATCAGCCTGCAATTTTCTGCTCAGTTTTCTCTTTCAGTCTGATTAATTCTTCTTCAATGGCAGGGCTCAGGACTAGGATCAGGTGTTCGGCAAAAGCTGCATTCTCCAAGGGCTTTTCGTCCATCAATGTGATCAGCCCGATGGCTTCGCCCGCATCCGATAATAGTAAACTGCCCAGATAACTTTCAATGCCCAGTTCCTTCAATTCAACATCTGTAGGGAAACTATCCGAAACATCAACCGGGAAGTAGCAGAAACGCTGTGTGATTACTTCGTTGCATGGAGTGCCTTTCAGGTGATAGGATATATTGTTGAGTACCTGGTTTTCCCGCAGAAAGGCACAGGAATGGGCTTTTTGGGCATCATCGGTCAGCAAGCCAATAAGTACATATTTTGCCCGCGCCTTTTCAGAAATGAACGCAGCCAGATCAGTCAGAAAGGTGTCGCTTCTTTCTTTGTCGATAAGGGCAATAGCTTCTTCCAGGATCAAATTCTCCTTTTCGCCGGGTTCATACTGCCAATGATGAATAAAACGATACTCCATTGATTATAACCTGCTTTAAGTATACAAAACTAAGTTTAAAAAGTATTGGTTCGACTTGCGGTCAATAATTTAATGTTTTTATTATTATAATTGATTGATAAAGAAGGCTATAGTTGGATTTTGATCGTGTCGGGTAGTAAAAGTTAAAATCGTAAGCTTCTGCATATTTTAAAAACAATAACTACTGACTTTGCTTCTGCGTGTAAAGAGTTTAACCCGATCAGGATCATCTATGAAAACAAGAACCATTTTACTGAACGAACGCCCACAGGGCCTGCCCACCGACAGCACTTTTAAATTTACGGAAGAGGAATTACCTGAGCTGCAGGATGGACAGGTTCTGCTGAAAGCACTTTACATTTCTGTAGACCCTTACATGCGGGGGCGCATGAGCGATGCAAAATCGTATGTGCCACCTTATAAGCTGCACGAGCCTATAGTGGGTGGTATCATAGCTGAGGTAACGGAAAGCCGCCATGCAAAACTGCCGCAAGGTAGCGTAGTGTTGGGCAATCTGCCCTGGCAAACCTATAGTATCTCTGAGGGCAGAGGACTGACGGCGATAGACCCGGACATTGCCCCATTGAGCTATTATCTAGGTATCCTGGGTATGCCAGGTCTCACGGCTTATTGCGGATTGCTTTTTATTGGCGACCCTAAACCGGACGAGACAGTGGTGGTATCCGGGGCAGCTGGTGCGGTAGGCACTGTTGTAGGGCAGATAGCGAAGCTGAAAGGGTGCCGGGTGATAGGCATAGCGGGTTCTGATGATAAAGTAGATTACCTGAAACAGGAATTGGGCTTTGATGAAGCGATAAACTATAAAAGTACTTCTGATATGCGCAGTGCGCTGAAAGCTGCGTGCCCGGATGGGGTGGATGTTTATTTTGATAATGTAGGAGGGGAGATATCTGACGCTGTTTATAGTTTGCTGAACAACTTTGCCCGAATTGCAGTGTGCGGGCAGATCGCTTTATACAATGCTACTACGCCACCAATAGGACCACGTGTTGAACCTATTTTACTTAAAACCAAGTCGCTGATGAAGGGATTTATAGTGAGCGACTACGCAGACAGGTTTGTAGAAGCCGCCTCAGTACTCACAGGTTGGATACAGGAAGGAAAGCTGAAATATGAAGAAACAATTGCAGAAGGTTTTGACCAGTTGCCACATGCCTTCTTAGGTTTGTTCTCAGGGGAGAATATAGGAAAGCAGCTCGTTAAAGTAGCAGACTATAGCGGTAGCTAGCGTGCCGCGGAATAAGAGTTGTTGCATTTAGCTGACTTGTTTTCATGCACCGAAAAGCATTTAACAGAGGTAGGTTTTAAACTATAAAAGCACCCGGTTACAGGTGCTTTTATAGTTTATAGTTTGCTATAGTTTAGCAATTGCCGTCAATGCTGCAGCTGTCTCCTTCGGTGTTGATTTGTTGCAGGGTAGGGGCTATCTGCGCAAATGCCTGGTGGAACACTTCGGATGGTTGGGCGCCGCTAATCAGGTACTGGTCGTTTATAATAAAGGCCGGTACACCGGTAATGCCCGAAGCCTGAGCCCACTGCTCCATTTCCCGAACTTCCTTTTTGCCTTCTTCGCTTTCAAAGAAGTTCTCCAGTTTGTCGGCTGGTATTCCGTTTTCAGTTCCTATCTTTTTAAGCAGGGCTGTGTCGTTCATGTTGTTGCCTTCAGTAAAGTAACTATAGAATAATGCTTCTGCTACTTTATCCTGCACGCCATACTCGCCGGCAAGCCAGATAAGCCTGTGGCCGTTAAAGGTGTTATTGATCCTTGTCTGCTTATCAAAGTTAAATTCTATCCCAACTTCTTTCCCTGTATCTGCCAGGCGCTGGTTCATAGCACCGATTTGGGATACTATCTGCGGACCATAGTTATTTTTAAAATACTCGACCTTGTCCATACCTTCCGGGGCAATGGCAGCGTTCAGTTCGAAGGGTTTAAAGGCAACCTCAAATTCATAGTTGTCTTTAGCTGTAGCCAGGGCACTGTTCAGGCGCTGTTCGCCCACATAGCACCACGGGCAGTTAATATCTGAAACTATATCGATCTTTATTTTTTGTTTACTCATGTCTTTATGCTTTATGACTCCAAAACAGGCAGGTTTGCAAAATGTTATAAACTATAGTTTACCTGATTCGCCTGCTGTTTCGCTTTATAGGTGTTAACAAAAATTCGAGGCCATTTAGTTTTATTTCGTAGGCTGTGGCCAGCAACATCCCCAGTTTTCCCTCCGGAAAGCCCTTACGCTGAAACCACTCCAGGTAAGAAACCGGCAGATCGCTGATAAAGGTGTTTTTGTATTTACCGAACGGCATTTTCATCTTAACCAGGTCCACAAGCAGTTGCGGATCCATCCCTAAATTCTCCATAAGCAAACGCAGGTTTCTGTAAGAAAAGCCGCTATAGTTGGTGTGTTTTAAAACTCAAAGATAGCTTAAAATATGGTGCCAGGATAAACTGCAAAGCTGTGCAGAAACAGAAAATTATAGTTTGATCAGCCTTTGGGAAACCGGTCTCTTTCCATTTTTTCAATACGCTTTGCCAGTTCCATGATCTGGTCCAGATCGGTCTGTTCCGAGGAATAAACTTCCTGATCCAGCGCCATAACTGTGGGTGAAAGTGTGTTATGCAACACTTTCATGTTGTTGATATAATTGTCGAGCTGCCTGGTAATAGTAACATAGAACTGCGGATTTTCAGTGGCCTGGTCCAGGTAACCGACTTTCATGTTTTCAGCGGCACGAATCTCCTCGTAAATTAAGGTGGCAAGTTCCTGTCGAGTAATCTGGGGAGGCAGGTTATTTATGAAATCTTTGATCTCAAAATTCATCAGCTATTTTTTAACTGTAGTATACGCGCCTGCCGCAACGGGTTCTATCGTAAATCTCAAATTCTTTTGAAGAACAATTCTTTGTCATTCTCCCAAACACAAAGGATTCGTTTGTCGGGCATTTCGATTGTTTCGATGTAGCTGCCTTCGCCTATAGTTTGTACCGCTTTGGAGTGCAGGAATTTAAGTTTCAGGTCATCGCCGTCTTTCCAGGTAATGGCAGGATTAGTGCCACCACTTATGCGGCAGTTACGACCTTTGCCAACTGCTACTTCGGCTTTGCCGGGCTGGGCATAATAAATGTTGCCATCGCGTTGCCAGGCCGTATGCACACTGTCGCTTTCGTCTAACACCAGGCCACCACCATCCATCGGGCAGCCTTCCACTTTCCAGGTTTCATTGCCTAATTTCTGTGGAGTCGTAAAGGTTTTGCCGCCGTTTGTTGAGCTTGTAAAATAAAAGTCGCGCGAACCGTTCAGCCAGTTACGGAACATCAGGTTTACTTCTCTGTCATTTACAACGATGCTTGGCTTGCAGCATTCACAAACCGTGCTATCCGGGGACTCATATACAATGCGATTTGCAGACCAGGTAGTAGCAGGGCCGGAAGCAGTAGCCAGTGCAATCTTGTTTTGTTTGTTATTTCTGATATCAAGCCACAGGGCATAAAAATTGTCGTTTGCGTCGGAGGCAATGCTCATCAGGCCTT
Organism: Pontibacter populi; assembly: GCF_019336435.1. Taxonomy (GTDB): domain Bacteria; phylum Bacteroidota; class Bacteroidia; order Cytophagales; family Hymenobacteraceae; genus Pontibacter; species Pontibacter humidus. The sequence continues at coordinate 511,351 of NZ_JAHWXQ010000002.1, read as the reverse complement.
CGGCAGCAACCTGCGGCACATCGTTTACACCGGCAGCTTTCTCCCATTTCCCGGTTCCATGATCCAGGCTGAACGAGTGGATATTTCCTTTTTTGTCGATAGCAGTAACAAGCGTATAGTTGGCCGAACTCGCGATCTGAGGACCCATCGACATCCCTAACAAAAGTCCCGGGACGGTGCCAACCAATTCTGGTTCTGTAAAGCTCTGCCCGTTGTCTGTGGAAGTAGCGCAGTAGATGTTCTCCTCCAGGCCATACACTACGCGGGTTATGCCATCCGCATCAACAGAAAGTTGCGGCTGGCGGCCTTTTGCCAGCAGTTGGGTATTTGTTTCGGTAGCAGGGGAGTTACAGGCAAAGTTCAGGAATAACAGCAGCGCAAATGGTAGCAGGTGTAGAGTTGTCTTCATCAGGTGGTTTATGATTGCAGTTGTAGTTTGTAAGTTAGTATATTTTCTGTAATGTTTTCAGTTTCTGCCTGGCAACTATAGGCTTATCGATTGCCGGCCTCAAAAGGAGTTGAAAACAGATTTCGGAAATGCAGCAGAACAGGATTGCTGATAGTGCGCCGGGTAACTATAGTTTGAAATTAAATATTGGGCACAAAAAAAAGAGGCACTTTAGTTAGTGCCTCTTTTTTGATCAGTAACTATAAAATTACTTTTTGAAAACTTCTTCGTTGCTTCCGCACTTCAGCATTTGATCGCCGAAATACGGGTTACGGATTTCCTCGTTTGAGCTGAGCCAGTAAGCGCCCTGGTCGTTGTTGGCCATCGGGCAATGCTGGTAGTAGAGTGTCTGGCTGGCAGCACCAAAAGCTTTGGATAACGCAAACGTAGCTTCAGAAAGCAGTTCCAGCTGTGCGCGCTGCAGATCCAGGTCAGCAGCTTCTGCCATCGCGGAAGCAGCTTGCTTTACTTCACTCAGTCTTTCTTCAGCAAACGTCTTCTGTTCGCCTTCCAGGCCGGTTACTTCTACTTTATTTGCGGCAGCAACTATAGCTTTGGCATCTTCCTGTGCTTTTTTAGCGTCAGAGGCTACCAGGTTATCTTTCAGTTTCAGGTAATTATCAACTACAACTGTTAGCTGCTCTTTTACCGGCGCAGCTACTGCTGTATAATCCGGAGTTTCTACCACTACTTTGCTTTCAGCAGGCATGTTGTCGCCGTGCGCCATGCCTTCGTGGTGCTCCATGTTACCGGTTTCCGCAGAATTTTCCTGTTTTGTATCAGAACAAGAAGTAAATACAAATGCTGCAAGAGCAGCTGCTACAACTGTTTTCTTCATGATGGTTTGACTTGGTATAAAGTTTAAAGTTAGTGATTCATTTTGAAAAGTAGTGGACTTGCCTGCTATACTTAACTATAGCAGCTAGCAAGCAGGGCTACTGTACATATTTCTTATAGTTCTCTTCGGATGCAAAGTACAGCACATCGCCGTTGGCACTGCCGGGTTTCAGGGCAATGAATGCTTCTGCTTTGTCTATTTCCTGGCCTGTTACCGGGTCTTTTGCATAGCGTACTTCGCGCTCATTTTTAATGGTCTTCACGCACATCTCGCAGCAGCCATAGTACATCTTTTCTTCAAAAGGAACCGGGAACTGTTTCTTGCCGCCCATATAGGCATTATTCACCATACAAACCAGGTCTTTGGGTAATCCATCACCAGTCATCAGTTCAGCTGGATCGGCTGTTTGCTGCGCCTGCGTACCTGCGGCAGCCATATGGCCGGCATGGCCTTCAGCTGGCATTTCAGTTAACGGTTCAGGAGTTGCAGCTGCCTGTGTTTGAGGTGCCTTTTCTGAAGAGCAGGAAACCAGCAGCACAGCAGCAAATACAGCGATATAATTCAGGTTCTTTTTCATGGGTTAAAAATTGATCTGTTCGATGATTACCAGCGCCAGGGCCAGTACTATGGCCAGGTAAAGCAGCCGTTTTGGCCAGTTATTTTTCTTAGCTTCCTGCTCGTCTCCGGTTTTGCAGCAATCTTTCATGATAGTGGTTTTTTTACTGTTACTACTTCATCCAACACCAAAACGCATGTTGGGATTTCATTTTGCTTTTATAGTTGGGGTTAGTCAGGCTGTCCAGATTATAGTTTAGTGCTGATGTCCGGCCATCGGGTCGGCTCCTTTTTTCAACACAAATTCGCTGTAAAGCAGGTACGAGCCCGATACTACTACTTTGTCGTTTTCTTTCAGACCGGAGAGTATCGCCACGTTGTCCGCGCTTTCTTCTCCTATCGTTACCATCTTTGCTTTAAAAGTGTCCTTGCCGGATTGCACCCATACATGCGCACCTTTTTCATCACGGATCACGGCATCGGTAGGCAGAGTTAAGGCAGTGTCGTTAGCGTTTTTAATCATAACGCTGGCCTGCATGCCCGGGAGGTACTGGTCGTTTGCATTTGGCAATTCGGCACGAAGAATAACTACCTGGCTTCCGGCCCTGAACTCCGGGCTTATGAAAGTTACTTTTGCCGTTACAGGCTCCTGCCCGAATCCTTCAACTGCAACCTTGATCAGCTCTCCTTCTTTAACACTTGCCACTTCCTGTGGATATAGTTCAGCTTCTACCCAGATCTTGCCCAGCTTGCCTAACCTGTAAAGCACACTGCCTTCGGCTACATACTGCCCTTCGGCGGCAGCAACTTCGGTAACTACGCCACTGGCAGGAGCCACAAACGTTACGCGGGGGCTAAGCTGTTCAGTTCTGGCAAGGGTACGGATCTGGCCTTCGGTTAACCCGTACAGCAGCAACTTCTTTTTAGCAGCCTCCAGGAACGAAGCAAACCTTGGATTTTCTTTCCCCAGTTCCTGGTTCTGCTTTAACGCCAGCAAATACTCGCGTTGCAGCGTCAGGAGTTCTTCGGAGTATAGTTCATACAGCGGCTGGCCCTTTTTTATAGTTTGCCCGTTCTCTTTCAGGTATAGTTTCTCCACGCGTCCGGCTGCACGGCTGCTGATCACATCAGTCTGCGTTTCGTCGAGTACCAGTTTGCCCGTAAGTATAGTGTTACTGCCAGCTGAACCGGTTTTGATACGCATTGTTTTAATGTTGCCGAGTGCTATCTGGCTTTCGCTCAGCATTAGCTCCCCGTTCTCTTTCCCGGATTGCGTTACCAGTACCAGGTCCATAAAGCAGATAGGACAGGTGCCGGGTTTATCCTGCACAATTTGGGGGTGCATCGGACAGGTATAGGTTGCCTTTTCACCTTCTACATGTGATTTTTCTTCCATCGAGCAGGCTGCTACAACTATAGCTACCAGCACGAAAAGTATGTTCAGATATCGTCTCATTTCAATTTTGAATTTTGGATGACTGAATAATTGAATAAATGGGAATCAGAATGTTCGGATTGGGAATCATCTATTCAATTATTCAAAAGTCAGTTATTCATAATTTAACTCTGTCAGTTACTGACTTTGATAAAGCTTTCACTATCAACCAGGAACTGTGCGTTGGTGGCAATTACATCTGTCTCTTTTAAACCGGAAATGATCTGTACTTCTTTGCCGGCATTGGTGCCTATAGTTACCGCCACGGGTTCAAAGCCGCCATCCGATTTTCTGAAAGCCACATGTTTTGTTCCAATATTCAGGACCGCCTCCCTGGGCACCCAAAGCGCTGAATCGGTTTTGTAGCTGGCCTCTCCGGTTACCAGTTGTCCCACCATCGCCAGTTTATTGCTGCCCGGCAGGTAAACGCGCACCTTTGCAAAATTCTCGCCCTCACTAAAAAACGGCTGAACGAAATCTACTTTGGCTTCCAGTTTTTCGCCGGGCAGTTGCGGGAACGAGATCACGACAGGGGCACCTTTTGTCAACGGGTTATTATCGCCGGCCGGCACATTAAACTCTGCCCATAGTTGCTCCGCATTTACCACACGTACCAGAGGCTGGCCAGCAGTTACATACATGCCTTCGCGAAGCTGTATAGTTTGCCCTGCTGGGGTAGTTGTAGTTGGTGTTGCTGCAGAGCTTGTTCCGCCCCCCATAGCATCCATTCCGCCTCCAGTGCCTGCTGCCGGCGCGGGAGCTGCATTTGCGTTTGGCGCGCTGGCATTCAGATCGATCACATAGCCATTATAAGGGCTGTAAACTGCAAACGTATAGCTCTCTTCGCCATTTCTGATCAGGCGGTTTATCTGCTCGTTCGTAGCACCCAGGTACTGTAGTTTTTGCCTGGCAGCCTGTATCAGTTGCTTGTCCTCCGGGGCAGACTGCACCAGGTACAACAGCTCCTTCTGAGCCGTGATCAGGTCCGGACTATAGATTTCCATTAACTTCTGGCCTTTGCGTATCGGCTGGAAATTATACTTCACAAACAGCTTCTCTATGCGTCCGCCAACTTTTGCTGGCACCGAATACACACGGCGTGGGTCATAGGTTATAACACCATCCATCTTTACAGTAGCCTCGGCTGTTTTCTGCTCAGGTTTTATAGTTGCGATGTTAGCAATTACAGTGGTATTAGTTGGTTTCAGCAAAAAGGCCAATTCTTCTGTAATCTCTACACCATCGCCGTGCGCCGTTTTGGGTACCAGATCCATGCCACAGATTGGGCAGGTGCCTGGCTTGTTCTGCACGATCTGCGGGTGCATCGGGCAGGTATATTCCGTAGCGCCTTCTGCATGGTTATGGTCTTCGCCGGAGCAGGCTGCTACAACTATAGCCAGCACCAGCAAAAGTATGTTCAGGTATCGTTTCATATTTAATTTTGAATGACTGAATAACTGATTTACTGAATAAAAATGAATGTTTGAAAGTGAGTTTTCCATTCAATTATTCAAAAGTCAGTTATTCAAAATTACTTCTCTATCTCTTTCTCATAGTTCACGGTCATCTGGTAGAGTTGCTGCAGGTTTTGCAGGTACTCCATTTGCGCCATGTTAAGGGCCTCCCAGGCATCGATCACTTCAGGTAACTGGGCATTGTTCTGTTCATAAGCCAGCATGGTCACATCATAATTCTTCTTCAGGGCCGGGATGATCTTGGCTGTGTATTTTTCGATGTGATGATGTAGCGCGTTAAGCTCCAGTGCCATATTTTTGGCCATGCCTTCCGCTTCGTTCAGCATGGCTTTTCGCTCGCGCTGCATGGCCTGTACTTCCAGGTTCATGGCTTTGGTATTGGCCTTATACATTTTAGAAGACCACGGCGCAAGCGGTATGGAGATCATGCCCATAGCGGTGTATTGTTGCGGCATCATCTTATCGCGCGGGTACATGTGGTCGAAACGCAGGCTGAACTCCGGCAAACGCTCTTTCTTCTCCATCTCCACACCCAGTTTCATCGATTCTATCGTCCTGTCGAGCTGGCGGATGTCGCTGCGGGCGCTGGCCAGGTAAGTAGAATCTACCGTTTGGTTGTGATGTGTGGGCAGCGTCACAACTATAGTTGTATCGATTTTATAGTTGGTAGTTTGCGGCATATCCATCAGTATATTGAGCTGGGTGTTCTGCTGTTTTATCTGCGTTGACACCATCTCCTGCATATTCTGTACTTCGTGCAGGCGGGCTTCGGCTTTGTAAATACTGCCCAGTTTGCCTTGGCTGTAAGGGTAGCGGATGCGAGCCACTTTCAGCATAAATTCCATAATGCGCTCGTTGTCTTTCAGCACATCCAGCTGCTTCTCCAGCACTACCCAGTTATAGTAGGCTGTTTTGGCCTGCGCACGCAGCTCATTATAGGTTACAGCTTTTGTAGCCTGCTCAATGCCTGCCTTCGACTGCATGTATTTTTCCTTGGCGCGCTGCTTTGCCGGGTTCGGTATACTTTGCTCAGCCGAGATCATGAGCGAACCCTTGTCGCTTTCATTCATCACTTCAGTACCCGGGTACGGCACCATATACACACCGCCGCCCACCATAGGCGCCATCCAGCTTTTTGCGCCTTCAGCATAAGCATCCATAGCCCTGGCGCGGTAGTCATACTGCTGCAGCATCGGGTTATTTTTGCTGATGCGCTGCAGTACGCTGTCCAGGGTCATAGTATGAGGTTGTTGCTGTGCCTGAGCCGGAACTATAGCCAGCAGGAAAAGCATAACTATAGCAGCCATTAAACCACCCCTCACCAGATTATAGTTACGGCAGGAATGCAGCTTTACTGGCTTAACCAAGCCAGGGGCCCAACTATAGTTTGTCACGAGCGAGGTCGCTCGCGTCATAAATATTTTCTTAATGCTTAACATCGTAGATATCCAGTTTGCCGTGTTTTCTTAATTCATATTCTTTCATTATCTCAAATACAACCGGAGTTACCAGCAATATGTGAATGGAAGAAGTAAACACACCCCCGATCAGCGGGAGCACAATAGGTTTCATTACATCGGTTCCAATGCCCGTCGCCCAGAGTATCGGAATAAGTCCGAACAGCGATACTGATACGGTCATGATCTTTGGGCGAAGACGTTTTACTGCACCTTTAAATACAAAGTCGCGGATGTCCTGTTTGGTTATGGTTTCGCTGGAGTTGCCTTTCAGTTCTACCAGTTGCCCCATGGCTTCATTCAGGTACACAACCATCAGCATACCTGTTTCTATGGCCATTCCAAACAACGCAATAAAGCCCACCGCCACTGCCACCGATAAATTCACGCCATAGAAGTAGACGATAAACACACCCCCAATCAGCGCAAACGGTATAGTTATCAGGCTGAAAAAAGCTTCTTTAATTGAATTGAAAGAGAAATACAGGATAAAGAAGATGATAAGCACCACCAGCGGAATGATGAGTTGCAGCGTTTTGGTAGCACGTACTTGGTTTTCCCATTGTCCGCTCCACTCCAGGTAATAGCCGCTTGGTATGCCGGTTACTTCATTGCTGATCTTCTCCATCGCTTCTTTCACGGTACTGCCCAGGTCGCGGTCGCGCACGTTAAAGAGTACGGCTCCACGCAGCTGTGCATTTTCAGAATTGATCATCGGCGGACCATCCGTAAAGCGTATAGTTGCCACTGAAGACAAAGGTATAGTTCCGGATGATGCTGTCTGGATCGGGATGCGTTGAATGCGCTCTATGCTGTTGCGGTATTCTTGTGCCAGGCGCACATTTATGGAAAAGCGCTGGCGACCTTCGATCGTATTCCCAATGGAAGTACCACCCAAGGCAGATTCCACGATCATGTTCACGTCATCTACCGTCAACCCATAGCGGCCAAGTGCTTCGCGGTTAATGTCGATCTCCAGGTATTTTCCTCCTGTAATTGGCTCTACGTACAGGTCATTCACACCCGGCACGTCGCGCAGCGCTGTTCTTACCCGCTCCGACACCGAGGCAATAGAATCCAGGTTCTGGCCATACACTTTCACACCCACATCGGTACGGATACCGGTTGCCAGCATGTTAATGCGGTTGATGATCGGTTGGGTCCAGCCATTTACTACACCAGGAATCTGTAGTTTTGTGTCGAGTTCGCGGATAATGTCCTGCTTGGTCATGCCTTCGCGCCACTCCGACTGTGGCTTCAGCATGATGATGGTTTCGATCATGCTGATAGGAGAGTTGTCGGTAGCAGTACTCGCCCGGCCAGCTTTGCCCAACACACTTTCAACTTCCGGCACCGATTTAATGATCTTGTCCTGCACCTGCAGAATGCGTTTGGCTTCGGCGTTGGAAATATCCGGCAGTGTTACAGGCATGAAAAGGATAGAACCTTCATCCAGTGGCGGCATAAATTCAGTGCCAAGACTGAATAACATGGGTATGGCAACCAACAGGGCAATTATATTAACGCCTATAGTGGTTTTGCGCCAGTTAAGGCACCATTTCAGCACAGGGCCGTACACACGTTCCAGCGCCCGGTTCAATGGGTTAGCATTCTCGCCTTTAACCTTCCCCTTCAGGAAAAAAGAGATGAGCACAGGTGTAAGCGTAATAGCTACAATGGCATCAACTATAAGTATAAAGGTCTTTGTCCAGGCCAGCGGTCCAAACAGCTTGCCTTCCTGACCGGTAAGTAAAAACACCGGCAGGAACGAGGTGATAACGATTATGGTACTCCAGAACACGCTTGGCCCTACCTGTTTGGCAGCCTTCTCTATGATCCGGATTCTTTCTTCTCTTGATAATTTCATTTTTCAATTTTGAATAATTGAATGTTGAATGACTGAATGGTTTTGTCATCTCGTCGGTAGGAGAGATCTTTATCAAATTCTAAATAGATTTCTCACTTTGTTCGAAATGACAGCTTTAGCTCATACACTTTACTCTTCTTCCATCCATTCTTTGCCTTTCTGGGCTTCTGCCAAATGCCGGTAAGCATTCTCTACCATTACAATGGCATCATCCACAATTACACCTATAGATAAGGCAATACCTGTCAGCGACATGATATTGGAGGAGATACCAAATGCGTTAAGCAGTATAAAACCGATGGCAACAGAAAGCGGCAACTGGATGAGTATAACCAAAGCACTTCGCCAATGGAAAAGGAACAGGAATACGATCACTGAAGCCACCAGCATTTCCTCTATTAGTGTCTTTTTGATTGAATCTATAGACTCATTGATAAGGCCGCTACGGTCGTACACAATGTTGAATTTCACGCCTTCCGGTAAGCCTTTGGCTACTTCGGTCATCTTCAGTTTTACATTGTCGATCACTTCGTCCGCGTTCTCGCCGTAACGCATCACCACTATACCACCTACGGCTTCGCCTTCACCATTCAGGTCAAATATACCCAGGCGGCTTTCGCCGGTCATTTGCACAGTGGCTACATCGCGCACCCGTACTGGTATGGTGTTGTTTGTAGCAATGGCAATGTTCTGTATTTCTTCAGCCGACTGTAAATAACCGGTGGTTTTAATAATGTAACCGATGTCGGAAAGCTCGAATTTGCGACCGCCGGCCTCGTTGTTATTAGCCCGAATGGACTGAATAACCTGCGGAACAGAGAGCTTATAGTAGGTTAGTTTGTTTGGGTCCAGCGTGATCTGGTACTGCTTTTGGAAGCCACCAAACGAGGCTACTTCACTGACACCTTTCACGTTTTGCAAACCGAATTTTACATACCAGTCTTGGATAGCGCGCTGCTCGCCCAGATCCATACCTGGTGCATCCAGCGTGTACCATAAGATGTGACCTACGCCAGTTCCGTCGGGACCAAGGGTAGGGGCAACTCCTTCCGGCAGCATATTGCCAACTGAACTAAGGCGCTCCAATACCCGCTCACGGGCCCAGTACACATCGGTCTCATCCTCGAAAATGACATAGATGAAGCTCATGCCAAACATGGAGCTGCCGCGCACATATTTCACCTCGGGCAAACCCTGCAGGTTAGTTACCAGCGGGTAAGTGATCTGGTCTTCGATGATCTGCGGGCTGCGGCCCATCCATTCGGTAAAAACGATCACCTGGTTTTCAGACAGGTCAGGAATGGCATCTACCTTGTTTGTCTGTACCGAATATAAGCCCCAACCGAACAGCGCCGCCGAAATTAGCAGCACGATATAACGGTTACGGAGCGAAAAGGAAATTAATTTCGCAATCATGTAAGTATAAGATTAACCTTATCAGGAAATTAAGGAAATGCAGCAAAGCAGCTGATGAAAGGGCATGCCAAACTATACAGTTTTGTCCGGTTTAACTATGCCAGGTAAAAAGACACAGCTACGCCAGCCAAACTATGGCATGGGTAAACTATAAGGTTATAGCAGGAAAGATTGCACCAGCACCGGTATGTCGCGGGCCAGTGGGGGAGACTCGTAAAGAGCGTAAGTTGGATTTTGATCGGCTTCAGGAGCGAAGAATTGCAGGATAACTACTTTTACAGCAGCTATGAATTTAATGTCCTGAAGTTTATGGAGTGTTATTGCCGTATGCTTTGAAGCAACATCAAAGCGCTTCATTATTACCTGATGATCCTGGCAGCAGGCTTTGTCGTCATCGGTTTGCTTAGGTGCATGGCATGCAGGCGTTTTCTCTTTTGCTGCTTCCATCGGGCAATCTGCCTTAGCCCCAAAGAAGGTAACATCGCGCAACTCACCACCACAGATATGCATACCCACAGCCACACCTGTCGAGGAGACAAGCACCAGCAATGTAAGTGTAAGCAGTAAGACCTGGCGGTATAGTTTCATGATTATGTTATGCCTCTTACAAAGGTAAGCCCGGTTTTGGATCTTTCCTTACATAAATAGCTAAAAGTTTTACAGAATTCCAAGTGAATGCATTCATTGGGTTCTGTTTCTCTTATTTAGTATAAGCTGGGCAGGTTTATTAAGCAATAAGAAGTTATCTGACTGATACTGAAATATGTCCAGTTACCAGTAGTTTTCTGGTATAGGTTGAAGTTATTAGCTCTAAAGGAATTAGAATTGTCTTCAATTCCTTTAGAGCTAAAGGTTATCATGCATTAATTCACCATTAATTTAATTGTCTCGACTCTTTTTGGAGTACGTAACCGGGCTATATACACACCTTTTGATAAAGCAGACTTCTGGAGTGTAAAATACTTGACTTCACCCTTAGTGGCGTGTCCGTCCTCTAAAATATGGATCAGACCGCCTTTCATATCGTGCAGTGTTAATGAATATGTTCCTTCATAAGCAGCCCTGAATTTTATAGTTGCAGTAGAAGAGATAGGGTTAGGATAAGCTATAAATTCCTTTTCCATAGCATCACGTTTTGTTTCTCCTGAAGGTGATGCAACTATAGTGGCTGAATTAGTTCTTAGGGCACTTATTTCTGATGCTCCAAGAGCAGAGTTATACACACGGGCATCATCAATGGCTCCTCTGAATCCATATACTCCGTCGCTTTGCGCACCAATGGCTAAGGGGAGGGAGTTGCTACTTATTGCTGGTTTCGAAGTAAGTACTTTAGATGCATGCTCTGTTCCATTAATATATAGTTTAATCACAGAGCCATCGTAAGTAGCTGCTATGTGCATCCAGGTCACTCCGTCGCTGGGGTAAAGCACCGTAGAATTGATTCTGTAAGAGTCTCCAGCCGATGCCTGGTTGATCCGGAAGAAAACATAGCCGCTACTTGCTAATGAAAGTTCGTAGCCATTGACTGTTCCGTTAGAAGATTTCTTGATGATATATTGTGTAGCTACTTTAGCTGGTCTTACCCATGCTGAAAGGGTAATAGTATTTGAAATATCCAAAGATGAATTATCTGCAACGGTAGCATACTGGTTTGAACCGCTTAGTAGTAGTGCTAAACCATCTTTTCCACTTATCCAGGTTGGTGTACCAGTTATTGTTGCATTATTGCCCACTCCGGAAGCATCTGTAAGTATGTTTCCACTCCCCTCGTTCATCTTCCAGTGGCCTACAAGTGCTGAAACAGGTGGCGTAGTTACCTCATTGCCTGTGCTGAAACTCCATACAGAAGACCATGCACTTACTCCCGCTTCGTTACCAGCTCTTATGCGCCAGTAATATGTTGTGTTATAGGCTAGGCTGTTTACTGTAACTGCCGTTGATGTGATGCCGCTTTGGCTAAAAGCTGTAGTTGAAAAAGACGAGGAAGTAGATACCTGTGCTTCATATGAATTTGCATTTGCTGAGCTATTCCAACTTAGGGAGACTGGAACCGCCATGTTAGTAGTTTGGTTGGCGGGGGCGGCTAATACGGGAGCAGCCGGAACTGTTTGAAGGGAGGAGCCATCTGTTGCAAGCACACCAACTGCCTGCGTACTGCTGGAAGCAAGTACAACTATATCTGTTGTGAAATTCTCTTTTGTACTCGTGGAGTTATTATAAGTACCTCCATCCAGCAATGTCATCTGGGAGCCGAACTGGATTGAAGAGGTAGGAGATTCTCTGTAGAGAATAGGCCCCCCGGTATCACTTGAAGTATAAACAACTCTAACTTTATCCAGTGCTTCATTCAATATAACTACAGGTCTGGTGCCTAAAGGTGCAACTTGATATAAATTATCCCAGCTACCTGATGTACGACGAACAAGCAAGGCTATTTCTGGATATCCTGTGACATCATATCCTGTTTTGACTCCACAATAAAGTACGCCATCTGCCCCTACAGACATGTTTAGATGATCATCAGCCATACCGTTACCTATATTTAAAGCTGACTGTGAAGCGGGTATTTCATCGGCAGACCACGTGGCAGGACTAGCTCCGTCGGTATGAGTTTTAAATCCGAACCGTTTCGCATTTTGGTTAGACCATAATATGCCAATTTTGCCCGGTAAAGCAATAACAGCACCTATGTCGTCGCTTGTTACGCCGGTGGCTATAGTAACAGGGGCGCTCCAGTTAGTATAGGGGGAATCACTCCACCTTGCGTGTATGGTGCTCGCTCCGTCAGAGGCAAGCCACATTCGCCCGGTCCCATCAATATCAATTGTGGCAGTCTCAACGCCACTTTCAAAATAAAGCCCTACTGTTGATGTTCTCTTTGACCAGAGTTGGTAAGTACCCAGGGCAGATAAATAGTCTACAGATACTATCTGTGAAGATCTGCCCTGAAATAACAAGATGTGTGCAACCTGGCCTACTATTTTACAATCGGCTTTCGAGGTAGTCTTAGTTGAGAGCTTAAGCACATTTGTCCAGGAGTTACCGTCTAATCTCCACAGAAACGTGCCGGATGCATTAGGTAAAACAGCCCAGTGCTTACCTGCATATTTCCATACTTTAGCCTGAGGCTTTTCGCCTGTACTTGTACTAATGGAAACCGGCTGTAATTTGGTTAAAGTAGTAAAACCCTGCGCGGCTACCGCAGAAGAGCCAGCGTCTGCAGCGAGCTGTTCCTTTGATTTTTCTTTATTCTTTAGATTTTCAGAAGTTGCCGGGGTTGTTGCTTTAGAATATGCCTGGCTTTCAGCCTTTGTTACAACTCCTGCTTTTCCAGGTATGCCGTCCTGTGGATTTTGCCATAGCTCTGGTACACTGCGCGAAGCGTGTGAAAAATGATTTAAGGTATAGGCATAAGCTGGATTAACTGATATAAAAAAGGGGACTATTAAGAAAATGAATTGTATATATTTTGACATACTTAGCTATTTATAGTTCTCAAACACGATTATTTCAAGTTACTGCATGCCTCCTTTTCTTTCAGCTGGCAGCCTGATATAAATTATATTTCATTGCCCGGTTTAATGTTTATAAATGGAGCAAAGGAATAAACGTTTGGAGTAAATAGTTATAAGTGGGATCTGTTAAGAAGTTGTATGATTTTATGTCTTATTATGGTTATATAACATAATAGTTAGTAAACTGTTAATATACCTTCGTAGATAGATGAAAGATGAATATGTATTTACAGGATATATTCAATTAATTCTCTTTAATAAGTTTTAGGTATCGGTTGTTAGTTGACGTATGGAGCTTTAAAATGTACAATCCGCGCGCAAGTGAATCACCATTAAATTCCAACGTGTTTTGTATAACAGCCCCTGATTTGCCTTTACCTACTGTCGCTACTTTAGCTCCTTTACTATCATATAAAACAAGTGCATACTCAGTTTCATGTTTGAAGTTAAAGAGAAGTGTGGATGTTACATTGAATGGGTTAGGGTAAGCTAAAAACATTTCTCTCATATTACAGATGTCTGTAGGATCAGGTATGTCAGATGCAAGTACTCCAACCAGATTGTTTTTATTTGAAGCTAATATAACCACCTCTGAGCCAACACTATCCTTACTACTCGTTACATCATTATAAAATCCTTTAATCAGCATTATAGGCTCCCTGAAAATAATGTCGGATGTACTTGACTCTTTATAAATGATATCTCCGCCTGGGTCATCCGAAGTATAAACCACACGTATTTTGTTAAGTTTTTCATTCAGCAGAACTATGGGCCTAGTACCTGTTTTTGTTACGTCATATAAGTCATCCCATTTGCCTGAAGGCCGGCGGACCAGAAGTCCCAGTAAAGGATAAGGCAATTTTTCAAATTCTAATCTAAATTCAGTTTTTATGGCACAATACAAGGTACCATCACTCGCAACAGCCATGTTAATATGATCGTTAGCCATGCCTTTACCTACATCTCGTGCAGCCTGTGAAGCAGGTACTTCGTCTTTTGACCACACAGTTGGGTTTGTACCATCTTCATGTGTCCTGAACCCGAACTGCTTCCTGTTCTGATCTGACCAGAATACACCCACTTTTCCGGGCAACGCAACCACAGCTCCTATATCATCTATGTTTATACCGGTTGCAAGGGTTATTGCCCCGCTCCACTCTGTATAAGGTGCATCACTCCATCTCACATTTATTTTATCCAGCCCATCTGATGCAAGCCACATCCGCCCGTTTCCATCAACATCTATAGTTGCTGTTTCCACATCAGCATCCAGCGTTATACTCACTGTTGCCGCCCTTGGTCCCCATAGGCGATAGCTGTTTGAGGAAGTGTTATACTCAAGAGAAACTAATTGAGAAGAAGTGCCCTGAAACAGCAGGATGTGCGTGACATTACCAATAACCTTACAATCGGCTTTAGAAGTGGTACTAGGAGATAGCTTTAGTTTTTTTGACCAGGATGTTCCGTTTAACTGCCAGAGGAAAGTGCCATCTGCATTAGGAAAAACAGCCCAATGTTCGCAGGCATATGTCCATACTTTAGATTGTGGCTTCTCACCAGTACTAGCAGATATAGCTGTTTTTTTTAAGTTTTCGACACTATTGAATTGTGCATGCAGATTTATTGAAAGCAGAACCATCCCGATTACAAGAAGGGTAAATTTTTTTATCATAGCCTATAGAATAATAATTGATAGCATTCTAAATAATATCATCAAAGCACGAAATTCTTACTAGGCTTTAACCGGAGCTAAACAAACAGCAGCGAGTAAACTTAATGTACTAGTATGGTAAGTTGGGGTGTATAATAAGAGGTGAATAATTAATCACTTTCTTTCAATTATTTACGAAATATCAATAATTATGATCGCTAATAGTTTATATTAATTTTTAGAATGTTTATATTTACCGTGTTCTAAAATCGTTCGTATAATAGCAGAATTTGTCCCTGAAAACATTAAGCAGGTTAAAACGGGAAAAGTATCCGGAAGAGAATGTAAATGTGTTGTTTAATGGAGCTGTTGATGTGATGAAGGGCGAGATTCGTCTGCTGAAATGTTGAATCAAGACATCATATTGAGCTTTAGTTCTTATATAGCACTTTTTATATGTTTGGATGAAGCCTTTGAAGGAGTGATCATTCTTTGGTTATACCTATTAACCTGATGTTTAATTGTAAGAATTTTAAAAAAATTCTGTTGCATACCTTTAATATTCCTGAGGCTAAGTATTCTTGCTTTTAAAGCAGTTATTTTTAATAAATTTAACTTCGCTTCTTCCGAATCAGGCTGTAGTTTAAATTTCTGTATCAGTAAAGGAAGCAGCTTCTTCGATTGGTTTAGGAAAGTTTTAAAGAGGTTTATGTTAAATGATAGCGTACTAGTGACGTTCTTATTTACACGCAGACGGTATGGTGTTAGCACAGTTAAACATTCCGCTCCCTCCTTATACAAGCGGACACAATAATTCCAGTTTATTCTTTTAGCGGGCATGAAGTGCTTAAACTTCAGATTTTCTTCATACCAGATATCATAGCCTATAAGAGTAATAGCATAACAGAGTTCATAATCGCCACCAGCACTCAGAGAATTACCGGACCTATCCGATAATAGGGGTTTATATCCTGCTCTGACTAATGATTCATAAGCAGACTTTCGTATTGTGAACCCCGCACCATAGACAATGTTATTTTCTACTTTGCCCGATGCTATAGCTTGAGGGCCATTTGCAAATGACGAAAGGCTGGCAGCCCACAATGGTGGGTTAGTCTCGAATTCCAATGTGCCATTTCCTCCAAGTATCCCAATATTGGGCTGCCGGTCCATAATTTCGTATGCGCAGTTTACATAATCAGGGCTTAGCCAATTATCATCGTCGCAGAATAAAACGAATTTATATTTTGCCTGCTCCAAAGCAAGCTCGCGGGCAAAGGTTAAGCCCTGCTTAGGTTGTTTAAGTACGGAAAAACTAACAGCAATCTGATACTTTCTCCATTCTGAAATTGCTACTTCAGCTGTATTGTCGGTAGAGGCATTGTCTATTATAATGATCTCCCAGCTTAAACCTAGGCTTACTTTCTGTTGAACGAGGTGCTTTATGGTTTCCGGGAGTAGCTCTGCGCCATTATAAGAGCAGATAACTACTGATATTCCTGTTCTCATGCACTGCTAAATGTAATTTTGTAATAAAGTATTCCGATCAGTACATATAGCTTCAGGCTGCTGTGCAGGTTCAAAGATTGCCTTATCTGTGCCTTTACAACTTGTTTGTCATGAAGCGTATTCCAGAGCTTTTCTGCTACTTTGATACCATAGGACGCATAGTATTTTCTTGATTTGTTAAGGATGCTTTGCTTTTTGTCCTGCGGAAGGTGTTTCTGAATTAGTAGCATGACATAGTACAAGTCCTGCAGGTGTTCTCCGGTCAGGAACTTTTTACCTGATATAGAACTTGTATGCATCCTGTAATCAGCCAAAATAGCCGGAGAGTAGGCAATAGGATAGTGCTTTGCAATTCTCACCCACATTTCCCAGTCCTCGCCATAGTTCGGTCCTAAGAACCCGCCAAGCTGCTCGTAGACGGCTCGCCTGACTGTTATGGCTGCGTATTGTATGCGCTGTCGCTCTCCTATAGTTAGTAACCAGTTTTTTAGTATTCCCTCTTGCGCCATCTCAACGCTTTTGTCCTGTAGTTTTGTGCCGTTCTCATCTATGCAACTATACCGTGTAAAGGCAGCACCTGCCTGGGGATATTTTTTAAACAGCTCAAGAATCTTGTCATAATACCTCGGTTTAACCTTGTCATCACCGTGTAACAGATGAATCAGTTTACCTTCAGCACGGTTAATGCAGGTGGTAAAATTCTTAAGGCTGCCTACGTTATTTGGTTGTTTAAAGTATCTTATTCTTCCCTTTCCAACCTGGCTCACCAGTGCCTCAACATCAATATCAGTACTATCATCATCAACTACCTCTATCTGCATTTCCTCTTCCGAAAATCCCTGCTCCAACACACTCTTTAATGCTTCTGCTATAAACTGACCGCAATTGTATACAGGGATCATCACAGATAGGATAGGGTTCTGTTTTAGTTGCAGTGCAGGTTGTATAGCAGGTGGCTCTAAAGTAATAATACTCATCAAAGGCAATACTTTTAATTCAGACTTAGCACACGGTTGAACTAGTTATACGGATTATACTGAACCTTGTAGAATTATAGGGATATATTTTATAATATAAATTATAAAATAAGTGAGCTTAAAACATATGTAGGGACATTATTGAACGGCTTTTATTAGAGAAGGAACGATCTTTTATACCGTTAATCAGATTACTTTTCAGGAGCTTTAAAATAGTTCTAAGTGATTCCAACCTTAGCCAAAGATAGGCTCTCTGCGCTAATGGCAGACCATCTGATAAATTAGTTAAGATGTAATGTTTCTTATACTTCGCAGCTGTTCTGATTGCCGTAGCGTCATAATTAGGGTTTTCTTTTGCAAGTATACACTCTGTTAAATAGTCTAATTCTTTAACGCAGGCAATGATTTTATCAAGGTTCAACTCTTTTTTTAGTGGTTCGAAGTTATGCCTGAAACATGCTATAAAACTGGAAGGCAAGTTATAGTTGTTACCGGCATAATAACGCAGGTTTCTTAGCACCTGCTCTTGTTGTGCATTATCATATTCCGCTCTTTTTAGAATTTGGTGCAGGCTTTGGTCTGTTACACGATAGTCTAACAGTATAGTTGGTAGGTTATAAATCTTATATCTTCTGGAGATCTGCCAAAAAAGCTCGAAGTCCTCTGAGTAAGTTGCCGTATACATCCCTGCTTCCTGTACTGCCGTTTTACTGAATAATACTGTGGGATGATATATCCAGCAGATGAAAGCCATGTTATAATAAAAATGTTCGCTCCTGATCCGGTCTATTCTTAGTACATTCCCTGTTTCTGAAATTACCCGTGTTTGTGTCGAGACCATTCCGCAATCAGGGTTAGCTTCCAGGTAGGCCATTTGCTTTTCGAGTCTTTCCGGGTAACTAATATCATCAGCATCCATACGGGCTATCCATGGTGCTTCAGCCAATTTTATGCCTTTATTAAGTGTTTCAGAAATACCAATGTTCTCCTTGTTTGCATAGAAGCGTATGCGCGGATCGGAATAAGACTGTATAATAGAAACACTTTTATCACTGGATCCGTCATCGATAATTATAAATTCAAAGTCCTGAAATGTCTGCTGTAAAATACTGTCTATTGCTTCTGATAGAAATCTTTCAGCGTTAAAAACAGGCATAAGAACAGTTAAAGCAGGCATGATGGCAGTATTTTTTTTAACCCTTTTTTTATGACACCTTTCACTTTTACAGGTAGGTAAACGGTAATATAAAAAGTATTTGGTTTCCGGTAAGGGAGAAGCGCAGCCCTTAAAAGTTTATGTACGTCTTGATTCGTTATGCGCTCCTTGTTTAAATAATTCTCCATCCACTCTAGGAAGTACATACGCACCTTATCATAATGTCCATCAGATTTTACTTTCTGTACAATAGATCCGGCTCGTTGCCTGTACCAGTTGTGGCATAAGGAGGAAATGTAAACGCTCTCTTTTAAATATATCTTAAGAAGGAAAGCCTGATCTTCATACAACTGGTATTCTCGTGCGAAGCTTTCCTCAAATCCACCACACCTGTTAATAGCCTGCCTTGATACGATTAAGCCGGAAGGGCAGGGGGCAGCCCCTTTTTTCAGGGGGTACAGGTAATGGAGCAATTCCATGGGCCTGTAGGCTCTATTTTGTGGCGCGCCAATTGTTACAGGAATATCTTTTTTGTCAGGAATGCGCCAGCTGAACCAGTAAAGGGATGCTTCAGCGACCATCGAAACGTCGGGATATTTATAAAAGATAGCTACCTGGTTCAGAAGCTTGTCAGGTAGCCAGGCGTCATCTGCATCAAGAAAAGCGATAAGTTCTCCCCTCGAATGCCTTATTCCCTGGTTTCTACTTGCGCTTAACCCTTTGTTACTATGCGTATCATGTTCAGTATAGTGAATTTTGTTTCCAGACTTTTTTGCGTATTCCTTTGCTATTGCTGTACTCGTGTCGGTAGAGCCATCATCAACAAGAATCAATTCCCAATGCGTATATTTTTGCGCCAGTACACTTTCTATCGCTTCTGAAAGAAAATCTTCCTCATTTAAAAAAGGAATTATAACTGATACCAGCGGTGAATTAGGCATAACTTGGTTACTTTAACTGTTGCCAATAGTGTATTGCACGCTCGAACCCAGGCCTCGGAAGGTTCAGCACCTGGAACCTTCCTAAACTATACAGTTGGGAGTGATGCCTTACTGGGATTTCCTCTGTGGTGAAGGCAGCGTCGAAACCAGCTTCTTCAGTAGCTTTTATAGTTTCGGTATTATAGTTGCCATACGGATACGTTAATAGGTTTATAGGTCTACCTGTTAATCGATTAAGAAATTCTTTGTTATCCCTAAGTTCAGATTGTTGTATCTTATAGTTGTAGCACTTTAATGACGGATGGGTAACTGTATGAGCGCCTATATCAAACAATTCGTTACGGGCCAGATCCTGAAGTTGAATGGCGGACATGCATTTGTTCTTTGGAGCCCTGGGTAAAGTATGATTGGCCCATGCACGTATTTTGCTTAATTCTTTTCTTTGCTCAGTATAAGGCAGTGGTTTGAGTGCCTCCCATAGTTTCAGATATAGTTCGCAGCGCAGCGTAGGTGGAGGATCTGTGCAGGCTTTCCACGAGGCGTTTATTGCTATCTGGCGTTCATCTAAAGCAACCTCATCCTTCAGATGCATATTTATAAAAGTATGGTTTATAGTTATAGATATCGTGACTGGCAAAACCTTGGATTTGAATATGATGCTGGCTAGTTCGTCCCACCAGAATTCTTCGTCTTTATTTATCAGGCCCGAAGAAATGAAAAATGTACAGGGCAACTGGTACATTTCAAGCAGCTGTTTAGCGTTTTCATAATTGTCAGCGTATCCATCGTCAAAGGTAAGAGCTATGCTGTTGTTCATTAGTTTTTTAGCTTTTAGCCCATCTATCAATTCCTGTAGTTTAATAACGTTTCCTGTTTTTTTTAAGGCCTGTAGCTGTTGCTCAAAATTCTCAGGAGTGACAGTCATTTCCCATATATCTGTATCAGGTATGCCAACGCGATGATACATCAGTACCAGAGCCTTCGGCGATCTGAATCTGCTTAAGAAAGAGAACCTGCCTGTATTCATGAGACATCCTTTTTAGTGGCTCTGACTGAAATGATTACCTGATAATGAGGGTCGTTGGGTATAAGCTTTTCTTTTGGTATTTCGGGAAGACCAAGACCATACAGGAAAGATGTGGCCGCCAGTACATTGCCATAAGAATTAACTGCTATATCTCCAGAGAAAGTGTCCTGTAGTAGTTTCTGCATGGATTTTACCGTAAATGACCAGTACCAGATATCTTTCCACTGCCCATGGTCAATAGGAGTGATGCCTGGAACGGTGAGTATTAAGGTGCCTCCGGGCTTTAGTATACGATGGCAGGTTCTTAGTGCACCCTGAACATCATAAATCAGATGAAGTGTTTGGGTAAGGATAATGCAGTCAAATAAATTATCCGGGATATCCGGAGCATTGCTAATGTCTCCAATGAAGGCGGCATTCGGGTTGCTAGAATCTACATGCAGAATATCACTCTGAGTAACACTTTCTCCTCCAAAACGGAGTGTATACTCATTGTCACCAATCTCAAGAACTCTATCTTTTATTCTTTTTCGCTCCAGTTCCAAAAAGTTTTCAATGTAATACCTGTCTATCGGTCCGCCCCGGTCATAACCAAACTCTGTGCTGAAAGGGGTTGTTCGGTCAAGGTCGCCCAGGTTAACTTTCCTTATTTTAGGGATATATTTTTTGTATATCCCTAGTTTGTGTAGCCATTTTAAACTATAGTCCGGGGCCAGTTCTTTAGCTACAGTTTTCAGCGTGGTAGTTTTAGAAACAATATTGTATTTGAGGTAATAAGCAGGTTTATATTTTAGAAGAGTTTCCAGTTCTTCTTTTGCAGGAGGGTCTTTTCTGTGGACTAATTTCCTGTATAGTTCGTGGCAGTAATAGTTCTTCCAAATTCTACGGCCAGCCTTAAAAGCTTTTATTTCCTTTTCCTCCAGCAGGTTTTCTTTTTGCTTTTGTTGAATACGTAATACACCATTAAGCATGTCGGGTATGTTTGTTGACATGTTGGAAGTATGTATCCTGTAGGCCGCTATCTTATTCAGGTGATGATAAACCTTGTATTTCCGGGCTATTTTTAGGAATAAGTCATAATCTTCACAGTTCTTCAAAGTGACATCATAAGAAAATTCCTCAAATACCCACCGTTGGAAAAGCACCGTCGCGATCATGCCTATGTAGTTGCATTGAAGTAAACGACAGTAGTGATCTGAATTTACTTCAACAACACCCTCTCTTATCTTATTTTCCTGGACATAAATGGCATCAAATGTCCCAGATATAAAGGCAACATCCTTATGTGCCTGCATGTAACCTACATTAATTTCTATGCCTTTCGGGTAGAGCCAATCGTCGGCATCTAGAAATACCAGGCACTCGCCATTGCTTTTTTTAATGCCTGTGTTCCGGGCTGCTGAAAGGCCCTGATTTTGTTGGTAAACATATGTGACGGGATGGTAGCTTGTAGCAACTGCCTGCGTGTTATCAGTAGAGCCATCGTCTACCACAATTATCTCGATGTTGATATAGGTCTGGTTTAATACACTTTTTATGGCCTTATGCAGGTACACAGCATGGTTATAACACGGGATGATAACCGTAACCAATGGATTAAAAGACATTTGAGATGCTGGCTGCATAATTTGTAGAACTCCTTGGCAATGGAATTACCTGTTTTTATAGTAAAATATGAGCCCTGATAATACTCCGCTTATCTGTGCCCAGAGGGTTGTGTACCTTGCCTGGTAGCTGGGGAAACCTCTAAGTATAGAGCGAGTGTACCCTTTAAGCAATAACCTGATCAGGTGCTGAGTGTAAGCAGCCCCTTTGTATTGCTTCTGCTGAATAAGAGCTGCTGCTGCATGGCCACGCATGTAATAGAATATCTGTTTTCTTAAGCTTTTGATATCCTTTCTGTGCTGATGGTATACGATGGCTCTGGGGTTGTAGTGTATTGTGTAACCATGCAACAAAAGGCGGTACCATAGTTCTGAATCACCGCTACACCCTGCCGCTCCAGCGTCCAGTAATTCGTTAAAAGTGCCAGTAGCTTCTAGCACATCCTTTCTGAAGGCCATGTTTGCTCCTGCACCAATTTCCCAAACCGGTGGTCCTTGAGCATACGTATTGAGTAAGAAGCTTTTGGTATAGATTTTGTCCGCATAGCCCCGGTTAAAGCTCCAGTGTTTTTCAAATAAATATTGGGCCTCGGTTTGTAACTCAGAGGCTAGCACCAAACCCGTCATGGCAGCAATCCCCGGGTTCCTGAAAGAATCCCAGACGTGGTGTAGCCAAAGGTGATGTACGGATACATCATCATCCACAAAAGCCACAACAGAATAGGCTGCATGTTTTAAACCAGTATTCCGGGCAATGTCGAGGCCCTTTCGAGGCTCTCTTACATATGCCAGGTTGCCTGCATATGTGAATTGCTTTACTGTTATCTCAGTGGCTGCATCAGTAGGGGCATTATCTACAACTATAATTTCTACCGCTTGGCAGGCAAGTTTGCTGAGGTTTGTTAGACACTGCTGCAATTGGGAGGCTCTGTTATGTGTGCAGATAATTACCGACACAGGTACGCGCTCAGCAACTATAGTAGAAGTATAATTTAAGAACAAAGCCTCTAAAGTAATGGCCCAGGCTTTATAGTTGTTATCAGGAAGTAGCTTTTGCCAATCGGGTTGTAAATGCTGTTGTTCAGTGGCATAGAATCGGAGGGCAGGTAGTATGGCATGCCTCATAAGTCTATAATACTCTTTCTCCGAAATCTTTTTGTTTGGCTCAAGGTAGAGATCTCCTAAGGCAATATCACTCCACCAGAAAACAAGGTAACTGCCAGTCGGAGACGGATCACTATAAACTGGTGTCGGATCCTCCTGGAGTCGGATATGTTTGATGTGATATGGTGGGTGGATTTTCATACACAAGAAAGAGTGTTTTTATTTCTGGACCATATCTGCTTGTTTAATGCAGAATGGGAATTTTGGGCGTACTGTACCCCACCATTTTCCATACCATTGTATTTCACCCCGGTAATCTTGCAGATCAAACGACAAACACTCATCAAAATCAAACAAAGGCACAGAAGTATCCTTTACAAAATTCAGGGAGATATAGTATGAGCCATCATTTAAGAAATCTCCTGGAATAAGGCATTCTCCCTCCATAACACCTTTATGGCTCAGGGTGGTAGGAGAGGGAAGGTCGAAAATGCACTCTCCGCTGATGGAGAATAATAGTAAACCGGCACTTAGTACTATATCCTCTTTCATGCTCCAGAATTGAAATTTAACCAGCAGCGGCGTTCGTATATCCAGGATATTTTCTGAATGCTCCAGTTTTGGGATTAATTCTACCGACTTTATACGTACCCAGTTATTACCAGGAGCCTCATCAGGATTATCCCAACTCTGCCTGAAGTTTGTTTTCTGGTTGTTATTCAAGTACTTATTTATGACTTCTGGTACATGTCCAAATGCCTGCATTCGGCCTTTGTTGAGCCATAGTGCTTTATCACATAGGTTTTTAATGGCCTGCATGCTGTGGCTGACAAACAAAATGGTTCTTCCACTTGATTGGGAAACTTCCCGCATTTTGCCTAAACACTTCTTTTGGAAATCAGCATCGCCTACTGCCAGTACTTCATCTACAATTAAGATATCTGGCTCCAGGTGGGCTGCAACAGCAAAAGCTAAGCGAACATACATCCCGGATGAATACCGCTTAACAGGTGTGTCAACAAATTTTTCAACTCCTGAGAATGCGACTATTTCATCAAACTTTCGCTTTATCTCGGGCTTGCTCATACCTAAAATGTAGCCGCTTATGTATATGTTCTCCCGCCCGGACAATTCCTGGTGAAAACCTGTACCAACTTCTAAAAGGCTGCTAACTTTTCCTTTCCCTTTTACAACGCCTTCTGTAGGCCGCACAATCCTTGAAATTATCTTTAGCAAGGTTGACTTGCCGGAACCATTACTGCCAATTATACCAATAGCATCACCTTGTCTTACTTCAAAGCTCACATCCTGTAACGCCATGATATGTTGTGAATACTTCCCCGAGTCGAATTCTTCTCCCACCTGAAAAAAAGGGTCCTGCTTATTTAGGACAGAAGAAGTCCACCAGCGTTGCAGATCTTGCCTGAAAGAACCCGTTCCGATGGATCCCAGGCGATACATTTTATAAAGATGCTCTACTGTTATTACTACTTCTGGCATTATCAAGTCGTTAAACTACATCAATCAGCTTGTCACACTGCTTATTAAAAAGCAATGTGGCTCCGATCAGAACCAATACAATAATACCTAAGCTATAAAATACCTGAGGAACGGTAACATAACCTTCCCCGAACAGGGAAAGGCGGAAGAGTTCAAATAAGGGGGTAAGCGGATTAATTTGCACCACCCAGCGTAGTCTCTCCGGAATAGCAGTGACCGGATAAATTACGGGAGTTACGAACATAACCAGCCGGATACCCAATGTTACCAGGTTTGTTAAGTCCCGGTATTTGGCTGTTAGGAGCGAGCATAATAAACCTACTCCTAAAGCCATTAATCCGATAAATGTTATTGAAACTGGTAACGCAAGAATCCAGATATTAAGGTGCAACCGCAAATCAGAAAATAAGCTATAGTAGATAATCACCATCAGGAAGAGTAATAATTGCATTAGAAACCTGATAAAGTGAGTGCTTACAATTGAAACAGGCATTACAATACGCGGGAAATACACTTTACTGAAAATATGTGCATTCTCTTTAAATGTGCCTGAACTGCCTGTAAAGCTGTCGCTGAAAAAATTCCATAGGATTATACCAGAAGCATAAAATACGACTGGGGGCAAATTGCCTGTACTTATACCTATTAGTTTATTAAAAACCATAACATAGGTGACCAATGTCAGGATAGGCTGGAAAAATATCCATAGAGGTCCTAGAATGGTTTGCTGATAATTTAGCAGGAACTGCCTCTTGATTAAACCTGCTAATAAAAACCGGTAAGCCCACAACTCTTTTGGAGAATGGCTCCAGAAGCTGGTTGATTTATCTATTTGCCATTCCCATTTATTAGTAGTTGAAGGCATAGGTCAGATAACAAGTTATAGATAAGGTATGTATCTATAATACTGTATAATTATAATAAAAGTTAGTATTAATTCCTTCGAAAATACTGTGGCTGTAAATTTTGAAAAGGATGTGGTTTTCGAGATGAAGAGTAAGTTTAACTATTCTCTCGTTCTTATATCTATAATTGTATTCTAATCTAGCAACTATAAAGTATAGACCTACTTATCCTACCCTATTCGGCTTCCGTTTTATTAGCAATTTGCAGAGGTTAAATACAGAAGTGTCTTTCAAAAGATGAAACTATAAACTATAACACCTTGGGCCTCCCTCTAAAAGTAACGAGCCGGTATTACCTCCGAAGGTCGGTTTAATGTATCTGCATAAGTTAACGTAAAGTACGCTTAGTGCCTTTAACCACCTGCTGGCAGTCATGAAGCTTTGCTGCTTTCATTCTTTATTAAGTCTTACTCATTATAGTTTACTTTGGCATCGGTGTAAGGGCAGTGCTTTGGGAAAGCCTAGTACTGAACCGGAATACTACCTTTAAAACAGCTAACAGAGTCCAAAATCACTAATTACCTGATCTTCTGGGATTAAAGTTCTCACCTGGTTACTATAGAAATGGCATATCATGCTGATGAGCTAATAGGTCACGGGTGAGCTAAACTTTACTTAGTGCAAAAGCCAGCATTTTACATCGACAGCTTACTAATAACAGACAGCTATATTTGTTAAACCTGATTGGTTTTGTTTGATAATTGCATTCTGTAAACAAATATAGAGAATTTATATAATTTATTTATTTAAAGATAAATTAAAAAAGTACAATTGATATCTTCGTAAGGTCAACTTAAAAAAGGTTGTATTTTTGACATAATTTGGCTGTTTTTTTTAGTATACTAATAAAAACATGGTGTGAATCTAATAAAATGCCCCTTTTTTTGGCCAATGGTTTTTAATTGTGAAACAAGTTATACTACATTTGTGAAGTTGCTTTTAGAAAAATGTACAAAGCGTTCTGCTGTTGCACGTTGTAGAAGAAATTAGATAAATGAGTGTTGAATCTTAAGTGAGCTTGGCGTATGGTAAGACTTTTAAAAGTAAACATTTAATTTAAGTACAATCAATTTTATCCTTTTAACAAGAGGCGAATCCCGGTTGGATGCTAGTATTCGAGCATATTCCAAAGGCACCGGAAGCCTGAGTAAATTTTTTAACTTTTAGCCTAATCCTAATGAATCGTTTATTAAAATATATCCTGGCACCAGTGATGGTGGGTGCAATAGTTGTGTCTTGTGAGCAAAAAGAACTAGACGAAGTTTCACCAATCTCAGCTTTAAATGCTGAATCTACAGACGCAGCTACTTCAGCAAATTATATTTATCAGGAAACCTTCGAAGGCAGTACTGCTTTCTCTGGCCGTCATACACAGTTCGGTACTTCGTATGCCTTCCAGATGGTAACTAACCCGGTTTTTAGCGGAGCCAAGTCAGGCCGTTTCGAGCTACGTAGTTCAGATGGCGCTGTAGCAAATGGTACAAGAGCCGAAGTTATAGTAGCAGACCCGGCTACAAATAAGAACAGATGGTATAGCTTTGCTGCTTATTTCCCTTCTAAAGATTATGCATATGATACTGAGAGTGAAGTAATCAGCCAGTGGTGGCAATCATCTGGTACTACACAGGCAACGTCATTGCGAGTACGTAAAGACAGGTTAATCCTAAGAACTGGAAATAACTCAGGTTCATTGAAGGAAATAGACCTGGGTGGAATAACAAAAGATACATGGAACGAATATGTATTCCATTTTATCCACTCTTATGGATCTGACGGATTAATTGAAGTTTGGAAAAACGGAAACAAGATACTAACTCATACAGGTGGTAACATGTATGATACCAAAATGCCTAACTGGAAGATTGGTATCTATAAAGCATCTTGGAACAGTGGCGAAAGTCTGACTACAAAGCGTGTGCTTTTGTATGATAACGTACGTGTTGGAAACGAAAATTCAAGTCTGGCGGATATGAGAACTGGCAGTACTACTGAAGTTCCTTCTACAACTGAACCTGTTGTTTCACCAACTCCAACCCCAACTCCAACTGAGCCGGTTTCAAGCTCCTCTCAAATCACAGGCATTACTTTAGTAGATGCTGGTACAGAGAAAGATGTATTGAAGATGACTAGTGGAGTTACGTTAAGCTATAAAACGCTGGGAACAAAAAAGTTTAACTTCCGTGCAGATCTTGGTGCTACAGTTGGTAGCGTTAAGTTTGCCCTAACCGGAGCTAAAAATCATACCTATACTGATAATGCTTCTCCGTTTGCTCTATTTGGTGATAATGGAAAAGGCAACTATTACTATGGTAATTTAACCTTGCCAGTAGGTAACTACACCTTAACAGCTACACCTTATTCTGGATCTAAAGGAACTGGAACTGCTGGAACACCTGTAGTTATTAATTTCACTATAAAGTATTAAATAGATGATCGTGATGAGATGAACAAAAGTTTGTAAATGTTTATCTTAAGAATGATACTAATCTTACTTAATGTAAGGTATTTATAAGCCATAAAAAAAGCAGCTACTTATAGCTGCTTTTTTTATGGCTTATAATTTTTAATGAAATTGTGAAGCCAATCATATTGCTATCGGAATGTTTGCTTTTGATTCGCTGGCATCGCAACTTTTACTCAGAGCCCATGAAAGATTATTACATAAATCGAGTCATTCATGAAACAAATAATTCAACTGTATGAATTGTACTATATAGATTTTTTGAATGAGATTTGGATTAGGAGAATGCTTAGCTTTATCTCAGAAATTTCTTTCAGTTGATCAATTATAGATAAATGCCTTTAGAGTTTTAGAAAGATTAGTTAAATATTTTTTAGTCTTTAGATTTAGCTCAGTTACTCAACTTATAGTTTGGATACAATCTTCCACCTTCCGGTAAAATTTAATAGCTATCCACCTTTTTATATGGCCTCTTACCACAAATTAAATCTTCGTTAACAAATATCATACGTTCGCTGCTTAATATGTCAATTTAACATTTTATAAGTACAAACCCGCATCCTTTCGTAGTTAATCAAGTATAATAAGTTATAAATTTTATCTGATAATTGCTATAATTATTCTAATTGGAAAATTGTACTTTATTTATTCGTTGTTAAATGTATTTAATTCAACTACTAATTTTTTTTATATGATTAATTTATACTCCACATCTAAGAATACACCTTAAGAAGATTTCATTGAAACTCGAATTAAGGATAGAGGAAAGTGTATTACATGTATAATACTAATGTGATAGCGCATACAATATTCCAACATGCAATAAATGGCCCCTAATGTATCTTACTACTAGCAAATAGTCCTTACTGTACCTTCACGTGGCAAATGACGCCAAAATCCCCCTCTCATAGTGTCAATTACCAAAATATCGAAAGGGAATTATTCTTAACAGTGCTTTTAATTGAGTTTGACTATGATTAGCCCAAGACAAATAAAGCTTTCTTATTTCGGGGGTGACATATTAACTTTTGTTATTGCCCTTATTATATCAATTCAACTTTTTAATAATCGAAATCTAGAAAGATTAAACTGGGAAATATTCGCCGGTTTTATTCTGCTATGGTTTCTAATATGTTACTGGAGAAAACTTTACTTCCTTAATTTTCATCAAAGACCTAATTTGTTAGCAGGCTATATTAAAGCATTTATAGTTCTATTAGTAATATTTCTCATATTCTTTTTTACCTCGCCTTCTACGCTGTATAGCGTTCGTGCTGTGATAGCCTTTGCAATTACTTTTCAGGTTTTAGGCATTTCCATAAATATGCTTGCGGTTAATTATATTGACTTTGCAAAAAACAAAGCTAAAAAAGAGCGTTTTACACTTATTGCCGGTGTAGGGAACCTGGCTGAGTGTGTAGAAAGGCAACTAAACTCCCAGGGCAAGGAAGGGCTAAAAGTAAAAGGATTTATAGATTGTCAGAAAAAAGAGAGCTGCCTGGTAGGAAAGGATAAAGTTGTAGGAGACTTGGATCACATTCACGAATACCTCAGGGAAAATCCAGTAGATGAAATTGTTATTGCCTTACCTATAAAAGCGTCCAAAAAAGTGCGTAATATAATTGCAGCTGCTGATTATCATGGTGTAAGAGTTAAGTACATTCCGGATTACCAGGGCATTTTTGGGAAGAACTATAAAATAACAAAATATGGCCAGATTGATGCAGTAAACGTCAGGCAACTGCCTTTAGATGAAACACATGCCTTTATACTTAAGAATAGTTTTGATAAAGTTTTTGCCGCATTGGCACTTATTGGCCTGCTACCACTTTTTATAGTCATAGCTCTACTTATAAAGTTTGAAACACCAGGTCCTGTTTTCTATTGCCCTATAAGAATAGGAAAGGGTGGTAAGCCATTTAAAGTTTATAAGTTCAGGAGTATGAGCAACAACGACACTATTTCAGGAGGTTTGCTTTCCACCCAAAAGGATGATCCGAGGGTAACTAATATTGGAAGAATATTAAGAAGGTATAGCCTGGATGAATTGCCGCAATTCTTGAATGTACTTATTGGCAACATGAGTGTAGTTGGCCCCAGACCACACAGAAGTTTCCTTAACCAGCAACTGCAGGCAAGTGTAGACAAATATATGATCAGGCACTACTTTAAGCCGGGTATTACAGGATGGGCACAGGTAAATGGCTGGAGAGGCCCTACTGAAACCGAAGAGCAAAGGATCCAAAGAACACTGCATGACCTGTGGTATATGGAGAATTGGTCCTTTGTCCTGGATCTTAAGATTATATACAGGACGATATTTAGCGCTAAGACGCACACAATTGCTTTCTGATTAAGATGATTGCCGAAGTAATCATATCGGTATTGTTCAGAATGTATAGAACTGCATCCATATTCTTACTATGTATTCTGCTTCTTTCAATGGTTGCTTCAAAGTATAAAAGTATAGATCGAGGCATAAGTCAGCTTAAAGATTATCACCGTTCAAGGTTGGCTCTTTATTCTGTTCAAGATGAGTTGAAGCGAAGGTATCGTTCCTGGGAAGGTTCATCTCAAAAGCCTATATCGGATAGAATACTGTTCGAAGAGACCTTTGAAGGTAAAGATGCTCTTGCTAAAGTAGTCAGTATGCAAACAAGTACTGATTATGGTTTTAAGCTAGTGGAGAACCCGGTACACCATGGCACCAGGGCCGGTAGGTTTGAACTACGCGATTCTGACCCAATGATACACAGAGGTACCAGGTCGGAGCTATTTGTAATTGATAGAATAACATCTAAAGAACGTTGGTATAGTTTTGCAGCGCTTTTCCCTTCTGAGGGGTATGCAAATGATGCCTCTAATGAACTGATAAGTCAATGGCACCAGAGCGGGAGCCCGCCAATTTCTTTACGCATTTCTAATGGTCGCTTTTACCTGAGGGTACTACATCATTCAGACGACAGTGCCTGGGAAAGAATAGATATAGCTCCCGTAACAAAGGATGTCTGGCATGAGTTTGTCTTTCATATAATACATTCTGATGGTAAAGATGCTTTAATTGAGGTTTGGCATAATGGCAGGCAACTCATCACATACCGCGGCCGAAACCAATTCAAAGAAAAAGAAATGCCTTACTGGAAAGTAGGAATCTATAAAGCAAAATGGAATAAAAGCAAAACAGACACAAGTTTAAGGATATATTATATAGATGATATTAAGGTTGGTGATGAGTATGCCGACCTATCCGATATGACTTCTTCTAGTCCAAATTCTCATAACCTGGTTACCGGTGAAGGGATAAAAACTGATACTAAACCATAAATTATATAAGGTAAACTTTTCTGGTACAAGTTCCTTTAAGCAAGCCTCCGATCTGTAAATTTAAATTAAACGCAAGGGTAAATGTTACAGAAGTTTTGATGTTTGAAATTAGCATTAGTGTAAAGAGTGAAAAAGAGTATTTGCTATGGAGTATAGTCTTAGAAATGTAATTACCTGGTTATTAGCAAATATTTTAATCATTTGTGGTTGTGTGCGGAGAGCTAAGGCAAGGGCTATGAGTGGTGAATTTATACTTTCAATGTATTTCCACGACCCCTCAAAAAATGAATTTGAAGCTTGTGTAAAGTGGTTCCGGGAAAACCATTTTACCTTTCTCAGCATTCAGGATGTGTACAGGATTATTCAACAGAATTTGCCCCTGCCAAAGGGCGCTGTTCTGTTAACTGTAGATGACGGATGGAAAGACAATGAAAAAAATATTGTAGAGGTAGCTAATAAGTATGGGGTTCCTGTCGCAATATTTGTTTCTACAGAAGCAGTAGAAGAAGGAGCATATTGGTGGTCTTACCTGAAGAAAGCAAAAGACCTTAAGTTAAGAATACCACCAAAAGCAACTTTAAAAATGGTGCCGAATGATATTAGGCTCTCTCTCATTAATAAGATAAAAGGTAATGTTGAAATTGAAAGAGAGGCAATGACAATCGAACAGATCAGAAGAATATCAGAATCAGAATATATTACTATTGCCGGTCATACTCATTCGCACCCTATACTTACTAATTGCGAAAATGATCAACTATACGCTGAGTTGAAGGTATCAAAAGATAAACTCCAGGAATGGACTGGAAAGGAAGTTTCGTTCTTCGCTTACCCTAACGGGGATTATAGTAAAAAAGAGATGAAAGCTTTACATGATCTGAACTATAAGCTTGCGTTTTCGAGTGTGCCTAAGCCATTAACGTTACAGGATTTAAAAAATAACTACTGCCTACCACGGTTTGGCATACTGGAGGGAGCATCTTTTGCAGAAAATCTGTGCAGGATGATGGGGGTTTGGAAACCTATGATGCTTAAATTAAGCTTGCCACCATTTAAGAAGATTCCACCAGCTTCTGCTCCTGCCTATAGTTCTAAAAAACCTAAAGTGCTAGTTTCATAATAGATAGGTGCATAAGCTTAAGCAACTATAACCTGTAAGACTCTACTTTTCTAAAATACATCCTTTACGCACCATAATTTACTATGAGAAAGCCTAACCCTTCCCGCAGCCTCCTGATCTGGCCACCTTTACCGCTCGGTGTTTATTTTAAAAAGAAAGCAGACCAACTTCCTTTTCCTTTAAACCAGGAAGGGTGTCGTGTATATTCTCTTGCACGCCATGCGATCTGGAATGCGTGCCAATCACTGCAACTTGGGTCAGGCGACGTTGTTCTTGCACCTGCTTACCACCATGGTTCCGAAATAGAGGCTCTGATAGAAGCAGGTTTGCAGATCAGGTATTATGAAGTAAATCAGGCGCTGGAACCCGATCCGGAAAGCTTGCAGGCGCTAATCACTCCGGAGGTTCGTGCATTGTATATAATTCACTATCTAGGATTTGCGCAGGATGCCGGCTTTTGGCGGCAATGGTGCGATAGGAATAATCTGCTTTTAATTGAAGATGCTGCTCAGGCTTTTCTGGCTACGCACCAGGGGCAACCGGTGGGTTCTTTCGGGCATATGGGTGTTTTCTGTTTGTATAAAACGTATGGCATACCTGATGGAGGAGCCGTGATTTCTACAATACCACCTGCATTTCCTGCTGCTGTGGCTGAAACAGGAGGATGGCGCGCATTTAAGCGACATGTAAACTGGATAGCAGCACGCCGTGCAGAAGTGGGAAGGATACATCTTTTCTTTAAGCCAATAGTTACGTGGTGGAACAAAAAGTGGCATCGCATGCGTGGTCAATTAACCATTGAGTTTGATATGGGTAATCCTGCTTCGCCACCATCTGCCTTAACAAACTACCTGTTACCAAAAATACTCGATGACACTACAGCCGAACGGAGGAGGGAAAACTATAGATTCCTACTAAAACACCTGATCGATATGGTGCCGGCTCCTTTTGCTTCTGTACCTGATGGCGCAAGTCCGTTTGCTTTCCCTGTAGAAGTACATGATGCCAGAAACTTTCTGATGCAGCTACGCAAAAGGGGAGTAGTGGGACTCCTTTTCTGGCTTAATCCACATCCTTCACTTCCTGTAGAAGATTTTCCACGGAGCAAAAGGCTGCGAGAAGGCCTCGTTGCTTTGCCTGTGCACCAGGAGCTGACATTGGTCGATCTGCAGCAGATTGTGGATGCTGTGATGGATGTAAGGGTTAAGAAAGAGGCTACTATAGGTGCTCTCGTATGATGCTTATTACTCTTCTATAATGTTTCCATTACTATTAAGCGGTAGTAAGCTTATGCTGAAAAGATTCTGAACTATGCAGACTGATAGTACACCTAAAACAATTCCGCAGCCTCTTCATCTAAGTAAGGTAGAGTTACTGGTGGGTCAAGACGTTTTTAGCTTATTAACCAACGAGGAATTTAAGGCTCGCTGGGATATTTTATATTCTGCCTGTTCCTGGGCAACCGTTTTTCAGAGCAGGGAGTTTGTTACGGCATGGTATAACATTTACCAAAAAGAGTACCTGCCCATTCTGGTAAAAACTGAAAGCAATGGCCAACTTCAAGGGTTATTAACTTTAGCATTAAAAGTACTAGGCACTGGTGTTTCTACTGATCTAAGAAACAAAAGAGTACGCATAGTAGGAGCCGGGCATTTTGAGGCCGAGTACCAGGCATGGCTTACTGCCGATGGCGATGGTTTTGAATTTATTAATAACGCGCTTTCTAAGGTTCTGGAGCAATACCCTAAATGTGATATTTTGTTGAGGTATATCCCTGCACAGGTTCCTGTAGAGTGGGCCAGTACAAATCCACAATGGAAGAGCAGATGTATAATAGAGCCTTTCCGACGACCTCTGATGGATTTGCATGATCCTGATCTTTCTAAAATGTTCCGGAAGAGTGAGTTCAGGAATAAACTCAACAGGTTGAAAAAGCTTGGCGAACTACAGTTTGAAGAGATAACTGACCTTGACACCTTCATTGCCATCCTTCCAGAACTAACAGTTCAGTTTGATTTCAGACAGGGTGCCATGTTTAATAAAAACCGGTTTAAGGAAAACCCGCTAAAATCGGAATTCCTGATTGCCTTGTTTCAGCAAAACCTGCTTCATGTGACTTTGCTTAGAACAGAACAACAGATACTGGCGGCTATAGTTGCGCTTGCCGGCAAAGACTGGGTGCATTTGGGGGGAATAAATATACATTCCCCTTTGAAGGCAAGTTATTATTCTCCTGGGTTTGTTCATTTCTTGATGCTAGGCCAGCGGTTGTCGGAGGCAGGGTATGCCACATTTGATCTCACCCCTGGAGGTGATTCTTACAAAGAACGCTTAGCTACAACCCACGACTTTGTTTACGAATTAACTGTGACCAATAATCCTACTTACTTTATTAAAAGAGGGCTGCGAAAGTCGGTGCACAACACTTTAATAAGGGCAGGATTAAGGCCAATGAGCGTCGAGCTTTCGGTGATCAGGAAAGTATACTTATTAAAAGCTAAGCTGAAGGTTTTCAAGAGAAAAGGTTTGCTACGCCATCTAATTGAAAACCTACCAGGTAAAAGCAAGGCAAAAAATTACAAGGTATATCAGCTGAGTCAGGAAAATTTAGGTGGCAAGTTTTCTATCGAGGCGCGAAGAAATAGCTTTAAAGACTTATTGGATTATAGTCAGGGTTTATCAAAACAAACAAGATGGGAATTTCTGGAAGATGCAATGCACCGTTTTGAGATAGGGGAGCAGTCATTTACCTGGGCCGAGGATGGGGTAATGTTAGCCTGTGCCTGGTTAAGCGAGGCTAAAACGTTGATAAAAAGCAATATTCTGGAAGTAGAATTACCCGAAACTGCCCAAGTATTACAGATTTTTTGCTTTCACCAGAATGGTAAGGCAGAACTGGAATGTTTTATTGCAAGCGTTGCCGGCATGATACACTCTGAGATAAAAAATGCGGAGTTATATGCCATAACCACTGAGGCAGATAAATCAACTAACAGAGCTTTGCATTCTTTAGGGAGGGAACTGTAAGACTTTCTTTCATACTATAGCCACTAATAGTTTTTAAGTGAATTTCAGAGGAGCTAATTATAGTTAATTGAAGTTTATCTATTTATAGTTTAACCGATGTGAAATTCATCATTGCTTTCTCCCTACAATTCACAAGCTTTTCAGGCTGAACATAGTTATTCTTATTTTCCAGGAAAGCTGTAATTTGGTCTACTGTCTCTGCTATGTCTTTAGTGCCATCTCCAATTTTATAATTCTCATGGTACCCTATACTGTTCAAAAAGTCGCCGCATTTTCTGTGGTACTCTACCAAGAAGAACGGGATCTGAGAAAAACATGCGAACATAGATGCGTGCAACCTTACTGAAAGAATCACATCGCACTCAGATACTTTATTATACATAAAGTTAGTTCTGGTACTGTATGGTACGATTTCTATGTTAGTTGCATTTTTGCTTGTAAGGTAGTTTATAATGGAATAGGTTATTTGCTGATCACCGTTTATGACATTGCCATTAAAAATAAAAAACCTGAGCTTAACATTCGTCTTCCTCGAAACTTCCAGTAATAAACTCTTTAAGTAATTTGTCCGGCGTTCTTCAGAAGCTGAGTTTGTTATTCCCCTGTACCGCTCAAAATAACAGGCACTTATTCCGAATATTTTCTCTTCATGATCAGGTTTAACACTAACCGGATTATATATGTGAGGTAGCAAGGCTGCTAAGTCAAAAGCATTTATTGGGTTATAAGGTAGGTTATAACTTAATGCCAGCTTGTATGAGTATTCATCGCGCAATGCCAGAAAATCCAGGTTTGATAAGTATTCAATAATGGCTCTTTCGTGTTCAATATTCTTATAAGGACCTAAAGAAACTCCTATTGCCCCTATCTTAAGCGATCCGTTTGTTTTCTTTTTTAGCAAAGATAAATTACGGATATGCATGATTTCAGGTGCTTTTTCAAAAGTAGAACCACCTGCAGATACTACAGCATCTGCATCAGCTAGTTGCAGCAGACATTCTAATCTGTACTGCCCACGAAAAGCCTGCTTTTCGAAGCAGCTTGCGGAATGCTTTATCTTCGGAAGCGATCTGGATAAAAAGAAGTTGTTTTTTGTGCCCCAATACGTTTCTGCACCCCAGGCCGATACTTCAATGAAAGCATCATCACCTGTGTTTTCATGCCCATAATAGCCTTCGAATAATATCTTTTTCATCTTTAGATGTTGTATTAATTGAGTTTAAACCAAACTTCTTTTTTAATAAGGTGCATTAGTGTGTATAGTAAAATCTGAATTTTGCGAGCACTTTCTTAGTGGGGATACTAAACAGGTTTCTCTCGAAACTATTTAGCCCCTTCCACCAGATCATATTTATATATAGAAATCCGAAAATCAATCCTTTTATAAATAGCGAGAGTAAGGTATTGTGCGGGTATAGGTAATTAAGGGCCAGTGCAAAAACGGTCGCAACCACAATAGGTACCGACATTCTGGTGATTTCCTTCCAGAAGCGGGGTATATCTAAGTTGATACGTTTATAGTAGTATAAATTCATGGCAATAATATTTCCGGCTGTTAGTGAGGCAGCTGTTCCTATAGCGCAACCTATTCCGCCATATACTTTTGCTAAGGGTATACTAATAGCTAAGCTGGCTGTAGCTATCACAATGTAAAGCAGGGATCTGAACTTATGCTGATTACGGGCCTGTAATATGGAAATGCCAAGTGTCTGGATCAGCGGTATAGTTAAGGGGATCATTAAAAGCAACGAGATCAGGTAAGCGCCTTCGTACTCAGGGCCGGCCCAAAGTATAATAAAGCTCTTTCCAAATAAAATAAAACCGCTTAGTACAAATGCCATGATTACATACTGTATTCTGCCGGTCCGGATAAAGAGGTTTGATAACTCTTTGTCGGTTGAGTTGCGTGCAACCATAGCTGTGACCTTAGGTAAAAAAACACCTGAAATAGCAGTAGATAGAGTCATGTAATACATTTGCAGCTGTACCGCGATGGCATAGACTGCAACTACCGCAGTGCCAGCCACAACACCGAGCACAAACTGCCCAGTGCTCCAGTAGATCTTGTCTACAATAACACCCAGGAAAATAAAGAAAGAATAGGAAGATATCTCCCGAAGCAGACCCCATTCCAGATACTGGAAATGAATTTTAATTTTTAATCTGAAGAAACAGTACCAGGCATTAACTAGCAGGGTAACTATATTCAGCACCGTTATTATCATAACTACCCCTATGGCCTTGTAACCCATTAACAGTAACGGTATCATCAGGCAAGGGCTTATCAGGATACGGAGTATGTTAATTAGTTTCTGGAAAACATACTGTTCATAAGCGGTTATGATAGAGCCAAAAATACTGAGAGGAAAGGTTAGGGCCAGGTTCAGGATCAAGAGTATGACCATTACGCGAGCTTTAGCTTGTTCCACAGCTGATAGAGAGTTTCCGAAAATATATTCTATGTTATGGTATAGAACTGTTCCGCTAATTATCACTAACAAGCTTACACCGCAATACAGTATCAGGAACATGCCAAATAACGCATATTGCTCTTCTTCTTTACCCTGAGCGCGGTATTTAGCAGTATATCTAATAACAGCATTTCCTAAGCCAAGATCCAATACTGTAAGATATGCGACTACGGATGCAACAAGTGCGTAAAGTCCAAATTCAGACTTGCCCAGCATTCGCAGCATAAAAGGGGTGAAAAGCAGGCCTACTGCGTTGTTTATTCCTATGGAAATATACGATAAAAGTGCCCCGGCTTTTAATTGATTGATAGCCATTTTACTTCCTGATAGTAATGTACTGTTCTTTTGATCCTGGTGTATTACAGCAAATTCGTCGTGATAAACTGTTGCAGATCTGCCCGGACTTTACTCATTTATAAGTACAGGTACTGAAGGAGTTTCTGTAACTATAGTATCTCTATTTTCTACCGTGTTGGTAGTCTGTTTTGCATCTATGAATGTTCTGAACCATAGTTCGAGGTGCACCCATTTCCATATTTCCTTTGCAATGTTCATCTTTCCGGAAAGATGGTCTTTGTACTTGCTCCTGGCTATTTCCGGGTTGATGAGGTTTCGCTCTCTGAAAGAGCTGCTGTTTAATATCTCCTCTACAATCTTTCTCCAGGCAGGTTCTCTGAACCATTCATCCTGTGGTGTGCCAAAACCTATCTTGTCCTGTCGCAATCTTATCTTTTCCGGCAGCACATCTTTCATGGCCTCTCTTAGAATATATTTTGTGATACCATTGCGGATTGCCCAGTCGTCGGAGCTGGCAAGTGTTCTTTCCACTAATCTGAAATCCAGGAACGGTACACGGGCTTCAAGTGAAAAATGCATCGAGTTTAAGTCTTCCCATTTCAGCAGGTGTTCCAGCTTATTTTCGAAGTGATTCAGTAATGCATCCTTAAGTGAGCTCGATCCATATAAGTGTCCGGCAATCGCATTTGATTGGCTGTACTTATTAACAAAATGAGTATTTAAGTATCCTTTCTCCCCAACTCTGACCTTTGTTTTCATGCCTTCGGGAAGTAAGAAGTATGCGAATGATTTGAGACCATACAGGCTTCGATGGTTCTTCAGGTAATGATACATCTCACGAGTCAGCTTCCCTATTTTACCTCTCTTTAATAAATCTTTAAAGTAGAACCCGAAAAAGTAGTGATAGCCGGCTAATTCTTCATCTGCTCCCTGTCCGTCTAGTGTTACTACTACTTTATCTTTGGCAAGCTCCATCACTTTGTATTGTGCGTACGGCGAGGTAGAAGGAATTGGCTCCGCTTGTGCCCTTACAAACTCCATCAGGTCTGCTTTAAGGGTTGCTGCATTAGGGTAGATGTAATGCATGTTATTTAGCAGCGGCGTATACTCGTGAATGTACTTTTTCTCATCACCGGTTTGCCCGTTTTGGTATACCGCTGAAAAAGTATTCAAATCAGTTTTGTTGAATTCTTTAAGCAGAACAGAAACAATACTTGAAGAATCCAGGCCTCCGCTCAGGCATACTCCAACTGGTACATCGCTTCTTAGCCTTAGCCCAACTGCTGAAGTGAATAAGGATTTATATTCAGCAGCATTTTTGAATTTCGCTGCCTTAGATACTCTCTCCCGAAGATTATACCAATGGCTATAGTTCACCATTCCATCTTCTACAATGAGTTTCATACCATGCTGCAGTTTTTTTACTTCATTAAAGAATGTACTCTCTGTCTGGTCGGTCCTGTTGAAGGCCAGGTAATCAAAGATACTCTGGTAATTTGCTGTTAGATCCTTTTCTAGCAGGGTGAGTAGCGGTGGAATTTCAGAACAGAATGCAAAGAAATCATCTGTATGGATGTAATAGAATGGCTTTATGCCAAAGCGGTCGCGCGATGCAAAGATGGTCTTTTTTAGCCGGTCGTAAATAGCGAAAGCCCACATCCCATTGAAATGATGCATGCAGTCTTCTCCCCAGTGAATGTATGCCTGCAACAATACTTCTGTATCTGTTTTAGTCTGAAAGGTAACCCCTTGCTGGCGGAGCTCCTCTCGCAGTTCGACGTAATTGAATATTTCTCCGTTAAAAACTAAAACATAACGTTGATCAGACGATAGCATAGGTTGATGTCCATCAGGTGTCAGGTCTATAATACTCAGGCGAACAAAACCCAAACCAACAGCATCTTCTATGAACAGACCATCATCGTTTGGACCCCGGTGCTTCATTTGACCCATCATAGATCGTAAAGAAGATTCTTTCGGTGTATCTTGATTGAAATGGATAATACCAGCTATTCCGCACATGATCTTGAGTGGTTAGTTAAACTGAAATATATAATGCTGTTTACTTTGGGAAGCTATGTTTTAGCCCTTGAATTGGAGAGGTATTCCGATGATAATAATTCGATAGTAATAGAGTAGTAATATAGTTTGCTCTAGTTTTCTATTGCTTCTAATATCTTGCAAAGCTTTCTATTATGAGATGAGGAAATTACATAACAACTACCGAACTCCCTGATCACTTCATGTATGATACCTTCTACAAAGTGGTTTATATGTGCTGCAGCCGGCTTAATGTAAAAGTCATGTAAGACATCCGCCTTGTCAGGAAATTCTGGAACCTCATACCTTTGTAAATAGGTATTCTTATGTTCACTTTGCCAGGCACATGCAAGTAACTGACCGGCTTTACACCAGGTATATACATGTTGTCCTGCTTCGAACCGCTTCATAGCTTGCATGAGAAATTCCCATCTGGTAAAAGTGGAGCCGGTTTGGTCATACTTTAATAGGTCTCCCAGATTATCTTTGTTAACCTTTATTTTAGGTAAGGTTGCACGTCCCTTTATTCTATAGAAGTAAAAACTCGGTTTAGCTCCCCATCTCAGACTATACAAGCCGGATTTTGCTAAAATATATATATCTGCTTTCCGTAAAGCCTTTAACTTACTCCTGATTATGGTACTGGTTTGCTTAATATCCCGGATGGTTTTTTGTTGAACTCCCAGTTTAGCCGAATAATATTTTAAATAACCAGCAATTTTATAGTTCAGACTTTTGTTTGCTGAGGTATGCTTGTTGCCTATCGTTAATTCAAAAGCATTTGTATAAGATGTTGCCAGGCTATCTTTGTAGGCATCTGTTCCTGGTGTGAGATCAAATGCACTATAACCATCTTCTGCTAATATTTTCCCCACCATTAAAAAGTGTAAGATGCCAGGGGAATACTTGGCATAAACAGGGGAGTGGGTATTTACACCCTGCAAGTGCACCCATCCTTTGCCAGCAGCGCCAATGTTAGAGGCAATGATTTTCTCGTCCAGTTTTAGTACAGTAGTATGGAGCAGTGCGCTGTCGTATAAGGATAGGAGGAAGGATTTACGGTAAGGGTCATCCATAAAAACAGTTTTGTTATACATGGCCCCCTTACGAAAATCACTCTGTATGGCTAGTTCATCAAGAATGTTAATAAACTCCTCACGGTCTGTTATCTGATAAAATTTAAGATCTCCAAGTCTCTTTAATCTGTTGATCTTTTCTTTCCTGTTCTTCTTTTTTAACTCTTTGTTTATTTGTTCCTCATCAATTATTAGTAGAGGCTGTTTAACCTTTTTACTAAAACAATACCTGCTCCAGTTACCGTCTGTGACTACTTGCTGAAGTGGTGCATTGCCAGGTACATATTTCAGTATGATTTCTGCTTCAGGGAAAGCGTTTCGCAACTTGTGCAGCGCATCTTTAATGAATGAGCCTTTCTCTGTTTCTGTAGTAAGCCATACCTGGTACTCTGCCTGGTTTGAACCTGCGCCTATAATATTACCTTGTGTGTCCTTGGCCAGCGTAAGTAGCCCGGTTAGGGAGTTGCCTTCTGTCTGTTTTACTATAACAGGCAGATACTCTGTACTGTAATGTTTATACCAGCTTGTTACAAATCCCCTTGACTGAAATACAGTGCTCCATATACAGTTTTTATATAGTGTATCCCAGCCTATACAAAAAAATGAGTCGGATAGCAGGTCAAATACCTGGTTCCCAATCAACAGTTCAGTAATGCTGGCAAGTACAGGCATTGTAGCTTCTGGTTCAACTATGGAATCATTATGCATGCTTTCAAATTAAGCTGATAACAAAGCAAAGCAGGCTCAGTTATCGGATATGCTATTATTATACTTCAAAACCTCTTTCACCATAAATTGAGTTGTATCTATACATTCGGCAAGCAACTTATTCCTGCTTTCTTTAAATCTCTTACCGTTTTGTTCTTCTTCCAGTATTTTGATTGCCGTACTGATTGCTTTTAACTGATCGTTTTCGCTCTCGGAGAAATTATGAACCAAGCCATATTTTGTTTCTTCCTCATCTGTATAGCCTCGTCCGTCATTATCTATAAAAATGGATGGTGTGCCTAAAACAGCAGCTTCAGAAGCCATAGTAGCGCTTTCGCCAAATAGCAGGCTGCTATAGTAGAGCGCATCATGTATCTTATTAAAGGGGATCCTGATTCTGTACTGCTCCAGATCGTCCGGAAGCTCACCTTCTGCTGTAATAAATACCCGGGCAAGCTTTGAGATGGCCTGTACAGCTTTCCTCTTGTTGGAAAGTGACATACCGCTATGGTCAAAATCATGCGCAGCTGCCCACGACACAAATCGAATTATTACATACCTGTCTCCAGGTTGCAGGCCTAAAAAGTTATAAATGGCGGGATCGGGCGTAAAGTAGGCAGGATGTAAATAAGCCAGTTCCATGTACCCGTCAAAACGTACGTGCTTTTCCCCTAAATCAATCCGGTAACACGATGGGGTGAAAACCTTAGTTGCAAAAGGTACAGTTAACTTATGGTGTAAAACGGCATGTTCTGTATCGCTGAAAACTAATGAAGGTATACCAAATAAGCGGGCAACCTGTGAAGGGTACGGGTGCAGGAAATTCAGAAAAATGTCCGGTTTAAACTTCGCTGCTATTTGTATAAGCTTAACTTCCGCATATACCAGGTACAGAAACTTGCCAAGTCTCCCATCGCTACCTTTTCCCCTGTCTATATATGGTATGTTATATAAATTAAGTAAGCGATGGGCCATTTCCTTATTTCTT
Source organism: Pontibacter populi (assembly GCF_019336435.1). GTDB lineage: Bacteria > Bacteroidota > Bacteroidia > Cytophagales > Hymenobacteraceae > Pontibacter > Pontibacter humidus. The sequence goes on along the minus strand of NZ_JAHWXQ010000002.1, from coordinate 468,459 downwards.
GATACAAAGAGAATAGTATGGCCTTGTCTGTTCATTATCTCAGAAAAGTTTCTAAAATAATGAACATGCGCCGGGTGGTTTATATCAATCAGGATTCTCATTCTAAGCGTAGGCTGGTAGAAGTGTAAACATGCTATTTGATAAAAGAAATCTGGATGAGGTGAGCAGGTGTAGTTAACTCAAGGGAATCTGTATAATATCGTCAGGCCGAAAGATGTGTAACTGATATGCGAACTATAGCACTGATTTTACCTTCTGTATGCCAGGCGTGCCGGCTAAAATAGGTGTCTTTTTTTGCTCCTTAACAGCACTGAAGTTCTTGTAAACCTCTATAATTCTATGCGCGATGTTTTCAGAACCTAAACCAAGTTCCTCCACTCTTTCTGCACCGTTTGTTCTGCCTCTTGTTTCTGAAAATATCAGCGCCTCCCAAATCTTCTCAGAAAAGTCTTTTACCTCAAAAGATGCCAAATAACATCCCTCCGTATTCCCCATTACCCAGCTTATATCGCCAACATCAGTGGCTACTATAGGGCAATTGCAGGCCATAGCCTCTTTTACAACATTCGGGGAGCCCTCCATGAAAGATGGAACAACCAGCACGTCGGCAGAATTAAGGTACTTCGGAATGTCAGTGTGTGGTAGAGGAAAGGGGTTTATAAGCTCAACTTCGGGCATGTTTAAGTAAGCAACCGCTTCTTGCGCCAAAGGATAATTTTTGCCGATGCGCTCTTTACTTCCTAAAAACAGGACTATTTTTTTGTCCTTTCTTAGACCCAACTCCTCTCTGAATCCTCTAGGGTGCGGCTTAAAAACGGCTGTATCAACTCCATTGGGTATTATAAATGACTTCTTTTTGAAGTAGACAAAATTTTCAAGGTTTTTAGATTTCGAAATGATAGCTCTTACAAATGGTTGAATTAGAAATGAAGAAACGATGAATAGTCTGCTGCTAAACCGAATCTTATTAACACCGATGTAGTCTCCTTGAGCGTCGTCACCCATCAGAGATAAGATCACAGGTGTTTTGCCTGCTCCAATAACGGCAGACCACCCAGACAAAGAGAAGTGTGCATGGATCAGATCGTAGGAATGGCGCTTTAAATGTTGACGTAAAGCCTTACCCGCCTTCAAATATCCCTTAAAACCTTTACCAACTATAGGGAAGTAGTCAAGGTCTATGCCTAGCTTCCTTAACGATTCACCCTGGGCTTTTATAAAAGGTACTACATCAAAAGTTTTAGAGTTACCACTGCAAACAAAGAGAACCTTCATAATGCCTGAATTAAAAAGATAATAAACACATGGTCGTTGCTGTAGCCTGCTTTTTTTAGGTCAGCACTGGCAGTTTTGAAAAGAGTAGTCTATACTCCTGTTCGCATCAGTTGCTCTTCGCTCTGCAACTGATATTCATCCTCGTCATCCTCTGGTATGTAATATTTTATCGCAGAAAGAAGCAGCATTAACAAAGGGGCAAAAGTGAATGTGCCTATAAACCTGCCAGGTATTAAAATTATGAGAAACATGATCAGCAGCGGGTAATAAACCTTTTTGTTTTCAGGTGTTATTTTGCTGTTTCCGATAATAAAGTAGTGGATCAGGAAAACGGAAAAGAGTAGCATACCTACCAAACCTGTACTATAAAATATCATGTTGATATCGCTATGAATAGGCCGGTCTCGCCCAAAATATTTGAGGCCGAACTCAATCGTATCGAAGAGTTTTACTCCGAAAAGGAGCTCACTTAGCTCACCACTTTTTTCGTGATATTCTAAGATATATAGTGTTTCCAGGTAGCGGCCTTCTTCCTCGTAGGTATCTATATCTTGTATTCGCTCCCTGTTTGCCATCTGGGCATCGAGCTTTTCTTTGTAAAGTGGGTAGCTGAGAATCAATGCAGCACCAAGCACTAATACAAGCCCTAACATCTGAAAGAAATACTTCCTGTTAAGGAGTAAGTACACAAAAAGTGAGCCCACGATCATTCCTAAAGAAGTTCTTCTGGTTATCACTATCAGAATGCAGATATTAAGTATAATCAGGCCAGCATCAAGCAATTTAATGTACATGCCCCTGTCTTTGTTTGTAATGATATAATGAATGCCCAGAAACAAAAGGATAGGGGTAAGGTACATTCGTGAGGCTACGAGAAAGCCTGTGGTAAACTCGAAGGTGTAAGATCTTCCGATATTAAAAATATTGGCATAGATAATATAAGCTGGGATAAGTATCAGAAGAGTTCTGTTATACTTTTCAAAATCTTTCAGAAAATCGCCCTGCCCGCCCAGATACCTTCCCAAAGGAATCATCAGGAAGGCTATAATAACAGCTAATGTTGTTTTAACAGATACAATTACATCTCCTGGGTTGTAGATTACCAATAATAACAGGTATAACACTAAAATCAGGAAAATACCATCTGATTTTATAAACGCCCTTTTGTTGTATAAGTAACTAAGTAAAAGTGTTAGCGGAATGATGTAGCGGATTGCTGCATAGAGCTGATTATCCTTGTAAAAGCCGTCAAACATATCGAACAGCACAAAGAAAAATACCAGAGCAATTGGGAAAAGACTTTGCCTTGTAACAAAAACAATTATCAGCAGCAAGCCTAACGCAAGGATCAGCATAATCTTACAGGTAATAATCTGGGCTCGAAGAAATGGAGCGTGGCTAATTTTTTATAGAGAAGAAGCACCTTTACTGCGAAATATGGCAGCCTGTTCAGGTAATAAAGCTTTTTTAATCTACTGTTGAAGTATTTATCATTAAACCCTTTAACAAATTCAAATTGCTGTTCTATTAATTTACTTTTCTTTTTTTGCCCTGCCCAGGCATGTCTTAAACCATTTTCTATTGCTTTTGTAGCGATAAATTTATTCAGGTAAGGGTCATTTTCGTTATACAGATCGTACCAGGACTCCTGGCAGGTATCAGGTTTCGCTACCCTTAAATAAGCATCACTTAACATCATATTATAAGTAGCCATTATCTTTTGCGTAAATGCAACAGGATATTTAATAGCTACCTTGCTCCACATATAGCAGTCCTCGCCACTTACCATACCTACAGGGAATTTACCTACTGAATCGAAAACTTCTTTTTTTATGATCGTGGCTGAAGTCCACGAAATCATATCGTTTAAAGTGAGTGTCGTTTTAAAATACTCCTGGATGATACCATCAGGTATATTAGGGCTTTCAGAATATATTTTATTGCTTTTTACTCTTCTGTAGGCGCAGTTATACATACCGCAATCAGGATACTTTGCAATAAGCTTTTCCATCTCTTCCAGATAGTTATTATCCCACCCATCATCTGCGTCTAAAAAAGCAATATAGTTATAGGAAGCTCGATCAATACCATAGTTGCGTGCATCAGAAACTCCGCCATTTGCTTTCGAATAAACTTTTATTCGGTAATCGGAAAACGTCTGAACTCTGGACAAACTCTGATCTTTAGAACCGTCATCAATAACCAGGACTTCAAATTCTTTGAATGTTTGATTAAGCACAGATGTCAAAGTTTTCGCGATACTGCTTTCTTTGTTGTATAGAGGAATGATTATGCTAAACATTTGCTTCTCTCTATTAAAGTTACAAGCTGGAATAAAACGTGATTATACTTATTGATCTGTTTTTTGGGAATAAGCCTGAGGCTACTATACTGCCCTGCTTCTCCATTAATTCTGCTCATAGAGTAAGAAAGTTTTAAAAGTGTGTCTGTAGTCTGGAGTGTTTTCGCCAGTTGCTTCAGGTATTCGTGTTCTTTTAAAATAGTGACTGTCCAACTCTGATTTTCTTTGTGCGATTCCAGATAATTGTAGAAGTGAATATAGTCGTTTACAAAGCTGCCATTAGGGTTGTACATACTCCAGTCAATTAACATTATTTCGTCAGCTACCAAGATCATGTTGTTTATGTGCAGATCGCCGTGGGAAGCTGTTACTGGGAGGTATAAGGACGAAAGCAGCTGCTCTGACAGTTTTAGTAATTCTTCATTTAAGCCTAAGACACATAATTTATTTAGCCGGTTGAAGTTATAAGCTAAACTGGCTTTTTTGCTTGGCATATTCATGATATCCTGTAATTTATAGTTGATGAAATCTTCTGCTCTCTCAACTTTTTCGAGTAACACAGGTTCACCTTTCCTCATGGCTAAAATGAGGGGGGAAGAGCTAACCTCAATAACATGCTCTTTCCAAAAATCAGATAGTAATGCCTTCTTATTCCCCCTCAGTTCCGCTTTTTTAGATACACTACCAAACGGGGTAAATACTTTGTATGATCTGCCTTTCCAATGGAATATATATGAATAACAGCCCAAAAGCCTCATGAAAGAAGTAACTATGGTCTTGGGAGTTAACATTAATTCTTTTAGGTAAAGGAGTTAGAGGTTAAATAAATGCTAGGGTATTAATTCTGCTTTTTGCTAAGCAGTTTTATACCATATTTTATATCATCTTTAAAAAATAAAATATAGACCAGGCTTCCCAGTGAGCCTGCAACTATAAGCACAAGGTTATTTTCCATGCTTGTTAACTTTCCAGCCTCTATCACCAGCAGCATTGTTATTGCAGCCATAACAGGCTTTCTTAGCGCCAGAAATACTTCCTCATCTGTGATATGGATGTACTTTTTCATGTAATAGTGAAAAGCAAGCCTGGAGGTTGTGTAATGGATACAAACCGCATAAGCTACCCCATTAAGTCCGAAATATTTTTGCCCTAAATAGATCAAGGGCAATGCTATCACGAACGTGTTGATCATGTTCAGGTAAAAACTGACGGAAGGCTTGCCAATACCTTTAAGTACTTCTGCAGGAGTGCCGGAAATGGCAAAAATCATAGAGGCTACTGCCAGAATACGAAGTGGATCGGCTGCTTCAAGCCATTTTGCGCCAAAAAATGCTAGTATTATGTTTTCTGAAAGCCCTATAAATATTATAGAAACAGGGAAAGTGAGCATCGCGGTAAACCGCATTATTTTCAGGTAATATTTCTTTATTTGCTCTGTGTCGTCCTGTATTTTACTATAGACCGGGAAAAGCACTTTATTCAGAATAGAATAAAGCTGGGTGCGTAAAACTTCGCTTAAAGTAAAAGCTAAAGTATAAACACCTAAAACATGCGCCCCCACAAGCTTGCCAATAACAAGGTAATCAATGTTGTTACGTACAAAAAAGAGTATATTATTGATTTGGGTGTAGGTGCTGTAACCTGCTAATTGTCTAAGCGTCTGCCAGTTAAATTTAAACTGTGGCCTCCAGTTGACTTTTATCCAATAAGACAAAAAGATAGTGGAGGAGCTAACCAGGTATTTTACTACTATACTCCAGACACCATAACCGGCAATAGCTAAGGCAATAGCAACTACTGAGCTTAATGCAGTTCCAATGAACGTTATCTGTACCAAGCTTTTAAAGTTTAACTGCCGGGTAAGAAGTACTCTTGGAACAATTGATAGTATATTGAAAAAGAGATAAAAGCTTAAGGCATTCAATACCGGAACCAAAAGCGGCTCGTTGTAGAAAGATGCACCTAGTTGCGAGATAAAACCATAGAAGCAAAGCGCGAATATGGATGCTAGAACAAGTAAGAACCAGAAAGCGCTGGAATAACGCAGCTCTGAAAACTCATCTTCTTTTTTCTGGACTAAAGCATTAAATAAGCCCATGTCAGAAACTACTTCCAGGAAGCTTATAATGATCATGGCCATGCCCACAATGCCATATGCCTCGGGTAACAGGATTCTGGCTAAGATCAGCTTTACCCCGAAATCTGTTCCCCGAATAGCAATCGTGCTGATAGCATTCCATTTTAGTCCGGATAAAACCCTGGATTTTACACTGGCTGCTGGCATCAGGAACTGATTGATGTTAAAGTATCTGTGAGCAAATTCTTATATACTTTCGGGTGCCTGTAAATCTTGTTTAGTATCAGATCTGTCGCCTCTGTAATTGACAGTTCAGACGTGTCTATACTAATGTATTGCCCACCAGAGACCTTTTCGGCCACCTTCCTGAACTTTTGGATATCTGCTTTGCTTCTTTCCAAAGTGATTTCTGATGGTTTCCTTTTTACAAGTATTTCCGGGTCTGCATATAAAAAGAATACTAGATCCGGCTTTGGGAGTATTGCTTTGTAAAGCTTCGACCTTATAGTTCCGTCTTCAAGTAAGAAGGAGCCCGGAAACCTATCTATCAGCACCACCGAATATTTAGATCGGAGTTTAACAGGTATAATTCTGAACAAAAACTCTAACGGTAACAGAATGAGTGACTTAGTCATGCTCAAGATCCTGTTCAGCCATTTTATCTTGCTCTTAAAGTTGTACAGGAGCTTTGTATACTTTGATGTCCAGCCGTTCTCACCCATGCCCAGGTATAACTTGCTGGTTTTGAAGTGTATTTTTTCTCCGACAGCATTCAATAGGGTAGACTTTCCAGCTCCATCGGTACCAAGAAACAGCACCTTAAGCCCATAGCCAGATTTCAGGTAGCTTTTAGGCCTAACCATTTTCTTCTGCTGTAACCTGAAATTAGGGAGAATAATCTGCTGTAACTTATTTGTGTTTTCCGGAAAATGAGAAGTATGCCAGTTTGCTATGTTGTTCAGCATATCCTGATCTGACTGCTCTGTTTCAGATTGATAGAGCTGCATGTACTGAGTTAAGTAGTGTCTATGTTTTTCCTCTAGTTTCCCTCTCTCTTTAAAGGCTAAATGGGCAGCATATAAGGTGATTGCGACTATACCTGTTGGCCGGTACAATCCTTTGCTATTTAGGGTAGCTTTATTCACTGCCTCATCTAAAAAGGAATAGGTATAGCATGTGTTATTTGTTCTTACAAATGACAAAGCATATTTGACATCAAGATATAGTGCTGAGTGCGGTGAATAATAGAAATGATGGTCTGTATGGTATGCCGGCTCCTTCCTTTTGTACCAACCTGTTAATAGCAGCAGTTGCTCAAACTGTTCTTTATAATCCGGGTCTACAAACAAATCCACATCCCTTGAGTTGAAATCGCTTTCGAAGTCTGTTAGCAGAAAATACTTTATACCTGCAAGGTGAAGCTTTTCGATTAAAGCGAGCAATCCCGCCGTTTTTACGGTTAGTTCTGGTTGCTCAAGTAGCCCTATATCTGCCGTTAGTTTCTCCATTTCTTTTTAAGAATGTGACTTAACTGCCGGAGATATAGCCTTCTCCAGATCAGATTCTTCAATTTCAGCAAGCAAAATATAGCCAAGAGAGGGGAGTGCTACTACAACCGAATGGTTTTTAATCTCTATTACTGTACCTGTCTTATCTGTTAATGATCCGGAGATAATCCTTACTTCATCATGTTTGCTGAAATGCCCTTTTTCAAGACGTACATTCTGATGGTCTCGCAGAAAGTGTTTAATCGTTTCTATTTCCTGATCTTTAATAACAGCCGGCCTGCCTAACCAGTTTACAAAGTTAAGTATGCCATCTACTTTCCTGATGTCAGAGAGTTGCCTATCGGTTATGTGCACAAAAACATACGATTTGAACAGAGGTTCATGTACCGTCTTTTTCCTGTCGCTCCATTGCCTGAGGACCTTATTCAGCGGACAATAGTTCTCTATATGCATTCTTTGAAGCGTTTCAGCTACTTTCTTTTCCCATCTGGGTTTAGTATAAACCGCATACCAGTTTTGAGTCATACCACCGTATCTTAAGCTATTTTGTATTGATCTTTTACGGCTTCGCCCTCCTCAGCCACATTGCGTTACCGGGTATAAAGGTGTACTGGTATTAATATAGCTGATCATGAAAATACAGCTGCTTTTTTTCAAGTTTTAAGCTTTGCCCAAATGACCTGAAAAAAACAGACGAAATGAGCAGAGTTGATAGACTAACTTATTTGCTTCAATTTTAGGATTTGGCTGCTATATTCCTGGTTCTGTATGTTTTGTCACTATACTTGTTCTCATAGCCATAGCCATAGCCGTAACCGTACTGACCTTTGCCGAATCCTCTTGGTTTTACACCATTAAAGACAATAGCCAGGTTGTAAAGGGATTTTAGTTTGTTATTCTGTGCCTGGCGCTGTATTAGCTTTTTGGGTGTAAAAGCGTGCCTAATTACCAGTAATGTGATATCACAGTACTCTGAGATTAACAATGCATCAGTTACCAGCTCAAGGGGTGGCGTATCTATAATAACATAGTCGAACTCTTTTTCCAGGTACATAAATAGTACTTCCAGTTTCCCATTCAACAAAAGTTCGGTCTGGTCGCCGATATCTGTCCCTGCCGATGCAATACTCAAATTACTGTATTCTGATTTTACCAAAACCTCATCAGGCGTGATCTTGCCTTGTAAGTAATCTGTAATGCCGGGTTCCTTGTATCTGTCGAATAGTTGAGATGTATTTGGATTCCTCAGGTCGAAATCAAGTAGCGCTACTTTCTTGCCCGAAGAGGCCAGGCTATAAGCCAGGTTATTGCTCACGTAACTTTTTCCTTCTCCAGGGATGTTTGATGTTACCATTATCTTCTTCTTCGAAAAAGTGCGGCCATACAATCCCATCGTGGCTCTGAGCTGCCTGAATTGCTCAATGACCGAAACTTCAGTAGGAGCAGTGAACTGCCTTTCAGGTTTGCCTTTTGTATAGGCAAGTTCTGCCACAATCGGCGCGTTTGTATACTCTTCTATATCAGCTCTAAACAATATTTTACTGTTAAGCATTTCTTTTCCCATAACAAAACCCACGCTTAAACCGCATGCAAGCAGAATAGCTGTCAGGTACACATACATTGGTTGCGGGCTGGTAGGGTTTATAGAAGATTTTGCCAGGTCCACAATCCTGAAATCGCCTTCGCTTGGGGCATATGATAGCACCGTTTCCTCTCTTTTCTGGAGTAAGAAACTATAGGCTTCATTCTTTATAGCTTGCTGCCTGCTGATATCGAGCAACTCCTTCTCTTTCTGTGGTATAGTTTGGAGCTCTGCATTGTACATGCTGTTTGTGGAGGTCAGGTTGTTTAAGCTTGCCTGCAGGTTTACACGTTGGTGTCTGATATTCTCAAGTATGCCTGGGCGAACGTTTTCTATTTCATTGTTTAAAGAAATAAGAACAGGGTTGTTCTCTGCTGTGGTCTTTGCCAGCCTTTTATATTGAATCTCAGAATCGTAAAGTTTTTGTAGCAATTGTGACAGTACAGGGTCATCTACTCCCAGCGTGGAGGGCACTATACCGGCAGCATTGTTCTTAGAAATCACATATTGTTCTACATTATCCAGCACAGCAAGCTGCGTATTTATTTCAGCTATCTTACGATCGTTATCACCCACATTCTGTAAATACATTCTTCCCTGTTCACTCAGGTCTACCGCCCCACGAGTAGATTTGAATTTTACCACCTTGCTTTCAAGTTCTTCCAATTCTTTCTCTATCAGCTTTATCCTGTCTTCCACAAAACCAAGAGTCTGGATAGCCAGCTTGTTCCTTTCAGAAATGGCTAAATTGCTGTAAGCGTCTATCAAAGCATTAAGAATATCTTCACCTCTTTTGGGAACAGCATCATTGAGCGACAGGTAAACTATAGTTGAAAGCTTTCCGGATGGCTCAATTGTGATCTTCTGTAGTAACTGGTCGGATGCCCTGCCGGGACTTATAATGGAGAAATATAAAGGGTCTTCAGCATCATGGGTCATGTTTTTATTCTTCGTGAACTGCATAGTTCCGTAAGGTGTATTAACCCACCTGTTAAGAGGATAAGCTGTATTCCCAATCTTTACGGTATTGTTATTTTTATTAAATGAGAAGTAGATCTTTTCCTGCTCGGTCGTTTTATCAGGATTTCTCAGGGTTATTCGAATAGGGGAGGAAGTATAGGCAGACACAACTTTGAACTGTCCTTCCTCATAAACAGGCGTAGTAAGATCAAGCTTATCTACCACCTTTTTCATCAGGGAATTAGAATGTATTACGTTTATTTCATTTTCAACGATCTTATTTGACATAAAAGCGTCGATGGATTCTGTCATCCTGGAATCGCTAACACCTTTTTTCTCATCCTTCATCATAAGTGATGCGGTGACCTCATATGTTGGCGTGGCATAATATTTTAGGTAAGCCCATGCACCTGTTAGGGCAACGGCTACTAAAAGCACGAACAATGGCCAATAAGGAAAATACTTGTTAACTAACGCAGGAAGGATGTTGTCTCCGGCAGCATTTGGCACTGTTTTACTCATACGCTTTGTAAATAATTATCTCGTCAACCTATCAATAGCAATCACAACAATAGATAATCCGCTAAATACAACCGGCAGCCACTGTCTGGCCGGACTTACACTTTGTATCTTGGTTTTATTTGGCTCCACATAAATGATATCATTGGACTTTAAGTAGTAATTAGGGGAAGTGAAAAGCTCATCTGTTGTTAAGTTTATCCGTGTCAGCTTTTTTTTCCCTTCCTCTTCTCTTATAAGCAATAAATTTTCGCGGTTAGCATAGATCGTTAAGTCCCCTGCAAGGCCTAATGCCTCAAGCAGCGTTATTTTTTCATTCGGGATTGTCAATACAGAAGGGCGCGCAACTTCGCCTAGTACAGAAACTTTATAGTTCAAATAGCGGATATCTACACTTGGCTCTATTAAAAGCTTTCTTCTAAGCAGTTCCGTTCTGATATGATCTCTCAGTTCCTTTTTGCTCAATCCGGCTGCCTTTACCCGCCCCAAAAGCGGGAACTGTATATTCCCTTCCTGATCTACCAGGTAGCCAACAGACTGAGAAATGTTGCTTGTTGCAGTTGACGACCTTCCTATATTGGCGTTTGATTCATTAAATATTTCTGTTGCTTCAGGGTTCAGACTGTACACAGATATACTCAGGAGATCGTTCTTCTGAATAATTGGCTCAAGATTCTGTTCTTGTTGGGTATATTCTGATTTGGTGGTGTTGTTGAAATATGTTGCATTCTGCCTGCTGGCGCAGGAAGTTTGAAATAAAAGACAGCCGAAAAAGAATATATAAAAGTATAAATGTAATCTCATATCAGAAGCCCGCTTAAGGGAGATAAGTACTAGTTCTATGATAACTATACCTACGCAGGGTTAGTAAAGTTTAATAAAATAGTGCTTTGTTACAATACGAAAATGTATTCTGGCAGGTTTGAATAATCTGAGATGATATTCTATTATTTCTAGTATTGTTTTCCCTTCCCGAACCACTTATAAACTATAGCTAGTTCAGGCATCATGCTAGAGGTCTGAAAATGTAATTTATAGTTTGAGCAGTCACTCAAATTTATACGTGTATTACCTCTGGTGTTTATAAGCAACTTATTAAGTCCGAGATTTGACTATTTAATCCCAACAAGCGTGAATACAGGAAATGTAATTTTGATAATCCCCTTTTTTAGAAGGTAAAAACGAACTTTTAATGTAATTTGCCTTTTTGAGATTATCTTCTTACCAATTGTAAATTATTGTTTCAGAAAACCTGAAAACCAATGAACCTTAAGTATACTATGACTTTACCTTACACAACTGGAACAGTTGGTGCTGTCAGTCGCATGATTCGGCGCTTAACCCTTGTCCTGTTCCTTTCAACTGTTTCTTTTTTGGTAAATGCGCAGGTCATCACCTCGCCTGACAAGAACTTTACCATGAAGTTTGAACTGGCAGCGAATGGCGTACCAACCTACCAGTTAACCTACAAAAAGAAACCGGTCATTAAAGAAAGTAAACTTGGCCTGGAACTGAAAGATGCCCCGTCGCTGATGAATGGGTTCACAGTTTCTAAAACAGAGCAGAATAGCGTAAACAATACCTGGGAGCCAATACTGGGAGAGCAGAAAACTATCCGCAACAACTATAACGAGCTGCTGGTAACCCTGGCCCAGAAAGATCAGAAAGACCGCCATATTCTTATCCGTTTCCGTTTGTTTAATGATGGGCTTGGTTTCCGTTACGAGTTTCCGCAGCAGCCAGAGCTAAACTACTTTGTTATTAAAGAAGAGAATACAGAGTTTAACCTGGCCGGCGACCACAAGATCTGGTGGATACCGGGCGACTACGATACCAACGAGTATGCCTACACCACCTCTAAGATCTCTGAAATTCCGGGCCTGATGAAAAAGGCAACGATAGATGTGCACGCGCAGTGGCCAATAACAACTACGGCTGTGCAAACACCATCTATGATGAAATCTTCTGATGGCATTTATATCAACATACACGAAGCAGCGCTAATCAACTACCCGGCCATGAACCTGAACGTGGATCCGAAAACCTTCAAGTTCAGCTCGCACCTTACCCCGGACCCGATGGGCAACAAAGGGTATGTGCAGACAGAGTTTAACACTCCCTGGAGAACTATAGTTGTAAGCGATAATGCCGGCGATATTTTAGAGTCTAAGCTTATACTTAACCTGAACGAGCCTACTAAATACAAGGATGTTTCATGGATAAAGCCTGTGAAATACATTGGCGTTTGGTGGGAGTACTTTGTGGCTGGCAAAAGCACCTGGGCTTATGGTAAAGAAACTAACGTAAAACTGACAGACGACTTTACCAAACTTACGCCAAATGGCCGCCATGGTGCTACCAACGAGAACGTGAAGAAGCACATCGACTTTGCTGCCAAGCATGGTTTTGATGCAGTACTTGTAGAAGGCTGGAACATTGGCTGGGAAGACTGGTTCGGTAACTGGAAAGAAGAAGTATTCGATTTTGTGACGCCTTATCCTGATTTCAATGTGAAGGAACTGAACGCTTACGCAGCTTCTAAAGGTGTAAAGATTATGATGCATCACGAAACTTCGGCTTCAGCGACTAACTATGAGCGCCGCCTGGATGATGCCTTCCAGTTCATGAAAGACAATGGCTATAACTCTGTTAAGACAGGTTATGTGGGCAAGATTATACCACGCGGGGAACACCACGACAGCCAGTGGATGATAAACCATTACATCCGTGTAGCAGAAAAAGCGGCCGACTATAAGATCAGAGTGAACAGCCACGAAGCGGTTCGCCCGACTGGTTTGCACCGTACGTACCCGAACTGGTTTGCGCAGGAATCTGCCAGAGGAACTGAGTTTGAAGCCATGGGCGGTCTTGCACCGGAGCACGCTACTATACTTCCGTTTACTCGACTGATGGGAGGCCCGATGGACTATACACCAGGTATTTTCCAGACAGATCTGTCTTACTACAACAAAGATAACAACCAGCGTGTGAACACGACACTGGTAAAGCAACTGGCTTACTACGTAACTATGTACAGCCCGCTGCAAATGGCTGCCGACCTGCCAGAGAACTATGAGCGCTTCCCGGATGCGTTCCAGTTTATTAAAGATGTAGCTGTTGACTGGGACAATACCTGGGTGCAGGAAGCTGAGCCGGGTGATTATGTAACGATAGCCCGTAAAGCAAAAGGCAAAAACGAATGGTATGTAGGTGGTATTACAGATGAAAATGCCCGTACAGCTACAGTACGTTTTGATTACCTGCCAAAAGGTAAAAACTATATCGCTACTATCTATGCCGATGCAAAAGATGCCAGCTGGAATAAAAATCCACAGAAATACACGATCCGCAAGGTGCTTGTAAACTCTAAAAGTGTGCTGAAGCAGCCAATTGCCCCAGGCGGTGGTGTAGCTGTTAGCGTAAAAGAAGGCAGCAAGCAGGATACAAAAGGCCTGAAGAAACTATAAACTATAGTTTGTACGAATAGAAAAGCGCGGGACAGGAAACTGTTCCGCGCTTTTTTTTGCATGAAATCGAATTATTATAGTTTATAGTTTGTATCTTTTGATATACAAACTTTTAGCCACGTACCCATGACCTCTGAAGAATTTGAAACAAACTATACGCAAGCCCTTGATACGATCTTAGAAGCACTAGCTAACAGCTCAGAAGTGAAACCCGAAAAGTTTTATAGCATGGCCTGTGTAGTCGAAAATCTGCGTTATTTTAGTCCTGTGTTTTATGATGCTATAAAGCAACCGGAAGAATAACAGTTTTTGAAACTATTATAGAATAAAGTCTCTTTAGCTGAATCCCTTAAACTATAAAAGCCATGCAGTTTTATATGCTGCATGGCTTTTATAGCTTAATAAGCTATGTAATAATAGCTTATATTCGGGTTTCTAAGGTTATGCTCTTACCTTCAAGAAGATAAGTTTTGCTGGAGTATCACTGTTTAAGCGTTTTATTTCTTTACAAAGATGTACTCAAACGTGTAGGCACCTGTTCTTTTAAAAGTGAAAGAAGTATTTGTGCTGTTAAATGAAATTTCGCCGGCACCATACAAGCCCCAACGCATAGTTTTGTTATCAGGATCTATAACGTAAAAATCAGTACTAGCGCCTTTATTTTCACAAACATTGGCACCATCGTTTATAGTGTAGTTGCCGTTTGCTGCAAAAGTAAGTATGTCATCCATTTCGCAGCTGCCATAAAATGGGGTAATCACACCATTCTCTTTATATTCTGATTTTTTCCATTCAGATGCCATCAGGATTTCCTTAGAGGATTTAGCATTGCTGGCAGAAGCATCATCGTCTTTACTACAGGCAAAAGTGCTCACAACCAATAGTAGCGAAGCAAGGAAAAGGTTTTTAGAAGATTTCATGGTAAAAGGCAGGTTTTAAGTGATTTTTTGAAATATAGCTTTTCCCCAATTAATCTGTACTTGCCAGTTCCATTATTTTTTAAAACCTCTTTAGAGTTCAAATTGCCGTTCTTTTTATCAGCGATAGATAAGTAAATTTACTGTAGTTAAATCTACTTTTCTAGTTTGTATTATGCTCATCGTATACAGCCACTGTAAAGTAACCATCCTGCACCAGCTTTATAGTTGAAATGCCATTCGGTTTATTGTTGCCAGTTAAATGCCAGGCACCCTCCAGGCTGTGTGTTTGTTTAGAATGTGAATCCACGGGAGCCCTGAAAGCAGCTAAAACAAACAGACACAGAAGGAGAGTGCCGAACAATTTAATCAGTGTATCCCTCATCAGTATGGCAGCTTTTATAGTATAGATCCGGCCAGTCTATAGTTTGCAGGCGGAGCAATACGTTTATAGTTTCCGGCTTACAGGTCCAGGGCACGTTTTTTCAAAGTAATAAATTCTTCTGATGTCAGGGCACCTCTTTCCCGGAGCATTTCCAGTCGTTCTATAGTTGCAATCGAGTCTTCTACAGATTGCGGGTTCCTGACCTCCTGTGGCGTATCTATAGTTGTGCTTGTCTGATCAGTTACATAAGTAGGGTAGGTCCTGTCGCGGTACACTTCCTGGTCTGATGTGTAAAACCGATCTTCGTTGTATGTATCCGTATTGTAAAAATCTTCGCGAATTTCCTGAGTGGGCTCCTCGCTTCGGTTAAGCGCTTCATCAAATTCTTCCTTATACCTGTTCGGGTCATCATGCAGCACATCGCGCTGAGACCGCTGGTAGGTGTCCCGTACAGCATATTCGTAATCTTCTGTAATTGGGCCGCCCTGGTACACCGGGTACCTGCCAATAGAATTGGAATCTATGGCCGACAAGAAAACCTTTCTTCCTTTTTTATCGAGGGCCGCTGCACCTATCGGTACTAATAAGTGCTGGTCGCTATCGGTTTTAAAAAATTTGCGGTCTGCTACCACAGACAGGTAATGGGCCTTCATCACCTTCGGATCCACGATCAGGTCGCGAACAATGCCTAAGCTTTCGCCGTCAGCGCCTACTACTCTCCAGCCCAGTACATCAGGGTTATCTTTTGCCACTTTATAGTCTTTCATAGCACTGAGTGCTATCAGTCTGTCATTTCTTAGTTCGTTATCATTCATAGCTATAGTTTGTTACAGGTGCTTTTATGCAATTTTCTTATAGTTGTATGGCTGTAGTTGATGTGCCGGAATAACCATACCTGTGCCGGAGTTTTCATCAATAACAGTCTCGTTGTTGTCGTTTGTCATTTCAACAATCGCCCATATAATAAGTCCTACTATAAGCAGCAGGAGTATCCAGGGCCATACCGGTTTCTTTTTTCTTTCTACGTTTATTTCTACCATTTTTTCAAGAGTTGTTTCTCATAGTTATTTTTGTGTTTGCTACAGATTAGCGGCAAATGCAATAGTTAATTTAGTACGCTGATAATGAGGTTTATGTTGATGCTGGTATATATTGTTTATACTAACATACACCGGTCTGCAACTATAAAAAGAAGCCTGTTTCTTGTGTTTCCAAATTGAAGTGCGCTGCCTGTAAACATGGCATTCATTGGTAGCAAACAAGCTGAAATGAATTAGTTTTACCTTTTTGCTGTTCGGTAAAGACTTTTGCCGAAATCATATCGGTTAAAGTATATTTTTTCCTGAGCCGGAAAGGCTCTCCTCTTACCGCATTGCTTCGGCGTGCATCCGTTTTCTTTTAGCCGCAGCGTTCAGCGCTGGTAGTAGCGAGCACTTCAACTGTTTTGATGACTGTGTTCAGTAGTGATTTGTTTAACTATAAAGACACAACTATGTCTCACAGTGCAACTTCTACTTTGCAGGAAATGAGTGGCATCCAAAATCTGCCTTTATTGAAAATATTTGAAGCCCAGTCTGAAGCAGGGCTTATAGTTTCGCATGACCTGCGCATACTGGGGGTTACAGATTCTTTACTGAAAGAAACTCTTACAATACGCGAAAACATAGTAGGGCAGTATGTTTTTCATATATTCCCTGACAACCCGGGTGCACCGGATGCATCGTCAACAGCTACCCTGAAAGAAGTATTTCAGCAAGTATTTACAGAAGGCGAACCCTATAAACTAGAGGCCCAACGATATGACATTGTAGACCCTGAAAACACGGGGAGTTTTATCGAACGCTACTGGAACACAAACACAATACCTATACTGAATGAAGAAGGGGAGGTGGCCTGCATTCTCCACAAAACAATAAACATCACCGAAGAAATTTGTGCCAAACGGGAGCTAAAGGAAAGCCAGGAACGTGAACGGATCGCTTTAGCACAAGCCGAACAGCAACGGCTTAGGCTGGAGCGTTTGTTTGAGCAGGCGCCGGCAGCTTTTGCCTTACTGGAAGGTCCCGGACTTGTTTTTAAGGTGGTAAATAAAACCTATCAGCAACTTTTTCCGGGCCGGGAGATGCTGGGCTTGCCTCTGTTTGAAGCTATGCCCGAACTGAAAGGACAACCTGTTTACGACATTATCCAGCATGTATACAATACCGCGGAAACATTCGAAGGTAAAGAGCTGCTGGCACCACTATCGCGTTACCAGGGTCAGCCTGCAGAAGACTTGTACTGGAATTTTATATATCAGGTCCTGTTTGATGCGCAGGGAGAGGTTAGCGGTGTGTTGATCTTTTCACTGGATGTAACCGAGTTTGTGAAATCACGCCAGCAGGCAGAAAAGAATGCCATGGCTTTGCAGGAACTCAGCCGTAAACTGGAAGACCGGATAGAGCAGCGAACGCAGGAACTTCGGGTGGCACAGGGAGAGGCCGAACGGCAAAGCCTGCGGTTAAACAGTTTATTTATGCAGGCCCCGGCTGCCATCTGTATTCTGGATGGCCCGGACCTGGTGTATGAACTGGTTAATCCTGAATATGCAGCGCTTTTCCCGGAGCGTGAGTTATTAGGCAAACCTATTTTAGAGGCCCTCCCGGAAATCAAAGATAATAAGGTTTACAGAACCTTCCGTGAGGTCTATGAAACCGGCATCACACATGAAGAAAAGGAAATGCTGATCCCGTTTGTCCGGCCCGAAAATGGGGCAATGGAAAACAGGTATTTCCGGTATATACAGCAAGCGCGTTACAACGATCAGGAACAGGTAAATGGGGTAGTGGTATTTGCCCTGGAAGTTACCAAGCAGGTAAGAGCCCGTAAGGCCGAAGAAGCTAGTGTAAAACAGCTGCGACTTGTTACGAATTCGCTCCCGGTGCTTATTGGTTACCTGGATAGAGAAGAAAGATATCGCTTTGCTAATAAGGCTTACGAGAAGTGGTTTTTGATCAAGTCAGAAGACCTTATCGGCAGAAAGATCAGGGATGTAATTGGTGAGGTCCCTTATCAAAATGTAAAAGGATATATTGATCAGGGGCTTGCCGGAGAATCAGTCGTATTTGAATCGCGCATGCCGTATCGCGAAGACTTCGTGAAATACATTCATACCTGTTATGTGCCAGACATCCGGGATGGGGTAGTGCGTGGATTTTATACGTTGGTAACCGATATTACAGAACAGGTATATGTGCGGCAGGCCCTGGAAGAGAGTGAGTACAAAGCCAAAGCCATGGCCGAAATGCTGGCTGCCACAAACCAGGAGCTAAAGCTAGCGAACGATACGTTAGGCAAGTACAATTTTGAACTGGAGTTGCGGGTAGAAAAGCGTACCTCAGAGCTGCAAAAGGCCAATAGGCAATTACAAAAGCAGATCAGGGAAAATAAGAAAGCGGAAGAATCGCTGTCCGAGTCGCACAAAAAACTACAGGCCCTAACAAAGCACTTACAGGTAATGCGTGAAGACGAGCGCAAGTATATTGCCCGCGAACTGCACGACGAACTTGGTCAGGCTTTTACGGCCTTAAAAATTGACCTGACCCTTATTATGAAAATGCTGGCCGCGGGGCAGATTGAAAAAGGCCTTTTTCATGCCGAGCTGCAGTCTATGATGAAAACTATAAACAGTTCGATAACATCTGTCCGGGAGATCGTGGCTACCCTGCGCCCGACTGTGCTCGATAATTTCGGCTTACTATCAGAGATAGAATCGCAGGCGCAGGAGTTTCAGAAACGCACCGCTATTACTATGGAGCTGACCACCACACTGAAATATATTCCGTTAGAGCAGGAGGCATCCATCGAAGTTTTCCGGATCATTCAGGAGTCGCTAACCAATATTGCACGGCATTCGGAGGCATCTGCAGCAACTATAACAATAGATAAAGCTGATAATTTTTTCCGGTTTGAGGTAACAGATAACGGAAAAGGCATGCAAGCCGACAACCTAACAGAAATTAGAACGTTTGGGCTTCTTGGCATGCAGGAAAGAGCCGACCGTATTGGCGCCAGCCTCACGTTTGATTCAATGCCCGATAAAGGAACCAGAATAATACTTGAAGTACCGTTTACTGCACTTGCCACTATTTAAATGTAAAAATAAGATTATCAGAGAGAAAGAATGATTAAATTGTTGATCGCAGATGACTACGTGCTGATCAGGGAAGGACTGAAGAAGGTTCTGAAAGACGAACCAAATATTACCGTAGTTGCCGAAGCTCAGAATGGGGCCGAAGTACTTAATAAACTGAAAAAGAGCCAGGCAAACTTTGTTGTGCTGGATATTAATATGCCTGTTAAGAGCGGGCTCGATGTACTGTTGGACATGAAGCGTCTTTACCCGAATATACCGGTACTGATCCTAAGCATGTACCCCGAAAAAACCTTTGCTTTACGATCCCTGAAAGCAGGTGCATCCGGTTATCTTTCGAAAGAAAGTGCAGGTGAAGAGTTGGTAGTAGCCATCCAGAAAATATGGAGCGGGAGCAAGTATATTTCGGCCTCGCTGGCAGAACTGCTGGCTGAAACGGTTGTAAATAACGGCAAGCCTGAGGTTGCGCATGAAGTATTATCTGACCGGGAATTCCAGATACTGTGTAAAATAGCAGAAGGCGAATCGCTTAAAAGTATAGCTGAGAATCTGAGCATTACCCTAAGCACCGTTAACACCTATCGTAACCGTATTTTCGAGAAAATGAAATTCACATCCAACACAGACCTGATCCGTTATTGCCTCGAAAACGAACTGGCATAGTTCGGTTATCCACTTTAGGTTCGCAACGAAGCTATAGTCTCATATTAAACTTGTGTCGTGAAAAATACGACACAAGTTTAAATTTATTCCTGACACAGCTTTAATGTTATCCTTCCTGTTTCTTACACTGCGTGGGGTTACCTTTGTATTTAGCAGCTATCAGAAGCTTTTTTAACCGGGCAGTCTCCGGCTTCTTCTTTGTAAACATTATGTGCAGGTAGTATAACGTCTGGTAGCGCGGTAACATAGCAGCATATTCCTGTTATGAAATTTAATCTTCAGCGCCCTGACTATACCTCAAAATCCAATAAAACCTACCGGCAAAGCACCTTCACCAGCGCAAGAGTTCAGGAACGAATTTGGCAAAATATATTGCAGGGTTTCCTATCTATCTACTCCAAAGGCTATAGTTGCCGAATGGCATGGTTATTCTACCAAAACACAGGTTGAGCCGGTTATGAGTTGGGTGGAACAGGTATGCAAAATCAACCCTTGCATCACGCTGATAAACGATTGCAGCCAAATACAATCAGTCTGGTTTGATACTATTGATTGGTTTTCCCGTATATGGGTACAAAAAATGAAACGCATTGGCCTTCAGAATTTTATTCATATAGCTAAACCGGGCAGTTTTGGCGACAAAATCGGCGAACAGTTGCAGGATTTATTGGCAACAGAGGTGCAATTTCTCAGATTTGGTTCGAGAATTGACGCTACTAATTGGGTAGAAAACCACTGAATTTTTTCGTTTTATTAATATCTTTAGGTCGGGGTAAACCTGCTTTGCTGTTGTGTATGAGTAAAACTGTAAACATTTTTATTAACTGCTTTGATTATAGTTTGAAGTGGGTGGTAGATGTGTTTCCTATTTGCGCAGCCGGGCGGAGTACCCTTTATAGAAAACGATGGACAAAAAAGCTGCACCTATCAATATTACAATAAATAAGAGTTATGATTCCGAGATGTGCGGAAGTATACCGCTACATCTGGTAAACCTGGTGCAGCCACATGGCGTGTTGCTGGTGCTGGATAAAACTGACTTCCGGATCTTACAGATAAGTGAGAATGCCGGAGATTTACTGTCCGTTCCTGCAGAAGAATTACTGGGGCAACCACTCTCAGCTTACGTTCCGCAGGAGAAGCACGAAGAAATAGTAGCTAAAATAGCAGGCCAGGCCAGCCAGGACAAGATCCCGTTTACCTTACCATTTTTAGCGCAGGGCATACAAAAGACGTTTGATGCCGTCGTGCTGCCGCAGGATGATTATATACTGGTTGAGCTGGAAGAAAATACTGCAATAGAAACAGAGCATTTTGCAAGCCTTTACCGCCATATAAAATACGTAACCACACTGCTTAAACAATCGGTTACAGTACAGGAACTTGCACAGCGTTTTTCTGAAGAATTCAAGAAGTTCACCGGCTTTGATAAAGTACTGGTCTACCAGTTCGACACGCAATGGAATGGTATAGTTATAGGCCAGGCGAAAGAAGCTGATATGGATGATTACATGGGGCTTCGCTTTCCGGCTTCGGATGTGCCCAAACAGGCCCGTGACCTGTACTTCCGTAACCCGTATCGCCTGATACCAAACCGCAACTATACGCCCGTCCGACTTATACCGGTAATTAACCCGGTTACGCAACGTTTTACCGATCTATCAGAAACTAACCTGCGCAGCGTTGCCAACGTGCATTTAGAGTACCTGGCAAACATGAAGATCACAGCATCCATGTCGCTCCCGATCATCATCGAGGATAAACTATGGGGGCTTATTTCCTGCCATCATAAAACGGCAAAATACCCGAGTTACGAATTACGTGCTGCGATGGAGTTGCTTACAGGTATACTTTCGGTGCAACTGGAGGCAAAGCAGAAAGAAGAACACATGGAATTGCGTGTAGAGCTGCGGAGCTTGCACGTAAAGCTGATGGAGCAACTATACACTTCTTCAAATTTTGCGGAAGGATTACTGGAAGGCGAAACAACTATACTGGACCTGCTGTCGCTTTCGGGTGCTGCGGTATCGTACGAAGGTAATACCTGGACTAAAGGAATTACGCCTGATGCACAGGAAATAAAAGAGCTGCTCTCGTGGCTGCGCCGCTCAAAAACCGGTGGAATGTATATAACCAACTCGCTGCCGGCAGACTACCCGCATAGTAAAGACTATAAAAATGTAGCCAGTGGCCTTATTACAATTCCCATTAATGCCGAGCAGGGAGAATTTGTGCTTGGTTTCAGGTCTGAACTCATACAGACTGTTAACTGGGGCGGAGATCCGAACAATGCCATACAGATGGAACCTGACGGAAAAAGCTACCACCCCCGAAACTCTTTCCAGATCTATAAGGAAACAGTTAAGAATTCATCTGCACCATGGCAGCAGGAAGAACTTATCGCAGCCGAGACACTACGCAACGCGTTACTCGAAAAGCTGCTGAAAGAAAGATATTAACTATAGATTAAAAAGCGCTGCTATTATTACGCCGCCCCGCAGGAAAGCAATCAGATAAACTTATTGTATGACATCAGCTAACACATCTACTACCAACAAAGACACTAAACCTACGGATCATTACCTGGTAGGTATAGGCGCCTCTGCAGGTGGGTTAGAAGCTATTCATAAATTGTTTGACCATTTTCCGAATAACTCCAGTTTTTCCTTTGTAATCATACAACACCTTTCGCCGGACCATAAAAGCCTGATGGCTGAGCTATTGAGCAAGCACACCAGCATGCAGGTACAGGAGGCAGAAGATGACATGTTTACACGGCCAAACTGCATTTATGTGTTGCCAAGCGGTAAACAGCTAACTATAGAACACGGCCGGCTTCGCCTGGAAGAAAAGACCCGCAACCGCGAACCAAACTTTGCGATCGATCTTTTCTTCGAATCAATTGCCAAGGCAAGAGGTAAGCTGGCTATCGGTATTGTACTTTCGGGGACCGGAACAGATGGTACCAAAGGAGCAAAAGCAATTAAAAAAGCTGGTGGGATGGTAGTAGTACAGGACCCGGCCACCGCCAAATTCGACGGTATGCCACGCAGTGCCATAGATGCCGGATTTGTTGATTATGTGTTGCCTCCTGAAAGCATGCCTGAGGAAATAATGGAATACACCCGTAAAATACCGCTGGTGACGAATTTAATAGAACAGGATTTAAAGGGCGAGGACGAGGAAATATTTAAGGAAATACTCGATCTTATCTGCGCCCATACCCAAACAGACTTTACTAACTATAAAGAGGCAACTATAAATCGCCGGATTCGCAAACGCATGGATCACCTGAAGGTGAAAGACATGAAATCGTACCTCAATTTTCTGCACGATAATCCGTCCGAGATCAAAAAGCTTTGCCAGGAATTCTTTATTAATGTTACCAGCTTCTTCCGCGACCCTGAAGCCTTCGACATACTGGAGCAGGAAGTTATTCCTTCCATCCTTGCCGGAAAAGGGATAAACGAAGCCGTAAAAGTATGGGTAGCAGCCTGCAGTACTGGCGAAGAGGTGTATTCGCTTGCCATCCTTTTCAGGGAGGCGTATGATAAATTAGGGCAGGTGCCGAACATAAAGCTCTTTGCCACTGACATCGATCAGCAGGCCATAAATGAGGCATCTAAGGGAAGTTATCCGCTTTCTATTGCCAAACAGTTTTCGGCAGCACGGCTCGAGAAGTTCTTTGTACGCAAAGCAAACCGCTATTGCATACACGATGATATCCGGAAACTGGTTGTTTTTGCACAGCACGATCTTCAGAAGGATCCTCCTTACAGCAAGATCGACCTGATCACGTGCCGGAACATGCTCATTTACCTGAACTCCAGCCTGCAGAATAAAGTATTGTCGCTTTTCCCGTATGCGCTTAACCTGGGCGGTTACCTGCTTTTGGGGCCTAGCGAGCATATTGGCGAAATGAAACCCTTCTTCTCAGAAGAGAACCGCAAGTGGAAGGTTTTCAAAAAGATAAAGGAGAGTAAAGGAATAAAACAGACCTACGGTATTTCAGACTATAGTAACCAATCCGGCTACCAGGACCATATGGCCAGAACCAAAAACTCGCCTATGGTGCAGTATAATAATGGCTTTATGGATGCTGTTGCCGAAGACTTTAAAGTAACAGGCCTGTATGTAGATGAAAATTACCAGTTGCTGCATGGCATCGGTGACATCAACCGTTTTCTGAAGTTCCCGGATAAGCGCCTACACTTTAATCTGCTGAAAATGGTACCCGAAGAACTAGCTGTTACCCTGAGCGTTGGTATCCGGAAGGCAATAAAGCAGGACCGCAAAGTAATAGCACGCCAGATAGCTGTAAAGCTGGGTAAAAAGGAACAGATGGTGCATGTTTCTATCCGGCCTATAGTTATGGAGAAAAACCAGCCCAAAGTTATCTTGATTCTGTTACAGGAAATGGGCGAAGTGGCTCCTTTACCGAAAGTAACGGACCTTTCTTTTGTTTCCGATACTGATTACTACCAGCAGCTTACTTCTCTTGAAACTGAACTGAAAGATGCCCGCGAGAGCCTTCAGTTAACGGTACAGGACCTGAGCACTGCCAACGAAGAACTGCAGAGCACCAACGAAGAGCTCATGTCGTCGAATGAGGAACTACAAAGCTCTAACGAAGAAATGCAGTCCCTGAACGAAGAACTTCACACGGTAAACTCTGAGCATCAGCTTAAAATAAAAGAACTGTTGGAGCTTAACGAGGATCTGGACAACTACATACGCAGCTCCAATGTGGGGCAGCTTTTTGTAGACCATTTCCTGGTTATCCGAAAGTTTACGCCTTCTATAGATGGCCTGATAAATATCATAGAAAGTGACCTGGGCAGGCCGATTCATCATTTATCGCATAACCTTAAGTACAACCGCTTAATTGAGGATATTAAAAAGGTAAATAATACATCGGCTGAGATTGAACAGGAAGTAGAAACCACCGATGGTAAATTTTACCTGATGCGTATTTTGCCTTACCTGAAACACGATGGTAACAAAGATGGCGTGGTGGTAAGTTTTGTGGATGTCACCACCTCTAAAACACTTAGCAATGTAGTGCAGGGTGTACTAAACAGTTCGCTTAACAGCATTATGGCTTTCCGGGCTGTACGGAATGAGGACCAGGAAATTACAGACTTTGCCTGGACCATGCTGAACAGCAAAACAGAGAGCATGATAGGCCAGTCGCAGGCTGAGCTCCTGAACACCAGCGTGCTGCAGGCGATGCCGTTCCTGAAGAAAAGTGGCCTGTTCCGTAAGTTCATTAAAGTTATGGAGTCTGACCAGGCCATACACATGGAACAGCAACTGGAAGTGAAAGGAGAGAAAGCCTGGTTTGAGATTGGAGCGGTAAAAATGGGTGATGGCTTAACCGTGACAATGGCCAACATTACCGAAAAGAAAACTAGCGAAGATAAGGTGCTGATGGCTTATGAAGAGCTGAAAATTGCAGAGGAAAATCTTATTAAACTGAATAACGAACTGGAGGTAAGAGTAAGGGAGCGTACGCGTGCCCTGGCTTCCAGCGAAGAGCGTTTCCGGATGGTTTCGATGGCTACGAACGATGTGGTTTGGGACTGGGACCTGGTTAATAACGAGATATGGTGGAGCGATAACCTGAAAACATTGCTTGGTTACGAAAACGAAGAAATGGGGCAGGGCATGGAAGGCTGGTTAAAGCTGGTGCATCCTGATGAACGCGATGAAGTTATCAATGGAATTAACAAAGCTATAAATAATGGTAAAGATCAGTGGTCAGGGGAGTACAGGCTACAGAAGTACGATGGCTCTTACGCGTATGTGTCTAACAGGGCTTACATTATGCACAACGAGTACCAGATGCCGTACCGTGTGCTTGGCTCTTTTATTGACCTGACCAACCTGAAGAATACGCAGGAGGAACTCCAGCAGACCAACGAACACCTGTTGCGCGTTATTGAAGACCTGGATACGTTTGTATACACCGCATCGCATGACCTGAAATCGCCGATAGGGAACATAGAGGGCTTAATGCTGCTGCTCGAAGACCAGATAGAATCCGCCGGGCCTTTGCCGGGTGAACCTACACAGCCGGTTTTCGATATGATGAAAGGCGCTATAAACAGGTTTAAAAATGTGATAAAAGACCTGACTGACATTGCCAAAGTTCAGCGTAACATTGACGGTGAGGTGGAAGTGGTAAATGTGCAGGAGGTTTTTAAAGATGTAGAGGAAAATATGCGGGAGTTTATTGACAGTGAGCACGCCGAAATCGAATTTGATTTTGATGACGCTCCGCAAATATACTTCTCAAAGAAGAACCTGCATAGTGTACTTTATAACCTTATTAGTAACGCCATTAAATACAAAGCCAGGAACAGGCCGCCCAAAATCGTTTTAAAAACAGAACGTGCCGATGGCTATGTAATGCTGAGTGTAAAGGATAATGGCCTGGGGATCAGTAAAGAAAACATAGCAAAGTTGTTCATTCTTTTCAAACGTTTCCACTCACATGTTGACGGTACGGGTATGGGTTTGTATATTGTGAAGCGATTGATAGACAATGCGAATGGCTCTATAGATGTGACAAGCAGGGAAGGCGAGGGAACCACATTTAAACTTTATTTTAAAGCATAATAAACTATAGTTTTAAACCAGCTACTTAAAATGTAAGCGCATTTGGTAGCCATAGTTTAGCGTTTTTATTTGCCTGATATTTTAAATGAAAAAGATTGCATCCATATTACTGGTTGATGATGATGAGACCACAAACTACATCAGCAAGCTCATAATCAACAGGGCAGGACTTACCGATGAACTCTTAATTGCGCAGAATGGCAAAGAGGCATTAGCCCTGTTGCAGGAAAGATGCACTGCATCAGAAACTGAAGCGGTGCCTGCGCTCATCCTGCTTGATATTAACATGCCGGTGATGGATGGTTTTAAGTTCCTGGAGGTGCTGCAAACTATAGAAGGCTTCGACTATAGTTCGGTCATCATTGCTGTGCTAACTACGTCGCTCGATCCGCGCGATATTGAGAAGGTAAAGCTGCTTGGTGTAGACGAGTTTATAAGCAAACCCCTTACAAAAGAAAGCCTGGAGCTGCTGATACAAAAGCACTTTAACTAAGCAAAAGCTATAAGTATACAAGATACAAAGGCCTTTCCGGTAGGAGAGGCCTTTTGGTTTTTATAGTTTGGTCAACTATAGTTTTTACTTTTAATAGCTGTACTACACTAAATTGGGAGTAAGGCAGGCAGTGTGATGTAACTTAAAAGGGTTTCAGCCTTATGTATATAGTGTACCACCTACCGAACTATGAAAACAATTACACTTACCAACTATAACACCACCTTGCGCCTGCATGGCACTGAAGATACCCGGAGCCTGGAGCTTGAAACGTTAACCGTGCAGGAGTGGCCAGCCTCAGAAGGAGATTTAAAACTAACAGTTATAGATGAAAAGGATGTGCCCATCTACAGCATACATCTGCAACCCTCGCAACACCATACCGGAGAAGCAATAGCTATCCGCAAGAAGTTCGTTTTCTACGATCACATTTCTGTACACGTCACTACCGACAACCCCGAAAGCACCTTTGTGGCTGTGCTGAATTTTGAATAAAGCACGATTCCTTCTATAACTATAATAGTGTGTTCAAATCCGGAAGCAATAGTTCCGGTATCAGCAGAATATGGGGTTTTAGTGATGCAAGTCATTTTGGTTTATGACCACAGTCATAACAGCAGTGGATTTTGCGAAGTTACTTTGCATCAGTAATCAACTAAATGATTCATCATGAAAACCTCTACACTTACTAAAGTAGTACAGCTACTTGCAATCGGAATTTACAGCATCGGTATACTGAGTTCTTGCAGCTCCCAGACCACACCGGCCGAAGCTGCCACCCAGACAAATGAAGCGGCTCCTAAAGAGATGCCAACCATCATGGCAGAACTGACAGACGCCCCGAACGTACCTGCTCCCATAACTCGTAAGCACGCTGCCAAAGTAGTGGTTAAGCTGGAAGTAACAGAAGTAGTTAAGAAAATGGCCGATGGCGTGAATTACACCTTCTGGACATTTGGTGGTTCAGTACCGGGTAAATTTATCCGTATCCGCCAGAATGACGAAGTGGAATTTCACTTAATGAACCACCCGGATAGCAAAAACCCACACAACATTGACCTGCACGCTGTATCCGGCCCTGGTGGTGGTGCGGCTTCTACCTTTACTGCTCCAGGCCAGGAAACAGTTTTCAGCTTTAAAGCGCTTAACCCAGGTTTGTATGTTTACCATTGCGCTACTGCTCCGGTAGGTATGCACATTGCAAACGGTATGTATGGCCTTATCCTGGTAGAGCCTGAAGCAGGACTTCCTAAAGTAGATAAAGAATACTATGTAATGCAGGGTGACTTCTATACAAAAGGAGACTTCGGAGTACCTGGTCTGCAGCCTTTTGATATGCAGAAAGCATTAGATGAAAATCCGTCTTATGTAGTGTTTAACGGATCCGTAGGTGCCCTTACCGGCGACAATGCCCTTACCGCTAAAGTAGGAGAAAACATTCGTCTGTTTGTTGGTAACGGTGGCCCTAACCTGATCTCTTCCTTCCACGTGATCGGTGAGATCTTCGACAAAGTGTATGCAGAAGGTGGTTCTACCATCAACGAAAACATCCAGACCACTTTAGTGCCTGCCGGTGGCGCTGCCATCACAGAGTTTAAAGCTGATGTACCGGGTAACTATGTACTGGTGGATCACTCTATCTTCAGAGCATTCAACAAAGGTGCCCTGGGTATGCTGAAAGTAGAAGGTAACGAAGACAAGAAGATCTACTCTGGCCAGATCGTTCAGAAAATTTACCAGCCGGAAGGTTCTACAGTACAGGAAATGCCTAAGTCTAAAGCTCCTGCAGTAGCCCTGGCATCTAACAAAGACATGCGCCTGGAATTAGGTAAGACACTTTATGCCCAGAACTGCCAGGCTTGTCACCAGGCTGAAGGACAAGGTATCAAAGGAGCTTTCCCTCCGCTTGCCAAGTCTGATTACCTGAACGCGGACGTGAACAGAGCCATTGGTGTGGTAGCACACGGCCTGGAAGGACAGATTAAAGTGAACGGCGAACTATACAACAGTACCATGCCAAAGCTTAAACTATCTGACGAAGAAATTGCGAACGTGATGACTTATGTGCTGAACACATGGGGCAACAAAGGTGGCGAGATTACTCCGGCCCAGGTAGGTAAAGCAAAGGCTAACTTCAAACACTAATAATTAAAGATGATACTCCACAGACTGTTTTGTTAATACTGTTGGTAGGAGTCTGCTGTAATGTGCAGGCACAAAAGTCTCTCCCTAAAAACATGGTAAATGTAAAGGGCGGTACTTTTGTGCCCCTTTACGGGAGCGATTCCATTCCGGTAAAAGTGAAGACTTTTCTGATGGATGTATACCCAGTGACCAATGCCGAATACCTGGCGTTTGTAAACAAGTATCCGAAGTGGCGAAAGTCTGCTGTCAAGAAACTGTTTGCCGACGAGAATTACCTGAAAAAGTGGGACGGTGACCTTAGCATAGGACCTAACGCTGCTAAAATTCAGAACAGCCCGGTTATTAATGTGTCGTGGTTCTCCGCCAAAGCTTACTGCGAGTGCCAGGGCAAACGCCTGGCAACTGTAGAAGAGTGGGAATATGCCGCTCTTGCCAGCGAAACCAAAGCCAATGCCGCCAACGATGAAAAGTTTTACCAGCGCAGCATTGAATGGTACAGCAAACCAAACCCAACTTACCTGCCACCAGTGCAGGAAGGTTTCCGGAACTACTATGGTTTGCACGGCATGATCGGGATGGTATGGGAATGGACACAGAACTTTAACTCAGCTATGGTAGTCGGCGAATCGAGAGCAGATGTAACCATGGACCGACAGCTGTTCTGCGGATCAGGATCTGACGGTGCGAAGGATGTAAAGAACTATGTAGCCTTTATGCGCTACGCTTTCCGCTCCAGCCTGAAAGCCAATTATACGGTCGCTAACCTTGGTTTCCGCTGCGCCAAAAGTATTTAGTCCTTTCCAAACTTAGAAATCAAATTTAAAGAAACGCCACTATGAAATACCTTTTACCACTCAGCATACTGTTAGGCCTTACACTTAGCTCCTGCTCTGAGACCAACCCGACTGATGCACTTGCTGCACACCAAAATACAGAAGCAACTATAGTTACGGAGCTCTCTGATATGTCGCTTTACAACCTGGAGTCGGAGTGGCAGAACGAGAACAATGAAACTATAAAGCTGGTGCAGCTGAATGGAAAAGTGCAGCTGGTGGCCATGATGTACACCAATTGTACCTACGCCTGCCCGCGCATTGTTGCCGATTTAAAACGCATCGAAGCCAAACTCGAGAACTATAAAAATGGGGAGGTAGGCATTGTGCTGGTAACGATGGATCCGGAAAACGATACGCCAGCCAAATTACAACAGTTTGCAACAGATAATAACCTGGATCCGGAGCGCTGGACTCTGCTGACCAGCAGCGAACTGAACATACAGGAACTTGCTGTGCTGCTTAACATGAAGTATAAAAATGGTGGTAACGGCGAGATCGCTCACTCTAATATCATAACTGTGCTGAACGCCGGCGGTGAGATCATTCACCAGCAGGAAGGCCTTGGAAAAGACCCGGACGAAACCGTGAAAACGATTGACGGTCTGCTCCAGAACATTTAAACTATAGGCCTGCCAACCGAAAGAAGAAAGCGCAAAATCAACTCTCTTATGAAAAGAAATCTACTTAAAGCGCTCTTCTTTACAGGAGCAGGCTTTATACTTTTACAACACACAGCCAGCGCACAAGTCTCGCTTACAGGGCAACTACGCACCAGAACCGAATTGCGCGACGGCCAGGGAACCTTACCAGCCCAGGATGCCAAAGCCAGTGTTTTTACTAGTCAACGCACCCGCCTGAACCTGGGCTACAATGCAAGCAAGTACCGTGTTTTTGTATCGGTGCAGGATGTGCGTGTCTGGGGCTCTGACCAATCAACTATAAGTAACCTCGAAGGTAGCAAGCTTTTCCTGCACCAGGCATGGGGCGAAATGATCCTGAGCGATTCTGCAACTATAAATGTAGAGAACCTCTCCATAAAAGCCGGCCGGCAGGAGATTATGTACGACGACTCGCGGTTACTTGGCAACCTGGATTGGCTGCAGCAGGCCCGGCGTCACGATGCTATAGTTCTAAAATTCAGTCACAAAGGCTGGGCTGCAGATGCAGGCTTTGCCTTTAACCAGAATCACGGAAAAGACACCCCCGGCAAAAGCGGCAACATCTATAACGGCACGCCAACCGCTCCTGTAGTGCCGGGCACAAACGGAATAGGGATGATGTATAAATCGATGCAGTACCTATACGCCGCCAAAACTATGAAATATGGTAAGGTGACCGGGCTACTGTTTAAAGACGATTTCCAGAAGACCCAAACTATAGATGGGATGATTACGCCGGTGGCAGGTGTGAACAGCAGAATTACAATTGGAGGCGCGGTTTTCTCTAAAGTATCAGATAAGATCGGTTTTAACGCAGCCGCTTATTACCAGGGCAACAACGACAGAGTTGGCAATACGCTTGATGCCTACAATCTGACAGCGGATGCAAGCTATAGTTCTGG
The DNA here is from genome assembly GCF_019336435.1 of Pontibacter populi. GTDB lineage: Bacteria > Bacteroidota > Bacteroidia > Cytophagales > Hymenobacteraceae > Pontibacter > Pontibacter humidus. The sequence continues at coordinate 437,016 of NZ_JAHWXQ010000002.1, read as the reverse complement.
CAAATTCACCACAAACCCAGGCTTCGATTATCTGTCAGGGAACAACACTACCAAACAGAGCAGCGTGAACCATCGTTTTGATCCGCTGTATGGTACGCCGCACAAATTCTGGGGCTTCATGGATTACTTTTATGTGGCAGATCCGTTTGGCGTAGATGGTAATTTAACGCGTTCACCGGGCCTGGTTGATTACTTTATCCGCAACAAGTTTAAGGCAAGTGATAAGCTTATAGTTGCCCTGGACCTGCACGAATTTTATGCAGCCAACAAAATTGCCGACAGCGAGGTAAATCCAACCGGATCAACTGGTTCAGACAGAAGATTGGGAACAGAGCTGGACCTGGTACTAAACTATAGTTTGCTTAAGAACGTGAACATAGAAGCCGGTTACGCCACCATTTTTGCCACCGATAAGCTTAATGTTTTAAAAGCGCCGGCTAAAACCAAACAGGACCGTGGCCAGTGGGCTTACCTGATGCTGAACTTTACCCCGGATTTTCTGGCTAAGAACTAAACTATAGTTTAAAATAGCAAGGCTATAGTTTCAGGAACCGCTCCATGTAAATGGAGCGGTTTTTTTGTTCCTGCAGATATGATTTTATGTAATATTTTAAGGCAGAGTTTAAGGAAAATAATTCAGGTGTAAATAAAAATCTGTCTATATTCAACCAGCTCTAACAGCAGTTTTATATCTCATTTTTCTCCTAAAAGCCAGTAGAAATAGTCTGATACTATAGATGTACTGCTGAATTTAAGGCCCTGTCCATAGTTCCCTTTTACACAATCGGTTTTAAGAGGTAACAGTAAGGTTACTACCTCCCTGAATAAAATTACTGATTGTATACCAATTATTTATAGGCTGTTTACAGAAGTTTTGCCAGCGAGGCATCTTGTCTTTGTTTAAACATAGATTATAGTTTATATTTGATCCTATAAATCTTCTATATGCTTCATAGAATCCTGATAGTATTCCTCATATTGCTCGTTCAGCAGGGCTTTGCACAACAGCCTGACAGCAAAAAGTATAAGATAACAGGTACGGTAAAAGGCGCGTGGGGAGAAAGGCTGGAAGGAGCGTACGTAGTTTTCTCGCAGGATAAATCTGCGCTGAGCGATAAACAGGGCCGTTTTAGCATTGCGCTTAGCAAAGGTACCTACGAGGTTAACTGCCAGTTTATTGGGATGGCGCCTTTTAGAGAAACTATAGTTGTTACCGAAGACAAAGACATTGTGCTGACACTGGTACCTCGCAACTTCGACCTGAAAGTAGTAGAAGTTACCGCACGGCCTACCACAGGTATAAATTCTACCAACATGGGTAGCTCTTATATCGACCAGAAACTGATGACCCGCATGCCCAAGTTACTCGGAGAGGCTGATGTGATCAGAACTGTATCAACGCTGCCGGGTGTGGTAAATGCAGGCGAAGGTACATCCGGTTTTTTTGTGCGCGGTGGCAGCGCCGACCAGAACCTGGTACTGATGGACGATGCCCCGATCTTCAATTCAAACCACTTATTCGGCTTCTTTTCGGTTTATAACCCTGATATTTTAAAAAGTTTTACACTGCACCGGAGTGGCATTTCAGCCCGGTACGGAAGCCGTATTTCGTCGATACTGGATGTAAGCCTGCGCGATGGTAACGAAGATAAGATGCAATACGAGATTGGTCTGTCGCCGATTACAGCCAAATTCAGCATGGATGGCCCGATATCGGAAAAGCTAACGATGCTGGTTGCGCTAAGAGGTGCCTACCCGAACTATGTCATGAAGCTTTTCCCAAGCAAGAACATCAAAAAAAGCTCGGGCCACTTTTACGACGGAAATCTAAAATTTAAGTACAAGCTCGACGAGAAAAACAGCCTGACATTTTCAGGATATCACAGCGGCGATGGCTTTAAATTTCCGAACGATACGACCTACCAATGGACCAACACGCTCGGAACGCTAAAGTGGAATCACCTTTTCAGCAACGATTTTACAGGCACAGCTACTGCAGTTAAAAGTATTTACAAAAATAAAGTAGAAGGCATCTCGACTGGTGAGGAATTTGAGCTGAGGTCCGGGATAGATCTGAGCCAGTTTAAAGTAGATTTCGGTTATTTCGGGAAAGAAAATCACCAGGTAGATTTTGGTGCAGAAGTGTCTTTGTACGCTATCGAGCCCGGCGATCTGGTACCGTACGGCACTTCGAGCCTTAACCGGCGAACATTGCAGGATGACAAAGGCTTGGAATCAGTTGCTTTCATAAACGATGAGTTCAAACTGAACGATAAGTTTTCCGTTTCAGTTGGGCTTCGTTATTCACATTTCGCTAAAATTGGCCCGTCGGTTACTTATGTATATGCCGAAGGCCAGCCACGCAGCGACCTGAACATTATAGATACGCTGTATTATAGTTCGGGGAATGTGGTGCAGACCTATCATGGGTTAGAGCCGCGCGCTTCGGTTAAGTATTCGTTGTCTGAGGCATCTTCTTTTAAAATAGGCTATAGCCGAACGCGCCAGTACATCCAGCTTATTTCCAACACGGCCGCTATTACCCCTGTCGATGTCTGGAAGCTATCGAACAAGCACATTGAGCCCCAGGTATCGGACCAGGTATCGGTGGGTTATTTCTTTATGGAGCCCGAAAGCATGTATGAGTATAGCTGGGAAGTGTACTATAAAAATCTTTACAACCAGGTAGACTATAAAGACGGCGCCACCATCTTACTAAACCCGTCGCTGGAGTCGGATTTGTTGTTTGGCGATGGTTATGCATATGGATCGGAGTGGCTGGTGAAGAAGAACCTGGGCCGTATGCGTGGCTGGGTGAGTTTTACGTACTCGCGCTCACTTCGCAAAATTGCAGGGGCCACCAAAGCCGAAACTATAAACGATGGTGAGTATTATCCATCGAACTATGACAAACCTCTGAACCTGAACGTTTTTGTAGATTACCACCTTTGGCCTAACTGGAAAGTATCCGGCAACTTTACTTACAACACTGGCCGGCCGGTAACAGCCGCCGATTCGTGGTACTGGTTCCAGGGCCAGATTTTCTCGAACTATGCCGGCCGCAACCAACAGCGCATGCCCGATTATCACCGCCTGGATGTATCGCTGAACCGCGAGATAATTAAAACAGACAAGGCAGAATACAGCGGCAGTTTATCGGTTTACAACGTCTATGGTCGTAAAAATGCCTATTCTATGTTGTACCAGCACTACTACGGCGAGTCTCCGTCCGCTTACAAATTATCTGTGCTTGGTGCGCCTGTTCCGTCAATAAACTTTAATGTTAAATTTTAGCCTGCTATGTTAAAAAGGATACTAACTTTTGCGCTTGTTTTATTGATGGGTTGCATCGATCCTGTAGATGTGGACCTTGATACGCAGAAAAAGCACCTGGTTGTAGAAGGCTACTTTACAAATGAGGCCAAGCTAAACTATGTCCGCTTAAGTTACTCGCAGCCGCATTCGGTACCTTACAACGAGTTTGAAAAAGGTGCCATTGTGTTTGTTTCCAGTGATGCAGGGGAGCGCTATAGTTTCAGATACGATAAAGCAGGTTACTATTACCCCGAAGCTGGCGCGATGGCTTATGGCGTGCCGGGAAATACGTATTGGCTAAACATATCGGTTGGCAACAAACTATACCAGTCTGCGCCGGTAAAAATGCAGGAGCCGCTACCCATTGATTCCGTTCATTTTGAGGTGGATGAGCAGACCTATGCTTTTGAGGGAGTTCGTGAAAATCAATTATACATGGGCTACAACGTACTTGTTGATTACAAAGACCCGGCTGAGTATAAGAACTTTTTGAGATGGTCCTTCTCAACCCAATACGAAGTGAACACACAGCCCTGGGACTTCATTGATCCATGGTCCGGGCAACCAGCCCCAAAAGAATGCTGTATCCAGTGTTTCCTTCACGAAAAATTAGAACTGTTACGGGTAGCCGACGACCGGCTTGTAAATGGCAGAGATGTAAAGAACCAGGCGGTATTGTTTATGCCGTTCGAGAAGTATCTGGCTGTAAAAAATAAGCTGACCATATACCAGCATTCAATTACCCAGGAAGCTTACGATTTCTTCCGCATCCTGGAGCAGCAAAAGAACAGCACAGGCACTGTTTTCGATCCGCCTCCGGCAGAGGTAAAAGGAAACATTAAAAACCCGGCTAATGAGGAGGAGCAGGTGTTAGGCTTCTTTGATGTATCAGGTGTGAGTGTGAAGCAAGTTACTATTCTCCGTTCTGAGCTAACGTACCCGGCCCCACCATACAAGTACCCGGATAATTGCGAGGCCCTTAAAGGTGCAACCAGACAGATGCCCGAAGGCTGGTAAACTTATAGTTATGATTCAGCAATAGAATTTGAAATAGAAAAGGGCCTGAACTATAGTTCAGGCCCTTTTGCATAAAGTATGGGCGCAGCTATAGTTTTAAAACTGTAAAAAATTAAGCCTTCTCTTTTAGCCAGGCTATTGCCTCCGTTTTATCAGAAAAGTTTATTAGCTGAAAAGGCATTACCTTGCTCTGCTCTAAGGTTTTAATGTTGTTTATTGCCAGTTTCTCAACGGATTGGCTGGGAGACTGCAAACGAGCTACTTTTTGTATACGGGTAGTCGCCAGGCCCCTGGCCAGGTAAGTGGATATCTCTCTGCTTTCTTCCTCACTTACAGAAATTCTGGTTTTGGAAGAGTCGAGCAGCAGCTTTTTTATGTCGTAACTTTTAATGATATCTACCATCTGGTCGATGGTATATTTTATTTCAGCTAAGAGGTAAGTATGTAAATCTGGATAAGCAACTTCTATAATGTCTGTTGCCGGGTCGTAATCTAATTTTACTATACTGTTTTCAAAAAGAACCATTGGTAAGGTGCAAACTATAAAGTAGGTGTAACGACAAATATAGGAATGATTCCGGTAGGATTTTCCTTTTTGCTATTTTGACTTTGGTTACAACTAAAGCTATAGTTCAGAGAAACGATAATTCGCTTCAGAAAATAAAATTGCAGTAGTTTTAACTATCAAACCAACATCCTTCCCGGAAACATAGCAGCACCTATAGTTCCGAGAAGCTCATTCCAACACTTAACCTATAGTTTTATGCCTGATCGCATCGTTTACCGCATGCCCAAAGCCGGCTCCATTAACGACCTTACGCTGCAGACCGAAGCATTAGGTGATCTGCAGCCTGGCGAAGTAACCGTTAACGTAAAAGCAATAGGACTCAACTTTGCTGATATTTTTGCAATGCAGGGCCTCTACAGCGCTACTCCCAAAGGTCCCTTTATACCCGGTCTGGAGTTTTCTGGTGAGATAACGGCTGTGGGAGAGGGCGTGAAAGAATGGAACGTTGGCGACCGGGTTATGGGAGTTACCAGGTTTGGCGGTTATGTTTCGCGTATCAATATCAATCACCAGTATGTTATTCCGTTACCGGATGCGTGGAGTTTTGAGGAAGGAGCGGGGTTCCTGGTGCAGGGCCTGACGGCTTATTACGCGCTTACAACGCTCGGTAATCTGCAGCATGGGGCAACAGTGCTGATACACAGTGCAGCCGGGGGCGTGGGTATTTTAGCAAACCGCATCTGCAAAAAGTTCGGTGCATACACCATCGGAACGGTAGGCCGGGCCAGTAAAGTTGAGTTTCTGTTGAAAGAAGAAGGGTACGATGCTGTTATCGTCAGAGATAATAGGTTTGATGAAAAACTGAAACATGCGCTGGATGATCGGCCTTTGCACCTGATAATGGAGTGCATTGGCGGTAAAATACTGCAGCAGGGCTGGGAAACAATGGCACCGATGGGCAGGATGGTAGTATATGGCAATGCCAGTTTTACAAGCCATAGTTCCCGTCCCAACTACCCGAGCCTTATCTGGAAGTTTCTGAGAAGGCCTAAAATAGACCCTTTGCGCCTTCCAACCGAGTATAAATCGCTTATGGGTTTTAATCTCATTTACCTCTACGAGCAAACCGATATGATGCACGAGTTGCTCCGCGAACTACTGGCGCTACAGCTTAAACCTCAGCATATTGGCCATGTTTTTCCTTTTGATAAAATGCATGAAGCCATCCGCCTGTTCCAGAAAGGTAAAACAACGGGCAAAGTTGTAGTTACTGTCGAAGACTAACGTTTCCCTGAAATTCCGGAACTATAGTTCGATACTTTAACTTTAAAGTAAACTTAAACGCATGGACATAGTAGGAGCCAGGGTGTCGTTGCATAATTATTAATTGGCGGCTATACCAGTTTAGGTTATGCTTCGTTTTTGTGCAGAGAATTGGGAGTACAGTTTTTCGGCTCTTATAACAAGTGAACCTCAAAAGTTAAAGTATATTTAGTGCTTGTTTGGCGTTGGTAGTTTCAGGTATGATTTTTTCAAGAGTACAGTTTTTAATGGGCAGGAGCGTAGCGGCGGCGCTTCTTATAGTATCGATGGTTGCGTGCCAGGATGCAGAGAAAACCGAACAGGTAAAGCAACAAAGAATAGCAGAAGAGGAAAGACAGCAAATAGAAGTCCCAGCCTACTTTACAGCAGACAGCGCCACCAAACTAGGCAACCACCTCGACTCTATTTTTACTCAATTACATAAACGTAGTGGTTTTAACGGTACCGTGCTGGTTACCAAATACGACCAGGTACTTTATAAAGGCGCTTTCGGCTATTCTGATTTTTCCCGGAAAGATACACTTACCACGCAAACGGCTTTTCAGCTGGCATCGGTTTCAAAGCAATTCACGGCCATGGCCATTATGATGCTAAAGGAAAAGGGCAAACTTGCCTACGACGATAGCGTGCAGCAGCATCTTCCTGACTTTCCGTACCATGGCATCACTATCAGGCAGTTGCTTACGCACCGGTCTGGGCTGGGCAACTATACCTATTTCAGTGATGAACTATGGCCCGACCGTAACAAACCAATTACAAACCAGGATGTACTGCAACTGATGTCAACCTATCAGCCCCCGGTCTATTTTCATCCGGATTCGCATTTCAATTACAGCAATACAGGCTACATGGTGCTGGCATCTATTGTGGCAAAAGCATCGGGTATGCCCTACGCAACGTTCCTTCAGAAGCGCATTTTTGGCCCTCTTAAAATGAAGAATACCTTTACCTATAGTAAGAATGTAGCCACCTTAACTGGTAAAGTAGCTACAGGACACACCGGCGGCAGGCGCAAAAGATCACCTGATTACCTGGATACAGTGCTTGGCGACAAAGGAATTTACTCTACCGTAGAGGATCTTTATAAATGGGACCAGGCCCTATACACCGGAAAACTGGTGAAGCAGGAAACACTGGAAGAAGCTTTTATAGGCTCGCGTAAAAAGAAAAGAGACGAAGATTACGGCTTTGGCTGGCGCATTAAAACTGTAACAAGTGGCGATACAATCGTTTACCACGGAGGCTTGTGGCATGGTTACGCAACCTATCTTCTCCGTAACCCCAAAGACCATAGCGCGCTTATAGTATTGAGTAATGTACCAAACGGCAGTTTCAGGCATCTGAAAGAGATTCAGAAATTCCTGTACCCGGAACAGCCTAAAATGGTAGCTAACTTTAGAAAGCAATCCAAAGCGGCTGGCAACCAACTATAGCTAAACTATAGTTTCAGGTTTTAAATCAATTCAGGAACTGTTTTTTGCTGTGTCGTTCGCCCAGTATTTATCGTATGCTTCCTGTAGCCTTTTTTTGGAGAGCGGTTTACTTGTAAACTCCTGCACCCCCAGGTCCTGGAATTGCTTGAGGTCTTTTATATTTGTGTGAACGGCGAGTAAAAGAAAAACAGTCCGCATCTTTTCTATGAAGCCGTGCTCGTGCAGTTTTTCCATAAATTCCAACCCATCCATTTCCGGCATGTAGTGATCTAGGATGATCAGCTCCGGGCAAGTGTCGTGATCTTTGCCACAGTTCTCTACAATATATTTCAGTGCATCTTTCCCGTTGAGAAATACCTTTACGTGCCTGGCTATCTGCATTTCAGAGATTACCCGCTCATTCATGTAGTTGGCAGTCTGGTCATCGTCTATAATAAGTACTTCTCTTAGTTTGGAGCTCATAACTACATATTTAAGCGAATTTTTAATAACGCGGACGTTTAATGGAGGTTGTAAAACTTTCTGTGGGCATAGTTTAAACTATCGTTTGGCAAGGATATCAAAAGCTAAATTCAAAGATAAACTATAGTTGCTGGCTGTGGAAGTATCCAACTTTATGAAGGAGATCTGGTATAAGGCTTCTCCTTTTGTACTTATCAAGGCCTATAGCTGGCATTTAATAACAGATCAGCAAGCATTATAGTTTGAGAAATTATCCTAGTTTTATAGTTACACTGCTTGTGAAGTAAGCCACCAATTACCAAACCAATACAGAATGAAAGAAGCGGTTACAGCATCTAGGGAGAATGTTTTCTGTGGGTCAGGCAACATGGCTAGTGCTATGCGGGAATATGACTGGGAAAATTCAGCGCTGGGGCCTGTAGCTGCGTGGCCTGAAACGCTCAAAACTTCTGTACGCATCATGCTGGCATCTGCTTACCCCATGTTTGTGTGGTGGGGCCCTGACATGATCATGCTTTACAACGATGGCTATATGCCTGTGTTGGGAGTGAAGCACCCGAAAGCACTTGGGCAGCCTGCTAAGCTGGTTTGGCCAGAAATATGGAACAGGATAGGGCCGGTAATGGAGAATGTATTGCTGAACGGAGAAACTTACTTTGAGGAGCACAGCCTGTTTTATATTCAGCGGAAGCACTTTAAGGAAGAAACCTACTATACCTATTCTTATAGCCCCATACTCCAGGGCGATGGAACTATAGGTGGCATTTTCTGCGCTTGCTACGAAGATACGGCGCAGGTACTAAATAAAAGAAGACTCTCAGCCATTAGAAGTATTGCAGGGATTTCAACTGATCTTTCAGCAGAGGAAGCACGGCTACAGGTAAAGCAAATCCTCAGCCGCTATCCGGAAGATATATCCTTTGCGATGCTCTATACGGTTGAAGGGGAAGAGAAAACGCTAAGCTGCTTCACCGAACATGCCTTTACAGGTCCGTTAACTGATGACGAAAGCCTGATCGATGATTGCGTGTTTGATCTGAAGGAAAATGAAGACAGATTTCTACAGCCGGTCGTCATCCCTGAGAAGTTAAGAAATAAGTTAAGTACCCCGGAGCATGGCCTGCTTTCCCAGCAGGCTGTAGGAATACCTGTAGCCGATAATGGGCAGCAACTTTTAAGAGGATACCTGGTGATTGGTTTAAGCCCGGTACTTCCGTATGATGACGATTATCGTAATTTTCTGATGCTACTGTCGGCCCAGGTAAATAGCTTGATAACAACAATAAGGACTCTTGAGAAAGAACGCCTTTTGTCACGGAAACTCATTGAACTCGACAAATCCAAAACCACTTTCTTCCGGAATGTAAGCCACGAATTCAGGACGCCGCTAACACTGATCCTGGGACCTCTGGAAGTGCTTTTGAATAATCCGGACGAGCAGAAAGATGAGAATGTACTGATTCTTCAGATAATGCAACGCAATGCCATGCGACTGATGAAACAGGTCAATCACCTGCTCAACTTTTCGCATGTAGAGGATGGCAGGTACAATGCACGCTTTATACCTGTTAACCTCGATCAACTGACTTTAGAACTTGCCAGCACGTTTAAAACGGTGATGCAGCAGGGAGGCCTGGCCTATACGATCAACTGCCAGCCTTTATCTGGGCCAGTTCTGGTCGATCCGGATATGTGGGAAATGATTGTGCTGAACCTAATCTCCAACGCTTTTAAATATACCCTGACGGGTAGCATAACCGTAGCGCTGATAGAGAAGAGCGACACCGTAGAGCTACATGTTACAGACACAGGGATTGGAATTCCTGAGCATGATCTGCCCATGCTGTTCAAAAAATTCTACAGGGTAGAACAGAACCAGGGGCGCAATTTTGAGGGCTCCGGAATCGGGTTAGCACTGGTTTCTGATCTCGTAAAACTACATGAAGGCAGTGTACAGGTGCAGAGCAAGGTCGGCCAGGGAAGTCAGTTTATAGTTGCTATTCCCAAAGTAAACGAGCAGTTGTTGCCTGTTCCAACGGACAATGTAACCAGCCAGGAACTTAGGTATATAAGCACCAGTAAAAACTATGTGTCGGAAACCGAATCGTGGTTTGAGCCTATGCCGATGGAGCCTCCTGTAACTGAAGTTTTTAATCCGGATGATCAGAAAGTACTCAAACCAACTGTGTTGCTGGCAGATGATAACCCGGACATGCTGAACTATGTGAAACGGCTGCTGGATATAAACTATCATGTACTTACGGCAGGTAACGGGCAGGAAGCGTTGGAGCTCATACAGCTTCAGGCGCCGGATCTGATCCTTTCAGATGTAATGATGCCGTTTATGGACGGAGTTTCGTTGCTGCATACAGTCCGGAACATGCCGGCTCTCGCAACTATACCTTTTATTTTGCTATCAGCCAGGGCAGGAGAGGAAGATAAATTTAAGGGGCTGGATGTGGGTGCCGACGATTACCTTATAAAACCTTTCAGTGCCAGAGAACTGGTGGTAAGAATAAGCTCACAGATTCGGAATGCAACCTTACGAAATGAGTGGAAACTGAAAGAACAGCGTCTTATAGCGGAAACCAATCAAAGGAATGAACTGCTCGAGAATATTCTGAGCAGTATAAGTGATGCCTTTTACCATGTTACGCCGGATCTCGAATATACTTATGTCAATAACCGAGCAATTGAGATTACAGGCAAAACAAGGGAAGAGCATATTGGCAGAAAAGTGTTTGATGTGTATCCTTACCTTGCTGATACAGAATTGTACCAGAAGATACAGTTTGCACTGCAAACCATGCAGCCAGTAGCGACAGAGCACTATGATAAGGTATTGGATAAGTGGTTTGATTGCAGGCTTTACCCTGGTGTTAATGGCTCGTCGGCTTACTTTGCGGATATAACGGATCGTAAACTGGAAGAACAAGCCCGGAAAGAAACAGAAAAAAGATTTGCCGAAGTAGCCAATGCTGCACCTGTTCTGATCTGGATGTCGGGGCCAGATAAACTGGGCGATTTTTTTAACGACAGCTGGCTCCATTTCAGGGGCAGAACCATGGAAGAAGAGAAGGGCTACGGCTGGACAGAAGGCGTGCACCCGGATGATATGGAGATACTGCTGGATACCTATGCTAACGCTTTTGATGCCAAGCAGGTCTTCAGCATAGAGTACCGTTTGCTAAATAAAAACGGGGAGTACCGCTGGTTATTGAATAATGGTGTACCGAGGATAACCGAAGACGGACAATTGCTGGGTTATATTGGGGCCTGCACCGATATCACGGAGTTTAAGTGGGCCGCATCACTGATGAGCAAATACAACAGCGAACTGGAAAAACGAGTAACCTCCAGAACGGCAGCCTTACAACTGGCCAACGAACGGCTTATAGGTAAGATAGAAGAAAATAAACGCAAGAAAGAGGAATTGGTAAAGTCGCATGAGCAGCTGCATTTGCTTACTTCTCATTTGCAGGATCTCCGCGAAAATGAGCGCAAACTGATAGCACGCGAAATACACGACGAACTGGGACAAACACTTTCTGCTTTTAAGATTGAGATAATGCTGCTTTATGACCGTATTGCCGATAGCAGAAGCAAGTACAAACAGGTAATGCTGGAAAGCTTAGGAGGCATGGAGCAGGCCCTGAACGCATCCCTCGTATCACTCCGAAAGATCATATCGCAGCTTCGCCCTTCTATGTCCGATGACCTGGAACTGGTATACGAGATACAGCGTCTGGCTGCAGATATGGAAAAACGGACCGGCTTTTTCATTCATGTAAGGTCTGAAGTAGATAATATAGAACTGCCGCCCAACCTCGCCATTGAAGTGTACCGGATGATACAGGAATCTGTGACCAACATTATAAAACACGCGAAAGCAGAAAACGCCAGTATTGAGATTTCAAAAGAAAATGATAAATTCAGATTCCTGGTAGTAGATAATGGGATAGGTTTCGACGAAAATGCGCTTGATGGAAAACAGTCGTTCGGAATGCTTGGTATAAAAGAGCGTGCCCAGCATATACAGGCGCAACTGAACATAAAATCCAGCCCGGGAAGTGGAACTACGGTGGAGTTGCTTGTGGATGCAACTCTTAATAAAACGATATGAACATGATCAGAATTCTTATTGCAGACGATTTTGTGCTGATAAGGGAAGGCCTTAAAAAAGTAATTAAAAGAGAGCCGGATATGCGGGTAGTAGCCGAAGCCATCAACGGCGGTGAGGTAATACGATTGCTGCAAAAGAATGAAGTAGACATTGTCGTTCTGGATATCAGCATGCCTGTGCGGGACGGAATCGATGTACTGAAAGACATTAACAAGTATTACCCAACTATACCGGTGCTCATACTAACCATGCACTCCGAAAAAAAGTATGCCGTAAGGGCGTTAATGGCAGGTGCTGCAGGGTATTTAACTAAAGAGGGTGCCGCCCGTGAGCTTATTTTAGCAATCCGCAAAATTTACGAAGGAGGTAAGTACATATCTCCGGCACTGGCAGAATATTTAGTGGAAGCAGTGCGATCGGGGAGCAACCAGGACAAAAAACATGAGCTGTTGTCAGATAAAGAGTTTCAGATACTTTGTAAACTTGCAGCAGGCACAAGTGTAAAGAACGTTGCCGAGGAGCTGAATATTACGACCAGTACAGTACATACTTACAAAAACCGGATCTATAAAAAGATGGAGATCTCAACCATTCCGGAGCTTACCAAATACTGTATTACCCATCATTTACTTGAATAATCTCTTAACGTCCTAACACAGGCTGTTTATTTAGTTTAGAATATTATGGGTATTGTTATACGGTGTCATAAAATTTCCGGAAACAATACCTTGTATCTGCTACAGCATTTATTTACGGTTTAAATAGCCTGTGTGACCTCCTGCTACGTTCTTTGTTTAAGATATGAGTTGTGCATTCAGCAGCAATTCCTCATAATGTCCAGTCCGCCTTTTTAGTCAGAACTATAGGTTTAAGCCGGGGCTGGTTCGCTGCACAGCATAAATACACAAGTACATGACAGGAGATAAAATGATAAGGGCCGTAACTGACCTGGTGTTACTGGTTACTGAAACCGGGCATTACCAGGAGTTTGAAACCGGTCTTGTTGCTGATCTGGTAATGCATCACCAAAACAGGCCACACCTGCGCATGATGCTGCCTGAACCTATAGTTACCCAAGTGATGGAAACTGTAACTGCTGCCATACAAAAAGGGTCTGTACATGTGGCAAATTATGCGCTGGGTATAATTCCTAAAAAGCAATACTTCGAAGCGAAAGCCATACCATTGACAACTGCCTATGTGCTGCTGCAGATACAGAACGTGACCGTGCATGAAGAGAACAAGAAGGCACTAAAACGGCATAATGACCTGCTGCAAACCGTTATTGACAGTGTTCCTCCCGAGATCACTGCTTTTGATAACGCAGGCAACATTACGATCATAAACCAGGCAGCTCTGAGGAGTGATACGACTCACGGCGACCAAGCGGAGTCTGAAACTATAAACTTGAAGCAGGATGGTAAAACAGAGTTTAAAGAAGATGAATTGCCGTTGGTGAGGGCCTTCAGAGGAGAGACAGTTTATGACCAGATCGTTATTAAAAAAAGGGAGGCACACTATCTTAAAACTTACCTGGTGAACGCTATTCCGCTTAAAGATGAACAGGGAGATTTAAACGGAGTAGTGCTGACAGAACGTGATATTACGGAGCTGAAAACCGTGAGGGGTAAATTAAGCGCCAAAGCAAAAGACTTTGATATGTTTATGTACCGGGCCTCACACGACTTAAAGTCTCCGCTGGCAGCCATGGAAGGGGTACTTGATTTTGCCTTCCTTAAAACCCAAGATCCTGCAACCAGGTCATATCTTGAAATGATCAGGAAATCTCATAAACAGCTATCTACTTTGGTAAATGACCTGATCAGTTTAACGCGGATCTCCCAGAAACAAGTGGAGCATACAGCTATCTGCCTGCATTCATTAATTAGGGAGGTAGTAGAGGGTATACAACTCTTGCCTCAGGCAAAAGATATTATCATAAAGGTTTGCGGGCAAACAAAAACAACTATAACCGCAGATTTAGGACTGGTACGAGCCGTTTTACAGAACCTGATCTGCAATGCCGTATTGCACCATCACCCTGAAGGTGAAAACCGGTTTGTACTGATCGGCATACTGGACCAGCCTAATAAAGTAGTGCTGGAAGTTTCGGACAACGGGCCCGGCATAGCCAAAGGCATACAAGATAAAATTTACGACATGTTTTACCGGGGCAACATGCATGTACCCGGTTCCGGGCTTGGGTTATTTATTGTTAAACAGGCTCTGGAAAAATTACAGGCAACTATAGAATTGAATAGCGACGAATTATCGGGAACAACCTTTAGTGTTTTTATCCCTAAGAATTAACTATATGAACAAGCTAAACCAGGTTTTGATTGTGGATGATGATGAAGTGAATAACCTCTTCTGCAAGATCGTTATAGAACATGCAGGCATTTCAGGAGATGTGCACTATTGCATGAGTGGCCCTGAGGCGCTCGACTACCTGACAGCCTGTATCAACAGCAACTCCATGGTTCCGGACCTGATCTTACTGGATATTAACATGCCTTTTATGGATGGTTTTCATTTCCTGAACCTGTATCATGAACTGGGCTTTCACGAGAAGTTACCATCTAAAATATCCATGCTGTCGTCGTCAGATATTGAAGCCGATATAAAAGCTGCCCTGCAATATGAAAGTGTCATTGATTATGTTACAAAGCCACTGTCAGAGGAAGCATTGAACAGGCTGGTGTATAAACTGAATAATCCTTCTACAGACCGAAGCTATGGTTAGCTGCCTGCTTTAGACATTCTCCTTGCCCGGCTCATGTACGTCTGATTCCTCAACTGCATGTTCTTCCATTTTCTCTTCGGCCCAGGCCTTGTCTTCTTCATCAGCAACCAGGCCTTCCTGGTCAGCGCCATATGGTTCGTCATAGCTAAGCGCTACCAGCATCGGGAAATGGTCTGACCCAAAGTATGGTAGCCTCTTGATATGGGCCAGCGTAAAGTGTTCGCTATGGAAGAGGTGGTCCAGGGGCCAGCGGGCAAACCAGAACTCAGCATGGAAAGTGTTAAACATGCCCCTTCCGATGCGTGGGTCCAGCAGGCCGCTTATCTTCCGGAACAGACGGGTTGTAGCAGACCAGGCCACATCATTCAGGTCGCCGGTAACTATAATAGGGCAGGCCTCATCCGAAACACTTTTTGCCACAACCAGTAGTTCGGCATCACGCTCCGAAGAGGCAGGATTTTCAGTTGGGCTGGGCGGGGCAGGATGCAAAAAATGAACACGCACCCGAACACCCGACCGCAGTACAACCAGCGCATGCATAGAAGGCACATCCGGCTCCACCAGATATTGAATAGCGGTATCCTCTAAGGCAAGCCGCGAGTACACATGCATTCCGTAGCGGTTATCAAGCGGGCACTTTAAGGTGTGGATATAATCTGTTTCTAACTCGCATAGTTTTTCTTCCCACCAGCGGTCTGTTTCAAGGGCTACCAGCACATCGGGTTGGTGTTTGGCTACCAGGTCTAGGAGTCCTTTATAGTTCTGGTTAGTAGTAAGCACGTTTGCCGTCAGGAAGGTAATCTTGTTTTTAGGATCGTTGTGCCTGGAGGCTTTAACTTCAACAGGAAAAAGCTTGGTAAAAGGCAATATCCAGCTACCATGAAAACAGAATGCCCCGAAAGCTATAGTTGTAACGATCCACGAGTCATAGTCGGAGAAATCGAGAAAGATGATTTCAGCCAGTAGCAGTAGCAAAGCCAGGATCATAAACTGTAACCTCGGGAAATCGAATCCGCGAACCCACCAGGCGCTATAGCGCCACAACGGCAGCACCGTAACAAAGGCAAGAAAGTAGGTGAGCGCTATCAGTATTTTATAAGCCATCCGCCACTGTTTTCATAAAGGTATTTCAGCTAAACCGTTGCCAGTAAAAGATGATACGTTATAACTCTAGCAGGGGAGATTTATAGTTGGATTTAGATAAAAGGAAGCCTGTTAGTTGTTGAATACATGGTAGTTGTATGGATGATTTATGATGTAGGCCGGCGATTGTAGCTATTTAGTAAGTAACCGTGTTTCTTAAGAATTGCCCATTGGAACCCAGGGCGTTTTCATTCTGACAACATTATTTAATAAGCCGCCCTCGCTCGCCTCTGGCGAGTGTGAGCTACCAGCGGACTCTGGCCGCTTTAATTTATAGTTTATAGTTACAACTATAGTTTAAAACCTGGTAATAACGTGGCGGGACGCCATATGATAACTCACACTCGCGGGACGCGAGCGAGGGCAAAGAAAGTTATTTCAGAATGATAAAAAGAAAGTTATTTCAGAATGATAAAAAGGAGAATGAAACGGCGATACAAACCAGGATATAATCTTCTCGTGAATTTAAGTTGAGTTTGTAGCTCGATTTAATCAAAGAACCAATTATAGTTTATTACATGCACCGATATTCGATATGTATAGAACCTGTTCAGGAAAAGCCTACTATTCAGGTTTGTCATCCATAACAATGCCTTTAAGCATATGAGCCAGGATGGGTGCACATTTTTCGTGGCAGGAAGGATAAAAGTGGCCATGTTTCCAGGAGGCGGATTTAGGCGATAAGCCCCACCAGAACTCAGCAAGTGCTATGGGTGTCATGCCATGTAGGAAAGCGTAATGCAGAAGCTTGGGAGCAGCACATTCACCGGCCCCGGCAGGAGGGTTATTATTTGTTGATTTCTGAAAGATGTCGCGTAAACTTTTTTCTTCGCCTGCCTGGTTCAGGAATTGAAACTGGTCAAACAGTTTGCCCTGCAAGGCTATAGAGTTTGTCCTTCTTACTTCCTGCAGACGCGCGATTTCAGTAGTGTTTTCAGCCATTTCCATTTCGGTAAGCTTCTTAATCTGCTGGTTTATGCGCGTCAGTTCCTGCATACCAATGTTCAGGAAACTTCCTGCTGTCAGGCTATCGAACACAGGCGGCACAAACCCGGCATGATGAAACCCACCAGCCAGTTTACCCGAAAACGCAGACAGAAAACCCAACTCGTTATGTACTGTTCTTACAACCAGCACGCCAAACATTTTCCCAATAACTGTTCCTTCCTGGTCCTCTGTTAAACCGAAGTTATGCTGCCAGTCTTTCTGCTTTACTAAGTAATACTGTAGCTTTTCAGCAGCACGCACACTAAGAGCATGAGGCGTATAGTTGAAAGGATAGGTAAACTTTTCAGGTAAGGTATCAGTCGCTATTGGATCATCAAAAGGAGTGAAGCAGGCGTTGGGGTAAGCTAAACGGTTTGACAAAATGTGGGGTATTAAACTATAGTTTGGCAAAATTAACAACAGAAGCCATCATTCGTTCATTTTTCTGAAAAGCATTTTAAAAGGAGCTCAGAATTAGTTTCACCAATTTGTCATCCTGAAAGGATCTTGGTGACTTATAGTTGTGGCTTTAACTTCCTTCTAACAAGTTTTATTCTTTACTTAATATTGCTTTGTATCTGTACTGATAGCAACTATAGTAGC
The DNA here is from genome assembly GCF_019336435.1 of Pontibacter populi. GTDB lineage: Bacteria > Bacteroidota > Bacteroidia > Cytophagales > Hymenobacteraceae > Pontibacter > Pontibacter humidus. The sequence goes on along the minus strand of NZ_JAHWXQ010000002.1, from coordinate 419,359 downwards.
CGATAAGAAGAAAGGAGGACGTTGCTCATGCTAAGATTAAAAAACGGCAGCTATAGATAGCAAAAAGAGCAACCCCACGCTAACCAGGCAGGATTGCTCTCTGATATTATAGTTATCTATAGTTGCTGAAACTATAGTTTACAAGCTTTTTTCGGCTGGAGATTTCTTGAACAGCCTACGAGCAAGCGTAACTACTTTTTCGATCAGGAAGCCCAGGATCAAACCGCTAATGGCGCAAACCAATGCTTTTACAAACCACGCCAACGCAGGAATATCTGACAGTGAATGCTCCAGTTTATCGAGTGCGTGACTTGTGAACGGAATACCGTGCGCAATAATTTCGGCCCCAACCCACAGCATGGCAGCCGTACCAACATAGCTCAGGATCTTTAAAAACGTAGGCATAAATTTTACAATACCTACTCCTAACTTCCGAACCTGCGGGCTGTTGTTAGCTTTTGCCAGGTGCACTCCAAAATCATCTGCCTTTACGATCAGCCCTACAAAACCATATACCGCTATCGTTATAAAAATCCCAACGGCCAGCATTACGGCTATCTGCATAACCAGGGGTTTATCTGCAACAGTAGCATAGGTTATAGCCACTATCTCAGCAGAAAGGATAAGGTCGGTGCGAACAGCGCCTGACACCCGTTCTTTTTCCAGTTCCTGCGGTGTGATCACTTCCATTTCATCTTCTGTACTCTCGCAGGCTTCAGCGTGCTTACCGAACATGGAGTGTACCTTCTCGTAGCCTTCGAAACACAGAAAAGCACCACCAACCATTAAGATCGGCGGAATGGCCCATGGCGCAAAAAAACCTAACACCAGCGCAGCGGGGCTTAAGAGCAACAGTTTGTTGATCAGTGATTTCTTGGCGATCTGGTAAATGATGGAAAGCTCGCGGGACGGGTCCAGGCCAACTACATACTTAGGTGTTACGGCGGTATCATCTATCACAATACCGGAAACCTTGCTGGTGGTTTTTGCTACCTGCGTAGGTACATCATCCAAACTCGCCGCACTCACTTTCACAAGGGCAGCCACATCATCTAATAAGGCAAGAAGTCCTGAAGCCATTTTATAGTTTTAAGCTTTAATTTATAGGTTACTGTTCAATGCTTTTTTAAGGAAAGGCGCCGTCTTACTTTGTTTTGACCTTGCCACCTGAGCAGGCGTACCTGCTGCTACTATTTTACCGCCTTCCTCACCGGCTCCCGGGCCAATATCTATCACCCAGTCGCTGGCGGCTACTACGCGCATGGTATGCTCTACCACGATAACCGTGTTGCCGGCTTCTACTAAATTATCCAGTTGCACTAGCAGCTTTTCTACATCGGCAGGGTGCAACCCGGTAGTTGGTTCATCCAGAATGTAAAGTGAATTTCCCCGTTGTGCTTTCTGTAATTCGGTCGCCAGTTTAATGCGCTGGGCCTCCCCACCTGATAACTCTGTAGCCGGTTGACCCAGCCGCAGATAACCCAACCCAACTTCGCGTAGAACTGTCAGTGCACGTTGTAAATTAGGCTCTTCATCAAAGAATTCCGAAGCAGCGTCTACGGTCATGTCCAGCACATCGGCTACGTTCTTGTCGCGGTAGGTTACCTCTAATGTTTTAGCGTTGTAGCGGGCACCCTGGCAAACCGGGCAAGGCGCATACACGCTTGGCAAAAAGAGAAGCTCCACCATTACAAAGCCTTCACCCTGGCAGTTCTCGCAACGGCCTTTCGCTACGTTAAACGAAAACCTTCCGGCATCATACTTCCGGGCCCGGGCCATGGGCGTTGCGGCGAACAATTTACGAACATTATCAAATAAACCGGTATAAGTAGCCAGATTTGAGCGCGGGGTGCGGCCAATAGGTTTCTGATCTACCCGCACCAACCGTTTTATAGTTTCCATACCAGCCGTGATCTGTCCGCCTGATTCAGGTAATATCACTCTTTCCAGTTCTTCACCTTCGTCTTCTTCTGCTGGTATGTCGTGGCCCAGATGCTGCGCTACCAATTCCACCAATACCTGGCTAACCAGACTCGATTTACCAGATCCCGATACACCGGTAACTGTTGTGAAAACCCCCAGCGGAAATTCGGCATCGAGGTTGTTAAGGTTATTTCTCGTAACACCACTTAGTTTTAGCCAGCCTGTAGGCGTGCGTGGTTTTTGTTCATGAATTGCCGCTGTACCGGAAAGATAAGCTGCTGTTTTTGAGTTTTGTACCTGGTGCAGGTTTTCAGGTGGTCCGCTATACAGTATCTCACCGCCTTTTTGCCCGGCATCCGGGCCAACATCCACCAGCCAGTCTGCATGCCGGATCACGTCGAGGTTATGCTCTACAATAAACAGGGAGTTACCGGCTTTCTTTAACCCCTCCAGCGCGGTAAGCAATGCTAAGGTATCAGAAGGATGCAGTCCTGCGGAAGGCTCATCGAGCACATAGACCACCCCAAAAAGATGGGAGTGAAGCTGTGTGGCCAAGCGCAAGCGCTGCAGTTCTCCGGGCGATAAGGTTGGGGTGCTGCGTTCGAGTGACAAATATCCCAGGCCAAGATCGAGCAAAACTTTTATTCGGGCCACCAGGTCTGAGGCAATGCGCTGCGCCACTATAGTTTGTTCAGGGTGTTCGGCTTCCTGTTTTTTGTGAATGGTATTAGTTCCTGAAGCGTAAGGTTGTAATATAGTTGCCAGTCGTTTAAGCGGTAACCTGGATAACTCTGTAATGTCATAGCCAGCAAACTTAACCGAAAGCGATTCTGGCCTTAGTCTTTTTCCCTTGCAATTAGGACAGTCGGTACTGAGCATGTATTGCATCACCCGCTTTTTCATGAGCGGGCTGTTAGTATTGGCAAACGTATGAAACACATGCCGCCTTGCACTGGAAAAGGTGCCCATATAGTTAGGTTCCTCTTTGCGTTTAAGGGCACGCTGCGTTTGCTCAGGCGTATAGCCAGGGTAAACCGGAACTACAGGCTGCTCATCTGTAAACAAGATCCAGTCGCGCTCTTTTTTGGGCAATTCCCGCCACGGTTTGTCTACATCAATTCCTAAAGTTACCAATATGTCGCGCTGGTTTTGCCCACCCCATGCGGTTGGCCATGCTGCAATGGCCCGTTCCCGTATAGTTAAGGAATCATCCGGCACCATAGACTTTTCAGTAACATCATAAATGCGCCCCAAGCCATGACAAACCGGGCAGGCACCCTCAGCAGTGTTAGGCGAGAAAGCCTCGGCATAAATGATAGACTGTCCTGGAGGGTAATCGCCGGCACGTGAATATAACATACGCACCAGGTTAGAGAGCGTGGTTACACTACCAACCGATGATCGGGTTGTGGGTGTGCCTCGTTGCTGTTGCAGCGCAACGGCAGGTGGCAGGCCGTCAATAGAGTCCACTTCCGGCACAGCCATCTGGTGAAACAGGCGTCGGGCATAAGGCGAAACAGATTCCAGGTAACGACGCTGTGCTTCGGCGTATAAAGTGCCAAATGCCAGCGAAGATTTCCCCGAACCAGACACTCCTGTAAATACCACCATGGCATCGCGTGGTATAGTAAGGTCTATGTTTTTGAGGTTATGCTCCCGTGCGCCTTTCACGGTTACAAAACCGGTAAAGTTTTTACCCAACGCTTTATCTGTTTCTTTCGCCATGCAGTAATCTGGTATAGATTGTAAAATCCTTCGCTTTATATTCCGTCTGTTTACTGGCTAAAGTACGAGTTCGTTACTATAAACTGGTTATAAGTATTGTTGAGGGTTTGTAAGGATAATGGATTTGTAGGGTTGCTGATAAACTAGGAGTGATCTTGAGGAAACTGGTATGCCCAATAGTATCGGTCTGTCATTTCGAACGAAGTGAGAAATCTATTTCGACTTATAGTTTGATCCTCTGCCATCCGAACCAAGCCTTCCTTTCAAATTTCCTATCATCCTGGGAGCTCTACTTGCCTATCGTTTCAATCTGGCATTGGTGCCCTCACGGCCGGGAGGCCCCGTCTTCGGGCATCGCGCTGCGCGAATCTCTTTTGCTCATGCCTCGCAATGGCTGCGCCACCAGATATTCACAAGGCGCTCAACCCAAAGACTGTGATCAGTTCGATAGTTATAGTTTGCGCTGTAGTTTGATCCTGCTCGCTTCGAGTTTTATCGTGGTGTTAGTTTCGAAGGGACAGGTAAACCTGTCCCTGCTCACATGCTGTAACTGTAGAACTATATTTCAAAAATTGGTAAAAGTAGAATTGTCCCCTTGAGGGGACTATAGGGGTGTTGAAACAGAAACTATAGAACTATACCTCTAACTGAAACAACAGCTGAGATTCCCCTCTCGGGAGGGGCAGGGGTGGGTTAAAACGACAACTATAGAACTATTGCTCTAACTATAGAAAAGCAGAAAGCTCCCCGCCTTAGACAAGGAGGGGATAAAGGGGTGGTTGGATAAACGTTACCTATGAAACTATAGCAACAGCCTTTGCCATGCCTGTCCCTGCCGGGGCAGTTGAGTTACAAACTCAACACCATAGTAAACCACAAGTTGAAAACTTGCGGCAGCGAAGAAGCTATAACTATAAAACATTTACCCCAGCTATAGCATAAACCCCAATCCTGCTAATCCTTTAATCCAGTAAATCCTGATTCAGAAAATTTCTATACCTGTCACGCAAGTTGAGTCTGGGGACTCGCACCAGAAATACAAACCATAGCAAATGCAGAAATGTAGCTAAACTATAAAGCAAGCTGCTAGTTATAAGCGTGGAGATAGTTACCTTATCCATTTTGTAAGCGAAACAACAAATAGCTCCTGCAACTATAATTGCGTATCAGAAAAACATAGATTTACCAAAAGAAAAGCGTATCAACTATGCAGAAAAGAAGATTAGGAAACACTGACTTATACACCTCACCCATCGTTTTCGGGGGAAATGTCCTTGGCTGGACCTTGAATGAGAAAGAGTCCTTCGCGATACTGGACGAATTTGTTGACCTCGGTTTTAACACGATAGATACAGCAGATGCTTACTCTACGTGGGCGGAAGGCAATCAGGGAGGCGAGTCGGAAACGATCATCGGGAAGTGGATGAAAGCCAGGGGGAATCAGGAGGCTGTTACTGTGATTACCAAGGTAGGCTCCGACATGGGACAGGGCCACAAAGACATTTCTGAAAAGTATATTCTGAAAGCGGCTGAAGATTCACTAAAACGCCTTCAGGTAGAACAGATATATCTTTATTTAACACACTGGGATGATGATAAAACACCAGTGGAAGAAACGCTGGGAGCTTATCAGAAACTGATCGAGGCAGGTAAGGTAAAATACATTGGTGCCTCCAATCTTTCGCCGGAGCGCTTAAAGGCATCTTTAGAAGCGAGTAAAAAGCACGGGTTGCCACGATACGAAGTGTTTCAGCCGGAATATAATTTGTATAACAGGCAGGCATTTGAAGAAGGAGTTGGAAAGATTTGTAAAGCAGAAGGATTAGGCGTGATAACCTATTACTCGCTGTCCAGCGGCTTCCTGACGGGTAAGTACAGAACAGAAGCTGATTTTGGTAAAAGCGTACGAGGTGGTAGCATGCAAAAGTACCTGAACGAAAGAGGAAAGCGTATTTTAGCGGCATTGGATACGATAGCAGATAAGCACAGCATTTCGCAAGCAGGTGTAGCGCTTGCCTGGCTCGTAAATAACCCTGATGTGACGGCCCCAATTGCCAGTGCTACCAAAAGTAAACACCTGCAGGCCTTCGCAGAAGCTACCCAGGTTAACCTGACCCAGGAAGACATGAAGTTGCTGGACCAGGAATCATCCTAAGAAAAAATAGAAAACCGTAAATAAACCGATATGCTGGATATAGTTATTGAAGCCCGAAAAGCAGCGATTGCACCGGGCATGGATGTGCGCCGGATTCTTCCTTTTCGTCTGCGCAGAATGGTAGGTCCCTTTATTTTTATGGATCATGCCGGCCCCGTTGATGTCGCTCCCGAACTGACGCATTCGATGGATGTGCTGCCGCATCCGCATATCGGTTTATCTACAGTTAGCTACTTGTTTGGCGGACAGGTGACCCACCGCGACAGTCTCGGTGTGGAGCAGATCATTCGTCCCGGCGAAGTAAACTGGATGACGGCTGGCAGCGGTATTTCACACTCCGAACGTTTTGAAGACCCAAGTGCACTGGCCGGAGGTAACCTGGAAATGATACAAACCTGGGTGGCTTTACCGGAGAAAGATGAAGAAGACGCCCCCGCCTTTACCAACTATAAACCCGAACAACTCCCGATTTATACCGACACCGGCGTTTGGATGCGTTTGATCGCCGGAGATGCCTACGGCCTGCGAAATGATGTGAAAACGCATTCGCCGCTGTTTTACCTGCATGTGGTACTACAGAAAGATGCGCGTATCAGCCTACCAAAAGAACACAGCGAGCGCGGAATTTATGTGGCTAAAGGCATTATAGAGGTAGCTGGCCGTGCCTACACGGTGGGGCAGATGCTGGTATTTAATAAAACCGCAGAGCCGGTTATAGTTGCCAAAGAGCCGACCACGCTGATGTTGCTGGGTGGCGAGCCGCTGGGCGAACGCTACATCTGGTGGAATTTTGTGTCGTCGAGGAAAGAGCGCATAGAGCAGGCCAAAGCCGACTGGAAAGCCGGCCGTATAATTTTACCGCCTAACGATAACGCTGAGTTTGTACCACTCCCTGAAGACAAGTCCAGGCCGGCAGGCAATCCGGCACCGCAAGCCCTTTCCTGATGTCGCGCAAACTATAGTATCAGAGATTATAACTATAGTTTATAGTTGGAGATTACTGCTTGCATTTCCTGAAGGAACAGGTGCATGTGAAAACCATCGGCCAGGGCGTGGTGAAGGGCAATACTCATCGGCAGCATTACTTTATCCTGCTGAAACTCTAAACGGCCATATCCGATCCTTGGCACGCCCGTTTCTTCGTGGGTCAACGAGAAAGCGTGCTCCATCCCTTTGTATGTAAACCAGGGCAGGGTAGTCATGTGCAGCAGGTCATTGCCTTGGTAACCGTTAAACAATTTGCGGCTCTTTTTAACCTCACCTATAATTTCGGCTCCTTCGCGGCAGAAGTCTTCTAACGTTTCGCGGTAGGGGAAGTGCGTAAAGGCAATGTTGTTGTCATCTTTTAGCACGGTCGACGAAAGGTCGAGGCCGTTATATTTTACTACCTGTTCGTTTTCTATCCGGTAGCAAAAGTTCTCGGTAGCCCGGGCTGCCAGCAATGTTACATACATGTAAGCAAGAGATATGGATAAGCTGTTTGTTTTGCAGTACCGGTAAAGCGGCGTAATGTCTGCTTCAGTGTGTACGTTAAAGAAAGGCTGTTTAAAAGTGCTGAAAAAGCGAAATGTTTCTTCCCGGTCCCAACCCTCCAAAGGTATAATTTCCTTGCTGTATTTAGATTCCATAAGTATGCTGTACCTGTTTTATTGTTTGATGAACAGGCACCATTTGATGTTGCAAAAGTAGGGGAGTGATCTGAATATGCGAAGGATTATCGGAAGCTTTTGGGAAGTCAACAGCTTTGGTAATCATGCTTGATTAACTTTCATTAACAATAATGATCAGATAAAGACCTATTATCCAGTCGTATCCAGTCGATAATTCTTTAGTTTTAAAAGAATGTGACACCAAATTTATCTGACAGCAGGCTATTTAAATCCTTTAGGTCCGCCATTAAATTCAGATGGTCTTGTGTTAAGGAAGATTCATACTGTCTGTTTTGAAACAACTTGTTCAATTCGACCATTTTAAAGTAGAATGATTGGGATTTCAGTTCAAGCTGTAGAAGTGCCAGCTGTTTTTCTATTGTGTCCTTTTTCTGTTTAACGACATTGACTATTTCAACAGCCGAATCAAAAGCTATTTCATTTTGTTCGACTGCTTTTAAAAGTTCGCACTCGTATTTGGCACAATGTTTCGGTCTGTTGGCATATATCGTACAGCCGTCGCAATACTTCTTGCAGGGCTGAAGAAAAAAACCTTCACCGTTTGTATTCTCAATATCCAGCAATTCTCTCAATGCAGGTAATTCTTCACTACCAAGCTGTACAAATCCAATTAAGGTACCGGTACAACATAACCCACAAGCCAAACATATATTTGTTGAATCAGTCACGCTTTTTTGAATTAAGATACTTCTTTATTGTCTTTTGAAGTACCATGTTTAATTGGTACTACCGGTTAGTACATAAGGTTGACGAGGCGTAGCCGAAGTATAACCTATGTGCAGGGTTAACGGTCGTTTGTTTTGTTAAATTCCATTATGGCAGAATAAGCTAATTTACATAATTCACCACCTATGTGTCTTTCAAGATATTTTTATCTAATCCATAATATTGGATATCCCTGCCTAAATCGTTTAAATATAATTTCCCTTTTTCCTTATAGTCAACTAATTCTGAATTATTCAACTCAATAAATCTATTATACCCAAAGGCAGAATAACTACAATTTACATCAAGAAAATAACTATTGTTTTGTTGGAGTAAAAACCAGAATTGAGGCTCGAAATCTATTACTTTCATAATTCCTGAATGTTATTTCTCGACAAGTATGATTTTAATTAAAAAACCGCTGACTACGGTATAATAGTAAACCTACTCTTATCTGCTCTATGTACGAAATAGATTTATATTTAACTCTAAGCTATAGACTCAATTAAGTTTACCTCAACAATGTAGCAAAACTAAACTATAGCTGCTATTCACAAGCCCTATAGTTCGTTGATCCACAATGCAAAAAGCCGCTCCCTCTAATAGGAAACGGCTTTTTGTTAATAATATAATGTATTCAACTATTCAAGCTCAAGACTCAAACTATAGTTACTTAATCAACCCAACCCCAACTGTAGCGTTGGTTTGCTCATCTATCACTATAAAAGAACCATTCGCTTTATTATCTGCAAAAGAATCGTAGAAGATCTCTTTAGCAGTTTTTAGCTGCACGTCGGCAATTTCGTTTAGCTGCAGGGCACTAATTGTGTCGTTAGCCTCAAGCGTAACAACATCTATCAGGTTGGTCAGGGCGCTTATCTTCGCTTTCGAGATATTTACACCGTGTTGTACCAGGTACGTGCCGCCCACGCGAAGTGGTTTCTTATCCATCCAGCAGATAGTGGCATCCAGTTGGCGGCCTTGTTTTGGCAGTTGTGCAAATGGCACGATCATATCACCACGGCTGATGTCCACATCATCTTCCAGCAAAATGCTGACAGATTCTTTTGCCTGGGCAGCTTCTATTTCGCGGCCAAATTTCTCTATTTTAGCGATGGTGGTTTCCTGTCCGCTTGGCAATACTACCACGCGCTCGCCTTTGCGCAGCAGGCCACTGGCTACCTTGCCTGCATAGGCCCGGTAATCATGAAACTCCTCCGATTTTGGCCGTACCACATACTGCACCGGGAAGCGGCTTTCCTCGTCAGGCAATTGCTCATCTATAGTTACTTCTTCAAGCAAACTCAGGAGCGGAGCACCGGTATACCACGGCATGCTCACAGATGACGCTGTCAGGTTTTCGCCGTAAAGCGATGATACAGGAATAAAACTGATCTGCTGGCCTTCGAACTTTACCTTTTCGGCAAAGGCCATGAACTTAGTTTGTATCTCCTCAAAAGCAGTTTGCGAATACCCGACAAGGTCCATTTTATTGATACACACCACCACATTAGGTATGCGCAGCAAACACGAAATGTAAAAATGCCTGAAGGTTTGCTCTACTACGCCGTTTCGGGCATCCACCAGGATCATAGATACATTGGCATTGGAAGCGCCTGTAACCATGTTTCGTGTATATTCAAAATGGCCTGGCGTATCAGCTATGATAAACTTGCGCGTAGGCGTCGAGAAATAGATATGCGCCACATCTATCGTAATACCCTGTTCCCGCTCCGCTATCAAGCCATCGGTCAGCAGCGACAGGTCTATGTAATCCAGGCCTTTCTTTTTACTACTTGCCTCAATGGCCTGTAGTTTATCGGTTGTAATTGAATTGGTTTCGAACAGGAGCCTGCCGATCAGGGTGCTTTTCCCGTCGTCTACGCTGCCTGCTGTTGCTATTTTCAGAACGTCCATACCTTAAAAATATCCGGTTTGCTTTCTTTTTTCCATCGCCGCTTCCGAGCGTTTGTCATCTATGCGGGCGCCGCGCTCCGATACCGTCGCGCTTAAAATCTCTTCAATAATATGGTCTATCTCCACCGCTTCAGATTCCACAGCAGCTGTACAGGTCATATCGCCCACCGTACGGAAGCGCACTGTACGCGTAGTTATTGTTTCGTCTTCTGTGATGTTGATGAACGAAGAGAAGGGGAGAAGCTGTCCGTCGCGCTCAAAAGTTTCGCGCTCATGGGCGTAGTAAATAGACGGAATGGCCAGCTTTTCTTCTTTTATGTAGTTCCAGACATCCAGTTCGATCCAGTTACTGATCGGGAACACGCGCACGTTCTCGCCGAGGTTAATTCTGCCGTTCAGCATATCAAACAGTTCCGGGCGCTGCTTTTTGGAATCCCATTGGCCGAAGTCGTTTCTTACCGAAAAGATCCTTTCTTTGGCCCTGGCTTTCTCTTCGTCGCGGCGTGCGCCGCCAATGCAGGCGTCAAATCCAAATTCTTCAATGGCATCGAGCAGGGTAACAGTTTGCAGCACATTGCGGCTGGCATATTTACCAGTTTCTTCTGTCACTTTTTGCTGGTCAATGCTGTCCTGCACATAGCGCACGATTAGTTCCAGGCCTAGTTCGGCTACCAGCTCGTCGCGGAATTTTATAGTTTCCTCGAAGTTGTGGCCGGTATCCACGTGTAGTAAAGGGAAAGGAATTTTAGCCGGGTAAAAAGCTTTCTGGGCCAGCCTTACCAGCGTAATCGAGTCTTTTCCGCCAGAAAACAGGAGGACAGGTTTCTCAAACTGCGCGGCCACCTCACGAAAAATATAGATCGCTTCATCTTCCAGTTCTCTCGGAAAAATTCCAGCATGAATAGTCATAGCAGTATTATTTGTTAAAGTAATTTGCATGTAGTCCGCACTCTTTCTGGGTTTGTTCCCACCACCAGCGTCCAGCACGCGGCTCTTCGCCCGGTGCTATAGCTCTGGTGCAGGGCGCGCACCCGATGCTTACAAAACCCTGGTCGTGCAGTTTGTTATAAGGCACTTCGTTTTCTTTCAGGTAGGCCAGCATTTCATCAAAAGACCAGTTAATGATCGGGTTGAATTTGATGACCTGGAAAGCTTCGTCCCACTCCAGTAAATTGAAACTGCTGCGGTTAGCGCTCTGCCCGGATCGCAAGCCGGTTACCCAAACGTCCACGTTATGCAAGGCTCTGCCCAGGGGCTGCACTTTGCGCACATGGCAGCAGGCTTTCCTGTTTTCTACCGAATCATAAAACCCGTTTATGCCGTTGCGGCTTACCAGTTCTTCCACGGCTTCGGCTTTCGGGTAGTAGGGTACTATCTTGTTTCTGTATTTCTGTTCAGTTTCCGCCCATAGTTCATAGGTTTCCGGGAACAAACGGCCAGTGTCTAAAGAGAAGATCCTGACAGGAATATTATTTGTGAAGATGGCGTGTGTGATGACCTGGTCTTCCTGGCCAAGGGCAGTAGAGAAAGCTACTTTACCCGGAAAAGACTGCGCTATAAATGACAGTGCTTCGGTCAGGGACAGGTGGGCAATCGCTTCAAGCAGCGACGGTATCTTGTCTTTCAAATTCATGTACTTCTTTTTTTACTGTAAATCTTTCCCAAACCCGCTCATGCACATAGTAAAGCGCTATTTTGCTGAACACCTCAATCGCACCGATCGAAAAAGCCATCTTAAGCTCACCTGTAATTAGAAAGGAGATAAGGATGGTATCAAAAGTGCCAACCATTCGCCACGAAAAGGCTTTGGCTATGCTCTTGAATTTGCTGTCGGTGCGGGATGCTCCTTTTCTGTTGAAGGCCTTTTTTAGATATTGATCGAATAGCATAGCTCTGTTTTGAAAGCTAAAAGTATATAAAGTCTATAAACTTTGTAGGGTAATAGATCAAAAAAAATCAGAATATTTGCTATATCTGATATTAAGCCACTGAATTACAGTTGTTTGCTGCCTACAAGGTCCTGTACCGTCTTATTCTCAACTATACGCAAGGTCTGGTCGCGCACTTCGCACATAATAAGGTGCATGTTGCAGGTAGCTTCGTCGGGGCAGTCGCCGCATTTTTCGTAATAGTTCAGGCTAACGCAGGGCAGCCAGGCAATGGGACCGTTCAGTAACCTGATCACTTTGGCAAGGGTGATCTCTTCCGGCTTTTTGATAAGGTAATAGCCTCCGCCTTTTCCTTTTTTACTGCCCAGCACACCAGCCTTTTTCAGATCGAGCAGGATAGACTCCAGGAACTTCTGCGATATTTTTTTAGCAGCTGCAATTTCCTGAATAAGTATGGCGCCTTTCTCCTGGTTTTCGGCCAGGTAACTAAGCGCATGAAAAGCGTATTTTGTCTTTTTCGACAACATGGATACAAACTATTAAAATCTTAACCGGGAAAATATCCGGGTAACTGAGAGAATGCAGTATCAAAACTATGAAGTATTTTAACAGAATACTGCTTCCTCAGCAAGATTAAATATAAACTTACAGGCAGGTCATAGCATGGTGTGCAGCCAAACCTATAGTTTAAGCGCTTTACTAACGCATCAGGAATTTAAAATTGTTGATGTTGCTGAGCGCAACTCCGGTACCTTTTATAACAGCCAGCAGAGGGCCTTCCACCACATGCACCGGCAGCCTGGTTTTGCGCGCCAATCGTTTATCCAGACCACGTAGCAGCGCACCGCCACCTGTTAAGTAAATGCCGGACTGGTGTATGTCTGATGACAGTTCCGGTGGGGTAAGTTCCAGGGTAATGAGGATAGCTTCCTCTATTTTGGTGATCGATTTGTCGAGGCAAACGGCAATGTCCTGGTAGGTAACAGTAACCTGTTTCGGCAAGCCGGTCATCAGGTCACGACCTCTCACGTTATAATCCTCTGGTGCGTCTGCTAATTCCTCTATGGCAGCTCCAACCTGTAATTTTATCTTTTCTGCCGTACTCTGCCCGATAAGGATATTATGCTCTTTGCGCATGAACTGAATAATATCTTCATCAAAGGTATCACCGGCTACGCGCACCGATTGGTCGCAAACGATACCACTCAGCGCTATAACGGCTATTTCTGTAATGCCACTGCCAATATCAACCAGCATATGTCCGGTAGGTTCCTGCACATCCAGGCCAATACCGATGGCTGCTGCAACAGGTTCGTGTATCAGGTACACTTCTTTAGCGCCGGCAATAACAGCTGAATCCCGGATGGCCCTTTTCTCCACTTCCGTTATACCAGCCGGCACGCACACCACCATTCTGTAAGAGGGCGACATGCCACCTTTACCGATGTTAGCCAGCTTCAGCATTCCTTTCATCATGTGCTCTGCCGCATGAAAATCTGCTATTACACCATTCTTGAGCGGACGGATCGTGCGGATATTTTCATGTTCTTTCCCTTCCATTTGTTCAGCCTTGCGGCCTACGGCAATTACTGCGCCGGTAGTTCGGTTAAAGGCAATAATAGATGGTTCATCCACCACTACTTTCCCATCTTTCAGAACCAGGAAATTAGCAGTTCCAAGATCTATCGCAATGCCTTGTGTCAGGAAATTAAAGAAGCCCATAAATAATATATAATTCGTTTTTCGCTGATAAAGCAGCGGTAAGTTTTGTGATCTTAATTATAATTTTTTGATCTGATACTGAATTGAAACCCTAACAAACCTACCAACTATAGAAGTTCGATAAATTTTAAGTTAAAAGCCCCATCTAACTATAGTTACACTTTTAAAAGATTGTAATAGTCAGAACTGATACATGCGTGAAGGATTGGCCAGTGCGCAGGCCCGTTAATTGAAAGCCTTCGGTACGGAAAGGAAATTCAGGCAATACCCCGTAAGCTTATCGCACAAAGTTACATGGTGAGATGTTGCTACATAGCCGGTAAGCGGCCAAAGAGATGTACAGAATATGGTAGTAGGTGGCAGCAAATCAGCATTAGCGTTTATGATGTAAAGTTCACCAATGCTTTGTTAAAAAACAACAGAACCGGCGTAAACTAAAGTGTTTACACGGTTCTGCTGTAACAGAAAGGAGAATATGCAGGAGTTGTTTCGGTTTACTATTGCCCTCAAAATTGCGGGTGTAACTATAGTTGTTACTGTTTAACAGTGATGCTGCCTTTCATGACCGGGTGAATACTGCAATAATAGGTTTGATTTTGGGTTACAACCAGGCTCCAGGACTTACCGGGAGCCAGGGTGGGTGATTTCCATGACTTCCCGGAAGTTTCTGTAACATCATGCGACACGATGTCCTTGTTGATGAATACGACCTTATCTCCTTTTTTTACGTCGAGCGCTGCCGGTTTAAACTTCATCTGGCTTATTTCAACTGTATGTGTTACAGGCTTATAAGACACAGAAAACGAGGTAAGGCAGACTAGGAATAAAATGGAAAGAGACAGGTGTAAACTATAGTTTATAGTTGCTTTGGCGAGGCTCATTTTCCTGATTGTTGCTTTTGTAGCATCTGGGCGTGCTCTAAGTGGGCATTTAAGGCCGGTACTATACTTTGCAGCAATCCTTTTAATTCCGCGTTTTCAGATTCCGGTATCAGCAGCCCTTCTACAGCCGCTATAACTGCTTTATGGTAAGCTACCTCGTTGTCGATATAAGCTTTGTCGAAGGCTTTGCCGGATTTTGTGCGCAGCATTTTATCTGTCTTTGCCGCATCTGCCAGTAATTGTTTGCTCACAGCATTGTCCTTAGGGGTGACGCCCAGTTTGGTTACCAGTGCTACGGCCTGGTCAATTACAGCTTTGTGGTCGTTTGCCATGGTTTCGGCAAACTTCAGCACTTCGGTATTTTTAGAGCGTTCCTTCGCGATCTTCGCATGATCAATGTCTATCTGGTTGGCTGTGACTGCGGTATGTGCCACCTCTGCATCCGAAAGTTTCGGGTTATCCTGGGCAACGGCCGGCGTAACAAAGGCAGTAAAACTGAACAGTATCCCGATAGCACATGCGCTGATTGATCTTAATGTTTTCATGGCTTTATGTTTTAGTGTTGATTTATAGATTAGATGATGATAGGAGAGGGCGGTTACAACAAAATTGATTTTTATTTTTATCCAGCTATAGTTTGAAGCGGCCAGAGTCCACAGGTAACTCACACTCGTGGGATGCAAGCGAGGGCAAAGGAACAGATATAGTTTTGTCGTTGCATTTGATTATAGCCACATCATTACACTTCACGAATAAAATGTCCCGAGTATGCCACCGTATACCAGATGCCCAAGTAATGTTATCAGAGGGGTTCCTTTGCCATAGTTGAGTGCCAGAAAACCGGGTGGCTCAAGCTGACGGGTAGGAGTTGGGCCCTGGTAAGGCCTTGCCATTCTGGGGTGGATATAGTTCATGATTTGGAGCCCGACTGTTAGTACAAAAGCACCATGTACCAGGCCAATAGCAGCTCCAAACCACCAGCTGGCAATCCCGGTACTTTCAAAAGCAGCACCATAGATCAGCGCAAAGAACCAACCCATTAGTAAGTGAGCCATGAAACCGAGCCAGGGTGCATTGTTGCGGTTAGAGGTAAAAAGCGTACCCAGCATAAAGGGCAGGTCCATACGTGTTAAGCCAAGCGGCCGGGAAGCTGACAATAAAACCGTCAGGACCAGCGTGGCTGCAAATCCCCAGAGAAAAAGATCAGAGATATTCATGTTGCGCAGGTGTTTTCTGGTAAACTTCGTGTATAGCAAAAGCAGCATTTATCAGCCCGATATGGGTAAAGCCCTGCGGGTAGTTTCCTAAGAGCTCATATGTCTCCGTGTCTATCTCTTCCGATAAAAGGCCGGTAGGGCTGGCGCAGTCTGCTATCGTTTCGAAAAGGGTCATGGCTTTTTCTATCTGGCCGGACCTGGCCAAGTTTTCGATCAGCCAGTAATTGCAGATCCCAAACGAGCCTTCTTTTCCACTAAGCCCGTCGTCCCGGTTCAGGTAGCGGTAAAGTAAATTGTTTTCAGATAAGCGTTCCTGAATCAGTTTTGTAGTAGCAACCATCCTGGGAGATGCCGGATCGCAGTAACCTGTTAGTGATAATGTGAGCAGGCTCGCGTCAACTGTGCTGCCTTTCAGTTCATGCGTGTAGGAGTTCAATTCTTCGTTGTAACCATGCTGCTCAATTTCTTCCCTTATTCGTGCAGCTGTTTTTATGAATTTATCGAGCGGCGCATCATGCCAGCCATAGTTTTCAGTAAGCTTAATAAGTCTGTCAAGTCCAACCCAGGCCAAAACTTTTGAGTGCGTATGATGGATGATGGAAGAGCGGATTTCCCAGATCCCGTTATCCGGTTTTTCCCAGTTATCGCAAATGATGTTCCCCATGCCTACTACAAACTTCTTTGTATTATGGTCGATTTCCTTGAGCAACGGAGAGTAAGCAAACACCGCATCCAGCACTTCCCCGTAAACATCCAGCTGAAATTGTTTATCGGCACCGTTCCCGATACGCACAGGCGCAGAATCTGCATATCCCTTCAGCCAGTCTAGTTTTTGCTCTGGTAAAGAAGCGTGCCCGAATACATTATAAACTACCTGCAGTTTTGGCCTTGTAAGTTGTGTGGCGTGCAGTATCCAGTTCATGTAAGCATTTGCTTCTTCTTCAAAACCAAGTTTTAGCAGCGCCCTGATTGTAAACGAGGCATCCCGGAGCCAGCAATAGCGGTAATCCCAGTTTCGTTCACCGCCCGGCTTTTCGGGTAAGGAGGTGGTAGGAGCCGCAACAATTGCCCCAGATGGGGCATAAGTCAGTAGTTTCAGAACAAGCGCGCTCCGCCTGACCTGCTCTTTGTACAAACCAGCGTAAGTACATTGCCCGATCCAGTTTTTCCAGAAATCTATAGTTTGCTTCATGCGTTCCGGGGCAGTGGTTTTAAGCTCAGGAACTATAGCCGGGCTTTGAGCCGAATAACTAAAGGAGAAAATGACTTGCTCGCCCTGGTTTACCTTAAAATTTGCAGTAGCGCAGCCGGTGTTACTTTTGTTTACTGTGAGTTGCCCGGGCAGTAAAGTGCTGAGCAGGGTATAGCTGTTTTCTTTCCAGATAAAATGGATCCCCAGTTTTTGGCGGTCATCCAGCTTTGGCGTGTTTTTACCATAGTAAGTTTTGGGTGCGTACTCCAGCCTGAACTCAACGGTACCCGAAATGCCCTCCACTATGCGCAGCAACTCATGGTCAGGAAAGAGGTTTTGTTTCTTGGCTTCTTCGGTCTGGGCAGTAAAGGCATCCAGCAGCCGCGCTTTACCTTCCTGGGTCTCAAATATAGTCTCTACTACGTTTGTGTCCGGCAGGTAGCGTTGTTCTGAGCTATAGTTGCCAACAGGACTGATGGAAAAATAGCCGCCTTTCTCTCTGTCTAAAATAGCGGCAAAAATACTGGGTGAATCAAATTCAGGTAGGCAGCACCAGTCTATAACACCGTTGTTGCTAACCAGGGCGGCAGCACGTGCATTCCCGATCAGGGCGTAGTCTGAAAGCCTGGTAGCCATGGTTTATAGTTGATGATCGTTGGTTTATAGTTTCTTATCGGCTGGCAAATTTTTCATGACATGCTCCACAATAGCATCGCAGCGCTTGTTACCAAATTCAAACACATCACGGGTTGCTGATAACTTAAAGAGACTATCTTTCAGCATTGCTTTTGCCCGGTGCAGCCTTACTTTAACGTTACTTTCCGACAGGTCCAGGCATTGGGTTATCTCGCTTACGGGCATGCCTTCAACTTCGCGCAGCGTGTATATGATCCTGTATTTTTCGGGTATGCTATCTATGGCTTTTTCCAGGAGTTGTTTTACTTCCTGCTGGATAGCAATGTGCTCGGGGCTCATAAAGTTTGTTTGCGTTAATATATTAGAAATGTCCGCTGGCTGGTCAACCAGGAGCGAGAAGGGAAAGACGCGCCTGTTCTCACGCAGTTTAGCCAGTGCCGTATTTATCC
This sequence comes from Pontibacter populi, assembly GCF_019336435.1. Lineage (GTDB taxonomy): Bacteria > Bacteroidota > Bacteroidia > Cytophagales > Hymenobacteraceae > Pontibacter > Pontibacter humidus. Next base: position 401,278 of record NZ_JAHWXQ010000002.1, on the reverse strand, counting down.
CGATCCTGATCAGCCAGGTAGAGAACTGGGCATCGTGCCGGAACTGGTATAGTTTTTCATATCCTTTCAGGTAAGTATCCTGCATGGCATCTTCTACTTCCTGTTCGTTTTTCAGGTAGCTTCTAATGGCCCGGTAAAGCTTCTGGTTGTGGCGCCGCATCAGCAACTCATACAACGAAACTTCACCGGCAAGCACCCTGCTGACAACTGCTTCATCAGAAAGCTCTGCTTCCCCGGATACGTTTGCTAAATTGATTGTTCTCATGGTTTAAGTTTTATAGTTAGATGTGTTGTGAGCCAAACCGTTACAATATCTTTTAACGATTTAATTTTACATTGATCTTATCTCCTTCGCAACTCTAGTAACCCGGCAATTTACCTACACTAGAAACCGGCATAGTTTATAGTTGAGCGGTAGGAAAGATTATAACATTAATAGGCGGTTGGGGTAAAACTGTAGTAGGTGGGTTTCAGGACATGAGTTACCTGCAGCAGCTATAGTTGCCCGTACCTGATATGCACCTGATCCGGATTAACTTTTATAAACTATACTATGGAAAATCAACAACTATTCCCGGAGCCAAGCCGCGAGCTGTCCGAAAAGCGGAATTCGCTTGTGCCTGAGGTTTCAGATGCTTTCAGGGCTTTCAGCAGGGCAGTATTTAAGCAGGGAGCACTGGATGAGAAAACAAAACAACTTATTGCCGTAGCTGTAGCACATGTTACGCAATGCCCGTATTGCATCCGGAGCCATACCAAACTGGCAGCCAGAAAAGGAGCCACCGAGCAGGAAATTATGGAAGCTGTTTGGGTTGCCGCAGAAATGCGTTCTGGGGGAGCTATCGCCCATTCTAACCTGGCTTTAGATGAATTTGAAAAGAGTAAAGTTTAAGAACTATGGCAGATGTAAATTTTAAAACCGGAGACCATGTACGCTGGAATTCAGAGGCAGGGCACGTAACCGGAACGATCATAAAAGTGCATACTTCTAATTTTAACTACAAAGGCTACACGCACCATGCCAGCAAAGAAGAACCGCAGTACGAGATAAAAAGCGACAAAACAGACCATATTGCAGCCCACAAAGGGAAGGCACTCAAAAAGATAGCTAAATAGCAAAGCAGAAAAGATTAAACGTATACATGGCACCTGAGAAGAAAACGATCTGGACGTTCGGACATTCAACCCGCCCTCCCGAGGAATTTATTGCAGCCCTGAAGTCCTTTAAAATTGAAGTGCTGGTGGATGTGCGGAGGTATCCCGGTTCCAAAAAATACCCTCAGTTTAATGTAGCTGCCCTACAGGAATATTTACCCGAAGCCGGAATTGCATACATGCCTTTTACCGAACTGGGTGGCCGCCGCAAACCAAAACCCGACTCCAAAAATACCGTCTGGCGAAGCGAATCTTTCCGGGGCTATGCCGATTATTCTGAGACCGAAGAGTTTAAAGAAGCTGTGAACAAATTAGAAGAGATCGCAACTATACAACGGGTAGCCTATATGTGTTCCGAAGCGGTTTGGTGGCGTTGCCATCGAGCTATCATTTCAGATTTCCTGAAAGCAGAAGGCTGGACAGTGATGCACATTTTGAACGAGGGTGTGGCCAAAGAACATCCTTACACGTCCGCCTACCTGGAAACTCATAGTTCCTGAATTTCCGAAGCTTTAAACACTATAGCCAATAATTTAAGAAGCAACTATAGCTATAGTTGACAGGGCGTATGGGACTATTTGTAAGTCTGTTACGATACGCGCTACCTACTCCTTCCACCAATGCTGGTTTGGGTAATGCTTGCCTAACACGATAGGGTCACCAATGATGGGCGTTGTAATGATGACCTGCTTCTCTGCAGCGCTTTGCACTACCCGGCGCATAGGCTCGTCCCAGGGGTGAAGTGCCAGCGCGAACTTGCCTAAATGCACTGGTAACAAAACTTTTGCCTGCAGATCTATAGTTGCATCCACCGTTTGCTCAGGCATCATATGGATGTAAGGCCAGTTCTTATTGTACTGGCCGGTTTCCAGTATTGCCAGGTCAAAAGGTCCGAAACGTTCGCCTATCGTTTTAAAGTGCGTATCATAGCCGGAGTCTCCGCCCAGGTATAGTTTATGTGTCGGGGTTTCTAAGACATAGGAAGCCCAAAGCGTCTTTCCGCGTGCAAAACTGCGGCCTGAAAAATGGCGTGCCGGCGTCGCGGTCAGCTTTAACTTGCCCAGCGTTGCTGCTTCCCACCAGTCCAGTTCGGTAATCTTATTTTCCGGGATACCCCATTTCTCCAGGTGGCTGCCCACGCCCAGCGGAACATAAAAATGCTTTACTTTTTCTTTCAGTGCCTTTATCGTTTCATAGTCAAGGTGATCGTAGTGGTCGTGGGTTATAACCAGCATATCGATCTCCGGAAAGTCGGGTGCCTGGTACGTATTGGCACCGGCAAATGCCTTCACCATAAATGATACCGGCGAGGCGGCCCCGCTAAAAACAGGATCAACAAGTATTGTGTACTCTTTGGCCTTGATCATGTAAGAAGAATGCCCGAACCAGAAAATGCTCGTTTCTTCTGCGGATACCGCTGTCAGGTCAGATTTTACAAAAGGAATGGGACTGGAAGGACTGTTTGTGTCAGGTTTGTTAAAGAAGTCGTACAACATGCCTGTCATCGATGCATTCTCGGCCTGCACCGGGGTTGGCGACTGATTCTGAAAGCTCCCGTTTTTATAGTTGGGTGAGTTTGAAATACGCTCCAGACGCGGGCCATCCGGGTTTTTGCCAAACACCGCATGTTGCATAAAAAGTAAACCGCCTGCAACTATAACTATAAGAATGGCGATGACCAGGTACATCATAACTTTGAAAAACTTCATAGAAACGTAAAGCTACTACGAACTATAATAGTTTAGAAGTTTGTGCCACTTTCTGTTTTCAGTTTATGATTACAACTATAGTTTAAAGCAGTAAAACAGGTAGACGGTTCTATTGCCAGAGGCAGGGAAACGGCTTTGAACGTATAGTTTACGCCGAAACTCCCTACCTTTGCGTGCCAGGGCTTGCGAAAAGAGTAACCTAGTTCGGGTAAATGCGAGATCTGAGAAGTTCAAAATATTGAAAACTATACTGCTCCTTCAGTGCTTTACCACAGGAACTATAGTTTGTACCTCAACACCTCATCTGTAATGAAAAAATATATTGCCGCACTACTTGTTGTGTTCTGTAACACGGTAGCATTCGGCCAGAATTCGCTTCAGGTAATCATCAAAGACAGCGAAACGCAGCAACCTTTGGTAGGGGCAACAGCAGCCGTACAAGGGACCAGCATCGGAGCGAGTACCAACACCCGCGGCGAACTCGGGTTAACAAACATACCTACAGGCAAACAGCTTATCCGCTATAGTTATGTCGGGTATGAAGAACGGGTAGATACCATTACTTTCCCGGTTAACCAGGCAGGTCCGTTGGTGGTGCTTTTAGCGCCGGCAGGCGAAGAGCTGGAAGAAGTGGTCGTTACCACCACGCGTAGCAGCCGCACCATAGAGGATATTCCGACGCGGGTAGAAGCCATTACACTGGAAGAACTGGGCGAAAAAGCCAATATGAAACCCGGCGATATTCGCATGTTGCTGAGCGAGAGTACCGGCATCCAGACACAGCAAACATCCGCCACCAGCGCCAATGCCAATATCCGGATTCAGGGCCTCGACGGGCGCTATACACAGATTCTGCAGGACGGTTTCCCACTCTACTCCGGATTTTCAAGTGGCCTGAGTATTATGCAGATTCCCCCGCTTAACCTGTACCAGGTAGAGGTGATCAAGGGTAGTTCGTCTACGCTGTACGGAGGCGGGGCCATTGCCGGACTGGTAAACCTGATCACAAAAAAACCGACAGAAGAAGGTGAGCTGAGCTTTATGGCAAATGCAACCAGTGCCAAGGGGCTTGACCTGAGCGCTTTTTACGGGAAACGGTTTGGTAAATTTGGAGTAACAGTTTTTGCTTCACGCAATGCCAACCAGGCCTACGATCCGGCAGATATCGGCCTTTCGGCCATTCCGGATTTCGAGCGGTATTCAGCCAACCCTACACTTTATTACTATCCGGGCGAGAAAACGCAACTTTCGTTTGGGGTAAATGCCTCTAAGGAAGACCGACTGGGTGGCGATATGCGCCATATTGATGGAGAAGCAGGCGACTATTATTTTGAAGAGAACAACACCGAAAGACTTTCCACGCAGTTTAACCTGGAGCACAAACTTTCAGATCACTCGTTGATCTCTGTTAAAAACAGTGTAAGCCTTTATAACCGGGAAATTGCGGTACCTGATTATGATTTCCGGGGCAAGCAGACAGCCAGTTTCAGCGAAGTGGCTTATAGTTTGAACAGCGAAAAAACGGATTGGGTACTAGGCGCAAACCTCTGGACAGATAAGTTCTCGGAAAGGCAGGCAGACGCTGTGGGCAAGAGGAATTACGATAATACTATTATAGGCGCCTTTGTGCAGAACACGTTTACCCCTGTAGACTGGTTTGTACTGGAATCCGGGCTTCGAACTGACTATGTAACTCCTGAGCCGGCCAATAAATCCAAAGGAGTGTTTGTGCTGCCACGGGTTTCTGCTTTATTCCGGGTGAGTGATCGCCTGACATCGCGTATCGGGGGTGGCATGGGCTATAAAACACCTACAATCTTTACCCAGGAAGCCGAGAATCTTACTTTCAGAAATATCCTGCCGCTCAACATCAGTCAGACAGAAGCCGAAACTTCCATTGGTGGAAACCTTGACATCAACTATAATACCCTGATAGGGGAGGATGTTACATTCAGCATCAACCACATGTTCTTTTACACTTATCTTAATAACCCGCTGATCCTGACACTGCGCCCGGATAACCTTTATGAGTTCCGGAATGCCAACGGCAACATAGATACCAAGGGCGTGGAAACGAATATGAAGTTTGGCTACGAATGGGTGAAACTGTTCCTGGGCTACACTTACACCGATGCCAGGCAGCATTACAACGGCACCGTTACCGACATGCCCCTGACACCAAAGCACCGGGTAAATACCGTGCTGATGCTGGAAAAGGAAGATAATTTCAGGATAGGGCTGGAGGCTTACTATTTCAGCGAACAGCAATTAACCAACGGCAGCCGTGGGCAGGACTACTGGATAAATGGCGTGATGGTGGAGAAAATGTTTAACCGGTTTTCCTTATTCCTGAACTTCGAAAACATTTTTGATACCCGGCAAAGCAAATTCGGAGACATATACTCCGGCAGCATTACCAACCCCGAATTCAGCGAGATATTTGCGCCTGTCGATGGCCGGGTAATAAACGGCGGTATTAAGCTGAACCTGCTGTAAAACCAACCTAAGTTTGGTAGGCTATAGTTTGCTGCATCAGAGCAGTAACTGTAAGCGCGGCATAAAATTAGAGCCTATAGTTTGCACTTGATTCCAACTGCAAACTATAGGCTCCTCTTTTTTGATGCGTGCAGGTAACTTACTCTTCCTCAGTATTTGGTTTTGGCCGAAGTATCTTATTATCGACAGAGTACCTGCCCGGACCCACGATCATAAAAAACACGATCAGGCCGGTAACTATAAGCGAAAGAATAAGTTCTGTATTTCCAAAGTTCACACCCCGTTGCGGGTTTACGATCAGCAAAGCTCCCAGCAGAATAGGAATCTGGCACAGCAGGGCCAGCCTTGTCAGCATCCCGAACATGATCATCAGCCCACCAACAATATGAACCATGCTGGTCAGGAAATGGGCTTTGCCGGCAGAAACAATATCCTGCTCTGCTCCAAAAATGCGAAAGACATCGGTAGTATGCTCTAAAAACAGGATCCCTTTTATGAGTAAGAAAAGTCCCAGAAGCACACGCAACCCATCCATCCAGATGGGATTGTTTGCGCTGTTTACGCCCCGGGGGTACCGGATCTCAGATAATTGGGTCATTGCCGTAGGGTTTAAGTTCAAAAAAGCTTTATTTCTATATTTACGTTAAGCTGCATTAACCCGGTTATATACAACGAAATAAGTGCCGTTTATCCAATTTTACGGGCTGTTAATGCCGCCAGGCTTTCAGAAAGTGGAAAATCATCTTACCTTTGCAGACCGAATGAACATTCAATTGGAAGTAAAGGAGCATGGAGCCGATAGCAGAAAAGAAGCGGGCAATATTTGAGAGTACCCTGAAACTTGTGCGCGAAAATGGCTTCCATGGCACCCCGATGAGCATGGTTGCCAAACATGCCGGGGTGGCAGCCGGCACTATTTACCACTACTTTGGAAGTAAGGATCAGCTGATAGGGGAGCTTTTTACGTATGTGCAGCAGCAGGTAATCGCTGTAATAAAAAAAGAAAACTGCGAAACAATCTCTTTTAAAGCATGTTTCTTTAACCTGTGGTTCGGGTTATATAGTTTTTACCGCGAGAATCCGGAAGTACTCAAATTCTTTGAGCAGTTTGTAAACTCACCCTACAACACTGCAAGGCCGTCACCGGAACAGGATGAGCTCCACGAGCTACTATCCACTTTCTTTGAGCGCGGAATAAGGGAGGAGCAGTTAAAGCCGATAGGAACTAATGTATTGGGAACGCTGATGCACAGCAACATTATTTCTACGGTCAGGCTTGTTTCATCTGGCTGGTTAGTACTTGAGCGGAAAGAGTTAGAACTGATCCCGCAGATATTCTGGGACGGCATGCAACGCACTAATTAACTATAAACTATAGCATGTACTTACTTACAACTATAAAGATGTTTAAACCTTGATCCGCAAACTATGGGAAAAAAGAATCCAACTATAGACCCACCCTTAACCAGTGCTTTTACCTGTTAACACAACTCAAATACAGAAGACTTTATAGTAAATGAAATTATTGATACGAGCAAAAATACTGCTTATTGCCTGCCTGTTGTTTCCCGGAGTGCTGCTGGCACAAACCGATTCAGTAGCAACAACAGACAGCCTGACTCTGGAGCAGTGTGTAAATTATGCGTTGGAAAACAGGGCGACAGTAGAGCAGGCGCTGATCGATGAAGCCATTGGAGAACGTGAAATCAGAGCGAACCTTTCGGGCTGGTTTCCGCAGATCTCGGCAACATACGGAGGTAGCTACAATATAAAAAGACAGCAGCAGCAATTCGGTGATGAGATTGTTACGCTGGGTAATAACTATAACTCCAGTATTGCGCTGCAGGCAACACAGAACATCTTTAGCAGCAGCTTACTACTGGCTTCCCGCGCAGCAGGTTCTACCCGGAGATTACTCGGCCAGCAGATTACCTCAACCCGCATTAATACAGTAGTTGAAGTTAGCAAAGCGTACTACAATGTGCTGTTTACACAAGAGCAGCTTCGCATTCTGGACCTGAATATAGCCCGCCAGCAAAAACAGTACAATGATGCCAAAAGCAGGTACGAAGTAGGAATTGTTGATAAAACAGACTACCAGCGCGCCGCTATCACATTGGCTAACATCCGCAGCGACAGAAAACGGGCACAGGAAACTATAAAATCCGGGATCGCTTATTTAAAACAGCTGATGGGCTACCCGGTTGACCAGGACCTGAGCCTGGCGTACAACTATAACCGCATGGAGCAGGCCGTAATGATGGATACTACCCAGCTACTGGCCTACGAAAACAGGATAGAACTACAGCAACTGCAATCCCGTCGCGAAATTCTGCGCCTGAACACTGCTTATAACAAATGGAGCTTCCTGCCGACGGTTTCTGCTTTCGGTAACTATAACCTTGTCTATTTCAATAACCAGCTGGCTGACCTGTATACCCAATCCTTCCCAACTTCGGCGGTCGGGCTGCAGATTTCCTTACCTATTTTCCAGGGCACCAGGAGATTGCAAAACCTGAAAATAGCACAGCTGGAAGAAGACAGGCTGGATGTGGAAATAGAAGATACCAGACGTGTACTGAACACAGAATACCAGACGGCGCTCGCCAACTATAAAAGCGACTATACCGAATGGCGTACGCTACAAAATAACCTGCAGATGGCCGAAGAAGTGTACGAGATCATCAAGCTACAGTACGACGAAGGCGTGAAAGCTTACGTGGACCTGATCGTGGCTGAAACGGAGCTCCGCACCACTCAACTCAATTATTACAATGCGCTTTATAATGTCATGTCGAGCAAACTTGATCTGCAGCGGGCATTAGGAACTATAGATACCAACCGATAAAATCACTGAACAGCACAATGAAAAATAGATACTCCTGGTTAACTGCAGCCATACTTAGTTCGGTTATACTTGCATCCTGCGGTGGCGACGAAGGTGCGCAGCAGCAGATGAACCCTGCCGCCATGGCCGTTCCGGTAAATACCTACCAGGTAAAAGAAGAACGGGTAACAGGCATAGATACCTACCCGGCAACCGTAGTACCCCTGCAGGAAGTAGAATTACGCCCCCAGGTAGCTGGCTACATCACAAACATATTTGTGAAAGACGGGCAACGTGTTACCAAAGGCCAGAAACTATACGAAATAGATCAGAGCAAATACCAGTCTGGCATACAGTCGGCGCAGGCAAGTGTGCAAAGTGCCAGAGCTAACCTGGCAAGAGCCGAAAAGGACCTGGAACGCTACGAGAGACTGGCTGAACGTGATGCCATCGCCCGCCAGCAGGTAGATTATGCGCGCACCGAAGTACAAACCGCCCGGGCACAGCTTTCTGCTGCACAGGCACAGGTTCGCAGCGCTTCCACTGACCTGAATTATTCTGTCATCAATGCGCCGTTTACCGGTAGAATTGGTATTTCACAGGTTAGGGTAGGAGCACAGGTGTCACCGGGGCAGCCGCTTTTAAACACCATCTCTTCTTCAGACCCGATCGCCGTTGATTTTTCTATTAATGAGCAGGAAATAGCCCGTTTCAGCAGTTTAAAGCAAGGCAACCAGCCCGATTCACTTTTCACGATCCGCCTGAACAACGGTGAAATTTATCCGCATCCCGGTAAACTCCTTGTCATTGACAGGGCAATTGGTCGCCAGTCAGGTACCACTACGGTTAGGGTTGAATTCCCGAACCCGGAAGAAATGCTGATACCAGGTATGACAGTGAGTTTAGCCGTGCTGAACCAGGATATTGGCGAACAGGTGGTTATCCCTTATAAAGCCGTTACAGAGCAGTTGGGCGAATACTTTGTTTATGTAGTGCAGGGCGATTCTGTAGTACAGCAAAATGTTGACCTGGGTACCCGCCTTAGCGGAAATGTGGTAGTCCGCGAAGGACTGAAAGAAGGCCAGAACATTGTAGTTGAAGGTATTCAGCGATTGCGCCAGGGAGCTAAAGTACAGGTAGGCGCTCCGCAACAGGGACAGCCGCAGGCAGCGGGTAAAAAGTAATTCCTGATCAATTTCCAGCAGAGATTTTAAGAAGAAATATGATTTCAGATGTTTTTATAAGAAGGCCCGTTACCTCTATCGTGATCTCCCTTGTGATCGTGTTGGTAGGTGTGCTGGCCATGATGAATTTGCCTGTAACGCAATACCCGGATATTTCGCCGCCTTCGGTATCAGTATCTGCTAACTATACGGGTTCCGATGCTTTAACGGTAGAGCAGGCCGTAGCTACGCCCGTAGAAACACAGATAAACGGCTCGCCGGGCATGGCCTACATCACCTCAACCAGTACAGGTACCGGTCAGATGAACATGTCCGTAACCTTTGAAATTGGTACTGACATTGATATTGCAACGCTCGATGTGCAGAACCGTGCCAGTATCGCACAGCCATCGTTACCGGAAGAAGTAAGGCGCCTGGGCGTTACGGTTCGTAAGCGAAACCCGAGTATCATGATGGTGATCGGTATCTACTCGCCTAAGCGTACCCACGATGTTCAGTTTCTTGATAACTATACCAACATCTATGTGAAAGACGCTTTAATGCGTGTAAAGGGTGTGGGTGATATTTTCTCGATTGGTCAGGACTTTAGTATGCGCGTGTGGCTGCAACCGGATAAACTGGCGCAATATAACATTGGTGCAGGCGAGATAACGGCAGCCATTCAGGAACAGAACATGCAGGTGGCGGCCGGTACAGTAGGTAACTCACCGCAGCACAGCTCGCAGGCATTTCAGTACCCGATTACGGTAACAGGACGATTACAGACGCAGGAGCAGTTCGGCGACATTATAGTCAGAACCAACCCTGCTGACGGTTCGGTGGTGTACCTGCGCGATGTGGCTCGCATTGAATTCGGTAAGTTTGACTATGGCCGCGAAGCCAAGATAAACGGTAACCCGGCTACCATGATGCTGATCTACCAGGCGCCGGGCAGTAACGCCCTGGATACAGCCGAAGGCATTTATGCCGCGCTTGATGAGATGAGAAAATCTTTCCCGGCGGATGTGGATTACATCGTTTCCTTTGAGACCGTTTCGGTGGTTCAGGTGTCTATCAACGAAGTGGTAAAAACACTGGTAGAGGCGCTTATACTTGTAATTATAGTTGTATTCCTGTTTCTGCAGAGCTGGCGTGCTACGCTTATCCCGATCCTTGCCATTCCGGTTTCGATCATCGGTACCTTCGTGTTCTTTATCCCGCTCGGGTTTACGATCAATACGCTGACACTTTTCGGTTTCGTACTCTCGATAGGTATTGTGGTGGATGATGCCATTGTGGTAGTGGAGGCAGTACAGCATTACATAGACCACGAAAAACTCTCGGCCAGAGAGGCGACCCGCAAGGCCATGAAGGACATTACGGCTCCGGTAATTGCTATTGCGCTTATCCTGGCTGCCGTATTTATTCCGGTTGGTTTTATACCGGGTATAGTTGGTCGTCTGTATCAGCAGTTCGCTATCACTATTGCTATCTCCGTTCTTATTTCGGCCTTTGTGGCACTTACACTAACACCGGCACTTTGCTCTATTATGCTTAAGCCGATGAACGTGAACAAGAACTCCAGGGGCATCAATAAGTTCTTCTATAAATTTAATAACTGGTTTGCCCGCACAACGGAGTCCTATTCGACAGGTGTTCGCAAAAGCATTAAAGCTACGCCACTTGTTCTTATTCTCCTGGCGTGTATTTATGTGGGTACGTTTGGGTTGTTTGCCAATAAACCGACAGGTTTTATACCTACCGAGGATGAAGGCCGCTTGTTCGTATCAATAGAGTTGCCGGAAGGTGCTTCTACCAGCAGAACATCAGCGATACTTTCCGAGATAGGAGAGCAGATGGCAACCGTTCCGGCCATCCGGAATTATACTTCCATCGCCGGACTGAACGCGATCAACTTCTCCTTTAAATCGAACAGTGGTACGTTCTTCGTGCAGCTGCAGCCCTGGGAAGACAGGAAGGAAGAAGCTGAGAAATTACAGGGCGTAATGGCCGAACTACAACAGAAGTTTGCCGGAATCAAAGAAGCGAATATCTTGGTTGTTGCGCCGCCTGCAATTCCTGGACTGGGTGCTTCAGGAGGTTTCAGTTTTGTGTTGCAGCAGCAGAAGGCTGGCGATGTAAAAGAACTGGAACAGGTAATGGGACAGTTCCTGGGAGCTGCCAACCAACGCCCTGAAATTGCCATGGCCTATAGTTTCTTTACAGCTAAAACGCCGGGCTATCATGTAGATGTTGACCGTGAAAAAGCAAAGCGCCTTGGCGTAAATATTGCCGATGTATATGCCACGATGTCGACGTATATGGGTAGCCGCTATGTGAATGACTTCACGCGTTACGGAAGAAACTTCAGGGTTGTGGCCCAGGCTGATACAGCTTACAGAATGGACATCGAAAGCCTGAAACAGTTTTATGTCATGAACCGCCAGGGCGAATCTGTACCGCTCAGTGCGCTGATAACAACTAAAATTGTAGAGAATGCTCCGGTTATTTCGCACTACAACCTGTTCCGCTCTGTGGATATAAACGGTAGCGCCGCTCCGGGCTATAGTTCAGGCCAGGCCCTGCAGGCCCTGGAAGAAGTAGCAGACCAAGTATTACCTGCCGGTTATGGGTACGAATTTACAGGTCTGAGCCGGGAAGAACTGGCAGCGGGTAGCAGCACCATCTATATCTTCTCGCTTTCTATCTTATTGGTACTGCTCTTACTGGCAGCCCTTTACGAAAGCTGGTCGGTGCCATTCTCTATCTTGTTTGCGATTCCGTTGGGTATGTTTGGTGCTATACTTGCCTTAACGTTGCTTCCTAAACTGGATAACAACGTGTATGCCCAGGTCGGTATGATCACCCTGATCGGTCTGGCAGCCAAGAACGCTATCCTTATAGTTGAGTTTGCGAAAGAACGGGTGGACCGGGGCATGGAACTGATCGAAGCAACTATAGAAGCTGTAAAACTGCGTCTTCGCCCGATCATCATGACCTCGCTTGCCTTTATTCTGGGTGTACTTCCGCTGGCTACCGCAACAGGTGCAGGTGCGGTATCGCGCCAGACAATAGGTTGGGTTGTAATTGGTGGTATGCTAGCGGCAACGTTCCTGGCCATCTTTGTGGTGCCGGTACTCTACGTTATCATCACCCGGTTAGCCTACGGTAAAAAAGGCCTTGCCGAATTAAGGGCGCAGGCTGATAACCGACCAAATGAAGATGACGGCGGTGATCCGGCTTATGTTAATCCGCATTCGTAATCTGTCTACTTAAATAGAAATTAAAAAGCCCGGGCTAATTTGCCCGGGCTTTTTTGTTGATCAGAACTATAGTTTACTAACTGCAACTATAGTTTTTGCAGACTCAACTATAGTTTATAGTTACTGATATAGTTTATAGTTACTGATCTTTTGTCTTCTCCAGTAAGCGCTCCATCCAGAAAATCAAGAATAACGCCACCAGGTTGATGCCAATAAACTTCTGGCCAAGGTCAGTGCCCAGGCTGAAATGAAAAGAAGAAAGCGCCAGCCTGAATTTAAAAATCCAACCTGCTATCATATCAACGCCAACACCCACCCGTAAGCCGGCCACATACTGGAAACTGTAAGCCCCGAAAGAAAAGTAGACGACCTGTAACAACTGATTTACGATGGACAGCACCAGACCGCGTCTTGGTTTGCGAAACAGCATACGACCGCAAAGGATAGAAAACACGTAGAGGCCGCCGGCAAATAAAGCCATCCGTAAAGCGACCTGGTCCAGCACCATTTCGCCTCTAAACAGTACCCAAACGGTAAGGGCAATACCGAGTATACCGCCAACTATCTGGTAAATGGCAATAGCTTTCAGTTGGTTTTTAGTTTGATTGATCAATGTGTGAAGCTTATAGTTAACTTAAAAGATAGTCTTGTCTGACAGTATAGAATCGTTAATAGCATTGCAATAGGTCTGTTTCCTGTCCTAATTCTATAGTTGCGGTTAGACAGGTAAAGATACTGAATGTTGTAAAGAAGTAGGAGGGTAAGTTTATAGTTGATTGATTAGCAGATGTAACTGCCGAAATTTTATTGCAGGTGAGGTTAAAACACGAGCTGAATGATGCTGCTTTTCCGGATATACTAGATGAAATGATGGTTGACTTGTAATCTTCTAACTTCTTAGTGAAACTATGGCCAAATATTCTGAACCACGTATACGGGTCTTATCAAACAAAACATTTTAACGGACTTCACTACCTGATAAAGTACTGGCTAACTGATGCGGAAAACATTTTATGTTATTCGTATCTTTACACGTTGTAAATTCCTACTAAGCAGCATGATTACCACAAAAAACAACCAATTCTACGAGCTAAATTACGATCGTAATAAAAATCGTGTTTATTTAAGAATCAACAACTACTGGAAATCGCCTGAAACAGTGCCAAGTTACCTGAGTGACTGGGAGAAAGTTATTGCGTTAACAAGCCCCGGCTTTACATTGCTGGCTGACTTCCGTAACATGCTTACACACCCAACCTCTGTGAAAGAGATTCACGAAGCTGTTGTCAATCTATTGGTTAAATCGAAGATCTCTTATGTAGCGGAAGTATCTCCAATTGACAGAATAGCTGTGTTGCAGGTAAGTGGTGTTTTAAAGCAGATTGGCAGGGGCAGCATTAAAGTTGCCGACATTGTGCTTGGAGAAAACATACTGGATCAGCTTATAAATGCTGAGCTATAGTTACTATAACAAGTAGCAAACGACATATAGAACGAAGATTTATCAACTATAAAAAAGAAGCCGCTTCAGATTAATGTGGAGCGGCTTCTTTATGTTCGAAGGGAAGTAGTGAATCAGGGATAGATCATCAGGAAAATAAATGCAAATAGATTGACCAGCAATACCACGCCATAAACAACATTGGTCTTACCGCTATTCAGCGACAGCATTACTGTAAACACGGACAGGCCTAACAGGATAATAGATTTTATATCTAACCCGAGGATGATCTTGAAATCATAAACGATACAAACTATAGCTACGCTCGGGATGGTGAGGCCAATACTTGCAAGTGCAGAGCCAAGCGATAAATTTAAACTTGTCTGCAGTCTGTTCTTTCTTGCAGCGTTGATGGCAGCAATACCTTCCGGTAATAGAATAATAGCTGCAATTACAATTCCAACCAGTGTTTTAGGAAGGTTGTAACTGGTAATAATGCTCTCTATAGTTGGGGAAAGTGTTTTTGCCAACAGCACTACGATTCCTAAACAAACTATAAGAAACAGCAGACTCGTAAAAAATATGCTGTTGCTGATTGGCAAAGGTTCCACATCTTCTTCATTTTCATCTTTCCCGATTGTAAGAAAGTATTGCCGGTATTTCCTGGTCTGTGCAAAAAGAAAGCAGGAGTAAATAACCAGGCAGGCGATGGAAGCAAAAATAAGCTGAGGGTTAGAATAATAGGACCCTGCGACACTTTCGGTGAAAGTAGGGAACACCAACGTGAAAACTATAATCGAGATCAGCGAAACCAACGCAATGGTAACCGAAGGTTTGGAAAATTCCTGTTCGTAATGCTTTACACTCCCGATCAGCAGGCAAAGGCCAACAATACCATTTAAGATGAGCATGGTAGCAGCATATACGGTGTCTCTTGCCAGCGAAGCAGCCGCCTGTCCTTCCGTCATCATCAGCGAAATAATGATAGAAACCTCTATGACTGTGATAGATATTGCCAGGATTATAGTACCATAAGGTTCTCCTACTTTTTCAGCAATTATTTCGGAATGATGAACTGCTGACATCACACTGAGAATGAGCAGTATGCTTGCCACAATCTGGAAGATACTGCTATCGTTAATTAGCCCGGAGAAAAAGAGTAACCAGGCAAGAATCGGAATAATAACAGTCCATTGTAACAGAGATTTCATAGTTCGTTAAGGTATAGCATTGATCAAATGAATTTCAGATCGAGCATGCACAAGATAAAACATATTATCGAATCTGTACACGCAAAAGTGGGATCTGAGACACGTAAGCATATAAACTTATAGTTGTTAATTAAAGTTGGAGCGATGGATTTGTTTTATTTTACTCATGTCATACTAATTCAGGCATTCGGTAAGGCTATATACGTTTTGCATTAGTTCTATTCTGATAAGAGTGGTGTACTACCCTGTAAACTCTTGATAAACTGCCACCTCAACAAATTTATCCCGGAACTGAAAGTAGATACAGGTCAGCCTTTTAAATGAATCTTTTGAGGAGTCTCTGGCATTAATCGAAGGTTAAGATGCGCGTACCAGTTGAATGTGGTATATTAGTCTGAAAGCGAAAATTCTTAATGATGAAGAAGTTATTATATGTGGCCATTGCGCTACTTACCGCTTCCTGTTCGGTAGAAAATGATATACAGGATACCCTTTACAATGTAGTAGAATCTGGCGCCAATATGGCTATGGACTCGCTTCACAATGCTGCTAACAAAGAACTGGAAAGACATACAGGAATTGATTCACTGGCTTCAAAAATCGGTTCGGCAGATACGATAAATGTAGAACGTGAAGTGAAACGCGAAATCATAAGACAGTTATCAAAGTAGAGAAAAATGTAGTTCTGGTCTGAGCGTAAGCTTTGGGTGGATTAGAAATGAAGCCTGAACCAACTGTATTTCCTGAATCTATAGTTACACATACAAAAAAGAGCCTTTCTGTAATAGTACAGAAAGGCTCTTTTGCTATAGTTCATTAAAGGTAACTTAGCTTCCGGTTTTTGAGAGGCTAGAGCTATAGTTTATAGTTGTAAAGCCTGCTGCCGCATGGCTTCCACTTCTGCAATGGTTTTAGACAGTGGTTCCCCGAGAATGCGACTTCCATTTTCAGTTATAAGCAGGTCGTCTTCAATCCGGATGCCACCAAAATCGCGGTAGCTGTCCAGCTTTTCAAAATTGATGTATTGCTGTGCCACTTTATCGTTTCGTCGCATGTCGATCAGTTCCGGAATTATGTAAATGCCCGGCTCCACGGTCAGCACAAAACCCGGCTCCAGCGCACGGCCCAACCGCAGCGACTTCAATCCGAATTCCGTACTCTTGCGCAGTTCAGGAGTATAGCCCACGTATTGTTCACCCAGGTTTTCCATGTCATGCACATCCATGCCCATCATGTGGCCCAGGCCGCACTGGAAGAAAATGGTGTGTGCGCCGGCCTGAACTGCCTCGTCGGTATCGCCGCGCATCAATCCTACCTGCTTAAGACCATCGGTAAGTTTGCGGCAGGCCAGCAGGTGCACGTCTTTGTACAATATGCCCGGTTTCAGGGCTGCCATGGCGGCTTCGTGTGTATCCAGCACCACTTGGTATAGTTCGCGCTGTCGCTCTGTAAAAGTAGTGCCAACCGGAATGGTGCGCGTCATGTCGCCGGCGTAGCCAGCCGAGGTTTGTATGCCGCCATCAAATAACAGCATATCGTCGGCCTGCAGGGTGTTGCCGCGGTAATGGTTGTGCAGCACCTGGCCCTGTGTGGTACAGATAAGCGGAAACGAAAGCAGGTTATGGGTCGATTTCGCATACCGCACGGCTTCGGCAGCTACTTCATGCTCTTTCATACCCTGTCGCGCAAACTGCATCACGTGGCGGTGCATGCGCGAGGTATAGGTTACAGCCTTTTCAATCTCGGCTACTTCAGCATCAGATTTAATAGAGCGCTGCGCAACTATAGTTTGTATCAGGGCCAGGCTCGGCTCCAGCACCGTTTCCCCGGTCCAGGCCTGCAATTTAAGTTCATGCTCAGAGCGATAGGGTGGAAGGTAATGCAGTTTTTTAGCACTCTTCAGATAGTCCGCTATTTTCCCGGTTGGCATTACCTTTTTAATACCCACCTGTTCCGCCAGCGAAGCCAGGCTTGGCAGTGGTCCAGTCCAGATCACATCATCTATACTTTGCTCCGGCCCGAAAATGAGCTCTTCGTTTGTATCGATGTTGATGATACCGGTCAGGCCGGAAAGATCGATGCCAAAGTAATAGCGGAATGTGCTGTCCTGGTAAAACGTGTACCAGTTGTCTTTATAGTTCATGCTGGATTCTTCGTTGCCCAGTAACACGATCAGGCCTTCGCCAAGCTGTTGTTTTAGCTGCTGGCGGCGCTGTGTGTAGGTAGCTGCATCAAATGGGTTGGTATGGTTCATAATACTATAGTTGGGGTTATACTTTCGTTATGGTTGCCTGGCGCCGGAACTCGCGTGGCGTGGTGCCAATGGTTTTTGCAAATACCCGGTTAAAGTGCGACAGGTTGGCAAAGCCGCAGGAAAAGGCAATGCCGGCTATTGTCTGGTCAGTGTGCAGCAGCGCATGGCAGGCGTTGTTTACGCGCAGCTCATTTAAAAAAGTGACAAGCGTTTTGCGGGTGCGGTCTTTAAAAAAACGGCAGAAGGCTTCGCGGCTCATGTTGGCTACCGATGCCACTTCTTCCAGGCTGAGTTGCCGGTGGCTTTCTTCTACCAGAAACTGCACCACCTGCTCCATGCGTTTGCCTTCGCGCTCGCTCAGGTTGTGCATCTGGTCGCCCAGGTTCAGGCGCTGGAGCGTTGCCTGTCGCATCAGCACATCCACCAATTGCAGGGCACCCAGTACTTTATCCAGTTTCTCTTTATATTGAAGTTGCTGTATTTGCCAGATAAAACTGTCCTGATCCGCCACCTGCACGCGGTAACAGCCGTTCAGGTGTTCAAAAAAGTCCTTTGATTCTTGCAGTTCTTCTGACGTCCAGAATTCATTGCCGAACGCATGCAGGTCAAAGAACACAATGATACTATGGCTTTGCTTCTTACTGGCAGGCTGGTAAAACACATCATCGCTCCGGAAAACGTGGGGTACGTTCCGGCCAAGCAGGAAAATGTCACCCGGCTCAAAGCGGCCAATGTAGTCACCCACGATCAGTTTTCCTTCTCCCGAAAGGATGCAGCTCAGCTGTATTTCAGGGTGCTGGTGCAGCTTATCATAGAAGTAGGGCTGGCAGTCCACCTGGTAGCGGATCAGCTCTTTGCTCGACTTCGGTATTTTAAACGGGATCACCTTCATGGTGGTACCATGTTAGCTAATTTCTGTGGGAGTTGCAAAAATCAGGTCAATATACTACCAGTATTTATTAATCCAGTACAGGATTTTGGCTGTGCGTCCGCATACCTTTGATATAGAACCAAAACCTTTCTCATCATGATCAACTGGAACGGAGTATTTCCTGCACTTACCACAAAATTTAACGCCGACGGCAGCCTTGACTTTGAAACATGCTTTAAGAACATAGATGCCCAGCTGGAAGCCGGTGTGGACGGCATTATACTGGGCGGCACACTGGGCGAAGCCAGCGTACTGCGCACCGACGAAAAACAGGAACTTACCCGCAGAACGATTGCCTATGTGGCAGGTAAAGTGCCGGTGATTATGAACATTGCCGAAGGTGCTACACAGGAGGCCATACTCCGTGCCCGCGAAGCAGAAGAAATGGGTGCCAGCGGTCTGATGTTACTCCCTCCGATGCGTTACTATTCGGATCATCGCGAGACCGTGGCTTTCTTTAAAGCAGTGGCCGAAAGCACATCGCTGCCCATCATGCTCTACAATAACCCGGTAGACTATAAGCGTAGCATCACCCTGGAGATGTTTGAGGAACTGCTGGTACACGACAACATACAGGCTGTAAAGGAATCAACCCGCGACCTGACCAATGTGACCCGTATGCTGAACCGTTTCGGCGACCGAATTAAAATACTTTGTGGCGTAGATACTCTGGCGCTGGAAAGCCTGCTGATGGGAGCTCATGGCTGGGTAGCCGGACTGGTTTGCGCTTTCCCGAAAGAGACGATGGCGGTATTTAAATTAGCCAAGGCCGGAAGAACGCAGGAAGCTCTGGATATCTACCGATGGTTTATGCCGTTACTGGAATTGGATATCCACCCAAAACTGGTGCAGTACATTAAACTGGCCGAGCAAATGGAAGGCATTGGCACCGAACATGTGCGTGCGCCGCGCCTGCCATTGATCGGGGAAGAACGAGAAGTTGTGATCGCTACCATTCAGAAAGGAATAGACAACAGACCTGCCTTGCCAGCTTTTAAAGAAGAACCCTATGCCATATAACGAAGCATTAAAAAAGGCAACGCAGGCCTTTGAAGTATATAAGAAAACCACATCATCACAGCGGGCGCTGCTGCTCCGAACTATAGCCGAAGAAATAGAAGCCTTAGGCGATGAACTGCTGGAAACGGCCAGCCGGGAAAGCAACCTGCCCCTGGCACGCCTGACTGGCGAGCGGGGCCGCACCTGCAACCAGCTACGGTTATTTGCCGATGTGGTGGAAGAAGGTTCCTGGGTAGAGGCAACTATAGATACCGCCTTGCCGGGTCGCCAACCTTTGCCGCGTCCCGACATGCGCCGCATGCTGGTGCCGCTCGGGCCTGTGGTTGTGTTTGGGGCAAGTAATTTTCCGTTGGCTTTTTCTACCGCTGGCGGCGATTCAGCTTCTGCGCTGGCTTCGGGTTGTACGGTAGTTTACAAAGAGCATCCGGGCCACCCAAAAACATCACAGCTTGTTTACAAAGCCATCTCCAACGCCCTACAGAAATGCGGCCTGCCGGAAGGTGTGTTTCAGCATGTGAGTGGTGGAGTAGAAGTAGGGCAGGAACTGGTAAAACATCCCGCCACCAAGGCCGTGGCTTTTACAGGTTCCTACAAAGGTGGCAAAGCCATCTTCGACCTGGCTATGCAGCGTGAAGTTCCGGTGCCGGTGTATGCCGAGATGGGCAGTACCAACCCACTGTTCATTCTTCCTGAAAAGCTGAAAGAAGATACCGCACAGCTCGCCAGACAGGCTGCCGCTTCGGTGCTATTAGGTTCGGGGCAATTCTGTACCTGTCCGGGCTTGTTATTTGTACCTGATTCGGATGTAACCACGCCTTTTATGGAAGCCCTGGAAGAAGAGTTAAGTAAGGCTACTCCCGCCAAAATGCTGCATGAAGGTATTGCCGGTAACTACTATACCGGACTGGGTAAATTGCTGAAAGAGCAGGGGGTGCAGGCCATCGTGCAGCAGGAAACCGATGTACTGGAAGGTCGTGCTGCACTGGCACGTACCGATGTGCAGCAGTGGTTGCAGAATCCTGCCTTGCAGGAAGAAATTTTCGGGCCGTTTACGCTGGTGGTAACCTATAAAAACACAGACGAATTACTGGCTGCTGCCAACGCGCTGCAGGGGCAGCTTACCTGTACACTCTGGGGCACAAACCAGGAAGAGCAACTACAACAGAACCTGACCGATGTGCTACGCGATAAGTGCGGACGACTGCTTTTTGCGGGCGTACCAACCGGGGTAGAAGTGAGCCACGCCATGACCCACGGCGGTCCGTTCCCGGCCACTACCGATAGTAGAAGTACTTCCGTAGGCGTGTATGCTATCAAACGTTTTGCGCGCCCGGTTACGTTTCAGTCGGCCCCGCAGGCACTTTTGCCACAGGAACTACAGAACGGGAACAGCACCGGCATCTGGCGCACAATCAACGGAAAATTAACCCAAAGCAGCATCAACGAATAAGTATGGCCAGAAAAACTTTCTTTTGCATCGATGCCCACACTTGCGGCAACCCGGTGCGCCTGGTGGCAAGCGGCGGTCCTGTGCTGCAGGGTCAGAACATGAGCGAAAAGCGCCTGCACTTCCTGAAAGAGTACGACTGGATCCGGAAAGGGCTGATGTTCGAACCGCGTGGCCATGATATGATGTCGGGTAGCATTCTGTACCCGCCCCACGACCCGGAAAATGATGTGGCGGTACTTTATATCGAAACCAGCGGCTGTCTGCCCATGTGCGGTCACGGTACCATTGGTACGGTAACTATAGCGCTGGAAGAAGGCCTGATCACCCCGAAAATTCCTGGCCAGTTGCGCCTCGAAACGCCCGCCGGCTTAGTACGAGTGCAGTATACCCAGGAAGGTGATAAAGTAAAATCGGTAAAACTTACCAACGTGGCTTCTTATCTGGATTCGGAAGGACTAACGGTTGAATGTCCTGAGCTGGGTGAGCTTAAAGTGGATGTGGCTTATGGCGGTAATTTTTATGCTATAGTTGATCCGCAGGAAAACTTCAACGGCATGCAGAACTACACGGCGGATAAGCTTATTTCCTGGAGCCGCGTGCTTCGCCAGCGCCTGAACGAGCAGTACACCTTCGTGCATCCTGAAAATCCGGCTATCAATGGCCTTTCGCACATTCTCTGGACCGGTGATCCACTGGCTTCTTCTTCTACAGCCCGCAATGCAGTTTTTTATGGTGATAAAGCCATCGACCGTTCGCCCTGCGGCACAGGAACTTCGGCACGCATGGCCCAGTGGTATACCAAAGGTAAGCTCAAGCCAGGTCAGAAGTTCATCCACGAAAGCATCATCGGTTCGGTATTTACCGGAACAATAGAAGGGGAGACCACCGTGGCAGGCAAACCTGCTATTTACCCCGGCATAGAAGGCTGGGCCATTATCACAGGTCACAACACCATCTTTTTTGATGAAGAAGATCCATACATTCACGGTTTCCAGGTAATCTGATATGAGCAACGTAACTATAATTGGCGGTGGCATCGTGGGGCTGTTTACGGCTTATTACCTTTCAGAAGAAGGCTTTAACGTCACTCTGCTTGATCAGGGCGATATGGAACAGGGTTGTTCAACAGGCAATGCCGGGATGATCGTGCCAAGTCATATTGTGCCGCTGGCTTCACCGGGTATGATCAGTAAAGGACTGAAGTGGATGTTCTCCGCTACCAGTCCTTTTTACATTCATCCCCGGCTGGACAGGCGTTTGCTGCAATGGTGCCTGCATTTTTACAGGGCATCTACCAAACATCACGTGGAGCATAGCATTCCGTACCTCAAAAACCTGAGTTTGCTCAGCAGGCAGCTATACCTCGATTTTGCAGCCCAACACCCTGAGTCGCAAATCGGGCTGGAAGAAAAAGGCCTGCTGATGTTGTACAGAACTCCGGAAATGGAGCGGGAAGAAGTGGAAATGGCGCACCTGGCAAATCTGCATGGTTTGGAAGCAAACGTTTTGTCGCGGCAGGAAGCGCAGCAACTGGAGCCGGATGTAGAACTGGATGTGCGCGGAGCCGTGCATTTTACTGGCGATGCTCACCTGGATCCGTCTAAATTGCATGGCTTTTTGAAAGATTACCTGAAGGCAAAAGGCGTGAACATGGTGCCACTGGCGCGGGTACTGAAGTTTGAGTATAAAGGAGATCGCATCCAAACTATAGTTACCAACAAAGGCGACATTACCTGCGATCAGCTTATCGTTTGTGCGGGAGCGTGGTCTGGTGAGCTAGCCGATAAGCTGGGTATTTACCTGCCCATGCTCTCGGGCAAGGGCTATAGTTTTATGCAGCAGAATCAGCCGGCCTTACAGGTGCCCGCCATCCTGTGCGAACGGAAAGTTGCTGTAACCCCTTTCGGCGAGCAGGTACGTTTTGGCGGAACGATGGAGATAACAGGCACCAACCAAACTATAAACCAGAAGCGTGTGCGCGGTATTTTTGATGCTATTCCGGATTACTACACCAACTTTAAGCCTACTTTCCCGAAGCCGGATAAGATCTGGAGCGGGTTGCGCCCATGTTCGCCGGATGGGCTGCCTTATATTGGTGCCACCCAGCGCTGGAGCAATGTACTTTTCGGCACCGGCCATAGTATGATGGGTGTGAGCCTGGCCCCGGCCACCGGCAAAGTGCTGGCTGAGCAATTGCTGAACAGAAAAGCACAGCTGCTAACCGATGCCTTCTCACCGGACAGGTATAACTAAACTGACAACTATAGCTGTTGTTGTTATACTATAGTTCGTAGCTGTTTCGAACATCTAAGCAGGAACAATACTAATGCTGTTTCGGATTTCTGCTATTGCTGTTCCGGACATCCTCTTCGGAACTCTACGAACGCTGCCAGTAACGCTGTTTCGGATTTCTTAATCCGGAACTATAGCTGAAGCGGATTTCCTAATCCGCGCTAACTATAAACGGGGATTAGGAAATCCCCGGCAGATGGCTTTCGGACTGGGAAGTCCGAAAGAGCGAAATGGCATTTCGCAAGCCTGAAGTATAGTTGGGAACAAATTAATTTGTAAATTTCTTGTCTCAGGCCAGGAAGTGTAAACTGAACTTCTAAACCAGCTATACTTTTATAAACCTGAGAACTCAGTACTACCACAAACTAAACCACGCATGTACAATTTAAAACTACGGACCTTCCTGCTGCAGTTACTACTGCTGCTCTTCATCTCATCCACCGCTCTTGCACAGGGCTATCAGAACCGGCAGTGGCTCAAGTCCGGTGATACCTATGTGCAGGCTGAACAGGGACAACTGGTAAAGCATAAATTACCCGACGATGCTACCGAGATCTTCCTGAACAAAACAGCACTTGTACCAGCTGGGAAAACAGAACCGCTGAAGATCAGGAGTTTTGACATGTCGGCTGATGAGCAGAAAGTGCTGCTCTATACCAATACTAAAAAAGTATGGCGCTACGATACCCGGGGCGATTACTGGGTGTATGATCTGCAGAAGAAAACCCTGCAACAGGTAGGAGCCGGCAGACCGGAATCGTCGCTTATGTTTGCAAAGTTCTCGCTGGATGGTAGCAAAGTAGCTTATGTGAGTGAGCACAATATTTATGTGGATGACCTGCAAAGCGGAGATCAAAAACAACTGACCAAAGACGGCTCCCGCAAGCTGATAAACGGTACGTTTGACTGGGCTTACGAAGAAGAGTTCTCTGCCCGCGACGGTTTCCGCTGGAGCCCGGACAGCAAGAAGATTGCTTACTGGCAACTGGATGCCAGACAGGTAAAAGACTACATCATGTTTGACATGTTAGATGGTGTTTATGCTAAGGTAATTCCAGTGGAATATCCGGTTGCCGGCGAAGCGCCATCGCCTTATAAAATTGGAGTGGTTGGTATTGATAATGCTGTTACCCGCTGGATGGAAATTCCGGGTGACCCTAAAAACACCTACCTGCCGCGCATGGAGTGGGCATCTAATGCCAATGAGCTGATCATGCAGCAGCTGAACCGCAAGCAAAACGAGAGTACACTATACCTGAGCAATGCTGAAAACGGGAAGACCAAACAGATCTATACTGAAAAAGATAAAGCCTGGATTGACATTTTGCCGAGCTGGGACGGCACGTATAACTATGGTGGCTGGGACTGGCTGAATGGTGGCAAAGAGTTTTTGTGGGCCAGTGAAAAAGACGGCTGGCGCCACTTGTACCGCGTTAGTCGGGATGGTAAAAAAGAGCACCTGATCACCAAAGGCAACTATGATGTGATGGAAATTGCTGGAATTGACGAAAAAGGTGGTTATGTATACTTCCTGGCTTCGCCGGACAACGCTACGCAGCAATACCTGTACCGCACCCGCCTGAACGGAAAAGGCAAAGCCGAGCGCCTGTCACCGGGCTCGCAGCCGGGAACGCATAACTATAGCTTGTCACCTAACACCAAGTTTGCGCAGCACCGTTTCTCAAACCACTATACCAAACCGGTAAGTGAGTGGGTAGCATTGCCCGATCATAAGGCTTTTGGTGGCGAAAGCGCCGTGCAGAAAGCGTTGGCCAGTGCCGATAAAGCAGCCAATCGTGTAGAGTTCATCAAAGTTAAAGCGGCTGATGGTGTGGAGATGGATGCCTGGATGGCCAAGCCAGCCAACTTCGATCCGAAGAAGAAATACCCGATCCTGTTCTATGTGTACTCCGAGCCAGCCAGCCAGACCGTTACCGATACGTATGGCGCAGGTATGAATTTCCTGTACAACGGCGACATGGCTGAAGATGGTTATATTTATGTGTCAGTGGATAACCGTGGTACGCCGGCCCCTAAAGGAAGAGACTGGCGCAAGAGTATTTACCGCAAAGTAGGTCAGCTTAATATTTCTGATCAGGCTGCCGCAGCACGCGAACTGCTGAAACTGCCTTATGTGGATGCATCGCGGGTAGCGGTGTGGGGTTGGAGTGGTGGTGGTTCTGCCACACTTAACCTGATGTTCCAGCACCCTGATATCTATAAAACCGGTATTTCGGTAGCAGCTGTAGCTAACCAACTGACTTATGACAATATTTACCAGGAGCGTTACATGGGACTGCCACAGGAAAACCGTGAAGATTTTGTGAAAGGTTCCCCGATCACGTACGCTAAAAACCTGGAAGGTAACCTACTCTACATCCACGGAACAGGCGACGATAACGTGCACTACAACAATGCAGAGCAACTGGTAAACGAGCTCATCAAGTATAACAAGCACTTCCAGTTTATGCCGTACCCGAACCGCTCGCACAGTATTTCGGAAGGTGAAGGTACCAGCGAACATTTGTCGACATTGTTTACCAATTACCTGAAGCAGTTCTGCCCTCCGGGAGGCAGGTAAAAAGCACTAAAGAGGCACAGCTTGTAAGGTTTTAAACAAGCTGTGCCTGTTTTTTTAACATGACCGAAAGACATCACGGACTAACAGGTTTATAACCCTTAACGAATGAAAAATACAATCACCCGCCTTGCTATAGTTTGCCTGACTTTGCTTTGTAGTTTTAGTGGCTTTGCCCAGAACAGAACCTTTACCCGGCAGGACACCCTGCGCGGCTCCATCACCCCGGGACGTGCCTGGTGGGACCTGACCTATTATCACCTGAGCGTACAGGTAAATCCCGCCGACAGCACCATCCAAGGGATGAACACCATCCAGTATAAAGTGCTGGAACCGAAGCAGGTTATGCAGATAGATATGCAGCAGCCAATGGCCATCGAAAAAGTAGTGCAGGATGGCAAGTCCCTACAGTTTAAGCGCGATGGCAATACCTACTTTGTGCAGCTGGCAGCAAATCAGAAGCCGGGCAGCGTGAAGCAGGTAGATGTATACTTTGGCGGCAAACCTACCGTGAGCACAAACCCACCGTGGAGTGGTGGTATCACCTGGAAGAAGGACAGCAAGGGCAACCCCTTTATTGCTAACTCGAACCAGGGAAGTGGAGCAAGCATGTGGTGGCCCTGCAAAGACCATATGTACGACGAGCCAGACAGTATGCTTATCAGTGTGCGCGTGCCGGAGAACCTGATGGATGTATCGAATGGAAGACTTCGTAAGGTAGAACAGCATAAGGACCGCACCAAGACGTACCATTGGTTTGTAGATAATCCGATCAATAACTATGGCGTGAACCTCAGCATTGCAGACTATGCGCATTTTTCAGAGAAATACCAGGGCGAAAAGGGTGTGCTGGACTGCAATTATTATGTGCTGAAAGGAAACCTGGAGAAGGCTAAAGTGCAGTTTAAAGATGCTGGGCGCATGTTGCAGGCGTTTGAGCACTGGTTCGGACCTTATCCATTTTATGAAGATGGCTACAAACTGGTAGAAGTACCTTACCTGGGCATGGAACACCAAAGCGCTGTAACCTATGGCAACGGCTACGAAAACGGTTACCGTGGCCGCGACCTGAGCGGCTCGGGATGGGGCCTGAAGTTTGACTTTATCATCATACATGAATCCGGGCACGAGTGGTTTGCCAACAACATCACCAACAAGGATGTGGCCGATATGTGGATACACGAGAGCTTTACCAACTACTCCGAAAACCTGTTCCTGGATTATCATTATGGCAAGCAGGCCAGCAGCGAGTACGTGATTGGCACAAGACAGAACATTAAAAACGACCGCCCAATTATTGGAGTGTACGGTGTAAACAGAAGTGGCTCGGGCGATATGTACTACAAAGGCGGCAACATGCTGCACACCTTGCGCCAGATCGTGAACAATGATGAGAAGTGGCGCGGCATCCTGCGCGGATTAAACCAGGACTTTTACCACCAGACTGTTACCACCCAGCAGATAGAAGATTACCTGAGCCAGCACGTAGGGCGCGACCTGAAACCATTCTTTGACCAGTACTTGCGCGATGTGCGCATTCCGAAACTGGAGTACCAGGTGTCAGGCAAAAAGCTGAACTATAGATGGAGCAATGTGGTGCCCGGTTTTGATATGCCTGTAAAAGTACTGGTAAACGGAAAGGAACAATGGCTGGAACCGACTGCTGAATGGAAGGAACTGAAGACCCG
Source organism: Pontibacter populi (assembly GCF_019336435.1). GTDB lineage: Bacteria > Bacteroidota > Bacteroidia > Cytophagales > Hymenobacteraceae > Pontibacter > Pontibacter humidus. The sequence continues at coordinate 373,800 of NZ_JAHWXQ010000002.1, read as the reverse complement.
GAAGAAAAATGCTGTCGTAAAAGTTAGCCCTGATTTTTATATAGAGACTGCTATCACTGAGAGGTAATATAATCTCCTGTGAAATTCGGGTGCATCTGTTAAACGGCGTTTGATGTGAGTGCCCAACTATAGCTCAATCCAAACAGGTTGTATTATAGTTTTTTTTAAGAGCCCCGGATTGTCTGTGTTATAAACGCTGACAAGCCGGGGGTCTTGTATTCTGGAGCTTACAAACTATAAATGAAAAGTGCGGCCAACTATAAAAATATCCTATAGTGGAGATATGAACTTTAGCTAGAATTCAAGAGTGAAAAGGCTGTAGTTAGCAGAAGTTTAAGCTTTTCTGCTTTCAGGTTTACTTTACGTATACTATAGTTAGTTTCCAAGTCCTCTGCTTTACATCTGCGCTACACGTTTTGCCAACACACTTTTACAGGTTGGTGAAGCACATGTTATTTGATTCCCTCTGCTTACTTTCCATTTTTTAAACTCACACAACGATGAAAGTTTGTTTTAAACTAATTGTTTGCCTGCTATTTATGTTAGGTTTAATAATACAGGTTAATGCCCAGGCTCAATCAAAGCAAGTTCAGGAGCATGAAGGGCATAAAATGATTACCAAAGATAAAATGCAATGGTCGGAGGGACCAGCCGGTTTGCCCGCCGGTGCAAAACTGACTGTATTGGCCGGTGATCCAACAAAAGAAGGGCCCTTTACAATAAGATTAATGTTCCCGGCAAACTATAGAATAAGTCCGCACTGGCACCCAACAGCCGAGCATGTAACCGTTATTGAAGGCGATCTTTATATGGGTATGGGCGAGAAGTTAATGGAGAGCAGTGCTACCAACCTGCAGCCCGGAGGATTTGCCCTGATGCCGGCTAAAAGTGTGCATTACGCTTTCACAAAAGCTCCAACCGTTGTCCAGATCCATGGTACCGGACCTTTCCAGATTACCTATATCAACAAAGCAGATGATCCAAGAAATAAGGAAAAAATGCGCTGATAGAAATGTAAGCCAGGCAAGAGGCTCAACCAGGTTTTTACAGCGAATGTCTGCAAAGCCCTAATTGTTGAGGAATAAACTATAGTAATGCGTTGGTATGCTAAAGTAAAAGCCGCTCTGTTATAAACAGAGCGGCTTTTACTTTAGCATACCAACGACTGCAATACAAGGCTGATCTGGCCGAGTAAAGAAGTCGATTTGTCGTGAACAGCGGGGCTTTAGCAGAGAATGAACTCAGTTTAACCCTAGGCTTTTTGGAAATTTGCTTTAACTTTAAACATCACTTAAATCGTTGATACCCGCCTAACTGCCAAACGAATGAAAAAACTCTTACTGTCTGTTTTACTGTTTACACCCTTACTGACATTTGCACAGACCAAACCGGCACCAAACCTGGTAAAGTATGTAAACCCGATGATCGGTACTGCTAAAATGGGCCATACGTACCCGGGCGCTACCGTTCCTTTCGGTATGGTGCAGCTTAGCCCTGATACCGATACCATTCCCTATGAAGTAAATGGCAAGTATAACAAAGACGTGTATAAGTACTGCGCCGGCTATCAGCACGACGACAAAACTATAGTTGGTTTCAGCCATACCCATTTCAGCGGTACCGGCCACTCTGACCTGGGAGACTTCCTGATTGCTCCAACAACCGGAAAACTGCAACTAAACCCGGGCACCGAAGACAAACCACAAAGTGGCTACCGCTCGTCTTTCTCGCATGATAACGAAGTAGCAGAACCGGCATACTATAAAGTAAAACTCGACGACCACAATATTCTGGCAGAACTTACGGCCAGCAACCGTGTGGGCATGCACCAGTACACATTCCCGAAATCTGACGAGGCGCACATCATCTTAGACCTGATGTCGGGTATTTATAACTATGACGGCAAAACCACCTGGACCTTTGTGCGCGTGGAGAACGATACCCTGATAACCGGGTATCGCCAGACGAACGGCTGGGCCCGCACCCGCACAGTTTACTTTGCCATGTCCTTCAGCAAGCCGTTTTACCAGTATGGCAACAAGGATTTTGCAGAGGCGCAGGTTTACAAAGGCTTCTGGCGTAAGTTCGATCAGACTAAAAACTTCCCCGAGTTTGCCGGCAAAAAAATACGGGCATATTTCGATTTCAAGACAGAAGCAGGAGAGAAGATCAAGATAAAGTTTGCCCTGTCGCCGGTAAGTACCGAAGGCGCCCTGGCTAACATGAAAGCCGAGATACCGCACTGGGATTTTGAAAAGGTAAAACGCGAGGGGCAGGCCGCCTGGAACAAAGAATTGAATAAGGTAGTGGTAGATGCCGGCAAAGATGATCTGGTGAATTTCTACACTGCTATGTACCATGCTTTCCTGGGCCCAACTACTTATATGGATGTGGATGGCAAGTACAGAGGACTGGACATGAACGTGCACCAGGCGGATGGCTTTACCAACTACACCAGCTTCTCGCTTTGGGATACGTATCGTGCGCTGCACCCACTATTCAATATTCTGCAGCCAGCCCGCAACAACGACATGATCAAGTCTATGCTGGCGCATTATGACCAGAGTGTGCATAAAATGCTTCCAGTATGGTCGCATCACGCCAACGAGAACTGGTGCATGATCGGGTATCATTCGGTACCTGTTATTGCAGATGCTGTGATGAAAGGAAATGCAAACTTTGATGCGAACCGGGCGCTGGATGCCTGTGTGCAAACTGCTCGTACCCGCTACTATGATGGACTGGAATATTACATGGATATGGGTTATGTGCCGGAAGACAAAAACGGATCATCAGTATCTAAAACGCTGGAATATGCTTATGACGACTGGTGCATCGCGCAAATGGCAAAAAAACTTAACCGACAGGATATTTACGAGGAGTTCAGCAAGCGTGCGCTCAACTATAAAAATGTATATGACGCTAAGTCCGGCTACATGCGACCTAAACTGAGTGACGGAACCTGGAAGCAGGAATTTGACCCATTGGATACACATGGGCAGGGATTTATTGAAGGGAATTCCTGGAACTATAGTTTGTACGTGCCGCATGACCCTGCGCAGATGATTTCGATGATGGGAGGAAAAGCGCGTTTTGTGCAACACCTGGACTCCTTGTTTACCATGGAACTGCCTGACAAATACTTCGAGAACACAGAGGATATTTCACGTGATGGTATCATTGGAAATTACGTGCACGGCAACGAGCCATCGCATCATGTTGCTTACCTGTATAACTGGACAGACCAGCCCTGGAAAACGCAGGAGCGCACACGCATGGTCTTAAAAGCAATGTATAATCCAACTATAGACGGCCTTGGTGGCAATGACGATTTCGGGCAGATGAGCGCATGGTATATCTTCAGTGCTTTAGGTTTTTACCCGGTAGCTCCCGGCTCTGAACAATACGCCATTACCAGCCCTAATGTAAAAGCAGCCACTATAAACCTGGAGAACGGCAAGAGCTTTACCATCGATGTGAAGAATCAGAAAGACAAAAATGTGTACATCCAGAAAATGGAACTGAACGGTAAGCCTGTTAACCGCACTTACCTGACGCACAATGAAATTATGCATGGAGGGAAGCTAACGTTTTACATGGGGAACACGCCTAATAAAAAACTGATGGCTGTTGCACCGTAACAGGAGATGAGAGTAAACTATAAAAAGGAAAGGCCTGCAGTATAGCAGGCCTTTCCTTTTTATAGTTTACTTAGTTTATAGTTTCTTATTTATTATTTATAGCCTGCTCATGTTTTGAGAAAGAATATGGTACTGCATCATCCTCTGTTCCGCGGGTTGTATTTGGTGTGCCGCCCATTTTGATCTTCAGCTTGCCGCCTTTTAGAATATCCTCATGTGCAATCCAGTTCTTATTAAATTTCTTCCCGTTTAGCGTAGTGGATTGTATATAGATGTTTTCTGTACTGTTATCCGGAGCTTCGATCACAAAATTCTTTCCGTTTTCTAATGCTATAGTTGTTTTCTTAAACAGTGGAGCACCCATTACATACTGGTTTACAGCCGGCGTAACAGGGTAGAAACCTAAGGCTGAGAAAATGTACCACGCACTCGTTTGCCCGTTGTCTTCGTCGCCGCAATATCCGTCTGGTGTTGGCTGGTACATACGGTTCATCGTTTCACGCGCCCAATATTGTGCTTTCCATGGTTCGCCGGCATAGTTATATAGGTAGATCATATGCTGTATCGGTTGGTTTCCGTGTGCATACTGACCCATATTGGCAATCTGCATTTCACGGATCTCATGTATCACACCACCATAATAACTCTCATCATAAGTTGGAGGGAGGGTGAATACCGAATCCAGTTTGGCAGTGAAGTTTTGCTTTCCGCCCATCAGATCTATCAGGCCCTGCACATCATGAAAAACGGACCAGCTATAGTGCCAGCTGTTGCCTTCTGTAAATGCATCGCCCCACTTGAAAGGGTTGAAAGGAGATTGGAAAGTGCCATCCTGATTCTTGCCGCGCATCAGGCCGGTAGTAGGGTCGAAGAGGTTACGGTAGTTCTGGCTTCGTTTAGCGTAAAGCTCAATTTCTGACTGTGGTCTTTTTAGTGCTTTGGCTAATTGGTAGATCGCAAAATCGTCGTATGCATATTCCAATGTGCGGGCTGCATTTTCGTTTATTTTTACATCATAAGGCACATAGCCCAGCTTATTATAGTATGCAACGCCGGCACGGCCAATAGCTGTAATCGGTCCCTCGTTATTGGCTCCGTGCAACAAAGCTTCATACAGGGTATTAATGTCGTAATCACGTAATCCTTTTATATGTGCATCGGCTACCACGGAAGCAGAATTGTTCCCGATCATGATATTTGCATAGCCCGGACTAGACCATTCCGGAAGCCAGCCACCTTCCTTGTAATCATTCACTAAACCGGCCTGCATTTCCTTATTTATAGTTGGGTAAGCCAGGTTCAGGAAGGGGTAAAGCGCCCGAAAGGTGTCCCAGAACCCAGTGCCTGCAAAACGGTATCCAAGATAAGTTTTACCATCGTAAGGGCTGTAATGTATTGGCTTGCCGGCAGCATCGAGCTCATACATTTTATGCGGAAAGAATAACGTGCGGTACAGGCAACTATAAAATGTACGCAGTTGCGCGTCCGTGCCACCTTCCACGGTAATGCGGCTCATCGCTTTATTCCAAAGGCCCTTGGCTTTTTGCTTCGTAGTTTCAAAATCATCATTAGCCAGTTCTCGTTTCAGGTTTAATTCAGCCTGCTCCATACTTATGAAAGAAGATGCAACCCGCAGATTTACTTTTTCACCTTTTGTGGTTCTGAACCCAACTATAGCTCCTGCATGGTTGGCATTCATTTCCAGTTTATTTTTTACTAATGTGGTATCCTGCCAGGTGTAAGCAACTGTAAAAGGTTTATCAGTATAGATGACAAAGTAGTTCTTGAAGTCTTTTGGGTTGCTTCGGGCAGCACGTGTTGTATAACCAATGATCTTGTTTTCAGAAGGTATAACCTTTATATAAGAACCTTTGTCCAGTGCATCGATCACTATAAAAGAGCTATCGGATTCTGGATAAGTAAAACGGAACTGGGCAGCACGTTCTGTTGGCGTAAATTCGGTCGTTACATCGTGGTCTGCCAGGTAAACGCTATAGTAGTAAGGCTTGGCAATTTCTGATTTATGCGAGAACCAGCTGGCCCGGTCATCTTCCCTGAACTTAACTTTACCGGTAACCGGCATTATGGCAAATTGCCCGTAATCATTCATCCAGGGCGAAGGCTGGTGAGTCTGCTTAAACCCTCTAATCTTATCATCGTCGTAGGTATACGCCCAACCGTTTCCCATTTTCCCGGTCTGTGCCGTCCACAGGTTCATGCCCCAGGGCACAGCTACGGCGGGGTAGGTATTGCCATTTGATAAACTAACTTTAGAGTCAGTTCCCATTAATGGATTTGCCAGCTCCTCGGGTTCAAAAGGTGGCTTGTTTTTCTGTGCCTGAGCTGGTGGTACAAGGGTAAGTAAAAGAACAGGAAGTATAAAGTGTAAGGGGCGTAGAAGTTTCTTCATCAGGCAAGTTTAGAGTTAACCGTTATATTAAGCTTAATGCAGTGAAACAATAAATATAGTATTTTCTGAGAGAAACGTTGGGAGGAAGTAAAATCTCCTTTTGATGGATGTTTGAATAGAGCCAGACAAACTTAAAAGAAGTTTATAGGCAGATATTAAAGTAGGTGTTGGAAATACTTCCTGAAAATAGGGTTCATGGGTTTGCTCACAATCCAGCTCAATTAGAAACGTTCTCTATTAAACTATTGATCTCATCCTGATCCAGAAAGCGCCATTGTCCGGGTGCTAAGTTGCCCAGTTCAAGTGTTATGATGCGGGTTCGCACGAGTTTCTCTACCTGGTATCCTAACTTATAACACATTCTCCTGATCTGCCGGTTAAGGCCCTGCATAAGGATGATTTTAAAGGTGATCTCATCCACCTGCCTGACAACTGCGGGGCGTGTCTTTTGACCCATGATAACGATACCTTCGGCAAGCCTTTCAAGTGCGTGTGGCGTTAAAGGTTTATCAACAGTTACCTGGTACTCCTTTTCCTGGTGCTTCTCAGCATGAAGTATATTAAATAAGGTTCTCCCATCATTGGTGAGTAACATCAGTCCTTCTGATGCCTTGTCAAGTCTCCCGACGGGATATACAGTTTCGCTATAGTTTAACGCCTGTCTGAGGTTATTCTCTATTTGCGTATTTAGAGTGGACTCTATGCCGCGTGGTTTGTGATAGGCGATGTATACATTCTTTCTCGATTCCTTGATCACCACATCATCCAGCTGAACTTCATCTTCAGGCAGAAGCTCCTGGCTTAAAGTTCCTTTTCTGCCATTTACCAATACCCTGCCCGAGAGAATATAGTTGATGGCTACTTTATTGGATAAGTTTAATTTCTGAACTATAAAATACTTGAGAGAGGAATTAAGGGCTTTCATTTATATCAGAAACGAGGGTAATAAAAGGGCAAAAACTAAACAGGGATGTAAGTTAACAAAGACTTCCCGGCTGTGCTGCTTTTTTTACATTTTGTTTAAGCATGGCCCTGTAAATCTATAGTTCTCAGAGAACACTTTAAACATATACCAATTACGCTAATATCTGATTATAACGCTCTCTTAAAACCTAATCGTGCGATGAGATATAGCAATTCTAAAGGCTTTTTTACATCCTGAAATTTACTAATACGCAGGAACTGAACCTGCTGGCATTTTACTCGTTCATAGAAGCAGTGTCCAATTTGAAATAAGATAAAGCTAATGGAGCAGAAGTCACTGATCGAAACTATAGAAAAGCAGGAATGGCTGGAAACCACAGGAGATGCCATTCAGCCTGCCGTTTTAAATGCTTTTGAAGCTGCCGGTGAGTCGGGCCGGTGTGTAAAAGATGCTTTGCACGGTACATGGCTCGGGCATCCGTTGCATCCTGCCATAACCGATGTGCCGATCGGATCATGGACGACTGCTGCGGTGCTGGATACGATGGAACTGATGGGGGAGAAAAAGTATGCTCGCGGAGCCGATGCGGCCATAGCTGTCGGGCTTGTGGGTGCAGTAGGGGCAGCCATTACCGGCCTTACTGACTGGACCGCCACGAATAAAGGAATGCGGAATGTAGGATTGATGCACGGTATGCTAAACGCTGGCGCCACTGCCCTTTACCTGACGTCGCTGGTACTGCGGCGGCGTAAAGAAACCCGAAAAACTGCTATTGGCTTGTCTATGCTCGGGTATGGCGTTGTAAGTGCGGGAGCCTATCTGGGCGGGCATCTGGTTTTTGGCATGCAGACCGGCGTAGACCATACGGCCACTTCAGCGGAGCCACCAGCAGATTTTGTTGCCGTGTTAGCTGAGTCCGAATTAGAAGAAAACACGATGCGCTGCGTGCAGGCTGGAGAAGTACCTATATTGCTGGCCCGTAAGGAGGGCCAAATCTATGCGCTGGCACATACCTGCTCGCACCTGGGTGGCCCACTTTCGGAAGGAGAGTTGCTGGAAGGATTACGTGTTAAGTGCCCGTGGCATGGTTCTGTTTTCTCGCTGGAAGATGGAAGTGTAGCAGAAGGACCGGCCACAGCGCCGCAGCCTAAGTATGAAGTAAGAACTATAGCCGGACAAATAGAAGTGCGCCCGGTTTGATAGGTGCATTGTAGTAGGCTATAATCTATAGTTTGGGATTTTCGGATTTGCGTAATTTATTCTACCCTGTAGTGTGATGGGATGTTAAGTTTTTATCAGCCTGATGGAATCCTGTTGGATTGTAGAAGTGGCTCAACAAACCTTCAAGGAAATTGCTTTACAGAATGACTGCTGATTTAAACTGTCACCATCAAAACTTAACGGCCCTGCTGCTACGGCTAAGTTCGAGATGAATAAAGAGTTAAGAGAACCTGGACGACCTATTTCTCTGATTCTTTTTCTTCGCATTCCAGCAGCCAGGCTTCGGCATCTACTACGGCATTATGGGTCGAGAGCCCCAGTGCCGGTTCCTGCCTGAACGCTTTTACCGGCCCGTTGATGCGCAGTTTGTGCGAGTGCAATACTTCCTTGTATACCTGTTCGCTCACTCCTGTCAGGTAGAGTTTACCGTTTACATCATTCAATATCGAAGCATAATCGGACAACACAGAAATGAGCGTAGCATCCAAAGTTTTACGGCCTCTCAGGCGCAGTATAACTACGGGGTTCTGCGCATTTTCCGGTTTAGGTAACAAATGCTCCAGCGTTCTGGCGCCGGCATAAAATAAGTTGCCATACACATTCAGTACTGTTACCTGGTTTCCTTTCAGGGTTTTGGGTGCTTTGTGTTCCTCTATTGTTCCATCCGACCGTTTTTTAAGCTCTACCAGTGTTATTTCGGTAGATGATTGCGTGACGAACAGGAAGGCGGAGAGAAGCACGCCTATTCCCACTGCCGTAGGGATGGGCAATATCAGCGTGGCTCCAAAGGTAACTCCCCCTGCCAGCAACGATGGCCACGAATTCCACCCGGAGTTCCAGGTTGAAACAATATCTGAAAGTTTAATGCTCCGGATACCGGCCAGTATCAGCATGGCACCCAGGGAGGGCATAACAGTTCGGGCAACTATACCGGACAACACAACCACGATCAGGGTCATTGCCAGTCCAGAAAAAATGACTGCCCAGCGGGTCTGTGCCCTGGCCAGTACATTCACGGCTGTAGTGCCCAACGATCCGCCCACTGGTAGGCCCTGCATAAAACCACTGGCAATATTTGCTGCCCCCTGTGCTATAAAATCCCGTGAGGTGCTGGTGGCTTCCCCATTTTTATTAGGCACATTCTGGCTGACGCCCGCCCCCTGGATGAGGATGACGATGGCCACCGCCATAGCCCCGGTTATAATATCAATACTGATGGCTGAAAAGGGAGGCACGACAAGGCTTGGAGTACTGCCGCTGATATCACCAATATCCTGCACAACTTTTACACCCTCCAACTCAAAAAAGTAAACTATAAGCGATGGTATAGCGATGGCAATTAATGCAAAGAATTTCTTAAGAGGGGTTTTCTGTAAAAAGATGGCAAGCAGTATAGTTAATACTGCCATACTAACGGTAGTTAAATGAAACTGGTTGAAATGTATCAGCAGATTAAATGTCTGGCTAATACTGTTGTCCCCGTTCGGAGCATAGCCGGTAGCGGTCGGGAGCTGGCTCATAACCAACAGAACCGAGATACCTGTCAGGAAACCCGTCATAACAGAAAAGGAAACAAACCGTGTGAGTCGGCCCAGGCCCAGCAACCCCATTATAGTCTGGAAAACACCGATAAGCACCACCAGCAGGAAAAATACCTTTGAGCGCTCATCCGCCGGCAGATTACCGATCGTCTGGCCCGCCATGATCGCCGATGCACTGGTGGCGGTAATCATCATTAACTGGGAACTGGAAAAAATACCCCCTACTATAGGTCCTGCTATACAGGCATACAAACCATAAATTGGATTGACGCCTGCCAGCAAACCGTTTGCCATGCCATCGGGCAGACTACTGACGGCAGTCGTCATTCCGGCAATGCCATCCTGTTGAAGTTTATTGCGTGGCGGTACTTTTTTGGATGCGTTTTGTACAGCATCGCGTAGCACGGACAGCCCGGGTAAATGAAACTCATTGTCAGGTGTTGTGGACTTATCCTCAGCGGTAGATTCTTCCATAATTTATAGTTTTACAGGACCCGCTAGTTGCTTATTTAGTTTCAAAAGATAGGTGGAGTGAGTGTTCCCTGAGTACGTAGTACTATGAACGCGTGACTTTTACCTGGGTACAGGATCGGGCCATACTCACTGACGGATGATTTGTTATTTTCCATAGTTGATTTTGGGATTGATCGTTTCGTCTTGTTTCCGTTTTCCGAGCCACCAGGCCAGTGGGAACAGGATGGCCATGCTGATAAGGGAAATAATGATAACCATTACCAGCGGCCCCCTGCTTTCGAAACTTAGTGTGGCAACCACAGTGGCTGCCGCAATGTTACGCTGCGCTGTGGCAAGACCGATCAGGTCACGGATATCCGGCGACCAGGCGATCAGGTACCCGATGCCATAGCAGCCTAGAACAAATATTACAGCCGCCAAAATTGCCCCGGACCCGAATAAGTCTATTACAGTTCCAAAGTAGAGAACCAGTGAAGTTAAGAACAGTAGGACAAGGGTAATTCCGGATAGTTTTGCGGCCCAGGGTTGTAGCAGTTGTGCCCACCCTGGCAAGTTTCCCTTTAACAGTAAACCTGCAGCCAGGGGCATTAGCATTGTCAGCAGCAGCGGTTCCAGAATACTCCAGGCGCTCACATTTGCTTCAGGTATGGCCATAGGCACCACAAGGGGCATAAATACTGCCGTTGCCGGCAGTAGTATAATTAAGCAGGTAGCTGCGAGGGCTACATCTACTTTTGCCATTCCGGCCAGTTGGATCAGGAAAGGGGCCCCGGCACCGCAAGCTGCTAATACAAGGCCTGCCTCCAGTGTAGAGTGTAGGGAGAAAACTTTTATGATAAATATAGTGAGAACCGGAACCAGTATGAAGTTGGCTACTAAGGCTAGTATAACCCCTTTTCTGTTTTTGAGTGGCTCTGTAATCTCCTTCAGCGTATAGGTCAGTCCCGCAGAAAGCATACTCAGTACCGAGAATGCCGGTACAATGATATTCAGAAACCTGGGTAGAAAGTCTTCCATATCGTTAAAAGGCTAAGTGTATATTCCCGGCAGTTCCTGCATATTTTATAGAAGAAGAGTTGTTTAGAGTAAACGTACAGGCGCATCATGGGTTAGTGGAAATAGCGCGAATGTGCATTATAGTAATATCGTGTAAGTGAGGAAACTGAACTGCCTAAAGGTAGACGGTTAATAGTAGCCAATTTAGTAACGCAAAGGAGAATGTTTTACAAAGAAATGAAATACAATATCTACCTGCAGCTACTTATCCCATACAGCTACTTACTTGGCAATTCTTTATCCTATTCTCTTTTTATGTAATGAGCTGTAGCGTTGATCGCTTTCATTCGTATAGACATTAACAGTGCGCAACCGAATACTAAGCTGCCTAAGTAAAACTATAGTTATAAAAGGAAGCAGATGTAAGAACAATTTGGTATTGCTGGCTCACTAGTTAATAAATACTCTAAACCCACTCATTGCGGATAATTATCACCCACTCCATCCGCAGCTGTACATTCACTTTTTTGATATTATCTGGAGAATTCCGAAGTGGATAGCGGCTATAGTATTGCCTTTTGCTTGTTAGGTATGCTTTCAAGTAGGGGAGAATGTATTATCAGGGTTATAATCTAAGATCGTATGAGTTCACAAGGTCAACCAAACTTCCTGCTCATTGTAGTGGATGATATGGGCTATTCTGACTGCCAGCCTTTTGGTGGGGAGATCAGCACACCTAACCTGCAGCAACTGGCAGACAACGGGGCGCGCTTCCGGAATTTTCACACTTCTGCACTGTGTGCGCCTACGCGGTCCATGTTGCTTTCCGGCTGCGATAACCACCAAGCCGGGCTGGGTAATATGCCGACAGCGCATGCTACCAACCAATACATGCAGCCTGGCTACGAAGGCTACCTGAACAAAGATGTGCTGACGATTCCTGAAATTCTGAAAGAGGCTGGCTACCATACCTACATGGCTGGTAAATGGCACCTGGGTGAACTGGAGGGTTTCAGGCCCCATTCCAGGGGATTTGAACGAACCTTTTCTTTTTTAGGAGGCGGCGTCAGTCACTTTAAGGACCAGCGTGCCCTGAGCGAATTTGAGCAGCCTCACACAGAGTACTCGGAAAACGGAGAAACAGTAGAAACCCTGCCCGATGATTTTTATTCTTCGGATTACTACACCGATAAAATGATACAGTACATCACCGAACAGAGCGACGGTGATCCTTTTTTTGCTTACCTGGCCTTCACATCACCCCATGATCCTTTGCATGTACCGGATAACTGGCTGGACAAATACAAAGGTGTGTATGATGGCGGCTATGATGCGATTCGGGATCAGCGCCTGCAGCGGATGAATGAGCTTGGCTTGGTACCGAATGATTTGACCCCAAATGAAGGCAGCGGAGAGTTTAAAAAATGGAACGAGCTGACGGAGGAGGAACGGACAGAGGCATCAAGAAAAATGGAGATCTATGCCGCTATGATCCAGAACCTGGACTGGAATTTAGGGCGCTTGTTCGATAAACTGAAAGAGCTTAACAAATTCGACGATACCATCATTTTCTTTTTGTCCGATAACGGAGCAAACCCAAAGGAACCTCACTTTTATGCGCCGAACACGAAGGAGTCTATTGCCAGGGAGTATGATAACCGCCTGGAAAATTATGGGAGGATCAACTCGTTTATTTCCATAGGTGGGGCCTGGGCCGAAGTGGCCAATACCCCGTTGTCTTACTTCAAGATCACAACCTATGAGGGAGGCACGCAAACGCCCCTTATTGTGTCGGGCAGGCGAATGCACAAACGAGGCATTGTTACCGATGAAGTGCTTCACGTTACCGACATCCTGCCTACTATCCTAGACTTTGCCAATATCAGATATCCGAAGGAGAAAGGATTAAAGCCACTTTACGGAATTTCTCTGAAGCCCTTTCTGCAGGAAGAAACCAAACAGCCGGTACGAAATACTTTTGATGTGCTTGGCTTTGAAATAACTGAATGCAAGGCCATTATGAAAGGTGTCTGGAAGCTGATCTTTATGCCGCCGCCCTATGGTGAGGGAGAGGAATGGCATTTGTTCAACCTTAAGGAGGATCTAAAAGAAGAAAACAATGTTGCCGCACAATTCCCTGACAAGTTCAATGAGCTGAAAGCCGATTGGAATGCCTATGCGCTTTCTGTGGGGTATATCAGAGCAAACGGGGAGAGAGCAGTGGCCAAATTAGGATTTGAAGAATTTTACCGTTTTGATCCGAAGCACCGGATAAATCCAGAAGCGGGAATCGGTGGAGATGCTAAAAAGACCGGCAAAGCGCCTAAAGCAGGTACGCCTAAAAAGAATGCTTCGAAGCAGAAAGCATCTAAAAAGAACATTGAGCCAACCGAGTTAGGCGATTAACGATAGCGCGTATGTCTGAGAGTTTCTTCCGCATAACAGCTTTATCCACCATCGTTTTGTAATACATGAACATAAAACCGGAAAACAGAGAGAAGCCAGTAGAGCCTCCGGAAGACCTGCTTCCGGGGGAGGCAACGCTCAAACGCACCGTTGAGGAAAGTCGCCAGAAGCAGACAAAAGTATCAACGCTGAAGGATGATGCCAATGCCGGACTTACGGTGGCCATGAACGAAATACCGGATGGAATGGCCTGTGGCCTGCTGGCTGGGGTAAGCCCCATTATGGGGTTGTTTGCAGCGGTTTACGGTTGCCTGGTTGGTGGTATCTTCAACAGCTCAAAACTGATGATCATTTCCACCACCAGTGCGGCTGCTTTTCTGTTGTATCAGCTTACTCAGGCTTACCCGGAAGCGCAACGCGTAGATGCCCTGCTTTTACTGGTCATTCTCTCAGGTGCACTTATGATTCTGATGGGACTGTTGAAGCTTGGGAACCTGGTGCGGTTTGTTTCGCACTCTGTTATGACGGGCTTTCTGGCGGGCATTTCCATCCTTACCATCTTAAGCCAGTTGCCAACGCTTTTCGCTATCCCGGCGGAAGGTGGGAATAAGGTACTTCAAACTATAAATCTGTTTCAGAACATACAATTAACCAACTGGCACGCGCTCATTCCCGGACTGGCTACCATCTTTTTTATGTTAGTGCTGCCCCGAACGCCCTTAGGCAATAAAACGGCTATAGTTTCCATTGCTCTGCCCTCGCTTTTTATTTTTTTCATGAAATGGGCTGATGTAGAAGTTGTTCATGATGTTGGGGAGATACCAAATGGATTACCTCCCTTCCGGCTGCCCGATTTCTCTTTGCTGCAGCCAGCCTTATTCAGTGGTGCACTATCCATGGCTCTCATCTCCCTGATTCAGGCGGCCGGTGTAAGCCAGAGCGTACCTAATCCGGATGGGTCGCGGTCCAACACATCCAAAGATTTTATCAGTCAGGGCATCGCCAATGTTACCTCCGGGCTGTTCGGTGGCATAGGCGTTGGCGGTTCATTGGGTTCTACTTCGTTAAACATTGTATCCGGGGCTCGAAGCCGATGGGCAGGCATCTTTTCGGGTTTGTTGGTGCTGGCACTCGTACTGTTGCTGCCTGCTTTGATCGGGAATGTTGCCATGCCGGTTCTGGCGGCTATCATGATCTATGCTATGGCAAGTTCCCTGAAACTGGAAGAGAATATGCAGGTATGGCACGCCGGATGGGCTTCCAGAATCGGCCTTATCTGCACCTTTCTGGTCACGCTGTTTATGCCCGTGCAGTACGCGGTACTGATCGGTGTACTGCTATCTTTTACCCTTTATTTCCTGACATCGTCACGGTTGGTAAAGCTGCACCGACGGGAGCTTGTAAACGAGAGCTGGTTTAAGGAAATAGGCATGCCTGCTGAAATAGAGAGTGAGGCCATACACATATTTGCGGTCGATGGTGATCTGCATTTTGCCGGTGCCCGAATCCTGGAAAACCAATGGCCGCTCATTGCTCCACAAACCCGGCGACCTGTCATTATCCTGGAGATGAGGGGCCGGAATAACATTGGTGCAACCCTGACCGAGGTGATCGAGAATTTTTATGAAAAGATCAAAAAGGCAGGGGGCCGGTTTTACATCACAGAATTAGGAGAGAACAGTTTTGCCGCCTTTCAGGCGCAGGCTACCCCTGAAGTTTTAGAGGGCATAGAACTGCTGAAGAAAGAAGAGATCATAGGAAAAAGCACCATACAAGCGGTTCAGGAGGCACAGGATTGGCTTAAAGGTGGTGAAATTGCAAATACAAAAGTGTTCTCGTAAAAATAAGCTTAGAACTCAATTTTAGAGGAAATAGAAAATGAACCAATTAAAAGGAATACACCACGTCACAGCGATAACCAGTAGCGCGGAAAAGAACTATGCGTTTTTCACCAATATACTGGGTATGCGCCTGGTCAAGAAAACAGTTAACCAGGATGATATTCAAACCTATCATTTGTTTTTTGCCGATGACGTGGGAAGTGCAGGTACCGACATGACCTTCTTTGATTTTCCGGGCATTCCCAAAGGGATACACGGCACAAATGAGATCTCGAAGACGTCGTTCCGGGTGCCAACCAATGCAGCGCTGGATTATTGGGAAAGGCGATTTGAGCGGCTGGAAGTGAAGCACTCCGGCATTGAAGAACAGTTCGGTAAAAAGACACTTTCGTTCGTCGATTTTGATGACCAGCAGTACCAACTGATATCCGATGAGTCAGATAAAGGAGTGAAAGCCGGAACACCCTGGCAAAAAGGCCCCGTTCCGCTGGAACATGCTATTACAGGTTTAGGGCCAGTATTTGTGCGCATTGCCAACTTTGATGCTTTTAAGGAAATACTTGAAAAAGTGCTGCTATTTAAAGAAACTGCCAAGGAAGGCAATTTTCATTTATTTGAAATGGGTGAAGGAGGAAACGGTGCCTCGGTTATAGTTGAAGATAACCCTGAGCTGCGGCAGGCACAACAAGGTTTTGGTACGGTACATCATGCAGCTTTTCGGGTAGCCGACCGGGCCGTGTTAGACGAATGGACAGAGCGTATGAGCAGCCTCGGATTACCTACATCAGGATATGTTAACCGTTACTTTTTTGAGTCCTTATACACTAGAGTGGCACCTCAGATTTTATTTGAGCTTGCGACGGATGGTCCGGGTTTTATGGGCGATGAACCTTATGAAACGCTGGGTGAGAAATTGTCTTTGCCTCCCTTTTTAGAACCAAAACGAGCACAAATAGAGAAATTAATCCGACCCATTGACACGGTGAGAAGCAAGCAAGAATTCAAAAAAGAGTAGATACTATGTAGACAGTTGGCCAGGCAGAAGTGTATAACATTGGGTTAGAAATATATTTTGAAAGGACCATCTATAAAAATCCAATAACCTATTTTGATGCCCAATAGTGTTCTGCCATTCTTCCAATTCAAGCGTTATATTTTCCACCGAAACCGGCAATGCCTCTGTTAGCTTCACCTATTGCGCTGTTCAGTTTTTAATGTCCAAGACGCAATGAGATAGCTGGTATTACGTTGTATTCTTAGAATTTTAATCAGCACATTTTAGCGAAACATACTTACGTCGTATTTGAACTTATACCACTGTTTCCAAAGTTGTTATACCATGGCACAAATACTTTTTTGTGCTTTGAACACCTCACATTAATTTTCGCTACTATGTTAAAAAAGCGTATTTCTCAGCTGGTTTTCCTTTTTGTTGCGATGTTCGCTACGGCTAGCCATG
Organism: Pontibacter populi; assembly: GCF_019336435.1. GTDB lineage: Bacteria > Bacteroidota > Bacteroidia > Cytophagales > Hymenobacteraceae > Pontibacter > Pontibacter humidus. The sequence continues at coordinate 356,886 of NZ_JAHWXQ010000002.1, read as the reverse complement.
CTCAAGCCCAGACTATAGCCGCACACGAGGCCTGGCTGCACCAGTACAATGCGGCCATGAAGCAGGCAAAAGCAGAACACAAACCTGTATTAATGGTATTTGCCGGCTCGGACTGGTGTAAGCCCTGTATCCTGCTCAATAAGGAAGTATGGAATACCGACACGTTTGCAAAATATGCCAAAGATAACCTGGTGCTGTTAGAACTCGATTTTCCGAGATTTAAGAAAAACCAGTTGCCCGCCGAGCAGGTAAAACACAACGAACAGCTGGCCGAAAAGTACAACACTGAAGGCGTATTCCCGCTCGTAGTTCTGGTGGATGAAGATGGAAATGTAATTTCGAAGACCGGCTACCAAACCGGGGGGCCTGAAGCTTACGTACAACACCTGAACAAACTGTTGCACCACTAATATAAACCATTTCCTATGCTGCATCGCCTGAGCTTGTTTTTTATAGTTTGCCTGCTGCTGATACAGACACAGGCGATAGCAAAAGGAGCACCTTCTTCTGCCAAAGCGCACAAGAAGGTGCTCCTTTTAATGGGTACACGTTTCGAGCTGGTAGCTGTTTCGGAAAACGAGCAACTGGCTAACAACGCCATAGACGCCGGGGTAAACGAAATAAAACGCATCGAAGCCCTGATCTCGGAATGGCAGCCCACCAGCCAGACCAGCGCCATAAACCGCGCGGCAGGCTCCATGCCCGTTTCCGTTGACCCGGAACTATACAACCTCATTTCCCGCAGCATAAAAATTTCCAGGCTTACTGATGGTGCTTTCGATATTTCGTTTGCAGCCGCTTATAAATTATGGAAGTTTGATGGCAGCATGACCCGACTTCCTGCTCCTGAAGATGTGGCTGCCTCTGTAAAGCATATCGGGTACCAGCGCATTAAACTCAACCCTGCCAACTATAGCGTATACCTGGAAGATCCGGAAATGAAGATCGGGTTTGGTGCTATTGGAAAAGGCTATGCGGCTAACCGGGCCCGTGATGTGATGCGTAAAATGGGCATTAAAGCCGGTGTGGTGAATGCGGCAGGCGACATGACCACCTGGGGCAAACAACCCGATGGCCAGCCCTGGTACGTAGGCATTGCTGACCCTGCAGAAAAAGAGAAAGTATTTAGCTGGCTTATGGCCAGCGAAACAGCGATTGTTACCTCCGGCGATTACGAAAAGTTCGCCCAAATAGACGGCAAGCGCTATGGCCACATCATCGATCCAAGAACCGGCTACCCGGCCACCGGTTTAAAGAGCGTGACCATTATCTGCCCTGATGCCGAGCTGGCCGATGCCCTGGCGACCGCTACCTATGTACTTGGCCCGGAAGACGGCTTATACCTGATCAATCAACTGAAAGGAGTGGAGTGCCTGCTGATAACGGATAAAGATGAAATGCTTGCCTCCGATAACCTGAGCTTACACTTTTATCAGAACAGGAAATCCCCTGAGAAAAATAACAAAACAGCCAAAGCACAACCGTAATCCCCTGAACTATGAAAACGCACTTAAAACCATTAGCTGTTTTTGCAGGCCTGCTTATAGTTGGCTTGCTGAGCAGTTGCGAAACGGTAAAGCCATATCAGAAGTCGTATCTGAACGAAGAAGAAATGCAGTTGAGTGCCCGCAAGGTGCAGACGTTTGAAATGAATTTTGAAAGCTACCGGGAAGGGGCATCCGGGGCGACAGGCGGTAAAATGGGAGGAGGCTGCGGATGCAACTAAGGTATATCGGGATGTTGGTGGCCTGCTCGGTGGCTACGGTAACGATGGCGCAAAATACAACAACTACAACTGCTAAAGGCCGCAGGACACGTGAATTGTCGCCGGCTGAAGTGAATATCCTAGGCAGCTACTATAGCCAGACAGGAGAACACTCCCCGGTGACAGGTGGCATTGGCACCGAAGAACTGACCGATGTTACGCCCACCATTATCGTGAATGTGCCGCTGGATACAGTTACTAACCTGAGCGTGAATTTTGGGATGGATTTCTATAGTTCGGCTTCTTCGGATCAAATAGACTATAACGTTTCCGGCGCTTCCAAATCGGATACCCGTACCCACCTGAATGTAGGTATAAGCCGCCGCAATAACACCCACAGAACTATAAAGGGCATTACCATCGGCGGCTCAACCGAGTATGATTACCAGTCGGTATCGGTAGGAGCGAACTGGGCTATCGTTTCTAAAGACGGAAACCGGGAACTGAGTCTGGGTGCGCTGGCCTTTTTCGATACCTGGTCGCGTATTTATCCCATAGAACTGCGCGGGCAGGGACAATTACTGGACGAGGACAAACGCCAGTCCTATAGTTTGTCTGCCACGCTTTCGCAAGTCATTAACCGGAAAATGCAGGCTGCGCTCTCATCAGAGGTAGTGTACCAAACCGGTTTGCTTTCCACGCCTTTCCAAAGAGTCTATTTTGCAGATCAGGAACTTCCGGACATAGAACGCCTGCCGGATACCCGGTATAAATATCCTGTCGGGTTGCGGGTTAATTATTACACATCCGATTATTTGACCATGCGTTTCTTTTACCGCTTCTATTCCGATAGCTGGGGCATGACGGCCAATACCGTGGAACTGGAAACGCCGATCAAAATAGGGCCGTTCTTTTCGTTTTACCCCTTCTACCGCTACCACACTCAAACGGCAGTAGATTATTTCTCACCTTACAAAGCACATCTGTCTACCGAAGAGCTTTATACTTCTGACTATGACCTGGCGGGCATTAACAGTCATAAAGCCGGGCTGGGCGTGCGCTATTCTCCACTAGAAGGTATCACTCACTTTGGGTTGCCTTTTTCCAGCAATTCTACACAGTTTAAAAGTATAGAAGTGCGTGGCGGCAACTACTGGCGAAGCGACGGGCTTAAGGCCTTTATTATCAGTGCAGACCTGGGCTTTACCATTCCGGGTAATAAGTAGGTAGTATCATTTTCTGAAATTTAGCGGCGTATGAAACTGGTTTCTCTTTATAACAGCAGGTACAGCTTTTTCCTGTTTATTTTGCTAACTATAGTTTCCACTGTGCATGCTCAGGTACCGGCTGTAACTATAGATACAATTAGGTATGGCCATAGCTTGGATACATTAGATCAGGTTATTAGAATAGAGGCTCAGAAAGAAAGCAGTCAAAGATCAACAGTTATAAAAAATGTAGCCTTTATAGTTGCCGGTGCTGGTCTCTGGACAGCGACTTTTGCCTGGGTGGATGAGCCGGTTCAGCGGTATATGTATTCCCACAGAACATCGGCAGGAGATAAGATTGCTGATGTTTTAGAGCCGCTGGGGCGACAACATTACATGCTGCCCCTTGCTGTTACAACTGCTGCGACAGGTATGCTCCTAAAAGATAAAAAACTGGAAAAAGCCGGCGTGTTGGCTTCCGGCAGCATTATAGTTAGCGCAGGTGTTACAGAAGCACTTAAGCATGAGTTCCATCGGCACAGGCCCAACAGCGGCGATGATAATCATTTTTTTGATGGCCCGTCCCAGAGCCCGGCCCACACTTCCTTGCCATCTTCGCATACCACAACTGCGTTTGCAGTGGCAACATCTGTAGCTTCCGTCTACCGGTACGAGCATCCTATAGTTCCGCCCATAGCTTATGGTATTGCTACTCTTGTTGGGTTATCGCGCATTAACGATAACGCCCACTGGACAACCGACGTTTTAGCGGGTGCCCTAGTGGGGTATGTTTCAGCAAAAGGAACACTTTATGTGTATGATATGCTGGACCAAAAACTGAAGCTACGTAAACAAAAACTGTTGATCACGCCTCAGCCCGGTATACATTCAGGAGGGGTAAGTGCGCTGCTCATTTTTTAGCCATAGATTCGCTGCTTTTCAGTATCCCGGGTATGCTATAGTTTGCCAATGGCTAAGCTGTTACCAGCCGGGGTGTGGAAGATCGTATGTCGCAAATTACCAGATCTAATGCCTGGTATTTTTCTTTTGTATTGGAGTTCATCCAGGTTAATGAATAAGGCTAACCCGGCGGCGTTACGACTATAGGTAGGGATAAAGGTAAAGGGTTTACGGCCCCAGCGGTTACGATGCGATAGGTACGAAAGGTGTGAGGATAAAATACCGATTCCGGCCCCTACAAACACATCAGACTGCCAGTGCTTGTTCTTGAGCATCCGAATAGCGCCCACGCTGGTAGCGATACCATATGCCCCGACGCCATACCACTGGCTACGGTGCCGTAACTCTGTATGCACGATTGATGCCGCCAGGAAAGCCTGGGCAGTATGCCCGGATGGCATGGATTTGTCATCTTCCCCGTTTGGCCTTTCCAGGTTCGTTATCTCCTTCAGGCCAAAGACCATGGCAGCCATTACTGCTTCGGCTTTAAGAGTAACCAGCGCTGTGTTCACAAAATCGTTGTTTGATTTTACCTTTAACAGGTTTACTAGTGCCAGCTCTACATAGGGTGCAATCAGCAGCGCATCATCTAAACTTGTGTCAAAGTTAGGATGACGGCGTAAGATATCGTCCCGGACATCATAGCTTGAGTAGACGCCATTATCTTTTATCGTGCTTACCCCATACCCGATAAGCACAGCTGGGATTATAGTTGCTTTAAACAGTTTAGATTTATAGAACGGCACGCGCAGGCTATCGGGCCGGGACTTCTCATATTTTCGGAGTGTATCTGTTTCCTGGGCCAGCAGTTCCTGTCCGCACGAACCCAGCATCAGCATGAAAGTAAGCCAAAGCGTAAATAAGTTTTTCATAGGCTTTTCGGTTTAAAATACGGGTTGCATCATGCAGTTTTAGCTTATTGATCAGTAATCTGTTAGCATTCAAGGGTTAGCTATTAGCAGTATGTCAGATGGATCGTGGCATGATTTATAATACTGTTTTATACAATGTTGGCAGAAACCACATGTAATTACCTTTCCACTCAAAATTAGACGCTTGCTATAGTTAGATATTCCGGTTAGGGGTTCCCAAGTTTACTATATGAAACGTGCTCATTTTTAGAGAGTTGAGTTAGTGGTATTCGGTAATAGAAAAAGTATGACTGGGCCGTGCAGCGCTAATAGATTAGTAGATGGTACTTCCTGGAAGTTGGAGCTCGTTGTCGGTTAGGGGAGAGATTGACACGCTTATGTGCAGGTGAATTTACTGCGGTCTGCTGGATCATCGCCATAAAAGCAGCACCATAAATTACCATAATGCATTCGTGCGGACTTTCAGAGACGCATACGTTGCGGCAACTGAATTACTCCTCAACAAATTGCCGCAAATCAATTGTATTTGTTTTATAAAAATGAAACAAATACAATTGATTATTAACGGACAAAAATAACGATCATCATCTGCTAAGAACAATTTTCCTGCTATGGCTATAGTTTGGAGTTTGAAGTTTTAGTAGATATATACCTGATGCAAGTTTTAAGTCTGGTGCCCATTCAAAATTATACCTCATTTTTTCCTGAACCTGTCCCTGAAAGAGCGTATCAATCAACCTGCCGTTAATGTCATAAATTAACAGGCTCATTGGCTGCGATTCCTCGGTAGTAAGGCTTATGTTAATTTTTTCAGCAAAAGGGTTAGGGTAAGAATCTAATTCTGGATTTTGGCTTATTGAAACCAGAGCTTTTACATTAACCACACCTGGAGCTGTTTTATCTATAGTTGTAAAGCTCCTACTTGCAGACCACTTACTATTAACTTTAGTGGAATCTGTTGCCCTTACCCGCCAGAAATAGGTTACACCATCTTCAAGGCCTGTAACAGGAATAGATGTTTTCAAAATACCAGTCTTATCATATACTATACTTTTGAAATCAGCCGCTGCTGAAATTTGTACCTGGTAAGAATATGCACCATCAGTTGCTTTCCATGTTAAAGTGGGAAAAGTAGAAACACCTACAGCCCGATCTAGAGGCGTAGCTAAAACCGGTGCTTTTATAGTTTTAATATCGGGAGGCTGAATTTTTAAGGTTGTTCCGGCAATATCTTCCCAACTATAATAGTGGAAGGTTTTATTTGCAGACATCGCTACGAAAAGGCCTTTAGGGAAATGAGGAAGTAAAGGATAATTTATCATTTCAGATCCATCACTGGCATCTGCTTTTACCTTTACAACTTTTAGTAACTGGTGGTTGTGCGGGTTTGAGGCTGTGCCTTCCCGGCTATAAATATGAAATTCATCTGCTGCCTGATCTGAAACAAGTATATAGCCTGTACCATCATTAATTTTATATATTGATATTCCTTCCTGGTCTCTGGCAAACCCTTTATTCGCAAATAATGCAAGTTCCTGATTTCCTTTCTCCGGGTCAGCATAGTACTTTCTGACACCCTTTCTTTCATCAGAATAATATACATATCCGAGTTCATCATCAACAGCAATGGATTCTATTTCCTGAGTCCCGCTATAGTTGCCGAATTTTCTTACCAGTGTGCCCTTCACATTTCCCGAACCATCGTCTTCCAGTAAATATTGCCATAAGTAGGTGCCGTTTTTGGGTCCGGATTTACGGCTGACGATAGCATAAATTTTACCATCTGATGCCCTTTCGTACAGGGCAATGCCCATAGGCTCACGCCTGGAACCTGATTCTCCTTTAAACACAGCAATTCCCCCTTTGTCTATTGGAGTCATGTCAGGAACTGAGAACACTCTAAGCTTTTGGCTTTTACGTTCTGTTGTTACAACTATATCTTTCTTATTGCCCTGTAAGAGCATGCCATAGGCTACATCTACATTATTAGGATGCTTTAAATTTTTGACAATAGTTTTCGTTTTACCAGTCAAATCATACACGTATAGTGCTCCCTTTGTATCAGAACCCTTGTCAGTACCAATTACCAGGCTTTCTGACGGTTTAAGTTTGTTTACCCAAATGGCAGGATCATCAGAATCATAAACTACACGCTCAGATACAAATTTCGGGTTTATTACGCTTTGGGCGTTTGCAGATATACAAAAAAGGACTGTTAAAATGAGTGAGTAAAGTAGGACAGAGTAGTTAAAATGATTATGAATTTGATGTTGTTGAAGTGTAGGCTTCGGCATAATTAAAAAGACTAAAATTACCTTCAAAATTTCTGATTCTGCATGAACCACTTTAAGGAAAGGGTTTCTAAACGATTGGATGTCATTAGCCCTCAGAATAAGTTATTAGTTGGTAGAGGGTATTCTAAAGCCTAAAGCCTGATGTTTACGCTGGAGTGTTATGAATTGTAGGAGTAGTAACTACCCGGTTTAGTAGATGTATTTGCTATACATCGTAACTATAGTTTACCGTATGCTTGCCCAAATATTATTTTGGAATGAATATAAGCTAAGTATATAAGAAAGATTTTATAAAAGAGGTGTTAAGAGTTTATCTGCTAAACTTCCATACGTCATAATTTTCTGTTTTACCGGAATATATATTGGGTATAGTCTTCTTATATTATATGAAGTGCAGAAAATTATGTTTAAAATACTATAGTATTATTTGCTAACAAATGTATAGGTACTGTTAGTGATGAATCTTAACTGGTAGACGTGTATGCCACGTATTACATTGCTAAAGCTTTTGCAATACGCTGTCAAATGAGGAAACTGTGCTTCTTTATGAAGTGATACTTACTAAGTAATCCGTAATATTTAGTGTATCAGCAGTATTTGATTTTTGCTTGAACACTTCGGAGAAGAAAGATTTATATGAGTAGGCCAGACATATAGTTTATAATAGTCCGGCCTACTTATGCTACTTTCTTAAAGGGATTTTAAGTATTCCTCCAAGTCCTTTTTCTCTGATGGTGTTAGTTTTAATGCTAAGTGATCATCATAATGATTAACGACATCACTCAATACAGCGAACCTGCCATCGTGGTAAAATCCGCCTTTGGTTCTTGTGAATAAGCCGCCCAGTGGGGTAGTGCGGTACTTACCTGTTGGAGATCGCATGGCTTCAAAATCATCTATTCCTATTTCTTCTGCTGTATGGAGTACATTATCTGCCAATAATGGAGGCGTGTGGCAGGTAGCACATTTTGCTTTGGTCAAAAAAAGTGCTTTTCCCCGGCCAGCCATTCTGCGATCGAAACTGCCTGCTGGAGGTTTAGGAGCGTCAAGGGAATGTTGATAGGCGCGTAAAGCCGGCAGCTTAGATGAAACCAGGTCCGGTGTATGCATTACATTATAGAACTGGTTTTCAAAAGCTATCGGGTATTTTACCGGATCATTTAAACGGAAGTCTGTGAAGTTGCCTTTTCCATGCATTTCCAGGTTGGCTACAAATGAATTCCAATAGGTTATATCGCCCCAGCCAGTGTACGTTGTCAGTTCTATGCCCCTCAGGCCGAAGGCGGCAGGAAGTAAGTTGGCGGCTACTTTTCCATCCGGGCGCATGGCTTTACCATCCATAAACAAGACTGCGGCAAACTTGCCTGGTCCCCATAATCCTAATACCGTTCTTAATGTAGTTTCATCTACATGCAGCATATCCGCTATCGGTTGTGCATTGTCAGTAAGTGAAATTATGGCCCCTACATTCAGATCTCTGTTGGGCCAGCCATCCAGTCGTTTACCAATGCCTGGTGCAAACGAATTATCAACCGTTGAATGACAGGAAGCACAGGTGATACCAACCGAAAGAAGATTGCCACCATCATCAAGAACTCCTTTTACTCCAACTACTGCATCCAGTTTTATAAGCTCAAGTGTAGTAGCCGGATCATTAAGATCTATAGTTCCGGATTTAATACCGGCAACTACTTCCGGCGGTAACGCTTCGGCATCTACTTTCAAGCCTACGGCCAAAGCAGTAGCGGGACTTACGCCTGGCCCGAACCCGCCGTTATTTGCACCAGCTATTGCTTTATCTATATGCAGGAGGCCGCTCCAGAAATCTTCATCGCCAAATGTATCATATCGGAAAATTACTTTTCCGTCATTAACCAGAGATTTGTGCGTGCTTTGAGTTTTTTCGGACGATGGATCAACTTCTTCCAAATCTTTGGAACACTGTACAAATACCAAAACTGCTGTAAATAATGTACAGACTAAGACGAGTGGTTTTATGTTTTTCATAGGAGGAGTGTTTTATATAGATTGATCTTATGCGAAAAAACTTTGAAATGAGCCACCACTAACTGTAAACCTGCTTTTAAAGGTATCTGGACTATAGTAGTCTGAAAGCTGATTTATCACTGAACGTTAGATAGAGAATGTGGCGAAGAGTTACATTTATTATTGACAAAATTACTTTGCCCTTTTGTATCTATTAATGCCTCGACACATCAGAAACCAGGAGCAGAATTAGCTTTTTTTCACGCTAACTTAAATGGAGGGGAGTAGAAGGAAGTAAACAGAAATTTCTTTGTTCGGTTCAGGAGGTATTGCATATAAGCGTTTCTATAAAAACAGGTTTTGCCACTTTTACCTGGTATCCCGAATGTGTTAAACATCCGGAATTGGGGTTGATTTTAAAAGAGTCAATAGTGCCGGAATGTTGATTGGCGACCAGTAAAATATTACTTCCTTTCACGACAGTGAATTCACGCGGCCATGCTCCACCAGAAGAAAAATTCTCCAAATAAGTCAGTCTCCCGGAGATATCATCTATAGTATAAACTGCCAGGCTGTTGTGCCCACGGTTTGAAGCATACAAAAACCTGCCATCGGATGTCAACCGGATGCCTCCGCATTTATTTTCTTTCTGATAACCTGCTGGAAGTGTAGAAACTGCCTGGATTTCTGTGAATGTCCCGGTATGTTGATTATAAGCGAGTGCAATAATGATGGATTGTAGTTCATGAATCAGGTAAGCAAAGCGCCCATGCGAATGAAAACGAAGTTGTCTGGGGCCTGCGCCAGGATGGGACTTAAAGGCAGTGATTGCTGTATCAGGTGAGATATCAGATCCGTCCGGATACCTTTGATAGGCAATAACCCTGTCGTTGCCCAAGTCTACAACAAAAGCAAAACGTCCGTCAGGGCTTAAGGTAATACAGTGTGCATGCGGAGATTCCTGTCTTTCTTTGTCGGGGCCGGTTCCGCGGTTTTGTAATTGTATGAGCTTCGAGGCCGAGGCGAGTTGCCCTTTTGCCTGAATGGGGAAGACGGAAATATTGCCGCCCTTATAGTTTGCAACCAATGCGCATTTTCCGTTAGGGCTCAGGGTTATATAAACAGGCAGACTTCCCAGGCTTGAGTTTCTGTTTAGCAGGGAAAGAAATCCTGTTTTCCGGTCCACAGCGAAAGCGCAAATTGCTCCGGCGGGGCTTCCCTGGTATTTTTCACACTCATTTACAGCATACAAAAACTGGTGTTGCACATCGAAAACAAAGTAAGATGGATTTTCTCCGCCTTTAAAACCTTTCAGTAACGTTAATGCACCGGTAAGCGGGTTTAACTTATACAGAAATATACTGTTCTCCCGGATAGTAGCATATGTCCCCACATAAACAAGTATGGACGTTGATACTATCGGGTTATAGTTTCCTGGTTCTATATTGTCTGGCATGCTATGTAAAGTCACCTGGCTTTGCGCCTTTCAAGCTTCTGTCCTTTAATTGCACAATCATGAGTGCTGCCGGTTCCTGACCAATCGTGCCGGAAAGATGCCCTTTACGGCCGTTCTTATCAGCCTTTGTGTTTTGGTCTCCGCCAAATGATACATCCCCTGGCCCCATTTCGGTACGTGTGCCATCCATAGTTTCTACAAACCATCGACCGGACAGAGGCACGATCCATTGTGGCTCAGGATTCTCATGCCAGGTACCGACCCAGCCAACAGGTAGTTGTGTGAACATTACATGGGCGTCCGAAGAAAGCAGATGGTCGTTCCATTGTGGTGCTGCGCCATCTCCAATACTCTCTTTCCTGAAAGATGTGAGTTCAGCTTTCGTTTGTCGGCTTATTCCTTCCTCGTCAGTCCAGACATGGTAATAGGAGAGGGTGGGCTTATGTTCTTTTTCAATTTCTGGCATTGCGTTATCTTTTTAATGTTTTCCAGTCGGTCGTTTGATCCCGGGTTCTCAGGAAACACTTTTATTTCACTTGTTGATGATGCTTCCGTGTTGAAACTATATTTCTAATCTGATCTGCAATCCATATTGGTACCTCCAGTGGGCTTAAATGACCAACATGTTCAGTAGTAATCAGCGTTGCCTGTTTCAACACCTTCATCACCTGCTCCTGAATAACTGCAGGAGGTATAATCGGGTCGTCATTTGAAGCTATTACAGTTATGGGCACATGCAGATGCTTTATTTTGCCCGCTATAGAAGAGTTCATACCCTCCAGGAGCCACCAGCGCCAGGTTTCCGGGTCAGTGGTAAGCTGCGTCTCGATCGCCAGGGCATGCTGCTCCTTTGTCAGGCTATGTTTGATGGCATTGGCTACACTCGTTTCTGCTTCATCCCGGTCGGGGTGATGCAGCATGCGGTCCTTTTCTTTTTCAGGCATGGGTTCTATGGTTGGTGGGGAAGGAGCGATTAAGATCAGCTGCCGGATGGCATCTATAGTTGCATCAGCTGCCACCTGCAGGGCAATCTTACAGCCCATAGAATGTCCGATCAACGTATAGCTTTCAACTTTCAGTTTATTCAGCTCTTCCCGAACGAAATCTGCAAAACCCTTTATAGTAGGAAGCTCGAGTGCAGGCGTATTACCGAACCCCGGCAGGTTTAAAGCTACGCAGCGGTAATTATCAGAGAGTTTTTCGGCCACCCATTGCCAGCTTTCAGCAGACCCACCAAAATAGTGCAGAAACACCAGCACCTTTCCTTTACTTCCCCATTCCTTAACTGTTTTTGAATTTGCCATGTGCTATAGTTTTAAAATGAAAAAATGGCCCGCTTAACCAAAGGCAGTTGCCACCGAGCCACCATCCACGCGGTAATTGCTGCCGGTAATATAGCTGGCGTGTTCGGAGCACAGAAAGGCGATTACTGCTGCAACTTCACTGGCTTTACCCCGCCGGTCTACTACAATATTCTCGCGCTTGTTCTTCAAAAACCAGGAGATGGCTTCGTCTTCAGATGAGTTTCGCTTTTTAGCCAGTTCTTTCATCATAGCGTCAGTCATGGGGGTGGCCACATAGGCCGGTGATACACAATTGATCATCATTCCCTGAGGCGAGTATGCTTTGGACAGGCACTTGGTCAGGTTGATGATACCGGCTTTACAGGCATTGTAGGGGCTTTCTTCCTCGTAAGGTTGAAGGGCATTTTCAGATGCGATCAGCACGATCCGGCCCCAGCCTTTTGTCTGCATCTGCGGGATAAAAGCCCGGCAAATACGCACGGCACCCATCAGGTCTGTATCTATAGTTGCAAACCAGTCTTCGTCGCTGAGTTTCAGGAAATCGCCGGCAGCGCCACGTATACCGGCACTGTTCACTACGATATCTGCACCACTAAATTTTTCTTTTGCCTGTGCTGCCAGTTGCTGTACTTCCTCATACTTAGTCAGGTCTGCCGTTACAGCAATTACCTTTGCGTTACTTTCTGCTTTGGAGCGAACTTCTTCAGCTGCTTTTTCCAGTTCAGTCTTAGTCTTATCATTCAAAATGATATTTACGCCTTCGGCTGCCAGCAATTTAGCAGTTGCCAGACCAATACCGGAATCAGCACCTGTTACAACTGCTGTCCGACCGCTTATTTTCAGATCCATAGTTTCATGATTAGATACACATAAGTAATATGATTTATTTACCTGGAACCGGGCTATTCATGCGGGCAGGCAGAGGAGATAGGTTGGCAGGTGGGCCGGCGCTTGTTGCTCCAGCTTTCGTGATGCGCCAGATTACACCTGTGCCAGGTACCGGCAGCGGGAACGGACCTGCACCAGCTACATCGCCATGGATCACCCCAATATCTACTACATAGAGTGTCTGTCCATCTGGTGAGAACCGGCCCTCAACGGGGTGCCTTGGGCCTGGCGTGACCACCGACTCCAATCCTTCAGGCCCAGGAGCGCTGTTGCTCAGAAATGGCTGTGCCTCTTTGGTAGTCGGATCAATGCGAACTACAACGTAACCTGTACCGGGGTGAGGATCGGAGGTGATGGGCGTGGCGGGGCCGAACTCAGCCAGAAACATATGTCCTTTGTAGCCGAAGGTATCATTGGTACTGAAATCGAACTTGGTAGAGGCCGCATTTTCAGGACGCGTGAGCCAGGGCTGCTCAACGGGTGGATGCTCAGCCATCAGGAATTTAAGCTTAGAACCACGTTCAGACTGGAACTGCGGGTCTGTTACTGGTATTCCGCTGGAATAATCCGGGTAACCGTACCAGCCGTCCTGGCGAATCTGGTAAATGTTGTCTTTGGCATTTGCGATTGGACGGCTGCCTCGCTCATCATAAGCATTGTCCGTTACATAGAGTTGCCCATCGGGGCCCCACATTACCCCAAACGGGTTACGCAGCCCCCAGGCAAATACTTCCAGCCCACTGCCATCCACGCTCATGCGAAGAATGGTGCCGCTGGCCTTTGTCTGTCCTTTTATTATGCGTTTATGTTCCCCGAAAGGCTGAAAACCGCGAGTGCGTACCAACAGCGAAGTATTCTTATTGCGGTTGAAGATACTCGTTACGGCGTACGTTACATTGCTAGCCAGGCTCAGTAAATTTCCCTGGCGTGCCAGCACATTACTCGCCTGCGGTGTCAGGAAGCTTTCACGGGCAAGCTTTATATCTTTGGCTGGAATATCATGGACATCGGGCCATAGTAGGAGCCAGATATAAGGGTAGGCATTGTCAAGGCCTACCACACCAGAATTGGTTGCCACGCCCTGTCCGAAATATATTTTACCATCCGGCCCCACGGTCATCTGATTATTGAAATGGTCGCCATAACTAGGCAGCCCCGTTACCACATCCTGAACTGCTCCGTTTGCCCCTACGGTAGATATTTTCCCTCTGTGTGATACGTATAGTTGATTCTGGTGCCAGAGTATATCGGTTATGGGGCCTATAAAGCTGTCAGCATACAAGTTTATTTCCCCGCTCTGACTGATGCGGAATATACGTGCTGGAGCAAAAGGATCTCCGTATACGTAGCCTGCTTCTGCCACGTATACATTGCCGCTTGCATCAAAGTCTACACTGGTAGGCCAGTTCAAGTCCTGCATAAATACTTCGGCTTTGTAGCCTGGCGGAACCTGCGCAGCAATGGCATCAGGCAAAGGAACCTGAGGCATTTCCTTTGTAAGTATACCTACCGGAACAGTAGTCTTCGGTACAGAGCAGGATACTAGTAATAAAATAAGCAATAGAGGACCTGTTGATTTCATATGTTATCAGTTAAGATGAAAAAAGTTAAAGGAGGGTGCTGGTAGGGATGAACAGGGATACCTCCCTAGCAATAAAATTGACTAAGGAAGTCAGGCTTAGGCGAATAAATGATATTTTTTCAGGATAGAAAACTAGATAAGTACACTTCTCAAGTGTGGCTTTGTCCTAAAATAAAATCAATGATAAATGCAGGCCTGGTCTCTTTATAAAGCAGCTAGGTGTACAGGAGGCGAACAGTCATCCGTTATCAATGTAAAGACATTGATATGCTGTAAGTAATTTGATGATACTGCTCGTATCCGCATAAGAAGTGCGATTATGATTTTGAAGGTTAGATAGAAGTAAATGCAAAAGGTTACAAGCACAACCTATTATTATACAAATATCTTACCCTAGTCTGAACGTACGGATGTTTTAGCAAAATGATTTGTGGTTAAGGTAACTGTATGGCTTATAATTTTATACAGCCTTAGGATGGTCCGTTTTGAATGGGGGAATTTATGAAACGAGAGGGATTAGAGTTCTAACTTGGCGGTAATGATCAGAGGTTTTGATATTAGGAATTATACCCAAAGACTGGTTTGCAGACTTACAGTGGCGCAGTATTGTGGGGGTACCTGTTGTTGCAGAACAACACATCTCCTCTACTAATGGGGTTAAGCCACCTCCTGATTTATTCTGCGCTGCCATATAAAGGGCAATGTGTAAATTGAAGTACAAATCATTTCCAGGAAAAGTGCAGGCTACCCTCACTTGATACTTGCACTGAGATTTAACTACATGAGCGTTAATAATGCAAGTTGTCTGTCAGGCGATAAAAAGGTGCTTCGGAGGTTAAATTGACTGTTATCTGAGAAGTTCGATAAGTCTACTTAAAGGTAAAATTTATCAAGCCAAAAAGCCACTCCATTTGCTGGGAAGCTGCTTTTTTATTAAAGTAGACCAAAGGAGTGAATGATCGATTCATTTCCACGAAAATTTAGTTGCATTAGAAACACATCTGGGAGAAGAAATACAAAATTAAATTAGAACCATGTTAGGTTAAATTTACTTAACGCGCTTTTGATTTCTCTTGAAGATGCCAACCCTACATTACTTCCCTTTAAACATTTCCCAGTACAGTAAGTTTCTCCAATGTTGGTTTTTTGCTTCCGCCAGCAGGCTCAAGTGTAACAGCGAAAGTCTGTGTAGAGCTAATATTTTTCATCTGCTGTAAGCCCGCTTTTCCGTCAGAAACATCTATCATACCGGCATCTATAGGCTTACCATCCTTAAGAGCCCATAACTGGTATTGTTTCCCTGCAGGAGGAATTGGAAGTTCTCCCTGATCCACATAAACCTGTTGCTGCATGGCATTCCAATATACTTTCATTTTAGCTTCCGGATGTGCTTCTACGCCATGCAATGCTATGACTTTAAAGTCAGGATTTTGTAGAATAGAGAGTAAAGTTTCCTGCTGCTGTAGTTGAAAAGAAGTGCTTCTATAGTTATGAGCCATCAGTTGCTCCGAAGCAATCACCCCAGCTAATCTTTGCTCTGCCTCCTGCCATTTAGTATAAAAATGAAAGCTAAGCCATCCTGAAAATAAAAAAAAAACTATACTTGCCGCCATCATCCACTTATAAGCCGAACCTTCATTACCTTCTTTTGGATATGGTAAAGTATATACTGGAATATCTTCTCCGGAAATTATCGTTCCTTCAGTCTTCTGTGGATTTGCAATTTGCTGCATGATCTTGTCTTTCAGCTCAGTCCTCGGGCTAATCGCATAACAGCTTGCATAAGATTCCATGACCGCACATGCCTCATCCAGCGCCAAACGTATTTCAGGTGAAGTGGCTGCACGATGTTCTACTTCTTCCCGTTCAGGCGGTGTTAGTCCTCCGGCTGCGTATAGTTCCAGAATGCCAGATGCTATGTACTCCTCGTTATGCACGGCTTTTAAAAAATCTTGATAATACTTTAACAGCGCTGCGAGCTCTGGTTTTGACAGTACCCAACGGTATATTATAGGCTTCAGCTATTTCACTTTGGGTTAGGCCCTCAAAATACATCAGGTCAATTACCTGCTTTTGTTCCGGGTTCAGGTCATTTACCATATCTCTTACACCAATGTGATCTGGTTTAAACTCATCAGAAGAAATGCCTGAATGAGCATTACCAGCAATATCTTCAGTTTTATTATTTACGCGGTGTTGTTTTGATCGGATTGCATCAATAGCCTGATTCCTGCAGATATTAATCATCCAGGTGAAGAGTCTACCTTTAGTGGTATCATAGTTTTCGAAGGAATTCCAGATCTTCACAAATGCGTCCTGTAACACATCTTCCGCAGTCTCATCAATCTTCACTATCTGCAAAACAACACCATAAAGCGTGGCACTGTACATATCATACAGCACAGCCATTGCCGAAGTGTCGCGTGCACGTAAACGTGCTACCAACTCCTCTTCGCATAGCTTAATTATAGGTTGTTGTTGATTTGTCAATTAGTTTGCCATACGTAAGTTAAAACATAGAAGGGTATTTGAAAGATACCAGATATTTGACATTTCTTACCCGAAATAAATTTTTAACTAGGCTAAGCTTAAAAGGTTTTCTGAGAAAGCTTTTAGGGTTATTTTTTTTCGTTTAGTAGGGTGCCTTCACCGGTAAGAAGCAACTATAGTTTAAGTTTTCGTGATCACCTTAACAATGGCTAGTGTTTACTGTAAATAGTACACGCCTGAGTACTGTTAGCTTTTTAACATCAAATCTGTATATTAATTAAAGATAGAAATAAGAAGCTAATGCCTTTATAGTTTCTAAAAAAAGAGCTACCATAAGTAGCTCTTTTTTTAGGTTTATGTAAAGTTATTGAAAATTATAGTTTACACTTTAAGTACCTATTCAAACAGCGAAACTATAGCTGCAACCTGTTCTTTTGTTAGTGGTTCATCAAAGGCACCGGAAGCAATTTCAGCTGAATAACCAGCCCCAAGCCTTGTAATGTCATTAATACCTCCTTGTGCCAGATTGCCTTCGCCAGCATAAACTGGTTGAGCACCCGCAGGCACATTGCTATTGTTGCCATCACCTACTATCCAGCCTTCGTTATTACGCATGCGTCTGATATGAGCTGCATGGCGTGCTTCTACCGAGTGTATCTGTAAGGCAGCAGTAAGCACGGCATCATTGTTAATGAGATTACCGGCCTGTCCCTTATAAGCACGCACACCGGTATCTTCAAAAGCCTGGGCGAGCGTCAGGAAGGTCTGGTAATTTGTATTCCAGTCCGGAAAGTTCTTGCCGAAATTAAATGTTGGTTCTGCAATTGGCGTCCCGTTCAGGCTTTGGATTGTTGTTTTAAGCAGTTCAACGTGTGCGGCCTCGTGCATCTGTATCTTTTGGATGGCTCCTTTTGGTGCACCATCAGGTATAAGTCCGTTTGCAGCCAAAGCCTGGGTGTAGAAATTCCGCTCCAGGTATTCCAGCTTCAGCGCAAAATTCAGGACTTCTAAAATGGTGTTAATGCTTTGACCATAGGCTTTTTGGAAAACTGAACCAAGTGCCAGCGGTATAGCTGCAAATGCAGCTTTTTTACTTATAGATCCTAAATTTTTAAAGGCACTGCGGCGTGAGTCGAGGCGGTTATATACTTCCGGATCAACTTTTTCTATATCTTCTATAATTTTGAAAATGTTCATAGTCAGGCTTATTTAGGTAAGTTATTAGCAGAGATTTTTGTCTTTATAAAGGCAGATGCTGCTGCAAGCACATCAGCCGGCATCATGGCAGGATCAAGCCCCTGGGTGCTAGCTGAGTCTGAGAAAGTACCATTCGAGATCAGATCGCGGATAACTGCTGCATGGCGTGCTTCAACCGAAACGATCTTTCCTGCCAGTGTCAGGAAACCTGCATTCTCCAAATACTTTCCGGCACCATTGTAAGCTGCAACACCAAGGTCTTCAAAAGTGCGGGCAGTAGTTAAAATGTTGTTTTTATCGTTGAAGTTGATAGTGCTGAAATTTACTTCCAGGTCTGGTATTGCGCTTGAGCCAAGCGCAGCTTTCAGGAAATCCCTATGGATACCTTCATGACCTTTGATATCCTGCATTATCTGCTGTTCTGTCTGGTTAAATAAACCTAATGATTTGGCAACAACCTCTGCATAGAAGGCAGCTTCTAATTGTTCCAAAGCATAGGCATAGTTAAGTATACCAGTATCACCGGAGCCAAGATCAACCGTATTCGGATCACGAGGCATATCATCTCCATCTTCGTCGCAGGATGTGGTGGCAAAAATTAGGGTAGTAAGAGCTGCAGTTGCTCCGACGTAGCGCATAAACATACGGCGTTGCATGGGGGCTGCCATTGTGCTTTCAAAGCTGGCATCTTTCTCAATAGCGGTGTCTTGTAGTTTTTCCATATTTTAAAACATATAGTAAGCAGATGATTGCGTGCTCTCGGCAATTCGTAAGTGCCGTAGAATTGCAAGACCTACGATGCCAGATAACCAACTGGATTTAGGTAAATGAAAAATAATTTGAGCGTATAGCTTTAGTGTTAATGCTAGAGCTTAAAAACAACAGAGCCCATCTCTTTAGGTGGGCTCTGTTGTTTTTAAGCTCTAAGTTTTGTTTCTGATTCGCCTGATTGAGGCTTGTCATGAGAGATAGTGTTCTCAAAATCATTCTTGATTTCCTGAGAAGCATCTTTGAATTCCCGGATACCACGCCCCAGTCCCTTTGCCAGTTCAGGTATGCGTTTAGCTCCAAAGAATAAAAGTATAGCTGCGATGATCAGCACTACTTCCATGCCCCCCAGGCCGCCCAGAAATAATAATATGTTAGTTAGTTGCATAGCCATATAGTTTAAGTGGACAATACAAACGAACCGGAAGCCAATCTGGATTTCCCTTATACTGAATAATTTATGTCCATGTGGAAGTATCGTGTTTAACTGGAAATCCTGCTTTATGCAAAATTTGTGGAGTGAATGAAAAGCAGCGGAATGCAGAAATCTAAAATAGTTTACCTGCAAAGAACCTTATAACATATGATAACAGCTTTTTATTCATGTCATAGTATCAACCCGGGGGGATAGTGAAACTATATCAGTTAACTTTTGGAAGTAATGATGCATCTGTTCACATGCAAACTATATAAGATCATGGTATAGATCTGGCTGTTGCCGAATGTACTAGATCTATAGTTGTCTGGCTTTCATTAATTTGTTAAAAAGTATTATGTTTCATTAATAAAAGCTTAAATAATTCAGTTCCAATATATATTCCTACGTATTAATAAATACAAGTGGAAACATGGAATGAAGCATTTTATTATTTAAAATAAATACCATTTGACCGGTTAGATACTAAATTGTTGTCGGGCTAAAAATTTAATATGATCGGGATAGATTTTCAGGGCGAGACAGAACAAAGTTTAGTAGCTGCACTCCGGCAAGGCAGACAGGAGAAACTAAGTAAACTTTATGATGCATATGCTCCAATACTATTGGGCATGATAACCAGGATTGTGAAGGATAGCGACCTGGCAGAACAGGTATTGCAAGAATCTTTTGTTGCTATCTGGTCGCGCATCGGTAAATATGATGCATCAAAAGAACGCCTTCTTACCTGGGGATTGGCTATTGCTCGTGAAATAGCCCTAACAGCTATTATAACCAACAATAATACCTCAACTGAAATTGCTCCAAATATCCCTGCTGAAACGCCTAAACAGCAACATAAAGTTTTATCTTTGCAAAACGGACATGTAAAGAAGAAAGACCATTGTACACTGGCCCCTCTGGAGAAATCAGTATTGGAACTGCTTCACTTAGAAGGCCGATCGTGTGAGGAAACGGCAAAGGAGCTAAGCCTGACAGTAGCCGAACTAAGAACTGTGTTGAAAAGAGCATTTACTCATTTAAAGGCTGAAAAATCATTATGAATCCTGTTACAGAATTTATAGAGTCCGGTATTCTGGAGCTGTATGTTATGGGAGCAGCCAGCTCTGAAGATGTACTTACAGTAGAGAAAATGGCTGCAATGCATCCGGAAGTAAAAAAGGAACTGGAGCAGATCAGCCTGTCTTTAGAGTCTTATGCCCAATCTCATGCTGTTAAACCACGCGCTTCTGTTAA
This sequence comes from Pontibacter populi, assembly GCF_019336435.1. GTDB lineage: Bacteria > Bacteroidota > Bacteroidia > Cytophagales > Hymenobacteraceae > Pontibacter > Pontibacter humidus. The sequence goes on along the minus strand of NZ_JAHWXQ010000002.1, from coordinate 336,504 downwards.
AGCACTGTTAATGGCAACTATAGATTACCTGGAGCGCATGAAACAGGATGAACTCCCGGAATCTCCCCCTTTATTAACCCCTGACGCTAGTATCAGCGATTATCAAAAATGGTTGGATCATCCAAAGGCTACGCTTCCAGTTGATGCAGAAGGCATCCATGCTCGTATCATTGGTTATACACCTACTGCTACAACAGCTATAGTTTGGGTAAAAGATGTATCTGAGGAGGAAGTACACCACTATGAGCACGAACGTTTCCTAATTGTAGAAGGTACCTGCCAAATGAGAGTAGGAAAGGAATCTTATCCTCTGACACCGGGCAGTTATTTTGCTATACCACTACATGCACCTCACCAGTTAATAGTGACTTCAGATGTCCCCTGCAAAGCCATATTACAGCGCTTAAGCGAAGTGTAAAGTAATTTACTAACAGAAGCAGCCAATATCTTAAGTGTATCGGCTGCTTTTGTTAGTAACTATTCTGAATGGATCATTCCAGTTTATAGTTGTAAACTATATCCTGCTTTAATAAAAAATTACATTATTTATCTAATCCTTTTTTTAATTCTGCGGCCGCAAGCTGCTGGGCTTGCTTTGCCTCTGGCACTACAGTAGCCATACCAAAGAACTCGTGTGTTACACCCTTGTAATTTTGATAAGTCACGGGCACACCATCTGCTTTCAACTTGTCTGCTAGCGTTTTCCCTTCACTCATGAGCGGGTCTATCTCTGCGGTGATAATGGTGGTAGGAGGCATCCCCTTCAGATTTGCCTGCACTAGCGAGATCATCGGATTTTTGCCATCAGCTGGACTTTTCAAGTACTTGTCAAAGAACCAGGCCATCAATGGTTTACTTAGAGGTTTGGCATTGGCATTGGCCTGGTAGGAAGGTGTGTTCATGCTGAAGTCCGCAATGGGATAAACTAGTAACTGGTGTAAAGGTAGTTGTGCTTTTTTATCCCGTGCCATCATGCTTACCGCAGCAGCCAGGTTACCGCCCGCACTTTCCCCGGCAACCGCTATGCGTTTTGGATCTCCTTTGATGGAAGCTGCATTTTTGAGTACCCACTCATAGGCTGCATAAGAGTCATTATGTGCCGTTGGAAATTTGTTTTCCGGTGCCTGCCGGTAAGCGACCGATACCACGACTGCTCCTACTTGTTCTGCCAGCCCTTGCGCAGAAGCACTATAGGTATCCAGATTAGCAATTACCCAGCCACCACCATGGTAGTAAACAATAACCGGAAAAGGGCCAGCACCATTTTTAGGAGTATAAATCCGGGCATAGATTTGTTTGCCCTCACTTACCGGAATCTGTACTCCACTGGTATCTACTTTCGATGGTGGCATAGGAATGTTGTTTTCCTGCATCAGGGTCTTCACGGCATCAGTTGGCGTTGGTGCCTGACGGGCTTGTTGTGGCGTCAGGTCTGTTAGTTTTTTGCCAGCGCTCAAGCTGTCCAACGTTTCCAGCACAGCCTGCATCTGAGGCGTAAGGGAAGCCGGTGCCCAATCAGGTTTAGGGCCCTTGGGTTGTATAGCTTGTGGAGAAGTGCTGACTGTGTCTTCTAGTTGTGTTATATCCTCAGTTGTTGTAGTCTTGTTTGATTCTGTTTCTGAAGAGTTTTTTTTCTTGGGATCACAAGCAGTTATTGTGGTGAAAAGTGCAGCCATCATAACTGCGCTTTGCATAAGTGGAATTAATGTTTGTTTCATAGTTTAAGTTGCTGGATAGTATGCCAGTACGTACGTAATGCAGAGACAAATCGGTTTGAGCTGGCCAGATGCTTATAGGCAGAAAGGCAGAGTTGAACTGTAGCAGGTTATGATTTATTGTCTTTTACACAAAATAAGTACTATCGTTAATCTAATAAATTCATCGTTACGAGATTCTTTTGAGCAGTTAACTGCCAATATTCAAAGATTAAATTAGCACTAGACCCGGTACTGACTGCTGCCCGAACTTAGATACTATCGAGTAGCAAAAGACTATGTTCAGCGGTATGATTGGGATGAAAACCTGATTTATTTATTGTAAAAGCTTTTGCGCATGGGGTATTTCCTAGAGGGACTGAAAACAACTTTAGGAGTTTGCAGTATACCTTCCCCGAATGGTATTTACTTTGATATTAACCAGCAACTGATGGCAGATCTTCATAACTTCCATAATCTTTATGTCCTTAGGCAGCTGGTTGAAAGCTTTTGCCAAGCATATTTTCTTTACCATTTAAAAAGTAAGACGTTTGAGTTACTCAGCTCACGATGTAGCCAGTTAGTAGGACTTCCAATAGAGCAATTAGAGAAATCTCCAGCCTCATTTCTGGAACTGATTCATCCGCAAGACAAGGAATTTATAATATTACAATACCAAAAGCTTATCTCTGGCATATCACAGGAAGAGAAGCTGGATAAAGTTGAGTTCCGGGTAATATACCCCAACCAAAAAAGGGTGCTTTGGCTAGGTTTAGCTGCTGAGCGCATCGATGTAGATGGACAAGCTTACATTGGAGGCTACTTGGAAAATATTACCGATCATAAAGAATATCTGTATAACATTCTCAAGTTCAATGCTAAGAAAAATGCGACTTTAGAAATTCTCTCCCATGACCTAGCAGCGCCATTTGCCAATATTGAGGGCCTAGGAAATTTGCTGGAATATCAGATAGCGGAAGGTCTGATAGAAGATGTGCATAAAACGCTTTCCTATATTAAGGACAACGCCAAACGGGGCTCAGACATGATCCGGGACTTTGTTGATAATGAGTTTTTAGAATCATCTCAAGTGACGCTCAACAAAGAACGTATTGATATTGTATTGCGGATAAAAGTCTTGATGGATAATTACAAACAGCAACAGCACCTAGCTGCAAAGCGGTTTGAGTTGATAGCTCCTTCCAAGCCTATCTTCCTTTATCTTGACGAGATGAAGTTTATGCAAGCTATAAATAACTTGATTTCTAACTCCATTAAGTTTACTTTAGACAACGGCTGCATCAAACTGAAAGTAGATGAAAGGGAGCGAACAGTGCTGTTCACAGTAGAAGATGATGGGGTGGGTATACCAAGCCAAGTACAGCCTTATGTGTTTGATAAATTTACCAAGGCTCGCAGAATTGGTATCAGGGGAGAGAAATCCGTAGGCCTAGGCATGTCTATCATTAAAAACATCGTAGAATGGCACGGAGGAATTATCTGGTTCGAAAGCGAAGAAAATAGAGGCACCAGAGTCTTTATTGAGATTCCGAAAGAAGGACTTCCAGACAGATAACGCTACTTGTAAGGTGCTACAATTCTAAACACTGAAAGGAGGGACAGAAAAATTCGGTAAAGCCAGCTCATTCCCTTTTCCATTCTTTCCCTTAAGAAGCTTTTGCTATTTGTAATATGTGCCCCTTACTTTTAGGTAAGTAAAGTTTTGTCTTGTTTCTAGCTGGATTGGCCAAATAATACGCGGGTTTGAATTTTCATGCAGTAGATTTGATGTTCCCTGTACCAATAAATTTTATAATCCTTATAGACAAGGGGTAATAAAGCTTGACTATGACCCAGCTACCGATCTATTACACGTCAACTACCCGGACCTGCATGGTTATCTTATAGCGGAAGTTAAGTACAACATCGATATTATAGTGGATCAGATCCGAAGCTATACCTGGATCTTAAAAAGCGGTCTGGAGGTACCATTCAAACGATCAATGCAAGCCTAGCGCTCCCTTTCCAGTTAGAATCATTCACTGCTGTAGAAGATGCTAACGATTGGCTTAAGCAAAGTAACACAGCTATAGACTAACCTAGCCTTAAACCAGAAGCTAGTGGGTAAGCTGGTTAGGTAATGTGGTTAGTCAGGTTATTCCCGATAGCTGTACTTCAAACTGCTTTGTGATTTAATGAGAGATACTGTTGAGTATTTGAATCACATCAGTAATCATATTTAGTAGCAATCGTACCCTAAAAGTGCTAAACCTTTAGTCTTTGAATTAACAAAGCGGCATTACCTTTTTAGTCACTCCAGTACTTCTGCATTGCAGAAGAGAAGCTTAACTGCGGATTTTGCTGTAATCTAGAATAGAAGCTGCTGGGACACTAAAAATGAGGTGGATATAGTAGAAGGAGACGCTAAGCTTCCAATTGAATGTCCTCTTTTAACCAAGCCAATGCCAAGGCCTTGCTATCGAAATCTTTAGTAATCAGATCGCCCCTACCTTCGGTACGTCTGTAGATTTGCTCTACAGCAGCCTTGTTAAAGAAATCTTTTGAATGTAACACTGCATTTCTTCGCAGGGCAGAATGATGAAGCCTTGGAAGTACCGTATCTACAAACCAAACTTGGTCTATAGGCCGAATAACTTTCATGTCGCGGTTATCCCCTAACCATCTCACAACAGGCCTGTTTTCTATCAGTTCCAGGCACTTTAAGATGGCTTCCCTAAACTCATCGCTACTCAAAAAGCCTCTCCATATAGCAGTGCCTAACTGCATATCAGGATTATAGGTAATGGTTACAGCATGATTTTGAAAGTATATATCTTCCATTTGTATTCACGATAAACTAACAGAATTTCAAACTTAAGCTCTGTAAGGGCACACTCCAAACTATAACTTCAATTTTTAATCATTTTGTAGGAATTACTTAGATTGGAGGCGCGGGTTTAAAAAAAAATGAATACTATAGTTCAGTGAACATATAGTATATAGGAGAAGCACCAGGTAAGAGAAATTAAAGCATCGTTTAATAATAGAATGCAATTTTTTTATTACTCTGAAAATGATGAACACGTTTATTTATCTTGATAATCGGTTTTAAGTTTAATGTGAATTCAAAGGATAGATTTTCTGAAGTTTATACATTGGGATATAGCTGCTGTTGATGACTGCTTAGTGCTAAGAAAATATTAAGCTCAATGCTCATACTGTTAAACTAAAAAATACCCAAATCTACACCTGCAATTCCAATACCATATTTTGTAGTTGATAATACGCAATGAATATTAGTTTCTGGAAATCCTCATGAGTTAAACATATAAAACAAATAGATACAGCAATGAATGTATCCAGATAAAGCAGGACCAAGTAGCTATAAAATAAGCATGCTACCCAATGTAAATATAGCTGATAAACCATTTGTCTATTTAGTGATTATTAGCAGCTTACAACATTAATATTGAATACATTTCTCTTTAGCCCATTCTGCTTCGATACTCACTGGGGGTGGCGCCCAATAGCTTTTTCACATAGCGGGTAAAAAATGAACGACTACCAAATTCCATTTTGTCGGCGATTTCAGAGATATTGAGCTTTTTGTTTTCTAGCAAGATGATAATGCGCTCCCGGGCAAAGCGTTGGATCCACTGGGAAGCTGTGATACCGGATGAATGCTTACAGATCTGGTTAAGGTATTTGGGGGTAATGTTTAACTGATTGCTGTAAAACTGTACTTCACGCTCGGTCATGCAATGCTCCCCTGCCAGTTGCATAAACCGCTCATACAGGGTTCCGGTTTGCAGGCTGTGCTTCCGTCTTTCATATTCATTGGCAAAGATGTGCCACATCTCCAGAATAAACAGTTGCATCTGCAGGCTCAGGGCTTCGGTGTAAAAGCGATGCTCGGTTTCCAAAAAACGGTCATGTAGCCATTTGAAGTTCAGAAGAATTTTTTGTCTACCATTCTCGCCATGTATCGTTTTTACCGGGTAAACCCTGGAATGCAACAGGGCATTGATGCTCCAGCCCTGGTCAGGAAGATTGTTATTCAGAAAATCTTTCTCCACCAGCAATACCGTAGCTTTAAAATCCTTTGAAAGCTGCAAACCGGAAAGCCTGCTTTCGGCAAACCAAAACAAAAACTCATCCCTTTTACACGCCATCTCCTGGTCGTTGAATACAAACCTGATACTCCCACGGTGACATACTAAATGGGTATGATAATGATCCTGAAAGTGGTCAGGAAGGCCCTTACTATTCGTTACCTCCAATAAAATAACCTTAGGTGCTGCTTTATGCGTCATGATTCAGGGATTCTTTCTATGAAGATAGGTGGTATTTGACATTATTGCCGAATAATGTGTAACAATTAAGAAATGGTTCTGCTCTAACTTTGTAATACTAAGCGATAACACAACATGAAAACAGACGATAAAGATATTTTTGAGCGCCTGAGAGAAGGGGAGACAATTTCTCCAAACGATCCGCAGGGCAGCAGACTGCGTGAAGCATCTTATGCCACGATGCAATTGGTCCAGCAAATGAACAATTCCAGTAACCCCGAAGAAATTCGAAATCTGTTGAGCCGGATCACAGAACGTAAAATCGATGCATCCACAGCCGTGTTTCCGCCCTTGTATATCAACTACGGGAAGAACACCAGCATTGGCAAAAATGTATTCATCAACTTTGGCTGCACTTTCCTGGACCTGGGCGGCATTACCATTGAAGATGATGTGATGCTGGCGCCAGGCGTGAAGCTACTTTCAGAAGGTCATCCGCTCTCCCCGGAAGAGAGGCAGTCGCTTGTACCCAAATCCATCTTCATCAAGAAGAATGCCTGGATTGGTGCTAATGCTACCATTCTGCAAGGGATTACAGTGGGAGAAAATTCGGTGGTAGCGGCCGGGGCCGTTGTATCAAAGGATGTGCCCGCCAATACGGTGGTGGGCGGTATTCCTGCAAAACCTATTAAAACAATTTAGTATGAAACATTTAGTATTCATGATAGCAGCCTTACTCATAAGTGGGCAGGCTTTCAGTCAGAATTCGAAGCAGCAAAGTAAAAATAAGACGAAGGAAAGGGAGCATTATACTTTTGAGTTGAGCGACCAGGTAACACGCAGGCAAGTAACATTCAAAAATAAGTATGGCATAACGGTAGCAGCAGATCTGTACACGCCAAAGAACAGTGGAAATCAGAAGCTGCCAGCCTTGATCGTAAGCGGCCCGTTTGGAGCAGTGAAAGAGCAGTCTTCGGGACTTTACGCAAACGAGTTGGCTGCCAGAGGATTTGTTGCCCTGGCTTTTGATCCTTCCTTCACTGGTGAAAGTGGTGGAGAGGTGCGCAACGTTGCCTCTCCCGAAATTTTTACAGAAGACTTCAGTGCAGCGGTGGACTATATCGGTTTGCTGCCTTCCGTTGACCGTAACCGTATTGGCCTCATGGCAATTTGTGGTTTGAGCGGTATGGCACTCACTGCCGCCACAAGCGATTCGCGTATTAAGGCGGTAGCCACCGCTTCGATGTACGACATGTCCCGCAGCATGAGCCGCGGTCATAAAGACGGTTATACCCTGGAGCAGCGAAAAAAGGTAGTGGATTACCTGAGTCAGCAGCGCTGGGCAGATGCGGAGAACGGAAGCTATGCAGTCGGCTTGCACGAGGTGCCGTTTGACAAGAACGGCAATGTAGTAAAAGGGAATCGCGTACTTCCTGAAACATTGCCTAAGAACCCGGACCCGGTGTTGGCTTCTTTCTTCGATTACTACCGAACACCACGCGGTTTCCACCCAAGGTCCATCAACTCTACCACCGCCTGGACAGCAACAACTCCAATGGCCTTCTTCAGCTTCCCGATGGCGGCAAATATTGACATGATCTCGCCCCGCCCGGTTATGCTGATTGCCGGAGAAAAGGCGCACTCTCGTTATTACTCAGAGGATGTGTATAAAATGGCTTCCGAGCCGAAGGAACTGGTGATCGTTCCTAATGCAGACCACGTCGATCTGTATGACAAAAAAGATTTGATCCCATTTGATAGATTAGAAGCCTTCTTTAATAAGAGCTTTCAGGAGGTAAAATAATTTTAATAAAAGCAATCCAGAATAAAAGCATTCCAGCAAAAGACGGGCTGCGTGAAAGGTAAGTTTAGGTGAATCCGTTTTAAAGTAAAGGTATAGGTTGATCAAATATTTTATATATTTAATGTATGCTATACTTTTCTCGTTTACTTAAGAGATCGCCCCTTTATCTTTTGTTGCTAAGCCTGATGTTTAGCGGGTGCAGCAAACATGGCTATGTTAAGTTAGATTACCCATTACCGCCCCAAGTATACCTGCCAGACGACGTCCAAACGATCGCGCTAGTGAACAGGTCGCTCACAAGGCCAGAGAATAAGCAGGGGAAGGTGTTAGAGGCCATTGTGACAGGAGAGGTTTTAGGTTCAGACCATTTGGCTTCCGACGAGTGTTTGAAAGGCGTAATTGATAGGATCAATGGACACAGGAGCATACAAGTGGTGATCCCACAGCGAACCAGGCTATACGGAACAGGTACTCGCCAGACGCCTGAGCTGCTCGATTGGGAATTTGTAAAAACCATTTGTGATGCCAGCAACGCGGACGCTTTACTCGTGCTTGAGACATTCGATTCCAACTCTGATGTGTTGTTATCAACGGTTACCAACGGTGTCACCGCAGCACTGGGTAATAAGGCCCCCATACCTGGCACCCCCAGCCAGATCAGGGTAAATGTACATGCTTTCTGGCGGTTGTATGACCCTGCCTCCAGGACCATACTTGATCAGCACCAGGCAAAGAGCTTTCTGACCTTTAATGGAGCAACAGGCAGTACTCTGACGTTACCGCCACCTGAGGCCCTGCCCAATACCGCATACGAGGCTGGGCGTACCTACATCGAGCGTTTTCTCCCAGGCTATTATACTGTTGAGAGAAAGCTTTACAAAAAAGGGAAAGGATCCAGTAAACATACCTTTAAGGCTGCGTTCAGGAGCTCTGAAGTCGCTAATTGGCAAGGCGCTATAAATAGCTGGACTGCCTTATTGAGTAAGGTAAGTCGCAAAAACGCCGGGATGGCTAGCCTCAACATTGCTGTTGCACACGAAGTACTGGGTAATACTGACCAAGCCTTGGAGTGGGCTAAAAAATCATACGAAGTGTATGGCAATAAGCTCGGGAGAGACTACGCCAAGATATTACTTCATAGGAAAAGCCTGGAATAAATTCATCAGGAAAAGAGGTGCTGGAGGTTGCTGCATTTAGCGATGAGATAGGGTAGATCGGCTAGAAAGTAAGTTAAAATCGTAATAATAGCAAAATCAGATAATACGTATTGGCCTGCGGGGAGCAAGCAGAAAGTTTAGAATTGCTTACAAACAACCGTCATCTTTTTCTTTTAATAGAGTTTAACTGCACTTAAGGGAATGCGCTTCTAGCCCGTTGTAAGGTCATAATGATATAGAATATAATAAAGGCGATTTCGAAAGCTGGACTTGTTATCTGAAAAGTTCGATAAGTCTCCCCTTCGGTTAAAATTTCGAACCAAAAAAGCCGCTCCATTTAAAGTGATGCGGCTTTTATACTATGGTAGACCAAAGGATTGAATTATCGAACCATTTCCACCAGGACATGGCTGTTTTAGGAGCCTTGGATATGGTCTATTCTTCCTCTTAATAGGGCTTTTCATGATATTTACCTTTGTAGGAAGTGTAAAAAGTTATTCACTTAGTCAGTTTTAAACCCATTACCGAGTAGCTACTGGCAAAGGCTTTTTATTGTAAAATACTAGCGTAGTAGCCTTTGCTGGAATTTATACTTTGGTGATCTTCCAGTTACCCTGCCGGAAGAACCACCAGCTTACCAGCGCATGCAAAGAGTGGCAGAAAGCAATAGCTATAAAAATACCAGTTGCTTCCATGTTAAGCAGTATCGCTAATGTATAGGCCGTCGGTATTTCAATTAGCCACAGCACACCAATGTTGATCAGGGCAGGAGTACGCGTGTCGCCGGCACCGTTAAATGCCTGCACCATCACCATCCCAAGTCCGAAAAAGATGTACCCAAGGGTGATGATCTTTAAAGCTTCCGAAGAAATGGAAATGACAACTGCATCGTCTGAAAAGAAAGCAGAAAGTTGCTTGCCAAAGAGTAGAAAGGCCACCATAATTATAGCCATAAAAATTACATTATACCTGGCTGTTAACCACACTGCCACTTCGGCTCGCTTTGCTTTTTGGGCCCCCAAGTTTTGCCCTACCAACGTAGCTGCTGCTGACGATAATCCCCAGGCTGGCAATAGTGTAAAAATGATGATCCGGAAAGCAATGGTGTACCCTGCCAGCGCCTGACTGCCAAACTCTGCGATTATGCGGGTTAAGAAAATCCAGCTGGCCGAGTCAATCAGGTATTGCCCGATTCCGCCGGAAGATAACTTAAGGATTTTGATGATCACACGTACCCGAACTACCAGGTTTTCGCGCAGTATCTTTAGCGAATGTTTGCCATTGAACAAATGATAAAGCTGGTAAAGCACGCCGATACTTCTGCCTATCGTAGTGGCCCAGGCTGCACCATCCAGGCCTAGTCCGGGGACTGGTCCTAGACCAAAGATAAGCAGCGGATCAAGTACAATATTGAAAGCGTTGGCTATCCAGAGCGCGCGCATAGCCAGGTGCGGCAATCCGGCACCCCTGAACGCCCCGTTAATTAAGAAAAGCAGGATAATGGCAAAGTTACCAGCAAAGATGATTCGTGCATAGTTAGCCCCTGTAGCTATTACTTCAGCTGATGCTCCCATCAGGGATAGGATCTCAGTTGTAAAATATAAGGCAGTGCCACCCAGAAGGACTGCGAGTCCGGTACCGGTAATTAGCAGCTGGAACGTAATACTACCTGCTTTTCGGTAATTCTTTTCCCCGAAGCGCCTCGATACCATAGCTGTAGCTGCAATGCTTATACCCATGCCTACCGCGTAGATCAGCATCATGATTGATTCGGTAAGACCTACTGTCGCCAGCGCATCAGACCCGAGCCGACCAACAAAAAAAATATCAACTACAGCAAACAGGGACTCCATCAGCATTTCCAGGATCATCGGAATAGCCAGTAAAACGATACTGCGCCTGATGCCAAGGGTCGTGTAGTCATACTCCTTGCCTTTAATCGCAGACCATACCAGATACAGGTATTCGTTTAGCTTATTTGCAGACATATACAGTAGTCATGAGATAATTACTTGTAGCTGAAAACGAACTAAATGATATCAGGTATAAATATTCTGATTTTTATGATAATAAATTGTTAAGGTTGATTGTACATGGGGAAGAGCAGTTATCCAGACAAAGAAGTATCAAGGTAGACTGCTACTCATCTTTTAACTCTATCCAAACCGGGGCATGATCGCTGGTCTTTTCCCATGCGCGCACATACTTGTCTACTCCGGCTGCAGTTAGCCTGCTTTCCAGGTGCGGGCTGAGTAGAAAATGATCGATGCGCAGTCCAGCATTTCGGCTAAAGGAGCCGCGGAAGTAGTCCCAGAAAGTATAAATCGTTTCGTTAGGGTATAGTTTACGGATAGCATCTATCCAACCCTGCTCTGTAAGAGAACGAAAGGCTGATCGAACTTCGGGTCTGAAGAGCGCATCTTCAAGCCAGCGCTCCGGCTTGTATACATCTACTTCGTCTGGTATAATGTTAAAGTCTCCTGTAAGTACAACAGGCTTATCTAGTTTAAGCAGCGTATCAGTATAAGCTTTAAATCGCTCTAGCCAGCGTAGCTTGTAGTCAAACTTGGTGCCGGGCGCAGGATTGCCGTTGGGTAGGTATAGGCAACCAATTAGTACACCATTAATTTCTGTTTGTATGTAGCGGCTCTGTGCATCTTCCGGGTCACCTGGAAGTGAAACTGCAAGTTCATGAACTGCCATGTTTCGGGTAAGTATAGCCACTCCATTCCAGCTTTTTTGCCCATGCCAGACCGACTGGTAACCTGCTTCAGCTATTGCTGCTTCTGGAAATTTTTCCTGCGGAGCTTTTAATTCCTGCAGACAAACTATATCCGGTGCCGAAGTACTAAGCCATTTAAGTAAAACAGGTAACCGTGCATTTATACCATTAACGTTATAGGTAGCAATCTTCATGAAATTTCAAGTTGAGTAAAAACTTTAGTACATATCATTAGAGCTTCTAACTGCTCAATCCTTACCAGTACGTTGCTCTAGGTTCAATTGATAATTTCTGTAGCACATACAACTGTAGGTAATAGCTTGCTAAACTATAGGTAGTACGTAGGCCTTATGGGAAGCTCTAAAAGGAGATGTCAGGAGCAGCTATTGCAGGAATAAAGAGAACCCACACTGGCGCTGTTTTCAGTGAAGAAAATGTCAGCCTGTGGGCTTACTTCTCCTGAATTCATCAAGTGGCTACAGAATGACAGGTAGAGTGGTACCAGACTCATTCATATATGGCATAGCTGCCAACTGGTTTACTGGACTAGGAAAGGCTTCGTGATTGGTGATGTGTTGAAGGGCGAAACCCTATTGCTACGAAGCTATAATTCAACAGTAGCAACAAGAAAGATAAATCTGGTTCTTCAGAAAAAGAAATAGAATTAAATCAGAGATATTTGAAAAGTGTGAGACTATCTACTTCATAAATAGTTCAATATGTCTAACTGAAGGGGAAGTTGGAGAACCAAAAAAAGCCACTCCCCATCACTTGAAGCGGCTTTTTTATAGTAGTAGACCTAAGGATAGAATTATCGAACCATTTCTACCTTGACACAACTATTTTGATCTAAGCTATGGAGGTGTAGGGTAGAGCTCAGGAAAGTGAACTTAAAAACCAAGGAATTAATTTTACCTGTTCAGGAACCTGTAAAAAATCACGCCGCCCACTGTGTAAAGTAATGCGTCAACCCAATCTGCAGTGTAGCGGGGCATGAACTTGGGGAAGAAAACCTCAAAAGCAAGCGAAAAATATAGCACTGTAAAAGCGACGTGGTACCAGGAAAGGCGCAGGTGAGGCTTATAAAAGAACCGTAGCACAAATAAGGTGAGCGTGAGAACCAGTGGTAGGCAAAGCAAATCATCTAAGTAATATTGCATCCATGCAGGTCTTGGTAATGCCAGATACCACCATCCCCAATGCCCCAGATATACCGCTGCCAGCACCCAGAACTGCAGACTGAGGGTACTCCAGCTTACCCGGCTAACAACGCGATGAGCCATAAGAAAAGAGAAACGAGCGATACAAACGCGATTTGAAAACCCAGCCCGATTCGCTTGTAAAATCTGGTAAACCACGGATCGTTAGGGTTAACCTTGATGAAGTCTACCGAGAACCGTTGATTCTCTTCTTGCTTTCGTTTCTGCTGGGCTTGCTGTCGGGCAACAGTTGTAGGGTCAAGTATACCTTGGCAATACTGACAGCGGTCTGCGGGATTTTGAGTCCAACGGGACCATTGGCCGCAGTGAGGGCACTTTTTGCTGGCGTTCATATTATTAAATAAAACCCACTACAGCAGCAAACTGCTGAAATAGGTAAGGTACTATGGACTAATTTAGACTCACTTAAGAAATTTTATTTGTCTAGCTCGTGCGAGCTAATGCAAAGATAATTACTTTTTTTGTAATTTAGCTCCAAAGAGCTAGAATGAAGGAAAAAATAGTAAGCCAGGCAGTTGAAATCTTTAACCAGAAGGGCATCATTAAAACTACGCTCCGTGATATTGCCAAGCAATTAGCGATCAGCGATGGTCACCTGCGATATTACTTTAAAACAAAGGAAGAACTGGTGCTTACTATCTTTTCAGAAATGGAGCAGGAGATAACTTCCTACGCAACCGGCTCCGTAGCTGAGGTTATAAACGCCCAGGCACTGATAATGCCCTTGACACACATTTACAAAGTCATGTACCGGTACATGTTCTTTTTTATTGAATCTACAACTATACTAGAATCATACCCTAAGGTATACGCGGCTTATGAGCACCTATTCCTGAGTAGGAGGGAAATGTTCTTAGCCATTTTCGAAATGTATAAAAGGAATGGGGTTTTTGTAGCCAAGGTGGAAGGCTATTTGTTTCCGCTATTGTTTGAGCAGGTGTTCATTATCTCAGACAGTTGGGTAAGATATGCAAGATTACCGAAGTACAGACACTTAAGTCCAGAAGCGCATGTGCGGCATTATGTGGCAGTGACTGTGGCGTTGCTTCTTCCATACTTTCATATCCAATTGAAAAACGAAATTACAGATTGGCTTAAGAAAATTGATTAAATCCAAAAAATAAATGAGCATACGAGGCGTGTATACTGAGATAAACAATTCACCCTTATCCGCCAAACATATGAGCGCTTGCTAAAAGACGATATTAAGTATCGTTTTGTAATAGATATGGCTTCTTTAATGCCATAGATTCTGAGGAAAGTTCGATAAGTCTCCCCCTTCGGTTAAAATCATCGAAATACAAAGCCGCTCCATTTGATTTGGAGCGGCTTTTGTTTTAGTAGACCAAAGGATGGAATTATCGAACCTTTTCCACAGAGATTTGACTTCTCTTGAGGACTATCTTCTTCCTGAGAGGGCCGTAGAATAGGCCTCTCGTAACCCAGCATTGTTGAAACAACTGCTCTTACCGGACCAGCTTTATTTAACCTGGCGTTTATGGAAAGAATGCCCCTACACTTTAACCACCTATTCTTTCCTGTACTAATCTCAGGTTTGCCACCGCTCGCCCTTCTATTGAGCCGTCTCTCCTTTTTTGCTTTCCTTTCAGGTGCACTTATCCATTCAGGTGCACTTAGTTGTATACTTGTCTTATAACTAAGAAAAGCAAAACAAGCGCCTAAACACACCTAATCATTAGCCACATAATAGTTAGGCTAGATCATTAACTATTATAGAAAATAGGTTATATTAGATTTCCTGAAAGTTATAATGTAGGCCTTAGAAGGTTTATACATTTACTGAATAAGACTCATACGCTGATTTTCACAATTCACAAATAATTATAAAATGAATAAACTAATTTTCCTTGCTTTGATTAGTACAACTTTTATTTACATCTCTGGCTGTGGTAGTAAAGAAATACACAAGGAATCGAAAATTACCTCCCTTAAACATTCCAACAATCCTGATTCAGTACCAACAAATGTAGCAGAACAGAGCCCTCGCGAATTCATGCTTGACAGCGATAGTGAGGATGTTATTTCACTTGAAATAATTCCTTTTATACCTGAATCCTACAAAGTCTTCAACTTTGTTAAAGGAGACTTGAACGGCGATGCATTGGAAGATTACATAATCTCTTTGGTTAATCCGAAGTATTTAGATGAAGAGCTTGAAGAGTACAGTGAGAATACAAAGTTGCCAACTTTATTCTTGTTAAGACAGCGCAATGGCCACCTGCAGTTGAAGCATAAGACTAACGAGTTTTTTGGGCTTGAAAATGTTGATAATAGCATTACCTCCTCAGCAGAAATATTGATAGATGGAAACGGCTTAGGCTTTACAGTCACCTATCACTCACAAGGCTATTCTGCATCTGGAGTTTGGTCAGAGGATAAACTACACTTTACCTTTAGCAAGAAGATTGGGGACTGGGTACTTGATACAGTAACTGTAGGTAGTGGAGCAAACTCTCCTTCTTACCAATGGGAACGATCATATATTGACAAAGCAGAAGAAATAGGGGATACCGTTTTCCTAAAATATGTGGAAGAGAATGGATTCCCATATGATGAAGAAGTGCTGGAGCGTTTTATAGTCAAGGATTCAGTATATAAAGGAGAGCCTTCCTCTGATGGAGATGGTAGCTATGATGTATATACAAAGAGACATTTTGGGTTTATCACCCTCTCAAAATTCAAAGGCACAGGTGAACTCAAAGGTATCGACTGGTAGGCGATAACGTTTACTTTAGAGCTGAAAGCACAAATGAAGCGACCAGAATTAATTCACGCCAACTTGGCACAGGGTTCATTCTTGGCTTTGCCTCGTTCGCAGCATGTCCTAATCCGTTGGCTTGCATAAACGCACCATAAACGAGAATAACTTCTTCTTTATACCAACGCTGGCCTTTACCTAACATTGCTTATACTTTACTTTTGTAAGCGAAATTTAAGTCCAGATGTAGCTTAGCTTTCAGTTTCAGGCATCTGGTTTATAGCCTGGTGTTATTAAGATTCAGTGATCTTTTGTTGGCATATGCAATGAATAAAAGTATACTTGTTGTTCTACTAACTTTCTTTTCGCTGCAGGCAAGAAGTCAGGTGAAGGGGGTGGTTAGTGATAAAGGCTCAAAAGCACCAATACCTTACAGTAATATTTGGATTGAGCATAAACATACAGGTACTACCTCGGATGAAGCCGGACGTTTTTCATTAATAAAAGGTGATAGTGCGGATTTTATACTCTTTACAGCAATTGGGTATGAAAACAAACGGATTAAAGTAGGAGCTTTGTTTGACACAGTTTACTTGCAGCCTGTACCCATCTTGCTTTCAGAAGTCCGAGTTTTAGCTTCCCCAAATACCCGCAGTCTTAAAATCAAAACCTACAACAAAGCTATTATTAACTATTATTTAGGTAGCGGTGGCTTTCCTAGGATAATAGCCAACTACTTTCCTTACAACCAGGCATACCAACAAACTGCTTTCTTAAAGCAACTTAGCATTCTAACTGCCTCTGATAGTGAGGATGCCCTATTTCACATCCGACTCTATCGGGTTAGTGCTGATGGCAAGCCAGGCGAGTACCTGCATCAACATAGTATCAAAGGTATTGCCCGAAAAGGCAAGAGTTCAACAAGAGTTAACCTGGAAGATTTAAACCTCCGGTTTCCAGAAGAAGGGCTTTTTATAGCCATCGAATGGCTGATCATAGATAGAAATAAACATGTCTATAAAAACACGGATAAGCAATCAGGCTCTTTAATAGGGGAAGCCCAAGATCATAAAAGAAGTTCCTACCAGCCCATGGTAGGAACTATTTCTAGTGACGAAGATAAAAACAGCTGGCAGATGATAAAAGGAGTTTGGCATAAGGTAGAACGCAATAGACTACAAAATACAGCGCATAGCGGTAAGTATATCTTGCCAGCTATTGAGCTGATACTTTCAAATTAGGTTAGATGCAAAGCCTACTGCATGCCAGAGAAACTTTATCATAATGATTTTTTGCTAGGGTAAGCTTAAAGCTAGAATGCTACTTAAATAAAGAGGATAAAAGCTTTTAGAAATCAGTAGAAGAGCCCTAATAATCCAGCTTATACTGCATGGCATCATTTGTATAGTGGTTGAATAACTATAAAACTTTGCCTATTACCATTCTTAGCAGTGGTATTTTTACTAAACCAACACAGAGATGGGAGTACCATAACATCTTATATCAGATGGATTTATCCAAGATATTTTGCTTTCTTTTTTTATATTTGTGCTAAGATCTCAACCTATGCATTCAAACTTCTACGCACCCTTCACAGGACGACTTTTACGTTTTGTCCTATTTCTACTATGTTTTACGGTATTCCACCCGCTGCAGGCCCAGCACGCACCTCATAAACTATGGGATAAAACCATAGGAGCAACCTATGACGAGGCTTTACAAATTGTAATTCAGACAAATGATGGTGGTTACCTCTTAGGAGGATATTCCGGTTCTGGTGTTTCAGGCGATAAGTCTGAGACTTCCAGAGGAGGTGTGGATTACTGGGTCGTGAAAACGGATGCTGCCGGTAACAAGCAATGGGATAGAACCTTTGGCGGTAGCGGGGCTGATATACTTAGCGCTGTGCAGCAGACCTCAGACGGGGGGTATATCTTAGGAGGCTACTCCAGGTCACCAAAATCAGGCGACAGGAGCCAGGATATGGCCATTTACGACAACCTGGGCCCAAATGATGATTACTGGATTGTGCGTATCGATGGGCAGGGAAATAAACTGTGGGACAAGCGGTTTGGTTCTTACGGAGACGACCATCTTTCTGCCTTGCGACAAACAACAGACGGCGGTTTCATCTTGGGAGGCCATTCTAGCAGTGGTTTTGTCGATAAGTCAGAAGGCTCCTATGGACAAGAGGACTACTGGGTTGTTAAAATAGATGCGGCTGGCAAGAAGCAATGGGACAAAACCATCGGGGGAAATAGTGTTGACTATCTGTCAGATCTCCAGCAGACCAGTGATGGTGGCTACATTCTGGGCGGAAGGTCTTATTCGAGTGCCTATGCTTTTAAATCACAACCATCGAAGGGGGACAGCGACTACTGGATTGTCAAGCTGGATGGGTCAGGTAAAAAGGAATGGGACAAAACATTGGGGGGTAGCTGGACAGACGATTTGCGTGCTATTCAACAAACACCTGACGGAGGGTATATTCTGGTTGGCGACTCTAAATCTGGTAGGTCAGGAGATAAAAGTCAGGCAGTAATAATGGTCAGGGATTACTGGATACTGCGCCTTGATGCTGCTGGCAATAAAATGTGGGATACCACGCTTGGTGGAACAGGGGATGATTATGCCAGCGCTGTTATCCAGACAGATGATGGTGGCTTTCTAATTGGTGGTTATACCACCTCAGGTACTAACATTACTATAGGAGATAAGAGCCAACCCACTAATGGAGGAAACGACTACTGGTTGATAAAAGTCGATGGCAATGGAAGTAAGTCATGGGACCTGGGGCTTGGTTCAAAAGATAATGACAACCTGTATGCTATGCAGCAAACAACAGATAAAGGGTTTATCCTGGGAGGTTATACCGCAGGTGTGGCTAGTGGCGATAAAAGTGATAATTCCATAGGTGCACGCGATTTTTGGTTAGTGAAACTGAGTACGGAAGGTGTATTTCACCAGGCGGCTACAATAGCTACTTCTGAAGGCTCTACCGAATTCACAGAAGCCCCCTATACAGTACCTGTACCTGTGCCAGTGGCTGTAGATCCAGGTTTTATATTAACTGCTGGAGACAAACCTACTTTACTTTCGGCTAACATCCACATCTCCAGTAACTTTAAAAGCGACCAGGATATACTTGGTTTTTCTGGTAATGCAGCCACTACAGGCAACATCACCGCGCACTACGATGCCGCCGTGGGCAGGCTTTCACTTCACTCGCAAGGTGCCACCGCCACTTTGCAACAATGGCAGGCTGCCCTTAGAGCCGTTACTTATGCCAATACTTCCAGAAATCCAGACTTAACACCTCGTGTCATCAGCTTCACAGTAAATGATGGCCATACTGCCAGTGGAATTGTTACTAAAACTATCACGATTACACCCGCTAATGACCCTCCTTCGGGCATTTTACTTTCTACAAGCCTTATAACAGAAAATATAGCTACCGGAACCACGGTGGCGAGCTTGTCCACAACTGATGATAATACGGATGGATATACCTACACGCTGGTAGAAGGGACAGGCAGTGAAGACAATGCGCTTTTTACCATTTCTGGAAGTGCTTTGAAGGTTAGCCACATTCCGGATTTTGAAGTGAAGAAGACATATACCATTCGTATTCGAAGTACAGATACAGAAGGCCTCTTTGTTGAAAAGCCATTTACTTTAAGTGTCAAAGACCTGGATGAAATCCCACCTACCGGGAGCTTCACCATTAATAGCGGTAGTAGTTATACCAACCAAACCTCTGTTACTTTAACTATTACCCAGTCAGGTGCTAGTACCATGCGTCTATCTAACAATGGTGTCAATTGGGGGAGCTGGACTACTGTAAAGTACACAACAAGCTGGTCACTGATGTATGGAGATGGAAAAAAGACAGTTTACCTGCAACTAAAAGATGATGCTGGGAATGTTTCGGAAGTATATGCAAACGACATCATACTTGATCAGACGCCACCGGCTCTTGTTATGCATATTGCTGGCGATACACCACACACTACTTACCCTGTAGTTGTTGACATCACATTTACCGAGCCTGTCACAGGCTTCATTGCCAGCGATATTGTCGTGGAAGGTGGCACCATAGGAGCATTTTCTGGCAGTGAAGCTACTTACACGTTGCGCGTAATTCCCGCCGTTAAAGGGGATATTACCATAACTATAGCTGCCGGCAAAGCAACTGACGCAGCTGGGAATTTGAATACAGCAAGCCCTGCTTACACTATCAATTACCAGGGGCATGTGCCTCCGGCACTCACAACCTCAGCCGCTCACTCTATTACACCAAGTTCAGCTACGATAGGAGGTGAAATAACAGACAATGGCGGTAGCACCGTCTTGGAGCGTGGCATCGTATATAGCAGCACTACTAACATAACAACTATTGCCGGCCCTAAATTGGTGTTGGAAAGTGGTGATGGGGCATTTTCAGGTACAATAACTGACTTACAACCGAGCACAAGGTATTTTGCGCGGGCCTATGCTATGAATGATGTGGGAATATCCTATGGCAATCAAGTTTTGTTTACAACTGCTCCGGCACATGCTGAAATCTCCTCTATGAGAGGATCTCCTAGGCTCAAAACCAAGGTTGAAGAAGTAATTTTTTATATCACCTTTAGTTACACTATATATGGATTAACAGCGGAAAACTTTTCAATTGCAACGGAAGGTCTTACGGGTGCATATATAAAACAAGTAAGCAATAGCTTAGGCAGTACTGTTGCTGTCCGTGTTGTAACAGGAACGGGTGAGGGAACAATTGAGCTGCGGATGGAAAATGACAAAGGGGCAAGCCGGGTCATTGATGGCCTGCCTGCAACTCTGCCCGATAAATTTACAATCGATAGAACACCACCTGTGTTAAGCGGTATTGAAGACGGGGCCTATTATAATACTGAACAGACGGTAACGTTTACGGAAGGCGCGGCGCTTTTGAACGAAAACTATACTTATACTGGCGGGAAGATTGTGCTCAGCGATGAAAAGTATTATAAAATTCGCCTGACAGATGAAGCAGGGAATTACACTGAAGTTACTTGTACAATAGATAAACGCAAACCTACCACAAATATTATAGGAAACCAGCTGCATAACGAACCGGTAACAGTTACATTTAGTGATAACTGGCCCTCCCCCCGCGCAACCCTGAATGGAGAGCCCATTGAAAGTGGTGTTGTGGTTAGCCAGGAAGGAGAATACACAGTGGTAGTTACGGATCAGGCGGGCAATAGTATCTCCGGAAGATTTACGATCGATCTCACCCCGCCTGTGATTACCGGGGTAGAGGACAATGGAAAATATAACTCAGCACGAACTATCTTCTTTGAAGGAAATGGCTATGTAAGTGCTTTACGTAAATATTCTGTTGAAAAGATATTGAGTGGTACTACTCTTTCTGATGATGCTGAATATACGTTATATGTAACCGATGAGGCTGGCAATAGGACTATCCTTAATTTTAAGATAGACAAAGTGGCACCCATTATAACTGGCGTTGCGGATGGTGAAGCTTACAATCATAACGTACACCTATATTTTAATGAGGGTACTGCTACGCTGAATGGGACCAAAATTTATAGCGGCGCCGGGATATGGGAGGATGGAAATTATGAAATGGTAGCTCAAGATGATTGTGGGAACCAAACCACCGTCCGATTTATCATAAACAAGACGGGACCAGCCGGCGCTATAACCATCAATAAGGGAGTTACTTTTACCAACAACCCGCTGGTGCAATTGGAAATCATACCGGATGATGCCATAGAAATGCGTTTCTCCAATGGCTATGTGAATGATCGAATCTGGAGTGAGTGGGAAGCTGCAGGAGTAACAAAAACTTGGAATATTCTCTACAATGGAGAAGGTAATGAGTTTTCAGGTCAAGACGGTGATAAATATGTATTCATGGAGCTACGCGATAATCTTGGAAACATCAGTACCCATGATGTTAAAATCAGGCTGGATAGAACTGCACCTCGTGTGCATATAAGCAGTACGGTTTCCAGTATCACAACACAGGATCCGGTGTTAATTCAACTGAACTTTGATGAACCTGTAGAAGGCTTTACTATTGAAGATGTAGTGGTTTCTGGGGCTGAAAAGCACTCCTTTTCCGGGTCAGAAGCAAGTTACAACCTTGAAATCAAACCCTCCCTAGGGAGTATGATTACTGTAGAGGTTCCAAAGGGAGCTACTAAAGATAAAGCAGGCAACCTAAACAAAGAATCATCTCAGTGGCGTATGAGTTCCGTTACGGGTTTGGAAGATCTGGAAAAACAGGCCCGCATCGAAGTTTTTCCAAATCCGGTCCATTCTGACTTGCACATCCTGTTGGAAGGGCTAAAAAGGAGTGCAGTCGCATTGATGCTCTATGACAGTAAGGGAAAATTAGTGTTTGACAAGTCTGTGCGTGTCTTGGACAATGAAGTACGTGAGAAGGTCGCAGTAGCCCACCTGGCGCCTGGTATCTATTTCCTTTACCTATCAGATGGTAAGGCCGCAACAACCAAAAAAGTTGTGGTCAATTAAAAAGTCTAAATGCCTGTGGTTTCTCTTTTTAGTAAGGAAACCTATGAATAACAAAGATTAAAGATGCCATCTTCACCTTACGATAAGATACCTTTGGGCTTTGCAGCCTTTCTTTTCTTCCTTCCTTTTGCCTGTATGGCACAAGGGCAGGAGTTGGATAAGGCATATGGTGAGGACATAACATCGCTTTACAAACGAAAAGGTGTCAAAGAAGTGTTTGTTGAATCAGATAACTACTATAATGGAAAACTGACCGACCCCCGGTTTTTGTCAAACTATCAGTTGTTTGATAAGCAAGGCCGCTTGATACGAAGCGAATCATACTATCCGGACAAAGTGAGTGGAAGAACAGATTATGCTTATGGCAAGAATGGTTTAATGGAGATGTTTACCCAATACGATGGCCTAAGTAAAGAAGGAGATACCGACAAAAGTGCAATTACCTGGATGCTGAGAAACCAGCACCGCTATGTGCCAAAAAAAAAACAGGCTGCTGGCGCTTTTAGTTGGGATTCAGATGCTCAAAAATGGGTGAGGGAAACTACAACCCGCACTTGGGTTAAAAATGATACGACGTACGAAGAGACCCGCCGAAAGTACAGTTCTTATGAGTCTGTAAGCTTAACCAGATCCTATGTTGCGGGTGCAGATAAAAGTATCCAGCGCAGAGATCATTTATCGTATTCTCCTAAAGGATTAAGCGAACCGGATTATTACTATGACAGGGTGATAGCTGGAAAACTGGTAGAATCAGGGGAACTTGATTTTGAGATGGAAGTTTTTCAATACCTGCGTCTGCACCCGGAAGCTGGAAGGCTTCTATTTACCAAGTATGGTTTTTATCCTGTATTAGACAAGATAGCCCGTTCAGCTGAAGGCAGACGCGTGCCTAATAGTACCTACACCTACAATGCAGCTGGCAAGCTTATGGAAGAGACAGGATACTATGATGGCGCATATACGCGAGATGCAACTGGAAGAGCGACTCTGAAAGAAAAGGAGGGAGGCACAACAACTAACTATTACTACAATGAGCAAGGGTTGCTGGAAGGCATTGTCATTTTATATGCCAACGGACAACCTTCCGAATCTAAATTCTACCGCTACACTTTTTACTAATTTTAACACAGGGTATTCAAATAAACTTATTACGCTATCAGTATTTACTTTATCTTTATTTACCTCATCAACAGCAATCAATTTGATTAGCATTCCAAACAAAAGTGTTTATTAGTTATATAGATTATGAATTATACATTTACAAAAGGATTAGTTTGTGCCTTGCTTTTACAGGTAGGAGTAGGCGTCCTAACAGAAACTACAGCCCAACAAGCACCTGATAAAGTTTACTCTAAGGTAGATCAGAAGCCAGCTTTGCTTGGTGGCACCCAGGCTGTAAATCCATACTTTGAAAGAGCGTTAGCTGATGTAAACCGTGGCCAGGGTGGCATTATAACTCTTAACCTGGTTATTGGTAAAACGGGACAGGTGACTGAAGCCACGATTGGTGAAACGTTTATACCGCAGGAACAGCGGCAACTCGAAACCAACAAAGCATTGGAGCAGGAAATCATTAAAGCTGCATTGGCTATGCCGGGCTGGAAGCCAGGACAGCAAGGGGGGCAACCGGTGGCGGTGCAGGTATCTGTTCCGGTTACAATCGCTTCGAAGGAAGTACTACCTCCGGTAGAGAGACCTTACGAATATGTCGAACAGATGCCTGATTTTCCTGGCGGGCAGCCGGCGATGGAAAAGTACTTGGCTGCTAACTTAAAGTATCCCAAAGATGCACTGGATAAAAAAGTGGCGGGCGTGGTTGTGATTAAATTCGTTGTTGGCAAGGCTGGAGAGCTGACTGATTTCAAAATATTAAAAAGTCTGAGTGAAAGCACGGATGCAGAGGCAATTCGGGTCTTTGAAAGCATGCCGGCTTGGAACCCCGGAAAGCAGAATGGCCGGGTAGTCAGGGTTAACTATGCCTTGCCGGTATTCTTTAAGCTTCCCAAATAAGAAGTAAAGAAATAGATTATAAATCATTATCTCACATCATTAGGCTCCTGACTGCTAGAGCCTTTTGATGTGGTGTACAAGAATTTTAAAGAACACCACGTGAAGAACCCTTTAACTACGCATGGGGATAAGTTGACCTTCAGTTGGCAGAGAGCTTTTTGGATGTATCTGTTTATCATTCCTAGTGTGCTCTTCTTTTGGAATGCAGTGGATATTAAATTAAGCATCGCTTCTTTATGCCTGACTTTCCTGATTGTTGGGATCGCCCAATAGTAGAGATAGCAGCAACAACAGCATATAGGATGAGGAACCCCTTCAAGAGTTTCTTTCTGTTAACAGCGTGCTTCAAAAAAGGATAAAACAAAATGTAAATGAAGCCTACACAAACAAAAATGATAACTAAGGCTTTAAGCATGGTTCTAAGAATTTATAATTCCAACCGGCGGTAAGATATAGCCTAACGCTTATTTCAGCGTTCTGCTCCAATGCGCCTATTGCCACCTCACAAAATAAAGACAAACATGCCGAGTAGCTAATAATGAAGCAAAATGTGGATGAATAGAATACGTGCAGAAAGTAAAAGCCCCTCAGAATTAACTGAGGGGCTTTTAAGTAGACCAAAGGATGGAATCGTCGAACCATTTCCACAAGGATTTGGCTGCTGTAAATGGATACTTTAAACTATAATTGAAAACTTTTTCAATACCACTTACAGTGTTTCCTAAACTGAGTAGAAAGTGATTTCTACTCATCAAATAGCGGCATCTCATCCCATAACTTATCGAACTCTAGAAGATAGGATGTAACAATATCCCGTTGATTAGTCACTAGAAGGTTTTCATGGTTATAGTTGGCAGCACTACGGGTCCAGTTGTAGCTGCCAGTAAGTAAAGCTTCATTGTCTATGATGGCAAATTTGTGGTGCATGTGGTACTGTGTTACGTCTACCCGTGTTTCTATACCTGCTGCTGCCAATTCCCGTATGTCTGATCCCTTATCAAAAAGCTTCTCGTTATCAGTTAACAGTCTAACCTGAACCCCCTCCTGGTGAGCTTTTATAATAGCTGCTGTAATACGGTCATCACTGATAGTAAAAACGCAAATCTTTAATGAGTACTCAGCATTATTTATACTATCCAGAATTGCATTGAGACACTCGGTGCCCGGACTAAAATATGCCCGATTGATCTGTTTTTCTATTTCTTTCATAGACAAGTGTTATTTTTCTAACTTGGTTATTTTGCTTGTCAATTGTCGAACAGTTTGCTCCAACTGAGTCAGGCGTTCTTCTACGATGCTGGGTGGGTTTAATGAAGTGCTGTAAACCCCTATCACTTCCCATATTTCTAATACTTCAGCTAAAGCTACCTCAAGAGGTGGATAGTATGGGTTGTCGGTTTTTAAGAGAAGGTTATTTCCAGAAGAAATGTTAGAAAGTCTTCTGACCAGGATCTGGTTCTGAGTTACCATGACATATATATTTCCTGGCTGAAGCTGAATAGCATCTGACTTGTCTACTATAGAACAAACCAGTATGTCGCCAGCATGTAGCCCATGCTGTTCATATTGCATTTCGCTGCCTTTTACTTCAAAAGCGCGCGTTGTGTTAGAAGTGTTGCTTGTAAACTGTAAAGCGGGTAATTGTTGAAGGTATTCCTGTTTATGCAGGTTAGCTATGTAGGTAAAAGCGTGATTGCTTTCTACCAGTACTGTTGCCGGTTCGGTGACTGTCTTTAAGTCTGCTACTTTTTTGAGCGATTCTTCTTTTGTATAGTCTCGCTTAAATATATCAAATCCATACAGGTCATTTATAGTTAATTCTTGGGTTAGGAGCATATCAATAGATAAACCAAAGTGCTTAGATATTTGCACTAAAGTCTCGATTTTAGGCTCAGAACGCCCTTCTTCGTAGGCTCCAATACTTGGTCTGGCTAAGTTAAATAGCTCGGCAAAGGCTGCCTGACTTAGCTTTTTGACCATCCTGATCTTCTTAATATTCTTCCCGATATACGACATAATAAAAAAATAACCTTGCTAATATTTTGAGCGTATTTATTTTTATAGTATAATTACATCAACAAATCAAGCTAATAAAACGCAATAAACCTAGTGGTGTGCTATAAATATGAGCATATGTTGAGTTCTTATGTGGTAATATAATATTAAAGATGCTCTATTTTTATATAGCAAAATTAGCTATACTTATAAAAGTAATAGGAATGGTGTTTTTATCATGCTTTGATCTGTGGCAACTGAGAGTTTTAAAGAGCTGTTTGAAGTGGCTAATTGGTTCACTCCAGATAATGTTTGTACATCTTCCTAATTACAAGATTTAAGATTTTAAGGCCCGACTATAATTTGTGACAACTGTTTAAGAATCCATTTTATGATAAACAACTACTTTTTAAAAGTTAAAAGTTATTTGCTTGAGCTCGATTTTCAAATCATTCACGAAGACGAACAGGAGTGCGTGTTTGTAGTTGAGAAAGAAAGCTTAGGTATAAAGAACCTAGTTATTGGCTGCACAGATCCCTTGCTGATCATGGAGCAGTATGTGCTGGAATTGCCCGTTCAGACAACAGAGATATACCGGAGCCTGCTGCAAAAGAACCGGGATATTATACATGGCGCCTTTGTGCTGGATGAAACTGGCCAGCGTGTGATTTTCAGGGACACGCTACAAATGGAAACACTGGACCTGTGTGAAATAGAAGCGACTTTTAACTCACTGGCTTTGCTACTTAGCGAGTATTCTGATCAGCTTATTCAATTCTCTAAAAACTAAAGCATAATACGATGAATATATTTAAACGCATCTTTAAAATAGGACAGGCAGAAACTCATTCTGCCATTGATCAACTAGAAAACCCTATTAAAATGTCGGAACAAGGTATCCGTGATATGAAGGAAGACCTGGACAAAAGTCTGCGTGCGCTAGCTGAGGTAAAGGCTATGGCCATACGTGCTAGAAATGATGTGGAAAATTACCGTGAAAAAGCACAGGAGTATGAGAACAAAGCTGTGCAGTTGCTGCAACGGGCTCACAAAGGCGATTTAAGTACCACAGAAGCAGACAGACTAGCCGGTGAAGCCTTGCTGAGAAAAGAAGAAAATATCAAGTTGTCAGCACAGGCGCTACAGGACCAACATAAGTTCGAAGGTTCTGTTGCGCAACTCGACCAGAATATTAAACAGCTAAAGTCTACGATCAGTAAATGGGAAAACGAGCTCAAGACACTGAAGTCTCGGGTTACGGTAAGTAATGCTACCAAAACTATAAACAAGCAACTTGCCCAGATCGACTCACACAGTACAGTGGCTCTGTTGGAACGCATGAAAGAGAAAGTAGCAGTGGAGGAAGCCTTAGCTGAGTCTTATGGAGAAATAGCAAATGAGAGCAAAACCATTGACCAGGAAATTGATAAAGCCTTACAAACAAGTGCTGCAAGTAAAGCTTCTGAAGATGTTGCAGCTCTTAAAGCAAAGTTAGGACTTACAACAACTCCAGTAGAAGGCAGACAGGAATAGTTTGGAATAATAGGTAACAGCTTGTTTTGATACTAAATTTTTAAAATTTTGTGAAGGGCCTGTTTATCTGTTGTTATAGTATTAGTTTTATAGTTTAATAGTTACTAAAAGCCTATGTCAGAACTGTTACAGGCCGCTTTTTCCAGTGTAAACATTATTCCAACCGCCTTTTTGGTGTTTGTACTACTTTATTGGCTATCTGTAATTTTTGGTTTTCTGGACCTTGATTTCTTGAATACTGATGTGGAAGCCGAAGTAGAAGTAGATGTAGATGGCATTTCCTCTGTTTCGTGGTTAAACTCTGCCCTGGCCTTTTTTAATTTGGGTAAAGTGCCGCTCATGGTGTTTCTCACTTTTTGGGCCCTGCCTTTATGGGTCATCTCTATACTTGCTAATCACTATCTGAATAACAATTATGAACTACTGGGGCTGATGTACCTGATTCCATCCCTTATAGTATCTTTATTTGTTGCCAAAGTCCTGACGGCTCCTTTTGTAAAGATCTTTGCAGCGCTTGAGAAAGAACATGATTCTTCGGCTACTATTATCGGGCAGGTTTGTACGGTTATACTTCCTGCTGATACAATGGAATTAGGGCAGGCAACTGTAAAGACCAGTGGCTCTCCGCTATTACTTAATGTAAAAACAACCCAAGGTAGAAGCTTAAAGAAGGGCGAGACTGCCCTGGTAATTGAATACAATACTGAAAACAAATATTATCTGATAGAACCTTACGAAACAATTTAATCACATGATTACAACTTTATCCTGGACCGTCGTTGTTGTGCTGGCGGTGGTCGTGCTAGGCTTAATTGCCATCGTTATTAAAATGTACCAAAAAGCCATACAAGGCGAAGCACTGGTACGAACAGGTCTGGGTGATACTAAAGTGTCTTTCTCCGGTATCTTTGTAATTCCTATTATTCACAAGCTTGAGGTGATGGATATCACTATCAAAACAATAGTGATTTCCCGTACAGGTTCTGAAGGATTGATCTGTAAAGACAACCTGAGAGCTGACATCAAAGTGAACTTCTTCCTGCGTGTTAATAAAACTCCTGAAGACGTAGTGCAGGTAGCACAATCTATCGGTTGTAAAAGAGCATCTGACCACTCCGCTCTTGAAAGTTTGTTTGATGCTAAATTCTCAGAGGCACTGAAAACGGTAGGTAAACATTTTGATTTCGTTGACCTGTATCAGAGCCGTGATGACTTTAAACGCCAGATTCTGCAAACAATTGGTACTGACCTGAATGGTTATGTATTGGATGACTGTGCAATTGATTACCTGGAGCAGACCCCACTTTCGAACCTGAATGAGAACAATATTCTTGATGCAGAAGGTATTAAGAAAATTATTGACCTGACTGCTAGACAGAAGGTGCAGGCGAACCTGATCGAGCGGGAGAGAGAGAAAACCATAAAGAAGCAAAATGTAGAAGCTCAGGAAACAATACTTGAGCTTGAAAAGCAGCTTGCCGAAAACGAAGAAAAGCAGAAACGTGAGATTTCAAACATCAAGTCGCGCGAATTTGCGGAAATGGAAAAGGTACGCCATGAAGAACGTCTGAAGGCAGAGAAAGCTAGAATTGCAACAGACGAAGAAGTAAAGATTGCGGAGCAAAATAAAGACCGTCAGATTCTGGTGGCAGAGCGAAGCAAGCAACGTACTGATGCTATTGAAACTGAACGTGTAGAGCAGGCAAGACTACTTGAAGCCAATGAGAAAGAACGTATTGTAGCCCTTGCACAGATAGAAAAAGAGAAGGCTATTGAAGAGGAGCGTAAGAACATTCAAGGTATAATCCGTGAGCGTGTAACGGTTGAGAAAGCAGTAGTAGAAGAAGAAGAAAAGATCAAAGACACGAAGGCATTTGCAGAAGCAGATCGTACGAAGGCGGTTGCCATCAAAAATGCTGAAAGAGAAGCAGAAGAGTCTTTAGTAAAAGAGATTAAGAGTGCAGAAGCTGCGCGTCAGGCAGCTGAGTTCAGAGCGAAGCAAATGCTCATAGATGCGGAAGCCGAGCAGGTATCTGCTAACAACCGTGCGCAGGCTATTAAAACTATGGCTGAGGCTGAGGCTGCACAGGCTGCTGCAATCGGTTTATCTGAAGCGCACGTGATGGAAGCCAAAGCGCAGGCCATGCAAAAAGAAGGAGAAGCCGAAGCAGAAGTTATACTAGCCAAAGCGAAAGCACAGGCCGAAGCTGATGAAAAGATTGGTATGATCGCGGCTAAAATTGCCAAAGAGAAAGGTTTGGCCGATGCAAGTGTAGTGGAGAACCTGGCTGCTGCCGAAGAGAAGAGAGGACTGGCAGAAGCTCGTGTAAGCGGAGAGAAGTTTACAGTAGATGCCAAAGGTATAGAAGAGAAAGCCGAAGCTATGCGCAAACTTGATGGTGTAGGTAAAGAGCACGAAGAGTTCAAGCTGCGTCTGGATAAAGAGAAGTCAGTTGAGCTTGCTCAGATCAATATTCAGAAAGACATCGCCGCATCTCAGGCAGAAGTTATATCTGAAGCGTTGAAGGCTGCTAAGATTGATATTGTGGGTGGCGAGACCATGTTCTTCGACCAGATTGTAGGCTCCATAACAAAAGGTAAAGCAGTAGACAGGCTAGTTGGCAACAGCAATGTGCTGGAAACTGTAAAGGATACTTTCTTCCATGCAAATGGCGACGGTAACGTAGATTTCAAATCTAACCTGCAGCGCTTTGTCAACCAGTTCGGAATGACATCGGATGATGTTCGAAACCTGAGTGTGTCATCTCTGTTATTTAAAATGATGCAAAGCAGTGCTGACGAAAGTACCTTAAATACCCTGAAGCAGTTAACAAGTACTGCCACCGCCATGGGTATAGCCGACAAGCCCTATATTTCCCTGAACTAAAGTTTAAACTAGTTCAGTAAGTAACCAGACACCCCTGTTATTCCTGCAAGGAGGCGGGGGTGTTTTTTACATGTGACCAGTCCCAAGCAAACTTTTACAAACCACTAAATCATCCAATTAATGGAAGATCAGAAAACAGCCGCCATTCCTTCAGAATCTGATAACGTGCAACTGGAAGGAGGAACCTATGAGATTCTGCGTAACCGCCTGCATAAAAATGGCAACGAACTCCGGGAACAGTTGAATCAGCTGAACCAGGAACGCAAGAAGGTTTTCGGTGCAATAGAAACTAAACTGGTGGCTACCGACAGGATAACAACAGAGCATAATTGTGTGCCCTGGGATATGGTGTCAGTGGGCTCTAACCTGCTCTTTGGCTATAATGTGCATCTGGGGTTAAAATCGGAAGTGGAGCTGAGTGATGTTTTTGGCGTTTATACTTATGAGAATCATACTTTTCTTCAGCAGGCTTTAGATCTGATCGGTGATGCTACCTTTAAAGACGACTTTCAGAAACTATACAAATACTATAAGAACACGCAATTTGTAAAGTTTGCTGTTATTGGGAGTCATCTGTTTATGGTGTTTCGGGTGGGCAAAAGCGCTAGCGATATAAAAACATTTAAGTGGGCAGTTCAGGGTAATACATTAACCTATATTGACAACCGCAGCGACCACGAATTCATATTCCCCGATCAGCATGATTTTGCCTGGAAACGCACCACACGCGATGCACAACGCAAAGGCAGGTTCCCGCATGTATCTATCGAAGATAAAGTTTTTGTAGAGACGATCAATGGCGACCTTACCATTAAAGTAGAAGATAATACAGATTCCGGCCGCGGCATCTACTCTGAAACTGTAGAAGATAAAGATCAGACTCTAGATGACTCCGAGATCTACTACGCAATAATCGGAAATATTATACTTCTGAAGATTCGTCCTTACCGAGAGCTCAAGTACCGTTACTTTGTTTTCAATTCTAAATTAAATGAAGTTAGGCGAATAGATGCGCTGGAGCAAAGTTGTGTGTTACTGCCGGACGGCCAGGGAATTATTTACCCGTATGGCTACTACCTGCAGACAGGGGAGTACAAAGAGTTTGACAACAACCTGCAAGATATGCTGTTTGAGAAGCGCATTGTTTCGCCGAACGGTGAAGACTTCCTATATGTGTTCTACAACAAGGAACAGGGAACTTACCTGCTGCTCTCTTACAACCTGATCAACCAGAAAATTGAGGTACCTGTTATCTGCCATGGTTATGCCATTTATGAAAACGGGGAGCTTTGTTATTTTAAGGCAGATGAAGAAGCGCAGAAGCATCACGCTATTCAGATCTGGCAAACACCTTACATTGGACCGAACTATAGTATACCTGTAACACAGGACTCTTACCTGTACAAGATCGGCAACAAGGAAATTGTGCGTGCAATGGCAGAATGTACCGAGCTGCTAAGCCTGCTGCAGAAGGAAGATTCCTATGCTAACTTATACTTAGACCTGATCAAGCTCACGACCAATGTGCTGGACTCCTACCATTGGCTGAGCAGGAAGGAAACCTATGAACTAGCCAGTCCGCTGACAGGAATCCGTCAGACAGCGACTGCCACAGTTGATGAGTATGAGAAGGTACTCAGCATCAAGAAGAATACGAAAGCAGAAATAGAGCGGGTGCTAAACCAGGCCGATAACCTGATAAATGCTCTAAAGATACAAAGGGCAGCACACATCAATGATTTTGTAAAGAACCTTTCGGAGTTGCGCACCATCAGGGGCGAAGTGATCTCGCTACGGGATCTGCGATACACAGACCTGATAAAGGTGGAGGCCTACGAGCTACAACTCCTGGACTTTACTCAAGATACAGCCAATGCCACGGTAGCATTTCTACTGAAACCGGATGCATTGCAGCCATATGAGCAACGGGTGCAAACTATAGACGCATCTATTGAAGTAGTTGCAAAGGTAGTAGAAGCCGATGCCATAGATAAGGAGATAGCAAGTATAGCATCTGAGCTTGAAATGCTGATCGATATAGTGAGCAACCTGAAGATAGATGATGCCACGCAGACTACCCGAATCATCGATACCATTTCGGCTATCTATGGCAATTTCAACCAGACAAAAGCTGCCCTAAAGCGCAAGCGGAAGGAACTGCAGAGTCAGGAAGGAAAGGCAGAATTTAACTCTCAGATCAAGCTCATCAGCCAGAGTGTGATCAATTACCTGGATGTGTGTGATTCGCCACAGAAGTGTGAGGAATACCTGGCAAAGCTGATGGTGCAGCTCGAAGAACTGGAAGGCAAATTCCCGGACTACGATGAGTTTATAGAGCAAATATCTTCTAAACGTGAAGAAATTTATAGTGCCTTTGAGTCCAGGAAAGTAGCCTTACAGGAATCGCTGAACAAAAGAGCCGGCAACCTGCAACAGGCAGCAGACAGGATCCTGAAAGCCGTCCATAACCGTGTCAGCAAATTCAGCAGCGTTAACGAGATAAACGGTTATTTCGCTTCTGATCTGATGATCGAGAAGGTACGGAATACAGTGGATGAATTGCTTAAGATAGGAGATACCGTTAAAGCTGATACGATACAGAGCAGGCTTAAAACTGTAAAGGAAGATGCAATCCGACAGCTGAAAGACAAGCAGGAGCTTTTTGTAGACGGAGCTAATATCCTGAAACTGGGCAAACACCAGTTCACGGTAAACACACAGCCGCTGGAGCTGAGCGTAGTATACCAGGATAACAGTATGTACTTTCACCTGGCAGGTACTAATTTTTTCGAGAAGATTACAGATGAAGCCTTTCTGAGCTACCGTCCGGTCTGGGAGCAGTCATTGGTTTCGGAGAATAATGAAGTATACCGTTCTGAGTACCTGGCTTATAAAATGCTGGAAGCAGCACAGGAGAAGGTTATACATTCTGCTGAGTCTGAGGATGGCTTCAGAGTTCTCACGATTGAAGAGTTACATAAGCTTACTGAAACAGAACTGATAGATTATGTGGGTCGCTTCATGGCCCAGCGCTTTAACGAAGGCTACATGAAAGGGGTACATGACCATGATGCAGCTCTTATTCTAGCTACTGTAGTTCGCTTTATTAAAACGGCCGATCTACTGCGCTATTCATCTGCCAGCAGGGCCTGCGCTCAACTATACTGGAAGAGCTTTGCTTCAGAAAAAAGGAAGGATGTATTGCATCACCAGTTAAAAGGAGTGGGGGCTATACTTCAGGTATTCCCGGATACGCATGAATTTGATAGTATCATACTGGAGCTTCAGGAAGACCTTGACAGCTTTATTACTGCAACAGGTTTATGTATAGGAGTGTCCGCTAAGGACGCAGGCGAATACCTATTCCATGAGGTCTCGTGCGGCAATCATTTTATAATAGATAAGCAGGCTGCCGATCTGTACGAAGGTTTTAAGCATTACCTGGCAGAGAATAGGGTGCTTCAAGCTTTCGAGACTTCTGTGAAAGCATTGGCTGAAAACCCGGTGCAACAGTTTGAGCTGGTGCAGCACTGGGTGCGAGCTTTTGTTGTGCAGGCTGCTTTACAGGATAAACTGGAATATGTAGTTGAAGCTTCTGTACTGTTGTTTACAAACAGCTTCAACAGTCAGTATGTGGTGAACACAGTTTTAACAGAGCGGCTCGATAAACTACTGGGCACTCATTCAGTTTTCAAAGACCAGCAGTATGCGCTGCAGTACCATCAATTTATCAGTAAACTCGGAAACTATAACGCCCATACTGCCAGACAGTTTTTACAGTTCACAGAACTGAAAAAGAACATGACACATATGTTTGAAGAAGAGCTGCGATTGCAAGAGTTCAAGCCACGGGTGTTGTCTTCTTTTGTGCGCAATAAACTGATTGACCAGGTATACCTGCCGCTGATAGGTGCAAATCTGGCAAAGCAGATGGGTACCGCAGGCGAAACAAAGCGCACAGACCTGATGGGAATGCTGTTACTGATCTCGCCTCCGGGTTACGGTAAGACTACTATCATGGAGTATCTGGCAAATCGCCTGGGTATCATCTTCATGAAAATAAACGGTCCGGCCATCGGGCATCAGGTAACGGCCCTTGACCCTACTGAGGCGCCTAATGCTGCTGCTCGTGAAGAGCTTGAGAAACTGAACCTGTCTTTTGAGATGGGGGATAACGTGATGATCTACCTGGACGATATACAGCACTGCAACCCGGAGTTCCTGCAAAAATTCATCTCCCTATGTGATGCCCAGCGCAAAATAGAAGGCGTGTACAAAGGTAGAAGCAAAACCTATGATTTCAGGGGCAAGAAAGTATGTGTGGTGATGGCCGGAAACCCTTACACAGAAACAGGAGAGAAGTTCCGTATTCCGGACATGCTGGCCAACCGTGCCGACATTTATAACTTGGGTGACATTATTGGTGATACAGAAGACGTATTTAAGTTAAGCTACATTGAAAATGCACTTACTTCCAACACTGTGCTCGCAAAACTTGCTGCGAAGAGCCACAAAGATGTATACTCCCTGATCAAACTAGCTGAAACAGGCAACAGTGAAGGCATGGAACTGGAAGGCAACCATTCACCGGAAGAAGTGAATGAGTATGTGCTTGTGCTGCAGAAGCTGCTGAAGATACAGGATGTGATTCTGAAGGTGAACAAAGAATATATTCGATCAGCAGCCCAGGCAGATGAATACAGAACAGAGCCGGCCTTTAAACTACAGGGCTCATATAGAAACATGAACAAGCTGACTGAAAAGGTAATGCCGGTGATGAATGAGCAAGAACTGCAGACACTCATACTTTCCCATTACGAAGCAGAGTCGCAGACTCTCACCTCAGGAGCGGAAGCCAATATGCTTAAGTTTAAGCAACTGATAGGTATAGCCACAGACGAAGATACAAAGCGCTGGGAAGACATTAAAGCAACCTTTGTTCGTAACCAGCGCATAAAAGGCCTAGGAGGTAATAATCAGGTAGGGCAGGTGCTTACCCAAATGGAAAATATTTCTGGTGGTCTGGAAGGCATTAAGGAAGTATTGAGTCATTTTAAATCTAAATAAAAATGGTAGCTAACCTTTCAATCTAAAGTAGTTTAAGATGATCACGACTTTAATAAAAGTCGAAAAGGCCGCTCCATTTAATGTGGAGCGGTCTTTTCAAAGAAATTATTTGGACTTACAGAAAATGATAACCTGAATATCTTAAAGAAGTAACTGGCTGGTCAAAAGAAGATGTGATTGAGGTTTTGAATGCACTCATCAATGGGAAGTACGACTTCTTAGACAATAAAATAAAATAAAATGAAAGTGTATAATAAGAGCTAAAAATCATAGCTGCTTGATGGACAGCCATGCTTTTCTGACGAGGAAGACCAACGCCTATCATGATAAAGAACATACTACACTCGGTACTTTTACTATGTCTACCTCTGACTGGCTTCAGCCAGAGTGAATATCTGGCGAGACTGCCAATTTCAGGGGCAGTATCTGAACTTGGTGTATCCCCATCGGAGGAAATCTGGGTTGGCACAAGGGCAGGAAGTGTCTACTATACAAAGCAGATAGGGGAGCTGTGGCATTTCGGTCCCTTCACCTCTAAAGATGAATATTCTCATTCCAGTACTGGCTCTTTTGATCGAGTAAGTTTCTTTTCCGAGGATACTATGATGATTTCAGGTTTCATCCATGGGGAGGATGGAAACCAAGACTTTATCTACCGCTCCGTTAACCACGGTAAAACATGGGATAAAGTAAAGTTTGGCAATAGTAGTTGGCTTGATGCCGCCTATGTTAATAATAATGGAAAAGCGTGGCTGAGCGGAAGCTCGCAGTTAATTTACCACACAAGTGATTACGGCAAAACTTGGAAGACCTTTCCAAAGGTAGAGCAAACAGGTAATCTTCGGTTTTCAACCATCCATTTTGCAGACGATGAAAGAACAGGGCTTTTTGGCTCGTTCTGGAATGTCCTATACAGGACTTCCGATAACTGCAAATCTTGGGAAAAGCTACCGACACCACTATCGCAAGGTAAATATACAAGGCTATCCAAGCACGATAAGCCCGACATCAGAAAGGTGCGCATGTTTGGTGAGTACTACATCATCAATCAACAAGGCAGGGTGTTCATCACAAAGTCCGACAGCATTAATTGGGAGCAACTAAGTAATGTTGTTGATTTTGAAGTTACTGAGTCTGACAGACTGTACGTGGTCAAGCATGATCACTCTGTTGAGTTATATGATTCCAGTTTTAAACACGTATGGAAATCAGAAAGAAAGCTGAAGTCTAATCCTACAGCAATTGCCGTACGCAATGAAAGCCTTTTTGCACTCACTTACGAGACAGTTTACAAAGTCAATCCAAAGGTGTTCATGTCGTCTGACTTGTTCACCGATGAAGTCCCGATTCCAGAGCCATATGCTACAGTTAAGTATGATGGCGAAGTTTATGGATTTCAAAATAAGGATATCCTGCGATACGATAAGAAGAGTAAGCGCTGGTACCGCTACATGATAGCAGACTTTCCTATCGGAAACGCAACAGTTTTTGATAATAGGTTGCTTGTTGCCGATCCATCCCTAAAACAGTATTTCTTGTTGGATGCTACAGATAAGAAACTCGAAGCATATAAACTACCTCAAAACTTCTTCGACACCTCACAGAACAGCATAGCTGAATTTCACATCGAGACAGGTAGCCAAGGGTGCTTTCATTCCGACAACAGCAGAAGAAGTTATGTAAGAAAGGGTAATCGGCTGGTACTGGATACTAAACGATCAACGGCTGGATATTTGTCCAGCATGCCTAACGAAGTAGATAGTAATCTGCTTAACAAGTGCATCGAGGCAGTTGATGAATCAAGGTTACAGACTGTAGCCATTACGAGCTTGCAGCTATCCGATAAAGATATAGCCGAGTT
The DNA here is from genome assembly GCF_019336435.1 of Pontibacter populi. Classification (GTDB taxonomy): domain Bacteria; phylum Bacteroidota; class Bacteroidia; order Cytophagales; family Hymenobacteraceae; genus Pontibacter; species Pontibacter humidus. The sequence goes on along the minus strand of NZ_JAHWXQ010000002.1, from coordinate 299,000 downwards.
CAAAAATTTTATAGATAAAGAGGAAAAGCGGATAAAGAAAACAGGCATCGACAGGTTCAAAACAGATGATCTATATGCCTTCCTTGGTGAGAACATCAACTTTGCCTTCTATAAAGGCATTGCAGATTCCTTGTCTTATATACCCAACGAACTGATAGATGAAGCTTTTATGCAGGACTACGGCAATTGGAGTACTACAACAGAATGGAGAAGGGTTATCTTTGTCTTAGAAGATGGCAAGAAACTGATTGTCGAAAGCTCAAGCGATAAGCCAAATTACCTTCATGTGCCATGGACGGTGGATTTTGAAGGATTGAAGTTTAAGTCCAACTCCATCCACTTTGGACGAATGGTAGATGACCTGACGAAGGGCAACTTCTTCCTGAGCGCAGCAACAGAAAAGAACTATGCGCTATTCAAAATAGCAGACTTCATGTACCGTAAAAAGGTGAGACAATCAGCTTACTGATGATCAGCAAGGGGAAGAGGGGGAATATTCGTTTGGGAGAATAAGCTGAGAATATTTTCTGCTACTTGAATGGAAGCATGGCACATTGCGAGACAATAAAATTTGACAATGCAACAGATACTGAAGTACTAAAAAATATTCCAAAGGCTATGAAACACTACTTACTAAGTATCCTATTTATATTCAGCTTTAGCACCGTTAGCCTTTGTCAAGACCTTACCATGGTACGGGATACGGTGAACGGCTTCGAAGTGGGCGTTCCCGTAGGTTGGCGTTACGGAGTTCCTGCAAACCAGTCTGTGAGCTTTATCGCTCTTAGGCAGAAGGGGACCGAGGCAGATGTACCGAGAGAAAACTACAACATCAACATTCTGCACCGCAAAGAGCAGGACTTGGACAAGACTTTCAAAGAATTCCTTCTAAGCGTTGGCGAAGCAGAGGATTTTAAAGTTATTGAGCAGGGCGATACCACCATCAACGAAAGGCGCTACAAATACCTAATCGAGAAGCATAAAAACAAGCACAGTGGGGAAAGCATGCACAACTATGTGTTGCTTGCCAATAAACAAGGCAAAGTGCTGATCCTGACTATGGTTACCACTTCTGAGAATTTTCCTCAATTTAAGCCGCTGTTTGACAAAGTAGCATCCAGTCTACGCTATTAGTCTTCACAGTACTATAGTAACCTAACACAACCATATGAGAAAAATTTTACTACTCATTTCTGCTGTTATCCTCCTAACGGCTTTCCGAATAGGGGAGAAGCCGTTCACGGGGAAGATCCTGTACAAGTACTCATTCACCGACTTGAAGGGCAATGACATCAGCGACAGGCTGACACCTTACGTGGGCAGCGATCAGCACTACTATATTGACAGCAAAAACTATAAGTCCTACAGTCAGGATAAGCTACAACAGCTTTACCACTCCGCCACCAACACTTACTATGTTGTTACCAATGGTTTGGATGTCAAAAAGATCAGCGGCAGCACGCAAACATCCAAGAAGTGTATCATTACACCGCTTAATGTAACAGAGAACGTGGCAGGCTATGCTTGTAAGGCGGTCAAAGTAGAGACAGATGATGCTTCCACCGTGTATTATTATTCTCCTGAAGTAAGGGTGGACAAGGAAGTATTCGCAAAGCATACCTACGGGGAGTGGAACAAGTATCTGGACGCTACAGATGGTGCCCTAACGCTTAAGTTTGTGATGACAAGCAAAAAGAACGGTTTTGTGTGGACTTCCACCGCAACAGAGGTTATACCGATGGAATTTACCGAAGGTGACTTTGATTTACCTGAGGGTATGCAGGCGAAAGAGTAAGGTAGGTTGCTTATCCCTGCTGTATGCTCATCCTGCGAGTTCTTAATATAGCTCTTACACTGGTTGCCCTTTGCTTCATAAGCTTTTGGTCTGCTGTGTTCTACCTTGGCAGCGAGTACAGCTACGCAAAGCTAAAGGAGGAACTGGTATCAAGCTTCCTAAAGAGATTTCTCGGTTTCTTTATTCTCCCTTTTATTGTCTCTGTGGGTATATGGGTTCTGAACTGGCTTGTTTACAGGTTAGGTGTAGTGGCGATCAATAGAGACTATCCGATTAAAGTCGCTGCCATTTCTTTGGTTATCCTAAGTGTGGGAGCGTTAGTGGGAACGTTCCTGTTCTTCTCCAATTGATAACGTCATTGTTCTTACCAGTAACTTTAACCTTCAATTTGAATATGATCACGATAAAGAAGCTTTTGATTCCTGCTGTCCTGATGTTGGTTACAGTTTCCTGTAGCCCAAGAGTAAATCAGAATGCTACCATATCCCATTATTCTGAGAACGCATTAGCCTTGCATGAGAAACTGGTAGAGAAGGTTGAAGCCTGTGCGAATGCTCCATCAGAGTATCTCTTCGTTATGGATGGTTATCTGGTAGATCCACAGGAAGTGGCAAAACTAAAAGAACTGAAGCCATCGGATCTAATAGCCGTTGAGGTGCTTTCTTTACAGGCAGCAAAGGCAATTTACGGTGACAAAGCCAAAGAGCACACGGTTCTGATCAACACCAGAAACATGAATAGCAGATAAAAATGTGCTATAATCCTTCCTTATATATAACTCACTTTAAATCTTTCTTAAGGTGAATCAAGAACTCTGGTACTTTCTCATAAGCGGGGATGCTGATGAAGAATCTGGAATGTACGGTAACTTCTATGCTTACGGGGAGCATTTGGGAGATGCTTTGCAAAATACTTTCATTGCAGCTATGCTTGAAGACTTCAGCAATGCAAATGTTGTGGAGGCTTCTTTGTTGGATAGCTTTGAAGTGATCGAAGACAAGGATGAATTACTGCAGCTCTCTGATAGCGTGTACATGCGGAATACTACCTACACCTACCCACTGAATGATCTAGATCGAGAATTTATACCACCTATAGGGATTGTAAAGGCAACAGGTGAGGACGAGTACGATTATGATTTGATTTCAGAGCAGTTTGTAGCTTATGGTCAGGACGAGAACGGTATCTTTGAGCTGGAGCTGGTCGTGGGAAAGGAAAAACTTACCCAAACATTCCTAAAAGCATTGGATTTCCTGCCTGTAGTCGATGGATTCTGGATGTATATGCAAGACCATTGGGAGAACGGTGAAATGGAGCTTTGGTATGCATTACACCTCACTGAAAAGGAGCAGATAGTGGATTTACTTATGAATCAAAAAGTGAACACCATCAAAAATGGGTACGTAAAGTTGGTGGTGCATTCTTCAACAGAGGAAACGAATTTAACACTGGATGACCATAAGAAGATTCAGCTCCACACGAAAAGCGAAGATGTGTTTCAGTCATTCATCGAGCAGGTAACGAGTTTGGGATACGAACAGACACGAGAGTTTTATAATCTGGAATTTGGTTTCCATCACTGGCATTACAGACCAGCAAACAGTCTAACCAGAGAAGGGCTAATCAGTTTTCTGCAGGCTACTGGTTTTGAAAAAGTTAATATATGAAGTTACTAAGAAGCATGCTGCAAAAGGAAGATAAACCAGTTCGTTCTTATGAAGAGTTCTGGGCTTGGTTTCAAAAGAATGAACGTGCTTTTTATCAGGTGGTAAAGAATGAAGGGAATTTGGAAAGAGATTTCTTCGACAAGCTATCGCCTAAGCTTGCAGATCTGAAAGATGGCTTTTTCTTTCTGACAGGCATGTATGACGACAATACGGCTGAACTGGTTCTGACAGCAGATGGTACGGTGAGGAATTTTGTGTTCGTGGAGGAACTTGTTGATGCTGCGCCCCAGATAGGTAACTGGCGAATCACAGCCCATAAACCAGCTATGCCAAGTGAAGATTTCGGCATAAACATGCAAGGCTACACCTTCAGTGCAGAAACCCTGCACTTTTATCCGAACCTCAATCCAAACTATCCTGATGAAATAGACATCACCATTGTGTATGATGACTTTAATGAAGAGAACAAAGCAGCCATCACAAACGGTGTTTACATTTTTCTGGACAACTATCTTGGGGAGTTAGAATCAGCTACCATCATTGATAATATAGTTATTGCTGCAAAAGTGGAAGTACAGGAAGAGCTGATTCCTATCGCAAAGCTACAGGCGTATCTGGGGTGGCGGCAAAAGGAATTTGTGGAAAAGTACGAGGGTGTAAGGCATGACACCGAAAACGACAATCACTCCATGCTGGAAGCAGAACTGGAAAGCGGAAATACATTACTGGCGGTAATAAACACTGATCTACTGGAATGGGATGGCAAAGCCTCGCACCCGTGGATCATGACTGTGGAGATACCTTACGATGGTGAAAGTAACAATGGGATGCCAGATGATGAAATTTACAAGCTGCTAAACGAAGTGGAGGACGAAATTTTAGCGAAATTAAAGGATGTGGATGGTTACCTGAACATCGGCAGGCAAACTGCTGATAGCATGCGTGAGATCTACTTTGCTTGCAAAGACTTTAGAAAACCCTCGAAAGTGATGCATAACATCCAGATGAAGTATGCCGACCAGATTGAAATTAGCTTCGATTTGTACAAGGATAAGTACTGGATGTCCTTCAACCGTTTTATGAACTAACAAAGTAGGTAAAGAGCCAACTTTGTATTTCACCACAGAGTAGTTGTTTGCACATTATTAATTTTTTACTACTTATTAGATATGGCTCAAATAGAGTTCTTTGCGACCGTAGCGGACGAACGAGAATTATTCACGCACTTAGCCAAAGACAAATCTCTGATGATTTGTACAGTTATAGGAGACAGGCTAACTGATTGGGTTTCCCTTGATGCAGTCGAATTGCCACCCTATGAAGAAGAACTGATACTTAACATCTGGAAATCCGATATAGGGGAAATAAACTTCTATTCTAAGATACCATCGCTGGATGAATCTTCTCACAGCAAGTTGGTGCAATCTGTATTAGCCATAGTTGATTGGAAGCGAGTAAAGAAGGAGCGAGAAGTATCGAAGATGTTGGATCTGGAATGTTCCCCTTTGATAACTTACAAAAGGGGAAACCTAAAAGAAGGGTATCGAATACCAAGTTACATCGTATCTCCGCAATCGAGTATCAATGTGTTTGGAGATGAATTCAGGAAGTGGTTTAACCGAACTCTCTCATGGGTGCGAAGAAACGGTGAGATGGTATTTCATTGGAAGATGTCAAAAGATGAAATCGTGTTTAGAAATGATTTAAGCTATTCGAATACCATCTACGCTCTGCCTGAAGCTTTAGCACAAATAAAAGCAGGCGAGCATCCATTTGCTATATCAGTGAGAAGAACTGCAAATAAATAATTGCTTGCTGCATGAGACATTACTTCTTTGTATGGCTTTTTATTCTCTCCAAAGCTGCTGTTGCTACCCCCGTTGATACCATTTATACTTATTACCCTAATGGCAAAGTAAAAGCAGTAAAAGTTGTGCAGCAACGGAATATTCTCTCAGAGATGGTTTACCTTGAGAACGGGAATAGGAAACATAAATGGGATTTGCAGAAAAGTGTTGTGTACTCTTATAACTCCTTTGGAGATACGGGTGATTCTTCCGCTGCCTACTTCTTGAAAAAAAGTCCTTATTATACCATTTACCAGTACTATGGTGATAGCCCAAATCTATTACATATCGAGCGGTATCAAGATAACGTTCGACACGGAAAGGCGCAGTACTTTCACAGAAACGGGCAACTAAAAGCAGAAGGGGAATTCGACAATTGGGAAAAGGTAGGTTTTTGGAAGTACGGCTCAGAAAATGGAAGCCGTGATTTCCACTGGCACATCATCAATCATAGCTATTATGAACAAGGGATTTCCGTTTTCTATACGATACTGCCGTTCCTTATAACATTGTCTCTAATTATAGTAGTTGGCTATAGGCTCTCCAAAAAAGGACTTTACCCTCTTTATTACAGAATAACAGTTATTCTTCCATTTGCCCTGTTCGCATTATGGGCATTGGCAATTGGTGTATTGGGAAGATCAGAGTCAGTTGTTGCTGTTTTTTTCGTTATTCTGCACACGACAACTTTAGCGATGGTGCTGCTAAGCCTGATTAACGTCATATGGGCGAAAAGGCTCCATGTAAGGCGATATGTAAGTTTGCTGCTCGTTTTTGTTGGGCTTTTCTTCTACTTTTTCCTGATTTGGCTGAAAGTGATAGGTGCCATCGCAGGTGTAATGGTAATGTAGAATTGAATATTTTTACGAGTAGTAATTCAGTTTGCAAATACCTCTCTAACTCTCTCGGAACGCAGCATGTACGGGATTACCAATAGGCACATGACAACCACCCGAACCAAAGAAAAGTAGTCGATCTGATCGGGATAGTTAGCTGCAAGCGCAATTGAGATATAGAAAATATAGAGCAGATTCAGCACAAAAAAGGAAATGAAAAGCATAGGTGTCCATCGCTTTCTGGCAAAGAAACCGATAGTAGTTGCAATGGCTATAAAGGCCAAAAGAACGGCATAGACCAAGTTTACCAGATCAAGTGAGGCATTTTGAATCAAGGTCATTGCTGCTTTTACGCCGTTGATGCCAACCATAAACAGCAGGAGATAGAGCCAAAGACCATAACCTGTTTTGCTTCCTTCGTCTTCGAATGCATTTTCGTTCAGAATGCTTTTCATGTATTGATTATGCTAAGCTGTTCTCGATTTCATCCCGAATAACCCGAAATTCACGTCCATTGATCACGCCAAGCTCAAGTAGCCAAGCAAATTTGTTCATTTCCAGTTGTGGATCATTGTCATAGTTAATACTCAGATACTTGTCTTGCAGATAGCTGTTTCTACTCTTATAAATGCTCTCTATTACCTCGTCATGTTGCTCGTCTTGCAGGATGAACATGTTGATGTCGCCATCCGTCTTAATCACGGTAAATGCTGCCTTTGATCTGTAGTATAGGTAAAAGAAGATCGGGCAGGCAAGCATGAACAGCCAAGCCCAAAGCTTGGTGCCGTAGAAGATGTTTATTGCCAGAAAGATAGCTCCGACCACGCCAGCGTAGATGGCGTTATTCTTATAGGCTTTGTTGTTTTCGTAGAACTCGTATTTTTCGTTCAGGATGTTCTCATAAGACACCTTTTCTGTTCTGTTGGTAGTCTCGTCCTTGAGGGTGTATAATAGGTGATCTTCACCGAATGCGAGGGAGATGTTGTTCTTGTTTTTCTTCTGGTGAAAATGCATGTGGTAAAGGTAAATTAAAACAAGGCAAAATATAAAATTGGGCTATGGTTTCAAAGTTAGTGAACAGCAATTAAAGGCTTTTAGGTAGAAAAATGGAGAGTTATTTTAACAAGCTTTAACATAGATGTAATTTGTTAATGTAACTTATCATCTAGTCCTAAAATAATGTCTCACAACACCTCAATTAAATGGTATACAACATCCAGTCTATATACGAAAGGCTGTTATTTGTTAATAACTAATGTTGTCTCAAGAAACCCTCGTTTTCCTGAGAATTACTATAAAATCAACCAATCATCAAAATACAGCCCATTGGTCAAGCTACAGTACTGTTTTCTGTTGCTTTACCAATGGGCTGTGTTATGTTATTGACTCAGTAGGAGAGTCCAAACGGTACTAAAAATTCATTTCTTATAACCTTGGATCCACGGCCTCACTCTCCAGTGCCAGCACCCCGAACACGCATTCGTGGACGCGCCGCAGGGGCTCTTTTCGCACGAACCGTTCCAATGCCTCTATACCCAGCGAAAACTCCTGCAAGGCCAGTTCCCGCTTTGCCTTTACGTTCCGTTGCTTTAACCTCACCAGGTTTTCGCCAAGATCGTACTCCGGGCCATAGATGATGCGCAGGTACTCGCTGCCACGGCACTTCATGGCTGGCTGAATCAGTTTGTCTTTAGGTGTAGGTATAAACTCAAGCGGTTTAACGACCATGCCTTCGCCGCCAGTAGCAGTCAGTTCCGTCCACCAGTTCACAGCTTCCGTAACACTGGCTTCATCTTCCAAATCCACAAAGCGTAGCGAGGTCATGAGCAAGTACTGCTCATCCTGCCGGCAGATTTTTTTTACCTGCTCCATGTGCCAGGTATGCGCCTGACTCACGTGCACCTTGCCTTCTGTGGCCAGGATATGAAAAGGAGCAAAAGACAAGCCTTTAATGCCTTCCGTCTCCCGTGTATAGTTATGGTAGGAAGCGATGTATTTGTCGATTGCCTGTGCACGTTGCTGTACCTCTTCAAGCATATTATCTACCGGCAGCTTTCGAGCTTTTGCCTGCTGCAATACCTCGGCCGTTCTGGCCAGGCCATTGGAAGCAGAAGCGCCTACGGCTGCATACTGGTTTACGATCAGGTCTTTGGCTTTCGAAGACCAAGGAAGTAGTTCCCCATCCAGGCATATCCAGTCGGTGTCAAAGTGTTCCCAGAAGTTTGCGGCCGTCAGTGCTTTGTTCAACACATCCAGGAAATCCGACTCGGTGGCTGCATCGCTAAAGAACCTGCGCCCTGTGCGGGTATAGATAATACCTGGGGCAGGGGATTGCATGCCAAAGCGTGTAACGGCTACTTCTGGATATTTGCAGATAACAGCAATTGCCCTAGATCCCATGTGCTTTTCTTCGCAGACCAGGTTTCGAACACCATTTTTGCGGTAATAGCTGAACACTTCCAGCGGGTGCTCCAGGTAATCGGGCAGGGCGCTGGTCTCCGGTGGCGACATTGTTGGAGGCAAGTATAAGAGCCATTTCGGGTCTATTGCAAACCGGCTCATCACCTCAAGGGCTGCTACAGCATTTTCCTCCCGAATAATGACGCGCTTGCCTACACTGGTATCAACGATGTACTTGTCCCGGATCATGCTTGTATCGAGCATATCGTCCTGTTCCTGCTGAGCTGTTATAGCTGCTATATTATCAGCTAAAATTGGCCTTACTGGCTCACTGTAAACTGCTTTACTGTCCACGGAAACCGTCTCCCGCTCCGGGTAGCGCAGGGCGGTCAACCGGCCACCGAACACGCACCCTGTGTCTACGTTCAGTGTGTTGTTGAGCCAATCAATGCCGGGTACTGGCGTATGCCCATAGACCACCATGGCTTTGCCCCGGTAGTTTTTAGCCCAGTCGTGGCGCACCGGCAATCCGAATTCATCTACTTCTCCGGTAGTCTCCCCGTAAAGACAGAAAGCCCTGACAGCAGATGCGGCTCTACCGTGCATTTCTTCCGGCAAGCCAGCATGGGCTACCACCAGCTTTCCGGCATCCAACACATAATGCGCAATTAGACTATCCAGGAAAGCTTCTACTTCTTTTTTGAATTCAGAAGATGTGGCAGCCAACTGCTGCACGGTCTTGTCCAGCCCATGGTCCAGGTTCACATTCTTGCCCTGCAGGTAGCGCAAGAGTTTATCGTCGTGGTTGCCCCGGATGCAAAGCGCCTGCCCGGCGTTAACCATATCCATTACTAGGCGCAGCACTTCAGGTGACTTTGGCCCGCGGTCTGTCAGGTCTCCCAGGAAAATCACTTTTCTGCCGTGCGGAGCTTGCACTTCAAAAGCCTCTTCCTGCTTTAGGTTTATACTATAGCCCAGGGTTGTCAGGAGTTCCAGCAGCTCGTCAAAGCAGCCGTGCACATCCCCGATAATATCAAAAGGTCCCGTTTCCTGCTGTTTGTTATTCCAAAGCGGCTGACGCACGATCTGCAGCTCTTCTTCCGGGTTCACCACATAGGTATAGCCAAAGCCTTCGCGCTTGATTGACTTTAGTGTGCGCTTGTAGTTATCATACTGCTTCTCGATCACTTGCCGGCCAAAGTTCCGGTCTGTTCGAAGCTCATGACGTTCATGCAGCTTGCGGATCGGCGTGTCCAGCACAATGGCAGCAGCCAGGGCGTAATTTTCTTTTGCCAGTTGCACGAGCTTAGCCCGGTCTTCTTTGTGCAGGTTAAGCGCATCGATTACCGTTAGCTTCCCCCGCTTCAGGCGCTTGGCAGCTAAGAAGTTCAGCACATCAAAAGCATCGCTGGTGGCATCCAGGTTGTTCTCATCATCTGAAACCAGCGCGCGGCAGTAGTCAGAAGAGATTACTTCGGTTCCTAAAAAGTATTTACGCGCGAATGTGCTTTTGCCGGAGCTGCTTGGCCCCACCAGCAGCACCAAGGCCAGTTCCGGTAATTCTATTTCTTTCATAGGGTTAATTTATTTTTAAATACAGCCAGCTGGGAAGGTGCACCTATATTAGGTTCTTCTTGACCTACCGACTCAATGCGCACCTCATAGCCAAAGCGTTCGCCAACGGTATCACACCAGTTTCTAAATTGCTGCCGTGTCCACTCAAAACGGTGGTCTTCGTGCCGGAAGGCTTCCGGATCTAGCCGCTTGTAAACGACATTGTACTCTGCGTTAGGTGTAGAGAGCACGACTGTTTCCGGTGCTGCATAACCAAAGACCACTTTCTCCATGGCTGGCAGTCTTACTTCATCCAGGTGCTCGATCACTTCAACCAGTGCAACAGCATCATAGCCTTTCATCCGTTCGTCCAGGTAGGTAACTGACCCTTGAAAAAGCGAGAGACGTTGGCGTAGGGCAGGGGAGGCTTCGTCCAGATACAGGTTCTCTTTTGCCAGTTGTAGCTCTGAAAATGAAACATCCATACCGGTGATCTTCCGGAACTGCCCTTCTTTTAGAAGTAGCTTTAATAGCTTGCCAGAGCCACAGCCCAGGTCCAGTACCTTTGTGGCACCACTTTCACGTAGCCGTTCGAAAGCCCGGTTCAGGCGCTGCTGGTGCAGGCTTTCTTGCAGCGGCGATTCGTCTTCTTCAGGCGGTAAGGCATCTTCACCGGCCAAACGCAGGATGGCTTCGCTTGTAATGGTGCGGATGTTGCGCAGGAAGCGTCTGGTGATCCAGTCGCGCTCCGGATGTTGTTCGAGCCAGCCCTGTCCTTTCTGCATCAGGATCTCAATGTCGTGCTGGGCCACCCAGCTATGGCGGCTGTTGTCGAGCACCGGGATCAGCACGTACAGGTGCGAAAGTAACTCCTGCAAGGTGCAGGTTTTACTCAAAGTTAAATTAGTATACTTACTCAGCCCCCAACCAGGAAAAGCGGGGTCTAAGGGGATGGTTTCTATTTCCAGTGCATAGCCCAGCGGCAGAAACAGTCGTTCTACGGTCTCCAATTCTGCATCCACACGTAATGAAGTGAGCTTACAGGAAAAGGGCATCGACGTTTCCGGCAGCTCCGGCCTTGGGTTGCAGCGGCCGTTGAGGGCAGAGCCAAATGCTTTGGCAATGGCAGTGCTCAAAAAGGAGTTAGTGGTGTAGGGCCTGTCGTTTACGTACTGGTCCTGCAGGGCATAATTTCCTTTTCGCACCCGTACCAGGTCCACCGGATTGATGTCGAGCATCAGACAGGCGGTGCAGCGTTCAGCTGTCGCTTCGGTATAAAAGATATGGGCTTTTCCCGCTGCCAGTTCTACCGACTGCACCTTGTCCGGATGCTTGTGCAGCAGGTACCCCAGGTCCGTGGCAGGTTGGTGCGTGGTAGTAATTTCTAATATCATGTGGTTTGTGTTTCTTCTTCAAACATGCACAAAATTCAATATAAGCTTTTTACCCGAGACACCCATGGCATATTAGCCACAGGCATCTACAGGGTAATAAAAAGGAGCAGGGCGACAAACGGCTAGCGACATGCTGCTCTACCACTGAGCTACACTCCAAGGAGTGGCGGGAGTCGAACCCGCGACCAGCCGGTTAAAAGTCGAAGTAACGCTTGCCTACGGCACCTGTTCCAGTTAGTCTAGAGGCGATGAGCAAATGGAGCTGGTTTTGCGTGACAGGCGAAGTATCTCCATTTAACGGCACTCTATACCTTACTAATAAAAGTGGGCGACAGGCGATAAGGGACTTAAACCTTTTACAAGGCGTTGCTCTACCAGCTGAGCTACAGCACCTCAAGGCGCTGGCAGGAATCGAACCTGCGACACACGAAGTAACCCGTATCTACGGCACAACTTTCAAATTTAATAATGAGCGGGCGACAGGCAGCCGGAGTGCTTTTTTGACGTGTTGCCATTTACACCATTTCCGCTCCCGAGTAGGAAGCGTAAAGCAGGAGTCGAACCTGCAGCATCCGAACCCAAATCGAAGTAACTCCGACCTACGGCACCGCTCAAATTTTTTAAAGAAACAGGAGGGCGAAAGGCAGCACGTGCTTACGCTGCAGGCAGCGTGCAGGGCTCGAACCTGCTCGTCCCAAAGGACTACACCACGAAGTATCACGCACTTACGGCACCTCCTGTACTTGTTTTATAATTCCATCGCCTCAATAGCTGTTAAGGCTGTACTACCGTTCTCGATAGCTTCCAGTACATCAAACACTTTATCGCTCCAGCCAGCGATCAAAAATACATCGTCCCGCACCAGGTTGAGTGGTGAGTTGCCGTAGCCTGCAAGGTCGAAAAGGTAGAGTCTGGCATTGGGTGCAATAGGTTTGTACTTCTTCCATTCCTCACTTATGCTCTGGTTATAGCAGGTATTGTCCCAAAGCTGGCAATCGGTGAATAGCATCACTTTATCGGCCTGCACCCGGCGCTTGATCAGGTCACGGATCACCAGGTACCCGTTGGTCGAATAACCTACTTCGCCTTCGCGGCGGTAGAACTCCTGCACATTGGATAGCACCTGGCGTTGTGGTAGGTTGATTACCTTCCAGCTGTCGCCGAACATTCCTGTTACCACGTTATGGCAGCGGTGCTGCAGGAGCATACCCAGCATCAAACCGATGTCGTAGTTCAGCACTTTACTTCTGGCGGAGATCGGGCGTTGCATGGAGCCTGACACATCACAGGCAACCACCACACGAACTGTCTCATCGAAGCCCTGCATGTTCTGTACGCTCACCTGCACGGCTTGCTCCAGCGCATCAAGCACCATGGCAGTATAGCCGGACTTTAGCTGCAGCAATTCCCGGTAAGCGGACTGGTAGCGGAACGGCATCTGCTTTGCCTTCTGCACAGCGCGTGCATCAGAGAGTATGGCACATACGCGTTGCATGTGCACAGCTGACACCTCTGCCTGCAGGATGTTACGCAGGTTGCGTAGCAGAGCCATGTAGCCTAGCCTGCCGCTATCGATCAGCTCCTCCCACTTGGCTCGTACCGCTGCCGCTTTGGCTTCTGCGTTTTCAAAAGCCTGCTGCCCCAGCTCCGACAGTTTGGTCTCCCAGGTATAAGGTATAGCCAGTGTATCGGTGGCAATCTTATCGAAGAGCGCCCGCTGCGTTTCGTCTTTAGACTTCGGGTGCACCAGGAACAGCGCATCGCGCAGCTTTACCTCTGTGGCCCGATTATACTTGGCGAACTGGTACTCATCAAATCGATTGAAGGCTAGGGCCAGTCCTTTCTGCAGTTGCTTGGAGAGGCGGCCCAGCTTCTTAGTGCCGGTGCGACCGTTGCTCAGGCTGTAGTAGGCCAGCAGCTCTGTGATCTCATCGGCACGCTGTACCACACCGGCCACAGTGCGGCTCACCAGGTCATCGCCGGAGTGCACTTTCGCCAGTTCCACCAGCAACACCAACGGCACACTGCGCAGGTGCATTTGCGTGCGGGCATACATGGCCAGCTTCGCCACAAATACCGGGTCGTTCTGCGCGATCAGCTCCCGGATACGTTCCAGGCGCTGGTTTCCGTTCTCGTAGAATTTGTCGCTCAGCGAGGCTGTTACAACAGCTGCATACAGCTCGGCGGCTGGACCTATTTTCCAGGCCAGCGCTCCTTCGTGGTTCGTGGTCTGGTGCTTTTTGGAAGTGAGAATGTTGAACTTCATGGCCTTTTCCTTTAATGATAGACCAAAGTTCAGGGGCTAGTGCGCAGTCTTTTTGCGTAGAGTAAAAAAATATTGATTTATCTGAAATTTTTATTTCTTAGGAACTGCATATAACAAAAAAGTCGCCTTGTTTCGTAGCTTTTATGTAATCTTCAGTCACAGCAAATAATCTTTCTACTTCATTACTATCTTCGGACCTCTTAAGAAATTTAGATTTAGACATTCCAGGCTGTACAGCAAATACTTTTATAAGGATTTGGTAATCTCTTCTTGCTTTATTTGATAACGACCTAAGCAGTGCCAAATCACCTTTTTCAATCCTTGTGAGCTTAGAGTTTTTATTAATAAGGGAGTTTTCTCTACTAATTAATCTTTGGAAGAACGAGTAACTGTCGTCGAGCCACCTTATATTTTTTTGAGCTTGTCCCAATACTTCATACAGATCGCCAACTCTGCAGCCTTCATTATCTTCTGATGAATACTTGCAATGGTACAACTCAATAAAGATTTGGTTTGTTTGATCATTAATTTTGGCTGTAACTATGTCTGCAGTTTCCTCTTTATCATCATCATTAAAAATTAAATCATAATTAGAGTCCTTCTGTTTAAGATTTTCTATTAAAAAGAACTGAATTGATGTTTTTTCAGGATTTTCAAACCCCTTTGATTCTCGCCTGATATTAACACCATTTGTCTTCCAATCAATAGTTCGAATCTTATCAAAATCGAATTGTCTTAATTTTTGACCAAGCTTCACATAGCTATTTCCATCAAAAAGATATGACCCATCAATAAAATATATTGTAGGAGGGTTTTCAGTTAACCACTCTGTTAAAGATTTTCTACTGGGATCATGAAAATAAAGGGAAGGTCCGCCTACATGTTCTATTTCAAACTGCTGCCCCTTGTTAATTCTAAGTTCATAATGAGATACGAAGTCATTGGTAGCTATTTTAAAACTCAGATTACCATTTGATGAAGGGTTGTGGAGTTGAAGGTCAAGGTTTGGTATATAGTAGAACTTGTCGCTAAGGGTTGATATTGAGAATTTAAGGTATGTTGTTGAGTAAAGAGATGAGTTCCACTCAATAAAGAATGGTCTAACTTGCGGTCTTTTCTCAATGAGTTGAGGAAAAGCTACATGATTTATAAAGCTACTGGTATCTATCGAGCTATCAGTAATTTTTAAAGCTATTTCATTACCCCAAGAAATCAAGTCAACAATATTCTCCCTCTGTAGAGACCAAATCCTACCTTTACTTGATACTCCAAAGTTTGTCTGATCACCATTTTTATAACCAGAGCCTTGAAGTAGTCTTTTGGAGCGATTTAATAAATCAGAAGCAGATGTACCTAATACAACATTTTTACCAGCTCTTTGAACATAAGATACGCTTGTTCCATGAGGCTCCTGAAGACCCACGCCATGGAATTTAAGCCGCTCTATACCTTGTAAGGCTCTATACACATTTTCGCCGTTAACCAATCTGCAGTCGTTACCAATTAAGGCTTTCGCTAAACCTTTATAATAATTGCCATTTGTTTTGGAACTATGAATCAGCAACAGTTTTTCCTTTTTCAGCCAATGAACAACATATAGATGGTGTTCAATATTAAAATACTCTTGGCTCTTCATCCAGTCTAGCTGTATTTTTTCTGCAGTAACAATAATGAGAGTGTTTTTCTTGTTACTTAAATCGTTTATATGAAATAAATTTTTAGAATTGAAGTGTTCTCTGAATTTCTCTGGAGTCCAAAAGTCTTGAGCTGACTTATACACAACTAGACTTAGAGCAGGTCTTAAATTTTGAACAGGTAGTTTAGTTGGAAGATTAAAAGACTTAACAAAAGTACTCAGCTCTTGTTCTTTTCTGCTTTTACCTTCAGTCAAATTAGGAATTAATATGTTCCAATTCGCATCTTCACCAAGTAATTTTTGTATTTCCTTAGCTGCTTGCTCTTCAGCTGCATTAAAAACAAATTTAGCCTTACCTAGACCTTTTTTTGTTCTTGTAAATCTACCAATAAGTTGAAGGGCTGTAGTGATATTTCGCCTCATGTCATGAAATGCGCCTATTTTTATCTCTGGCAAATCATAACCCTCGCCGAACATGTCAACGCAAACAGCAATTTTAGACTCGCCATTTTCAAACTGTAATTGAAGCTCCTTTCTCTTCTTTTCTGGAAGATTAGAATGTACAAGTACGGGATTATACTGAGGATAAAATTTGTGATATATTGTAAATATCTCTTCAGCTCTTGCAATAGAATTTGCTCGTGCCATCAGCAAGTGCTTTGGAAATGTTTTATGATCTTTTTCTAATAACTCAACTGCTTTTTTCGCAATGGCTTCATCTGCCAGTTTTAGGTTATCTTCATAAATTGGGTGTTGCTCGATCTCCGTAAAATATCCTTCTCTTTGTGCTTTTGACAGTGGGTAGTTATAAATTTCTACTCCATCTAATTTCAGTTCGTCATTACGGTATGGTGTAGCTGTAAAAAGAAGAGCTGGCTTATTCTGAAAAGCCTTTTGGATTTTCATCCATGTTTTGGGAGCTTGTGAGTGATGGGCTTCATCAAGAAAAAGGTGGCTACATAATGAAGCTACTTTAATTAAATGACCATTGGGAAAGTTCCTAAATATTGAAGCTGTTGCTATAATAACATTAAACTTGGTGAAGAACTCCTCTATATCAGAAAGTGTCTTCAAACCTTTTTTAAGATAACCAATTCTAGGTGGAGTGGCTGATTCAGAAATACAGCCTAGTTCTGAAAGAACTCCAAATTTACTTATTCTCTCACCTATTTGTTCACGTAGTGCTTTTGAAGGAACAATAATTAGTAACTTGTCCATTAAGTTACCGACCATTAATGTTACCATTGTATCAGTTTTACCTGTACCAGTTGGCATAACAATTATTGCATGACGCTTAGATATAGTCCAATGTGCTAAAGCACTATAATAAGCGCCAATCTGTGGTGTTCTAAGTCCTGCACTAACGACGTTTCCATTTTTGTCATATTCTTCTCCTTTAATTTGAAGTGCTCCATTCCAGGTAGCTATAATCTCTTCAGTTGTTAGCGCCAATGGTAATAATATTTAAAGTTCGTTTAAAAATTTATCTCATAACTCTGTATCTAAATATAAGTTTTATTATATATATTAGCTATACTTTCAAGTGGATAGTGTGTTATAGGTAGAGATAAAGTATATCTAAAGCATTATCTTATTACACTAATACTTCATATACTTCTCATCTCCACACATCCGGACGATCTTTGGAGTGAAGGTTCCCACTACATCCACAAGATCCTGCTGCGAGTTCATCACCTGGCGGATGTCCTTGTAAACCATAGGCGCTTCGTCCAGTCCTGACCCGATCACTTCCACACCTGCTTCTTGCAAGAACTGCTGCACCTGTGGCAGCGAAAGCGTTTGCTTGGCTTTAGTTCTGGACATGACTCTGCCTGCTCCGTGCGAAGCCGAGTTCAGGGAGTTTGCCTCACCTTTACCACGCACAATGAAACCTGGTGTAGCCATAGAGCCAGGTATAATCCCCAGCACCCCTTGACCTGCCGGTGTAGCGCCCTTCCGGTGCACGATCACCTCGTTTCCTGGCGCATCTTTTTCCTTCCAGGCGAAGTTGTGGTGGTTCTCCACTACCGCCAGTGGCTGCTCACCCAAGGCTATAGCCAAGCGCTCATGTATCTGGTGATGACAGGCTGAAGCATAATCACCTGCCAGGTTCATCGCCAGCCAGTACTCTTGCCCTTCGGCTGTTTTAAGGTCCAGCCATGCCAGGTGTCGTGCCTCCTGAGGCAGTCGACAATTTTGCATCGCCAGCTTAGTATAGTGGCCTGCAATGTTGGCACCCAAACCACGGGAGCCGGAGTGGGAGAGAGCCGACAGGTATTGTCCTGCTGGCAGTCCGAACTCATTTTCCGCATTATGGAGTTCTACCACCCCAAATTCTACAAAGTGATTACCGCCTCCCGAAGATCCAAGCTGGCTATAGGCCCGGTCTTTCAGGCTCCTTACAATAGGTATGGCAGCGAACTCAGGACGCTCCATGATGGCATGATCTTTCGGGTTTTTAAAGGTAGCCGTACCGAACCTAGTATTGTCAAGCAATATGCGCTTTAGCTGATCCGACTGCGTAGTCAGAATACCTGAATCAATGGCATACAGGCTCATGCTCATACGGCACCCAATGTCTACCCCTACTGCATAGGGAATTACAGCACCTTTTGTAGCCAGCACGCCACCGATCGGTAGTCCATAGCCTTGGTGCGCATCCGGCATCAGGGCTCCCCCAACAGAAACAGGCAGGCGCATGGCTGTATCCATCTGGTTGATAGCACCGACTTCAATGCCTTCTGCCCCATAAATCACATATTCCTTCGCTTCAGGCAATAGCGAAATCAGCTCTTCCTGCTTTGGTGGTACCAGGGCTTCAGCAACTGGCGCCCATAGCTCGTCCTGCTGGTAATCAGCAGGTGAGGCAAGTATAGTAGCTAGTTTCGTTAGCTGCTCTTCTTTTGATAAATCCGGATATGCTGTTTCCATAATAGACAAAGCCGTACCGAGGGCTTTGCCTGGTTTATAGCCTATTTCCAATAAGTCTTTTCCTGTTAGTGTAAATGTGTTCATTGTCTTGTTTCGTTGTGTTGATACAAAGGAATTAGCCTATTGCGCAGTCTTTTTGCGCAGTTAATTTTTGTTGTAAAATTTTTTTCGTACCTCTACCATCAGCTCATTTAACTTCTCTAAGTCTGGCTCTTCCGGCAGATCAGATGTCCAATACAGTTCATCCATCTTGGCAATGCGTTCTTCAGCTATTGCTAGTAATTCGGCATACTCAAATGCACCGACCTTGATTTGTAACAGGAACTCCCGATTAGGCCGGCGCACAATGATCTGCTTTTGCGTAGCAATTTCTTCAGCCATATCAAGCAGGCGGAAGGTGTGCATCAGATTTTTGGCATCGTAGTTCTTACCGTGCGATAGCGTATTCTCGTATCGGGTCTGGTTGCGCTTTTCCACCCATTCCCAGTACTCCTTGTATTCTTTACAGTAGGTAGAGTAGGCATTCTTGTTAAAGCTCATTACCGCTAGTGGCTGCAACCCTTTGGGTATAGAACTCAGCGACACATCGTTTGCCTTCTCGCTTTGTACAATACCTTTGAGCTTGGCATTCGGCTCATGGAATAGTGCATATAGATCGGGCATGTGCGGGATGTTGGTCAGCCCGCACGCTTCCTGGCGCAAGTTATGTTGAGCCAGAAACTCTTGTACCGGCACTGAGCCTTGTCCCTGCGCCACGTAGCAAAAGTCCAGCACCGAGCGTCGTTCCGGCTCTACTGGATTCACGATCTTTTTCTTTAGTCCCCGTGCCTTCTTTACCTGCGCAAGCGCATACCCAGCAAAGGTGGTCCTGCAAAGCTTTGAGAGAAAAGCTTCAGTTTTGAACCGGTCGAAGAGCGGATGCTTAAAGCGAATACAATCATCGGGCATAGCCAACAACTCGAGCATATTCGGGTTATTTTTAGATAGCAACTCCACGAAACGCTTCAACTCATAGTACACCACGTCGTTGCTCTCGTTGCTGATTTGCTCTACATAATTGAGTCCAAAGTAGTCTTCCTCCGGAAGCACAAATACACCGCGAATGTCAGTATCAGACGTAGGGGTGCTCAGGCCATAGGCCCTGCTGCCGCTGATGCACTCCAGCAGCAACAGGTTCTTTGCCTTTAGATCATCTATCGTTAATGCCATGGCTTTGCTATCGTTTCACTAAATAGTTGGTTTAATGGCGCTGTTTCGCCTTGATGTTTTTCAAATTCAATTGCCCTTGTGTCGCAGTAATCAAGCATTCGTTTCAGGTATTGCTCTAGTTCCAGTTCCTTTGGGTGCAGGTATGTTTCATCTACCTGTGCCTTAAGGATTAACAATTCTTCTATCTTAGTTCTTAATGTTTGGTTCTCTACTAAAGGCAGTAACTTCTGGAAAGCCAACGGCGGTATGCTTTGCTTTTCCACAATCCAGAGACTACACAGGGTAGTGCGCAAGAGGTAGAAGTAGCTCTTTAGCTTTACCATATCAGCAGCTTCACATGCCTTGTAGTAGTTGCCGGCCATGCTGGCGTAGTGGTGCAGCCCGGCACGACAGGAGAAATAATTAGAAGCGAGTTTCTGCAATTGTTTCCTGAGATCCGTCTGCTCCAGGTACACGATAGGTGAAGACAGGCGCTCGAACATGGCAATGTTAGATTTACGCAAAAGGCGCAGGCACTTGCGGATGTCCCAGCCCACCAGGTCCAGATCTCCACTTAAGTACTCAATGGTGTCGCGCTGCTCGTCTATGCTCAGGTACCAGTCACGGGTGTGGCGGTAAATAAAGCGCACATCGTAGTCGCTGTCAGGCGAAGGAAAACCCCAGGCCCGGCTGCCTGTTTCTGAGGCAAGTAGGATTTGTACTTTGTATTGTGCCTCAATCTCTCTTAGCTTTTGTAGTATCTGTTCTTGCATAGCCTTTGTTGTTAATACACCAAAGGTAGAAGGGCACTGCGCAGTGTTTTTGCGCAGCAGATTTTATTTTCTATATTTCATAAAATATTTTAGCCAATGCCTGTAAACCGCAACGCCCTGATCCGTTACCGCACGCTCGATAACTGCCTGCGCAACAAGTATAGAAAATGGACGCTCGAGGACTTGATCGATGCCTGCTCAGATGCCCTGTACGAGTACGAAGGTATTGACAAGGGGGTGAGCCGGCGTACGGTGCAGATGGATTTGCAGATGATGCGCTCCGATAAGCTGGGCTATAACGCGCCGATCATTGTCATTGATAAGAAGTACTATGCCTACGAGGACCCGGAGTATTCTATCACCAACATTCCCCTTACAGAGCAGGACCTAGGCAAACTGACCGAAGTAGCAGACATTTTAAGGCAGTTCAAAGGCTTCACGCACTTCCATGAACTCAATGGGATGGTGCAGCGCTTGGAGGACCGCATCCATACGGCCAAGACCAAGCAGGCACCGGTGATCGATTTGGAAAAGAACGATCACTTAAAAGGGCTGGAACACATCGATGCACTTTACCAGGCAATCATTAAAAAGCGCCCAGTGCAGCTGTCGTATCAATCTTTTAAAGCTAGGGAGGCGCAAACCTTCACGTTTCATCCTTACCTGCTAAAAGAGTATCGCAATCGTTGGTTTGTATTAGGGATTAAGAAAAATAGCCAACCAGTGTTGGTGCTGGCATTAGATCGTATCCTGGAGGTGGGGGAGTCTCATGAGCCTTACCTGGAGAATACTACCTTGAACTTGGCAGACTATTTTAAGCATGTCCTGGGCGTATCGGTAAACCCGTATGAAGAACCTGAAGAAGTAGAGCTCTACTTTAACCGGGAAAATGCCCCTTATGTACTTACCAAACCCCTGCACCATTCCCAGCAACTGATGGAGCGGACCAGTAACGGCATTATTGTGCGGCTGCAGGTACAACTTAACTTTGAGCTCGAACGGGAGATATTAGGCTTTGGGGATTGCGTGAAGGTGCTAAAGCCTCACAAGCTTAAGCGCAGGATTCATGAGAAAATGTGCAATGCCGCAGAGCAGTATGAAAAGGAGCTAAACCTGACAGAACTTAGTCACAGCATAACCAAAGTACAGCGTAGGGGCTACGCTGTGCTGGAAAACATCTACACGAGCAAAGAAGTAGGGAAGATGCTTTCTACGATCACCAGGGCAACAGAGAACGAAGAACGCTTTCGCAAAACGGATGATCTGTTTGCCATCAGAAGTTTACTCAAGGAGATCCCTACCTTAAAGCAGCATATTTTTAACGAGAACCTGTGCAAGATCATCCGGGAAGGTTTTGGGGAAGGCTACTTCCTGACCAAAGCCATTTACTTTGACAAGCCGCCAAAGTCGAATTGGTACGTGACCTGGCACCAGGATGTTCCGATCAATGTAGTCGAAAAAAAAGAAGTAGATGGTTTTAGTAGTTGGACCAATAAGGCTGGACTAGTAAGTGTAAGGCCACCGCTAGAATACCTGCAGAGTGCTTTTACCTTACGCATACATCTGGATAATACAGACGAAGAAAACGGGGCCCTAAAAGTAATACCTAGAACACATTTTAGTATCCTTTCAGATGCTGAGGTTGCTGAACTGAGAGAATCAGCTGAAAGCAAGAGCTGCAAAGTGCTAAAAGGTGGCGTGCACTTGTTAAAACCGTTGACTCTGCATGCCTCTTCGAAAACACTCAACGAAAAGCACCGACGTGTAATTCATCTGGAGTTTAATAGCAAAGAGTTACCTGATGGGCTGGAGTGGCTAGAACGGGAAGACGTGCTGCATAATTTAGCACAGTAAACACTAGCTGAATCTTAGACTAAGCCTACCTTATCCCTATTAACTAGATGAAGAAAAAATACCTTTGGATCTTAGGAATCCTACTTGCTTTGTTATTTATATCCATTCCATTCCTACATGTTCTTGGAACAAAGTGGAAAGAAACAGTTGTAAGCAATAACACTCCTGTTGGTTACACCAATGATGCCAGTCAGCTTAATTTGACACAGGTAGATACTATCATTCAGGTAGAAAATAGCAAAGCAAACATAGAGTATAAGCTCCGAAGCATCTTAAGGTATGCTCAGGAAAATGATCTAAAGGTTTCCATAGCGGGTGCACAACATAGTATGGGTGGGCATACCATTTATCCTGGTGGCATTTTAATCAATATGCTTCCCTACAAGCACATGGAGCTGGATACAATTAGTAATATCTTAACCATTGGATCTGGAGCGCTGTGGGAAGAGGCGATCAGGTATTTAGATAAGCACGGTAAATCAATTGCTGTTATGCAGGCCTTTAGTTCCTTTTCTGTAGGTGGTTCTATCAGTGTTAATGGGCACGGATGGCAGAAAGATTTGCCGCCCGTATCATCCAGTGTCCTTTCCTTTAGCTTGATGGATTACAACGGCAATATCTTACAATGTAGTCGGACCGAAAATCCAGAACTCTTCAAGTTAGTAATTGGAGGATATGGACTTTTTGGTATCATTCTAGATGTTAAGCTGAGGGTAGTTGAAAACACAGCGCTGCAATTCAAGTATGTCCGTCTCAGCCCTGAAAACTATGTGGCGCACTATAAAAATTTTGTTTCCAGCAATCCGAAAGTAGACTTGGTATTCGGTCGCTTGCGCATCTCAGATAAGCTTTTTCTAGAAGAAGCAACACTTAACTTCTTCGAGAAAGTCAGCGAAGCACCTTTGCCTGTTCAGCAGCAGAATAATGATGAAAACAAGCGCTTGGTGTTTCGAAGCAGTGTAGACAGTGAATATGGAAAGCGGTTGCGCTGGGACTTAGAAACCGGAATGAATAAAGTAACAAAAAACAATGTGTACTCCCGAAATGAGCTATTAAATGATCACGTTTCCATGATTGAGAACAAGGATACTAGTTCAACTGACCTGTTGCAAGAGTACTTTATACCGGAAAGGAATTTTAACCGGTTTATAGAAGAGATCAAAACGGTGCTACAAAAATCAGAGCTTGACTTGCTTAACATTACCATCCGTGGGGTGCAAAAGGATGAGGACAGTTACCTGAACTATGCAAGAGAAAGTGTATTTGGTTTTGTTTTCCTCTTCAACCAAAAAAAGACCAAATCACAGGAAGAAGCAATGCGGGTGTTGACGAATCAGCTAGTTGATGTAGCCATCAGAAATGGAGGAACATTTTATCTTCCGTACCGCCTGCATATCGATAGGGAAACAATGCGAATGGCGTATCCGCAAGCTGATACATTCTTTGAGTTGAAAACGAAATATGACCCGAAGGAAATTTTCAGTAACAAATTCTACGAGCACTATAAATAAAGCTGCTAACAGTAATAGATAGCGATAATGTGTGTATATTTTCTTAAAATACCTCATTAGCAACCGTCTTATTATTGCTTTTACTTTCTTAGTGGGCGTCATTTATAGTTAGCAGTATAAACAGATGCCAGCACCCATGATAATTGATTCCCAAAGTGAATATATTATTTGTTTGTAGTCGAAACCAATGGAGAAGCCCCACGGCAGAGACTATCTATAAAGATGAGCCAGGATTACATGTTCGTTCAGCTGGCACAGAGCCATCAGCCAGAGTTAGGCTAACTGCTAAGACTTTAGAGTGGGCAGACTTGATTTTTGTTATGGAGAAGCGGCACCGACAGAGAATTCAGGAAAAGTTCGGCATTGATATTATT
Source organism: Pontibacter populi (assembly GCF_019336435.1). Lineage (GTDB taxonomy): Bacteria > Bacteroidota > Bacteroidia > Cytophagales > Hymenobacteraceae > Pontibacter > Pontibacter humidus. The sequence continues at coordinate 274,974 of NZ_JAHWXQ010000002.1, read as the reverse complement.
AGCGGCAAAGTGATAGTTTTAGACATACCAGATGATTACCAGTTCATGGACCCTGAATTAATCGAAGAGATTAGAGCAGGAGTAGCCCCTTTCTTGAAATAGTTCAGATATAAAATAACAGATGTTTAAGTGCACAGAATAGTGAGCTTAACAATTACAGTATACGCTCAAAAATATACTCGATGATATGGGGCAGTCAATGTAATACTTATGGCAGGGTAATATAGCAACATAGTTATTTCATTCTGTAGGTATTATTTTACAACTCAAAATCTGAAACCGAACAGAAGCTGAGAAACATATATTTTCCTGAATATGCTATAGTTTAATTTACTACTTTTGATTAAAAGGCCAACCCTGCCTTACAAATACATTTTTAGCTTACCCATGTCTGAAAACTACAAAAGACAAATAGAACAACAACTCTGGAATATTGCTAATACATTGCGCGGCAAAATGGATGCTGATGAGTTCCGGGACTACATTTTAGGCTTTATCTTTTTCAAGTATCTGTCTGAGAAGATGGAGTTACATGCTAATAAAATACTGGCAGAAGACGACATAAAGTATACCGATATAAGTGAAAGCACCGATGATGGTCAAGAAATGCTTGAGGCCATTAAAGAAGATGCACTTCTTCATTTAGGCTATTTTTTGAAGCCGACGGAGCTGTTTAAAGAGCTGGCACGTAAAGGCAACGCCAACAGCAAAGAGGAGGGCGCGAGCAACTTTATACTGGATGAGCTAACACAGGTGCTCAAGCACATTGAGCAGAGCACGATGGGCACCGAGAGCGAAGACGACTTTAACAAGCTCTTCGAGGACCTGGACCTAACATCTACCAAATTGGGCCGCACTGAGGCTGCCAAGAATGACCTGATCGCTAAAGTGCTGGGCCACTTAGACAAGATCGATTTTAAGCTGGAAGACACCGAAGCCGATGTGCTGGGCGATGCCTACGAGTACCTGATCGGGCAGTTTGCAAGTGGTGCGGGCAAGAAAGCCGGTGAGTTTTATACCCCGCAGGAGGTATCGAAAGTGCTGGCCAAGCTGGTGACCACCGGCAAAACCAAGCTCAAATCGGTGTATGACCCTACCTGCGGCTCGGGCTCTTTGTTGTTGCGCGTTGCCAAGGAAGTAGACGAGGTGTCTGACTTTTACGGGCAGGAGCTGAACCGCACCACCTATAACTTGGCCCGCATGAACATGATCCTGCACGATGTTCACTTCCAGAAGTTTGACATACGGCAGGAAGACACGCTGGAGCACCCGCAGCACCTGGAGCACCGCTTTGAGGCTATAGTTGCCAACCCGCCGTTCTCGGCGCAATGGAGCGCTAGCCCATTGCATATGTCCGACGACCGCTTTAGCCAGTACGGCAAGCTGGCCCCGGGCTCTAAAGCCGACTTTGCTTTTGTGCAGCACATGGTGCACCACCTGGCCAAAAATGGAACTATGGCCGTGGTACTGCCGCATGGCGTGCTGTTCAGGGGAGCAGCCGAAGGGCACATCCGCAAGTACCTGATAGAGGACCGCAACTACCTGGATGCCGTGATCGGGTTGCCGGCCAACATCTTTTATGGCACCAGCATACCAACCTGTATTTTGGTGTTTAAGAAATGGCGCGAGCAGGCCGATAACATCCTGTTTATTGATGCCAGCCAGCACTACGAGAAAGCCAAAACGCAATGCTACCTGCGCGTCTCCGATATTGAGAAGATCATCACGACCTACCGAGCGCGCAAACCTGAACCGAAGTATAGCTATGTGGCCAGCCTGCAGGAGATAGCAGAAAACGACTACAACCTGAACATTCCGCGCTACGTGGACACCTTTGAAGAAGAGGAAACAATAGACCTGAACGAAGTAGCCGCCGGCCTGGCCCAGCTGGAAGACGAGATGCAAAGCACCGACCAAACTATAGCTGCCTTTTGCGACGAACTGGGAATAGCCAAACCGTTTTAACTATGGAAGCAACAGCAGAAATAACAGCAGCCGTGAAGAGCGTGCCTGCGCTTCGCTTTCCGGAGTTTGAAGGGGAGTGGCAGTCAAAAAAAATTGGTGAATTATGTAAGGTAAAGCATGGATTTGCTTTCAAAGGAGAATATTTTAGTGATAATGGACCATACATAGTTTTAACCCCGGGTAATTTTAATCCAGAAGGTGGATTTAGGTATCAAGGTGAAAAAGAGAAGTACTATGTAAGCGACGATTTTCCCAAAGATTATATTTTAGAGGAAGGCGATTTACTAACTGTAATGACAGAGCAAGCTGTTGGATTGATTGGGAGTGCTCTCATTGTTCCGAAGTCTGGCTTATTCTTACATAATCAGCGGCTTGGTTTATTTCAGGTTAATCAAGATGTTGAACGTAAGTTTTTAGCTTACTATATGGCAACGGAGTACTTAAGAACTGAATTTTCAAGAACAGCTGCTGGAACAAAAGTACGTCATACTTCACCCCAAAAGATAGAAGGTATATCAGTACAAATTCCTTCACTTGATGAACAAAAAATAATATCAGACTTTTTGTCGTCGGTAACAGATAAAATCCAGCAGTTGAGCAAGAAGAAGGAGCTGTTGGAGAAGTATAAAAAAGGGGCGATGCAGCAAATCTTCTCCCAGCAGATCCGCTTCAAGGACGATAACGGTAGTGACTTTCCGGAGTGGGAAGATAAGAAATTGGTTGAGGTAGCTAAAAGAGTTACTCAGAAGAATAAATCGAATGATGTCAATTTTGTACTTACCAACTCAGCTACACAAGGTATAGTTAGTCAGCAAGAATACTTTGATAAAGACATAGCGAACCAAGAAAATCTGGAAGGTTATTATGTAGTGGATGTTGATGATTTTATTTACAATCCACGTATCTCAGCTACAGCTCCGGTTGGCCCAATAAAACGAAATAAACTGGTTAAAGGAGTTATGTCGCCTTTGTATACAGTTTTCAGGTTTGAAAATCGTAATCTTGAGTTTTTGGAATTCTTCTTTGAAACTACAGCATGGCATAAATACATGAAAAGTATAGCCAACTATGGCGCTCGTCACGACAGGATGAGTATAACGAATGAAGACTTTCTTAAGCTTCCGATACCACAACCATGCAAAGAAGAGCAGAAGAAGATTACTGAGTTTTTAACAGCAGTAGACAATAAACTAAACTATACTTCTAAACAACTGGAACAGGCGCAGCAATTCAAGAAAGGCTTGCTGCAGCAGCTGTTTGTGTAATGAAAAATAAATGATAAGCGAAGACAAACTCAGTTATTTACTAAACAGCACTAAACGCATACTTGCACACCAACGTGAGTTAAAGAAACAGCGTGGGGAAACGTTTAATGTGTTTTCTATACTTAAAATGGAGCGCCGCGAGAACAGTACTCATTCTGCGTTCCTAGCCGAACTGTTGAATCCCAAAGGCTCGCACTATAAAGAAGATGCCTTTTTAAAATTGTTTTTGCAGGTTATTGAAACTGACAATCTAGAAACCAAAAAAGTTAAAGTAAAACCTGAGCATCATGTTGGTCTCAAAGATAACAAATCCAAAACAGGCGGCAGAATTGATATTTATATCTGGGATGAAGCTGGCAATAGCATTTCAATAGAGAATAAAATTGATGCAGGTGACCAACATGCACAAATAGAGCGCTACTGTAATCATAACAAAGAAAGAAATAAGGTTTATTATCTAACCTTAAATGGAGCCGAGCCATCTGCAGGTAGCAGAGGAGGTTTAGAAGCCGGTAAAGATTTCTTCTTGATTTCTTACCGAAAGCATATCATAGAGTGGCTAGACCTATGCATTAAAGAAGCCGCCGAAGTACCAATTTTGAGAGAGTCAATTAAGCAATACAAACTTTTAATACAAAATATTACTGCCACTATGCAAGGGAAAGATCAGCAGGAGCTTACGGATTTAATGATTAAGTATTTCAAAGAATCTGAATACGTAGCAGCTAATTTTATAAGAGTTAGTACAGCCATCAAAGAGAGATTAAGACAAAGTGTTCTTAAAAAGTTAAAAGAACGTTTAGGAGATCACCATACCATAGTTTCAGGTCACCCTGCCGAAAAGTTTTACTCCCAGATATGGATTAAAATCAAGGGTATGGAAGAAGAACCTATATTTTTTGGTTTGGAATCTTTTAGTGGCAATGGGCAAGGGCATTTTGGAGGAGCTTTGTTCATCGGTACAATTAACTTGCTTGATGGTGAGAACGAATACACAAGGAACAATAAATTTTATAAGCATCGGTGGTACAATGCTTATGTTTTGAATGAATACGAACATTATGAAGCAAACCTAAAGCACGGTGATTTGCTGCAAAAGCTTAATTCCGATAACTCCTTCAGAGATAAGTTTGAAAATCATATTGTAGAAGAAGTAGAACAATATCTTATAAAAGAAACTGAAAAAGTTAAAGACTTCTTAATAAGTATAAGATAGTGGGAACACAACCGGAGCAGGTACTCGAAGACAACTTGGTAAAGCAGCTGCAGGGGCTGGGCTATAGTTACGTCACGATAAAAGACGAGCAGGCCCTGCTGGCCAACCTGAAAACCCAGCTGGAAAAGCACAACCAGGTATCGCTAACGGAGAAGGAGTTCGAGCGCGTGCTCAACCACCTGAACAAAGGCAATGTGTTCGACCGTGCCAAGGTGCTCCGGGATAAAATGCAGCTCACCAAGGACGATGGCACGAGCGTGTACCTGGAGTTTTTGCAGCAGGAGCACTGGTGCCAGAACCTGTTCCAGGTAACCCAGCAGGTAACGATAGATGGCACCTACAAAAACCGCTACGACGTAACGCTGCTCGTAAACGGTTTGCCGCTGGTGCAGATAGAGCTGAAGCGCCGCGGCCTGGAGCTGAAGGAAGCCTTTAACCAGGTCAACCGCTACCACCGCCATACCTTTGGGGCATCGCATGGCTTGTTCCAGTACGTGCAGCTGTTTGTGATCAGCAACGGCGTGAACACCAAGTATTACGCTAACAACCGCCGCCAGTCGTTTAAGCAAACCTTCTACTGGGCCGATCCAAATAACAAGCTCATCACCCAGATAGAGGCCTTTACCAAAGCGTTTCTGGAGCCCTGCCACCTGGCTAAAATGGTGACCAAATACATTGTGCTCAGCGAGACGCACAAGATCCTGATGGTGCTGCGGCCTTACCAATTTTACGCCACCGAAGCTATTATTGATAAGGTAAAAAACTCGGATAAGAACGGCTACATCTGGCACACCACCGGCTCAGGCAAAACGCTCACGTCTTTTAAGGCCAGCCAGTTGCTTATGCAACTGCCCAAGGTGCACAAAGTAGTATTCGTTGTAGACCGCAAGGACCTGGATTACCAGACCACCAAAGAGTTCAACAGCTTTTCGGCAGGCAGCATAGACGGCACCGACGATACCCGCGCCCTGGTCAGTCAGCTTTCCGGCGACACCAAACTCATCGTTACCACCATACAGAAACTGAACAACGCCATCGGCAGCGCCCGTTTCTCCGGCAAACTGGAAAAGCTACGGGAGGAGCGCGTAGTGTTTATTTTTGATGAGTGCCATCGCAGCCAGTTCGGCGAAACGCACAACCGCATCAAAAGCTTTTTTACCAAAGCCCAACTATTCGGCTTCACCGGCACACCTATCTTTGCCGAGAACGTGATTAAAAACGACCTAGGCAAGCGCACCACCCGTGACCTGTTCGACGAGTGCCTGCACAAATACCTGATCACGGATGCCATCAAAGACGAGAACGTGCTTAAATTTTCTGTTGAGTATGTGGGCAGGTACAGGGAGAAGGAAGGCAGCAATACCGAGATTGACATAGAAGTAGAAGACATCGACACCAAAGAGCTGTTGGAAGCCCCACAGCGCCTGGAAAAGATCGTGGACTACATCATAGAGCACCACCCGCGTAAAACGCATGGCAAAGAGTTTACGGGCATGTTCTGTGTGAGCAGCGTTGATGTACTGATCCGCTATTATGAGCTGTTCCAGCAGCGCAAAGCCGAAGGCAAACACAACTTGAAGATTGCTACCATCTTCAGTTACACCGCCAACGAAGAAGACAAGGGCGCCACCGGCGATTACATGCTGGAAGACGAAGAGATAGCCATCGCCGCAGAACCAACTATAGCATACACGGCCAACAGCCACACCCGCGAGAAACTGGATGCGTTCATAGTGGACTATAACACCTTGTTCAACACAAAGTTCTCCACCAAAGACAGCCAGTCGTTTTACAACTACTACAACGACATCTCGAAGCGGGTAAAGAACAAAGAAATAGACATCCTGCTGGTCGTGAACATGTACCTGACCGGTTTTGACTCACCGCCGCTCAGTACGCTGTATGTAGATAAGAACCTGAAATACCACGGCCTGATTCAAGCCTACAGCCGCACCAACAGGCTCTACACCGAGCAGAAGTCGCAGGGAAACATTGTGGTGTTCCGCAACCTGAAACAAGCCACAGACGATGCCATAGCCCTTTTCTCGAATAAGGATGCCAAAGAAATTATCCTGGTAGAGCCTTACGAAGACTATGTAGCTAAATTCAACATCGCCTTTGGCGAGTTATTGAAGATTGCGCCAACTGTAGGTAGTGTAGATAGCCTACCAAGCGAGGAAGAAGAGCTGGAGTTTGTAAAGGCGTTCCGGGAGTTGATGCGCCTGAAGAACGTGCTTACCACCTTCGCCGATTTCAGCTTCGACCAGCTGGCTATGACAGAGCAAAGCTTTGAAGACTACAAAAGCAAGTACTTAGACCTGTACGATAAAGTAAAAACAGGCACTGCTAAAGAAAAGGAATCGATACTGGATGATGTTGATTTCGAGCTGGAGCTGATCCACCGTGACGAGATCAACGTGGCCTATATCCTGAAACTACTGGCCAAGCTCAACAGCGCCAGCGATGAAGACAAAGAGCGCCAGAAAAAAGCCATCCTGGACACGCTGACCGGCGAAGCCACCCTGCGCAGCAAACGCGAGTTGATCCGCAAGTTCATTGAAGAAAACCTGCCGCACATTGAAGATATAGACGATATTCCGGAACAGTTTGAAAACTTCTGGGCTAGGGAGCAAATGGCCGCCTTCGAGAAGATGAGCAAAGAAGAACAGCTGGATCCGGTAAAGCTGCAAGCCGTGCTGGGTAATTACCTGTTCACGGAACGTGCCCCTTTAAGAGATGAAGTACTGGACATGCTGCCCGCCAAGCCAAAGCTGCTGGAGCGCAAGCCAATCGCCGAGCGCATAACCGCTAAAATGCTTGGGTTTGTGGAGACGTTTATTAGTGGGATGGGAGCGAGGTTGTAGAGTTATAAAAACGTATATGTACTAGTTAGCTTACACACTTTTAAATTTGATGAAGGATAGTATACTTTTTAAATTAAGAATTAACATACCTGAACTAGATATTTATTCACCAAATGTTGGTACTTTTTCTGGTATCTATAATGCCGAAATTCTGGTTGACGAAAACAACAGCAATGCAGTAAGTCTGAAGATATTTTATGACGGTAAAGAGTACTTGGATCATAAGGTAATGAGATGGGAGGGAGAAAATGAAAACTTAATGCTCTCAAAGTTTGAGATAATGGACATTCTTCAGCCAGATAATTTAGAAAATATCTCATTCCTAGAATATGGTTATAAGGGAATTACTAGTGGCACGTCCCTGTACAGGAAAGGCTTTAAATATTTTACTATCCATCTAAAAGGTGTAAGGTTCATTTATAACAATTCAGAACAGGACAATAGTGTTTTTTTTCTCAATCAGCAGGCTTTCCAATTAATTGAGAATAACTATCGTTATCACTCGAACTTTCCCTGGAACACAAGTGCCTATAAGTGGAAGCCACTGCATAAAGTCAAAGAATTTATCTCTTTTAATGGAATACATTTTAAACCTGAACATTATTTCTATGCATCTAATAGCACCGAATCAGTAGTTAGCATAAAAAAGGAACCAAAATTTTCCGTACAGTATTCTGAGCTAACTGCAGCAGAAATTAAAAACCATATTCTTTTAATCTGTGCTTTATACTCATTTTATTCCCACCAGAACATCACCTATTCATTGTCAAGGATTTATACAGATGACAAATTGCATATTGAAGTTAAAGATGTAGAGGACAAAGCAGTTTCAAATGAACACGGACTTTTCAGGTGGGTATTCTTTCAGGATCCACTCAATCTTATCCTTCAGGTAGATATACCACACCTGTTAGAGAATTTGGAATTTGTGTTACTTATCATTGAGCGCTTTAATTATGCTTTAGAAACAAAAGGAGAATCAAGATTTATGATCTTGTACAACATCTTAGAGCAAATTAGAAATCAATACATATTGAGTAAACATATAGAACAAGAAAGAGCAGGTGACCCGCCTAATTTGAATAGAGTAAAGGAGGAATACACTTTCACAACCAGCAAAAAAAAGGCAGATAACTTCATTAAAGAACAATTAATGAAGGTTGCTGAAATAATTGATGAAGAGCATCAAGAACAGTTTATAAAAGATGTCCCATTTAAACTTACTCCTATCAAAGTCTTCTCGATGACAAATCAGTTCCAGAGCTTCTTTAACTTTATAAATATTCAGGTAGAAGATTTTGAGCTTGACTTTGTTCAAATAAAGTCTTTAAGAGACTCCATTTTTCATGGTAGACCAGTAAGTGAGAACATAGAATTACTACACCAAATAAATTCTTACAAGCGTTTACCAATGTTTGTAGGAACCGTTATACTTAAGTACTTCGGAATTACTGAGGTTTCTAAAACTAAATTAGTGAAGTAATCTCAGTCAGTATCACCAATCACATAGATTAATGATACTAAAGTATGAGTAGTATATCTGATTAAAGTTGAATTATCATGGCTCGAAAGAAAACAGTATCTGAGAGTAAGACTTCCACACGATTATTGGAGGGTAAACATCGAGGAACGGAAGGGCGCACCTACTTAAAAAATCCTTCACTGTCAATTGCTAGTACTGTAAATCATTTAGCCCAAGGCAATGATATATTTAATATAGAATATTCAGTAAGCTACACTTCTCTTTATTCAGATAAATTCGGGACCTTTACCGGAAATTACTATCAATTCCAATTAACTTGGAATGAGATTTTTGGCGCCATTGCGCCTACTTTAGCTAATGGTGAAAAGGAAAAGTCGTTGATTGAGCCTTTAAATTTTTTAATTACTAAAGCCTATGAAAGGGAGTATGGGAAGAAAGAAGGATTTACAAACTTCTGTATCCTTAAGGAATCTTTCCATACAATTCTCATACAGATGCGAGCGCTTGGTTTAATAAATGAGGCTAATGAAAAAAGGAAATTTTTAGAAGATGATCAATACTGGAAGCTAACAAAAAAAGGTGATGAGTTAATGTTGAATGTCCGAAGTATAAGAAAGCCATTATAAGACCTAGTTTACTTAAACACGGGGTTAACTCGAGTTCTTTTTTATACCTGCAGTCTTTTCTGGATAAGAGTTGATATTGACATCAATAAACGATATTTGGTTCAACACTTTATACGCGTTATCACAGTTCTTACTCTGGGAAATATGAAAAATCTGCAATTCTAGCCATTATTAACTGGATCTGTTAAGTGTCGTAAAGTAGGCACTGAATGCGACTGAAGGCATTTCCGAGTATAACGTGGCCACCACTAACCCTATTATAATACTTACTGTCAAAACTGTTTCCCATTCTGGTAGCGAAGTAGTTGCCACCATAAGGCTGTTATTTTGGTATCACATAAATCTATTGTAATCCGTGAAGTTACAAAGTACAAAGGTGCGTTTTGCTTGGACAAACAAATAGAATGAGTTTGAACTGCTTAGCATGTTAACGGTCATTTGAACCTACTGCAGCGTATGTCAATTAACAGGTAAGGTACAGCCAAAATGCTGTGCTTATAGAGACATTTAGCAGTAGGATAGGAGCCGAGGTTGTAGTACAGTTTAAAGTTGATGCTGGCTTGTGAAAATGCAACTGAGTGATGTAGTGTTTTAGGTTATTTTGTAAAAAGGGTAAAGAATCCGATATCAGACCTTAAAAATGAGTGCTATAGTTGGATTAAAACAGGAGTATATAAATCTGAAAATTTGTGCCGGAAACCGTGGAAACAGTCTACTCCGTACTGCGGAAATTTGTGATTTCAGGCCTTGATTCACTGGCTTGGAAACTTGCGGTAAAAATAGCTATAGTCCGCTTACGGAAATAGCCACTTTTACCGTAGCAAAGTAATCTAAAAAATATAAGAAGTGCAGAACAAAAAGAGTGGCCGGAAATGCGTGTAACTTTCTGTAACAGGCTTTCCGGCTACGGAAAAATGTTCCGTAACGAAACGTGATCCAGCCTATAGTTTAACTGCCGGAAATTAAATGATTTGGCGGAGTTTTTATAGATCACAAAACATGTTGTTTCGGTAGGGCTACAAAGTGTTTTCCGCGTACGGATTTACCGCTTTTTACCGTACTTTATTCCGTCGCACTTATTTAATGGGTAAGCACATGGTATTTGTAGTATTTTACCATGAGAATAGACAGTGAAATTTTGCGCTGCAGGACGAAGGTTGTATAGTTCATTTTTGAGCCTGGAAGTACGGAACACCGGAACACGCTATTTTTGTCTATTTTCTGGGTTCAAAATATTGTTATAACTAATTGATACGCCGTTATTTAAGCTTGCTATAGTTTCTTGATCTAACAACTTTTCCGTAAGCTTGTTGCGGAAGGTGATTTTGGAGATTCCGTCATTTAGATCTGAAAACTATCGTTTCCGGCGTATTTACGCACGTAAAAACCCCATACTCCGGCCTTTGAATTTCCTGTTTTCAGTATACTAAAAAGTGTGTGTAACTACTTGTGCGCACGCAACTTAGCTTTCCGTAAAATTGTTCGCAAAGCATGTGTTTGAAGTTAAGTTACGGAATTGGTGGATGGGTACCATAAATACTGCTTTTCCGGCCTTGTTTTCTACCTCCGCAACTAGCATTAACACTTCTATAATCGCGCCCGCCTGCGCATCATGTGCGCGTGTATGCGCACACGCGAGATCCGTTTTCAGTTTTTTAGTACTTTCTTTTATGACTACTAACGTCGCTGTTTCTGGCTCATAGACTAGTTCATAAAAATATTTTATCCTGAAATAAAACAAATATTACAAAGTTGTTGTATAGTTAAATCTAAATATTACCTTTGGGTAAAATATAGTATTTAACTGCCCATGAGAGAGGAGACACCACAGCCAGAAACCAGTACAGAAGATTTCGCTTTGCAGCTGGACCTGCAGGAAATGGAGCAACTACCTGAGTTGTATGAAAAGCTTCGCGAGCCGATCTTTTCCTTAAAGCAAACCGGTATAGCGCCCAAGCTTTACGTGGACTGGAAGAAAGCCGGGCTGGCCCCAAAAACGGAAGAGCAGGCCTGGACCAAGCTTTCGTTTCTGGAGTACCTGTGGCTAAAGATGGCCAAAGAACTACGGGAGCTGGGTTTGCCGCTGGCACGGGTAAAAGCGGTACGCGAATACCTGTTCGGTGTGCAGGAGTTTCCAGCAGAAGCCCTGACACCAGAACTGATTGCAAAGCTCCGGGAAGAGTTGATTAAAACGATGCCCCCGAAGCTAGCAGATGCCTGGATAGAAGAATACCTAAGCGGGCAGACACAGGCAGCACAAGCAAACTATGACATACAGTTTTCGCTGCTTGAAACGCTGGTGTATTCGGCATTGTATCGAAAGCAGGAAGCGGGCATCCTGATCTTCCCTTCGGGCGATCTGGCACCGTGGCTGGACGAGATGCAGGGCATGGGTCCTGAAGCGCAAGTGCTGCTGGGTAGAACACATGTGTTTCTGTCCATTACCCAGCACCTGGCTGCTTTTATTTTGGACGAAGACAAAACCGATTATATTCCGCGTTTATCGTTGCTCTCAGAAGAAGAATTGCAGGTCGTGCGAGCCATTCGCAACAAAACCTTTCGGCAGGTCACCATCACCTTTGATGAAAAGCGTCAGATCACGCTGCGCACAACATCAGATGGCCTGCTGGATGAACGCATGTCAAAGCAACTGATCGAAACACTGGCATTGAAGAATTATCAATCCGTGGAGCTCGAAAACCGGGGTGGTTCGAAGCTTAAGTTTACCAAAGAACACCGTCGTAGAATTTAATACCTATTCGCTTACTCTTGCCTGGCACTGATCAGGCAGGAGCCAAGGGTAGCGGTTGACCCGCACTCTAAAGTATAGCCCGCCCTGGTACCGGTTGCCCCGGACTTGTGGCACTGGCAAATACAAAAGTGAAAACCTTAACTAAAAACCAACAACAGAAAAACCAAAGACCAAAGAGTAAACAAAATGTAGAAGGATCTAGCAGCATCAATACCCTTGCTGCAACCGCACAACCTGAAGAGGAACTGCAAAGTGGCTATGATAGCTACTATAAACAGCTCTCAGAAGAAGTAGAAACAATAGAGCGCCATGTACGCGAGCTTAGGCAAACACCGGGGCTGGAAGATTTAACTGAAGACGAAGCCGAAGAACAAATAGATTTTATACTGCGCTTTTCGGCCTGGGTTTTCAACCAGCACTTAGCTGAACAGCTGATAGCAACTATAGATGATGTAGCTGAATTAGGAGTTAAGTCAGCTAAAGTGCAAAAGCCGAAAGGCAAGAGTAACAAAAAAGTAACAGAATCCCTTTCCCGTTAACCCGACAGAACATGAAAAAGCAAACCACCGCAGCCGTGCTTGAAGTAGCTAAGGCTGCACCGAAAGCCAAGAAATCACCTAAATCAGCTAAGTCAACAACTTCAAAAGCTAAAGCTAAAACCAAGGCTGTTGTTAACAAGATGACATCAGTTAAAAAGCCTTCAGCGCTTCGGGCTACTGCAGGGAAAGGGAATGACCTAAGCATCTATGCACGGCCACTGCAGAAGGGCAGCAAGAAAGCCACGCCACGGGGCAAGGTAGCTATCATTTACACACGCGTATCCACCAAAGAGCAGGCCGAGACAAACCAAAGCTTATCCACCCAGTTAGAGCGCTGTACGGCTTATGCCGAGCGCCACGGCTACCAGGTGGTAGGCAAATTCGGTGGCACCTATGAAAGCGCGAAATCTGACGAGCGCAAGGAGTTTCAGAAAATGCTGGAGTTTGTAAAGAAAAGTAAGCTCCGGGTAGGCCACATCATTGTCTACTCGCACGATCGCTTTTCTCGTACCGGCTCTTCGGCCATTGGTATCGTGGATGAATTAGGGCGCATGGGTATCTCGGTAGTAGCTGTCACCCAGCCAGTGGATACCCAGACCGCAGCTGGTAAGTTACAGCAGGGTATCCAATTTCTCTTCTCGCAGTTTGATAATGACCAAAGAAGAGAAAAGTGTATGACGGGCATGGAGGCGCGCGTTAGACGTGGTTTGTGGGTAGGAAAGGTACCGATGGGCTATGATAAAGTAATTGTGGGTAAAGACGTGGTTTTAAAGCCTAACAAGACCGGTAAACTTATTCGCCTGGCTTTTCAGCTGAAAGCTGAACAGGGGTTAAGTAATACCGACATTATTAAGCGCTTGAAAACACAAGGCTTGGTATTATATAACCAAACCATCACCAAACTCTTTAAAAACCCCTTCTACTGCGGTTTGATCTCGCATGGCTTACTGGAAGACGGCGAAGTGGTAGAAGGCCAGCACGAGCCTTTAATCACGCGCCAGCTATTTTTAAAGGTAAATGGCTTGCAGGCCCAGAATGCCCATGGCTACACCCAGGTGAAAGAAGACGAAGAACTGCCCCTACGCCATCACATCAAGTGTGGTAGCTGCCGTAAGCCGCTTACGGGTTACGAGATGAAGAAAAAGCAGATCCATTACTACAAGTGCAATACCCTAGGCTGTAAACTCAATCGTAATGCTAATAAGATGCACAACCTGTACGAAGGCTTTTTATCAGAATTAGAAGTCGATCCCAGGTATTTAGCGAAGCTTGCTGAGATCATGGAAGAGACTTATCGTAAGTTAACCCAAGAAAGTCGCAGCGAAGAGAAGCGATTGACTATGCAGCATACCGAGTTGAAAAAGAAACTGGACATGCTAGAGCGGCGCTACGCTTTTGGGGAAATAGAGAAAGACCTCTTCGTAAAGTTCAGCTCGGAACTGAAAGCCGAGCTGCTGGAAATCGAGCAGAATCTGGAAAAGTGCGCCTCAGGCTTATCGAACCCAAAAGAGTTCATTAAAATGGGCTTGGAAAAAGCGGTAACTGTCTCACAATCATGGAGTAAAGCAACTGTGCAAGGACGTAAACAACTGCAAGCGATGATGTTTCCCGAAGGTGTGTATTTTGACCGTGAAATGGAGGGTTATCGAACCCAACGGGTAAATGGATTTTTCGCCCTTTCCAGCCTCGTGCAGCAGTTTTTAGTGGAAAAAGAAAAAGGGAAAAGCGATCAAAATAATCACTTTTCCCTTTCAGTAGTCCGTAGGGGAATCGAACCCCTGTTGCCAGAATGAAAATCTGAAGTCCTAACCCCTAGACGAACGGACCGTGCTAATGAATTGTGGTGCAAATATAGGGGACTGAAACTAAACTGCAATACTTGCCTCACTAATTTTTTAAAGCACAAGGCTATCTAGTTGTATCTCAGGTAGAAATTTTTGCTACTCCTTCATGGTTGAGCAGCAAAACTCAAAACTATTCACTCTTTAACGAGATAACAGGGTTCGTAAGTGCTGCTTTTATTGCTTGTGTACTCATCGTGAGTAGTGCTATAGTTAATGTAGCCACACCTGCCAGTAAAAATGCACTGTACCCAAGTGAAATCCGGTACGTAAAGTCCTGCAACCATAAGTTCATTAAATAGTAGGCTATCGGAACAGCGATCACGAAGGCAATTAAAACGAGTTTAATAAATTCTTTGGAGAACAGTACGGTGATGTTGAATACGGAGGCACCCAACACTTTTCGGATCCCTACTTCTTTAGTGCGCTGTGCAGCCATAAACGCGACCAGCCCATATAAACCCAAGCAGCCAATAAAAATTGCAATCAGAGAAAATACTTTGAAGAGAGTATTTTGCCTGGCCTCATCCTCATAAAACTCTGCTATAGATTCATCCAGGTATTTATAATTAAATACGTCGTCCGGGTAGACCTTCTCCCAAACTTTTTCCAGGTGCTGCAGCGCTTCTTTCTGTTGGGTCATGTCAATTTTCGCAGAGATTACACTATAAGCTTCCGGGTTTTTTGTCATAATGATCGGCTCAATGGGCGATGCCAGTGATGCCTGATGAAAATCAGCTACCACACCAACTATAGATCCGGCAAATCTTCTGTCACCTAATGATAGGTGTTTACCGATGGCATCTTCCGGTGTTTTGAGGCCGAGCTTGCGACGCATTGTGTCATTGATCACCATGTAATGTATTGAGTCGCCATTCGGATACGCTTTGCCTGCCAGAAACTTCATATCAAACAAACTAAAGTAGTAAGGGTCTACAAACTTTTTGTGTGTCTGAAAATCGGCATCTTTTGCAGCATGATTATAGAAGAAGTTACCGTAGCTGATGTTGCCAGAGGAAGGAGCATCGGAGGCAAAGCTAATTTCCCTGATGGCGGGATTACTTAATAACTCCTGGCGCAGCGGCTGAATTTTATCTCCTGTGCTTTGAGGTAAAAAAACGGTGATTACTGCTTCCTTGTTAAAGCCTAAGGATTTGTTGCGGAAGAAGTTCATTTGCTCATTTACCAAGAGGGTACAAATGATGAGCACCTGGCAAATGGTGAATTGCATAACCACTAACACCTGGCGCAAGGATATGCCGCCAAAACGTTGTACACTCATGCGGCTGCGCAATGCAGTAATGGGTTGGAAACTCGATAAAACAAAGGCAGGGTAAAATCCGGCAAAAAGCGTGACCAGTATCGTTTGAACTAGCAGGAAAAGTAGCAGTACTTTATCATCAAACAAACTGAAAGTTATCTGCAGGTCGAGTAGGGTATTTAGGTAGGGTAAAGCCAGCTCCGTGAGAATAACTGACAGAAAAGTAGCACAAAGTACTATTAAAAGGGTTTCGCATAAAAACTGCACAACCAATTGTGTGCGGCTGCTGCCCATTACTTTGCGTACACCAACTTCTTTGGCGCGTCTGATGGCTTGTGCTGTTGCAAGGTTTATAAAGTTTATACAGGCGGTTAGAAGCAACACAATGCCAACTATAGCCATGGCCCAGATCAGTTCTTTCGTAATAGGAGTCTGAGCGAAAGCTCCATAAAAGTTCGGGTTATAATGAATGTCTTCTAAAGGTTGTAAAGAGTACAAAATACCCTTTTCCGGAATCTCTGACTGCGCATGCTTTCTGACAAACTGGTTAACGTTCGTTTCTGCTGCAGCAACAGGTAATTTTTCAGGTAAAACTACAAATGTCTGATGATCACTTGATAAATTACCCCAATCCGTGGGCAGTGTCTTTCTTATAGTTTCATAAGATACCAGCATCACAAACGGAAACTCTGTGTTACCAGGCATATCAGGCATTACAGAGACCACTTTCAGGTTGTACTGGTTGTTATACCTGATCACTTTTCCAACTACATTTTCGCCGGGGAAAAACTTGTCAGCAAGCGTTTGGGTTAGTATCACCACGTTAGGCTCCGAAAACTGGGACTTCACATCAACAGCACCTGTATTAAAATTAAATACATTGAAGAAGCTTGGCTCAATGAACCCAATGTTTTCTTCAACCAGAAATTTTTTACCGGTAGCTGTACCTTTCGCCGGAATGTTTATTTGTGCGCCTACATCCCCTTTAATCTGAGTTACTTCTTCAAATCCTAAGTTGCTGTTGCTGCGCATGTTTGCAGCTAAGGGGAAATGAGAAGCAGGCGTATTAAAATTCGTTTCCGGAAAGGAGACAACCAGACGGTATATTCTGTCAGCTTTTGTGTGAAACCCATCGTAACTGAGCTGGTACTGGATAACCAGAAAAAGCAGGATGCTACAGGTAATTCCAAGTGCCAGGCCGGCAATGTTCAGGATGCTGTAACTTTTGTTACGGACCAGTGACCGTATAGCTGTAAGAAAATAGATCTTAAACATAGTTTTAGGAATGTGGAGTTATATCAAAAGTCCGTAATGTAAAATCGGTTGTAACCTATAGGCCAAGTGCTGTGCCAAATCTATAAATCCCGATTCCTGCGCATCCAGCAAACTTAGAAGATAAAATACTGTCCGGGCGTGGACACTATTTGTCCGGCAATGGACAGCAGGTACTACTTTTTCCGGTTAATTTCCCATAAATTACGCTTGTATTAGCTTGGCACAATATTTTACTGTAAAGTATAAACTATAACCCACCTGCCATGGAAAATAACCTGGGACGCATACTGGTAATTGACGATAACGAGGATGTGCTTTTCTCTGCTAAAATGCTGCTGCGCAAACATGCCAAAGAAGTGGTGATGGAGAAGAATCCGAAGAAAATTCCATTTCTGCTTACCAACTATGAGTTCGACATCATCCTACTCGATATGAACTATAGCCAGGACATTACCAGCGGGCAGGAAGGTTTTTACTGGCTACAGGAAATCCTGAAATATGATCCGTCGGCGGTAGTGGTGATGATCACCGCGTTTGGCGATGTGGAAATGGCTGTGCGGGCAGTAAAAGAAGGCGCAACCGACTTCGTGCTCAAACCCTGGCAAAACGAAAAATTGATTGCTACGCTTTCGGCAGCCTCAAAACTACGGAGCTCCTATAAAGAAGTATCTCAGCTTAAAGAAATGAACCGGACTCTTACAGCGGAGCTCAACTCAACTTCAGATATCATTACCGGTACCAGCCAGCCCATGCAGCAACTTTTTTCTATTATTGATAAAGTAGCTAAAACAGATGCTGATATTTTACTGCTAGGCGAAAACGGAACCGGCAAGGAAGTGATTGCCCGAACGATACACCAGCGCTCTTCCCGCGCCGATAAAGTATTTGTTACCGTGGATATGGGCGCTGTTACAGAATCCCTGTTCGAGAGTGAATTATTCGGGCACAAAAAAGGCGCTTTTACCGATGCAAAAGAGGACAGGGTTGGTAGGATAGAAGCCGCCAATGGCGGTACGTTGTTCCTGGATGAGATCGGGAATTTATCGCTTGCCATGCAGGCAAAATTACTGACCGTGCTGCAGCGCCGCGAAGTGATTAGAGTTGGGACCAACAAGCCAACCCCCGTTAATGTACGCCTGATCTGTGCTACCAACATGCCATTAAAAGAGATGGTGGCACGAAATGAATTCCGGCAGGATTTGCTTTATCGCATCAATACAGTGGAGCTTAACCTGCCACCGTTACGCAACCGGCTTGATGATATTCCTGTTTTTTCAGAGCATTTCTTAGGGGTCTATGCACGCAAGTACAAACAGCCTTTAAAACGACTTTCCGATAGCGGCCTCGCCAGACTTCGCCTCTATAGTTGGCCGGGTAATGTGCGCGAGTTACAGCATGTACTGGAGCGTGCCTCTATTATGAGTGATAACCGGGAGCTGCAGGCCGATGATTTCTTCTTTTTAGCTGAATCAGAAACTCCAGCAACTATAGCTTTACCCTCAAACGATGCCCGCCGCCTGGACGATCTGGAACGGGAAGCTGTGCAGCGAGCGCTGGAGAAACATGACGGTAATGTCTCAAAGGCTGCAAAAGAATTAGGCCTGTCGCGCGGGGCATTGTACCGAAGACTGGAGAAGTATGAGCTTTAAGAACTACAGGCTTCAGCTGCTGCTGCGTATTCTGTTGCTTACAGCTTCAATTTACGCCCTGGCTATAGTTGGGGTTGACCAGGAGTACAGAGGGACTTTTATCGGGCTGCTCACTTTTATAGTTGCTCAGATCTTACTTCTTATTTATTATCACGAACGCACAAATAGGCAATTTTTACGTTTCCTGAACTCTATAAAATACGACGATTTTACAGAGCAATTTCATGTGACCGGCGAAGGAAAAGTACAAAGCCAGCTTGCTCATGGGTTAAACGATGTGATGCAGAAGTTCCGGGTAGTTCGAGCCGAGAAAGAAGCCCATCTTCATTACTTCGAAGTTATAGTGCAACACATCGGTATCGGCATCATAACCTACAAACCTAACGGAGACATTATGATGCTGAATAATGCTGCCAAAAAGCTGGTACATTTAACACAGGCTAACAACATAAGCGAGTTTGAAAAGGTTAGTCCGGAACTCGCTCTTGGCCTGCAGCAACTTGAACATGGCGACAAGGTGCTGGTCCCGATCCGGAAGGGTGGAGAACAGGCAAACCTGACAGTGCATGTAATGGAGCTTTCGCTGCTCGGCGACCGGATAAGGTTGGCATCTATCCAGAACATTCAGCGTGAGTTGGAAGAGAAGGAGATGGAAGCATGGCACAACCTGATTAAAGTACTCACACATGAGATCATGAACTCCGTAACGCCAATTGCTTCGCTTTCGGCAAGTGCATCCGAAGAGATCAGCAGTTACACTGATACCGAAGCCGATGAGATAACCATACTGCGCGAAGAGCTGGACGATGTAGGGAAATGCCTGCAAACTATAAGTCGCCGTTCTGATAGTTTGATCCGTTTTGTGAACGACTTCCGCAACCTGACCACCATTTCTGTTCCGCAAAAAACAGTATTTAAAGTAGGAGAGCTCCTGCACGAAATAAAGATGCTGATGCGGGAACAACTATCCAGACAACAGGTACAGTTAAAAGTAGAAGTACCATCCGAAGATATTTTGCTCTCTGCTGACCGCGGCATGGTGGAGCAAGTGCTGATAAACCTGGTGAAAAATGCTGTTGAGGCGCTGCACGAAAAATCAGATGCAACTATAAAATTACAGGCCACCCTCGACGACCGTAGCCGTGCCCGGATCATGGTTTGCGATAATGGGCAGGGCCTGACAGAAGAAGCCATGCAAAAGATCTTTATCCCGTTCTATACTACCAAAAAAACCGGTTCTGGTATCGGGCTTAGTCTTTCCCGACAGATTATGCGTCTGCATCAGGGCAATATATCTGTGGATTCTAAACTTGGCGAGGGTACAGCTTTCACTTTAAGTTTCTGAGTTCAAACTATAGCCTGACCATAAGTACAGCCGGGTGCGTATAGGTGTAGTAAGCAACTATACAGTATGAGCAGAACAGTAACTATAAGCGCCGAGCAGCCCAATGGGCTTGTTGCCAATATCCAGATGGGAGACCAGCAGTTTTCGATCGATGAAAGCGGAATTGCTGAAGGAATTGATACCGGACCTACGCCGTACGACTATATTATGAGCGCACTGGGAGCCTGCACTGTTATTACCTTGCACATGTACGCGCAACGCAAACAATGGCCTCTGCAGCGCGCAGAAGTGGTCCTTAGTCATGAACGTGTATATGCTGCCGACTGTGAACAATGCGATGATAAATCAGCCAAAATATCCCAGATAACAAAGAAACTGAAACTGGTTGGGGATCTTACCCAGGAACAACGCCTCCGGTTGGAAATTATCTCTTCTAAATGCCCGGTACAAAAAACACTGCAGGCCGGAATTGTAATACAGACGGAACTGGTGAACGGCTAAGCTATAGTTTGCTACTCTTCCTGATTTCGGTATATTCGTAACGTGTAACCAGGGCGGCTATACTCAAAACTATAGTTGCTTTTCAGCCTATGTCCAGAAGATTTGTATTTGTTCTTTCACTCGTATTTTCACTGTTAACTGGCTGCGTACCTATAGAGGAGCAGGGGCAAAGTGGTACTTCTAACCAGCAGACCCCGATCCGGTACGAAGATTATATTTACAACGAAACTATAAAGTCGGTACAGTTTTACCAGGCAACCGGTGTACCCGACGAAGTGTTGGAACCGGCAGTAACATCGTTGCAGCAGGGAAGGCCGATCTTGCTGGAATTCGACAGGCTGAAAGCAGGGCCGCAGCGTTTGGTAGCAAAACTTATTCATTGCAACTATAACTGGACACCCTCTAACCTTACCGAGACCCAATACCTCAACGACTTTAATGAGTTCTTTATAACGGATGTGCAGAATTCGGTAAATACGCGCGTGCCATATGTGCATTACCGTTTCCGGGTGCCGCGCGTGAAAATGAGTGGTAATTATGTGCTGGAGGTAAGGGAAGAAGGTGGAAACTTGCTACTTACCCGCCGCATGATGGTGTATGAGAACCTTACTGCAGTAACCTCAAAATTAGGTTTACCGGCCGGGCCATCAGGCAGGCAGACAAGGCAGCCGGTTGAATTCAATGTATTTTACCAGGACTATGAACTTATAAACCCGGCTATGGAAGTAAAGGCTGTGCTGCGCCAGAACCATCGCTGGGACAATGCCAAGTTCATTCCTTCACCAACCTTTGTGCGCGACCACCTGAAACGCCTGGAATATGTGTTCTTCGAGCCGAAAGATAATTTTCTGGGCCTGGCTGAGTACCGGCCATTTGATACCCGCAGTGTGCGCTACAATGGCATACGCGTAAGCAGTGTAAACGCAGAAGCAAACCCGATAGAAGTGTTTCTGCAGATAGATAAGAACCGCTCCGGAGAAGTGTACAGCCAGGAACCGGACATTAATGGCAAGATGCTTTTTAATAACCGCGAGTACGGCAACGGCGACGTGAACAGCGACTATACTTGGGTTGATTTTGAACTGAAAGCGTCTGAAGAGCAAACAGGGCAGGTTTATATTCTGGGTGCGCTAACCGACTGGAAAATTTCCTCCGATGCCCGCATGCGCTACAACGCTGAAAAGCAGGTTTACAACGGCAGGTTACTACTAAAACAGGGATACTACAACTATCAATATGTACTACAGCAAAACCAAACGATAGATTATAGTTACTACGAAGGCAGTCACTTCCAGACAGAAAACTCCTACGACATCCTGATCTATTACCGCCCACCAGGCTCACGCGCCGATTTACTGATCGGGTATGAAGAGATCTTGTTTAACAGGAGGAGGTAGGAGTTATACTACATACATAATTCAGATAAGCGTATGTTTACTGCTATACTATAGTTGGTGTGTATTTGAATTTATAGAAATGATAAAAAAGAGCCTCTACTTTATTGCCTTGGCTGGTCTTATTTCCTGTGAACAGCAGGAAAGTAAGTTAGAAACAGAAACTGCAGAGAAAATTGTAGCTGTAGACAGTTCAGAATTAAAAGCTCCAGATAAAGAAGCAAACTGGCTAAATCCACAATACCTAACAGCTGATTTCAACGGTGACGGTCATATAGATACAGCCATTGCAATAATCATCAATAACAAAAAAGGCATCAGAATAAAGCACGGAAACACTAACGAAGAATATATCATAGGTGCTGGAAATGATTTCGGAAATGGTGGTGATGACTTCGATTGGGTAAAGAATTGGAACCTTGTTACAGACAGCATGACCAACGAAGTTACTTTTATGGAAGAAGGTGACATTGACGGAAGCCGCGACGTTAAGCTTGACTACCCAGCCTTTTATATAGGAACGGAAGAAGAAGGTGGCGCTACAGTAGCCTGGAAAGAAGGCAAGTACGTTTGGATACACCAGGCGGACTAAAGAAAAACAAACACCAACAAGGTGCAGCTTTTATGCTCAGCTACGCTTCGCCATCAGCTGCACAAGCACGTTATGTAAAATAAAGTATTCCAATGTCCAACATTAAAAAAGCCTACAACAGTTGGGCAGCACAATACGATACTAACCAAAACCGCACCCGTGATCTGGAAGCACAGGCAATTCGGGAAACACTTGCAACTATAGATTTTGAGCGGGTTCTGGAAATTGGCTGCGGAACTGGTAAGAATACCGTCTGGCTCCAGGAAAATGCTACCCAAGTTACCGCTGTGGATTTTTCGGAAGAGATGCTGGCTAAAGCAAAAGAGAAAATTACTTCTGAGAAGGTGGAGTTTAAACAAGCTTATATAACACGGAGCTGGTCGTTTGTTGATGGAAAATATGATCTGGTAACTTTCAGTCTTGTACTGGAGCATATTGAGCACCTGGACCATATTTTTGAGCAGGTTGCAGATGTTTTATCTACAGGTGGTTATGTTTACATTGGCGAGCTGCACCCATTTAAGCAATATACCGGTTCCAAAGCCCGCTTCGATTCAGATGAAGGCCGCCAGGTGCTGGAATGTTACACCCACCATATTTCAGATTTCACACAAGCCGCCAAACAACACGGTTTTATAGTTGCAGATATCAACGAATTCTTCGACAATAACGATCGCTCGCAGCCTCCCAGAATTTTAACTGTGCTTTTGCAGAAAGTATAGTTATTGTTACAGAACAAGTTCGATTAGTCTGCATGCTGGCTGTAACTATAGAACTATAGATTAGAAATAGGTAATGGCGCAATTGTCCCCTTGAGGGGATTACAGGGGTGTTATTACGGAAACTATAAAACTATAAGATGACTATAGCAAAGGTCTTATCTCACTTCTACCAAGATCCTTTCAGGATGACAGGTGAAGAAGTAGCTATTAAAGCTCCCAGCCTTAGACAACGAGGGGTTAGGGGTGGTTGAATTACGTCAACTATAGGAAATAGTCAACGCTACTACTATGCTTGTCCCTATCGGGCCAGTTGAGTTACAAACTCAACAACATAGTTAGACACGGGTTGCAAACCCGCGCTAGCAAAAATACTGAAGCTTAAACTATAGTAAAAGTCACACCCTAAAAAAACCTGGTTCAGACAAACAAAAAAGGGCACCTATAAAGCTGCCCTTTTCTATCTCTCAAAAGTATAATTTACACGTTGAAACGGAAGTGCATAATATCGCCGTCCTGTACCACGTATTCTTTACCTTCTACAGCCATTTTACCAGCTTCTTTAATCTTGGCTTCTGATTTATACTCCTGGTAATCTTTCAGTTTGATAACCTCGGCGCGGATAAAGCCTTTCTCAAAATCAGTGTGAATTACACCAGCCGCTGCAGGCGCTTTCCAGCCTTTACCAATTGTCCAGGCGCGTACCTCTTTCACACCTGCTGTAAAGTAAGTGATCAGGTTCAGTAAACTATAAGATGCTTTTATCAGCTTGCTTAACCCAGACTCTTTCAGGTTATATTCTGCCAGGAACATTTCCTTTTCTTCTTCGTCAGTAAGCTCTGCGATCTGCGCTTCAATAGAAGCTGAGATCAGAACAACTTCAGCATTTTCAGCTTTCACGTGCTCTTCCAGCGCTTTTGAGAACTGGTTACCTGTGTTTACAGATTCCTCGTCTACGTTAGCGGCATAGATCACCGGTTTGGCTGTAAGTAGATTCAGGTCTTCTACAGCTTCTTTATCTTCCTCAGTTACATCAAGGCTTCTGGCGTTCAGACCAGCCTCCAGGTGGGTCTTATATTTCTCTAAGCTGGCATACTCTTTCTTTGCTTTGGCATCACCAGCTTTTGCAGAGCGCTGTACTTTCAGCAATTTCTTGTCAACAGATTCCAGGTCTTTCAACTGAAGCTCTGTATCTATAATTTCTTTGTCTGAGATCGGGTCTACTTTACCTGCAACGTGCACAATGTTCGGGTCTTCGAAGCAGCGCACTACGTGTATAATCGCATCTACTTCACGTATGTTTGCCAGGAATTTGTTACCCAGACCTTCGCCTTTGCTAGCTCCTTTTACCAATCCGGCGATGTCTACAAACTCAATTACAGTTGGTAACACACGCTCCGGGTGCACTAATTCCTCCAGTATCTGCAGACGCTCATCTGGCACAGTAATTACGCCCACGTTTGGCTCAATGGTACAGAAAGGGTAGTTGGCAGATTCTGCCTTGGCGTTAGAAATAGCGTTAAATAAAGTTGACTTACCTACGTTTGGCAAGCCCACGATGCCGCATCTTAATCCCATGTATCTTTAGTTCTTAATTTCAGGCTGCAAAGATACGATTTTTTGTGGATTGATTTATAGTTGATATTAAAGCTCCTTCCCCTGTTTTCAGGGTAAGGTTGGGAAGGGGTATAATTGTAACGATAGAACTATAGTTTAGAAATAGGTAAAAGCAGAATTCTCCTTGGAGGAAATATAGGGGTGTTAAAACGGTAGCTATAGAACTGCAACTCAAACAATAACTATAGCCGAAATTCCCCTCTCGGGAGGGGCAGGGTTGGGTTAAAACCGCAACTATAAAACTATAAAATAATCCATAGCAAAGGTATTACTTACCATCTACCAAGATCCTTTCAGGATGACATATGGAGAAGTAGCGGCAGAAAGCTCCCCGCCTTAGACAAGGAGGGGATAAAGGGGGGACTACGCCCAACTATAGAACTATAGGCAGCACACCTACTTTTGCCTGTCCCTGCCGGGCCAGTTGAATTACAAACTCAACACCATTCTAAGACACGGGTTGCAAACCCGTGCCAGCGAAAAAGAGCAACTATAGAATTATGACCTCACCTATATCAAATCCCCATCCTGAAAATCCATTAATCCTGTAAATCCTGATTCATATTAAAAACAAAAGAGCCTGTAGCGTTAACTACAGGCTCTTTCAGTATGTTATAAAGCAGTAGAGAGGGTTACTCCCACTTCAGTTCTTCGTCAAAAGTTGCGTCAGCAGTTACTGCTACAGGCTCCGTTGATTCTATCGTTTCAGATGCCTCCAGAGCAGCAAGCGCTTCCTCGGTAAGCAGCTCAGATTTAACGTGTTCAATTGTTCCCTGCAGGGCTTCCATAAATTTCACAAAGTCTTCTTTATAAAGGAAGATCTTGTGTTTCTCGTAGGAGAAAGTCTCATCTTTGAACTTTCTTTTGCTCTCTGTGATGGTCACATAGAAGTCGTTTGAGCGAGTTGATTTCACATCAAAGAAATACGTTCTCTTCCCGGCTCTTACTCTTTGGGAATAAATTTCTGCTTTTTCGTTGTTCTCTTCCACCGTTTATAAGACGTTACGTTCAACTTAATGAACCTAAAAGTAACATATTGTTCTGATATATAAAAATATTTGAATTTAAAATTGAAGTTAAATTTTTGTCTTATATTTGGCCCCGGACCAAAATAGTAAATCATGAATTTATGTTCACTTTTACTAGTATTCCTTCTCTCTTTTTCATCGGGTAACACAACCTATATAGCTAACGGTAAGGCTTCTTACTACGCCGACCGTATGCAGGGGCAGCGCACCGCCAGCGGCGAACGCTACGACAAAACGCAGTTGACTGCCGCACATTCTTCGCTTCCTTTTAATACTTTGGTAGAAGTCACAAACCAGGCAAACGGTAAATCTGTTATAGTTAAGATTAATGACCGCATGCCGAAAGGTAGCCGCATTATTGATCTCTCCAGAGCCGCGGCCAGAGAAATTGATATGATTCGTGCCGGGGTTGGTGTAGTAACTATAAAAGAAGTAATTCCGGAAGAAAAGCAACAAGCCGTTCCCTTTGTCGTTTCAGAAGCTAAAACCGACAACTCAAAATAGCATGTAGCCCATGAAGCAGCCCATCACTCTTGCCGATGTTCAGAAGTTCGAGAACATGGAGTTTCTGGCAAAGCAGTTGGTGGAAGGCTTTATTACCGGGCTGCATCAATCTCCTTATCACGGTTTTTCAGTCGAGTTTTCGGAACATCGTCTCTACAACAGCGGGGAAAGCACCCGCCATATCGACTGGAAAGTTTTTGCCCGCACCGATAAGCTTTTTGTAAAGCGCTACGAAGAAGAAACCAACCTGCGCTGCCATCTATTGCTGGATGTTTCGCCGTCGATGTACTACCCAGTTGATGCGCACGGAAAGATAAAATTCAGTATACTTTGTGCAGCAGCCATTGCCACACTTTTGCGCAAACAGCGCGATGCGGTAGGCTTGGTTACTTTCGCCGATACCATCCAGTTGCAGACACCGGTTCGCTCCACAGCATCACATTTGCACACACTTTTACTGCTTCTGCAACAGCAATTAGATGCCACGCCTGCACGTTCCGGCACCGAAGTTCCGGGAGTCATTCACCAGATCGCACAGCAGATTCCGAAACGTTCGCTGGTAATTATTTTCAGTGATATGCTGGGCCGCAACGAAGATATGGATACAACCTTTTCTGCGCTACAGCATCTGAAGCACCAGAAACATGAAGTCCTGATCTTCCATGTGATGGACCGCAAAACCGAAGATGAGTTTGACTTTGCCGAGCGGCCTTACATTTTTGTTGATGTGGAGACTGGGCAGGAGTTGAAGTTGCAGCCATCGCAGGTGCGCGACAACTATAAAGCTGCTGTAGAGAACTATAAACGCGAACTTGCGCTAAAGTGCGGCCAGTATAAAATTGATTTCGTACCCGTTGATATCAGTGAGCCATTCGATAAGGTATTGTATAGTTACCTGGTAAAACGGGCGAAGGTGCGTTAACTAAAACAGTTTTCGCGTTACTGGTCAAGCGCCAATCTATAGTTAAGCTATAGCTGATCGAGCTGAAATTCCATCGTATAGTCAGCATACTCCGGTTGTGTTATGCCAATGGCATAAGACAGGTTTTCAGGTGTTGTATAACGTGTCCTGTACGCATGGTCAATTTTTGTGTTCATTAAGGCATCTTTGCAGGGTTTCGCTCTAATGTTCAGTACTTTATCCCCGTACTTAATTTGCCCTGTTTTTTCGTCAAGTAAAGTTGTAAACCAGCTCCGGTTGCTTTTTCCCCAGCTTCTGGCAAAAATCCGCCCGTCCACGTTTACCATCCAGATATTCAGAAAAGTTGTTCTGTCTTTTCCTGCCTTAATGCCGGTAAGTGTATGGTTATCCAGATGTTGATAGAAATCTGTAGGGAAACTGTTGGTTTGTATGTTCATGGGTTAATATATTGGTAACGGTTCAGGTATTGCTGAAGGTAGGGTTTTAATATTCTTGAAGTTAAAAAACTTATTGAGTTTGCCATTTGTTTATTCGGCACATAGTATTTCGTTAGCCCTGCTTTTAGTAATACCATGTTGCCTGTAGTTTTTCTATTTTGGTCTAATAAAATGTAGCTTATTATCCTCAGCTTCAGGTTTACTCAAATAAGTGTCGGCATTTTTCAGTATCAATTCCAACTCTGCTATCAACGGATTGATTTCAAACTATAGTTTTAATGCGCTCAACTTACTTCGGCATATTGTTCAGCGATTGCCACAGGTACTTGCTGGCGATAGTGCGGTAAGGTCGCCAGTTCTCAGCTATCTGTTGCATGCGCTGGCGCAATGGTTTACCGGTTTCTTCCAGACTATAGTGTCGCTTCATGGCATTCTGTATTCCCAGATCATCTACCGGAAAAACATCCGGGCGCTCCAGAGCAAACATCAGCAGCATTTCAACGGTCCAGCGGCCTACGCCCTTTATCTGGGTCAGGTGCATTATCAGCGATTCATCTTCGAGAGCGTCTATGGTGGCATGTTCTAACTTCCCTTCCGCAGCAAAAGCCGCCACATTACGTACATAGCCAATCTTTTGGAAAGACAAACCTACACTACGCAGCATTTCATCGGTGGCAGCAAGTACAAGCTCGGGGTGTGGGTAATTTTCCGGGAAAAACTCTGTGAAACGCTTGAATATAGTGGCTGCTGCCTTGGTTGAAAGCTGCTGCGAAACAATAGCACTTAGCAATTTAAAGTATAAGTCTTCAGATTTTGAAGATGCGAGGGGCCGGCCTTGTTCTATGATAGTTGCCAGTACCAGGTCTTTACTAAGGATAGCCATTACCACTGAAGAAGGATAGGCAGGGGTGGGATGATTCATAGTTTTATAGTTAGGAAAAGAAAATGTTATCTCGACGAAAGGAGAGATCTATCTAAGAAGCTTTTGTAATCGAAATAGATTTCTCTCTTTGTTCGAGATGACATAAGAAAGTTAAGAGAAGTAATGTCAGGCTCCCCTCCTTGGACTACCGAGAAGAGATTTCGAAGGTAGCGAGCGCAGCTCTGAGGGGTAGGGGTAGTTTGATTTTACAGCGTCTTCAGCACTTTCAGGGTATGCTCCTGCATTTCATCGGTCACATCCAGGTGCGTCACAAAGCGGATCATCTGAGGGCCGAAAGCGGAAGCGCGGATATTCTGCTCAGCCAATGTATTTATAAAAGCAGCATCATTGTACTTCTGGTTAAGCTTAAAGATGACAATGTTGGTTTCTACAGGTAACACGCTTTCTACATAGTTCATCTGCAACAGCACTTCTTCCATTTGTTTGGCTTTGCGGTGGTCTTCCTTCAGGCGGTCAATGTTGTTATCCAGTGCGTAGATACACGCTGCTGCCAGGTAACCCGCTTGGCGCATGCCCCCGCCAAACACTTTGCGCACACGGCGACTTTGCTTAATAAAAGCTTTACTGCCCAGTAAAACAGAACCAACGGGAGCCCCCAAGCCTTTACTCAGACAAACCGAAATGCTGTCGAAGTACAAACCGTAGTCTTTTGAATCTTCACCGGAGGCTACCAGGGCATTAAATACACGTGCGCCATCCAGGTGAAGGGCCAGGTTGTTGCGCTTGCAAACTTCCGAGATGGCCGCAATCTCTTTTATAGTGTAGTAAGATCCACCACCTTTGTTACAGGTGTTCTCCAGGGCAACCAGCTTCGTGATCGGGTGATGCAGGTTATCGGGCCGTATGTTTCCTTCAACCTGTTCAGGTGTCATTTTGCCACGTTCACCGTTCACCAGCGCTACTGATGCATAGGAGTTTGAGGCAATACCACCACCTTCGTACTGGTAAATGTGCGCCGTCGTGTCACAGATTACCTCGGTTAGCGGACCGGTGTGCACTTTTATAGCGATCTGGTTGGTCATGGTGCCTGAAGGGCAGAATAAGCCGGCTTCCATGCCAAATAGGGCAGCAGCTTTGGCTTCCAGGGCATTTATAGTTGGGTCTTCCTCGTACACGTCGTCGCCAACCTGGGCAGCAAACATGGCCTGCAGCATTTCGGGAGTCGGTTTTGTAACGGTATCGGAACGAAGATCTGTTATCTCTATCATAAGGTTTGTATAGGTAATACTGAATTTGATGTAGTAAATGCTTTACTTTGTAAAAATAATAACTTACTTTTGCCCTTCAAATTTAAATTTTGCAACGATGGGAGTTACTAGACTTAAAAGAAAAGACCGTAAAAATAAGGCAAGAGCAAACAACAAGGTTGCCAGAATTAAGCAGCTGTTGTTAACACCAGTTATCAAGAATGTTGACATGGACGAGCTACGTGCTCAGTTCGGTGAAGCTCCAAAAAATAAGAAAGAAGAAGCTTCTGCTGAGTAGTCTTTTTACGGCAAAGTAAAACCATCTGCCTGCCAACGCTGTGAAAGCTTCGGGTGGCGGGTTTACGAAAGACTTCAAAGTGTGCTTGCACCGCAGGCACGCTTTTTTTTATGCTCTTTTGCCAAGCTCTATCACCTGCAGATTCTCCACTTTGCCGTTGTTCACATCAAAACGCATCATAGTGCGCATTGTATGGAAGCCATGTTTGCCAGCCGCGCCTGGATTAAGGTGAAGTAAGTTGTTCAGGCTTTTGTCCGGCATTACTTTCAATATATGCGAGTGGCCAGTAATGTATAGTTGCGGCGGATTTGCTTTAATCTCGTTCCTGACATCAGGGTGATACTTTCCCGGATAACCACCTATATGCGTCATCATCACATCCAGTCCTTCCACTATAAACCGATTTACCTTCGGGTGTACTTGTCTTATAATAGCATCATCAATATTGCCATACACGCCCCGCAACGGCGCAATCTCGTTCAGCCTGTCTGATACTTCTATACTTCCAAAGTCACCTGCATGCCATATCTCATCACAGCCCGTAAGTAGCCGGATTATCTGATCGTCGAGGTAAGAGTGGGTATCGGAGAGAAGGCCTATTTTCATGATTATACTTTTTGTGAAGTTAGGGTTTACGGATGATTTTGGGAAAGTATAGTGCAAGTTTGTGGTTTCTCTTATGTCATTTTGAGTGTTAACGAGAAATCTATCTCAGCTTATAGTTGACTGCCCTACTACTTGAACCAAGCCCTTTCTTTCATAGCTGCTTCTACTCTTGGGAGCTCTAGGTACCTACAGTGTTATAGTTAGCTTTGGTGCCCTCACGGCCGGGAGGCCCCGTCTTCGGGCATCGCGCTGCTGCTTTCTTGCTACCCTCGCTCTGCTCGGGCTGCCTCACGGCACCGCAATAAATCAAAGGCGCTCAACCCAAAGACTGTGATCTTTCCCATAGTTACCAGCGTTTATAGTTTGAACTTCTCGCTTCGAGATTGATCGTGGTGGTAATTCTAAAGGGACAGGTAAACCTGCCCTCACTTGATTTAAAACTATAGCTAAACTCCTTCCCCTGTTTTTAGGGGAAGGTGGGGAAGGGGTAAAACTGTAACTATAAAACCACAACTTAAACTAAAGCACTATCAGAATTATCCCCTTGAGGGGACTACAGGGGTGTTAAGACTTCAACTATAAAACGATAAGCACTGACTATAGCAATAGCCGAAATTCCCCTCTTGGGAGGGGTAGGGGTGGGTTAGGACGTGAACTATAAAACCAGAACGGAAAGTATAGTAGTGAAAAGCTCCCCGCCTTAGAAAAGGAGGGGCTGGGGGTGGTTGGATCTCGCCAACTATAAGACTATAGCCAGGACCACTACTTTTACCTGTCCCTGTCGGGTCAGTTGAGTCAGGAGACTCAACACCATAGTTAGACACGGGTTACAAACCCGCGCCAGCGGAGAAGCAGTAACTATAAAAGCCCAATCCTGAAAATCCTTTAATCCTGTAAACCCCACTTCAGACAAAACAAAAAGGAGACAGAACCTAAACTCCATCTCCTTCCTTATTCATTACTAATTATTCATTAATCTTTAATTCCCCCACGTTTCAGGAGATTTACGCCATTCAGCCAGCGCTTCCATCGCTGATTCCTGGATGTAACCATTGGCTACGGCCGCTTCCGTTAAAGCGCTATAGTTGCTCAGGCAATGTAACGTGATGCCAGCTTCTCGGAAGTTCTCATCAGCCAGGGCAAAACCGTAGGTAAAGATGGCCACCATACCAACCACTTCGCCGCCAGCGGCACGCACAGCTTCTGCAGATTTTAAAGAGCTGCCACCTGTCGAGATCAGGTCCTCTACTAGCACCACTTTTTGGCCCGGAATCAGTTTGCCTTCTATCTGGTTGCCCATGCCATGTTTCTTAGGCTCAGGGCGTACATACAGGAAAGGCATCTCTAAAAGGTCGGCTACCAGAGCGCCCTGTGCTATACCTGCAGTGGCTACGCCGGCAATGGCTTCTGCTTCCGGGAAGTTATTTTTGATCTGTTCCGCTAGCTGTTGTTTGATAAAGCTGCGTATATGCGGAAAAGAAAGGGTAACACGGTTGTCGCAGTAGATGGGCGAGTTCCAGCCAGAGCTCCACTTAAAGGGCTTTTCTGGGCTTAACTTAACGGCTTCTGTTTCCAGCAGGAAAGAAGCAACCTGGTGTGCTGTCGTCGTAGTATCCATGAGCCGAAATTACAGAAATATTTGCCTTTTTATGGCCCTGTAGTTTCTTTAAATTGATTTATTTATTCATTTGTGTAACTTTCACACGAATTAAGAGCACCTACCGCATGAACGTTTTCATTAACGATATTCCGCTTATACTTAAAAGGTCGAACGAAAAAGTATACAGGCACCATTACGACCTGGTACTGGATGCCGATGACCATTTTACATCAAAAGACCTGGTAGGGGACGTACTGATTAAAGATGCCGACCTGATACTGATAGACCGCCTGGTGCGCCTGATGGAGGTGAAAAAGCTTAAAAAACTGAATTCGCTAACACTTGTTACCAATAAAAAGAAACGCCTGATCGAGCACCTGAAGGATCAGTTTAAAATAGTAAAAGCTGCCGGCGGATTGGTTATAAAAGATGGAAAGCTACTGATGATCTACCGGTTGGGTGTTTGGGATCTGCCAAAAGGAAAGCTCAATAAGAAAGAAGGTGCTAAGGAAGGCGCTCTACGCGAAGTAGAAGAAGAGTGCAATATATCCGTCGAATTGCTTGAAAAGCTGCCTAAAACCTGGCATTCATATGCTTTTAAGGGCAAGAAAATACTCAAGAAAACATCGTGGTACGTGATGAGCTGCTCGGATGACAGCCTGATGAAGCCGCAAGCCGAGGAGTTTATTGAAGAAGTACGCTGGATGACTCCGGAAGAAGCGCTTGAAGTGTTACCAAAAGCCTATACGTCAATTGCCTTTATTGTGCGCCACTACCTGCAATCGCTGAAGTCGGGAAAGGTATAAAATCGGCTACATCGCCGCCAAACCGGTGAATTTCGCGGATAATAGAGGAACTGATCGCGGCCAGAGGTGGCGACGTGATCAGGAAAACTGTTTCCAGGTCGGTGTTTACGTGGCGATTTGCCTGCGCAATGGTGTTTTCGTACTCAAAGTCAGTGGTATTGCGTAAACCGCGCAGTAGAAACTGTGCACCAACTTCGCGGGCATATTCTGCTGTTAGTCCTTTGAAAGCCGCTACTGATACTTTGGGTTCATCTTTAAACAAGCCTTCAATAATCTCCACCATGTGCTCAACGGGTATATAACGCTGCTTGCTGCTGTTATTCCCGATGGCTATGATGATCTCATCAAACAACCGTGTACCGCGCATCACCACATCCAGGTGTCCGTTTGTGAATGGATCAAAAGAACCGGGGAATAAAGCGATGCGTTTCATGTGGTTGAGATGTGATTTAGTGGATTTACTCTTTAAAAGATTTATAGTTTACTACCTAAAGTAGATTCAGATTTCTCCTTACGTCGAAATGACAATACTAGAGTGTCCCTATTCACAAAGATGTAAACTATAGAGCTCGAAGTAACGGTGCTCGAACAGGTCGTCGAATTTGTAGGAGTAGCCGATGTCTTGTGGTTTCTTTCCGAATTTAACCTGGCGGATATACTTCTGCATGATTGTGAACAGCGTAGCATCGTGCGTAATGTCGCCCCATACGGTAATGGTTTCCTGCTCCGGGTTCATTTTCTGTTCCTGCATCACAAAGATGATGTAATAAATAAAATCTTCGGGGCTATGGTACTGGAAAATGTTGCAGAACTGAAGTCCGTGGGCATCTACTACCAGTATCGTTACAAAACTTCGCTCTACAAACACAGACATGCTACGTGCAGCACTTCGGCCGGTTTGGTGCAGTATACTTTTGATAAGCGAGCTTGTCTGGTGTACGAACTGAATTTCGCGCTCCGGGAAAATCTCCTGTATAGTAGCACGAAGCACGCGCTCTACAGCAAATATGTTAACTGCCTCCAGGCTGCTGTGGTGGTAGGAGAGCACATCGTCCAGTTGCGGATTCAGGTTGCTGTGCAGGCGCAGGTAATCCTGTTGGTGCGCCGGGTCGAAAAGTGTTTCGGGTACAAGTGTAAAATGCTGGTTGCTTACAGCTACACGTATCGTTTTCCAGTTCTGTTCCTGCAATAATGGGTTTTCTTGGGCAATCAGTTGTAACTGTTCAGCTACCTGTGCCGGCGTGAAAACTGTGATCAGCTCGTAATCTTCCAGTACCACAAATTTATTGCGCTCCACATCAGCCACGGCTAATCGTATACTTTTCTGGGAGACAGATAAGTATAAATTACAGTTGCTGGCAGCAGAAAGCGCAAATGCTTCGTCCTGAATTTTGTTCGATAGCCGGAAGTTGGTGCTGGTCGTGTTCAAAGTATAATACTGGTGAGTGAGTGCCTGTTTATAGCGCTATGCAAGTATAAAAAAAATATAGCATTTCTACTTCACGAAATGATGGGGCAGACTCATCAGGTCGTTGAAAGAGTATAAGTGGTGCAGAATGCTGTGTTTATCAGGCAAGGGTATTTCCCGCACTTCGTGCTTTGTTTTCCAGGTTACTTCCTCTATCAGCTGCCTATCAGGCGCAGCTTCCGGGTCAATGCCTTTAGTTATAGTTCCACCAACAGGTTTTACTTCAAAAAACAGCTCTACGGCTTGCAGAGGCGGCTGCAGAAATTCATTCACAAACAGGAAACGGATCACTTCCACTTCCAGGCCGGTTTCTTCCTGCACTTCACGTTTCAGGCAATCGGCAATGCTTTCGCCAAACTGCAACCCACCACCCGGCGGCGCCCAGAAAGCTTTGTTCTTTATAGTTGACTGGTGGCGAACCAACAGCATTTTATCATCCTGTATGCAGATACCGCACACCCGCACGCGAACTTTATCGGCATAGGCAGCAGCATTTGGGTTTAAAACTGACATAGTTTGTTTAGGCGTGGTATTGGTGGTATTTTTGTAAATATGATTCAAACGTTTAACCCCGATTTCGAAGCCGACATCCGCGAAAAGCTGGAACGCCAGGAGTTCATGAAACTGATGGGCTTCGAAGTTACGAAAATAGAAGCAGGAAGAATAGAAGGTGAGCTAAAACTGGAGCAGCGCCACAAACAGCACAAAGGTTTTACGCACGGTGGTGTTATTGCCACACTTGCCGATATAGTTGCCGGATTCGCTGCTGTTAGCCTCGTACCCAAAGATCATCATGTAGTTACCGCCGAAATCAAAGTGTCTTATTTTCATCCCGGAGTGGGTGATAAATTGCTGGCAAAAGGCTACGTGATAAAGCAGGGGCGCAAGCTCAATTTCTGCGAAGCCGAAGTATATGTGGTAAAAGATGAAGCCGAGCCGCTATTGATCGCAAAGGCCACTACCAGCATGGCAACTATAACTCCGGAAGACCTTAAACTTAGAGAGCGTAAAAGTTAGAAAGTTGGGAAGTTAAAAGGTTAGAAAGTTAAACTATAGCTGTAGTGTTCGTTGTTGTAAATTGTCTAACTATGGCGCGAGCGTCATCTCTCGTGCCGAACTATAGTTGGGCCTCTGGCCCAGTTGAGTTGCAAAATCGCGCCAGCGGAAGTGGAGCTGGGTCATTCATAATTAATAATTCGTAATTCATAATTATATAAAATGCGTCCGGTAGAAGTACTGCGTCAGAATTTTCCGTTTGAGCCCACCGAGGATCAGGCGAAGCTGTTTGCCAAACTGGATGAGTTTATACTTTCCAAGTCAGAAGAGCGGCAGGTTTTCCTGCTGAAAGGGTATGCCGGTACAGGTAAAACCACGGTAGTTACATCGCTGGTGAAGATCCTGAACAAGTTCGGTTACAAGTATGTGCTGCTTGCCCCGACCGGGCGGGCTGCCAAAGTAATGAGCACCTATAGTGGCAAACAGGCATTTACCATCCATAAAAAGATCTACCGCCAGACTGCCAATCCATACTCCGAAGGGCTTGCTTTTACACGCATGCCTAACAAGCTGGAGAACACGGTGTTTATAGTTGACGAGGCTTCGATGATCTCAGATGAAAGTGGCTTTGGCGAAAATGGCTTACTGCAGGACCTGATGAACTATGTGTTTGATAAAAAGAACAACAAACTGCTCCTGATTGGTGACACCGCCCAGCTGCCGCCGGTTGGCCAAGCACTTAGCCCCTCGCTGGACGCAGAATACATGAAGCATAATTTCCGGTGCCAGGTACAGCAGATTGAATTGAAACAGGTAATGCGCCAGGCTGAAGCTTCGGGTATATTAATGAATGCTACCCAATTGCGCTCACAACTGGGCCTTGAGCAACCCGACATAAAGTTATTTACCAAAGGCTGGAAAGACATTTTTAAAATGACCGGCGAAAAGCTGGAAGACGGTCTGCGTTACGCTTATGATAAGTTTGGTGTAGAGAATGCCATTGTTATTTGCCGCTCCAATAAAGTGGCCAACATGTATAACCAGCATATCCGTCGCAGCATCTTTTTCTCAGAAGATGAAATAGGCGTAGGAGATTACCTGATGATCGTGCGGAACAACTACTTCTGGCTTCCTAAGGATTCGGAAATTGGCTTTATGGCGAACGGCGACTTTGTGGAAGTTACCAAGATCATAAAGTATGAAGACCTGTATGGTTTCCGGTTTGCAGATGTGCGCGTGCGTTTTGTAGATTACCCGGATGCAGAAGAACTGGAAACGAAGATCATGTTGGATACCCTGCACAGCGATTCTCCGGCATTACCAACAGACCAGAATAAAATGCTGTATGACGCCGTTTTGCAGGATTACATGGATATCCCGAATAAGCGCGAACGCTCTAAAGAGCTGAAGAAGAACCCTTATTTGAATGCCTTGCAGGTAAAGTTTGCTTACGCGCTAACCTGCCATAAAGCGCAGGGTGGACAGTGGCAGGCGGTGTTTGTGGAGCAGGGCTACCTGAAGGATGATATGGTAAATCAGGAATTTGCCCGTTGGCTGTACACGGCGTTAACCCGTTCATCAGAAGAACTATACCTGCTCAATTTTAACGCACAATTATTAGCCACTTAACGAACTAAAAAGCTATATTGCTTCGTTGTAAAAACAAATAATGACCGTACCCCGTACGAAGCCAAATAATCCTTTATATCATCATGAAAAAAATTCTCCTATCGTTCGCAATTGCAGCTATAACTGCAGGTGGCGCTGTGGCTCAACAGCAGCCTAAAAAACAACCTACTGCACCGCAGGCACAGGCCAAAGCGGGTCCTGTTATCACGTTCGAAGAAGCGGAATATAACTTCGGCGACATTACGCAGGGCGATGTGGTAGAGCATACTTTCAAGTTTAAAAACACAGGTACTCAGCCGTTAGTAATCGATCGTATCGATGTAACCTGTGGTTGCACTACGCCAACCTGGACAAAAGAGCCGATCCTGCCAGGTAAATCAGGAACTGTAGTTGCTAAATTTAACAGTGCCGGTAAACTGGGCAACCAGAAAAAAGCGATTACAGTACATTCTAACGTAGGCGAGCCTACCAGCGTGTACATCGTAACAAACATCAAAGAGAAGCAGACTGGCAGCGCCAAAAACTAAGACTCCTTCTTTCTCTAATACAAAAGCCCACCTGAAAAGGTGGGCTTTTGTTGTTTTATAGTTCCCGTATTTAGAAACTATAGTTTCAAATCTGACTGCTTGCCGCTTTCGCTTACAAAGACTTCAGGATGGCATAGAATAACGCTCCCCAGCCAACTATAAGTGCTGTGCCACCAATAGGTGTAATAGCACCAAGCCAGGTTATCCCGGTCAGGCATAGGGTATAGAGCGAGCCGGAAAAAATGAGTATACCAATAAAGAAGCACCAGGCAGCCACCTGTAAAGCCGGACTTTCAACCTTAAATAACAAGAGACCAACAGCTAAAAGTGCCAGTGTGTGGTACATCTGGTATTTCACTGCTGTTTCAAATGTATCGGTGCGGTTAGTGGCTTGTAACATAGGGCCCAACGCATGTGCGCCAAAGGCTCCAATCATTACAGTTAAGGCTCCAAATGCGCTGGCAATAAGGAGTATAGTTTTTTGTGTCATGTCTGTAATCTGAACTATAACTTATTCTTCGTCGCCTTCAAGGGCATCTATTACCTGCTCTTCAAACTCGCTTAAGCTATCGTATTGCTCCAGCTTTATTTCTTTCTCACGGCTTTTTAACTCCTGTACTACGTCCAGGGCAATCACCAGCGGATCAACTTCCTTGCCTTGCATATCAGCAGTCCAGTTTGCTCCTACAAGAAGTTCATCATCGTACATGCCTACACACCAGTTCTCCAGAAATTCAGATACAGGCAACGCTTCTGCTTTATAGTTTGCCCATTCGTCGGCAGCACAGGCTTTGGCTGCTTCCGCATCCGACCAGAAAAGGATAACTTCGGTGTCTTCAAACTCATTCGAGCTGGATGTAGCCCAGATATCACCTTCCGATAAACCCCATACCTGCTCGGTATCAGCTACCTGCTGTATGAATTTGCGATAATTGGCTTCCTGGTTTGCGTTTTGATCTTGCATTATGTTGTGTGTTAGAGTTTCTTATTTATTATAGTTGCGTGAGCCAAAGATACCACTTCCTACGCGTATCATGGTGCTTCCTTCTTCCAGAGCCAGTTGCCAGTCTGAAGTCATGCCCATTGATATGTCTTTAAAGTCAGGGTTAGCGAAGAAGAAGGTTTCTTTTAGCTGTTCAAAGTAGGAGCGAAGCTGCCGGAACTCGTTTCTTAACTTATCCTGATCGTCCGTATTTGTAGCGATGCCCATAACCCCGGTAATACGAATATAGTGCATATTCCGGTAATCATCTGATTGCAGCAACGCCACGGCTTCGTCGTAGGTCATGCCAAACTTGGTTTCTTCGTCGGCAATGGAGAGCTGCAGCATACAGTTAATAGGGGTGGTACGGTTGCGCTGCTCTGCCCGCTTGTTAATCTCAGCCAGCAGTTTCAGGCTATCAACGGACTGTATGGTATCAATAAAATCGGAGATGTACTTTACTTTGTTGGTTTGCAGATGCCCGATCAGGTGCCATTCAATGTCGTGGGGCAATAGCGCGTATTTATCTACGAGCTCCTGCACTTTATTCTCACCAAAAATGCGGTGGCCGGCATCGTAGGCTTCTTTTATAGTTTCAACGGAATGAGTTTTGGTCACAGCTACCAGACGTGCCGGCGTGTTCTTAAGCTGCTCATCAAAATACCGTATGTTATCTGCAATATGGCTCATAGTTTTGTTTTGAATTGTTGGCTTGTTGATGGTTTAATTGTTGATTTCTAAATCCAGAACATCAATCAACTATAGTTTATAGTTACTGTTAAATTCCCTTTCAACCAAGATCCTTTCAGGATGACAGAAAAGGGGGCTAAAACCAGAAAGCTATTACGCATCCACAACTTCTAAACTTTCTAACTCTTAAACTCCTCAACTCTCTAACTCCCAAACTTTAACTCAGTCTTCCAGTACGTTGGTAATAAAGGTGTTTTTCAGCAGCATCCAGGTAAGCAGCAGGAGCAATGCCCATTTTAAGTATATCTGGTAATAATCTTTGGTATCCCGGAAGCGCTTTTCGCTTACTTCCGTTTTCTCCAGGGCATTGATACTCCTGAATACCTGTTGCAAGGCATCTTTACTATCGGCTCTGAAAAAACGGCCGCCTCCAATTTCAGCTACATCGCGCAGGCTGTTTTCGTCGAGGTTGGTTTCTACAAAAAGTGTTTTTCCGTTATCATCCACAGTGTAAGGTACCTGTCCGTCTTTACCTATCCCGATACTATAAAGTTTTATGTTGAATTTATTGGCCAGTTGTGCCGCCATTTGCGGGTCCAGGCTGCCGGCCGTGTTTTCTCCATCACTGATCAATATTACTACTTTACTCTTTGCCTGTGAGTCGCGCATGCGGTTTGTAGCTACAGCCAGGGCACTTCCGATAGCAGTTCCGTCGTTCTCGATCATCTTAAAGCCAATGGAGTTTATGCTTTCGCTCAGTAGCTGGTAATCAGTGGTGAGCGGTGAAAGTGAGTAGGCATCACCGGCAAATACTACCAACCCGATCCTGTCCTGTACGCGGCCGTTTATAAACTCGAGTGCTACTTCTTTGGCGGCATCCAGCCGATTGGGCTTAATATCCTGTAGTTCCATAGAACCCGATACATCTAGGGCAAGAATAATATCAATGCCTTCTGCGGTTTGCTCTACTTGTTCGTTTATGCGCTGCGGTCTGGCAAGCGCCACCAGCACCAGCATGATGAAAAGGATAAACAGGATATCAGGGATAAAGCGCAGCAAGCTGGTCCACTGCCACTGTAGTTTGCCATCGAACATGGCCACGTTCAGCTTATTGCGCGAGTTTAATGTGAACAGCCATTTGAGCAGGAACAACAGCGGTACCAGCGGCAGTGCATAAAGCACCAGCGGAAAAACCCAGTCGTAAGAGCGGAGCGTGTCCCAGCTAAACCAGTTCAGGCTCAGCCAATCCAGCATGTTGTCTGTTATTTCTAGCATTTTTTATGATCTCACGGTTGGCCTTGTATCGGCTTTTGGCAAACCGGCGCAGCATCAGTAAAGCTTCCTTGGTTTCTGCGTCGGCTTCTGTGATCAGGTTGCCATAAATAGCTTTGTCGCAATGGCGCAGAGCCGTGTTTACTTCTTCGTTGTCGTTATAAAATTCTACAATCTCTTTTGTTGTAAAAGAGTTGATGGCGCTGCGTTCAAGTTTGGTTAGATAATTTTTCCAGAGCGATACAGCCTTCTCCATGCTTTGCGAAACACCCGTTTTTACAAAACGGTCGATGTGTGCATTGTAGCGCGAAGTAAAGTATAAATGGTACTTGCGCAGGCGGTATAGTTTGTACTTGGTTTTTATAGTTTGCCCGAAGATCAGCCAGATAAGGCTTGAAATAAGGGTAACAAAAGAGATCCAAAGCAACAGAATGGGCCAGTTAAAGCGCTCCTCAACAGGAACCAACTCCGTTTCAGTTCTGAACTGCAGCGGTTCAATAACTTTATCAACCATTTGGTGCAACACCACCCGGCTGCTGTCACTGTTTGCCCGAATGGTATCTTTACCCTGCAACACAAACACCGGCAACGTCAGTGCCTGTAGTGGCCTGGTATCAAACGTCCTCAGTGTATACACTGCACTGTCGGTGCTGATGCCATTTTTAGTAGCAGTCGGGTGAAAATCTTTGCGAACCAGCTCAAAAGGGGAGAAGTTATAGTTGGTGCCTGGCAAAATAACCTCTAAGTTTTCAGGATGCCTGTGCACCAGGGTGAATTTCAGTGGCGCACCAATCCGAATGGTGTCGTTACTGAAAGTGCCGACGGGGCGCAGTACCTGCTGACCAGATACCAGCATAGGTAACACAACTGAAACTATAACTAACAGTAACTTACGCACTTTTTTTAGTGGTTTTATTGCGGAGCCTGAAAAGGTTTACCAGCTGCGGTACGTAATCTTCGTTGGCTTGTATGGCCAGGTAATTTGCCTGGTATTTGTTACAAATGCGAATCACGTTTTCCTGGTTCTCTTTGTACTGCGCAAAATATTTTTTATGAAATTCCTCGCCCGATGTGTTCAGCCAAACCGTCTTGCCGGTCTCTTTATCCAGCACAGGCACAATACCCATACCCGGCATCTTACGTTCCCGCACATCCACCAAATGTATAACTATAAGGTCGTGGTGGCGGGCCAGCATCTGTAGTTCCTTCTCATAGTTCACATCTATAAAGTCTGAGATAAGCAGGATAATGCTGCGACGCTTGATAATATCCAGAGTAAGTTTTATGCCAGCGGCCAGGTTAGTTTTCGCAGATTTTGGTTGCAGCTCGTGCAGCGCTTTTATAATGGTATAGGCCTGCTGAATGCCTTTGGCCGGTTTTATATATTTCTCTTTATGATCTGAAATGCAGATAATGCCGATCTGGCTCTGCTGCCGGGCCGCCGAGATAGCCAGTACGCCGCAAATTTCTTTCCCAACATCGAGCTTCTGTTGTTTGCCTGTGCCTATCGTTTGCGAAGCACTCACATCCAGCATCAAAAATACCGACTGTTCTTTTTCCTCACGGTATGTTTTTACAAAGGTACCATGGCCTTTTGCACTTACATTCCAGTCAATAGAACGTATATCGTCGCCGTACTGGTACGCGCGCACATCGTCAAATTCCAGCCCTGAGCCTTTAAACACAGAGTGGAAATCGCCTTGCATCTGGGTAGTGATTGCCTTTCTAATCCGGATCTCGTACTTTCGTAGCTTTTGAACAAGCTCTTTCATACTCTTGTTGTCCTGGTGTGAGATTTTAAAATTAGGACATATTCCCGTAATTTACACCCGTGAAACGACTTTTCTATATACTTTTTTGCCTTGCACTACTGGGTTGCCAGCAGCAGGAAGACACCGCAAAGCCCGCTGGCATGGTACCGGAAGGTAAAATGGTACAGATACTGGCCGATGTGCATATCATGG
Organism: Pontibacter populi; assembly: GCF_019336435.1. Lineage (GTDB taxonomy): Bacteria > Bacteroidota > Bacteroidia > Cytophagales > Hymenobacteraceae > Pontibacter > Pontibacter humidus. Next base: position 232,211 of record NZ_JAHWXQ010000002.1, on the reverse strand, counting down.
AAGCCCTGATAGAGGCAAACATAAACTACCCGGATACGGCCACAATGGTGTATAACAGAGAGCACAAAAAGATACTGGATAAGTATGGGGTAGAACAACCGGCTTTCCAGAAAACCTACAATTATTATGCCTCTAACCTGCAGGAAATGGACAGGTTATATGAGGTAATACTTGATACCCTTACAGCCCGGGAAGCGAAATATGTCGCTAAGAAGTCTAAAGGAGCCGGCGGTAAAGACTCGTTGCAACTGGACCAGGAAGAAGTAATAGATGAAACACCCGGAAAGTTAAAGAACACTATCCGAAGATCAGCTGAAATGAAAAATGGCGAGCAACTATATTAAATAAGCTTGCTTCCGTTTGGTACCCTAGAGGCTGGCTGCGCCAATACAATATCGCCGTTCTCATCCTGAAAACCGGTTACAAGCACCTCCGATAAGTATTTACCAATCTGTTTTTTGCCCAGGTTTACAACACAGAGTACCTGCTGCCCGATCAGTTGTTCGGGTAAATAGTGTTTGGTGATCTGTGCGCTCGATTTTTTTATTCCTAAGGGGCCCAGGTCAACGGTAAGTTTATAGGCCGGCTTACGCGCTTCCGGAAATTCATGCACTTCCACTATAGTTCCTACCCGTATATCGGTTTGTTCAAACTGCTGCCAGGTTATAGTTTCTTTTGCTTCTTCGGGTGCGTACATGCTCAGGTTCAGGTTGGTTATAGTTTCTGATTTTTCAAATATACTATAAAGCAGAAAGCTGAACTATAGTTACGCGCTTTGGTAGTTAAGAAAAGCGCAGCTGATGTACCCTGGCAGCCCCAGAAGCAACATAAGCACCGGCACTTCGTACTCCTATGCAACTTTACTAATGTAAGAATCAGGCAGTTCGGCTGCTCAACAATCACGCGCTCACACTATATAACTATGAAGAAAGAATCCGGAGCAAGCAAATCTGTTTGGATTGACGGCATCACCATGCCAGCCACACATCCGCTGCAAGAAAATATAACCTGTGATGTTTGTATAGTTGGTGCCGGTATTGCCGGTTTAACAACGGCATACCTGCTCGCTAAAGAGGGTAAAAATGTTGTAGTGCTCGAAGCAAAAGACACGATCTGTGGCGGTGAAACCAGCCGCACCACCGCTCACCTGGCCAGTGCTCTCGACGATGGTTTCCCGGAACTGATCCGCTTGTTTGGAGTGGATGGCACACGCCTGGCCGTGCAGAGCCACAAGGCCGCCATCGATAAAATAGAAGCCATTATTAAAGACGAGAAAATAGACTGCGATTTTAAACGGCTGGACGGCTACATGTTTGCCAACGACCAGAAAGATGAAGAGCAACTACTAAAGGAACTGGAAGCGCTTCAGCAGATTGGCTGGAGAGATGTAGTATTACGTAAAACCTGCCCTGTCGACACGCTTACTGCTCTGCCATGCCTGCATTTCCCGAACCAGGGCCGTTTTCACGTACTGAAATACTTATCTAGCCTGAGTAATGTGCTGCTGGATAAAGATGTACGAATATATACCTCCAGTAAAGCTTTAGAATTCAGGACAGGTGCCATTGCTACCGTCGTTACCGAAAATGGCAATTCCGTATCTGCTAACCAACTGGTTGTAACTACCAACACGCCGGTAAACGATATGGTCACGATGCATACTAAGCAGGCACCCTACCGCACGTATGTTGTCGGGGCACGAATTCCTAGAGGGGCTGTGCCTGATGCGCTCTACTGGGATATGAAAGACCCTTACCATTATGTGCGAATTCAGGAGGCAGATAAGGATGCCGGCGAAGGTGCGGATGACTTGCTTATAGTTGGCGGCGAAGACCATAAAACAGGGCAGGACGATCATCCGGCGCTTCGCTTGCAGAACCTGGAGCACTGGATGCGTATGAAGTTTCCGATGGCAGGTGAAGTTGTTTATCGTTGGTCAGGGCAGGTGATGGAACCGGTAGATAGCCTTGCTTTTATTGGTAGAAACCCCGGAGATGTAGAGAATGTGTACATTGCCACCGGCGATTCAGGCCACGGTATGACCCACGGAACTATAGCCGGAATACTGCTAACGGACCTGATCATGGGCCGCAGAAATGACTGGGAGAAGCTATATGATCCGGCACGGGTAAGTCTTAAAACTTCGGGTGAGTTCCTGAAGGAAAACATGAATGTAGCTGCGCAATACAAGGATTACCTGACGGGTGGTGAAGTAAGTGATCCGTCGGAAGTAATGCCGGGCACTGGTAAGATCATGCGAAAAGGTACTACGAAAGTTGCGGTTTACTGCGATCAGGATGGCGTACGGCACGAATGTTCAGCTATTTGTACGCACCTGGGTTGCGTGGTAAGCTGGAACAATGTAGAAAGTTCCTGGGATTGCCCATGCCATGGTTCCCGTTTCGACCCGTTCGGAAAAGTAATTACCGGCCCAGCCACCAGGGACCTGGAAGCGCCGAAATAGTTTAGGAGTTAGAGAGTTTGTGATTTAATGAGTTTGGGAATTTAAGGGTTTCTTTAAACCTAAACTTTTGAATCTTAATGATAAAAAAAGAGCAACTATAGATAAACGTTCTATAGTTGCTCTTTCTGTTTTTAACAATCATTAACTTTCTAACTTCTCAATTCTTAAACTCCCAAACTCATTAACTCTTAAACTTCTCCAGTTGCTTCAGGCGCTTATTGATGCTGGCTTCCCAGGTGGCTGTTACTGTGGCATCCAGGCCATGGCGTGATACTTCGTCAAATTTATCCTGCTCAGTTTTCCAGTCGGCGAAGGCTTTATTTACCGTTTCAGTGAGTCTGGCGTTGGCTGAAGGGCAGGAGGTGCCAAGGCTTTGCAGCTTTTTGCGTAGCATACGGGCATGTACTTCGGTCAAATCGAAGTGCAGTTGCTCGTGGTGCAGTAGCTTTTCTGACTTTTTGTTTTTAGACCACGACTCGGTAGCTATAAACATACACTTTACGGTATAATTAAATTTGCTGGAGGAACAGTTTGCATCTACGGCAAGGTTGGCAGCAGTAACAGCGTGGTGCGGGTTCAAAGTGTCGGGGGCAGCCCTGAAATCGTCCCAGGACAAACGACGGTCTGCAGACCAGGAAATCATTCCTGAAACTGTGTTCTTATCTACCGGAACAGGCGTAGCTACGGCAGGAGCTGGCGCCAGGTAACCTGTTACCAGCGACAGGAAAAAGGTAAGAAAATTCATCTTGGCTAAAAGATTTATATTTACCGCTTAACAACATGTTTGGCTAAAATAGTGCCCTTAATTGCACTTTATGTTGTAACTAACTGATTGCTAAGTTTTTTGAAGCGTACAAATAGCAATAAAGCAGCAACAGACAAACCTGCAAGCAATCCTAGCCAAACTCCGTTTACTCCAAATCCTAATTTAAAGCCAAGCACATAACCAACCGGCAATCCGATTACCCAATACGCGATCAGTGAAATCACACCCGGTACCCTTACATCCTCCAAACCGCGCAGAGCACCCAGCCCAACCACCTGCACGCCATCCGAAATCTGGAACAGCGCCGCAATCATTAGCAGGGTAGAAGCAATTTGTATTACTTCCGGGTCATCGATGTAAAGCATTGGTATCAGCTTGTTTCCGGCTATCATCAGCAGGCCACTTGCAATCATAAACATTACTCCCATGGCAAAGCTGCTATTACCTGCCATTTGCATGCTTCTGTAGTTGCCCAGGCCTTTCAGGTTGCCTACCCGTATAGTTGCTGCTGCTGCAATGCCACTGGCCATCATGTACGTTACCGAAGCCACGCTTATTGCAATCTGGTGTGCTGCCAGTTGTTTTGTACCAAGCCACCCGATCATAATGGCAGAGAAACTGAATGCACCCATCTCAAAAACCATCTGTGCAGAAATTGGGATACCTAACTTAAAGATGCGGAACATGTGGATGAACGACAGGTGGCGTAACTTCAGGAAGTGACGGAAGATCTCAAAACGTTTGGCATATAATACCCATCCCGCCATCGCAATCGCCATAACAACCCTTGAAATTAAAGTAGCCCACGCCGCACCGATCATACCCATCTCCGGGAAGCCCAGTTTACCCCAGATCAGAACATAGTTAAGTGCTATGTTTAGTAAATTAGCAACTATAGTAATGTACATCGACTGCTTAGTGAATGATAAGCCTTCGGCAAACTGCTTGAATGCCTGGAAAAGCATGAGCGGCACCATCGACAAAAACAGCACATTTATAAACGGAACGGCCAGTGCAACCACTTCCTCAGGTTGGTTCAGGTGTGTGATGTAGGGAGATAAAAAGTAGCCGGCTATAAACAGCAGTACCCCTAGTATTAGGTTGGATATTAGGCCGTTTAGCAGCAGAAGTGAGATGCGGGTATAGTTTTTACGGCCTTCGGCAGCGGCAATAAGCGGCGTAATACTAAACGAAACACCCATCCCGAACACCATCACGATCATAAAGATACTGCCAGCCAGCGAAGCCGCCGCTAACTGTACTGTACCAATCTGGCCAACCATCAGACTATCGAAGACGCTGACCATAATGTGGCCCAACTGGCTGAGCACCACCGGGTAAGCAAGCGAGAAGTTTTTAGAGAAATGTTCTTTATAGGTACTGATATGCATAGCTAAACTGGAAAGGCCTGCAAAATTAGCGCTTTTTACGGTAAGCTTTACATTATGCGATCTTATAGTTTGCCTATAGTTGCCGTGGCTGGTTTAAGCTGCAAAAGTGCTTCTTTCAGTCTGCTCATGGCCTGGTCTAAAATAGGCCTTTCCACTGCAAACGACATACGTACATGCCCTGAGCCGCCAAATTTATCACCGTTCACCACGATAAGCTTATGCTCGTTTTGGAGATACTTACAAAGGTCTTCTGTGGAGTTTATAGTTGCACCGCTTGTGGTTACAGTGCCGATGTAATGGCCCAGGTATGGGAAGAAGTAATAGGCGCCATCCGGCACAAAGAACGAAACATGTGGTATTGCCTCCAGGCCCTGCTGCATTACCCGGAGATGTTCCTGCAGCACGTGCAGCATGGGCTCCAGCGATTCGGTTTTGTGGGTTATTGTTGCCAGCGCAGCTTCCTGTATAAACATGCTCACCCCAGAAAAGGTACTGGACTGGAAATCAGTGCTTTGTTCGATGATCTCCTTTGGAGCTACCATGTACCCGATGCGCCAGCCCGACATGGCAAAGTTTTTAGAGAAGCCGTTAACAACAATTATTCTTTCTTGTGGCCCTTTGCAGCCAAGGGCAGAAGTAACAGGCTCGCCGTAAGTATCAAGGTCATAAATCTCATCGCTGATCAGGTATAAATCCGGAAAATCATGTAGCAGCGCAACTATAGTTTCTAGTTCCTGCTTGCTATAGATACGGCCGGTTGGGTTGGCAGGGTTGGTTAACAGCAGAATACGGCTTTTAGCTGTGAGCTTGCTTCGCACCGCCCCCATATCTAAACTATAGTTAGCTTCTAACGCGGTTGGTACAGTTACCAGGTTGCCTTTGCTGTATTTCAGGAGTTCGTTAAATCCAAACCAGGCCGGAATCGGTATCACTACTTCGTCTCCATCGCGCAGCAACACCGAAAACAAGTTGAAAAGCGCCTGCTTCGTGCCCGGCGTTACCAGTACCTGTCCCGGCCGTATAGTTATCCCGTACTGCTGATAGCGCTCAACTATAGCCTGCCTAAGTTCCGCAGTACCTTCGGCGGGGCCATAATAGGTTTGCCCTGCGTTTAAAGCTTTAATGGCAGCGGTTACAGCAACGTCAGGGCTTCGGAAATAGCTTGCGCCGGAAGACAGGTTCAGTTCGGTCATATCAGGTTACGATGTATAAAACGTCGGCAAAATAATGGTTTTTATCCTGAAAGATCTGTTGAATTTTAAAATCGTTTTCGTGGCCTATAGTTTCCGCAAGCTCCAGGGTAAATTTGTAGGAACTTTCGGTATGGATGGCTTCCCAGGCTTTGAAGTGGAAGGTTTGCCCGGTAGCTTTTATAGTTACCTGCTGGTCCTGTTGGCTGATGAGGAAGCTTTTCATAACACCGTGCTGCGGATCGTATATCGGGAAATGTTTGAACTGATCAACTATGAAGTCACCACCCAGTTCGCGGTTAATCCGGTGCAGCAGGTTCAGGTTAAAGGCAGCTGTAACTCCGGCAGCATCGTTATAGGCCCGAAGGATGGTTTCCGGTTCTTTGCACAGGTCCATGCCCTTCAGCAGCATATCGCCGGGTTGCATATGTTTGCGTACTTTCTGCATAAACTCCTGGCGCTCGTCCGGGTTAAAGTTGCCTATGTTTGATCCCAGGAATAAAAGGACTTTCCGACCGGGTTTGTGTTCATCCAGCCAGTCCAGTGCATTAAAATAATCCCCTACTACCGCCTGTGTCTGCAAGCTTGGGAGTTCAGTTGGTAATTCCTGGTATAGTTCTGTGATGGCATCCCCCGAAATATCAACCGGCACATAATCAAAATCGGCGTTTTGCTGCAGCAGTTGTTTCAGCAGGATCCTGGTTTTAGTGGCATCGCCAGCGCCAAGGTCTATCAGGTGGAAATATCCCTGAGCTGCCAGCTTTTGAGCTATAGTTTGCTGCTGTGTTGTAAAAACTTCGTGTTCGCTCCGGGTCAGGTAATATTCAGGAAGGTGCATGATCTTCTGAAAAAGCCGGCTGCCTTCGCCATCATAAAAATACCGGGATGATAGTTTTTTAGCTTCCTGGCCTAGTCCGTTTTTTACGTCTTCTGCAAATTGTGCTTTGGCGCCGGTACCGGACTCAGGTGTGCTCAGATCGGTGATCTGCAAAGTGGTGAGGTTGTTTCTCATGTAGTTTTATTTGTTTGCCAGCCTGATGCCGTTGAATTGCCAGCGTTTGTCGGGGTGAAAAAAGTTGCGGTATGTAGTACGAATGTGGTCTGAAGGTGTGGCACAGGAACCGCCGCGCAGCACCATCTGGTTTATCATAAATTTGCCATTATACTCCCCTAAAGCACCCGGGGCCGTGGAGAAGCCCGGATACGGGTGGTAGGCACTATAGGTCCATTCCCAGGCATCGCCGTATAGTTGCACCAGCCCGTGTTGCCCTATTTTAGCGGCAGCAGGTTCAAGTAAATTGGAGTCCGAAAAGTTGCCCTGCTGCGGAGGATAAGCCTGTGAAGCAGCTTCCCATTCAAACTCTGTTAACAGCCGTTTCCCGGCCCAGTTAGCGTAAGCATTGGCTTCGTAAAAGCTGATGTGTGTTACCGGTTTGTTCGGGTCAAGTTCCTCCAGGCCATGCAAACTATAGCGGTGCCATTTGTCTTCCTGTTTTATCCAGTAAAGTGGTGATTCCCAGTTTAATGTTTTAACTAAGCTAAAGCCTTCGTCTAACCAGAATCTGAAATCGGTATAGCTACCGCTTTCCATGAATTCCAGGTACTCACCGTTGGTAACAAGTCTGTTCATTACCTGAAAATCGTGGATCAGAACCTCGTGCACACCCAGTTCATTGTCGAAACAAAAGCCATCCCCCTGGTAGCCTATTTTATAAATCCCGCCGGGTACATCAAGAAAAGTTGCCGGCACATGGTCAGCCTTTTCAGAAGTTTTAGCAGGCGTGTAAATCGGCAATAAAGGGTTTGTGCTGAGGATGTATTTTATATCGGTTAGGAGTAGCTCCTGGTGTTGCTGTTCGTGCTGCAAACCCAGCTCCAGTACCGGCATCATTTCGTTCAGATTTCGATCATCGGGGTTCTCCAGGAGTTTTGCCAGGTGTTCGTTTACATAGCTGCGGTAACTATAAATATCGCGCAGGGGCGGGCGCGTTAAAGTGCTCCGCTCGGCGCGCTGCACCCGGTTACCAACCGAGTTATAGTATGAGTTAAAGAGATAACTATAGCTGGCATGAAAAACCTTAAAGTTTGGAAGGTACGGTTTTAAAACAAATTCCTCGAAAAACCAGGTCGTATGCGCCATGTGCCACTTCGGAGGACTAACATCGATCATTGGCTGCACAACGGTATCTTCGGGTTCCAGCGGTTTACAGATATGCTCTGTCTGGGATCGTATCTTCTGAAGCCGTGTTACTGTATCTGTTAAGCTGGTAGCGAAGGTTTTCATAGGTGAATTATTTGTTTGATTGGCAGAAGGTAATCTGTAAGAAAACCGGCGCAATCTCTTATTGTTATGCAGCTGCTTACGTTTATTCCGAAACCTTTGATTTAATTTACATTCAATTCAGCTCTAAACGGATGGCATTACAAACCGCCTTTATTCCTTATACGCTTGATTTTAAGTTTGATGCCCGCACATCAAGAGGCTTAATTTCGCAGCATCAGGTGTATTTTATAAAACTATGGCACGCTCCTGACCCAACTATAGTTGGCCTGGGCGAATGCGCACCGCTTGCTGGCTTAAGTATTGATTATCGGCCTGATCTGTTGCAGAAACTGGAAAATGTATGCCAGACTATAAATGCAGGGAAGGCTGAAACTATAAACCCGGATAAACTGGAGTTACAGGAATGGCCCGCCATCGGTTTCGCGCTGGAAACCGCCTTGCTCGACCTGCAAAACGGAGGAAATCGACAGATCTATAAAAATGCATTCAGCAACGGGGAAACTGGCATACCGATAAACGGATTGGTCTGGATGGGCGATAAGGATTTTATGCAACAGCAGATTTCCCAGAAACTTGCCCAAGGCTATAGTTGCCTTAAACTCAAAATTGGCGGACTCGATTTTACTACCGAACTGGAAATACTGCAAAGCATACGCGAAACCGCCTCTGAAAAGGAATTAACCATACGTGTAGATGCCAATGGTGCTTTTGCGCCCGACGAAGCTTTTAAGAAACTGGAACGACTGGCTAAATACAACATTCATAGTATAGAGCAGCCTATAAAACAGGGTCAGTGGAAAGCCATGGAGGAATTATGCGCTTATACACCCGTACCTATTGCGCTTGATGAAGAACTGATCGGGGTGCAGGCACCGGATAAACAAGCAGAGCTGCTGGAAACTATAAACCCGCAATATATCATTTTAAAACCGACGCTGGTTGGTGGCCTGAAGGCAAGCGCCGATTGGATAGAACTCGCTGAAAAACGATCTATAGGATGGTGGATGACCTCGGCACTGGAATCAAATATCGGGTTGAATGCCATAAGCCAGTTTACGGCGAACTATAGCCTTACGATGCCACAAGGCCTGGGAACCGGTCAATTATACCACAACAACATCGCCTCGCCATTACAGATTGAACAGGGCAAGCTCTGGTACCGCGAAAAGCAGGAGTGGGGTCAGCTATAGCAGCACCCGGAACTATAAGTATTTTTCGAGAAGCAGCTGCTTAACTTTTTCCATGCCGGTGCTGGCTTTGTCTTCTATCAGGTGCAGGTTGGGGCGTTTTCTTACTAATGGCAGTTTGGGATCTACTACTATAACCGGCACATCCTCCGGCACAAGGTCTACCAAACCCGCAGCCGGGTACACCACCAGCGAGGTACCTACTACCAGGAAAATATCGGCCTGCAGGGTTTCTTCCACTGCATTTTCCATCATGGGTACAGGCTCGCCAAACCAGACTATGTTCGGCCGTAACTGAGATCCGCGTTCGCATTTATCGCCTTTCTTCAGTTCCCAGCCTTCTATTTTATACACCAGCTTTTCGTCTAAGGTGCTCCGGCTTTCAAACAGTTTGCCATGCAGGTGAAGCACATTGGTAGAGCCTGCCCGTTCATGCAGGTCATCCACGTTCTGGGTTATAATGTGTACATCAAACTGTTTCTCAAGATCGGCGAGTATGGTGTGGCCCTGGTTGGGTTTAACAGTATGGGCATTTTTACGGCGTTGGTTATAAAACTCCAGTACCAGCTCCGGGTTTTTGCGCCAGCCCTTGGGCGTGGCAACTTCCATTACATCATATCCTTCCCATAGCCCGTCGGCATCTCTGAACGTTGCAATTCCGCTTTCGGCACTAATACCTGCCCCTGTAAGTACAACCAGTTTTTTCTTCATGGGATAAAATCTTATGCCTGTTATTACTGGCAAATTTAAATCTAAATGCCTGCAGTAAACTATACGATGAACATTTTATAGTTGGTTTTCAGGTTTGAAAGCTTTTATGTATTATTTCTTTATAAGGCTATATGTAAGGATTGTAAGCGCTTGTGATATAGATATTTTTGAATATAGTTAGTTGCTAATGTTTGTAATTATTTTAATATGAATACTTGCATTTTTAAATACCTCCTTTTAAATTGCAGTACATCTTCGGAAAAAAATTAAATTATTTAAAGTGATTTTAAGGCCTGAAAGAAGTTTCGCTATGTTGGAATTATACTTGCAAAAGATGGGTTTAGACTGGCATGCTTCTTGGTTCAATCAGTATAAACTTAACTTTTAGCCAATGTTAGACCTTCTGAATTTTGTTGCCCTCTCTGGTGTTTTTAACGTTCTGTTCTTCTGGTATGCCTCTACCAAAATGAAATCCAAAGCAGATCCGGTTAAAACCCTGGTAGTGTCTTTTGTATTTTCTATACCTCTGAGCTTTTTGCTGATAGGTGTTTACACGACCATGCTGATCTATGCAGCAAAGACAGGTGCTAACGAAGATGCCATGTGGGAATACATGGAGCAGGAAGAGTTACAATAACAAAAGCTTATAATTAGCCTGTACTTATCTAGTTCTACAAGTTAGTTTTATGAAAGACCTCAAAGCGACAGCCTCTAAAAGCTGTCGCTTTTTTTGTGCTTTAGTTTTTCTATGGCTTGAGTTGGATTTTAATAGTTGTTTTCAGCGGCAGGGACAGGGATTGTCTGAATCAGGATTTACAGGATTAAAGGATTGGCAGGATTAAGCTACTGCTATAGTTGTAGGTATAGTTTTATACTAAGCGTGTTCCAACCACCCCTTTATCCCCTCCTTGTCTAAGGCGGGGAGTTTTTACTGCTACAGCTATAGTTTAGGTTATCATTCCATAGTTGCAGTTTTAACACCCCTGTAGTCCCCTCAAGGGGACAATTGCTGCCGCTGCCAATTTCTAAGCTATAGTTTATATTTACTGTCCACATACAGGACAGGTTTACCTGTCTCTTTGAAACTATGACCACGATAAAGAGATGCAAATAGAGCTAGTCAAATAAACTATAGCTTCAGCAATCGAACTAATCTCAGTCTTTGGGTTGAGCGCCTTTGCTTTGTTGCGGTGCCGTGAGGCAACCCGAGGAACGAGGGTAGCAAGAAAGCAGCAGCGCGATGCCCGAAGACGAGGCCTCCCGGCCGTGAGGGCACCAAAGTTAAATTGAAACGATAGATTTGTAGAGCTCCCAGGATTGGAAGCAGCTATAAAAGGAAAGCTTAGTTCCAGCTGCAACTATAGCTATCTAAAAGCTGAGATAGATTTCTCACTTTGTTCGAAATGACAAAGAGGGAACTATAGCCCAGACGCTAGCAGGAGCTTCGCACGCTGCTAGGTCTTAATCCTGTAAAACAATAAAATTTCAACTTATCTCTAGTTTAGAATTCAAGTTAAAGGCGATACCAGCTAAATCAAGATAATATCTTTAAAGAATCACTTTGAATAAGCGAAGAACCATTATACCTGCCATCAACAGGACCATTCTCCAGTTTTAAAACACCCCTTGGACAAACATGCGCGCAGATACCACAACCCACACAAGACGACCGGATGATCGGTTTTCCCTGTTGTGCGTACCAGCGCACATCAATACCCATTTCGCAGTAGGTGGAGCAGTTGCCGCAGGAAATACATTGCCCGCCGTTGGTTGTAATTCTGAAACGGGAAAGATGCTTCTGCAGAAGTCCCAGGTACGCTGCCATCGGGCACCCAAAGCGACACCATACACGGTTGCCCAGAATAGGGTAAAAGCCAACACCCACTACACCCGAAAAAATAGAACCGATAAAGAAACCATAGCTCCTGGAAAAACCACCGGATAAATCACCAAGCAAACTACCGCCAGACCAGGAATTGATCCAGAGCAGTAGGGTGGTGATGATCACAAACCCGAGGATAGGATAGATGATGGCTACTTCCCACTGCCAGGCTTTTTTGCTTTTGTCGGAGAGGTGACGGTAGGGGTCGCCGGCAGTTTCGGCAAGACCGCCGCAGCCACACACCCACGAACAGTACCAGCGCTTGCCATAAAAATAGGTAAGCACAGGCGTTGCCAGGAAAGATAATACAGCTCCCCAGAAAACCATAAATACCCCCAGGGCCTGTCCATTGTCTATCAGATAGCCGACAGTACCCGGGAAAAGGTAATCGTATTTAAGTGGCCAGAAATAACTGAAGTAAAACTCGGGCTGGTTAAATGCCAGCAGCAGGCCGGGCAGCAAAAAGGCGAACCCTAACTGAAAGAAAATGACAGAACAGGTTCGGATAAGATGATAGGGATTATTCCGGTACTTGAGGAGCGCATGTACACCCATCACTATAACTGCCAGTGTATAGAAAAAACCATACAGAAACCACTGGTCCGAAGGCTTGTTCCGCAGCCACTGGCTTAGCGGCTCCAGCGCAGCTATAAGTCCATGAAGCGTATCCGGGAACCAGTAAAGCAGGATATAAAAACCGGTTAAAACGATGCCTAAAACCCAGGCTGAAATACCCCGTGTAGTGGCGTCTTTTTGCCAGATTCCGTTATTTTGATGCGACACATGCTTTGGCAACCGGGAGCTAATTATAACCAGTAAACTGCCAATGGTCAGCAAACTTATTCCGCTTAATCCCCAGGTAACAGCATTGATATTACCTCCTCCTGTTAAGGTAATAAGCAAGCATAGTAAGCTGATGGCCAGTAGTGTAAAGCCGATGTGTTTAAAGTAACTATACAAAGTGTTGTCAGAAGTTATGTACATGCCTTAACTGTTATCGGGTGTTTCTGCAAAGAGGGAGAAGCGCTGGCGTAGTTTCCACCAACTTTGTTGCTTGGCGGGTGCTTGCCTGTCCGGGTGCTGCTGGTAATATTGCCTAAGAAGTTCTGGCTCGTACCGCTGAAAAAACTCTGAATCGAAGTTAACGGCGGTGAGCTGCTCCATTACCTGGTGTATCGTATAGTTCTCTTGTATCCAGTAATGGCACAGGTCGTGCCGGAAACGGATGCCCAGCAGATTCACACCTTTCAGTCTGCCGCTTTCGCGCTCATAAAAGAAACGCATGGCTTTACTTTGACCCGGATGCTCCCAGTAAAGCGAACTATACTTTTGCTCATCCCAGGCGCTGGGAACAAAGCCGTAGGTCTGGTACTCAATGTTCAGGAACTTGGCGGAGTTAAACCAGGGGCCACGGGCATAAGGTTTTCGATCGCCGTTAAGTACTGCTGCCAGTGCTTCGCCGTGTTGCCGGCCTGTATACCAGAGTTGTTCCAGTGCCGGTTCTCCGCGGGCAGGATCCTTAAACTGGGCACAGTCCCCGATGGCATACACCTCCTTTATACTGGTCTCAAAGAAATGGTTTATAAGAATGCCTTTATCAAGTTCAATACCAGATGTTTTTAGAAATTCTATAGATGGCTTTACACCGGTGGCGATGCCCACAAACTGGCAGGGAATAACTTCTCCGTTTTTTGTTTTAACGGCATTAACCTTACTGGTTTCATCACCCAATATCTCAGCTAATTCATCCTGAAGTTTCAATTCTATGCCACAAGCCCGGATGTGTTGTGTAACCAGGCTGGCTTCCTCCTCGGGCAGGTTGCTTTGCCAGTACTGTTTTTCACGGACCAGCATGGTTACCTGTATGCCTTTGCTTTGCAGCATTTCTGCCATTTCAATTCCTATCAGTCCGCCGCCAACTATAACTGCCTGCTTTATGTCTTTTGTCTGCTGCTGCATTAGCTCCAGGTCCTGTAACGTTATTAACCCCTGTACGCCTTTTAGCTGCATACCCGGCCAGTTATAATACACCCCCGAGGATCCTGTAGCCAGCACGAGTTTATCGTATGTTAATGGTTCTGATTGCTGTAGCTTAAGCGTTCTTGTTTCGAAATCTATAGTTTCTACAAAAGCATGTACCTGCTCGATCTTCTGCTCTTTATAGTACCAGTCAGGATATGGAACAATGTCCTGGTAACGCATGTGGCCCATGTATACATACATCAGCGCAGGGCGGGAAAAGTGAGTAGGGGATTCAGCAGAAATAACTGTAATACGGCAATCGGAGCGGGTACGCAGTTTCTGCGCCAGCGTAATGCCGGCTATCCCATTCCCAATCACTACTACATGTTTGTCGTGCTGCATGTGTCTTACTTCCGGCTCAGGTTAAAAATAGGCTGTACTTATAGTTATAACGTTTCCGGAGCAGATCAAATATAAACTAAATTGATTTAAGCATGCGGAGGATCGAGAGAAGAAACTCAAACAGGCAGGGGTAAGCTATTGTTTTCCTTAAGATAACAGAACAAAAAAGGCCGGAACAATGTCCCGGCCCTCTGTTTATAGTTCAGGCTTAATGACTGCCGGCGCTGCTGCCAATATCGGTGCCACCGTCCTGCACATCAGAACCGCCACGGCTACCGCTTTTCTGCGATGGCGCACCGCCAACTTTGCCTTTCATTATGCTGTCGTTGTTCACATTTTCCTTCTGACCTGTCGGGTTGATATTCGGCACTTTATTGCCCTTGTTTACCGTCTTGTTCAGGTCTTCGTTTTTCAGTTTGTCTTTATTTTTATCGTTCATAGTATTTGTTGTTTTCAGTTATAGTTAAGGCAAAAGTGCCCGTTATTAATAGCGATCATAGTCATCGCGGTTGTTCCTGTCATTATTCTGCCGGCGCTCGTTACCCTGCTCAGGATGGCGGCTGGTATAGTTGCCACGATAGCTGCGTCTGTGTCCGGTAAGAGGGTTGTAATAACGGTGCTCCTCCCAGTTTGCATTCCAGTCGCCATCGTACCCTACACTCAGCGAACCAGCCATGTTGCCATAGTTTTCGTCGTTGCTGCGTGTTCTGTAACGATCAGGGTCATAGTTTCCTTCGAAGTTGCCGAATACACTTCTGGAGCGGTACATGCTTTCAGGTTGCTGGGTTTCTTCGTCCTGCCAGTAGCCCTGTGCGTTCCGGTTGCCATAGTTGTAAGGTACTCGTCCCTGGTTGCGGTCACGGCGTGGTGCACGTGTAGTGTAGTTGTTTAAATTCTGCTCCCTATTCTCAAATTCAGCTCTTTGCTCATATGGTCGGGAGCTTTCGCGGCGTTCGTCGCGTTCTCTGAAACCGTTGTAAGTTGTCTCGTTGTGGTGAGGGCTGTCGTTATCGAAGCGATAAGATCCTCTGAACACGCTCTGGTCTATAGGGCGGTCGTCGCCGCGGTAATGGTTCCTGTAGTCGGTGTATCCTGTATTATACCAATCGTTTCCTTCCATAGCATTTAATTCATTAGTGATACTATTTATAACGGCTGAAAACGCCTATGGTTAACGTATTTATATAACTATAGCTGTACGGTTAATTAATCTAAACACGCTGACCTGCCGTAAAACTAAGCGAACAAATTAACCAACAACTATGAGAAACAGACGAGAAAATGACCAGCGTGATAACCGCAGTGATGTAGAACCACGCTGGCTGCACGGCAATCACGGTAACAATTCAGACAGAGGAAACTATAGAATTGACTCTCATTTTAACCGCGGACGAGGGGAATACGATGAAGATTATCTCGATAATGCCTCTTTTAATTCCAATGCCGAGCAGAATTATAACAATCCGGATGGCCGTTTTCAGCCGGGAGGTGCCCAATATGCCGGCGAGGATTTTACAAACCAGCGCCG
Organism: Pontibacter populi; assembly: GCF_019336435.1. Taxonomy (GTDB): domain Bacteria; phylum Bacteroidota; class Bacteroidia; order Cytophagales; family Hymenobacteraceae; genus Pontibacter; species Pontibacter humidus. Next base: position 216,444 of record NZ_JAHWXQ010000002.1, on the reverse strand, counting down.
CCGCAGAGGATCTGATAATATGTATGGTATGACCTACACACAAGATGATGGGTATAACTCCGGACGCCACTACGACCCGCGCACCAGCTATAAAAATTCGGACTATAGCGACCTGCGCAGAAATAATGAACCAAGAGACCTGAGCCGGGAACGGGACGAGCGTTTCGGGCATGATGTAAGCCGTAGCAACAGAGGTAAATTTCTGGGCCATTCTTCAATGGGTGATTACGAATCATACAGAAGATATGAGCACTTTGACCCTCGTTATGATAACGACTACAGCGGTGGTTTTGCCGGGCGTAATTACTCCGAAGGCGAGACCCACTATGGCGAAGGCAGCTACTATAGCAACCTGGACCGCTGGAGAGGCGAACAAGCCCAGAACCAGCAGCAAAGAAGTGGCCGTGCAAGACGGAAACATTAATAATCTGATCAAATAATTGGTTGTACAAATACAGTGAATGTGTTTGTGCAACCAACTAAACTATAAAGCTATGAGACGAAACAACGATATGAATTACGGTAATTTTGAGGATAACTATAACCGGGAACGCGATAATAACCGCTACAGCCAGAACTATAGCCAGCAGCGTGGTAACTACCACGAGCCTGGTGAGCAGTATCGTTCGCCACAAAACCGTGATAACAGGAGGGGAGGAGATTACCAGCCAAGCCGCGAAGACTATTACAACCAGATGTACGATATCGCCAATTACTCCGGTATGCCGCGCGACGAAGAATACGGTTTGCCGCATGGCCCTGAAGATGAACTGATGAATATGAAACCAATGCCTTTGCAGGAAGGACCTTATAACCGGCACCGGCATTACAACTATAGCTTAGGCTATAATCCTAACTTCGATAACCCGGAAGAAGGTGACATGTACCGAAACTTCGACAGCCGGGGCAACCATGGCTACCGCCACGATGCCTCGTATGGCACCGAAGATGAATTCAGGGATTTTGGTAACGATCACTACGGAAGCCAGGACTATACAAACCGCCCTTCAGATGATCGGTACAACGATTACGACCGGTATTAACGCACCAAACTGAAACCTTCACGTATAAGTGAAAGTACATTAGTATTAAATTTCCATCTGAGAAAAGGCCGCGGCATTTGCTGCGGCTTTTTTATTGTTGCAAGCAGCTTGTTGTATATACAGATAACTATAAATATATTTGACTATACAACTAAACTCGCTTTACATGAAATTATTAAAGAGAATCGGATTCGGGCTGCTCGCACTGGTCTTACTGCTGGTTGCCGGTTCGTTACTTATCTCCTCTAAATTAAAGGTTGAACGCTCTATTGAAGTTGCGGCGCCTGCCGATGCTGTTTTTGAGCAGGTAAACACGCTTCGTAACTGGGAGCAATGGTCGCCGTGGCACAAAATTGACCCACACATGCTGCTAACGTACAGCGGCCCGGACGGCGGACCTGGCTCAAGCTACAATTGGTTCAGTAAACACCCGGATGTTGGCGATGGCGAATTCAAGATCATCAACACGGAGCCTTACAAAAAGATAGATGCTGAAATGCAGTTTGGCCCCAGCAATAAAGCTACCACTAACTATGTTTTTGAAGAAACCGCAAAAGGTACCAAAATTACCTGGGCAATGGAGTCCGAATTGGGCATGAATCCGGTTAACAAGTATTTTGGACTGCTTTTTCTGGATAAATATGTAGGTGCCGATTTTGAGCGTGGCCTGAATAACATGAAGCAGATCCTGGAAGCGAAACAAGCACCGCAGCAGGACTCGCACGCAGGGCACGGACATTAACTATAGTTAGCTGTACTTGCCTGTGCTCACTGGAAGCGGACGAGGGCAATGCTCTACTTACAACTCCTCAGAAAACAGAAAAGCCAGGTTCATCACCTGGCTTTTCTGTTTTATAGTTAAACTATAGTTTAGATCAGTTTATATAACCTGTCGCGGAGACCGGCAGAGGCTTCAACCAAAGGCATACGAACGGCAGGTTCGCAAACGCCGAAACGCTCCAGCAGGGCTTTCACACCAACCGGGTTGCCTTCTTCGTACATCAGCGGGTTTATGTCTACAAAGTCGTACAGCAGTTCAGAAGCTTTGGCAAAATCATAGTTTAAGCCGTGGCGGATCATGGTGCTGAACTTCTCCGGGAAAGCGTTTGCCAGCACCGAAATAACTCCAACTGCCCCAATCGAGATCATTGGCAAGGTTAGAACATCGTCGCCTGAAATCAGCAGAAAGTCGGCTGGCTTGTGTTTGGCAATGGCCATGCATTGTTCCAGGTTACCGGATGCTTCTTTTATAGCTACGATGTTTGGGTGCGAAGCAAGTTTTAAAGTTGTTTCAGCAGTCATGTTGCTGCCTGTACGACCCGGCACGTTGTATAGTATAACCGGCACCGGCGATGCATCTGCAATAGCAACATAATGCTGATAAATGCCCTGCTGCGACGGTTTGTTATAGTATGGGCTAACCGAAAGGATGGCATCAATACCATTCAGGTCAGTAGTAGCGAAGCTGTTTAGCAGTTCCTGGGTGTTGTTGCCACCAAGGCCGTAAACCAATGGCACGCGCCCGTTAACATGTTCTTTTATAGTTTGCAGTATCTGCTTTTTCTCTTCGGCTGTGGTGGTAACCGACTCGGCAGTGGTGCCATTAATTACCAGGTAATCTACACCGCCATCCAGCACAAAGTCCAGTAGCTTTTTAAGGCCGTTATAATCTACAGCCAGGTCTTTTGTAAAAGGCGTTACCAATGCCACGCCCGTTCCTTTTAATCTTTCCTGAATCATTCTATAAAATATGAACTACGAAGTTCTGATTATGTATTGGTTTGTGCAAATTTTTTGTTTTTTATAACGTTTGCAGGTTTGAGTTGTGCCTGATTGTTAGCATTTTTCTGACTCGCCCAGTATAAGATTAATCATAAAGTAGAAGAACTGAGTGCATGTACCCTGTCATTACCCTAACCCATTTGTCAGAACTTCGCTGATTTTTCGCTTTCGATTCGTTTAATCATTCCTTTTAACATCGCCGGAACAATCAGTTTATGGAAAGGCCTTACAAATATAAAATAAACCCGACCGAGGAGGTTGTTGTATTTCACTGTCGTTGTTATCGTCAGGCTTTTTTTGCCTGTGTCGTCAGAAATTCTGTCGAGGAATAAGGAAACTCTAAAATTTAAATGTTTGTCGTCCTCACCTAATACAACCTCATTCTCTGTCTTTTCAAACACTCTGAAAAGCCCACGCTGTTCTCCTGGTTCGCATTTAAAATGATTAAGCAGCTTCTGTCTGTCGCTCATCTGCCCGGATGTTTTCAGCCCAAACAATCCCACAATTTTGTTTCTTATGGCGAATAGAAGACCCGTTACTTTTGACTTGCCTGAAAAAAACAAAATCCCAACTCTTGTTGAGTCAATGGTCCCTTCATCGTCAGAGAAAGAACCCTGGTAACTGTCACTATAGTCAAACAGCTGGCTGTCTTTCTTTAATATTGATTTGTCAGGAATTTTGCAGGAGGTGCCATTGCTTTTCATAGTCTTTCTGTTTGGTAAGTCAGGTCGTTTTAGTCGTTTTAAAGGACCGTTAAGGGTTAAGTATTGTTGAGAGTGTAGTTTTTTAGCCTTACGTTGAATTAAAGCTCTGTTAAGCAGGAGCTGTTAAACCAGCACGCCCTATTTTGAGCAATGGCTTGTTAGCGGTTCGCGTTTCATTTCCCAATTAAAACTTTGTATTCTTTTGGTATAGTTACTCCGTTAAAATGATTCGTAAGCCCGTAAAATATTACAATGGTCAGAATAAATCCGGAAGCTATGATTGCGATTGATTGTCTGTTTGGTGACAAACCAAAAGCATTCTGTTTCATTTTTTTATTATGAATTGAAGCCATGTGGCCGAAAAATGAAACTATAGCAAGTCCGTAATAGGGTATAAAAAACAAGTTGAAAGGAAACGAATTTAATCCTGCCACTCCAAAATAAAAGTTTGTATCCAGTTGCAGAAGAAGCCTTCCACTTAAAACTGCGCTTAAATGAATTATGAAAAAGATCGCCAAATATAGACCTGTCCAAATTTGTAGTTTGTCGAAATGAGAAACTGCTGTTTTTCTGTTTTCTTTAAAGAGTTTGAGCCCTGAAATGATCTGCACAAAAACGGCAAATAGTAAAATTGACTCTATAAAAATGTTCCGGTAAAAGAGCCGCAAAGCATTCATCATCTCAATATGCCTGGCAGCACCCCAAATGCTCAAAATGTGATTAAATAAATGAATGCCAACAAAAGTTATAATTACCAGGCCTGATATGTAATGAATTTTATTTGTTTTCATTTTGCGTCAGTGGGTAGTGGGCTACGTGTGCAATAACCGCATTCGTACTTGATTAAACGACAGCGAAGGAATTGGCCGAGGCTTGTGTTTGCACCTTGTTAGCAATTACCTTTTATTTCAATATTGAAATGTTCCTTGAGGTAGAATTCGAATAGTTCTTCATCAAAATCTATTATGCTCTCGGTATCGCCATCGGTGATCTTTATTTGCGTGTTGTTAAGCGTTTTTCGCCCGTTTTTGGTAAGTATGGAAATTACCTTTTTGCTTGTGAAGTGCGATTCCTTGCTAGTTTGATGGAATTCGCACATTCCTTCAAACTCCCAGAATTCCCTTTCATTTACTTTAAATAAATACTGCGGAACCAAATTTCCATTTTCTTCAACTAAGTTTATCCTCAGGTAATCACCATGGGCCTTGTCAAACCTGAATAATCCAAACTCATCGCTCAAGTTAAGATCAAGTAATATTTTAAGTGGTTGGTAAGAAAACTTTCCAAAGCCTACATCTACCAGATAGTTCTCCCCATTTATTTTAGCCACAATAGCCAAGTGGTCGTATTCCGCTCCATAAGTCTCGTCTTTGGAATAAACCCTGCCTGAAACCATTTTTACGTCAAACCCTATATTCTTGAGTAGGTGGTAAAACAAGCCATTTAATTCATAACAAAACCCACCTCTGCGGTTGAGGACTACCTTTTTGTAAATGGAGTCTATGTCTAACTTTATCTTTTTGTTATAGTGAATGTCTAAATTCTCGAAAGGTATACTCAACAAATGAGCCGCCTGAAGCTCAAAAAGCACTTCTTTGCTTACAGAAATTTGGCTTTTGTAATTTATCCTATCAAGATATAATTGAATATTCATCCTTTACACCCTTTAAAAAAACCTCCACTTCAGCTTCATTGATTACAGGAAGGCCATTCTCTTCCACACAATACATATCTCCCTGATAGGTCATGCCTAAATACTTCGCTGTTTCAATAAAGGGCATATAAAACCCTTCTTTTAATTCCTGGTCACAACCACAGCAAACAACAGCCATCTCCATTCCTCGTAATTTTCTGCCTGTTTCTTTTTCTGTTTTCAAACAATCTGAGAGACGGTCAAAGAAAATTTTCATGGTCCCGCTCATGGAATACCAATAGACCGGGGTGGCAAAAACGATGATTTGATAGGATTCTACTATATGCCTGATCAGAGGGAGAAAATCGTCATCTCTGTTATTAAATTCATAGTCAAATTTTCCAATTATTTTGGTATTCAGATCTATGATTGGGAAATCAGTTCTTGCGACAATAAAAGAAGCTATTTGACTGGTAGTCCCATTACTATTAGAACTGCCTAGAATTATGATGCCTTTCTTCATTCTGATTAAAATTCCTGCATTTAGGTTATTGCTAACGGCACTTAGCTTTGCGGTGGAACAGCTACCGTAAAGGTGTGGTTAGCATAAGAATTTATAATCTGTCAGAGTAGTCAAGATTAACGCAAGTGACACCCTCTGAATTCTTCACCTTTTCAAACTTACCAGCTATACGGTTTACAGTCCACAAGTCATAGATTTTTGTAAGCTCAGCCTGCCGCTGGTCCTTGAAGTGTATCACATAGAATTCTTCACCGTCAGCCCCCGTCATTTTACAGGTTGTCCAACTATATTCTTTTTCAGGATAGTTTGACTGTATGTTGATTTCATCTATGACCTCAAACACTGCTTTATTACCATTTCTGCTAACAAACCTTTCAAGCAGAATCTTTCCTTTTCCGTTTCTACATTCCTTTTGTGATTTAGCAAGTTGGGAAACAGCGTACTTGCTCTCGCTTTGTTCAGAATCTAGTAGAGTGCTAGCGCAACTAAACCACCCCATACTTTCAATTTCAACAGTCGTTTTACCTATCAAGCTGCTACTCTTGTGTTGTATAGTCTCGCTTTTTCCCGGTGCCTGAGCGAAGTGTTCTGATTGAGCGTTTGAATTATCAACTGCCGTTTGACTAATAGTTTCAGTTTTTACGTCAGCATCGCATGAGCTTAATGCAAGAACAATCAGAATGGCTTGAAAGATTGTTTTCATATTTAATATTAAAGCTAACGTGCTCGTGCATAGTGTGGGCAAGGTAAAACCGCAGCCTATACTATGAACCTTGTTGTATGGTGTTGTTTTCTTCTAAGGTATGGCTGCAAATAGTACTGCAATGTTTTTATACTTCACCGTGAGTTGAATTTACTTATTTGAAGCCTTCAAATTCAGGAAAAACAAAATTGGCTATAAATAACATTGTTGCCATGAAAGCAAATATGATATTCCACAACTTTAGCTGTAAATCTTCTTGAAAGCTTTTATGCTTAAGAGTTGTCAAGACATAGCTTAGGATATAAGATACTATTAACTGAAACAGTATGTTTATAAGTACCCTTATTCCGAACCCAAAGATGAAAATCTGACTGACCGTTGCTAGCAGTATGAGTGGTAGAATTATTCTGTTCTTTCTAATTAACTTATATACCATACTTTTAGTCTTATTTCTGTTTAGATGTCAACCTGTTAGATTCGGTTGTTTTACTTAATTCTTCTTTACTCTTTTCGAAAACAGCAATCTTAGCCCCACATAGGTTAATGTTGCAACTGCCCCACAAAACAGCCAATCTTCAATTTTATATGGATTCGGCCGGTAATGTCCATGAGAACCACCTATTGCTATAGCAATCAGCTGAAACGCTATAAAAACAAAAATTACTCCTATAAATTTTCTATTCATTCTTATGGAGTATCCTTAGAAGGCTTATTCCAAAATTTATTGATTTCATAATCTCAATAGCATACAACTACTGTATATACGACAACATACGCTTATCTGCACTATGTACGTAATAGCCAAATCTTGCTTTTACGCCATTTTGCTGGCTAGACCTGTAATAAGTAGTTAATGTATACATAGTGATATATGTTTTTCCGCCGTTGTTGGTCTTTTCACCAACAACTGTACTTCCGCCTGATCACTTTGTGGTGATAACACAGCAATGGTGATGAAGAACTTACAATTAACTACACATTACTTAGTACTCATCCGTAATTAATCATTACACATTCTACCTTCCACCTACATTATATTATTCTCTTCCACCCACTTCAGGAACTGGTCTTTGTAAACTTCGCCAATCGGGATTTCTTTCTGGCCTATGCGGATGCGGCTTTTCTCGATACTATCTATTTTCGGCAGCGAAACTATAAACGAGCGGTGTACGCGCAGGAACTTAGAATCAGGAAGCTTCTCCATCATCTTGTTCATGGATAGCAACGTAATGATCTTCTGGTCTTTGGTCTGTATGATCACGTAATCCTTCAGGCCCTCGATCCAGAGTATATCTTTAAAATCAACGCGAATGGTTTTGTAGTCAGCCTTCACAAACATGAACTCCTGCTCGTGGGCCGGGGAGGCCTGCGGAATTATAGTTTGTTCGGTCTGCTTCGGATGACGCTGCTGCATTCGTTCCTGCGCTTTGGTTACAGCCTTCAGGAATCGGTCGAAGGGGATAGGCTTGAGCAGGTAATCGACGGCATCGTGGTTAAAACCTTCCATGGCGTACTCGGGGTAGGCGGTGGTAAAAATAACCAGCGGTTGGTTTTTCAGTATGTTCAGGAACTGTATACCGGTCAGCTCAGGCATTTCAATATCCAGGAACATGAGGTCTACCTGTTCTTCCTGCAGTACCTGCATGGCTTCGGTGGCGCTGGAGCAGGTTTTTACCAACTGTAAAAATGGAAGCTTACTGATGTAGCTTTCGAGTATGTCAAGGGCAAGAGGTTCGTCGTCTACGGCAATGCAGCGGATGATCATAGTTTTAGTGTGTTTAGGTGTGTGGAATGGAAGTATAGTTTCATGGAGGCGTAAAATACACCATCCTTTTCTTCAAAAGTTAACTTATGCCGGTTAGGGTAAAGAAGTTTCAGACGCTGCCGTAAATTCTCGAGTCCTATGCCGCCAAATTCACGTTTCTTATGCGTGCTGATGTTGTTTACTGTGCTGAAATGCAGTTCGTTATCTGAAGCCTTGAGGTTGATTAGTATCCCGATCTCGTTCTTACTCACCAGGCCATGCTTAAAGGCATTTTCAACCAGGGTCATCATCAGCATCGGGGCAATTTGTTTGCTTTCGATATCGCCTTCAACATTAAACTGCAGACTTGTATGTTCGCGCAGTCGGAGCTTTTGCAGGTCAATAAAGTTATTAATGTGCTCTACTTCCTTTTGCAGGCTTACCAATGTATCGTTGCTCTCATACAGCATGTAGCGCATCAGCAGCGAAAGCTTCATAATGGCATCGGGCGTTTCAGGCGATTGCTTGTAGGCCAGCGAGTAAATATTGTTGAGCGTATTAAACAGGAAGTGGGGGTTAACCTGCGATTTCAAAAAGGCCAGTTCTGCCACCAGTTTCTGGTTTTCTAGTTCTTTGTTACGCCGCTCGTTGCGGATATAGTTGCCCGTTACTTTCAGGCCCGAGCTAATAAAAACCAATACCAGGCCGCCTAAACCGTATTGCAGTAAGCGCTCCGAGGTAAATACAGCCTTCATGTTAGGGTTAAACTCTCTGAAGATATAAAAGTCGAGCGGCGATTTTACCAGACCATATAGCAGGAGCAGGGCCAGAACATTAGCTATGTACAGCATCAGCTTGTTCCGGGCCAGGTATTTTGGTATCAGGTACGACCAGTTTACATAAAAAATGAGTAGCCAGAAAGCCAGACCCACCACTACATCCAGCACACGATGCGGTGTAAGCGCTTTGTTACCATTAATATAATACAGCACCCAGGCCCCGAAAGTAAGCCATACAAGAACATGCAACACGATCTGGAATCGCTTTTTCATAGTAACTTCAGGGAACACAAAGGGTAATGCGCTCAAGCTAAAAACGTGTTAATGATGGAAACTACAGAAGCTCTTACAAAAGCCTGTTAAACTCTTCAGGATAAAGATAAATAAAATAAATGCAGGTATAACTATATTTGCCCGGGCACTCTGCCAACGCAAGGTAAATTACTACCAAGCTGATTCCTTGGGTGATGAACTGCCTCTTTCTACCCAGCTCTTTACCTTAAGAGTTAAGATATTTTATCTGCCAACTGTTAAATCAATCAGATTAATTATTACTCGGCTGCTTTCTATAGTTTGTCTATAGTTTTTGGCGGTTGGTATAATGTATTTTGATAGGAATTCCCGGATGCTTTCTTTGTATTAAATCAGTTGCAGGGAAGCATGCTGCAGTGTTTGCCGGTACCTGATGCTCAATAATATTCGTTTGTTGTTTGTTTTTGCAAATAGCGCCACTTGTAGAACAGGTGGCGCTATTTTTTATGGTTTACTGTATCATACCCAGAAACTGATCTTCGGACAAAATGGTGATGCCTAGTTTAGTAGCTTTCTCGAGTTTAGCCGGACCCATTTTGTCGCCGGCTACCAGGTAGGTTAGTTTGGCTGATATAGAGCTGACCACCTTACCACCATGACTAATGATAAGCTGCTGTAGTTCGTCGCGGCTTATTGTTTCAAATACACCTGAAATCACAAAAGTTTTACCTTCCAGCTTATCGCTCTGCATTTCGGGTTTTATACTATCTGACTTAAATTTAAGTCCCGCTACCTGTAATCTTTCCAGCAATACTATATGATCCGGTTCTGCAAAGTACTCTATAATTGAATTTGCAATACGACCACCGATCTCGTTAACGGCAATAAGTTCTTCGTATGTGGCACCTCGCAACGCAGCCAGGTCCGTAAAATGTTCAGCCAGTTTTTTTGCAACCGTACTGCCTACAAAGCGAATACCCAGCGCAAAAAGCACGCGCTCAAAAGGTGTTTCTTTAGACTTAGCAAGGCTGTTTAGAATGTTGTTCGCCGATTTCTCGCCCATGCGCTCCAGGTTTACCAGTTGCTCAAACTGAATATCATACAAGTCGGCTACGTTGCGTACAAAACCAGCTTTGTATAGTTGCTCCAGCGTTCTTGGTCCCAGTTCATCCACGTTCATCGCTTTGCGGCTGATAAAGTGCTCCAGCTTAGCCAGTATCTGTGGTTCACAGCCTTTCTCGTTAGGGCAGTAAAATTGTGCTTCACCCTCTACACGTACCAGCGGCGTATGGCAGGCAGGGCACTCGGTCGGGTAAACGATAGGCGTGTTCTCTGCAGTGCGTTTTGTCAGGTCTACACCGGTAATTTTAGGAATGATCTCACCACCTTTCTCTACAAAAACAATATCACCCAGGCGCAGGTCCAGGCGCAGAATTTCGTTGGCATTATGTACCGAGGCACGTTTGACGACAGTACCTGCCAGCAGAACAGGCTCCAGCAAAGCAACCGGCGTAACGGCGCCCGTTCTGCCAACTTGGTATTGTATGCCCTGTAGTTTGGTAGCAGCGCTCATGGCCGGGTATTTATAAGCAATTGCCCAGCGAGGACTCTTGGCAGTAAAGCCCAGTTCTTCCTGCAGCGCATAACTGTTTACTTTTACCACCACGCCATCGGTAGCAATAGGCAGTTCGTGGCGCTTCTCTTCCCACTCGTTAATATACTCCAGCACTTTATCTATAGAGCTGCACTTGCGCCAGGTATCGGACACTTTAAAGCCCCATTTCTGTATGGCTTCCAGGCTCTCAGAGTGCGAGTCGAAGGGGAGGCGCGAACTATGAAAACTATAGGAAAAGCAGCCCAGTTTACGGCTGGCAACTATACCAGAGTCCTGCTGCTTTAATGTACCGGATGCGGCGTTTCGAGGATTTGCAAGTAATTGTTCGCCATTTTCCTCACGATCCTGGTTTAGCTGTTCAAATACCTGCAAGGGCAGAAATACTTCCCCCCGTACCTCAAACAGCTCCGGAAAACCCTGACCATGTGCCTGCAATGGAATATCACGAATCGTACGCACGTTGTTGGTTATATCATCGCCACGGGTTCCATCGCCACGGGTTGCTCCTTGTACCAGTATGCCGTTCTCGTAAGTGAGACTGATAGCCACACCGTCAAACTTCTGCTCGCATACATATTCCACTTCATGCCCGATGGCCTTTTGCACACGGTTATCAAACTCACGCAGGTCTTCTTCGGAGTAGGTATTGCTTAAAGACAGCATCGGGTATCGGTGGAAAACGGTCTTAAAGTTTTTGGTTATCGTTCCGCCCACGCGCTGGGTTGGTGAGGTAGGCTGGCGCAGTTCCGGATGCTGGTCTTCCAGTTCCTGCAGGCGCTTGAGCATCATATCAAACTCAAAGTCTGGTACTTCAGAGATGCTATTCTGGTAATATTGGTAATTGAGGTAGTTTATGCGTTCGGTCAGCTGCTTAACTTCAGTAGCTACGTCGTGAGGTGTTGCCATAGTTCGGGTTTTTACTTCACGTAAAAATATCTAAAACCGCGGTAGGTAGCAAAGGGATTAGAAGTTGATTGTTAAAGTTTATTGTCCTGCTTTGTTTGCTTTTCGAGCTGTATCAAATGAATCTTATCTGCCTTTTTTTCTATAGTCAGTTCTGTTAGTGGAAGTGATTTGGGTTCTTTAGATAATGTTTCTCTGTAGGTTTCCCGAGCGTTAAGCGTTTTATAGTTACCCTATTGTCATTTGAAGTGTAGCGAGAAATCTATCTCAGCTTATAGTCCGAGAAGTTACAATGCTATAGTTTGAGACTCTATTCTAAGAACCAAGCCTTCGTTTCAAACTTTCTTTAATCCTGGGAGCTTAATTAACCTATTGTTTCATCTTTAGCTTTGGTGCCCTCACGGCCGGAAGGCCCCGTCTTTGGGCATCGCGCTGCTGCTTTCTTGCTTCCCTCGTTACCTCGGGCTGCCTGACGGCACCGCAATAAATCAAAGGCGCTCAACCCAAAGACTGTGATTAGTTCGATAGCTATAGTTCTTCTATAGTTTGAAACTTCTCGCTTCGACTTTTATCATGGTTATAATTCCAAAGGGACAGGTAAACCTGTCCTGTTCGTGCTACAGCTAATTAGGATTTCTCCTTCCGTCGAAATGACAATTAGATAAGCAGTAGCAGAAATTCCCCTCTTGGGAGGGGTAGGGGTGGGTTAAAACCATAACGATAAAACTATAGCAGTAACCTAAAATCTCCCCGCCTTAGACAAGGAGGGGATAAAGGGGGGGGGAACTCGCCAACTATAGAAAATAGTCAACGCTATTACTATGCCTGTCCCTTCCGGGCCAGTTGAGTTACAAACGCAACACCATAGGTAGGCACGGGTTGCAAACCCGCACCAGCAAAAAGAACAACTATAGTACTACAACTCTAACTATAGCAAAAGTCCCATCCTGCCAATCCTTTAATCCTGTAAATCCTGATTCAGACAAAACTCCTTCCTGTTTCTAAGTGAATTTTGGGAAGGGCTAAAATAACTAACGCCCCAGAACCTGAAACAAAAAATCACCCGAAGGTGGCTTTAAAAACTATAAACTATAGTTCTATTTGATCTTCACGCCATCAGCTACAAAGCGGAGTTCTTCTTTAGGGGAAGTGATAGCACTGATCTCGGCAGCAGATTTACCTGCATCTTCGGCATAGTGACGTTGGCCCTCTACTGAGATTACTTCCTTTTTAGCGGTTCCCGTAAATACCACTGTTTTACCTTCCAGGTCCTCTACCGGCAAAAAGAATCCATAATCCCGGAAAGTAACTTTCATGGTGCTGTTATCGGCAAGTTTTACATCCATCCAGCAACCTTTGGACTGGCAGCTTTCTACAATCACGCCGTTCACGGTAGCCTTTACCGAATCCTGCTCGCTTATGGCATCCTCAAGTTGTGTAACTGAGAGCATGTTTTGTTCCGTAAAATCTGATCCATATACTTTGGCTTCAGATGTTGTAGCTGGCTTTTCGGTAACATCGTTTGTAGTCTGTTGCTGGCAGCTGAAAAGCAAAATACATAACAGTAAAGCAGGAAGTAAGGTCTTGATCATGTGCGGTGTTGTGTTGTTGTTCTGTAAATATAGCAAACAACTATGTATATCCTACTCTCCTCATACTCAGTTAGTACTATAGTTCTGAAGTTGCAACTTTAAAGTCAGTATTGATCTACCCAGCGGGCATTGCTGATGTTAATGAGCAGGCGGCCCGTTAGAATGGACATGTACCGCGTAGGGATACTTGCTTCAAAATTGGCAAGCATTAAATCGAAATTAGTACCGAAGCTGATCCTGTTCCTGTCTGGTGCAAAAACAATGGGTACACGGATTTGGTTGGTAATGCCTTGCAAGGTAATGTATGTGCGTTGGTTCATTGGTTCAGCATTGGGGCGTTCGCTGCTGATGATATCTTCCGGTACATCGATCTCAAAGGTAAGCTCCGGGAACTTGGCGCCGTACAAAACTTCATAAGCCATAGTTGGAGGAATGGTGTCGCTGGTAGGTAATAACGAATTTATAAGCACGCTGCATTCCAGTTGGTCGGTAAGCCGGTTGTATCGTACCAGCAACGATGGCGATTTGAACTCATAACGGCCATTAGGACTCTCGAGCACGACAGTTATATAGTTATTGGCCGTATAGTTTGTGCGGGTTTGCGCGCGTGCCTCCACTACTGAGAAAATCATTATCACAAGCAGGCAAAATATAGAAAGGGGTAGATTTTTATGCTGCATAATACCTCCGGGTTAAATTACTCTTTTTAACGGATGCCGGTTGTGTAAGGTAGGTATAGCCAACTATAATTTTTTAATGTGATCAAACTATAGCTTTTTAGGCTGATTAGAAACCGGCTCTCACAAAACTATATTTATCAGTTGGTATGCAAAACGAAGCTGTTTGCGTATAGGTATATAAACGTGAAGTGTATTGTTGACCTTTTCTGCTGGTAAACTGCCGGTTGTAGTATAATGTAAATGGACTCAGATAAAAAAAATAAAGTAGGCTCCAGGCAACTCTCTGCTTTTAAGCAAATAGAGCGGATGCACCCCATCAGGATGCTGCTTTACCTGAGCATGGTAGGCATAGGAGTTTTGTTCCTGATCTTACTGATTGCTTTTATGCGTACCGGTGGATTTAGAACAGAGGACGTGCAGCTACCAAAGTTCTTCAGTGTAGGCACCATATTGCTGCTGCTGAGTAGTTATACCATGAGCCGCATACCCAGCATCTACAAAAAAGATAAACTGCATAAAATGACGCGTTACCTGGGAGGTACGTTGGTACTTAGTTTACTATTTGTGGGCGCTCAGCTTTTGGGCTGGCGCGAAATGACTGCAGCTGGCATCACTTTCACAGGTAAAGCGTCCGGCACTTACCTGTATCTGATCTCGGCGCTGCACATACTGCATCTGGTAGGAGGGGTGATCTTCCTGTTTTTCCTGTTCCTTAAAACAGCGCACGTAGCCGCCGATAGTGTTAGAAGTCTGATCTTTATTCGGGACCCATATCGCCAGTTGCAATTATCGATGCTGGCAGGTTACTGGCATTTCCTGGATTTTATGTGGCTTGGGCTGTACCTGGTTTTCCTGTTCATGTTCTAAGGTCAGCGTACAATCGTAACACTGCCTCTGTATTGCGTACTCCCAAAGTCTATCAGGTAAAAGTAAACGCCGTCGTTCACATCTTTGCCATCCCATTTAAAGGTATTCTGAGTGCTATAGTATACTTCCTTTCCCCAGCGGTTAAACACTTTTATACTGGCAAACTGTGCATTGCAGAAGTCGGATGGCATATCCGGTATCTCGAAGAAATCGTTCAGCCCGTCGCCGTTTGGTGTAAATATGTTGGCAGGTATAAAACTTTGCAACTGCGGTACACGCACTTTAAACTCCATCGTTAGCACAGGCTCTGGTGCGGGGTTACATGTTTCTTCGTCCAGTATAAAATTAACGCGCAGGGTTCCCATTTCGGCCATCTGGCAGGTAGAGGTAAGGTTAAACTTGCCCCGTGCTTCACCGTTACCCTGCGTAGCACTAAATGTCATACCCAGATCAGACAGATTAAAACCTTCGCCAACAGCAGTTAAAGTTAAAGGGTCCAGGTCTTTGTCGTCTCCGAAAAGGTTTGCCTCGAATGGCTGGTTCAGGTCGAGTTCGTAAAGTGTAGGAGCCTTGTCTGAGGTTAACGTTGGCGCATTGTTAGGTGCTTTTATCCTGAATTCTATTGTTAGTTTTTGGTCCGGAGAGGCAGCGCAGGCATCTTCTTTAAGCGTAAAAGTTACGCGCCTTACCGACTGTTCCTCATTGTTACACGCTACAAGCCAGGTGAATTTACCTTTAGCTGTTCCTTCGCCGCCGGTGCTGTTAAATTGCATGCCTGCCGCATTCATATCAAAGCCTTCGCCGGCTGCACTGAGCGTGAGGCCATCCAGATCTATGTCTTTGCCAAAAACATCCATCTCAAAAGCCTGGCCACGGTCTAAGGTTATGATTTTCTCGTTAGGCGTAGTGGCTATAGTTGGCACATTATTCACAACCTGCATCCTGAAACTCACACGCACTGTGTCTTGGCGGGGCAGACTGCAGCCATCATCCTGAACTACCAGGTCCAGTTGATATATTTTGCCGGGTGTATCAAAGCAATCAGCAAAGCAAAGCGTGGCTTTTAACGAGTCCTGTGTGCCACCGCGGTTTACAATACCCTGCAGCGTGCCCGACAAAGTGAAGTTTGATGCTGAGAAATTAACGGGCACCGCTTTTATAGTTACAAACTCTGAAATGTCAGGATCGGTGAAGTAAATATCAACGCAACGGTTGCTGTTAGGTGTTAGCTCAAGGATCTCCGTTTCTTTATAAAATTCCTTTTTACCCCTGTCGCGGGCTACGATCTTAGGTGTTTCGTTGGTAGGGCAATCCAGCACCAGCACCTGGAAGTCGCGGCGCACTTCACCAATCTTCTTCTTGTTCCTGAACTCCTGAACCCGAATGCCAAAGACATATAAACCTGTACGGCTTGGGCGCATAGTTAGCCTTCCTGTTTTATTGTCGATGTTGATAGGGGGACTCCCATTTATCTGGGCAGTGCCGCTAAACCCTTTTCCCCATTTAATTTCAGGATAAGGGGCAGTGCCTGGTTTTACGCTTTCAAACCCAGGTATACCATAGTACGGCATGCGGGGCGTGGTATACCCGTTGAGTGGCGTGATCATATCATACGCCAGCGAGTCGCCATCTTTATCAGAACCACTGAAATCAAAATAGAAAAGTTCATTTACACAGGCGTAGTCGCTGAGGGGCGGAAAAAGAGTAGGGGATGAATTTCTGAAGGTAACACCGTTTTGAACAACAGCCGGAAACTCCATGTAAAAGGTTTGGGCAGCATCGTATGGGGCTATAATATTATCTATAGTTGAGTTTCTGCAGCAGCGTTCCCAGGTTACATAGTAGCCGGGTGCGTGAAAGAAAATGGCAGGGTCAAGATTAAGGGTTTCAGAGTAAACGATCTTACTAGTGCGCAGTTCCCCAACGGTACATTCGATATTGGTGTAAGGTACGGCTGTTCTAGACCTGAAAGGAAGTGTTCTGGCCGCTATCCATCTGTTGGTGCCTTTCTCAAATATATTAACCGTAATGGATGGGTCCAGTGCGCCGGGATCACCGTTTATATCGTCAAAATACAGATTCAGGGTTAAGAGGTAGGCGTTCCCGCTTCGGTGGTCCAGGGCAAATTCTCCACCCACTATATGGGTAGCCTTTGAAGAAACCGAACACAGCAATACAACAAGTAATAAGAGTAAACAATGCTTCATGCAACAGTAATTTATACGCCCTTAAAACCTGTATAAGTATACAAACAATATAAAACTTATGCAAAACTATAGCAGGATCTTACCAATAAAACGGTAGGTAGGATTAATTACGGTTTTGAAGTTTTTCTGTTGGCTGCATGATGCGCTCAAGAAACTCAACAAAAGGAAGAGGCTCGCTGAAGAAGGGATCCGTGATCTTATTAGCTATAAGCCTTATAAAACCGGGATGATTGTTAACGAGGGTTAGCTCTATTAAAATGTTGCCGTATAGTTGGTTGCAGAGGCTGCTGTCCGGCACATCTTTTGGCAAAGGAGTCAGGTAATAGGCTTCAGTTTTCTGAGTGTAGCGCTCGTGTACAATTTTGCGTTTATCCGCGCTTTTTAACCGGTAGCCAAGTAACAGTGTCTGATCTTTGAGATGATCGAATAAGTAGGAGAATGTCTGTTGTGAAATGGCAGGATCGTGAAAAAAGATAACACCCTGGCGGTTGTCTTCCTGTACCAGTTGTACACGGTAATTACATTGCATCCCCGCTTTTTTATAGTGGTAGGCTTTATGGAATGCAGTTGTAAGTGCTTTGCACTCAGGATTATTAACCCATGCACCAAACCGAGCACCATAACGTGCAGAACGTTCCAGTTTACGGCATAGTGGCTTATTGTAAAACAGCCCCAACAATCGTTTCAAAAATCCGTTTAACGACATTTAGTAATTTAAAGCAAAAACATCCGTTACCCTGAATAGTTTAGTATCTTACACGCTTCGGGTATTATTTGCAGTTAATAAGTTTATCACTCAGAATTTGATGTTTCAATTGCTATTCCCTCTAAGCGCTCAGGTACTATAACCTGTAAGCGAGGGTATAGTTTAAACTTATACTTAGAAGAAAATGGTTGCACAAGAATTAGAACTAAAAAAGCGGCTGTTGCAGGAATGCACAAAAATACTGAATACTCAGATTAAAGCTGCCAAAGACGCAATGGACGATGCCCAGGAAAGCGCCAACGAGCACCAGGGTGCTATAGAAGATAAGTTCGAATCGTTCAGGGAGGCCTGCCAGATACAGCGCGACATGTATGCCCGCCAGCTGGATGAACTTATAACGACCATGAGTGTGCTGAAGCGGATTAATGCTACCAAAGAGAATAAGGATGTTGCTTTTGGGGCCGTAGTGCACACCAACCTGCAGAATTACTTTATTGGGGTTAGTCTTGGGCAGATAGAAGTGGAGGGAGAAACATTCTTTGCCATTTCAGGTATGTCGCCGGTATTTAAGGCGATGGCTGGTAAAACTGCCGGAGAAACGTTTGAATTCCGCGACCAGAAATATAAGATAGAACACGTTATTTAAACCAAACTATAACCTTATAAGTCTGAAACTAGTAAAAAGGATGGTAAAGGGTTAAAAAGAAAGGCCGGCATTGCGCCGGCCTTTCTTTTTTTATCATCTATAGTTGATGCTATTTTACTCTTGTCCAGTTCTGGGTTCTTCCGATCAGCGAAATGCCGATGTACCCTTTCACTTCCATCTTATCCTTGCCAGTCATTTTCATGTAGCAGGAATATGTTTTGCCGCTTTCAGGGTCATAGATTGTACCATCATCCCACTTGTTGGAGCCATCATATTCAAAGCCTTTCATAAACTCCAGGCCTAATAACGGACGATTCTGTAGTTTCTTTTCAGGGTTGTTTTCATCCACTTTTGGTTTACCGTTGCGCAAAGGCTCTTTCAGAGTCACAAGTTTACCGCAAAGTTTATCACCGCATTTATAGATTTCGAAGCGGGCTTTTCCTTCTTCGTTTGTCCAGATGCCAATAGGGGATAAGGACTGGGCCCATGCAAAGGTGCTGAACAGCATAAGAGCCATAAGAGCAAGCAGATGTTTTTTCATGATCAGTTAGTTGTTTGATTTAAGCAACGAAAAATAGTGAAAATAATTCATTTAATATAGTATTCAGGAGTTGCCATATCACTTTTATCTTATCAGCTATAGTACAGCTGCCCCCTTGTAACTGACTAATGCAAATTTGGGTCCTGAATTTCAGAACTGATGCAGCTAACCGGAAGAGTACCATTATTTAGTTGGGTGGTAATCAGAACGTTACTTTAAAAACCTGCTTTCTATAGTTTCTGCAAAGGTTTTTAAACTATAGTTTCCAATTTTGTATCCGGCAGATTTAAAAAAAATATGCACAACCCTTGTGAACTTAATGGCGTTAATTTACCTTTAGTAATAAGTTAAAGTAGCGAGTGCTACGCGCTCTGGTCTAACAGCCTTATTATTTGGTCGAAGGCTCAGGGTTTATGTTGGACTATAGAGAAAGGAGGTACAAATGTCTAATCCCAAACAAGTTTTAACGAGCCTAAGTAATTGTATTCACGTAATCTGTGAGTCGGCTTCGTAAACGGGATTTATGCTGTTTGCACAGCTTGATTTTACTGGAGGTCTTCGGATGGTAACCTGAACAACAGGAAGCCGCTTGTTAAGACTTTTTAGGATTCTGAAACACCTGGTGTAACTTGACGGGCTACATCAGGTGTTTCGCTTTTATAGCCACCTACAGTTACAGGTCGTCTTTATAAATAGAGTTGTTACGCAGCCTGCGTTCTTTTATAAAAGTGCCGATAAAAACACCTGCCGCCACCAGGCAACTTATTCCCATCACAAACAGCAGGATGTGTCTGGTATCCCATTGCTCGCCTGCAGCATTTAAACGCATAATCACAACTATAGCAGCCAGTAAGGTTAGCGTGGTTACTGTGTGCGTTACAAACTGGTTATGTTTGCGTAGATGATAGGTGCAGGCCAGCAGCATAATACCCAATCCCGGAGCTACCAGGGCCAGCACCGGTTTACTGGGCTGGATAAAGTAAACTATAAGCCCGGCAATTATAAGCACAACTGCATTTATCGAGTTTATAACGTAGGGATGCCACATAAAAAAGGGTCTTTCTGGTACATTGCATTGTACGAGAAAAACCCTGTATGTTGTGATAAATGTATGCTTATAATACGCGGCGTACTTCCAGGAAGCGAACATCGTAACGGGTGCCCTGCACTTTACTGATCTTTACACCACCGTTAGAAGACGAGTGAACAAAAGAGATCGTATCACCGGGTTCGGAAATAACAATGCCCACATGGCCGGGAGTTCTTTCGTTTTCGTTGGTGCCGGTGAATATGACCAGGTCGCCTGGAGCAGCTTCTTCTTTAGCCACAGCTACACCTTCTTTTGCCTGCAATGCCGATGAATGAGGCACAGCAATATTATAGTTATCAAAAACGTGTGTTACAAAACCTGAACAGTCAAACCCGGAAGGAGTGATGCCGGCAAACTCATATGGAGACCCAAGCAGTGTCATGGCATAATCTATAATCTCCTGCGATTCTGCAGTGCTATAGTCACCTCCTGAACGGGTTGTTCGCTGCATGCTCACCCACTTATCCTCCGTTTTAGCGGTAGCCTCATGCTTTTCATTAACCTGAACTATAGTTGTTTTAACTGCGGGCGTTTCATTGGCAAGGTTATAACCAAACGATACCATTAAAAGCAGCAATACTACCGGGGCAATAATTAACATTAAGTTCTTTTTCATAGTCAGTGGGTTAGGTTTCTGTAAAGCTTCCCAATACCATGCCAAAGAGTACTTATCACGCTAGTCAACAGGTTTACTTTAATATTCGGAGCCTTTACTCTCTGATAAGCCTGTTTAACCGCTAAAAGTTCAGGTTTGGCCACTTTAAGAATTTATTTAGAACAAAAATTAGGTTTATTTGGGTTTTATAAATTTTATTATTATATTTTTGCTATAATTAATTTAACAGTTCCTGCAATGGTGCTTTATAAGTCAGATATTTTTTCGGTGGAATTGCCAGAAGGCAAGGGGTGGGTGTATATAGACTGTAAAGCTATGCCGGATTTCGAAGACTTCAAGTCTGGTTTGATGATAGCGCTGGAACACATTAAGAATCATCCTGCCAATTGCTGGCTTTTTGATCTAAGATCTATAGATGCCCTTAGCGAGGAAGAAGAGACCTGGTGCCAGGTTCAGTTTTTTCCGCAACTCATGATGCTGGGGCAGGAGAATTATATCGCCCTTGTGGTTTCAGAAGGCTGCTATTACCGGATGCTGCAGGAAGTGGGCGCCTACGGGCTTAAAAGCTATAATTCGTTTATTATTATTGATACGTTCAGTAAAGTCAGCGATGCCGAACTATGGCTACGCGACCGTCAGCGAAACACTGTAGGGTAGCAGGTGAAAGGCTTCAGATTTTGAAAACAAGCATAATTATTGTAAAATGCTGGTTGAACAAATCTAAACCTGAAACATGTTTCACACTATTAACCAACCTAAACTTTATCTCTTAGTATTCCTGTTGTCGCTGGCAAGCTTTATTTCGCCGGCATTTGCTGCCGAGATTCGGTACACCCTTGAAATGCCAGAACCGCATACCCATTATTTCGAGGTTACGGCTGAGCTAAAAGGAGCAAAGAAAAAACACATCGATTTTACCATGCCTGTCTGGGCTCCAGGTTCGTACCTGGTGCGCGAATTTCCTAAGAACGTTGAGGGCTTTACTGCTACCGATGGAAACGGAAAAGCACTCCGTGCAGAAAAGATAGACAAAAATACCTGGCGCGTATACAGCAACCGTGCTTCGGAAGTAAAAGTGAACTATAAGGTTTATGCGTTTGAACTTACTGTACGCACCAGCTTTTTGGATGCCTCGCATGGTTACGTAAATGGTACCAGTATCTTTATGTACCCTGAAGGGTATGAAAAAGAAGACGGAACGCTGGTGGTAAAACCGCACAGCAGTTTCAGCAAAGTATCAACAGGCTTAAAATCTACATCTAAGTTTACCTACTCTTTCCCGAATTACGATGTGCTGGCTGACTCACCGTTGGAGATCGGTAACCATGAAGTTTATACATACGAAGCTGGCGGAGTAACTCACGAAGTAGCGATGTATGGTGAAGGCAACTATGAGCCGGAGCGTTTAATGGCCGACATGAAGCGTGTTACGGAAGAGGCTATCTCTATTTTCGGAGAACTGCCTGTTGACCGTTATGTATTCATAGTGCATAACATGCAGCGTGGCGGCGGCGGCCTGGAGCACCTGAACTCCACTACCTTACAAACCAGCCGCTTTAGCTATAGTTCAGAGAGTGGTTATACCGGTTTTCTTAGCCTTGTAGCACACGAATATTTTCACCTATGGAATGTAAAGCGCTTGCGTCCTGCGCCGCTTGGCCCGTTCAACTATAACGAGGAGAACTATACAAAACTACTTTGGGTGTCGGAAGGAATTACCAGTTACTACGATGATCTGATCGTGCGCAGAGCTGGGTTAATGCCAGAGCAGCGTTACCTGGATGTGGTTGCCGGAAGCATTAGCAATGTAGAGAACACACCCGGTAATAAAGTGCAGGCAGTTAGCGAATCAAGTTTCGATGCCTGGATAAAATATTACCGCCAGAACGAGAATTCAAATAACGCTGAAGTCTCTTATTATACTAAGGGAGGAGTACTGGGGCAGCTGCTTAACATGGAAATCCTGAAAAGCACGAACGGTGCCAAAGACCTGGATGATGTTATGCGCAACATGTACAGCCGCTATTACAAGCAACTCGACCGTGGTTTTACGGAAGCTGAATTTAAAGCCGAGATTGAGCGTGTAGCAGGCAAAAACATGGATGCCTTCTTCAGAGATTATGTGAACGGAACCAAGTCTCCGGATTACTCCGCATATTTTAATGCTGCCGGCCTGAAAGTAGTTAACGTGAATGAGAACGCTAACACAGGAAGCTGGGGTGCCAATACCACTTACAACGATGGTCGCGTAACTATAGCATCGGTAGTAAATGGCAGTAGCGCGTATGAGGCCGGGCTTAATGTGAAAGATGAGATTGTAGCAGTAAATGGCTTCCGGGTAGGCAGCGACCTGGATCGTTATGTGACGGGACTGAAACCTGGTGAAGAACTGGAAGTGCTTATTGCCCGTGATGGTATTATGCAGGTAGTGCAGGTGAAAGTTCTGAAAGACGACCGCGCCAGATTTAAATTTGAGAAAGTAGCAAATGCCACTCCGGAGCAGATAAAAATATACAATAAATGGCTTGGGATGGGTAATTCTTAAACCTCTTATTGTACTATAAAATTAAAAAAGAGAAGCATGGCGATGTACAGCCATGCTTCTCTTTTTTGTTTAAAAGCTGCCCCGATATTCATAAAGCAGCTATCCCTGGTTCGTCGGCACTATATACTGCAGCTTTATCTAAATAGCTTGTTGCGCCCTGTATGGCTTTTAGTTATACTATTAGCAGATGTTCCTACATTAAATCTATAGTTGAAATTACCTGCCTGCTTTTAAGAATCTTTATATTTTGAGAGTAGCATTTGGTACTGGATATATTGCTTTTGGTATTCTTTAATCAATACAATTCAATATTTTGAAGTGTTGTTTTAAAAGTATATATTTCGTGCAAAATACCGAATATATTAGTTGTGATGGCATGGTAGTACATTCTACAGAATATTCTGACATCATTTTTAACAGTGAATTGGAAATATTGCAGGTGATCTGGAAAGCAAAACCTACGGATAGCGCTTTTATAGACACGTACCTGCGAGGGCTTGACTTTGTACAGGAAGGAAGACCTGTTATGTTTTACTGCACAGATCTTACTTTGATCGGCCCGCTGGAGCGCGAGCAGGAAGCATGGCTTAATAACGTGTACTATAGTAAACTGCAGTCTACTTTAAATGCTGATGTTTGTGTGGCCGTAGTATTTAACGAAGAGCACTTTAAAGCGATCATAACCAACTATACAGCCACTAAATCTGCCACCTCACACGATTTTATAGTTTTCAATTATTTTACTGACAGGGAAGAGGCTATTCACTGGCTGGAGACCGTAAAAAAAGGTCAGGATACCATATTGCTCCCGACCTCTTCCAAACTATAACGTTAGCCTTACGGTTTACGGGAAAATACCCAGCGCCTCATAACTCACCCCAATCTTTTCGATAGCCGTCAGGAAGGCTGCTGTTCTCATGTCCGGGATATTCTTCTGCCGCATCGTATCCCTGATCTCATGATAGGCATTTATCATGGTATCCTCTAAACCTGAGCGTACCAGATTTACTTCATCAGAGCCTTTGGTTAATATTGCTTTTTCCTGGGCAGTCATGTTTTTACCCGACGTAGACTCAATGGCATTTACCAGGCGCTTATAGCTGGCTTCTTCTGCACGCTTACCCATTCGTCCGAAACGCACATTCGATAGGTTCTTAAGCCACTCAAAATACGATACGGTTACGCCACCTGCGTTCAGGTACAGATCCGGCAGTATCACGATGTTGTTCTTTAGAAGTATCTCTTCCGCCTCCTGCGTGACCGGCCCGTTTGCTCCCTCTGCAACAATTTTCGCCTTTATGTTAGCAGCATTGCCAATGTGTATCTGGTTTTCGAGCGCTGCCGGCAGCAGGATATCGCATTCCATTTCCAGCAGGTCGAACGTATTCTCGAAGTTCTTACAGTTCTTAAAGTTGAGGATAGAACCGGTTTGGTTGCGGTGTTTGAAAGCCTCTTCCACATCAATGCCATCCGGGTTATAGATGCCACCTTCGCGCTCTGCTATGCCCGTAATAAGGGCGCCATCTTTCTGGCAGAACCAGGCTGCATGATATCCCACATTGCCCAGTCCCTGCACAATAATTCGCTTACCTTCCATGGTGCCGCCTTCCAGGCCTTTGCCCTGTAACAATTCAGCATCGGCCAGCGCTTCTCTAATCCCGAAGTAAACACCAAGCCCTGTAGCTTCTGCGCGGCCACGTATGCCGCCCTGCCCAACGGGTTTACCGGTAACGCAACCTAAGGCATTGGTCTCGCCATATTTTAAAGCCTGATAGGTGTCGGCTATCCAAGCCATTTCGCGGCTACCTGTGCCATAGTCTGGTGCCGGAACATCCATTCCGGGGCCAATAAGGTTTTTCTTGATAAGCTCGGCAGCGTAACGGCGGGTAACTTTTTCAAGCGTTTTTACAGAGCTGGTACGCGGATTTATTTTTACACCACCTTTTGCGCCTCCAAACGGTACATCCACTACAGCGCATTTAAAGGTCATGAGGGTAGCCAATGCTTTTACCTCATCTTCATCTACCTGCATACTAAATCTTATGCCTCCTTTAGATGGCAGCTTGTGGTGGCTGTGCTGCACGCGTATTCCCTCCACGACTTCAATCTTTCCGTCTACCTCTATCGGGAAGGAAACTTTATATACACTATTGCAGACCTTTATCTGGGCAAGTATTCCCGGAGAGAGGCTGGAATACTGGGCTGCATTATCAAAATATCTGTGTACACTGTTCAGGAACTTGGATCCTTCATTCTGATTTTCTGCCATGCTTATAATAATTTTAAGATTCGCATTTAACTGGTTTTAGAACGATGCAGCAAATGTTTTGTTCGGTTTTACTTCTGAGCTATAGTTACCTACCGGATTTTGATAAGATCATGAAGGAGAAGTTGTGCTTACAGGATGGGATTAAATTGTGTATTAACTATGATATTTATAAGTATAAGTTAATATTATCTTGTTTTGTAACTATAAATACCCTATTATTGCCTTACTACGATTGTAATACCCGCTAAAAAAATACCTAACCAGTCAGTTAAAACACTTAGCCAAAGTATGTTAAACCAAACTATGATTCAGGCTTACAGTAAAGAGATTGCTTCGGGTTTCTCTGACCCCAGCGATGAATATCTAACAGAAAACCTGCAGGTGATTTACAGTACTTCTACCGAAATATTACATGTCAAGTGGTTCGGGGAGGTAGGTTCAAAAGAGTTCAGGGAAGGGTACTCGCACATCCTTCGTATGGTGAGAGTGCACAAGCCATCTAAATGGATACTGGACCTTAAAAACAGGGAGCTACTTAATAAAGAAGATCAGCACTGGGTATTCAAGAATATTTTCCCGCAGATATTGCGGATGCTGAAACAGGATGTGTTTATTGCGGTAATTCTACCGGTTCCGCTTTACGAAAGTCTCATCCATAATATTGATGGGGATGATTTTATCGATAACGACAATCTCCTTATCATGAATCATTTCCTGTATTACGAAGAATGCCTGCGCTGGCTCGCTGAAGTTCAGGTAGCTGATATAAGCTGAGAACTATAGTTTACTAAACACAAAGGCCAGGCTACTTATAGACTGGCCTTTGTGTTTATAGTTTGTATACGCTTAGTTAACCGATATAAGCTCTACATCAAAAATAAGTGCAGCGTTTGGTCCGATTACATCGCCGGCGCCTTGTGAGCCATATGCTAGTGCAGATGGAATGTATAATCTCCATTTAGCACCTTCTTTCATTAACTGTAGGGCTTCTGTCCAGCCGGCAATTACACCGTTAACCGGGAAAGTAGCAGGCTGGCCGCGCTCGTAAGATGAATCAAATACAGTTCCATCTATTAGTGTGCCATGGTAGTGTGTTGTTACCTTGTCGGAAGCAGAAGGAGATTTACCAGTGCCTTCATTCAGAACTTCGTATTGCAGGCCGCTAGGCAGCGTTTTAACACCTTCCTTGTTTTTATTTTCAGCTAAGAATGCTTCGCCGGCTTTCTGGTTTTCTTCACCTGCCGCGCCTTGTTTTGCACCCATTTCCTGCTGTAGCTGCATCATGGCTTCCTGCACTTCAGCCTGCGACAAAGCAGATGGCTTACCTTCAATGGCTTCTTTCATGCCCTTGATAAATGCATCCGGGTTAACGTCTATTCCTTGTTTTTTAAGGTTGCCTGCCATGTCGCGGCCAATGATGTAGCTGATTTTTTCTTGTAATGTCATGTTTTGTTGCTATATGAAAGAAAGTGTAAAAGTACCGGTTATAGCGGTTTTAACCTAATCTCTTATAAATGGCAAAAGCGAACTATAAGGTCCGCTCTCACTTTTTAAAACGTATTCAAATTATAAGTACATATGTACATTCTCTTCAGAAAGGTCAATATGCAGATCATGTGGAGTCAGCCAGCTTTTCATCAGAAAGCCGAATGTTGTGCCAATAAGCAACAACGAAGATATAGTTGAAATTCGTGTCATGTGATTGGGATGGTAAAGGGTTATATAGTTGCTATAACGCGTTAAACGCAGCAGGGTTACTTCTTTGTATTATTATATTCTTATGTTAATGTTATGTATTTATTGCGTCGTATTTAAAACAAAAAAGGAGCCAGCTTTCACCGACTCCTTTACCTTTTGCCTTATAGTTTAAACTATTAGCTTACATATTTCTTCGGTACTGACCACCTACTTCAAACAGGGCATTCGTGATCTGGCCGAGAGAGCAGAACTTTACCGTTTCCATCATCTCTTCGAAGATGTTGCCGTTGTTAATGGCTACCTCTTGTATGCGTTTCAGCATTGCAGAAGACGTATCCTCGTTGCCCTTTTGCAGCGACTGCAACATGGCGATCTGGTACTGTTTCTCTTCTTCCGTAGCACGGATAACTTCTGTTGGCAACACCGTAGGAGAGCCCGTAGAGGATAGGAACGTATTTACGCCAATGATCGGATACTCGCCGGTATGCTTTAGGGTCTCATAGTATAAACTCTCTTCCTGAATTTTACCGCGCTGGTACATGGTTTCCATTGCACCCAACACACCGCCACGCTCTGTTATACGGTCAAACTCTAGCAATACTGCTTCTTCTACCAGATCAGTTAGTTCTTCGATGATAAACGAGCCTTGCAGCGGATTTTCATTTTTAGCCAGACCAAGTTCACGGTTGATGATCAACTGAATCGCCATGGCACGACGAACAGATGCTTCTGTTGGCGTCGTAATCGCCTCATCGTATGCGTTGGTGTGTAGTGAGTTACAGTTGTCGTAGATCGCGTATAGTGCCTGCAGCGTCGTACGGATATCGTTGAAGTCAATCTCCTGAGCGTGCAGCGAACGGCCAGACGTCTGGATGTGGTATTTCAACATCTGCGAACGGGCATCCGCGTTATACTTATGCTTCATCGATTTTGCCCAGATACGGCGGGCCACACGACCAATTACCGCATACTCCGGATCGATACCGTTGGAGAAGAAGAAGCTAAGGTTCGGCGCAAACTTGTTGATGTCCATGCCGCGACTCACATAATATTCTACAAAGGTAAAGCCGTTTGCCAGCGTAAAGGCCAGCTGCGAAATAGGGTTGGCGCCTGCTTCCGCAATGTGGTAACCGGAGATAGACACCGAGTAGAAGTTCCGTACGTTCTTGTCGATGAAGTACTGCTGCACATCACCCATTAAACGAAGCGAGAACTCTGTGGAGAAGATACAGGTGTTCTGTGCCTGGTCTTCTTTCAGGATATCGGCCTGTACGGTACCACGAACAGCTGCTAAGGTGCGCGTCTTGATCGGCTCATACACTTCAGCAGGCAATACCTGGTCGCCTGTTACGCCTAACAGCATCAAGCCTAAGCCATCGTTACCTTTTGGCAATTCGCCCTGGTAGCGAGGACGCTCTACACCTTTCTCTTTGTAGATAGTTTCGATCTTTTGGTTGATCTCATCTTCCAGTCCGTTTTCTTTGATGTATAGTTCGCACTGCTGGTCAATGGCGGCATTCATGAAGAAGCCGGTCAGGATAGCAGCCGGACCATTGATAGTCATCGAAACCGAGGTCATCGGATCGGCCAGGTTAAAGCCGGAGTATAGTTTCTTGGCATCATCGAGGCAGCAAATGCTAACGCCGGAGTTACCGATCTTCCCATAGATATCCGGTCTGAAATCAGGGTCTTCACCGTAAAGTGTTACCGAGTCAAAGGCCGTAGAAAGGCGCTTCGCTGGCATGCCTAAACTTACGTAGTGGAAGCGACGGTTCGTTCGCTCCGGACCACCTTCCCCGGCAAACATACGGGTAGGGTCTTCGCCTTCACGCTTGAACGGGAACACACCCGCTGTATAAGGGAATTCACCTGGTACATTCTCCTGAAGGTTCCACTTCAGTAAATCACCCCATGCTTCGTAGCGAGGAGTAGCAACTTTAGGTATCTGTAAATGAGAAAGTGACTCAGTATGTGTTTTTATCTTAAGCTCTTTATCGCGAACCTTGAAAACATAGAACTCATTCTTGTAGGCCTGAACTTTGTCTTTCCAGTTTTCCAGGATTTTCTTGTTCTGTCCGTCAAGGCTAAGCGATACTTCCGCATAAGCATCTTCCAGTTGTTTTACCAACCTGTCTTTATCAGCAATTTCTATAGTTTGAACTGCTTCGATAGACTTTTTGATGCCGTATAGTTTCTGCGCTACTTCTGCCTGGTCTTTGCTCCACTTATCATAGTTGCGGATAGTCTCCGAAATTTCAGAAAGGTAACGAGTGCGGGCAGGAGGGATGATGTAAACTTTCTCCGACATTTCCTGCGAGGTATGAAGGTTAGAGTTGAACTCCACACCGGTCTTCTCCTGGATCTTAGCCATCACCGCGCGGTATAGGCGGTTCATGCCCGGATCGTTGAACTGCGAAGCTATAGTTCCGAAAACCGGAATAGCATCGTCATTCACATCCCATAGTTGGTGGTTGCGCTTGTACTGCTTCTTCACATCACGTATTGCATCCAGTGCGCCACGTTTATCGAATTTGTTCAGAGCAATTACATCAGCAAAATCCAGCATGTCGATCTTCTCGAGCTGCGTAGCGGCACCATACTCCGGCGTCATCACATACAAACTCATGTCAGAGTGCTCGATGATCTCGGTGTCAGACTGACCAATACCAGAAGTCTCCAGGATGATCAAATCAAAGTCAGCGGCTTTTACGATGTCTACAGCATCCTGCACATATTTGCTCAGTGCGAGGTTGCTTTGGCGGGTTGCCAGCGAGCGCATGTAAACTCTGTCGTTGGAGATGGAGTTCATACGGATCCTGTCACCTAATAAAGCGCCACCAGTTTTGCGTTTCGATGGGTCTACGGAGATGATAGCTATTTTCTTGTTAGGGAAGTCCAGCAGGAAGCGGCGAACCAGTTCATCTACTAGAGACGATTTACCAGCACCACCAGTACCTGTAATACCCAGCACAGGCGTTTTAACTTCTTTGGCTTGTTCTTTTACTTTGTCCAGTATAGCTCTTGCTTCTTCCGGGAAGTTCTCAGCAGCTGATATCAGGCGGGCAATCGATTTAGGATCTTTATCTTTCAGATGCTTTGCTTCACCGTTCAGGTTCTGGCCTGTCGGGAAGTCGCATTTCTGCAGCATATCGTTGATCATACCCTGCAAACCCATGGCACGACCATCATCCGGAGAATAAATACGGGCAATACCGTATTCATGTAGTTCTTCGATCTCAGAAGGAAGGATAACGCCTCCGCCACCACCGAACAAACGTATATGGCCACAGCCACGCTCATTCAGCAGGTCGTACATGTACTTGAAATACTCGATGTGACCGCCCTGGTAAGACGTGATCGCAATGGCCTGGGCATCTTCCTGAATAGCACAATCCACGATCTCCTGCACCGAACGGTTGTGACCTAAATGTATCACTTCCGCGCCCGACGCCTGGATAATACGACGCATGATGTTAATAGCAGCGTCGTGACCGTCGAATAAAGAAGCTGCTGTCACGATACGAATATGATTGACAGGCTTATATGGTTCTACTGTAGTAAATGACATACTTTAGTAATACGTTTTATTCAAATATGATGCGAAGATAGGATTAAGATTAATAAGATTAAAGGATGAGCACAATTAGGCTATAGTACGAGATGTAGCTCCATCAAGTACAGTTAATTCTCAATCCGGGTTAGAGAATGCGAGGTGGAAACGTTTTCAGTAATTACTTATAGTTTACTATCGATTATAGTGAACATACTAGTGAAGGCAGGGCAGGTACATTATCCTTTTTATATCCTGAAAGGATCTCAGTTTTGAAAGTATAGGCTTAACCTCTCTTCAACCAGTTTTCTTGATAGAAGTGCAGAAAGTGTTAAGCCAATTTCTCAGTTTAAAGCGCCATGCTAGTGAAGGGGTTTAACCTAGACCAGCTTCTTTACCTAACGATACCAGGTCGGCTACGTTGGCAGTTCCTAATTTTTGCTGAATATGTTTGCGGTGCGTGCTGACCGTATTAGGGCTGATAAATAATTTATCAGCAATCTCTTTCGAGTTAAATCCTTTACATACCAGGTCGAGTACTTCAATTTCCCGTTTGCGGAGGCATTTTATAAGGAGCTTGTTTTTTTGCTTCAGGTTATCGCGGAGCGCCTGCACTAACTGGGTGTCGGTATTCATGCGCGGGCTCATATCCACATCCACACATAGCAGTTCCTTTACCTCATCTGGACCTTTCTTGCTGAACGCTTTGGCCCAGCCTATAAACCACTTGTATTCCTTTTCATCTTTATGCTTCGCCCTGAACACACCGCCATATTCTGCTCCCTCAAAGTTCTGGTAGTGCGTGATGCTATCGTCCGGAATGTTATGGTCCTCGGGGTGCACTATTTTATACATGTATTCAAGACCACCCATTTCCCGTATCTCCTCTAAGGTATAGCCTAAACTTTCCTCGTTGGTTTTATTGCACCAGGTGAGGCCTTTTTCCAGATCGGAGATGTATATATTAGCTGGTACTTCGTGTATGACTTTTTCCAGGAAATCGCATTTTTGCTGTAGCTCAAGCAATTGCTGCTCAAGTTCAGCTATCCTTTCAGGGGTAGGAGGGGTAGTTTGTGTTTCAGACATTGGTGCGTGAAATAGGATCATATAAATGCTTAAATATACAGATTTAATTGTATTTGCAAAAGTACTTGGTGTCCTGCAACCTGTGTTAAATTGTGCTTTAATTTTAAAACTATAGCATTACCCTGAAATCATTTTACCGCAGAAGCAGCAACAAACGCACTTTCTTCTTAACTTTGTTCTTCGTATAGATATTTATGAAGAACATTCGCAATTTCTGCATCATTGCCCACATCGACCATGGTAAGAGTACACTGGCCGATCGCCTGTTAGAATTTACCTCTACAGTAGCGGAGCGTGAGATGCAAAACCAACTGCTCGATAACATGGACCTGGAGCGCGAGCGCGGCATTACTATCAAGAGCCACGCCATCCAGATGAACTATAATTACAAAGGCGAAGAGTATGTACTGAACCTGATCGATACACCTGGTCACGTCGACTTTTCGTATGAGGTATCCCGCTCTATTGCCGCCTGCGAAGGCGCACTTCTGATAGTGGACTCATCGCAGGGTATTGAAGCACAGACTATCTCAAACCTATACCTGGCAATAGGCAACGACCTGGAAATAATCCCGGTTCTAAATAAAATTGACCTGCCACACGCCATGCCTGAAGAGGTATCAGACCAGATCATAGAACTGATTGGTTGCGAAAGAGAAGATATCCTGCATGCTTCCGGTAAAACAGGTATTGGTATAGAAGACATTCTGAATGCTATCTGTGATCGTATTCCGGCACCGAAAGGTGACCCGGAAGCACCGTTACAGGCTTTGATCTTTGACTCTGTATTTAACTCTTACAGAGGTATAGAAGTGTATTTCCGTATTTTTAACGGTACGCTAAAAAAAGGAGAGAAGGTAAAGTTTATAAACACAGGAAAAACCTACGAAGCCGACGAAATTGGCGTGCTGAAACTGAACCAGGAAGCGCGACAGGTAATGGGTGCCGGTAATGTGGGCTACCTGATCTCTGGTATTAAAAATGCGAAAGAGGTAAAAGTTGGTGATACGATCACGCACGTGGATCGTCCGGCTGCAGGCATTCAGGGATTTGAGGATGTGAAGCCGATGGTTTTTGCCGGTATTTATCCGGTAGAGACCAGTGAGTATGAAGAACTGCGCGCTTCTATGGAGAAGCTGCAATTGAATGATGCTTCTCTGGTTTGGGAGCCTGAAACTTCTGCGGCACTTGGTTTTGGTTTCCGTTGCGGGTTTCTGGGTATGCTGCACATGGAAATTGTGCAGGAACGCCTGGAGCGTGAATTCGACATGACCGTTATCACGACGGTGCCATCGGTGCAGTTCCATGTGCATACTACAAAAGGTGCATTGCTGAAAGTAAGTGCGCCTTCTGAAATGCCGGAGCCAAACTATATCGATCACGTAGAAGAGCCGTTCATAAAAGCGCAGATCATTTCAAAGTCTGAGTTTGTGGGCCCGATCATTACGCTGTGTATGGATAAGCGTGGTATCTTAAAGAACCAGACGTACCTGACCAGCGACCGTGTAGAACTGACATTTGAAATGCCGCTTGCCGAGATCGTATTTGACTTCTTTGACAAGCTGAAAACCATATCGCGCGGTTATGCCTCCCTTGACTATGAACTGATCGGTTTCCGCCAGTCGAACATGGTGAAGCTGGATGTGATGCTGAACGCTGAGCCTGTGGATGCTTTGTCTGCTATAGTTCACCGCGACAAAGCGTATGACTGGGGCAAGCGTTTATGTGAGAAATTACGTGAATTACTGCCGCGCCAGATGTTCGAGATCGCGATTCAAGCAGCTATCGGGCAGAAGATCATCGCCCGTGAAACTGTAAAGGCGTTGCGTAAAAACGTACTGGCCAAGTGTTATGGTGGTGACATCTCGAGAAAGCGAAAGCTACTTGAGAAACAGAAGAAAGGTAAGAAACGCATGCGCCAGGTAGGCAACGTGGAAATTCCGCAAGAGGCCTTCTTAGCTGTGCTTAAACTCGACTAAACATAACAAGCCCCGACGTGCTGCCTGCGCGCCGGGGCTTGTCGCTTATAATCTTTTGACATTAGACTGTTTGACAAAAGAGAAATGACTTACCATGCAAACAACTTTCTATTGTCCTTTGTCACAAAATCTTTTGTCAAGTTAGAAAACTGAATCTTGTACGCCGATATAACTATAAAAGCCCATTGCCATCATCCTGCAGAAGTTGAAAGTATACTGTTGCAACATAATGCCGAGTATAAAGGCCTTGATGCGCAGAAAGATACTTTTTATGGAGTTGACTATGGTAAGTTGAAGTTAAGGCAGGGAACCATTGAAAATGTACTGATTCACTATAACAGGATTTGGGCAGGAGAAGCAAAGCAAACCGAAGTGATGATGTACCTGAAGAACCCGGGAAGTGCAACTATAGAAGCAGTTTGCGGCGGTCTGGAAGTTATCTCAGAACTCAGAAAACTGCGCAAGTTCTACTTTATAGATAACGTGAAGTTCCATATTGATCAGGTAGAGGGGCACGGACAATTTTTTGAAATTGAAGCCATTGACCTGGACGGTTCAGTAGGGACAAAAACACTGAAACAACAATGCAGCTACTATAAAGAGTTGTTACAGATAGACGATGAAGATCTTGTACATGACTCTTACATTGACTTGTAATTAATACATTAACTATACAAACTATGATTCTGCTCGACGGCAAAAGAACATCCGAAGCAATACAACAAGAGATAGCTGCTGAAGTAGCTGAAATTAAAGCACACGGCGGTAAAATACCCCATCTTGCGGCTGTACTGGTTGGTAACGATGGAGGCTCTGTAACCTATGTAACCAACAAAGTGCTGGCCTGCGAGAAAGTTGGCTTCGGCTCTACGCTTATTCGGTACGAAGACGATGTTACTGAAGAAGAATTATTGGTTAAGATACAGGAACTGAATGCCAATGATGAAATAGATGGATTTATAGTTCAGTTACCGTTGCCAAGACACATTAATACCCAGAAAGTACTGGAAGCCGTTGACCCAAGAAAAGACGTGGATGGTTTTCATCCGGCGAATGTAGGGCGGATGGTTGCCGGACTTACCAGCTTTTTACCGGCTACGCCTTTTGGAATTCTGCAACTCTTGGAGCGCTATAACATAGAAACAAGTGGTAAGCATTGTGTGGTTATCGGGCGCAGCAATATAGTAGGTTCACCTATGAGTATCCTCATGGCTAAAGCAGCTTACCCGGGTAACTCTACCGTTACGCTTTGTCACCGCAATACTGTTGATCTGGCTTACCATACACGTCAGGCTGATATCATTATTTCTGCAGTGGGTATACCAGGATTATTAACGGCTGACATGGTAAAAGAAGGTGCTGTGGTGATAGATGTAGGCACAACCCGCGTCCCGGATGACAGTCGTAAATCTGGTTACAGGTTGCGCGGCGATGTTGATTTCGAGAATGTGGCTCCGAAATGCAGTTACATCACACCTGTACCGGGAGGTGTTGGTCCGTTAACTATAGCCATGCTTCTTAAAAACACGCTCCGTGCCGCCAAGCGCGAGATTTATGCATAATTACTGATAATTTAAACTATAAAAGCTCCTGTTGTATTTATCAGCAGGAGCTTTTTTATGATCTATAGTTTAGACGAACTATGTCTTTGGAAGGCAAACTATAGATTGTAACTATAGAACTATAAACCACTAACCCAACTATAATTTTATTCGCTGGGTTTAACGGAACAGACACATTATAAACCTTGTTGCAATTTTAGCTACCTTTGCAAGTTCTGCAGACTTTTTAATAAGTCAGACAGAAAAGAAGATAGCAGGTAAAAGCACTGACTTACAACCAGTGCGCGAGGAACAGTATTTTGGAGTCTATAAAAATAATTAAAACAGCTTCTATTCATCAGGTGCCCAAAGATGGCAGCCGCTTGCCGTTGATGGAGGCTTTCTATACGATACAGGGCGAAGGTGGCAACACCGGTACCGCTGCTTACTTTATCAGGTTGGGTGGCTGCGATGTGGGCTGCCATTGGTGCGACGTAAAAGAGAGTTGGGATGCCGAACTGCACCCGCTTACAACTATAGAAGAGATCGTGGAAATGGCCAGTCCTTTTCCGGGTAAAACGGTGGTGGTAACCGGTGGCGAACCGCTGCTTTATAACCTGATTCCACTTACCTCGAAGCTTCAGGAAAATGGCATCCGTACAATGATCGAAACTTCTGGTGCTTACCCATTGAGTGGCAACTGGGACTGGGTGTGTTTATCGCCGAAGAAATTTAAAGCGCCCGATGCTTCGGTGTATCCATTTGCGGATGAGCTTAAAGTAATTATCTTTAATAAAAGTGATTTTAAGTGGGCCGAGGAACATGCTGCCAGAGTTGGGGAGCATACAAAACTATACCTGCAGCCGGAGTGGAGTAAGGCAAACCAATTGATGCCCTTTATAGTAGAATACGTGAAATCAAATCCGAAGTGGCGTGTGTCGTTACAAACGCACAAGTACATGGATATTCCTTAAATTCTTATGCCGAAGCAACTGCTTGTTTTTCTCCTGAGCTTTTTCCTGACTATCACCGGTTTTGCTCAGAAACAAACGCTGAATACAACCAACAAAAAAGCTGAAAGCCTGTACCTGAAAGCGGATACCTATGCCCGTTCGCGGGATTTTACGAAGGCGCTGGAACTGTTGGGCGAAGCAGTGGAGAAAGACCCCAATTTTGCAGAAGCTTACCTGAAGGCGGCAAACCTGAATAAGATGATGGGTAATAAAACTGCTGCTTTCGAACAGCTGCAGCAAGGCCTTAAGCTTATGCCTTACACCCCATCGTTCGCAAACTACTATCTCGATCTGGCAGAGCTTCATTTTGACAGGGGCGATTACGAAGCTGCCAAAACCAACTATGACGCTTATCTAAAAGCCAATACCAAAAACTCGCGTTACATTGCTTATGTACAGAACCAGGTAGAGACTGTAGATTATGCCTTGGAAGCAATGAAGTCGCCGGTTAAGTTCAATACGGTGCAACTACCATCCACTATAAACCGGTACCCGCTACAGTACTTTCCATCTACAACTGCTGACCAGCGTTACCTTATTTTTACTGCCCGCATGGGAAGCCAACCTGATCACGACGAAAACATTTATATCAGCGAGCTGAAGGATGGGAACTGGCTTGCGCCAGTCTCTATTTCTGAAACTATAAATACCGCCGCCAACGAAGGAGCCGCCACTATTTCCGGCGATGGTAAAACACTTGTATTTACTTCCTGCAGCCGGCCTGATAGTTTTGGGGATTGCGATCTGTATATTTCTGTCCGGACGGGCAATGAGTGGAGCAAGCCTAAAAATATGGGTACTACGGTAAACTCAAAAGCCTGGGATTCGCAGCCAAGTCTTTCTGCCGATGGCCGTACGTTATACTTCAGTTCTATGCGAGGTGGAGGCGTAGGCAAAGAGGATATCTGGGTAACAAGCTTGAACGAAGATGGCTCGTGGCAAAAGCCTAGTAATATGGGCGAACCGGTGAACTCAAAAGGTCGTGACCTGGCACCATTTATTCATGTTAGCGGATCAACGTTGTATTTTGTTAGCGATGGCCATAAAGGCTTAGGCGGGCTGGATGTGTTTATGACCGACATGGCCGCAAAGCATAAGTGGGAAACTCCGAAAAATCTGGGCTACCCTTTAAACACCCATGCCGACGAAAGCTCACTTTACATTACTCCGGATAACAAGCTGGGATTTTATGCACGTAGCATGAACACTGAATCCGGAGCTTCAACGGTACAGCTTTACTCGCTGGATGTGCCGGAAGTGTGGCAGTCAAAATCTAAAAGCACTTACGCGCAAGGTCGAGTCTATCATGCTGATACGAAGAAACCTCTGGGAGCAACCGTGCAACTATACGATATAGAACTAGATTCGCTGGTACAGCAGGTCCAGTCCGACAAACTGAGTGGAGAGTATACGGTTGTACTGACAGAAGGCAAGCAATACGCTTTGTTTGTAAGTGCGCCACAGTTTATGATGAACAGTCTCAACTTCGATTATACCTCCCGAAAAAACCTGACTCCGGTCGCTTTAGATGTGTATCTTAAGCCGATAAAAGCTGGATCTGTAGCCGTCCTCACTAACCTTTTCTTCCCATCTGCCAAATATGATCTGGAGAAAAGATCACAAACAGAGCTAAACAAGCTCATCAACTTCATGCGCCAGAACAAGGAAATTAAGATAGAGATAACTGGCCATACCGATGATGTGGGTTCTGATGCAGCTAACCTGATCCTTTCTGAAAAGCGCGCCAAAGCTGTAGTTGATTATCTGACTTCACACGGTATTAGTGGTTCCCGCATTCGCCACAAAGGCTATGGAGAAACTAAGCCAGTTAAGCCCAATACTTCTGAAGAGAATCGCCAGCTCAACAGAAGGATTGAAATGCAGGTTTTGTAGTGAGAGGATTATGTTAAGTACAGTTTTAAAAATAACTTCTTAAGTTTCTCTTTGGATATCCTAAGTGTTAGGCTGTCCTATAGTTCCTCTATTTTGTCATTTCTACGTTAGGAGAAATCTATTTCAGCTTAGTTGAGATCTCTCTAATCCGAACCAAGCCTTTTC
This sequence comes from Pontibacter populi, assembly GCF_019336435.1. GTDB lineage: Bacteria > Bacteroidota > Bacteroidia > Cytophagales > Hymenobacteraceae > Pontibacter > Pontibacter humidus. Next base: position 178,079 of record NZ_JAHWXQ010000002.1, on the reverse strand, counting down.
TTTCAAATCTCCTCTACTCCTGGGAGCTCTACTTGCCTATCTTTCTATAGTTTACTTTGGTGCCCTCACGGCCGGGAGGCCCCGTCTTCGGGCATCGCGCGGTGTACATTTGCTTTGCTCGTTCCTCGCAATGCTTTCAGCACCGCAAATCTACAAGGCGCTCAACCCAAAGACTGTGATCAAGCTCGATAGCTCAAGCTATAGTTAATTTAGGCCTTATTGCAACTAGCTTTATCGTGTTGGTAATTTCGTAAGAACAGGTAAACCTGTCCTGCTCGTGGTAAGTAACTATAGAACTATAACTGAAATTAGAGCAGTTACAAAAAGTCCCCCTTTGAAGGGGCAGGGGGATGGCTAACCGTAACTATAAAACTACACCTTAAACTATAGCAAAGGCAGGAATTCCCCTCTCGGGAGGGGCTGGGGTGGGTTAAAACCACAGCTATAAAACTACAGCCCCTTCTTGTCTAAGGCAAAAAAAGCTCCCCGCCTTAGACAAGGAGGGGATAAAGGGGTGGTTGGACCACGCCAACTATAAAACTATACCTCCAACTATACCAATAACCCCAATCCTGACAATTCTTTAATCCTGTAAATCCTGATTCAGACAATGTCTGTCCCTGTCGGGCCAGTTGAGTCAGGAGACTCAACACCATAGCAAGTCAAGAGCGAGGATGCTCGCGGCAGCTTTATAAACTTATAAAACGATAACCTTAACTACAACTTATAGCTGAAATTCCTCTCGTGAGGGGTAGGGGAATCAGTAACTATAAATTAAAAGAATCCCACTTTTAAAATCCCTCTATTCCTGTTTAATCTATAGTGGGGCAAACAAAAAAGGCTGATCTCGTGACCAGCCTTTTTCTTTATCTCAAAAGATAATTCTATCTCTCGTTCATTGGAATATAGTTACGCTCTTTTTCGCCAACGTAAACCTGACGCGGACGACCGATTGGCTCTTTCTGCTCACGCATTTCTTTCCACTGTGCGATCCAACCTGGCAGACGACCTAATGCAAACATTACTGTGAACATATCTGTCGGGATGCCAAGTGCGCGGTAGATGATACCTGAGTAAAAGTCTACGTTAGGGTAAAGTTTACGATCTACGAAATACTGATCTGTAAGTGCAGCTTCTTCCAGTTCCTTCGCGATGTCCAGGATAGGGTCTTTAACACCCAGTGCAGTTAACACTTCGTCAGCAGCCTTTTTAATGATGGTAGCTCGAGGGTCGAAGTTTTTGTAAACTCTGTGACCAAAGCCCATCAGTCTGAAAGGATCGTCTTTATCTTTTGCTTTCGCTATGAATTTCTTAGAGTCGCCACCGTCAGCTTTTATCTGCTCCAGCATCTCGATCACAGCCTGGTTTGCACCACCATGCAGCGGGCCCCAAAGCGCTGAGATACCTGCAGAAACAGAGGAGTATAAGCTCGCGTTGGCAGAACCAACTAGACGCACAGTAGAGGTAGAGCAGTTCTGCTCGTGGTCTGCGTGCAGGATAAGCAGTTTGTTAAGTGCTTTTACAACTACAGGGTCAATCTGGTAATCCTCAGTTGGGTATGCGAACATCATGTGCAGGAAGTTCGAGCAATAGTCCAGCTTGTTTTTTGGATAATTTACCGGATGACCGATAGAGTTCTTATAAGACCATGCTGCTATAGTTGGCAGTTTAGCCATCAAACGAATGATCGTCAGGTTAGCTTCTTCCTTGCTCTGGTTCGGGTTAAGCGACTCAGGGTAGAAAGCAGTTAAAGAACTGATCAAAGCAGACAGGATACCCATTGGGTGCGCTGTAGATGGGAAACCATCTAATATTTTGCGCATATCCTCATTTACCAGCGTGTGAATTTTGATCTCGTTCGTGAAAACTTCAAGTTCTTCCACAGTCGGAAGTTTGCCATAGATCAGCAGGTAAGCAACTTCGATGAAGCTCGATTGCTCAGCAAGCTGCTCGATCGGGTAACCTCTGTAACGCAGAATGCCTTCTTCGCCATCCAGAAATGTTATAGCACTTTCAGTAGCGCCTGTATTTTTATAGCCTGAGTCGAGTGTAATGTAGCCGCTCTCGGAACGCAGGTTATTGATATCGATTGCTTTTTCATCTTCGGTACCTACTACAATTGGCATTTTGTAGGATTTACCTTCTAAAATAATTTCAGCGAAATCTGACATTGGTTTTATTTGTTTATGTCCGTAGTTGTGTCTCTTTTGATAAAGGCGAAATTATGCAAAAATGTAATAAAATGAAATCTGGATTGCTTTAAATATCTAATATTTACAATGTAGCAGAATTCCAGTTATAGTTAACCCTATTAACGGCTACGAACAAAAAAGTTGTATCTGTCCTATATTTCAGGTTATGTTTTTCCGGCAACTATAAAAGGTCAGCTACTAAGCTACTGGAATATGTATTGGGATAGTTCTCCTTCTATAGTTCGGAATAGAAATAGGCCGGTAAAATCACCTGTAATTTATAGTTTATTTTCGATAGTTATGATAAGGCTTTCTTCGTTTTATAATGTTTATGGTCAGTGATTTAAGCTATGCAGAATTAGCTTAGTGTATAGTTAATTTTATAACAAGTCAGTAATACATTTGTTCGGGGTAAATACGTACTGGCAGTATTCAGCTAAAAGCATTTGTAATCAGAGCTGCACTAAATACAAAAGCCACCCGAAATGAGTGGCTTTTGTATTTAGCGTATTCCAGGTAAATACCTGAACTATAAATTACATAGAAGACTTGTTTTTCTTCTTATCCAGTTTTTCTGCTTTTTTCTCCTTGGTGGTTTTAGCAGGCTTTTTCTTTACTTCTTTTTTTGCGTCTTGCGATTTTGCCATGATTCGTATCGTTACGTTTGGTTAAAGCTACCGAAAAATTCAGCATAATACCTAACTATACTTATTTCGGTTAAAAAAGTGTGTGTGGTTTTATCGTTTTGTTAAGTAATCAGCAACTACAGTTTAGAATTTACCACACATGCGGACGGTCTTCATCTTCATCGTCTGAACTTGCAAAACCATCGCGCGGATTATACGGCGTACCCTTGCCTTCCAGGTGATTACGCATATCAATATGCAACTTTATGCTATCGAGTTGCAGAAACTCATGCCATAACTGTTGGTCCTCTACTGATAACTGGTTAATAAGGTCGCTCAGCTGCAGGCTTTGCTGCTCTTCCATCAGTTGCTTTATATGCGGGTCTGCATCTAAAAGTATCTGTATCCGCACCCGGAAATAGGAGTTCAGTTCCAGGTAACGCGCTTCATCCCAATCCTCAAGGTCTTTACTATCCATAGTGTAGGTATACTTGCCTTTGTTTCTAACAGTTTGCTACCGGAATCGGAATGCACTGCTAAGCTGCTGCCTTAAGTGCAGGTAAAAATCACTAATTATTAAAGTGATACAGGAACGTAATGATGCCGGTAAATGCTGGTTTCTTGCTGTCTTTAATCTCGAGTGTTACTTCAAGCCGTGCCTTAGCAATACCGCGCAGATCTTTTACGGTAAGCAGTTTGGCTAGCAGACGTACATCGCTGTTTACGGTCACGGCCTGGTTAAACCGAAGGCTTTCAATCTCATAGTTTACCTGCATTTTCAGGTTCTCGATAGAGGCTATCTGGTTCCAGAGGTAGGGTAGAAGCGATACCGTAAGGTAACCATGTGCAATAGTACTGCCAAAAGGTGATTCTGTCTTAGCACGTTCGGCATCCAAATGTATCCATTGGTAATCCAGGGTGGCTTCAGCAAATTTGGTTATCTGCTCTTGTGTAATAGTGTGCCATTCCGATACGCCCATTTCTTTGCCTTCGTATTGGGTAAGCTCGGCCAGGCTCTGAATAGTTAATTTGCTCATGTATAGATGTATTGTTGTGGGTGTTGTGTTAGTCAGTTTAAAGCAGGCTTGCTACTTCAAATATACGTGGATATATGGAAATGAGCATATACTTCTGCCTTTATCACTCATTTCCTCTCTTGTAAGTATATCCGAACCAGAGACTTACCAGATGTTGATTTTTTTTACATGGTAAAGTATAATTCACTAGAATGTTTCTGTATTTGTAAAGTTATATTATTTGTTATATTTAATCAATTGTATAATTTACTATTTTTTTCACAATCACTTGGTATTGCCCTTCTCTTTACTACAGATTCAAATTAAAATAGTGAAAATTTGTGTATAGGACGATTTGTTAGGTTAACTAAGTTTTGACCTGAACAAACTGATGTTGTAACAAGCATTAATGATAGTTTTACAGGTCGTATTCATGCATACTATCTGTTATTCTTAACAGAATGCAATATCCCTGTATAAAGGTTAACCGGCATGTAAACCTAATGTTCCCACATCCTCGTAATTGATTCATTATCAGTAATTATACTATCCAGTACAATAAGTTAAAGTGCTGTATGGTATAATTATCAGTTTGATTTACAGCGTATTGATTTATGTGTAACTGCTTTAGTTACAATTGTCAGTTGCCTGCTTACCCTATCATTACCTTTTAAAATACTATATGTAACACCTTTAACTAAACTAAAATGAAACACCGGATTACAAAGCAGTTGCTGTGCTTGTGGGGGTTATGCCTCTTCCTGGTACCGCTTACCGCAAATTCCCAGTCAGCATTGGACAAAGCGATACAGCACATCCAGCAGACAAAAGCAGAACATAAACTTACCTCCGCCGATCTGGCTGATTATGTAGTAACAGACCAGTATACAAGCAAAAACAATGGTGTTACCCATATTTACCTGCGACAGCGCTTTCAGGGAATTGAAGTGGTAGGTGCCAACCTTAACATTAATATTGATAGAGATGGCAATGTGATAAATATGGGCAGCCGTTTTATCCCTAATTTACGGGGTGCCATCCGGAACAATACGGCTGCACTTTCAGCGCCACAGGCTGCCAACGCGGCTGCACGCCATTTAAAGCTTGCCGTTAAAAAACCACTGCAAATTAAGGAGCGGAGAAAACCTACCGAAAAAATAGCCGCTGCCGCTAAAGCTGTAGTGCTTACAGATGGTGGTATTTCTTTAAGCCCTATTCCTGCAAAGCTAGTTTACCAGCCAATGGAAGATGGTACAGTGCGTCTTGCCTGGGAGGTTGAGATCTATAACCTGGATGCGCAGCACTACTGGAGTATGAGTGTCGATGCAGCATCAGGAAAGGTACTGAAGCAGCAGGATCTGGTGATACATGATAACTGGAATCCACCGGTAGTAACAGATGATCCTGAACTGGATGCCCGTGCCAATTATAGTTCTCCAAAGGCTGCCAGTGCCCGAAAAACGGCTCAGCGTAAAGTAAATAAACTGCTTTATACGCAGATGGTTGCGCCGGAAACCGCAACTATAAGCAGTGCTGCCGCTCTTGCCACGAGTGGGACCTACCGTGTGTACGATGTGCCTTTCGAGACACCAAGCCACGGCGACAGAACCTTGGTTACTGGCAAAGAGAATGAAACGGCCTCGCCTATGGGCTGGCATAACGACGGTGTGTTAACCTATACCATTACAAAAGGTAACAACGTGCATGCCTATGAAGACAAGGCTGGAGCAAATGCAGGTCTTAGCCCCGATGGTGGGTTAAACCTGGTATTCGATTTCCCGCTTGATCTTACAAAAGAACCGGATACTTATATACAGGCTGCTACAACAAATCTGTTTTATTGGAACAACCTGATGCATGATGTTTTTTACCAGTTCGGTTTTGATGAAGTAAGCGGAAACTTTCAGCAGACAAACTTTACAGGACAAGGTGCCGGCCTGGACGGTGTGATGGCTGAAGCGCAAGATGGCGGTGGTACCAATAATGCCAACTTCCTGACCCTGCAGGATGGGGTGCCGGGCCGCATGCAAATGTATCTCTGGACATCTTCTTTGCCTGCTAAACTGCTTCATATTACCGCTCCATCTACTGTAGCAGGTTCTTACACGGCGGTTCAGGCAGCTTATGGCCCTGAAATTAACGAGACTGGTGTAACTGGCAAGATCGTGTTGGCTGATCCTGCAAATGGATGTAATGCAGCACCTGAACTGCCAGCCGGTTCTGTACCGCTTCCATTTAATAACCAGGCGGCCATTACCGGTAATATTGCCCTGGTTTACCGCGGCGATTGCTCTTTTATTTCTAAGGCATTAAATGCACAGGCTTCCGGGGCAACAGGGGTTATCGTTATCAATAACATAGACGGCGATCCGCTCTCAATGGGAGGTGATGAAACTGGTGCTGCCGTGTTGATACCTGCTATCATGATCAGTAAAGCTGATGGTGAGAAACTGGTTGCCGCGCTAAGTGGTGGCCTTGCTGGTAGCTTGCGTCGTGAAGGTGGCGTGCCTCCGCTGAAAGACGGTGACCTGGACAATGGCATCATCGCCCACGAGTATGGACATGGCATTTCGACACGCTTAACAGGTGGCCCAAGTACCCAATGCTTATCCGGTGCAGAGCAGGGTGGCGAAGGCTGGAGCGATTTCTTTGGTTTATATATGACCATGAAAGCAGGCGATACCGGTCCGCAGCGTCGTGGTATTGGTACCTATGTACAGTCGCAACCAACAGACGGGGGCGGTATACGTCCGGCACCATACAGCACCGACATGGCTGTAAACTCTTACACATACGGCGATGTATCTAATCCTGAGATCTCTGTGCCGCACGGTGTTGGTTTTATCTGGGCAACTATGCTTTGGGATATGACCTGGAACCTGATTGAGCAGTATGGGTATGATCCTGATATTTATAATGGAAAAGGTGGAAACAACATTGCACTGCAGCTAGTTATAGATGGCCTGAAACTACAGCCTTGCAGTCCGGGCTTTATTGATGCGCGCGATGCGATTCTTGCAGCAGACAGGATAAATAACGGTGGTACAAACCAGTGCTATATCTGGGCAGCATTTGCCAAGCGTGGCCTGGGCTACAGCGCACAGCAGGGCAGCAATGATGACCTGACAGATGGCGTGGAAGCATTTGATATGCCACCTTCCTGTGCACCTAAATTCGCCATTAACCTAAGTGCCAACCCTTCACCGGTTACCGACGGACAAGAGCTTACCTATAACATTACTGTGACCAACAACACGGCTGGCGCTGTGAATGGAGTAACTGTAACCAGTACCGTACCAGCCAGCACGGCTTTTGTATCAGAAGGAAACAAGGATGTGAAAGTGAGCGGCAATTCCGTAACCTTTAAGTCTGTGAAGATGGCACAGGGCGAAACTATAACCCGCAACTTTAAAGTGAAGGTGAATAAAGGAGATGGTACTACGGTGTACTTCCAGGATGATATGGAGAATGGTACTACCAAATGGAAGACCAGCAGTACGCTGTTACTCAACAACTGGAAGCTAAGTACCAAAAATCCTTATAGCGGCAAAAACTCGTGGTTTGCAGCAGATCCGGATAACTACAGCGACCAGTATCTGACACTTTCTGCACCTGTAACTATAGGTGAGAATGCGCTGATGCGTTTCTGGCACAGCTATGCAACGGAAGAAGGTTTCGATGGTGGTATTGTTGAGATCAGCACGAATAATGGCCTTACCTGGACTAACCTGGGCAGCAAAATGATACAGAACGGCTATAACAGTGCGATACCGCTGGAAAATGCAGCTACTATAAGTGGTCCGGCATTTACAGGTAACAGCAACGGTTACGTACAAACTATAGTTGACCTGGCATCTTACAAAGGGCAAAAAGCGCTGATCCGCTTTAAAATGGCATCTGATGTGCTTACCGCTGCTACAGGCTGGTATGTAGATAACGTGGACATCGTATCGAACCCGGTAACTATAGCAAACACAGCCAGCGTAACGTCGCGCTTTGGCGGCGATGCTACTGCCAATGTAGAAACGCTGGTACTGAAGGCAGGAACCCTAAGCCAGACGCTGATATCAAATGCAGTGGCCAAACCAACCAAAACCATACTGTTCCCGAACCCGACACAGGGCAAACTTAACCTGCAGTTAGCGGAAAGCCTGACCGGAACTATAGCTATACAGGTTGTGGATGTGTATGGCAAGGAAGTGATGGAAACGCAGGTGCAGGCAGACAAAGCCAGGAAAGGAATGGTGCTGGATGTGCAGAAACTGACACCAGGTATTTACCTCTTTAAGGTAACAGCCGGTACGTATTCTGAAACACACCGCATCATGATCACGAAATAATTTAGTTTTAAACAACAGAAAAGCCGCTCCTGATTTCGGGGGCGGCTTTTTGGTTATATGGCATGTATGAATGTATCGTTGTTAATAGAATTTTATAGTTTTAAACTTGCGTCGGCTTAGCTACAGTTCAAATTGTCTGAGTTTATTCGTGAAGGTAAAAACACTGTAAGGGTATTTCCAGAGCCGAAAGGATCTTTTAATTTTAATAACTTAATTTCGAATAACTGACTAGAATAAGCAAAACCAACTAACTCTTACTTCTAATGATGCTGCAAGACCTGACAACTATACTTACCCGCGACCTGGAGAAGCTCTACAATGAAATAGATGCATTTACTTCCGAAGCAAATATCTGGAAAACAACAGGAAATATTACTAACTCAGCGGGTAACCTATGCCTGCACCTGTGCGGCAACCTGAACACATATATTGGCGCTACGCTTGGCAACAGTGGCTACGTGCGCGACAGGCCGTCAGAGTTCAGCAGCAAGAATGTACCCAAAGCAGAGCTACTAAAGCAGGTAGTACTAACCCGGGAGATGGTAGCGCAAACGTTGCAACAGCTGCAACCAGCTGACCTGGAGAAAGACTACCCGGAGCAAGTGCTGGGCAAACCCATGACGACAGGTTTCTTTCTGGTACACCTTACGGCACACTTATCATACCACCTGGGGCAGATCAATTACCTGCGGCGTGTACTGGAGTAAGGCGGGCTACTTGTAATGAACTTCCAACTCGTTATTGGCAAGGCCGAAAGCAATTCCGCGCAAAAGAATCTTGCTGCTTGGGTGAGAGGTGTTACCTAGTTCGTTTTCAATGTCGGAGATAGTTGTTTGCATCGGGTCACCTTCAAAAAAGCGGAACCATACTTTTTTGTTGCTTACCTCGTCATCTTCCTCTTCTTCATCAGACATAAGCTGCAATTCTATTTCGCGCAGTCTTCCAACCAGTGTTTCCAGGTCAATTTCGTTATCAAGGTACTGGCTAAAAACCTGGCTGGCGACGGTGGTATATTGTGGCTGCTTTGACATGGTATAGTTGTAATTTTGTACGGCGCAAGTTAGGAACTATAAACTATAGATCGCGGTAGCCACCTTTGAAAACTTCGTTGACGTGCCAGGTAGTGATTTTACATTCAGCCTACTTTCCGATGCAAAACTTAGTAAAAATATTGTCCAGCAGATCATCTGTTGTGATCTCTCCGGTGATCTGGCCTAAACTATAGAGGGCACGGCGAATGTCGGCAGCTACCAGGTCATTGCTGATGCCTATTGCCAGGCCGTTTAGTACATCGTCGAGGGCTTCGTAGGTTTTGTTTAGGCTGTCTACGTGGCGAAGGTTGGTAACTATAGTTTGCTGCTGGGTGTTTAGCTTGCGCAGGTTCACTTTGTCAGTCAGGGCCTGCTTCAGGACTTCGAGGTTGGCACCTTCAGCAGCTGAGATCTGTACCAAACTGTCCATGCCGGCAAAGCTTGCCAGTTTTTCAGGGGTTGCCTGGTCGATTTTGTTAGCTACGGGCAGTAGGGGCAGGTTTTTAGGGTTCAGCTTGGCGATTTCGTCCTGAACTTCTTCCGGGGTGCTTTCGGTGATATCAAACAGGTAAATAATAAGTGCTGATTGGCTCAGTTTCTGGTGGGTGCGCTCCACGCCAATAGCCTCTACCTTATCAGTGGTTTCGCGAAGTCCAGCCGTATCTATAAATCGGAAGGTAATGCCCCCGATGTTAATCTCGTCTTCAATAAAGTCGCGCGTTGTGCCGGGCACATCTGATACAATGGCTTTTTCCTCGTTCAAAAGCTTGTTCAGCAATGTAGATTTGCCAGCATTGGGCTTACCAACTATAACCGTGGGCACACCATTCTTTATCACGTTGCCCAGCTCAAACGACTTCAACAACTCCCGGATTATAGTTTGAATGTTATTAATAAGGCTACGCAGCTGTTCACGGTCAGCAAATTCCACATCTTCTTCGCCGAAGTCCAGTTCCAGCTCTATCATTGAGGCAAAGTGCACCAGTTCGCCACGAAGACGCTTTATTTCCTGCGAAAAACCACCGCGCATCTGTTTCATAGCCACTTCATGCGAGAGGGCCGAGTCGGAAGCGATCAGATCGGCAACGGCTTCTGCCTGAGCCAGGTCAAACTGCCCGTTCAGGAAGGCGCGCTTTGTAAACTCGCCGGCATTTGCCAGTCGGGCTCCTTTTTTAAGCAGCAGTTGCATGATCTGCTGCACAATAAAGTCGGAGCCATGGCACGATATCTCCACCACGTTCTCTTTAGTGTAGGAGTGAGGCGCTACAAACAACGATACCAGTACCTCGTCAATGATCTTTTCGCCATCACGTATCGTTCCGAAATGTAGAGTGTGGCTGGCCTGTTTTATCAGGTCTTTTCCTTTAAAAACGGAGTTGGTTATAGTTATAGCTTCTGGACCCGACAAGCGGATAACGGCAATGGCGCCGGTTCCTGGAGCGGTCGCTACGGCTACGATGGTATCGGTGGTCAGTATATTCGAGTTCAAGGTATCGCTTTTTGTAAGATCACAAATTTACGAACTTATCTGATGCTATGTGGAATAGAGTTATAGTTCTGTATGTTGGATTTTTTTTGTGCAGGATTGATGGGGTTCTGGAATAGGCGGGATGTATCAGAAGACCTGACAGTGTGCTTGGACTATAGTTCATAGTTAACGTTGGTCCAACCACCCCCAGCCCCTCCTTGTCTAAGTCGGGGAGCTTTTGCGGCCTTTGCTATAGTTTTATAGTTATGGTTTTATAGCTGGAGTTTTAACCCACCCCTGCCCCTCCCAAGAGGGGAATTTCGGCTGTAGTTATGGTTAGCTATAGTTTTATAGTCTGCGTTTGTCATCCCCCTGCCCCCTTCAAAGGGGGACTTTTCTTTCTTTACCAACTCACAAACTATAGTTCTATAGTTACAGCCCAAAGACAGGACAGGTTTACCTGTCCCTACGAAACTACAACCACGACAAATCTCGAAGCTTACCGGAACAAACTATGGATACGGGTAACTATGCGAAAGATCTCAGTCTTCGGGTGGAGCGCCTTGTAGATTTCTGGTACCGAAGGTATTTCGAGGAACGAGAAAAAGGAATGTACACCGCGCGGTGCCCAAAGACGGGGCCTCCCGGCCGTGAGGGCACCAAAGCTGAATTGAAACGATAGGTTAGTAGAGCTCCCAGGATTAAAGTGAGCTATGAAAGAAAGGCTTGGTTCAAAATATGAGAAGCTTCAGATACAAGCTTGAATAGATTTCTGCTAACGTTGAAATGACAAAAGAGGAACTATAGTACGATAGCCGGGCTTTTCCCCCTGTTCTTAGGGAAAGCTTGGAAGGGGTGAACTAAACTCTAAACCTTACTTCTTCTTCTCATACTCTTTCCACGTCATAGTTTTGTGGTGGTTGTCGCCGAAGTAACGGATGATTTTTGTGAACATCGCTTTGTCGAGGTAGCCCGGAACAGGGGAAAGCATGTTCATCTGTTCATCGAGGTAAACGGTAGTGGGGTAGCTCATCTGCCCATTCAAAAGCGCGAGTGCCAGCTCATGCGATTTGTATTCCGGTTTAAACGTGTAGGTATGACCTCTTACAGTGATAGGTTTTTTGCCTTCAGCATCCAGTTTTACAGCGTAGTAATGCTTGTTTACATAGGCGGCTATTTCAGGATCTGAGAACGTATCTTTATCCATCTTTTTGCACCAGCCACACCAGTCCGTATACACATCAACAAATATCTTACGTGGCTCCTTCTTGATTTTGGCTTCTGCCTCTTCCATGGTGAGCCATTTTATAGTTTCAGCTTTACCGGATTTGGATTTATTACCATTACCCTGATCTGTAATCATCTTAAATGAAGAAATACCTGCCAGAAGTATCAGTAATGAAAGCAATGTGTAAAGGCCTTTTCTCATATCAGTATTGATCTTACGCATAACACAAACTATAGCCCGAAACAGTTTCATGTAACAGGTTTAAACAGCTATAGTTCTTTTTCTTTTAAACAGCTGCCCATGTGTTGGGGAGAACAGGAAAGCCAAAGCAAACTGTAAACCCGTCACTGTAGCAATGGCGCCAGCAATTGAACCGTCGAGCCAGTATGCCAGGTAATACCCAACTATAGATGCTATAATTCCGATAATCACGGACAGCACCAGCATTGTTTTAAAGTTATCGGTAAGCAGGTAAGCCGTTGCCGGCGGACCAACTAAAAAAGCTACTACCAGGATAGCACCTACCGACTCAAACGAGGCCACCGTTGTGAGTGAAACAGCCGTCATGAGCAGGTAATACCAAAGGGTGGTAGAGATGCCGATAACAGCCGCATAACCGGGGTCAAAAGCAGTCAGGAACAACTCTTTATACCCAAACGTGATAAACGCTATGATCAGTATAGTTACAAAGCCTAATGTCCAGATAGTTTGTGGCCCGAAACTGAGCCCATTTTCCGTAAGCCAGAGATCCAGGGGCACGTACGCAATCTCCCCATACAACACGCAATCCTGATCAAGGTCAACCTGTCCGGCAAAAACGGAGATAAGGATGATGCCTATTGCAAAAAGCCAGGTAAAAGTAATACCTATAGATGCGTCGGCTTGTACACGGGCATAACGGTGAAAGAACTCGATCAGGAAAGTGGTTAAAACACCCAGTAAACCTGCCCCTATGATCATCGGAATAGAATCCCGTGAACCTGTGAACAGGAATGCGATAACTATACCTGGCAATACGGCATGCGAGATAGCATCGCCAACCATAGCCATCCTTCTGAGTATGAGGTAGCACCCCAGCAAACTACAGCAGGTAGCTACCAAAGATCCGGTAAGTATTATCCAGAATGCGTTCACGCTTTTATTTTTAATTGTTTATTGATGAAGGCTAAATTGTTAAAAGTTTAACACTAATCTTAGTCCTGAAATGCAGTATTAAAACTATAGCTCCGTAGCTGAAAAGATGCGAAGCATTTCAATTCTACATTTCCTTCACTTTCTAACTCCTAAACTCCCAAACTCCCAAACTTCCTAAGGTATCTTCGTGTGATGCGGGTCCAGGGCAGGGTAGTTGAGTTCTTCCATCAGTTTCTGCTCCAGTTCCGGGGTAATAATGTGTTCTATTGTTTCGGCATCTTCGTGCACGTGGTCGGAAGCTAGTTGTAAATACTGGGTTAGGTATAGTTCCCAGAGGCGGTGCAGGCGAACTACGCGCTTACCTCTTATTTCACCTTCCCGGGTTAAGGCCCAGCCATCGGGGTGGCGTTGTATATAGCCTTGCCGTTTAAGTTTGGACAGTCCGTTTAATGCCTGCGTCTTAGGTATATTGCGACGGGTAAGTATGTTATCAAGTGTTCTGTTGCTGAAATAGTCTTCGTGCTGTTCGCCAAGCTGGTAAAATAACTTCAACAGGTTTTCTTCCAGTATCTGAATCTTGTTGTGACGACGGCGCAACATGCGGGCAACCCATCCGCGTTTAGGGGCAAATGCAAACGACAGGATCGCTACCATCGAAACGATAAGCACGATCCAGGGGCCGGTTGGCATGGCCGGAGCAGTGTACGATACAAAAGCACCTGAAATACCGGAGAAAGCACCTATCACAGCAGCAAGTGCAAGCATTACACCCAGCCTTTCGGTCCAGAAGCGGGCAGCAGCAGCAGGCGTAATCAGCATGGCCGCCATTAGCACCACACCAACAGCCTGTATACCCACTACCACCGCAAAAACAGTAAGGGTAGTCAGCAGCAACTCCAGCGACCGCACCGGGAAACCAATACTTTTGGCAAAGGTCACATCAAAACAAAGCAGCTTCAGTTCTTTATAAAAAAGAATAGTGGTGATGAGCAGGAGCACGGCCACCGCTCCAAAAACAATAAGGTCTTCGCCTACAAGTGATGCCGCCTTCCCGAACAAAAATTTGTCGAGCCCGCTTTGTGCTGCGTTGCCGGAATGTTGAATGGATGTAAGCAATAAAATACCTATTCCGAAGAAAACAGAAAGCACCAGGCCAATGGCAGTATCTTCTTTTATGCGGGACCGGGAAGTGATATAATCTATCAGAATCAGGGAAAGCCAGCCGGTAACAAATGCGCCAAAAAGTAAGATAAGCGGATTTTTTGTGCCTGAAACTATAAAGGCAAGACAAACACCCGGTAATACAGAATGGGCCACCGCATCACCAACCAATGCTCTTTTACGAAGCAGCGTAAAGCAGCCCACCACCGCCGAACTACTGGCCAGCAGCACCGAGCCAATTGTCACATAACGTATGTTGGCATCGGCAAACGAAAAGAACTCTAAAAACTCCTTCATTTTAATTGTTAAATGGCTGCTTGGTTAATTGTTGGATTGTTAGTGGTTAAATGGCTATAGGTTAAATTGTTAAGTGTTTTGAAAATCCTACATTGCGTTGTAGTTGAACTATAGTTCCTTCTCAAACAAGGCACAAGGTATTGCATCTCTACACTTCCCGAGTTATATACTTCCCAACTTCTAACTTCATTAACTCTCTAACTTTTCCTCTCTCTTGTCGGGAATTCCTGTTTGCGTAGCAGGTCGCCTACTTTGCTGAGCACTGTCAGTTTACCACCGTAGGTTTGTTCCAACAATTCCTGTGTCAGTACCTGTTCTGTAGGCCCCGAAGCTACCAGGCGCATGTTCAGTAACACGGTCCAGTCAAAATACTCTCCGGCCGATTGCAGGTCGTGGTGCACAACTATAACCGTTTTGCCTTGGGCGCGCATGGTTCGGAGTAGTTCTATAATGGCAGTTTCAGTGGCGATATCTACTCCAGCAAAAGGTTCGTCCATAAAGTAGATGTCAGCATTCTGGGCTAAGGCTCTTGCTAAAAACACGCGTTGCTGCTGCCCGCCGGATAGCTGGGAGATCTGGCGGTTGGCAAAACTTTGCATCCCTACTTTTTCGAGGGCCTGCATGGCAGCATCTTTATCTGCTTTGCGTGGCCGGTTAAATAAGCCCAGGTTACCATACCTGCCCATCAGTACCACATCAAAAACCGAAGCCGGGAAATCCCAGTCTACAGACTCGCGCTGCGGCACATACGAGATGCGGTTGCGCACCTGCTTTATCGGTTCATCAAAAATGCGCACATAGCCGCTGCTTGCCGGCAACAGATCCATGATGGCTTTTATGAGCGTAGATTTACCGGCACCGTTCGGGCCGATCACACCCACCAACGAACCGGCTGGCAACGTCAGATCCACACCCCAGAGCACGGGTTTACGATCATAACTTACCGTTAAGTCGTGCACTTCCACCACCGGATTATCTACATGAAGTATCATGGTATAAACTGTTTATTTTAAAGCCTTTACTATTTGATCTACATTGTGCCGAACCATGCCGATATAAGTTCCTTCCGGTGTGCCTGCCTTACCCAAGGCATCCGAAAACAGTGTGCCGCCGATCTGTACTTTATGCCCTTTTTTCCTGCTTCCTATTACTACTGCCTCAATGGCTTTCGGGGAAACCGATGACTCTACAAACACGGCTTTAATGCGGTTATCAACTATAAAGTTTACCAGCACTGACACATCCTGCAAACCAAATTCCGAAACTGTTGAAATGCCCTGCAACCCACGTACCTTGATACCATAGGCTCTTCCAAAATAGCCAAAAGCGTCATGGGCAGTTATTAAGATGCGTTGTTGCTCGGGTATGGATGCGATAGCCTGCCTGGTATAGTTGTGCAGCTGAGTTAGTTGCTGGAGGTAGGCTTCAGCATTGCGTTTGTATAGTTCAGCATTCTTCGGGTCTTTTTGTTGCAAGACCTCTGCTATATGCCCTACTACTTTTTGCCATAACGACACGTCAAACCATACATGGGGGTCGTGGCTGCTGGCAAACTGGTTTGATTGTATTAACTGGTCTTCGTGCAAGTTCTCTGCTGCTGCCACTACAGATTTAAAGCGGTTGAGCTTAGAAAGTACTTCCCCCATTTTACCTTCCAGGTGCAGGCCGTTGTAAATTATAAGATCTGCATCGGTTAACTTTTGCAGGTCGCCCTGGGTGGCTTTGTAAAGGTGTGGGTCTACGCCACTGCCCATGATAGCCTCTACTGTAGCAGCATCGCCAACTATATTCTTTACCGCATCAGCCAGAATACCCGTTGTTGTAACTACATACATTTTCCTGCCTTCAGGCATGGGGCCTTTGTCTATAGTTTGCTTACAACCCCAGGAGAAAAGGCACAATACAAGCAGCAGGAGAGGAGCACGATAGTGTTGCATAGGTTTAAGCGGACAGAAAAATATTGCGCGCCACTTCACTGGAAACCACGAGATTCTTTTTGTTTTCTATGTTGATCTCCAGGGAACTATCGTAGGGTATCTTATCCAGTACTTTAATTTTAGCTCCCAGAAAAATCCCCATCTTATCTAGGTACTGCAGGAACAGGGGTTGCGAATCATTTACACCCACAACTATACCATTATCCTGTATTTCCATTTCAGCTAGCAGCTTCTGCGGCTTTACTTTTAGTTCGCCATTCTCAGATGGTATCGGGTCGCCGTGCGGGTCGAATTGCGGGTGGCCAAGGAACTCATCCAGCCGTTTGGTAAGTAACTCAGAACTGATGTGCTCTAGCTCTTCAGCTACCTCGTGCACTTCGTCCCAGTTAAATTTAAGCTTATCAACCAGAAAAACCTCCCAAAGCCTGTGCTTACGGATCACACTCAATGCCACACGTTCGCCTGCCTCCGTCAATGACACGCCTTTATACTTCACATAATCTACCAGGCCTTTGGCGCTGAGTTTACGCAGCATATCGGTTACTGAAGCAGCCTTGGTATCCAACGCATCAGCAATGGCATTGGTGTTAACGCCATCTCTGCCATCAGATAGCTTATAGATCGCTTTTATATAGTTCTCTTCTGTAAAGCTGTGGCTCATTTTTGATTTTGAATGAGTGAATAATTGAATAACTGAATTTTAAAGGTGAATTTCAGAACTATAGATTTCCCTTTATTCACACAATCAGTTATTCAATTATTCAAAATTGTAAACTACCAACGGATAAGCGCCGATGCCCACGTGAAGCCGCTTCCGAAGGCTGCAAGGCAAACCAGGTCGCCTTCTTTGATGCGGTGTTCCTGTACGGCTTCGCTCAGCGCAATTGGCACAGAGGCGGCGGTTGTATTACCGTATTTATGGATGTTGCTCATTACTTTTTCGGCAGGCAAGCCCATCTTCTGCTGTATGTAAGAAGTGATTCTCAGGTTAGCCTGGTGCGGCACAAGCATGTCTATATCAGATGCTTTATAGCCGTTCTTGTTAAGTGCTTCTTCAATTACTTCCGGGAAGCGTGTAACTGCATGCTTGAACACCATGTTGCCGTTCATGTAAGGGTAGATAGAGCCGTTGTCTATCATTTCATGCGTCAGGCGTTCTTTCTTATTTGAGTCCGGAGCAAGCACAGCCAGTTCTTCAGCAAATTCGCCGTCTGCATGCAGATGCGTGCTTAGTATACCTTTGTCTGTACTTTCAGAAGGGGTCAGTACAACAGCTCCGGCACCATCTCCAAAGATTACCGAAATACCACGACCGCGGGTTGAGAAATCCAGGCCGCTGGAGTGAATCTCAGAGCCAACCACCAACACTTTGTTGTACATGCCTGTTTTAATGAACTGATCAGCTACAGACAGGGCATAGATAAAGCCGGAGCACTGGTTGCGAACATCCAGGGCCGGAATTTCCTTTAAACCTAGTTCGCGCTGCAACAACACACCAGAACCCGGGAAGGTATAGTCAGGACTAAGTGTAGCAAACACGATCATATCCAGATCAGTAGCTTCGAGTCCGGCATTTTTAAGCGCCATGCGGGCAGCATTGGCACCCATGTTGGCAGTGGTATCGGTACCTTCCTTAAAATAGCGTCGTTCAACAATGCCGGTTCGCTCACGGATCCACTCATCCGAGGTCTCCATAATATTCTCCAGGTCCTTGTTGGTAACTATAGTTTCAGGTACATAATGGCCAACGCCAGCTATTTTTGAATTGCGCATAGTTATAGTTGTTATCGTTGTTAAATATACAGTTATTTTTTAAATTTAGATTCGTCTAAAAATAAATTTATTTATCTCTCTGTTTTATTAGTCTATAAAATACTGCCCACAACCTGTAAAAGCTTCTCTTCTTCAGATTGCCAGAAAATATCAGAGGGTATCCCGGTTTTATAGAAGTATGATTGGTAAAGGGTTTGTAATAAGCTTTTTAAGCTGTAGTTGTTAAAGTTAATTGTTAAGCCTGCCTCTGCCTTATTTAACAAGTTATCCCAAATAGGGTTTTGCTGCATGAGTATCGGCAGACCATACCCCATATACTCGTATAGCTTTGTAGGGATGCAACGGAACGTACTTGGGTTTGGCTGATAGGGCAGTAACCCGACATCATGCGTAGCAATGGCCTGAAGTATTTCCGGGTGTGGTACCAGTTGTTCTCCGCCTGTTAACGTGATATATGGTTTGTCAGCTATAGTTTGTTTTAGCTTTTGCAAAGTAGGAGTATGGGCGCAGTAGCCGATTATATTTAGGGTTACCTGCGGGTTAAACTGATGGAACTGCTCTGCTAGCTCAACTGCTTCAAATACACCGTAAATACCTGCAATGGTACCGGAGTAAAGGAGTTTTAATCTCTCAGGGTTTAACCTGACTGGCGTAGCTGGTAAACTATAGTTTGCAGCAGGTTTATACTTGTTCTCTAAAATAGTGTAGCGGTTACTTATAAAAGTAAGCTCCTGCGCGTAACTCTGCTCAGCCAAAAAAAAGTGCTCTATAGTTGGTGCAGTCAGTTTCTCGATATTTCTTACACCCGCAGCCAATACTCTTTTCAGAATCGGGTTATAGGCATCCTGGGCAGTGAGGTTTAAACTATAGTTCTCCCTGATATCATAAATTACGCTGCATTTATAGTTGCGGGCATAAAGACAGGCAGGCAGTAGAAGCTCATGGGTGCAAACTATAAGCAGGTCTGGTTTTATAGTTTGCAGTAGTTTCCAGAATTTCTGTTGTGCAGTAAGTCTGCCCAAACTTAGTCTTTTAAAAGAGAAAATAGGATGCAGCTGCATGTTTATTGGTAATGCAGCAGGAGCAGGAGCTGTAAAACCGGCGATATGCACCCGGGTGTTCGGCAGCTTACACAGCGAAAGCCCGAGTTTGCCGTACATACGGGTATCGTTTACGGGTTTTAGCAGCGAGGCAAGTAGAATTCTCTTTTCAGACATCGGTTAAATTTAATACTTTTACGCATTATTCAATATCAACTATATTTTAGATGACGCTTCAGACAATTATAGAGCAGGCCTGGGAAAACCGTGACCTTTTGAAGGAACAGGCTACTGTAGATGCGGTACGTGCTGTAATAGAAGATTTAGACAAGGGTAAAATACGCGTAGCAGAGCCGGTAGGCGACGACTGGCAGGTAAACGAATGGGTAAAGAAAGCTGTGCTGATGTATTTCCCAATTCAGGCCATGAAAACGATTGAAGTAGGGCCTTTTGAGTTTCATGATAAGATTGCGCTGAAAACAAACTATGCAGCTCAGGGCGTTCGTGTTGTACCTCATGCGATTGCGCGTTATGGATCTTTCCTTTCGAAAGGAGTGATCATGATGCCATCTTATGTAAATATTGGTGCATGGGTAGGCGAAGGAACGATGGTGGATACCTGGGCAACTGTTGGTAGCTGCGCACAGGTTGGTAAAAATGTGCACTTAAGCGGAGGGGTTGGCCTTGGTGGTGTGCTGGAGCCGGTTCAGGCTGCTCCGGTAATTATTGAAGACGGTGCCTTTATAGGATCAAGAAGTATTCTGGTAGAAGGTTGCCGTATTGGTAAGGAAGCTGTAATTGGTGCTGGTGTAACTATAACTGGAAGCTCTAAGATCATAGACGTTACAGGAAGCGAGCCGAAAGAATACAAAGGCTATGTGCCGCCTCGTGCTGTAGTTATCCCGGGTTCGTATACCAAGAAATTCCCTGCCGGCGATTTCCAGGTGCCTTGCGCCCTGATCATCGGTCAGCGTAAAGAAAGTACTGACCTGAAAACTTCGTTGAATGACGCGCTGCGTGATAATGCGGTAGCGGTTTAGTTTAAACTGTTTGATTGTTGAATGGTTAAATTGTTGACCTGAAATCGTAATCAACTATAAAACAAAAGAGCCTTTACCACTCAGGTAAAGGCTCTTTTGTTTTATAGTTGGTTTAAAGAGATTATAATAAAGGTCAATAAACATCATCCTGCCAATCCTTAAATCCTGATTCAGACAAACAAAAAGCCGCTGCAGGTAGTACCAGCAGCGGCTTCAGTATTCTATAGAAAAGGATTATGTAGTTGCTAGTTTAACATTCAACAATTAAACCATCCAACCATTTAACAATCAGCAATTACTTCTTTTTAAAACGGTCTGAAACTATAAGCTCTTTGGTGCCGTGTGTCCAGTTATAAAAGCCCTGGCCTGACTTGGCACCTTTGTGGCCTGCCTGCACCATATTGACCAATAACGGGCAAGGAGCATATTTCGGGTTGCCAAAGCCATCGTACAGTACGTTCAGGATAGATAAGCAAACATCCAAACCAATGAAATCTGCCAGTTGCAGCGGGCCCATCGGGTGTGCCATGCCAAGTTTCATGATCGTGTCGATCTCTTCCACGCCGGCTACGCCTTCGTATAAACTATAGATCGCCTCGTTGATCATGGGCATCAGGATGCGGTTTGCGACAAAGCCAGGGTAATCGTTACACTCGGTAGGTACTTTACCCAGCTGCAATGACATGGTCATTACCTGTTTTGTCACCTCATCAGACGTAGAATAACCGCGGATGATCTCTACCAGCTTCATTACCGGAACCGGGTTCATGAAGTGCATGCCAATTACTTTATCCGGACGATCGGTAACGGATGCAATTTTAGTAATAGAAATAGAAGAGGTGTTGCTGGCAAGAATTGCTTCTGGCTTCGCAAAGCTGCTCAGGTCACGGAAGATTTTCAGTTTCAGGTCTACGTTTTCAGTAGCAGCCTCCACAACCAGGTCAGCTTCTTTCACACCTTCCTGCATATTAGTGTAAGTAGTGATGTTAGCTAACGTCTGCTCTTTCTGCTCTTCGGTAAGGTTGCCTTTAGCTATTATGCGGTCCAGGTTTTTGGTAATTGTTCCCAGTGCTTTATTTAATGCCTCCTCTGATATATCAACCAGTGCTACCTGGAAACCATTTTGTGCAAAAACGTGGGCTATGCCGTTGCCCATTGTGCCTGAGCCAATAACTGCTACTTTTTTCATAGGTTCTATAAACATATAGTTTGGTATTGCCTGCAAAGCTAAAAGAAAATCTTTTATTCTATAGTTGTAATCAGTGGCATCTTGGCAGACTTCAACTTTTAACCTTTTCAGATGCTATTTTTATAGTTTGTTTAGCGATGACTGTAAAAAAAATAAAGATAAAGCAGCAGTATACCTGTGTCTCATGTTAGGGCAACTATAACTTACCTGTTACTAAAGCAGTTAAAGCGGGTAATAGGGCAGGGGGATCAATGGCAATAAAGGTTGCAACATCAGATTATTTCATAAAAAAGAGCATCTTAATAAATCCTTTGTAATATATATGCGTAAAAGCTTAAACAAAAAAGTACAACTACTCTCTCTACCGGTGTGTAGCCGAATATAAAAAGGTAGTTGTCATAAAACTAAAGACTCTTAACTATGGGAAATTTATTGTATATCATAGCCGTTGTGCTGATAATTTTCTGGCTGATCGGCTTCTTAGGATTTCCGGATGCCGTTGGTGGTATTATTCACGTGTTGCTTGTACTGGCTGTAATTGCCGTACTGCTGCGCCTGATCCGGGGAGTTTAACCTCAAGTTAGTTTACACGTTAATAGAAATTAAACAAGCAACGTACAACTTCATTAAACAATTAAAACTATGGGAAATTTATTGTATATTATAGCAGTTATCCTTGTGATCTTCTGGCTTATCGGCTTCCTGGGATTCCCTGATGCCGTAGGTGGACTGATCCACATTTTATTAGTTATCGCCGTTATCATGGTGCTGTTACGACTCATACGAGGTTAGCACTACTGATCATATTTAAAAACAAAAGGACTGCCCTGTAAGGCAGTCCTTTTGTTTTTATAGTTGGTATACTTATTTCCTGAAAGGGATATTTATACCTGCCCGAATAACTGGGTTACTATAAGGATTCACAATATCGTCGTTGGCATTGTACAGTAACAACAGGTCCAAAGACGCTTTTTCGCCGATGCGTTGCCGGTAACCAATCCCTATCATAGGCAGTGTCATGGTTTTCCGTAATTTATAGAGTGGTCTATTTGAATTATCGAGCATCAGGTACTCGCGGCTCAGTACTTCTACTTCAGCATGTGCCAGCAAGGCGCCATCCATAATATCAAACACTTCCATTTGAGTAAAGCCGCGGCCGCCAAAATTGTTCAGCGATATGCCGCCGTCGCTTATAAAATGATAGACCACCCCCGTACCTACACTGAACTTATCTGTAACCTTGTAACCGATAATGGGCAACAGGGTAATGTTGGTATAAGAACCGAATTGTAACCCGAAGCTACCTCCAAAGTAAAGCTTGTCTATAAATTCCTGTTTCTCCTTCTCTGCTTCTTCGGGCTCTTCCTGCACTACCGGTGGCTGCTGCTGTACCTTAGGTTGAGGTTGCGGCTGTGGTTTAGGAGTATAGACCGGTTGTTCAGTACCTGGACGTCCTGTTGGCAAAGTTGGTTTGCGTTTTACTGTATCCGGCTCTACCTGTGCCATGGCTGTAAGGCCTGTAAAAGCAAAAATGCAAAGTGCCAGCAGGCACCTTGCATAATATGTGTTCAGTTTTGCAGACATACTGAGGTTATACCGTTGCTGTTTGATACATTTTTTTGCGCAGTTCGCGGATGTTATCGTCCTGCAGGTATTCTTCGTAGGTCATGCGCTTATCGATCATGCCGTTTGGTGTTAGCTCGATAATACGATTGGCGATTGTATCTACGAACTGTAAGTCGTGAGACGCAAATAATACAGTGCCATCAAATTCTTTCAGCGAGTTGTTTAGCGCCGTGATAGACTCCAGGTCCAGGTGGTTGGTAGGATCGTCCATTACTAGGAAGTTTCCAGACTGCAGCATCATTTTAGAGAACATACAGCGCACTTTCTCACCACCCGATAATACGTTAGCTTTCTTCAAAGACTCTTCGCCAGAGAACAGCATACGGCCCAGGAAACCACGGATAAAGCTTTCGTCTTTCTCTACAGAGTATTGGCGCAGCCAGTCTACCAAGTTAAGGTCAGTATTGAAGAACTCAGCATTGTCTTTCGGAAAAAACGCTGCATTTATAGTTGTACCCCACTTAAAATCACCTGTATCCGGCTTTACTTCGCCTGCCAGTATCTTAAAAAATACAGTAGCAGCAACGTCGTTACGGCCAAGTATAGCGATCTTATCACCTTTATCAACCATAAAGCTTACATCCGTAAAGATCGGCTGACCTTCAATAGATTTGCTCAGATTCTCTACCTGCAGTAACTGGTTACCAGCTTCGCGTTCCGGTTTAAAGGCAATGTATGGGTACTTGCGCGATGATGGCTGAATATCATCTACAGTAAGTTTCTCCAGTAATTTAGCACGGGAAGTAGCCTGCTTTGATTTGGAAGCATTGGCGCTGAAACGACGAATGAATTCTTCCAGTTCCTTGCGCTTATCTTCTGTTTTCTTATTTGAATCGGAGCGCTGCTTAAGGGCAAGCTGGCTCGACTCGTACCAGAAACTATAGTTACCGGCATACATCTTTATTTTGCCAAAATCGATATCGGCTACGTGCGTACAAACCGCATCCAGGAAGTGGCGGTCGTGTGATACAACTATAACCGTGTTCTGAAAATTGCCCAGGAAGTTCTCCAGCCACATGATCGATTCGGCATCCAGGTTGTTGGTAGGCTCATCGAGTAACAGGATATCCGGGTTACCGAAAAGCGCTTGTGCTAATAAAACACGTACTTTTTCACTACCACTCAGGTCTTTCATTAACGAGTAGTGCAGGTTTTCGGTAATGCCTAGGCCGCTCAGTAATTCAGCAGCTTCATATTCTGCGTTCCAGCCTTCCATATCGGCAAATTCGCCTTCCAGTTCAGCTGCGCGCTCACCATCTGCATCTGTAAAGTCAGCTTTGGCATAAATAGCGTCTTTTTCCTGCATTATGTCAAACAGGCGCTTGTGGCCCATTATCACCGTTTGCAATACAGGGTACTCATCGTAAGCAAAGTGGTTCTGCTTTAATACGGCAAGTCTGGCTTTGGCTGGTATTTCTACCGAACCGGTATTGGCTTCTATCTCACCCGAAAGGATCTTCAGGAAAGTAGATTTACCTGCCCCGTTGGCCCCGATCAAACCATAGCAGTTGCCAGGTATAAATTTTATAGTTACATCTTCAAATAATGTGCGCTTGCCATATCTCAAGCTTACATTGTTAGTACTGATCATGTGTTTCTGTTAGAGAATTAAAATGGATTCCGGTTGCAAAACTACGAAATAAATGTCGTGATTGATGAATAAGTATGTTCCGGCTTTTTCTAAAAGCTCTTATTCAGCTTTTGGTAACTGTTTTTTAAACAAACAGTTCGGCATAGCAGGACAAAATTTTTGCATCAAATCACAACGCCACCCTTACTTCTATAGTATATTGTTTAAATAATATTCAGTTAGCGGTACTAAGGTATTGCTAGAATTGCCCTCCGGCGTTCTGTAGTAACCATTTTTAGAGCTAAACTGTTCATTATAAGAGAAGTATTGTATATTAATTAACCTACGTAACATGGCAATTGAAAAAGTGTCTTACCAGAAGATAGCAATTAAATATGGTATTCTGGTAGGGGTTGCGCACATCATTTACTTCCTGATCATGGGTATATTCGGGCTACAGGATGTTGTAGAACTTTCCTTCTTAAGTGGTATATTCCTTGTCATTGGTATCATCGTTGCCATCTCTAAGTATAAAAGAATGAACAACATGGTAGAGTATTTCAGCGGACTTGGAATAGGCGCTACGGTTGGCGTGGTTTCATCGGTTCTGCTGGCTATCTTCCTGGTGTTGTATATTTCGCTTTACCGTGCCACTTATCTCGAAAATCTGCAGGCCAGTTCGCTCTTCCCGGAAAGTATCTCGCTGGTCTGGCTATTTGTACTGACTATATTTTACGGCACCATACCTGGCTTTTTTATAGCTTTTATAGCTATGCAATGGTTTAAGCGGGCAGACCATTCTATGCCGGAACGTGTTTAATATAATCAACCTGTAACCCTGCTATCCCCTGCATTATGGAAAAGATTGCCCTGAAGTATGGCTTGCTCACGGCTATTGGCCTGATAGGCTATTTCTTTGTCATGAAGGCAATAGGGCTGTCGCATATTGTGGAGTTACGTTTCCTGAACTCCGTAATTCTCACTATCGGGATTGTGATGACATTGCGGGGATTAAAACGAGCAAAAAAAGAGCATTTTGGTTATTTAAGTGGTTTAGGCGCTGCTTTTTTAACTTCTGTAGTGGCTACTATCATCTTTTCGGCCTTTATGCTCATCTACATTAAAACGTTTGATGATTCTCTGCTTACTGTGCTATCACATAACAGCATGGTAGGAGAGCGGGTCTCCAGCACGCCGGGTCTGGTCATTTTTATGGTTCTGATGCTGGAAGGTGTTATTTCTGGCGCTATGATCGGTTTTATAGCCATGCAATTCTTTAAACGCCCGGACCACACGGTACCCAACAGCCCTTAAGCAACTATAGCTGAACTATAACATAAAGGCCTCAGGAGTAAAATTCCTGAGGCCTTTATGTTATAGTAGATTTCGACACAATTCATTTTACCATGTGATCAGGTCGCTGAATTATTTGTACTACTATTTCGTGCATGTCGCCTTCCTTGTCTTTTAACCGGAAAGTAAGTTGTGGGTTATCAATGTTATGTTCTGCTTTAATGTCAATTACCTGCGCCTTGTCAATTTTATTTTCTAATTGTGGGCTTAGCTCATGAAATGCTTTTGCAAAATCAACTTCCAGTGTGCTGGGGTTATAGTGTAGCGTTCTCATATGTTCGGATCAAGTCACCTGCCTGGTGCGGGGTATAATTACTGCTTGTTAAAATACTAAATTGTATAGTATAAGCCTATATACCATTTTGCGCAGGCTATGTTACCATTATCACGTTTTACAGATCATAATCTTAATACAATATTGGTGTAAGTTGGAAAAACAATATTTTAGGTTTGTAACAGTATAAATCTGCTTCGTGTAGCATTATTAAAAATATACTAAAACAGGATAACCTGATCTGAGATTTTCCGTTGAAGTAGCTAGTAACACATCCTGTAGTTTACAGGCATTAAATCAGATACTCATGAAGACATATATACTTACACTGGCGCTTGGCCTTATTACAACAGCTGGTTTTACACAGCGCATTACCAAAGGCGATGATGGCCTTGATAAGAAAGTTTTGGAGGTACAGGTTACAGGACCTGCCTTGTTAACCCTGGAAATGGAGCGTGAACTACAGCTTACAGCCCAGCAACAGCAGGAAGTAAAGCAGCTAAACGAATTACGCTACCAGCAATTACTGGAAACTGAAAAAACAGCGACAGCCGTTAGCAGCGATCAAATGATACAGAAAGTGCACCTGCAAAATGATAAGGCACTTACAAAAGTGCTTTCATCGGAGCAGCTTCGCCGTTTCCTGGAGCTGGAAGGCAGGCAGCATGCACAACACTTAAGTGAACTGGATAACCACTAGGTAAATCGAAAAACTAAATAAGCCCGGGTATTACTCGGGCTTCTTTAGTTTTTGGGGTTGATTATAGTTTACTTCCGAAACTTTGCCCAACGAGTTAATTCTTACTTCCAGGCGGCTTGCCTCTGATAATGTGCTGGTATTCTGGCATTGTTCGCCCGATTCGAGGTAATAATAGTAGATGCGCTGGCTGCGCTCCAGTAATTCTTCTTTATCAGGTTTACCCAATACGTTACGAACTATATATTCTTTTTTGCCGACCATATCTTTCCTGATCTTTTCAAATTCAGGAGCGAGCTTTGCGCGGTCGCCTTTGCAGGCATTTTTATCGGCTTTCCAGGTAGTGCTGTCAAAGTCTTTCATACTTTCCGGTGAGCCACAGGCTACAGCCAGAACAATGACAGACAGATAAAGGAGGGAGTTGATCTTCTTCATGGCACAAAAATAAAATATATAAACTCATAATGGCTGTTAAACGATTAAATTAACTGTATAAAAGCCTGACTATAATTTTAATCCTGAAGAATATACTTTTACTTTCATGCTGAGCGTTGAACTATAAACAGATCCGGTTTTAACTTTCAGAAGATATTTGCCAGGCTCTTTCTGCCCGTATGGAACAATTTTTACGGTTTTACCTGTTACAAAACGAATCCCGTACTTAAGAACCTTAAAAACCTATGTTGAAACCAGCTATCCTCCTACTAGCATTAAGCCTTGTATCTTTCAGTTCTCCGGAAGCAAACCCGATGGGTGAAACCGCTATTCCAGCAACAACAGAAACTGCCACCACAACCACCGGTGGTATGTCTTACGAAGAGAAACAAATGGCTTTTTCGCAGCACCTGGAGCAGGTATACCAGGAGGCAAACCTTAAAAACAAGGGCTTATCTTTTCCTGTATTTAAACAAGCTTTTATCGGTTTTCTTAATCTGAAGCAACGCGCATCTATCTCTCCGGCACAGGAAATTTTAACTATAGTTGATTTTACAAAGTCGAGTCGCGAGAAACGTATGTGGGTAATAGACCTGGAAGCTAAAAAGGTGTTGTTTAATACACTGGTAGCGCATGGCCGTAATACTGGCAATGACAAAGCTGTTAAATTCTCGAATAAGCCGAACTCTTACATGAGCAGCCTTGGCTTTTATATTACAGATCAAACTTATTACGGCAAGCATGGTCTTTCTTTAAAACTGGAAGGGATGGACGAGGGCTTTAATACCAATGCCAGGGAGCGTGCTATAGTTATACATGGTGCCGACTACGCCACTGCCGATTTTGTGAAGCAATATGGCCGCCTGGGCCGCAGTCTTGGTTGTCCTGCACTTCCAACGGAGATATCTAAAGAAGTAATTGAAACGATTAAGAATGAGACGGTACTTTATGTGCACAGCAATGATGCCTCTTACAAGTCGAGCTACTTGGATACCGCTCTGGCAGTAGAGAGTTTTGCTTCTGATCTGTCTGTTTATGCGAAAAATATTTAGTGTTATAGAAAGTTACGGCTATCTATAGTTTACAAAAAGAAAAGCCCCTGCCAGTAAAGCAGGGGCTTTTCTTTTTGTAGTAAGTTACACCTAGGTCTGGTCTTTAGTGGTTTTCACAAGGCTGATTCCTGAAAAGAAGAAGATCAAGCCGATAACGAACGGAACAGCAGCAGAAAATTTGCCCACTGCCACACCATCACCACCCATCAGGAAAGCGTATGCTCCCCAAATGATGCCTATGATACCTAATATAGTTAACAAGGCACCAAACGTCCTTTTCATATTCATAACATTCTTTTTTTAGTCTGTAAGCAGCTTCAGTAGCTGCTTTTGTAAATGGTAATACGATAACTCTATAATTAAGTATAGCAGTTTTTCCTGAAAATAGGATTATCCAACTATAACAGCTGTTTTTGAACAAATTTCAACCTTACGAATAAGCATTTCACAGAAAGTTATGCCTATAACCCTAGGTCTATGACCGTTTAGTAGATAGGATTTTGAACCGAATACCAGTCAGAAGAAATTAGATTTATAAATAGCGAACGTAGCTCGACAGTATCGAGGGATTCGAATAGATGTAACATATAGTAAAACGATTTTTCCGGTAGGGAACGGCACGGCGGCATGCGTGTGGATCCGGATTTTACGCTTGAATTACAGGGCCAACTTAGACTGGAGGCGATATAGTAAGAGGTCCTTTGGGCTTGTTAGCTGGCATATCTCCATAAAAAACAGTAAGAAATTGGCTGTAAGTACAACCTTACATAAAACATGCTGTATATATGTATTGCAGATTTCTGCATTTTAACTCTCGCTACATGGCTCAAACCATGGGAATAACTGCTACAAAAACAAACTTAAACTGAAAGCTAAAATTACAATGGCTACTAAAAACGACAACTCGAAGGGATCTTCTAAGTCTGGATCTTCTTCGTCAAGTTCATCTAAAACTGGTGCAAACAAGTCTACCACTTCAAAAAGCTCAGGCGGCGCATCAGGATCTTCTACTTCAGGCTCATCCTCTAAATCAGGATCATCCGGTTCTTCTGGATCTTCAGGATCTGGTTCTTCCGGTTCAGGATCTTCAGGATCAAAGTCTGGAAGATAAGTTTTGCCAATGAGGGCTGTAACATGCCCTACAGAAAAAGCTAACCTGTTTGCGGGTTAGTTTTTTTTGTGCTTCACTAAATTAACTATAAACCGTATTATTGGTATTGCAAAATAACAATTGCTAGCTCTATGCAGGAAAACGAAGTACCCGGAAAGCTCCTTTTTGTCATAAACCCTATTGCCGGCGATATAGACAAAACCGACCTGGAAGAAGAGATAACGGTGATTTGTGAGGAGCACGGGATTAACTACACTTTCTATAAAACAACGGGAGATAAGGACGACGAAGCAATTAAAAGCCTGATCGAAAAGAACAAACCCGACGCTGTATTTGCAGTTGGAGGCGATGGGACTGTAAGCCATGTAGGAGCCCTGTTGATCGGTACGAACACACCGCTGGGCATTATTCCACTCGGTTCAGGCAATGGCCTGTCCAAAGACCTGAACATACCGCAGGATACGGAAGAAGCGCTGGAGCTGATTCACCGTCATGTTATCCGAAACATCGATACCCTGGATATTAACGGACAGCCTTCCATTCATTTATCTGATCTGGGATTTAATGCGTTGGTTGTAAAACGTTTCAGCGATGGAGAAACGCGTGGCCCTGGGGCTTATGCCTGGATTGCGATGCAGGAATTCCTGAGTTATGAGCCCAAATTTTACACCATTGAAACAGACAATGAGCGTTTTGAAGGGGAGGCTTTTATGGTAACTATAGCTAATGCAAATGCTTTCGGAAGCAATGCCAACATTAACCCCACAGGTATTTTAAACGATGGGCGGTTTGAGATTTGCCTGATCGAGCGCTTCCCGAAAGCGGCTGCCCTGGGCATACTCTACAAATTATACACGAACAGCATTGACGAATCTGTTTATACCCGTAAACTGAGCTGTAGAAAAGCCGTGATCCATAACACCAATCATGAAGTAATGCATATTGATGGGGAGCCGGTAAACTTTGGCGAAGAGGTTAGAGTAACTATAAAACCAAAGAGCCTGAAAGTAATTCTTCCGGTTCCTGAATCTGCGTAGTGGTTATACCGGCTGTTGTTGCGGCACAACTATACTTTCCAGCTTTTTACGGAATACAACCAGGTCGGTAGTATTATCTGTAGCAGTAACAGGGGCTACGTGCACTTCGAGCCAGACTTCCCTGTTCTGGTAATAATTCAGTACTACAAAGCCGTGCTGCTCCAGGGTAAATGTTGCATTACCCCCTTTTTTTACGAACGATGTTTTGCTACCTGAGCCACTGACCAGGTAATGGTTACCACGCTTCTCAAAATGCTGTAGGTTATGGTCGTGGCCGGCTACGTAGATAATATTCTGGTATCGGTTAAATATCTGTAGCAGCCTTTTGCGCATGCGCTTGTACTTTTTATGCGACATGTCTTCTGAAGCGCCAAAATACTTACGGTAGAATGGGTACAGTGACCCAAGTATAGGTAACGGTATCAGGAAGCGTTTATGAGCAGCAGTAAGCGGAAACAGGTGCTGTTTTATAGTAAATTTGCCACCATGTAGGGCATTGCTGTATAACGGGTGATGAGCAGCAACTATAATCTGCTGATGCCTGTTCCTGCGGAGTAAATTGTTGAGCGCAATATAGAATTCTTCGATGTCAGAATAGGGGCAACTATAGTTGCTGCCTAACGGTTTTTCGCCGCGCTGCACCCACCATTGCGTATTAATCACTACCAGCAGTAAGCCATCCGCCAGTTGCAGGGCTACAGGCCCCGGACAGCCATTTTGCGGCAGGTATGTGTCCTTATTCTGTAAAGCTTCTGTTATGTAAGCTTGCTGGCGCAGCATGTATTGGTAGCCATCCGGACGTCCTTTGTTCCAGTCGTGGTTGCCGCTCAGGAAAATGGGCTGCGTTTTATAGTGCTGTAATTGCTGTAGTATAGTTTTCAGCCTGTTTTCAGCCATGGCTCGGTGGCGGTGGCCCTCAGGCGGCAGACCAACAGGGTATAGGTTATCTCCCAGGAATACGGCCGTACATGCTGCTGCATTAGCCTGCTGCCATCGTTCAAAGATCTTTAATACCGGGTCTGACCCATCAGTGGCCACAGCGCCTATATCTCCAAGCATAGCCAGCGAATAGCTTTTTTCAGCATCAGGTGGGAGTGAAGTTTTTCTCCAGCCAACGTCTGCCAGTTTATAGTATGGTTTGCGGCGATACTTCCATTCCTGCCAGTAACTGAATAGCAGAAATATTGCAAAAAGGGTTGGTATTATGATCAGGAAGTAAAGCAGCATTTATAAAGTTTAGGAGTTAGGTAAGTTAGAAAGTTTTGAAGTTAGAAAGTGAATAATTAATCATTACTGATTATCCATTCTTAAAACTCGGGTGGCGTGAGCGATTTAAAATGGCCGTTAAGCTTTACGCGTTCTTTCAGGCGTTCGGTTTCCAAAACTATCGGAAGTATGTTTTCCAGGTGTTGCAAGATAGCCTCCTGCCGGTCGCTTTCGCGTTGCATTTGCAGCAAGGCATATTCCTGTTCCAGATTCAAACCCAGTTGGTGTGCAATTTCGAAGCTTGTAAAATCCTCTTTAAGGTCTAACGAAAGGCTTTTGAGACCAAGCGCATCGTATAGTTGCTGCATACATGCTCTTATCTTAGTTTTGGTAATGATATCCTCATCGTTCTTGTAAACTACCTCTTCTACCTTGCCTCCGGCATACAACCTGCCCGGCGCCGTACGCTCAAATTTAATAACTTTAAATACCCGGATACCTTTACTGCGGATATCCATTTCTCCGTTTTCGTATTTCTTCTCTATCCCCAGTATTTCTACTTCAGTGCCATATTGCCCTACGCCATTTTGAATATAAGTCGGGATACCGAAGTTCTTTTCGTTCATGATACAGTCTAGGACAAGTTGTTTGTACCTCGGCTCGAAAATGTGCAGGTTCAGCTTTTCGCCGGGGTATACTACAATATTCAGCGGGAATAAGGGCAAGTATTCTGACATAATTAGCGGCTGATCTGTTTTATCGAAAGAACTTAAGCACGTTTAAATTAAAACATACGTACGGCAACTATAAATCAGTTAAATACAGTGCAAAAATTGGCTGAAAAAAATGCGCTGAAAACTATACCTTTGCGCCCTTAACCGGAAGTACTTGTATGAGTAAAAAGCGTATTGGCCTGCGCCAGCTAAAGTTGTTGTTTGTGAAGTTGGTACTTAGCCTTTTTTTGCTGAGTGTTGCCTGGGTTTTGTTGTATAAGTGGGTGGACCCGCCTGCTACGCTGCACATGGTTAAGCGCCGCGCCGAAGCCGGAAAGGCAGACAAGAACGAGCCAACTATAAAGCAAACCTCCGTTTCGCTGGATGAGATGTCTGACCAGTTACCGCTTGCTGTTGTTGCTTCCGAAGACCAGTTGTTTCTGCAACACAGCGGTTTTGATATGGATGCTATTATGGATGCCTTTAAGCGCAACCAGAAGGGCGGCAACATACGTGGGGGGAGTACAATTAGCCAGCAGGTAGCCAAAAACGTTTTTCTGTGGCACGGGCGCAGCTATCTTCGTAAAGCCGTGGAAGCTTACTTTACAGTTTTAATTGAGCTGATCTGGGGCAAAGAAAGGATTATGGAAGTGTACCTGAACATTGCCGAAATGGGCGATGGTGTGTTTGGAGTAGAAGCTGCCAGCCAACTATATTTTAAAAAATCCGCCAAAGACATTGGCCGCCAACAGGCAGCATTGCTGGCCGCGGTATTGCCTAACCCCATAAAATACAGTGCTAAAAACCCGAGCGGCTTTGTGTTGCGAAAACGTGGTCGAATTGCCCGTGCTATGGGCCGGTTAGGTGGTACTACATATATCAAAACTATACTTCCGGGATATGAAGAAACAAAATAGCCTTTTAGTACTAACTGTAGTTGGTTTACAACTTATAGTTGCAGGTTGCCAGCCTGCAAAACCAGTTGCTGAAACGCAGCAGCAAACTATAGTTCTAGAACAAGCCATTGCGCAGGTAAAACAGGTATTAGCCGAACAAGCCGGGAATTGGAGTGCCGGTGACCTGGAAGGCTATATGCAGGGCTACTGGAAATCGGATTCGTTACTATTTGTTGGCAAGAGCGGCTTGACCTATGGCTGGCAACAAACGCTGGACAACTATAAACGCGGCTACCCGGATGTTTCAGCAATGGGCAAGCTTACTTTTGACCTGAAGGAAGTACGCCCTCTTTCTGCAGATAATATACTGGTAGTAGGCAAGTGGCACCTGCAACGCGAAGCCGCCAAAGGTAATTTAGAAGGCCATTTTTCGGTTATCTTTCAGCGCTTTGCAAATGGCTGGAAAATTATAGCTGATCATTCGAGTTAGCGCTTAAATAATCTTAATTCATAAATCTTGCAGATAGCGGAATTTACTTCTTTCGTATTTCAACGAACTTTAAGTTGATATAAAAAGGTGCTTTCTTTTCGTTTTTCGGGTAATTGGCTGTGTATGTGATTTGTACATTCATTTTTGCTACCCCATCCTGATTTATCCATTCCTGAGGAACGGCTCGCATAATTTTGTCTGCATGCTCCAAGAACTCCTTATTTCCATACCCAGTAACTAATTTGTAATTTCCATCTTCACCAATTTCATAAATAGCCTGTGTGGGCTCTGTTATGTCAATTGGCTTCTGTAGTTTCGTATCATGTTGCGCAGAACGGTAATAGTTATAAAAACGATCTAATCCGCCTAAAAATATCATTGTCGAATCGGGCTGTTTGTGGTTATTCTCAAGAAGCTTGTTTGCAGTATGGTCATATACATGCATTAGTTTGCCTGATAATGAATAATATTCCCAAATACCTATTTTAGCATTCTCACTGTACTTTCCGGCTGAAGACATTTTGTATTTCTCCGGAGATATTTCAAATTGATACCTTTCTGATGCCTTCTTGGGTTTTATAATCCGTGTAGTCTTTTGTGTTCCGAAAGAAGTGAAAAGAGTTACGGAATCATCCATATAATAATAGCTCCAGGCGCCTTCCTTATTACCTTCTACATATTCACCAGCTGCTTTCAGAAAGTTGCTTGGATCTCTGTGATAAAAAGAAAACCATCTTCCTGTTTTTAAATTGTTTTCATAGTCTCCAAACTCAATTATATAGTCTTCAAATAAGTAATCACTATAATAAGAGAGATATTGCCCATGTTTGGTTTGTTTATCGGCTTTTAATACAAAGTACTTCTCACTAATATTTAAATTGTTGGTACTCTTTCTGGTTATTTCCTGTGCATTAGAAGTAACTGTAGCCAGGAGAATTAAAGACAGAATTAGAGAGGTTTCTAGGTAGCGCATTTCCTAAAGTAAAAGTTTATTGCAGGTAGTGAATGTAATGCATGAAATTTAAATTTAACTAAACCTATATACAAACCAAAAGCCGGTAAACTATAGTCTATAGTTTACCGGCTTTTGGTTTGTATTACTAGTAATAAAGTAACCCTTATAAGGGCAGTCTTTTGCCTTCTCTGTTACTTTAATTGCAACCGCTATACCAAAACTCTCGCTTCAACAGGACTCTTCTGTTTGGCTAAAATTCTTGCTGCACAATCAGACGCAACTATAAGTCCGGCTGCCATCATAATAATATCCTTCAAAACCAACCGCCCGGCACCTGATAAGTAAGGAAATCCGAATTGTGGTGTCGGGAAATCGCCGACAAGGTTTGGCACATACACTTCGGGCGTAGTGACTAGAAATGATAGCGTTACCAGTGACATGCCGAAGGTTAAGAGGCCACCGAGCACCCCAATTTTAGAAAACCAGATTCCAAGTAGTGTTAAGGTTCCTATCACTATGATTACCGTACCTAACGCATAAGAGAAAATGTAGGTGTTATTTGCTTTATGCCAGTCCACGTTTTTCTGTACAGTTTTGCCTTCTGGGTTTTTATAATCCTGGTACTCCGGCGCATCTTTGCTGTAAAAGAAAGACATGAAAGGGCTGTTAGCTACGAATGGAACAATGCCATCAGCTTCGTACTGAAATGCTTTCAGACCACCAATCCAGGCCATTACAATAAAGATGGAGATCCGGATGAAATGTATGAAGTTTGATTGATTTACAACCAGCAACTTTAAGAGCTTTTCCATTTGCAGTTTTTTTACTACAAACTTAGACTATAGCACAGGTGGTAGAAATGGACAGAAAAGGTTTATCCATAGATTATTTCGCCACTATAGATATTCCCACATCTTCCCGGTAATGTAGTGGAGATAGTCCAACGCTCTTTTTGAAATAACGGCTGAAATAAAATTCGTCTTCAAAGTTGAGTTCAGCTGCTATTTCTTTGACTGATTTATGCGTCAGGTGCAGCAGTTTTTTAGCTTCCAGAATTACTCGTTCCTGTATGAGCTGGGTTGGCGTTTTCCCGAATTGCTTTTTGATGTTCTTCCCGAAAGCATTCGGCGTCAAGTGTGTTTTAGAAGCGTAAAAGGCAGGACTTCTTTCCTGAATAAAATTTTGCTCCAGCAGTTCCTGAAAATGAACCAGCTCAGGTAAAGAAGAGCCATTCAAGGCGCCATTGTTCAGGTAAATGCTTTTCTCTTTGCTGCATAAAGCCAGGATCAGTTGCAGATACGCTTTCAGGATAGCGGAAGAGAAATTACTGCCAACCTGTTTTTCATCCTCGATTTTCAGGAGCAGAGCTGATATTTCGCTGTAAATGCTATCGCTGATCGTAATATGCGGGGCTAAATAGATATTATTAAACAGCAGCCCGTTGCAGGCCACCTCTTTTTTATGGTATTCAATGCAGTAAAAGTCCCCATGAAACCGGAGGCATTCCATTTCTATAGTTGCCGGGCTATTCCATTGAAAGCACTGATAGGGCGTAAGAAATAAAATGGTGTTGCCGGAAAATGTGTACTCTGTAAAGTCAACTATAAAACTACCTTTCCCTTTAAACAACAGGATCTGGTAAAATGGTGTCTGGTAAGGCTGCTGAAAATCGGCGCTTGATTTTAACTGAACTTCTATTTCCTGATCTGTATCCATAATGCTAAACGGCAGCGTACAGTTACCTAACAAAAGCACACTAACTATAGTTACGCTGTGGCAATTGCATGCTGTATTTGCGAGAGATCTGCAGAAGTAGCGAGTACAAACGCAACTATAGTTTAGTAATGTCGAACTTTTGCGTCCGAAACTCCCTGCAATATTTTTTAAAATACCTGCTTGTAAATTTAGGAAGAAGGCTAACTATAGCAAAAGCCGTGAAACTATAGTTTTATAATTTCACGGCTTCCCATTATAAGCTTAGACAATAAAATTATTTATCTCCAGCAGCGTCTACTTTCACTTCTTTCTCTACTTCTTTTACTTCTTCCACAAAGATAAAGCCTTTGCCTGCAGCGTGTTTAGCAGCTTCAGCGGTTTCTTTTACCAATAGCATTTCAACGTCTCCACCGCCTTTTTTAAGCTCATCAGCAATGCCTACAACCTTACGGGTGTGTTTCTCAATGTTCACGTCACGAATGTAAATAGCCATGATACGGCCCGGGTGGTTCTTCACCACTTCGCTGTAAATGGCTGCATCCTGCTGTCCGCTATCGCCAATAAGTATAAAGTCAAGTTCTGGGTAAGTGATGAGGATGTTCTCGATTTCCTTGTACTTATGGCTCATGTGGTCGGAGTGACCAAGTTTATCTTCGTCAAACCCGAAGTCGCGCAGCAGGAGTGGGCCTTGGGGTATTTCGTTCAGTTCCAGGAAATGGTACAGCAGATCGTAATTGTTCCAAGGGCTGCTGCTTACATAAAAGAACGGATTGTTGCGCTTGCCATTCCGGCCTAACTGCAACGATTTGTAGAACTGCGAGACCCCATGAAATGGAATGCGGGTATGGGCATTATTCAACAGTACATTTCGGCCGCTTTCGAGCAGGCTGGTCGCGCCTGTACGCATGATCGTATCGTCTATATCAGAAATTACACCGTATTCGGCATCAGGCGGAGGCACCAGCACATGCGCCGTAGCTTTTACTTCTTCTGTCAGTTCAACAGGTGCATCAATTAGCTTTAGTTCTATGGTGTGCCAGATGTCCTGTAATTCGAGTGGTGTTTTGGGTTCCAGGTTCAGTACAAAGTAACCTTCCGCATCCGTGGTAATCTCATGAAACTGGTTGTTCAGGCAAAGCTGCACGCGTGCATTGGGTACTTCATCGGTTTCGAACCGGCGGTACATGTTCAGCAGGTTTTCCCAGAGCGTATCATTCTCTTCGGAGTGCCGGATTCCTTTATCTTTCAGTACGCGGCCTTTTACATACAGCCTGGTTGGAGTGCCGTAGCTGCGGTAAGGTACTATCTGCAGCTCCTGCATCATGTTCAGCTTACGTTTCAGCTTAAACGTAAGCATATCAACTTTTTCTTCTGCTTTCAGAATGGCTTTGGCGCCAGTTTGTTTCAGATTCTTCATAGTCAGGAGTATAAAAAAGCCTGCAGATGTCTGCAGGCTTTCGGGTTATTATCTCAGCGCATTTTTTAATGCTGTAAAATCGTTATCAGGACCAGAAGTTACGCTGCAGCCTTCATCTTTTGCTTTCTGCTGAATGTTCTCTACGCGGTTTTCTGGGTTCGGGTGTGTGCTTAGGAATTCCGGAGGTGTGCCCTGCGCTGCTTCTTCGTTCATCTTTATAAAGAAGCCGGCTGCTCCGTCGCAGGCATAATACTTGGTGCCACCCAGGTATTCTACAGAATAATTATCTGCTTCTGTTTCGGCATCGCGGCTAAATTTTAAGCCTGCCAGCGTACCCGAAAGCTGACCTGCAATCTCTTTTAAAGCACTAGGGTTGTTACCAAGAGCGATTGAAAGTAACAGGTTTATGCCATACTGGCGCTGCAGTTGCTTAACGCTATGGCGATGATCAGCGTGGGCAATTTCATGGGCGATTACACCGGCAAAATGGTCTTCTTCGCTCAGGTATTTTATCAGGCCTGTAAATACATAGATATGTCCGCCCGGAGTGGCAAAAGCGTTTAGTTGCTCATCATCTTTAATGATTTTCACGTCCCATGTAAATTCCTGGCGGTACTGCACTTCACCGGAATTAAGCACACGGTTCACGATGCGGTCCATGTAGGTATATGCCTGCTGGTTAGCAGCATTGCGTTCAAGTAATTTTCCTTGCGCTTTGTAAGTAGAATCTACCTGGTGGGCCACCTGGTTACCCAGGTTCACATCGTCTTCAATCGAGAACAGCACAACACCATCGTCGCCGCAACTATAAAGGGTAAAGGTACTGGCAATAGCCAGGCCAAGGGTAAGTAAAGATTTTTTAAGCTTCATGTATAATATGTTTGTTGTATATAGTGCAAACGCACTACAAAGTCTGTGCCTTAAAAACGCAGACGTAGCCCCTTTACGCATACGCTGGTGTAAGAGGTTGCAAAAAAATATAGTAGGGCACCTAAACTATAGTGCAAAAAAAGCCCCTGAGGTTATCAGGGGCTTTCCAGTGTGTAGTATGGCTTATTTTACGGATGATGTCCCTACCGGGTTACCATTGGCATCAAGCTCAACTATTTCGTAATTCAGTTTCTGAAGTTCTGCCATTACTGTTTTTTTGTCACCAACAACTACAATGTGCATATTGTCGGCAGGCAGGTGCTTTGATGCTAAAGCATCTATCTCTTTCTTGGTAATATTGTTCAGGATAGAAGTCTGCTTGTTCACGTAATCCTTCTTCAGATCATATTCAATGATACGACCTAGGAAGCCGGCTTTCTGACCTGGTGTTTCATACTTACGGGCATCAGACTGGCCGATAGAGTTCTTCATGAACTGTAGCTCCGCTTCTGTAATTCCTTTAGTTCTGAAATCGTTGATCTCCTTCATGAATTCAACAACTGAAGCGGCAGTTGCGTCGGCACGCACCCCTGCCATTGCAGTGAACGGACCTGCATATTTGGTGCCTGCATAATTTGAACGAGCACCATACGTATACCCTTTATCTTCGCGCAGGTTAAGGTTGATGCGGCTGTTAAATGCACCACCCAAAGCAAAGTTCATCAGGTTTGTTTTATAGTATTCGCCGGTTGCATCGTAAGGCATAGCTACGTAACCAATACGGATCTCAGATTGTGCTGCGCCTGGCTTATCTACAAAGTATAACCTTGTTTTAGCAATAGCAGGTGCTTTTACATCAGCAGGCATAGTTACCTTTTTCTTTTCCCACTTTTTAAGGAAGTCAAGTTTGCCAAGTATATCTTTTTCTGATATATCGCCCACCACAACCAAATTAGAAACAGAAGGAGAGAAGCTTGCTTTGTAGAACTGCTTCACATCGTCCAGCGTGATGCTGTTTACTGTTTCAGCAGTACCAGAAGTAGAGATAGCCTCGATGTGACCTTCGCCGTAAAGCAGTTTATAGTATACATTGTTAGCAATTGCTGTTGGCTGTGTAGACTGGTTAGCTATACCTTCCAATTGCTGCTTCTTTAGACGATCGAAATCATCCTGCGCAAACTTCGGACGGAACATACGCTCTTCTAACAGCGCAAGTGTCTTATCCAGGTTTTTCTTCAGGGACTGAACAATAACGTAAGTATCTTCAGAACCTGAACCTATACGGATAGAGCTACCCAGTTTGTCCAGTCCGCTGCTGAATTCTTCTGAGGTATAGTTCTCAGTGTCCTCGTTCAGCATGGAAGCTGTAAGCGACGCGATACCAGCTTTACCAGGGTTGGCAGCAGATAGTCTGTGACCGCCCTGTATCGTTAACTGTAGCGTTACCGTTGGAATCTCATCAGATTTAGTACCGATAATCTCCAGGCCGTTCTTGAACTTGGTAGTATAGTAGTTAGGAACCGTAACGGCAGTTGCCTGGCCTGCAGTAGGGCGCTTGCTTCTGTCGAAAGAGTCAACCGCTTTTGTATACTTCAGGTTACCGTACTCCTGGGCCATTGCTACCGATTTTTTGGTATCAACAGTATAGTTGTCAGCTTTTGCGATAAGGTCAGACTTGCCTTTAGGCACTACGCTTAGAATTACAGCTGGCTTACCTTTAATGTATTGGTTGTAAACACGATTTACATCTTCTTTGGTAACAGCCTGTATGCGGCGCAGGGCTTCCTGGATATAGTTCGGGTTATTCTCAAACGTTTCGAAAGACGCCAGCTGCGAAACTTTTCCGCTCACACTTGCCAGTCTGTTGATGAGGTTTGATTCTGCTGAGGCTTTGTAACGCTGCAGATCATCTTCTGTAACGCCACGGGTTTCGAACTCACCGATTGACTTGCGAACAAGTGCTTCAGAAGCTGCCAGGTTATTGTTCGGGAATGCCATTACGGTAATACCAAACTCGCCGGCTAACTCAGAGGTAGAATTAGAAGCAGAGGCCTGTAACGCTTTCTGCTCTTTTACCATGTTTTTATAGAAGATAGAGTTTTTGCCCTGTCCGATGATCTCAGCTAAAACATCTAGCGCAGCCTCATCTTTGTGACCTGACTCAGGCGTCGGGAACGTCATGCGCAGCATTGGGAAACGCACGTTATCTTCGTAAGAAATGTAACGGTCTTTCTCCAGCTTAGCTACCATTGGCTTCATGTCCTCAACTGCAGGGCCGGCAGGAATAGAACCAAAATATTTCTCAACCAGCTTTACTACATCGGCAGGTTTTACATCGCCACCAACAGTTATAGTTGCGTTGTTCGGGCCATACCATCTAAGGAAGAAGTTCTTTAGGTCGTTTACGTTTACACGGTTCAGATCTTCCAGGTAACCTATCGTTGTCCAGGAATAAGGGTGACCGTAATCGTAAAGGTTTTTAGAAGTCAGTTCGTATACTAAACCGTACGGGCGGTTATCGTAGTTCTGGCCACGCTCGTTCTTTACAGTTTCGCGCTGTACTTCAAATTTCTTTTGTGTAACAGCATCCAGCAGAAAGCCCATACGGTCCGCTTCCAGCCAAAGCGCTGTCTCTAACTGGTTGCTTGGTACTGTTTCGAAATAGTTTGTTCTGTCGCGGTTGGTTGTACCGTTCAACGTACCACCTGCATCCGAAACGATCTTGAAGTGTTCTTCATCGGCTACGTTATCGGAACCCTGGAACATCATATGCTCAAAAAAGTGCGCGAAACCAGACTTGCCAACTTCTTCGCGGGCCGAGCCAACGTGGTAGGTAACATCCACGTGTACCACAGGGTCGGAGTGGTCTTCGTGCACGATCAGGGTAAGACCGTTGGATAGTTTATACTTCTCGTAAGGAATAACCAGCTCGTCGCCTTTTTTGGTTACTTTCTCTACGAGCTTAGTTTGTGCATCGGCAGCGCCTATAACGCTGGCTGTCAGAACAATGCTCAAGCCAATTTTCTGTAGCATATAGTTAGTTTAATTTGTGATTATTAGCTTTGACTAATATAGGTATTTCAGGTTTAATCTGCTACAGCAAACTAGACCAATGCCTACTTTGTATCGACCAATACCTGTTTGGCAAACATCACGGAAACCGTGAGGGTTAAAAGTGAGATGATAAGCATGGCGGTTGTCAGCAAAAAGGCCATACCTGCTGTTTCTGTGGTAGTTGCGTTTCCGCTTTCCTGCACCATATTCAGTAACCGGATAAAGTAAGTGCCTGCGCGCCAGCCCAGCAGTAAGGTCAGTAAACCAGCTTCGGAGGCACCAACTATAAAGGCCCAGCGTTTGCCGCGCTTTAAAAAATGGCCCGCCGTGAGGGCTATAAATCCGCCTATGCCCCCTGTTATGAGCGCTGTATTAGCTTGCTCCCCGGCAATGTCAACGGCTACTGCACCACACCCGATCAGGAAAGCACCGTAAAAAGCATACAGGTAAGATATATTTTTATGCATGGTTGGTAAAGATTATAGTTAGCGTCTGCAAATTAACAGGTGTAGCGCAAAGTATAGCATAAACTATAGTTATCTGCTACAACTTTTAGGTTTAACTGTAGTATGAAGTGCAGGTAATGAACGATTGATGGCAAAGAAGAACGAGATACACGAGCTGCACGGTGACCCGGCCAAGTCGGCAGAAAAAGCAGGATTGCGATATACAAGCGATGAAAAATCGGGCATAACCCGAAAAAAAACAGGCAAAGGATACCAGTACCTGAACGCCAAAGGCGAGCGCATTACCGATGAAAAGGTACTGGAGCGTATTAACAAACTCGTAATACCACCGGCCTGGACCGATGTCTGGATCTGCCCGCAGGCTAAAGGACATTTGCAGGCGACCGGCCGCGATGCCAAAAAGCGCAAACAATACCTCTACCACCCGGAGTGGCAAAAAGCCCGTAACAACACCAAGTTTGGCAGAATGCTTTCGTTCGGAAAGGCGTTGCCCAAACTGCGCGAACAAATCAAAAAAGATATACAATCCAAACACCTGGATCGCAGAAAAGTAACGGCCCTGGTTTTGGCTATTATGGACAACGCTATGATCCGGATAGGGAACAGGCAGTACGCTAAATCTAACGACTCGTATGGGCTTACCACGATGCGCGACCGCCATGTGAAGATAAACGGAAGCCAGGTGAAATTTACATTCAGGGGCAAGAAAGGAGTGGAGCACGACATTGACCTGAAAGACCGCCGGCTGGCACAGCTTGTAAAAAAGTGCAAGGATATTCCTGGGTATGATCTGTTCCAGTATTACGACGAGAATGGCGAACGACAGGTTTTGGAATCCGGAGACGTGAATGAGTACCTGCGTGAAGCCACTGCCCAACCATTTACAGCCAAAGACATTCGTACCTGGGGCGGCTCGGTGAGCATGGTTAAATGCCTGGAGAACGTGCTGGAAGTAAACCCGGAATTAGAAAAGGAAAAAGCTATAAAGGAAGCTGTAAAAGATGTAGCCAAAGGCTTGGGAAACACACCCAGCGTGTGCAGCAAATATTACATCCATCCC
Source organism: Pontibacter populi (assembly GCF_019336435.1). GTDB lineage: Bacteria > Bacteroidota > Bacteroidia > Cytophagales > Hymenobacteraceae > Pontibacter > Pontibacter humidus. The sequence goes on along the minus strand of NZ_JAHWXQ010000002.1, from coordinate 134,608 downwards.
GAAGTAGTAAACCTGTTCAGAGAAGATAAATTACTGAACTACCTGCGTACTCACGATGCCAGCAAATCCAAAAATGAATACTTGTCTGGTACAGAAGAATTAGTGCTTAAAATGTTGCAGAAGGCGAAGTAGGGAATTATAATTTATTTTTTTGATATCTAACCAATGCCCTCGCTCGCGTCCCGCGAGTGTGCGTTATCATGCGGACTCCGGCCGCGTTAAGCTATAGTTGACGTTTCATGCCGCAGGTTTAGCTTTAGCGTAACTTGTGGTTAGGATTGGCGGCCAGTTTGCAACTGGCTTTGCTTAAAAGAACAGAGCCTATAGTTTGGTAAAGGCTCTCTTCATTTGCTCTTTTTCGCTGTTCAGGACATCTTTGTCCGGAACTATACCTGAAGCGGATTTCTTAATCCGCGTTGCCCGTAATATGGGGATTAGGAAATCCCCGGCAGAGTGCTTTCGGACTAAGAAGTACGAAAGAGCAACCGGTGAAAACTGTTCGTTGTTTCTGAACTATAACTTTAAGGTGGCGCGGCCAGAGTCCGCTTAAAAGCTCACACTCGCGGGACGCGAGCGAGGGCGAAAATCAACTCTCTAACTCCTAAACTTCCAACCTTGCTGCTCCGCAGCATCAGTTTCCTTCCCGGTCGTAGGCATGAACCCGTACGTCGCGGGTGGTGCGGTCTTTGGCTTCCGTTCCGAAATCTATTTCATTGCCGCGTTCAGTATCATAGATCTCTGTCATTTTTTTTCTGCCTTTTACAGTAGATCTGTCCGTGATCTCATCTTCCCCAAGGCCGCCGTAAATTTTTACCGGAATCGCATCGTTTACATTGCCTTCCACTATAAATGTATCTTCACCGGCAAGTCCGTGTAATGTGATGAGCTTAGTTTCTGAGGTATAGAATACGCGTTGGTACAGTTGGCGTGCCGGTGCTATAGTTGACTGAGGCCGGTTTATAGTTACTTCGGTACTGGTATCATCCAGCCGTTTTACTATAAATTCTTCTTCCATATCAGAGCCGGCTATAGTTACTTCCCTGGCCAGAATTTCATACATTTCCTGAGCTGCCTCAGGTAGCATATCCCGCCGGTTTTTCAGCTTATCAGTTATTTCTTTTCCTATAAGTTTGTAGATAGGTTGGGGCAGATCTTTCACAGCATCTTCGATTACTTTATCGGTTACATCCTGTTGCACTTCTCCGGCGATGCGTTGCCAGTCGTCAGCAGTAAGTTCGTTCAGAAGCCGTTCGTCTATAAATGTGGCATTTATAGTCAGCGCTTTTACATCCGTAAATTTATGGTTGAACGTTTGCAATTTGCGGGCTAAAAATTTACTGGTCGCTATAAAGGGTACTACACCGTCATCCATCTTCAGGAAAACCTGGTCACGGTCTTTCGGAATAGGCTCGAAAAAGATCTCAGGTCCCTGCTTAACTATAGCCCAGTCCCATTGTCCTTTGTGCCGGTCCCAGTCACCAACTAACAGATCCAGCAGGCGGGCGCGTGCAAAAGCTTCCTGTTTAAAGTGGTGTGTGTTGGTGTTAAAGCGAAGTTTTAGTACATCTTCCGAATCATCAAACCCAGCCACATGTTGCATGTGTGGTTTTCTGTCTGCAACTGATTTGTATTTTTCTTCCAGCAGGAAAAGCTTGCCCTGTGCCATGCGGCTGTATTGCCCAAAACTGGAGTCGTTTTTAGCTACATAGTATAGCTTAGGATTTGTGTGGTAAACACCTGCTGCTTCGGCAAGTTTAGGAATGATCAGGGCACCATACGGGTTGGCAGCAGAAGTCTGGTCGCGGAGTATGTTGGTGACAAAAGTCGATTTCCAGAAATCGTAGAGCACCTCCACGGGATCTTTATCGATCGAGCGCAGCGCGTACTTCCTGCCCAGCGAATCTACCAGCTCAAAACTAAGACTCTGGTAGCCACCACCTTTCTCTGAAAAGGTAAGTCCGCCCTGTATTTGTTTCATATCAAAAACAGGCACTTTTACTGGCTCCGACCAAAGTTCGCGGTAATGGTCGCCCCAGAAAAAACGGTGCAGCCAGCTACGCTTATAATGCCGCCCTGCGGTTACCCAAACACTGTCAGCAGGAGCATCCCTGGCAATGCGTGCATCCTCCTGGAAAAAGTCATCATCGGCGCATCCGCTCAGTAAAAAACCAAGCGAAACTATACTTGCCAGCTGCTTAATCCGGAGGTGCATGCCTGCTGCTTAGTTACTGTACTGTTTGTAGTATTGTATCAGGTTTGTGGTTGATGCGTCGTGTTCTGCCTGCTTATCGCTGAGCAGTTCTTTCTCTATGCTGGTGGCCAGTTGTTTACCCAGTTCCACACCCCACTGATCAAAGCTATAGATGTTCCAGATAACGCCCTGCACAAAGGTTTTATGCTCGTACATCGCTAATAAAGCTCCCAGGTTATACGGTGTTAACTGGCGTAGCATGATGCTTGTCGTTGGTTTATTCCCCTCGAAAAGTTTGTGCGGCAACAGGTTCTCCTGGTCTTCTGAATTCATATTTTTCTGCTCCAGTTCTGCTCTTACTTCTTTCTGGTTTTTGCCGCGCATTAGCGCTTCTGTCTGGGCAAAATAATTTGACATGAGTAATGCCTGATGCTCGCCAACCGGGTTGTTGCTCACCGCCGCTGCAATAAAATCACACGGTAAAAGTATGGTTCCCTGGTGTATGAGCTGGAAGAAAGAATGCTGGCTATTGGTACCTGCTGCTCCCCATATGACAGGCTGCGTTTGATAAGTTACTTGTTCGCCATTTCGGTCAGTGCTTTTGCCGTTACTTTCCATTAAAAGCTGTTGCAAAAACTCCGGTAGCAGGCGCATGTACTGGTCATAAGGTAGAATGGCATGTGTCTGGCAATTAAAGAAGTTAGTATACCAGATGCTCAGCATGGCCATCAACACAGGCACATTCTGTCGTAAAGGAGCCTGTCTGAAATGTTTGTCCATGGCTTCGGCACCACGCAGCAATTCCTCGAAACGGTTATACCCAACAGCACAGGCAATAGATAACCCAATGGCAGACCACAACGAGAACCGTCCGCCTACCCAATCCCAGAAACGGAAAATGTTTTCAGGTGCGATCCCGAATTTTTCGACCTCTGCCGTGTTGGTAGAAAGTGCCACAAAGTGCTTGCTCACGTGTGCCTGGTCTTTGGCATGTTCCAGGAACCAGTTGCGGGCTGTGTGGGCGTTGGTTATAGTTTCTTTGGTGGTAAATGTCTTAGAGGCGATAATGAAAAGCGTGGTTTCCGGGTCCAGTCTTTTCAGTACTTCGGCTGCATCGGTGCCATCTACATTCGAAATAAAATGTACTTCCAGGTCAGGCTGCTGGTAGCTTTTTAGGGCTTCGCAAACCATCTGAGGTCCCAGGTGCGAACCGCCAATACCAATGTTCACAATATGCCTGAATCTTTTGCCGGTAAAGCCTTTCAGTGTACCATTATGGATATTGTTGCAGAAAGTCTTCATTTGCTGCTGCACCTGGCGCACATCCTCCAGAATATTTTCACCGTCCAGCAGAAGCTCAGCATCACTGAAGTTTCGTAAAGCTGTATGCAGCACCGCGCGGTCTTCGGTCACGTTTATCTTATCTCCTCGGTACATGCTCTCAATGGCAGCTGATAACTCCATTTCTTCTGCCAGGTTTACCAGTAGGTCCAGCGTTTCGTCTGTTATCCTGTTTTTAGAAAGGTCAAACAAAAAGTCCTCGAACTGCAGCGATAATTTCTGGTAACGTTCCGGATCGTTTGCAAACAGGTCGCGCAGGGTTTGAGGTTTAATATGGCTGTAGTGCGCCTGCAGTTTTTGCCAGGCATTTGTAGTAACGGGTGATATATTTTTAAGCATAGAAAATGAGGTGTTTGTGAGCTGTTAAACACTTGGCTCAACTACTCTGTTTTGATATTATTAGTTACGATTAAAGCTAAGGTTTAATTTACAGAACAAGGCCGTATAGTTTACCGATGTTGCAAAGTACCGTATGAGAATAGATATGACAAGTAATGTGAGTGCATAAAACTAAGAACAAGTAACCGAAAAGCTATGAAACAAGACGAGAAAAACGATAAGACCAGTAATGCTGGAAAGAAGCAGATCCTTCGGGAAGATGATGGGAAACGCCTGCCGCCACAACCAAAAGCACATGGCGTTGGAGGTGCCCATCGTAATACAAGACCTGAGCAAGGTCCTGATATTCCGCCACATGAGCGCACAGAAGGCATTCCCTAAACTATAGTTTAACTTGAGGTGCAGTGGCTCTTGCAGTTTACTATAGTTAAGAGAATAAATTTTACTAAACACTAGTTTGCACCAGATCATAAGAGAAGCCGGAGTTATAGTTTCAGGTTTATCTTTATGGCCACTTGGCAACAGTAGTCGCTACGAAAGATAAACCTGAAACTATAAATCCAAAACTATTCTGCAACCGCCCGGAAAATAAACGGTAGTATGTGAGAACCTTTCACTTTAATTGGCGCTGGACCTAACTATAGTTTGACTACTAAAACCAAAGTATTTAAACTACAAGGTTCTGACCTTATCATCCGGGTTATTCCATCTGAAAAAATTATGACAAATCTTTCCCGCACCGAAATACAGAAACGCGAAGCATCTGAACTGCCATCTGTAAGTAACCATCTGAACAAGCTACTGGAAAATAAAACACCTGCCGTTTTCCTGGATTACGACGGCTGCCTGACGCCCATCGTTAAGCAACCTGAAATGGCTGTGCTGAGTCCTGAGATGCGTGACGTTTTAGCAGAACTGGCCGCGGTTTGCCCGGTTGCTATAGTTAGTGGGCGCGACCGGCAAAATGTGCAGCAACTGGTACAACTCGATAACCTGTATTATGCCGGGTCTCATGGGTTCGATATTTCAGGTCCGGATGGTATGCACACAGAACCCGGAGGAGCAGCAGAAGCTTTACCCATTCTGGATGAAGTAGATAAGCTGCTCCAGGATGAACTTAAAGACATACAGGGTGCTATAGTAGAGCGAAAAAGGTACGCCATAGCCGTGCATTACAGAAATGTGGCCGAGGAAAAAGTAGCTATAGTTGAGAAGGCCGTCGATAGCGTTTTAAGCCGGTTCCCGCAGTTAAAAAAGGGGCTTGGCAAAAAGATATATGAATTAAAACCCAACCTGGACTGGCATAAAGGTAAGGCGGTTTTATGGCTGTTAGATGCATTGGAACTGAACAAACCTGACGTGGTACCGATCTACATCGGGGACGATATTACCGACGAAGATGCTTTTGCCTCGCTGCAGGAAATGGGAGTAGGAGTACTGGTTGGAGCTCACGATGATAAAACTGCTGCCAGCTATAGTTTAAAAGATGTGGAAGACGTAAAGGCTTTTCTACAGCAACTGACATACTTAGCAAAAAGTAATCGGGAAGCTCAACTATAGTTTATAGTTGCGGTACTCCCGTCCAAATAAAAAAGGTGAAGCCGAAGCTTCACCTTTTTCTGTAACTATAGTTTATAGTTGTTATGCATTTCTGTTCATGCAATTCAGGTCTTCAAACGCTTCTTTCAGACGGGCAATAAAGTTCTCTTCGCCTTTGCGTAGCCAAACTCTTGGGTCGTAATATTTCTTGTTCGGTGAGTCTGCACCTTCCGGGTTACCGAGCTGAGCCTGCAGATAGTCTCTCTTGCCTTCGTAGTAATTTTTAACCCCATCCCAGAAAGCCCACTGCATATCTGTATCGATGTTCATTTTAATAGCGCCATAGCCAATAGCTTCCGTAATCTTAGCTTTCTCGGAACCGGAGCCACCATGGAAAACAAAGTTTACCGGGTTAACGCCTGTGCTGTATTTCTTCTGGATATAATCCTGTGAGTTTTTCAGGATCTCCGGGCGAAGCTCAACGTTACCAGGTTTGTAAACCCCATGCACGTTACCAAACGCAGCAGCTATCGTAAAGCGTTCGCTGATCTTTTTCAGTTCTTCGTAAGCATAGGCTACTTCTTCGGGCTGGGTGTATAAACGGGAGCTGTCAACGCCGGTGTTATCCACGCCATCTTCTTCGCCACCTGTTACGCCTAACTCAATTTCTACGGTCATGCCTATTTTATCCATACGCTGCAGGTAGCTGGCGCAGGTTTCGATGTTCTCTTTTATCTCTTCTTCCGATAAATCGAGCATGTGCGAACTATAAAGTGGCTTGCCATTCTGCTTATAAAACTTTTCGCCTGCATCCAGTAGTCCGTCTATCCAGGGAAGTAGCTTTTTAGCGGCATGGTCGGTGTGTAAAATAACCGGCACACCGTAGGCTTCGGCCATCAGATGCACGTGTTGCGCTCCCGAAACAGCACCAGCTATAGCGGCTTTCTGGTTCTCGTTATCTAACCCTTTGCCGGCAAAGAACTGGGCACCACCGTGCGAGAATTGTATAATAACCGGCGAGTTTACTGCCTTGGCCGTTTCCAGTACCGCGTTTACAGAATTTGTACCGATCACGTTAACTGCCGGCAAGGCAAACTTATTTTCGTTGGCATAACGGAACAGTTCGTTCACTTCATCGCCAAACAAAACACCTGGTCTGAATCTTTTTTCCATGAATTTTAAGTATTTAAAAGGGATTTTTTACTCTGAATCATTAATCAACGAGAATAAGAAAATTAAAGGCAAGAAACAAACAAGGAAGTTAGAGAGTTTGCGAGTTATAGAGTTTAGGAGTTAGAAAGTTAGAAGGTTGAGAAGTTAGAAAGTTAAAAAATTAGAAGGTTAGAAAGTCTGGTGATTTATAAAGCTGTGTTTAAAAGGAAAAGCCTGTAAGCTTATAGTTACAGGCTTTTCCTTTTATTCGTTTGAATTGGACTTCATTAACTCTTTAACTCCCAAACTCTTAAACTAATCAAAGACTATCACTTTGTCTTTGTGTTTGGTGCGCATGTGGTTGCGGATGATCTGCTGCACATCTTTATTATCGTTATAGCGGGTAATGGCACTTTTAAAATCTTCGAGGGAGCTGGCTGAGAAGGTATCATCTACAAAGCCGAAACCCAGGTAAGTGCCGTGTTCTACTACGACTATAGTTCGCTCGCCAGGCTCACGGCCTTTGCTTGTAATTACAAAGCTGTTGTGCTCGTAGGTGATGGAGTCTATAGCTGCATTTACGCGCACGTTATAGGTTTCGGGTTTTTCCTTGCCAATACAAGCACCGTTGCATTGGTGCACCTGGTAGTCGAAGCACGCGCCAGTGGTCTTATAAAGGTCGCAAAGTTTCTGGCACAGGTTAAATTTGCTCACTTTATGGTACAGAAAACCCTTTGCTTTATAATGGTTTGATAACGCAATAAGGGGCGTCATGCTAATATTATCTGCCTTATTGATGCTGCCATATGTCAGTCGCTTGTAGCCTTTTTCGTCTTCGTAAACGAATATGCCGGTATTAAACACACTGCGGCGTTGCTGACGGTTGTAAAAAGGTTTCATGCGCTTTATCTCCGCCGATTCAAACAGCAAAGCCACCAGTTCATTACCCATTAGCTCATAAGTAATGTCTGCAATGTTGTTCTTAAAATCTAACGATTTGCGGCTCTTATAATCGATGTTAAAGTGCTGGATAATGCGCTTTTTGATATTGATGCTTTTGCCAACATAGATCACTTCGCCGGCCTCATTATGGAAATAATATACCCCCGGAACCATAGGCAGATTATCAACCTGCTCTTTACTGATGTTAGGTGGCAGCAACGATGTTTTTATTTCCTGTTTCAGCAACTGCGACGTGTTTTCAGCAGCCATGTGCATATTGCCATCCACCACCGGGCGGTTGATCTTGATCAGCTTATCAAAAAGCACTGCAGTTGCTTCGGCATCTCCGATGGCACGGTGGCGTTGTTTCAGGTCTATGTCTATACTTTTGCAGAGTTTACCCAAACTATAGGATGGCAGGCCCGGAATCAGGGCACGACTCAGGCGCACGGTGCAAAGCGTTTTGCGCTGAAAGGTATAACCCAGATCGGCAAATTCTTTTTTAATGAAGGAGTAGTCAAAACGCACGTTATGCGCCACAAACACTTTACCTTCCGTAAACTCCACAATCTCTTTGGCTACTTCATAAAACTTAGGCGCATCCTGCACCATCTCGTCCGAAATGCCGGTAAGCTGGGTTATAAAATAGGGGATAGGCCGCTGCGGATTTATTAGGGTATTATATTTATCCACGACCTTCTGCCCGTCATGTATAAAAATTGCAATCTCTGTTATCTTGTCCTGAGCAGGCTGTCCGCCTGTTGTCTCAATGTCAATTATCGCGTACAAATGACTCGGATTTAGGTCTGTTTCGTTGGTGGTGCCGGCAGGTGCAGGCAGCTCTTCTCTTAAACCAATATTTTTAGTAATCCGTTTCAAATTGTATTTCTAACTATAAAGTCTGCAAATTTGGTTAGCACAGGGCGCAACTATAGTTGCTTAAGCGGCCTTGTTCTGGTCTTCGTCATCTTTGCGTTTGCCACGCCCTAACCCGTTCCAGATCTCCATAAACCAGTTGGTGACTTTTGCATGCTTTTTAGGAGCCACATCGTCAATATCCGCCAACAGAAATCCGAAAGGCTTTAGAGGCTCATAGGCATCAAACATAACTTTCAGTATCGCAATTAACGGGATAGACAGAATCATGCCGGCAGCACCCCAGATCTCACCGCCAACAAGCAAAGCAACTATAGCCGCAAACGGGTTAATGCTCACTTTAGAGCCAACTATAAGAGGGGTTATGAAGTTACCTTCCAGGAACTGAACGAACATAAAGACAAACACCACCAGCACTGCATCGATAAGATGGCCTGTAGCAGCCAGTGTAAATAGTGCCGGCAACAAAGCTCCGATCAGGATACCGATATAAGGAATGATCGTCAGGATGGAGGCGAAAATGCCGAAGAAGATAGCATATTTTACACCCAGAAAAAGCAGGCCGGCTGAGTTCAGCAACGAAACGATCACGATTACGATCATCAACCCTGAAATGTAGCTTTGCACCACTTGCTGTATATTGGTTACTGTCTGAATAACGCTGCTACGGCGGTCTTTTGCCACAAACTGGAACATGAACTGCTGCAGGTGGTCGCGGTAGTAAAGCAGGCAGAAAACGAAGATTGGCACAATAGTAAAGGCTGCGATTGCGCCTGTGGTCATGGAAATGGTATTTCCCAGAAAGGAAGTGGCAATATCCTGCAGGCTACCAATGGCATTACGCACCAGGTCACTTCTGTTCGAGGGTACTATACCAAACTTATTGAACAGAAAGAGCTGCACCTTATCTACCAGATCGCCGACATTATTGCCTATTGTGTCAAGCTCGGAAGTGAGGCTTAACACCTGCACCGAAATAAACCAGACCACCATACCGAGTACTGCTACTACCAGCACAAGACTCAATAGTATGGCGAGCGGGCGTGGGATCTTTACTTTTTTCTCCAGATCATGCACTAGTGGCAGCAAAAGCATGGCAAATAACATCGCAAACGCGAAAGGCACCAGCACCGACTTAAACATTTGCATAAGCCAGATGAGCAGGATGATACCAAGGATGATGATGGTATACTTTAGATAGTCAGGTAATTTTATTTCCATGGAGCAGATTATAAAGCTAGTACGCCTCAAGCATATTTAGTATTCTTGCAGGCTACCAATATACAAATTTTAGTATATATTTATGCTAAAAATATTAGTTAAATTATTCTTTTAAAAACCTCTGTTTTTATGAACTGTAAGCACCGATTTATAGTTGTATATTCTATAGTATAAGCAGTAGCTACTTATGCTAATAAGTAAAAACTAAAAATTTTAGTAATTATTTTCATTAATTTGCGGATCGGCAATTGCAGGAACTAATATTGCATCTTGTCTCTTATATTTCCTATATTTCCGAGTAATTCCATCGAAACAAATACACTTACGCTTACAGAATGGCAGAGTTAGAGCACAATTATAACGAAGACAGCATTCGCTCGCTGGAGCCGCGCGAGCACATCAGGTTACGACCTGGTATGTACATCGGCAAGTTGGGAGACGGTTCTTCGGCCGATGACGGTATTTATATTCTGGTGAAAGAGGTAATCGATAACTCCATTGACGAACACGTGATGGGTTATGGTAAGACCATCGACATCAAAATTTCAGACCACAAGGTACAGGTGCGCGACTATGGCCGTGGTATTCCGCTGGGTAAAGTGATCGACTGCGTTAGCAAGATCAATACCGGTGGTAAATACGACAGCAAAGCTTTTCAGAAATCGGTTGGTCTGAACGGGGTAGGTACCAAAGCGGTGAACGCCCTTTCCAGCTACTTCCGTATTCAGTCGGTGCGCGATGGTAAGGTGAAAGCGGCCGAGTTTGAGCGCGGCGTCATAACAGAAGATATAGAGATACAGGATTCGTCGCAGCGCAATGGTACGCTTACCATTTTTACGCCGGACGATACTATCTTTAAGAACTACCAGTTTAACCCGGAATACTTAGAGAACCAGATCTGGAACTATGTATACCTGAATGCCGGCTTAACTATAAACTTCAACGGCAAAAGGTTTTATTCTGAAAACGGTCTCCTGGACCTGCTTCGCAATAAGTCCGATGAAGAAAGCATGCGTTACCCGATCATCCACCTGAAAGGGCCGGATATTGAAATGGCGCTGTCGCATGGCAACGACTATGGCGAAGAATACTATAGTTTCGTGAACGGTCAGTACACCACTATGGGCGGTACACACCTGGCTGCGTTCAGAACAGCTATAGTTAAGACTATCCGAGAAGTTTATAAAAAGGATTACGATGCTGCTGATATTCGTGCTTCTATTATAGGTGCCATATCGTTGCGTGTACAAGAGCCTGTGTTTGAGTCGCAGACCAAAACTAAGCTGGGTTCTATAGATATGGGACCTGATGGCCCAACAGTAAACGCTTACATCAACGACTTCATAAAAGAGCACCTGGATAACTATCTTAGAAAGAATAGTGAAACCTTTGAAGCCCTGAAGAAGCGAATTGAGCAGAGTGAGCGTGAGCGCAAGGACATGGCCGGCGTTAAGAAACTGGCAAACCAGCGTGCTAAAAAAGCAAACCTGCACAATCGTAAGCTGCGCGACTGCCGTCTGCACTTTAACGAAGACAAGCACGAGAATTCCCTTAACTCTACACTCTTCATAACAGAGGGTGACTCGGCAAGTGGTTCTATCACAAAATCGAGGAACGTAGATACAGAAGCGGTTTTCAGTTTGCGTGGTAAGCCGCTGAACTGCTATGGCCTGAAAAAGAAAGTAGTGTACGAAAACGAGGAGTTTAACCTGCTGCAGCACGCACTTAATATTGAAGAAGGCCTGGAAGGGTTACGTTACAACCGCGTAGTTATTGCTACCGATGCCGACGTGGATGGTATGCACATTCGCTTGTTGCTGCTAACCTTCTTCTTGCAGTTCTTCCCGGACCTGGTGCGTAACGGACACGTTTTCATCTTAGAAACACCGCTCTTTAGGGTGCGAAACAAAAAAGAAACGATCTATTGTTACAACGAATCTGAGAAGCAGGAAGCTATTCAGAAACTGGGCAAGCGCCCTGAAATCACGCGATTCAAAGGTCTGGGCGAGATTTCACCGGATGAGTTTGGCAAGTTTATTGGCGATAACATTAAGCTGAAGCCGGTGATCTTGCAGAAGGATACCACGATCCAGAAAATGCTGAGCTACTACATGGGCAAAAACACGCCGGAACGTCAGCAGTTCATCATCGAAAATTTGAAGTTTGAGAAAGATATAGTTGAAGAGATTTATGCATAACGACGATATAAACGAAGAATTGCACCAACACGAAGAGGAAGAACAGGAAGTAGCGTTTACAGATGGCGAAGAAGAAGTCATCCATAATATAACGCCTGTCTCCGGATTATATGAAAACTGGTTTCTCGATTATGCTTCTTATGTAATTCTGGAGCGTGCCGTACCTGCTATTGAGGACGGTCTGAAGCCAGTACAGCGCCGCATCATGCACGCCATGAAAGAGATGGACGATGGTCGCTTTAACAAAGTGGCTAACGTGATCGGTCAGACGATGCAGTATCACCCGCACGGTGATGCTTCTATCGGCGATGCCATGGTAAACCTCGGCCAAAAAGATCTTTTAATAGAAACACAGGGTAACTGGGGTGATGTACGTACCGGCGACAGTGCAGCAGCACCACGTTATATTGAGGCGCGTCTTTCCAAGTTTGCGTTAGATGTAGTATTCAATCCGCAGACAACTGTATGGCAACTGAGTTACGATGGCCGTAAAAATGAGCCGGTAACATTGCCGGTAAAATTCCCGCTGTTGCTGGCGCAGGGCGTTGAAGGTATTGCGGTAGGTTTGTCTACCAAGATAATGCCGCACAACTTTAAGGAGCTGATCAAAGGTTCTATTGATGTGCTGAAAGGCCGTAGCACGACGCTTCTTCCAGACTTCCCGAACGGTGGTATGGTAGACGTGACCAACTATAACTCCGGAATGCGTGGTGGTAAACTACGTGTGCGAGCAACTATAGAAAAGGTGGATAAGACCATGCTCATTATCCGTGATGTCCCTTATGGTATTACGACTACCGGTCTGATGGAATCGATCGTGAAAGCGAGCGAGAACAACAAGATCAAGATCAAAAAGGTAATTGATAACACGGCTGCTAATGTAGAGATACAGGTTCAGTTACCTCCTGGCGTTTCCCCGGACTTAACGATGGATGCGCTTTACGCCTTTACGGACTGTGAAGTGTCTATCTCTCCGAACAACTGTGTGATCATTGACGATAAACCGCACTTCCTGAGTGTGGATGAATTGCTGCGTATCTCTACTTTTAAAACAGTTGATCTACTCAAGCGTGAACTAGAGATCCGCAAAGGCGAACTGGAAGACAAGTGGCACTACTCTTCACTGGAGAAGATCTTCATCGAGAACCGCATTTACCGCGATATTGAAGAGTGCGAGACCTGGGAAGCAGTACTACAGGCAATTGATAAAGGCTTAGACCCTTACAAGAAACTCCTGCGCCGCGAGGTAACAGAAGAAGATATCATTCGTCTGACAGAGATCAAGATCAAGCGTATTTCTAAATTCGACTCTTTCAAAGCAGATGAATACATCAACAAGCTGGAAGAGGAAATGGCTGAGGTGGATGATAACCTGGCAAACCTGATCCGTTATGCAATTGCGTACTTTGAGGGATTACTGAAGAAGTATGGTCAGGGTCGTGATCGTAAAACGCAGCTTAAAACGTTTGATGTAATTACAGCTCAGAAAGTTGCCATTGCAAACCAGAAGCTGTACATGAACGCCAAAGACGGCTTCATAGGTACTACACTGCGCAAAGACGAGTTTGTGTGCGACTGCTCTGATATGGACGATATCATTGTGTTCCGTAAGGACGGTAAGTTCACCGTTACCAAAGTGGCAGATAAGACCTTCGTGGGGAAAGACATCATCATGGCGGGCGTTTACAACAAGAATGACGAGCACATGGTGTATAACATGATCTACGTGGATGGCAAGTCCGGTATATCATTCGCAAAACGTTTTGCTGTGAAGTCTATTACCAGAGATAAGGAATACGACCTGACGAAAGGAGAGAAGAACTCTAAGGTACATTACCTGACAGCTAACCCGAACTCGGAATCAGAAGTGGTAAATATCACGTTGGCACCTCAGTCCACAGCCCGTATCAAGCAGTTTGACTTTGATTTTGCTGATCTGATGATCAAAGGTAAAGGCTCGAATGGTAACATTGTAACCAAGTACCCGATCAAGAAGGTAGTGCAGAAGAGCCTGGGCGATTCAACACTGGGTGGACGTGAGATCTTCTACGATGAAGTGATTGGTCGTCTGAATACGGAAGCTCGTGGCCGTTACCTGGGTTCTTTCAATACTGAAGACACGATACTGGTGATTTACGAAGACGGAACCTATGAGCAGACTACGTTTGATCTAAGTAACCACTATACAGTAGAGAAGATCAAGGTGCTGCAGAAGTTCGATCCGGAGCTGGTTGTTTCAACGATTTATTACGAAGGGGACAATAAAACCTACTATGTGAAGCGTTTCAAGATTGAAACTTCTACAGTTGGTAAAAAATTCACCTTCATTTCGGAAAGCAAGAACTCAAGGCTCGAGGCGGTATCAACGCATCCGGAACCTTTGGCAGATATCAAATTCAAGCGCAGCCTGCGTGGCGAAAAGGAATCAGAAAAAATTCTGCTTAGCGAATTTATAGATATTAAGGGCTGGAAAGCCATGGGTAACAAGCTTAATTACTTCAAGATCTTCGATGTGTCGGTTCCGAAACAGGAAGTAGTGGAGTATGAAGATGATAAGCCTAAAGCTAAAAAAGCTGCAAAACGTGAGCCGGTAACATTACCAACTGAGCTTAAGGAACTTGCAGAAGAGGCAGCCCGCGTAAGCGGAACTCAACCAGATGCGATTGTAGACGTAGAAGATACTATACAAGAGAATAGTACAAAAAAGGCGCTTAAAGAAAAGAAACAATTAAATCTGTTCTAAACTTTGTGCAATTGCTAGTGCCTCTTGTTTCATGAATTCCTTTTTAACTTTTTATGAAGCGAAAACTTCAGGTGTGGATGTTCTTTTTGATGCTCGGACTAGCGGCTGCGCCTATGGCTGCAGTTGCAGGTAAGGGTAGTACAGAACAGCTACTGAAGAAGGCGGAAGAATTGATGGGTAATTACCGGGACAGCGAAGCCCTTGCGATGTACGAGGAAGTGCTCCAGGCTGCTCCGGATAACTATACAGCTCTTTGCAAAGCCAGCTACCTGAATTGCAGAATAGGTGAGCGTGTTACCGATGAAGGAACCAAGGTCGCTTTTTATCTGAAAGGAAAAGAATATGCCAGCCGTGCGTATGAACTTAACCCTAAAGATGCAGAATCAAATTATGCGATGGCAGTATCATTAGGCGCAATGGCCATGGTTTCCGGACCTAAACAACGTTTGGCAGGTATTACCCAAATGAAGTCTTTCCTGGATGCAGCGCTTGCAAGTAATAAAGAGCATGCCGGTGCATGGCACTTGCTGGGCAGGTGGTACTTTAAAATGGCGAATCTGAATTTTGCTGAAGCAGCAGCTTCTAAAATGTTTTTTGGTGGCGTGTGTGGCGAAGCAACAAACGAAGAAGCCGCCAATGCGATACAAACCGCTATAAAGTATAATCCCATAAACATCCAGTATTATTACGATCTGGCTATGGTTTACAAAGAACTGAAAAGTAAGGAATCCTGCACGGAAACGCTGAAACAGGCCATAGCTTTAGATGTTACAACCAAGGATGAACTGGAATTAGCCCGGCGCTGTAAGATCATGTTACAGGAGTACTCAAAATAAATCCTTAACTATAAACTATAGAAGCCTGCTGCCTGACGTAGCAGGCTTTTCTTTTATAGCTATAGTTGTCACGGTCAATAATTACATAAATATTACCTAATTTAGCGTTCTGATGCGTGGCCTGGTTACACATATATTACACCTTAGGAAAAAGACAGTTCCTGTTTTGCTGGTTACTATACTGGCAACTATAGCTGGCTGCAATCTAAACCAGGGTACAGGTGAGCAGATGGTTAACCTCGAAAAAGTAACCGACGACCCGGAAGAACACCTGGCTAATTTAAATAAAGCCATTAGCCGGAATAAGCAGGATGGCAGCCTTTACAAACGCAGGGCCAAGATCTTCCTCAAAAAAGGAGAATTGGATAAGGCACTCGCAGATATCGATGAGGCTATTAAGCTTAATAAAGCAGACATGGCCAACCTGTTTCTGAAAGCGCAGGTGCTGCGTGCCAAAGGGGATATTGCCCGGGCGCTGCCGCTGGCCTTAAAGGCAGAGCGTAATTCGTTTCAGAGTGTAGCTTTGTATGTGTTGCTCAGCGACCTGTATCTGCAGTTAAAGCAGCCCGGTAATGCAGCTATCTATACAAAGAAAGCTCTGGCGCTTGCTCCGAAAAACGAATTTGCTTTATACTATAACGGGCGGGTAGCAGAAGTAACCGGCGATACGGCAAAGGCTGCAGCGAACTATAAACTGGCTATAAAAGAGGCCCCGGAATTTGCAGAAGCAAGACGGGAGCTTACCGGAACGCTGATCAGTCAGAGAAAGTACGAGGAAGCAAGGCAACAACTGGACAAAGCGTTAAAGTTAGTCCCAAAGGATGGTTTGCTGTGGCATTACAGGGGTGAACTGTACGAGTCTGTACAAAAAGCAGATAGTGCGATCTGGAGCTACAATAAAGCAATTACCTTTGCAGATAGCTTGCAACAGACACATTACCAGGTGGGGCAGCTTTTATTTGCACGAAATGACTATACCGGAGCAATCTCACATTTAGAGAAAGCTGGTAAGCAGTATGGTAACAACATAAAATACATTGCAACACTGGCTTCCGCTTACGAGCGTACCGGCGAGAATATTAAAGCATTGGAACAGTATCAGCGGTTGTTGGAAGTACAGCCTGGTTATACGGCAGCAAACTATAGCATAGCTCGATTAAAAGCGAAGCTTATGCGGCCTGTGTCAACTTATGTGGCAGAACCTGTTAGCGCCGATACATTGGAATAAATAATAACATCACGAGTCAATAAAACTATACATGATCAACATCACATTACCAGATGGCTCTGTTCGCCAGTATCCGAAAGGGGTGACAAGCCATGAGATTGCATCGAGCATTAGCGAAGGCCTTGCCAGAAACGTATTAGCGGCAAAAGTAAACGATACCGTATGGGATTCGAATCGCCCGATAACGGAAGACGCTACGGTGCAATTGCTGACCTGGAACGATGACCTTGGTAAGAATGCTTTCTGGCACTCCTCAGCCCACTTGTTGGCAGAGGCGCTGGAAGAACTATACCCGGGCGTGAAGTTTGGTATCGGCCCTCCGGTAGAGAACGGTTTTTACTATGATGTAGATTTAGGTGACCGTGCCTTCTCGCAGGATGAGTTTGCCAAAGTAGAGCAGAAAATGCTGGAACTGGCACGCAATAAAGAAGAATTCAAGCGCCGTGAGGTATCTAAAGCCGAAGCTACGGCATACTTTACTCAAAAAGGCGACGAGTATAAGCTTGACCTGATAAAGGACCTGGAGGATGGTACAATAACGTTCTATGAGCAGGGTAATTTCACAGACCTTTGCCGTGGACCACATATCCCGAACACAGGTTTTATAAAAGCTGCCAAGTTAATGAATGTGGCCGGTGCTTACTGGCGCGGCGACGAAAGCAAAAAACAGCTGACCCGTATCTATGGCATTACCTTCCCGAAACAAAAGGAACTGACCGAGTACCTGGAGCGCCTGGAAGAAGCCAAGAAACGTGACCACCGTAAGCTGGGCAAAGAGTTAGAGCTATTTGCTTTCTCTGAGAAAGTAGGAATGGGCCTGCCGCTTTGGTTACCGAAAGGTACCTTGCTACGCGAGCGCCTGGAGCAATTCATGCGTAAGGCGCAGATGCGTGCCGGTTATCAGCCGGTTGTTACGCCGCATATTGCCAGTAAAGAGCTATATGTTACGTCTGGCCATTATGAGAAGTATGGAGCAGATTCGTTCCAGCCGATCAGGACGCCAAACGAAGGGGAAGAGTTCTTCCTCAAACCGATGAACTGCCCGCACCACTGCGAGATCTATAAGACGCGTCCGCGCTCTTACAAGGAGCTACCGGTGCGTTTGGCTGAGTTTGGTACCGTTTATCGTTACGAGCAAAGTGGTGAGCTGCACGGCCTTACCAGGGTGCGTGGCTTTACCCAGGATGATGCCCACATCTTCTGCCGTCCGGACCAGGTAAAAGAAGAATTTATTAAGGTTATCGACCTGGTACTTTATGTATTTCAGGCACTTGGTTTTGAAGACTATACTGCTCAGATATCGCTTCGTGACCCGGAGAACAAGGCCAAGTATATCGGTAGCGACGAAGCCTGGGAGAAAGCGGAGAATGCGATTATAGAAGCTGCTACCGAGAAAGGTCTGCCGACTGTAACCGAATTGGGTGAGGCTGCGTTTTACGGACCTAAGCTGGACTTTATGGTACGCGATGCGCTGGGCCGCAAGTGGCAGCTGGGAACTATTCAGGTAGATTATAACTTACCAGAAAGGTTCCAGCTGGAATACATTGGTGCTGACAATGCCAAGCATCGCCCGGTTATGATCCACCGTGCGCCATTTGGCTCTTTAGAGCGTTTTGTGGCTGTACTAATCGAGCATTGCGCCGGTAATTTCCCGCTTTGGTTAAGCCCTGAGCAGTTTGCAATACTTCCTATTTCTGAGAAGTACCAGGACTTTGCCCAGCAGGTGTATGACCGTTTAGCGGAGATGGACATCCGCGGCTTTGTAGATAACCGTGATGAAAAGATCGGTCGTAAGATACGCGATGCGGAAGTTCGTAAAGTGCCATACATGCTGATAGTAGGCGAGAAGGAGCAGGAAGAAAATGCTGTTTCGGTTCGCAGACACGGTGAAGGCGACCTTGGCTCGATGCCGGTTGATGCATTTATCGACCTGTTTCAGAGTAAAATAGCCGAAATGTTGAACAAATAAGGAAAGAATTTTCTTTTTTGATAGATTAATTGCGATATTCGCACCCTGATTGTAGAATTTAAAAGATTTAAGGAGGTAAAACCATAGCTACGCCAAACAAGCGCTACATCCCACGAGGAAAGGTGGAGGAGCCATACAAAGTCAATGATAAGATAACTGCCCGCGAGGTAAGATTGGTTGGAGACAATGTAGAGCAGGGAGTATTCCAGACAAGGGATGCTCAGAGAATAGCAAATGAGCAAAATCTTGACCTGGTTGAGATATCGCCAACTGCTAACCCACCGGTATGCCGTATTATCGATTACTCGAAATTTAAGTACGAGCAGAAGAAGAAAACCCGTGAGATGAAGGCCAAGGCTCAGAAGGTGGTTGTGAAGGAGATCCGTTTCGGTCCTAACACAGATGATCACGACTTCGAGTTTAAGCTAAAGCACGCAAAATCTTTCCTGGAAAGTGGATTTAAGATTAAGTCTTATGTACACTTCGTGGGTAGAACAATTGTGTTTAAAGAGCGTGGTGAGATTCTTTTGCTTAAGTTTGCACAAGCGCTGGAAGATGTAGCTAAAGTGGAGCAGTTACCAAAGCTGGAAGGAAAGAGAATGTTCCTGATGCTTGCTCCAAAGGTTGCAGCCCCTGTTAAAAAGTAATTTGTTTCATAATTTATATACTCATGCCAAAAGTTAAAACTAAATCTGGTGCAAAGAAGCGTTTTTCTTTGACAGGTACTGGCAAAGTTAAGCGTAAGCACGCTTATAAAAGCCACATCCTGACCAAGAAAACGACGAAGCAGAAGCGTAACTTAACACACTCTGGTCTTGTTAGCTCAGCTGATATGAACAGAGTAAAAGCAATGCTTCAAATCTAATTCCAGGAATTAGAAGGTTAATTAATTAGTAAAAACCCAGTGTCTGGTCTTATTTAAAGATTAAACGTAATCACCAGCCGCTAAAACTGTAAAGAAATGCCTAGATCGGTAAACGTCGTAGCAGCACGACACAGAAGAAAGAAAATAATGAAAATGGCCAAAGGTTACTTTGGCCGTCGTAAGAACGTTTGGACAGTAGCGAAAAACGCTGTTGAAAAAGGTTTAACTTACGCATACCGCGACAGAAAGCAGAAGAAAAGAGACTTCCGCGCACTTTGGATCCAGCGTATTAACGCAGGTGCACGTGAGCACGGTCTTTCTTACTCAGCTTTAATGGGCGCCCTTAAAAAGGCTAACATCGACCTAAACCGCAAAGTACTTGCTGACCTGGCGATGAACCACCCAGAAGCTTTCAAGAGCATCGTTGATAAAGTAAAGTAATTTACTTCGTTATATAAGACAGAAAGGGCTTAACTTCGGTTAAGCCCTTTTTTATTTCCCCGGTAGTTGGGGATATAGCTTTTGCAGTTTCTATAGTAGGGTAGTATAGAGTATAGAACTTGTTTTGGATTTATAGTTTTTGAAAGTCATAGTGTGCTATAGTTGGTCTAGTTACCATAGCCCAAAGGCTAAATTTTTAAACTGCAGTTTTGGACATCTGTGTCCGAAACTTTTTCTGCTGCGGACTTCCAAGTCCGCGTTAAATGATAGCTAATATTCGGGGACTAGGAAGTCCCCAGCAGAGTGCTTTCGGACTTGGAAGTCCGAAAGAGCATTAACTTTTGATAATAGCAGATCAACCACCAAAACAACTTCTGTAGTTACTGACTTTATTTAAAGTGGTAAATTAAACCTTAAATAAAAAAGCTCCCAAACCATAGTTAAGCTATAGTTCGGGAGCTTTTAGTTTATAAGCTGGATCGTTAGATTCCTGACGCGTATTTAACGATAACACCTTTCCCTTTTTTACCACCTTCGCTGGCAATGTATAGTTCACCGTTCGGGTTAAAGGTCAGGCCTTCCGGTTGCTTAAATAGTTGTTTGTCCAACGGTATCGTTTTCAGGATTTCGCCTTGCTCGTTTATAACATGAAGGCGGGTATTTACTGCATCCATCAGGTATAGTTCGCCAGTAGTCGGATGGACCTCGAAAGAAGAAGGTTGCAGCACATCATATTGGCCCTTCTTTTTCTTTTTACCAGTAGTGCTCAGGTTATCCTGCTTCAGGGAGATTTGAAACACAGGTTCGGCCTGCATCTTTTTATCGTTTAAAGAGAAACTATAGATCCCTTTGTTATCACCAAGCGTAGAATCGTACCCTTTACAAGCAATTAGCAGTCGGTTGTTAGTTGCATCATAAGCGAGGCCCTCTGTATTTTGCGTACTGGCTAAAACGGTCTTATACTCTTTTACAGCAGGCTTACCATTCCTGAAGTCTGTAACCTCGTAAATAGAACCATCGCTTCGTAGTATGTAGGCGTCTTTATCAACTATAGAAATACCTTCGTAATCACCTGGGCCTGCAAAATTTATCTTCTCTACTATAGTTTTCTTCTGAGGGTCCCATAAATGGATGGCGCCCTCTTCGTCCTGCACGCAGGCAATCAGACCATCTTCCAGCATGGCAATACCGGAAACTTCTCGCAGATTATCCGGCAGTTCCCATTGCTCCACAGGGGCATTTAATCCGTTGGTACCTCCATTTTGTATACCAGTTGGAATAAGTGATGCTTCCTGCTGTATGGCAGTTGCTGTGCTCTTTTGTTGCTCGATCAGTTTACCGGATGCATCAAAGTGTAGCTTTACCTCATCCATGTTATCTTCCAGCTCCACAACATAGTTGGCATTGCCATTTTGCTGAACACGATGCGCTTCGTCAATTCTATAGTTGGCGTATTGCGCCTGCACCTGACTCAGAATGGAGTTAGGTAAATGTCGCTGATCTATTTCTTCGGTATAACTTAGAAGTTTTCCGTCAGGTGAGAAAAGGGCTGTTCGTTCCAGGCCGTTTACTTTAAACTCAGCTTCAAAATTGCCGTTCTCATTATCCCAGTCAGCATTTTTTATAGTTGGGTAACGGTCTGCAAACTGTACTTTAACAGCTTCCGGCACTTTGGTATTCTCCCAGATCGGGTCACACGCGGTACCTGCCATTATAACGGCAAGTGTAAACGCATATAGGCTATATTTTTTCATGATGATCGTCTTTTAGTCTAATATCAACCGAAGTTTACGACATGATTCTGAAGACAATCTGTAGGAGATATTATTTTTTAAAAGGAATTTGATTGAAATAGATGCAAAGCACGTGCATGCCATCAACAAAACTATAGTTTGGGCGCATGTTGTAAACAGAACAGATACGGCTTACCAGTGCCAGCCCGATCCCTAAGG
The DNA here is from genome assembly GCF_019336435.1 of Pontibacter populi. Taxonomy (GTDB): domain Bacteria; phylum Bacteroidota; class Bacteroidia; order Cytophagales; family Hymenobacteraceae; genus Pontibacter; species Pontibacter humidus. The sequence continues at coordinate 112,775 of NZ_JAHWXQ010000002.1, read as the reverse complement.
AGTCTGAGCGCTTACTTCCGCTCACAAAACGGCCGAATAGGTTACTACCTGGTTCATGTAATTCTTCACCGGTATTTTTCAGGCAAAGCTTTTCCTGATCCAGGGTAATGGTTATGACACCGTCTGGTTGGTTATGCTGGATAGCATTAATGAGCAGGTTTGAGACCAGCACTTCGGCAAGACCCCGGTTCATGTGCACTTGCACAGGCTGATCTATAGTTTGCGCTACTGTAAGGCCATGCATTTCTATAATTTCCTGAAGTTGCTCAGTCTGTTCGGCAAGGAGCTCGTGCATCGGGATATCTTCATTTTCTTTAAATTCTCGGTTTTCGATGCGGGTAAGCAGAATGAGTGATTTGTTTAAACGTGCCAGGCGGCTTACTGAATTGTGCATGTCTTCCAGCAGTTTAGCCTCAGTCGAAGTCAGGTTGCCGGATTGCATAAAGAGCTCCAGTTTGCTGTTAACTATAGCTAATGGGGTTTGTATCTCATGCGATACGTTTTCGGTAAATTCTTTCAGGTTCAAGTAATCACTGTGAATTTTATTTGTCATGTTCTGCAGCACCGTGTTTAATTCCTGAAACTCTGTTGTTTCGGAGGGTTTAAGTTGCAGCGGGCCGTATTGTGACAAACTGTAGCGTTTTATCTTATCCAGGGTATCGTAAAAGTTGCGCCAGGTATACTTGTTTATACTATAGTTTACAGCTCCCAAGCCGACTAAAAGCATCAGGAACGTCCAGCCCATTGCAAACACTGTGCTTTCAAAAAGGTCGTCAAAATCCATGACAGACTTCATGATCGTATACTGGTAGGCCTTTCCCTTCTGGTAAGTAGTAAAAGTCAGGCGTCGGTAGGGGATATATTCTTCGTCGTAGGAACTATAGATAAGCGTATCGGTGAGCGCCTCGAGTACCGGATTATTATTGGTTACTTCCTTTACAACTATAGTTTCCGTTACGCCCGAGGTTACGTGCGGAAGCTCATTAGTGCGACGGATAAAAGCCAGGATATTTTCTTTATCGGTAAAAAGCTGATCATCCACCTCGTCGTAGATCTCACCCTGCATAATGGTATAGTAAGCAATGCCACCCATCAGGAACACGACAAATGACACGAGCAGGTAATACAGACTTGTTTTAGTCAGGATCCTCATTCGGCTGCAAACTTATAACCCAGGCCATACACCGTTTGGATATAGTCTTCGCCGCCGGCCTCCATAATTTTGCGGCGCAGGTTTTTGATGTGCGTGTACACGAAATCAAGCGAATCGAGCGCTTCGACATGGTCGCCCCACAAATGTTCGGCAATAGAGTCTTTGGTAAGTACCCGGTTCCGGTTCGATAGAAAGTACAGCAGCAGATCGTATTCTTTTTTGGTCAATGTCAGTTTTTGCCCATTTACCTGTGCCTCTGCCGAATCCGGGAAAACCTCCAGCGCACCGGCTTTTACCGATTTATGTCCGTTAAAATTCCGTCTCCGGATAACAGATTTTACCCGCGCGTTCAGTTCCGATAAATGGAAAGGTTTGGTGAGGTAATCATCTGCACCTATCTCCAGTCCGGTAATCCTGTCATCCAATGCGTTTTTAGCAGAAATAATGATGATGCCGGTCTCCGGGGTATTTTCTTTCAGCAGCCGCACAATGTCCAAGCCGTTACCGTGGGGCAGGTTCAGATCTACAAGCACGCAGGTATAAGGAAGGTCAGCAACCTTGAGGCTGGCTTCTTTAAAATCGTAGGCAGCATCGCAACTATAGCCTTCCTGTTGCAGGTAGGTAACTATAGAGTTGTTCAGTTCCTGTTCGTCCTCGATGATCAGTATGCGCATAGTTTATAGTTCAGGTAAGCAACTTAACACCCGATTCTGGAGCAAATCTGTGTACTTTAATTTTAATTGTTTTGATAGGAGATATTGGTCACTTCGGCTACTTCTTCATCCTTACCAAGGCGTAACGTTATTTTCTGGCCTACTTTAGCGCCTGTTACAATTTTGGCGATGGGTGCCACAAAGGCAATTAACCCGGCTTCTACGGAGGCTTCATCTACGCCAACTATCGTAAATGTTCTTTCCTGGCCGGGATTTTTCCCTTTAATGGTTTCAAGCGTAACGGTCGCTCCAAACCTAACCTGATTTGCAGGCTGGTCTTTTGTATCGATGACTTTGGCAGTTGCAATGCGCGATGTAAGCGCTGCAATTCGTCCGTTAAGTATCGTTAGCTGACGGGTGCGCTCCGCTTCATTGTCGCGGTTGGCCTCTGCCTGACTTCGTTCTGCTTCCAGTTCGGTAAGTTCGGTGCGTAGTAATTCCAGGCCACGTGGCGTTACATAGTTGGTTACACCGGGTGGCAATGCCGCTCTTGGCGGAATGATCGGGGCTTCACCGGAATCGTCTTCTTTTACAAATGCTCTGCTCATGAGGGTAGTAACGCAGGCTTTGTAGCGGTGTTACAAACTATAAACTATAGCAGCAACGTGTCAATCACATGCGCATGTACCATTTGCTTACACGGCGACCAGGAGAAGATCGTAAACTTCCCATCCTGTGAGGCTACCAAGCCAAGGGAATCGCGCTGGTCGTGCACGAACTGAGCAGCTGATAAATGCCGCGTACCACCGTTATGAGCAGGGTGCAGTTTCTTTTCTTCGTTTCCTACGATGGGTTCGGTTACGGTCATTTCATCTACAGGCGAACTGCCAATAGCGCGTCCTATTTTAGCTCCGAAAGCCAGTAGTTTATAGTTGTCTGTAATGATGGTGGCCCCATCGATGGCTGTTAACCCGGCCAGTGCATCCACTTCTTTTTTAAGCGCAGATTGCCAGGTACCCTTCGTTCTTTCCTCTTCCTGGTGCTGTATTAACCGTGCCAGCCCTGATAAAGTAGGTTGAATGGAATACACCATGGGCTTGACGATAGAATTCTGCCAGTTGGTTGTTTCAGTTGGCACAACAAGCAATGTGCCGCCGCGCTTATGTGCCCGCATCGATACCGCCAGTTGCACCAGTATATTAGCTGCAACAGTGGTAGATGGTGTTGTTAATCCCAGCAACGAGGTCAGGAATCCCGGGCAGTCATCCAGTGCGGTATTCTGCTCATCTATGATCTTGATCTGGTCGCCTTTCAGTACGGCTACGTTCGCATATTTCCCAAACCCATCGCGTCTGCGGTGTTTGATCACCATTAACCCCGGTTCCGAAACATCTACCACAAAACATAAACTTGGTATAGAGCGGGTAGTGCCCCAGATGTATAGTTCCCCATCTTCCTGCCAGACACCGATGTGAATACCCGGGCGCTCTACCCCGGGAGCCAATTTTGTAAGCACAGGTGCTGTAAGCGGCAGGCGCTTTAAAAATAGTACAGGGTGTTTAGTATGTGCGGGTGGCAGATAGGCAATAGATATTTTAATGACATGCCCTTCTTCGCGCTGCAGGCTGGCCCAGAAAGCGGTATCAATTATTTTTTCAATAGTAGCAGCATCAGGTTCTGTAGCAAGGTTTTCAATAGTAGTTTGACGGGCAGCACCGAGCAGGTTACTGAAATGCTGTTCTATAGTTGGCGCTACCGTCCTGGCAGCCTGGTAAGTTATGATTGAGCTCATGCTGTTTCTACGCTTATGTTTTAAAACAGGTACCAGTCGCTATAGTTTAAGACTTTAACCAACTATACTAGATCCCTTACTACAGGAACTGCACTGATATATAGCTGTTGGTATTGCGACCCTGGTCGTCGGTACAGGAAATTTTATACTTGCCAGCCCGCTCCGGTTCAAAGAAAACCTTTTCGTTGGCTGCTGCGGTGCGAACCAGTTTATCATTGATGTACCAGTAAACCTGTTTTACTTCGTTGTGTGCGTTGCAGTGCAGCATCAGTTTCTGGCGCTCATCGCGTTCTAAAAAGTATTCCATTTCTGCTGTTGGCGAAGTGATGATCGGTGCAAAATCCTGGAAAATGCGGCTGCAGAACGGATTATGCGCTGGGATGCGCTTAAACGGAATGTGCTCAGACTCAAAGAAGGTCAGGATCTCGGGTGCGTAGTTGGGATACCATTTCTGTAAAACTCCTGTTTCGGGCTGGCAACTGGTGCAGAATGCATATTTTTCGTTTTCTGATACGGCTACTTTTTTCAGGTGCGTACATTTGGCAACAGGAGAAATCCCCGGAATAAATGTATCCATCACCTGGTCTTTGCAAAAGGTGTTTCCCGGCTTTCCGCTTTCGATACACACGGCCCGGTTGGCTATCGTTTTAGGCGGAGAGAACCAGCTGTTGATACTGTTATAGTCGATCGCGTTAAAAATATCAAAAAGCAGGGGCGTAGCAGAATCAGTACCGTTAAGCTCGGGTACGCCTTCGCCGGAAAAATTGCCAACCCAGACGCCCACCGTATAGTTCTTATTGTAGCCAATGCTCCAGGCATCTTTCCGACCATAAGAGGTACCGGTTTTCCAGGCGATTTTAGGGAGACGGGCGCTGTTCTGGGCATTGTGAGGCAAATCGGGTCGCAGTAATTGCGTCAGGATCTGGTTGATCATAAAACTCGAAGCAGGAGAGAAAACCTGTCTAGCAACTAGAGTTGTGTCCTGCTGCAGCCACCGGATCGGGCTATAGTTTCCCTGGTTGGCGAAAGCTGCATACAGTGCCGTCAGTTCTTCCAGTTTTACGCCACAGCCACCCAGAATCAGCGATAAGCCCAACTGGTCGCCTTCCGCTTTCATCTCTGAAAAATCTGCCTGCTGCAACTTCTGCACAAACGAATGCACACCCACCTGGTCCAGTAGTTTTACTGCGGGCACATTCAAAGAGGTTGCCAGCGCGAGTTCAATGGTTACGTTGCCACTATAGTTGCCAAAATAATTCTGCGGTCGATAACCGGCGTAATCAATTGGAACATCACTGATAATGGTTTTAGGTGTGATCAGTCCTTTGTCAAAAGCAGTGGCATACAGAAACGGTTTCAGTGTACTGCCCGGCGACCGGATCGCCCGTACGCCATCTACCTGCCCGCTATGCGCAACATCCGAAAAATCCGCGGATCCTAAGTAAGCTTCTACTGCTTTTGTCTGGTTATTGATCACGAGCACGGCTGCGTTGTGGATGTTCTGGTAGCGGAGGCGCTGCATATAATTGTAGGCCAGTTGCTCCACTTTTTCCTGTACCTGCCGGTTAAGCGTGGTTTTAATGATCGGCTGGTTCTTGTACTTCCGGAACATGCGGTAAGCAAAATGAGGCGCCACTTTGGGCGCTTCCAGTCGCGTTGCTTCCAGAGGTTCGTTCAGCGCATCCTGTATGGCATCCTCCGGAAAAGCTTGTTCCTGTTTATAGTAGCGCAGCCATTTATTCCGGAAGTCAACTATACGGGCGTTTTGCTCCCCAATTCTCAGCGAAGAAGGCTTGTTTGGGATAACGGTTAAAGTTACGGACTGCGCCAGGCTCAGCTGCTTTGGCGACTGGTGAAAGTAGAGTACGGATGCCGCTTTTACGCCTTCAATGTTGCCGCCATACGGCACCAGGTTCAGGTAAAGTTGCAGAATCTCGTCTTTGCTATAGTTCCACTCCAACTGGCTAGCCCTGAATAATTCAATGAGTTTGTTTCGGTAGGTTCGTTCTTTCGGGTAAAGCAGCCGCGCTACCTGCATCGTTATAGTAGATGCCCCGGAAGTTGTTTTGCCCGTTGCCAGGTTATTAAAAGCCGCCCGAACTATAGCTGCAGGATTTACCCCGGGATGATAATAGAAATAGCGATCTTCTTTCAGCAGAACGGCTTGTTTCAGCCCCGGATTTATTTCGTCGGCTTCCAGTTGCATCCGCCATTTGTCGTCGCTGCTCAAAAACGCATTGATCACACTGCCATCCGAAGCCGTGATAACAGGGGAGTAGGAAACGTTTATAGTTAGCGGGTATAGTTTATTTAGCACTACAAATCCAACTATAGGTAGGAGCAAAACCAAAACAAAACCAAGCAGCCACCTGCTTCTTTTAGACAGGAGTTGCTTTAGGTTATAGTTGATATGTTTCAGATTCCTCACTACGTTCGAAATGACTGTTACTTGTTACTTGACATTTATAGTTCCTGCACCATTATAGCTATGATACTCGGCGTTGTACATGGCATCTGCACCTACCGGACCCAGCTGGAAATTACCTTTTGACACGGCACGAACCTGGTAGAAGAAGTACTGCTCTTTCGGCCTGGCCGTAGCGTAAATATTGATCCGGTCGTCGCGGATGTCGGTATAGTCTGGCGTGGCAGGTTCCTGCTTCTGCAACCAGCTGAATTCTCGTTCGGACATCAGGCGTGGATTCTCGATCTCGAAACCAGCCGGCAGCATGTCGGTAATAGCTACGTTCGGTATCGTTCTGCCATCCAGCGACTGCAGCGCGATCCGAACTATAATCAGGTCATTTTGCTTAAAGGTGTTGTTTGTAATCTGCCTGCCATCACGGTCAAAGAAAGCTCTTCGCACCTGCATAAAATTGTCTTCCTCATTATAGTTACCACTCTGGCTGATGCCTTCTATCTCCCAGAAATAATAGAGCGTTCCTTTGCCAGTACCTTTCAAAGTTATAGTTCCAGACTTCAACTTATCCTGCAGCACCAGGTCTTTATCCTTGTAAGTACCAATTACTTTACCATTCTGAATAACCTGTACTGTGCTATTGCCTGCGCTGCGGTTTGCCAGCTTTCCGAGCGCCATCAAGGCAAAAGCGCGTTCCTGGGTATTGTACCAGCGGGATGAACTTAACTCTTCTGAAAGATGCCTTGCCAGCGTTGTTACCTGTGAGTTTTCCGGATCCGCTTCGATCAGGCTGTTCAGTGAAATGGCCATGTCGCGCATCGGGGAATAGAAGCTCCCATCCAGGGCGCGAAGCGATGTTTCGCCGGCGAAGGAGCGCGGAAGTATCTGGCTGAAACTCTCGCGGCGACCGTTTAACGCAAAGGCACTTGCTAGTAAATAGCGGCTATCTAAAGAAACTAATTCAGGCTTCGCTTTATAGTAGTTCATGGTGGCCCAGTCAGGCTTGCCAGCTATACTCAGCACGTAAAGCGAATAGGCCGTTTCGCGGGAGGCGATGTATTTGCTTTTGACTTTACGGCTGGCGTTATAGTAGCGGTATTCTTCCATGCCCTTACCTTTCACTTTGCGCTGCAGGTAGGTTAGTGCTTTATCAAGTACCTGTTGTGTTACCGGGTAGCCTGCTTTTTTGGCTTCCAGCAGGAAATGCGTCGCATAAGTACTGCTCCACCAATCTGTGTTTTCGGCGCCGGGCCAGTAGGTAAAACCACCATCGTATTGCTGCATCAGCTCTATTTTAGTGATCGCTTCCTGCACCAGGTAATTCGGATTATAGGTTCTGTTCTTTCCTGTCTGCTGCAGTGATTTGGCTAGGTCAGTGAAATAGAGCAGTGGGAAAGCAGTAGAAGTAGTCTGCTCCAGGCAGCCATGCGGATAGCGGAGCAAAAACGTGATGTCATCAGTAAATTGAGCAAGCGGCGAATTGCTTACAATAAGCTTAGATGATACAGAAGACGGAATGAAATCATTTGCCAGTTTGATCTCGGTGGTTTCGCCATCTTTTATAGTTCCGGCTTCTGTTATTTTTGAAAGCGGCGAGGTTGGCCGAACGGTAATATCGGTGTTGCTGCTAAATTTCTCACCTAAAGCATTTACGTTTACTGTAACTTTTGCCTGACCTATAGTTGGCGTGGCTACCAGTTTATAAATAACCTGCGCCTCGGAGTTTGGGTTTATAGTTGTTGATTTAGCAGAACTGCCAACTATGCGCAATGGCCCTGTTACAGAAACAGTACTGCTGGCTGTTGCCTTTTTAGCAGTTGTGTTGCTTAGCGTAACAGGTACCAGGAGCGTATCTTTCGGACTCACAAACCGCGGAAGTGCTGTGCTGATCACAACCGGATCTGAAACACGCATCATTTTCTCAGAAGAACCAAACGCGCTGCCTTTGTAAGCCACAGCCATCACGCGCACGGCACCCGAAAACTCCGGGATCTTTACCTTAACTATAGCTTCGCCGTTGCTGTTGGTTTTCAGATGTCCGCTCCAGAGCGATACCAGTTTTACTCTTTTTGATGTCAAAGGATTGATTCGTTTCTCGAGATCATAGCCGTCGCCACCAACGCTGGAACGACTGCTTAACTCAGGGAAAAGGAAAGGGTAGAGATCATAGGATTCTGTTTCGAGGGCACGTTTCTGGTAAAAATAGCCGTGCGGATCCGGTGTTTTATAGTCTTTCAGTTGCAGGATGCCTTCATCAACCACAGCCAGCGTTACCTCCGCATTCGGAACGGTTTTGATCTTCACCTCCTGAATTTTATTGGATCGAGACACTTCCGGAGCTGTGAGGACGACATCCAGTTTCGTGCTTTTCGCAGTTACTGTCACTGGTTTAAAACCACGGGCAATCGTTAACGGCATCCTGTTATCTTTTACCTGACGCAGGGCGGTAGCTGTAATATAAACGGTTGGTAAATGCTCGCTCACAATAGGCAACTCAAGCGACGCTGCTTTCTTATCTGTTTTGAGGTAGTAATGGCTTAGAACTTTATCCTGCTCCACGGTTACCAGGATCTTTCCAGCAAAAGGCGCCTTGAACAGCACTTTGGCCTTGTCGCCGACCGCATAACTTTCTTTGTCAAGCGCGATGTCTACTTCTCCTTCGGTGTTTACTTCAAAAGAGGTGCTTTCGGTATCGCCCCAGCCATAGGCATAAAATTCCTGGGCCACATAGTTGTAAGCGCCCGGCCGCATCAAACGCAATTCATATTCACCCGACAAAACCGGTGTAAAGTTAAAGTTGCCACCGCCTGCAGGTATCGTTATCGTTTTGTTAAGAACGATGTTTTCTTTGCGTTGAGATTTATAGTTATAGTTTTCGGAGTAGCGTTCAATCACCGACTCATAGGTAAAGCGTACCAGTTGCACGCGGGCAGTGGTTGAAACAGGTTTGCCATTTCGGTCGAGTGCTAACAGTGGTACATTCATAGGTCGGCGGGTACTTACATAGGCATCAAATCTTCTGATGCCGTAAAACGCCTGCTGCGTGCTCACATCAAACTTGCTGAGCCTGTTTACGGGCCTTCCTGTTTCATCGAAAACAGTGGTATAAACCGAGCCATCCAGCAAACCCACATCCTGGTAACCGGCCAGCTCGAATGTTTCCTGCCCTTTGCCTTGTGCGTCGGTCTGACCCTGTCGTACGCTGTTCTGGATATCTACAGTGCCCGATGTTTCAATCTCGAAGTTATAGTCCGGGTAGTTCTTCGCTTCGAAGTATTTCTTTTTAAGACTGAGCTGTACTTCATAGTTGCGGTTAGCGGCAGGCGGGCCGAACAGGTTCTGCGCGGTCAGGTTAACAGTCAGTTTCTCACCGGGTACAAAAGCTGTTTTATTCAGCGTGGCAGTTACTTTCAGCCTGTCGGGCATAAACTCTTCTACACCAATTTTGCGGGAATTCAAAAGCACATCGTTACCGGAGTACACTTCTATTGTATAGGTACCCGTAACTGCTGCAGTGCTTAGTATAAAGTTAGTTGCTGCTGCGCCTTCTTTGTTCAGTTTAGCTTTTACACTGCGGAGCTCTTTGCCATTGGGTAGCAGCAGCTTTACTTTAATAGGCAGCCCGGCTATAGTTTCCCAGGCTGGTGTGCGAACTATAGTATTGACATGCACAGTATCGCCGGGGCGGTATAGATCACGATCACCATAGATATAAGCATCGTAAGCCAGTTCGCCTAAGCGCTTGCCACCCACATCAAAACGGGAAGTGTTGACCTGTGTCTGGCTGTAAGGCATGTAGTTAAAGTCCTGGTCCAGGCGAGCCGTAATCAGACCCATGATGAAATCCGGCGCCAGCTTATCAATGTTACTGAAACGGGCTACGCCATCCTTATCGGTAGTAGCTTTATGAAGGATCTGGTTGTTGGTGCTGATGAAGCGCACTTCCACACCTTCCAGTGTATTTCCGTTGCGGATAGAGTTTGCAAAAACCACCACGTCATTTTTTCCCTGCTTCGCAATCAGCCCGATATCCGAAACCGAGACGATCTTAGAGGTTTTGAGCCATTTTTTATCGGTACTCGATACGTTAATTACATATAAGCCTTTAAACTGGCTGTCGAAATCAAGGTCATTCAGGTCGAGGTGCAGGAGATGGGCATTGCCTTTTTTGCGGAGCTCTTTTTTATTGTATTCGCGCTCGAAAATGGTGTTGCCGTTGGTGTTATTTACATCATAGTAAGAGTTCTCATAATACTCTTCGGCCTCTTCGTCATAATAGCCATCGTACATCTTACCGTCCTGCAGGTAGCGCAGAATGTTGTTCTCATACACTTTGCCAATACTTACTTTAATGCGTGGCACCTGCACCAGGTTCAGAGCAATATCGCGCGAGCCCTGGCTACTCAGGTAAATGCTTTTCTGGTTTACAAAAGCAATAGTAGGCTGCAGGGGCTGGAAAGTTACCGGATGCCTGTAATCGCGGCCAAGTTCTTTGCCGGCCACGCCAGTCAGGTTACCACTTATAGTTAGCGTATAGTTTTCCTGGTCTCCGAAATTTCCTTTCACTACAAGGCCGTTCTCCAGACGTTCTATACTAAAATCCCGCCTCGGGCTTATAGTTACCAGGCTGTGCAGATCGGTATTGGTGACCGGTTGCGTTGTGAAAATATAGATGCGTTCCTGGCCTTCCTCAAAAGCAGTGGCTACTTCTGTTACCTGCATCTGTCGGCGGCTTGGCAGTTCTATCTCCCTTTCGATAGTTTGAGATGTCTGGTAAGTGCTTCCCGGCATGGTGAGTCCTTTGTTTATAGTTAGCCGTACGGGTATGGCTTCATCCGTTGCCTGGTTTATATTCTTTAGTTTCACAACTATAGTTTCGCGGTTATTGCTGACTACTTCTAAAGGCAGTTCTGTCTTGCCCTGGTATACATGCAGGTTATCGCGCAGCGTGGGTATAGTTACCGGATAGTTAAAGGTAAGCAGCAGGTTTGCTTCCAGTTCTGTCGGGTTGTTTTCATTCAGGGTCCAGTAGGCTTTAGGTTTGGTAAGCCCCAGGTAAGGTGTATGAAAAGTAAAACCTTGCCCGCTGGGTATTTTATAGTTGGTCTTGGAATGGCGCAAAAGGTTATTGGTCAGCTCTGCCTGGTAATTGGTGCTGGGTGCAAACGGTCGGGCAGGAGAGAAGACCAACTCGTTCGGAGCTGTCCATTTAAACTGGCCGGGCACTGCAGGACGGAATGTGATGTAGGGTATAGTATCCCAGTTATTCAGGAGCGAATCCGGCATTACATCTTTATCAAACTTAAAGACCAGGTTCTGTTCCCGCATTATTTCCTGTTCAAAGTTGCGGCTCTCTAACAGCAGTTCATCGCTTTTGCCTTTGCAGCTGCTTACCAGCGCAACTATAATTATAAACCAAAAGGATAAAAGAGGAGTAAAGGGTGAATCTTTCATAGGGTAGAAAAAATGTAGGCGACAATCTTACTTAAATATAGAAAAAGTTTACCTGAAAAAAGAATGTTTAGGAAGTGTTAATATTTCTGGCACACGAATTGCAACTACCCATTTCAGTTGCGTATAAAGTTTTCAACTCAAAAATTGAATGTTATGAAAAAGGTAATCAGTTTAGCTCTAAGCCTTGTATTGATAGTTGCAGTTGCCTTCAGTGCGTCTGCGCAAACAAAAGAACGTACAGGTTGGAGCCCGCAAGCAAAAGGTGCTGTAATTGGTGGTGCTACAGGTGCCGCTGCCGGTGCCATTATCCATAAGCGTAACCGCGTTGTAGGTGGTGCAGTAGGTGCTGCCGTTGGTGCAGGTGCAGGCTATGGTGTTGGTAAGATCATCGACAATAAGCAGAAAAAGAAAGAAGCAGAGCGTATTGCAGCAGCTAACAGAGCAGCAGCAGCAAACAGAGCAGCTAATGCCCGTATGGCTTCTACTTCTACAAGAAAAGCAACTCCGGCTAAAGCAGCTCCTGCAACAGCTAATGCGCTTGCAGCCGCACAGCCAGAAATGGCCTATAACGGTACTTCTATGGCTTATTTAGCTGAGAACATGTTCTTACCAAACCCAGACTTTGGTGATAGAGATAAACCATATCATACTTCTGAGTACAGAAGAAAAAGCTGGTAATTAATACCTCTACTCATAAAAAAAGCCAGTCATTTTTGACTGGTTTTTTTTTAATCCGTATAAGCCGGAAAATATATATGCCTATTAGTATTTAAGTATACACTAAAAACTAAAATTATGAGATCCTTGATAGTATTGTTCTTCGCAGTATTCCTGTTTACATCCTGCCAGAAAACCGAAGACGTTAAAGTGGTGCAGGACCTGAACAAAGCATTTATTGATGCCTGGAATGATAAAGACGAAAATAAATTAGAAGAAATGCTGGCCGAAGATGTAGACTTCGTGCAGGGCGAGATCCATTACAGCGGCAAATCTGAAGTCGCCAAAAAATGGGTTGAAGAAACCATTGAAACCATTGATGACCTGCGACTGGACGTAGTAAGTTCCGGAATTGATAACAAAATGGCTTACGAAGCAGGTACCTTTACGGTAGATGTATTGCCTGATGCGCCGGGACAGCCGGGTGGAGAGGGCGAAGGTAACTTTATGCTGCTTTGGAAAAAAGGCGAAGATGGTACCTGGAAATTAAGTTACGCCCAGCTGGAAGACCTGCCGGTACAGGTAAAAATGTAAGGCTTAAACTATAAGTTAAAAGAGCCGTCCCGTTATATCGGGGCGGCTCTTTTTTGTGAAGTAGCTGGAAGCCAAAACTATAGTGCTTTAAGGGGTCTTGTTATCTATAGTTATACTATAGTTTTGTTCCGGCCTGAAAAGCAAAAAAGCCTGCCGGAGTAAACCAGCAGGCTATTATTGTAGCGGGGAGCAGAATCGAACTGCCGACCTCAGGGTTATGAATCCTGCGCTCTAACCATCTGAGCTACCCCGCCGAATTGTGATGCAAAAGTAGGTAAAAGTTTTTATACCGCACAATACTTTGGCCCGAAAAAAAATATTTTATTTTCGATATATTAAAAGAATCAAAAAATAACACTATACTTACTCAATCACTTACTATTATGCTCTATGATGAGATCAACTAAGACAAAATTTGTTGGAGAGTACCCCATTAATGCATCATCCCGATTACTGTACCCTTACCTGAGTACAGCCAGCGGTTTGGCCGAATGGTTTTGCGACGACGTGAAGGTGGAAGTGAATAAAGTGTTCAACTTTGTTTGGGACGGCAGCAACCATTATGCAGAAATGACCGGGTTCCGAACCAACCGTTCTGTCCGTTTTAATTTTCTGGATGATAACCGCCAGCATGTTTCCGATCCTTCATACATTGATTTTTCTATTGAATCGAGTGAGCTAACGCAGGAACAGTTCCTGAAAGTAGTTGATTACTCTGACGAGGAAGACCAGGAAGAACTGGCCGAACTTTGGGAGCACCTGATGCAAAACCTGAGAGAAATAATAGGCGGGTAGCTTTCTATCTGGTTCTGCTGCGTATCTTTGCACGATTCTTGGTGTGTGGATGTTTACTAAAAACCCATATTACCTGGCAAAGCCGCAACGGTTATTGGCTCTCATGAAGAAATTAGATAAACTTATTATACGGTCGTTCATCGGCCCCTTTATATTAACATTTGCTGTGGTAGAGTTTATTCTGCTCACACAGTATATGCTTAAATACCTTGACGAACTGGTAGGGAAAGATCTTGGTGCCAGTGTTTTTGGGGAGCTCCTGTTCTATTTCAGCATCAACATGGCGCCGGTTGCGCTGCCGCTTGCCGTGCTGCTCTCATCCCTGATGACGTATGGTACGCTGGGCGAACACCACGAATTAACTGCCATCAAAACTTCCGGTGTTGCACTTCCTCGTATTCTGCGCCCTGTATTTATTTTTGTTGCTGTTCTCGGCATAGCCGCTTTCTTCTTTAATAATAACATCGTACCAAAAGCTAACCTTAAAGCCTATAGTTTGCTCTGGGACATACGGCAGACCAAACCAACCATGAATTTTAAGGAAGGTGCCTTTTATAATGGTCTGCCGGGTTATAGTATAAAAATAAACGAAAAGCTGGGTGATGGCGGCTCTATCCGCGATGTGATGATCTATGACCATACACAGGGTGGTAACAATAGCAGAATCATACTCGCCGACTCGGGGCGTATGTTTACGGACCACAACGATAATTACCTGGTGTTAGAGCTTTTTGATGGTAACATTTATGTTAACCAAAGCAATAACACACTGCAAAGCACTTCTGAAGACCAGTTTGTGCGGCAGCGTTTTAAAGAAAGCAAGATCATGTTCAGCCTCTCGTCTTTTGACCTGAGCCGCACCCGCGAAGAGTATTTTTCGGATAACAAAATGATGAAAAATATCGCAGAGCTGAACGTGGTAACCGACTCCCTTACAGACCTGTCTCAGAAGGAAAGAGATAAATTCATCTCTAATGTAGATCCATTTTATATGTACATGAAAGTGGATAGTACAAGAACGAAAGTAGGGGGGCAGGCAATTATAAGAAAGGAACTGGATAAAGAGTTGCCTGCTGTAAATGCCAGCACGCTGGTAATGGCTAAGAACAAGGCCCGTAACATTAAAAGCTTTACAAGCAGTTATATAGAGCGCGTAAACAGCACCGTACGCGAGGCTAATAACTTCGAGATCGAGATCTGGAAAAAGTATACACAGTCGGCCAGTATTATAGTTATGTTCCTTATTGGTGCGCCACTTGGGGCCATCATTAAAAAAGGCGGGCTTGGCGTTCCGGTAATTATTTCGATCCTTTTCTTTATAATAATGTATGTGCTGTCGATACTTGGCGAGAAGTGGGCAAGAGAAGGGTTATTGCCGGTGCCGGTAGGTATGTGGGCATCCAACGCCATACTGGTACCTATTGGTTTGTTCTTCCTGTACCAGGCCCGCAACGATTCGTCTTTGCTGGAGATAGACTTCTGGCGTAAAATACTTACCCGGTTAAAGCGCAACAAATTATAGTTTGGTTGAAAATAGAGTCCGTAAATAGTTTTTGATTAATTTAATTTTTTATATCTTTGCGGCTTATACGGCAATCTCATTGATAAAAACAGATTGATATTTATACGAAATGAAATTAACTACTGAAGCGAAACAAGAAATTTTCGAAAAGCACGGCATAAGCAAAACCAAAACTGACACTGGTTCAGCTGAGTCTCAGATCGCGCTTTTCACTACACGCATTGCTGATCTTACAGAGCACCTGAAGATTCATAAAAAAGATTTCAGCACCCGTCTGGGTCTTCTGAAACTGGTAGGTAAAAGAAGAAGATTGCTTAACTACCTTCAGAAAAACGATATCGAAAGATACAGAGCTATTATCAGCGAGCTGGGTATCAGAAAATAATTTATTTGGGTTAGGGAATTCACAAAAGGGATTCCCTAATCTTTTTTATAGTACCTCCCTTTCTTTTTGCCAGTACCCCGACAGCGGCCGCAATGGGCAGCCCTGTTTTTGATGAAAAAAAATAATTGAAGATGTCACAAAACGCGATCACAAAAACAATCTCTCTTCCGGACGGCCGGGAGATAACTATTGAAACTGGTAAATTAGCCAAGCAGGCCGATGGTTCTGTTGTGGTAAAAATGGGAAACACGATGCTGCTTGCAGCAATTGTTTCTAACAAAGAAGCACGTGAAGGTGTGGACTTTCTGCCACTTTCCGTTGACTATCAGGAGAAGTTCGCTTCGTCTGGTAAAATACCTGGTGGCTTCCTGAGAAGAGAAGCACGCCTTTCTGACTACGAAATCCTAGTTTCGCGCCTGGTTGACCGTGTGCTGCGCCCGCTGTTCCCGGATGATTATCATGCCGAAACTCAAATGACAATACATATGATCTCTGCTGATACGGAGATCATGCCGGATGCACTTGCTGCTCTGGCTGCTTCTGCTGCACTTGCTGTATCGGATATTCCATTTAACGGCCCTATCTCTGAAGTGCGTGTAGCGCGTATCGATGGCCAGTTAGTAATTAACCCTACTGTTTCTAACCTGCAGCGTGCTGACATCGATATGATGGTTGGTGCATCTATGGACAGCGTTGTGATGGTAGAAGGTGAAATGAGCGAAGTTTCTGAAGCAGAAATGCTGGAAGCTATCAAATTTGCACACGAAGCCATTAAAGTACAGTGCCAGGCACAGCTTGAGCTTGCTGAAATGGTGGGTAAATTGCAGAAGCGCGAGTATTCGCATGAAACGCATGACGAAGCACTTCGCGAAAAAGTACGCACTGCTACTTACGACAAAGCGTATGAAGTTGCTATGCGTGGCAGAGCAAACAAATCTGAGCGTAAAGATGGTTTTGCAGCTGTTCTGAACGAGTTTGTAGAGTCTCTTGGTGAAGACCATGGTTACGATATGGGCCTGATCAAAACGTATTACCACGATGTTGAGAAGGAAGCTGTTCGTAATATGATCCTGGATGAGCGTGTTCGTCTGGATGGCCGTAAACTGGATGAAATTCGTCCGATATGGTCTGAAGTGAATTACCTGCCAGCTACACACGGTTCTGCCGTATTTACCCGTGGTGAAACACAATCATTGACTACTGTAACCTTAGGTACCAAACTGGACGAGCAAATGATCGACAGCGCAATGGTATCAGGTACAAATAAATTCTTATTACACTATAACTTCCCTGCTTTCTCTACTGGTGAAGTGAAGCCAAACAGAGGTCCTGGCCGTCGTGAGATCGGACATGGTAACCTGGCGCTTCGTGCACTTAAGAAAGTGTTGCCATCAAGCGAAGATAATCCATATACGATCCGTATCGTTTCTGATATCCTGGAGTCTAACGGTTCTTCTTCAATGGCTACTGTTTGTGCTGGTTCACTAGCGCTTATGGATGCAGGTGTTCCGATCAAGGGTGGTGTATCTGGTATCGCGATGGGTCTGATCACAGACGAAAAAACTGGTAAGTTTGCCGTTCTTTCTGATATTCTTGGTGATGAAGATCACCTGGGTGATATGGACTTTAAAGTAACTGGTACTAAAGATGGTATCACTGCCTGCCAGATGGACATTAAAGTTCACGGTTTGTCTTACGACGTGCTTTCACAGGCGTTGGAGCAGGCAAAAGCAGGCCGCTTACACATCCTGGGCGAAATGAACAAAACCATTTCTTCTCCAAATGCTGACTATAAGCCACACACACCACGTTCGTTCAACATGATCATCGATAAAGAATTTATCGGTGCGGTTATCGGACCAGGTGGTAAGGTTATCCAGCAGATCCAGAAAGATACCGGTGCTACGATCATTATCGAAGAGAAGAACGAGAAAGGTCACGTTAACATCTTTGCCAGCGATCAGGATTCAATGAACAGCGCGGTTTCTAAGATCAAAGGAATTGTTGCCCAGCCTGAAATTGGTGAAGTATACATCGGTAAGGTTAAGTCTATCCAGCCGTATGGTGCCTTCGTAGAGTTTATGGCAGGTAAAGATGGTCTGCTTCACATCTCTGAGATCAAGCACGAGCGTGTTGAAACCATGGATGGCGTGCTGGAAGTAGGAGAGGAAGTGAAAGTAAAACTTATCGACGTAGATAAGAAGACAGGCAAATTTAAGCTGTCACGCAAGGCTATCCTTCCAAGACCGGAAGCTCCTCAGCAAAATCAGTAATCATTTTTAAAACTCCTGTTGCCGCGCAGCATGACTGTTTTGGCATCAGGAGTTTTTATTTTTTTGGATTCGCGTACAGGTTCTTGATTTTATTCGTAATATGTAAGAACTTTGCGCGATTTTCTGGTGTTACCAAACCGAGCCCAAAATACAACTTCAACATTTTTGCATTAATAATATACTCTGATGAGACAACTCAAGATAAGCAAACAGATTACTAACCGCGAAAGCCAGTCGCTTGATAAGTATTTACAAGAGATCGGCAAAGTAGATTTGCTTACACCGGATGAGGAAGTATCGTTAGCACAGAGAATCAAAGAGGGAGATCAGTTTGCACTTGAGAAATTGACAAAAGCTAACCTGCGTTTCGTAGTGTCTGTAGCAAAACAGTACCAGAACCAGGGTCTGTCTTTAGGTGACCTTATTAACGAAGGCAACCTGGGTCTTATAAAAGCTGCAAAGCGTTTTGATGAAACAAGAGGTTTTAAATTTATCTCTTATGCTGTTTGGTGGATCCGTCAGTCCATTCTGCAGGCGTTGGCCGAGCAGTCGCGTATTGTGCGTTTACCATTAAACCGTGTTGGTTCACTTAACAAGATTTCTAAGTCATTCTCAGAACTGGAGCAAAAATTCGAACGCGAGCCATCGCCAGAAGAAATTGCAGAAGTACTGGAACTGACAACCGCTGAGGTAGTAGATACCTTAAAGATTTCAGGTCGCCATGTATCTGTGGATGCCCCGTTTGTGCAAGGCGAAGAAAACCGTTTGCTGGATGTACTTGAAAACGAAGACGAAGAATCACCGGACATGGGTCTGATGAATGACTCGCTTCGCAAAGAAGTACAGCGTGCACTTTCAACACTTACCAAGCGCGAAGCTGATGTAATCACGTTATACTTTGGTCTGAACGGGGAACATTCCCTTACGCTGGAGGAGATAGGGGAGAAATTCAACCTTACCCGTGAGCGTGTTCGCCAGATCAAAGAAAAAGCGATCAGAAGACTTCGTCATACATCCAGAAGTAAAGCACTTAAGCCATATTTAGGTTAAGCCTATAGTTTAAGCAGCAAAAGCCCCGGCCATAAAGCCGGGGCTTTTGTCGTTTACAGGAGCTGCCTCACCATTTCAGTAGAAGCAATTCGGGCAAAGGAGCAGATTTTTTAGTATACTTGCATCCAAAATTAATTGCACTAGTTTTCCATGGAAATCGAAAAAGTAAAATGCCTTATCATCGGTTCAGGTCCTGCCGGTTATACAGCAGCTATATATGCATCCAGAGCAGGTCTTAAGCCTGTACTTTACCAAGGGTTACAGCCCGGTGGTCAGCTTACCATTACCAACGATGTAGAGAACTATCCTGGCTACCCGGGTGGCGTGAAAGGCCCTGAAATGATGGAGGACTTTAAAAAGCAGGCCGAGCGTTTTGGTACCGATGTGCGCTATGGTATTGCAACTGCAGTAGACTTTTCGGGTCAGCCGCATAAAGTAACGATAGACGACCAGAAGGTAATTGAAGCGGATACAGTTATCATTTCAACAGGTGCATCGGCTAAGTGGCTGGGCCTGGAATCTGAAGCAAAGCTTAACGGGAACGGTGTATCGGCTTGCGCGGTTTGTGATGGTTTCTTTTACCGTGGCCAGGATGTGGCTATAGTTGGCGCCGGCGACACAGCTGCAGAAGAGGCTACTTACCTGGCTAACCTGTGCAAAAAGGTATACATGATCGTACGTCGTGAAGAGATGCGCGCTTCTATTATCATGCAGGAACGCGTTAAGAAAACCCCGAACATCGAAATACTATGGAATTCGGTAACAGATGAGATTCTGGGGGATGATGTGGTTACAGGAGTACGGGTTAAAAACGCACTTACCAACGAAACTAGAGAAATTCCTGTAAACGGTTTCTTTGTAGCGATCGGTCACAAACCAAATTCTGATATTTTTGCTGACTATCTGAACCTGGATGAGAACGGTTATATCAGAACGATACCAGGTACTTCTAAAACAAATATTGATGGTGTATTTGCCTGCGGCGATGTGCAGGACTTTACCTATCGTCAGGCAGTAACGGCTGCTGGTTCGGGCTGTATGGCTGCACTGGATGCTGAGCGTTACCTGGCAGCTAATGATTTGCACTAAAAATTAATAGTATGTGCTTCTCCTGTTTGCACTTAATTTTAGTTAAGCCTGTTGGAGAGGTTACAATAAATTGGCTTTGATGTAGTTTATGTATGCGGACAGCACAACTATAACTCCCCGAATGCCTAATTAAAAAGCAATGCCAAAGTTTAAAAGTCCCTTATCAGTTGTACTCTTTTTGTTGTGTATGCTTTGCCTGGCGCAAGGTGCAACTGCACAAAAGAAAGCAAAAGACCTGTTTAAGGTTAAATCGCCCAAAATTCAGTACGTTCGCCCGGATACAACTATACTTATAGAGTATGAGGAGTTTGATGACGAAAATTCTGATGCCGGAAAATCGATCAATTTCAGTCCTAAAAAGGAGCTATCTATAGTTAGCGAAGATACCACAGAGCTTGATCTTGGTCAGCAGCATATAGTTGAGGTATCGGATGAGGTACTGATCGATTCTACCTGGATCAGGATAGCCGGTTATTATGCTATCTGGGATACGCGTAACATTAACCCTTACCGGATGGATGCGCGCCAGTTGAAAGATACGGTGGAAGTACAGTTATATGACCCTCGTTCGAATCGCAACTATAAGATGCCTTTGGAGAAAACACCTGTTACCAGTCATTTCGGGCACAGAGGATACCGTTGGCATTTTGGTACTGATATAGATTTGGATACAGGTGACAGTATTTTTGCTGCCTTTGATGGGGTAGTACGCATTAACAAATGGGATGGAAGCGGTTATGGTAACTACATAGTTGTACGTCACTATAATGGACTGGAAACTTTGTATGGGCACATGAGCAAAGCAATTGCCAAGCCTGGCCAGTTTGTAAAAGCAGGAGAGATGATCGGTTTGGGTGGCAGCACAGGACGGAGTTCCGGGCCACACCTTCACTACGAAGTGCGCTACCAGGGTAATCCCATAGATCCTGAATATCTTTATGACTTTCCGGATTACCTTCTGAAAGGGCAGAATTTTCAGATAACCTCTGCACTGTTTAACTATTATAACAAAAGCAAGAGCAGTTCTTCCAACAGTGGCCGCAGATCTTATTACCATACCATCAGAAAAGGAGATACATTATCAGGTATAGCTAAAAAGTATGGTGTAACAGCTTCCCAGGTTGCTAAACTTAATGGAATGAGCACACGTTCAACGCTGCGTGTAGGTAAGAGATTACGCGTTAGGTAACTATAACAAAATGAAACTAGATATACTTATTTTTGCTGCACACCCCGATGATGCAGAACTGGGCTGTTCCGGAACTATAGTTGCGCATATTGCCGCCTGTAAAAAAGTAGGTATAGTTGACCTGACAAGAGGTGAACTGGGAACTCGGGGTACACCTGAAACCCGTGCCGCCGAAGCGAAAGCTGCTTCTGAAATTTTAGGCCTGTCGGTGCGGGATAACCTTGATTTAGCTGATGGTTTTTTTGTAAATGATAAAGTACATCAGTTAAAGGTTGTTGAAAAAATACGTCAGTACAAACCGGAACTGGTCATTATGAACGCTATTCATGACCGTCATCCCGATCATGCAAAAGGTTCGAAGCTGGTATCTGAGTCATGCTTCCTGTCTGGCCTTAAAATGATTGAAACCACCGGGCCTGATGGGGAGAAGCAGGAAGCCTGGAGACCGAAAGCTGTATACCATTACATACAAGACCGTTACATCAAGCCTGATGTTATAGTTGATATAACACCTTTCTGGGAAAAGAAGCTGGAAAGTATCCGTGCCTTTAAATCGCAGTTTTACAACCCCGCAGATTCTTCGGAAAACACTTATATCTCATCGCCAGAGTTTATGGAGTTTCTGGAAGCAAGAGCTAAAGAGTTTGGCCACGCAATAGGAGTAACGTATGGCGAAGGTTTTACAGTGGAGCGCCACATAGGCGTGAAAAACTTATTCGACCTGATTTAATAACTACAAACTATAAAAAGAAAGGGCGCTATACTAACTATAGCGCCCTTTCTTTTTATAGTTAATTCTTAATTACGTTCTGTTCTTTCTCCAATTAGAAGTTATCGTTGCATTTGTGGCAGCTGCGTTATCTGCTATAGTTGGTTTCTGTTTCTGCATCAGCATAGCTGCCAAAGCTACCGCTATAATTTCGGCTTCTTCCGTTGGCTTCGGTTTAAGATCTTCTGCCGAAAAATAACGCTCTATGAATTTTGTGTCGAAGTTGCCGCTTACGAAGGCCTCATGGTTTAAAACAAATTTACCAAACGGCAGTGTCGTTTCAATTCCAGTGATCTGGTACTCATCAATGGCACGCAGCATTTTTTCAATGGCTTCCTGTCGGTCTTTACCAAAGGTTACCAGCTTCGCGATCATCGGGTCATAGTAGATCGGAATGTCCATGCCTTGTTCAAAGCCATCATCCACGCGCACACCTAACCCCTGAGGGCGCTTATACGTTTCAAGGCGCCCGATGTCTGGAAGGAAGTTATTTGCCGGATCTTCTGCGTAAACGCGCAACTCAAGTGCATGTCCGTTTATAGTTAAGTCTTCCTGACGGAAACCGAGTACTTTGCCTTCTGCAATCTGTATCTGCTCGCGAACAAGGTCCAGGCCGGTAATTTGCTCTGTTACCGGGTGCTCTACCTGCAGGCGGGTATTCATCTCTAAAAAGTAGAAATTCAGATTCTCATCTACGAGGAACTCAACTGTACCGGCTCCTACATAATCGCAGGCTTTGGCTACATTTACCGCACAGCGGCCCATTTCATCCCGCAACGCAGGGGTAAGAACTGCAGATGGCGCTTCCTCGATCACTTTCTGGTGGCGGCGCTGAATGGAACACTCACGTTCGAACAGGTGCACAATATTTCCGTGCGTATCGCCCAGCACCTGTATTTCGATGTGACGCGGTGAACCGATGTATTTCTCAATAAAAACAGAACCATCGCCAAAAGCAGAAGTTGCTTCGCTTACTGCCAGTTGCATCTGCTCTTCAAAAACCTCCACACTATCCACTACACGCATCCCTTTACCACCACCACCGGCGCTTGCTTTAATAAGTATCGGGAAACCGATCTTTTGTGCGATCAGTTTAGCTTCTTCCACATCGGTAATAGCGTATTCGGTACCGGGTACCATCGGGATATTGTACTTGGCAACTGCAGCTTTCGCGGCCAGTTTGCTACCCATCAGTTCTATGGCTTCCGGCGACGGACCTATAAAGATAAGACCAGCTTCTTCCACTGCTTTTGCAAAACCGGCATTTTCAGAGAGGAAACCGTAGCCAGGGTGTATCGCATCAACATTCAGTTTTTTACAGACATCTATAATAACGTCGCCACGCAGGTATGATTCATTAGATTTTGGTCCGCCTACGCAAACTGCTTCGTCTGCGAAACGTACGTGTAGTGCGTTGCGGTCGGCTTCGCTGTAAACAGCAACCGTTTTAATGCCCATTTCTTTAGCGGTACGCATTACACGCAGCGCAATTTCACCTCTGTTAGCAACTAAAAGCTTATTTATTTTTTTCATGCCGGAGCTATAGTTATTCTATAGTTCAAAGAAACGGCTTTGCAGCCAAACTTAAAAATCATATATTTAAAAAAGGCTTATACAGCAAAGGATTACATTGTATTTGATAGCGTAAAAAGTTAAATTTGCGCAGCTTTATGCAAAAATTCGTATCAATGCATATAAAGCGTCTTTAGACAGAAAATATCCCGATAACTTAATTATTACTCAAGTGGATTTATTTGAAAAACTGTTGACCAATAGAGGTCCATTAGGTAGCCACTCTCATTATGCGCATGGTTACTTTACTTTTCCGAAGCTGGAAGGCGAGATAGCCCCCCGTATGAAGTTCAGAGGTAAAGATGTTCTTACCTGGAGTCTGAACAATTACCTGGGTCTTGCTAACCACCCGGAAGTTCGCAAAGCAGATGCTGAAGCGGCGGCAGAGTGGGGTATGGCGTATCCGATGGGTGCTCGTATTATGTCTGGTAACTCTAACCTGCACGAGCAGCTGGAGTCTGAGCTGGCTGAATTCGTTCAGAAGCCGGATGCATTGCTACTGAACTTTGGTTATCAGGGTGTAGTATCGATCATAGATGCGCTGGTTGACCGCCACGATGTTATCGTTTACGATGCGGAATCGCATGCCTGTATTATTGACGGTTTACGTCTGCACCAGGGCAAGCGCTTTGTGTATGCACACAACGACATGGCCAGCCTTGAAAAGCAGTTAGAGCGTGCAACACGCTGGGCTGAGAACACAGGTGGTGCGCTACTTGTAATAACAGAAGGTGTTTTTGGTATGTCTGGTAACCTGGGCAGCCTGGACAAAGTGGTAGCCCTTAAAGAGAAATTCAACTTCCGTCTGTTTGTAGATGATGCCCACGGTTTTGGAACAATGGGTAAAACAGGTGCTGGTACTGGTGAGCATTTAGGTTGCCAGGATGGTATCGATGTTTACTTCTCTACGTTTGCTAAATCTATGGCAAGCATCGGTGCGTTTGTAGCCGCTGATGAGCAGGTAGTAGAATACCTTCGCTATAACATGCGTTCGCAGATCTTCGCTAAGTCTTTGCCAATGCCGTTGGTAGTTGGTGCACTTAAGCGTTTAGAGTTACTACGCACACAGCCACAACTGAAGGAGCAACTATGGACAGTAGTAAATGCACTTCAGTCTGGTTTACGTGAAAAAGGCTTTAACATCGGTACAACAACTTCGCCGGTAACACCTGTTTTCCTGAACGGTCAGATACCTGATGCGACACAGTTAACGCTTGATCTTCGCGAAAACTTCAATATTTTCTGCTCTATCGTAGTTTATCCTGTTGTTCCTAAAGATGTGATCATGCTGCGTCTTATCCCGACTGCTGCACACACCCTGGACGATGTAAAAGAGACGATTGATGCGTTTGAGAAAATTGCACAAAAATTGGACAAAGGCTTGTACTCTAAGTCGCAGGTTACCGCCTAGTTTGCTGTAGGGGCATATATTAAATTTTCTTAATTTTTGCTTCTTATTACTAAATGTGTATATTAGAGTTATTAAACCAAATGTTTCACTATAACAAATAGCTCTAATGAACAACAACTTTAGCAAACTGAGAGACCTAGTTATGTCGCTTGAATCTGATTTCGAAAAGTTCTACGACAAAAACAACGCAGCTGCAGGTACACGTGTACGTAAAGGTATGCAGGATCTTAAAAACATGGCACAGGACATCCGTAAGGAAGTTCAGGACATGAAAAACAGCACTGCTGATCAGAAATAGTCATCAGACAGCATACTGAAAATAAAAAAGGTGAACTGAAAAGTTCACCTTTTTTATTTGTAACTAACTATAAATAAGTTAGTTGACTGTAATTAAATAATAGTTTTTCTTACCCTTCTGTACTACCAGGTATCTCTCCTGCAGTAATTCAAAATTTACAGCTTCATCAGGGCTCTGCACTTTCTGACGGTTCACGCTCACGCCGCCATTCTTGATCATGCGCTTCGCTTCACCCTTCGACTCGAAAACCTGGCCGCCTGTAACATCAGAAAGCAGATCGCTTACAGTTTGTGCTTCAGCATACGTATTTTTGCTAACTTCAATCTGTGGCACTCCCTCGAACACACTTAGCAAAATATCTTCTTTCAGGCCTTTTAGCGTCTCTAAATCGCCTTTTCCAAATAAAATTTCTGACGCATCTATAGCTGCATTATAGTCTTCTTCAGAGTGTACACGAATTGTAACATCTTTAGCTAAGGCTTTTTGTAAGACGCGTAGGTGAGGAGCCTGTTTGTGCTCTTCTGTCAGACGTTCAATTTCATCTTGAGGTAGTAATGTATATACTTTTATCAGCTTTTCCGCTTCCTCATCCGACAGGTTTAGCCAGAACTGGTAAAACTTATAAGGTGAAGTCAGCGTAGCGTTCAGCCAGATATTTCCGCCTTCCGATTTACCGAACTTGGTACCATCCGATTTTGTCACCAGTTTACCAACCAGGGCAAACGCTTTACCGCCATCCATTCTGCGGATAAGTTCTGTACCTGTAGTAATGTTACCCCACTGGTCAGAGGCTCCCATCTGTAATCTTACACCCTTGTTCTTATACAAATGATAGAAGTCGTAGCCCTGAATCAACTGGTAAGAGAACTCAGTAAACGATAAGCCTTCGGCACGGTCGCCTTCTTCATCAGCGCTGATTCGTTTCTTAACTGAATCTTTGGCCATCATATAGTTTACTGTCAGGTGCTTGCCAACTTCACGCAGGAATCCCAGGAAACTGAATTCTTTGAACCAGTCGTAATTGTTTACGATTTCGGCAGAGTTTGCACCGGCGTTAAAATCCAGGAATTTCTCCAGCTGTGCCTTTATGCCTTCCTGATTTGCGCGCAGGGTTGTCTCGTCTAACAGATTTCGTTCTGCTGATTTGCCCGATGGATCGCCGATCATACCGGTAGCACCACCAACCAGGGCAACAGGTTTATGGCCTGCACGCTGCAGGTGTACCAGCAACATAATAGTAGCCAGGTTACCGATGTGTAAAGAGCTTGCTGTCGGGTCGAAGCCAATATAGCCGGTCGTCATGCCGGATGCCAGTTGTTCTTCGGTTCCGGGCATGAAATCGTGGAGCATGCCTCTCCATCTTAATTCTTCTATCAGGTTCATTTATACTTCCGTCTTTCTGTAAAGGGCAAATATAAAAAAGAGTTGGCAGTATGTGTGTCTAAATTCAGTAAGAACTGATTCCTCCGGAACTATAGTTTAGGCTAGCATTTCAAATAGCCGCTCAATAGCTACCATTGCTACTTGTAAATCCGTATTACTATTTAAAGTTATATTGTTTCTATAGTAAGGTGGGTGTTGCAGGCGGGTTTACAAAAATGAGAAAGGTCAGGTTATCCGGAGCAGAGTATTTCATTTTCATTATGGTAGTCATCCATAGTATAGTTGGCATCTATAGTTTTAACTATAATCCCACATTTTTTGAAGCTTATACCAGCGAAGATGGCTACATAGAGAACATGACCGCATTTTCATTACTCCTGATCTCGATATTTTTTGTGTTTGCAGCGGCAAGGAATAAAGGTTTTGTTCGTTTTGCACTAGCGGTTGTTGCGCTCGTTTTCATTTTCGGAAGTGGCGAAGAGATTTCGTGGGGACAACGATTATTCAGTTACCAGACTCCGGTTGAGCTGAAAGAAGTAAACACCCAGGGAGAATTTAATTTACATAACATGAAAGTGGAGGGAGTTAAGCTGAATAAACTGATCTTTAGCACCGGTATGTACTCCGCCATCTTCATTTATTTTCTGGGGCTGCCTTTACTTTACAACTATAGTTCAGCTTTCCGGAATTGGAAGTTCGCCCTGATGCCGGTTCCTAAGCTAGTGTGGGGTATGCTTTACCTTTTTAGTTTTATGTTGCCACTGTTCATATCGCACGGCAAGGCGTGGGAACTGCAGGAGTTTACGTTTGCCATTTTCCTGCTATCGTCTTATTTCTATCAGCAAAACCCGAAGTTTGATGAAATCGTGGCCCGGCATAAAGCTAACTATAGTTTGGCTGGCTAATAATCACAACTTATCCTTTCATTTTAGCGCTGATGCCTTAATTTTGTGTAGGCAAATCCTTTTCCGCGCGCATGGCCCATACACCCGAAAGTATTTTAGAACAACTTCAGAAACGCAACTTTGCTCCTGTCTACTTTCTGCAGGGAGACGAACCCTTTTACATCGACCAGATCTCGGACTATATTGAGGCAAATGCCTTACAGGAACACGAAAAAGGGTTTAACCAGGTGGTGGTCTATGGTAAGGATGTGGATGTTGCTACTGTGCTGCTGCAGGCAAAGCGTTTTCCGATGATGGCGGATCGTTCGGTTGTTATAGTTAAGGAAGCACAAAGCATACTCGATATAGAGAAGGAAGATGGAGCTAAGCAACTGGAAGCCTATCTTAAAAACCCTTTACCATCTACAATACTGGTTTTTGCCTATAAGCATAAGACACTTGATGGCCGAAAGGCGCTCTCGAAGGCATTTGCACAGCACTCGGTGATGCTGACCACCAAAAAACTTTACGACAACCAGGTGCCTGCCTGGGTTAACAATTACCTGAAAACAAAGAATATTAAAGCGACGCCTCAGGCGGTGCTGCACTTAAGTGAGTTCATTGGTTCTGACCTGAGCCGCTTAGCGAATGAAATAGATAAGTTACTGCTGAACCTGAAGCCCGGCCAAACTATAGATGAGAAGGTAGTTCTTGAGAATGTCGGCATAAGTAAAGAATACAACATATTTGAATTACAGGCTGCCATCATTGCCCAGGATGTGTTAAAGGCTAACCGTATAATTAACTATTTCGAGGCCAATCCGAAGAACAATCCGCTCATTCCTAACATTGGTATGCTGTTTTCGTTTTTCACGAAGTTACTGAGCCTCCACGCAGCTGCTGATAAATCGGAAGCCGGCCTTAAAAAGCTTCTGGGGCAGCAGGCCTGGAAACTAAAGGAGTTTCAGCATGCCATGCGGGTTTACCCAATTGCCCGCGTTGTAGATATCATCCATTATATAAGAGAAGCCGACCTGCAATCGAAAGGTATAAGCGGAGGCGATATGAGCGAAGCAGATACGTTACGGGAACTGATGTTTAAGATACTACATCCGGTGCCTAAAACACTGGCCATTTAATTTTTTAATTTTGCACAATATTTAAGCCTGTCCGAGCATTGTATATGGGTAAACCTATATTTTGTGGTGATTGCAAACAGGTAAATGCAGCTACAGAAAGGCAGCTCGTTAAAATTTATTAACTTTGAATGAAGTGGCACGTAAATTTCGCCATTCATGCTTTACCAGAAATAAAAAACGAATAAGCCTGGCTTTGCCGGGCCGTTTTATGAACATACTATGAAGATAGCGTACAAAATTGCACTGGCATCTGTGCTGGCGGGGGGCTCACATGTGGTAGTTGCTCAAAACACGCAAGTGTTTACTTCTCAGGAGAAATATTTCCATGAAGGGCTGGAACTGTTTGACCGTGAAAAGTATGGTGCTGCCCAGGAAGCTTTCCGTAAATACATTAAACTGATTGGTGACGATGCCAAAACAGCCGATGCACAGTATTACTACGCCCTGAGCGGTTTGTACCTGCTACACCCGGATGCAGAGCAATTGATCCTGAATTTTGCTAAGAATTACCCGGCTCACCCTAAAACGGCGCTTGCCAACTATGAGCTCGGTTTATATTACTTCGAACAGAAGGATTATAAAAAGGTAGTTGACCTGCTAAAACAGGCGCCTACGCATTTGCTGAGCATCAAGCAGAATAAAGAGCTGGAGTTTAAGCTGGGCTATTCCTATTTCGCAACAAAAGATTTTGCGAACGCTAAAACCTACTTCGATAAGAATAAGACCACCGGATTTCGTGAAGAGGAGCACCGCTTTGCTTATGCTTCTAACTACTATTCCGGTTATATCTCTTACCGCAACGGAGACTACGCTGCTGCCAAAGAGGATCTGAAAATAGCAGAGAAGAATGATGCGTATGCCCAGATCGTGCCTTATATGATCACAGAGATACTTTATAAGGAAAACGATGTGTATGAAGTGATCCGATATGGTGAGGCCGCCCTTGCACGCACACCAAAAGTACAACAGTCTGATGAGATAGCCTTACTGGTAGGTGATGCTTATTACCAGCGCGCAGATTACAAGACAGCCGATAAATATTTCGATCAGTACGCGAATGGCAAAAAATCACTGGATCCGGTAATTCAATATAAGATTGGTTTTACAGACTATAAGAACAACAATTATAAAGATGCTATAAATAACTTTAAAGCTGTTGCCCTTAAAAAGGATGCCTTGGGTCAGAATGCTGCTTACTACTTAGGATTAAGTTACCTGCGCGAAAACAACAAACAGTTTGCTTTAACAGCTTTCGACCAAGCACGCAAAAACGATCACGACAAAGATGTAACTGAAGCTGCTACGCTGAAATATGCCCAGGTAAATTTTGAGCTTGGCAACTTCCGTGAGGTGATTGGTTCTCTTACAACATTCGGTAAAGATTACCCTGACTCTGATCAGGCGGCCGAAGCTGATAATTTGTTGAGCGAAGCTTACTTCAGTTCCAACAACTATCCTGAAGCTATTCGCCACATAGAGAGCATGCCGAAGAAAAGCTGGAAGATCTTACAGACCTATCAGCGTGTAACTTACCTGCATGGTGTTAACCTATTTAATGAAGCTAAGTTTCCTGCTGCAGTTGCCATGCTCGATAAGTCGCTTCAGTATCCATATGATAAAGAGGTTACGGCTGCCACCCATTTTGTGAAAGGTGAGGCTTTCTCTGTTGGCCAGCGTTACCAGGATGCCATAAACAGTTATGCTGCCGTATTCCGCAACACATCTGCCGGCCAGTCAGATTATTACCTGAAGTCGCGCTACGGAATTGGCTATGCCTACTATAACACCAAGCAGTACGATAAAGCGCTGCCACATTTCAAGGCCTTTGTTGATGGTACCAAGCCAAGCAATCCGAACCATTTCGATGCTATGCTACGCCTTGCCGACCTGTATTATGTAAGCAAGAACTATAAGCAGGCCGGTGATCTGTATGACAAAGTAATTGCGTCTAACTCTCCTGATAAAGATTATGCGTATTTCCAGCGCGGTGTATTAGCCGGTATTACAGGCAATAAAGCGCAGGCTGAACAAAACCTGAAGCAGGTGCTGAACGAATTCCCGCAATCGCGCTATGCCGATGATGCCCAATACCAGGCTGCAGTGCTTGATTTTGAGGCTGGCAACTATAGCCAGGCTGTGACAGGTTTCAGTACACTGATCAATTCAGGCTCTACAAGCAAGCTTATTCCTAATGCCTTACACAAACGCGGGCAGGCATACGCCAACCAGGGCAAGCACAACGAGGCCATACAGGATTACAAGCGCGTACTCGATGATTTCCCGGCTTCTAAAATTGCCAGTGGTGCTCTTTATAGTTTACAGGAGTCTTTGGCTGCACAGAACCGTAGCGAAGAGTTTGATACTTACCTGGCTAAATACAAAGCCAATAACCCTGAGAGTACAGCTCTAGAAAGCATTGAATTTGAAGCTGCTAAAACACTTTATTTCAATGAGAAATACGAGCAGGCCGCAGTTAAACTGGAAGCTTATTTAGCGGCTTACCCTAAGAGCCCGTTCGTGTTTGATGCCCGTTACTTCCTGGCAGATTCTTACCTGCGTGAAAACGAGACCCAGCGAGGGCTGCAGCGCATGAAGGAAGTAATTGCCGAGAACAAATCGGAATATGTGAACCGTGCAATACAGAAAGTGGCCAACCTTGAGTTTGAAGCAAAGAACTATACGGAAGCCATTAAGTACTATAGTCGTCTGCGCGATGTAGCCGCAAACCGTAAGGAGCAGCAAAATGCCCTGACCGGTTTAATGATGAGCTATTATAATACAAATGACTATGCGAACAGCAAGCGCATCGCTAGCGAACTGATAAGCCAGGGCAATGCGGCACTTAATGCTTATAACACGGCGCTGCTTTATAAAGCTAAGTCAACGTACGCGCAGGGTAACCTAGCGCAGGCGCTGACAGAATTTAAGGAAGCTGCCGCCGCAGCAGCTGACGTACATGGTGCGGAAGCGCAGTACTTGGTAGCTGAGATCCTGTATAAGCAGAAGAAATATAAGGAGTCGCTGGATGAGGCCTTTGCCTTTAACAACAAGTTCTCGAGCCACGATTACTGGTTAGGTAAAACATTCCTGCTGATTGCCGATAATTATGTGGCACAGAATGAGCTGTTCCAGGCAAAAGCTACCCTAAACTCTATTATTGAAGGCTCTCCGGTAGAAGAAGTTGTGGCAGAAGCCAAACAGAAGCTGGAAAAGCTGAATGGAGGTAAAGGTGGCGCTGATACTACCAATGTAGGCAACGGTGGTAAGCAGAAGTAACATACAGTATAAGACAGAGAAGCATCAAAATGAGAAATAAGATAAGAAAAGCATCGCTGGCCATTGTGTTGTGTGTTGGCTACGCATTTATGAATTCTGCTCAGGCCCAGAACAATGGCTGGGGCGAAGGAGCAAAGCTGGAAGATGCCGAAGTAGTAGTAGAGAAGAACCGCGTAATCGAGTTGCCGAACGCAGCCCGTAACTTCGAGAAGTTTAAAGTAGAGCCGCCGGCGGTAGCCGATCGTAATGTGCGATACCGCTTCGAGGATTACCGCTTACCATCGCAGGACATTGAGTTGCAGATGCGCGTGCTGACTATAAAGCAGGATGAACTGACCAAACTATACGGTAATTACCTGAAAGCCGGCTTTGGCAACTATGCTACGCTGTATCTGAAAGGTTATTTCCATAACAAGCGTTCTGAAACATCATCGTTTGGTGCCAACTTCAGTCATGTTGGTTCTGCCCGTGGTCCGGAGGTTAAAGACCAGGCTGCTGTATCGAACAGCAGCATCGGTGTACATGGCGAGCGTTATTTACCTGGGTTTACCATTGGTGGTCGTTTAGGTTATGAGCGCGATAAAAACCATTTTTACGGTTATGCGCCAAGCCTGCAGAATGAAGATGACAAAGACACTACCAAGCAGATCTTCAACCGTATACTGGCCAACGGTTACCTTCATAACCAGACCTCAGAATCACCTTTCCTTTATAAAGCAGGTGTAAAGCTAAACTACCTGAACGATCGCTACGACATGAGCGAAGCGAACATTGCACTGAACCTGAACTCAGAATATACCATTGATGAGATCTCCGGATTTAAAGTGGATGCCGACCTGTCGTTTGTATCGCATAAAGATTCGAGCAGTGTGTCGCGTACGTTCTTTAAGCTGAACCCAAGCTACGAGCGCCAGTTTGGTGCAGCACGCATTACGCTAGGTGCAAACGTGGCTTATACCGGCGACGAAGTGAATGATGCACGCCAGTTCAATATCTATCCGCAATTCAGAATAGGAGTAGAGCCTATTAAAGATAACCTCTTGATTTATGCTGGTTTAGGTGGTGATCTGCAAAGAGTAACTTTATATGAGCTTACAAAGGAGAACCCATGGATCGCTCCGAATGTAGAGGTAGCTGATATTAATAAAGGACTTGAGGTTTATGGCGGTTTTTCGGCTAACTTATCAAACTATGTGCACCTGACAGGTCGCGTAGCTTACCAGAATTACCGTAACCTGTACTTCTATAACAACTCCAGAACTGATTCTACCAAGTTTGACCTGGTATATGATGACGGTGTGACAAATGTTTTAAATATTTATTCGGAAGCTGTATTCGACTATATAGATGAAGTTCGTCTTGGTTTAAAGCTTGATTATAACAAATATAACACAGCTTCTTTAGACCATCCCTTCCATCGTCCGGAGCTGATGACGAGCATTTTTGCTACCTATAACTTCTACGATAAGATTCTCTTTAATTCAGAACTTTACTATATTGGGAGTTCTTTCGGGCGTGTATACAGACCAGACGGCTCTTTTGTAACGCGTGAGACAGACAACATTATAGACCTAAATCTGAAAGCGGACTATAAATTTACAAATACCTTTACCGTGTTCCTGATGGCGAATAATATATTAGGAAATAAATACGAAAGGTTTGTAAATTACCCCGTGAAGAGTATAAACGTGATAGGAGGCGTTACCTATTCCTTTTAGTAACCTATGGTAGCAAAGCACATAAAGTCCTTGCTCTATGAACACGACTGTGTCATCATCCCGGGATTTGGCGGGTTGATAACCCGTTATGTACCAGCAGTGGTGCATCCGGTAAAACACACCATTACACCACCATCCAAGCGGGTGGCATTTAACGAAAAGTTGGTCTTAACCGATGGTCTGCTCATCAACACGATTGCCTACTATAATGGCATTACGGCAGTTGAGGCGCAGCAAATGGTTGCAGCTTTCGTTACACAGGCCAATAACCAGCTAAAAACCGATAACCGTTTTGAATTAAGCGATATTGGTATTTTCAGGTATAATGCTGCACATCGTCTGGAGTTTGAGTACAAGGCCGGAGATAACCTGCTGGAAGCTAGTTTTGGTTTACCGGAGATCTCTGCAAGACCAGTTCGTGCAGAAGAATCGGTAGTATTGCGTTCGCTGCAGAACAAGCGCGCGCAGGATATTCCGCAAAATGGCACTAAGTTTAAGCGTCGCTTACGACGGGTTTATAGTACAGCTGCCGGTTTGATAATTGCCGGATTAACCGGATCTGCATTGTACCTGCTTTCCTTACAAACAGAATATAATCTCAGCAGTCTTAATCCTTTAGCTCAGTTTAACAACGCAACTATAAATAACCAGGCTACAGCTTCGGATTACACGGCAGACTATGTACCGGTTACCGAAGAAGAGCGTCTAGCCACTTATCAGAATCTTTTACTTAATGCCGGAATTGCAACCGACCTGGAAGCGGATTTTATAGCTTCTACTTCTGAAATTAACGATTCTACCTGGCAACATGAAAGTGCTGCTTTAGCTGAAACTACAGAAGGTGTAGCAGATCAGGTAGTTGAGGAAGAAGCTATAGTTGAGCCTGTACTAACTATCACTGAAAAAACAGGACGCTTTTATATTATAACGGGGGGCTATTCCCGTTTACAGAATGCCGAAACAGGCCGCGATGATGTTCGCGAAAATGGCCATGATGGCAAAGTGCTAACACCTTTAAGAGGTAGCCGCCTTTTCCGCGTATCTGCTGCTGATTTTGCAACAGCCGAAGAAGCGCAGGCTGCCATGAACGAATACAGAAAAACTTACGGAAATTCCATCTGGGTACTCAATAATTAACATGACATCACTCTTATTACAAATTACTACCGGAGCTCCTGCCGATACAACTGCGCTTGCTGAAGGTGCTCAAGCTGCTAGCGAAACTTCTGTTTCTTTAATTGACCTGACTCTGGCAGGTGGATGGGCAATGTACCCACTTGCATTACTTTCGTTGGCTGCCGTTTACATTTTTGTTGAGCGCTATCTTACCTTGAAGAAAGCAGCTAAAAACCCTGAAGGCTTTAACGACCGCATTAAAAGTATGGTATTGGCCGGCGACATTAATGGTGCAAAAATGCTATGTGCCCAAACTAACACGCCAGTAGCCCGAATGCTGTCTAAAGGTATCAGCCGTATAGGTAACCCGCTTAAGAATATCGAGACATCTATAGAAAACGTAGGTAAGATAGAGATCAGCAGGCTGGAACGTAATCTGGCTGGTTTGGCAACTATAGCCGGTGCGGCGCCAATGCTTGGTTTCCTGGGTACTGTAACTGGTATGATCCAGGCCTTCATCGCTATTGCACAGGCTGAAGGTTCTATTAGTCCAAAGCTGCTTTCCGGCGGTATTTATGAAGCGATGGTAACTACGGCAGCTGGTCTTATTATCGGACTTCCTGCTTATGTAGGCTATAACTACCTGGTAAGCAAGATCGATAACATTGTGCATTCTATGGAATACTCTTCTATCGAGTTCCTAGATCTGTTACAAGAACCACAATTATAAGCATGAATTTACGCTCTAAAAACAGGATAAACCCAGAGTTTAATATGTCGTCTATGACGGACATTATTTTCCTGCTGCTTATCTTTTTTATGCTTACATCAAACTTTGTTACGCCTTCCGGTTTACCAGTAAGTCTGCCTTCCAGCAAGTCTTCTAACATCGTAATGCAGAAGATAAGTGTAACTATAACCTCTGACCTGCGCTACGCTTTGAATGATCAGCCGATAGCTATTGAGAACCTGGAGCCACAATTGGCAGCACTTTTGCAGGGAACCCAGGAAGGAGAAGGGGTCGTAGTACTACATGTAGACAAGTCGGTGCCGGTTGAGCATCTTGCAAGAGTTGCAGGTATTGCCTCGAACCTTAAAGCAAAAGTTACATTGGCTACATTGCCAACAGAGTAAGTATAAATAGAATTATGTCAGTAGCCTTATCAAAAGAAGAAGAAAAGAATAAACGTATTGCCGCTGGTACCAGTGTGGCGGTACATATTATTCTGCTTCTGCTTTTAATTTATATAATGGCTTGGAAAGCTCCGGGAGAACCTGCAGCAGAAATTGGTATTGAGCTGAACTACGGTTTGGATGATGTAGGTAGTGGTGATGTACAAACAATGGCTACGCCAAACGAGTCGAAGAATGTAGAAGACAGCAAGCCTGCTCCAACACAACCCGATGCTCGTCCGGAGCCAAAGCCAACAGTACAGCCAACTCCGCCTACACCCGTAGAAACACCAAAAGTACAGACTACTACAGCGGATGCACCGGTTTCGGTGAAAGAAGATGTTAAACCACAGCCAAAGCCGCAGCCTAAAGAAGAAGTGGTTAAGAAAGAGCCTGAAAAGCCAAAAGCACTTTATCCGGGCAAGCCTACAACTACAGCGGGCACCGGCAAAAGCGGCACATCTGACGAAACTACAGGTAATAACAACGGCGATAACCCGGGAACAGTAGGTGATAAAGGTAGTCCGGATGGTAAACTGGATGCGAAAGCGCTCTACGGTAAATCTGGCGGCGGCGGTGGTGGTTCATTGAATATGGCCGGATGGGGTTGGGGAGATATTCCAAAACCTCGCGACACCTCCAGCGAAACAGGTAAAGTTGTTATCAGGATTAAGATCAGCCCGGATGGCGTAGTTGAAAATGCCGTTGTTGTTGAATCTACTGTTTCATCACAGGTTGCAGAGATCTATAGAATGGAAGTATTTAAGAAAGCGACTTTTGTACGCCTGGGCGGAAACACAGAATATTCTAAAGGAGCCACAGGTTTAATAACTTACACGATAAAAGAAAGATAGTCCGTCTAATGACCTATCAGGAAGTTTTAGATTACTTATACCAGCAATTGCCGATGTTTCAACGCATCGGCAATGCTGCTTTTAAGAAGTCCCTCGACAACATCATCACGCTATGTGATGCGCTTGGAAACCCGCAACATAACTATAAAACCGTACATGTAGCCGGTACAAACGGTAAAGGTAGCAGCTCGCATATGCTGGCTGCGGTCTTGCAGGAGGCTGGCTATAAAACTGGTCTTTACACCTCTCCACACTTAAAGTCCTTTACAGAACGCGTTCGCGTAAACGGCGCAGAATTATCTCAGCAATACCTGATTGATTTTGTAGCGAACTATAAATCATTGTTTGAGGAAGTGCAGCCGTCGTTTTTCGAGATGACAGTCGCGCTTGCTTTCAAATACTTTGCTGATGAGAACGTTGATGTAGCGGTTATAGAAGTTGGATTAGGTGGCAGACTGGATTCAACTAACATCATCACACCTGAGGCATCCCTTATTACCAATATCGGGTTTGATCATCAGAACTTATTAGGCAATACCTTACAGGAAATAGCAGGAGAAAAAGCAGGTATCATCAAGCCTTGCGTTCCGGCAACTATAAGTTTAAAACAACCCGATATCGAAAATGTGTTCCGGGAGAAAGCTGCTGCTGTAAATGCCCCTTTATATTTTGCTACTGATAACTATAGTGTAGTGCTAAAGAGCCATACCCTAGAGCAACAGGTTTTTGATGTTTACAAGCAAGGCGAACTATACTTACCGGAACTAAAGCTCGATCTTACCGGAATTTACCAGCGTTACAATCTGTCTGGTGTTTTGCAAACTATAGCTTTACTTACAGAGCGTGGCTTTACCATTACAGAAGAAGCAATCAGAAACGGGCTGGCAAATACCAAACAATTAACTGGACTAAAGGGGAGATGGCAGGTGCTAAATTATAGCCCGTTAACTATTTGTGATACTGGTCATAACGCGGATGGAATTAATCAGATACTTACACAGTTACATAGCCTGCAGCCAAAGCAGGTACATTTTGTATTTGGGGCGGTAAACGATAAAGATGTAACCACCATTCTGGTAATGCTGCCTAAAAACTATAGTTACTACTTTTGCCAGGCAACTATACCACGCGCTTTACCGGTTGCTGAATTACAACAGAAGGCTGATTTAGTAGGTTTAAAAGGCAAAAGCTATCCTACAGTAGCAGAGGCAATAAAAGCAGCCAAGGAAAATGCAGCTACGGATGAGGTTATTTTTATTGGCGGCAGTACCTTTGTGGTGGCAGAGATTGAAGAACTATAAATAATGAGCAGATCGAAATTAGCGAAATTCGCAACTATAGCTGAGCGTGACAACGTGGTGCAGGATGGTGATGAAAAATATGGGAAGCTGGC
Source organism: Pontibacter populi (assembly GCF_019336435.1). GTDB lineage: Bacteria > Bacteroidota > Bacteroidia > Cytophagales > Hymenobacteraceae > Pontibacter > Pontibacter humidus. Next base: position 74,764 of record NZ_JAHWXQ010000002.1, on the reverse strand, counting down.
AGGCAAGTGGCGTTCAGAGCATTTTGGCAACAATAACCCGATCGTGCTGGAAATTGGCTGTGGCCGTGGCGAATACACGGTTGGTATGGCTCGACTGCACCCTGAAAAGAATTTTATAGGTATCGATATTAAAGGAAACCGTATCTGGAAAGGTAGTTCGCTGGCAGTTGAGGAAGGACTGGAAAATGTAGCTTTCCTTCGCACGTTCATCGAGACAGTGTCGGACCACTTTGCGGAAGGTGAAGTAGATGAGATCTGGATCACGTTCCCGGACCCGCGTCCGAAAGACCGTGACATCAAGCGCCGCCTTACGTCACCACGTTTCCAGGAGATGTATAAGTTTATGCTGAAACACGATGGTATCATCCACCTTAAAACCGATAACCAACCCTTGTTCGATTATACCCTGGAAGTATTGCAGGACCGAAAAATAAAGCACCTGGTATCCACCACCGACCTTTATAGTTCAGACCTGCAGGAACATACCATGGGCATCTACACAACCTATGAAAAACGTTACCTGAGCGAGGGAATTGCTATTAAATACCTGCAATACAAGCCGGTGAAAGATTAGTTTAGGAGTTTGTGAGTTAGAGAGTTTAGGAGTCAAAAGCTTAGATACACTTTTTAAACTGTAGATTTAATAAGAAACGCCTGCTGATTTATAGTCAGCAGGCGTTTTGTTTTGTAGTTATAGTTAGAAATTAAAATACAAGTACAGAAATGATACTTAGAGTTTCTACATTTTTACTTCCTAACTCCTAAATTCTTTAACTCCTAAACTATAATTAGTTTTCCAACTCCTCAAATATGTCCTGGAACTCGTCGAAGTTTTTGTAGCCGGGGCGAATTTCCTGGCCGCCTTGTAAGCCGATACCGGTTGGCTTAACATTATTTACGATAGGCGTAACGTTCTCTTTGTGCAGGCCAAAGCCGATGTAAACCTTGTGCTTTTTAGAAACTTCACACAGCAGCTTTTCATTGGTATCGTCTATGCTATTAAAGTCAGTAGAGTAGATGATGAAGCTGTCTACAAAAGGGCTGTACAGGTCCATCATTTCCAGCAGTTCGCTTACAACGGTATCTTTATTAATAAAGACTTTCTGAATAACCGGGCGGTTGATCTCTTCAATTTCATCGATCAGGTAAGGTGTATCCAGCTGGATGAGGTCTAAGTTAAACTCATCCGCCATTTCATTTATGATCTCCGGTTTTGCTCTTTCGAACTCGCCGGCCAGTTTAACGCCAGATACCCAGCCTGTTATCTCTTTCAGGGTTTGCGGCTGAACGCGGTTCGGGTCATCCAACTTCAGGTTAAAACCGATCACATCAACTCCCATGCCGGCACAATAGCGTGCATCGCTCAGGTTATTTACTCCATTTACTATTACTGAGGTACGTAAGCCCATAATATATTTTACTTAAACTATAAGTTTGCTCTTCTGTTATACTTTCAAGTGCCAAAGTAAGCCCGATTAGGTTTTCAAAGCAACAATTTTCAGTTAATACTGTTGTTTGCAGAGTTGTACGGCTCCAATATTAGCTTTACTGAAATCTTTATTACTGCCGGGTTGTTGCTATATTTGTATCAGAATTTATTGACGAATTTTTTAGTACCTTATATACATGAGTAAATTAGGAAGGGTTTTAGTTGCCATGAGCGGCGGTATCGATAGTTCTGTGGCGGCAGTTATGTTGCACGAGCAGGGCTACGAAGTGGTTGGTATGACCATGAAAACCTGGGATTATGCCTCAAGCGGCGGTAGCAAAAAAGAAACCGGCTGCTGCTCCCTCGATTCTATCAACGATGCCCGTAACATAGCCGTTCAGCTTGGTTTCCCGCATTATATTATTGATATCCGTGAAGAGTTCGGTGATTTTGTGATCAACCATTTTACGGATGAGTACATGGCTGGCCGTACGCCAAACCCGTGCGTGCTTTGCAATACCCACATTAAATGGGATGCTTTGCTGCGCCGTGCCGACCAACTGGGCTGCGATTTTATTGCGACAGGCCACTATGCCAACATCCGTGAAGAAAACGGCCGTTACGTGATCTCTAAAGGGCTGGACGAAAACAAAGATCAGTCATACGCGCTTTGGGGAATTTCGCAAAAGAGCCTGGCCCGAACTATTTTCCCATTGGGTAATCTCCGCAAAACCGAGATTCGCCAGATGGCTCTGGACCGTGGCTTTACGGAACTGGTTAACAAACCGGAGTCTTATGAGATATGCTTCATTCCTGACAACGATTACCGTGGTTTCCTGAAGCGCCGCATTGAAGGGTTGGAAGAGCAGGTTGCCGGTGGTGAGTTTGTACTGGAAGACGGAACTATAGTTGGTACCCACGAAGGTTATCCGTTCTATACCATTGGTCAGCGTAAAGGCCTGGGTGTAGCGCTTGGATTCCCGGCTTACGTTACCCGCATCGAGAAAGAGAATAACCGTGTAATTTTAGGTAACTTCGAAGACCTGGCTAAAAATGCCATGACGGTGGGGAAACTGAACATGGTGAAGTATGACAACCTGATAGACAGACCTATACCAACTATAACCAAAGTGCGTTACAACGATTCGGGCACCGAAGCTATAGTGGAACAGGAAGGTGATAAAATGAAAGTACATTTCCTACATGGCGTGCATGCGATTGCGCCTGGTCAGGCTGCCGTTTTTTATGAAGGCAATGATGTAGTTGGTGGTGGCTGGATTGAAACAAACTATAACCTCGATTATACTTTAGACGTTCTGCCATCATGATCAGAAATTTGTTGTGCTGGGTAGTACTGGCTTTTGTTGTGGTTAGCTGCGACAAAAGCTATGTTACACCCGATCCTGTTGCCCGGGGGCTAAACTTTTACCCCTTAGAAGTCGGCGATTACCGGATCTATAATGTTAAAGACATTAAATACCAGCACAACGAACCTACCGAGCTCAACTTTCAGATGCGCGAGTGGGTTGTTGATTCGTTTATGGACCAGACCAATACCCTTACCTATAAGATCATCCGCTCTATTAGGCCAAATGCTGAAAGCCAATGGGAAGATGATTCAGTGATGACGGTAACCAAAAACCAGAGTATGGTGATTCTCACCAAGGATAATACGAGATATGTAAAGCTTGTTTTTCCGGTTGAGGAAGGTAAAACATGGCTTGGAGATATGTATAACGACCATGATATTGTTGATGATCCAAACCCTAACATAAGTAAGGAAACATACACATATAAGTCTCTGGATCAACCTTTCGAAGTAGGTAATTTATCTTTTGAGAAAACAGTTGTAGTGGAACAAGGTTCTCAAGGTTTGTTTAATTCTAAACTAAGTGATGGGATTGAAGTTTATGCAAGAGGTGTAGGACGAGTATACCGTTTATTTGATCGTAAGGTCTACGAAGATTGTTCTCCAGAATATTGTCCTCAAGGTGAAGGTTACATTCTGGATGGTCATAAAAGGGAGGAAGTTTTAATAGAACACGGCAAACTATAGGCATATGCAGAGACTTATACTTCTAACGCTTTTCCTGTTTTGCTTTGGCAGCTTGTATGCCCAGCAGGCAGAGCCAAAGAAGTACCTTGTTTACCTTTCCGATAAAACTAACACACCTTATACTACTCAGCAGCCGGAGCAATTCCTGAGCGAAAAAGCTATTTCTCGCCGGCAACGCCAGCAAATTCCTGTCACTACCCGCGACCTTCCCGTTAACCCTGCTTATATACAAACTATAAAAGGCACCGGTGTCGAGGTTTGGTACACATCCCGTTGGTTTAATGCCGTTGTTGTAAAAGGATCAATAGAACAACTGGCCCAGGTGAATGGGTTACCATTTGTAAAAAGCTCCCGTTCCCTGAATAAATTATCGGGTCCTACTTCTGATGGGACCTTATCTTTAAAAAATACTCCAGGTAATACTTCCGAGAACTTAACTTCACTGTTAGCGCCAGGCGATTATGGATTGGCTTATCACCAAGCCAATATGCTGGGGGCAACTGATCTGCATGATGCCGGCTACCACGGCGAAGGAATGACCATTGCTGTGTTGGACGCAGGTTTCCCGGGCGTAAATACAATTCCTGCTTTTGAACATCTTTTTCAGAACAACCAAGTGAGTGGTACCTTTGATTTTGTAACCAGAACTGAAAACGTTTACGGTGCTAATTCCCATGGTACATCTGTGCTTTCCACGATGGCGGCTTACTTGCCAGGCAAAATGATCGGGACTGCTTATAAAGCAAGCTATATCTTACTGCGTACGGAAGATGCACCTACAGAACATAACATTGAAGAAGTAAACTGGCTTGTTGCAGCAGAATATGCCGATAGCGCCGGGGCTGATGTCATCAGCTCTTCCTTAGGGTACACAGTTTTTGATGCACCATCGGTGAGCTATAGTTACGACCAGATGGATGGAAACACAACTATAGTTGCCAGAGCCGCTGATTTTGCCGCTTCCACTGGTATATTAGTTGTAACCAGCGCAGGAAACGATGGAAATAAACCCTGGAAATTCATCTCTTCGCCGGCTGATGCAGATTCGGTGCTCACAGTTGGAGCCGTTGATTCACTGGGTGTAGTAGCTGCGTTTAGTTCGCGTGGGCCAACAGCAGATGGGCGTATTAAACCTGATGTAGTTGCGCTTGGTGCAAATGCGTATGTTTTAAATGCATCCGGGAATGTAGTTAAAAGCAACGGTACTTCCTTTTCGGGACCAATAATGGCGGGCTTTGCAACTTCGTTGTGGCAGGCTAATCTCTCAAAAACCAATTACGAGATGATTCAGCTTATTCGTCAGTTAGGTAGCAAAGCCAATAATCCTGATAATTCGCTGGGTTATGGTATTCCAAACTATAAGCGTCTCGTTACAGGCTTGCCAACACCCGGTACAGAGGAAGGAATTGCTGTTATAAATCCGGTAACTGGTAACGAGCTGGTTTTATTCTTATCTGAGGACTGGCGAAAACAGCAGGGAGAACTACAGTTGATGGATGCTACCGGCAAACTAATACTGAAGAAAATGCTTCAGTCAAACCAGGAGCGACAAACGATAGATCTGCAAAAGCTGGCATTGCAAAAAGGCATTTACCTGTGTCGGGTTATATCCGGTGACCAGACCGCGACAGTGCGCTTCGTAAAACTATAGTTTAGCACACTGGAGCTTACCAGCACTATAAACTAAAACCTGTATCATAAAATTTATACCTTTGTCGGCATGAGACCACTAATCGCCCCATCTGTACTTGCTTCTGATTTTGCCAACCTGCAATCTGAAGTAGAAATGCTGAACAAAAGCCAGGCCGACTGGCTGCATATTGATATTATGGACGGCCGTTTTGTGCCGAATATTTCGTTCGGTTTCCCGGTGATGCAGGCCATTAAAAAGCACGCGCAAAAGCCAATGGATGTGCACCTGATGATCGTGGAGCCGGAACTATACATTGAGCAGTTTCGCGCAGCCGGTGCTGATGTTATCTCTGTTCACATCGAAGCCTGCAACCACCTGCACCGCACCATTCAGCAGATAAAAGCTACCGGAGCTAAGGCCGGCGTTGCTTTAAACCCGCATACTTCTGTAAACCTGCTGGACGATATTATTGCTGACCTGGATCTTGTTTGTATCATGTCGGTTAACCCTGGCTTTGGCGGTCAGAAATTTATAGAGAACACATATCGTAAAACAGAAGCTTTAAAAAACCTGATCATACAGCGTAATTCTCAGTCTCTTATCGAAATTGATGGTGGCGTAAATCAGCAGAATGCGCCTAAGCTTTTACAGAGCGGAGCAGATGTACTGGTAGCCGGCAGTTTTGTATTTACTGCCGAAGATCCTATCGCAACTATAGCTAACCTAAAGCAATCATCTAACTAATTTTTGCCCTGATGCTAAAATACCTTTCGGTGTGGTGTTTTTTGCTTTTGCCGCTGGGTGTTTTAGCACAACAGGGAACTATAAAAGGCACCGTTCGCACGCCGGAAAATAAGCCACTGGAACTGGCAACTATAGGTATTAAAGGCACAACTATAGGAACCCGGACTGATGCAGCAGGGGCGTTTAGTTTAACAGTTCCTGCGGGAAAACAGCTGGAGATAATTGTGCGTTATCTTGGTTATAAAGAACTGATCTACAAAGCTAAAGTAGCTAGTGGTGGAACTATAACTTTGAGTCTTATAGTTGAGCCAGATCCCAAACAACTTAATACCGTTGAAGTGCGGGGCAAGCAGGATGGCGATACGCGCGAGCAGGCCAGCACCACCAAACTTGACCCACGCCTGACCAAGAACCTGCCATCTGCCTACGGAGATTTTAACAAGATACTGGTTACCTTACCCGGCGTCAGCAGCAACAACGAACTCTCCAGTACTTATTCAGTGCGCGGTGGCAACTACGATGAGAACCTGGTGTATGTAAATGGCATCGAGATCTACCGCCCGTTCCTGATCAGTAATGCGCAACAGGAAGGTCTCAGCTTTGTAAACCCCGATCTGGTTGGCAATATTGAATTCTCTTCCGGTGGCTGGCAACCTAAATATGGTGATAAACTGTCGTCGGTACTTAGTATTGATTACAGGAAGCCCACTTCATTTGCTGCAACTATAACCGGCGGCTTAACCGGTGGCTCGGTGCACCTTGAAAATGCCTCCCGCAATAAAAAAATATCCTACCTGCTCGGTGTGCGTCATAAAAATGCACAATACATGTTACAGGGCCTGCAAACCGATGGCGATTATCAACCTAAGTTCTCTGATGCACAGGCTTATGTAACTATAGATTTAAGCAAAGGTCCAGAACCTACCGGCAAAACTACGCTGGGCATTCTTACCAGTTATGCGACAAACAATTACCTGGTTATTCCGGAGTCGAGGGTAACCACGTTTGGCACACGGCAGGTACCTCTCAGGCTTTTTGTTGGCTTCGATGGCCGCGAAAAAATGGACTACAACACCTACCAGGCTGGTGTAAACCTGGCGCATCAGTTTTCTGCCAACTATAGTTCAGAGCTTATGCTTTCCGGGGTGGAGTCAAGGGAGCGGGAATTTCGGGATATTGAGGCTGGCTACCGTATTTGCGAGATGGATAACAGCGGTAACTTTGAGGAATGCCAGATGGTGCTGGGTGTTGGCAGTGAGTTTAACCATGCCCGTAATGCGCTACTTGCCCGCGTACTCACAGCTGAGTTAAGAAATACCTGGCAGTTAAATCAGCGAAATAAACTGCAATTTGGTGTTAAAGCCGGGTTGGAGAAGATAGAAGATGAACTGGACGAATACGGTTTTGCTGATTCCTCAGACTACGTAACCCGGACCTATGCTTTACAATCTGAGCTTAACCTGAATTCGCAGCGCTACAATGCCTACCTGCAACATACCATTGACCTTGATTCTTTAAAAACACTAACTTATGGTGTAAGAGCAAGTTACTGGAACTATACCAACGAGTGGCTTTTATCGCCGAGGGTGCAGTATTCGTTTATCACTCGTCGTAATCCTGACCTGTCGTTTAAAGCGGCTCTTGGTGTGTATTACCAGCCACCTTTTTACCGCGAGCTTCGAGATTTTGATGGCGTGCTGAATCCGGACCTTAAAGCCCAAAGATCCATCCATGCTATAGTTGGCAGCGATTACCTGTTCAAAGCCTGGGACCGCGACTTTAAACTCACCTCCGAACTATACTATAAACACCTGACCAATGTAGTGCCTTACGATATCGATAACGTACGTCTGCGCTATTACGCCAAAAACAATGCAAAGGCTTATGCCGCCGGCTTTGATATGCGGGTGAACGGGGAGTTTATTAAAGGAGCGGAGTCGTGGTTGAGTTTAGGTTTGATGACCACCCGGGAAAATGTGGAAGGTGATTCAGTGAATGTATATGGCCCTGAAGGAATGGTAACAGGCCGGCAGGAGCAGGGCTATATTCGCAGGCCATCAGATCAGCTGGTTAATATCGGCGTATTTTTCCAGGACCATTTGCCTGATAACCCAACTATAAGAATGTACCTGAATCTGGTTTACGGAAGTGGGTTGCCCTTCGGGCCGCCTCGTCAGCCCGAGTTCCGAAGCGCATTTGCTGGCAAATCATACAAACGCGTTGACATAGGTTTCTCGAAGGTGCTTATATTGGAAAACGACCTTACTGATCAGAACAGGTTTTCACTGGAAAGCCTATGGATCGGGTTGGAAGTGCTGAATATTATAGATGCCAACAACCGGGTGTCTTACACTTATGTAAACGACATGAATGGCGTTACCTACGCTGTGCCCAATTACCTGACCGGTCGTCGTCTGAATCTCAGGTTTGTAGCTAAGTTTTAACTAAGTAACTATAAAAAAAGAGCCTTCATTTCTGAGGCTCTCTAGCTATAGTGTCTTTTACATCTTCCTCTTTTTCCAGGAACTATAGGCATTTTCGATATCACGGGCATACGTCTGATACGATTCAGGCTCAGCTTTGCCCAGCTGAATCGCTTTAGCCGAAAGGTTGGCTGCCATTTCGTATTCCTTGTTTAATGCGTATAGTTTGGCTTTTACCCAGTTATTAAAGAAAGTCTCTTTAATGGCTATGGATTTATTAACCAGTTCCAGCGCTCTCTGGTGTAATTCTCTCCTTGCAACCATATAATCCGCGCATTGCGCCCAGATATACCAATCATCCGGCTGTGCTTTCTTTAAAGCCTCTTCAATATTGGCCAGCGCTTTTTTCTCAATCTCAGTTTCTATTCGGAGAGAGATCTGGGAATTTTCCCAGGTAAGATGCATAAAACCAGTGTTGGTGCCGATATCTGAAAAACTGAACTGCATTGTCTCATGAAACTGTACCGGTTTGGGCGTTACGCGTAAGTAGGCAACATCCTGTAGTTCATCATATCCTTCCAGACCCCACAAAGTAGTATCGCGGTTCAATACAATATTCCATACACTATCGCTCTCAGGCAGAATAAAAAAGGAATAGGTACCCGCAGGAACACGCTCATGATTCAGGAAAAGCTCGTCTGTAAAGGTGATGAGCGTCGCTTCGTTGGCACCGGCACGCCACAGTTTGCCATAAGGCACTAATCCGCCAAAGACCTTACGCCCCTTAACACCTGGCGCATGGTATCGCACCGTAATATCTGTGAGCCCTATAGTTTGTTTTATAAAAGATTGAGGGCTTGGCTGCGGCAATTTAACCTGTGCTCTGGCAACAGGAGCAACAGCAACTATAGAAATTAGAAACAGTAGGCTTAGCAGGTACTTTTTCATGGGCTAAAAACAACTTTTATTACAGATATATACGGGTTTTATATACCCGTAAAAACCTTGCCAAATATTAAATAAGCGGTATTTCATACAAAGGTATAAAACATTAGCCTAAACCATCTCAACTACTTAAACATTCCGGGGCCTGTACATAACTACAAAACTATAGTTTTAAAACAGTTTACCCTTCAATTTATACTATTGGCGTTCAGAATAAGCTATTCTACAGTATTTATAATTAAGCATGAACTTAATACAACTTTTTCTTATTTAATTTGTATAATCCTTAAATATAAATAATAAATCACAACTATTTCATATATGCACTTTGGTTCGGCATTTTAAACGACCCAGAATGCTATCCTTACTCTCAAAAGCATTTTTTATCTGGCTTTAACAGGGAAGGAGCGTCTTTTTGTAGCGCTGCAGTTTATTGTAGCGAGTTAGCTGATTGTCAATTTTAAATAATTTAAAACCCTTTACACTATGTATGTAAAAAATTTACTCAAGCAATCTTCTAAATGGCGTGTTCTGTATCTTATCACGCTGATTAGTACCCTAACTTTTTTCGGCGTAAATGCATTTGACAACTATCAACCAACTGTATCATCTGATAAGGATGATTATGCACCTGGGGAAATCGCCGTAATTACTGGCTATGGCTGGACGCAGGATAGTATGGTTCATGTTGAATTTAAAGAAGAACCTGATTATCCTGATTATCATGTGTATGATGTTTCGGTTGGTGAAGATGGATCCTGGACAATTAAATATCAGGTAGAGCCAAGGCACGTTGGTGTGAAGTTTACCGTTACTGCTGTTGGCAAGCAGAGTGGCGCTACAGCTATAACGGTTTTTACTGATGCTAACGTAAGGCTGACAACAAATTCAGGCTCATCTACATTAAGTTATGAGGTCAAAAACTCTACTAGTTGTACTGGACCAACAGTAAGCTCTGGCACACGCGACGCATCAACAAATCAAGGTGGTTCAGATGCAATTGCTGTTACTGGTGCTCAATCTGTTAAAATCACTGCGCCTTTAACTAATTCACTGGGACAGACATTTACAGGTTATACGGTTAGCACTTCATATACCACTCCTAACACATCACAGCCAAATATTATTTGTGTAGTAGGAACGAATAACAACGGAACTATAGCGGTTACTGCAAATTATGCTACCTGTACAACTCCTGCTACGCCTGTAGTGACTGTCGTAAATAATTGCGATGGTACATCTACTTTATCTACAACTGCTTCCGGTTCACTTCTGTGGAGCACTGGCGCAACTACTTCTTCTATTACGGTTACAAGTGGAGGTACTTACACAGTCACTTCAACCGTAGCAGGTGGTTGTACCAGCGCGCCCGGTTCAGGTATAGCCGCACCTAAAACTGCCCCATCTGCTCCGGCGGTTACGGTAGTAGATAATTGCGACGGCACATCGACCCTCTCAACTAACGCTACAGGCGCTTTGCTATGGAGCACGGGCGCAGCTACTTCTTCCATTACCGTTACACAGGCTGGAGCTTACACTGTGACTACAACTGTAAATGGCTGTACCAGCACTGCAGGCTCTGGCACTGCTAATCCTAAAACTACCCCAGCCAAACCTACTATAACCGCTCAAACAGGAACATCGGCTTGTCCTGGAAATACAGTTGTTTTAACTTCTTCTGCTTCAACTGGAAATCAATGGTATAGAAACGGGGCTGCCATCTCTGGAGCAACAAACCAGTCTTTTACAGCAATTGAAAGTGGATCTTATACCGTAATCGTAACAGCAAACGGCTGCTCTTCTACTGCATCGGATGCTACAGTTGTAACTATAGAAGATGTGACGGCACCTGTAAAACCAACTATAGCTGCTGCCACCGGTGAATGCTCGGTTACTGTAACTGCTCCGACTACTACCGACAACTGTGCCGGTACCGTGACGGGTACTACTTCAGATCCGACAGAATATACTGTTCAGGGTGAATATACTATAACCTGGACCTTTAGCGATGGCAATGGCAACTCCACAACAGCTACTCAGGAGGTAATTGTTAGAGACGTAACATTGCCACTAATCGCCGCTACAGAAGCTGTGACAGTTGAAGCAGATGCTGGCCAGTGTGGAGCAACAATAGCTATTACAGCTCCGGAAGTAACTGATAATTGCGAAGCGCTACCTGCAATGGGAACAAGAAGTGACGGTGCAGCCTTAAGTGCTCAGTATCCGGTAGGAACAACTACCATTACCTGGAATGCAAAGGACGCAGCTGGAAACGATGCCGTAGCTGTTACTCAGACTATAACTGTTAGAGATACGCAGGCCCCAACTATAACCGCACCTGCTACTGTAGAAGTTGCTGCCAATGCGCAATGCCAGGCAACTGAAGTGGCGCTTGGAACACCTACTACAGCCGACAATTGCGGTGTTAAAACCGTAACCAACAACGCCCCGGCCACCTTCCCATTAGGCGATACAGAAGTGATCTGGACAGTGACGGATGTTAATGGTCTTACAGCGACCGCAACGCAAGTAGTTACTGTTGTAGATATGACTGCTCCGGTATTGACAGCTGCCATCAATCAGAATGTGAATCTGGGAGAAAACTGTACCATAACCATTCCTGATGTAAGGGGAACTGCTACTGACAATTGCCAGGGCACAACCATCACGCAATCTCCTGCAGTTGGCACTGAAGTAGAGGCAACTCATAATCAGACTATAACGGTAACTGTTACGGCTACAGATGCTGCCGGAAATACAGATGAAGCACAGGTAGTTCTGACAGCGAAGGATGTTACAAATCCAACTATAGCTGCGCCGGCCAATGTAAAAGTAGCTGCGAATGCTTCCTGCAGGGCTACCGGAGTGGTGTTAGGTTCGGCAACTGCCAGTGATAACTGCGCCGGAGTTACAGTAACTAATGACGCACCAGAAAGCTACCCACTGGGTACTACCACTGTCACCTGGACGGCAACAGACGCCGCCGGACTGAAAGCCACTGTAACTCAAACTGTAACAGTTGAAGACCGTACGGCTCCAGTTGCCCCAACTATAGCAGCCGCTACAGGCGAATGTTCGGTTACAGTTACAACTACCCCAACTGCTGCAGACAATTGCAAAGGCACCGTCACCGGAACTACCAGCGATCCGCTGACTTATACCGAGCAGGGCACTTATACCATTACCTGGTCCTTCAATGATGGTAACGGCAATACTTCAACAGCTACCCAGCAGGTGATTGTGAAAGACGCTACGGCACCAGTAACACCAACTATAGCAGATGCTACCGGCGAATGTTCAGTTACAGTTACTGCACCGACCACTACCGACAATTGTGCTGGTACGGTGACAGGAACAACTTCTGATCCGCTTACTTATAATGAGCAGGGTACCTATACAATTACCTGGACCTTTAACGATGGCAATGGCAACGGCACAACCGCTACGCAGAATGTAATTGTGAAGGATGTAACAGCGCCGGTAATCGCCGCTACCCAGCCAGTAACAGCTGATGCAGATGCGGGCCAGTGTGGGGCAACAATCTCCATCACAGCTCCTGAGGTAACAGACAATTGCGGTGCACAGCCAGCAACGGGAACAAGAAGCGATAACCTTGCTCTGAATGCTCAATATCCGGTAGGTACTACCACCATAACCTGGAATGCAACAGACGTCAACGGTAATCCAGCCACTGCTGTGACTCAAACAGTTACAGTTAGAGATACGCAGGCGCCAACTATAACAGCACCGGCCAATGTAAAAGTAGCGGCCAATGCACAGTGCGAGGCTACGGATGTAGCGCTTGGAACTCCAATTACAGCCGATAATTGTAAAGTGGCAAGTGAGACCAACAACGCACCGGCAACCTTCCCGTTAGGCGATACTGAAGTGATCTGGACTGTGACTGATGCAGCTGGCCTGACAGCTACTGCTAAACAAGTGGTAACGGTTGTAGATGAGACAGCTCCAGTGGTAGCAGCAGCCAGCAACCAGACTGCAGGCACAGATGATGGAAGCTGCACAGTAACTTTAACTATCCCGGATGCAACTGTTACAGATAATTGCTCTGTGAAACAGGTAACCTGGGCAATGACAGGAGCAACTACGGCCAGTGGTGCAGGACAAGTAGGAGAGTATACCTTCAATCAAGGTGTAACTACCATCACGTATACTGCCACTGACAAAGCAGGTAATTCGTCTAGCGATGTAATGACGGTAACTGTAACAGATGATGAGGCACCAGTAATTAAGGTTCCGGCTAACATCGTAGTAGCTACGCAGCCGGATAAATGCGGCGCGGTTGTAAACTATAACGTATCAACTACTGATAACTGCTCAAGTGTTACGCCAACAATGACTGCCGGTCTTGCTCCAGGTGCTACTTTCCCGGTTGGTACAACCACAGTTACTTATACCACTGAAGACAAAGCGGGCAATTCAGCCACTGAAAGCTTTACGGTAACAGTTACGAATAACACGCCTTCTAACCTTGTAATTACAGGTCCGGCTTCACCTGTTCAGCTAAATTCTACGGTTACGCTAAATGCTTCATTTACGGATGAGAACATTAGCACGGCAGTATGGACCTGGGGTGATGGAACAAATACTACACAGACTATCAGCGGCTCCCCTATAAGTGCTACGCATACATATACAGAGGCCGGTGTGTATTCGGTTGGTTTAACAGTAACAGACCATTGCGGCCAAAGTACAAGCACAGTATTCGACTATGTGGTTATCTACGATCCGAATGGTGGCTTCGTAACCGGTGGTGGCTGGATCGATTCTCCTCCAGGGGCTTATGTTGCCAATCCGACACTTATAGGCAAAGCTAATTTTGGTTTCATCGCTAAATACAAAAAAGGCTCGAACCAGGTAGATGGCAACACAGAATTCCAGTTTAAGGCAGGCGATCTTAACTTCAAGAGCTCTGCGCATGATGCCATGTCGCTGGTAGTGGCCGGTTATAAAGCCATCTATAAAGGTGTGGGCAGCATTAACGGAAATGAAGAGTATGCCTTCATGGTGTCTGTGGAAGATGGCAACTTAAAAGGAAGCCAGGAAGCAGACAGGTTCAGGATCAAGATCTGGAACAGGAGAGATGGCGCCATCGTTTACGATAACAATGTGAGTCTGTCCGATAAAGGTGACAACGCTGTACCTTCCACAACGATCAGTGGTGGCTCTATCGTGATCCACGAAGTGAAGTCTAACGCTCCGGTAGCAACTAAAACTACCAAGCTAAGCACTACCACAACTGCGGAAACCAGCCAGCTTTACAACTATCCGAACACATTCACAGACAGAACAACGATCGCTTTCAGCCTTGAAAAAGAAGAAAGCTACTCGCTGGAAGTTTATGATATGCGAGGCGTGTTGATCAGAAAAGTAGACATGGGCGTAGCCAAAGCCGGCAAGCTGTATGAGTATGAGTTTGATGGCAAAAACCTGTCGAAGGGAATTTACATCGCCCGCCTGCTCACACCATCCGGAATGAAGTCGGTTAAAATGCTGCTGACCAAGTAAACTAAAAACCAAATCTGTTTAACTGCAAAGTGCCGGTTCCTGTATGGGGGCCGGCACTTTGCAGTTTATTTTGGATGGATTTCTCAAAACTTTTAGGGCAAACTATAGTTTACATCTAAATCCTGCTTACTTTTGCAGCACATAATGCGCAACACTACGTTACATAGCACCCTTTCTGCACCGGCACTTTCTGTTGCCTGCGGTACTGCTGCGCACGTACATCATTTCCATCATTCCTCGTAAGAGGAATCCAATAGACATATAGCCCCCTTGGGTGTATACCCAATTTATACGTTGCCGGATGCAAGGTATAAACGCGCTATTTTATACTTTTCAATTCAAATTTATGCTTCGTATAGCCATACAAAAGTCAGGCAGGCTCAGTGACGATTCCCTCAATCTTATTCGTGAGTGCGGAATTTCCTTCATAAACAGCAGCCTGAAACTTAAAACAGAATCAACCAATTTTCCCCTTGAGATCCTTTTCCTGAGAGACGATGACATTCCCGGTTATGTAGCCGATGGCGTAGCCGATATTGGTATTGTGGGCCAGAATGTGCTGGTAGAGGAAGGAATGCAGGACCTGACAGTAGAGGCGCTGGGTTTCTCGAAATGCCGCCTGTCGCTGGCCGTGCCTAAGGGCGATTCCTATAGTTCGGTGGAAGACCTGAACGGAAAAAATATCGCGACTTCATACCCTAATCTGCTACAGGCCTACCTTTCGGAGCGAGGTGTGCAGGCTAATATTCATACTATAAGCGGCTCTGTGGAGATTGCACCTAGCATTGGCCTGGCAGATGCTATCTGTGATATTGTAAGCTCTGGTAGCACCCTTATTAGCAATGGCTTACGTGAAGTAGAACAGGTTTTCAAATCACAAGCAGTGCTGATTGCAAATAAAGAGTTGAGCGAAGAAAAACGTGAAATCCTTGAAAAATTATTGTTCCGGATAAATGCCGTGCAACGTGCCCAGCGCGCCAAATATATTCTGCTCAATGCTCCGAACGATAAAATAGCCGAGATATCCAAATTACTGCCTGGTGTTAAATCTCCTACTGTACTTCCGTTGTTAGAAGAAGGCTGGAGCTCCCTGCATTCAGTGGTAAATGAAGACGATTTCTGGGAGATCATTGAAAAACTAAAAGCTTCTGGCGCACAGGGCATCCTGGTTGTTCCAATCGAAAAAATGATCATCTGATGAAAAAGATATTATATCCTGAAACTATAGTTTGGCCGGAACTGGCAAAGCGACCTGTAAAGGACCTGCAGGAACTGGAGCCAACTATACGCCAGATCTTTAAACTGGTGCAGGAACAGGGCGACGAAGCCTTGTATCAACTGGCAGAGAAGTATGATGGCAACCGACCATCGCAATTACTGGCAACCCCGGAAGAATTGGCCGCAGCAGAAACTGAAATAAGTCAGGAACTGAAAGAAGCGATACTTCAGGCGTATAGCAATATACAGTTGTTCCATTTACAGCAGGCTGAGCAGATGCCTATAGTAGAGACCATGCCTGGCGTGCGTTGCTGGCGCAAAAGTGTGGCTATCGAGAAAGTAGGCTTATACATCCCAGGAGGCACGGCACCATTATTTTCTACCTTGCTGATGCTGGGTGTTCCGGCTAAACTGGCTGGATGTAAGCAGATCATACTTTGTACGCCTCCGTCTAAAGATGGCAGCATTCACCCGGCTATTCGGTACACAGCTTCTTTGCTGGGCATCGAAACTATAGTTAAAGCTGGCGGCGCACAGGCCGTGGCCGCCATGGCCTTTGGCACCGAAAGTGTTCCGGCTGTAAGCAAGATTTTCGGACCCGGAAACCAGTACGTAACGATGGCCAAGCAACTGGTAACACAACTGGGTGTAGCCATTGATATGCCGGCCGGCCCATCGGAAGTGCTGGTAATGGCAGACGAAACTGCTGATCCCGCTTTTGTAGCGGCAGACTTGCTTTCCCAGGCCGAGCACGGTCCGGATTCGCAGGTGGTATTGCTGAGTACATCCGAAACTATAGTTGACCAGGTAATTACAGAGATTGAGAAGCAACTACAGCTATTGCCACGTGAAGCAGTAGCGGCTCAGGCACTTGAAAACAGTATGGCTATCGTTCTGGAAGATGCGCAGCAAATGCTGGACTTCTCGAACCTGTATGCGCCGGAGCACCTTATACTTGCCATCGAGGATCTTGAAACTATAGCAGCAGGTGTAGTAAACGCAGGCTCGGTATTTTTGGGCAACTTTACACCTGAAGCCGCCGGCGATTATGCTTCCGGTACCAACCATACCTTGCCAACCAATGGATATGCCCGTGCCTATAGTGGCGTGTCGCTGGATAGTTTTGTGAAGAAGATCACGTTCCAGCAGATCAGTCCGTCAGGCTTGCAGCAGATTGGCAAAACCATAGAAGTAATGGCCGAAGCGGAAGGCTTGCAGGCGCACAAAAACGCAGTAACTATTAGATTAAAGAAACTATAAATGTTTGATCTGGAAACTATAGTTCGCCCGAATGTATGGAAGATGAAAGCCTATGCATCGGCGCGCGACGAATTTAAAGGCACAGCCAGCGTTTACCTGGATGCCAACGAAAATAACCTGGGCAGCCTGGCCGGAGACAACTATAACCGCTACCCGGACCCGCACCAGAAAGCCCTGAAAAGCAAGATCGCGACTATAAAAGGCGTGCGCCCATCGCAGATATTCCTGGGAAACGGCTCAGACGAAGCGATTGATCTGTTGTTTCGTATGGTTTGTCGCCCGGGCCAGGACCGCATGCTGCATTTGCCGCCAACCTATGGCATGTATGAAGTATCGGCTAACCTGAACGATGTGCAGCTGGATGCCGTGCAGCTGACGCCTGATTTCCAGTTGCCGGTGGCAGAAGTGTTGCGAAATGTTAAGAATACGACTAAAATCATTTTCATCTGCTCACCCAATAACCCGACAGGCAACAGCATAAAATCGGAAAGTATAGAAGCCATTCTGGATAATTTTGATGGACTGGTAGTGGTGGATGAGGCCTATATTGATTTTTCGGATGCACCGAGCTGGACCACGCGCTTAGCTGATTTTCCGAACCTGGTGGTGTTGCAGACTTTCTCCAAAGCCTGGGGAATGGCGGGCTTGCGCTTAGGTATGGCTTTCGCTTCAGAAAAGATCATCGCGCTACTGGATAAAATAAAACCGCCCTACAACATAAATGAAGCTACGCAGGAACTGGCACTGAAAGCCCTGGATCTGGATGAGCAGCTGAAATACATGGTGGAAGAGATCGTGCAGGAAAGGCAAATGCTGGAAGCGGCTTTACCAACCTTGGCTATAGTTGAGAAAGTATACCCTTCGGATGCCAATTTTTTACTGGTGAAGGTTAAAGATGCGAACAGACTCTATAGTTACCTGCTGGATAAAGGAATTGTAACACGAAACCGATCCAGCGTACCGGGTTGCGAGAATTGTCTGCGCGTATCTGTTGGCACTACCGAAGAAAACCAGCAACTATACCAGGCGATTTCGGAGTTTAATTTATAGACAAAAGATTTTTAGACAAAGGGCAAACGACTAAAATATTTTTTTGTCATATAGTCTATTGTCACAAAATCAAATATAGAGAAATGAAAAAAGCATTATTTATAGATCGTGACGGCACCATATTGGTTGAGCCGAAAACTGATTACCAGGTTGATTCTTTTGAGAAGTTTGAGTTTATCCCGAAGGTGATCCGCAATCTGTGCAAGATATTTACAGAACTGGATTACGAGTTTGTGATGGTCACCAACCAGGATGGGCTAGGCACGGACTCTTATCCTGAACACACTTTCTGGCCTTACCAGAACAAGATGCTGGAGATTTTGCGTAGCGAAGGTGTGGAGTTTGAAGATATCCTGATCGACCGCAGTTTTGAGCACGAAGGCCTGGAAACCCGCAAACCCGGCATCGGCATGATGAAAAATTACCTGTCCGGTGAGTATGACCTGGAGAATAGCTACGTGATTGGTGACCGCTTAACGGATGTGCAGCTGGCAAAGAATCTGGGTGCAAAAGCCATTCTGCTGGCCGATTTTCAGAGCGAAGAAGCTGCCCTGAGCACCAACGACTGGGATGAGATTTATCGTTTCCTGAAGCTTCCGGCACGCAAAGCAACTATACGCCGGCAGACTTCAGAAACCGATATCCAGATCGACCTGAACCTGGATGGAACCGGTAAATCAGACATCAAAACCGGGCTTGGTTTTTTCGATCACATGCTGGAGCAGCTGGCCCGCCATGGCAATGTGGATCTAACTATAGCTGTGAAAGGCGATCTGCACATTGATGAGCACCACACCATTGAAGACACAGGTCTTGCTTTAGGCGAAGCATTTCTGGTTGCTTTAGGCGATAAAAAAGGCATTAGCCGTTATGGTTTCCTCTTGCCCATGGATGATGTGCTGGCGCAGGTAGCAATAGACTTTGGTGGAAGGCCCTGGATTGTGTGGGATGCAGAGTTTAAGCGCGAGAAAGTAGGGGATATGCCGACTGAAATGTTCTTTCATTTCTTTAAATCCTTCTCTGATGCGGCCAAGTGTAATCTGAACATTAAAGCCGAAGGACAGAACGAGCACCACAAGATAGAGGCGATTTTTAAAGGGTTTGCACGGGCTATTCGTATGGCAGTGAAGCGAGACCCGAACGATTCTTCTTTGCCATCAACAAAAGGGGTCTTGTAATGCGTTAAATATCAATAAGTTTTGCTTAATAAATGACGCATCATTATAACTATAGTTTAAAATAAAGTTTAAGTATAGTTTGCTTTTGAAAAATGAGGGCTTACATTTGTGACATCGCAATCTATTAAAGCGAACTATAAACAAAACATGATTCAGAATCTTCATCTTACAGCATGGTGGTGGCACGTTATGAAAAATATCGTGAACAGCCCTGCTATGTATAGGAAGAAATAAGATACTATAGCATACAACCAAAGGTATAAAAGCCTGCTGTTCACTGGACAGCAGGCTTTTTTGTTTTCTATCAGATTCTAAACCGACCATGAACTATAAAATCACCACCAACTATAAGCGCCTTCTGGCTGATACGCTGACCCCGGTAAGCGTATACCTGAAGCTACGCGACCGATTCCCGAATAGTATTTTGCTGGAGAGTTCAGACTACCACGGCGCTGAAAACAGTTTCTCCTACATCTGCTGCAGCCCCATGGCAAGTATAAAAGCCGAGAACGAGGTGCTGACTGAGGCTTTTCCGGACGGAACTATAAAACAGATGCCGATCACTAAAGAAACGAATGTTCCGGCGCAACTGGCAGCCTTTGCACAAAGCTTTGAAGTGGAATCAAATGCGTTTAACTTCATCAATAATGGGTTGTTCGGGTATATGAACTATGATGCGGTCCGCTACTACGAAGATGTTGAATTGAGCCAGCGACCTGACCGCCAGCAACTACCGGATCTGTACTATGCCGTGTATCGCTATATCATCGCCATCAACCACTTCACCAACGAGGCTTACATCTTCTCGCACAACTATAACCAGGATGATGACAACGGCATTGCACAACTGGAAGCACTGCTGAACAGCCGAAACATTCCGAGCTATAGTTTCAAAACCACTGCAGCAGAAGCTTACAATATCAGCAGCGAAGGTTTTCTCAAAAACATTCAGAAGGCAAAGGAGCACTGCTTTCGGGGCGATGTATTTCAACTGGTACTATCCCGTCGGTTTGAGCAGGCTTTCCAGGGAGATGAGTTTAACGTGTACCGTGCGCTGCGCTCCATTAATCCGTCGCCTTACCTGTTTTATTTTGATTATGGCAGCTTTAAGATTTTCGGTTCCTCGCCGGAAGCGCAGCTTGTAATTAAAGATGGCAAAGCAAGCATTTTCCCGATTGCAGGTACTTTCCGGAGAACAGGTGATGATGCAGCAGATGCTGCCCTGGCTGAAAAACTGTTAGCCGACCCGAAAGAAAATGCAGAGCATGTGATGCTGGTGGATCTGGCACGCAATGACCTGAGCCGCAACGGCCATAGTGTTGCCGTAGAAACTTTCCGCGAGATTCAGTATTACTCGCATGTTATTCACCTGGTTTCTAAAGTGTCCGGGCAACTTCACAGTCAGGAGGATTCGCTGCAAATGGTGGCCAGTACCTTTCCGGCTGGCACGCTTTCGGGAGCTCCAAAGCACAAAGCCATGCAGCTAATTGATAAATACGAAACAACAAAACGCGCTTTTTACGGTGGCTGTATCGGCTTCCTGGATTTTAACGGCAACTTCAACAGCGCCATCATGATCCGTTCTTTCCTGAGCAAAGACTATATACTATACTACCAGGCAGGAGCCGGTATTGTGGCCGCATCAGACCCACAGAGCGAGCTTCAGGAAGTAGACAACAAACTGATGGCCTTACGAAAAGCTTTAACCTTAGCACAGGAGATCAACTAACATGCAAGTACTAGTAATCGATAACTACGACTCTTTCACTTACAACCTGGTGCACCTGCTGCAGGAACTGGGCGCTGACGTAACTGTTCGACGCAACGACAAAACGACGCTGGAAGAAGTTGGCAACTATAGCAAGATCATGCTTTCTCCTGGCCCCGGTATTCCGAACGAAGCAGGTATGTTGAAAGAGATCATCCGCACTTTTGGCCCGACCAAAAGTTTGTTTGGGGTGTGCCTCGGACATCAGGCAATAGGTGAGATATATGGCGGTAAGCTGTTTAACAGCAACGAAGTATGGCATGGCGTAGCTACGCCGGTAACTATAGTTTGTGAGCAGGAAAAACTCTTTTCGGATCTACCTAAACAATTCAATACCGGCCGCTACCATTCCTGGCTGGTTGAACAGAATTTACCCGATTGCCTGGTACCAACAGCTGTAGACGAATCAGGCAACATTATGGCGCTACGCCACAAAGAGTTTGATGTTCGCGGCGTGCAGTTCCACCCGGAATCAGTGCTGACAGAACATGGAAGGGAGATAATTAAGAACTGGCTGTTAAACTAATAGTCATCCCGAGCGAAGTCGAGGGATCTTATAAGTCCAATATGCAGCTGTATAAGATTTCTCGGCTGCGCTCAAAATGACACAAGAATATAGAAACATGAAAGAGATACTAAACCACTTATTTGAACATAAAACGCTCACCAAAGAGCAGGCGCGGGAAGTGCTGGTAAATATTACAGGCGGCAAGTACAACCAGAGCCAGATCTCCAGTTTCCTGACAGTCTACATGATGCGCAGCATTACGGTAGATGAACTGGAAGGCTTCCGGAATGCGCTACTTGACCAGTGCCAGCGCGTGGACCTGAATGCTTATAATCCGATTGACCTTTGCGGCACCGGTGGCGATGGGAAGGATACGTTCAATATTTCGACGTTGTCCTCTTTTGTGGTGGCGGCCAACGGCATTCCGGTTGCCAAGCATGGTAACTATGGCGTGTCGTCTTCCTGCGGCTCGTCCAACGTGCTCGAAGCGCTGGGAATAAAATTTACTACGGATAGGGATGCGCTGGAGCGATCTATTGCCAACTATAATATCTGTTTCCTGCATGCGCCGCTCTTCCATCCTGCTATGAAAAGTGTAGGATCGATCAGAAAAGAACTGGCGGTGAAAACGTTCTTCAATATGCTGGGACCTATGGTGAATCCGGCTTTTCCGAAACTACAGATGGTGGGTGTTTATAGTCTGGAACTGGCCCGCATGTATAGTTACCTGTATCAGCAGCAGCCCGAAGTAAACTATAGCATCATTCATACCTTGGATGGCTACGACGAAATTTCCCTGACAAGCCCGTTTAAAGTGATCTCAGATAAAGAGGAAGTGCTTTTGGATGCCCAATCGCTTGGTTTACCCCGATTACAGCAGGAGCAGATCAAAGGGGGCGGTACCATAGAGAGTGCAGCTAAAATATTTCTTGATGTATTAAAAGGAGAGGGCACAGCTGCGCAAACGGCTGTAGTTGCCGCCAACGCCGGTATGGCTATTCAGTGTGCGAGACCTGAAATTAGTGTGCTGGATGCTGTTGCATTAGCTAAAGAAACACTTGAGTCAGGTAAAGCTTATAGTTTATTTACCAATCTAATAAACGATAATAAATTAGTGTAAGCCTGATCTTCAAACCTCCACATCTCCAAATTTTAAAATCAAAAGACATGAACATACTAGACGAAATAATTGCCCATAAATACAAAGAAGTAGCCGAACGCAAAGCACTTTATCCGGTAAAATTGCTGGAGAAAAGCCTTTACTTCGAAACACCTTGCCTGTCGCTGGAGCGTTACCTGCTGCGCCCGGATAAGAGCGGAATCATTGCCGAGATCAAGCGTAAGTCTCCCTCTAAAGGTGATATCAATCCTTATGTATCTGTAGAGCGCACTTCAATCGGTTATATGCAGGCAGGGGCTTCGGCTTTATCTATCCTGACTGATATAAATTACTTTGGCGGCAAAAACGAAGACTTGGTAACGGCTCGCAAGTATAACTTCTGCCCGATCCTGCGCAAAGACTTTATGGTGGATGAATACCAGATTGTGGAAGCAAAATCGATTGGTGCTGATGCCATACTTTTGATTGCGGCTGCACTGGAGCCTGCACGACTGAAAGAACTGGCAGCTTTTGCCCGCACTTTTGGTTTGGAAGTACTGCTGGAAGTACACAACAAACAAGAACTCGATGAAACGCTGAATGAGTTTGTAACTATAGTTGGCGTGAATAACCGTAACCTGAAGACATTTAAAACGGATATAGGCTTGTCCTTTGAACTGGCAAACTACATTCCGGCTGGCATTACTAAAATTTCAGAAAGTGGCCTGAGCCAGGTGCAAACATTGGTTGAGCTGCAGCAGGCTGGTTATAACGGCTTCCTGATCGGGGAGACCTTTATGAATGACAGTCGGCCTGAACGCGCTGCGGCTGCATTTATAAAAGAACTTCGCCAGTTGCAGGAGCTTAAAGAACAGGCAATATGAAAGTAAAAGTTTGTGGCATGCGTGATCCGGAGAACCTGAGGCAGATAGCTGCGCTTCGGCCGGATTATCTAGGCTTTATTTTTTACAAAGGTTCTAAGCGCTACTGCGATGGAACTATAACACCGGAACTGCTGGCCGAGCTGCCTGCAACTATAAAGAAGGTTGGTGTCTTTGTGAATGAAGCAACAGAAACTATAGTTGAAATAGCCCGCAAGTTTAAGCTTGATCTCATACAACTGCACGGTCACGAATCACCGAAGCAATGCCAAGAAATTAAGAATGCTGGATTTGAAGTTATAAAAGCTTTTTCGGTAGATGACCGCTTTGTGTTTGAGAATACATTGCTGTACGAAAGAAGCTGCGACTATTTTCTGTTCGATACAAAAGGCGATTCACACGGTGGCAACGGCATCCCATTCGATTGGGAACTGATTAAAAATTACCTGTCACCTACGCCTTATTTCCTGAGTGGCGGACTGAACCTGGAGAACATTAAGAATCTGGAGAAGGTACGGCCAAAGCCCTTTGCTATTGATGTTAATAGTGGGTTTGAGCTGGAGCCAGGGCTGAAGGATGTAGAGGAAGTGAAGCTTCTATTGGAGCAGACAAAAAATAGAAATTAAAAATTAAAAATTAGGGATTAAGAGTCAGGAATTGAAAGTGTAAACAACAGCTCATTTGAAATTACTCAGTGTTTTTCAGCAAATGAGCTTCACGAATCCTACCATTTCTAATTTTTAATTTCTAATTCATAATTAAATGAAATATGAAATACACAGTTGACGAAAATGGGTTCTATGGCAGATTTGGCGGGTCTTACATTCCCGAAATGCTTTACCCAAACGTGGAGGAGCTGCGCCAGAATTACCTATTGATTATGCAGGAGCCGGATTTCCAGGAAGAGATGCAGTCTCTGCTGAAAGATTATGTCGGTCGTCCAACGCCGCTCTACTTTGCTAAAAGACTTTCTGAAAAATATAACACCAATATTTACCTCAAACGCGAGGACCTGAACCATACTGGTGCACATAAGATCAACAATACAGTTGGCCAGGTACTGATGGCAAAAAGACTGG
Organism: Pontibacter populi; assembly: GCF_019336435.1. Taxonomy (GTDB): domain Bacteria; phylum Bacteroidota; class Bacteroidia; order Cytophagales; family Hymenobacteraceae; genus Pontibacter; species Pontibacter humidus. The sequence continues at coordinate 49,967 of NZ_JAHWXQ010000002.1, read as the reverse complement.
GTAAGAAGCGCATCATTGCTGAAACCGGTGCCGGCCAGCATGGTGTGGCAACGGCTACAGTTTGTGCGCTGATGGGCCTTGAGTGTATAGTTTACATGGGTGAAGTAGATATTCAACGTCAGGCACCTAATGTAGCCAGAATGAAAATGTTAGGCGCTACGGTAGTGCCTGCTACTAGCGGGAGTAAAACCCTGAAAGACGCCACCAACGAAGCCATCCGCGACTGGATCAACAACCCAGAAGATACCTATTATATCATCGGTTCAGTGGTTGGACCGCACCCATACCCGGACATGGTAGCCCGTTTCCAGTCTGTGATTTCTGAAGAGATTAAGGCGCAGCTGAAAGAGAAAACCGGAAGCGAGAATCCGGATTATGTGGTGGCTTGTGTAGGTGGTGGGAGCAACGCAGCTGGCGCTTTTTATCATTATTTAGATACCCCGGAAGTAAAATTAGTAGCCGTCGAAGCAGCCGGTTTAGGCATAGATTCCGGTGAGTCGGCCGCTACGTCGGTACTGGGTCGTGAAGGAATAATACATGGAAGCCGCACTTTACTGATGCAGACAGAAGACGGGCAGGTAACAGAACCCTATTCTATTTCTGCTGGCCTGGATTATCCGGGAGTCGGACCATTACATGCGCACCTGCATCAATCCGGCAGAGCCATTTTTGAGAGTATAACTGACGATGAGGCACTACAGGCAGTGTTGGAACTTACCAGACTGGAAGGAATAATACCGGCTTTGGAAAGCGCACACGCCCTGGCCGCACTTGGCAGAATCGGAGCTAAGCCTGACGAAACTATAGTTGTGAACTTGTCAGGTCGTGGCGATAAAGATTTAAACACCTACTTAGACAGATTTGAGCTACATGGAAAATAGAATCAAAACCCTTTTCGTGCAAAAGCCACAGGAGCTGCTATCGGTTTACTTTACAGCTGGCTATCCGAATTTAGAAGATACGGTCCCGACCATTCTAGAGCTTGAGAGAAATGGTGTGGACCTGATAGAAATTGGGATGCCTTTTTCGGACCCTTTAGCCGACGGACCAACTATACAGCAGAGCAGTGAAGTTGCCCTGCGCAATGGCATGACCATTCCGAAGCTGTTTGAGCAGTTAAAAGACATACGTCAGCAAACCCAAATTCCGCTGGTGCTGATGGGCTACCTGAATCCGGTGATGCAATATGGTGTGGAGAAATTCTGCAGTGAAGCCAGCGAAATTGGTATAGATGGTATCATACTTCCTGATTTGCCTTTAGCTGATTATGTGCGGGAATACAAAGGCCTGTTCGAGCAGCATCACCTGAGTATGGTTTTCCTGATAACGCCTCAAACAACAGAGCAGCGCATTCGTGAGATCGACAGCCATACTGATGGGTTCATTTATATGGTTTCGTCTGCATCAGTAACAGGTGGCACTAATGGCAACGCAGTAGCTAATACTGATTATTTCCAACGAGTGTCTCAGATGGGGCTTCAAAATCCGGGCATCATTGGTTTCGGCATACATAACCACGAAACTTTTACCGAAGCCTGCAACCATGCAAGCGGAGCCATTATTGGTAGCGCCTTTATTAAAGCACTGGCTCAGGAAGGCAGCCTGCAGCAAAATATCCAGACATTCATCCAAAGCATTAAACAAGAAGCATGATCATACAATTACAGCAAGGTATACCTGCTGAACTGAAAGAAAATATCCTGCAGCAAATTAAGGAAGTTGGTTTTAAAGGCAACGAAGTCCAGACGCAGGAAGGCCATTATATAGTTGGCATCGGCAAGAAGGATTTCGATATCCGAACAATTGGCCAATTACCAGGCGTAGCTGATATTCACCGGGTGTCGGACGAGTATAAGTTAATCTCGCGCAAGTGGAAAGTAGAGCCGACGCGCATTGACCTGGGAGATGGTGTCATAATCGGAGAAGGGCAATTCAGTATCATGGCTGGTCCGTGTTCGATTGAAAGCGAGAAGCAAATCGAGCTGGTGGTGCAGCATTTAGTGGAAAATAACGTGAAGATCATGCGTGGCGGCGTGTTCAAACCACGCAGCTCACCATATGCTTTCCGCGGGCTGGGGCTGGAAGGTCTGCAGTTGTTTCACCGTATTTGCCGCGAGAATGGGATCAAGATCATTACTGAGGTGATGCAGGTTTCGCAGATCGAGGAGATGATTGACTATGTAGATGTGTTCCAGGTAGGAGCGCGTAATAGCCAGAACTTTAACCTGCTGGATGCCTTAGGTGCTGCGCAAAAACCTGTGCTGCTGAAGCGTGGCATTTCCGGAACTATAGAAGAGTTGCTGCAGGCCGCAGAATACATCTTCTCGAATGGAAATGAAAAGATCATGTTGTGCGAGCGCGGAATCCGTTCTTATGAAAATGCTTACCGCAATGTGCTTGACCTGAATGCTGTACCTGTACTGAAAGCTAAAACGCACTTACCGGTTATAGTTGATCCGTCGCATGGCATTGGACTGCGTGATTATGTGGAAGAAATGTCGTTGGCAGCGGTAATGGCCGGTGCTGATGGCGTGATCTATGAAACCCATCAGAAGCCGGAAGAAGCTTTTTCGGATGGACAACAGACGGTAAACTTTAAAGAATCAGAAAGGTTGATCAGACGCATGCGCCAGGCTTATAGTTTGCGGGAGAGTTTTTAGTTTTGTTATTCGATGATCGGATTTATGGCGCGAGCGTCTTCGCTCGTGACGAACTATAGTGGGGCCTCTGGCCCAATTGAATTGCAAATCCAACAATAGAGTAAGCGTAAAATTTGTCTTTCTGTAAAGAAACTTGGAGAAAGTAAGGTTAAGCTCTCGCCCTAGGTCCACAAGATTCTTTCAGGATGACAAAAAAGAGAATAGAACGGTCCTGCTTTCAAGGTGACACTTTGAAAGACAATCAAACTAAAGCAATAAAAAAGCCCGGTACTTATCACACCGGGCTTTTTATAGTTTAGTTTTTGGTAGGTTTCAGCGTTTCGTCGAGCCATTTAAAGAACTCACTCTGCCAAACTATAGCGTTCTGCGGCTGCAGTACCCAGTGGTTCTCATCAGGTAAATATAACAAGCGGCTCTTAATGCCTTTCAGTTGGGCTAACTGGAATGCCTGTAAGCCTTGCTCAATACCTACGCGGAAGTCCTGACCACCCTGTACAATTAGGATCGGTGTATTCCATTTGCTGGCATATTCGCTTGGGTTAAACTCTTTGTAACTCTTCGGCGATTTCGTATCCCAGTAAGGACCTTTCAGTTCGTTATTTGCAAAGAACATTTCTTCTGTTGTGCCATACCAACTGCGCATATCAAACAAACCGTCATGGGCGATGAATGTCTTGAAACGGCCATCGTGCAGGCCTGCCAGCATAAATACAGAGTAACCGCCATAGCTGGCACCAACTGCACCCAGTCTGTCTTTATCTACATAAGCTTCTTTGGCTACATCATCAATTGCAGAAAGGTAGTCACGGATTGGCTGGCCACCCCAGTCGCCGCTGATCTGGCGGTTCCAGTCATCGCCATGCCCTGGCATACCGCGCCTGTTCGGAGCAACCACAATATAGCCTTGTGCTGCTATCAGTTGCAGGTTCCAGCGGTAAGAGTAGAACTGTGTTAAAGCCGACTGCGGACCGCCCTGGCAATAAAGTAAGGTTGGGTATTTCTTGTTCGGATCGAAATCCGGCGGATATACTATCCACGAGAAAAGTTCTTTCCCATCGCTGGCCTTAGTAACGCGAGGCTCCACTTTGCTCAGCGCAAGTTTGCTATAAACTTCGTTGTTAACTGTTGTCAGCTGCGTTAGTTTACCAGACTTGGTTTCTAAGCGGTATAATTCCGGCGCGTGGTTCATGTCGGTACGAGAAACTACCAGGTTGTTACCCGACTGGCCTACAATACCGTTCACATCGAACTGGCCTTTGGTTACCTGCCTGATGTTTTTAGCCGAGAACTTGTCCAGGTTCTTTGGCAGAGCAATTTCATATAGTTGTATGGTGCCTTTGGTAGGTGCTACAAACCAGATCCTGCTGCCATCCTTGCTCCAGGTAAAAGAGTTTATAGTTTCGTCCCAGTCTTTGGTAAGGTTGTACTTTTTACCTAACTTGGTGTCCTGCACCATCAGCTCGTTCTGGTCTGCTTCATTGCCGTCTTCATCCATGGCTAACCATGCCAGTTTAGAAGCATCTCCCGAGAAAGCAGGATTGGTATCGTAGCCCTTGTTGCCATCCGTAAAGTTGGTCGTTTTACCAGATGCAATGTCGTAACGGTAAATGTCCGTGTTGGTGCTAACGGCGTAATCTTTACCAAATTTCTTCTTACTTACATAAAGTATGGCTTTGCTATCAGGGCCCCAGATAATGTCTTCTGATCCGCCAAATGGCATTTGTGGCGCATCAAAAGGCTCGTCCTTCATAATATCGGTTGGTGTCCCGATCTTTCCATCGTTGTAAGTAGCAAAGAAAACGTGCTGAAACTTCCCATCTTCCCAGGTATCCCAGTGGCGGTAGTTCAGGTCATCGTACACGTAAGCATTTGATTTCTGAAGCTTCGGATAAATATCAGTGCTGTGCATTTTCTTTACTTCTACCTCGCGCGAAAACAGCACATGCTTGCCGTCCGGAGAGAAGCGCACGTTGCTCAGTCCGCCTTCAAAATTGGTCAGCTGTTTTGGCTCGCCTTTGCCACCGGTTAATTGCCATAGTTGCCCTTTATGAAGGTAAACTATATTTCCGGCTTTATCGATGTGTACTACGCTTTCGCCACCTTTAGTAGATGTAATTTGCGTAGGCTGGCCACCGGTTACAGGAATAGAGTAGAGGTTACGTTCGCCGCTATTCTCTTCCATGTTAATATTGGTTACGCCGTAGATCACCGACTTACCGTCTGGTGTTATAGTTTCTGCCGACACCCGGCCCAGTTTCCAGAGCAATTCAGGCGTCATGCGCTGTTGTGCCTGCACCATACTTACAGCAAACACACCAGCCAGTATCATTATCTTTTTCATATTTCAAATTTAAACGAATTGCCGACAATCTGAAACTATAGTTTGTCAAAGAGAAATCAGGAATTTGTAGTTACTAAACGATAGATCACGTATATTTGAAGCAATGAAAGGCACAATGACTCATATGCACCATCATCATGCACGAAGCAACAGTTTCGGAGCCGTATGCCTGTGGATTAGATAGAACTATAATCGTATATATCCAGAAAGCCTGACTCCGTAAACGAGTCAGGCTTTTTTGTTTTTGTCTGAATCAGGATTTACAGGATTAAAATATTAACAGGATTAAGCTTTAGACTTTATGTAGAAGGAATATAAAAGCGAATCTCAGATTCGCAACTATAGTAAGGCACGAAATTGATTTTCGCGCCAGGATTTTAACTCTTAACTTTTAACTAAATGAATCTAGTTATAGTTGATTACAAAGCTGGCAATGTGCAGTCAGTGCAGTTTGCATTGGAACGGCTGGGTGTGCAGGCCACGCTGAGCGCCGATGCCGAAACTATAAAAGCTGCTGATAAAGTGATCTTCCCGGGTGTGGGACAGGCAGCTTCGGCAATGGCACAACTAAGAGCTCGCAACCTGGATAAGTTGCTGCCAACGCTGGAACAACCGTTTTTTGGTGTTTGCCTGGGCATGCAGCTCCTGTGCCAGCACTCCGAAGAAGGCGACACTGAGCTACTCAACATCATTCCGCTGCCCGTAAAACATTTCGAAACAGAGCTGAAAGTACCGCACATGGGCTGGAACCAGTTGGAGAAACTACAGTCGCCATTGTTTGATGGTTTGCAGGAGAAGGAGTACGCCTATTATGTGCACAGCTATTATGTGCCTTTAAGTGAGTATACGATTGCCCAGACTTCTTACCCAGAGCCCTTTTCGGCGGCTCTCAACTATAAAAACTTTTATGCAGCGCAGTTTCACCCCGAAAAGAGCGGAGCTGCCGGTTCTCAGATACTTAAAAACTTCCTTGCCATATGATGGAGATCATCCCAGCCATAGACCTGATCGGCGGCCAATGTGTGCGCCTGACAGAAGGCGATTTTGCCCAGCAAACCACCTATGACAGCAATCCGCTGGAGGTAGCTAAACGATTCGAAGCCAGTGGCATTAAACGACTGCACTTGGTGGATCTGGATGGTGCCCGGGCCCGAAAGCCTGTGAACCTGGCCGTACTGGAAACGATAGCTAATAATACCGGACTAACTATAGATTTTGGTGGTGGTTTGCAGGCGGATGAGGCGGTGCAACAGGCTTTTAATGCGGGGGCTGCGCAGATCACGGCCGGAAGTATAGCGGTACGCGAACCTGAAACAGTTAAAAGCTGGTTGTTAAAGTACGGTCCTGAAAAGATCATCATCGGAGCAGATTTTAAAGGGACCAATATTGCCATCAGTGCCTGGACCGAAGAGAGCAAGTACCCGCTACAGGACTTTATTTCGGGGTATGTACAAACAGGAGCGAGGCTGTTTATCTGCACCGATGTAAGCAAAGACGGCAAACTACAGGGGCCATCCATTAACACCTACCGCCACCTTAAATTAACGTTGCCAGAAGCAGATATTATTGCCAGTGGCGGCGTGACAACTATAGCCGACCTGGAGGAACTGCAGGAAATTGGCGTAAAAGGAGCCATCATCGGCAAAGCCATTTACGAAGGCACCATTTCATTAAAAGATTTAGCGCGATTTATATGTTAACCAAACGCATTATTCCCTGCCTCGATATTAAAGATGGCCGTTGTGTAAAAGGCGTGCAGTTCGAGAATATCCGCGATGCCGGCGACCCGGTGGAACTGGCGAAATGGTATGCACAACAAGGAGCTGACGAACTTGTTTTCCTGGATATTACAGCCACCAACGAGGGTCGCAAAACCTTTGCTGAACTGGTTCGCGACATTGCACGCCACATCGATATTCCGTTTACCGTAGGCGGTGGCATTGGTGCTGTAGAAGACGTGGAAGTGCTGTTGCAGAACGGTGCCGACAAGGTCTCTATCAATTCATCAGCCATTAAAAATCCGCAGTTGGTAGAAGAACTGGCAAGGCATTTCGGCAGTCAGTGCGTTACCGTTGCCATCGACACAAAATATACCGATGCCAGCGGCTGGAAAGTGTATACCCGCGCCGGAACTATAGAAACCGAACACGCAACTATAGACTGGGCTAGAAAAGTAGTGGACCTGGGAGCAGGAGAAATTTTACTGACCAGCATGAACAATGATGGTACCAAAGCCGGCTTCGCGCTGGATATTACCAAGGCAGTTTCTGAAGCGGTATCTGTTCCTGTTATTGCCTCAGGTGGGGCCGGAACAATGCAGCACTTTGCAGACGCTTTTCAGTTAGCAAATGCTGACGCTGCCTTAGCTGCTAGTCTGTTTCACTTCCGCGAACTGGATATTCCAGACTTAAAGCATTTCCTGAAAACCCAGGGCGTGGACGAAAGGATATAATTGAACTGGCTCGGAAGTTACTTCTGTGTCAATTTATAAAAGCGAATATCAGATTCGCGTCTATAGTAAGGCATGAAAATGATTTTCGCGCCAAATTAGAGGACAACCTTCTAACTTTTTAACTTCTAAACTTTCTAACTATAAGATGTTGGATTTTGATAAAATGGGCGGACTAGTTCCCGCAATTATACAGGATGAGCAGACCAGCCAGGTGCTGATGCTGGGTTACATGAACCAGGAAGCATTGGAGAAAACAAAGCAGGAGGGGCTGGTCACCTTCTTCTCCCGATCCAAAAACCGCCTCTGGACCAAAGGTGAAACTTCGGGCAACACGTTGCAGGTAGTAACTATAGTAGAAGACTGCGATAACGATTCGCTGCTGATAAAAGTGAAACCAAGCGGCCCGACTTGTCATACCGGAAGCACAAGCTGCTTTGGGGAAGAAGCCTCAGCGAAAAGAGTAATAGCTATACAGTTTATTGCGCAACTGGAGGAAGTGATTCATCAACGGAAGATTTCACCGTTAGAAGGTTCATATACCAATTTCCTGTTTGATAAGGGCGTGAACAAAATAGCCCAGAAAGTAGGAGAGGAGGCCGTTGAAACTGTGATTGATGCTGTGGCTGGCAAAACCGATACCATGAAAGGCGAAGCTGCTGATCTGCTTTACCACTTACTTGTACTTCTGTCTGCGTCCGGACTGGAATTGGCCGATGTGGTGGCTGTACTGAAGGAGCGTCATCAGAAGAAATAACCCAGGAACCGCAGACTTAATCGGATGAATTCGAATTAGGAGGATAGCTTTCCTGCCTAACAAGTGTGTTCAATCAACCTTAAACTGCGGTTCTGATAAAGGAAGCGATCGCATCGGCCACTTCGCCACCGCGTTCTTCCTGCACAAAATGACCAGCCTTATATTTTATAGTTTTAGCTTCCGGAAATGCCTGTTGCCAGCGTTCTAAAAAGTGTACCGGTAAAAGTTTATCTTTCTCGCCCCATACAAAAAGCTTTTTTATAGTTCGCAGTTTATCGCGCTGCTGCCATAGTTCCTCAAAATAAGGAGCAGACTCGTGCAGGGCTTTGGCGAACATCCAGGTACCTATGCGATTCTCTGATGTAGAAAGAGGTTTCTGGTAATGTAGTTTGATATCCTTAGTAAGGTGTTTGCTCTCATGATAGCCTTGTGGGAGCAGAAAATTAGCGGAGAAACCTAACTGTAAGTACAGGAACCTGCCCACGCCTCCAGCCATAAACCGGCTTATCTTCATGATCTTTTTCTCTTCTTCCAAGCTCCACATCCAGGTATTCAGGATCACCAGATTTTTTACGTTTTCAGGGTGACGCAGTGCGTACGGTAAACCAATCGGGCCACCAAAATCATGTACCACCAATGTAATATTCTTTAACTGCAAATGCTCGATAAGCTGCTCCAGGTTATCGGCATGCGCTTCGGGAGTGTATGCAAAGTCAGCCGGTTTAGCAGATAAGCCGAAGCCAAGATGATCAGCGGCAATGCAGCGGAAGTTCCGGCTTAAAGCTTTTATTTGTTGTCGCCACACAAACGACCAGGTGGGCGTGCCATGCGCAAATACAATCGGATCACCTTGACCCTCATCTACATAATGCATTCTGCCTGCCGGTAAATCAAGCGTATGGTGTGCAAAAGGATAGAGGATTCGGTCGAGCCATTTCGGAGAGTTCATAGTTACTTGATCTATAGTTGCAGCCTGTTAAATTAACCTCAAAGCAGCATTATCTTTTATACTTCATAATGAGTAAGGTGGCTACATCATCAATCGGATAATTATCGTGGAGTAAATAATGCTGTGCAAGCCCGTCTAAAGAGGCAAAGTAAAGTTTTGCTTCCAGCTCCGGAAAAGGAATACCCGCCTCAATCAGGTTCTGCCTGATCTGTGTTTCTACGTAAGCTGTTTGTTCTTTCATTTCTGCACTCAGTCGCTGCACCACTTCAGACTGCATTCTGATACCATGTATTAACTTCCAGAAATCTTTTTTCTCTTTCAGAATCTTTACTGTCTGGCGGATGTGCCGTTCTATAGCTGACATTTTTTGCCATTCAGGAGATACCTGCTCAAACGAAACACGAACATCTGAAGCGCCTCTTCTGCAAATCTCAACCAGCAGTTCTTCTTTGCTTTTAAAATAATTGTACATCAATCCCAGGGAAATACCTGCACGCTGGGCTATGGTTCTGATAGAAGTAGCATCGTAGCCTTGCTCAGAAAACAGGGTTAAGGCAGTGTCTACCATTGTGTTAATACTTTGTTCGCGCTTCTCCTGTGTGACTTTCATATTATGAATGAACGTTTGTTCATAAAAGTAGTTGTTTTTATTATTATTTAAAAGCCCTTCGAAATATTTAAATGAGAGGATATAGTTCCTGTTAAGCCTGCTAAACAATAAGAGATTAGTCAACTTTACGCCATCTAAAACTATAGCGAGTAAGAACAGACTTAACTGTTTTCTGTATTTGATTAAGCTTGTGCAACTATATGCTGGGGTGTATTGAAAGCTATAGTTTAATCGATTACCAGGCGTGGAATATTGGATGGAAGGCGTGTAAGTAACTCATAGTTTAGCTGTGTACTAAGTTCTGCAAAGGAGGCAACGGTTATGCTTTCATCGCCCTGTGAGCCGAGCAATACTACTTCATCGTCTTTCTGCACTCCAGGAATATCTGTTACATCCACCATCATCACGTTCATGTTTACAATGCCTACTACAGCAGTGCGAACTCCTTTTATAAGTACTTTGCCCTGGTTACTGAGCGAGCGACTGTAACCCCAGCCATAACCAACCGGAATTATAGCCAGTGTCATGTCGCGCGGTGTTTGATACGAGCTACCATATCCTACATATTCGCCTTTAGAAATAGACTTAAGGCTCATGATGCGGCTTTTCCAGTTAATGAGGCGACGCAAGGGGTCTTTTTTAAGCGAATGCTGGCTAAAATAATGACTATACGTTTCCGGGCTAGGCCAAAAGCCATACTGCATAATGCCGATGCGAACCATATCCATATGCGTTTCGGGATATGAAATCATTGCAGCAGAACAGGCCGAATGTAATTGGTTGGGAGTGTGTCCGGAGTTGATCAGTTGTTTTAGTAAATCCTGGAAATTCTGTTGCTGTGTTAGGATACGCTCGTGGTTCTGGAAACTTTCAGCTCCTGCAAAGTGTGTGCAAATAGCTATTAACTCTACATCTTCTTTTTTATCATCCAGTAGCTTGCTAGCCTGTGCTAACGTGGCTTTATCGAAACCGGTGCGGTTCATACCGGTTTCCAGTTCCAGGTGGATCTTTGCTTTTTTACCGAGCTTCCTGGCAACCTCAGCGGCTTTGGTCAACCGATCGGGTTCAAAAATAAAGAATTCTATGTCATTCTGAATTGCCCATTCCAGCTCAGGATCGTCAATATAACCCATTATCAGCGTGGTTGCTGGCCGGGGCAGCGACTGATGCAGGCGCAGCGCTTCGTCGGCACTGAAAACAGAGAAATGATCTACACCACATTCCTGGGCTAATGAAGCAAACTGCTCAATTCCGTGGCCGTACGCATTGCCTTTAACCACAGAAGATAAGCGCACCTGCGGCCCGATCTCATTCCTTATAAAATTGATGTTGTTTTGTAAAGCGGTTCTGCTGATCTCAATGTAAGAGCTATGGAACATACTGCGTTATTTATTCAGGATCTGCTGAATGATGCCGTAGAACATGGCCGCGCCAGTTGGTATAAGTTCGTCCGGAAAATCATAATCAGCATGGTGCAGTTGCGGTTGCTGGGTACCAGAACCAAGTCCGAAAAATGCACCTTTATACCTGGCTGTAAAATGGCCGAAATCTTCTGACCACCTGAAGGGCTGTACGGCTTCCTGCACATCAAGTTCGAGGTTTGCAGCCGCTTTCCGAATTGATTGCACCTGATCCGAATGGTTAACAGTGGCCGGAAAATCTTCTATAAAACTGATGTTATAAGTAAGCTTATAGTTAGCTGCTATTTGCTGCACACATTGCTGCGTAAGTTCTTTTAAACGCTGCATATCAGTAGGTTGGTAGGAGCGAAGTGTTGCCATAACGGTTGCAAAACCCGGGTTTGTTCCAAAAGCAACTTCTCCTAATCGTGCATGTATCACCGTCAGTAATGCAAGGTCCTGGAACTGCTCTTTATTGCTGATGATTTCATTAAACGCAACTATAATTTCAGCCATCGCCAACCCCGGATTTAGGCCGTTTTCAGGTTCAGCTGCGTGAGATGATTTTCCGTGTAATTCCACGATCATACCTGTCGAAGCTGGCGCAAAGACATCTTCCCGAACTATAACCTGGTGCATGGGCTTACCGGGTATGTTATGTAATGCAAATACATAATCAGGTTTTAATCCTGTCTCAAACCGGGAGTCCTGCAAAACAGCCCAGGCACCTGCTCCGGTTTCCTCGGCAGGTTGGTAGAGTAAAATTACTTTTCCACTTGCTGACCGTTTCTGATGAAGTAAACTTCCTAAGGCCGTAAGTATGGCCATATGCCCGTCGTGACCGCACTTATGACTGGTGCCTTCTCTTACAGATCTATAGTTTAGATCTTCGTTCGTTTCAACAATTGGCAGTGCATCCAGTTCAGCTCTGAAGAGTATGGTAGGGCCATCGGGTTTTTCGCCATAAAAAACAGCTGCAACACCGGTACCTCCCAACTGGGTATAAATTTTATCCGGATTATAGTTTTGCAGATGTTTTACAATTCGTGCTGCTGTTTCTGATTCCTGACCTGAAAGATCGGGATACTTGTGAAGTTCCTGGCGGAGTTTTACAAGTTCTGAAAGGTCTGATAATTCTTTATGCTGCATGACAGGTATAGTTGGTTTACAGGCTAATTCTAAGGTACGAAAAACAAGGCAGAGGTTAAAACCATCTGTAAATCAAAACTATAGTTGCGCTTAACAGGCAACTGTCAAAACTATGTATTCTTAAACGTTAGTGGTTTTGATCAGGAGCTTTCTGTACTTGGTGAAAATGCTTGATTTAGAAACAAAGCCAAGGTATTTCTCGCCTTCCACTACGGGTAGATTCCAGGCACCGGACTCGTCAAATTTCTTCATTACTTCCGCCATGCTATCATCGTGCTGTACCAGTACAGGAGGCTTTACCATCAGCTCTTTGGTTTTCACAAGATCATATTTGTCGGTTTTAAACATGATCTCCCGGATATCTTCCAGCAGTATGATTCCTTCAAGTGTTCCTTTTGTATTTACTACCGGGAAGAGGTTGCGTCGGGAATGGGCTATTACTTCTACAAGTTCGCGCAAGGTTGCATCGGGGCTTACAGGTTGAAATTCGGTTTCGATCAAATGCCTGATCTTCATGATGCGCAATACGGTTGTGTCTTTGTTGTGCGTTAACAGTTCGCCTCTTTGCGCGAGCTTCTTTGCTTCCAGGGAATAAGGCTCAAAATACTTTACTACCGCGTACGATGTAGCTGATACAACCATCAGCGGGATCATTAAAGTATAACCACCTGTAATTTCAGCTATCAGGAAAATACCCATCAACGGTGCATGCATCACACCACTCAGTATGCCGGCCATGCCTACCATTGTAAAACTATGGATGGGCACATTTCCCAGTTCAGTGAGGTTAATCAATTTCGAGAAAAAGAAGCCAGCAAATGCACCCACGAACATAGAAGGGCCAAAGTTGCCACCCTTACCACCGGAGGCCATCGTGAGCGTAGATGCAATTACTTTCACCAGTGCCAGGGCTCCCGTAAAGCCTACTATCAGCCACTCGTTGGTTCCAAAAAAGTTAAGCCAGCTGTCTTCCAGCAATAGATCTGCATGGTCGCGCTGCAGCATTTTTATCGATTCATAGCCCTGGCCGAAAAGAGGCGGAAACAGCATGATCAGCAAACCCAGGCATAAACCACCTATCAAAGCGCGTTTGTATACATTCCCTGACAGCGGCTCAAATATGTTCTCTATCCAGTGTACTGTTCGGGTGTAGTAAACCGAGATAAGACCGGTAAGTGCACCCAGCAGCATGTAAAAAGGAATATTGCCAGCTTTAAACCCTTCCACATTCCCTACATAAAAGAGCAGATCTTCATCTAACGTGAGCGTGGAGCAAAGCGTACCCACTACAGCGGCTATCATTAATGGTATAAAGGCAGCAATACTTATATCTGTAAGCAGGATCTCGACAGCGAAAAGCACCCCGGCAACCGGCGCATTAAACACAGCTGCTACACCGGCTGCTGCACCACAGGCAAGTAAAAGTGTTCGTTCGCGGTAGTTTAAGTGATAGGAACGACCAAAGTTAGAGCCGATAGCAGAGCCTGTAACCACAATAGGGGACTCCAGACCAGCAGAACCACCAAAGCCTGCCGTAATGCCGCTGGTAATCACATAAGAATACATCTTACTACGCCTGACGATACTTGACTTTTGGGCAATACTGTAAAGAATACCAGCTGTTCCGCCTTCAACTTTTCCCTTAAAAAACAGCTGCACAACTACCACAGTTAACAAAATACCAATGATCGGGAGCACTACAAGCAGCACCGGTCGGTCGAACAAGCGGCCACCATAAGCGAGCATGATGTACAGGTAATGCACTATTGTTTTGAGGATAACTGCAGCCATACCTGCCGTGAAGCCAACCAATGCACTGGAGATAAGCATAAAGTCGCGGCTGGAGGTGTGGCGGCGCAACCAGAGCAACGGTAATTTATACTTCTTGAGGTAAGACATGAAATAGATATAGGCTATCAGAGACAGGTTAACGCTACTGCAAAAGTAAACGTTGTAACGGTTAAGTTCAAAATCTATAAAATAAAGCCTGTTTCTGTATAAATTTAACCGATAAGCATAAACCTGACCACCGTATTTTCAGTTATAGTTTAGTTTGAAGGAGAAAATTAGAATGGCTCAGATAAAGGATTTAAGCGGATACCTGGTGCATACAACGGCACATGGCCCTTTTGATATTATCGGGGATGTGCATGGCTGTTTTGATGAGTTAGTAGAGTTACTTCAGCAGCTTGGCTATCAGGTAAATTTTGATAAAAAGGAAAGCAGGTTCAACGTTACGCCTCCTGCTAACCATAAGGCGGTGTTTGTCGGAGATCTGGTAGATCGTGGTCCTGATTCACCTAAGGTATTACACCTGGTAATGGATATGGTGGAAGCGAAACAGGCTTTTTGTGTAAGTGGTAATCATGATGATAAACTATACCGGAAACTGATTGGCAGAAACGTACAGGTACGACATGGGCTGGAGTTTACCATGGAACAGCTAAGCCATTGTAGTGCAGCTTTTATACTACGGGTTCGGGATTTTCTGGCTAATCTTCCGCATCATATTTTGCTGGACGAGGGGCGGTTGGTTATTGCACATGCCGGCCTGGCTGAACACCTACATGGCAGGCACAACCGCTCCGTACGCGACCTTTGTTTATATGGCCCAACCACCGGCGAAACAGATCAGCATGGTTTACCGGTACGCCTGGACTGGGCAGCAAAGTATACCGGCCATGCTATAGTTGTTTATGGCCACACACCGGTGTATGAACCCTGCTGGCGCAACAATACCATAAACATTGATACAGGCTGTGTATTTGGCGGGAAGTTAACTTCGCTGCTATATCCCGATCACGTCATCACTTCCGTTGAAGCGCATAAAGCATATTCAGAATCTGTAAGGCCATTTCTGCAATACCGTGCCAGTGCCTAAACCTCAAAGTTCAACTATATTAATTGCCCGGCCTATAGTTGAAAAGTTTGCAGCAAACTATAGTTCAGTTAGCTGCAAACCTTTCAAGTTATAATACGGATTAGGGTTAAAGCTATAGTTCAGGCAACCCGGGTTGCCATTCATAAACTATAACTCCTGAACAGGTTCATAAAATGCGCTATAGTAGCAGATCTATAGTTGATTTTTAAGGCATAATACCCAATCCCTGCCACTCAGCAACAGGCAATTTCAGGTCTTTAATATAGCCGTGTTCTATATCGAGGACCCAACCATGGACGGTAGGGTATTTTACGGTTTTGTAAGCGCGGTGCATAACTGAGGTAGTGCAGATGTTTTTTACCTGTGCTATAACATTCAGTTCGGCCAGCTTTTGTAACCTGTCTTTTTCAGTTGGCAGGTTATCTATTTCCTGTCGGTTCTGCATGTAAATGTCGCGGATAGGGCTAACCCAGTTCTCCACCACACCGGTCGCTGTTCCTTTGTAAGCAGCCTCAACACCACCGCAGCAGTAATGCCCACAGACAACTATGTGCTGTACATCCAGCGCTTCTACGGCATACTCCAGCACAGCAAGCAGGTTCATATCCGTCAGCGACACCTGGTTTGCCACATTACGATGTATGAAAAGCTCTCCGGGTTCGGTGCGGGTAAAACTTGAGATAGGCATCCGGCTATCAGAGCATCCGATGTAAAGGAAAGGGGGTTTCTGGCCCTGCGCCAGTTGTTTAAAGTACTCGGGGGTAGTCTCGAGCTTTTCGGCCACCCATTTTCTGTTATTATTTATCAGATCTTCGTACTCGTTGTAGTGCATGTACTTTGCAGTTTATATAATTTACAGCTGAGTTATACGCAACTGGCCGGCAAATATAAACAAGAAAATTTTAGCTGGAACAGATTTGCATTAACTTACGATCTCTTTGGTAATATACCTCGAGTTTAAAATACTAAGCGCACCCATATACCGAAGGCTGAATTGCAGCACATCACCAACTTTATAGTTCTTGTCATTTGTGCCAAGCTCTACCACCAGCATATCCGAACTTGCCCCAACTACGCTCAGTTCATCTTTTGGGATCAGGAACTTTGGGTTCACATCCAGTAAACCGATATCCAGTATGGCCCGGTGAGAGGTTTTGCCGTACAGACTCTCATCAATTTCATAGTTATCTCCACTGGGGTTCTCTGCCAGTATGCCGTCAGGGATCATGGGCTTTTCTGTCAGCTCAATTATCTCCGCGCATAGTTCAAATACATCATCATGCATGCCTTCAAATGTTTCGCCTGTAAAGAGGTTAAGCCCGAAAAAAAGTGCCTCGCCGATACGGAAATGGTTAATACCTTTAGGTAACTGATGCGTGAAGAGAAGCGGTATAGTTACCGATGTGCCACCCGAAACCCACTGGATATTCTTATTGAATTTAGCTTCGATGATCTGCTTATAAAGGCTTAGCTGAACGAGCTTATCGCGGGTTGGCATAACGCCATGCAGGCAATTAAAATTAGCTCCTAAACCAATTACAGAAATGCCGGGCAGCTCAAATACCTTCTCATAAAAATCAACCAGTTCTTCGCCCATTACGCCTTCGCGCAGGTCGCCCATCTCAATCATAATAATGATCTTGTGCAGCTTCTTCTGTCGGGTTGCTTCTGCTGAAAGCAGCTTTATGATTTCGAACTCCGTCTGGAAACTTACGTCGGCAAATTCTATTATCTCCGGAATACTTTTTTTGGGAGCAGGTTTTATATAAACGGTCTGCACATCGGGCGCTACTTTCTTAATTGCTCTCAGGTTTGTTACCCGCGAGTCATGTATCTCTTTAACGCCTAATGCCAGTACTTCTTCCAGGAATTTTTCTTCGCCACACAGCAGTTTGGTAACAATTCCCCAGTCTATGCCATGCTCCTTAAACACCGAATCAAGGTGGTTGTAATTGTGTTGTAATCTGTCACGGTACAGCTTTAAAACTGCCATAGTTTATCGTTGTAGTCTATACTCTAAATACTTGTTTGTAAAGCCCATTTTCTCGTACAGGTGCCGGGCCGGGTTTTGAGGTTCAACGTGCAGGGCTATACTGCCCGATACGGTTTCAGTTGCCAGTTGCACCAGCTTTTTCCCGACGCCTTTGCCACGTTGGTTGCTATGTACAGCCACATAAACCAGTATGTTCTCGGGTATATAACCACTCATACCAGTGTTGTTCAGGATAAGTGCTCCTACCACTTTACCGTCCTCGCGTGCTTCCAATACAGCGCCACCTTTTCCTTCAGCAGCAGACAGGGCATAATCCACACATTTGGCAATATCTTCGCGTTTATCACCATACTCATCTAAATGCTTAAAAAGGAAATCCAGTATTTCATCCCGGTTTATACCTGTGCTGTTCTCAGGCGTGTAGACGTTGTAGTGTAGACTGCTGTTTTCTGCCATTTTGCTTAGTTGTTTTTAGTAGGATATACGTTGGTAATTGAGATTTACGTATTGCAGGAATCTGATAACACCTTGAATTTTGAACTATAGATATCAGGAAGTTTAACGTAATGTTCGGGCATGGTAGCTGTTCGGTTTTGTCTTCTGCTATAGTTCGTTTCTAGTTGTTAAAGATAGGGAGACTGATAAAATGCATTTCTTTATAAAATATAAATTTAAAACTTGCTGTCAACGCCTGATCTAATGGAAGATAATCAAAAAAGGCCTTAAAACATAGATTTTTGACATAATACAGGCTTTAGTAGTTTTAAAGGATGATTTTAATTGATTAGTTTCGTGCAAAATGTCTTCACAAAATGGGCCTGCTTTTTTCTACGCTGAATACAGTTTTTAATTTAATTTATTAGGTGAGTCCTATTATCTGAATTCATATTATACATGCATTTGCAGGCTATAGTATACTCCTAAATGTGACTGATTTTTATAAGCAGATGATAGTTGGTCCAGCATCTGAAAAATAGTTACAAGTCAATGCTATAGTTGTGAACCAGAACTACTGTACACCAAGGATTTAGGACAATTATAGAAACAAATAACAACTAACTGTTGCCGATTAATATAAATTTATCCCAAATTCAGTATATTTATTATCTGTCTATAGTTCAGTTACGTATCTTAAAGAGTCTTAGTCTTTTACATGCAAACTCCCTGCTATGGCAAAAGCATTCTACCCGGTGTTGCTTTGTCTTTTAAGCTGCTTTCTGTTACAACCGGAAGCTAAGGGGCAGACTATTCCTCAGGATACTGCTTACTTTACAGGGAATGCTAAAAAGATCAAGATCCCATTTAAGCTGGTACATAACCTCATTGTAATAACAGTAAAAATTAACGACTCCAAACCGCTCAATTTTATCCTCGATTCCGGCGTTAACAGCACTTTAATTACACAGCTAAACTTTACTGACAGCCTTAGCCTCAATAATTCCCGCAAAATAACCGTGCAGGGGTTGGGACAGGGTTTTGAGCTGGAGGCACTTATCTCCAGCGGGAATAATATGTTCCTGCGTGGCATTGAAGGCGTGAACCACGAAGTATATGTGTTGCTGGAAGATATCTTTAACCTCTCCACCCGGATGGGAATGCCTGTGCATGGTATAATCGGGTATGATATTTTTAAAAATTTTATAGTTAAGATCAACTATAACACGCAGGTTATTACACTTTACAAACCGGATACAAAACTCAGGATCAGTAAGAGAGCAGAAGTACAGGAGCTGTCTATAGAAGATTGCAAAGCCTACGTGTATGCCAAGGTGCGGCAATACAATGGTGATTCTTTAAATGTAAAACTGGTAGTTGACACGGGGGCCAGCCATTCGCTTTCGTTATACCTGCCTACCAACGATAAACTGAAATTACCACCTAAAGTAATGGAGGCCTACCTGGGTCGCGGCTTAAGCGGAGATATACACGGAAAGATAGGGCGGATAAACAGTATGTCGCTTGGCCGGCACCAGTTCGAGAACTTGCCGGCTTCTTACCCCGATGAGCAGGCGATTAAGGTTGCACTCAATATCGCAAACCGGAACGGTAACCTTGGCTCTGATATTCTGAAGCGCTTTACGGTTATTTTCGATTATCCGCACAATCGCCTGGTGCTACTACCTAACCGGAAATATAAGCAGCCTTTCAGCTATAACATTGCCGGTTTTGAAGTCAGTACACCCATGCCCGGATATAATGTGTATGTCGTTTCTAACGTTTCGGAAAACTCAGCAGCAAAAGAAGCTGGCATTAAACCGGGGGACCAACTGATGACAATAAACGGCAAACACTGCTATGATCTGGATCTGAATAACATTCTGAATTTACTGGAGGGCAAGCCCGGTCATCAGCTAAAGCTCACTTTACAACGCAACACTACGCCTTACTCAGTAACGCTTACTTTACAGAACAGGATCTAGCTCTGAGGTGCGGTTTGCTGCAGATCCTGTATAATCTGCAATAGCAATAAGATAACAGCCAGTACAATCAGGAAAATCCCGGTATATAGTCTTGCTTTTGGCACAGGCTGCTGTTCCATTCCTCCAAACTCATTCACACGGTTAAAACGCAGGCTGGTAAGTATAAGCCCGTTTCCAAAACTAAGCCAGATAGCTGCGGTCAGGGCCTGGCCCATCAAAAACAAGGTTACCAGCCCGATGGTTGAGAATAAGATGCCGATCATCACCGGCAGATTCAGGTTCTTCATCATGTAAAGCAGAAAAGCTGCAAGTTAAAGCATATAAGGCAATTTGTTCACTATAACTTCTGGCAATGCAACAAACTATAACAAATTTATATAGTGTATAATTTTTAATTGAATTTTGGATTAATTCTTGCAAAACACATTTTTTAGTGAAAACATTTGCACCGCTTTGGCAGTAAAACAGCGCTAAAGCTTTTTTATACAGTTTTTTAAAAATGAAAAAAAAGGTCCTTTTATCTGGCACAGAGCCATCGATAAAACACGCTGCCAATAAGCGTGCGACTTTTTCTGCCCGTGTTTGTAAGGCAGTTTTCAGGTGCGCTTTCTCTACATTCAGGTGCAGGCCCTAGGCCGACATCTTCTCGGGTCGCCTATGCGGTAACCCTGCCTCCCAACCATTAATTATTTTATAGATCACATTGCGTAAGCTCAGCTTTTTCGAAAGGCAGCTCAAGGCACTTGTATTATCTCGGTTTTAGCACAACAGGCTGTTGGTGCAGCCATAAGTATTCTACATTAGATTTTGATGACCAATTTACCGGACTTTATAGTTGTTGTGGCAAATGAAAGCCACATAGGTTATGCGCAAACGATTTGCGATGAAATGGAAGCATCTGCTAAGGCACGGGGCACCGGTATAGCAAAGCGTAAACCCGAATATGTAGCCCTGAAAATGACGGAAGGAAAAGCTGTGATTGCTTTACACCCGGATGGAAAATGGGCAGGCTTCTGCTACATCGAGACATGGGGACACGGCAAATACGTGGCTAACTCCGGCCTTATCGTTTCTCCTGAACTTCGCAAAAGCGGCCTTGCCCGTCAGATCAAACAAAAGGTTTTTGAACTGTCGCGCACCAAATACCCGGATGCTAAGATCTTTGGTTTAACGACGGCACTTGCAGTCATGAAGATCAACTCAGGCCTGGGCTACAAACCAGTTACCTATTCTGAACTGACAGATGATGAAGCATTCTGGAAAGGCTGCCAAAGCTGCGTGAACTTTGAGATTCTGCAAAGCAAGAACCGCAGCAACTGCCTGTGCACCGCTATGTTATTCGATCCGGCTCAGGAGGCGACCTTTATGGCTTTGCCTGTAGTTGAGCAAAAACCAGCTAAAACAGCAAGTAGCCTGCAGGAGCGTTGGGTACGTTACCGTCAGCGTTTGGCATTGCAGCCCATTACACTACCTGAACAAGAAAAAGATAAGAACAAAAAGGCCTCTTAGGCTATCAAAATATAAGCTATAGTTATGAAGAAAGTTTTGTTAGCCTTCAGCGGCGGTTTAGATACATCGTACTGCGCTATTTACCTGTCGCAGGAATTAGGGTTGGAAGTGTATGCTGCCTTGGTAGATACCGGTGGTTTTTCTGCAGAAGAAATTCAGGAGATTGAACGTCGTGCCTATGCACTTGGTGTGAAGCAATTCACGCACCTGGATGAAAAAGAAAGCTACTATAAGAGCTGCATCAAGTATATGATCTTTGGCAATGTGCTGAAGAACAATACGTATCCGCTAAGCGTGAGTGCAGAGCGTGTAACGCAGGCGTTAAGTATCGCCAATTTTGCTAAAAGCATTGGAGCAGATTTCGTGGCTCACGGCAGCACCGGCGCCGGTAACGACCAGGTTCGTTTCGACATGGTTTTCCAGGCGATCATCCCGGATGTTGAGATTATCACACCGATCCGTGACATGAAACTGTCGCGCGAAGAGGAGATCGAATACCTGCGCAACCATGGCGTGGAGATGGACTTTACCAAAGCGCAATACTCTATTAACAAAGGTATCTGGGGCACATCGGTTGGTGGCAAGGAAACATTGACATCGCACCTGCCACTCCCGGAATCCGCTTACCCGACGCAGCTTAGCAAACAGGAGGCTGAGCGCGTAACTATAGTTTTCAAAAACGGCGAACCGGTTGGGTTGAATGATGAAGTTTTTGAAAGCCCGGTACAGGTAATTCAGCGCTTACAAGAAATAGCTGGTCCGTTTGCCATTGGCCGCGACATACACGTGGGCGATACAATCATTGGTATCAAAGGCCGAGTTGGTTTTGAAGCTGCTGCACCCATGGTGATTATCAAAGCGCACCACACTCTGGAGAAGCACACGCTTACCAAATGGCAACTATACTGGAAAGACCAACTGGCAACCTGGTATGGTAACTGGCTACACGAAGGCCAGCTGCTGGACCCAACTATGCGCGACATTGAAGCTTTCCTGGAAAGCACGCAGCAAACCGTAACCGGTAAAGTACATGTGCTATTGGCGCCATATCGTTTCCAGGTAGAAGGTATTGAGAGCGAGCACGATTTGATGAGCGACAAGTTTGGAAGCTACGGCGAAATGAACCGCGCCTGGACTGCTGATGACGTAAAAGGATTTACCAAGATTTTCGGTAACCAGACCAAACTATATCACAACGTGAATAACACTTTAGCAGCATGGTCAACGGAAAAGTAAAGGCCGGTATCATTGGCGGAGCTGGCTACACAGGCGGCGAACTACTGCGCCTTTTGCTGAACCACCCAAATGCGGAGTTGGTTTTCACGCACAGCAAAAGCCAGGCTGGTAAACCTGTAAGTGCTGTTCACACCGATCTGTTAGGCGAAACCGAACTATCCTTCAGCGACTCGTTTGCGCAGGAAGTGGATGTTTTGTTCTTATGTGTGGGCCATGGTGAAGCGAAGAAGTTTTTAGCGGAGAATGATATCCCTTCAACTATAAAGATCATCGACCTGAGCCAGGATTTCCGCTGGAACGGGGAAGCTGGGGAAACCCAAACTATAGATGCAACTGGCGGAACATTTACTTATGGTTTGCCAGAGCTGCAGCGCGAAACAATACAGCAGGCACAGCACATCGCTAACCCGGGTTGCTTTGCTACTGCTATTCAGTTAGCATTGCTTCCATTGGCTTCCAAAGGTTTGATTTCGGATGAAGTGCATGTAAGTGGTATTACAGGCAGCACCGGTGCAGGTCAAAGCCTGAGCCCGTCCTCACACTATAGCTGGCGCAGCGGCAACATCTCCAACTATAAAGTGCTAAACCATCAGCACTTGAACGAGATCCGTCGCACGCTGCACGAACTTCAACCAAACCAGGATTTGCCTGCTATTCATTTTGTGCCTTACCGCGGACCATTTACGCGTGGTATTCTTTGCACCAGTTATTTGCCTTGCAGCCTGACTATAGATGAGGCGCAGGAACTATACAGCAATTATTATAGTACACATCCCTTTGTTTGGATAAGTGATGTTACGCCAGACCTGAAGCAGGTAGTGAATACGAACAAGTGTATTTTATACTTAGAAAAACAGGGCGAGATGCTCGTGATCACCAGCATGATCGATAACCTACTGAAAGGTGCATCGGGCCAGGCGGTACAGAATATGAACCTGCTTTTCGGTTTGGAAGAAACAGCTGGATTAAAGTTAAAACCTGCAGGGTTTTAAACTATAGTTTTAAGAAATGTTATCTCAACGTTAGGAGAGATCTATCTCAAATTCCAAATAGATTCTTCGCTACACCCGAAATGATAAGAGCAGAATACAACAATTAACAATACAACCATCAACAATTAACAACATGTACGTCGAGTATTTCCTTTACTGTCTTACTTCTTACATCTAATTCCTAACGAATAAAGCATGAATCTCTTTGATGTTTATCCTGTCTTTGATATCAATCCCGTACGCGGCCAGGGCTGCTACATCTGGGACGACAAAGGTACCCGCTACCTGGACCTGTATGGCGGTCACGCCGTCATCTCCATCGGCCACAGCCACCCGCACTATGTAAAGCGCATCGCCCGCCAACTATACGATATCGGTTTTTACTCTAATTCGGTGCAGATGCCGATGCAGGAAGAACTGGCTGCAAAACTCGGAGAATTGAGTGGCTACCCGGACTATAGTTTATTCCTGTGCAACTCCGGCGCCGAAGCCAACGAGAACGCCATCAAGCTTGCTTCTTTCCATACAGGCCGCAAAAAGATCATCGCTTTTAAAGGGGCTTTCCATGGCCGCACGTCTGCTGCCGTAGCTGCTACTGATAATCCATCTATTATAGCTCCGGTAAACGAAACGGATAACGTCGTTTTTCTGCCTCTGAACGATCTGAATGCATTTGCGCAAGCCCTACAGGAGCATGGCAATGAACTGGCCGCTGTGATTGTAGAAGGCATACAGGGTGTGGGCGGTGTGCACATGCCGGAGCCAACTTTCCTGAAAGCGGTGGAAGCAGGCTGTAAGAAAGCAGGAGCATTGCTGATTCTGGATGAAGTACAGTCAGGTTATGGACGTTCAGGGAAATTCTTTGCGCATCAGCATACCGATGTAAAGCCAGATTTGATCACGGTGGCAAAAGGAATGGGCAATGGTTTCCCGATAGGTGGTGTGCTGATCAGTCCGAACATTGAAGCGAAGCATGGCATGCTGGGTACTACTTTTGGTGGTAATTACCTGGCTTGTGCGGCCGGTATTGCCGTGCTGGAAGTGATGCAACAGGAACAATTGATTGATAATGCAGCCCGCCTGGGCAAGCGCCTGATTGAAGAACTGCAATCCTTACCGGGTGTGCGTGAAGTTCGGGGCCTGGGACTAATGATAGGAGTAGAGCTGGAGGAATCCTGCGCGCCAATAAGAAAAGAATTGCTTGAAAAACACCGCATTTTCACCGGTTCGTCTTCCGACAAAAATACCTTACGCCTGTTGCCGCCGCTGACGATTGGTTTCCGTGAAGTGGATGCCTTTGTGACGGCTTTTGAATCAATTGTTTATACACTACAGGAAAATTAAGAATGAAGAAATACACTTCTGTGCACGACGTGGCTGATGTTAATGAGCTGGTAAAGGAAGCGCTGCACCTGAAAGAAAATCCATACAACTATAAAACGCTGGGCGAGAACAAAACCCTTGGTCTTGTATTTCTGAACCCGAGCCTGCGTACCCGCCTGAGCACTCAGATAGCCGGAAATAACCTGGGCATGAATGTGATGGTAATGAACCTGGACAAAGAAGGCTGGGCACTCGAGACGCAGGATGGCGCCATCATGAACGGCACTACCGTAGAGCACATAAAAGAAGCTGCTGCTGTGATGGGACAGTACTGCGACATTATTGGTATCCGCTCATTCCCAAAACTTCAGAACAGAGAGGAAGACTATAGCGAAGACCTGCTGAACAAGTTTATCAGCTACGCAAACGTTCCGGTTGTGAGCCTGGAATCGGCTACGCGCCACCCGCTGCAAAGCCTGGCCGACCTGGTAACTATAACTGAGCAAAAGCCTGCTGGTAAAAAGCCGAAAGTTGTGTTAACCTGGGCTCCGCACGTAAAGGCAATTCCGCAATGTGTTGCCAACTCGTTTGCCGAATGGATGCAGCAAGCTGATGTAGAGCTGGTGATCACAAACCCGGAAGGCTACGACCTGGCAGATGAGTTTACCAAAGGAGCAACCGTTCTGCACAACCAGGACGAAGCGTTACTCGATGCTGACTTTGTATATGTAAAGAACTGGTCGAGCTACGAACAATATGGCAAGGTACTGACAGATGGCGAAGGCTGGATGATGACCAACGAAAAACTGGCACTGACCAACAACGCCAAAGTAATGCACTGCCTCCCGGTTCGCCGCAACGTAGAACTGTCCGATGAAATTCTGGATGGACCTAATTCGCTGGTACTGGAGCAGGCCAACAACCGCACCTTCGCTGCTCAGGCAGTGCTGAAGCGCATGCTGGAAGCTCTTTAATTTGACAAAAGACTTTTTGACAAAGGACAAAAGACTCTTTATAACATTCAGAAAAGTCCTTTGTCTTTTGTCACAAGGTCAAGAAATTCAAAAACTCATGCTGACTATAGTTAAGATCGGTGGAAATGTAATAGATGATCCCCGGTTGCTGCACCGCTTTTTGGTTGATTGGGCTGCAGTAACTGGTCCTAAGTTGTTGGTACATGGCGGAGGCAAAATAGCGTCTGCCATTGGCCAGCGACTAGGCATCGAACCTAAACTGGTGGACGGTCGTCGCATTACCGATGCTGAAACATTGGAAGTAGTAACGATGGTGTACGGCGGTCTGGTGAACAAAAATATTGTAGCACAACTACAGGCACTGGGCAGCAACGCTATCGGTCTTACCGGCGCAGATGCAAACATCATTAAAGCAAAGAAACGCCCTGTTAAAACGGTAGACTATGGTTTTGTAGGTGATGTCTCTGGCCCTGATAGTATAAATGTTGCCGCGCTGGATGCCATGCTGCAGGCTGGGTTCACACCTGTTGTGGCTCCGCTGACCCACGACGGAAACGGCTCTTTGCTGAACACGAATGCCGATACAGTAGCATCGGTTTTAGCCGTGGCTTTAGCGGAGAAATACAAGGTACAGTTACTGTATTGTTTCGAGAAAAAAGGTGTGTTGCGCGATGCTGCTGACGAAGATTCTGTAGTTGCGAAACTGACATCAGAAAGCTATAGTTTAATGAAGGAAGCAGGGCAGGTTTACGCAGGCATGTTGCCGAAGCTGGATAACGCCTTTGCTACTTTACGAAGTGGGGTGAGCATCGTGAAAATTGGCCAATCGGAGGATGTGCTGGCGATGGCAGAAGGAAAACCGGCCGGAACAACTATAGCCCTGGAAGCATAACATGACAACAGACCAACTTTACACGGAAGCGCTGGACCTGTTGCAGCAACTGATCAGTATTCCATCGTTTAGTCGCGAAGAAGATAAGACCGCTGATGCTATTTATAGTTTCCTGGAACGGCATGGTGTAAAAGCAAAGCGACAGGGGAATAACGTATGGGCATTTAACCAAAACTATAACCCGGAGCTGCCCACTATACTGCTGAATTCGCATCACGATACGGTAAAACCAAACGCCGGCTATACCTTTGATCCGTTCACGCCAACTATAAAGGATGGTAAACTATTCGGGCTGGGCAGCAGCGATGCTGGCGGTTGCCTGGTGTCGCTGATCGCATCGTTTCTGTACTTTTATCCGATGCAGAACCTGAACTATAACTTCGTACTTGCTGCCACCGCCGAAGAAGAAATTTCTGGTATAAACGGGCTGGAAGCTATCTTACCTGAGTTGGGAGAAATTGACTTTGCTATAGTTGGAGAACCTACCCAAATGCACCTGGCCGTAGCCGAAAAAGGTCTGCTGGTGCTGGATTGTGTAGTCCACGGCAAAGCCGGACACGCCGCCCGTGAAGAAGGAGTAAATGCCATTTACGAAGCACTGCCCGATATTGAGTGGTTCCGCAACTATAAGTTTGAGAAAGTATCCGATACGCTCGGCCCTATAAAGATGAGCGTAACGGTAGTGCAGGCAGGTTCGCAACATAATGTGGTGCCGGATACCTGTAAGTTTACTGTAGATGTGCGTGTGACAGATGCCTATAGTTTGGAAGAAGTTCTTGCTACTATAAGAGAACATGTAAAAGCAACTGTAACGCCACGCTCTGTTCGTCTGCAGCCTTCCGGTATTCCGCTTACGCATCCTATAGTTCAGGCAGGCATACAACTCGGTCGCAATACCTATGGTTCACCAACTACTTCCGATCAGGCGTTGCTTCGTGTTCCATCTGTAAAATTAGGTCCCGGCGACTCAGCCCGCTCACACACCGCCGACGAATACATCGAACTACAGGAACTGGAAGAAGGCATTGAACTCTACATCAAAATGCTTTCTTTAATTATGAATTAGAAATTAAAAATGGGTGAATGGCGAAACCGGAAGCTCATCTCCAAAATTCCAAATCTATAGTTTACCAGATCAACAATTTAACAATCCAACAATTTAACCATCAATCAGATGAAACTCTGGCAGAAAGACATACAGGTACAGGCAGAAATAGAACGTTTTACGGTAGGCAACGACCGCGAAATGGACCTGGAACTGGCACCGTTCGATATACTTGGTTCGCTGGCACACACACGTATGTTGGCGCAGGTTGGTCTGCTGGGGCAGGAAGATTTTGATGCTGTGCAACGCGAACTGAAGCAACTATACAAAGAAGTAGCGCAGGGCAATTTCAAGATTGAAAATGGCGTGGAAGATGTGCACTCGCAGGTAGAACTGTTGCTGACCAAACGCATTAGTGAAGCCGGCAAAAAGATACACAGCGGCCGCTCGCGTAACGACCAGGTGCTGGTTGACCTGAAACTATACATGCGCCACCAACTGCGCCAGGTAGTAGAAGCTACCGAAACGCTATTTCATACGTTGCAACAGCTAAGCGAACAGCACAAAGACAAATTGTTACCAGGATACACGCATCTGCAGGTAGCTATGCCGTCTTCGTTTGGGTTGTGGTTTGGCGCTTATGCCGAGAGTTTGATCGATGACCTGCTGGTAGTACAAGCTGCTTACAAGATCAGCAATAAAAACCCGTTAGGCTCAGCGGCAGGTTATGGTTCGTCGTTCCCGCTGAACCGTCAGTTAACCACTGATCTGCTCGGCTTTGAAAGCCTGAACTATAATGTGGTGTATGCACAAATGGGCCGTGGCAAAACGGAGCGTGTTGTAGCAACAGCACTCTCAACCATAGCCGCTACAATTGGCCGTATGGCGATGGATCTTTGCCTTTACATGAGCCAGAACTTTGCCTTCGTAAGTTTACCAGATGAGCTGACAACCGGCTCCAGCATCATGCCGCACAAAAAGAACCCGGATGTATTTGAGTTGATCCGTGGCAAGTGCAACAAACTACAAGGACTGCCAAACGAAATAGCACTACAAACCACCAACCTGCCATCCGGCTATCACCGCGATATGCAGCTATTGAAAGAGAGCCTTTTCCCTGCCTTTAATACATTATTGGATAGCCTGCAGATGGCGAACTATATGCTGCCTAAGCTTATCGTGAAAGACAACATCATGCAGGATGAAAAGTACAAATATGCCTTCAGTGTGGAAGTAGTGAATAACGAAGTACTGCAAGGTGTGCCGTTCCGGGATGCGTATAAAAACGTTGGAGCAACTATAGCCGCCGGTACATTCGAAGCTCCAAACCAAGTAAACCATACCCACGAAGGTAGCATTGGAAATCTTTGCACTGAACAGATTGCAGTGCAGTTGCAGCAGGTATTACAGGGCTTCGATTTTAAAAGAGTGGATGAAGCGATTGAAGCTTTACTTTTCGGATAAGGTTAAACTAACTATAGCTTGTAGAAGAGACGCAGATATTGCGTCTCTTTTTGTTTAAAGTTAGCTTTAAATCACTGAAATTAAGTGTCCTATTTAATCACATTAATTTACTAAAACTTATAGTTGCTTCAGCGTATAAGGTTCACACTGTTACTTGTTAAATACAGCCAGAAACCGAGTGATTCCAATAAAGATACATACGCAACCAGATGATTCTACCTGTGGTCCCACAAGCCTGCATGCGGTTTACAAGTACTTTAAAGATCCTATTCCGCTTAGCGAAGTAATAAGAACAGTGCCTTACCTGGAAGAAGGTGGTACACTGGAAGTGATGCTGGCCTGTCATGCACTGCAGCGGGGCTATAATGCTACCATTTTTACCTATAATCTGAATGTATTCGACCCGACCTGGTTCGATCTTTCGAACGAGGAGATCATAGCCAAACTGGAGCAGCAACTGGAAATAAAAACAGGTAAAAAACTCAGAAGAGCGTCAAGAGCTTACATAGAATTTCTGAAGCTGGGTGGCAAACTGCGGTGCGAAGACCTTACGGTTACCTTGTTGAGCACCTTCTTCGATAATGGTATACCAATTCTTACAGGGCTAAGCGCCACCTATTTATACCGCAGTGCGCGCGAGTTTGCCGACGAAGCCGGTAACTCAGTGTATGATGATGTGCAGGGTTACCCGATGGGGCATTTTGTAGTGCTTTGTGGCTTTACCGATGACCTGCAACATGTAGTTGTGGCTGATCCATACCCTGAGAACCCCTATTTTAAGAATAACTATTACGAGGTGGGGCTTTCGCATCTGCTCAGCTCTATTTTGCTGGGCATGTCAACTTTCGATGCCAACCTGCTGGCCATAGAGCCCAAAGTACCCTTAACTGAATTACCCTAAACATGCGAAAAATAGTAGTTGTCGATTACCCAAAAGACTGGGAAACGAAGATAGAAGATGTAGAAGTTGTGGATGCCCAGACGTACCTGACAGATGCTACTTATACAGATATAAAAAATGCCAGGATCTTTAACCTTTGCCGATCCTATAAATACCAGAGTGCCGGTTATTATGTGTCGTTGCTGGCCGAAGCACGCGGGCACAAACCAATACCCAGCGTTACCACCATGCAGGATCTGAAAACGCCAACTATAGCGCGGGCCATTACCATGGAAATAAACGATTTGGTACAGAAAAGCCTGGGCAGGTTAAAGTCTAAAACCTTCACACTGAGCATCTATTTCGGACAGAACGTAGCAGAGAAATATGAAAAGCTCTGCAAGCAATTGCACGACCTGTTTCAGGCGCCGCTGTTACGTGCCCAGTTTGTATTTAAAGATGAGTGGGTGCTGCAAAGTATATCACCTATTCCGGTAACCGATGTACCGGATAACCATAAACGGTATATGACAAAGTTTGCGAAAGCCTACTTTGCACGACACCGTTTTGCAGGTGCGCGCATTTCCCGTAAAGTCTACGATTTAGCTATTCTGGTAGACCCGGAAGAAAAAGCACCGCCATCAAACGAACGCGCGATCCAGAATTTCGTAGAGGCAGCAGAACAGCAGGGTTTTTATACCGAGCTCATTACCAAAGATGATTACCGCAGGCTGGCTGAGTTTGATGCACTGTTTATCCGGGAAACCACGTCTGTAAATCATCACACCTACAAGTTTTCGCGTAAGGCATTTGCTGATGGGTTAGTAGTGATAGATGATCCGACATCCATACTCAGGTGTACCAACAAAGTTTACCTGGCAGAATTGCTTACAAAAGCGAAAGTACCTGTGCCTAAAACGATGATCATTCATAAAGATAACCGGGAACAGGTAGAAGCAGAGTTGGGTTTACCGTGCGTACTCAAAAAGCCGGACAGTTCTTTCTCGCAGGGTGTGGTAAAGGCAAAAGACCGGAAGGGACTGGAAAAGCAACTGGATGAGATGCTTGCCGATTCAGAGCTGATCATCGGTCAGGAGTTTACGCCTACTGATTTTGACTGGCGCATTGGTGTGCTGGATAAACAGCCACTGTATGCCTGCAAGTATTTTATGGCTAAAGACCACTGGCAGATCTATAACTGGAATGGTAAAAAGAAACAGGACGAAGAAGGAGACGATGAGGTAGTACCGTTTGAGGATGTGCCGTTTCATGTGTTGCATACCGCGCTTAAGGCTGCCAACCTGATTGGCGATGGGTTGTATGGCGTGGATATTAAAGAAATAGACGGAAAAGCTTACGTAATAGAAGTAAATGATAACCCTAGCATTGATTCGGGTTGTGAAGATAAGATCCTAAAAAAAGAACTATATGCTGCTATCATCAAATCCATTAAGCGACGTATTGACAACCATAAAAACATCAGAACCGATGGCTAGCCCACAACCTAAACGCACGCTGGGCCTTTTCGAAGGGTTTGGTGTGGAACTGGAATACATGATCGTAAGCAAAAAGGACTTACTTGTGTTGCCCATCACGGATAAGCTCATTTATGATGAAGTTGGAGCCTATATTTCTGATGTGGAATTAGGAGAGATTGCCTGGTCTAACGAACTGGTGCTGCATGTGGTAGAGCTCAAAACGCAGGGGCCTGTAAAATCACTGGAAGGATTGCACTGCAAGTTTCAGGAGCATGTGCAGAAAATAAACCAGATGCTGGAAAAGTACGATGCCATGCTGCTGCCAACAGGAGCACACCCAACAATGAACCCGGATACCGATACACAACTATGGCCGCATGAGCACAATGCTGTGTATGAAGCATATAATCGCATTTTTAACTGCAAAGGTCATGGCTGGGCGAACCTGCAAAGCACGCATTTAAACCTGCCGTTTGCCAATGACGAGGAATTTGCAAAGCTTCACGCTGCCATTCGTTTTGTGTTGCCGATACTTCCTGCGTTAAGCGCATCTTCGCCTATTATGGATGGTAAAGTTACCGGCATGTTTGATTCCCGCCTGGAAGTTTACCGTCACAACCAAGGCAAAATTCCTAGTATAACAGGCAAGGTTGTTCCGGAGGCAGTGTTCAGCAAAAAGGATTACGAAGAGCAGATCCTGAATAAAATGTATGCCGATGTAGCACCTTATGATCCGGAAGGAACCTTGCAGGAAGAATTCCTGAATTCGCGAGGTGCGATAGCCCGTTTCGAACGCAATACCATCGAGATACGATTGCTGGACATTCAGGAAAGCCCGGTAGCTGACCTGGCTATAGTTCAGGCAACGGTGTCGGTGATACAGGCATTGATCGGGGAGCGTTGGGTAAAGCTGCAGGAGTTGATGGCGTTTGATGAGAACAGGCTTTCCCGGATTCTGGTGCAGGTTATCTCTAACGGCCAGGAAACGATCCTTACTGATCAGGAATTTCTGAGCTGCTTCGGATTTGAGTGTAAAGGGAATTGCACGGCAGGCGAATTATGGCGCCACCTGGCAAAGGAATGCATCGTGTTGGAGGAACAGCCAGAAGTACAGCACGCCCTTAATGTTATCTTATCGAGAGGAAACCTGGCTAAGCGAATTTTAGATGCAACTAAGTTAAACCCAGATACAAAAACTATAGAAAAAGTATACACCCAATTGGCACAATGCCTGCAAAAGGGAGGTGTGTTTTTACCTGAAAAACCATGCTAAAACTATTGCTTACCTGCGAACATGGCGGTAACCAGGTACCAGCAGTCTATTCTTCATTTTTTGAAGGCAAAGAATCACAGCTGTCCTCGCATGAGGGTTATGATATTGGTGCACTGGAGCTGTTCCGTGAACTGGAACCCCTGGCGGATAAAACTTTTCATTCTGAAACCACACGTCTGCTGGTTGAGTTAAACCGGTCGTTGCACCATGCCAAGCTGTTTTCGGATGTTACCCGGCAGCTGCACGATAATGATAAATCTATCATACTAAAAGAGCATTATTTTCCTTACCGGGAGCAGGTAGAGCATTTTATCCATGATTTTATAATGGCCGGAAGGCAGGTTTTGCATATATCTGTGCATAGTTTTACGCCTAATCTGAATGGCGAGACAAGAGAAACAGACATCGGTTTACTATATGACCCGAAGCGTAAACTCGAACAAACGATCTGCCGCCGTTGGAAACAGGAATTCCAGAATGATGATAAAGAGCTGCTCGTGCGGTTTAACTACCCTTATCTCGGCATTGCAGACGGCTTCCCAACATATCTGCGCCGCAAATTTACGGATGAACAATACATTGGTGTTGAACTGGAAGTAAACCAAAAATACTATACTGGTGACAGGGAAAGATGGGAGCACGTTAAGCAAACAATCTATAGTTCGCTGCAGAATACGCTCACCCATTTCCGGCCGGAACTGCACGAAGAAGAGGAGGAATTATAGTTTCAAACTCCCTTCTCAAAAGCAGACTGTCAATTACTAGCTCAGAGTTAACTAGTCCTATTTATAGTAGCCTCTTAATATAGTAACCAGTTTAAAGTACCAACATAATTAATTGGTATCTTTACTTTATGAACTATATTTAAATACTACAACAAATTTAAATCATATATAGTATGATGTAACAGTGAGCCCGTACAAAGCAACTACACTTAAATTGTTATTTATTACCACATAATCCCTTTTTACTATGAAATTTAGAAATCTACTCCAATTAGTTTTTGTTTTGATCGCCGGACAGTTGCTCTTCGCATGTAACTCCGCAAAGTACTACGAATTTGCCGCACACAAGCAGGCACCGTATTACGAGGCAAAACAGAAACAAGCACCAGCAGAAGCTACCACCGAGGAAACGCAGAGCCTGACGCAAATAGCCATGACTGCTGCAGAAGAAAAAGCAACTACCACGAAAGCTGAAGCTCCGGCTTTAGAAGCATCTCTTGAAACTAAAGCAGTTAAACTGCCTGCAAAACTGGCTCCGGTAACACCTGCAACTGTTGAAACTGCTACAGAAGTAAAAACAGTTACAGAAGCAGAAGCCTTGGAACTTGTAAAAGAGCGGGTTGCAACCATGACAAAGGCTGAGAAGAAGGAGCTTAAAAATGATTTGAGAGAAGCCCTGAAGCAAGGCGGATCAAGAACTTCTATAGTTGAGATCATCCTGGCAGTTCTGTTGCCGCCACTTGCTGTATTCCTGCACGATGGCATCGGCACTTCTTTCTGGATCAGCTTAATTCTGACGTTACTGTTCTGGATACCGGGTGTGATCTATGCCTTACTGGTTGTCACGGACACGATCTAGCGTAGACGCACGATAAAAAACAATTGGAAAAGCACCTGCAGAGGTGCTTTTCCTGTTTCCGGGGATTTCGTAAATTAACCCTGAACCGGCAGTGGTTTAGTACGTTTTTAATAGGTAGTATTTTTAGTGTTTACACAAGTACAGAACTCCGCTTACCATGGACTATAAAGATTATTACAAAACACTGGGCGTAGATAAAAAAGCATCTCAGGCTGAGATAAAAAAGGCTTACCGCGCGCTTGCCAAAAAGTATCACCCTGATAAAAACAAAGGCGACAAGGCAGCAGAAGAAAAGTTTAAAGATGTAAGCGAAGCGTACGAAGTTATAGGCGACGAAGAAAAGCGCAAACAGTATGACCAACTGGGCTCTAACTGGCGCCAATACCAGAACACCGGTGGTGGATTTGGCGGCAGGGGAGGCCAGCAAGAATATTATGGCGGTCAGCCAGGCGGTGGAGGTTTTCGTGGGTTTGAAGGCGACCCCGATATGTTTGGCGGTGGCTTTTCAGATTTCTTTCAGCAGTTCTTTGGCGGAGGCGGTGGTTTTGGCCAGCAACAGGGTAGAGGCAACAGAGGTCAGGCAGCAAAAGGACAGGATTACGAGGCCGAAATGGAAATTACATTGCAGGAGGCCTACCATGGTACATCTCGCTTACTCAATCTGCATAACCAGCAACTTCGCATTACAACCAAACCGGGCGTTGCCGACGGACAGGTGCTTAAAATAAAAGGCAAAGGAGCACCAGCAGCAGGAGGCAGAACGGCAGGCGACCTGTTCATTAAAATTTTCGTGAAGCCTGATCCGAAGTTTGAGCGCAAAGGAAGCGATCTTTATACCAATTTGCCGGTGGATTTATACACAGCCATACTTGGCGGCGATGCACATGCTCAAACACTAACAGGCCAGTTAAAGCTTAAAATCCCAGCCGGAACACAAAACGACAAAACGCTGCGTTTACGCGGTAAAGGCATGCCCGTATATGGTAAACCTGACCAGCACGGCGACCTTTACGTAAAAATTATAGTTGAACTGCCAACACATATAAGTGATGAAGAAAGGAACCTGCTGGAAAAACTGCGGGACCTGCAAAACGCAAAAGCAACGGCACGATAATCTAACCTCTAAACCTGAGCAACTATGTTAGCAACCTTAGAACAATTACAATACAATAGCCTGATAGATGGTTTTCTGGATAGCGTAGCAGAACGTAACCTGAAATTTTATGCCAGTGATCTGCTGGAAAAGCATGGTTGCCAGAGCCGCGAAGAATTGGGGCAAGCCGTAAAACGTGCCACAGAAGTTTGTAGTTGCCTGCACTTACCGCTTCAGGAGAATTTCAAGGCTGTATATCGGGCCCAGAACGGGCAACTAGTGCAGGACTGGCGCTTATCGCCGATGGCCTATATGCTGCTCGTAATTAATGCTGACTCCAGGAACGAGTTGGTAGCACACCTGCAGGTTGAATTAATTAAACGCGCGCTTCACCAGGAGGAGTAACTATAGTTGCAGGCATAGTAGCCTTGTTCTCAGTTAAAGCATTTTCCCAGTTAAACATACGACATAACCTCGCCATGTTAGGAGATATGGGTGCATTAAGGTGAATCAGCCCACCTGTGAAGGGGTGCGTAAAAGTAAGGTCTGAAGAGTGCAGATTCATGTACGGACTATTCAGTTCTTCCAGAAACATCTTGTTATGGCGCCAGTCGCCGTGCTTTTTATCCCCAACTATATAATGTCGGATATGAGCGAAGTGCTTGCGAATCTGGTGCATACGGCCAGTCTCAGGAGTGACCTGTACCAAACTATAGCGTGAGGTGCTGTAACGACCAACAGGAACAGGTAACTCTATAGTTGCAATACGTTTATAGTGTGTTACGGCATCCTGTGCTTCTTTATGCTGATGATCTTTATCCGGGCGAATGGGATTGTCTATAGTAGCAGCTTCGGGAGTGTAACCTCGCACAATGGCAAAATACACTTTGCCGGTTTCCCGGTTCTCGAACTGCTTTACCAATGGGGCAGCTGCTTCAGACGATTTGGCAAATAATAAAACGCCGGACGTGCCGCGGTCAAGGCGGTGGACAGCATAGACTTTATGCCCCAGCTGGTCGCGGAGCATCTGCAGGGCAAATTCCTTTTTTTCTTCGGCTATACGGGTGCGGTGAACCAGTAATCCGTGTGGTTTATTGATCGCTACATAGTGAGCGTCTTCAAAAATAATTTCTAGCACAGTCTGAGATTCTATAGCTTGCAAAGGTAGTGATTATCTATAGTTTGGCTTCAGAAACAACGAGCCTGTAACACTGCAATGCGTAAATTTATGAAAAAGATGCTGCTGGAAAATTGCGAAACTGTACCTTTGCACAACTTAAATACTCTATGGCCCTAGCATTTAACAACCTCCGTAAAGGAAATAAATACAGACTTTGCAACCACGGCGAGGTGTTCGAGTTTTGGGTGATAGATATTGATGAAGAAAACATTTACCGCCTCAAAGACCTGCACACCTTAGATATTTACATGCTGCACGAGCTTATACAATTTGGCAAAGGCAAAGACTACGATCTGCAGGAACTATAGTTCAGGCCTTATTAACTTTGCCTTTCAGGTCCCAGTGGCTTTTAAGTATCTGCTGACTGCCCGGTTTACGTACAATTGTCCGTACATATCTATCTCCTGTAATAGCCCCATCTGGCCGGCGCGTACCAATAAATAAGGTTACCGGTTCTCCATACTCATTCGTAAAAAAAGTCAGATCCTTGCCGAGCATTTTATCATCTATGCGCGCATCCGGTGCATGTATTTTCTGCAGAAAATATGCTATCTTTTTGTTCAATGCCATGCCTGTTTATACGCAGCTACAGGGCATTTGATCTTCTAATTGTTAGAGCACCCCGGTAGCTGCGGCCAAAATAAAGTGCAAAAAACAAGGTAACATAATAAGGTAATTAGTGAATAGTAACACAAAAAAGTAATAAACCCTGTATACCTCCATATAAGCTTTGCAGTGCACTTAAAGAGTTGCTATGGAAATAATAAAAGTAAAGACTAAACTGGATGCGCCACAGGTAGCCGATTTTCTGGAGCTCTATAGTTGTGAAGATGATACAATTTTAGTTGCTGACTGGTCCGGAGTATTGGATGCCTCCAGGGCACGCAACGGATGTAACGCGGTACTTGACACACTCCGGGAGAAGGCATACATAAAGATCTTAAATAACAATACCAAAGTAACAGGGCATTACCCGGGTGCTGTTGACTGGGTTGGTAAAGTCTGGTTCCCAAGCATGTATGACCTGGGGACACGGTATTTTGCATGGGTTTATTCACCGGCTTTCTATACCCAGCTAAGCACAGATGAAATTATAAAGCTAAGTTCAAAAGTAGAGATACAGACATTTTACCAGGTTTCCGATGGATGGGATTGGTTAACAACAATACCTTAAAAGGTATTTAGCTATAGCTACCGTAACACACGAAATTAAGTGGGAAAGACTTTATAACAATAGTCAACACAGTAGCGAACTATACGTATAGTTATACATAAATATAGCATACCATGCAACCAGACAGCAATCACTACTTTGTATACATTTGCGGGGGCGAACCTGATAAGAACCTGCAAATTGGTACAGCCGGCAATTTGCAGCAACACCTGCAGCAAATGCAGTCGCAAAATAACACCCAATCTAAAAAACTTGTTTACTACGAGCACTACGATCGTGAAGCCATGGCGCTAGCCCGCGAAAGACAAATAAAAGAGAGCAGCCCGAACGATAATTACCGGCTTATAGAATCCATGAACCCGAACTGGCTGGACCTGAGCGACCTGCTTTAGCCTGCTTCCGGGTATATCATTTTAGTATTAACTTTTACCGGGCCTTTGGCTGATAACCGGGTTGTGGCGAGTATTTTTCGTACCTTTGCCTTAAATCTGCTTACCTAATCTGCCTCATTTCCGGATGCTACAAACTATAGGCCGTCTTCGCGAGAATATTAGACTACAGTTAGTGGTAGTATTAGTTGGCGTTTTGCTGCTAATTGCCAAGTTTGTAGCTTATTTTCTTACCAATTCCAATGCCATCCTTACCGATGCCCTCGAATCTATTATTAACGTAGTTGCAGGAGGGTTTTCGCTTTATAGTCTTGTTTTGTCGGCAAGGCCCCGCGACGAAAATCACCCTTACGGACATGGTAAAATCGAATTTATTGCTGCCACGCTCGAGGGTTCCCTGATCCTGGTTGCTGGTAGTATTATCATCTTTAAATCGGTCTATAACCTGTTTGAGCCGCACACCTTAAACCAACTCGACATAGGTATAATACTTACGGCTGCCACTGGTATCGTTAACTATATTATTGGCTATATAACAGAACGTAAAGGTGCATCTGTTAATTCATTGGTTTTAGTAGCAGGAGGGAAGCACCTGAAATCAGATGCCTATTCTACAGCCGGTATACTGGTGGGCCTTTTGCTAATTTCTCTCACTGGATTTATCTGGCTGGACAGTTTGGTGGCAGTTATTTTTGGTGGGATCATCTGTTATACAGGCTATAAGATTCTCCGCTCATCGGTGGCCGGTATTATGGATGAGGCCGATTACGAATTGCTACAACGCATTGTATCAATACTAAACGAGAACCGACGCGAAAACTGGATCGATATACATAATCTTCGGGTAATCAAATATGGCGCAACGTTACACATCGACTGCCATTTAACTGTTCCGTGGTATCTTAATGTGCTGGAGGCGCATGATGAGGTAGAAGCCCTGGGAGCCCTTGTCCGCGAAAAGATAGATCCGAGTATTGAGTTATTTGTGCATACCGATCCGTGTATTGAACCGTCGTGCAGCATTTGTGCAAAGCAGGATTGCAAGGTCCGTCAGCATGACTTTAAGAAAGAAGTACCCTGGGATTTTGAAAAAGTGATCGCAGACCGGAAGCATAGCCTTTACTAGTAACTATAGTTGGGTACAGCGTAAAACTAATCATTGGTTTTCCTGTTATTATAGAAGTACTCGTTATACCTTAAAACTATGGCAACGCTTTTCTATCTTTTCTTACCTTTCTTTCTGTTCCTCAGTTCCTGCTCTCAAGCTGAAACCAATGCAGATGATGCAGCAACTATAACTGAAGCCAATTTAGCACAGGTTGATACAGCCGGTCTTGCGAAAGCTACTTTTGCAGGCGGATGCTTCTGGTGTACGGAAGCTTATTTTGAACGTTTGGAAGGAGTGGGGGCTGTTATTTCGGGTTATTCCGGTGGCAGCGAACGCAATCCGACGTATGAGCAGGTTAGTTCCGGGTTATCGAGCCACGCCGAAGCTGTACAGGTATACTATAATCCAAAGCAGATTACTTTCTCAGAATTGGTAAAGGTATTCTTTGATACCCATGACCCGACCACGCTAAACCGACAGGGACCTGACCACGGCAAACAATATCGTTCTATTGCTTTTTACCGCACGCCACAGGAAAAAGCTATCCTTACAGCGTATATTAAAAAGATCAATGAATCGGGAAAGCAAAAAAACAAAGTCGTAACTATTGTTCAGCCTTTTAAGCAGTTCTGGCCAGCCGAAGACTACCACCAGGATTATTACAAACGGAACCCCTCAGACCCTTATGTGGTGAGTGTAGCCCGCCCTAAAGTACTCAAATTTGAAAAGAACTATGCCCAGGAACTGAAGCCTGAGTACAGGAAATAGAATATATGCTATCTTAATATAGCTTTTTACCGTAGTATGAAGTCTAGTGAAACTAAACTCTAAAAAATAAAACTATGGACTTCATTATTAACCTGTTAGTAACAGCAGCTGTAATTTTGCTACTGTCTTACGCAATGTCGAGTGTGCACGTAAAAAGCTTCTGGACAGCTCTTTGGGTTGCCTTCCTGACGGCTATTCTTACTGCAACTATAGGCTGGTTGCTGAGTGGTGTACTTAATCTTGTTACCTTCTTTTTACTGGAAGCAATTGTAGGCCTTATAGTTACGGCCCTGATGCTGAAACTGGTAGATATGATGGTGAGCAACTTTAAAATCGACGGGTTTTTACCGGCAATTATTATTGCTGTGGCCGTAGCTATCGCGCTGGCTATAGTTGGCTGGTTAAGAGGCGAGAACGATGAAGAGTATGCTAAATTAGATGCGAAGCCTCGTATAGAGCAGGTTTACCATCAGGCATAAACTATAAACTAAAACCTGAAAAGCCTGAGCAATAGATCTGTTCAGGCTTTTTTGTTAACCGGCTTTTATATTTAAGATTATCTGTAACTATAGGTTATAGTTCGTTTCTCCTGGCTGCTTTGCATGGCCAGTTCTATAATCCGGATCGTATTTCTGGCCTGCTCGGGCTTTACTGCTAATTCCTCCTGGCCAACTATAGCATGATATACATTCTGGTATAGGCCACTATAATCACCCGTTTTGCTTTCAATTTTGCCTTTGAAATGGAGCCCGTTAAGTTCCCTGTTTACCGTACCCCAAAGCTCTTCAGGTTCCTGGCCCCAGTTTGCCGAAGAAGCAGTAGGGAAGGAGCCACCCTTTAAATTCGCCTCCTGCACATCCATTCCATATTTTATAAAGGAGCCTTTAGTACCGTGTAATATAAAATGCGGACCGGCTTCGCGCACCAGCATCCCGGCTTTCAAGATAACCTTCAGCTTATGGTAAAATAATACTACTTCAAAATAATCCGGAATCTGCGAACCTGAACGTTGGGTTTTGATATTAGCATAAACCTGCTGAGGTTCACCAAAAAGCACCAAAGCCTGATCTATAAGATGAGCGCCAAGGTCATACAGTATTCCGGCACCGGGTAAATTCTCTTCTTTCCAGGTATCTGGTTTTATCTCATTCCTGAACCGGTCAAAGTGAGCTTCATAATCTACAAGTTTACCAAGTAGGTTGGCTTCCAGCACTTTCTTAATGGTTTTAAAATCACTGTCCCAGCGGCGATTCTGGTAAACGGTTAGTACTTTTTGTTTTTCCTTAGCTAATGCAATTAACTCATCAGCTTCCGAGCTGGTAATGGTAAAAGGTTTGTCAACTATAACATGCTTGTTTGCTTGCAATGCTGCTTTTGCCAGACTATAATGTGTCGGATTTGCAGTGGCGATTACAACCAGATCAATCGTTTCATCCTCAAAAATATCCTGCTCAGTAGCTACGATTTCAGTTTCCGGATACTGCTGCTGCGCCAAGGCAATACTTTCTGGTCTGTTGGCTTTAATTTTTTTGAGCTTAAGACCAGCAAGATTAGCAATAAATGGGGCATGAAAAAGCCTGCCAGACATGCCAAAACC
Organism: Pontibacter populi; assembly: GCF_019336435.1. GTDB lineage: Bacteria > Bacteroidota > Bacteroidia > Cytophagales > Hymenobacteraceae > Pontibacter > Pontibacter humidus. Next base: position 8,399 of record NZ_JAHWXQ010000002.1, on the reverse strand, counting down.
TATTAATCCAACATTTATAGTTACTGCCATATGATTTTAAAAGATAGATCCAGAAAGGTATAAAGATAAAAAAGCGCCTGTATAGTTACGTATTATACAGGCGCTTTTAAGCAGTTAGAGAACAAGCTTATAGTTGCTAAAAGTCAAAGAAATTACTCAAGAACGACTCTTTCTTTTTGTACGGATGCTTTTTGTCGCGGCCATACTGGTCATAACCATAACGCTTATAGTCCGAGTCGTAGTTTTCTTTTTTAGAATAGTGTTCACCGGAGCGCTCAATAATCTTTTCCAGTTCACCGCGGTCTAACCAGATTCCACGGCATTTCGGGCAATAGTCAATTTCAACTCCGTTTTTATCGCTCATTAAAAGCGTTTCGTTACATGCAGGACAGTTCATATTCTGTGGTTTATGGATAATATTAAATATACTTATCTCATTGCAGATTCGCGAACCAGGAGAAGTAACTATAGCTTGATAGAGAAACATCAGCGACAAACAGTAGATTTGATGTGATGAACAACATCATGTTAACTTTGGCTCTATTTAACATAAAGTATATTATCAGTGACACTTATTTGATTCGTATAAATCAGTCTTATAATTTATATTATGTTAAGTAGTGTATTTGACATGTAAAAAGGGAGGCTATTATAACCTCCCTTTTCCTATTTGGTATCGACCGACTAAATTACTTTAGTTTCTTATTGATACGCTCTGCATCTGCCTTACGGCCTAAGCGCGTATAAACTGACATCAGGTTTCTAAGTGTAGACTGATCTTCTGGCTGAAGCTCAACTGCTTTTTCGAAATATGGTACAGATGCCTGGAAATGCTTGTTAGCCTCTGCTTCTATGGCTTTACCTTTCTTCTGGTAAGTTGCATAGTCCATTTTCTCCGCTTTCTTGGATACTGCTACTCCTTTGTTGAATTCTAGAACTGCAAGGTTATAGTATGCATCAAAGTTTTTAGGATCTAATTCAATAGCTTTCTGGTAGCTCTTGTAAGCACCATCCAGATTATTTTTCTTCTCCTGCAGGTTACCTAATACAGCATAAAGGCTGGCGTTGTTTGGATCAGCCTGGATTGTTTTCTCCAGCTTAGCCATTGCTTCGTCAGCACGGTCGTTTTTCAGGTAATAACGAAGCTCCTCCTGCATCAGGTAAACGCTGTTCGGATATGCTTTAATACCTTCAGCAAGTGCAGCCATTACCTGCTCATCACTGGCTTGTGACTCCTGCAGCAACTGTACTTTTGTTTTATAAGCTTCTTCGTCAGCTTTACCGCTAGCAATTAACTTGTCGTAAAAGTTGATAGCTTTTGGATAGTCTTTGTTATTAATGGCTGCGTACGCACCATATTTAAGTGCAGTCGTATCACCTGGCTTTGCTTTAAGCGCTAGTTCATAGTTAACTATAGCTTTGTCCCAAACCTGGCTATTATGGAATTCAACTGCCTGGTTTAACAACTGGCCATAAAGCTGGTCTAATTTTGCAGGAACCTGCTTGCCATACTGTCCGTCTTTACCATCCAGTGCAATCGTCTTTTCATAAGATTCAAACACGATGTTTGGAGTCTGGTCATTGGCTAGTTTACCGTATAACGGGTGACCAATAATATCCTGGTAAATAGTACCGCGTGTAAACCAGGTCTTTGCTTTATCTTTTGTCTTATCGTGTGTGATAGCCTGGTCAATGGAAGCCTGTGCTTTATCCAATGTGCCGTTTTTCTGGCTAAGGATGGCACTGTTTACAGCTGAGTTCTGAGCGCTCGCCACAGAAATAGTAGCCGCTGCCAATGCAGTTAAGAGTACTTTTTTCATGCTCGTTTATGAAAGGTTTGTATTTGTTGTTTAACGTTAATTGAATGCAAATAAATTCCTGACTGTTAGCTCCTTATGCTTCTTCAGTTGTTTCAGGATCTATCATAGTATCCGGTTGTAAGGTTTCCTCAGGCTCTAACTCTGATTGTTCCATTACTACTTTCTCCATTTCTTCTTCTGCATCCATTTCTACTTTAGCTACCGAAGAAATCTGGTCGCCGTCATTCAGTTTAATCAGTCGCACACCCTGTGTGGCACGTCCGATGGTACGAATGTCAGAAACATTTAACCTGATCGTTATACCTGAACGGTTTATGATCATCAGGTCATCTGTATCAATTACCCCTTTAATCGCTACCAGTTTACCGGTTTTATCTGTTACGTTCAGGGTTTTTACACCTTTACCGCCACGGTTTGTAATGCGGTATTCATCTAAAATAGAACGCTTGCCATAACCGTTTTCAGATACTACCAGTAGTTCAGTCTCATTGCTTTCTACACAAACCATACCAACTACTTTATCATCCGGTCCGGCTAGTGTTACGGCTCTTACACCGGCAGCGTTACGTCCCATAGGGCGAACCTGCGTTTCGTTAAAGCGTATCGCTCTCCCCGACCCTAACGCGATGATTATTTCGCTGTTACCGGTTGTCAACTGCACATCAAGCAATCTGTCGCCTTCGTTTATAGTGATGGCGTTTATACCATTTGTTCTTGGGCGTGAATAAGATTCCAGTACCGTTTTCTTGATCGTACCTTTCTCTGTAATAAATACCAGGTTGTGATTCAGGATATAGTCCGGATTCTTCAGGTCGTGTATGTTTAGTACAGCACGAACTTTATCTTCTTTCTCGATTTGGATAATGTTCTGTATAGCACGTCCTTTGGTGGTCTTCCCTCCTTCCGGAATCTCGTAAACTTTCAGCCAGAACACTTTACCGAACTCAGTAAAGAACAGCATATAATTGTGCGTACTGGCAACAAACAAGTGCTCCGTAAAATCAGTCTCTTTAGAGGCAGCCACACCACGCGAACCAATACCGCCACGGCTTTGGCTACGGTACTCGCTCAGCGAAGTACGCTTGATATAACCCTCATGCGAAATAGTAATAACCATGTTCTCTTCCGGGATCATATCCTCGTAAGAAATATCGCCTGTGCTTGCTTCTATACTTGTGCGACGTACATCACCGTAACGTTCCTTGATCTCAGCTAATTCGTCTTTGATGATCTGCATACGCAGCGATTCATCGTTCAGGATAGCCGTCAGGTAATCGATCAGTTTCATGATCTCCTGGTATTCTGCCTGTATCTTGTCACGCTCAAGGCCAGTAAGGCGCTGTAAACGCATGTCAAGTATAGCTCTTGCCTGAATTTCTGACAATGCAAAACGCTCCATCAAACCATTGCGGGCAATTTCCGGATCACGTGAAGAACGGATCAGGTTAATTACTTCGTCCAGGTTATCAAGCGCAATCAGTAAGCCTTCCAGAATGTGTGCACGTTTTCTGGCTTCTTCCAGTTCGTACTGTGTTCTGCGAATCACAACTTCGTGACGGTGTTCTACGAAATGGACGATCAGGTCTTTCAGGTTCAGCGTCATCGGGCGACCTTTAACAAGGGCCACGTTGTTCACGCCAAATGAAGACTGCAGGGCTGTATATTTGTAAAGGTTATTCAGTACAACGTTCGGAATAGCATCGCGCTTGAGGTCGTAAACTATACGCAGACCATCACGGTCAGACTCATCACGGAGATCCGATATACCTTCAATTTTCTTCTCGTTGATAAGCGCTGCTGTTTTCTCGATCAGTGTAGCCTTGTTTACCATGTATGGTATTTCGGTTACAATGATCTGCTCTTTACCGGATGGCAAAGTTTCGAAAATAGCACGACCACGCATCAGCACACGGCCACGGCCGGTCTCAAAAGCGGACTTAACGCCATCGTAACCGTGAATGATACCACCTGTCGGGAAATCCGGTGCAGTGATGTACTGCATCAGTTCGGCAATGGTAATTTCGCGGTTATCGATGTAGGCAACTATACCGTTAATAACTTCGGTAAGGTTATGCGGTGCCATGTTGGTGGCCATACCTACTGCAATACCTGATGTTCCGTTTACCAGCAGGTTCGGGAATTTAGCAGGCATTACGCTCGGCTCCTTCAGGGAGTCGTCGAAGTTAGGCACGAAGTCTACCGTGTTCTTGTCCAGGTCGTTCAGCAGTTCATCGGCAATACGCTTTAAACGTGCTTCTGTGTAACGCATGGCAGCCGGCGAGTCACCGTCTATAGAACCATAGTTACCCTGCCCATCAACCAGCGGGTAACGCAGCGACCATTCCTGGGCCATACGTACCATGGTCTCGTAAACCGAGGAGTCACCATGTGGGTGATACTTACCCAGTACCTCTCCTACAATTCTGGCAGATTTCTTATAGGCTTTATTGTACGATACCCCCAGTTCAGACATACCATAAAGTACGCGGCGATGCACCGGCTTTAATCCGTCCCGAACATCGGGTAAGGCTCTCGAAATGATAACAGACATTGAATAGTCGATATACGCGCCGCGCATTTCGTCTTCAATGTTTATTGGTATTATTCTTTCGCCTTCATTCATGTTTCGAAGTATAAATAATTGGTTTTTATTAAAATGTAATATTCAGGCAATTTAGCAAAAATCAGCGTTTAGCTATATATAGCTTAGCTCTTATTTTTGCTCTTATCCTTTTCGTTCTTAGGCTGCTTTTTCTGTTTCGGCATTTTTTCGCCGTATTTCATATTCTGTTTCTTCCATATAGGCACACCTCGGTACACCCCTTCGCCATGTGTGTGCACCATGCGCACCTGGCAGGGACCAATCGGGCAGGCTGGTTTACAGGATAAAACAGATAGGGAAATAAGTGAGATAAGGACAAGAAGTAGAATCCGGTTTGTAGCCATGCTGCTGGGTTTTAGAGAGCAACGAAATAAGTGAGCGCTCTCATATCCTAAACAGACAAATATACACTTTTTTACGCACAAAAACCAGCTTTTCAGGGGTGTACTTTAATGTTTTAGGCGTATTAAATCTCTTTTATTGCGGGTGAAAACCATTGATTGTGAAACCTCCGTCTACAGCCATTGTTTGGCCTGTTATATAAGCTGCTGCAGGCATACATAAAAAGGCCACAGCGGCAGCCACATCTTCTGGTTTTCCTATTTTTCGGAGGGGTGTTCTGTTAATAACATTGTTGTAAAATTCCTCGTTTTGCAAAACCGTCTGAGCAAGTGGAGTGCTGATATACCAGGGAGCAACTGCGTTTACGCGGATACCATCCTTAGCCCATTCTGCAGCAAGGTTACGTGTGAGCTGGGTGAGAGCGGCTTTCGTCATGCCATACACGCTGCCTGTGCGCACATGTGTAAGCCCGGCTACAGATGTCACATGAATGATATTCCCTTGCTCAGAAGCAGCAAGTAACGGGTAAAACAGCCTGTTTAATTCAAAAGCTGACCGCAGGTTAGTGTTCATTATAAAATCAAACTCCTCTGAACTATAGTCTGCAGTTGGCTTCCGGATGTTAGTCCCTACATTGTTTACCAGGATATCAAGTTGGGACCAGTTCGATTCTACCCAGCTAAACAGTTGCTTCTGACCTTCGGTCGTACTCATATCGGCCACCAGTACATGCAAGGGGCCAACAACGCTTTCCTGAAGTTTCTGCAAGTCTTCGTGTTTACGTGCCACTGCCAGTACTTCTGCGCCGAGTGCTAAAAATTCATTAACGGTAGCCTCGCCAATACCTTTGGAACCACCGGTAACTATAGCTTTTTTACCTTGCAACGACCATCTGTTGTTATTCATCTGTATTATTGTTTTCTATCAGTAAGTAATTTTAGCATCTATAAGAAAGCCAGATGCAGATACTGCAAAAAGCATTTTATAGTCAGATCAAATATAAGCATTAGCTCCTAAACAAACAGAGCAGGCTCCTGTCCTGCTCCAATTATTAAATACCTTTTATTCTATTCCAGTAATCTTTAAAATAATCCTTATCGATATCCGGCCGGTTGTTGATTTCCTCAAAATTCAGCGAACCATCAGGGTTCTTCCAGACATGGTACACAAACACGTAACTGCCACCTTCCGCACGCCAGTCATCAAACTTCCCGAAACGCAGGTCATTTATTAATATGCCGTTTTCTGCCGGAACCACGGTATAGTACCCTTTCGTGATTTCGAGTAGACGCTGAAGTTTTGGGTTGCCCAAGTAGGGTTGCAGCAGGTGTTTGTTCTGCGGTTCGTAACTATAGTTTATAGTTTTGCTCTTATCAAAAAGTGAGTAAAACCCATGGTAGAAACCATTCTCCCCTTCGGCAGTAACCGACCAGAAAATTGTATTGAGTGGTGTTGGTTTGCTGATATAAGAACTATAGGCGATGTCCTGTTGCTGAAGGTTCTGCTCGAACACATTGTTGGCTGCGGCTTTGGCGCCGAACGAAAATAACAGGTATGCAGAGCTTATGGCAATACCCGTATAGTTTAAGATTCTGCGCTTTCTGCTGCTACGGTTATAAAAGGCTGCTGCCGCCACACAAATCATGAACGGAACAGTATACAGCGGATCAATAACGAATATGTTGTAAAAAGCTACACCATAGGTACTGAAAGGCCAGAAAAGCTGTGTCCCCCAGGTAGTGCAGGCATCTAACAAGGCATGTGTTGTAAACCCGAAAAAGAAAAGCAAGGTCCAGGGTAAAACGCCAAGGTTATCTTTCTTATACAACCTGTTCAAAAGCCAGCCAAGAACAGGCGACATAATTATAGCAAACAGGAACGAATGTGTTACAGACCTGTGAAAGGTTAGTTCTCCCACCATATCCAGAAATGGGCTGGCCAAAACATCCAGGTCCGGAATGGTACCGGCAATTGCACCCCACAGCAGGGCCTTATTACCAATCTTTTTGCCGGCAACTGCTTCCCCAACCGAAGCTCCCAGTACAATTTGCGTAAGAGAATCCATAGATATAGTATGTAAAAACGTTTGCCGCTAACTTTAAGCAAAGCGTGGCGGCAAATGTTTTCTTATGCAGGAAGTATTATTTGATGATCGGCATACGCTTGAACTCCTTTGTCCTGTCAAAGAGGTAGCGGAAAGTGCCATGTGTTTTATAGATACGGCTGCCTAAGTTCTCTACCAGGTTCATCATTTTTGGGTTAAAATCGCCTATCCAATTCATTTGCAGGTCTACATAAGGCAAGCTGGCATTACCCTGAATTATTCTTCCAGCCTCTACAACCATAGCTGCTTCTACACCTTTGCTCTGATGCTCCGGCGTAATACCAAACACAATACCATACATTGTTTTGCAAGCGCCTCTCCACTTATGGAAAAGAAATTTCAGTTTACCCCACAGATCCATTTTACCGTTTACATACCTGAAAAGCCTGTTTAATTCCGGGATAGCTATAAAGAAACCTACCGGCTCGTCGTTATAGTAAGCAAACCACATGATCTTTTCATCTATAACCGGCTTTAGAGTACGCATTACAGTGGCAGCCTGTGCTTCTGTCATTGGCTTTACACCTTCGTGCTTTGCCCAGCCTTTGTTATAAACCGTTCTGAAATCTTCGGTATATTTAGGCAGGTTCTTCTTATCCATGTGCTCAAACCGATAGGCCGGATCAGCCAGGATTGTTTTTGCTTTTTCGTGATATTTTTCCGGGATCGGGTCGTTTACCATGCGGTAGTAGGTGTACTGGTTAAAGTACAGGCCAAAGCCATAGTTCTCGAGCAAGCGCTGGTAATATGGGTAGTTATAGTGCATGCCATAGTTGGGCGGATAAAAGCCATCAATCAGCAGCCCCCACCATTTGTCGCGATCGCCCAGATTTATAGGACCATCCATCGCTTCCATGCCTCTTTCCTGCAACCAGTTTTTGCACGCATCCAGCAGCAGATTGGTAGCTTGCTGGTCATCTATGCAATCAAAAAAACCCATGCCACCTGTTGGCTGATCTCCACCTTTAGAAGTTTTAGGGTTTATAAATGCTGCTACCCGACCAATCAGCTTCCCATTATCACCCTTCAGTACCCACCGGATAGCTTCTCCATCACGGAGCAATCTGTTCTTTTTAGGGTCAAAAACGCCTAATACATCTTTATCTAAAGGGCGGATATAATTTTTATCTTTTTTATAAAGGTCGATCTGCACCTGTAGAAATGCTGTTTCAAGCGCAGGGGTATTTACTTCGATGAGTTGCATAGTTTGTTGAACCGTTAAGATCAGATATCAAAATAAAGGATTATACCTGATAATTCATAAGCTATAGTTGGAGAAGGGACATAAACAAAAAAGCCTTCAGATTTCTCTGAAGGCTTCCGGGGTGAGCCCCCAGTCGGAATCGAACCAACGACCTACTGATTACAAGTCAGTTGCTCTACCAGCTGAGCTATGGAGGCTTGTACTTATGTTTGAAATAAAAAGCACATGCAGTACAAACATGTGCTTTTTTGGGTGAGCCCCCAGTCGGAATCGAACCAACGACCTACTGATTACAAGTCAGTTGCTCTACCAGCTGAGCTATGGAGG
>NZ_JAHWXQ010000001.1 GCF_019336435.1 Pontibacter populi | reverse complement strand
TGGGAGTGCAAAGGTAGTAGCTTTTTTTCAATCTGCAATACCTCGAGCAAAATCTTTTTTTTTCTTTTCTTTTCAGCCTCTGTTCCATGTTCGAAAGAAGCTTTCCCTGCAAGGCCTGCTGCCTGAACCGGAGTGCAAAGATACGGCAATCTTTTCCGTCTTTGCAAGCACTCATCCAAAGAAATTTTAGAAATGTTTTCTAGAAGCTGCACTCGCTATAGTAGCTCTCGCTGCTGTAATGGAGGTTTTTCTTCCGTTCCAGTTACTGCGCCTCTTTCCAACTTCTCACTTCCTTTCCTGCTGAACGGGTTGCAAAAGTACACACTCCTTGTGAAGATGCAAGGGCCAGCCATGAACTTTTTACCTACAAACCGCTAAGTGGCTGGAAACCTGAAAGATTCTTTTTTAACTTGTGTTACTGCTGTCCAATAACACCTCTTCTTTATGACCGGGCTAAGGGTCATATCAGATGATTTCGTGAGTGTAACTCCTTTTAGTTGAACTGGACGTTAATCGGTTTTCTTCTTTATTATTCCAACTATAGATTACTCTTATATATAATAGAGTCCTTTACTTTTTCCTTCTTTCATTTATTAACAACAGCGCTATCCGCATACTCCTGCAGATAACTATACTTTTCAGTCAGCTTTCCATCCTTAGCTATAGTTGCTCTTGCCAGCATGCCCCCTTCATCGTTGTTAAAGAATTGCGGAAACACATAGTCTATAATATTACGGCCAAAGTCGCGGGAGGCGTTGCGGGGCAACTCGCAGGGTAGGTTATCTACGGCCATTACGGTTATATTGCTTTCCGAACTATAGGATGGCTCTAACTCTCCTGTTGCCGGGTTATAGTCGTACACCGGTTCGGGTATGGTAGTAGAGCGCTTGGTAGTCGGAATAGAACCATCTACATCGCAGGTAATGTCGGCGATAGTATCTATTTTAAAATCGGATTGACGGGTCTCATCTTCCGAGAACAGCTTAGGCGCTTTGGGATTCCAATAGGCACACGCCAGGAGCAGATCGGTTACGCGGGTAAATTTGCGGAAAGTGCTTTCGTATAGTTCCGGGTGGGCATAAAAGTCAGGAGAGTCCCATACTTCCACATCGGGCCTTCTGTTATAGTCGCCGGAGTGCAGCTGGGCATACACCGGCTCTGTGAACTGCTTATATAAATAGTCAAATACGCTTACTTTCCGGATCCCCATTTCATCCAGCACTTCCATGGCGCCGCCTGCCACACGACCGCCACCGGTTACAGCAATTTTAATAGCAGGCAACTTCACCTTAAAGAACTCTTCCCGCATATCATCCATGTCGTGGCAGAGGTAGGCAGGTTTCAGATCGAAAAGGCTGTGTTTTTTGCCGTAAGTAAGAATACCATTATAAGCGCCAACTATACCTGCATAGCGGCCAAAAGCAACTACGCGGTGTCCGTCCTTATCTGTCAGCAGCTCATAATCTATTAATGTGATCTTTTTATCGAGTATAGCACGCAGCAGTTTGGCGTTGTGTGGCTGCTTCTTTATAGTATGCGAAAAGAAAAAATAGGTCTTGTTCGGGATCAGCTGGTCTAAGGGGACTTCTTTTACACCCATCAGCACATCACAATTACTCAGGTCCTGCTGCAGCGGTATTCCCAGCTCTTTATATTCCTCATCCGAAAAACATCTTACTTCACTTGGCTGCACCAGCACTTCAAGGTCAGGAAATTCCTGGGTAGCTTCTTCGCATTTCTTGGGCGTTAGCGGCACCCGCTTATCTACAGGTACCTTTCCTTCTTTAATAATACCTACTTTAACCTTGGTCATGTGCAGATTCATGAATTGTTCTTGGATTTCTGATGTTTGAAACTATAGTCACGCCCCTGTAGGGCAGGCACTAAACAAGACGCCGGATATTGTGTTTAACAGTTATAGCTACACTATAATTATATGTATAAGTAGCACCCGGCAAAGGCATTAAGTATTTGCCTTTCATGGTTCAATATAAAAACAAATACTGTTACTTTTGTAGAAAATCAAAGAAGGCCTGAAATCCTTAACTTTCTAAGAAATTAATTAACCCAATTTCCCAATCAATATTTCATCGTTATGATATTTAAAACCAAACCTGCAGATGTGTTTAAGGAGCGCCACAATGGCCCTGACAAAGAGCAGATGCAGGACATGCTGCAAACCATCGGGGTAGACTCGCTGGACCAGCTGATTGAGGAGACCGTACCGGCCGCCATTCGCCTAAAAAGACCTTTGAACCTGCCAGCAGCCCTGACGGAGACAGAGTTCCTGAACCAGTTCTCGCAGATCGCGAAGCAGAACAAAATATACAAGTCGTACATTGGCTTAGGCTATAATGATACGATTATGCCACCGGTTATACTCCGTAATATTATGGAGAACCCGGGTTGGTATACAGCCTACACACCATACCAGGCCGAGATCGCACAAGGCCGCCTGGAGGCGCTGATCAATTACCAGACGATGGTAATGGACCTGACCGGCATGGAGATCGCCAACGCATCGTTGCTGGATGAAGGTACTGCTGCCGCTGAGGCAATGGGTATGTTCTTTGCTAACCGCAAAGGTGCCCGTAAAAATGCTAACCGCTTTTTCGTATCAGAGCTGGTATTGCCACAAACTATAGATGTACTTACTTCGCGCGCTATACCTATCGGCATTGAGCTGGTAATCGGTGATCACCGTGAGGTTGACTTCTCTGATGAGACCTTATTTGGTGCCCTGGTGCAGTATCCTGCTGCCGACGGTGCCATCTTCGACTATACTGACTTTATTGCAAAGGCGCATGAAAATGAGGCTTTCGTAGCTGTTGCTGCCGACATTCTTTCGCTTACCTTATTAACATCTCCGGGTGAGATGGGTGCTGATGCTGTAGTAGGTACTACGCAGCGTTTTGGTGTGCCAATGGGCTTTGGTGGTCCGCATGCAGGCTACTTTGCAACAAAAGATGCCTTCAAGCGCGTTATTCCGGGCCGTATCATCGGTATTTCGGTAGATGCGGAAGGTAACAGAGCGTACCGCATGGCCCTGCAGACACGTGAGCAGCATATCCGTCGTGAGAAAGCTACTTCCAACATCTGTACGGCACAGGTATTATTAGCTGTTATTGCCGGCATGTACGCTGTTTACCATGGCCCACGCCGCCTGAAGTATATCGGTTTAAATACCTACTCCCTGGCTCAGCAGTTAGAGAAAGGCCTGAAAGCATTAGGCTTTGAGCAGCAGAACGAGCAGTATTTCGATACACTGAAGATTGCAGTGGAAAGTGCTGAACTAAGAGATGCTATCCGTACAGAAGCTGAAGCAGCTGGTATCAACTTCCGTTACTTCGGAGAGAACAACATTGGCATCTCGCTTCACCAGAACACCAACCTGGCCGATGTAAAAGCTATAGTTGCTGTATTTGCAAAAGTGGCTGGAAAGTCTGCGGATGTATTAACAATAGATGCCTTACCAGAAGAAACAGATGTAACCTGGGCTGACAGCCTGATCCGTAAGAGTGAGTACTTAACACACGAAGTGTTTAACAAGCATCACTCTGAGCACGAGATCCTGCGTTACATGAAGTACCTGGAGAACAAGGATATTTCGCTTGTTCACTCGATGATCTCGCTAGGCTCCTGTACTATGAAGCTGAACGCTACAGCCGAGATGATCCCGGTTACCTGGCCGGAGATCGGGCAGCTGCACCCGTTTGCGCCTGCTGACCAGACAAAAGGCTATGCCCAGATATTTAAAGACCTGGAAGCCTGGTTATGCGAAATCACCCGTTTTGATGCGGTATCGTTGCAGCCTAACTCAGGCGCACAAGGCGAGTACGCTGGTCTGATGGTGATTCGTGCGTACCACGAGTCACGCGGCGATCATCACCGTACAGTTGCGCTTATCCCATCTTCTGCACACGGCACTAACCCGGCTTCGGCGGTTATGGCCGGTATGAAGGTAGTTATAGTTAAGTGCGACGAAAAAGGTAACATTGATGTAGCTGACCTGCGCGCGAAAGCGGAGCAATATAAAAATGAGCTGTCTTGTTTAATGGTGACGTACCCGTCTACACACGGTGTATATGAAGAGTCAATCGTTGAGATCTGCCAGATCATACATGACAACGGCGGCCGTGTTTACATGGACGGTGCCAACATGAATGCTCAGGTAGGTTTAACTTCGCCGGCACACATTGGCGCCGACGTTTGCCACCTGAACCTGCACAAGACGTTCTGCATCCCTCACGGTGGTGGTGGTCCTGGCATGGGCCCGATTGGTGTGGTAAAAGACCTGGCTCCGTTCCTGCCCGGCCACGCTGTAGTTGACTTAGGCCGTAAAGATGCGATTCACGCGGTATCTGCTGCGCCTTGGGGTTCTGCGTCTATCCTGCCTATTTCTTATGCTTACATTGCCATGATGGGACCTGATGGTCTGACAGAGGCTACGAAGTTTGCTATCCTGAATGCCAACTATATGAAGGCACGTTTAGAGAAGCACTACCCGGTACTGTACGTTGGTTCTAAAGGCCGTTGCGCACACGAGATGATCCTGGATTGCCGTGAGTTCAAGAAGTTCGGTGTGGAGGTAGAGGATATAGCGAAGCGTTTGATGGACTATGGTTTCCATGCGCCAACCGTATCGTTCCCGGTAGCAGGTACGCTAATGGTAGAGCCAACCGAGTCTGAAGCACAGGAAGAACTGGATAGATTCTGCGATGTGATGATCTCGATCCGTGAAGAGATTCGTGAGATTGAAGCTGGTAAAGCGGACCAGAAGAACAACGTACTGAAGAACGCGCCACATACCTTAAAAGTAGTGATGGTAGAGAACTGGGAAAGACCTTACTCTCGCGAGAAAGCGGTGTTCCCGATGGCGTACCTGCGCGACAACAAAGTATGGCCAACTGTGAGCCGTATTGATAGTGCTTACGGCGACCGTAACCTGGTTTGCTCTTGCGCTCCGATCGAAGCTTATAACGAAGACGGAAATGAGATGGTAGCTATCGGCTAACCGAATTATCCTATAGTTTTAGAAAGCCTGACCAAGATGGTCAGGCTTTTTCTTTTTCCCTTCCCTCTAAAAGTCACGATAAACTCCTGAATTTCATCGACAAACCTCGGTTTTTGTCAATAAACTGTACTTTTCCAATAAAAATCTAAATCAACCAACTGAATATTAAGTTTTTTTTAAATTTTTTTCAAAAAAATTCACTCCTGAAAAATGCATTTAAACAACTTAAATCCACATTTGGCATTATCCCAATAAAACTATATGATTATTTTTTACATATTTAGGTTTTTGTATATATAAAATCCATAACTTTGCAACCGTTAAATCGTTAGAGTAGTCAAAAAACTATAAACAATATGAAAAAATCAGTATTACTAATTGCTTTTATTACGATTTTGGTAATTAGTTATACTTCTGCAATGGCACAAGTAGCTACAACAGGTAGCAGCTTAGCCCTACGGTTAGCACAAGGAGGTAACACTCCATCAGGTGCTGCTATGTTAACTTCTGGTGGTATAGTTGCTACAGCTGCTGCTAAAGTTCATGTTGCAGTTATCCCTGCTTTTGCTTTACCAACTGAAAGCGTTGCCACTCCGGTTGCGGCTCCATTCTCAGTAGAAGCCACGGTAGCCAACGAAACTACAATGGCTGAAGAGCTGAACACTTTTATTGCTCAGGAGCGTGCACTTAAGCAGCGCAGCTGGTTCCGCAAGAAAAAGTAATTAACGCCTTAAGCTGCAGGCCTTTGTCAGCCATTGCTCGGGGTAGTGCGTATAGTAACATTATTCGCCACCAACCCTCACAGCAATGCACCACGCACCAAAAGTATGTTACTTTAATCTGCGGCTGATACCGGCCTTATTTTTACTGCTACTTACCAGTTGCATGGTAGGTCCAGACATAAACAGCAGCTACAACAGCTCCTCTAATTTCGGAGTTTACCAGACCTTTGCCTGGCACAATGCAGAGCTCCCTACTCCAACTATAGGAAGCGGCCCCGCCTACAGCCCACTGCTGGATCAGCAGATAAAACAAGCTATTGAAAGTGAATTAGTAAAAGTAGGGATGCGGCCTGCGGAGGAATCTCCGGACCTGCTCATTGCCTATGATATTGCATTGCCCGCCACAAAGGCATCGGAAGCAGATACAGTTTTTGCCCCCGGCTTTGGTTATGGCTATAGTTACTGGTATGGTTACAGGTTCCGATATAGTGTATCGGGGCTGCCGGCTTACAGAAGCGTACGTGACCTGCCACCTGGTACTTTAATTATTGACCTGATAGAAGCCAGCACCAATCAGCTGGTATGGCGCGGCTGGTACGAAGCAGGAATAGACCCAACAGCTCTCGGCAGCTACGACCTTAACAAAGCAGTTGCCAACATCATGTCGCGGTACCCGCCTGTGCCGCAAACCACACAGTAGCCTTAATTAAAACTATAGTTCAATCTGATTCCGCCAAAGTAATTACGGTCCGGGGCCGGCTGATAAAAGCGACCACCAAAGGCATTCAGGTCATTACCCAAACTATATTTTTCATCTGTCAGGTTATCAACCCCGGCAAAAATATCCAGCTGCAGCTGTCTGGCTATAGTTGTTCGGTAACCGGCTTTTGCACCCACCACTATATACCTGTCGGCATAAACAGTATTCTCATCATTCAGCGGAATCTCATCTGTATAGTTCGCTGTTGCATTAAAGTATAAACCAGGCTTTGTTACCAGATCTAAACCAGCTGCTACAGTGTGTGGCGCTACGCCTGTCAGTTCATTGCCGCTAAAATCATCTTCATCCTGCTGATATTCTTTAAACCGGAAATGGTTATAGGTGTAGCTAGCCCAGACCTTAAACAGGCTTACTGCATTTGCGGGCTCATCCACTATCGTATAGTTCAGTGCGGTTTCTAAACCTTTCTGCGAAGTAGAGCCCACATTCCGGAACACAGCCACGCTCGATACATCCTGCCGGCTAACTATAGTTTCTTTTAGCCTGAAGTAAAACCCGACCACATCAAAGCTCAGCCTGTTCTGCAAACTATAGCCACGCACACCCACTTCATAGTTTGTTCCTTTTTCAGCTTCAAGGTCTTCGTTTAAGGTACCATCCGAGGTCAGAATCTCTTCTTCGGTAGGAGGCGAGAAACCCGAACTGATGCTGGCATGCGCTGATATCCGGTCTGTTAATCGTTTAAGCAGCGCAACTCTTGGCGAAAGTACAGCCTCAAAATCTTTGGTATAGTTTATAGTTGGTACCTGGGCCAGTCGTATGATCTCGTATTGTGTATCGTTGAGGCTGAGGGCTGCGGTAAAGATGAAATCGGATGGCAACTCAAGTTCTGCCTGGCTGAAGATGAAGCCGGTCTTAGCAGTCACTTCATCGTCGGTGCGCAAAGCGCCTGCAGAGCCGCTATTATTGTCATAAGTCCGGGCTGCCTCAAATCCACGCTGAAACTCACCTCCGAAAGTATAGGTTGCCGGTAAGGTAGCTATCGTTGTTTTATAGGTAAAGCTGGTGCGGCCACCAAATTCCTGGTTCGCGTTGCGTTCATAATCAGTATTAAACGGATGGTCGCGGAAGCGGTGCAAACTATAGATGGCCGTTGCGTTACTGAAGTTATCTGTAAACCGATACTCCTGCTTCAATCCGATGTTTAGGCTTTCCTGATTCATGGCGGCCTGCTGTTTTACACTTCCAAACTCGCCGCCGCGTGCCTGCCTTGGGTTCTGGTCATACTGCTCTTTTGTGATGCCGCCGGGCAATTCGTAATACAGATCAGAGTAGATAATATGCGAAGTTATCGTTTGCTTATCCGATACATAAAACTCCGGAGAGATAAGCAGGACCTTTCTGTCGAAAGCAGATTGTTCGCGGTAGCCATCGTATTGCTGATGCGTGTACTGTGCCAGCACATTGCTCTTAGCTGACCCTGCACTGGCTGTAGCCGCATACTTGCGGAAACCATACGAACCTATCGTTACGCCGGCTCCAATTGTTGCGCCCAGCTGCGCACGCTTTGGCTCTAACAATACCGTTCCGCCTGTTCCTGCCCCATACACACTGGCCGTCGGGCCTTTCAGGATTTCTATAGAGCCTATACTTGCTGCGTCTAGGGCGTTAAGGGCCGTTGTTCCGTTTGCTTCGCTCAGCGGGATGCTGTTAAAATATAGCTTCACGTTCCGGATGCCGTAAGGCGAGCGCAGCGTGCTACCCCTGACCGAAATGCGATAACTGGCCGGCGCACGCTCATCCATCCGCACACCCGGCACTGTATTTACCGCCCGCACCAGTGAGCTTTCATCCGACCGCTGGATAACCTCACTATCCATTATACTGATGGCGCCAGCCGTTTGTAGTAAAGGACGGTTGGTCTCGAAACCCTGTACCTGTACTTCTTTTAAGATATTCTGCCGGGGCTGTAGTTCGGTATAGTAAACTATAGTTTGCCCATGTTGTATGGTGATAGTGTCTGGTACAAACCCAATATGGGAAACGATGATATAAGAAGCCTGCGCCGGAACGGTTAAACTATAGCTGCCATCTGTAGCGGTTTGCGTGGTCTGGTTGGTATTTGCTCTGACTATAGCATTTGGTATGGTTTGCTGTGTTTGCGCATTCCGGACAATACCTTTCACTATAGTTTGTGCCATAATTGCCGGACAAACACCAAGCACAAAGAAGTATAAAAGCAGAAGTTTTTTCATGGAGTAGGTACAGAAACTCATTTCAGAACGTGCAACAGGGCACATTGTTTATAGTTACAACTATAGTTTGCAAACTATAGGCAATAAAAAAGCTCCGGCAGAACCTGCGGAGCCTTTCCAAACTATGAAAGCTAATGAGATTTTTATATCAATTCAATTGATGTTTCTTATTTTATCTTGAACTCGGTTCTACGGTTCTGCTGGTGTTGTTCTTCCGAGCACTCCACGTTATCGCCGCAACCGTTAACAAGCCTGGTTTTACCGTAGCCTTTCGCTGTCAGGCGGCGTTTGTCTATGCCTTTCGATACCAGGTAATCTACAGCGGCGCTTGCTCTGCGTTCAGAAAGCAACTGGTTATAGTTCTGGCTCTCGCGGCTATCGGTGTGCGAGCTCATCTCTATTTTAATTTTTGGGTTGTTCTGAAGCACCGTTACCAGTTTATCCAGTTCCGTAGCGGCATCCGGTCTGATGTCCCACTTATCCAGGTCGTAATAGATGTTTTCCAGCACGATCACGCGGTCCAGCTCATTTTTATCGAACACCAGCGCCACTTGTATTGTATCACCGGCTGTTTCCGGTATTTTGGCAAGCGCCTGCTGTGTCAGGTAACCGTCTTTAGTGCCTAACAGCGAATAATTCGTGCCCTTAAAGCCATCCATAAAGTATTTACCCTTTTCATCAGAGATCACCACAGCCGAGTCAGCTTTACTTTCCTGTGTAACCACTACTTTCACCTGCGGCAACGGCACTTCTATATTCTTCTTCTTATCGTTCTGCTTACGCTCTAAAGTTGAGATGGCTAACACAACCGGCTTCTTCAGCACTTTAAAACTATAGATGTCTTCAGTTCCGTTATCGGAATCGCGGTTAGATGATAACATACCGCT
Source organism: Pontibacter populi (assembly GCF_019336435.1). GTDB lineage: Bacteria > Bacteroidota > Bacteroidia > Cytophagales > Hymenobacteraceae > Pontibacter > Pontibacter humidus. The sequence continues at coordinate 1,512,454 of NZ_JAHWXQ010000001.1, read as the reverse complement.
TTCGCCTGGCTCCGTGAACATAATGCCATAGTCGTTCTTTGGTGAGTTGATCGGGTTGCCCATGTTGCGCACTCCTGACCAGTTGCCATGTTGGCCAAGGGCAGCAAAAATATCCAGGCCACCCATACCCGCATGTCCATCCGAAGCAAAGTATAGTTTACCGTCGGCATCTACATACGGAAAGCTCTCGCGGCCCGGCGTGTTTATAGTTGCACCTGCATTTACAGGCGTGCCCCAGCTACCATCAGCCTGGCGGGTTGTATAAAAAATATCAGTATCACCCAGGCTACCAGCCATATCAGAGGCAAAGTAGAGGATCTGCCCATCAGCCGACAGCGCCGGGTGACCTACTGAATACTCAGTAACGTTGTTGTAAGCAAATGGCTGAATGTTGCTCCAGTTGCCATCTACTTTCTGTGCCGAAAATATTTCCAGTCGGTTAATGTGTTCCGGCTTTTCGGCTTCTTTTACCCAGCTGGTTGGGTCAGGGTTTACATTGTTGCGCTGGCGCACCATGTGGGTTCTTGTAAAATACAGCATCTGCCCATCTGTAGCTGCAGACGCAGTTGCATTATGGTATTCCGAGTTAACCACGTCCTGTAGAGCGGTAGGTGCTCCCCAGTTACCTTGCGCATCAGGTTCAGCAGTAAAAAGTTGCAGATAAGGGCGGCCGGTCCAGCCATACACATCTGCTTTTGCATCAGCAGAAATTCCCCTGTCAGATGTGAAGATGATGCCTTTGCCAAACGGTGCCGGGCTGAAATCGGAAAAACCACCAACGTTTACACCAGCTAATGTCTGTACTTCGGCTGTTGGCTCCTGCTGCATCCACTTTATAGTTTGGTCTGTAGCGGCTACCAGCTTCTGTGCATTTTCAGCATTTTCCGGCATCGCCTCGCCCCACTTCATGTACTCTTCCTTAGCTTCGGCGTATTTACCGTTGCTGCGAAGCGCTTCTGCATAATAATAATGGTTCATCGGGTTGCTGCCCGGCAACTGCACAGCTTTTGCATACCACTGCTCGGCCTGGTGCGTCTGGCGCGTCATGCGGTAAGCATCTGCAATGCGCTGCGTGGTTTCAGCACTAGGCTCACGCTTGGCTATAGCTGATTTATAGTTTTCCAGGGCCAGTGCATAGGCATAATTATCAAAATGCTTGTTAGCCTTCCGGAGGTCTGATTGCGCCTGTGCCACCGAGCCAAAACTCAGCATGGCCGCTACAACTAGATATAAGGGTGTAGATTTATAGTTCATATGCTTTCAGGCTAAGATTAAAAGTATTGTGGTGTGAGCATTTTGGTATCTGTCTTTCTGAAGAAGTAATACCCCACCGATATTTCATGTGTGTTAAAAGAACCCAGGTCGTTGAGCATCTTATCGTAGGCATAGCCCAGGCGCAGCGATTTATGAATCTGCAGTTCCCCGATAAAAGCGATAGCTGTACGACTCTTCATACCGTTCATATCCGGCGTGTTGTTAAAGAGCTTCATGCTTGTGCGGTACGAACCGCCTAACCATAACCTGTCGGCCAGCAATACAAAGGCATTCAGATCTACCGCTGTAGGAGCGTTAAAATCTTCTTTCACCAGCATGCTTGGCTTTAGTTTTACAAAAGGACCTATATCAAACACATAACCTGTTGTAAAGTAATAGTGGCGCTCCGGCTCAATGTTATCCATATCCTTGTACTGCAGCAGGTCAGAGGCTGAAAGGCCCGCATAGAAACGCTGCGTATGGAAGTAAGCACCTATCTTAATATCTGGACGAATGTTGCTTTCTGAGCCTGCCGGTATAGAAGGATCGTTTTCAATACCCAGTTCGTTGCCATCTACTTTGGTTTGCACCAGGCCCGGCGCAAGGCCCAGGCTAAATACGCCCGTTTCGCTTACCGGAAGCTTTACTGCAATGTTGGCATAAGCTGATATGGCAGATTGCGCCCCTATCTGGTCGCGGGTTAATGCCAGGCCAAGCCCCAGTTTGTTGCTGGCAGAAATACCGTCTATGCTAAGCGCCTGTGTGGTTGGCGCTCCATCAATGCCTGTCCACTGCGAGCGGTGGAAGGCATTTACGTTGAGCACATTCTTGCTGCCAGTATACGCAGGGTTAATGCCCATACTGTTGAAGATGTATTGTGAGTACTGTGGGTTTTGCTGGGCGCTTGCCGAGAAGGCTAAGAGCAGGGCCAGCAGGGTATAAACTATTCTCATTTTCTTAAATGTTTTGTCCTTTATGTTGGCCTGATGCTTAGCGGAAGATGGTTACATAACCTGTGAATGCCTGCTCTTTACCGTCGCACAGTTTCACGATCACTTTGTAGAAGTAAGTGCCCTGCTCCAGACCTTTTCCGGTCCAGTCGTTCTGGTAATTCTTCTGCTTGTAAACTTCCGTGCCGTAGCGGTTAAAGATCATTACTTCGTTGCCGGTGTATTTCTCCAGATTAGTGATCTTCCAGGCATCGTTCGTGCCGTCGCCGTTCGGGCTAAAGGCTTTCGGGAAGCTCAGGTTACCGTTAACCAGCGACATATCCAGCGCGATCACAGATTCAGGGCTGCTGCAGCCATTTGTGTTGGCCACTACCTTAATATCACCCGTTGCATTGGCGTTATCTGTTTTTACTTTGATGGATGTAGTACCCTGACCAGAGATGATCGTAGTTCCAGCAGGCACCGTCCAGGTATAGCTTGTAGCACCTGCTACTGTAGCAATGCTGTAAGAAAGGCCATCACAAAGCGTGCTGTTATCTGTTATAGGTCCTGCTGAAGTTGGTGGTGTAGTGATACCAGATGCAAATACTCCTGCATCGCTGTCGCCGCACGTATTGGTCACAACCACGGTTACTTCGCCGCCCGCTTCGCCAGCAGTTACAGTAATGCTGTTGGTATTGTCGCCTGTTGTTATTACCCAGCCGGTTGGTACAGTCCAGGTATAGTTGGTAGCACCTGCTACAGCTGTTACACTATACACATTGCCTGCGCTACCTGCGCACGTTTCTGCCGGGCCGGTTATAGTTGGTGTGGCTGGTTTAACCGTTGGCGCTACTGCCATCGTTGCTGTTGCACCTGCACCGCAGCTGTTGCTTATCGTTACAGTTACATCGCCCGTTGCTTCGCCTACCTTCACTTCTATAGTTGGCGTGTGGTTTCCGCTGATGATCGTCCAGCCTTGTGGTACTGTCCAGTTGTAGTCTGTTGCACCATCAACTTCTGCCACACTATATGTCAGCGTTGTTCCGATGCATGCTCCGGCACTGCCGGTTATAGTTGCGGCTGCCGGTACATCGCTGGCTGCTACTGTAAAGGTTGCTGCTTCGCTGCTTCCGCATTCGTTATCGGCAGTAACCGTTACGTTACCAGATGTGGCACCTGCAGTTACAGTTATTTTGGTTGTGTTTTTACCTGATGTGATCGTCCAACCAACTGGTACTGTCCAGGTATAACCTGTAGCGCCTGCAACCGGAGCAATCTCGTAGGTCGGCGTTATGTCACCAGCACATACTTCGCTTGTGCCAGCCAGTGGCGTTGGTTTTTCAGGAACAGGCAGTATGGTTATAGTTGTCGTTGCCGGATCGCTCTCGAAGCAGCTGTTCTTCACTTTAACGGAGATTGTACCACCTGTTGCGCCTGCATCTATAGTTGCTGTGGCAGCGCCCGGCTCACTAGTAAGGGTTATTCCGCCAGTTGTGCTCCACTCGTAGGTTACGCCTTCGCCGGCACCAACCACAGTATAGGTTAGTCCTTTTGCATTAGCACAAGCCTGAGCCGGACCGCTTATAGTTACAACTGGTTTAGCTGTTACAACGATGTCTTTGACAACGGTAAATTCATTTCCGCACAGGTCTTTTACTTTCACTTCCAGGGTACCACCCGTGTTGCCAGCTTTTACAGTTATAGTTGTAGCTGTTCTGGATACTTCTGTAAAGCCTGCAGGTAAGGTGTAATCGTAAGTCGCACCAAATACTTCTGTTATCTCAAATTTTATTTGTTCACCATCGCAGAGGTTACCGTTGCCGGTTATAGTTAATGTCGGAGCATCGCAGGTAACATCTATTGGTTCTTCGTCGGTGTTATCGCCTGGCGTTGGGTCTGGTAGCGTAGGGTTCGTAATGGTAGCCACGTTCACAATATTTCCGGCAGCTACAATCTTGGCAACTATAGTCAGTGTTACACTTTCATCTTTACCCAGTGTTCCTACTGCATAAATACCGGTAGTCGGGTCGTAAGTGCCTTTTGTTACGGTGTGGCTCTCATATTGCAGGCCTGCTGGCAGCACATCAGTTACCACTACATTTTCGGCTGCATAAGGCCCGCTGTTGCTGGCAACTATAGTATAAGTTACTAATCCACCTACTTTATAAGGTGCGCCGCTTGCGGTTTTCTTAATGCTCAGGTTAGCAGCCGGCACTGGCACGTCAATGGGCTCTTCTTCAGTATTGTCGCCCGGGTTCGGATCCGGATCTTTACCAATTACAGTAACTCCGTTTTTAATATTTCCCGATGCCGTTACTTTAAATACAAGCTTCAGCGTTTCAGTGCCTGTGTTTACAAGAGTTGGTATAGTCCAGATGTGAGTGGTTTCATTATAAGTACCATTCGAGATCGACTCAACACGTACAAATTCCAACCCAGCCGGGATATTCTCTTTTACCTGAACATCGGTAGCCGTACCCGGTCCCTTGTTAGTAGTTGTTATAGTATATGTTACTTCCGAGCCTATGGTGTAATCACCTGCAGCCGCTTCTTTCGTTACAGCTAAGTCGGTAACCACAACGTTTGGCAGGAACACGTTATTGGAGGTCAGGTTTACTTTGCCGTTTAAAGACATCACCCTGCCAATCACTACCACACCGGCATCCAGTGTTATATCACCTTTTGCCAGTATCGTTCCCTGGAAACCTGTAGAGCCTCCCAGGATAACGTCTCCTGTTACAACCCAGTAAATATTGCTTGGCTGCGCGCCGTTCATAGTCAGTACACCAGCCGCCGGAGCATCCGTTAGCAGGTTACCATCTATTATAAACACGAAAACAGAGTTAACATCTCCGCGGCCATCCACTGCAAGTACACCTTTAAAACTGGCATCACCGGAAACTTTGTAGGTACCCGGCCCTAAAGGCAAAGCACTTTCACCGAAGTTGCCAGCGATATTTGTAGCGGGTGTTCGGGCATACAAGGCATTGTATGCAACCAGGGCATCCTGAGCAGCATTAATAGCAGACGGTGTGTTTTTCTCAATTTTGCCGGATTTCACAACAAGCCCCGCTTCACCATTCAGGACATTACCCGGGCTGATGCCCACGTTTCCAGTAACCCCTGTTTGGCCGGTGTTGTTGATCTGAGAGGAAGCGAGCACTGCATAACTAGCAGCATTGCCCAGTACATCTTGTGTCTGTCCATAGCTAAGGGTAATGCCGACAGATAAGATGGCACAAATCAGCAGTAAAATTTTATTCATATGGATATGTTGAAATGAAATATTAGCGGAATCAGATATATATAGATTTGACTATACATATTGAACAATTTCATTTACTTAAATTATCCGATTATGTTGTGTTAAATTCAAAAAATTATAGACTTATATATAAAAAAATACATATATATAAGATAAGTTATGTTTTTACACTAATCACACCAGACTCAAGATTTATAACACACCACGCACTTGTGTTAAAATAAATATCAGAATCCTATAATTATTAGGTCCAAAAATTTGTAGATAGGGCAAGAAGAGTAAGAGAGAACAGGATTATTATGTCTTGAAAATGAGATAGCTTCTTTAAAATATTTTGGTTGAATTTTATAGTTGCCATTCGCTTTCCTCTTGTTCTTGCCTGGAGGGAGTTTCTGCTGTTGCTATAGTTTGAGGCTGCAGTTCTAGTGGTCCCCCCGCCCCTCCTTGTCTAAGACGTGGAGCTTTGGGTTACTTCCCCATCTGTCATCCTGAAAGGACCTTGGTAGAAGGGAGGTAAGACCTTTGCTATAGTTAGTGGCACAATTCTATAGTTAGGGTTTTAACCCACCCCCGCCTCCCGAGAGGGAAATTTCTGCTATTGCTATAGTTTGCCTATAGTTTCATAGTTAGAGTGATAACACCCTGTAGTCCCCTCAAGGGGACAATTCCGCTATAGCTATAGTTTGAGTTATAGTACTATAGTTACAACCCACGAGCGGGACAGGTTTACCTGTCCCTACGGAACTACAACCACGGTAAATCTAGAAGCGAGTTAGTGCAAAATATAGATGCTGGTAACTATGCGAAACGTCTCAGTCTTTGGGTTGAGCGCCTTTGATTTGTTGCGGTGCCGCTAGGCAACACGAGCAAAGCGAGGGTAGCAAGAAAGCAGCAGCGCGATGCCCGAAGACGGGGCCTCCCGGCCGTGAGGGCACCAAAGCTAACGATAGAACAGTAGCCAAGTAGAGTTCCCAGGATGGATAGCAGCTTTGAAAGAAAAGGCTTGGTTCGAATAGTAGTAATATCAACTATAAGCTGAGATAGATTTCTCACTTTGCTCGAAATGACAATAGAGAAGTAAATCAACTATAGCCCAGACGCTAACAGGAGTTGCGCACACTGCTAGGTCTTAGTGAAATTGCGAATTCATCAACACCATAATCACGGTTTAAACCAAAAATCTGCAGTGGCACTTTTAATCCCACGCATACTCAGGGTTACCTTAGACATGAGATGATACAAGAGGAATTATAGAAACATGAATGCCATCACTTACAACAATTAAGCTTAGCCTGAAAAGCATAACAACAAAAAAGCCCTGTTGCGCTGGCAACAGGGCTTTCGAAAAGACATTAGTCAAACTTATACATTTACATGGCGCTCAGCGTGGTACGACGAACGAACCAGCGGACCTGACTCCACATACTTGATACCTCTGTTCAAACCTTCTTCACGGTAGTGCGCAAACAGGTCTGGATGGATAAATTCTGCTACTTCTATGTGTAGTTTTGTTGGCTGTAAGTACTGGCCAAGCGTCAGGATATCGCACCCGTTGGCAGCCAGATCATCCATCGCCTGGTACACCTGGTCGCGGGTTTCGCCTAAGCCCAGCATAATACCGGTCTTGGTGCGTTTGCCATACTCTTTCGTACGCTTTATCTGCTCCAGGCTTCGCTCATACTTAGCCTGCGGGCGCACCTGGCGGTATAGTTCCTTTACCGTTTCCATATTATGCGACACAACTTCCTGGCCAGCTGAGATCATGGTGATCAGCGCATCCCAGGTTCCTTTTACGTCTGGTATCAGGGTTTCTATAGTTGTTGCCGGCGACAGCTCTTTTACTAACCTTACCGTTTCGTGCCAGATAGCAGCGCCACGGTCTTTTAGCTCGTCGCGGTTAACAGACGTGATAACAGCATGTTTTACGCCCATAAGCTGAATAGCTTCTGCTACACGGCGTGGCTCATCCTCGTCGTACTCGTTCGGGCGACCAGTAGCTACAGCGCAAAAAGAGCAGCTGCGTGTACAAACGTTACCCAGAATCATGAAGGTGGCCGTACCTGCTCCCCAGCATTCGCCCATGTTCGGGCAGTTGCCGCTTTCGCAGATGGTATGCAGTTTATATTCAGATACTATATTGCGTACTTTAGCATATTCCTGCCCTACAGGCAATTTTACGCGAAGCCAGTTTGGTTTGCGTATTTTGCCGTTTTCACTCAGTTCTGAGGGAGTGGTATTGGGCTGTATTACCGGAAGTGATATGATTTCATCCATGCTGCAAAGATAGGAAGTAATGTGTTAAGAGACATTAGTTTTATGCCTCTTTCCTTTGCAACAGAAGTACGTTAAGATTTGTTCGGATTATTTGCGGCGACCGTAGTAGATGTTAAGGTACACAGATGTAAAACGGCTGTTATTGCTTGCTTCCGGAATAATGACCAGTTCCTTTGTATACATTTCCACCATCACCCCAACTTCTACACCGGCTATACTTTCGTTATAGCGGCCGTACTCGAAGCTCAGACCAGCTTTTACATGGGCGCCTATGTTCAGTTTTGATTCTCCTAAGCCTGTAAACACACCGCCGCTGCCCTGTATTCTTGCCAGATCCTTATGGTCCTGCGGGTTATACTGCTCGGTACGGACACCTTCGCTTGTACCCTGCTGGCCATAGTTGTAGCGCACAAAGTAAGGCACCAGGAAGCCCAGCGAAGGACCAACTGCACCAATGGCATTTACCTGTACTCCCGATTCGGCAGCTTTCCTGAAAAGTACCAGCTCACGACCATATTGCGGACGCACTACAAATAAATAATTCTGCTTACCCCGGATATAGGAATCTCCGGTTTCGCCGCTGTAAAAGCGCTGCTCTCTGGGGTGTTTTACTTCCACAATCTCTATGGCTCCAAACTGCAGCATATTATGGTTCATGGTGTAAGCCGACCGGACAAAAACACCGCCAATAAGGCCACCGTTAGAGTTCAGGTTTAAACCATAGCTCAGTTCGTTATCAAAAGACTCCTCTTCTTCTTCAGACTGGGCGAGCGCCGGCAAAGCAATACCTGCAAAAGCGAGCGTAAGCACGAAAGCGATGTATCGGATCACTTAGAATAATTTATAGTTTATTTAAAAGTAAGTAAATTCACGCTTTATTCAAACCAATACTTGTTATGGCAACTATCCAAAATAAATACCAGGGCAATTTACGTACGCAAGCCCAGCATCTGGCTTCAGGCAACACCATTATTACTGACGCACCACTCGACAACAATGGCCGTGGAGAGGCTTTCTCACCTTCAGACCTTGTTTGCGCTGCACTTGGCAGTTGCATGATGACCATTATGGGCATTGTAGCAGAACGCAACAGCATCGCCATTGAAGGCATGGAAATAGAAACCACTAAAATTATGGTTGCTGATCCACGTCGTATCGGTGAAATTGTGCTAACATTTAAAATGCCGGCTATAGCCTATACTGCAAAAGAAAAAGCTTTGTTGGAGAACGCGGCCCGCACCTGTCCGGTTGCGATGAGCCTTCATCCGGAAATAAAGCAATCGGTAAGCTTTAACTACCAGAACTAGAAAAAAAGTTGCTGCATCTTTAGTCAGATGCAGCAACTTTCTTCTTCATCTCATCTAAGTTTATACTTAAATGCGATGCGTTATAAGTACACATCCCATCCTGTACCAACAGTATCTGCGGCGACTCGTGACGCACCTGCAACACTTCCGCTATTTCGTTAGATACCGGGCGATATGCCAGCATATCCAGGTAATATGGTTTAATATGGTCCAGCCCTTTGCCATCCCATTGGCGCTCCAGGCGGCTTTTGGCTGTTGAGCTGATCGAACACGATGTACTGTGCTTAAAGATAACAACAGGGGTATGTTTCGATTCTTCCAGTATAGTATCCAGCTGTTCTGTGCTATTTAGAGGGTGCCAGTTCATAGTTAGGTTTTGTTTGTACGTAGTGTTTTACCTGCCAGCCTGCTTACTGGTTGTCTTCCTGCGCAGAAATGTTTTCTTTTTCAGCGGTTTGCCTGCCTCATCAAATTTATACTGGCGGCGCTCATCACGTTTCTTTACTCTTTTACGGGCAGCTTCTCCCTTTTTAAAGGTATAAGCATTCGTGTTCAGGTGGCTGTCTTTGTAAGTAGATTCTGTTTTTTCGGCTTCCTTCAGAAAACGCCGTTGTTCCTTTTTTTGCTTATCATCGCTCAGATTCTTTATCTGCGCCATAGCCGGCACCACCCCGAGTAATAACAGCATCAAAAAGCTGATTATTCCTTTAGTAAACATTTGCATCATACGCCTCCTCTCTTTCGGTATAAGTATAGTTTACGAGGTTAGCCCTTAGAAGAACAGGAATTTTTTCTTCTTTTGTACCAGTCCATCTTTGTTGGTAGATACCCTGATCGCTTCGAGGCCAGCAGCACCTTTTGCCTGCACTTTTACACTCTTGCCATTGGGCGAGGGGCAGGGAATACCCTTTTTACCACAGCCGCTCGCAAGAGAAAGCATTATAGTTAGTAGTACCAGAGAAAGGACGCGGTTATAGGTCATGGCTGATCAGGTAAAGTATGTTATTAGTACGCAAGTATTGCTTCTACCTTTTCGCGGAGACGTTGCTTTGGCAAAAATTCTGCTTCCAGTGGCGGTGCAAAAGGGATGGCAGTATCCAGACTAGCTACACGGGCAACAGGCCCATCCAGGTGCTCAAAACAATTTTCTCCGATCCAGGCTGCAATTTCGCCGCCAATACCACCTGTCAGTGTGTCTTCGTGTAAGATGATAACGCGGCCGGTCTTGGCTACAGTATTTCGTACAGCTTCTTTGTCCCAAGGCAACAGTGAGCGCAGATCTAGTATTTCAATACTTGTGCCCGGCATTTCCTGCTGCAGTTGCTTGGCCCAATGTACGCCCATACCATAGGTTATAATAGACAGGTCCTCGCCTTCGGCTACTGTTTTCGCTTTACCGATCTCTATAGTATAGTAGTCATCCGGAATATCCTGCGAGATGGAGCGATAAAGCAGCTTGTGCTCAAAATACATTACCGGGTTCGGATCTTCGATCGCAGCATTCAGCAACCCTTTGGCATCATACGGAGACGAAGGGTAAACAACTTTTAAACCGGGTGTGTGGAAGAACCAGGCTTCGTTGCTCTGCGAGTGAAACGGACCAGCTGCAGTACCGGCACCTGTAGGCATACGCACTACCACATCGGCGTGCTGGCCCCAGCGGTAATGGCTCTTGGCCAGGTTATTCACGATCTGGTTAAAGCCCACGCTCACAAAGTCGGCAAACTGCATTTCCACCATGCTCTTTTTGCCTTTTACAGACATGCCCAGCCCTATACCAAGTATAGCCGACTCGCAAAGTGGTGTGTTGCGCACGCGCTCTTTACCAAATTTATCTACAAAGCCTTCTGTAATCTTGAAAACGCCACCATATTCGGCAATGTCCTGGCCCATTAAAACCAGTTCCGGGTAACGCTCCATGCTCTGGCGCAAACCATCTGAAATGGCATCTACAAAACGTTTTTCAGTCTTAGCACTTGATGCCGGCGCTACAGGCTGCTGCACGTATGGTTTATACATGTCGGCAATTTCTTCCTGGCGATCAGCAACAGGCATTGGGGTAGCGAAAGCAGTCTGTAAACCTTCTTCAATTTCGGCTTTCAACTCTTCGCGAATACTTTCTACTGCCTTTTGGGTAAGTACCAGTTCATCCAGCAAAAACTTCTCATAGTTCTCAACCGGATCTTTTTTAGCCCATTTCTCGAACAGCTCCTGCGGCACATACTTGGTGCCACTGGCTTCTTCATGGCCACGCATCCTGAACGTCATGGCTTCGATCAGCACCGGACGTGGGTTCTTGCGCATGCTGGCTGCTGTCTGCCGTACCGTATCGTATACCTCCAGCAGATTATTGCCATCTATCTGCAGGGCATCCATGCCATAGGCAGGGCCTTTATCTATAAACTGCTTAAACTTGAACTGCTCATTGCTTGGCGTAGATAAACCATAACCATTATTCTCGATCATGAAAATAACCGGCAATCCCCACACAGCTGCTACGTTCAGCGCCTCATGAAAATCGCCTTCCGAAGCTCCGCCATCGCCACTATACACTAGCGTTACTTTTTCTTTTTTATCCAGTAAATCCGACAGAGCAATACCATCGGCTACCGCCAGTTGCGGTCCCAGATGGGAGATCATACCTACAATATGGTGCTCGTTAGAACCGAAATGGAAAGAGCGGTCGCGGCCCTTTGTAAAGCCGGTTTTCTTACCCTGAAACTGCGCAAACAATCTATCCAAGGGCACATTGCGGCTGGTAAAAACGCCCAGGTTACGATGCAGCGGAAGTATGTATTCGTCCTGCTCCAGCGCCATAGCCGACCCTACAGAAATAGCTTCCTGGCCAATACCAGAAAACCACTTGCTTACTTTTCCCTGTCGCAGTAGCACGAGCATACGCTCTTCGATCATGCGTGGCTTAAGTATAGCACGGTAAAGGGAGATCAGTTCGTCCTCGGAATATTCTTTGCGGTTGTAGTTCATCTCAGAAATTGGAAACTTCGTTATAGGTAGGCAAGTTAGTATATTAGGCGTAGCTATAAAATATGTCGCTAATTTATACTTTTGTTTCTAATAAAGGCTATACAGTTGCATTGTTAAATGGTTGAAAAGGATGTATCAGAGAATAACATTTTAACCATCAGGCAATTTAACACTTAAGATATGATACAGTTTAAGGAATTTACACTTGATAACGGGTTGCGCGTGATTGTGCACGAAGACCATACATCGCCGATGGCAGTTTTAAATGTGCTGTACGATGTAGGCTCGCGCGATGAAGTAGAAGAGCATACGGGTTTTGCACACTTGTTTGAGCACCTGATGTTCAGCGGATCTAAAAATATACCTGTGTATGATGAGCCCCTGCAGCGCGTAGGTGGCGAGAATAACGCCTTTACCAGCCCCGATATCACCAATTATTACCTGACGTTACCGGCACAGAATATTGAAACCGGCTTCTGGCTGGAATCTGACCGCATGATGGACCTGGCTTTTAGCGAAAATGGCCTGGAAGTGCAGCGTAAAGTGGTGGTAGAAGAATTTAAACAGACCTACCTGAACCAGCCTTACGGCGATGTGTGGCTGAAACTTCGTCCGCTGGCTTATAAGAATCACCCTTACAAGTGGGCAACTATAGGCAAGGAGATCAAGCACATAGAAGATGCTACGATGGACATTGTAAAAGCCTTCCATAAAAAGCACTACTCTCCAAGCAACGCGATACTGGTAATTGCCGGAAGTATAACATTTGACCTTGCAAAGGAGCTGACCGAAAAATGGTTTGGCCCGATACCTGCCGGCGAAAAGTATACCCGCCACATACCAAATGAGCCAAAGCAATCCGAACCGCGCGTGCTGGAAACTACAGCTGATGTGCCATTAAGCGCCATCTATAAAACATACCACATGCCGCACCGCATCCATCCGGATTATTATGCGATCGATCTGATCAGTGATATTCTGGGCCGGGGCAAGTCGAGCAGGTTATATGAGCAGTTGGTGAAAGAGCAGAAACTGTTCAACTCTGTTTCGGCGTCGGTTACCGGAAGTATAGAACCGGGCTTACTGATTATACAAGGCAAGCTGAACGAAGGCGTAGACCTGCAGGAAGCCAATGCGGCCATCGAAAAGATAAACCAGGAACTGATGGATACCTTGGTAGATGAGCATGAACTTAACAAAGTAAAGAACCAGGCCGAAACCAGCTTAGTATTCTCTGAAATAGAATTGCTGAACCGCGCCATGAACCTGGCTTATGGTAAGCTTTTAGGAGATGCAAACTTTGTGAACACGGAAGGAGAAAAGATACAGGCCGTAACACCGCAAGATATCCAGCGGTGTGCCCGCGAAATTCTCGATCCGAACAATTGCTCTACACTGCTTTACAAGGCTGAGAAAAAAGAACAGGAAGTAACGGAAGAAGTATAGTTTATAGTTACATAAAGTAAAAAGCGTGCTGGTTTTGCTTCCAGCACGCTTTTTACTTTATGTTATAGTTTACCTTCCTGTCGTTTTATAGCGTGAGGGAAGCAGTGTCTGAAATCTATCCTGCCACTCCTGGGGAGGAACTTCTATTATGGTTCAGGATATTATTCTATAGTTGCTTTCCCTTTCAATCTTCCCGTAAAACAAGAAGCTTTCCGCTGTTATAGTTTCATTTATAGTTCTATAGTTACGGCAGAAGCATCTCTTTCTCTAGTTTGATTTTCTGTGAAAAGATCCTGTTAGTTTCTAGTTGTGACATTCACCTTCACTGAGTTTCATTTACAGAATGACAGGAGATTTCAGTCGGCCTTGAGCAGAATAGGACCATCCTACTCTTTGCCTCGGTAAGGTAGAGTTTGTTAGGTAGGTTATAACCGAACCTTATCTATCCACTTCGCCCAGCACGATATCTACGGAGCCAACTATAGCAATCAGGTCGGCAACCATGCAACCGCGGCTTATTTCGGGCAATACAGACAGGTTTACAAAGCTTGGCGCACGGCCATGGCAACGGAAAGGCACATCACTTTTATCAGTTGTCCGGAAGAAGTAGCCCAGCTCACCGCGCGGTGTCTCGCCCCGGAAATATACTTCCTGCGAGCCAACCATACGTAGTTTTTTAGGACAGGCTGCTTGCGGATCGAAATCAGGAGCACGCTTATAGTCGCCGGTCAGCCTATCCAGGCACTGAACTATAATTTTAGCAGATTCGCGGCATTCGAGTGCCCGCACATAGTTGCGATCCCAGCAATCACCGGTAGTGCCAACCATACCTGTGCCGATTGGTACTTCAAAATCAAGTTCAGGGTACACACTATAGCCATCTATGCGACGCAGATCGTACTTCAGGCCGGAGCCACGCAGCATCGGGCCGGAGCAGCCATAGTTTATGGCAACATCCAGCGGCAACACACCTACATTGGCAGTGCGGTCTATAAAAATTTTATTCTCTAAAAGGATGGTATCGAGTTCGTCCAGCTTAGGCAGCAGGTAGTTTATAAACTCGCGGCAGCGCTCTTCAAACCCTATTGGCAGGTCATAATACAAACCGCCCACCCAGATATAATTGTATAGCATACGTGCGCCCGAAACCCACTCCAGCAAACGCTGAATGTGCTCTCGGTCGCGGAGCAGCCACAGAAACGGCGTAAAAGCCCCGATATCAATAGCATAAGTACCAATAGCCACAAAATGCGAGGCCAGGCGGTTAAGCTCAGCCACCAGCACACGTATGTATTCTACCCGCTTCGGAATCTGGTCCGTAATGCCCATCAGTTTCTCTACGCCCATGCACCACACATGCTCCGAGTTCATGGCGGCCAGGTAGTCCATGCGGTCTACGTAGGGGATGGTCTGGTTATAGGCCATGTGTTCGGCGTGCTTTTCGAAACAGCGGTGCAGGTACCCAATGTGCGGCGCCACCTCCTGTATCACTTCACCATCTGTTATCACTTCCAGGCGCAGTACGCCGTGCGTGCTTGGGTGCTGCGGCCCCATGTTCACGATCATCTCGCCCGCCTTCAGGCCATCCAGGCTGAACTTGTTCGGCTCCGACTGCAGCAGGTATTCTTTGTAGATGGTGGACAAGGCGCTAATGATTAATGTATGATGACTAATGAATAGCAAAGTTCGGAAAAATGGGGGAATTCTGCAGGGGTTTGTTTTAGGGGGTGATTTTTGAAGGAGATTATATTGTTCAAGGAATATATAGTATATTCGTTAGCTTAGTTACGCCTATACAGCTACCGTTAGCTGGCTAAACGTAATAATTACATGTATCCAGTAGTTAGCCAAAACTGAAAGTATGAAAGACTGGAATTCCATAAAGCAAGAACTATATTATGAAGACGGGTCTCTAAGGGATATTCTAGTTCTTAATACAAACAGAGAAGACTGGAGGAAATGGAGTTCTCTTGTCAATGATAATTATAAGGTAGAGTTCTACAACGGAAGGACACTAAAAACTGAATCAAGAATCGATTTAGAAGTGGTATTCAGCTTTTGGGAAGATTCAGGGTCATTTGATGAACCAATAAAAGCCACAATAAAATTAGGGGAAGTCAACATCATGTGTTATTTCTTCATAGAAAGCGAGATTGAAAACGACATCGAACCAAGGGAAGTTAAAACAGAAGAAAACCACCAAGCGATACTCAGCTACCTACAATCTGTTGCTGATATACTTGGTAAAAAAGTTGTGTTGACACCAGAAATGGAAGCAGAGACAATCTTACTAGAAATTTAAAAACAGCATTGGCTAACAAGGTATAAACTTCACCTCGGCCGATGGCCTTCGCGGTCGTTTATACGAGCCGTTAGCAGCCATTTCAAAAACGAACCGACAAATAATCACTGATAGAAATCCAGATAATGGAACAATTAAATATTCAAACAGAACGGCTTAAAATTCGGCACATCGATTTAGCAGACCTTTCTGACTTTCATCTATATCGCTCAAACCCAGAAATTACAAAATACCAGGGTTTCGATGTGATGACAATTGAGCAAGCTCAGGAGTTTATTCAGGACAATTCTACAAAGCATTTTGGGAAAGCCGGAGAATGGGTACAATATGGCATTGAAAATAGGGAAACAAGCCAACTTATTGGCGATTGTGCCATCAAACTCGATTCCTATGATACAAGAATTGCAGAAATTGGTATTACTATTTCACACCTTGAGCAGAAAAAGGGCTATGCTAAAGAAGTGATGCTTGGTGTATTGCGTTTTCTTTTTGACAATAAAGAAATACACCGGGTAGTTGAAATTGTGGACGCTGAAAATATTGCTTCGATCAATCTCTTGAAAAGCATAGGATTTAGACAGGAAGGGCATTTCATAGAAAACATCTTCTTCAAAGGAAAATGGGGAAGCGAGTTCCAGTATGCCATGTTGAGACGGGAGTGGGAAGAGAAGAAGATTGGCTAGAACAGAAGCGTGGAACTTATACCTGAAAAAAGAACCCCAGTAGCTAACAGCAACTAAACAGTAGTCCTCCCCATCGCTTAGCTAAGACGTGTTAGGTAACATTACAAAGTATAGAAGTACCTATAATCTAAATGAAAAGGACGCAACGAGAGGAAATCATGCATTGGGCATCAGCTCACCTTAGGAGTTCCTATTTAAAAGGAAGTTCCATATAGTTACACTATTCATTCTTGCTTTAGTAGCTTAATAAGATTAACCCTCTCCTGCCAGGCCCCTTGCGCCGCCTTACATCCGCATTGTATCAACACAACCTATCTACTGCCCAATAAAGTAGCTTTGGAAAATGGCTGCTGCCGTTTATTTCCCTTCTCCTTCTCACTCTTTCTAATCTAGTCTGTTCGTCGAAAATCCGCCGAAGTTCACGGATAATAATGTATGGTTCATATAATAAAGTCAGCGGTACATTGCAATACAAGGTACTATGTACTAGATTCACTCCATGGAATTACCTCATACCCTCATTATTCAGCATGTAACCTTTGCACCGTGATGAAAACAGAATTAGCAAAAAGGAGAGATTGCCAAAGGCTGAATTTATAAATCAAAGGGTGTAGGTGGTAAAGGAATAGTATACCACTTTCCTACAATGAGTTTACCTTTTATACTTTGCGGCTTATTTCTCATTGCACAGTACTGCATAGTTGCATTTTTAAAGAAATAAATCACTGGGCAATCCCAATTATTCAACCAATAGATACATGAAAAAAATAGTACTCTTTGCTTTTCTAGGCCTCTTTCTCTTTTCCCAGCAAGGGCTTTTTGCCCAGTCTTGCGGAAGTCGTCAGTTAGACCCCAATATAGCAGCCTTCTTGAAAATGATTGGCTACAAAGACCGGACACTTGAAGAGCTTCGTAGCACTCCCATTGAGCAAATCAAATATGTAGACCTGCCACTAAGGCCCTATCCCAAAGAAGATGTGCAGCGAATTAAGATCACAGCCGACAGCATTCCGGTACTCGTCTTTAATCCCCTGCAAAAGAAAAACCTTCCCATTATTATCAATTACCACGGAGGTGGTTTCATTATGCCGTTGTTGCCGGGGTGGGAGTACTCTCTATGGCAAGAAGCAAAGACCTTTGGCGCCATTGTTTTTGCCGTTGACTACCGGGTAGCACCGGAACACAGATTTCCAGCTGCGGTGAATGACAGCTACAATGCCTTTAAATGGATTGCCCAACACGGAAGTAAATGGGGTGGTGACACCAGTCGCATTGCCTTACTTGGCAATAGCGCCGGTGCAAACCTGGTAGCAGTAATTGCCCAAAAAGCTAAAAAAGAAGGCATTAGTCATAAAATCAAGGTGCACATCATGAACGGACTTCCGATTGACCTTCGTCCGAAGAATATGGAAACTTCCGTTTCGTATCAGCAAAATGCCAAAGGATATTTTCAAACAAAAGACGACTGTTATTTTGCTCTAGAGACCTATGCGCCGGGGCAATATAATAATCCGGAAGTGTCTCCCATTTTGACCAAAAACCTGAAAGGCTTACCGCCAGCAGTAATTATTAATGCCGAATTTGACCCGCTAAGAGATGATGGAATATTGTATGCCGCCAAACTAAGAAAGGCGGGTGTTAAGGTCTGGGACAAATGCTTTGCCGGGCAGATCCATTGCCTGATAGGATTACAGCCAGGAGCTCCTGCAATGAAGGACTATGAAAACCTTATCAAAACGGCCATGAACGAAGCTTTTTCAAAGTGACAGGTTTATGTATAACCGGCTGGATTATGGATATAAAACCTACCCGTCGATAATGCCTGGCAGATCGACTACTCACATAAAACATGAAAAAATCGAAAAAGATCATCAAAACACTTTTTAAGTGGGGCATACTGGTGTGGGCAGGTTATTTGGTAATAACCACTTTAATATTTGGGCACGCTTATATTGATGAAGCAAAATACGAGTACCCCATTTACTGGTCAGGGATTGATGCTTATTTTAAAAATGAAAAAATTGAATTTGCTCTGAACAAGCCTGTTGATTTGAAATTAAAAGGTATAGACGGACCCTACATTTATGGCAACTATAAATATTCTGTAGATGCACAAAACAAGCTTCTAAAAGCACCTTTTGATAAGCAGCATCCTATAACGGGTACAGGTAGCAAATGACGATAGCGACTCATTTGAAGCTAACATAAAGGAAACACACCACATAGAGCCATATAGTTATGAGTTATCAGCTAAACTGATAGCCATCTCCGATATAGAAGGGAATTTTGATGCCTTCTATAGTTTCCTTGTAAAGAATGGTGTGATGGATGAAAAGTATAACTGGGCATTTGGAAAGGGGCACCTGGTGCTTAATGGTGATTTTGTTGATCGAGGAGGCGATGTAACGCAGGTGCTTTGGCTGATTTATATGCTGGAAGAAAAGGCTGAAAAAGCAGGCGGGAAAGTGCATTACATTATCGGTAACCATGAAATAATGAATCTTTATGGCGATAACTCGGATACCGATACTAAATACGTTGCGGTTGCCAAGCAGATAAGTGGCAAGAAAAATTGGGATGAGGCAGGGAGGTACTTGTTCTCAGCAGAGTCTGAATTAGGGAAGTGGCTGAGAAGTAAAAATGTGGTTGAAAAGATTGGCGATTATGTTTTTGTGCATGCTGGCATTAAATCGAAACTTATAGAAGAGAACCTGACCATTCCGGAAATAAACAGCATAGCCAGAAAGTATTATGGCCTTCGGACGAAAGGGCTGGCATTGAACCAGAAAGAACAGCTGGTATTAAATTCATACGACAGTCCTTACTGGGATAGAAGCTACGCCATGAATGTACTGATTGCAGGAGTTTTTGCCTTCAATGATCCTTTAAATGCTTCTTTTCACACAACTACACAGGAGGAGGCTGAGCAGATCTTACAATTCTATGATGCGGCTAAGATGGTGGTGGGCCATAATGTTGTAAGTGATATTACCACAGACTATAAGGGTCATCTCATCAAAATAGATGTAAAGCATGGTCATGAGAAATACAGTGGCAAGACCAAGGGCTTGCTCATAGAAAATGGAATTGAATATAAAGTAGATGATTTAGGTAAAAAGACTAAATTGTGATATCTGTTGGTGCGAATCTGTAGCTAATGCTTATAGAGACAAGGACAAAAGTTAAAAGCTCGCATTAGCAAGAATGTTTCATTCCTAACTATAGTTTACTAAAACCACCCTTAACCAAACCTGCTCTGAATATGAATACAGAATGGCATTTCCCGGTAATGATCTTTGCCTCACTGCTTGTGTTCTTTCTTGTAATAAGAGCGGTTTTATCAGCACATGAGTTTAGGGAGAAAAAGTATACGGTTGCACTACTCTCTGTTTTGGTGGTTATAGTAGGGATGCTGTTTGGCAAATACGGCGCTACCCTGGGGTTGCCCTGGTGGGTTTACTACCCGATTCCTATGCTGATGACAGTCTTGTTACCCCCGTTCGTCCTGAAACTGAGAAAAACTAAAACAGCCCTGTACCTGGTTCTAAGCTTTCTATCAGCACCTTTCATACACATATTTTTCTCTTTCTTCTTCAGCTGGACGGAATACATGCCCTTTTGGAAAATCCCATCTGCACAGATTTTATTTAGTTAAAAGAACAAGAGTAAACTTATCTTCAGCATTTGGCCAGGAACACAAGCAAAAACTTCACACCTCATGAAAGCAGCAGTACATACCCGATACGGGCCACCCGAAGTGGTAAGCATACAGGAGGTTCCTAAACCTGAGCCAAAAGACAATGAAGTGCTGTTACGGGTCCACGCTTCTACCGTTAACCGCACCGACAGCGGGTTCCGGAGTGCGGAATATTTCATTTCGAGGTTCTGGAGCGGCTTGCTCAAGCCTAATTACCAAACACTTGGCTGCGAATTTGCTGGCCAGGTAGAGGCAGTTGGTAGAGCAGTGAAATCAGTGAAGGTCGGGGAAAAGGTGTTCGGCTATAACGACAAAAAGTGCGGCGGACATGGCCAGTACTTAACATTGGATGAAAACGATGCATTTACAACTATACCGGAAGGCCTGACCTACGAAGAAGCCGCCCCGATCACAGAAGGAGCTCACTACGCCTTGGGCCACATTCGGGCAGCAAAAGTCACTAGCGAGCATGCAGTGCTGGTGTATGGGGCAACGGGTGCTATTGGCTCGGCTGCGGTACAACTGCTCAAACATTTCGGGGCGCACGTAACGGCCGTATGCCATACCAACCACGTTTCACTTGTCAAATCGCTAGGAGCTGATGTGGTTATCGATTACACAAAGGAAGATTATGCCCAGACAGGCCGCTTGTATAGTGTTGTGTTTGACGCTGTCGGGAAAACGTCGTTCGGGCATTGCAAACCGGTGCTAACAGAAAAGGGCATTTATATCTCCACAGAGCTCGGCAAAAACTGGGAGAACATCTACCTCGCGCTATTAACACCGCTACGGAAGGGCAAAAAGGTGCTGTTTCCTATACCTACCATTAGCAAAGCCGACGTGGAGTTTCTAAAGCACCTGGTAGAGCAAAAGCAGTTTAAACCTTTGCTGGACCGGATATATCCATTAGAGCAGATCGTTGATGCTTATAAATACGTGGAGACAGGTCAGAAAATCGGCAATGTAGTTATCATACTGCCTTGCTAAATAACCTGCAGCTATCGGTAGCATAAAAGTCTATAGTTGCGTAAGCGGTTTCAATTTTACCGGACAGATATTATATAGATCTGATAATATATAGTATATTCGTTAGCGGAGCTTTCCTTCCTGGTTAGGTTCTGCGGATAAACGTTGTTCTATATCCTCTATTCTATAGTTCCCGGCCATTTTAACCATTATGAAACAGACGATTACACTTATCATCTTCCTGGCGCTCACAAGTCTTTGTTCCGCGCAGACTTTTCAGGCCGACTTTAACAGATACTGCCAGGAAAACGACACCCTGAAGCAAAGGGAAACCTTATTGAAGTGGGAAAAAGCCAACCCAAAGGACCCGGAACTCTTTACCAGTTACTTCAACTATTATTTCCTTAAGTCAAGAGAAGAGGTTGTTTCGCTGACCACAACGCAGCCAAAAGGAGAAAGTCTGGTGCTTTCTGACAACACAAATAAAGCAGCCGGATATATGGCCAGCGAAGTTGTTTTTAATAGCTCCACGTTTAAAAAAGGGCTTGAGAAAATAGACGAGGGGATTAAACTATACCCTGACCGGCTCGACATGAGATTCGGAAAAATATACGCATTGGGGCAGGCGGGCGATTGGCAAAATTTTACTGATGAGATAGTTACTGCCATTCAATACTCGAAAGAAAACCACAACCAATGGACATGGACCAACAACGAAAAACGCCCGGATGGCAAAGACTTTTTTCTATCCAGTTTACAGAATTATCAACTGCAGCTCTATAATACCGGAGACGACGAGTTGCTGATAAATATGAGAACTATAGCTACTGAAATTCTGAAGCTGTATCCCGATCATATTGAAAGCTTGTCAAACCTATCGGTTACTTACCTACTAACCGGCGAGCATGATAAAGGAATTGCCCCGCTCTTACAGGCTGAGAAGTTGAATCCGAAAGATGCTATAGTGCTGGCAAATATTGCCCAAGGGTACAGGCTAAAGGGTGATAAGAAAAAAGCGATCGAATATTACGACAAAGTAATTCGGTATGCTGATGATGCAGAAATGATCTCTGTGTCTAAAAGGCACATTGAAAAATTAAAGTAACCAATATTACCAGAGATAGCCTGTTGCCGCAAAAGCTACCTATAAACTATACCAGGCAGCTAAGCAGATATTTAAATACCAGTTACAGACTAAGCAGCCATAAACCAATCTTCTAAATGAAACAAACTATAGCACGCCTGTTAGGCCTTGTACTGGTTATAATGCTCTTTAGCTCCTGCGAAAAAGAGAATGAAGCACCGGCAGATATTTTGCTTTCTACTACCTGGAAACCGGGGATGCAGGATAAAAACCCGGCTACCAACCCTCCCGGAAATGTAAGATATTTTGCTGTGTTGACATGCCAGCAGGATGATACTTACCACTTTGATGCGAAGGGGACCTTAACAATTAATCAGGGAGCCAATAAGTGCAACAGCGATGAGCCCACAATTGTAAGCCTGCCTTACACTTATAACAGGACCACAAAAGAGCTGATAATTGGCGGTAAGAAATATATGGTAGCAGAAGAGTCTGAACAACAGGTTAAATACTATGCTCCTGTGCCTTCCGCTACAGGGTTTGAACATCTTATTTTTCTGCTCCATAAAAATTAATCTGCCAGATAATACGACTACCTCTCGCTCATGAAATTTCAATATCTGTTTCTGCTTATCCTGCTGCTAGTCGCTGACATTTTTGCTTATACCGAAGTGGTGGCCCTGATCCGGCTGCCTTCGGATGCATCAGTTATAGTTGGCCTGTTACTGCTGGTCTTACTTATAGTCGTTAATTTTATAGTTATCCGTTACACCCTTTCCAAATTCAAAGCTTAATGAACCGCCAATTAATTACCTGGGCTATAGCCTCTGTGCTTATACTTGTATTTTCTGTTACCGCCATGACCTCCTGCACACGCATAGATGCCGGGCACGAGGGCATACTGGTTAAATTATATGGTACCGATAAAGGCGTACAGGACGTGAGCCTGGTAACAGGGCGTGTTTGGTACAACCCGTTCACCGAAGAAGTATACCAGTTCCCGACTTTCGTGCAGACCGTAGACTATAGCCCTTTTACAGTTAATGCCAAAGACGGCTCTGTTTTCACCGTGGATCCTACTATTTCGTTCCGGGTATTGCCGGGCGAGAGTCCACGCATTTTCAGCAAGTACCGCAAAGAGATTGGCCAGATTACCGAAACCACGCTCTATAACTACACGCGCGACGCCTTCCGTATTCAGTTCAACAAATACTCTACTGATAGCATCATTTCTAACCGGCAGTCTTTCGAAGATAAGGTACAGTTAGCGCTTGGCGATGCCTTACGCAAAGAAGGTTTCGACCTGGAGCAGATGACCAGCGGTTTACAGTACCCGGAAGTGATTGTGCAGGCCGTGAACCTGAAAAACAAAGCCGTACAGCAAGCCATGCAGGTAGAAAACGAACTGAAAGTTGCCGAGGCCCAAGCCCGTAAGAAGATTGTGGAAGCCGAAGCAGAAGCCCGCGCTAACGAGTTACGCCAGCGTACACTAACTCCGTTGCTAATACAACAGCAGTTTATAGAAAAGTGGAATGGCAGCACGCCGCTCTATGGTAATTCGCCTACGTTTTTCAAGAATGTACAGTAATTCATAGTTGCTGTGATATCAGAAAGGCTGCCAGATTGGTAGCCTTTTTTCTTATAGTTTGATAGCATCCCAAGCACAATATAATAGCCTGAACTATAGCAAAGACAGCAACTGCTTTTTGAGGGCAGGATTGTTTCATTCTGTTCATCTCAATTTCAAATAGCGCCCTCGCTCGCGTCCCGCGAGTGTGAGGTATTTGGTGGCGTCCCGCCACGTTAGTTAAAACTATTGCTAATGGCAAAATATACCTTCAGGCAACTATAAGCTATAGTTAAAGCGGCCAGAGTCCGCAGGTAACACACACTCGCGAGACGCGAGCGAGGGCAAAGAGTAGAATAAAGACTCTAACCTTCAGGAAACTACAGGGTTTAAAGCGCTAACTATAGCACTAGCCCTAAAGCTCCCCGCCTTAGACAAGTAGGGGTTGAGGTGGTTAGAACACGTAAACTATAGCCAGCACAGTTTCTGTCCCTACTGGGCCAGTTGAGTTACAAACTCAACACCAAAATAAAACCACAAGTTGAAAACTTGCGGTAGAATAGGCTAACTATAAAACTATAGGCACAACTATAGCAAAGGCTATCTATGGCAGAAATGGGTAAACTACAAACCTACTCCGGTTTTTCCCGCATGTCCGGGAATTGCTCGTGTGGGTGGTTGGTAAGCTTGATTGGTTCACCACGGAAGCCACTGTTCTCATTATGGTCGTCGTAGGGTACTTTTATGCCGTGGTAGTAATCCTGCAGTTTATAGTCTTTGCGGAGCGGGTGGCCTTCCCAGTCGGCGGCGCAAAGGATGCGGCGCATGTCAGGGTGGTTGGTAAAGTAGATGCCCAGCAGGTCAAATATTTCACGTTCCTGCCAGTCGGCGGTGCGCCAGATGTGGCTTATAGTTGGTACAGCAGGTATAGGTTCGTTTTCGATATTACGCGGCACCTGTACTTTTAGCGTAAGGCGATGATCATAAGGAATGGAATACAGGTTATAGGCAACTTCCATAGTTCCGGCTTCGGGGCCGTTATCTATGCCAGTAATGCAGGAAAGAAAATCGAAGTAGGTTTGTTCGTTGTCGTGTAGCTCCAGGCATACATCAGCAAGGCGCTCAGTTTGCAGCACCAGGTAAGGCTGCAGCCCATCGGCCTTTTCGGCAACTATAACCTCAGCACCAAACTTCGCAACTATAAAATCCTGTAATTCCGCAAACTCCATATCTTAATTATTAATCAGGAATGATTAATGAGTAATAACCGTAAAGTAAGAATTCTAATTACACATCCACCATTATACACTCATTCGTTTTGCCATAATCTGCTGCACGGCTCTTGGAGCACGTATTGTTTCCTGGCGGATGATCTCCTGTAGTTTCAGGAAACCGCCGATCAATGCTTCAGGGCGAGGCGGGCAACCAGGCACATATACATCCACTGGTATAATACGGTCTACGCCTTTAACTACATGGTAACCGTGCTCCCAGTATGGGCCACCGCAATTAGAGCAACTTCCCATCGAGATTACGTAACGTGGCTCCGGCATCTGCTCGTACAGGCGACGAACGCGGTCAGCCATTTTAAAAGTAACAGTACCAGCCACAATCATTACATCAGATTGCCTCGGAGAAGCTCGCGGTATAATGCCGAAACGGTCCAGGTCATAACCCGACGCGTAGGCACCCATCATTTCAATAGCACAGCAAGCCAGGCCAAAACCCATCGGGAACAGCGAGGTTAGTCGCGCCCAGTTCAGCAGGTCGTCCAGCTTGGTAATTACAATGCCGCCTTCTCCGGTTTTATCCACAGGTTTTAAATGAGTAATGATGAATTAGTAATGAATAAACTATAGTTAGTCGGTCGTTGGTGCCTTATCTGCTTTGCTACTGTTATATTTCCGCTCGTTTACGCGCTGGTATAGTTCGGCAGGTATTTTTGAGCGGCTCTTCGGGATAATCGGGGCAGGTTTTATCCAGTCGAGGTGGCCCTTTGCCCAGGCATACGCTAAGCCTAATACCAGTATACCGATAAAAATAAACATCTCGATCAGCGAGAACCAACCCCACATGCCATCAGTGGCCTCTATCAGGTCTCTGCGCCCAAACACCGTTGCCCACGGAAACAGGAAGGCCAGCTCTACATCGAAAATAATGAAGATCAGCGCCACTACGTAAAAGCGCGGGTTAAACTGCACCCACGAGTTGCCAATAGGTTCTTCCCCCGATTCGTAGGTCGTCAGCTTCTCAGCATTTGGCCGGTTCGGGCGAATCATCTTTGCTGTAAGCAGGCCGATAACCACAAAAATGGCCCCACCTACCAGGAAAAGCAGGATCGTTCCGAAATCTGAAGCATAGGTTTCCGCCATAGTTAGCCGTGTTTACACAAATTTACGATAAAATAAATTATCCCGCCCGCGCTGGTTTAAATTCACAGGAGAGAGGTATTTGTCCGGATCAGGATTTACAGGATTTTAAGATTGTCAGGCTTAAGATCTGGCGGCGTGTGAAGTTCTTGCTAGTGTCTCGGGTAGGAAGTAAAAATCCAAGCCCCTCTCAGGAGAGGGGATTTTGGCTATAGTTATAGTTTAGGATGATGTTCTATAGTTAGCGTGGTTCAACCACCCCTTTATCCCCTCCTTGCCTAAGGCGTGGAGCTTTTAAGACATTGCTATAGTTTACTTTATAGTTCTGTAGTTGCTGTTTTAACACCCCTGTAGTCCACTCAAGGGGACAATTCTGATTTTACCAATTTCTAAACTATAGTGCTATAGTTACAACTCAAGGTAGGACAGGTTTACCTGTCTCCTCGAAAGTATAGCCAAGATCAAGCGATGCAACTATAACTATTCAAATCAAACTATAAAGATAGCTATCGAACTGATTTCAGTCTTTGGGTTGAGCGCCTTGTGAATATCTGGTGCCTGTAGGGCATTGCGAGGCACGAGCAAAAGAGATTCGCGCAGCGCGATGCCCGAAGACGAGGCCTCCCGGCCATGAGGGCACCAAAGCCAGCTATGACAACTATAGGTACCTAGAGCTCCCAGGATGAAAGAAAGTTTGAAAGGATAGCTTCATTCCATTTGTGACTGACTTCGACTTAAAGCTGGGATAGATTTCTCACTGCGGTCGAAATGACAGAAGAAAGGAAACTGTAATAAACTGCTAGCAAGGACTCCACCCACTCCTAAATCAATAATAACCTTTAAACTTCTAACCCGGTAATTATAAACTCAAAGATCAAACTATAAACCATGCTGACAGGCCGCGTAAATGCTCCGGATTTAACTACAGCCTACGGCTGGCTGAATACTGACCGTGACTGGTCAATTAAAGACTTACGAGGCAAAATTGTGCTGCTGGATTTCTGGACATTCGGCTGTATTAACTGCCAGCATATTGTGCCCGACCTGAAACGCCTGGAGGAAGAATTTGCAGATGTGCTGGTGGTGATTGGTGTGCACTCAGCTAAGTTTGACGCCGAAAAGCAAAGCGAAACTATAAAGCAGGCTATCCGGAAATTCGGGATTGAGCACCCGGTCGTGAACGATGCAGACTATAAACTATGGGACCAGTACGGGATAAAAGCCTGGCCAACTATAGTCTTGATAGACCCGAACGGCAAAGTGGTAGGGCAACATGCCGGCGAAAGTGTTTACGATACGGTGCACCCGTACATCCAGCGACTGAAAGGTGAATTTAAAGAATCGCTGAACTATGAGCCTGTCCGTTTCCACGTGGAGCATAGCGAAAGCACTATTTTATCCTTTCCATCCAAACTCATCAGCGACAACGAGGGCAATATTTACCTTTCTGACAGCGGGCACAATCGGGTTTTAAAGCTAAACCAACAGGGTAAAATACTGGAGATAATTGGCAGTGGAGAGCAGGGCTTTAACAACGGCGGCTATGCCGATTCGACTTTTTACGAGCCTCACGGACTGGTCCTGCTTGACGATACACTTTACATTGCCGATGCCAAAAACAACGCTATCCGGAAGGTAGACCTGAAACATAGAATGGTAACAACTGCAGCAGGTACCGGCGAACTGGAGTATTATTTTCTGGATGAGAAGGATAGCGAACCTGTAAATTCGAACAGCCCCTGGGACCTGCTTATTCACGGGCAAAATATGTTTATTGCCAGCGCCGGCAACCACCAGGTACTGCGCATGGACCTCGAAACCGGTAAAATATATCGCTTTGCTGGCTCCGGCCGCGAAGCCCTTACAGACGGACATCTGCTCGAAGCGGCTTTTAACCAGCCCAGCGGATTGGCTATAAGCGGGGATGTATTATTTGTAGCTGACGCCGAAGCCAGCGCTATCCGATCTATAAATTTAAGTACCGGTATAGTTCGCACACCGCTTGGCAGAGGCTTGTTCGATTTCGGGGATGTGGATGGTGACGTGGATGATGCGCTGCTGCAGCATTGCGTGGGCGTAGAGATAATAGACAGCGACGTGTACATTGCCGATACCTACAATGGTAAAGTAAAAGTGCTCGACCTGAGTCGTAAACGCATCCACACCTTAGCCAAAGGTCTCCACGAACCCAACGACCTCATCTTCCTGAACGGCAAACTATGGGTAACCAGCACCAACAGCCACCAGCTCTTTAAAATAGACCTGAATACCGGCGAAAAGGAAGAAGTTATAGTTGGTTGATAATTATTGATTGTTATCCTGCAACGTTGTCATCCTCCAAACCCCCTTCAAAGAGTGACTTGATCTGCTATAGCTTACCTTGTCATCTCGAATGTAATGAGAGATCTATCTTAAATTCTAAATAGATTTCTCGCTTTGGCTCGAAATGACAGGTGTAATAGTGCTGTAAGCATTAATGACTAACAATCAACAATTAACAACCAGCAATCAAACTCAGGCTGCTGCCTTCACTATAGACTGCCTGCTGTTTCACTCTTAAAGCCTGCTGTACGTGGCGTTCCTGGTGCATAACTATAAATTCCAGCGTTTCGCCGATACGCATTTTAAGTAGCTTAAAGAATTCGACAGGGATGGCTTTTTTGTTCAGGTTGGAGTTTTTAGCGGCTTGCAGCAGACTTTGTAGTTCCTGCTGATGCTTTAGAAATGCTTCTATAGTTGCCAGGCCTAAAGTACTGTTAGCAGGATTCATGTGCTTTACTGTTTTGTGCTTTTTGCCATTCTGCGGGCGCACTATGTCCAGCGACTTCTTACCTAACCAACTATAGGTAATGCTAGTTACATTGCTGCCATCGGAGTTATCGGCAATAGCCCTGGCAAGGGCTGGGTTATAGTATTGGCTGTAGCGGTTAAGGTGCTCCAGGCACTCCAGTATGCTCCAGCTTTCGGGGGTAGGCTTATAGTTCAGAGCAGCAAGATCCAGTGCCGAAAACTCATTTACTATAGTTTGCTGCAGCTGGCTATTGGTTTGCGAAAGTTGCTCTAAAGTAGTCATGCGTTATGGTTTTATAGTTTACACTACAAAGGTACAGCAGGTTATAAGTGCTAATCCTTGACCGGAATCAAATACTATACTTTACCGCAGCTCAGTGTTTCAGGCGACAAGCGCAGGTACAAAGCGGTATTTTTTTCTGGGCTTTGCTCGAGAAGGGGTCGGAGCTTTAAAAGAGGACTATTCGTTCGAGCTGTAAATTACAAAAGATTCTAAATCTGAAATAAAATACATCTTTTTAGTTTGCTGGGCCATACCTACGACCTTAATTGGCCATTCATTTCTGTGAGCTTCTAAAGCTTGTGCATAATTTTCACTATCCAGCGTTACTTTTATAGTTTCTTTGTTGTTAGCAATTTCTGCTTCAATAAAGACTTCATTTCTATTAGAATGGAGAGGAGAGAGTGATGACAACTTTCTTACATAGCCGACAGCTTCTAATGGTTGTCTCGTTAAGAGGTATTGTTTTAAGGACTTAATGTAGTGATCAAGATACTTAATGCGAGGTTGCACTCTCTCAGTTAATATCTCTCTATATTGGTAGTTAGAATTTAATTGAAACTCTGCGTTGTTAATGTGTGATTTTTTGTAAAAGTCTCTTATAGACTGGAATAATTCAACGTTTATATTCTGCAGATTATCAACCAAATAACTATCAGTGATCTCTGGTATATTTTTACTTATAAAAATCTCATGTTTAATGAAGTCAATTGTGTCAAAAAGTTTAACATTAATTTCTCCTGTATTAATTTTATTGATTGTTGTAAATAATTCTACGTTAGGTATTTCAAACTTTGTGACAAAACTACCCTTTTGAGTCTGTAGAGCTCTACAGCTTTTAAGGAATGCTCCAACTTCTTGCTTCGCTTGTCCAAAAATCAGTTTATTAGAGGCTACATAAGTAACTACCTGTGAGAATATTTTCTTTATTGATTCTAAAGAATCGATGAAACGTTGAAATTGAATACTTCCATCTTCAGTATCGGTATCTATAATCCTAAAGTTTACAATAGAATCCTGTGTAGAGAAGATGGTTTTAAGATCATCCTCATTTAAATGATCATTGTGTATATCATTTAATAATGGAAGAATATTATCAATATATTTAGCGAACCCTGGCTTCTGGTCATCTTTAGGAACTTCTAATAAATAGTCTTGAGGAAGGCCTAGGTAGTGTGGAGGGGTGAGGGATAAAAATAAGTTACCTTCATTATTCTGCTCCCAGCCTCTTGATTCAAAGAAATCAATAATATATTTGCTTTTATACTCCATCAGTTCAATTGAGTAAAAAGTGTATCATAGAAGTTAGTACAGACGATATTAGTTTTAGGTACAGCTATAGTAACAGTGCTTGTATTACTACTTAGTTCAGCATCACTTTGAATTTGATACCAATAGGCACATTTCTTTATTACAAGTTCTTCTGAAGTTAACTTTAACCAAGTCTCTCTTTCCTGTGGGAGAATAAAAACAACTAAATATAAAGGGATAAATGCTCCATTTTCTCTACTCCTCTCAACTAAATCATTGTAGTTTTTTGATTCTAAATCAAACTTTATGAACGGTTTGGATGAATCAGTAAGGTGTCTAACATTATGCTCTAAGGTAGCTTTGATTTGAATATCTATAGCCTTACCCTGAGTTAAATATCTTTTCCTTGTAGGACATACTCTTGCCTTACGAATTGTAAGGTCAGTACCATAATCTCTACCACAAGAATTGAAGTAGCCACTCCTATTAGCTATCATTTCAAGATAACCTTTAGATAGCTCCTCCATAATATCTTGCTCTGTCATTTTGCCTTCAAATATTAACGTCCAATACGTGAAGAAATATAAATTATTCGTTTAAAACTAATATAGAATATTTTATATGTTTTCACCTCCGCTGCTCAAACTTCTCAAAACCTTCCAACTCACCTAACTCCTTCACTTCCACTTTCTCAACTCTCGCACGGCTTGGGCCTTTATGCGCCCAGGCTTCCAGTTGTTTTATAGTTTCGGGATTGCCTTCGGCTTCTAAGTAAACGGTACCATCAGGTTCGTTCTGCACAAAACCGGTCAGGCCTAACTCTTCGGCTTTCTCCTGGGTGCTGGCCCTGAAAAACACGCCCTGTACTTTTCCGAAGATCTTCATGGATACATGTTTATAGTTGCTGCTCATAGTTTATAGTTGCGCCTGGTGTACCTGATGAGTAACGCAGGAACAAACCGCTGGTTTGCGTAAACAATACCAAGTGCTGCTCAGAACAAAACAGCCCCTCGCTGTTGTTATAGTATGGGCGCAAACTATAGGGCGTTCCTGAAATTTAAATTATCTTTAACGCCCTGCTGTTAAGGTGGCAGATACATAAAAGGAAATACGTATGTCATTATTATTCAACGATTTTAAGAGCTGGCAAAAGCATTGCGCTGAAACCGGCGAACCACTATATCAGGCTGTACTCGAATACGAAATTGAGCAGAAGGGCCGAACCGAAGAATTTATCTGGGAAAATATTGCCAAAGCGTACGAAGTGATGAAGGATGCCGTTAAGACCGGCCTCACCGAAAACATGACCTCACGCTCGGGCATGGTGAATAACAGCGCTAAAAAAGTAGCCAACTCGCCGGTAACCGTATTGTCGCCAGAGTTTCAGATGCTGGTGTCGCGGGCTCTCGGCGCTAAAGAAGTAAACTCGTGCATGGGCCGCGTGGTGGCTGCTCCTACGGCGGGTGCGTCGGGTATTTTGCCTGGCACCTTTACCACCCTGCAGGACCTGCATGGCCTGGAGGACAGAAAGATACACGAAGCCCTGCTGGTGGCAGCCGGCATTGCGCTTATTATTGAGCAGAACGCTTCACTGGCCGGTGCCGTAGGCGGTTGCCAGGCCGAAACCGGAAGTGCTGCTGCTATGGCTGCCGGAGGTATTGTTTACTGCCTCGGCGGTAACGTAGATCAGGTTTTTAATGCCGTTGCTATAACCATACAATGTATGCTTGGCCTGGTGTGCGACCCAGTAGCCGGACTGGTAGAAGTACCTTGCATTGTTCGTAACGCCAGCGCGGCTGCTATTGCGTATTCATCGTCGCAGCTGGCCATTGCCGGCGTAGACCCTGTTATACCTGTAGACCAATGCGTGGCAGCTCTCGGCGAAGTAGGCGAAAGCATGGAACGCAAATACAAGGAAACTGCCGAAGGCGGACTGGCCAACACCCCAAGAGCACGCGAAATCGAAAACTTTGTACTGGTGCAGGATGTGGAAATATTGCCTGACGAAGACGCGGTGTAGTTTGGGAGTTTAAGAGTTAGAGAGTTTAAGAATTATGTAGAGACACAATATTTTGCGTCTGAAAGTTAGAAAGGGTAGTGAGCCGCATGGTTCTCTGCCCTTTTTTATAAACTTTTATCAGGAAGATTCATCCAGGGGCAAATATTGTAATTTAATATATAAACTTTCAAGGATTAAACTTTAAGGGGTTATAATATAGATTTTAAGGCATAGGATTTGAAGCTGTTAAGCTATCTGGAGTTTATGTATAACCTTCTCAAATTCAATCCTTGTTATGAAGAAATATTTACTTTTTACTGCAATTGCCGGAGTATTCTCAATTACTGCCTGTACCTTGCCACGTATGGCGCTTGAGTCTTCTTTTCAGCAGGAAGCAGAAGAACTGCCGATAGAAGGTCGAAAGTTTTATAAACCGAATGGCAAATTCTCAATTGGCTCTTACCAGGTAGCGGATGTAAAACGCGGCTGGCGTAATAGTTCCAGGTCTTCGCTCTTCATATACGAAAATGTAGAGGCCAGTCAACGATACCAGTTGAGTGTGCAGGATAGCGCAGGGCAGAAATGGTACATTTACGCAGCGGCAGACTTACAAAAAAAATCACTGAATGTTGATGGCTGGAAATTCAAATTAGCTCCTAACCTGGAATATTATGCCAGCTATTTTACATCCCCTGAAAGCCATGCCTGGCGCTTCATTACCGCCGACCCGGGCCACCCTATGGATCGCGAAGATTTTATGGGACAACTATCTAATGGCGAAACAACCTTTACGGTGAAACCGGTCTATAATTTTGAAGGTAGTAATTTGCCCGTGTCTGAAATTATCGGTTACGAATTCTTATTGGAAAACGAAGCGCAGGCTGCAGTGCAGGTGTTGAATGGTGCGAAAGTATGGATGAAGCCCGAATTAACACCGGATACACGTATGGTGCTGGCCAGTGCTATGGCTTCGTTGCTGCTGTACGAAAAGCTGAACGAAACGGTAGAGAACGGTGAACTTAACTAAGCAGGACTGCTGTTGCGGATTTAACTGCATTTTCATCACATTTTGCAGGATGTTCGTCACATTTACGGCTTCAAAAGCATAAAAGTCAGTAACTTGCGGCCGTTAACACAACTGGCGCTGTTTTGTCGTCAGTCCTAATCTGTACAGGTACTTATTTACATGAAAAATTTCTTTTGGTGGTGCGCCGGCGCCGACGACACCATCCTTGAAAAATGCTCTAAATCGGAGCATATTAAATATGCCGGCGTAGGCGCAACCGTTTTGTTTACGGGTGTGCTGGCCAGCATTTCGGGCGGTTATGCCCTTTACACTGTTTTCGATTCGGTACCAATGGCCGTGGCTTTTGGTCTGCTGTGGGGTGCCGTTATCTTTAACCTCGACCGTTTTATAGTTTCTACCATCCGTAAAGAAGGCCGCTTCTGGAAAGAGCTGCTGATGGTTACGCCACGTATTTTTCTGGCTTTGGTGCTGGCTGTGGTTATCTCCAAGCCGCTGGAGCTGAAGATATTTGATAAGGAGATACAGGCAATTCTTAAGGAAAAGCAAGCCGAGCTCGCCATACAGCACAAAGCGTTGGTTGGTAAGCAGTTTGCCGAAGTGGACTCTGTAAAAAGTGAGATTACTGCCATCCGAACGGAGATAGAAGCTAAAATAAAGGAGCGCAACAAACTATACGAACTGGTAGCTGCCGAGTCTGATGGCACTGGCGGGACTGGTAAAATAGGTAAAGGCCCCATTTACGAAGAGAAAAAACGCCAGTACGATAAAGTAGACGAAGAGCTGAAACTGCTGCAAGCCAGCGCCGCCGACAGGATACTGGTAAAAGAAAAGCGCATTGCCGACCTGATGAAACAGTATGATGCCACAGTGAACGAAGGACAGGAAAGCTTCTCGAACTACGATGGACTGATGGCGCGTATTGATGCCCTGAATAAACTGCCCTGGCTGCCGGTATTCTTTATTACGCTGCTGTTCATTATGCTCGAAACAGCCCCGATCTTTACAAAACTGATCACCAACAAAGGCCCTTACGATGATATCCTGAAAGGTGTAGAACATGAGCGGACCACCCAGGAAATGCAGCGCGTAGCCGAACGTCAGAAGCAGTTTGATACCCGCCACGCCGTAGCCGAAGCCAAGTTTGCAGCCCGCCAGGAATTTGAAATAGAAGCCAAGCGCGAGGAAGAAAAGCTTAAATCAGATGCGCACCTGGATACTGTACGCGAGTCGGCAGCTGTCTGGAAAAACCGCAAGATGGCCGACATCAACCGCAGCCCCAACACTGCCGCCGAAATACTGAATGATGGCGAAGAGAATGGTTACTATAAGTGGTAACTCTGGTATCGTAAAATCATCCCCCTACCCCCTTCAAAGGGGGACAATCAGCAATGCGTTAATCTATAGTTGAATTACTTATGCAGATAAAGTCCCCCTTTGAAGGGGGCAGGGGGATGACCACACAAGCAGATAAAAAGCATCTTATCTATACTTAAACTATAACTAACCGCCCGGGTAAACTATAAACAGTTTGTCCGGGCGGTTGGCTTTTACAGGTTTTTTGCCGGTAATGTGGGCAATACTTTTCTGGAAATCGTAACTTGCAGTAACCAAACCCAACGTAGCATGACCGTTTCAAAAATGGCTCAAAACCTGATCGGCTCCGAAATTATAAAGGTAGCTGGCGAGGTAAACTCCATGATAGCGCGTGGAGAACAGATCTGTAACCTTACCATCGGGGACTTTGACCCAAGTATTTATCCTATTCCGCAGGAACTGAAAGAAGGTATAACCCAGGCTTATAACGAAGGACACACCAACTATCCGCCCGCAAACGGCGTGGCTGTATTGCGGCAGGCTGTAGTTGCTTTTACAGAAGATAAACTGGGCCTGAAATACCCGGAAAACGATATTCTGGTAGCTGGTGGCTCACGCCCGCTGATCTATGCCACCTACCTTGCCCTGGTTGACCCAGGCGATAAAGTAGTTTTCCCGACACCATCCTGGAACAATAACCACTATTGCCATTTGTCGGGCGCAACACCGGTAATGGTAGAGACCCGTGCCGAAAACAACTTTATGCCAACGGCTGCTGATGTGGCTCCGCACCTGAAAGGCGCAACGATGCTGGCTTTGTGCTCCCCGCTTAACCCGACGGGTACCATGTTCTCTAAAAAGGACCTGCAGGAAATATGCGACCTGGTAATTGAAGAAAACAAAAGCCGCAAAGAGGGCGAAAAACCACTTTATATACTATACGACCAAATCTACTGGATGCTGACCTTCGGGCCCGAGCACAAACATTATGACCCGGTTAACCTGCGCCCTGAGCTGCGCGATTATGTGGTGTATATCGATGGCATTTCGAAGAGCTTTGCTGCTACCGGCGTGCGGGTTGGTTATGCATATGGCCCAACTATAGTAATGGATAAAATGAAAGCAATACTTGGTCAC
The DNA here is from genome assembly GCF_019336435.1 of Pontibacter populi. Classification (GTDB taxonomy): domain Bacteria; phylum Bacteroidota; class Bacteroidia; order Cytophagales; family Hymenobacteraceae; genus Pontibacter; species Pontibacter humidus. Next base: position 1,476,525 of record NZ_JAHWXQ010000001.1, on the reverse strand, counting down.
GTAGGTGCCTGGGCTCCAAAAGCCGAACAGATAGCTACAGCCCGTTACTTAAAGCAACCGGAGCAGGTGTATAGCTTTATGCACGAACTGAAGCACAAAATTCAGCGTAGCCTGAACGTGCTTTATAAAGGTTTTAAGGACCTGAAAGAGCAGGGTTTCGCTGTAGATGCCATTGAGCCGATGGGTGCCATTTACCTATCAGTAAAAATGGACCTGGCCGGTAAAACAACTCCGAACGGCGACCTGCTGCAAACAAGTAAAGACATTACCTTCTATATTTTGTCAGAAGCAAAGCTGGCTATAGTTCCTTTCTCAGCTTTCGGGTCAGCGCCTGATCTTAACTGGTTCCGTTTATCGGTTGGTGGTGCCTCGCTGGAAGAGATTGAAAATTCCCTTGGCAGATTACGTACCGCACTTGAGAAACTAAAGTAAATATAACTATAAAAAAGGCCTGCTAACTATAGCAGGCCTTTTTTATTCTATTGTTATCTGGCGGTTTATGCTTTCTTCCAGCGATATAAATGTTTCGGTGCGTTGCACGCCGGCTATAGTTTGCAGTTTTTCGTTCAGCACTTCGCGCAGGTGTTTTGTATCCCGGCAGATAATTTTTGCAAACATACTGTAAGAGCCCGTCGTGTAGTGCAGCTCTACAATCTCAGGGATCTGCCGCATTTGCTCTACCGCCTCCCGGTACTCCGAGCCTTTCTCCAGGAAAACACCGATAAACGCACAGATATCATATCCTAAAGAGGCCGGGTCAACTATAAGCTGGCTACCTTTTACCACACCCATCTCAGTTAGCTTGCGCATCCGCACATGTATCGTTCCGCCGGATACGCCTAATTCCTTTGCAATTTCTGTATAAGGCTGCACCACATCCTGCATCAGCAAAATCAGAATCTGCTTATCCAGATTATCAATTTGGTAATTCATATCGCCAATATCAGCACTAAATTTCATTATTTTTAATACAAACCTATAAAAATTAAAATTATAACACTGGTATCAACCGTTTCTTGGAAACTATTTAAAATTGCAGTGTAAATATTAACATTTCACACTTATAAATTATTAACCAATAAACCAGTTTAACATGATGGAACCACCAGTTTTAGAAACCCCCACCGCTATCGACCAGATGCTGGGCCGCCTGAGCCGGCCTGCCCTGCCAGGGATATTACAGGTGCAGCAGGGCATTGTGCGGGCTACGCACGAGTTTATGTTCAGGAAAGGGCTAACGCAGCTTATGCCGCTGATGCTGTCTCCGATTACAGACCCGCTTAACCATGGCGTGGCAGATGCCAGCATACCGTATGCCGATAAGCGCTGGAGCCTTACCAAATCCATGATCTTTCATAAACAGCTGGCACTGCTTAACCCTGCTCTCGATAGTCTTTACATCGTGTCGCCGAACGTGCGCTTGGAGTTTGCAGACCGTGCCGGAACAGGCCGCCATTTGTTCGAGTTTACCCAGATAGACTTTGAGTTTAAGAACAAGGACCGTTTTTATGTGATGGAGTTTATGGAGGACCTGGTAAACTTTGTGTTTGCACGCCTGAACGCTGAATTGCCTGAGCTGCTGCTGAAATTACGCGGAGAACTATTGCCACAATACGAGAAATGGCCTGTTTACCGCACCGAGAAGCTAGAAGCTGCCTTAGGTCCTGATTATGAAATGCTGCAATCCCGGATGTCTGATTCCCCGTTCTGGCTACTGAACCACAAGCGCGAGTTTTATGACAAAGAAGACCAGATGAAACCGGGCACTTATTTTAACTATGACCTTGTATGGCCGAATGGTTTTGGAGAAGGCCTATCGGGTGCAGAGCGCGAGAACAACTATAAGCAACTACTGAAACGCATGGCTGAAACGGGAGCTAACAAAGAGATATTTGAGGACTACCTGGAAGTGGCGAAAAGAGGTCTATTACCCAAAACAGCCGGTGCGGGATTTGGGGTGGAGCGCATGACCCGCTTTATCTGCAAGATCAAAGATATTGATGATGTAACAGTGTTCCCGCGCAAACCTGGGCACGCTTCCATGTTTTAAACTATAGCCTTATGAACGACCCTGATAATGGAGATAATCCGGATAATAATGTAAAGTAAAACGGCCTGCTATAGTTTGCAGGCCGTTTTGTTTATATCTGAATCAGGATTAGAATGAAAAGTGTGCTGAACTATAGAGCTCTAAATCAACAATCTGCAATTAAGATCTTTCCTTCCAGAGCTGGTTAAATGATTTTGGCGCTATCTTCATTGGTTCGCGGCGCTTGCTCCAGGTATCTTTCAGAATGTATTTTACTACATAGTTCTTGATGCCGGATGGAGCCATGTTCATTAGTTTGCGGCTCTTCATGGCTTTTAGCCAGAACTTAAAGGCAGTTTTTTCCTGCTTGTCGGCAAGGCCCATGTCCACGCTTTGCTTGCGGTTAAGCAGCAGCAGGTTATGGATATTAATTTTAACCGGGCAAACAGAAGTACAGGCACCGCACAGCGAACTGGCAAAGCTCAGGTGTTTGTTCTCGGCCATGCCGTTAAAGTGCGGCGTAAGCACAGAACCGATCGGGCCACTGTAAGTACTCTCGTACGTATGGCCGCCAATGTTTTTGTATACCGGGCAAATGTTAAGGCAGGCACCACAGCGAATACAGTTTAAGGCTTCACGCTTCTCAGGGTGAGACATTAATTCCGTTCGGCCGTTATCCAGCAGTATAACATACATTTCTTCCGGACCATCCTTTTCGTTTGGCTGGCGCGGACCGGTAAATATGGTGTTGTAAACGGTTACATTCTGCCCTGTTCCGCTGGTGCTCAGCAGTGGCCAGAAAAGGTCCAGGTCCATAATAGACGGCAACATTTTCTCGATACCAACTATAGCAATATGCGTTTTGGGGAAGGTGGTTGATAAGCGGGCGTTACCTTCGTTCTCGGTTACAGCTACGCCGCCCACATCGGCCAACAGAAAGTTACCGCCGGTTATACCAATTTCGGCAGATGTGTATTTATCGCGCAGAAGGCGACGGGCTACGCCAACTAACTCTTGGGCATCGTCGGTAGGGGCTATGTTAAGTTTGCGCACAAACAGCTCAGCAATATCTTTTTTAGACATGTGCATAGCCGGTGTTACAATATGGTAGGGGCGTTGCTCAGCCAGCTGCACAATGTATTCGCCAAGGTCCGTTTCCACCACTTCCACGCCATTCTTTTCCAGGAACTCGTTCATGTGTATTTCCTCTGTTATCATCGACTTGGATTTAACAACAGATTTGGCACGTTTGCGCTTCATGATCTCGCCAATCTCCTTTAAAGCTTCCTGCGCATCGCGTGCCCAGATAACTTTGCCGCCACGGGCAGTAAAATTGGCTTCAAACTCCATCAGGTACTTGTCCAGGTCCTTAATGGTATTGGTTTTTATATAGGAGGCACGCTCACGCGCGAGTTCGTGATCAGAATATTGGGTGAGGCCACGCTGCACAGCGGCATTGTACTTACCGATGTTAAACCTGATGGTGGCGCGGTGGTTCTGGTCGAATGACTTTGTTTCCGAATCGATCAGAAACTGCTTTAATTTACTCATAACTATTTCGCCTACTATATTGGCTGATTTATAGTTGCCGCAACTATAAAAAAGAAAAACCCCTTAAAGGTATAAAGAGTTTGGGAGTTTAGGAGTTAGTGAGTTTAAGAGTTTTGCAAGAAATAAGAAAACTGTTTGTCATTCTTACTTCTTTAACTCATTCTTCTCTAACTCTTAAACTCCCAAACTCTCTAACTATAAAAGCTTACTTTTTATTGCTGTCTACTACAATGCGGTTGTCGCGGTTAGCAAGTTCCCAAGTAGTATAGAAGGCTAAACGAGCTACTTTTTCAGCACTGTCGAATAAGATCTTATCTACTGAGTCGCTGGCTTTGTGGTAATCTGCGTGCACACCGTTAAAGTAGAAAATGATCGGAATACCGTTCTTAGCGAAGTTATAGTGGTCTGAACGGTAGTAAAAACGGTTCGGATCGTTCTCGTCGTTAAACTTGTAGTCAAGCTTCAGGTTCACGTACTTCTGGTTCGCCTCTTCGTTAATGGAGTGCAGCTCTGAAGAAAGCTTGTCTGACCCGATCACATAAATATAGTTGCTGTCGTTCTGCTTTTCATGGTCGAAGTCCATGCGGCCGATCATGTCGATGTTTACGTTAGCCACCGTGTTAGCCAGCGGGAAAATCGGGTTTTCTGAGTAGTATTCAGAACCTAGCAAGCCTTTTTCTTCGGCAGTTACGGTCATAAACAGAATGCTGCGGCGCGGGCCTTTGCCTTCTTTCTTCGCCTGTGCAAATGCTTCGGCCAGTTCGATTACAGCTACTGTACCAGAACCATCGTCGTTCGCGCCGTTAAAGATCTTGTCATCGCCAGGTGCATCCTGCTCTATGCCAACGTGGTCATAGTGCGCTGTTACAACTACTACTTCGTCTTTTTTATCAGAGCCTTCAATAAAGCCCAGTACGTTTTCGGTTGGCACCGGCGTAGTAATGCGCGAAGTCACCACTTTAACGTTTTTTGGCGCTGTAAAAGCAGATGCTACCGGTTTGCCAGCTTTGGCCACATTGCTGCTGTAAGCAAGTAGTTTTTCAGGAGTTGTGTTCAGTAAAGCTGCACCAGCTACCGGTGATACAAACATTACAGCGGCGTTTTCCTGTTTGCCTTCGCTCTTCAGCCCTAAAGACGGACGTGAAGCATAAGACTTATAACGCTGTGTAAGACTGTTAAACTCGTCGGCAGATGTGCCGGTAACTATAAGCACGCTTTTGGCACCGCGTTTGGTAGCGGCATTACGCTTGGAACGATAGTCGTTGCCCCAGTCAGATGCTTTGGTAGTTCCACTGATCAGGTAGTTACCGTTACTTCCTTTTGGCTCGCCGGCAAGCACAACAACCATTTTGCCGGTTACATCAACATTAGCATAATCAGAGTACTTTTCATCGTCTATACCATAACCTGCAAAAACCACATCAGTAGTTTGCTCGGTCTGATAAGGAGAGCTGCCAAGTACAAAGAAGTCCTGCATCATCAGAAACTTCTTATCACCAATTAAAATGTGGCCTTCACCCCACTGGCTTTTTTCCAGGTCAAATGTCTGGTAATATGGGTTGCTGCCGGCAGTTACAGGGCCTGTTAAGCCATCTTCTTTAAACTCTTTGGCAATGTACGCAGCAGCCATTTTCTGACCTTTCTCGCCGGTATTACGGCCTTCGTATTCGTCAGAAGCAATAATGTTCAGGTGCTTTGAGAGATCGGCAGCAGTTATGGTCTGGCCATAGGTGGTTGCAGCTGCGCGAAGTTTTTCGGCATTGGTCTCAGGGCTTTTCGCGGAATTGTTGGTAGATGCACAACCCGAAGCAAGTAGTGCAGCCAGCACAAAACCATAGGTATGGAGGTGTTTCATTTGTTTTAAGGTGAAGTTTAAGGTTTAGTCAGGTTATTGTTTGATGATAAGTACAGTAGCAAAAGCGGCAACTCCTTCTTTTTTACCCACAAAGCCCAGATGCTCCGTAGTGGTTGCCTTAATAGAAATATCGTGTTCCGGAATGCCCATTACTTTAGCCAGGCACGCTTTCATTTCCGGAATATGCGGATTTACTTTGGGCTCCTGCAGGCAAATGGTAGAGTCGATGTTGCCGATCTCATAGCCTTCGCGGGAAAGCAGGTGCACCACTTCTTTCAGTAGTACTTTGCTGTCGATGCCTTTGTATTGCGGGTCTTTGTCGGAGAAATGGAAGCCGATGTCGCGCATGTTGGCGGCACCCAGCAAGGCATCGCAGATAACATGAACTAATACGTCGGCATCGGAGTGGCCCAGCGCGCCGTGCGTATGTGGTATTTTAATGCCGCCCAACCAAAAGTCAAGCCCTTCCTGCAGTTGATGCACATCGTAGCCGAAGCCGGTTCTGATCTTTAATTTCATAGGTATAGGTAAGCGCTTTTCGAAAAGCGTAAAGTCGTAAAGGTAAATCTAATCGAAAAATACGGTTTTGCTATAGTATAGGTATGGTTTCTTAGACGTGTATAGGTTGCTATGGTTTAATTGGCTGCAAGAACTTGCCTGAAGCAGCACCTATAGTATAGGGTTGATTGACGTGGTAACGTGTGCACCTTCTGCCACCTTCCGGGTTGATAGTTTTTAGCTACAGGGTAATTTCGTAAGGTCAGTTCACGACTTGCCTGGCCTGCTCTGTTACTAACGTATACCGGGATTCCAACTTATTGGCATAAACATTCCCCGAAACCAAACTCAAAAAACTATAGTAACTAGACAGGTTTAAGAATTTCTATAATTTGCGAAACTATACTCTTACTACAAAAACACCTTATACTTTGAAGCTAACTAAGTTAATTGCGTTACCCCTGCTTTGGCTGGGTATGCTGGCAAACCCGGTTGCAGCACAACAGGCCTCGATTCTGCAGCGCCAATCACCGGCCGTTGCTTTAGATACATTAAATAAATTCTCTGCCGATTCTGCGCTCGCTATTCCTGCCGATACCGTTTACCCCGGGCAGAAAAAGCCCTTTACCGAAGCACAGCTGCGCGAAGGCAGCAACAGACGTTACCTGACAAGGGCTGTTTTGCCCGCTGCTGCGCTTATCGGGGCAGGTATTTACACCATACAGGACAATGGCTTTTTCAGTAGTCACGATGCCCGCGATAGCCGCAATAAGCACACGCCAAATTTCAGCACCAAGGTAGATGATTACCTGTTCTTCCTGCCGGTGGCTTACATGTATGGTTTCAACGCCTTTTCATCCCAGAACCGCCACGACATCCGCCGGCAAACAGGTTTACTTTTAGCATCCGGGGCGCTTACTTCCGCTATAGTCTGGCCCACAAAAAAGCTAACCAACATCGACAGGCCCAACGGCGACCCTACAGCTTTTCCGTCTGGCCACACGGCTTACGCTTTTACCATTGCCACTATAGTTGATAAGGAGTTCCGCCATAAAAGCCCGTGGATCAGTGTGGGCAGTTACACCATAGCCAGTGCTACCGGCGTAATGCGCGTACTTAATAACGAACACTGGATGGCTGATGTGCTGGCCGGTGCCGGTGTGGGCATACTTTCCGTAAATACAGTTTACTGGCTACATGAGAAGTTCTTTAAAGACGAAGGATTAAACAACCCTGTCATAACGCCAACGGTGCTGCCAAATGGGAAACCGGGCATGGGCATGTCGCTTACGTTCTAGTGCCTGAATCGCAGATCAACAGCGGTTTACCAGATTGTATAGGCTGCTTTTGACAGAAAGATCCTGTTAATCTTAAAAATCAGCTTTAATCTGCGGTTCAGACAATTATCTTTATAGCATGCTACAACTACGCGTGTTTTTTCTGCTACTTTTTTGCCTTGCCACTATACCAACTATAGCACAGGTGCAGGAAGTGCACGGCACAGTACGCGATGCTGAAACCCGGGAAAAACTTCCTTTTGTAAGCATAGCTGCCAACCAAGGCGAAACCGGCACTACCACTAACTTAGAAGGGCAGTTCCGATTGCGCCACACCAGGCCCATTACCAGTCTGCGGTTCAGTTATGTGGGTTATATGCCGCAGCTTATCCAGCCTGATTCTACAGGTAAAATTGATGTGTATTTACAGCCGTCGGCAGCGCAGCTACACGAAGTTATAGTTCGGGCAGGAGTAAATCCGGCACACCGCATTATAGAGCTTGCCACCCGGAACCGCGAACGTAACCGCCCCGAAAATATCCCGGCCTACACCTATCGCACCTACAACAAGTTTATACTCACCGCCACCGATCCACGCAACCTGAACCTGAGCGACACTACTTTTATAGTTGAGGCCAAAGATTCTTCTTATTATAAAATGAAGAAGATACTGGAAAAGCAACACCTGTTCCTGATGGAGAGCGTGACCAACTTTGCTTACCTGAAACCCAACCACACCCAGGAAACTATAGTTGCTACACGCGTATCGGGGTTGCAGCAGCCCAGTTTTGGTATAGTTGCCGCCGAAGCCCGCGACTTTTCTGTTTACGCCGATATGCCCATCTTTTTCGGGAAGAATTACCTGAGTCCGCTCAGCCCGGGCAGTACGCGCAAATACGATTTTATATTGCAGGAAACTGTTGTTAGCGGCCAGGATTCCGTTTTTATTATCTCGTTTGCCCCGCTGAAAGGGCGCAATTTTAACGGGTTGAAAGGTTTGCTTTACATTAACTCGGATGGCTGGGCTGTACAGAACATCATTGCCGAATCGGCCAGCGATGCTAAGAGCGGTATAAAACTGCAGCAACAATTCAGTAAAGTGCAGGGTCGCTGGTTCCCTACCGAGCTGGATGTAGAGATAACGATTCCGCAGATCGAAATGAAAGGCCATCAACCGTACGGCCGCATCCGCACCTATATTACCAACATTAACTTAAGCCCTGACCTGAAAAAAAGTGATTTTGGTGCTATCGCTTTATCGCAATCTCCGCTGGCCAACAAACAACCGGAATACATCTGGCAACAGTACCGCCACGATAGCCTGGATACTTTTGAGCAACGCACTTATACGGTTATAGACAGTGTAGGCAAAGCCCAGAACCTCGACCGTTCCATCCGGATCATGGAGTATCTGATCACCAAAAAGTTACCTATTGGCCCCATCAGTTTAGATTTAAACCGGCTATTGCACGTCAGCGATTTTGAAGGTGTACGGCTAGGAATTGGTGCCCATACCAACGAGCAGCTCTTGGACTGGTTCAGCATTGGAGGTTATTGGGGGTATGGTTTTAAGGATGACGAACAGAAGTATGGTGCCGATGCTATATTCACGTTACACAAGCCCTCAAATTTAAAGCTCCAGGCTGCTTACTGGGAAGATGTACTGGAACCAGGCGGCCGCAGACTTCCTTTCCGGGAAACCAACCTGTTCTCTGATCTCCGGCAACCGTTGCTTCCTTACCTGGATTATACGACACACCAGCACGTCAGCCTTTCTGGCAGGTTAGGGCGTTATCTGCAATTACACACCCAACTACAGCAGGAAGAACGCAGGCCAACCCTGTTCGCAGCATTTGATCAGCCACAGGCAATTTATACCATTACAGAGGCAAAAGCGGGTTTACGTTTTGCCTATGGTGAGCAACTGATGCAGCTTTTTAACCAGACAATGGCTACGCCCGGCAAATATCCTGTGTTGTGGCTGCAATATACCCGCGGACTGGATGGTGTTCTGAACGGCAACTATAGTTACAACAAATACGACCTGCGTTTAGAAGGCAGCCTGCTACACCGCACTTTTGGCAAAAGCAACTTCACGCTTGCCGCAGGTCTGGTTACCGGCGATGTACCCTTCGTGAACCTGTATAACGGCTATGGCAGCTACTCCGATGAGTATGAGGTTTACTCCGGCGAAGGCTTCGAAACGATGGCTCCGTATGAGTTCTTTTCAGATAAATTTACTGCCCTTTTTCTGCAACAGGACCTAGGCAAGCGGCTGCTGCGCACAAAGTTTTTTAAACCGGATGTGGTTCTGGTTACCAACATCGGCTACGGAAACCTGAAACAGGAATTGCCTGAGCTTATACTTCCGCAAGTTAAAACAATGGAGAAAGGCTTTTTTGAATCCGGGTTGATGCTGAATAATGTAATAAGCTCTGCTTTCTCCGGGATCGGGGTGGGTGTATTTTACCGCTACGGCGCTTACGAGCTGCCCAAACGCAAAGACAACCTGAAGTTTAAACTGACGGCAACTATAGCCTTTTAACATCCGGCTATAAATAATACTTCCGAGCGAAGGCAGTGGTCAAACACTAATTTCAACCTGAATCTAAATCTATAGTATATGTAGGCAGAACCACTAGCCGCTGTTCCACATGAAAATACTTTCTGCAGTCCAGACCCGCGAAGCCGATGCTGCTACCCTACAGTATGAAGAAATTGACTCGCTGGAATTGATGGAGCGGGCAGCTAAAGCCTTTGCTTGTTGGTTCGAGAATAAGTTTACACCCCAGGAACCTGTTTATATTTTCTGTGGTCCAGGTAACAACGGCGGCGATGGACTGGCAGTAGCACGGTTACTCTCCCAAAAGCAGTATCATGTAAAAGTATTTGTAGTTGGCGATAACCAGAATCCATCACCCGACCATAAAGTAAACCTGCAGCGCCTCCCCCAAACTATAGTTCCGCAAACTATAAGATCTGTAGCTGAGCTCCCGCCGCTTCATAAAAACCATTGTGTGATAGATGCGCTTTTCGGGACCGGCCTTAACCGACCTGTAACGGGTTTATTTGCTGAAGTAATTGACTGTCTGAATTACAGCGGTGCCTGTATTACTGCTATCGACATGCCATCCGGGCTTTACACTGACTCTCAGACGCCTGACGAAGCAACTATAGTTACAGCCCACTATACAGTAAGTTTTGAATTGCCTAAGCTGGCTTTCTTTCTGCCGCAGCATGAAGCTTTTGTGGGCGAATGGCATGTAGTTCCCATTGGCTTAAACCCGGCTTTTGTTAATGATGCTCCCTCTGATTACTGTTCTGTAACTATAGATGATGTTCGGAAGCTGATAAAACCGCGAAGGAAGTTCTCACACAAAGGTTTGTATGGTCATGCGCTGCTGCTGTGTGGCGGTTATGGTAAAATGGGTGCTGCAGTGTTAGCGGCAAGGGCCTGTTTGCGAAGCGGTGTTGGTTTACTAACCATGCAGGTACCTTCTTCTGGTTACACCATATTGCAAACAGCCGTGCCCGAAGCCATGACGCTGACAGATAACAACCGGAAGCATATTTCGGAACTGCCGGAAAATATGGACAACTATAGTGTTGTTGGCTTGGGTCCAGGAATGGGCAAAGAGAAAGTTACCAAAACCGCCATTGGCCAACTGCTGGCAACCTGTACCCTTCCGATGGTGATTGATGCTGATGCCATCAATATTATTGCCAGCAGCGATAAGCTTAAAGCTCAACTCCCAAAAAACAGGATCATCTTTACACCACACCCTAAAGAATTTGAGCGCTTAGTTGGAGCATCAAAAAATAACTACGACCGCCTGCAGGATATGAAAGAGTTTTGCCGGGAGTATAGTTGCTATATTTGCCTTAAAGGATCGCATACGGCTATCTGCACGCCGGAAGGGAAAGTCTATTTTAACACAACAGGCAATGCGGGCATGGCAACAGGCGGCACCGGCGATGTGCTGACAGGCGTGCTTACGGCTTTAGTAGCGCAGGGCTATAGTTTGGAAGAAGCCTGTTTGCTGGGTGTGTATTTACATGGCCTTGCCGGAGACCTGGCATTACAAAAAGTAGGAGAAACAGGAATGATAGCTTCCGACCTGACCGACCATCTGCCGCAGGCCTTTATGACGCTTACCAACAACTAGACTTTTACCAACCAGACCAGCGTAGCATGCAGCAGCATAGCTCCGTCTGCCAACAGCAAAAAATAAACGCGCGGCTTTAGCTCTGAAGAGAACCAGACTACCAAGGCAGCAGCCAAAGCCGCAGCAATAAGGGCTGTTTGTATAGTTCCGCTCTCCGAGATGCTCACTACTACTGCATAGCTCAGCAGCAGCCCCAGCGACAGCAGTTTTGTATAGTTCACGCCAATAAGTCCGGGCACAGTTAAGGTTCGTGTGTGCTTGTCGTAACTATAATCCCGGATATCGAAAAGCAGCGCCAGCGCCAGGATAAACAGGAACCTTCGCAGCAGTAACTGTACGCCGGAGAAGTCCATGATATCTACACCTGCATCTATCAGCGGGAAAATAGCCGTAACAACAGCCCATACATACGCGATGAGGAAAACTTTTAGCAGCGGGACCCGGCGCAGTGGTTGCACGCTTTTTTTGCGGTACATAATGGGAATGGTATACCCAATGGATATAATGGCCAGGTGCAGCACAAACCAGAAATTGAGGCGCAGACTAAAATAGAAGTAAACTATAGTTGCCAGCACTATACTCAGCAAACCAACTATAGCCATCGCTTTCCGGTGCCGGTGCCACCATGACTCCGGATAATAAGTAGGCTGCCTGCGCTGTAACACGCTTTGTATGCTGCTCAGGTTATAGGTAAAGAGTGTGGCCAGAAAAATAAATACCGCCATCGGCACAGATACCGGAAGGTCAGCAAGCAGGTAGGTTTCTATAGTTAGGGCAAACGCACAAATTGAAATAAACACACTGCTGTAAAGCATGCCATTCAGCACCCTTGCCAGCAAACTATAAACGGGGCTCTCGCTATAGTTCAGGTTCATTTCTGTGTCGTTTCGCTTCATCTATCTCTGCAAGTTCGAAACTATTGGGCTTTTATCAAACCAACTATAAGAAGCTATGGTGATATTATAAGTTGGAAGAGACTGGCATGTGATTCTAATAGCAGAAACCTGCAGCCCTACACATGGCATCAACTTAACTTCTCCCTACAAACAAAAAGCCTGACACAGGAAATCCCACGCCAGGCTAAAACAGGAAAATATATTCTTACAGTACGTTCTGCTTCTCTTCTGTAAAGGTAGTGTTATACAGATCGATGCTCTGCTGAATGATCTCGTATGCTGCTTCGCGGCCTAAGAACTGCTCCACAATAACTTCTTTCATCTCCAGCTTCTTATAGTCTTCAAAGAAACGACGCACTTCCAGCAACGTGTGTGGTGGCAATTCAGAGATATCATTGATGTGGCGCACCGACATATCGTGGTTTGCTACGGCTATGATCTTGTCATCTTCTTCGTTGTTGTCGATCATCTGCATCACCCCGATCACTTTTGCATCTATCAGGCACATTGGCTGCACATCTACCGAGCAGATCACCAGGATATCCAACGGGTCTTTATCGTCGCAATAGGTTTTAGGGATAAAGCCATAATTGGCCGGGTAATGTATGGATGAGAAAAGTACGCGATCCAGCTTCAGCATTCCGCTTTCTTTATCCAACTCGTATTTCGCCTTAGAGCCTTTTGGTATTTCAATAATGGCCGTAACCACCCCAGGTGCTTCCTCTCCGTAGCTTACGCTATGCCATGGATTGTTTTTGTCTAAATTATTCATAAATGTAAATGTACTTGTAGCACTCCCTTTGAGCGCTGTTATTTCATATATTCTTGTAATGCTTTTCCTACGCTGCCAGTTGGCTCCTGTATATTTAACCAGGTAGCTATAGTTGGCGCAATGTCTGCTACTTCTGTTGTTGTGGCGCTTTCGCCCGGTTTCACTTTCCAGCCGTACCATAACAGCGGCACGTGGGTGTCGTGGGTAGAGTAAGAGCCATGTGCAGTACCTTTTGGTCCATGCTTCTGCCAGTTGGGCTCCAGCTGCACAATCACATCCCCTGATCGTCTGGCATTATACCCATTCTCAACCAGTCGCATCTGCCCGTTGTTCCAACTGGTACGCTGCAGCGCATCTGCGGTTATCGTTCTGGCTACGCCCTCCAGGGTCATCAGATACTGCGCAACATTTTGCTGCACCTCTGTCAGGTTCAGTTTCTTTTCTTTTATCAGGTTATGGTTCAGGTACACCTGCTGGTTGGTATATTTCTCCAGCCACTTGCCTTCGCCATATGTGCGGCCCATGTGCTTTTTAACAGAATCACCTACCACATTATAGTTTATAGCCCCTGAGGTAACGCGCTCTGCCAGCATATAAGCCGGTACGTTTGCCACACCATGGTCAGCTGTCAGGAATACTAGCAGGTTATCTGTCCCAACCGTCTTTTCCAGTTCGTTCAGCAATTCTGCTATCTCACGGTCCAGGCGAATGTATGTATCTTCTACTTCTATCGAATTTGGTCCGAAATCGTGGCCTATATAATCTGTAGAGGAAAAGCTAACTGACAGAAAATCTGTTGCGTCGCCTTTGCCAAGCTGTTCTGCTTGTAATGCTTTTAAAGCGATATCCTTAGTTAACGTATTTCCAAAAGGAGTCGTACGGATGAGCTCGTAATCTTTTGCTCTTAATGCAGCCAGGTCATATGGGAAAACAGGCTTATCCTTACCCAGCAAACCCTCTTCGTAAGGCATGTCGTCGGCAGTGCTGTTGGTATACTGCTCTATAGGTAAAAGTGTGTTCCAGGTCTGGTTCAGGTATTTATCAGCCAGCTTCTGCCCGTTAAACTCATTTACCCAATCCGGAAGCTTTTCTCTGTAAAAAGTGCTCGTTATAAAATTACCCGACTGAGAGTCGAACCAGTACGCACCATCGGCCATGTAACCACCCGGAATAACTGCTCCACGATCTTTAAGCGCTACTGCTATCACCTTCGATCTTTTATTGGTTGCCAGTTTCAGCTGATCGGTTATAGTTGTAGAAAGCAGGTTTTTAGGTGACATTTCTCCGGCCTTGGATGTGCTGCCAACTGTTTTCACCGTTTTGTCTTCCACGCAATACATTGTCTTGCCTGTTTCGCGGTTATACCAGCTGTTTGCAACTATACCGTTCACTGCCGGTACACTGCCTGTATAAATGCTGGCATGGCCCGGAGCCGTGTAAGTGGGCACATAACTATAGTTGGTGTTTTTAAAATTAAAGCCCTGCTGCACCAGCTTTTTAAAGCCATCATTGCCGTACTTATCCCAGTAACGGTACAAAAAATCGTAACGCATCTGGTCCACCACTATACCTACCACCAGCTTTGGGCGGTCTATAGTTACGGCATTCTTTTTCTGACTGATGGTACCTGTTTTAGTTGCACACGCTGAGAGCAGCAACATACATACAAGTATAACTTTGGCGCTTATAGTTCTCATGTATTCCTTTATGTGATTGCGTTAAAGTTACAACACACATTCTGGTTTTAAGCCCGCTTCTGCAGTTAAATAATAACGTTAACAGTAATTTAATGCGCGGCGGTATTGGTACAAAATAACAGCGCCCACCTTAGAGATGGGCGCTGCTTTATCGGTATTTCTTTCTTCGTTATTTTGAAGCAAGGGCCTCTGCACCACCCACGATCTCGAGAATCTCCGTCGTGATGGCCGCCTGGCGCGTCCTGTTGTAAGTAAGCTTTAACTCCTTCAGCAGTTCGCCGGCATTTTCAGTTGCCTTGTCCATGGCTGTCATTCGGGCACCATGCTCAGATGCATTCGATTCAAGCACAGCTTTGTACACCTGAATCTTAAGCGACTTAGGTATCAGCTCCTGAATGATCTCTTCTTTAGATGGCTCAAAAGTATAGTCAGCCACAAGCGTTGCTGCTTTGCTATCGTCTACAGGCTGCTCTTCGATTGGAAGGAACTGCTCTGTACGAACAACCTGCGTAGCCACGTTCTTGAACTCATTGTAAACAAGCTCTACCTGATCATACTCACCGTCTACGAAACCATCCATGGCGCGTTCTGCAGCTTCACGAACAGAATCAAAAGAAAGGTTTGTAAAGATCGTATTGTAATCGCCGATCACATTGTATCCACGCTTGGTAAGGGCCTCATAACCTTTTTTACCTATCGTTAAGAAGGTAACATTACCGGCTTCCAGCTGGCTGCTATACTTGCCAGTAGCCAGTGTGGTAACAGCTTTGATAATGTTGGAGTTAAAAGCACCTGCCAGACCACGGTCAGAAGTTACAGCGATGATAAGCACTCTGTTCACATCACGTTTTACAGAATATCTATTTTCTACTGATCCTTCGGTAAGCGAAGACAGGTTAGCAAGTATACCGCTTAAGCGTTGCGCGTAAGGGCGCATACGCATGATATTATCCTGCGCACGTCTTAGCTTGGCAGCCGCCACCATTTTCATGGCTTTTGTGATCTGCTGTGTCGACGATACCGATGTAATGCGGCTTCTAACCTCTTTTAAACTTGCCATATAGTTTTTGTTATGAGCAAAAGTTAAAGGCTAAGAAGTTTTAAACTTCCTAACCCCTAACGCATAACTTAAAAATTACTTCTTGTATTTAGATGAAAGCTCTCTTGCTACCTGACGGATAACACCTGTTGTTTCGTCATCCAGTTTACCGGCTAACAATGCATTCAGGGTTCCTTCGTGCTGAGCACGCATGGTACGCAGGAAATCTTTCTCAAAAGTTCTCACTTCATTCACCGGAACATCATCCAGCAAACCATTTGTAGCGCAGTAAATAATCGCTACCTGCTCTTCAACCGATACCGGAGAGAACTGTGGCTGCTTCAGGATTTCCAGGTTACGACGACCACGCTCAATTGTAAGCTTGGTAGCAGCATCCAGGTCAGAACCGAATTTAGCAAACGCTTCCAGTTCACGGAACTGCGCCTGATCAAGCTTCAGTGTACCAGATACTTTCTTCATCGCCTTGATCTGAGCGTTACCACCCACACGCGATACCGAAATACCTACGTTGATCGCCGGACGGATACCTGAGTTGAAAAGGTTCGTCTCAAGGAAGATCTGACCATCTGTAATCGAAATTACGTTAGTTGGGATATAAGCAGAAACGTCACCAGCCTGCGTCTCGATGATAGGAAGTGCAGTTAAAGAACCACCACCTTTCACTAAATGACGGATAGACTCTGGTAAGTCGTTCATGTTGCTTGCGATCTCATCAGATGCGTTGATCTTAGCAGCACGCTCTAATAAACGAGAGTGCAGATAGAATACGTCACCTGGATAAGCTTCACGTCCCGGAGGTCTTCTTAGAAGAAGAGACACTTCACGGTAAGCTACCGCCTGCTTAGAAAGGTCATCATAAACAACCAGTGCAGGACGACCAGTATCACGGAAGAACTCACCGATTGCAGCACCTGTAAATGGAGCAAAAAACTGCATTGGAGCCGGATCAGAAGCTGAAGCTGCAACAACTACAGTGTAGTCCATAGCACCACCTTCAGTCAAGGCTTTAACAACCTGTGCTACTGTAGATGCTTTCTGGCCAACTGCTACATAAATACAGAATACAGGCTTTCCTTTTTCAAAGAACTCGCGCTGGTTCAGGATTGTATCGATCGCAACAGCTGATTTACCAGTCTGGCGGTCACCGATGATAAGCTCACGCTGACCACGGCCGATCGGAATCATAGAGTCGATCGCTTTGATACCAGTCTGCATTGGCTCGTTTACCGGCTGACGGAAGATAACACCTGGTGCTTTACGCTCCAGTGGCATCTCATATAAATCACCAGCAATCGGTCCGCGACCATCTATAGGCTGACCAAGTGTGTTAACCACACGGCCAATGATACCATCACCTACTTTAACTGAAGCGATGCGGTTTGTTCTTCTTACTGTCGCGCCTTCTTTAATTTCGCTGTAGTCGCCAAGCATTACGGCACCTACATTGTCTTCTTCCAGGTTCAGAACAAGCGCCTGAAGTCCGTTCTCAAACTCTAAAAGTTCACCAGACTGTGCTCTGGAAAGGCCATAGATACGAGCGACACCGTCACCCACTTGCAGTACTGTACCTACCTCTTCCAGTTCTGCCTCAGAACGGAAGCCGGAAAGCTGCTCTCTTAGTATGGCTGATACTTCATCAGGTCTTACTTCTGCCATGATTATAGTTTATTAATATAGGAGTTGTCTTTAAAATTATTTCTAAGCTTGCGAAGGCTGTATTTCACAGAGCTATCGATCTGTTTGTCGCCTACTTTCAGTACAAAGCCGCCAATAAGGCTTGGATCGATCATTTCTTCTAACTGTATAGTTTTACCAGTTTCGTTAGCCAGTTTTTCACCAAGCTGCTGACGCAATGCAGGAGAGAGTGGTGCTGCCGATGTTACGCTGGCACGCTGTATCCCTTTCATTACGTTGTACTGCTTCTCAAACTCTGTTGCTACAAACTCCAGTATAGACTCACGGCTTTTGCGGGCTACTATGTTAAAGAAAGAAAGTGTCAATTCATTCACTTTTCCTTTAAACACGCCATTGATAACCGCCAGTTTTTTATCTGACTTCACAATCGGGTTGTGCAACAGCATCTGAAAGCCTCTGTTCTGGGAAACTACGCTTGTAAACAGTTTCATGTCATCATGCACCTGCTCTAAAACTCCTTTCTCCGCAGCCAGCTCAATCAGCGACTTCGCGTATCTGGAAGCAACTCTTAATTCTGACATATTGCTTTTTATAAAGTATGGCCGGCGCCTTTTACAGCACCATCCGTTTTATTTTTAGTTAAGCGTTACTTCACGAATATAATCCTGTGCCAGGGCTTGCTGTGCCTGCGGATCGTTCAGCTCTTTTCTCAGGATGCGCTCTGCGATATCAACTGAAAGAGCAGCAGCCATATTCTTCACTTCTGTGATAGCGGCACGCTTTTCATTCTCAATTGCTTCACGGGCCTGTGCAATCATGCGAGAACCTTCTTCGTTAGCTTTGTTTCTTGCATTTTCTACCAGTGCGTTACCAGCATCCGATGCTTCTTTCAGAATCTTGTCACGCTCTAAACGTGCTTCAGCCAACAGTTTCTCGTTCTCAGTTTTTAAGCCTTGCATTTCAAGTTTTGCCTTTTCTGCAGCGCTCAATGCGTTTTCGATAGAAGTCTCACGCTCGCGTAGTGCGTTCATGATTGGCTTCCAGGCAAATTTTGTAAGCAGGAACAGAACGATCAGGAACGTCACTAACTGCCAGAAAATCAGACCAAATCCAGGGGTTACTAATTCCATTGTTTTAGAAACTTTCTTTTATGATTTTATTTAGCTTCCTGTTTGCTACTGCAATACAGGTTCTTTAACTATTTTACTACTTTAGACCTCATCGTCCGGACCATTCGTCCGGACGTGAGATCTGCAAAAGCTATTACTAGCCTTTGAAAGAGATTAGCAGACAAACTACCACACCGAAAAGTGCAACACCTTCGATAAGAGCAGCTGCAATAATCATAGCAGTCTGGATTTTACCACCAGCTTCTGGCTGACGCGCGATAGATTCCATAGCAGAGCCACCGATTCTACCGATACCTAAACCAGCGCCAAGGGCAACCAGACCAGCACCGATACCGGCACCCATGATAGCTAAACCATAATCGGTCGCAACTTGAAGCAACATTGCTAATAACATAATTGTAGTTATATATAGTTAAAAAAAGAATTCAAATTAATGACCGCCGTCGCCATGTCCCATGTCATCCACATGGTCGTGTTCTTCAACAGCTCCGCCAAAATACATGGCAGAAAGCAAGGTAAAGATATAAGCCTGTAACAGCGCCACGAACAACTCCAGGAAGTTCATGAAGACAGCAAACGCCACGCTCAACGGACCAACGGCAACGCTCTTGAAAATAAAGATCAAGCTGAACAGGGAAAGAATGATAATGTGACCTGCCGTGATGTTAGCAAAAAGTCGCACCATCAGGGAAAAAGGCTTTGTAAAGATACCGATCAATTCAACCGGGATCATGATAGGAGCAAGCCATTTCGGAACACCAGGTGTTGCGAAGATGTGGCCCCAGTAGCTTTTGTTACCGCTAAACACGGTGATAAGAAGCGTCATAGCTGCCAGAACCAGTGTCACAGCGATGTTACCGGTTAAGTTGGCACCACCCGGCATTAAGCCCAGCAGGTTGTTAAACCAGATAAAGAAGAAGACCGTCAGCAGGTATGGCATATAGCGCTCATACTTCGGACCAATGTTCGCTTTCGCTATTTCATCACGAATAAAGATGACGATCGGCTCAAAGAACGACTGCATACCGCGAGGCGCTCTGCCTGCGTTTTTCTTGTAGCTACCTGAAATAGAGAAGAATACAAAGAACATCAGGGCAACACTTACAAACATAGAAGCCACGTTCTTCGTGATAGAGAAGTCATACAGACCTGCTTTATCCTCTGAAGCCTCGCCGGCAGCATTTGCTCTGTAAATATGCCCGTGCTCCATTACATATCCTTTGTAAGGCACTACCTCATGCGCTTCGTTATAGAAGTTACTTGACGAAAACACATTCACCTGACCGTTATCTATCAGAATAACAGGCAAGTAAAGCACTACGCCGTCAGCAAAATACCAGGTATAATCATCTGCGATGTGATGTGTAATCATCTCACCTGGCTTGAATTCTTCACCCTCCGAAGATGCAGCCTGAGCCGTTATCGTTAAGAAGGAAAACAGTAAAATAAATAACTTCTTCATTAAGAGATAGTTAGAAGCAATGGTTGTAAAGAAACAATTTATACTTCGTCTTGCTTTTTCAATTGCGGTGCGAAGTTAGCCAATAAGCTGTAAATTTCAAACCCGGTAAATAGAAAATATAACACAAAGAAGTTGAGCACAAACTGCAGCTCGTTCTCTGAGAACATAAACACATATATAAATATAAGAGCAATGCTCAGAATCATCCGGAAGCCCATAGAGCCAAAATAATAGAGCTGAAAGTTATCGCTGTCGTAGCTTACGCCCAGGCGGGAAACATAAAAGGTAAGTGCCGTAACTATAACCATAAACCCGAACAGCCACCACACGTGGTTATGGACCAACTGGTTACCAGTATAAAACTGCAGTCCCCCAATCAGCAACCCAATAATCAGCGAATACAACGCAAGCTTTTTAAGAAAATTCACAGGTACTTATTTTTTATTTAAGGAAAGTATAACCAAAACAATAGAGGTTACAACAGCTATCAGCAGCAAACTGATTGTGAACCACGGATTCTTGGTGGCAAAATGCTCGTCCAGTTTCATACCGCCCCAGGCTGCCAGCACCATTACCCCGATCATCTGAAAAGCCAGTCCTGAGTATTTCAGGTATGGTTTTATACCGCCATCGTTCTTTTCATCTTCGGGAGTAGCTGCCATAGATTAAATTTTGTGCAAAATTACGTCTTTTTTTGATGTAAACTGCTGTAACTGATAAATAAGCAATTGAGTTGCCTGTATTTATAGTTCATTAACCCCGCCTGAAACCAAAAGCTTTTCCATATAGTTCATATACTGGCACCTTAAGCTGTTCCTTATATTATATATTAGTGTATTTTTGTAGGAGATGGGTTGGCTAAACCAGTTACAGGCGGGTGCGTATGCGGTTTTGTTGTGCAACACCTTATACTTTACAAACCAGCCGCAACGTTATTTTTATTACCTGGCCATAAATATCCGCATCACGAGATAACTTGAAGCAAAACACTTTATACCTTTTTG
Organism: Pontibacter populi; assembly: GCF_019336435.1. Classification (GTDB taxonomy): domain Bacteria; phylum Bacteroidota; class Bacteroidia; order Cytophagales; family Hymenobacteraceae; genus Pontibacter; species Pontibacter humidus. The sequence goes on along the minus strand of NZ_JAHWXQ010000001.1, from coordinate 1,455,493 downwards.
TCCTGTTCATTGCCCTGCTGTCTGTTGGGTGCTCCGTGGAACGTTCGAATCCGCTGAGCAAAACCTACCACAACACTACAGCCAGGTATAACGGCTATTTTCTGGCCCGGGAAAAACTACGTGCCGTAGAAGAAGCGCTACAGGCACAAATGCAATACGACTATAATCAGGTTATTCCCCTTTACCCAACTATAGATTCTACTACCGCCAAAGCTGCTGCCGCCGACCTGGAAGATATCGTAAAAAAAGCTTCGTTCCCGATCCAATACCATAAAAACAGCAAGTGGATTGATGACAGCTACATATTGATAGGCAGAGCGCGCTACTACCAGCTCGATTTTGCTGATGCAGCCCGTACGTTTAAATATGCCAATACCATAAGTAAGGATAAAGACGCCCGGCACGAGGCCTTGGTCTGGCTGATGCGTACGTATCTGCAGATGGGCGAGGAAGATAACGCTAATCAGGTGTCGGAACTGCTGCGCCGCGAACGGCTTAATAAAGATAATGCCCGCGAACTATACCTGGCCCGTGCGCAATACCACCGCATGCTGGGCGATACCGCTGCCGTAATCGAAAACCTGGCCTTATCTATCCCGAACTTTGAAGAAAAAGATGCCCAGTCGCGCGTAAGGTTTGTGCTGGCGCAACTATACCAGTCCACTGACCAGGACAAAGAAGCATACAAACAATATAGCAGGATCTTAAAGCGCAACCCGCCTTACGACTTGGGCTTTTTCAGCAGGCTGTACATTGGCCAGGTTTCGGAACTGAGCGATGAGCAGGACCAGGAACGCATTGCCGGCTTTTATGAGAAGATGCTGAAGGATGAGAAGAATGTGGAGTACAAGGACAAGATCCTGTACGAAATGGCGCAGTTCGAGCTCCGGAAAGAGAATTTCGAGAAAGCCCTTACTTACCTGCAGCGATCTATTAAAGAGCGGGGCTCATTGCCAAACCAGAAAGCCTATAGTTACCTGCTGGCCGGAAAAATCTACTTTGACCACCTGGGCAAGTACAACATGGCACAGGCTTATTACGACAGCGCCGTACAGGTGTACCCTAAAACTGCCCCAGAGTACGAAGCTGTAGCTGAACGCCGTGATGTGCTTACAGCCTTTGCCACGCAGTATAACACGATCCAGACACAGGACAGTTTGCAACGCATTGCGCGCATGAGCGAATCAGACAGGATGACTTTTCTGCAGCAGTTGGTACAGCGCGAGGAAGAAGACCGACAGCAGGTACTGGCACGCCAGCAGCAGCAATCCCAAACCCAGAAAGAACAGCGCCGATCCGGCATTAACTCCAACGATGCCGTAGCTTTTAATCCGACCACAAACTCGGCGGGAGTTTGGTATTTCGATAACCCTGCTGCGATGGCAAGTGCGCGTTCAGAGTTTATACGCATTTGGGGCGACCGGCCATTACAGGATTTCTGGCGAATCAGAAGCCGTGGGGAAAGCGGTGGCCAGCAGCAGGTAGCGCAACAAACACCAGATCAAACTATAGCCGCAGCCGATTCAACTATAAGCCCGGAAGCAAGAGCCGAGGCCCAGATCCAGACCTATTTACAGGATATTCCGCTTACTACAGCCGCCATTCAGCGATCTGAGAAGATGGTGGAGGAGGCCTTGTTTACACTGGGCAACATCTATAACCAGAACCTGAAAAACTCTGAAAAGGCTACCGAAACATACGAGCAGCTACTAAAGCGTTTCCCGAACACCGAGCATGCCGCTGAAACTTACTATGCACTGTACCTGATCTATAGCAAGGCAAATAATGAAGCACAGAAACAGGTATACTATAACAAAATAAAGCAGCAGTTCCCGAAATCCTCATTTGCGCAGCTGGTAGATGATGCTGACTTTATGAGCAAAAATGCTGCTGAGAACCTGAAAGCGCACACGCTCTATGACTCTGCTTACACTTACTATGAGGATGCTGACTATAAAATGGCGCAGCAGATCGTGAATCAACTGGTAAGCCAGTATCCGCACAGCGATATACAGGACAAAACAGCTTACCTGGAAATATTAATTACGGCCCGAACCAAAGAGCCACAGGAGTTAAAGCAGCAACTGGAAAGATTTCAGAAAACTTACCCTGCTAGCTCGTTGCAGACGAACGTAACCAAACTGCTGGCAACCTATAGTTCGCTGGAGCAAAAGAACCAGTTGCGCAAAGAAGCACCTGCTGTAACAACCCCTAAGGATAAAGATGCAACGTCATCGCTTACGCCGGAAGAGAAAGTTAGCACAATTATTGCATCTACAGCATCAGCGCAGCCAACAACTATAGCTAAGCAGCAACCTGACACTACACAGCCAACTATAGCCGATACGACAGCTGTTAAAGACACCGCAACTATAGCGCAGCCAGCTTCCACGATGCCTGATACATCAGACCTGCCGGATTCCGCAGCAGTAGCAGCCAGCTTACCAGCTCCTGACCCGATGGCCTATAGTTCGGAACCCGACAGTGCTTATTATTTTGTGTTGATCTATCCGACAGGGCATGCTTCTTTTAAAGATATAGTTGCCAAGTATCAGCAGTACAATAACAGGTTCTTTAAGGCTGAGAACTTAACTATAACGGAAGAGCCTTTTGCAACTGGTAAAACAATGCTAGTAGGCCGCTCTATTAACGATCTGAAAACTGCCAAGTCTTATAATATTAAACAAAAAGGGCCGCAGGCTCCGGTTGGTACAATTAGAGGCATAGAATTCGTTACCTTTGTCATATCTTCTGCCAACTATAGTAAATTTATGCAGAAGAAAGATGTAGAAGCATACCAGACTTTCTTCAAAAACAATTATTAAAGTAGATGACTACGCGTCAAAAGACCATTGCACCACAAAATCCGGTTTTCCCGAAAGTAATAACCACCCTTTGGCTGCTGTTTGCCGGCGGCTTTGTTGTGTTTATACTTTACGTTTATGCGGTTAGCGCTAACTTCCTGAACCTTTTTGGTGAGTTGCCCAACCTGCGCACCCTCGAAAACCCTAAGAGCGAACTGGCATCGGAACTATATTCTGCCGATAATAAACTGCTGGGTAAATATTTCCGCGAGAACCGCTCGCCGGTAGACTACGAAGACCTGCCTGAAAACCTTGTTAATGCCCTTGTCGCAACAGAGGATATCCGTTTTGAAGAACACTCCGGTATAGATGCCGAAGCCATGGCCCGCGTGGCAGCAGGTATCTTAACAGGTAACCGAAAGGGTGGTGGTAGTACGTTAACGCAACAGGTAGCCAAAAACCTGTTCGACACGCGTAGCGACGAGCTTAATAACGGCGTGCTTAACGATGTGCCGGGTCTTGGCATGCTCATCCTGAAAACAAAAGAGTGGATAATGGCTGTGAAGCTGGAGCGCAACTATACCAAGCGCGAGATCATGACCATGTACCTGAATACAGTCGATTTCGGATCGAATGCGTTCGGTATTAAAGTAGCAGCCAGAACATTCTTTAATAAGAAGCCGGAAGACCTGCAGGTGCAGGAGTCGGCTGTGCTGGTGGGTTTGCTTAAAGCTCCCTCTGCCTTCAGCCCTAAATTTAACCCCGAAAATTCGAAGCGTCGCCGGAATGTGGTACTCTCGCAAATGGTGAAGTATGGCTACCTACCGGAGGAAGAATATAACAAGCTGAAGGAAAAAGACATTAAGCTGGATTACCGTGTAGAGAACCAGAATATTGGCCTGGCACCTTATTTCCGTACCGAAGCTGCTAAGTTTTTATTGCAGTGGGCCCGTGAAAATGGCTATGACCTGTATGCCGATGGTTTAAAAATCTACACAACTATAGATTCGCGCATGCAGGAGTATGCGGAGCAGGCAGTTTCAAAACATATGGCGGCTCAGCAAAAACTTTTCTTTGAGCACTGGAAAGGCCGCAACCCTTGGGTAGACCGAAGTAACAAGGAAATTAAAGGCTTTGCTGAACAAGCTATTAAACGCAGCGACCGCTACCGTAAGCTAAATGAGCGCTTCGACGGCAATCAGGACTCTATCAACTATTACCTGAACAAGAAAATACCGATGAAGGTGTTTACCTGGAATGGTGAAGAAGAGCGTATGATGAGCCCAATGGACTCACTGAAGTACTATAAACACTTCCTGCAGACTGGTTTTATGGCTATGGAACCACAAACCGGCCACATTAAAGCCTGGGTGGGCGGTATCAACTATAAGCACTTTAAATACGACCACGTAAAACAGGGTGCGCGCCAACCGGGTTCTACGTTTAAGCCGTTCCTATACACAGCAGCTATCGAAAATGGCTATTATCCGTGCTATGAAGTGATAGATGCGCAGGTATGTATACCACTGCCAGATGGTAATATGTGGTGCCCGAACAATGCTGACAATAAATTCTCCGGTGAGAAATTTACCTTACGCAAAGCTCTTGCTGAGTCTGTAAACGCTATTTCTGCTTTCCTGGTAAATAAACTGGGAGCCGAAACACTGGTTAAAACAGCCAAGCGCATGGGTATCTCCACTCCTTTAGATCCTACTCCTTCGTTAGCACTCGGCACCAGCGATGTTACCTTATTTGATATGGTTGGCGCGTACGGCACATTTGTGAACGGTGGAACCTGGGTGGAGCCAAACTATATCACAAGGATCGAAGACAAGCATGGCAACGTTCTGAAAGTATTTGCTCCAAAAACGGTAGAAGCCCTGAGTGAAGAGACAGCCTATATGATGGTATATATGCTGAAAGCTGCTGCCGAACCGGGTGGTACTGCCTACTATGGCTTACGTCACCGCAATGGCCTGAAGAACGAAATAGCTGCTAAAACCGGTACCACTCAGAACCAGTCGGATGGTTGGTTCATGGGCCTTACTCCAAACCTTGTAACAGGTACTTGGGTTGGTGGCGAAGATCGGTCAATCCACTTCAGAACTATAGCCTTGGGACAGGGTAACAAAACGGCCATGCCGATCTATGGTGATTTCATGCAGCGGGTATATGCTGATAAAACGTTGGATGTTTCAAAAGGGCCTTTCCCTAAACCTTTAACGCCTTTATCTGTAGAATTAGACTGTGCCAAGTACAATAGCAGCGGTATGCCGATGGATTCGGCGCAGCAGGACGAGTTCCTGCTAATGCCAACTGAAATTGACCTGGACGCTGAGATCTAATTTGAACAAAAATGCCCGCTAACGAGAAGCTGAAAGAAACTATATCGCACCTGCCGCACAAGCCCGGCATCTACAAGTTCTTTGACGAGAAAGGCATTATCTATGTTGGTAAAGCGGTTGATATAAGAAAGCGTGTAAGCTCTTATTTCAATCGCTCGGCCCAGCACAATAAAAAAACGCTGAAACTTGTCTCCCAGATCAAAGATATTGAGTTTACTATAGTTGATACCGAAGCCGATGCCTTCCTGCTAGAGAACAACCTGATCAAGCAGTATCAACCCAAGTATAACATCCTATTAAAGGATGGAAAGACCTATCCTTATATCTGTATAGTTAATGAGCGCTTTCCGCGTGTCATCAGTACCCGTAATAAGATAAATGACGGCTCCCGCTATTTTGGTCCCTACCCTAGCGGTACCACCATGCACGTGGTGCTGGACCTGATCCGTACCCTTTACCCGTTACGTACTTGTACTTACAACCTGTCGCCTGAAAACATTGCTGCCGGGAAGTTTAAGGTTTGTCTGGAGTATCATATTGGCAACTGTAAAGGCCCTTGTGAAGCGCTAGTAGATGAGACAACCTATAATCATTACATCTCACAAATCAGAAGCATACTTTCTGGTAACTTAACTATAGCGAAGAACTACTTTAAAGAGCATATGGCAGCGGCGGCGGCTGAGTTTCAGTTTGAATTAGCGCACCAATACAAGCAAAAGCTGGATATGCTTGAAGACTTTCAGGTAAAGTCGACAGTTGTCAGCAATACGCTTACTAACATTGATGTTTTTACCATCACTTCTAACGAGCAATGTGCTTTTCTTAATTACCTGAAGGTAATGAACGGCTCTATTATTCTTACACAATCGCTGGAGATACAAAAGAAGCTGGATGAGGCCGATGAAGATATTTTAGCTTCTGTTATAGTTCAGTTGCGTCAGGAATTCGAAAGTACTTCCCGTGAAGTCATCACGAACATTGAAGTTGCTCTTCCGCTGGATAATATTACAGTTACTTACCCTCAGATAGGAGACAAGCGTAAGTTGCTTAACCTTTCCCTGAAGAATGCCATGTACCTGCGCAGAGAGCGCGAAGGCCGGCAGGAAAAGAACCGCGAGCTTAGCGACCAGCGCGAAATAAGAGTGCTGGAAATAATGAAAAAGGATTTACGCCTTACAGAGCTTCCCCGCCATATCGAATGCTTCGATAACTCTAACTTTCAGGGCGATAACCCGGTAGCCTCTATGGTTTGTTTTAAGAATGGCAGACCAAGCAAGAAAGATTACAGGCATTTCAACATCAAAACGGTGGTTGGCCCTAACGACTTCGAGTCGATGTACGAGATTGTTACGCGGCGCTACAGGAGATTATTAGATGAGACCCAGCCTTTACCGCAACTTATCATTATAGATGGTGGTAAAGGGCAGCTTAGCTTTGCTGTTAAGGCGTTGAAAGATCTGGACATCTGGGGTAAAGTAGCTATAGTTGGTATCGCTAAACGCCTGGAGGAAATTTTTTATCCGGGTGATAACCTTCCATTGTACATTGATAAAAAATCTGAATCGCTTAGGCTTATCCAGCGCATCCGCGATGAAGCTCACCGTTTTGCTATTACCTTCCACCGTAGTAAACGAGATGCCGGTACTTTAAAAACCGAACTGACGGATATAAAAGGAATAGGTCCAGTTATTTCAGACCAACTCTTAAACAAATACAGGTCCGTTAAGAAACTGCGTGAACTTACCCTCGAAGAGTTAACTATAGAAATAGGGAAAGCAAAAGCAACTATACTTTATAATTACCTCCATACATCCGAGAAACTATAGTTAATGGGTAACTATAAATAAAAAAGGAGGCTCATTACTGGGCCTCCTTTTTTATTTATGTGCTTTAAAGCTTAGTAGCTCCAAAGGCTATATTCGTACTCTATAAGTGCTTCTGCAGCATCCTGAGCGGCTAATAAACCTTTCTGTCCACCACCGAACTGGTCTGCTAACGATCTGTCGCCAGCATTAGAGATTTTGGTGATATAAGAACTGAATAACCACAGGTCAAATGCATCAGCTAAGTTCTTATGTTGTGCTGTGTTCTGTGCGTTGTACCAGATGGCCGTTTCCGGGTTGTTACGGAACACACGTACCAGATCGCTCATTTTAAATGTTGCGATTGGTTCTTCAAAACCACGTGAGCTTAAAGTTGAAGGAACAATTAGCGAAACAGTCTGGATATCATGATACATTCTGGAGCGTTTTTTATCAAACACTACATCTTCTTTGATTTCCAGCAAATACAGATCTTTAGGGAAAAACTCGTTGCTTATTGGTCCAGCAGCTTCTGCTGTTTCAACGCCAGCAACATTTGCCCAAGGATCTGCTTCTTCTGCTTTTTTATCTAAACCAGCTGCAATCTCTTCCTCACTGTACTCGCTTCCACCTGCCTGAGGAGTCATGTTGCCTACAAATTCTTCTCTTGTAATTGGTGTGTTTACCGAGTCAGTTTTGTAAGGTGTTAATTCTCCGCTTTTTACAGCATCAATTATGATCTTCGTAATCTGTCTGTTCTGCGAGAACATTGGCTGATTCTGCTTTTCACGCAGGTCAATTTTACGCCAAACTGTTTTCTTGAAGAGAATATCATGCTCAGGAATTGGTCTTGCAGATGCACTGCTTGTAGCAGTTGTTGATACCTGTTGTGCCATGGCACCTACTGACAGGAGTACTCCTGCTGCTACACCAAATGCTTTTACTAATTTCATATTCCTTTTAAGCTTAAGTATTTTAGTTTAATGGGATATTCCAGCTTAAATCTCTTCCGGTCTTGGCATCTACTGCCTGACCTTTATAGTTTAATCGCTTAACATCTACCACTTCAATGTAAACCACATCTCCTTTGGTCGCTTTAGACGCAAAGTTTGTTAGGTTTGCAGTTGGGCTGTTAAACTCTGCCTGGTCTATCGGGCGGTTATTTCTAACCAGGAACGCTCTCCATTTTGTTACTCTAAAGCGTGCCTCGTTCGGTAATAATTGTTTAAAGCCTTCGTCAGCTACAGCATCCAGTGTAACCTGTCTGAAAGATGATGCCGGAACACCACGCTTCATATCAACTGGTCTGCCATTTACTAACGCTACTACTTCTGGTTTAGGTATCGGACGAACCTTAAAAGTTTCAGAACCAATGGCATTTCCGCCGCTGCTTACTGAAAGTCTAACTTCTGCAGCCGATGGTATTACAGTTACTAAGCCTTTTTTAGCTCCTTTAATAGCTGAACCACCTGAAGCGCTAAAGCTCGGATCATACGTAGCTCCTAAAGCAGGAACCTGAATGTTCAGTTCATTGGCACACTGGAAGTACAGCGCTTGTACTGCGGCAGACTGTACCTGAATAACCGGCTTAGCTACCACATAGTCTTCTTCTACTGTAAACACAGTATCACGACCATTCTGGTTTATCTTGATCTGTCCTTTCCAGGTTTGCTTTGAGTTACCTTCTGCATCATAGTTAGAAGCAGCAGCAGTAAACTCAACTATACCTTTACCATCAACAACTTTTACAGGCTTACCCTGGAAAGTCATAGTTGGGGTGATCGCATCAGAAGAAGCAGCAATAAACATATCTGCTTTATACTTAGTACCAGCAGCTACTGTCTTAGATTCAGCGCGGGCCATGGCAAATATCTTCTCAAACTTGATGATATCGGCACCAACCTGTGTAGCTAACTTCTGTAATGCATCAGCTTCGTACTTCAGCACTTCGTTTTCTTTCTGAGAAAGAACTGCTAATGCTGCTACAAGCGGAGTGTTTTCGAAGTTTAGTTCAGCAAAGTCTTTGTTGCGCTGCGACTTATCGTTTTTAGCAACAGGGTCTTCTTTACCGTCGTTTGCCAATTGTGCCGGCATATTCGGGTTGTACTGCTTTAAGAATTTAGCATACGTGTTAAGTTTGTCCTTTAACTCATAAGCAGACCCATTCTTTTTGTTAGCTGCCCCGATCATGGTCATAGCAACTTTATCTTCTGCGCTTGGGTTGGCATACTGATTTGCTATTTCCTCGTTCATACCGCCAGTTACTTTTACCAGCTTCTCACGCAAGCCACGGATATAGTTTACCATATCTGATGTTTGCTTACGTATCTCCTGTGCATTATTTAATACACGGGCATCTGATGATCTGTTACCACCTTCGTTAACGGCAGACTTTATATTTGTTAGAACTCCTGCATTGTCATTCACTGTCTTACTATTCACTTCCAGTAAACTTTCGTCCAGGAACTGAAATTTCAACAGGATAGCAGAGTTCACTTGTAGGGCGAGAAGTGCGGTAAGTACCAGGTACATCATACCGATCATCTTCTGCCGTGGTGTCTCTTTTCCTCCAGCCATGTTATACTATATTAACTGTTTTCTTATGATTTAGAACAATTACAATTAGCCAGGATTAACCTCTCATAGCTGTCAGCATGTTACCATACACATTGTTAAGTGAGTGTAGGTTCTGCGTAAGCTTAGAAACTTCCTGCTTGAATTGCTCTGTATCTTTGCTGGCATCAGTTAAATTTTCCATAGCCATGCTCAGGTTACCATAGAACTTGTTCATCGCCTTCAGGTGGTTGTTAGCGTCTTGTAGTTCCATTTCGTACACTGCGTTTAGTGCACCAAGGTTTCTGGTCATGCCTTGTATCTGCTGGTGATATTCTTTTGCATCTACAGTTGAGCCTGCCATCTGGGCCAGGGCTTCAGCAGTAGTAGCATAAGCAACATTCATTTTATCTAATGAACCTGATGCTTCTCTGATTCTTAGCGTATAGTCTGATGTAGCTGAAGCTGCCTGGCTAACATCCGCCATCTGTGCTGCAGTTTCGCTCAGTCTGTTCAGGCCTAAACCTAAAGAGTTAATTGTTTCCGGAGTAATGTTTGCATCAAGCAGCATATCATCCAGTTTACGGGTTAAACCGTTTCCACCTGATACGCCTGCTGTTGCAGGTACAAGTGCGTCGCCGGTATAGTCATCAGCAAGCTGTGGATACACCTTTGCCCAATCCGGATCGTGTGGCTGCGGCTGGAAAGCACTCAGGAAGAAAATGATAGCCTCAGTACTAAGACCTGCAATCAGCATCACGTCTGCAAGAGGCCAGTGCATGATCTTGAAAAGTGCTCCAACGATAACGACTGCGGCACCAATACCATATACTTTTGGCATCAGAACGTCGTATACAAAGCTGCGTTGTTTAGCGTTACTCATTTTGTTTTCTAATTAATTTGTGAACGATAGTGTTTGGGTTTTGTATTTGATTGTTTGGGATGTTTCTATCTGAATTCTCTTCCTGATGATCTACCTAAGTACACCATCGCGTTACGGAAGCCAATATAAGAACGAGCAGAGTCCTGGTATTCGAAATTACGCGTACCTGTTTCCAGGAAGTAAGCAATATCTTTCCATGAACCACCTCTAACTACTTTGCGAGGCTCGTTGTCATCATAATAAACCGGGTTCAGGTCCCACGTAATCGGAACGTAAGCATCTGCATAAGCATCTTCGCACCACTCGGCTACGTTACCTGCCATATCATACAGACCATAATCGTTCGGGAAGTACTGTGCTACAGGAGCTGTGTAAGAGAAACCATCGCTATAATAGTCGCCACGACCTGGTTTAAAGTTTGCAAGCAAGCATCCTTTAGCGTTACGCAGGTACGGACCACCCCAAGGGTAAACCGTCATGTCGCGACCACCGCGTGAGGCATATTCCCACTCTGCTTCAGAAGGAAGTCTGAAGCTTGGCATAGGAGCCATGCCGTTATCAGCATTTGCCTGGTTTTTAAAGTTTGAGCGCCACTTAGAGAAATACTTGGCAGCAAAATAATCAACACCTACTACCGGATAATCGTCAAAAGCAGGATGCGAATAGTAATACTCCATTAACGGATCTCCCATGTGGTAAGAGAAATCTTTCACCCACACAGTTGTATCCGGATAAAGTTCTGCCATTACCCAGTCTTCACCCAGTACTTCAAGCGAGTCCTGCATGATAACATCCATAAACTGGCGGTATTCATTATTCGTGATCTCAGTTTCATCCATATAGAAGGCACCAATCGTCACTTGTTTATTCAGGTTAGCCATTGTTGCGGCAATGTCCTGATCTGCCTGCCCCATATGGAAAGTTCCGCCCGGGCATGCCACCATACCGTAAGGTATTTGCTGTGCATTATAATCAGGACGGTCGTCTGACCCGACCAGGTCTCCCTGCGGTCTGTTTCTCAATCCGCAACCTGCAAGCAGCAACACCGCCAAAGCGAAGGAAGACAGCTTAAATAGTTTGTTCATGATGACTCTTAAAAAAGGTAAAATTCTTAGCAATGTATTCTTAGCACATTTTTACTGGTGTAGCAAATATATATTGTTTTGAATCAAATAAACAAACATTTACTTGTTACACGCATTTATTATTTTTTAACGGTACAATTAGGGGAATATTTTACAGATTAACCACTATTTTTTTCTGTATTTTTTCAAGAATTGCACTTTACACCAATATCAGCTTATTTATGTATTCGCTTTTTATTTAGTGAAGTTATACCTTGGTGTTCTTACCGGCGGTTTAAATCGCACTGTAGGCTCGGGAAGCCTGTAAGAAATCATCACTTCGTGTGATGTTGGCGCCTTGGCAACTTTATCGAATATTGTTAAGTCAAATGCGTATCCTACTCTTAATGAATTATCTGTAAATAACCCTAACCCAATTAGCGCTCCAACAGCTTCTTTATGTCTGTAGTTCACTCCGGCCCAATATTTTTCGTCGTAGGTAATTTTTGCGCCTGCGTCAAACGAAAAAGTCTCGGTGTCGTGCTTGAGGAGCGCCATCGGTGTAAGTATAAATAAACTCGAAACCGGCAGGTGATATCCGGCAGTAGCGTAAATATGATTTTCACTTAGCAGGCTGCCTTTCTTTTCATCATCTATCCCATCCTCTGTATTCGCAAACTCATACTGTGCTTTTAGCAGATTGGTTACACCTCCACCCGCATAAAAAGTGCTTGATTCGTACCAGATCCCTGCTCCTAGGTCATATTTTGAATCCGAACTGTTGTTAGGCACACTCGGATCGTTCTCATCGTTAGGCCTGTAGCTGCCTTTCTTGATATTGTTCACATTTCCCTGTATACCCAGCCCCAATTTTCCTTCGCCCACAGCTATATGAAAGGAGTACGAAAGTGCCGCTGTTGTATAGGTCGTGTTTGCAATCTTATCCCTCATCAGGTTTATACCTACACCGCCATGAAATAGCCTAACAGGGGTATGTGCTGTAAGTAAAAGCGTCTGAGGTGATCCGCCATCATCAAATGTGGCATCATAGCCTAACCACTGGTATCTGTATATCGACAATATTTCCGGACGGTTAGTTATACCCGCATAAGCAGGACTTAACTGCATGCCGTTAAAGCTGTAGTGGGTGAACTGCGGCTGCTGCTGTGCAGCCAGGTTCCGGGCGCATAACAGGATCAACACTAGTACGGGTAACAGCTTTCTCATAGGCTATTGCAGCAAAGCAAGAACAGTATTGAAAATATCAGGAAGTATAGAGATTTAAATATACTACTTAAACGGTAAAACGCAAAAACAAGATAGTTTGACACTTTCTCATCTTTGCGTTTTAGATAGTATGTATTTCAGAGATAAAAGTTGCAGCGGTAACGCCTTTTTTACTTTTGTTTCTGATTTTGGATGTAAACTTCGATGGCACCCGTCATTGATGGGGCATTAGGCATAGGCGCTTCAATGTCAAGTTCCAGACCTGCATCACGTACAGCTTTAGCTGTAGTTGGGCCAAATGCAGCAATACGCGTATTGTTCTGCTTAAAATCCGGGAAGTTCATAAACAATGATGTTATCCCTGAAGGACTGAAGAAAGCCAGGCAGTCGTACGTTACATCATCCAGGTCCGACAAATCAGCAGGCACTGTTTTGTAAATAATGGCTTCCGTAAACTTGATCTTATTTGCAGCCATAAATGCCGGAATATCATCTTTGCGGATGTTAGAGCAAGGGAACAGAAACTTTTCGTTCTTATGCTTTTTAATAACCTCAAAAAGATCTTTTGCCGTTTTCTCACCTACAAATAGCTTGCGCTTACGCAGTACAATATACTTTTGCAGGTAATAAGCCGTTTGATCAGAAATACAGAAGTACTTCATGTCTGCCGGCATTTCTATTTTATTCTCCTGGCAGATTCTGAAAAAATGGTCAACAGCGTTACGGCTGGTGAATATCACAGCTGTATGGGACAGAATATCAACCTTATCCTTTCTGAATTCCTTGTAGGGTACAGGCTCAACTTCAATAAACGCCCTGAAATCTACTTTGATGCCGTATTTTTCGGCTATAGTTACATAAGGTGAATTATCAGTTGTAGGCTGCGGTTGCGTTACCAGTATGCTCTTGATCGGTACTTTGTGTCTTTCAGGATTGGCACTTCCTTTTGCTTTGCTCTCAACCATATATGCGGCTCTTAATTTAACACCTTCAGTTTCTGCGGCAACTATATTTAATTGTGTTTTTAGAAGTTAAACACGATTAGTTTCAGTATGATAGCCAGCGGTATAACTTCTGTGGCGCAAAGGTATGAAAATAAATGCAAATTTAGTACTGAAACCTTGGTATTTACAGTTGCAAACACACGCACTATTGTGATTATCAACATGAATGCAACAGCCAGGTTCGATATTATCAGTATAATCTGTGGCATACTGGCATTAAAAGCCAAGTAAAATAAAACTACAACAGGCAGAAATATACCAAGAAAAAGTATAGTTCTTAAAAACTCCCGGTATTGTAAGTGCACTACCTCCTCTAACCCGAAAATAAAACTCATCGTTTTCAGGAAAAGGTATTTTAGCAGGATAAATAAAAATATGAGAACGGTATAGAGGATAACCTTGGAACTTATACCCGAAGCCGATGCCGGAATAAACTGGTTCAGCAGGCGGATATGCATCACTTCGGTATGTATGGCCGCAATTAGTAAGGCAAGCGAAAGCGAGAACACCAACACAAACAAGATACTGGACCATGAACTTATCGGCTTTGAGAGGAACCCCTCCTGCAGCGAGCTCACCCGCATAAAGGAGTTGATATTATACAGACTGCTAAAGTCAGCGGGGTAATTGCTCTTAAGTGCGCCATACAGCAAGCCCAGCAATAGCGTGAAGATGATAAATGCGTTCAGGTTTACGTACTCCCGTGCCCGTACTACAAAAGTTGAATCTCCCGCCTGCTTAACTTCTCCCTGCTGCAACACTTCTACATTTTTAAAAGAGTTTACAACAGGTTGCTGGTTTGGGTGCCATACTGTTAACAGGTATTTTCCCTGTTTCGGTTTAATGTTACGTGCATAGGGTGCCAGATTTAGTTTATATACCTCCGTAGCATTGGCAACAAATATCAATTGATTGTTAAGGAACAGGCACAACCCCTTCGGGGCTACAAAAGAAACAGGAAACGTATTATCAGGAATTATCTGAAGCCACTGATGCAGAGCATGGTTTTCTGTATTTGCGCCTTCTACGTATGGTACCAGTTCGTTCGTACCACTTTTGTATACCAGCCAGTTTGTAGTAATTGAATTTTCCTGCTCTATAGGTAACACCTGCGCACCAGAAGGGAGCACAAAACCACACCAAAGCAGCAGAACCCACAACAGCGGGGAAAGAAATTTAGGCTTTTGAAACACGCTGTGCATTCCTGGATTTATATACCCCGAGAAAAATACTAAACACCAATGAAAAGATCAGTAAGCTCAGCAGGAGGTAAAGATTACCCCAATCCTCGAAGCTAACAACAAACAAAATCACTAACAGGTTTATCATGGCCAATATCAGCACGGTACCGATCTGGTTAAAGCCGAGTGCCAGCAAGCGGTGATGCACATGGTTCTTGTCTGGTATAAAAGGAGACTTGCCACTAAATATCCTGATGGAGAAAACACGGATGGTATCAAAAACCGGGATGAACAATATTCCCAGGGCTACTGAAGGAGAGGCAGGCACATGCCGCATTTCAATGAACTGGATGGCAAGTACCGAAATAATAAACCCGCAGAGTAATGAGCCGGTATCGCCCATAAAAATAGTGGCCTTATGAAAATTATACCTCAGGAAACCAACCACACCACCTACCAGACAGAAAGCAACAGCTGCATAGTTCCCGTAATCTAATCCGCCGAAAAGGTAAAAGTAAACCCCAAAGGTAACTGTAGCTATGAGTACTAAGGTACCCGCCAAGCCATCCAGACCATCTATCAGGTTTATGGAGTTTGTTATGCCTATTATTACTAGGAAGGTAAACATATAGCTCACGCCAATCTGTAGTTCGCCAATACCAAATATGCCCTGGAAACTTGTAATCCGGATATCAGCAATAAACATAACTATACCCGTGGCCAATAACTGCACGGCAAACTTCTTCATGGCAGAGATAGCGATCAAGTCGTCTTTTAAGCCTATAAAGAAAAGGATAACACAACCGGCCAGTAATTGCTGCACACCATTATCAAGATCAGCAAAAATAGTGAGAGCAGACATGAACCCGGCAAACATAGCTAGACCACCCAGCCGGGGAGTAAGCTCTGCATGTACGGTTCTGAAGTTAGGCTGATCGAGAATGTTTTTAAGGTGCGCAACCCTTATA
This sequence comes from Pontibacter populi, assembly GCF_019336435.1. Lineage (GTDB taxonomy): Bacteria > Bacteroidota > Bacteroidia > Cytophagales > Hymenobacteraceae > Pontibacter > Pontibacter humidus. The sequence goes on along the minus strand of NZ_JAHWXQ010000001.1, from coordinate 1,439,662 downwards.
ATAGAAGGAACAGCAAATATAGCTATCAGGAAAGCCCACGTAAAAGACAGTACCAGATGTATAATTTTTTGCTCCATATAAGAGGGTGTACAGGTAAGGATATGAGCTATAGCAGCATTAATTCACCGATTCGGCACTATTACTAGTAAACTAAGGTATAAATATAGTTAAAATCAGGAATGTAGCACGCCCTGCATGTTCAGCATACCTATCTCGATCAGGTTATCTTGTGTAATGGAGTCCGGAACGAAGATAAATTTCTTATCATATATCTGGCGGTCGATGTAATAGCTTACCCAGTACTCATTGTTTATATGAAATATAGCCGGATCAATGGGCTCTATCTGTACATAGCTTTTGGCCTCTATAAGCTCAAACATATGGCGCAGCATCGAAGTCTTTACTTCTTCGCCGTCCAGGATGCCATAGCCTTTAGAAGATACCAGCACATTTTCTATAGGAAAGGGATTATTATTGATCAGGTATACATTCCAGGCATCCACCCCAGACTCGTTTGGCGTAGTTGCCACCGCCACCGAAATCCCTTCTACCGTTCCGAAATCAATGTCTTTTTTCATGCGTAGCTGTAATAATGGTAGCATCAAACAGGTGAGCGATATGCATCAGTAGCTTTTCTTCTACTTCTGCCAAAGGTATTTCACGCCCAAGCTCCTGAGCCAGCGATGTTACTTTCTTATCGCTGATGCCACAAGGCACAATATTACTAAAATAATTCAGGTCTGTATTTATATTGAAGGCAAAACCGTGCATGGTAACCCAACGGCTGCATTTTACACCCATCGCACAGATCTTACGCGGGTTTAGCTGCGCTTCGTGATCCAGCCAGACACCGGTCAGGCCCGGGATGCGTCCAGCCCTAATGCCGTACTCCTCCAGCGTAAGTATTACTGCTTCCTCTAGAAAACGCAGGTATTTATGGATATCGGTAAAGTAGTTATCGAGGTCTAGAATAGGATAGCCTACGATCTGACCCGGACCATGGTAAGTGATATCGCCGCCACGGTTGATTTTGTAGAATGTAGCGCCTTTCGCTTTCAGGCCTTCTTCGTCTATCAGCAGGTTTTCTTCGTGGCCACTTTTTCCGAGGGTATATACATGGGGATGCGAGCAGAACAACAGGTAATTTGGTGTTGGTTTCTGTTCACCTTCCGGCGCATTGCGGTTCTGGCTTTTAAGCTCCAGTATTTCGTTAAAAAGCCTGGCCTGGTAATCCCATGCTTCCTGGTAATCTATCAGGCCAAGGTTTTCAAATAATATCTCTTTATTTTCTGACACGGCAGTATATTCTTTAGAAGCCACCTTTCGGGAAGCTTTATAGTTGGGAACAGGTTACGTCGGGTTTGTATTCAGCTATCTTAAACGCAACTTTAGCACGAAGTTTATAGTTTGGCTAACGTAACCTGCTGCAAATTACAAGTTTTACATGGCTTCACCAATAAACAACCACATCCGGACGGGCCAGTTGGGCGAAAGTATGGCGCAACTATACATGCAGGAGCAAGGCTATACTATACTCGAAAAAAACTATAGGTATAAACGTGCCGAGATCGACATAATTGCCCGTAAAGGTACCTTGCTGGTGTTTGTAGAAGTGAAAACACGGACGACCGACACGTTTGGTTTTCCGGAAGAAGCGGTTGGCAGCAAAAAAGAAAAGCTACTGGTAAATGCCGCTGAGGAATTTATAGTTGTCACAGGCTGGGAGCAGGATGTCCGCTTTGATATTATCTCCGTAACCTTAACTACGCCACCGGCTATAGTTCATTTCGAAGATGCTTTTCACTGATGCTGTGCCGGGCGCTTATCTATCTTGCCTTTTTCAAAAATGATAGTGCCGTGGCGATCGTATTCTCTAATTAATTCCGGCTTTGTTTGTGGCTCATAGGCTGTTTCAGGGTACTGGAACTCGTAATGGCGACGGTTCTTAAAGTCGTAGTGCTGAATCCATTTCCCGATCTTACGGCCTTTGTCATAGTTGCCTGTCCATTCCAGCTGGCCATTCTCGTAAAACTTATAGTATGTACCCTGCACTTCACCATAAGCGTAAGGGATGATCTCCTTTATTTTGTTTGTGTTACCGCCATAGTAGGTAATAATAGCATCTCTTAAAAATCCCTGGTCATAGTGTGCTTTGTCGGCCAAGGTGCCGTCACGCTTATATTTCTCCCAGCGCAGGTGCTTGGTACCAATGTAAAAGAAGCCTTCTTCGATCACCACATCGCCATACATTTTTTTGTAAGGCCCATGCAGCAGCTTGTACTTTTCAGGATCAATCTCACCACGCACTTTGCCTATCTTTTTGCGCTTTACATCATACACAAACTTTTCCTGGGCATATTCACGTGGCTCTTCATAGTTTGGTAGGTAACTGAACAACTCCAGTGTTTCGCGCTCATCGCGGCCGGTACGGGTGTAGCCTTTTTTAACTTTATGTCCCAGAAAATAACGGCTGCGCTTTTTCTTCTTTTTCTCTTTCTTCTCCACCTCATCCTTTACCAGCGACGACGAAATATCGGGTTGTGTGGTATCAGCAGAAGCAAGCGCAGTAGAATCTTGTTTACCGCTGCCCTTCTGCATGGCCTGGCTCAGATTATAGTCGCTATTCCATTTAGGCTCACCACAGCCTGCCAAGGTCAGTAGCAAACCTATTACCAAACTATAAACTATATGCGCTGCGGGCTTTTGCATTAATCTAGAATGTGAGAATGAGTGATTGAGTGAATATTTGTCTGAATCAGGATTTCCAGGATTAAAGGATGAACAGGATCCAAAATCTCATTTAATCTTTCATCAATCAGTTAGCAATCCAACAATTTAAACAATTAATTACCTAACGTAAAGATGCGGATAAATCATATATCAGCCAACTCGCCTATAACTATAGCTATGGCCTGTAAGTTTCATGAAAATTAAAAAGGCGGCACCAAATGGCACCGCCCTTAAACTGTAGGTATAATACTAATCGTTCACTATTCTTTGTCGATCAGCTCGAAGCTGCGTTTTACGAAGCTTGTAAGAGCTGCCCCTGATAGCATGTTTTGCGACAATAAGGCTAGGTCGAATGCCTGTCGGGCAATGCGCGCCTTGTTATCTTCTTTGGCATTCAGGATGCGCTGATTCAGGCTATGGTTGGCGTTTATAGTTACGTTATACATATCCGGCATATCGCCCATAAACATCATACCGCCGCCACCGGCTTTACTCATATCTTTCATACGGCGCATAAACTCAGGCAACGTTATTACCAGCGGTGCATCGTCCGGCGACATGGCAGCTACTTCCACCGTCATATTCTTATTGTCGATAGCCGTTTCGTAAATGCCTTTCAGCGATTCTTTTTCTTTATCGTTCAGTACGCTTTCCTTGGTTTCGTCTTTCTCGATCAGCTTATCAGTCGTGTCAGAGTCAACGCGCTTCAGCGTGGTCTTCTCTAGCTTCTGCTCCAGCATACCAATAAAGTGGCTGTCTATGAGCGAGTCAAGTTTCAGCACATCGTAGCTGCGGTTTTGTGCGGCTTCTATAAAGGCGTGCTGTTTGTCGGCATCGGTCGTGTAAAGCAGCACCAGGTTGCCATTTTTGTCAGTCTGGTTAGCCTGCGTTAAGGCCTTGTACTCTTCTATCGTATAGTATTTGTTATCGATGCTTTCCAGCAGCACAAAGTCCTTCGCTTTTTCATAGAACTTGTCGTCGCTCAGCATGCCGTACTTTACAAACACGTTGATGTCGTTCCAGTTCTTCTCAAACGTTTCGCGGTCTTTCTTAAAGATCTCCGACAGTTTATCAGCTACTTTCTTAGTGATATAAGTGTTGATCTTCTTCACGCTCGAGTCAGCCTGCAGGAAAGAGCGGCTCACGTTAAGCGGAATATCCGGAGAATCGATAACACCGTGCAGCAGCATTAGGAACTCAGGCACCACATCTTTTACCTCGTCGGTAATGAACACCTGGCGCGAGTATAGTTGTATTTTGTTGCGCTGCAGCTCAAAGTCGTTCTTGATCTTAGGGAAATACAGAATACCTGTCAGGTTAAACGGATAGTCTACATTCAGGTGGATCCAGAAAAGCGGTGCTTCAGAGAACGGGTATAGTTCTTTGTAGAAGTTCTTATAGTCTTCGTCTGTCAGCTCGTTCGGCTGTTTTGTCCAGATCGGGTTTGGGTTATTTATGATTTCGCCTTCAAACTCAACCGGAACAGGCAGGAACTTGCAATACTTATCAAGGATAGTTTTGATGCGGGAAGTTTCTAAAAACTCTTCCGAATCTGACGCTATGTGCAGGATAACATTTGACCCACGTGTTTCTTTTTCGGCACTTGTAATGGCAAACTCGGTACTGCCATCGCAAGACCAGCGTGCAGCTTCAGTACCTTCCTGGTAAGACTTAGTTATGATCTCAACGCGGTCGGCCACCATAAATGCAGAGTAGAAACCAAGACCGAACTGACCAATGATCTGGCTTCTATCGCCGGCTTCTTTAAAACGCTCTACAAACTCCTCTGCACCCGAAAAAGCGATCTGGTTAATATATTTCTTGATCTCTTCGGCTGTCATACCGATACCCTGGTCGGCTATAGTTATAGTGCGGGCATCCTTATCAACCGATACAGTTACCTTAGGCTCGCCAAGATCACCTTTGTACTCACCTATTGCTGCCAGTCGCTTTATTTTCTGCGTAGCATCAACGGCGTTACTCACCAACTCTCTCAGGAAAATCTCGTGATCAGAGTACAGGAACTTCTTGATGATCGGGAAAATGTTTTCGGTGTGGATCGAAATACTACCTCTTTCTTCCATGTTTATAGTTTGCTATATCGTTATTTGATTTGCTTCTGCGGTTCCGCTTTCAAAAGGTGTTCCATTGTAACTATACCATCCTAATTACGACAAGTTGTCAGCGAACAGACCATTTAAGTATAAAAGCACGTTATAGTTGTGTTATTTCTGACATATTAAACCTTCAGGATGCAGATCAGTCAAAAGCAAACCGATAAACATAACCATGTGCCGGATATTGCTATATTTGTAAAAGCCCAACTGTTTTAAATGCATCGTTTTACCAGCTATATCGCCGTTCTGCTACTGCTGCTCTTTACCAGAGCCATGGTGCCCGATGCGCTTTTACTGGAACTGCACCCGCACACCCATACCGTACACGCCGACTACACTGACAGCCACAAGGCGCAGGTAGGGCAGAAGCACAAACATTGCCCCGTAGAGGATATTTTTGATGTTCCGTTCCAGGGAACTATAACAACTATAGACTTAACGCCGGCACAACACCATACCGTTTACGCCAACTATAACTATAGCAACTGGCAAAACAACAACAGCCAATCTCTTTATTTACGGGGCCCGCCTGTAGTATAACTTCTTAGCGAAAGTCCGGATCAACAATACTTCAACCGTCCGGCATATTATAGTTTCGTGATAGTGACGTGGCAGTTATAGGTTAACTATAGTTGCTTTTAAGCCTATCATGGCTGTGTTTCAGCTGTTGTTCTTATTTTAACTAATTACCGTGCTTAAAGATAAAATTTTGCGAAAGCTGCTTTTGCTGCCGCTGTTCCTGACTGTGATACCTGTAGTGGCGCAAAGCATGCTGCCACACGAGGGCACCGCCGGCGCCGTACAGGATTGCGGCCTTACCATTTCGGGCAAAGTGCTGGACCACGACACACGTGCCGTGCTGCCCGGGGCAACCATTTATATTCCGCAACTAGACCGTGCTGCCATCGCTGATGCGTATGGCAATTATCATTTCCACCACGTTTGCCAGGGCACTTATACCTTAAAGGTTAGTTTTATTGGTTATACAACCGAGTCTTATAGTTACAGGATCACCACATCATCTGTAAGAGATCTGCAACTGCACTCCGATGCAGCCATGCTTCGCTCCGTAGAGGTGGTAAGTACCCGTTTGCTTAGTGAATCTCAGGCTACAGAGGTATTATCCGGCCGCGAACTGGAACAAACAAGAGGCTTATCATTGGGAGAATCGCTGAAAGAATTACCCGGAGTCAGCTCGTTTCAGACCGGCCCCAATGTATCGAAACCTGTCATACATGGCATGTCGGGCAGCAGAGTGCTTATCTTAAACAACGGTGTACGGCATGAGGCGCAGCAATGGGGCGATGAACATGCTCCTGAAATTGATGCACTGGCTGCTACGGAACTGAAAGTAGTAAAAGGAGCTGCCGGTGTGCGTTACGGCTCTGATGCCATTGCCGGAACTATACTTGTAAACCCCAGTCCGATGCCAGACTCTGCTGGCATAAGTGGCAACATAGGCCTGATTGGTAACACCAATGGCCGGATGGGAACAATAGCTGGCTTGCTACAAGGCAGATTAAAGCAACAACCGATCAGCTGGCGACTACACAGTTCTCTGAAAAAGGCTGGTGACTCGCACACACCGGACTATAACCTGAAGAATACCGGTTTCGAGGAACAGAACCTTGCTGCCACGCTGGGTTATAACAAAGAGAACTTTGGCGCCGAAGCATATTATAGTTTATTCCATACCAAGATCGGTTTACTTACATCGGCACATATTGGTAACACAACAGACCTGCTGAATGCTATTGATCGCGGTAGACCTGAAAAGACAGGAGAGTTTAGTTACAAGATAGCCCGGCCTTATCAGGACGTAAGCCACCAGTTACTAAAACTAAAAGGTTACCATACCACCGGCGACTTAGGGAAGCTGCTTTTCACTTATGCTTTTCAGCAGAACATCCGAGACGAATATGACAAAGACGTTTCTAAGGTAAACCCGAATGCTCCTGAACTGCACCTTGACCTGATGACACATACGACAGAGCTGGTGTGGGAACATGAGCTGCCATCGGCTATTTCGGGAAGCATGGGCGTGAGTACGCTCTGGCAGGATAATACCTATGAGGGACGCATGTTTGTGCCGTTTTACCGGAGCTTTACGGCCGGCGCTTTTGCAGAGGAAAAGTGGCGCAAAGATAATGTACAGCTCGAGGCCGGGCTTCGCTATGACTTTAAGAACATGGACGTAAAAAGGCGCGACAGCTTAAATAGTGTACAAAAGCCATCTTTTCGTTTCCATAACCTGTCGGGAAGTGCAGGCGCGTTGGTTGATGCCGGTTACCACTTTACTTTTGGAGCCAATATAAGTTATGCATCACGAGCCCCGCACGCGAACGAACTATTTGCGAATGGCATACACCACGGTACAGCAGCCTACGAAAGAGGGGATCATACTATGGTTTCAGAACATGCCGTAAATGTGAGTGCAACTATAAATTACCATACCAACCCAAAACTGAACGGTGGTATAAGTTTCTTTTACAATACCATATCCAACTTTATTTACCTGCAACCCGACACCGTACCGGAACTAACTATAAGCGGATCTTATCTTTCTTATTTTTACAAACAGGCTGATTCGCGGTTTTATGGGGCAGACCTGAACCTATCCTATGCGTTTACCGACAAGCTTACGTTAGACACAAAGGCAAGTATAGTTCGGGCTTATAATTTCGAAGAAGACCAGTACCTGCCTAACATCCCGGCTGACCGTATTAACGCTGAGTTGCAGTATGAGCTGGGAGAATTGGGGAAAGGTAATTTTTCGGATAGCTTTGTTGCCATAGGAGGGTTAGCTGTTGCAAGGCAGAACCGATCTGATGAGCAGACCGATCCACACATGAAAGCACCGGAAGCTTACTTCCTGTTGCAGGCCGAGGCCGGTACAAAATTACACATTGGCAGACAGCCGGTTGAGCTAAGTATATCCGGTAACAATTTGTTAAACACAGTTTATCGGGATTATCAAAATAGATTGCGTTTTTTTGCTACCGAAACTGCCCGAATGTTGCTGATTCGTGTTAACTTACCGCTACTTTTTAAAACAAGATCATAAAATAGTCAGTATCATCAGATTTAATCACCAAAATAGTATTTCATCCTAACGTAAAGTATCATTTATGAAGAAGCTTTTGAGACCATACCTTGCCGTATTACTAATGGGTTCCCTGATTACAACAACCAGCTGTGGAGGCGACGACGATCCTGCACCGGTAGTTGATCGTGAAACTATCACAACTGCAAAACTTACTTTAGAGCCTCAGGGCAAAGTGGGCACCGCAGTTACTGCATCTTATGAAGATCTTGATGGCCCGGGTGGCAATGCTCCTGTAATACCTCAAATGACACTTAAGGCGGGCGTAACATACAATGCAACGCTTACTATACTAAATAAAACAACAAGTCTTAACAGCGAGATCATCGCAGAGGCTAATGATCATCAGGTATACTATACTTCAACGCCAACAAGCCTTATGACTGTAACTGTAACCGATAAAGACAGCCAGAACCGTCCGTTAGGTTTAACATCAACTATACTTACTGGCAATGCCGGAACAGGTACACTTAAAGTAGTATTAAAGCACCAGCCTGGTACCAAAGGCAGCGCTACTGCTGGCGAAACCGATGTTGATGCTACATTTAATGTAGTGGTTCAGCAATAACATACTTACAGAAAAACAGAAAAGGCGCCCTTTAGGAGCGCCTTTTCTGTTTTAAGCGATAGTTGTTTTATAGTTAAGCCTTTGCCTGAAGCTTTGCGACAATTTTGCTGATGCGGGCCTGTCGTGTTTCCGGGCGTTTGGCTTCCAGCACAGCAATTACATGCTCTTTCCTGTCTGTAAACGATAATTTAGCGAACAGCTCCTGTACGTTGACCTGTTCCATGGCCTGCTGCAGGTCTTCGGGTATCGTTACTGTCCGGTTTACCCTGTCTATCCCCGGGTAATCTACACCCATTTTAGATGGCGCAATACGCTCCGCTACATGCTTAAACCGAAGCGACGACCATGTTTCGTCAATAGCAATCTGCCGTACGCCTTCGTAGCCCAGCCCTTTTATAGTTGCCCAGCCATGGTCGCGGGTAAGGTCTGATTTTATGCCTGATGATTTCTTAGGATAGGCAATCCATAGCATGCCACCGGGCTTTAGTGCACGAACAGCCTGCGGACCTAGCGTATCCAGTTCTGCTTTGGTGGTAACAAACAGCTGCACTACATCAAACTGGTTTTCAGTATTTATAGTAGTTACTGCTGTTATCTTTCCGCCTTCCTGCTCAAACTCGCCTTTTAAATGATCAGGAGCATTCAGGAGCAGTAAACTATAAGGCGCTTTAAGCTGGAGTTTCTGGCTAACAGAGGGCATACGTAAATCTATAGTTGGTTTAAATTGATGCCGTAAGCTAGTTCAAAATCAGCAAAAACCATATACCCATTTTATAAACTATAGGTCTGAACTATAGCTATCGTTTGCAGCTTCTAATTCCAACTATAAGTCTGGCCCTCAAGTCTGGTTAAGGCTATTAACCTGAAGCAACTCCCCAGCTATAATTTTATCAAACACCCTGGAGTTACGCTGCAAAAACAAACCACACAACACCACTGATACTTAGCGAATTGCACTTGTATACTTTCCCTTAAAAGCGTGGAACCAGTACAACTAAATCAGAAAATTACGAGTATAAATTTATAGTTCCGGTTATAATTTTACTTGCTTATGAAGATACCGTTTACTTCCCGAATTGCGGACATATCTTCTCTCACACTGCTGGCTGTTGTACTCTATACATCGCAGCCCGATAAGCAGCCGCCCGCAACTATAGCTCCACCCGAAGTTCAGACACCTGTCACTATTGCAGCTTTAACCGTACCCTCCAACGAGGCTTATTTCGACCTGATCGTAGAAACGTCGGAGTGTTTGGGAGAGAACCTCTGGATCGGAGGGAAAATAGAATGTGTACCTGCCGGCAATAACCCTAAAACCAAAAAGGTGCACAGGCAATTCGCAGTTAAAGATTTAACGGCCACTGGATTAAGTACTTACAACAGCTATAAGCTCCGCAATAACTATGGCACACTGAAAGCGATTGATGATAAGAACGGCAGGGTATTTTTGCAACTACAGGAAGGGCCTATGCAATTACAGCCCACTTCGGGCGATGCACCTATAGTGGTAGCTTACCAGCGCACCTTACCCGAAGCTATTTACGACAAAGGTGCCGGCAACTGGATCTGTGAGTAAGCGCTATTTATAGTCTCCTTCATTAGAGCCCTCGTCTTCAAAGCCCAGTGACTCCACTCGTTTGTTACCGGCGTCCATGGCGGCTTTCAGTTCCGGATTATTTTCAACGCGCTTGCCAATTTCAGGGTTAAACATAATCTCGAAGATGGTTTTAAGGTAAGGCTTACTTTCGGCTCTTTGTTTAAATGCCTCCTTGTCTGCTTCCGTCATGCCTTTCACCCATCTTTCCAGCTCAGGTTTTATCTTTTCCAGTTCTGTATAGAGTTCGTCATTTAACTTATTAACCATGGCAATGGTCTTTTTATCATCTTTCTCGGCAAAAGCAGCTTTGAGGCCATTAGCATAGTTTCCCATCAGCTTATCATATTTAGCTTCGGCAGGATGCACTTCCAGCCCTGCTATAGTTGTAGTTACCGGAAAAGGTGCAGCAGCAACTGCCTGCAATAGCCCAAAGCACAGACCAGCACTCAGGAGACAAGAGATAAAGACACATTTCATACTTAAACTAATTTTTAATATGATTTATACGATAACAAAAACATTTGGTGACTGAGAATGATGCCGTGTAACTTACCACTATAGTTTGCCCCTTATAGTCAATTGCGCAATTTTAATCGTATGTTTCTGTAAAGCAGCAGCTATTTTGTAATTTTGAGCATGATCTTATACAACGTAACAGTAAGCATAGATAATACTGTGGCCGACGAGTGGCTGCAGTGGATGAAAGAAGTACATATTCCGGAAGTGATGGGCACAGGCTATTTTATGGCAAACCAGATCTGCCGGGTGATGGAGGATGAGGATACAGGCGGAACTACATACGCGGTGCAATATACCTGCCGCAGCGTAGAAGACCTGCAGGAATACCAGCGCGACCACTCTCCGGCCTTACAGCAAAAAGTTAACGAGCGTTATGCCGGCCGATATGCTTCCTTCAGAACGATGCTGGAAATTGTTGGCGTAAACGTAGAGCGTAAAGACTAAAAACGCACAGCTCCATTATAAAAACAAAAGCCTTTAACACACTTTATAGTTAGTGCTAAAGGCTTTTGTTTAAACTATAGTTCTGTTCAGGCGTTGTAGTCCTGTATCTGCTGCTCGGTCATGGTACAGTTCATCCATTCGCCATCCAGGTCAGCACCAATCTTTTTATAGAAAGTAATCGCCGGCTCGTTCCACTCCAGCACCTGCCATCTGAAACGTTTTGCTCCTAAACGCTTCGCTTCCTCGGCAACAACATCAAACAGCTTTTTACCGATACCGCTACGGCGCAGGCGTTCTGTAACCACTAGGTCTTCCAGGTAAATAGTTCTGCCTTTCCAGGTTGAGTAAGCTGTATAGTACAGTGCTATGCCAACTATAGCTTCCTGATCTTCTGCCACAAAAAACTCAAAGATCGGGCGCTCCCCGAAACCGTCGCGCTGCATATCTTCCAGGGTGTTGGTTACTTCATTGGGCGCTTTCTCGTATTCTGCCAGCTCCTGTATCAGCTGCAGAACCTGCGGCAAATCTTCTATCGTACCTTTTCTAATCTGTATCACTTGTATTGTTAATTGTTAATTGCTGTATGTCTGAATCAGGATTTTCAGGATTAAAGGATTAGCAGGATTTTAAACACCTTTCTAACTTCCAAACTTTCTAACCTTCTAACTCCCTAAACTCACTAACTCCTCCACTCCGTCCTGGCTTGCACCAGTTCTTTGCCTGTTTCCTGGCTGGTAAGTTTATGCAAAAGTATAGTTTCTGCTTCACCTTTGCCAGCTTCCGACAGAACGGTATCCCCTAAAATACTTTCTGCTTTATAAATGATGTCTACTTCCCGAAGCTGCTTTTCCATAATTTCAGTTGGCAGTGTATCGAGTATCCATTGCAGGTAGCGGGTGTTGGTGACGTGGCGGTTCAGGTCAATGTCGTGCCAGCGTACGGGCATTTGCTGTGTGTAAGTTGGCTGTTCCGGTTGCGGTAGCTTTCCTTTGGCAAAAGGCAGCGGTTCTTTGTCGGGCACTACTTCTATATCTGTTATGAAATCCGGCACCGACACCATCTGCCGTTTTACCACATCCATCACCAGCCACACACTTGTCGCCTGCCCCAACAGCTCGCCTTCCAAACTATAGATTCTGAAATCGCGATGCAGAAAAACACGTTCCCGCCCCGACGCCCAGGTTTCCACAACTATAGTTTCGCCGTGGGATGGGTAACGAAACATCTCCACGCGCATGCGTTGCAGCACCCATGTCAATCCTCGCTCCAGCAAATCATACATTGAGATACCTAAGTTCCGTGTATTCTCCCAGGCTGCTTCCTGCATGTAACTTACCAACGCCGGCATGGTGGCATTGCCATTGTAATCTATCTCGCTGGAACGAACTATAAAAGTGCTTTTGCCGGGGTATGATTTCATAGTGGTGAAGCTGGTTTATAGTTACTAAGGTACGGAAGATGCGTTGCTGTTGCCAAACCACCCAAAACAAAAAAGCCGCGCTACCTGATGCAGGCAGCGCGGCTGAAGTATAAATGGCAGATCTATACTTGTGTTATTTGTTCTGAGCTTCGCCTTCGTAAGGGTTTACGCCCATGTTTTTGTAGATGAAAGCATAAGTATCAGCATACTCCTGGATAACCAGCGAAGTCGGCTTACCGGCACCATGGCCAGCACGCACATCTACTCTGATTAAATAAGGATTGCCCGGAGCACCTTTGGCCTGTAGTTCAGAGATGAACTTGAAAGAGTGCGCTGGTACTACACGGTCGTCGTGGTCAGCAGTTTTAACAAGAGTTGCAGGGTATTTTACGCCTTCTTTAATGTTGTGCAACGGCGAGAATTTGTACAGGTTCTCGAACTGAGCAGCATCATCTGACGTGCCATACTCCGGTACCCATGCCCAACCAATGGTAAATTTATGGAAACGCAGCATGTCCATTACACCTACTGCAGGCAGGGCAACTTTAGCCAGCTCAGGGCGCTGTGTCATAAAAGCACCAACCAGCAAACCACCGTTAGAACCGCCAGCTACAGCCAGTCTTTCAGATGACGTATACTTTTGGTTGATCAGGTATTCAGCAGCACCAATAAAGTCATCGAATACGTTTTGCTTGTTTGGCGTCATACCGGCCTTGTGCCAGTCTTCGCCGTACTCGCCGCCACCACGCAGGTTAGGCATGGCATACACACCACCGTTCTCTAACCAAAGCATATTCGCAATGCTGAAGCTCGGTGTCATAGAGATGTTAAAGCCACCGTAAGCGTACAGGTAAGTTGGGTTGGTGCCATCCAGTTTCAGGCCTTTCTTGTGCACAATAAACATTGGCACCTTAGTACCGTCTTTCGAAGTATAGAACACCTGCTTCGTTTCAAAGGCATCGGTATCTACATTCACTTCGGTTTTGCGGAACAGGCTTACTTTGTTGTTAGCAACATCGTAACGGTAAATAGTTGGCGGGTAAGTAAAGGATGTAAACGTGAAGAACGTCTCCTTGTCTTTCTGGTCGCCGCCGAAGCCGCTAACAGTACCTAATGTTGGTAACTCTACCGTGTTCAGTTGCTTGCCATTCTGGTCATAAACCACTACCTGGCTGGTAGCATCTTTCATATAGCTGGCAATAATACGACCACCTACCGTAGACACGCTCTGCATTACGTTAGCAGACTCCGGAACTATAGTTTTCCAGTTGGCTTCCTGCGGCTTCTTCGGATCGATCAACACGAGGCGGTAGCGTGGTGCGTTCTTATTCGTCATCACCAGCAGCTTGTCGCCGAAGTTATCCACCACATTGTACTCGCTCTCGAAGTTGTTAACTATAGGTTTTATAGTTGATTTCGGATCAGCAAGATCTTTATAGTAAAGTGCGTTTGCTCCGCTGGCACCTTCCGATGCATTCAGGATCAGGAAGCGCTCATCGTCTGTGGTCTGGCCGTAGAAGTTGCGCAGGGCATGTGCTTTGTCTTCGTAAACCAGTTTGTCCTGGCTTTGCGGTGTACCAATTTTGTGGTAGTATACTTTGTGGAATTCGTTCTTGTTAGCCAGTTTGTTGCCTTCAGTTGGAGCATCGTAACGGCTATAAAAGAAACCATCTTTGTACCAGCTCGGGCCAGAGAATTTCACCCACTCCAGTTTATCGTCCAGCATTTTGCCAGTCGCCACATCCATTACCTGGTACGTGTTCCAGTCAGAGCCGCCGCTTGAGGTACCAACCGCCACATGCTTGCCATCTTTTGAGAAGCTGAACGCAGAAAGCGCTACTGTTCCGTCAGAAGACAGCTTGTTTGGATCGAAGAATACTTTTGGTTCAGACTCCAATGTTTCCTGTACATACAGCACGCTCTGGTTCTGCAGACCGTCGTTCTTATAGAAATAATATTTACCGCCTTCTTTAAACGGAGCACCATATTTTGGATAATTCCAGATCTCGGTCAGGCGTGCTTTAATGTTGTCGCGGAAATCGATGTCGCCCAGGTATTCCTGCGTTACTTCGTTCTGCGCTTTTATCCACTGATCTACTTCATCGGTATGCGTTTCGAGCCAGCGATATGGGTCTGCGACCTGCTTGCCGTGGTAATTATCAACGTGGTCTACTTTTTTGGTATCAGGATAATCTAAATTGGTTTCAGCCGTTGCAACTGCGGCTTCAGTAGTAGTTTCGGTATTCACACTTGTAGTTTCGGATTGTGTTGATTTACATGCTGCCACAGCCGTGAGGCCGCCAGCCAGCAGTAGAACAGTGGTTCTTTTCATAATGTTTTCCGTCTGAGTTTAGGTTGTATTACGGGAAAAGCTAAGATAAGTAATTATCCTGAAAAGGGCTATAGTTGAAAATCTATGCCGCGGGCTTTCGGGCTCGTGTCGAACTATAGTTTTGAAAACCGGATAATGTCATCAGGATATAAGATTTGTAAAAAAGACGTAGGCCCTGCTATACCAGGTTACGAGCCCGGAGGCTTACGCCATCAGAGGAAAACTATACTTTTTTACTGCCCAAAATTGATCTCGGTACTGTCGCCGATATTTAAACTATGGCTTAAGCCTTTAAAAGTGGCATCTGAACCGATAATGGAATCGTGCATTACGGCAAAGCGCAGTTCCGAAAACGACCCGATAATAGAATTACTCAGTATAGAACTGGTAATAGTGGTATTCTCGCCGATGGCTACGTTTGGCCCGATAACAGAATTTATGATGGTACACTCAGCGCCTATAGTTACCGGCGGAATGATAATGCAGCCCGGAAATTGCTGACTATAGTTGATATGGCGCAGGTGCGGCCGGTTTAAAAGAAGAGCATTAGCTTCTAACAGTGTATCCTTGCGGCCACAGTCAAACCACTGTTCTACATTCCACTTCACCATTTTCTCCCCCGACTTTATCATGTGCATCAGGGCATCTGTCAGGTGGTATTCGCCTAAGGTGCGCAGGTCTTCGTTAATAATATACTCCAGCGACTCTATCAGCTTTTTAGGATTGGCAATTTTATAAAGGCCTACCAGTGCAAAGTTCGATTTGGGAATCTTCGGCTTTTCTACCAGCTTAGTCACAAATTCATCCATCCCTACTTCCGTAACCCCAAACAACGATGGCCTGGCTACTTTCTTCACACCCAACACGGAGTAAGGCGCGTCTAGTATAGGTTGCAGGTCGGTATCTACTATGGCGTCGCCGAGCATGATTAGTACATTCGGTTCGTTCTCGTACGTATGGCGGGCAATCCAAAGGGCATGCCCGAGGCCTTCGCGGGGTTCCTGTACTATAAACTCAGCGCGTAACTGCGGGTACTTTTGCTTTACATAACTTTCGATCTTCTCGCCCAGGTAACCTATTATAAACACAAAGTCTGTAATGCCTGCTTCTGAAAGGCGATCTATGATATGCCCAAGTATTGTATTATCAGCAACAGGTAACAACGATTTAGGCTGTGTATGCGTGTGCGGCCGAAGCCTTGACCCTATACCTGCTACCGGAATTACTGCTTTCATAAACTATACTTTTCTGCTAATATATTAAATTAAAACACTAACCTAAACTAAAGCCAGGCTATTCGCATAAGCTTAATATTGCTTTTAGTTAATATAAAAAGGCTAACTTTAAACGATGGTGCTGTAATTTCGTACTGATAACGCCTTACGCACTTATTTGTAACGTATACTTACTACCTAACATAAACTCATGAAAAGAATATTATTTTACCTGATCGGATTTGTTGTACTGGCTTCTCAATCGTCTTGCGGTTATAACGAAATGGTCGCCAAAGACGAAACTGTAGAAGCTGCCTGGGCTAACGTGCAAAATGCTTATCAGCGCCGCTCCGACCTGATACCTAACCTGGTAAACACAGTTAAGGGAGCTGCCAATTTTGAGCAGGAAACTCTGACACAGGTGATAGAAGCCCGCGCCAAGGCCACCAGCGTAAACATCAGCCCGGATAATCTTACCCCGGAGAATATCCAGCGTTTCCAACAGGCACAAGGTGAACTTTCAGGAGCACTCAGCCGATTACTTGTTTCCGTAGAGCGATACCCGGAACTAAAGGCTAATCAAAACTTCCTGGAACTTCAGGCCCAGTTAGAAGGCACCGAAAACCGCATCTCTGTAGAAAGACGCAAGTTTAACGAGACTGTGCAGGACTATAATTCTTACATCCGTTCATTCCCGCGCAACATCATAGCCGGCTGGTTCGACTTCGAGAAGAAAGGCTACTTTGAGGCTGATGCAGGTGCACAAAAAGCTCCAACCGTTCAATTTTAATTGCTGGTTGTTAATTGCTGATTGCTTTTACCAGATCAACAATTAACAACCAACCATCAACAATTAAACTATGCCCAAAGATATTATAGCCCCTGAAGATGAGCAGCTGATACTGGCTGCCATACAGGAAGCAGAACAGAATACATCTGGAGAGATACGCGTGCACGTAGAAAACCATTGCTCAGGCGATGTGCTGGATCGTGCTACCGAAGTTTTCGCAGAACTGCATATGCATCTGACCAAGCTACGCAACGGCGTACTTTTCTATATTGCCATTAAAGATCACCAGTTTGCCGTACTCGGCGATGCTGGCATAAATGCCATAGTTCCGGACCATTTCTGGGAAGATATTACAGAAGAAGTGATCAGTCAATTTAAGCAGAAAAAGTATGCTCTTGGTCTGGCCAATGGTATAAAAATGGCCGGCGAGCAGCTTAAAGTGCATTTCCCTTACAACAAAGAAGGAGACGTAAACGAACTACGCGACGACATCTCATTCGGACAATAACCAACTATGTTTAAACACATTACACTTTTCCTGTGCCTTTACTGCATCAGCCTGCTGGCTTTTGCTCAGGACAGCGATTTCCCGGCACGGCCAAACCCGCCGCGCCTGGTTAATGACATGGCCGGCATCCTGACACGGGAAGAAGTAACTGCACTTGAACAGAAACTGGTAAACTATAACGACACTACATCCACGCAGATCGCCATCGTAACTATAAAATCCATTGGCGATTATGACCCTAACCAGTATGCTGCTGAGCTGGGTGAGCGCTGGGGAGTTGGTTCTGCCAAGTTCGACAATGGTATCGTTATTCTGGTAGCTATAGAACAGCGCAAAGTAGCCATACAAACCGGTTATGGCATGGAGCACCTGGTACCCGATGCTATTGCCAAACGCATTACAGAGTACACGCTCAAACCAAATTTTCAGCAGGGAGAGTTTTACAAGGGCCTGGATGAAGCTACCTCATTTATTATCAGTGTAGCCAGCGGCGAATACCAGGCAGACCCATCAGCCAACGCAGAAGGCGAGGGCGGTCCCTCTATCATGTTCATCGTGATTATTGCTTTACTGCTCCTGTTCATCCTGTCGAGGTTTGGTAAAGGCGGCGGTGGTGGTGGACGTGGTGGCAGAGGCTATTCCCGCACCTTCGGCGGCCCGATCATTATTCCTGGAGGCTTCGGTACCTTCCGTTCAGGAGGTGGTATCTTTGGTGGCGGAGGCGGTGGCTTCGGTGGAGGTGGAGGCGGCTTTGGCGGCTTCGGAGGAGGTTCCTTCGGCGGCGGCGGCGCCAGCAGCAGTTGGTAGTGAGCCCTGCAGGTTAATTATGAATTAGAAATTAAGCATTATGAATAAGGAGATGAGGCTGAGGCTTCATCTCCTTTTTTGTTTGTGCTGGGATTTTAGAATCAGGCCTGACAATGTATGTAGCTTTTGCTATAGTTAGAAGTATAGTTTTATAGTTATGGTTTTAACACCCCTGTTGAGCGCTGCTCGCAAGTTTCAAACTCTCGTTCTCACTTGTCCTCAAGGGGACAATTCTGCCTTTACCATAGTTTGACCTATAGTTCTATAGTTACAGTTTTACCCCTTCCCAACCTTCCCCTAAAAAACAGGGGAAGGAGTTTGGTTATAGTTCATGCCACGATAAGGACAGGTTTACCTGTCCCCAAGGAGCTATAATCCCGATAAATCTCGAAGCTTACCGTTTCAAACTATAGACAAGCTATAGCTATGAGAAACGTATCAGTCTTTGGGTTGAGCGCCTTTGATTTGTTGCGGTGGCGAAGCCAACCCGAGGTACGAGGGAAGCAAGAAAGCAGCAGCGCGATGCCCGAAGACGGGGCCTCCCGGCCGTGAGGGCACCAAAGCTAGAGATGAAACTGTAGGTAAGTAAAGCTCCCAGGATTGTAAGAAATTTGAAAGAAAGAACTTGGACCAGATAGTAGAGATCTCAACTATAAGCCGAGATAGATTTCTCACTTTGTTCGAAATGACAAAAGAGGAACTATAGAACAATTAGATCCTTCAGAAAACGCTCAGTATAACGACAAAGAAAGCGGTGGCTGAAGCACAAACTCCAGCCACCGCTTCAAACTATAGTTTAAGAAAGATTAATGCGCTTCCAGCCAGTTGTCGCCAACTCCTAAACCAACTTCCATCGGTACACTGAGCGGTAGAGCATTCGTCATCAACTCAACGATTTTCGGCGTAACGATCTCCACTTCTTCTTTTGGCGTATCGAACAGCAATTCATCGTGTACCTGCAGGATCATGCGGGTTTTGAGATTTTCCTGCTTCAGGTACTCATGAATGTTGATCATCGCTATTTTGATGATATCAGCTGCAGTACCTTGTATTGGTGCGTTTATCGCGTTGCGTTCGGCAAACCCGCGGATGTTCTGGTTGCGGGAATTGATATCGCGGAGATAGCGGCGGCGCCCAAGCAATGTCTCTACATATTCGTCTTCGCGAGCTTTGTTGATGGCTTCATCCATGTACTCCTTCACAGCCGGAAACTCCTGGAAGTAGGCTTCAATGATATCAGCAGCTTCGCGGCGTGGAATGCTTAAGCGCTCTGCCAGGCCAAATGCCGAGATACCGTAAATGATACCGAAGTTAATAGTTTTGGCTTTACGACGCATTTCTCCATCTACCTGGTCGAGTGGCACGTGAAACACTTTGCTTGCTGTAGAGGCGTGAATGTCCAGTCCATTCTTAAAGGCTTCTTTCATGGTGGGGTCGCCACTGAAATCGGCCATGATGCGAAGCTCAATCTGGGAATAGTCGGCTGAGATAAGCAGGTGTTTGTTATCGCGTGGCACAAACGCTTTGCGTATCTCACGACCACGTTCCGTGCGCACCGGAATGTTCTGCAGGTTCGGGTTGGTAGAGCTCAGGCGGCCGGTTGCGGTTACTGCCTGGTTGAACGACGTGTGCACGCGACCATCCAGCGAGCAAACCAGTTGCGGCAGCGCATCCACGTAAGTAGACTTTAATTTGGTCAGTTGGCGATGGTCCAATATAAGCCGTACAATTTCGTGCTCGCCTGCCAGTTTAGATAATACCTCTTCGCCAGTAGCATGCTGGCCGGTTTTGGTTTTCTTTAGTTTTGATTTCCCTTGAAGCTCCAGCCTGTCGAATAATATCTCACCTAACTGTTTTGGCGAGCCGATATTAAACTGGGTGCCGGCAATTTCAAAAATGCGTTTTTCCAGGGTAATGATCTCGCTCTCGAGCTGCGTCGAAATATCAGCCAGTGCATCAGAGTCTATCGTTATACCTTCGCGTTCCACATCAGCTAACACCTGTACCAATGGCGTTTCCACTTCATGAAATAACTTCATCAGGTTGCGTTCCTGCAGCAGTGGTTCAAAGTATAGTTTCAGACGCAGGGTAACATCGGCATCTTCGCAGGCGTAATCCTTCACATCCTCCGGAGCCAGGTCAGCCATAGTTAGCTGGTTCTTGCCTTTCGGTCCAATCAGGTCGGTGATCGGAATAGGTGTATAGTTCAGGTATGTTTCCGAAAGCACATCCATATTGTGGCGCATCTCGGGCTCCAATAAATAGTGCGCGAGCATGGTATCGAAAAGTGGCCCCTGTACTTCTACGCCATAGTTTTTGAGCACCATGATGTCGTACTTGATGTTCTGGCCAACCTTCTGGATAGCCGGATTTTCGAGCACGTTTTTGTAAAGGCTAACTATACGGAGTGTCTCTTCTTTGTCGTTTGCCGGAACCGGAATGTAATACGCTTCGCCGGGGCGATAACTGAACGACATACCTACCAGCCTGGCCGTAATGGCATCTATACTTGTAGTTTCGGTGTCGAACGAGATTTCTTCCTGTCTCTCTAAATAACTTACCAGGCTCTCGTGCAGCTCAGGTGTGTTTATGAGATGATAATCTGCCATCGAGTTCTTGAAACTGCGCATCGCAACAGGAACTGCATCATCCACTATAGTTTCTTCAACAGGTGCTTCTATTGCTCCGAAAAGCGATGTCTGGCCAGATTCTGAAGTTTTGCGTTTTGCTGTTTTGGTAGCTACACTTGCCGCTGCAGCCGCCATTGGTTGCCCTAACACACGCTGCGCCAGTTGCCGAAACTCGAGTTCGTTAAACAGATTTATCAGCTGCTCTTCGTTCGGCGCGTCGCAATGCAAGCTTTCTTCGCTAAACTCCAGCGGCACATCGCAGTGTATGGTGGCCAGCTCTTTCGACATGATCCCCTGGTCCGCGAAGTTCTCTACGTTCTCTTTCTGCTTGCCTTTCAGTTCATGCGAGTTGGCGATTAAGTTCTCTACGGAGCCATATTTCTGGATAAGCGCTTTTGCAGTTTTCTCGCCAATGCCCGGTATGCCCGGAATGTTATCCACCGCATCACCCTGAAGACCAAGAATATCGATTACCTGACTTACATTCTCAATCTCCCATTTCTCCAGCACTTTGTTCACATCCCATACTTCCACGGCATTTCCCAAGAAGGCAGGTTTGTATAAGAACACATGCTCCGTTACCAACTGGCAGTAATCCTTGTCGGGGGTCATCATGTATACATCAAAACCAGCTTTTTCGGCTTTGCAAGCCATGGTGCCAATAATGTCATCGGCTTCATAACCATCCAGAATGAGCACCGGAATGTTGAAAGCTTCTACAATTTTTTTGCAATAAGGTATAGCCAGCGAAATATCCTCAGGCATGGCCTGTCGGTTAGCTTTATAAGCCGCAAAATTATCGTGACGGAAGGTTTTGGCAGCTGAATCGAAGGCAACACCAATGTGCGTTGGTTTCTCTTTTTGCAGCACTTCTACCAGTGTATTGGTAAAGCCGAGCGCCGCGCCCGTGTTCATGCCTTTTGAGTTTATTCTGGGATTCTTGCTGAACGCAAAATGTGCCCGGTAAATCAGGGCCATGGCATCCAGCAGGAACAGTTTTTTTCTTGGTTTGCTCATAGTATAAAGGTAGCGTGTGTGGCTATTATCTGCAAATCTATACGTAGTAGCACCTGCACAGCTTAAATAGGATTTTACAGATTATTATTCTCCAATTGATTGTCCGGTTTTGGTTTGTATACGTTAGAAGGAGCAGTGGTTGTACTTCTTTACAATTCCTGCATGTCCCCTTCCGAATAGTATATTTTAAAGCTTAGCTGATGGCAAAATATTTACTCCTCCTTTTCGCGGTTCTGGCTTTCTGCATACCTGCCAGCGCACAGAAATCAACATTTGCTACAAACT
The DNA here is from genome assembly GCF_019336435.1 of Pontibacter populi. Lineage (GTDB taxonomy): Bacteria > Bacteroidota > Bacteroidia > Cytophagales > Hymenobacteraceae > Pontibacter > Pontibacter humidus. Next base: position 1,417,581 of record NZ_JAHWXQ010000001.1, on the reverse strand, counting down.
ATAGTTTCGTACCCTATCAGCCTGCACTTTCTGAAGAAGTAAAGTCAGTAACTATAGTTGAGGCTAAAGTCTCTACCCTGGAGCGTGAAATGCTGGAAGAAATTGCAAAGCTGCGGATTCAGGGGCGAGAAGATGCCAAACTGTACTATAAATCAAAAGGCGTTTTCTGGGGAACCATGGGAACCACGATACTTTACCCTGCTGCCGGGCTTGTGACAGGCACAGTTGTTTCGGTAGTGCCTCCGAGTACTGCATCAGTCACCAATCCGAATGCGCATTTAATGAAAGAGCCAGCCTACGAAGAGGCCTTTAAAAAACAGGCACATCGCAAACGTTTCGGAAATGCCGCTGCCGGGTTCGGTGTTGGTGTTGTAGTGCTGGGTGTTGTATCAAAGGTTATAGTTGGTGGGTTATAGGTTTCATTTGTCATTTCGAACGCAGAGAGAAATCTATCTCAGCTTATAGTTACAAGACCTAGCAGCGTGCGCAGCTCCTGCTAGTGTCTGATGTCCTATAGGTTAAGCCAATCGCAACTGGAAACAAGCCTTTCTTTCAAATCTCCTTTAATACTGAGAGCTTTACTCACCTACAGTTCCAATTCAGCTTTGGTGCCCTCACGGCCGGGAGGCCCCGTCTTCGGGCATCGCGCTGCGCGAATCTCTTTTGTTCGTACCTCACAATGGCTGCGCCACCAGAGATTCACAAGACGCTCAACCCAAAGACTGATATCAGTTCGATAGTTAATCTATAGTTTAAGAGCCGCTATAGTTGCATGGCTTTATCGTGGTGATAGTTCCAAAGGGACAGGTGAACCTGTCCTACTCGTGAAATGTAACTATAGAACTATAATTTAAACTATAGCAAAGGCGGAATTGTCCCCTCGGGGGGAGACTACAGGAGTGTTAAGACACAAACTATAGAACTATAGCACCAACTATAACTATAGCCGAAATTCCCCTCTAGGGAGGGGTAGGGGTGGGTTAATACTCCAACTATAGCATAATAACCAGCGCCACTACTTATGCCTGTCCCTATCGGGCCAGTTGAGTTACAAACTCAACACCATGCAAAACCACAAGTTGAAAACTTGCGGCAGCGGAGAAGCAATAACTATAAAACTTTACCCCCAACTATAGCATAAACCCCAATCCTGCCAATCCTTTAATCCTGAAAATCCTGATTCAGACAATTCAAATCCCTACTGGCCAGTTGAGTTACAAACCCCACGTCATCAGAAAAACAATAACTAAAGCCAACCTACCTTGTTTCAAAACCCTCCAAAACAACCAACCACTACCAAATTACCACTGCCTACGAAAAAAATCGTATATAAAATTTCTATTTACGAAAACATTCGTATACCTTAGTGATGCAGCTGTAACACTTTAACTTTTGTCTTTTAAGAACTATGAACCAGAACCAATCTTACAAACCTACCGAAGCCGAACTGGAGATTCTGCAGGTGTTGTGGCAAAACGGGCCTTCGACGGTGCGTTTTGTGCACGATGTGCTCAGCGAAACCAAAGATGCCGGCTACACCACTACCCTGAAGCTGATGCAGATAATGGCCGAAAAGGGCATCCTGGAAGCCGATAAATCAAGCAAGTCTCATGTGTTTAAGCCTCTTATGTCTGAGGAAAGTACACAACAGCGTTTGCTGGACCGTTTCCTGGACACAACTTTCCGGGGATCAGCCTCCAAGCTGGTGATGCAGGCACTGGGTAGCCAGCACACTTCTAAGGAAGAAATAGATGAAATAAGAAACCTGTTAGATAAACTGGAAGGAGGAAATAAATGAACCTGATCTCACAACTGGCTTCGGAGGCGTTGGTAAAAGCGCTCGGCTGGACCTTACTACATTCGTTATGGCAAGGTGCGCTGGTGGCACTCACACTGGCTTTACTGCTGGTGCTGCTACAAAAGCATAAAGCAACGTTGCGCTATTTCATGGGCACTGGTGCTATGCTGCTGCAATTACTTCTTTCAGTGGCCACCTTTTCTTATTACTATAGTTCGGCTCCCGACACTGCAACTATAGAAGTCCGTAACGGAGCGGTATTACTTTCTGAAAGCACACCTATAGTTGCGGCTGCAGAGGTTGCAACTATAGCTGACCCATTCACTACAGCACAACTATACTTTGAGCAGCACCTGCCACTGTTGGTTACACTTTGGTTGCTGGGCCTTGTAGTTATGGCTCTCCGCTTTTTAGGAGGACTGGCTTTTATGCAACGGCTTCGTTACCGCTCGGAATTACTTGGAGTTAAATGGCAGCAAAGTTTGCAAACGATAGCTTCGCAGATCGGAGTGAAGCAGTCGATCCAATTGGCCGAATCAGCGATGGTAAAGGTACCGATGGTGATCGGTTTTGCGAAGCCGGTTATTTTATTGCCGGTTGGTGCGGTAACAGGTTTAAGCATGGCACAGGTAGAGGCCATTCTTGCCCACGAGCTTGCACATATTCGCCGCAACGATTTCCTGGTAAATTTGCTGCAGTCTATAGTTGATATGCTGTTCTTTTATCATCCGGCAATGTGGTGGATGTCGGCGGTGGTGCGCGATGAGCGTGAGAACTGCTGCGACGACATGGCAGTGGCCGTTTGTGGCAACTCCCTGGTTTATGCCCGGGCGCTGGCCGCGATTGCAGAAATGCAGTTGCCCGTTACACCAAAACTGGCCATGGCGCTGGCAGGCAGAAAAGGCTCTTTATTAACCCGTATTAAAAGGCTGGTGGAACAGCCGGCTTTGCGACCAACATTTTCAGAAGGATTTATGGCTGCCCTGGTTATAGTTGTCAGTATGGTCTTTTTGTCGGTGGGCGCTATGGCCGGTATGAAAGAAGAGCCCGCAATCAAAACCTTACCTACTAACGAAACTATAGCTGAGGAAAGAACTGAGTTTATAGTTACGGCACCGGAGTTAGAAGAAAGTTATTCTGCTTACTCGTTTATTGCCCAGGATACCACGGGTAAGAAAAAGGATGTCGTGATCATCAAGAATAAAAAAGGGGAAGTGACCGAACTGTATGTAAACGGCAAGCAGATACCGAAGAAGGACATACCGGAATATAACGACCTGATAAACCAGCGCCTGGAAGCAGTTAAAAATGCACCGAAAGCCAGCCGCGTAGAAGTGGATCGTGAGATAATCAGTGAAAGGGCCGCTGTTGCCGAAGCACGCAGAAGTAACCGTAACAACCGGGAAGAAAACCGTTACGAGTACAGAATTCTGGTTGACAAGGATCGGATGGCTGTTCCACCTCCGCCACCTGCCCCACCCGCACCGGGCGCTCATCCCAGAGTACCTTTAGCACCCATAGTACCGCCAGTTCCACCGGCTCCTCCTATTATGCCGCTTAACCTGGATGGCAAGAACAAAGCCGAACTGAAAAAGCAGCAGAAAGAATATGAGCGGGATCAGAAACAGTATGAAAAGGATATGCTACAGTTCCAGAAAGACATGCAACAGTTTCAGGCGGAAATGAGTGCCTATTCTGAGCGTGTAGAAGCTGATGCTGGCAAGCGTGTAAAAGTAGATGTTCGCCGGATACAGGGACAGCATGAGGCAGCGATGCGCAACCATGAGCAAAGCATGCGACGACACGATGAAAGTATGAAACGCCACGAAGAGAGCATGAAGCGCCATGAAGAGCTTTCCGGAGTGCTCGACAACGTAAATAAAGAACTGGTTAAAGACGGCCTGATAAAGAATGACACTGAAAAGGTGGATTTCAAGATCGACAACACCGGTTTGTACATCGATGGCAAAAAGCAGTCGCAGGAACTATACAACAAGTACCGCAGCATGATGAAGAACAGCGATGGAAAACCATTTAACTATACTTACAAAAAAGACGGTAAGAACCGCGAAGTTAGAGTTGAAGACTAATCTGTATCCAACCTATACCTGTAAAAAAGGGCTGCCACGTGTAGCCCTTTTTTATTTACCAAAGCTCTAAGGAACGATATTATATATTGTTCACTGAATATTACTAACTTGAACTATAGAACTTTTTAGCCGGCTAAAAATGAGATCGGGAGTAAAAAAACTGTAACGTACTACAAACGACCTGGATACCTTTTATACTCTAGTGCCGTAATTTGCGTAAAAGCAATTTAGCAGTTGAGCTCCCGGTATCACCCGCGCACCTGTTACAACTATACATATAATCTCTTCTATGAATACTATCTACAACGGGTATAGCACAGCCTTTAGCCCTACCCGCAGCAGGCTGATATTGCTGTGCTTTTTGCTGCTCTTTACCCAGAAGCTATTTGCTGATAACAGCATGCACATGATTCAGGTAAGCCTGGAAAAACGCGTGCAGGCTGCCGATGTGGTGGTAGAGGGCGAAGTAATTTCTAAAAGATCTTTCTGGGATGCACAGCACGAAAACATCTATACCTCCAACATCATTAAGGTATATAAGCTGTTTAAGGGCACATTGCAGGAAACCCAGTTGGAAATAATAACCGATGGCGGCACCGTAGGTCTGGATAAACATGTGTACTCTGTAGCACTGACTTTAAATGAAGGGCAGCAGGGCATGTTCTTTCTGAAGCAGCAAAACAGACTTGCCAATACCCCTGGCAATACCCGTTTTAGCGCACGTCCTTATGCGAGTGAGCAGGGCTTTATCCGGTATGATGTGCAGGCACAAACAGCACAGGGCGTTTTTGAGAACTATAGCTCTGTGGAGCAGGTGTACCGGGCAATTACCAAAAAGACAGGAACCAACTATAGAACTATAACTACCAATAAGAAACTACAGACAACGTCACAACAGCAATCACAAAAACAAAACAGTGCACTGGCAGCTGCAGTTATTACAGGTTTTAGCCCCAAAACAGCAAGTGCGGGCACCAAAACTATACTAACTATAACCGGAACAGGCTTTGGCAACGTGCGCGGCAAGGGCTTTGTATCTTTCCGCAACGCTGATGATGGTGGCAAAACCTTTACAAAGTCCCCGGAAGATGCTTACCTCTCCTGGACCAACACACAGATCAGGATGTACATACCTTCGACTGGCGAAGATGGCGGAACAGCCGGCACCGGAGAGATAAAGGTAACGCCGGATGGTGGCACTGTCTTTACAACTACAGATAAAATAACGATCATATACGCATACAGCAATCTCTACGAAGACTCCATTACGTACCAGCCTGCACTTATTGATGTAGATGGCGAAGGTGGCTACACGATACACTTTGCGCCGAATATGCAAAGCAGCACCAACGCACGCGAAGGTTTTATAAGAGCCATGAACAGCTGGATATGCGAAACCAACGTGAACTGGAAGGTAGGCGCACCAACAACTATAGATAAGAGCGCTGCCGACGACCAGATAGTTATCACGTTTAAGCCTGAGTCTACGGTGGGTGAAGATGTGCTGGCACGTACGCTGAGTCGTTACCGCGGCTGCCAGGTAGTTGCTACCGGTGTAATAAACTGGTGGATGTCTGAATTCGATATGGAGATTAACAGCAACATTTCCTGGGAGTATGGTCCCGGGCCTCCTGAGGGCCGCCAGTTCGACTTTGAAACCGTAATGCTGCACGAGTTAGGCCATGCCCACCAGCTGGGCCACGTAATTTTGCCGCGCGCAGTAATGCACTACGCCCTCGAGTTCGCCAGAGCCTTCCGCGACCTTAGCCCCGAAGATATTGAAGGTGGCAAGGTGGTAATAGCAAGCAGTACGCAGGAAAACGTTGCCACTGTTTGCCGCAAACCGGTTATGAAGCCAAAACTGGATGGTGTTTGTAACCTGGCAGAAGAAGTGGCCACCTTACAGGCAGACTATAATTCGGAGCACGATGTAGTAGTAACCTGGGATGCAGTTGCGGAAGAGAATATTGTCCGTTATGTAGTTGAAAGAAGTGAGGACGGTATAAACTTTACAGAGATAGGGTCGGTAGATGCCGCCGCTGCAAACAGCTTTACCGATCGGGATCCTCTGCAGGGCACAGGCTATTACAGGCTGCGTGTTATCTATAAAGATGGCTCTTTCAAGTACACATTTGTGGCAAGAGTAACAGACCCAAGCTTCCTGTTTAAGTTTGAGGTGGCGCCAAACCCGGTAGGGGCCGACCAGACATTTACTGTAAGGTTCCTGGTAAACAGAAATACGCCTATGCAGCTATCTCTGTATGATACTTCCGGGAAAATAGTGCGCAACTTCGAGATAACGTTTACAGACATGAACTTGCCGCTGGAATTCGACTTGACCGGTGTTTCTGCTGGCGTTTATATTCTGAAATGGAGTACCGCACAGAGTAGCGGAACTACTAAAATCGTGAAACTATAAGCAAACTATAAAATGGGTGGGCCGGGACAAGTTGCGTCAGGCCCACGCTTGTTTTATAGTTTAAACTATAGTTATATCCATAAAAAAAACGGGCGTGCCACTTGCCGGAACAAATGCACGCCCGTTACACAAACTCTAACACTTTATTTTGCATAGGTGCAATGTCATAATCTGTTGCCAGATGATGTATTTAGAGCTGCCTATTTGTTTTTTAAGCCTGGAAAGGTTCGAAGATCTGTTACAAAAGAACACTTATAATACCCACTTTGCAAGGCTATTTGCATGCCCTTCGTAACATCAGTATTTTCAGCTCTTATTCTATAAAAAATGTGTTTAAAGCTGGTGTTGCCACAAACGATGGTTAAAAAAAGATCTGTTTTCCTGTTAGTCGTAACATTGAGGCGTTCGAACTTTAATCATTAATTCTGAAATATTTTGGTAGAGTGTTTATGCAGATAAAGGTATATTTGAAGTAGAGTATACTGTGTTATGGTACCGACGGCCACACCCGAAGCAGATCTGCACAGTAACCTGATTGTGGCTATACTTTAAGTAAGTAAACCTTTTTAACCTTACCTATGCAACATACAACTATCTGGGCCAAACTGATCTCTAAAAAACGCTTCGAAAGTGCTGATAAAAAGTATACTTCGGATGAATCGGTACGGGGCGAGTTTCAGCGTGATTACGACCGTATTGTGTTTTCTTCGGCTTTCAGGAGACTCCAGAACAAGACGCAGGTAATGCCCATGCCCGAAAGTGATTTTGTTCATACCCGTCTTACCCATAGTTTGGAAGCATCGGTAGTGGGCCGCACGCTGGGCCGTATAGTTGGCAAAAGCATACTGGAGCGTAACCCGGCCTTAGCACAGGAAAAACATATACAGGAAGCAGATTTCGGAGATATAGTTGCCGCTGCTTGTCTGGCTCATGATATTGGGAATCCACCTTTCGGCCACTCCGGCGAAGATGCGATCTCTTCTTATTTTGAGAGCGAAGCTGCCCAGCCATTCATGCAAAACCTGACCGACGCCCAACGTAAAGACTTATTGAGTTTTGAAGGTAACGCTGCCGGTTTCCGGGTGCTTACTTATACTTACCCGGAGCACTGCAATTTATCCGGCGGTTTGAGCCTGACCTATACCACGCTGGCTACTTTTACTAAATACCCGAAAGAGTCGCTGCCCGTAATTGAGCACACGAAGCACACCAGCGAAAAAAAGTACGGTTTCTTCCAGACAGAAAAAGACTGGTTTAACACCATAGCGCAGGAGTTAGGCTTATTGCGCAAAGGTGATAGCAAAACTGTATTTTACCACCGCCACCCACTGGCCTTTTTAGTCGAAGCCGCTGACGATATCTGTTACCGCATCATAGATTTTGAAGACGGTTTAAAACTTGGCCTGGTGCCGCACAGACAGGGTATAGAATTGCTTAAACAGATCTTAAAGGATGATCCGAACCGTGTATCAACTATAAAGTTTTACGATTGGCGCGAAGAGATCGGTTACCTGCGTGCCAGAATAATTAATAAACTAATAGAAGAATGTTCTGCGCTGTTTCTGGCAAACGAAGACGCATTATTAGCCGGCACCTTTGATACACCGCTTATCAACCTGCTGGATTGCAAACCAGTGCTTGACGAGATCAAAATACTTTCTGTTAAGAAGATCTACCGTAACAAACCGGTGCTGGAAATTGAAGCCGCTGGTTTTGAAGTGCTGGGCGGATTACTGGATGCCTGCATGAAAGCCGTATTTCTGCCGGAGTCGAAACGCCACCGCAAACTTGCCGACCTTATTCCAACACACTACATTAAACTGCCGGATTCTGTATCCGATTACGAGCGCATCATCCACATCACCGACTTCGTAACCAGCCTGACAGACCAGGCAGCTATAAACCTGTTCCGCAAAATTAAAGGTATTGAGTTGCCGCGAATGTATTAGGGAAGTTATGGAGATGGAAGGTTAAGGAGTAACTATAGAGCAAAGGCCTGGTTCAGGTAGTGAGATCAGCAATTGGGGCCCGGCTTATTTTTACGTCGGATTGGCAAAAGCAGAACTATAGAAGCAGGCACTATAAAATCCGGATTTCTCCTTTCGTCGGAATGACAAAAGTGAAGGAACCACTAATTATAGCCTATAGTAATACTAATTAACCAGCGCTGACTTGATCATGATAAACTCGTTGATATTATCGGTATTGATAACTCCTGCCAGGCGGCCATTCTCTAAAACAGGATATAGCGGAGAGCGGGATTTCTGCAATTCTGTATAGGCGGCCGACAACTTATCTTTCACATCAAAGGAAACAAACTCCTGCGTCATGATCTCAGCTACAGGTGTATCGGTTTTGTTTTCTTTCAAAGCCTGTATCAGCTGGCTCCTGGTAAGCGTGCCAACTACATTTCCGTCCTGCTCAACTATAAATTCGTGCTCGGAGCCCATCAGCAATTTTTCCAATGCGTCGCGTACGGTGTTGTCCGGAGTTAGGGTAACGTAGTTTGTCATCATGCCTTCGCGTACACTATGGCCACGCAAAAAGTCGAGGTGCTGCACCATCATGTTTTCGGTATAAGCACCAAAGAAAACAAACAGGCCGATCAGGATCAGGAACGGATTCGTGAGAAATCCATAGAAAACAAATACAATGGCCAGTAACTGACCAAGATTGGCCGCGATCTGGGTAGCACGTACCCGCCCAAGTTTAAAAGCCAGCAAAGCGCGCAGCACCCGGCCGCCATCCATCGGGAAAGCTGGAATAGCATTAAATAGCACCAGCATAATATTAACGAAGAGCAGTAAATAGAGAAAATTAGCTGGTGTGATGCGCATAAAGAACTCATCAGATGGAATGGCCTGTAAACCGGGCAGCACCAGCCATAATATAAATGCGATAACCACATTAACAGCAGGGCCGGCTACAGCAACCAGCAATTCCTGTTTCGGGCTTTCGGGCATCCTTTCGAGGCTGGCAACGCCACCTATGGGCAGCAGCGTAATCATGCGGGTTTTAATGCCGTATTTTTTCGCTGTAAGGGCATGCCCCAGTTCATGCAGTACCACACACGCGAAAACCGAAAGCACAAAGCCAATAGCCAGCAGAATAGTATTCAGGTCGCTGCCGCGCTGCGATTCTGTAAAAGCAACCCAACCCAGTAACAGCACAAAAGTCCAGTGTACCAGAATCCTGATACCTGCAACCCTGCCCAGTGTTAGAGACCATTTCATCAGCTGTGGTAGCATAACTATACTTATTCCATAACGAAGTGATCAGCCTTTTGTTTGTAAGCCTTTAGACTTTGCTTTTTTAGGGCTGTGCAGCGGTAACGGCAAATTGAACATCATGTGCATCCGCTCTTTCCCTTCAAAGAAAGACTCAACCACATGCGGCGGCCCCGATGCTTCTGCAACTAAAATGGCATCGCGGCTGTGCATGTTTATAAAGTCCCGCATGTCCTCTACAGGTCATACAACTCGTCTTTGTCTTTCTAACTGAAGCTTTGTAATAGTATATGTGCTGCATCAACCCTAAAGCCGGATACACCCATCAGTAACCAGAACTGCATAATGCGGTATAACTCTTCGCGCACGGCAGGGTTAGAGATGTTCAGGTCAGGTTGATGTTCGTAATACCAATGCAGGGAATACATTTTTGCTTCTTCGTCCCAACTCCAGATGCCATCCTGCTTGTCAGCAAAGGCAGGTTTGCCTAGTAGCTCTTCAGGTTTATTAACCCGCCGGAAAAGCCATGGTGCTAAGCAGGGCGTTTTCTGATTGCCGTGAGTCTAAGCGGGTATGTTGCACCACCACCGGCACATCCGATTCAAAAACACTGGCATAATCGGTATCCAACGGCACCGGTTCCGGGTCTTTCAGGTCGTTAAAGCGCAGATGTTTGGTGCGTTTTGCCGGAACAGTAAGCTGGTATGGCCCAACCGGATCGCGATCGCTGAAGTATATCCATATCTTTACATGCGCATCCTGGTCCGAGGTGTTTAAAATACAGGCTGTTTCGTGGCTGGTAAACTGTGGCTCCGGTCCGTTGCTGTAAGCCGGAATATAGCCTTCGGCGATGGCCCATACTTTGTGCCCGATTGCTTGTTTCATAGTATCGTTTTATAGTTTGCGGTGGCAGTTTTATAGTTACTACGGCTATAGTTTATAGTATGGTTTGGATACAGGCTGCGTTATACAATGCTTTATAGTTTATGATAGAAATAAAAGACAGAGATTTAGAAAGGGAATTACAGTTCCAGGCATCGAGGAGCGGTGGTGCCGGCGGGCAGAATGTAAATAAAGTAGCCACCAAAGTAGAACTGAGGTTCCATGTGGAAAGCTCTGAACTGCTGACCGACGAAGAAAAGACACGCATACAGGAAAAGCTTGCTAACCGGATAACCAACGACGGCTATTTGCAGGTAGTTTGCCAGGAAGAACGCAGCCAGTTACAAAACAAGGAACTCTGTATTTCTCGGTTTTACGAATTGCTGCGACAGGCACTTACCCAACAGAAGAAACGCAAAGCATCTAAGCCAACAAAGGCATCGGTAAAGAGAAGGCTGGAAGGCAAAAAGAAGCAGTCAGATAAAAAAGCGAACCGTGGCTACCGTGCAGATCTTTGATGCACGTAAATATGCACAAGTTATAGTTACTAGCTCCTGAAAAGGCGGCAGAGACAGTCGCATATAAGTAAACTGGTTCTTAAAACTGAGCAGAGCAGCTTTATACTATTTCGAAGCTTCTAAACTGGAAACAAGAGACCTAGCTTGTGAGATAATCGCCGTCTGACAGCTGGTGCTTTCATTCAAAACAGCATCTTTACCAATAATGACCACTGTGCCTGTAAATGTTCTAATCAAAACTTAAACTATATAAAGCATTTTAACTCAGGATAAGGTTAATGCTGATTTTTGTCGTTATCGGGATAGATTTTTGTGAAGTCCCTATAGTTAACACGTAAACCGCATATGAAAATTAAAGCACTCCTGTTTTTTCTTATACTCTCAGCAGTAAGTATACAGGCATACGCCCAGAAATACAGAACAGCCGCCGGTGTCCGCTTCGAAAGCGATAAGGTAGGTTTCTCTATTCAGCAGAAAGTACATGAACGTGGCACTATAGAAGGCATTGCCTCGGTAGGAGCACGCGAGTATAGCAGTACTGCGCTCTACGAGTGGCATTTCCCTTTACTGGGTGAGCGTTTTAACTATTATCTGGGTGGCGGTGCGCACGTGGGTAACTTAAAAGATAATGGCGTTTTCACAGGAGCCGATGCCATACTTGGTTTGGAATACAAGGTAAACGGTTTGCCTTTCCTGCTCTCCGCAGATATTAAGCCTGCCATCCATATTAACCACGAAGACTGGATTGGCCTTTCTTCAGGGGTATCGGTGAGGTATGTGATCGTGAAAGAAAAAAAGAAAAAGAATCCGATCTGGCCATTCGGCAACGGCGACAAAAAAGATGACAAGAAAAAACGCCGCGATAAAGATGAGGATAAAAAGCCCTCTATTTTCGATATTCTGAAAGGCGAAAACCGCTAACTATAGTTATAAAAGCAAAAGGCCCGGCGGGGACCGAGCCTTTTAATCAAGTGCAAGCTACATTGTTGCAGCGGGTTTGTTTTCTGTGTATTGGATCTGTTCAGGCATGGCAGGGGGCTGCCGTTTGCCGTACTACTTTCTACAACCGCAACAATATTAGTTGGTAAACGGGTTACTTGCACTCTAGCTTAAGAAATAGCCTGCAGGCATATTCCACAGAGCAAGTTTTCACTCTAACACCTCAGACATTGCCCTGCATAGCAAATGTAAGCTATTTGTAACTGGTAAAAAAGGCAATTGCGATATGCTTCGTAACATCAGAAAATCAGTCCTATAGTTTTCAATAATCGCTTTCTTAAGGTTTAAACACTAAATAGTTGGCAAAAAAAAGCCGCCATTTACGCATATCGTAACATTGGCGGCTTTAAATTATTAGCCATAAAATTAAAAATTAAGGTGAGGGTGAATGAAAGTCCCTTCTTAAACTATACAGTCAAGGTAGCCGGGACCAGGTTAGTGGCATGCTGGTAAGGGTGAACCAGCATTTCGGGGTAGTTGCGTGGTGACATTAATGATCTGGCGCTTCGTGTTTTTACCCGGGCCAGGTATATGCACAGCAGTAGCGCCAGCAAAAGCAATAAGGCTTTCATAGTACGGGTAATTATAGTTGGTGCTTGGTATGGCAGGCAAGTGGCGCGACCTGTGTAGCCGGTGTTATACTGTTACTTCTACTACAGGCAATAAGTTAGGGTATTTGTTCAGCTGCTTTATTTCCTGCTGAATGGTCATCTCCTCGATATTTTCGACTGCTTGTTTTACGGCAAATCCGAATGCAATTAAGAGAGCTAAAAGAAGAACGATAATTTTCATAGTTTTAAGATTTAATGGTTTTAGGTACTTTTTTTACTGATTAGCTTTTGTGTCCTATCACTTCAACAACAGGCAATAAGTTAGGGTAAGATTTGTACTGGTTAAGCTCACTTTGGAAGCTGGTCTCTTTCTGATCGTCAGCAGTTTTTTTCATGCCGGCCCCCAGGCCCAGTAGTAATGCGAAAAGCAGTGCGATAATTTTCATAATTGTAGGTAGTTAGTTGGTTATAAATTCTTTTCTTTCTGATGCTTTGTAACTAATAGATGGAGCTCATGATCTAAAGGTTGCTTGGCCATCTATAATTTTTTTTATTCTTGATTGGGATATTACACTTTGCGTGCCAAATCAAATAACAATCTGTATATCAGACTGTTATAAGCAGGTGCTAGCTATATAGGCTTGTAAAAGTGTCCGGTGGCGTACACTTTTCTGTTCAGAAGCGAACAAATTTTTATTTCCGGACAGAACAGCTACAGGACATGTCTCTTAAAATGAGGATTTTACAGGTAGCTATAGTTGCCTCCAGACAGGTAAAAGCATTATTTATATCTAAAATGGGGCCTGAAGCATATCAACAAAGGCAGCCAAAACAAAGTATAACTTACTTTACAGTTAGCGAAAGCATATATGGAACAGGTTAAAGGAAAATTGATAGCTCTTGGCGGCGGCGATGATGAAGGTCTCATCCGGTTGATACGCTCTGAAATCTGCGACATCAACTCGAACATAGAAGTTATTGCCACAGCCACACCCAAGCCATCGGATGCCGTTGATTCTGGACACGCCTATAAAGAAGCATTTGAAGAGCTGGGATGCAGTAGTGTAAATTTTATGCGCATAGATGAGGAGCACGAAGCGGATCTGCCTGCAAACCTGGAGCGCATCGAAAAAGCAGATGTGATATTTTTTACCGGTGGCGACCAGCTACGTTTAGCTAAGTTTCTGAGGGGCACAAAACTCTTCGAGATCATGAGCCGGCGTTACAGGGAAGAAGACATTATCATATCAGGCACCAGTGCAGGAGCCGCCGTTATGTCTGACAGAATGATATACGATGGGTATGGCCACTACTCGCTCATCAAAGGCGAAATGAAAACAACTATAGGCTTCGGCTTTATTAATAATGTTTACATTGATACACACTTTGCCGAGCGGGGCCGTTTTGGCCGCTTAGCCCATGCCGTTGCCCACGACCCTACCCATATTGGCATCGGCCTGAGCGAAGAAACAGGTATTATTATTAAAGAAGGCGACCAGGTTGAAGTTTTCGGGCCGGGAGTGGTAACTATAATTGATGCCAGCAAAGTAAGATTCTCGCGTGTGCGTAAAGCCGAAGAAAACGAACCTATAGCCGTAGAAAACCTGGTAATGCACCTGCTTACGGAAGGGTACCGCTATTGCCTGCGCGACCATTTGTTTCAGCCAGTTGAGCACCAGACTACCTTAAATGGCAACAGACTTACAGCATAATACTAACTTTTGACCTCTATCTATAGTGGTGGTTTTACCCCTTCCCAACCTTCCCCTAAGAACAGGGGAAGGAGATTAGCTTTCGTTTTATAGGTGTTATATTAACCTACCCCTGCCCCTCCCAAGAGGGGAATTTCTGCTATAGTTGTATTTGGTGTTATAGTTTTATAGTTGCCCTTTGTCATTTCCTTACCCCTTCAAAGGGGGACCATTCTGCTACTGTTTCCCCACCTGTCATTTCGACAAAAGGAGAAATCTAAATCAACTATAGTTACTTACTACGAACAGGGCAGGTTTACCTGTCCCCTGGGAACTATCACCACGATCAATCTCGAAGCGAGCAGGTTCAAACCATAGACCAACTATAACTATGAGAAACTTCACAGTCTTTGGGTTGAACGTCTTTGATTTGTTGCGGTGCCGCCAGGCAATCCGAGGCACGAGAATAGCAAGAAAGCAGCAGCGCGATGCCCGAAGACGAGGCCTCCCGGCCATGAGGGCACCAAAGCCAACTATAAAACAGTAAGTGAGTAGAGCTCCCAGCATTGGAGGATATTTGAGAGAAAAGGCTTAGTTCGGATTTTAAAGCCTTAAACTATAGCGCTCAGATTTCTCACTGCGTTCGAAATGACAAATCGAGAATTATAAGACATACTAGATCCCCACAGCTATGCTGCCTCTTTTCCATTACTTTCGTTCCTCGTTCTGGAGCTCTATATTTATGGCAACGCCGGCTCTGGCACCTTCGGCGGCGGCAACTATAACCAACTGCATATCGCGGGCGGCATCACCGGCTACAAACAAACCTGGTATGTTAGAATGCTGCTGACGACGGGTTTTAATCACGCCTTTGCTGGTAAACTCGCAACCCAATTGTTCTCCAAGATCGCAATGCTGCTTGCTGCCTGTAGAAAAGAACATTGCCTGCTGCTGCCTTGCTTGTCCGTTTGCCAGAATAATGCGTTGTAGCATACCATCTTCACCTTCCAGGCGGGCAATCTTATCGGTGCATAGTTTTACCTCGTTGCGCTCCAGCAGGTCCAGGTCTACCTTGGTAAGTTTGTTGGTGCCATCGGTGAAAAGGGTAACATCCTGGCTCCAGGTTTTCATGGCTAGAGACTGGCCCACACCATTCCGGTCTTTGCCGTACACGGCGATCGCTTTGTCCTGGCTTTCCCAGCCATCGCAATACTGGCAGTGGTGCACACTTTTACCATAGTATTCCTCCACACCGTCTATTTGGGGCAGGTAATCTGTCAGGCCGGTAGCCAGCAACAGCTTTTTAGACTTATATACTGTTCCTTCGGCATCATTCACTACAAATTCGCCTTTAGAGTAGGTTGCCGTAACTATAACCTTTTCCAGTATTTCTACATTGTAACGCTTCAGTTCTTCTCTGCCTTTCCGGATAAAGTCGCCGGGAGACATGCCATCGCTGGTCAGGAAACCATTCATATGCTTAGCCCATCGGTTACGGTGCTTTCCACTATCAAACACTACTACTTTCCGGCGAGAGCGCCCCAACAACATGGCTGCATTTAACCCTGCAGGGCCACCGCCAATAACTATAACATCGTACATAAATTCGTTTCTATTCCAGATTTAAGACTATGTAAACGTACAGATGCCTGATCGGGTGGTAGCTGGGAAGCAAAATTTATAGTTATGCACCTGCATTTAGCCGCTTTTTGCAGTAACCTGCTTGCCTGTGAATACCATTTATAGCATTGCTAACTATAAAAGCTACGATAACACCCTCACTAAAAGCACTTTTCGCTGTTTTTCGACTAAAAACAAAAAATATTTGAAAAAAAGCCATACCCGCATTAAGGCTACATATTAAATATTTCTATATTTGTTTAGACGTAAAACACTCTACATTTAAAAGTCGCATTTATGAAAAGCAAAATCTTAGCCTTGCTGGGCAGCACCCTGCTTACGGGCACGGCCATGGCCGGCGGATACCAAGTGAACCTGGCAAGCCAGCGACAAATTGGTATGGGCCATACAGGTACTGGTCTGGTTACAGGAACTTCCAGCATCTTCTTTAACCCTGGCGCTATGGCGCAGGCACGTAATGGCGTAACTATAGGTGCCAGTGCTATTATTTCTAAAATCGCTTACCAGGCACCGGAATCTAATAACACCATTATGGCCGATAACCCTACAGGTACGCCGTTCCAGGTGTATGGTGTTTACGGCATCACTGATAAATTAAAAGCTGGTCTTGGGGTTTACACTCCATTTGGCAGCACTGTAAACTGGGGTAATGAGTGGAACGGTCGTTTCGGCTTAAACGAACTATCGTTAAAGGCTATTTTTGTGCAGCCAACTCTTAGCTACCAGGTAACTGAAAAGTTAGGTATAGGTGCTGGTTTTGTGTACTCAACTGGTGGTGTAAACCTGAAGCGTTCTATTCCGCTGGAAGGCAGTGAAGGTGAAGGAAGAGCTGAACTGGATGGCGATGCAAGTGGCTTTGGCTACAACCTGGGTATTTTCTTCAAGCCAACTGAAAAACTATCATTAGGCTTAAACTACCGCTCTCAGGTGGATATGGAAGTAGAAGAAGGTACAGCTGAATTTGATGTTCCTGCTTCTGTTCAGTCACGTTTCCCGGCTAATGGTACAAGCTTTAAAGCTAAACTGCCATTGCCATCTACTTTAACACTGGGTATTGGCTTTAACCCGACCGAAAAACTGACTCTTGCAGTTGATATCAGCCGCGTTGGCTGGAGCGCATACGAAAAACTGCGTTTTGACTATGGTGCAGATGTAAACGGCAGCAACTTTACTGAGAACGCCCGTAACTACGAAGATGTATATATTTACCGTATCGGTGCAGAGTACAACGTAACGGAATCTCTTGCCCTGCGTGCCGGTACTTACCTGGATGAAACCCCTGTACAGGATGGCTACCTTACTCCTGAAACACCGGATTCTGACTCACGCGGTCTGTCTTTTGGCTTAGGCTACTCTATCAACGAAAACATCAGCATTGATGCTTCTTTCCTTTACATCAACAAAAAAGAGAGAACAGATGCATCTAACCTGTCTGGTGGAATAGGTGGTACTTACAAGTCTATAGCTTACATACCTGGCGTTGCTCTTAACTATAACTTCTAATTTCCCCGAAAACTGATATGAAGAATTTTATCTATAAATCTGGTATGCTGGCACTTTTTGCCGGTACACTACTTACAAGCTGCGATCCTGAGATCGATGCTCCAAACCCAACAGCGGGCGAGGCTAATTTTTCAAAATACGTTGCGCTTGGTAACTCGCTTACAGCAGGTTTTGCTGATGGAGCTTTATACCTTGAAGGTCAGCAGAGTTCATATCCATCTATACTTGCACAGCAATTTGCAGAGGTAGGTGGCGGCACAGATTTCAGACAGCCGTTAATGCCTGCTGGTGTTAGCTTAGGCAGCCCGGTAATTGCAGCTACGGGAGCAGAAGTGCCTCAGAAGCGTATTTTGAAAGTGCAGGCTGACTGCGCTGGTGTTGTAGGACTTGCCCCGGTTGAAGCCGGAGCCAGAGCTGCTTATCCGGCAGCCTTTATAGGTGCAGCCCCTACGCAGCAAGGCCCTTACAATAACATGGGTGTACCGGGTGCTAAGTCTTTCCATTTACTGGCTCCTGGTTATGGTAGCCCGGCTGGACTGGCCAATGGTACTGCTAACCCATTCTTTGTTCGCTTCGCAACTTCTCCAGCAACAAGCGTAATAGCAGATGCCGTTGCTCAGAATCCAACTTTCTTTACCCTTTGGATTGGCAACAACGATGTGTTAGGTTATGCACTTGCAGGTGGTAACGCTGATGCTCCAACTGCTGAAAAGCCTTCTCCGAACTACCCTACTGCCCCTGCTGCCTTTGGCCAGTACATAGGCGCACTGGTTCAACAGCTTACTGCAAAAGGTGCAAAAGGAGCTTTAGGCAACATCCCGGATGTAGCTAAAATACCTTACTTCACAACTATACCTTACAACGCGCTGGTTCTTACTGCTGAGCAGGCTACACAGCTAACAGCTGGTTATAAAGCACAAGGTCTGGGTCATATTACTTTTACTGCAGGTGCTAATGCCTTTGTAGTGTTAGAAGATGGCATGCCTCGTAAAATGGTAGCAGGCGAGCTGGTACTTCTTCCAGCTTCAGACCTCGTTAAGTGTCAGGGCAAAGGCTCTATGTCTCCGTTAGGTGATGAGTATGTGCTTTCTGCTGCTGAGCTGGCAATCATTAAGCAGCATACAGATGCTTATAATGCTGCGATCAAAAAGATTGCTGATGACAATGGCTTGGCACACGCCGACTTTAACGCATACCTAAATAAAGTATCAGGAGGTTTCACGCTTAACGGTGTAACTTACAGCAGTACATTTGTTTCTGGTAACGTCTTCAGCTTAGATGGTATTCACTTTACACAACGTGGCGCCGCTTTGGCCGCAAACGAGTTTATTGGTGCCATCAATGCTAAATATAACGCACGCGTACCAAAGGTTGATGAAACACAGTACAGCACAGTTGTATTCCCGTAAGTACAACAGCTTATAAACTATAAAAAAGCGTCTCTTAACCGGGACGCTTTTTTTATGAACTATAGTTTCCGGTAGCGTGCTAAACTATAGTTATAGTTCGTCGAGTTATCGGCTGGGTTCGTCTGCAAGTGCTATGAGTTCGCAGAATCGTAACAACTGAAAGCACTTGCCGGCTGGGATACTGATAGTTTTTAGGTTAAATTTATACGGTGGAGAAGTGGCCTTTTCTGAGTGCTTTTCTACAGCAACAAGTATCATTTTACACTTAACAACATATGAAACGTAAAATTATCGCCTGCCTTTTGTGGTGTGCGACCAGTGCAGCTGCACTTGCGCAAACCCAGGGCAACAAGATCGAGTTCACGGAATACACCCTTCCGAACGGACTGCATGTGATCCTGCACAAGGACAATTCCACCCCAAACGTTGCAGTATCAGTTCTTTACCATGTAGGCTCTAAAAACGAAGTAAAAGGCCGTACAGGTTTTGCTCACTTCTTCGAGCACCTGATGTTTGAAGGCACTGAGAATATTGACCGTGGCCAGTACATGGGCATGGTGCAGGCTGCCGGTGGTTCACTAAACGCCAACACCTCTTTCGACAGAACTTATTACTACGAATTGCTGCCATCAAACCAGGTTGCTTTAGGCCTTTGGATGGAAGCGGAGCGTATGAAAGGTGCTAAAGTAGACGAAACAGGCGTAGAAACCCAGCGCAAAGTAGTGCAGGAAGAAAAGCGCATGCGCGTTGATAACCAGCCTTACGGAACTATACTGGAAAACACATTTGGTTTAGCTTACAAAGAACACCCTTACAAGATCACCCCGATCGGTACGTTCGAAGATTTAAATAGCGCTAAGATCGAGGAGTTCCGTGATTTCTATAAGACTTTCTACGTGCCTAACAACGCAACACTTTCTATAGCCGGCGATATCAACATCGACGATACAAAGAAAATGATCGAGCAGTATTTCGGCAGCATTCCAAAAGGCACAAAAGCTATCCCTCGCCCAACTATAAAAGAGCCGAAGCAAACAGAAGAGCGTCGTAAAATTGTCTACGACAACATCCAGCTACCGGCAGTTATACAGGCTTACCACATCCCGGCTCAGGGTACTCCTGATCACTATGCATTATCCATGCTGACCACTTTATTATCTGGTGGAGAGAGCGCGCGTTTACCAAAAGCGCTGGTAGATAAGCAGCAAAAAGCTGTTGCAGCCCTGTCTGTACCGTTCCCTACCGAAGATCCGGGTCTGTTCCTGACATACGCCATTGCGAGCGTTGGTACAAATGCACAAGACCTGGAAGATGCTATGAACGTGGAGATTGAGCGTGTAAAAACAGAGCCTCTTAGCGATAAGGAGTTCCAGAAACTACGCAACCAGATCGAGAGCCAGTTTGTGCAGCAGAACAGCACTGTAGCCGGCCGTGCCGAAAACCTTGCCAACTACCATGTATACTATAAGGATGCGAATCTGATCAACACAGAGATCGACCGTTACATGAAAGTTACCAAAGAAGATATTCAGCGTGTGGCTAAAGAGTACCTGACCAAGGATAACCGTGTAGTATTGCACTACCTGCCAAAGTCAGCTCAGCCTAAACAGTAAGTTTAAGACAAAGGTTATGATGCTACAGGACGCCCGGTTTATACTTAAGCAACTACTTCGCCTCATAGCCTTCCGTCAAGTATAAAAAGAGATATATCACTCATGATAAAGAAACTATATACCACACTGGCGCTGGCTCTGGCACTGGTGTCTGTCGCTCCGGCACAAACAAAACAGTCTCCGCCGCCTGCGGGTCCGGCTCCTAAAATTGAGTTGGGCAAATACGAGCAGATTACCCTGAAAAATGGCCTGAAAGTTTATGTAGTAGAAAACCATAAGCAACCGGTTGTTTCCATGTCTTTAGTTCTGGACAGAGATCCGATCCTGGAAGGCGATAAAGCTGGTTATGTATCGGCAGCAGGCCAGATGATGCGTACCGGTACCGCTAACCGTACCAAAGACCAGTTTGATGAGCAGGTAGACTTTATTGGCGCTAACCTGTCGTTCAACTCAACAGGCTTTAATGCATCATCGCTTAAAAAACACTTGCCTACCTTATTAAATCTTACTTCTGATGCCCTGCTTAACCCTAAGTTTACTCAGGAAGAGCTTGACAAAGTGAAGAAGCAAATGATTGCGAACCTGGCATCTGAAAAAGATAACCCGGATGCGATTGCCAGCAAGATGCGCAACATGCTGCTGTATGGCAAAGATCACCCATACGGTGAGGTAATGACTGAAAAAACAGTTGAAAGCATTACGCTTGCTGACGTTCAGAACTACTATAGCACGTACTTTAAACCAAACATTGGTTACCTGGCTATAGTTGGCGACATTACTCCGAAGGAAGCTAAAAAGCTGCTGAACAAATCGCTGAAGAACTGGAAAAAAGGCAATGTACCAGCTAAAACATTTGCATTACCGGCAGCGCCAACTAAAACACAGGTTGTTATAGTTGACAGACCAAGTGCCGTGCAAAGCGTACTTTCGTTCGTTAACCCAGCTGACCTGAAGCCAGGTGCTCCGGATGCAGTTGCTGCTCAGTTGATGAACACGATCCTTGGTGGTGGCAGCTCTGCCCGTTTATTCCTGAACCTGCGTGAAGACAAAGGCTATACTTACGGCGCTTACTCTTCACTTTCTACTGACGAAATCTTGGGTCGCTTTAATGCATCGGCTAACGTGCGTAACGCTGTTACTGATAGTGCTACAGTTGAGTTTATGAAAGAACTTAACAAAATTCGTAGCGAGCGTGTAACGAACGACGAACTGAACTATGCGAAAGCGTACATGACCGGTAACTTTGCCCGTGGCTTAGAGAATCCTGCAACTGTAGCCGTTTACGCGATCAACATAGCGCGTTATAACCTGCCAGCCGACTACTATGCCAACTACCTGAAAAAAGTAGAAGCTGTTACAGCAGAAGATATTCAGCGTGTAGCTCAGAAATATGTAACTCCTGAGCAGTTATACATTGTGGCTGTTGGTAATGCTGCTGATATAGCTTCTAAACTTAAGAAATTTGACCTGGAAGATGGTCAGATAGCTTACTATAACACTGCCGGCGAAAAAGTGGACCGCCGTGCTGCCGCAACAACTGTTCCTGCTGATGTAACTGCCGAAAAAGTGCTGGCTAACTATATCAAAGCAATTGGTGGCAAAGCGAACATTGAAAAGGTAAAAGATATCACTGTAACCAGCAACGCAACTATACAGGGCATGCCACTTGTAATTACACAGCAGCAGAAAGGCACTGACAAGTTTGTAGCACTGGTAAGCATGAACAACAGCCCACTGCAGCGTGTGATCATCAACGGCAACAAGGGTAAAATGGAAGCTCCGATGCAAGGCGTTAACAAAGAGATGTCTGCCGAAGAACTTGCTACACAGAAATTGGAAGCTGATATGTTTGCACAGTCTCGTTACGACAAGCTTGGCGTTACAACCAAAGTAACCGGCATGGAAGATGTTGATGGCAAGCAGGCGTATGTAGTAGAAGCTACGCAGGCCAACGGCCAGAAAACACTACACTATTTCGACAAGAACACTGGCCTGTTACTGAAAGATGTGAAAAGCCTTCAGTCGCCACAAGGTGTACTTACGCAGACTAAAAACTACAGCAACTATAAAGAAGTAAGTGGTATTAAAGTACCTCACACTGTAGAGACGTCTGTTGGCCCGCAGGTTATTAAAGCTGAAGTAAAGAGCGTTGAAGTTAACAAAGGCATCAGCGACGATACGTTTAAGATCTAAGTTTAAGATTTTAACATAACTATAGTAAAAGCGGCTGCTCCATCTGGGGCAGCCGCTTTTTTATGTCTGAATCACAGATTTTCAGGAGTGAAGGATTTACAGGATTTCTAATGACCTAGCAGCGTGCGCAGCTCCTGCTAGTGTCTGGATTCTAGTTGATTTACTTCTCTTTTGTCATTTCGAACGGAGTGAGAAATCTATCCCAGCTTATAGTTTGAGAAGCTACAATGCTATAGCTTGCTACTCTACTATCCGAACTAAGCTATCCTTTCAAATTTCCTTTCATCCTGGGAGCTCTACTCATTTACAGTTCTATAGTTGGCTTTGGTGCCCTCACGGCCGGGAGGCCCCGTCTTCGGGCATCGCGCGGTGTACATTTCTTTTGTTCGTGCCTCACAATACCTTCGGTACCAGAAATCTACAAGGCGCTCAACCCAAAGACTGAGATCAGTTCGGTAGCTAATCTATAGTTGGAACAGGTAAGCTTCGAAATTTATCGTGGTTATAGTTTCAAAGGACAGGTGAACCTGTCCAGTTCGTGGACGATAAATATAAAACTATAGCTTAGAAATTGGTGATGGCAGAATTGTCCCCTTGAGGGGACTATAGGGGTGTTAAAACACCAACTATAGAACTATAGAACTATAAAACCAACAATACCCAAAGCAGAAATTCCCCTCTCGGGAGGGGCAGGGGTGGGTTAATTGTCAACTATAGAATTGTGCCACTAACTATAGCAAAGTCCCAACCTCCCTTTTACCAAGATCCTTTCAGGATGACAAATGGAAAAGTAAGAAAAGCTCCCCGCCTTAGACAAGGAGGGGGTAAAGGGGTGGTTGGACTAACGGAAACTATAGAACTTTAACTTCCCACTATAGCAGTAGCCAAATCCTACCAATCCTTTAATCCTGTAAATCCTGATTCAGACAATTCTTGACCCTGCCGGGCCAGTTGCGTCAGGAGACTCAACACCATAGTTAGTCACGAGCGATGGCGCTCGCGCCAGCAATATTGACTATAGAACCATAAGTAAATCTATACCGTTACATTAAACTCCATCTCCTGTTTTTAGGAGAGGGCTGGGGAGAGGTAAATCCTCTAAAACAACTCCCCCTGCACAGGCTGTACAAATTTCTTCGGCACTTTCAGATCAAGACCACATACTTTATTCAGCTTCTCGATGAGGTAAATGGCCAACTCAGGCGCTAACGTATTATCAGGTTCGTGCACAAAAAAGTATAGTTGATGCAGACCGTTGTCAAACCATATTTTCAGGCGCTCGACCCAGGCATCGATGCGTTTATAGTCTGTTGGGTGCAGGCCGTTGCCTACAAAGCGGATCATAGCAGTTGGCGTGGTCAGGCGCATGTGCAGCACATCGCGGCGACCAGCTACATCTGTCAGTACCGTTCCAATGCCATATTTTTCCAGTACTTCAAAAAGCTCCAGTGAAGCGATATTGTCTACAAACCAATCGGGATGACGCAGTTCTACGGCGACCGGAATGGTCTCCGGTATAAACTTCACAAACGCTTCCAGGTCTGGCAGTTGGTGAGGACTGAAGTTGGGAGGCAACTGCAGGAAAGAACTTCCCAGGTTATCCTCCAGTCCGGCAATGGCCTCGCAGAAAGCAGCTGTCATGCTATGGGTGTTTTGTAAGGCGCTTTCGTGGCTGATAAGCTGCGGAAACTTCGGACAGAATTTAAACCCGCGCGGGACAGAGTTTCTCCAGCGTTCTATCGTTGTATCTCCGGGGATATGGTAATGGGTGCTGTTGAGTTCTATCGTATTAAATTGCCTGGCATACCACAGCAGCGAATCTTTTTCGCGCATCGTTGCCGGATAAATATTCCCTGCCCACGCTTTGTTTACCCATACCGGCAACCCAATATACACTTCCGGTTTTTCATCCTGCTTGTTCCTTATCAGTAAAGACTGAGTATCAGGATGATCTGGCGGCAGCGTAAAATCTACGTGATCTATGTTCTGTAATTTCCCAAAATCCATGTTAAACTTTGTATGCTATACTATACGCTTTTGCGCAGAAAATTGTACGGACGTATGAATTTATACCATTATGAAAATATTTTCATGAATTTTTTTATTGTACTTTCTTTCTGACACCTCCATTAAAATAAGCCTATACTTGCATAAAAAGCACTTTTCGCATTACAGCCCTTATAGCAACTTTGTATCGTATCCTGTATCCCCCTACACTCTGAGGGCAATATTGCGCTAAAAGGCTTCGTTTAAAAAATTATTCGTAAATTTGCTGTTTCACCAACAATTTAAACTATGATATATAATAGAAAGTGCATCCTCTTAACAGTAATCATTTTTCTATTTATTGGCATCGGCCAAATAGCTATAGCACAAGATAACACCCAGACCCAAACAGGACCCGCCTCCTGGTACGGAAGTAAATACCACGGCAGAAAAACCAGCAGTGGCGAGCGTTACAATAAAAACGACATGACCGCCGCCCACAAAACACTTCCTTTCGGCACTAAGGTTAAGGTAACCAATCCCGCCAACAATGAATCTGTCATTCTTCGCATCAACGACCGTGGCCCTTTTGTAGGCAACCGCATTATCGACGTGTCAGAAGTTGCCGCTAAAAAACTAGATATCCATAGCCTTGGCGTAGCCGAAGTAGAAGTAGAAGTTATCGAAATACCGGGTCAATCGCTGGCAACAGCTACCGTAGCCGAACCAACTATTTACGCAATACAGAAGGGTGAATATAGTTCAGAGGAGCTAGCGCTGCAGCAAACCGAACGCCTGAAAGCGTTTGACAAGCACCTGACCGTAGAACTGATGGAAGAGAAAGTACGCGGTAAAAAGATACACAAGCTTAAAATTGGCCGTTTTGACGATAAGCAACATGCTGAAGCGTTCAATGAACTTCTGAAAGATGAAGGGCTGGAAGGCGTAGTTGCAAAACTGTAACGGTTGTTCCTGAAGCATTTGAAAGAGCGAAGCTTACTTGCTTCGCTCTTCTGTTTTATAAACCTATAGGTTAAGTCTTGAACCTGGTTATAGTTCGAGCTATAGTACCTGGTAATTTAGTTTTGTACTGATCTTCGCACTTTTATAGTTCCTCAACCCACTATTTCAGCTTTTACAACTGGCAACTATAGTTTCCCCTTTTCAGTAGCAGGTTTGGTGATAGTAAATTAGATAGAGTATAGAAATCCCTAGACATCCAAACCGCGCAACTATACTTCCAGGCTCAGTTTAGCAGCAAATGCATCCAGTAACCGGATGAGCTCCGGGACACACTCCAGGTTCAGGGTATGGCCCACGGCAGGTATGATTTCGAGTGCTGCATTCGGAAGTGCTTCTGTCATGGCGCGGCCCATTTCGGGAGTGCAAAGCATATCTTCTTCGCCGTGTACAACCAGCACAGGCACCTGCACTTTTTTAAGCTCCTGCAGGTAATTGCCGCTTTCTTCGGTGGCGCTCACCAGTTTTACCAGGTTATCTACGCTCGGGCTCTGTGTGGCTTTACTGTTCTTAAGATCATCAATGGTGATAATCGGGTTGAGAAAATAGCTGCGACCCAGCACAAAAGGCAGCATCACATCCAGCATCAGCGGGTAGCCACCTGCCAGTAAAGCCTGCTTCCAACTATAGCCAATGGCATCGAAATAAGAATCTTTGTACGGGAAAGTAGATAGCAACACGCCCGCCTGCGCCAGCTCCGGGTAATTTACCAGGAAACGCTGCGAGACAGCGCCGCCGTAAGAAATGCCAACTATAACTGTTTCGGGTAAACGCAGCGACTGCAACAGGTCAGCTACATCAGCCGCGTGCGCTTCAAAACTGCGATGTGCAGGTGCTGCATCGCTTTGACCCTGAAACAACAGATCGACCAATACAAGTTTATAGTTCTCGCCGAGCGCTTTTATCACACCACCCCACGCTGCCGTAGACTGCGACAGGCCATTCAGGAAAACGAGTGCCTGCTTTGCATTTTCAGCGCCATGTAACTCATAGTATAAACTTAGTCCGTCGGGTAACTGGTGTCTCATGGTGTATAGTTTATAGTTGGGATGATGAGGGCAAATCTAGACGAAAAAATCTGAAAGCAAAATATGACCGTAACTATAGCCTACCCAACAACAGCTGTAGTTGCGGCAAGTTGCTGGGCTTCCGGTGTGCTGTTCCCTGGTGTTAGCGGCACTGTAAACCAAAATCGGC
Organism: Pontibacter populi; assembly: GCF_019336435.1. GTDB lineage: Bacteria > Bacteroidota > Bacteroidia > Cytophagales > Hymenobacteraceae > Pontibacter > Pontibacter humidus. The sequence goes on along the minus strand of NZ_JAHWXQ010000001.1, from coordinate 1,390,844 downwards.
TGCCTTTACCTACCTCGCTGCTCACCCAGATAAAACCGCCGTTACGCTCCACAAACAGGCGACAGAGTAAAAGCCCGAGCCCGGTTCCCTTTTCGTTGGCCGTGCCTTTGGTTGTGAGCGCGAGTTGCTCCTGGTTAAAAAGCGACGCGACTGTTTCCGGGGCCATGCCGGTACCCTGATCTTGAACCGATACTTCTGCCATGCCGCCACCTGTAATGGCAGCACTTATCTTTATAGTACTTCCTGCCCCAGAAAACTTAATGGCATTGTGCAGCAGGTTCCGGATCACGAAGGCGAGCATGTTGGCATCGGCATACACCTTTAAATTCTCAGGCAGCTCCAGTTGCCAGTTTATGCCTTTTGCTATGGCGGTATCCTGCAGTAGGTCCAGGTTGCGCTGCACGGTTTCAAACAGATACACTTCTTCCGGGTCAAAGCTTACTGTATCGGCAGAGCCGGATTGTGCTGCCGACCATTGCAGCAAGTTCTCCAGTAAGGCCTGCAGGTTACGTACCGAGAGTTGTGTATGGTTGGCCAGTTTCTGCATCTGCTCCGGCTTCATCCTGTCTGAGAAATTGATCAGGATATTCAGGAACGAGTCCAGGGTGGCGAGAGGCGTGCGTAAGTCGTGGGAAATGATGGAGAAGAAACGGTCTTTGATGCTGTTGATGCGCATGAGTTTCAGCTCCGATGCCTTCAGTTGCCTTACGGTGTGCTTCAGCTCCTGGGTTTTATTGCGTAGTGCGGCTGTACGGTTGGCTACGGTTACTTCCAGGTCTTTTTTCTGTTGTTCTATCAGGCGTTTGCGTTCTACTTCTTTCTCAAGCTCCATCCGCTCTTTTTCCAGCACTTTGGTCGCCAACTCGCTGGTAACTGTATTCAATCTGTAAGCAAGCCCCAGCGAGAAAAGCACTACCTGCGCTACTATACCCACCTGCGCCGAGTAAACTGTGAGGGGTGTATCTGGTACCAGGTGTGTTTCTTTCAGAATAAAAAGCAATGCGCCTATCACAAACAGCACGTTAGCAAACAGGAAATACAATGCTGGTCGGTAGCCTTTATAAAGCGCATGCACGCCAACCAGAAACATGACTACCAGCACGGCTCCACCAATAATCCCAATCAAATCGACACAGGCCTGCAGCAGATCCAGCGGCGTAAAGTAAGAGAGTAAGCCCATGGCTACAGGCAAGGCATACAGCAGCGCCAGGAACGTAATCGCCTTATCCCAGAAAGGCATGGTTAGCCGGGTATTGAGGTAGCTGCGGGTAAACAGCAGCCGGAAGATACCATTAAAAGTAACTATAAACGCAAAGCTATGCGCATTCCAGACAGGGGATTCCGGCCAGAGGAGCTCCAGCGCAAAGCCATGGTAAAACATAAAATATAAACCGGTACCAGCCAGTGCCATTACATAATACAAATAGCTCCGGTCGCGCACCGACATAAACAGCACCAGGTTGTAGAGCGCCATTACGGAAATAATACCTATAAAAATACCCTGCCCCAACAGGCGGTCGTTGTTCGCCTGCACTACCTGTTCCGGAGTGTGTAGTTGCAGGTTCAGGTGCTGTGGCTTATATAGGTCTATGTCGCCCTGCAGCCGCAGGTAAAGTAGTAGCTGGCTTTGTGGTGCAACCTGCAGCCGCACATATGGTTTGCTTGATGGGATGTCGCGCTCCGAAACCGGAAGTAGCTGCCCTGTTTGCTGTTTTATAGTTGTGCCATCGGGTTGCTGGGTAAACAGTTCTATCCTGCTCCAGTCGCCGGCATACAGGTAGCGGTCCTGCTGGTAGTTGCTGTTGTTTACAAGTATTACCCGAACCCAATGCACTGTTTTACCAGCCAGCAAGGTGGCGGTGGTATCCAGCTGCTCAAAAGGCGCCTGTTTTATAGTTGCGATGGTCTTTTTACCGCCAGTGTCCTGGTATACCTGCAGGGGCAAACGGATTTCCTGGCTACCCGGAAGCAGTTCGACTCTGTTGGCAGGCTGTGCAAATGTAACCGGCGCGCAAAGCAACAGTAGCAGCCACGTTAGCAGCAGGCTATACTTAATCCCTGAAACAGACCTTGCCTTACCCATAGCTAAATGTATAAATAAAACAGACTTGGTACTATAGCGTGCACTTACAGATTGCCTTATTTATTTTAATTTACCTATATTGAGTAGCAGTTAATGGCATATAGCTGGAAAGTGGTTGCCGTTTAAAGAAAGTAGAAAGACATGGCCCTGGTAAAATTACTGATTGCAGAAGACGACGTAGTGATCGCGCAAAACCTTGCGCTCTCCCTGGAAGAGTTAGGATATGAGGTGTGCAAAACGGTGAGCTCCGGAGAGGAATTGCTACTAGAGATACACCAGTGCAACCCCGACCTTGTGATACTGGACATTACCCTGGAAGGCAAACTGGATGGTATAGACACAGCAGCTATCCTTGCTAAATCGGCGCAGGTGCCTTTTATTTTTATGACAGCCTTATCTGATAAGCAAACTATAGACCGCGCCAAACAAACAAACCCGCATGCGTACCTGGTAAAACCGTTTGATATACGCACCCTGCAAAGCAGCATCGAAGTAGCCATTCACAATGCCGCCTTACGCCAGCAACCTGAAACGCAACCAAATAACACAGCACCTACGACCGAGCCAGCCGATAACTTCCTGCTCCACAACAGCCTGTTTGTTAAAGTCCGGAACCGACTGGAGAAAGTTGCCTTAAAAGAAATTATCTGGGCTGAAGCGCAGGACATTTACTGCAACATTAAAACCCAAAGCCATATTTACCTGGTTAGCCAGAGCCTTAAGAACCTGGAGCAGCGCCTGCCTGCCAAAGATTTTATGCGTGTGCACCGCTCATATATCGTACGCCTCACCGCTATCGATGCCATCGAAGACAATAACATCCTGATTGGCGGAAAACAGATCCCCATCGGCAATACCCACAAAGAAAGTTTACTAAGCAGGCTGCAGATTTTGTAAGTTAGAAAGGTGGGAAGTTGGGAAGTTAAAAAGTTAGAAGGTTTGGAAAGTGTAGAGACGCAATACCTTTGCGTCTCCGCTATGAAACTATAGCCGGGCTGTTTTATAGTTTGCTTGTAGCGGTTTTAGACTCAAAAGTTAGTACTCACTCATTCATTTGGTCATTATAACTTACCACCTCACCTTACACACTTCTGATTTCACCTGAAAATATCCTGCGTTGGCAAGTATAGATCAAGAGCTATGTAATTAATTAGTTACATTATACATGTTTTAGCTTCACTAATACTACCTATTGCATGAATAATTTAGCTCCCTCTGAACTGGTAACGGCAGGCTGGATACTGGTAATTGCTTATGCCGCTGTCATCCTGTTCTTCGTGATACGCGGTGCACTTCGTACCCGCTCTATCGCTGATTATGCGCTTGGCAGTGTTACGTTTTCGCCGGTAGCTGTTGGCCTGGCCATGGCTGCCTCCATGACAAGTGCCGCCACGTTTATCATCAACCCTGGTTTTGTGGCGCTATATGGTATCAGTGGAGTCATTTCAATGGGCATTGCCCTTCCTGTAGCAGCGTTAATATCGCTGGTTGTACTTACCAAAGGGTTCCGGGCGATGGGTACGGCAGTAAAAGCACAAACGATGGCTCAGTGGATGGGCGCGGTGTATAAAAGCCGTGGCTATACCTTATTCTTTGCCTTCCTGTCGCTGCTGCTTATCACATTTATAGTTCTGATTTGCGTGGGCTTAACCAAGGTGCTGGCCAGCGTGCTCAACTTGAACGAGCTTTATGCCTGCGTGGGTATCGTGGTATTCGTGTTTGGGTATATGATGTTCGGGGGCGCCAACTCTATGGTTTACACTAACCTGGTGCAGGCAGTGCTCATGCTTATAGTTGCTGTTATTCTGTTAACCTCCGGTTATGAACATTTTAGTAACGGTGTGCATGGTTTCCTGGATAAACTTGCTGCTATAGATCCAATGCTGACCTCCGTTACAAACCCTGATAGTTTCCTGTTCCGGGATAGCTTTGAAAGCATTTTTTGCCAGATCATCATAGGTATTGCCATCGTTTGTCAGCCACACATTATCACAAAATCGCTGTTGCTTAAAGACGCAAAAGATGTAAACCTATACCTGATAGTTGGCATTATAGTACAGGCCCTCTTCTTTTCAGTGGTTATTGCCGGACTTTATGCCCGACTTACCTTCCCGGACCTGACTATAAACGGCGCAGCGATCCCTGTTGATGGTATTATGTCGGCGTATGTGGTGCAGGAGTTCCCGGTATACATGGGCTTACTGGTTGTGATCGGCCTTATCTCGGCCGGGCTTTCTACTTTAGAAGGATTGATCCAGTCGCTATCCATTACGATTACATCAGATATCATCACGCCATTATTCGGCATAAATTCAGAAACCAGAAGTGTGCTGATTAACCGGCTGGTAATTGTGGTGCTGGCTATAGTTACTATTCTGCTTACCTTCGATCAGTTACAGAACCCGAACCTGAGCGTTGGCATTTTTGCACAGAATGGCGTGTATGCTTATTTTTCTGCTGCCTTTGTGCCGGTGTTATTCGGCATGTTTTTAAAGCGTGTACCCCTGATTGCACCTGTAGCAGCTTCTTTAACTTCAGTGGCTGTGCATTTTGCCGTGTACTATGGCGGACTTACTTCTTACATGGATGCCCCGGTACGTAACCCAGGCATTGCTGCCGCGCTGGCTATAGTTGCATCGGTGCTGGTTGGGCTTATTCTATACTTCACGTTCCGGAAACCTGCTGTTACAGCAACTGAAACGGATGCATCATTGGAAACCCTGAAAGAAGTAGTTTATGAAAAATAGCTTTAACAGAACGATACTTTTAGCCAGTCTCAGCTTAATACTGGGCCTGAACGCCCGTTGCCAGGCACCTGCCGCTGCTTCGGTTAGCACTACTACTGATGCTGTTTTTGAGAACCTGAACTATAAATATCCAGCCAAAAAACTAACACTAGCCAATGGCACAACTATAGCCTATACCGATCAGGGCAAAGGATCCGAAACACTTATCCTGATACACGGTCTTGGAAGTTATCTACCGGCCTGGAACAAGAATATTGAGGACCTCAGCAAAAACTATAGAACGATAGCCATTGACCTGCCGGGTTACGGAAAATCACAGAAAGAAAATATAGAGGTAAGCATGGCTGCATATGCGCAAACCGTGCTGCAGCTGATGGATAAACTGAAGATAAAGCGGACAGTGCTGGTGGGCCACTCGATGGGTGGGCAAATTGCTATTACGACTGCCCTGCAGGCTCCAGAGCGAGTGAAGAAACTTGTACTGGCAGCACCTGCCGGCTTAGAGACCTTTACCGAACAGCAAAAGCAACTGTTTAAAATGACGGTAACACCGGAGAGTGTACAAAACACCAGCCCCGAAAAAGCCGCTGCTAACATTAAAATCAATTTTTACCAGATGCCTGCTGATGCCCAGTTTATGGTAGATGACAGACTAAAGATGGCTACCTCACCGGACTTTGCAAACTATAGCAGAGCAGTAGCAGCCAGCGTAGCGGCTATGGTAGATGAACCGGTTTATGAAAAGCTGCCTCAACTACAAACGCCAACCCTGATCATATTCGGGGAGCAGGATGCACTCATCCCAAATAAATACCTGAACCCTACTTTAACTACCCAAGCTGTTGCCGCTATCGGAAAAGAGAGAATAAAGAACAGCGAAGTGGTGGTATTGCCACAGGCAGGGCATTTTGTGCAGTACGAGCGGGCAGAGGCTTTTAACACGGCTGTTCGGGAGTTTATCAAATAAGAATAAATAACACCTATATCATAAAACACAAATTAACTGATCTACTCATGAAAAAACTTTACTTGATCCTGCTATCGCTGTTCTGTATCACACAGATGGCGTTGGCGCAAGGCGGAACCATTACCGGAAGGGTATTGGGCGCCGACTCCCAGGAACCGCTTATTGGCGCTTCGGTGCTGGTGGAAGGTACTTCTAAGGGAGCAACCACAAATGCTTCCGGCGACTTTACAATTACGGGTGTACCGGCAGGCAACTATAACCTGCGCGTAACTTATGTGGGTTACTCTTATCCTAAAATTCCGGTTACGGTTGCTGCCGGCGGTACAGCCAGTGTAGGTACTATCAGCATGAAAGCTTCTTCGCTGATGAGCGATGAAATTGTGGTGTCTGCTACCCGTAGACCTGAAAAATTAACAGAAGCACCAGCTGCCATTGGTGTAATCTCGTCCCGTGATTTAACTGAGTTGCCATCGTTTAATATTGGCGAAGTGCTGAACAAAGTACAGGGTGTGGAAGTAGTTCGTTCTGGTGTAATTGGGGTTGGTATTAACGCACGTGGTTTTAACAACGCCTTTAACGTGAAGATGTACCAGATGACGGATGGCCGTAACTCCATGCTGCCCGGCGGTACTGGCTTGCCAGCTGGTTTCTACAACACAACTATAAAAGAAGACATCGAACGTGTAGAAGTTATCCTTGGCCCTTCGTCAGCACTGTATGGACCGAACGCACACAACGGTATCATCAACACCATTACAAAAGACCCGCGCCGCTACCAGGGAACAACAGTTGCTTTGAGCGCCGGTAACCAGGATGTACTGAGCGCACGCGTTCGTCATGCAAGTGTAATCAGCCCGAAGTTTGCGTTTAAAGTAACCGGCGAGTACACAACAGGAACCGACTTCGCATTCCAGGATACCGTTTACAGCGGCGCAGTGGCCATGCCGGAATATGACGTAGACTATAAATTTGAATCGAAGCGTTTTGGCTCAGCTCTATACTATAGCCCGACTGATAAGATTGATATCATTGCGGATTATGGTTTCGGACAGGGCTCAAACCTTGGTGTAACCAACAACGGCCGTAACCAGATCAACGGCTGGACTTTCCAGTACCTGCAAGGCCGTTTAGTAACACCTCGTATCTTTGGTCAGGTATATGCAACGTGGAACGACGCCGGCGATACGTACCAGATTAACGCCCGTACTACGAACTACTATACCTTGTTAGGCAAAGGAGCTACCCCAGCCCAGGCGCACCAATACTCTAAAACAGGTGCTAAAAAAGATGAGATCTTCGCAGGCTCTCCTGCCATAGCTTTCCCAGGTTTTATAGACCTGAGCCACCGATTGAATGGCGAACTGCAGTACAATAATAATTTTGCAGGTTTTGAGATTATAACCGGTATTAACTACCAGCGCGATGTAGCTTACAGTCGCCAGACGTACCTGGACGATAAAGCCGGCAACATTATCCTGAACCAATTTGGTGGCGTAGTACAGATAGAACGTAACCTGACTGATAAGCTTCGCTTGCTTGCTGGTGGCCGCGTAGATAACCATGACAACTATGGCACTCAGATCAGCCCTAAAGCTGCTTTAACTTATAATGCGCTGGGTGGTACTTTCAGAGCTACCTACGGTAAAGCCTTCTCTGCTCCATCTATCCAGTTCCAGGAGTTTTATGCTAACACCGGCGCACTGGCCATACTTGGTAATGGTGCCGGCCTAACTATAAAGAACACCGAAACGGGCGCTATCAGAACGATAGATAAGCTGGAAGTAGAGAAAGTACAGACGTATGAAGTTGGCTACAAAGGCACACCGGTTAATAACCTGTATTTCGACATCAGCAGCTGGTACTCCAAGTCAAAAGACTTTATCTCGCCGCTTACAGCTATAACGCCGATTCTGGGCAAAGAGCGCGTAATTAAAAAAGGCGATGTAGATGTTACCGAATCTGCTGCAACGTCACTAAACTACTACCTGACCTACCTGAACTATGGCAAGGTAACGTCGTGGGGTACTGACCTTGGTCTTAACTATTACTTAGACGACAACTATAGCATCGGGGTAAAATATTCTTACTTCAACTCTGACATTACAGACAAGGACAACCTGGATAACGATGCCAACAGAGATGGTAAGGTATCGGATGCAGAAAGCAGCCTGAACGCAGCCAAGCACCGTGCTAACTTTAACTTTACTGCCCGTAACCTGGCAAACAACAAGCTGTTCATGTCGCTTAACCTGCGCTGGCTGCCTGAATTCAACTTCTACTCTGGCCAGCAGATAGCGGCTGATAAAGGTGCCGGCACGCGTGTGCTGGGCACAAACTATAACTATGGCCCGCTGGGCGGCTTTACTTCCGTAGACCTGAGCGGTGGCTATAAGTTTACAGACTGGGTAACCTTAGGTGCAAGCGTTTCTAATTTGTTTGATGATGAGCAGCGTGAGTATGTATATTCTCCTTCTATAGGTCGCTTGTACTCTGTAGAGTTGCTTTTCAATTTTGGTGGCAAGAAAGATAGTAAGTAGATCAGTTAAAGTTTAATTTGTCCAGAGCGCTCTTTTAGGGCGCTCTGGTTTTTTACAGCAAAACAGATTACCAGCATATGAAAAATGTTTTGATAACCGGAGGCACCAGCGGCATTGGCTTAGGAATAGCCCGGGCTTTTGCAGCAAAAGGCTACAACCTGCTCATTAATGGCCTCGAGCAAAACGGCCCGGAAATAGCAAAAGGGTTGGCTGCCGAGCATAGCGTTAAAGTAATTCACTCGCCTGCCAACCTGATGCAGCCGGAGCAGATAAGGGAAATGGTAGCCTTAGCCGAGCAGGAGTTAGGCCAGGTAGATATCCTTATTAACAATGCAGGTATACAGCACGTGGCACCTGTGGATGAGTTTCCGGAAGATAAATGGGATGCCATTATCTCGGTAAACATGTCAGCCTCATTCCATGCAGCAAAGGCAGTGTGGCCCGGCATGAAAGCCCGTGGTTTTGGCCGTATCATCAACATTGCTTCGGCGCATGCTTTACGTGCTTCAGAATACAAAATAGCTTACGTAACCGCCAAGCATGGCATAGCCGGCTTAACGAAAGTGCTGGCCCTGGAAGGCGCACCGCATCATATTACCTGTAACGCCATTTGCCCCGGTTATGTAAGAACCCCTTTGGTAGAAGCCCAGATCGCAGACCAGGCCAAAGCACATAATATGTCGGAGGAAGATGTGATAGAGAAAGTGATGCTGAAGAAACAGGCTGTAAAGCAATTTGTAACGATAGATGCGATTGCTAACCTGGCACTATACTTAGCCTCTGAAACCGCAGGCCAACTAACGGGCGCTATGCTACCTATAGATGGTGGCTGGTCAGCACAGTAACTATAGTTTATAGTTTAAAACAAAAGAGCGGCACTTAATCGGTGCCGCTCTTTTATTTTAAACATCATGCATCTTGTGGTCTCTATCGCGCCAGAATCTTAAATTCGGTACGGCGGTTCTGCTGGTGCATGTCTTCTGAGCATGATACACCATCGGCACAGTTATTAATCAGCTGGGTTTCGCCATAACCTTTTGATTCTAACCTTGCACGCTCTATACCTTTTGCTACCAGATAATCCACTGCTGATTTAGCTCTAAGTTCCGACAGCATCTGGTTGTAGTAGTTTGTCTGGCGGCTATCGGTGTGTGAGCTCAGCTCAATTCTGATATGCGGGTTATCTTTTAATGTCTGTACCAGTTTATCCAGTTCAATGGCGGCCTGTGGGGTTAGTTCATACTTGTCCAGGTCGTAGTAGATGTTATCCAACACAATAGGTTTATTCGGAGTATCTCTGTTAAACACCATTTCTACTCTCACAGAGTCTTCTGTTTTTCGGCAGTTTGCTGGTACAGTTATAGTTTGCGTCAGGTAATTCGGCTTTGAGCCACGTATAGTGTAGGTCATTCCGCCATATACGGGAAGCATAAATGTACCATCGGCATTTGAGATAACTTCTATCGGTCTTGCATCGCTGCCAACCTCTGTTACTGTTAGCCTTACATTCCCTACAGCCAGTTCTCTCTTTTTACCCCGGTTCTGTTGGTCTGCTACAAATTCTATAGTTTTACCGGTAATGGTACACGGTATGCGGTTTTCTACAAAAGTTACCAGATCATCAAAGCCTTCTTCTGCAAACCTGCCCGACGATAACATACCTGTTTTACCATTTGCATCCATTACCAGTCCCAGGTCGTCATGCGATGTGTTAAAAGGATATTTTAGGTTTTCTACTGCGGTCCAGGCTTTAGGCGGCCCAACAGCTTTAAACAGATCCAGTCCACCCATGCCCATGTGTCCGTCTGAAGAAAAGTATAGTACGCCATCAGCTCCAAAACTAGGGAAGCTCTCGCGGCCCGGCGTATTTATCTTATTACCGGCGTTTATTGGCTGCCCCCATTCTCCGTTTGCCTGCCGCTCGCTGTAGTAAATATCTGTTTCGCCTAAACCGCCGGGCATATCCGATACAAAGTAAAGCATGGTGCCATCTGCATTTAAAGCCGGATGCCCGATAGAGAACTGGTCTGTATTGTTATACTTAAAGGCTTTTACCTTCTTCCATTTACTCCCTTTCTTAACAGCTGTATAGATACCAAGCCTGTTTATGTGCGTACCGCCTTCAGCTCCCTGAAACCAGCTGGTCGGGTCGCTGTTCTTTTTTATTTCGCGGCGAACGGCACGTGTACGGGTAAAGTATAAGGTCTTATCTTTCTCCAGGAAAACCGCTGGGCCATTGTGGTATTGGGTGTTTATTGCTGAGGGCAACGCTTCAGGTTTACCCCATGATGTATCTGATTTGGCTGGTGCAAAATACATCTGGATATAGCCATTGCCGGTCCAGGCATAACGTGCTGTTTGTGCGTCGCCTTTGCCCTGCATCCTGTCTGATGCAAAGTATAGACCATCTTTCGCTTTAAACGGGCTGAAGTCGGCTCCATCCGAGTTCAGGCTTTTCTCTTTCCACATTCTGTATGGCTTGGGGTTACGTATCCACATCATCGCCGTGTCGCAGGAAGCGGCCATTTGCTTTGCAAGGACAGCCTGGCCCGGTACGCGCTTGCTATACTCCAGGAACAGTTGTTTTGCCTTTCCATAGTTACCGTTCCGTTTCGCCGACTCAGCATACAGGAAATAAACGGATGGGTCGGCGCCGGCAAATGTGATTACCTGCGCGTACCAGAACTCCGCTTCTTTACTGTTGTTCAGGATGCGGTAGATATCGGCAATGCGTTGCACTACCTTTAAGCTCGGCTCGCCCTGGTCCAGAATAGCTTTATACTCATCCAGCGCCAGGCTAAACTCAAACTCGTTAAAATGTTTATCAGCCTGCTGTGTATCCTGCGCTTTTGCTACTTGGGCAAAAGCAAGCATAACACCAAGTAAAATAAGCGACAGGCAATACTTGCGGGTAATCTGGTATATCATAAGTTACGCGGCGTAATGGTGCGTCCGTTTTGTTTTCGGAAGATCGAGTAGCCCAAAGATACTTCATGCGATGAATATTCACGAAGCTTTGTAAGGCTTATGTCGTAAGAATAACCAATCCTAAATTTAGGCGTGGCATACACCTGTGCCATAAGTGCCCAGGCATTCCGTTTCCTGATTTCACTCATGTCTACTTTTGTAAACACGGGCACGGCAGTACGGTAAGAGCCACCCAGCCATAACTTGTTATACAGCAACAGAAAAGCGTTCAGATCGAGGTTGGCTGGCCCTTTAAAATCATGCTTTATCAGGAAGCTTGGCTTCAGGTGCACATAAGCCCCCAAATCAAACATGTACCCTGAGGAAAGAAAGTAATGCCGGCGTGGAGTTGCTATAATGGTGTTATTATCCTTAAAAGGAATAAGGTTAGCAGCTGATAAACCTGCATAGTAGCGCTCCGTGTTAAAGAAGATACCGATCTTGGCATCCGGAAGAATCTGTGTTTCCCGGCCTTCGGGTATGGCTACATCCGGCAGGTCGTCTCCGGCATTAAGTTTTGTCCCGTCCAGGGTATACTGAGCAACGCCTCCTGCAATACCAAACGACAGGCGGGCCGTACGGCTCAGGTTTACGCGTGTGGCAATATTGGCATATAAGCCCGTCTGGCTTTGCGCCCCGATCATGTCGTTCATTAAGTGTACACCCCACCCCATGCGGTCATTTTTCATGGGTCCGTCCACGCTTAGTGTTTGGGTAGTTGGGGCGCCCTCCAGTCCGGTCCATTGGGAACGGTAAGTAGCATTAATATTAAGAATGTCTTTACTGCCGGAGTAGGCAGGATTGATCACGAGTTCGTTAAAGATGTACTGGCTATACTGCGGCGCCTGCTGTGCAACCGCCTGCTGCATAACCAGCGCAACAAGTAACGTGAGTAATAAGGGTAGACTTGTTTTCATGGGGGCTTAGGTGTTTATCTTACAATCATCACGTAACCTTTCAGCATTCTATCGGTGCCATCGCAAAGCTTCACGCGGGCAACGTAGTAATAAGTACCTTCGGCCAGGTTATCGCCAGTCCAGTTGTTCCGGTATGATTTTGCTTTGAATACTTCGGTTCCCCATCTGTTCAGGATCGTGATATCGTTATCCGGGAAACGCTCCAGGCTTGCAATTACCCAGGTATCGTGAACACCGTCGTTGTTAGGCGAGAACACGTTCGGCACTGTAATGATAGTTTCAGCCTTTGATTTATCTGAGATAATGGTAGTTGGCGTAGTGCCGCAGGTTCCGTTATCCGCCACTACACTTATCGCTCCGTCTTTACCGCCAGCAATAACCATGATAATGTTTGTACCCTCGCCAGCAATGATTTTCCAGCCCTCTGGCAATGTCCAGTGGTAAGAGGTAGCACCATAAACAGGATCAACCATATATTTCAGGCCTTCGCATGGCGAGCTCAGGTCTTTTATCTCGCCTATAGCGCCCATTTCTACCGGTCTTACCTGTAAGGTTGTTTTCGCACTTGATCCGCAACCGTTATTGGCCATTACTTCTATAGTTCCGCTCAGGGTGCCTGCTGTTACTGTTATCTGGTTTGTGCCCTGCCCTGTAACAATGTGCCAGTTGGCCGGCACCACCCAGGTATAAGAGGAGGCATCTTCTACTGCGCTGATGCTATACACTACATTTCTGCCAATACACGCTTCGGCTGGTCCGGAAATTACGGCTGGCTTTAATGGCGTAGTTGCTACCGGCTGTACCTTCAGTTCTGTGAATGTACTTTGGCTACAGGTATTTACTGCTTTAACTTTTACAGTACCCGGCGCGCTGGTTACGCCTACGGTTATAGTTGTAGACCCCTGACCGGCAACTAACGTCCAGCCTAATGGTATTTCCCACGCATACCCTGTTGCTCCAGGCACCGGATCTATACTATAGGTGGTGGTTGGTGTGCTGCTGCAGGCATCCATATAGCCGTTTATAGCTTTAGGAGCTGCAAGCGGAGCTGGTAATGTTACGGCAAGCACACTGTAGGCTCCCTCACCGCAATTGCTTTTTGCTGCTACTTTTATTTCGCCATTGGTAGCGCCTGCATTTACTGTAATGCTTGTTGAGCCTTGCCCTGAAACTATAGTCCAGCCGGCTGGCACGGTCCAGGTGTAATCTGTAGCTCCGGTTACCTGTGCTATACTATAAACCAGGCCATTGGTAGTGCCACATATAGCGCTGCTACCCGTTATAGTTCCGGCTTGTGGTGCGCTGTCTGTTATAGTTATTGTTTTGGTTGAGGAGGAGCTGCTGTTTCCGCAGGCGTTGGTTGCTGTTACTGTTACCTGGCCTGTTGCAGTTCCGGCTTTTACGGTTATAGCTGTCGTTCCCTGACCGCCTGTTATTGTCCAGCCCTGTGGTACTACCCATGTATAACTTACGGCCCCGCTTACCGGTGCAATGCTATAGTTCTGGGTACTACCTGAACAGCCGGTTGCGTTGCCGTTTATGGCTCCCGGGCTTGCCGGTATAGTTGCGTTAATCTCTACTGCCTTGGTTACTGTTACAAATCCACAGTCATTCGCTGCTGTCAGTTTCACATCTCCTGAAGCGGCGCCGGCTTTTACAGTTACAGTGGTAGTGCCCTGACCCGAAACGATAGACCAGCCTGCCGGTACTTCCCAGGTATATTTTGAAACGTTTGTTCCGGCCGGCACTGTAAAGGTCGAGTTACCGCCCACGCAAGCCGCTGCTGTTCCGCTTATGCCGGTTACGCCGGTTACGGCTCCCGAAATAGAAGAAACTGCTAACATAGACGCTTCCCCGGTTCCGCAACCATTGCTCGCCGTAACGCTAATGTTTCCTGCTGCTGATCCTGTTTTTACTACGATGGTGTTGTTGTTCTGCGATACGATCGTCCAGCCGGCTGGTACGGTCCAGGTATAGCTGGTAGCGCCTGAAACTGGAGGCACAGTATAAGTCTGCTCTTTGCCAACGCAAGCTGCTGTTGTTCCGGTTATAGTTCCCGGCTTAACTGGCGCCGATTGTGTGATGACCGCTGTAATCTGGGCCGGGCTGGTATTGCCGCAGGCATTTTTCGCAATAACAGAGATGGTTGTCCCGGTTGTTCCTGCTGTAAGTATTACACTTGTTGTACCCTGACCTGAAACGATCGTCCAGCCCGGAGCGCTCCACTCGTAAGAAGTGGCACCTGCTACCGCTGCTATACTATAGCTTAAATTTGCCTGGTTGCCGCATACCGTTGCCGGGCCTGTTATAGCTCCCGGAGCCGTTGGCGCTTCTGTCGATACTTTTACAGCTTTTATAGTTGCCGAACCGGTACCGCAATCGTTCGTCGCTTTTACAGTTACATTGCCGTTGCTGGCGCCTGCTGTTACTTTTATAGTTGTCGTGCCCTGACCTGAAACAATTGTCCAGCCGGTTGGCACCGTCCAGGTGTAGTCGGTTACTCCTGTAATGGCTGCAACGCTATAGGTTAGTCCTGTCTGGCTCTTACAAGCTTCATCCGGACCAGTAATTGCCGCAGGAGCAGCTGGTAATGTAACCTGTGGCTGCACATTCAGAGAAGTTGCCGGACTATCGCCGCAACCACCTTTTGTTTTTACGGAGATTGTACCCGGCTCCGTGCTTACTTTAACAGTTATAGTGGTAGTGCCTTGTCCGCTAACTATAGTCCAGCCTGCCGGAACTGACCAGGTATAGCCCTGCGCACCAGCCACCGGATCAACCGTGTAAGTTGCTGTTTGAGTCGCGCAACCATACGCCGTACCTTTTATAGCAGTTGGTGCCGCCGGAAGCTGATCTGTAACTGCTACTGCTTTTGTGCTGCTGCTTGCGTTGCCACATGCGTTTTTAGCCGTTACGGTTATAGTTGTATTGGCTGTACCCGCTGTTACTGTAATGCTTGTTGTACCCTGACCACTAACTATAGTCCATCCCGGAGCAGTCCAGGTATAAGATGTTGCTCCCGCTACCGCCGCGATACTATACGTCAGGCTGTTCTGATTTTTACATACTGTCGGATTACCATTGATCGCACCCGGATTTGCCGGAGCCTCCGTAGATACTTTTACAGCTTTTATAGTTGCCGCGCTGGTGCCGCAATCGTTAGTAGCTGTTACTGATATATTGCCTGCCGCAGCTCCTGCATTTACAGTGATAGAAGTTGTTCCCTGGCCACTAACGATCGTCCAGCCCGTTGGTACTGCCCAAGTATAAGTTGATACACCCGCTATGGCAGCTATACTATAGGTAACTCCTGTTTGGCTGGCACATACGTCATCCGTTCCATTAATGGCAGCTGGTGCATTCGGCAAGGTTACTTGTGGCTGCACGTTTAAAGTTGTCGCCGGGCCTTCACCGCAATTTCCTTTTGCTTTTACCGAGATGGTACCTGCTGTAGAACTTGCTTTTACAGTTATAGTTGTAGTTCCCTGCCCGCTTTGGATTACCCAACCTGCAGGTACTGTCCAGCTATAACTTTCGGCGCCATTAACTGGATCGATTGAATAAATTGCATTTAAGTTGGCGCAACCGTAAGGAGTACCTTTAATAGCAGTTGGCGCTGCCGGAACCTCGTTTGTCACCTGAACCAGTTTGGTGCTACTGCTTGTAACGCCGCAGGCGTTTTTGGCCGTTACTTTTATAGTTGTGTTGGCTGTACCCGCTGTTACTGTGATCTTTGTTGTACCCTGACCTGAAACGATCGTCCAGCCCGGAGCAGTCCACTCGTACGAGGTGGCACCTGCTACATCAGCAATAATATAAGTTACATTTGCCTGGGAAATACACACCGTAGCAAATCCTGAGATAGCCCCCGGATTTGCCGGTGCCTCCGTAGATACTTTTACCGCTTTTATAGTTGCCGCGCTGGTACCACAATCGTTTGTAGCTGTTACTGTGATGTTACCGTTTGTGCTGCCTGCTGTTACTTTTATAGTTGTAGTGCCCTGACCAGAAATGATTGCCCAGCCGGTTGGAACGGTCCAGGTATAGCTGGAAACACCGATTACTGCGGTTACACTATAGGTTAGCCCTGTCTGGCTCAAACAAACCTCATCCGGACCAGCAATGGAAGCTGGCGCAGTTGGCAGGGTTACCTGAGGCTGCACATTCAATGTTTTAGCCGGGCTTTCGCCACAAGTACCTACTGCTTTCACGGAAATCGTACCTGCCCCTGTTCCTACTTTTACGGTTATAGTTGTGGTTCCCTGCCCTGAAGTGATCGTCCAACCTGTTGGCACTGCCCAGGTGTAGCTTTGCGCGCCGGCTACAGGATCAATGGTATAAGTTGCAGTTGTAGTCGCACAACCATATGGAGTTCCCTTTATAGCTGTTGGCGCAGACGGGGCCGTATCTGTTATCTGTACATCTTTAGAACTGTTCCCGTTAGAGCCGCAATCGTTTAGGGCAACTACCGTAATTTTACCACCAGTCTTGCCGGCAGTTACAGTTATAGTTGGAGTGTTTTGTCCGCTAACTATAGTCCAGCCCGCAGGTACGGTCCAGGTGTAGCCTTTTGCATTTGGTACGGCATCTATACTATACACATTTCCTGCTGTGCTCACACAAACTGCATCTGCACCTTTTATCACTCCCGGCGCCAATGGTGGATTTTCTACCGGAGTTACAATTAGTTTTTGTGCCTCGCTGTCGCCGCAGTCATTCGTAGCTTTAACCGTTACATCACCGGCCTGTGCAGTTGGTTTTACAGTTATAGTTGATGTTCCTTGTCCGCTCAAGATCGTCCAGCCAGCTGGTACGGTCCAGGTATAGCTGCTTGCGTTTGGTACGTTCGTGATTTTGTAGGTGGCGGATGCTACGGTAGAACAAACGGCAGAAGGGCCACTGATGGCCCCTGGTTTATTTGGCACTTTCAGCACCGGCGTAACCTCTAAGATACTTGGCTCACCGTCACCGCAAATGTTATAGGCCGATACACTCAGTTTTTTTGTTGTGGCGTCGCCGTCGGTAGTTACAACTATAGATGTTCCGTTGTCTTTTACCATGGTCCAGCCGGTTGGCAGTGTCCAGTGGTAACCAAGCGCACCCGGCACAGGTGCAATGCTATAGGTAGTGGCTTTACCGGAACATAACTCCAGTGTACCGCTTATTGGACCTGGCTTCTGCGGCACATCTTGCACAACCTCAACTGTAAGCCTGCTTGGCGGGCTGGCACCGCAAATGTTATTTACTGTTACCGAAATAGTGCCTGCCGTATTTCCAACCCTTACTGTTATCTCAGCTGAGTTTCTGTTTCCAGCGGTTATCACCCAATCCGAAGGCATTGACCATGTATAGGTAGCACCCGCTATCTGCTTTATGTTATAGGTATTGGTACTGCCAGCACAAACTGCTGTAGGACCTTGTATTTGCCCGGCATCCGAAAGCACCACGCAAATATCTGCATCCGATTTATTGTTGGTCAGGTTCTCGTCTACCGTAGAGCCGGCTACAGTTGCCGTGTTCACAATGTAGCCAGCCATTGTGGTTCGGGCCTTTATAGTCAGGGTCTGCACTTCGCCTACTTTCAGCTCGTCTAAAATCCAGAGCCCAAAAGTTGGTTCGTAAGAAGTGCCTGCTTTGGAGGAGGTGGAAGAAATATAGCTAAGGCCGGCAGGCAGCACATCCCGGATCATCACCGATTCGTCGTCTACCGGGCCCAGGTTCTTCACTACTATTTTAAAAGTGACCGTATCGCCTACAGCGTATTTTTGTGACGGAGAGGCTGCAACTTTGGTTTTTGTAATGTTAAGGTCGGTTGGCAATGACAGGATGTTATTGCTCAGGTACACCACATCGTTAATGCTCATCACACGGCCAAGCACTGCAGCATCATCCTGCACGCGTATCGTTCTTTTGGCAACCAGGTTTCCTTTTAGGTAAGCACCTGTACCTATAGTTGCATCCTGCTCAACCAACCACAGCACGTTATCTACCTTAGCGCCATTTATAAGCGCAATAGTCACGTTATCGCTGACCTGCAGGTTGTTGCTGATCTGGAAAATAAAGGTAGCGTTCGGGTCGTAGTTGGCATCCAGCACAATTGGGCCTGCTATAGTTGCCGAACCATTTATTTTGTAAACACCGGCAGTAAAAAGCTGGTCGCCGATCGTGTTCGGGAGCGTTTGAGTAGCAGGCTTCTGAGAATAGGTGGTGTAAGCGGTCGAAAGATCGGAAAGGGCGGTAAGTGAGACAGAGTTGTTGATGTGTATAACACCTTTTATGCTACCCTGTGCGAAACCGGCAAGCTGGGCGCCCGTACCCACACCTACATTACCCTGAACAATAGTGCTACCATTGTTCTCAATTTTTTTATTGGCAAGTATATTAAACGCAGCAGCAGAGCCCAACGAAAGGCCCTGCGCCAAAGCACTGGCAATAACACTGAAGAAGACGACCGCAAGCAGTAGTACCTTCTTTACTGAGCTCCCCATTTAGTAAAAAGTAAATGTTTTACAATAGGACTGATTAAGTTTGTAGATAGATTGTATTTTAACAGCAATTGCTAACTTTGTTCCCATGCGATTCCGGGGCTTGCCATTTACCATGTTTTCGCCCCTTCATCCAACAGCTCATTCTTCTCAAGTGCTTGTTCTCAGAAAGTTACATCCAATTTTCAAATATCGTTCATAGGCTAGTAATTATATTAGATAAATGCAAAATTAAGCATTCATTATAATATAACAAGCCAGTTATCAGGGCACATAGATGTACACTAATATAAGAAAATTATAAATACACGCAAACCTCCTGATACTGAATATTATAAAAATCGTAGAATTTGTCCGGCTTCAGCCTTTCGGAAGTGTGCAATTATCTGGTCGGCTTATTGAGGAAGTGAGTCAATAAAAAAGGCGCAACCTGCGCTGCGCCTCTAAAAGTTTATAGTTGTAATTTACGGACATTCTACCAGATCCATTGCGGGCAAAGCACACGCCTGTTGTTAAGTAATTTAAAGCCAACCACAACCTCATGCGTGCCGGCACTTACCTGGTTAAGGTTAGAGGTGGTAGCGTCGTAGGAGTACGAGATATCGAGCAGCGGGCTCACGTACACACCTACCATGCCAACTATAGCATCGTTGTGGCGGTAAGCAGCCCCAACCCAGAAGCGCTCATCGTATATAGTTCGCAGACTTACATCTACAGAAGTTGGGCTGGGGCTCGCCATTTTCACCATCACAGATGGTATCACATCCAGGGTGGCGGTAGGCTCAAAACGGTAGCTGGCTGTAGCAAAATAATGGCGTTGCAGGTCCAAAGCGGCACGTTCTTCCTCAGCGGCCGTAAAGCTGCCCACATTCTCGAGCAACTGGGCACCAGCTACACCGATCGAGAAATTGCGCGAATAGATCCAGAGTCCCAGGTTCAGGTCTACCACATTGTTGTTCAGGCCACCGCCACCTATCAGCGGGTCGTTGTTGTTCCCAAACTCCAGGTCACTGGCATTTATACTGTTCCGGATTATCCCTACAGAAGTACCTCCCGAAACATTAATCGAATTTGTGATTGGCAAATGGTAGGCGTAAGAAAAAGACACCCCGGTTCGGCGCAGCGGCCCGGTTTTATCGGTATGAAAAGTAGCTCCTATGCCGTGGTGTGCTAGTGCCCTATGGTACTGTGTACTTCCGGCACCTTTGTTCAGTGGGGTATGCGCAGTCAGGTAATAGGTAACCGGGGCACCATCTAACCCAACCCATTGCCGGCGGTTGCTTATGCGTATATCAGCATAATTTTCAATACCTGTAATGGCAGGGTTCAGGATATAGTTGTTCAGCATGTACTGGCTATACTGTGGCCGTTGCTGCGCGGCTGTCTGCTGCACACTTATCACCAAAAAAAACAGCAGCAGGTATAGATATAATACTCTCATAATTAACGGATAATGGTGACGTTGCCCGAAATAGGTTGATCAGACTTATTCAGGTAGATCATGTAATAGTAGGTTGCCACCGGCAGGTCTTCGCCGTTCAGGGTTCCATCCCATGGAGTGCCATAACCATTAGAGGAAAATACCAGGTTACCCCAGCGGTTATAAATCTCCACACGCACATCAGGGTAGTTCTCGATGTTCTTGATTTCCCATACCTCATTTACCGTGTCGCGGTGGTTAGGCGTAAACGCATTAGGTATTACAAGGGCAGGAATAACTGTTATAGTTACTTCGTCGGTAGCCGTACAGCCTTCTCCGGTGCTCACAGTTACCCTGTAGGTGGTGGTCTCGTTTGGCCTTGCAACAGGGTTGGCAATTTTCGGGTTGCTCAGGCCTTCAGCTGGTTCCCATAAATAGGTATCACCTCCGGTAGCACGCAACTCTATTGTTCTGCCTTGTATGATGGTTGCGTCAGGGCCGGCATCTGCCACAGGGTCAACTATAGCTACATTTACCGAAGTACGGGTTGCACTGGAGCAGCCGTTTATATTAACCGCCTCCACATAATAGGTAGTTGGTTGGGTTAAATTTGGCGTCTTGAAAATGGGTCCTTCAAACACCGGTTCGCCACCTGTAGCATCCGTAAACCATTGGTAAATTCCACCATTCGCATTCTGCACTGTTAAGGTCGTCGATCCGCCCGGACAGGTGGTAGCATCGCGCACCGTGAGTATTGGCGGTGACGGCCGTGGGTTAACGGTTATGAGTACAGCCTCAGAAGTAGATTTACATCCCCGCGAATCTACCACTCTTCTGAACCAGGTATCTTGTGTGAGCGCCTGTGGTGTATAGTTTGCCGCCGTGTTGGTGCCCGGTGCAGATCCAAAACCCGTGTCCGGACCTGAAATGCTGCTCTGCCACAAATACGTATAGGTACCACTTCCGCCAATAGGGGTCGTACCCGTTAATGCCTCCGGTACTTCGCCAGCGCAGATAGTTTGTGGGGAGCTAACACTGTTATTGGCAACGCCCTGGTTTACGGTTATCAGTATGGCCTCGCTCACATCAGCTTCACAACCTTCCGAGGTTACTGTTCTCCGGAACCAGGTATTCACGCCGAGGTTGCCCGGGGTATAACTTTGCCCGTTGTTGGTGCCGGCAGCTGCCGCAAAACCTGTAGTTGCACTGGTAATACTGCTCTCCCAAAGGTAAGTATAAGTACCTGTTCCGCCGGTTGGCGCAGAACCTGTGAGTGGGGCTGGCGGATTACCGGCACACACTGTTTGCGCTGCAGTAATTGTATTGTTATCCAAAGGTGGAACGATATCGATCATCACAGGCTCTGAGAAAACCACGCAGCCTGCAGAGGTTACCACTCTTCTGAACCACGATGCCTGCGAAAGCATGCCCGGGCTATAGTTCTCGCTGGTGTTATTGCCTGGTGCATCCACAAAACCTGTTGCCGGACCTTCGGTGCTTACCTGCCATTTAAAGGTATAGCCTGCACCATCGCCACCTGTAACCCGCGAACCAACCAGTGGCTCCGGTGTCTGTCCCGCACAAATATCCTGCGACTCCGAAATAGTGTTGTTCTGGATCTTAGGTACGGCATTCACCAACACCACATTACTGGTATCCGGTGAGCAGCTGGCAACGGATATTAACCTGCGGAACCAGGTACGCTGGCTCAACGGCTGCGGGGTATAGTTTACATCGTTGTTAACGCCTGCTGCCGGCACAAATCCTGCATCCGGGCCCGATGTACTGCTTAACCAAGTGAAAATATAGCCGCCGCCTGTTCCACCGCTTGGTGTACTTCCTGTTAACGGAGCCGGTCCGTCGCCCTGGCAAAGGCTCTGATCACCTTGTATGATATTGTTTGCCAGAGGTGGCACTACAGTCACTTTTACAGGTACGCGTGCGCTCGGGCAATCATCCTCCCCAATGCTTTCTATGCTAAAAGTGGTAGTTTGTGTGATGCTGGTTGTCCTAAAGTTTGGCCCTGTAAGCAGTAGGGTTCCCTGATCATCATAAAAATTATAGTTGCCGCTACCGCCGGAAGGTTCCAGCAATACCGAATCACCGCTACAAACGGTAATGTCCTGTATAGTTGGCGCTTCGGGAACCGGCAATACGGTTATGCGCTGCACCATCGGGAACGTTCCGGCAAGCTCTTCGGAAGAGCCACATTCATTCTCGACGACGAGTGAGACCTCGTGCACTCCTTCTTCTGTAAAGCGTATGGTCTGGTTTTGCCCGCTGAGTGTGCGCTTTGCACCCGTCGGCCCGACTACCGTCCAGACGGCACTCTTTATCTTGCCCAGGTTCGGGTCTATAAATACGTTTCCAGTTCCGGGTATAGCGCCGGTAGTATATTTAAAGTCTATCGGTCCGCAGGAAACGGTGTCGGGAGGGAGCTGCACCTGTGGCCAGCCAACTATAACCGACTGCGAAGTCGTGTCATCGTCGCAACCATTCTCAACTATAAGTTCTATCTGGTAGATCCCGCTTTCAGTAAACAACAAGGAAAGGGTATCCTGGTCCAGGCCACCAAATTCAATTGTAAAACCTGTGGTAGGTTGTATGGTCCATTTATAGGTTAAGTTGCCGCCAGTAGAACTATCGCCCAGCGAAACTATTACCGGCAAACACGACGATGGCGTAGCTGCAGGCTGCTTGTTCAGTATAAAATTAGCTTTAGGTTCTTTACTGACACTATAGTTCTGGGTAAATACAAACTCGCAGCCATTACTAGCCACAGCCCTTATCGTTATCGGAAAGTCGCCCACTTTGGTGTAGGCATTCGGGTTACTGATCGGGAACTCGTTGCGGGTATACTGTACATCAGGTCCGCCATCTCCCCAGTTTACAATATACGTTCTGATATCTGATAAATAAGGCTCTGCGGTGCCGTTCTCGATGTACGCAAACACTTCAATTTCATCATCTTCTACCGTGTCTGGCAAACAGGTCTGGAAATTGGAAGAATCTGTAAAAACAGCTTCGGGCATGCGGGCTACACGCACCTGCTGCGTTACGGTATCAGACTGGCAACCTTGTGCACTTGTAGCCAGCACCTTTACATTATAGGTGGCAAAGTTTATCCCTTTATCGTTGAAAGTATGGCCTACCGAATCGCCTTTTGCCGAGCTGCCGTCTCCGAAGATCCAGGTATAGAAAATGTCGGGCTGCGGCGCGTTTACCTCAAATGCCAGTGGCGTGCCGGCACATTGGGTAGTAGTGGGCGTTACCAGGAAATTAGGGTTGGCAGGCTTTGGCGATACTGTTATAGGAAAAACTGCTGAAGTAGTAGCCTGGCAGGTAGCTCCGGAAACCTGAACCGAGTAATCGCCGGCAACACTTACCGAGATAGTTGCCCCGGTTGCACCGGCTATAGGAGCATTATTAAAAAACCATTGCCAGCTGGTTATCTGATTAGATGAAACAGCACGCAGCGTTACCGACTCGCCCTGGCAAAGCGACGAAGAACCTTCCGCATCTATAGTTACCTGGCACGGCGGGGTTGTCTGTGCTACTGCCACATTAGTGAGCAACAGGCACAGGAAAAGCAGCGGATAGAATATGTGCTTTATCAGAGGTAAGCGCATCAAGTCAGTATTAAAAGGGTGAACCACCAGCTATACCACTGCCCGGGCAATGGTCAGCCACCGTTAGTGTATATTTTTCCAGCAGTTACCACCAGGCAACGCCTAGGAGCTCGTACATGGTAAGACTTTAGAAATTATAGTTTCAGCTAAACTCCATGTTACAGCCGCGGCCAAAAAGGCAGATGCGCAACTATAACAACCTCTATATCAACAGATAACAAAGATTGATTAAGCTTCCTTTCTTATAAAACGCACTTAAAAATCACCGGAAATGGGTAAGAGGGTAATTAAATAACCGGCGTACAGCATATAAACGCAAAAAGGCCCTGCAGGTTAGCTGCAGGGCCTTAGGTAAGTATAAATTTATAACGTTATTTTGTTAACAGCACTTTACGCACCACTTTCAGCTGCTTTGCCTGTAGCTGTACCACATATAAACCAGCCGGAAGCTTGCTCAGGTCTATTTCCAGTTTATCCTGCAATACCGGTATTGTAGCACGATAAACCACACTGCCCAACAGATTTGTAATTACAATTTCTGCCTGTTGCAATGGCTTTTCTGTAGAGATGCTGAATTTACCGGGAGCCGGGTTTGGAGCTACTATTACACCAAGGGCAATTTCGTCCTCGATGCCGGTTGGCTGCACAGTTGCCTGCACTGCATCCGACATTACAGAGTAGCAACCAGCTTCATTCTTCACACGAACGGTGTAGCTGCCAGCTTCGGTTATAGTTATTGTTTGTGTAGTTGCACCTGCTATAGTTACGCCATCTTTCGCCCACTCGTAAACCGAGCCTGCCACACTTGCAGTAAGCTGATTTGCTTCCTGGGTTATAGTTGGTTTAGATGGAGCTGCATTTACAGTAACTGTAACTTTGGTACGAGGACCTGCACAACCTGCCGGGCTCACAGCTTCTACATAATAAGACTTCGTTTCACTAAGTTGGCTTATCATATAAGTTAAGCCTACCGCAAGTGTGTTACTTCCAGTTTCATCAGCAAACCACTTGTAGATATAGGATGGATCAGCATCGGTTACCTGTAGTGTTGCGGTCTGGCCCGAACAAATTGCTACAGTTTTGGCAATAGGCGCCGCCGGAACCGCATACACAGTAATTCTTATAGCCTCACTTATGCTTTCGCCACATGACCCTGAAGTTACTTTTCTGCGGATGAATGTGGTTACATTCAATGCTTCTGAGCTATAGTTCTGACCATTGTTAACACCTGCAGCCGGTATAAAGTTGGCTCCATCGGTACTGGTTTGCCACTGGTACGTGTACGTTCCGTTTCCGCCGGTTGGAACAGAGCCAGTTATAGTTACCTGATCAACGCAAACTGCTTGTGGCCCATTAACTGTGTTACCTGTTACAACTGTTTCTATCGTTACTGACAGGTTTGCTGCAGGGCTTTCCCCGCAGTTGTTGGCTACTTTTAAAGTTACATTGCCGGCCGTATTACCAGAAGTTACCGTTAATTGTGCTGTATTAGCGCCAGCAACTATAGTCCAGCCTTCCGGCACACTCCAGGTATAGTTTGTCACACCTTCCTGAGCAGTTGCTGTATATGTTACAGTCTCGCCGGCACAAACTACATTTTTGCCTGCTATAGTTGCGGCCTCAGGCGCTTTTCCGCTAACAGTTACGGTTGCTTTTGTACGAGTGCTCGCTGTGCCATCAAAATTTACTGCTTCTACATAGTAAGAAGTAGTAGCCGTAAGTGGTCCTGTAACAATTGTAGCACCTCGACCCCATGGACTATTAGTCGTTTCTGATTGATACCAATAGTAAATCACTTTCGGATCCAGATTAGACACTTCTAACGTGGCAGACTCGCCGGAGCAGATAGTAACATCAGAAACAATAGGCGCCGGTACTGTTACAGCTTCTACTATAACAGTTACTTCATCTGTAGAGGTACAGCCATCTTTAGCAGCAGTTACCGTGTAAACATAAGTGCCCGGTGTAGTAAGTGTGGCAAGCGGAGCAGCTAAGGTAGCATCAGATAAACCTGCTGCCGGCGACCAGCTATAAGTATAGCCTGTTTCTGCAGTCGCACCAATCATAACCGACTGACCAGTAGCTATTACTTTATCTTCGCCGGCGTGGCCTTCTAAGGCTAAGTTATCACAATCTGCAGGAGCAGAAGCTGCCGCATATAAAGCAACATCTTCTACATTCCAGATTTCGTTGGATGCGTTCGTTTTGATTCCAAGCTTTACCTTAACTGATGTCGTACCGTTTGGTATAGATACTTGTAGTTTTGATGGAGCTTGATCATCTGGTAACACTTTGCCGTTAACAAGTGATTCTGTAAATACTTTCTCTACCGGAGTACCAGCAACTGTAGTTATAGTTGCAGTACCACTCATGCTATATCGAATTTGATTTGTAGACGAGTTACCTGTTATCCTGATATCAGGATTAGCAGAGAAATCAGTTCCATTTAATGCAACATATACTTCAAAATAATCTCCTGCATCAAAACCGTTTCCATCACTTCCAGATACAGAGGAGTTATATAGTTCAAGATATATGTCTTGTCTTCCAGCCACGCTTACTTCGCTAAAGATGACATCGCGGGTTGTAGCTGCAATCTGCAAACTAGAACCACTACGCAGGCGTTGCCCTGCTGGTAAGCCTGTATTTATATTAGAACTGCTGAAACCCGAAGTTACCACCCAGCCATCGTTTGCAGTACCGTTAAAATCCTGCATCGCGATTACATTGCCATTGCCAGTTGGTGGATTGCTAGTAGCTAATGTAGTAATAGCCAGTGTTGGGGCTGCAGCTGTTTCGTATTGGTCTCCATTAGAGCAGATCTCAAATACTTTCACGAAGTATAGGCTACCTGACTGCAAGCCTGTAATTGCGACTTCACTGTTTGTGCCACTATAGATCAGTTTGCTACCATCAGCTAAAGTTGCTGCCGTTGCATAGTTTGCTGATGCGCCAGAATAAACGGTTCCTGTCTGAGGCACAAATGCTGGAGCTTCATCTTTACGGATCACAACCAGCCTGCCATCACCAGAGCCGTTGGTCCAGGCCAGGGTAGAGCCGTTTTGTGTAGTAGTACCCGAAGTTAAACCCGTAACTGCTGTTGGTACGCCTGTACAGGCATAATCCGGGGTGGTAGCTGTTATAGTTGGGGCACTGGTTGTGTTATAGGTTTTATCAGATGCGCACGACTCGAACGCCTGCACATAGTAGGTAGTATTGGCTTTAAGACCAGTTATAGTTACTGAGCTGCCACTGTTATAATAAACGATACGCTGGCCATTGCTCTGGTCTGTTGCCAGACTATAGTCTGCATTAACACCTGCATAAGTTCCGGTAGGCATAAAGTTTACGGCGCTGCCTTCGCGCACTACTATAAGTCTTCTGTCGCCGGAGCCGTTTGTCCAGTTTATAGTTAATGATGAAGTGGTTTTCTGGGAAACAGTAAGGCTGCTGAGTTGTGTAGCAGGAGAGCAGTTAACAGGAGCAAAACCCCAGGCTTTTGCTACCAGCTCAGGATAATCGATAAAAGGGTTACGGTTGCCTTGTGCTACTTCTACACGGCGGTTACGTTCACGTTCACGATCATCTACCGGATCTTTTAAATGCCACTGGTATAAAGTGTTGATATCAGCAACTGCCGAGATTACATTCTTACCGGAATCAAAATTCTGCCCGGCGTGCATCGTGTAAAAATAGAAAACAGAACGGGCTAGATTACCTTTGTGATCTTCACGGGGCTCAAATTTACCTGGTCCATCTTCGCTGTACTCATCTATGTTAGATGTTGGGATATTAGGTTGTGAGTTAAGGCCACGCATCCACTTTGTTGTCTGGTTATCCGGGATCTCAGCAAACGGATCGCTGCCACGGTCGCTGTTCCATTGTGTTACTGTCGGGAACAAGTGGTGAATATCCGAACGCATCCGTACTGCTTCGTCGAACCACGACTGTGGAACTGTATGCTCACAGTTGATAACGCCTGCGTCGGTAGAAGTATTTGTCTCGCTATATGTTTTACTAACCTCGTAGCCTGAGTACACGCAGGTAACTTTGTTATTATAGTTATCAACGTAATTGTACATTTTGCCACGGGCGGTACTATAGTCCAGTACCTGGCGTTTACCATCGTACCAGTTAGTGCGTAGCCAGGCTTTCAGTTCTTCTCCCGATAGGTTGGAGGGTGGGGCCGATTGCGCTACAAGCTGCAGCACAGAAGTCAGTAAAATACTGACAGCGAGTAAAAACTTCTTCATGTAAAGTAACTGTGGGTTGAGGATGCGAAGTTACCTTATTAAAGAAAATATATTACGCTATTCATATATTAAGAAACTATTAACTTTCTGTATATATCAAAGTTTTATATATGATTGTCAGGAATTTATAGTTTGGGTGGGAAAGTAATAAAAACAAAAAAGCCTGACTCATTTCTGAATCAGGCCTCTCTTTAGGTAGCGGGAACAGGACTCGAACCTGTGACCTTTGGGTTATGAGCCCAACGAGCTACCAACTGCTCCATCCCGCACTGTTATTGTGTTACAAAAGTAGTATATCAAATCTTACTTTGCAAGTTATTCTACTGCAAAACATCAAAAAAAGTTAAAATTTACTCGTTATCCCGAAGTGTATTTTCGAGTATTTAAGCGAAAGTGGCTGTTGCTCAGAGCGTCCCACAGAATAAACCAACTGAAAAATTCCGGCGCCTGTACTAAAACTAATTCCGCCTCCAACACCCGAGGGCCAGCCACTTGCTTCCGATTTCTCCAGTTCGCTGCGGTAATAGGCCTGGTCATAAAATAAAAGCACATACGAATCGGCTGAGGTAAACAAACGATACTCCAATGTTCCGATAGCGTAAGACGAGGCATAAAAGAAATAATCATCGAAGCCACGAATAGAAGTAAGGCCACCCAGCCGGTACATGTCGTTCAGGAAAACCTGGTCATTCAGCAGCGCATTTCCTTCGACTCTGGCCAGCAAGGCACTGTTTTTACTTAACCGGAAGAAATTCTCCACCCGCAGGCCTAAACTCAATTGCGTAGTACGCATGTCCAGGGTATCGTAAAAGCTTTTCTCCAGATCAGCGTTGCGTAACAGGGTCTTGGTACCAGCTGCCAGTTCCAGTTCTACTAACCGACCACGGCGCGGGAAGTAAAAGTCATCGAGGTTGTTCCAGAGGTAGTTAAAGCCATAGGTGGTGGTGCGGGCATCCGCCAGGTCGAGGTTGCGAAGGCTCTGGGTGCTGGCATCGCCCAATATCCGGGAGTTGCGCCACTCACCATACACACTGAATTTGCCGTATTTTAAGGTATAGTAGCCCAGTTGCAGGCGCGGCTGTACGGTTATAAACGATGAATCCTGCTTGAGTAAGTTAAAACGTGTGCCCAGCTCGAACGGCGTACCGAACAGATTTGGGTGCAGGTATTCGCCATTAAGTATAACGGAACCTTTGTTTACGCGCCGCCATTGCAGCCCTATGCTTTTGCCTGTGCCGCGCAGGTTGCGGAGGTTGAGGTTGGCTTCGCCGGTTATCAGGAGTTTATTTCCGCTGCGGGTCGGGTCCGGTAAAAAGCCAACCACACCATCTATCTGGTTCGATTGCCGGTCTTCCAGAAAATAATAAACCCGTGCTTTATCGCGGGCGAAACGCACCTGCGGCGGCCTGGTTACCCTAATGTAAGGTAATTGGGTAAGCATGCGCTGGGTAGCTTCTATCTGTTCCTGGTTATAAGGCTGGCCCGGGTATAGTTGCAGGTAGCGCATCAGGAACTTGGGTTTAGTTTTGCTGCCGCCCACCACCTGTACCGAGTCGTAGGTAACTACAAAAGCCTTTTCTACCATCAGGGCAGCTTCAATTTTGTTATCTTTTATAGTTATCGTATCCAGCCAAACGCTTGCAAAAGGATACCCGTTACGCTCCGCGTAATCCAGTATCCGCTGCTGCAGTTTTACATATTCGGCTGGCTTAAAAGGCACATTGCGGTAAAACTTTTCCCGGAAACCAGACTCGATCAAAATACCTTCGCTTAAATTTCCATTGCGCAGGCTGGCATACTCAAACCTTTCGCCAATGTATAGTTTCACGTGAAGCGTATCATTGCGCAGGTACAAACTATCCGCAGAAGTCAGCAAATAAGCGTCCTGCTGCATTTTATAAACTAAGGCCTTTACTTCTTTATTGGCTTCTAAAGAGTCGGGGTGGGTGGTCTGGTAACTATAATTACGAAGTCGTGGGGCGTCTTCCGGGGTGGTGTGTATGCTAACTATAACTTTGGGCTGCAACTGCGCATCAGCCTGTTTTTGGGCCTGCACACAGGGCAGCCACAAAAGCAAACACAACACTACGGCAGCTATTTTATACATTTGTGTTATTACTTGTTGAATTGTTTGCTAGCTAAATTGTTTAGTTATAGACGCTCTCCAACGAATTACACCAGAGAAACTATAGCAACTATACAAAGGTAATGGGTACAGCTATACTTTAAGAACTATAGTTTCCAGATCATCAACAATTTAACAATACAGCAATTTAACAACTAATCCGTGGCCGGAATATACCTACATATCCCTTTCTGCAAACAGGCTTGCCATTACTGCGATTTCCATTTCAGTACCTCGATGGGGCATAAAACGGCAACTATAGATGCCATCGCCCTCGAACTGGAACTGCGCCGGGATTACCTGCAGGGCCAAACAATAGAAACAATTTACTTCGGCGGCGGTACACCGTCTTTGCTCACACAGGACGAGTTACAACTATTGCTACAAACTATAAAAGACTTGTTTATAGTTTCGGCCACTGCTGAAATTTCGCTGGAGGCCAACCCCGATGATCTGAAGCCTGAAAAACTGCAGGAACTGAAAGCTGCCGGCATAAATCGGTTAAGTATAGGGTTGCAGTCGTTTCATGAGCCACACCTGCGCATGATGAACCGTGCCCATAACGCCACCGAAAGTTTAAAATGTGTAAAAGATGCCCAGGCAGCCGGTTTTGATAACATTACGGTAGATCTTATTTATGGCATTCCGGCACCGGACCACAGCATCTGGCTGAAGGATCTGGAAACGCTTTTCTCGCTAAACGTGCAGCATGTGTCGTGTTACGCGCTAACAATTGAACCTGATACTGCCCTGGGCCGCTGGAGCAAAAAAGGGAAATTTACCCCATCCGAAGACGATTTCACCGCACAGCAATTCGAGACCTTACTGGAACAGATGGCACAGCACGGTTTTGTGCAGTACGAAATATCTAACTTCTGTAAGCCGGGCTACGAATCGAAACACAACAGCAATTACTGGCGCGGGGTGCATTATTTAGGCGTTGGACCGAGTGCGCATTCTTTTAACGGCCATAGCCGGCAGTATAATGTTGCCAACAACCGTAAGTATACCGAGGCTATCAGCCAGCTTATCATCCCTACCGAAATAGAACAACTTACTTTAGGCGACCAGGCCAACGACTACCTGCTTACAACACTGCGCACGATCTGGGGCTGCGACCTGGCACACATGCGCGACAACTATAGGCATGATGTGCAGGCATCTCACAACATATATCTGCAGGAGCTACAGCACAAAGAACTGGCAACTATAAAAGACAATGTACTCTACCTGACAGACAAAGGAAAGCTGCTCGCTGACCAGATCACACTGGACCTGTTTGCGGAATAAGAGCTAAGATTTAAATCCACAATATAGTTGGCACCTAATTCTGTTTAACTCGTATGTCTTTTAACCTAAACACCCTTACCTGAATTTATGCCCGTAAATGCCAACGCTTCAACTTACAACAGTTTATAGTTCAGACAACTTCAAAATAGAAGCCGACGATGGTCTTGCTTATGTGAGAACAGAATGGCTACGCCCACTGAACGATGACCAGTTTGTAGCGGAAACAATGCGTGCGTATGATGTGATAACTGAAAAGCAAGCCGAAAGAGTACTTGTAAATGCACAGCAGGTATCCGTACTCGGGCCTGAAACAAAAGACTGGCTTTCCAACACGTACTATAGTTTGTTCTCCCGCACTTCGCTAAAAAAAATGGCCCGCGTTATGCCGGATAACCTCTTCAAGAAGCTGGCGCTTGCCTCTGTGGTGGCCAGGGCCGATGCTGCCGGCGAGATATCTTACCAGATCCAGGATTTCGCTTCGGAAAACGAAGCAGTACATTGGTTGCTCGAAGAATAGCAAGCTTCAATCTTTTATAGTTACAGCGTATAGGTTTACTTAATTTCGCTTATACTTGCCAGAAAACCTGCTAACTATGGAAGCCAGCATTACCTACCACGATCAAGTTTATAGTTTCAACCCGCTGCAGCCACACGATATTTCGATGCCGCTGCACGACAGGCAACTACAGCCGGAATGTTTCTGGGCTGAGCCTGTTCAGTTTGATGTGATCAGGGTAGGAGATTTTGTAGGAAGTGTATCAGAAGGCGGCAGCACCAACTATAAACGCGTGCACCTGACGCCTCACGGCAACGGCACCCACACCGAATGCTACGGCCATATCTCTGCCGACGAACACGCCACCATCCACAACTGCCTGAAACGCTTCTTATTTGTAGCCCAGCTTATAACTATAGCTCCGCAAAAACTCGAAAACGGTGACGAAGTGGTACTACTGGACGATGTAAAGAAGCAGCTGGAAGGCCTGAAACCGGAAGCTGTCATACTCCGCACCTTGCCAAACACAGACGATAAACTAACCCGCCATTATTCCGGCTCCAACCCACCCTATTTAGAGCATATTATAGGCCAGTATTTAGCTGAGAAAGGCGTGCAGCACCTGTTACTTGATCTTCCGTCTGTAGACCGTGAACTGGACGAAGGCAAGCTGCTGTGCCACCACGCTTTCTGGCAATACCCTAAATACACCCGCTGCGGCGCCACTATAACCGAGCTGATCTATGTACCGGAGCATGTTACGGATGGCTTATACCTGCTGAACCTGCAGATAGCCAGCCTGCAACTGGATGCCAGCCCAAGCAAACCGGTACTCTATAGTTTGTCGCCTGCTTTTCCGCAACTATAGCATGTCCCTAAAGCTGGGCTCTTGCCGCTAGACTGTTGCCTTGTTGCCTACCAGCTGATCGCAGATATATTGACCGATAGCCAGCGAAGAAGTTGCCGCCGGCGAAGGAGCGTTGCGTACATGTATAATGTTATGGCGGTTCAGGATATCAAAATCATCGATCAGGTTACCGTTACGGTCGCAAGCCTGCGCTCGTACACCCGCTCCGCCAGGCACCAGGTCATGTTCCTGTACTTCGGGCATCAGTTTTTGCAGCGCCCTGGTAAAGGCCGCCTTAGACAGTGACCTGTACATCTCGCCCAGGCCGGTTTTGCCATACTTGGCAGCGATCTTCCAGAAGCCAGGCCAGCTAAAGGTATCCTGTGTGTCTTTAAAGTTGAAATCACTGAACGTATAGCCTTCGCGTTTAAAGGCCAGCACAGCATTCGGACCAGCCTCAATGCCGCCTTCTATCATGCGTGTAAAGTGCACCCCCAAAAACGGAAAGCTCGGATCCGGCACCGGGTAGATCAGGTTGCGCACCAGGTACTCTTTCTCTTCCCGTAACTTGTAATATTCCCCTCTGAAAGGGATGATCCTTAAATCGTTCTCTTTTTCTGTAAGGTTGGCAACTCTATCCGAGAAAAGGCCTCCGCAGCTAACCAGGCTGGCAGCAGTATAGGTGTTTTTTGTAGTCTCTACATGCACAGTATCCTTCTCAGATTTGATCTTCACAACCTGTTCTCCAAAGGCTGCATCACCACCATATTGCTGAAACAGGCGCAGCAGGGCAGCAGCCATCGCCGGATAATCAATGATACCTGTCTGGGGCACATGAATGGCCTCTACACCGGCTACATGCGGCTCATATTCTCGTATCTCGTCTAAGGAATGCAGCCTTTTCAGGTCTGTCAACCCGTTCTGGATTCCGCGTTCGTAAATATCATTCAATTTGGGACGTTCGGCGTCAGAAGTGGCAACGATGATCTTACCGCAGATGTCGTATGGGATGCCATACTCCTGGGCAAACTCAATGATGGAGTGATACCCCGTAATACAGTTTTTGGCTTTCAGGCTGCCTGGCTTATAGTAAATGCCGCTATGAATAACGCCGCTATTGTGCCCCGACTGATGTTGTGCAACTGTATTTTCTTTTTCGATGAGCAGTATCTTGCTATCCGGGTTATTTTGCTTGAGGTGATATGCTACGGAGAGACCTACCAAACCGGCTCCCACTACTATAGTATCGTATTTTTGTGCTGACATGTGTATGGTGTTACTAAAGAAATTAAAGGCAGGTTATCAGTGCCTGCGCTGTACAGAGAAGCATACGATAATCTAAATATTTATGTCAATGAATTTTAAGAAAATATGTGCAGCCCATGTTCGGAACTATAGTTATTCATACCAGGCAGCAGTTTACTCCATTTAAAAAAATAAAGGCCGGAGCATTAGCTCCAGCCTCAGGTAGTTTAGTTGTTTGTAAGGAGTGTTGTTTTAAAATAATGCTTCAGCCACTTTTCTGACCGATTCTGATTTACCCATAGAGTAATAATGCAGGCAGGGCACGCCAAATTCCATCAGCTCTTTCGATTGCTGTATAGCCCAGTCCACGCCAACCTGCGCAGCTGCCTTGTTATCCGGGCAAGCCTCAATAGCATCAGCTAGGTCGCAAGGTATTTCAACATGGAAAAGGCTTGGTAATATGTTCAGTTGTGTTTTAGTAGTCATCGGCTTCAGCCCCGGTATGATCGGCACTGTTATACCTTCCTCGCGGCAGCGCTTCACAAAATCAAAATACTTCTGGTTATCGAAGAACATCTGAGTTACAATGTACTCGGCGCCCAGTTCTACTTTCTTTTTCAGCCAGCGCAGGTCCGATTTCAGGTTTGGTGCTTCAAAGTGCTTTTCAGGGTAACCGGCCACGCCAATGCAGAAATCTGTGCTGTTATGGAACGCCTGTTCATCATCCAGGTAACGGCCGCAGTTCATTTCCACTACCTGCCCGATCAGCTCGGTTGCATAATGGTGCCCGCCCGGTTCCGGCACAAAGCGCTGTTCGCTTTTTACACAATCACCGCGAAGCACCAGCACATTATCTATCCCCAAAAAGTGCAGGTCTATCAGTGCGTTCTCAGTTTCTTCTTTGTTAAAACCTCCACAAATCAGGTGCGGCACCGTGTCTACTTTATAGTTGTTCTGGATAGCTGCACAGATACCTACGGTACCCGGGCGCTTGCGCGTCGTGCGCTTCTCCAGTAACCCATTTTCGCGCTGCTTGTACACATATTCTTCCCGGTGGTAGGTCACGTCAATAAAAGGTGGCTTAAACTCCATCAACGGGTCGATGTGATTAAAAAGGGTTCGCATGTTTTCCCCTTTCAGCGGGGGCAGTATTTCAAAAGTGAACAGCGTTTTGCCGTTGGCATTTCTGAAGTGGTCTGTTACTTTCAATTTATGTTAAATTGTTAGATGGTTTAACGGTTATATTATCCTTCCCCGGAAGGATTCTTTCTGCTGCGAGCTTTCAGTTCGTGGCTTTCTTTTGGCAAGCTTTCAGCTTGCTGGACACCAGGTTCTGTTCCGGTGCACGCAAGCTGAAAGCTTGCAGCATTGCGTAACCACGAGCTGAAAGCTTGCGGTAGGCAAAGATCTCTTGTTTTAAGAGAGGGCCGGGGTTAGGTTTACCGGCTTTGGCTCATAGTTTAGGTTTGGCGATAGCCAGCGTTCCAGTTCCTCTTTCGGCATGCCTTTGCGATGCGCAATATCCGCTACCTGGTCTTCGCCAATCTTACCAAGCCCGAAGTACTTTGATTCCGGGTGCGAGAAGTATAGGCCACTCACAGCCGCTGTCGGGTACATGGCCAGGTTTTCGGTAAGTATAACACCAGATGTTCTTTCCGCATCCAGCAGATTAAACAGTGTGATCTTTTCGGTATGGTCCGGGCAACCCGGATAGCCCGGCGCCGGACGAATGCCTTTATAGTTCTCCCTGATCAGGTCTTCGTTACTCAGATTCTCCTCCGGTGCATAACCCCATAGTTCTTTCCGCACTTTGGCGTGCATCAGCTCTGCAAAAGCTTCTGCTAACCTGTCAGCCAGTGCTTTTACCATAATGGATTTATAGTCGTCGTGCTCGGCCTGATACTTCTCCAGCAACTTTTCAATGCCAAAACCAGCCGACACTACAAAGCCGCCGATGTAATCGGGCACACCAGTTTCTTTCGGAGCAATAAAATCAGAGAAAGCCAGGTTTGGAACATTTGCCCCTTTCTTGCCTTGTTGCCTTAGCGTATGGAATTCGGTCAGCACATTTCCACGTGAATCATCGGCGTATACTTCTATGGTATCATCCGCTTCCACGTTGGCCGGGTAAAAGCCAACTACAGCGCGCGCCTCCAGTAATTGCTTGTCCACAATTTCCTGTAGCATTTCCTGCGCATCGGCAAATAGTTTGGTTGCTTCAACGCCCAACTCCGGATCATTTAGAATTTTCGGATATTGCCGTTTGAGCTCCCATGCATGGAAGAATGGCGTCCAGTCTATGTATGGCACGATCTCGGAAAGCGGGTAGTTGGTGTATGTTTTATTGCCGATAAAGCTTGGCTTGGTCGGCTGCGTGGTGTTCCAGTCAACCTTATACTTATTTGCCCGGGCTTCTGCTATAGTTGCAAACGCGCGGTCTTTGGTACGGCTCAGGTGGTCTTCTCTCAGTTTCTGGTACTCTGCTTTAATCTCCGCAATATATTTATCACGGTCACTGCTTAGCAAGCTGCTAACTACGGTTACACTTCTGGAAGCATCGTGGACGTGCACTACCGGACCGCTATACTGTGGCGCGACTTTTACGGCTGTATGCACTCTGGAAGTTGTAGCACCGCCAATCAGAAGCGGAATTTTCAGGCCACGGCGTTCCATTTCCTGCGCCACATAAACCATTTCATCCAGCGATGGCGTGATCAATCCGCTCAGGCCAATGATATCTACCTTATGCGCTTCAGCTTCAGACAGGATCTTATCCAGTGGCACCATCACACCCAGGTCTATTACTTCATAGTTGTTACAGGCCAGCACCACACCCACAATATTCTTCCCGATGTCGTGCACATCGCCTTTCACAGTCGCCATCAGTATAGTTCCTGCGGTAGATTTAGACGTATCGCCGGCTAGCTTTTCCGCTTCCATAAACGGTAACAGGTAGGCTACCGATTTCTTCATGACACGGGCACTCTTCACTACCTGCGGCAGAAACATCTTACCAGCCCCAAATAAGTCACCTACCACGCCCATGCCGGCCATCAGTGGGCCTTCGATCACATCCAGCGTTTTGGTTGCCTGCTGACGTGCCTCTTCCGTATCTTCTTCAATAAAATCCACGATACCGCGTACCAGGGCATGTTGCAGACGCTCTTCTACCGGTGCATCGCGCCAGGCCGTGTCGGCAGCAGTAGCGGTTTTGCCCTTGCCTTTTATAGTTTCAGCATAGGTTACCAGTTTTTCAGTCGCGTCCGGGTGGCGGTTAAAGATCACGTCCTCGATCAGGTCGCGCAGCTCGGTTGGTATTTCGCTGTACACACCCAACATACCGGCATTCACGATGCCCATGTCCATACCAGCCTGCACGGCATAGTATAAGAAAACTGTATGCATCGCTTCGCGCACCACATCGTTGCCACGGAACGAGAACGACAAATTACTCACTCCACCACTTATCAGCGCATGTGGTAAGTTCGCTTTGATCCATTTCACTACCTCGATATAATCTACAGCATAGTTGTTATGCTCTTCTATGCCGGTAGCAATAGCAAGTATGTTCGGGTCAAAAATAATATCCTGCGGTGGGAAGCCTACTTCATCAACTAAGATGCGGTATGATCTTTCGCATATCTCTTTTCTGCGTTCTAAGGTATCGGCCTGCCCTGTTTCATCAAAAGCCATCACTACCACAGCAGCACCATACTGGCGCACTTTGCGGGCAAGTTTCTTAAAGGCTTCTTCGCCTTCTTTTAAGCTGATAGAGTTAACGATGGATTTACCCTGCACACATTTCAAACCGGCTTCGATCACGCTCCACTTCGAGGAGTCGATCATGATAGGCAGTTTGGCAATGTCGGGTTCGGAAGCAATCAGGTTCAGGAAGTTGGTCATGGCCTGCTCCGAGTCGAGCATGCCTTCGTCCATGTTCACGTCGATGATCTGCGCGCCGCCTTCTACCTGCTGACGGGCAACCGCTAAGGCTTCTTCAAACTTTTCGCCAACTATAAGGCGGGCAAACATTTTGGAGCCGGTCACATTGGTACGTTCTCCAACATTTACAAACAGACTTTCTGGAGTTATAGTCAGGGGCTCGAGGCCGCTGTAGCGTGGGAGTGGGGCAACCGGGGTAGGAACGTGCGGTTTATACTTTCGCACCAAGTCTGCAATTACTTTGGTATGAACAGGCGTAGTGCCACAACAACCACCCAGTATGTTTACCAGCCCTTCTTTCAGGTACTCCTCCACTATAGCTCCCATTTGCTGGGCTGTTTCGTCGTAGCCACCAAATGCATTTGGCAGACCGGCATTCGGGTAAGCACTGATGTAACAGTCTGAAATACGGGACAGCTCCTGGATATGTGTTTTCAGCTGCCGAGCCCCCAGGGCACAGTTAAAGCCTACGCTTAACAGAGGTGCATGTGAGATGGAATTATAGAAAGCTTCCACGGTTTGCCCGGATAAGGTACGGCCGCTGGCATCCGTTATAGTTCCGGATATCATGATCGGCAGTTCTTTGCCACCGTCATTTACAAATTGCTGTATCGCGAAAAGAGCAGCTTTACAATTCAGCGTATCAAAGACAGTTTCTACCAGCAACAAGTCAGAGCCACCATCTGCCAAGCCACGCACCTGCTCATAGTAAGCCTCTACCAGTTGGTCGAATATAATAGCTCTATAGCCAGGGTTGTTTACATCCGGCGAAAGCGAAGCGGTACGGTTGGTCGGGCCAATGGCACCGGCTACAAAGCGTTTATGCGACGGATCCTTGGCTTCTGCTTCATCTGCCGCTTCCCGTGCTATCTTTGTCGACTCATAGTTAAGCTCATACACCAGGTGCTCCAGCTTATAGTCCGCCATGGCTATAGTGGTACCGCTAAAGGTATTGGTCTCGATAATATCGGCGCCAGCTTCCAGGTATTCTGTATGAATGTTTTTGATGATATCCGGACGGGTAATAGAAAGCAGGTCGTTATTGCCTTTCAGATCGGAAGGATGGTCTTTGAAACGCTCGCCACGAAAATCAGCTTCCGAAAGCTGGTAACGCTGAATCATGGTGCCCATTGCGCCGTCAAGTACAAGCACGCGTTCCTTTAATAAATTGTAAATGGGATGGTTATTCTTCATGTCGGTATCCTTCTTCTCGCTGTGCATAATGTACTGCTCATCAAGAAAGGACACCCGAAGTAAAGGATGGACTATCTTATCTTCTCCGGATAACAAAGTTCCGGAAGGGAGTTAGCACCAAGTTTGGTCAAGGTTGCTAAGACGTCATAGGGCCCATTCCCTCGGTCTTTCTTGATAAGAAGCTGCAAGTTATTACACTTATCCGCAAAAAGCCAATTTTTGTTGCAATAGCATATAACTATAGTTGCGACCTGATTCAGAAAGGGGCTAAAGCAGAAAAGGACACATTAAGTGTCCTTTTCCTAAAAGAGTTTAATTGTATTAACTATAACTCTTTATAATCTAGTATACGGCAGCTAAATGCGTATGTTCCAAATCTTTACGTTTTCCTGAAATTAAAAAAGGGACACCTCTCGGTATCCCTTTTTTGTTGCAGTTGCAAAGTTCGTATTAAGCCTCAGCTACTACGTTAGGAATTACAGAAACGTAAGAACGGTTCTTAACGCTTTTCTTAAATTCCACCTTGCCATCAATAAGTGCGAACAAAGTGTGGTCTTTACCCATACCCACGTTCTTACCTGGGTGGTGTGCAGTACCTCTTTGTCTTACAATGATGTTACCAGCGATAATCTCCTGGCCACCATAAATCTTAACACCTAGTCGTTTTGAGTGCGACTCACGACCGTTGTTAGAACTACCAGCTCCTTTTTTGTGTGCCATTTTGTTTACTATTTAATCAGGCCTGAGCCCGAAATGGTTCTACGATAAATTTCTTCTTACTGCTTATCCAATGCTCTCGATCAGAACTTTCGTATAGTCAGAACGATGTCCTCTAGACTTTCTATACCCTTTTCTTCTCTTCTTCTTGAAAATGCGGATTTTCTCGCCTCTCACGTTGCCAAGGATTTTACCAACCACTTTAACACCGCTTACGAATGGAGCACCTAAGGTAATGGTTCCGTTATCATCTGTAAGAAGAACATTGGCGAACTCAACGGCGTCACCTTCATTGCCGGAAAGCTTGTTAGCGTAGATGAACTTACCGCTCTCTACTTTGGTCTGTTGACCTGCGATTTCTACAATTGCGTACATCAGCTTCAATGTATGTTTAAAATTTAGTCTGCAAAAGTACGGCACTAATATTTAATTTGCAAATGCTTGCTGCTTAATTTGTTCATCTATATACACGAAGCATTTTTACAATGTGGATAACGGTGTTGAAATATGCACCACAACTTTTTGCACCTGTCTAAAAAGCCCCTAACCATGTAACAGGCAAAGAGTTGCCCCAAAATCACTTTCCCACACTTATCAACAAATCAAATTTTAAATTCTGATTTCAGACTTCTTTACCTGCTGCATCTTTAGCTCATTTTGGATTATTATTTAATGCAGATGCCTTAACACCTCGCTTAAACACTATAAAACATAAAAACATTGCACTTAACACATTATTTATAGTTTGATAGCAATATATTAACATGCTAATATAGTATAAATACTATGTGAATAACGGTGTGGATTTTAACACAACTTACAAAGCATCAGGCACTTAAACATTTGTGCATAAATTGAACAACTTTAGCCCCTACTTTCAAGTTCAATTCTCTATATTTGAAGTCACAATATTATCGGGTGCCACTTCGTCATCCGTATAAACAAAAAGTATCATGGGGTGTTTTCTAAGCTGATCAGCTTACCCCTTCAACCAATAAAACACTTATTTACAAGATTATGGAGCCAATACTACAAGAGAACCCTAACCGCTTTGTACTGTTCCCGATACAGCACGATGAAGTATGGCAGATGTATAAAAAGGCCGAAGCCAGTTTCTGGACTGCCGAAGAGATAGACCTGAGTCAGGACCTGAAAGACTGGGAAAACCTGAACGATGGTGAGCGTCACTTTATCAGTCACGTGCTTGCTTTCTTTGCTGCATCAGACGGTATCGTAAACGAGAACCTTGCTGTAAACTTTATGCAGGAAGTACAGTTGCCGGAGGCGCGTTGTTTCTATGGTTTCCAGATCATGATGGAGAACATCCATGCCGAGACCTACTCTCTGCTTATAGATACCTATATTAAAAAGCAGTCGGAAAAAGATTACCTTTTTAATGCACTTGAAACAGTACCTGCCGTGAAGAAAAAAGGCGACTGGGCACTTAAGTGGATCAACAGCGAAAACTTTGTAGAGAGACTGGTTGCTTTTGCAGCGGTGGAAGGCATTTTCTTCTCAGGCTCGTTCTGCTCTATTTTCTGGATGAAGAAGCGTGGTTTAATGCCGGGCTTAACATTCTCTAACGAGCTGATCTCGAGAGACGAAGGCCTGCATTGCGATTTTGCCTGCCTGCTATACTCTATGCTGCAGAACAAGCTTTCTGAGGAGCGCATCCATGAGATTATAAAGGATGCCGTAACTATAGAGCAGGAATTTGTAACAGATGCCTTGCCGGTTGACCTGATCGGGATGAACGCCAAGCTGATGAGCCAGTACATTGAGTTCGTAGCTGACCGCCTGTTGATAGCGCTGGGTTACAGCAAAATTTACAACGCTGCCAACCCATTCGACTTTATGGAGATGATCTCGCTGCAGGGCAAGACAAACTTCTTTGAGAAGCGCGTAGGCGAGTACCAGAAAGCCGGCGTACTGGGCGGTTCAGACAAAAATGTTTTTTCGCTGGACGAAGACTTTTAATAATATCAGAAACTCTCTATATTTAAGTGGCGAAGGAGATCAACGCTCCGGAAGCCACTTAAATACACTTACACAACTTACCGGACAGTAGCTGAAGTACAGAGGCGACCGCAACCCTGTACCGGTATCTAAGCTGGCTTTTAAGCCATCAACGGGGATTGTTCTCCCCACTATATAGTAGAAGCATTTAGCTTTACCTATAAACTATTGTATTGCAACGGCTTATACCACTCCGCGTATTAGCTGACTGTATCTTATACTTTAAATATTATATGCTCGCTGCAGAGGCAGTGGCTCCCAAAAATATATTCTGTTAATAACCCGGGCCCTTGAATCCCGCTAATTGTATACACTATGTTAGTAGTTAAAAGAGACGGCCGGCGCGAATCCGTTAAATTCGACAAGATCACTGCACGCATCGAAAAGCTATGCTATGGCTTACACGCTGATTATGTATCGCCGATTGAAGTTGCAAAAAAGGTAATTGATGGTATTTACGATGGCGTAACCACAGTTGAGCTGGACAACCTGGCTGCTGAAACGGCCGCTTCACTAACGACCAAGCACCCGGACTACGCAGTGCTGGCAGCACGTATTGCTATTTCAAACCTGCATAAGGTTACCAGCAAGTCGTTCTCCAACACCATGAAGCGCCTGTATACTTACACCGACCCTAAAACCGGTGAGAATGCATCGCTGCTGGCAAAAGATGTGTATGAGATCATCCGTAAGCATGCTGCTACGCTTGACTC
Organism: Pontibacter populi; assembly: GCF_019336435.1. GTDB lineage: Bacteria > Bacteroidota > Bacteroidia > Cytophagales > Hymenobacteraceae > Pontibacter > Pontibacter humidus. Next base: position 1,348,254 of record NZ_JAHWXQ010000001.1, on the reverse strand, counting down.
AACTATAATCTATGACCGCGACTATAACTACGACTACTTCGGTTATAAAACACTGGAGCGTTCGTACCTGCTGCGTTTAGATGGTAAGATTGTAGAGCGTCCGCAGCACATGCTGATGCGTGTGGCCGTTGGTATACATAAAGAAGATATCGAGTCTGCAATCGAGACATACAACCTGATGTCGGAGAAGTGGTTTACACATGCTACTCCTACACTTTTTAACGCTGGTACGCCAAAGCCTCAGTTGTCGTCATGCTTCCTTTTAGCGATGAAGGATGATAGCATACCGGGTATTTACGATACACTGAAACAATGTGCGCAGATATCACAGAGTGCAGGTGGTATTGGTCTGAGCATCCATAACGTACGTGCTACAGGTTCTTATATTAAAGGCACAAACGGTACATCGAACGGTATCATCCCGATGCTGAAGGTGTTTAACGATACAGCCCGCTACGTAGACCAGGGTGGTGGCAAGCGTAAAGGCGCTTTTGCTATTTACCTGGAGCCATGGCATGCCGATATCTTCGATTTCCTGGAATTGAAGAAGAACCACGGTAAAGAAGAGAACCGCGCAAGAGATTTATTCTACGCTCTTTGGACGCCAGATTTGTTTATGAAGCGCGTGGAAGAGAACGGCGACTGGAGCCTGTTCTGCCCGAACGAAGCACCTGGCCTGGCTGAGTGCTGGGGTAAAGACTTTGAGCGACTGTATGAGAAGTATGAGCGTGAAGGCCGTGCCCGCAAAACGGTAAAAGCGCAGGACCTATGGTTCCATGTACTGGAGTCGCAGATAGAGACCGGTACGCCATACATGCTGTATAAAGATGCTGCCAACAGAAAATCGAACCAGCAGAACCTTGGAACTATAAAGAGCTCGAACCTGTGCACCGAAATTATGGAGTACACCGACGAGAACGAAGTTGCAGTTTGTAACCTTGCCTCGTTAGCTCTGCCACGTTACGTAAAGGAGAACGGCAACCATAAGATATTCGATCACCAGAAACTGTTTGATGTAACTTACCATGTTACGCTTAACCTGAACAAGGTAATTGACATTAACTATTACCCGGTACCGGAAGCCCAGAACTCTAACATGCGCCACAGACCAATTGGTTTAGGTGTGCAGGGTTTAGCTGATACCTTTATTGCGCTACGTATGCCTTTCGAGAGCGAAGAAGCGAAGCGTCTGAACGAAGATATCTTCGAGACGATCTACTTTGCCTCTATGACAGCTTCTAAAGACCTGGCGAAGAAGAATGGTGCTTACGAAACATTCCCTGGCTCTCCGTTATCAAAAGGCCAGTTCCAGTTCGATATGTGGGGTGTAAAACCTAAGTCTGGTCGTTGGGATTGGGAAGAACTACGCAAAGAAGTAATGGAGCACGGTGTACGTAACTCACTGTTATTAGCGCCAATGCCAACTGCTTCTACTGCACAGATATTAGGTAACAACGAATCGTTTGAGCCTTATACTTCTAACATTTACCTGCGCCGTGTACTTTCCGGTGAGTTCATGATCGTGAACAAGCACTTGCTGAAGGACCTGATCGCACTTGGCCTGTGGAATGATAAAATGAAGCAGGATATTATCGCAGCCAACGGCTCGGTACAGGATATCCCGAACATCCCGCAGAACATTAAGGATTTGTATAAAACTGTATGGGAGATCAGCCAGCGTACGGTAATTGATATGAGTGCCGACCGTGGTGCTTACATCTGCCAGAGCCAGTCGCTGAACCTGCACGTAATGAACGTGAACTTCGGTAAACTGACTTCGATGCACTTCCATGCATGGAAGCGTGGCCTGAAAACAGGTATGTATTACCTGCGTACCAAAGCCGCTGTAGATGCCATTAAGTTTACAGTTGAGAAACAAGCCGCCGAAACCCTGGAGCCAGTTTACAACCAGGACCAGAACAGAAATGACATGGCCTGCTCACTTGACAACCCGGACGCTTGCGAAGCTTGCGGATCGTAAATAATTAAAGAAGGAGGACTCACTGTCCTCCTTCTTCTTTTTCCTACCAAGTATAATTCCCTCCTAAGTTACTGCTGACTCCCAATCAGTGGATGGAATAATATTGATCAAACTTTTAGCCCCACCACAAAAACAAGACAGATAAAAATTGTGTGCTTCGTCGGAAGCGGATTTAACAATATTACAGCTGGCATAGTTAAGCCTCAAGCTATTTATACAAAAGATGACACCCCACTATATGAGGAAATAACTAAACTAAATAAACTCTGGAATGAGCTTGAACCACTTTTGTCCCCTTTCAATAATTTCATTCCTACAAAACATGGAGAAGAATTATTAGAAGCCGTTGGCTGGCTTTCAGAAAGTATACAATAAGTTTATTGGTTGTGCCAATGACAACCACTTCGAGACTTCAGTTTTGTTCGCTGCTCAAATTAAATTGGCAATGCAGAGAGTAGGGAAACAGTTTACAAGATTTGAGACTGACGGAGGTTATTCACTTATTAATACCGCTATACCTAATCTAGGTAAGTCATTTTATGAGTTATTGAACACAAAAGAAGTTAATAGTTTTTACCTGTGCACTACAAACTATGATGGTATACTTGACAGTTTATTAACTTATTACTGTGGAGAGGAATTAAAAAGGAAGTTTGTACTTAAAGATGGATTTATTCATGGCCATTTTGAGAACAGCCTTTTTAGAAGATCAAAGTATAAAATAGCGCATTTACATGGCTCCTATAAATACTTTAAAAGCAGCGATAGTACTATAAAACTCGAAAGAGGTGTTGTTAACTCTAATCCCGTAATGATTTATGATGACCCCAATTGCAAGGAGGCAGCAATTAGACAGGATTCTGTACTTTCAGCAAACTTATTAGAATTAGAATACCAGCTAAAAGTTTGTGATCGGGTGATCATAATAGGTAATTCTTTTAAAACAGAACCACACCTAAAAAGGCTTATCAATACACACTTTAATAGACCAAACACTCAAATTATAATTAGCTCTGATAAACCAGAAGAAGTTGCTTCAACTTTGGAACCTTATTACAACTTCCCTATTTATACTCAATCGACCATGCATATAAGATCTGAGCAACATCTTATAGAGTTGTTTAAAAAACTATTTGATTCTAATTACTATAGGATGCTTGCGACAGCTTAAGCTATTTTAACTTTGCAGCTCCTGCTAGCGTCTGAACTATAAAACAAAAAGCACCTGAGATCTCTCCCTGGTGCCTTTTATCAAACTATAGTTTATAGTTGCTTAGCTGTTACGCACGGCAATTTCTACGCGGCGGTTTTGCTGGCGGCCTTTGGCTGTTTCGTTAGAGCCAACGGGCTTTGCTTCTCCAACCGGGTGCACAGAAATACGTGAGGCATTAATGTTCCCGTTCTTCACTAACCAGTTCTTTACAGCTTCGGCGCGCTTCTCGGCCAGTTGCTTGTTATAACCTTTGCTTCCTCTGGCATCGGTGTAACCGTAAACACGTACTGCACCATTCTTGCTGCGTTCTGCTATAGAAGAACTGATCTCCTTGAGGCTTTCTTCAGCACCTTTCCTGATCTCAGCTTTGTCAGTATCAAACAGGACATTTTCTTCGAGGGAGTAAACGCTGTATTCGTCATTACTACGAACTTCCATATCCCCGACTTTAAACATTTCCCACTCTGTATTAGCTATGTCTAAATTGTTCCAGTCTGCGTCTCCGCTGGCATCAACGTCAACTATAGTTCCATCTGCTGCTGAGTCGGGGGAGTTGGCGTTTTCGAAAGCAACGGCAGTATCTGCAGTCGCCTCTGTTGCTTCGTCTCTGTTAGCTTCTGTTTCCTTGCTCATGTCGTTGCACGAGGCCAGTGTCATCATCATGGCGCCGGCCATGCCTAATATCATTCTATTCATCGTTTTATAGTTATAGTTTATAGTGTGCAGTTTAAATATGCTGCTTTGTTAATACGCCAAAAGTACAACCTCGGACAACTATAAAACAGGATTAGCACTTAATCACAAAGTGGTAGAAGATGTTAAGAATAAATTGCGGAGCTAACTTATCTGTGAAGCAACCAGGAAAGCGGGAATTTAAGCATAACCAGAATTATAAAAAATTATGCCTGTTCTTGTAAGGTTATAGGTTCTTTTATCCAGGCTATTGCTTCATCCTCGTTATCAAATTCTTTGATCACCATATCGCCCAGCTTTTTAGCACGCTTTACGAGCTGCTCAACAGCCATGCGGTTAAACAGGTCTTCGGAAACGATAGCCCCATTACGGCGCAGCGTACTGGCTGCCAGTTTTGGAAATATACTTTCAGCAAACCATTCCTGGTCTGCTTTACGGATGGCGCGGAGCTTGCGGTTATCTCCAAGCCAACGCAAAGGCTTGTGCTCCTCCATCAGTTGCACGCATATCTCAATTGCCTCTCTAAACTCTGAACTGGACAGAAAACCCTTCCAGACAGCTTTGCCAAGCTGCAGCTCTTCGTCATAAGTTATAGTTACAACGTGATTCTGGAAATATGTTAAGATCATAAAGAATTAAAAACTAAATCAGCAAACGCTACCTCTTACTGCATAGGTGCCTTCAACAAACAACTATAAACTAAGATTGTCACTGTTACAATCTTAGTTCGGGATCAAACGCCATCTCAGAAAGCACATAATACTTACTATTAAATACGTTGTAAGGATGCTTACCTGCTAAACTATAAACTACGCGATATGTTATAGTTTATAACACTAATATTTGGTTGAGTAATAAGGTTGCTTTATAAATTACAGGAAGTACAAATTCTGGGAAGCCTGAAAGCTGGTTAAACAAGTATTGTACTACACTTGCCTCATAGATTTTACGGGAATAAAATGCTACAAAAAACCCCGGCTAAAATAGTCAGGGCTTTCCTTATGTAGATTAGAATAGTTTCTGCGAATGAATTACTTTTTCAGGAAACGATACGTTTCGCGTACCTGCCCGTTGGTTACAGTTACAAAGTAGATACCTGCCTGCAGGTTCTGAACCGGAACTACTTTCTCGAAGTCTGCTACCTGGGCGAACATTGCTATAGTTCTGCCGGAAGCATCCACAATGGCTACATCGGTGGTGCCGGCAGCAGTAGTGAAAGCTATAGTTACCTGGTCTGTGGCTACAGTCGGGAAGACCTGTGCAATGGCGGCTCCTGCTTTTGGTGCCGCAAAATTTACCGTTATAGTTTTAGAGAATTCAATAGTGCCATCATAATCAACCTGGCGCAAACGGTAGTAGCTCACACCTGTTGCCGGTCTGTTATCGGTGTAGGTGTAGTTCAGCGTACGATTGCTGTTTCCGTTGCCTGTTATCTCGCCAATTTTGCTGAAGTGCTTGCCGTCCTGGCTACGCTCTACATCAAACCGGTCGTTGTTCTTTTCAGAGGCCGTAGCCCAGGTAAGTATAGTAGTGTTTTGCTCGCGCTTTGCTTTAAACGACACCAGCTCCACAGGCAGCGGCGCAATAACCTGCTCTTTTCTCCACGATATATTATGGATGGCCATGCCCTGGCGACCATTCGCATTCTGAGTAGCTGATGCGTTGCTATACTGAATTACAACACGTGTAACCGGCTGAGGGAAACTAACCGTCACATCTCCTTCACCAGAAGTGTTGTCTGTTGCAGTCAGGCCTGTTAAAGCAGAAGAGGCAAACTGGTTATTTGATGTAGTCTTTACCTTGTTCTTTACCAGCTGTACCGGTGTGCCGTTGTAATAGCCTGTTATAGTTAGCTTATCTGTAAACTGGTTCTGGGCTACGTCCACATCAAAAACAGTGAACGTCAGGTCCTCAACAGGTTGATTAAGATCTAGCTGTATAACGGAACCTGCTGTGGTAGCTTTGCTTAACTGCACCAGCGTAAACGACTTTGTGCCTGCCTTATAAGTCTTATTATCAACTTTAGTAGATTCGTACGATACGCCATTGCTTAAAGCCGAAGACCAGCGCATCGTTATGCCGTCAACTAAATAAGGCGTAGCTGAAGTGGTACCAGAAGCGACAAAAGGGTTCTCATCTACCGGGCGTGTAGTCCAATCAAATGTAGAAATTCCTGTTTCCGGCGTACCAATTACAGTAACATCGTCGATGGCATAGTACGCTGTTTCGTTGCTTTCATTGGTAAAAGTTATCTGCCAGTAAATTCTAACTTCAGGCATGCCCATAGCAACTGCAGGTAAGGCTATGGGGGTACCATTGTTTACCTTATTCCAGATGTCGTTGGTATTGTTAGTAGTCTTATAAAAAGTAGTGCGGGTTACGCCGCTATTTACGCTGTATTGAAGCTCTACCACACTTGTAAGCGGGAAATTTGTATTTTTAAAGTTGTTCCTGAACTGCTCCCAGGTAATAGTAGCATTGCTATAACCTAAAGTAGAAAAAGCGATGGAGAGCCTCTTTGTACCATTCGCATTGGTTCTTGCATATCCACCTCTTGATGATTGTGGCAATGTGCTAGGAATTGCACTAGAACCTACCCATGAGCCTGCCGGATTAGCAACAACTCCGGTAAGAGTACCCTGAGTATTTTGGTTAAAATTTTCGTGGTGAAGCAATACCTGGGCAGATGCTGAGAAAGTGAAAACCAGGAAAGTGAAGAGGGTAATGTAAAATTGTTTCATATAATACTGTTGACTATCAGCCTATATGAAATAAGTATGCCACCCGTTTATTTTACTATATAGGTAACATTCTCTGCCTTGTCACACCAGTTATCATCGCTAATATAAACCATAAATACATCTGACAATCAGTGTGTTAGAAAATAAACTATAATTTACCTATGTTATAACTTTATTTTTACTTTCAGGTGGAGGCTACAATTATATATACCTAATATTCCATAGTTGGGAAAAAGGAGTGGGAACTGGGAAACTATATGCTGCCCTTTTTAAACTATAATTCAGCGTTTTGGTGTTGCGTTAGCAGCGTGCACTAACAAACTTTAAGGGCATCTGTTGTTATAGTTTAGTTATTACGGGAACAGCTTAGTTTTAATACAAAATTGAACTATATTGCTCCCCAAAGCTGCCAGAATGGCTACAGAAATCTATAGTATCAGGTGCTGGCAAGTCATATTGACAAACAGTTAACTCAGGTTTTAAACTTACAGGTATGGCACGTGGTTTGCATCTGGTAATATAAGATTTAGATTAGAGGAGGAAGGACATGAACCTGATTAATAATAATGATTTTCTGAAAAATGTAGCGCAGCACCTTAACCTGTTCAACACAGTTGCAGGTGGTATCAGCGAGACAAATGTTACGGTAGCGAAGTATAAAAAAGGAGCAGTTATAAAAGTTTGGGCTGCCAGTGTTACGCCGGAGTCATTTAAAGTAATGGTGCATAATAACCAGCTTACGATTTACTCGCTGCTGCACAGCCACGACAATCCTGAACTTACTGTGCCTATGTTTAACCGGGTGTTTGTAATACCACCACAGGTAAATATTAGCAACATCGAGGCAGTATACCAGGATGGGAAACTACAGGTAAGGCTACCTTATCACAGTGCAGCCATCAGGCCGAAAGAAATCGAAATTAAACAACTATAAAAAAAAGAAGGGCTACTAAATCAGTAGCCCTTCTTTTTTTTATAGTTATAGTTACTTTATAAACTTGGCTTTAATAATAGAGGTCATGTAATCATGCACTTCTACAGTTTCCTGGTCATAGGGGAACGTATTGTACTGGTCGGCTGAGGTCTGGGATATCCTGCAACCGTTATTGATCATCATGTAAATTAACTCACGCAAACGGTACGGGTGGCCGGCTACGTTCAGGATGCAGACTGCATCGCTGGTTTCCACGTGCAGGAACATGTGCTGCACATGATTAACATCCGTCATTATTTCCTGATCAGACATAGGCACTCTTTGATTTCTTTGGCTTTGGTTTTATACTATAATCCCAGAAAAGCCAAAATAGTGCCATCGTTGCCCATTGTTTCCTTTAAACAGCTAACCTGCAACAGTTTATAGTTATAAATTTACCTGCGCGGATATTGTTTGCGCCAGCCTATAACGAAAACAATTACCCACACCGGGTAAAAGGGAGATAGCACCGCGGCCATGTAAGGATCTACAGTAACCATAAGCACCACCTGCACCAGAAAAGTAACGATAGCCCCTACAATCGCAATGGTGTAATATTTATTGTACCTGGTCATATAGCAACTTACGGGTAAAGCAAAAAAGCAGGAAGATCGCTCCCTGCTTTTTAAATCTATAGTTGTATGTCCTTAATTAATTCTTGTTGCTGGCATTGTTCGGCAGCTAAGGCCGGGTGTTCATTAATCTGAATGCTTCTGCTCTGGATATCTTCTTTTCCAGTATTAACGGCGGGTCGTCGTTTTTGGCAACTACCAGCGTAAATTTACTTTTAGTATCCTGGTAATAGATAAGCGTCGTAAGATCTTCGTAGCCTATGCTATAGATCTTTCGCTTACTATTATTTCCAGTAAAATTATATTTATCTAATTCAATATTCCTCAGTAATCTCATATCCCTACTATCTTCTGGTATTTTAAACGGGCACTATAGGGTAGATTGTTTCAAAATCTAAAGGTTATGCCATGCATTCCTCCAAATAATTATACAATTGAGCACAATACAGTTAATAGGTAAAAATACCTATATTAGAGTGTTCGGCCTATTTCCGGAATTTTTATAGCTTAGCAAGTGCCTTCAAACTGGTAAATTTTCAGATCCAACCTCTTATGCCCAGCTTTATTATCAGAGAGCTTACTACCCTGCCCGACATGCTGGAGCAGCATGCCTTGATTCAGCAACTTAACCCAACTATGGAGGCCGCACAATACAAACAGCTGCTCAACCAGATGCTTCCGAATGGTTACCGTATGGTTGCTATATTTAAGGATGAAAAATGCCTGGGCTTGTCTGGTTTCTGGGTCAATACAAAACTATACAGCGGCAAATACCTGGAGATCGATAATTTTATAGTTGACGCAGCTTACAGGTCGCAGGAGTTGGGCAAGCAATTATCGGACTGGATGCACCAGTTGGCTATAAACGAGAACTGCCAGACCATTATGCTGGATGCTTATACTTCCAATAACGCAGCGCACCGGTTCTATTTCCGGGAAGGCTTTCATATTAAGAGCTACCACTTTTATAAATCACTGTAATGGAACGAAGTAAACTTAGTTTCTGGGTATGGCTGTTTTACTTTATCCTGTTTGAGGTGGTGGTGTATCTGGGCCTGAGCTACCTGCTATCGGGGATCGGTGAAAGCAACCAGTTGCAGGAAGAGAATACCGTAGTGCCAAATTGGGTAAAAGCGGTGGTTTTTATACTTTTATACCTGCTATGTATGCTGATAGCCGTTATGGTCGTAAGCAACATGGTTCCGAACAAATACAGGCCTCAGCTTATGAGATGGGTTTACCTGGGTTTGCTTGGCTTACCCGTTATGCTGATCCTGCTTTTTAACTAATACAATACTTTAGCTGCATATATTCGTTAGTAGTTATAGTTTACAGCGCATCCATATGAAAAAACAATTTTGTCTGCTGCTTTTACTCTGCCTTATAGCTGGCTTAGATGCCGTTGCACAGAACACAAAACCGTACTTTATAAAACTACAGGACGGACAAGTGGTGCAGGCCCGAAAGATACAGCTCAAGTCGCCGTTATTTAAGGCCAATTACTTCCTGCTGGACGACTCGCTGCGGTACAGCCCTGCCATGATCAGCGCCTTCCAGAATGACGACGGATATTATGCACGTGTAGAGCCCGGCAACAGCACCGAAGCCTTTGCCAAACGCATACTGGAAGGGCCACGCATCGAGAAATTCTACACATCGCGTACCACTTATGATAGCTATGGCTACTCGCCTTATGGTTACGGCTATGGGTATGGCATGCCACGCACCAGCCGCAAGCGCATTTATTACTTCTCTAAAGATGGCGGCCCTTTGTACCACTTTAACCAGGAAAACCTGGAGCAGGCCCTCAGCGATAATGCTGCCAGCGTAACGTTGCTGCAAAAATACAGGCGCGAAAAAGTTATAGGAACCGGTGTTACCATTGTAGGCGCCGGCCTGATGGCACTGGGTGTGGCAAACTCTCAGCGCACTGCCGATGGTTCAGTCAATCTTTCGCCGGTGCTGTATGCCGGGGCAGGCGTGTTAGGAGCACAGCTGGTCTTTAACCTGTTCCAGAAAGATAAGCTGACGCAGGCCGTGCAGGTATATAATTACCAGGTGAAACAATAAAAACGCAGTATTCAGCTTTTAACTATAGGCCAACTATAAAACCTGTGGAGAACCTATTATTGTTGCACGGAGCCCTGGGCGCAGCCGCTACGCTGGAGCCATTAAAGCAGGCTTTAGCAGATAACTATTCTGTTTATACAATAAATTTTGCCGGCCATGGCGGTAACGCACTACCAGCGCAGGAGGATTATAGTATAGAGTTGTTTGCGAAGAATGTAGTAGATTTTATGCAGGCGCAGCAACTGGAGCAGGTACATATCTTTGGCTATAGTATGGGCGGTTATGTGGGCTTGTTCCTGGCGCAGCAATACCCGGGGCGTGTTAAAAGTGTTTTTACACTGGCTACAAAATTTGCATGGTCCGAAGAAGCGGCTGCCAAAGAAGTTAAAATGCTTAACCCGGACAAGATAAAGGAGAAAGTACCGCAATTTGCCGCTATGCTTGCCCAACGCCACGCGCCACAGCCCTGGGAGCAGGTGATGCACAAAACAGCAGCTATGATGCAGCAACTCGGCACGCAGCCTGCTCTTACCCCGGATGCACTTGCACAACTGCAACTGCCGATACAAGTTGCCGTTGGCGACCAGGATACGATGGTTACACTGGAAGAAACTATAGCGGCTTACCGTAACCTGCCAAATGGCCGTCTTCTTGTTTTACCCGCTACCAAACATCCCTTAGAAACGATACCTGTCAGTCGTCTTTCCCAAGAAATTAATTTATTTTTAGCCCATATACCGGCTTCCATACCGGCTTAAGTCTTATGCTTTTAACCAGTACCCGTTCCCGATCTGTATTCATGTATTTGCTTATAGTTGTTGTTTGCCTGAGCCTGGCTTCCTGCGCCGGCAGTAAAGCCAACTTTGGGCAGAAAGGCTATACTGAAGAAGGGAAGGCATCCTACTATAGCCGGAAACTACAGGGCCGCAAGATGGCAAACGGAGAACCCTACCGCCATGGAAAGCTCACTGCAGCTCACAAAAAGTTACCTTTCGGTACCAAAGTAAAAGTCACCAACCTAGCTACCAATAAATCTGTGAAAGTTAAAATAACGGATCGTGGCCCGTTTGTGCAGGGCCGCATCGTTGACTTATCGGGGGCAGCAGCCAAGCGCGTAGGCATGATGGATTCCGGAGTGGCGCCCGTAAAAATGAAAGTGATCAGATCAGCTGCGAAAAAATAAATAGTTATTTAACTATACTTACCCAACTATAACCTACGTTAGCAATAAAAAAACAATCATTCTCTAAAATATACAATCAAGTAGTTGTAAATGAGAGAATAATAATATACTTTTGGGTGTGAGAAATGCGTGCCAACATTTACAGTTCATCTTCGCTGCAGCTATAGTAGTTATGCTGCTGTCGATGCCGTGCCCTGATGTGTTCGCCAATAACGGCCCTTCCACTACAACCCAGAACACTACTGCCACTGTAGATACCGATACTTCTGGTAATAAGTCTGCTGCAAAAGCCAAGGACAAATCATCTACTACACGGGTTAAGGATAGATCTGTGCTGGATGCTGATGTTCTGGACAGCCCTTTAGCTTACTTTAAAGAAGCTTTTACTCCTGAAGATGAGAGTGACGATAATGTTGCTCCTGCATTGATGAACACGGTTAAAGCACTGGTGGCTACACTTCTTTCCACAGTAATTTAATTACGTAGCTCTCCTTTATTTCCGGCTCTTAAAGCCCTCATTCCCTCGTAGTATATCAAAGAAAAGCTTAAAGTCTGATGCCAGGCTATAGAAAGGATATTTGAATGTAGCCGGTTTGTTGCGCTCAAAAAAGAAGTGACCTACCCACGCAAAACCATAGCCAATTACCGGCACTGCCAGCAACCAACTAAATTTACCTGTACTTACTGCAACTATAGCTACTATAAGAAGTAAGCCTGTGCCCATAAAGTGCAGTACCCGCGAAGTGGTATGCTGATGCTCTGAAAGGTAATAAGGATAAAATTCCTTTAGCGATCTATAGCGCTTTGTTTCTGAGGTGCCTGCCATAGCGAATCCGTTTTATAAGGTATCAACTTACACAAATCCGGCTATAGTTTCAACTATAGTTACTGCGCTAAAGGTATGCTTTAAATAAAATCTGAAAGCAGCGCGAGCACTAAACCAAGCAGGGTAGCAATAAGTTTATTGCGGCTGAAGCTGTGTTCAGGACTGGTCTCGAAAAGTATGGTGGTGGAAATATGAAGGAAGTTACCGGCAACCAAGCCTGTAAGTGCAGTATAAATCATTCCGCCAGGGGGTTCGTGGGCGAGTAGCGAGTTGCTTACCAGAATACCTAGTGGTGAGCCAACGGCAAATACCAGCAGCCAGGCAAACGCCTTTTTAAAGTTCTTTAACCGCGACAGCAACACCGACATTAATGCAAATGCCGCCGGCACGTGGTGCAGCGCTACCCCCAGCAAAACAGAGTAAAAGCTACCCTGGTGGTGCATATGGCCAACATCTCTGTAATCCTGATCTACCAGTATGCTTCCTTCTAAAAAAGAATGCACAAACAAAGACCCCAGCAACAGAAAAGGAATAGTATCGGCGTCGTGATCATGGGCATGCGTGTGCATGTGGCCGTGCTCTACACCATGCGAGAAAAGCTCCAGTATAAGCTGCAGAAAGAAACCGGCCAGCACCCAGTAACCAACTACATGCGGCTCTTTGTTGCTTAGCAGTACATCGGGCAGCAGGTGCGTGATAGTTATGGTAAACAGGTAGGCTCCGCTAAAGGCAAGTGCCATTTTAAGCCAGCGCACATTGTTAGGCGGAAACAGCTTTACCAGGAAGCCCGACAACACTACTGTAAAAAACAGGACCAGAATGGCTATAAACATGCGGGGCGCTTATTTTTTAAGAACAAAAATCATACGTTCGCTGCTTTCCGGCTTGAAGGGATGCAGGTCGTAATCACCGAATACTTCTGCCAGGCGTAGTTGGGCCATCCCGAAATACTCTAAAAAATCATTCTGGCGAAGGGCACGCACTCTTTCTTCGAAACAGTAGTCTTCGCCATTATCTGAGAACCGGATCGTTTTAACTATAAAGCCATTCTCCACGCCCCGATGAATATGAAATTCAATGCCATCTACTTCTTTCGTTTCTTCTGCTACCAGGTTGGCAATGGTCAGATCGGTATTCATAAAGTCGATAACCAGCTTGCCACCATGTTTCAGCGATTTAGCGACAGCGCATAAAGCCACTACGTTTTCGGTCTCGTTCTCAAAATAACCGAAACTGGTAAACAGGTTCAGGATAAAATCGAATTCTTCAGGCTGGTATACTTCGCGCATATCGTGCACGGCAAAATGCAGGCGCTTGTTTTCGAACTGTTTGGCATAATCAATGCTCTGCGCAGAAAGGTCTATGCCGGTAACATCGTAGCCTTTCTGGTTCAGGTACACCGAGTGGCGCCCTTTACCACAGGCAAGGTCCAGAATCTTTTCGTGCGGTTTAGGATGCAGGTAGGTAAGCAACTTATCCATAAACTGCTCTGCTTCCTGCTCGTTGCGGTTATTATATAAAATATGGTAGTAAGGAGAGTCGAACCAGGTACTGAACCACTCTTGTTCCGGTTGGGCCATCGCAGTGTATTATAGTAGCAATTGAGTTGCAAATATAGGCTAAAATATCTGATCGTGGGTATACGGATAACTACGGGCAAGGTACTATAACGTGCAGCTATAGTTTAAAACAATAAGAAAAGCCTGCCACTACAAAAGAATGGCAGGCTTCATTATACTTAATGCTGTTAAGCTTACTGTTTCTTAGCACCAGGCTGTACAGCGCCGGCAGCAGTGTTTGTTTCAGCAGCTTCGTTAATGCTGTCGCCCGGCTGGATGGTGTTTGCACCCGCATCGTGGTTTGGCATTACTTCTTCGTGCGTAGCTTCGCCATGCGCAGCTTCACTTTCAGCACCACCATCAAGACCTGCATCCGATACGTTAGAAGTACTGCGAGTACCTGGCTCTACATAGTCTGTAGATACTTTTTCACCTGGTCTCTGGTCTTTCGGAGTATCGCACGAAGCCATAAACAAACCGCAAGCTGCGGCAAAAACTGCTATTACGTTCTTATTCATTTTTGTACGTTTATATACTTTATCTATAGATACAGTGCCTGCAACTATACGGGCAACAACTTCTACTATAATCACTTACGTTAGCGGGCAAAGCTAAGGGTATTGTACCTTACGCCAACAGGTTCTTGCGGCGCAGTAAGCTTTCCATCAGCTTTACGTCGTTAGCGCCTACAAATATACGATAAGGCAGATGTAAAAAAACCGGGGCCTGGAATGTACGGGCTACCCAGCCTTTCCAGCCGCCTGGCAATTGGCTGGCCGTTGGCGGCTGCAACCATAACAGGAATGCATCGCCACTGCGCTCTGCCTTCTCTATCATATCCCAGGTCATGGTCATACCCTCGCGCTCGTTGCGCTTCATAATGATCTGGCGCGAGTCAATATCATAGGTCAGTTTCTCGAACAGCACATTGCCCTGCTCTACACGCGTTACCCCCACTATCTGGGCCGAACGAAGTGCGATGAACAGGATGGTAACTATAACTGCTGCTACTACCCACCACCACGAAAAGCTGAACACGGCCGGTAACATTAGCGCTACAAACGGGATCATGGCATACCACCATTCGCGGCGCCACACTTTGCCAAGGGCTACCTTGGTAAACATGTCTTTATCTAACTGGTACTTTTTGGTGCGGATCGCGCCCGGGGCAGGCCCCTGTTGAGCTCTAAAGCCTCCTCGATTTGGTTGTTGCATTCTTGTAATATCAGATTTTGTTACCCTGCTGTTTCTTCTGCTTCTGTTCTCTGGCTGCAGGGCGATGCCAAAATTATAGTTTATAAGCCTTCAGGCTCAGGTCAATACTTTTAATAGAGTGCGTTAAAGCACCTACCGAAATGTAATCTACTCCGCACTCTGCTACCGAGCGTATAGTTGTCTCGGTTATGCCACCAGATGCTTCCGTCTCAAACTTCCCACCGATCAGGTCTACAGCTTCGCGCATCATTTCCGGGGTCATGTTATCTAGCATGATACGGTGGATGCCGCCTGTTTCTATGGCTTGCTTTACTTCTTCCAGGTTGCGGGTCTCTACTTCTATGCGCAGGTCTTTGCCTTTTTCCTGTAAGTATTGCTGTGTGGCAACTATGGCTTCTTTAATACCACCGGCGTAGTCCACGTGGTTATCTTTCAGGATGATCATATCAAACAGGCCGAACCTGTGGTTATGCCCCCCACCAATTACAACCGCCCATTTCTCCATAATCCGGAAGTTAGGGGTTGTTTTGCGGGTATCCAACAGTTTAGCACCAGTGCCTTTAATCAGTTCTGTAAGATGATGCGTGTACGTAGCGATACCGCTCATGCGCTGCATGCAATTCAGCACCAGTCGTTCGGCGGTCAGTATGCTTTGTGCTTTGCCTTTTACGGTAAGGGCTACATCGCCATACTTTATAGTTGCGCCATCCTGCAGCAGCACTTCTACCTGCAGGGTAGGGTCTACGGCATTAAAAATGTAGCCGGCCAGCTCTACGCCCGCCAGTATGCCGTCTCCCTTCACAAGAAGGCGCGCCTGGTTCTGCGCATCCCCCGGAATAGAGGCCAACGACGAATGGTCGCCATCACCGATATCCTCGGCAAGCGCCATCGCGATAAAATCGCTTATACTTTTTTCGGTCAGGTAGGTAGGTCTCACAGTGCAAAAATAAAAAAAGGCTCGGGATAAACCCGAGCCTTTGTAAAAATATCCGCTTTATAGTTAATCTTTTATAAAATTCATCGATTGTATCTTCGAATCCTTCATACGAACCAGTACGGTATAGCTTCCGGCTTTGGAAGTATAGGTGCCAATAGCGTATTGCTGGCCTTTATCCGACGATCCCTGGTGGCTGTAGGTAAAATCTACAGGCGCATTTTTGCTGAAAAAGTTTTTCATCACAAACTCAGCCTGCGTGTTGCTATAACTGGTAGCTTCTTTGCCATTAAGCGTTAACTCAACCACACTGCTAAAGTTGCGCGACAGGTCTTTGGAAGACCCGACTTTCATCGCAGACTTTACGCCATCCATTACACCGCCCTGCGCCACAGCCTGCCCACCAGACATAAACACAATCCCTACCAGCAAAAAGAATACTACAGCAAACTGTTTTAGATTTTTCATAAATATTGTTTGTAACCCTGTACAGCTAATAGCTAAAACTATGCCAACTAATGTACAATATTTTGGGCATTAAAGATAGTGGTATTCAAGGGATATATAAAATTTTCGGGTTCTGTTGTATTTAGACCAAAACTATAGTTGGCGCAGGCTATACAAAATACCAGGCTTGCAACGTACATGTAAACTGAGCAGCCATTGCAAGATTATACCTATATTTGCAGCATGAACAAGCAGGTACTTTTAGTGATCCTGGACGGGTGGGGAATTGCCACCAACCCAGCGGTTTCGGCTATAAATAAAGCCAATACACCTTTCTACGACTCTATACTGGCAAAATATCCGCATGCACACTTACAGGCATCCGGCGAGGCTGTGGGCTTACCAAACGGGCAGATGGGAAACTCGGAAGTAGGCCACATGAACCTTGGCGCCGGCCGGGTAGTGTACCAGGATCTCGTGCTCATAAACAAAACGATAGCCGACCATAAACTGAGAAGCAGACCTGTTTTAGCAGAAGCTTTTAACTATGCCAAGGAAAACAAAAAGCCTGTTCACCTGATAGGACTGGTTTCGGATGGTGGCGTGCACTCGCACATAGAACACCTCAAGGCTTTATGTACGGCTGCTTTTGACGAAGGCTTGAAAGATGTGTTTATCCATGCCTTTACCGATGGCCGCGATACCGACCCGAAAGGTGGCGTAAAATACATGAATGAGCTGAGTGAGCACATAGACCGCACTACCGGAACGATCGCTTCGGTGATTGGCCGTTATTATGCCATGGACCGCGACAACCGTTGGGAGCGAGTAAAGCTAGCTTACGACCTGATGGTTAATGGGCAGGGAATCTACTCTACAAACGTTATCGGCTCTATTCTGGAGTCTTATAACAATGGTATTACCGACGAATTCATCAAGCCTATAGTTCGTGTAGACGGTAACGGTGAGCCGGTAGCAACTATAAAAGACGGCGATGTGGTGATCTGCTTTAACTTCAGAACAGACCGTGGCCGCGAAATTACCCAGGCTTTAACGCAGCGCGACTTCCCGGAGCAGAACATGCACAAACTGAACCTGCACTACGTTACCATGACCAACTATGATGACACGTTTGAGAATGTAGCATCTGTTTTTGATAAAGATAACCTGAACAACACGTTGGGCGAAGTGCTGGAGAAAGCCGGTAAAACGCAGATCAGAATTGCCGAGACCGAGAAATACCCGCACGTTACGTTCTTCTTTTCAGGTGGCCGCGAAACCGAATTTAAAGGCGAGCGCCGCTTAATGTGCCCATCACCAAAAGTAGCCACTTACGACCTGAAACCGGAAATGAGTGCTTACGACCTGCGCGATGTACTGGTGCCTGAACTTCAGAAAAAAAGCGCTGACTTTGTGTGCCTGAACTTTGCTAACCCAGACATGGTAGGCCACACTGGTGTGTTTGAAGCTGCCGTAAAAGCCTGCGAAGTAGTGGATGAATGCGCTGCTGCGGTAGTAACTACAGCCCTCGCAAACGGGTATGATACGATAGTGATAGCGGACCACGGCAACGCCGACTGCATGATAAATGAAGACGGAACGCCAAATACCGCCCACACAACGAATTTGGTACCATTCATTTTGGTAAGCGATACGTTTAAGGGTGAACTGAACAATGGTAAACTGGGCGACATTGCCCCAACTATACTGGAGCTGATGGGCATAGCACAACCAGCCGAAATGACCGGACAATCATTGATAAAACATTAATACTTGTGAGAAACTATAGTTTAGTTTTGGTGGGTAGTATGTTACTGGCGGTGGCAGCCTGCGAGCAACCTGTGCCCCGCAGTACTTCTGCCAACGACGATGACTATAACCTGACAGCTTATGTACAGCAGGAGAAACAACGCCTGCAGCAAGCGCAGCCTGCTGTACTTAAGTCTGTTCAAACCGAAAGCGAGCCCACCGAAACCATACAGGTAGACAGCCTGAACTGGGATGAAGAACTCACCGTTTTCGAAGAAGCTGATATCAGCAAACCAACCCTGCGCGAGTACTATACCCGCGAAGAACAACAGCTGCCCGACGGTGGAACAGCCGTAACCTACATAAAAAAGAAAGACGCTGAAGCCCCTGTAGAATACCTGTATCTGCAACTGAGCCCTGAAAGGAAAGTGCAATACCTTGAAGCCACCTTACTTGACCAGAACCTGCTTTTTTATTCCAGGCGCAAGGCTATTTTAGAGGCAAGCCCACAGAGCGGCCACCTCGAAAGCTACAAAGTACAGGGCGTTCAGAAACTGATCTTCGGGGACTCATTGCATTACAGCGTTCAGGCAAATCTATAGTTGCGCAAGCTGTTTATAGTTAGCCAGATACAAATAAATTAATATCTTTACGCTTATCCTGACGGTTAATCCTGCGTACTTTATTTTACACTTTTACTCTTCAGCTTTATGCGTTTTTGTGCTCTTTTGTGGTTTGTGCTGCTTTTTGCAGCTATGCCGGGCTTGGGCCAGCACAAAGGACGCACCTGTGCAACAGAACTATACCAGGAAACACTGGAGCAACTACAGCCCGGCATAAAACTACAGCAACAGCAAGCTAAAGAAGCCGCACAACAATACCTCAGCCAGAAACGCCAGGGCAAGGAAATACGCAAAGCTACAGGCCCTGTCTCCATTCCGGTGGTGTTTCATGTGGTTTACAATACCCCGGAGCAAAATATTTCTGATGAGCAGATCTATTCGCAACTGGCTGTACTGAATGCCGATTTCCGAAGAACAAATACTGACAAAGTAAACACGCCTGCGCATTTTGCCTCTTTTGCAGGCGACGCCGGTATTGAGTTTTGCCTGGCCTCCACAGCCCCGGATGGAAGCGTAACCAATGGCATTACCCGTACCCAGACCAGCAGCATAACCTTCAGTGCAAACAATAACAATATCAAGCGGGAAGACAGGGGCGGCGCACCAGCCTGGGATCAAACGCAGTATCTTAACATCTGGGTTGGCAATATTTCCAATGATATTTTAGGGTGGGCTACTTTCCCGGGCATGAGTTCTTCCTCGCAGTACGATGGCGTAGTGCTGTTTTACAAAACTGTTGGAGAACCACCTTACAATCCCTTCCCGACACAGTTTAACAAAGGCCGGACTGCCACCCACGAGATAGGGCACTGGCTTGGACTGCAACATATCTGGGGAACAAGTAACGAGTCGTGCTCTGATTCTGATTTTATTGATGATACTCCTAACCAGTATGCACCCAACTACGACTGCCCGACCGGAACTATAGTTAGCTGCGAAAACGGCCCTTACGGCGATATGTGGCAAAACTATATGGACTATAGCGACGATGCCTGTATGAACCTGTTTACCAATGGCCAGATCGCTTATATGCAGGCGGTGCTTCATTCATCAAGGAGCGATATATTAACTTCCGTGGCTTGCAATGGCGGTCTGCTCGCAAGATTTGAGGCCGAAACAGACACACTGATACAAGCTGGCGAGAAGGTTCAGTTCAGGGATAAGTCGATAGGAGTTAAGCCAAACTCCTGGCTCTGGGAATTTGAAGGCGGCACACCTGCAACCTCTACGGAGCGTAACCCCACAGTTACCTACAAAAAACCCGGCATTTACAAGGTTAGCTTAACTATAGCTAACAGCCAGATGAGCAGCACAGAAACCCAGGAACAGTATATAGAAGTTACTCCTAATGACCTGACTGTTTACCCTGTACCGGCATCGGACTATATTATTATTGAGCAGCCTGCACACGTAACGTTGCGCCAGGTAGAACTCTTAAACAGGTTGGGCCAGGTCATGCTAAGCCAGCAAGTAACTTCCCGCAAAGCTGAACTTAAAACGACAGGTCTGCCGAGTGGCTTATATTTCCTGCGTATCAGCAGCTCAGAAGGAGTGATCACCAGGAAAGTAACTATAATAAAGTAGTTGCTTACTTACTTCCGTTCAGGGTAACCACGATCCAGCGTTTAGAGGCGTGGTTACGATGCTCGCACAGGTAAATGCCCTGCCAGGTTCCTAAGTTAAATTTCCCGTTTG
This sequence comes from Pontibacter populi, assembly GCF_019336435.1. Classification (GTDB taxonomy): domain Bacteria; phylum Bacteroidota; class Bacteroidia; order Cytophagales; family Hymenobacteraceae; genus Pontibacter; species Pontibacter humidus. The sequence continues at coordinate 1,327,780 of NZ_JAHWXQ010000001.1, read as the reverse complement.
TGATGGGTACCGTTACCGAACTTCCCAGCAGAGCCGCTTTTAAATGAGCGGGCATATCATCCGGGCCTTCGGAAGTGTGGCGGTAGTAGCTTGCATTTTCGGGTACCATCTGGTTAAAGTGGCTTTCAAAATCCTGTCGCACCGTTGGGTCTGCATCTTCATTTATAGTTAAGCTCGCTGAGGTGTGTTTTATAAAAATGTGCGCTATGCCAACTTTAATATCCTCCAGCTCCGGCAACTGCGCCTCAATCAGGTCTGTTATCAAATGAAACCCTCGCTGCACAGCCGGCAATCGTATCTCTTTCTGGTACCAAATCATAGTTTTTATAGTTTAGGAGTTAGAGAGTTTGGGAGTTAAAGAATTTAAAAAGTTGAGAGGTTAGAAAGTGAGCTATAGTTTAGGAATCATGAGATTGCGTCCTTGATGTATGTATTTATCAGTAAGTATAAAAATCTGGCCGGTAAGAAATAATCCTTCACTAACTTATCCTTTTCTGAATTTCTAACTATAGAAACTCCCAAACTCTTTAACTCCCAAACTCACTAACTATAGTTCAGTCTATCGTACGTTCGTACGCGCCTATGTCGGGGGCGGTGAGGCTGCGGGTAGTTCCGGTGATGTCTTTGATTATAGTTGGCAAAACCTTCGCTGCGTTGCTCGCCGGCGATAACGTATCTAACCTGAAATTATACTTGCCGATATCTTTAAACTTAGGCTCCTTATTAAGAATGTTCCCATCACCTTTCAGGGCATCTGCATATTTAGTTGTGCGCAGCAGGTTGTGGGCAATTTCCATAGTTGTAGCAGCTTTCGCATCTAGTAACAGTTCATCCACCGAACTATAGCCATCCGAGTAAACTATAGAATTTACCAGCCGCAGGCTCGTTGGCTTATCTTTTATCTCGGTGTCCGGAATGTAGTCTGTTATTACGAAAGCCGGATTTGCGCGCGCCAGTGAGTTGTTAAAGTTAACGATAGTAGAGTAGAGCACTTCATAGTTACCGCCTCCCAAACCGCCAAAACCAAACTGCCCGCAATTATAGATCAGCGAGTTTACTACCTGTACATCTGACGTGAATGCGATAATACCATCCGAAAAAGCATTGGAAATGATACAGCCTTCTACCAGCGTACCACCTTTACCCGGGTTACCTATGCGCAGCCCGTAAATTGTGTTCCATATATCGGCATACTTAATACTGTTATTGCTGCTTTTAGTCAGTATCCGGATGCCTTCCCATTGGCCAGGCGCCCGAACATATTCCGGCTCGCGACGATAGCCGCTGAATGTTACCCGCTCTTCCGGGGTGCCATTTACGTTTAACGTACCGTTTACCAGCAGCACTCCTTTACTGCCAGCCACTATGCGTGCACCTTTATCTATAGTTAGTGTCGCACCCTCTCTCAGCAAAACTGTATCCAGCAGCACATGTGGCAGGTCGCTGGTCCAGGTGGTGGTACCAATTGTTTCTTTCCTGTGGAAGACTGCATTCTGCCCGTAAGCCACCAGTTTTATAGTTTGGCGCTGCCCGTTCGTATCAAAAAGGATGGAGTCGGCTACTAAAAAGGGTAGGTTAGCATCGTTAGGGTTGATGTTTACTTTAACCAAAATATACAGGCTGTCCTTGCCGCGAAGCTCGAGGTTGTTGCGAACTATAGTTTCCTGTCCGTTGATGATGAGGTTGTAAGGAGATGCCGCCGCGCCTGCCAGTGTAATGTTACTGATGCGAACCGCTTTTTTGTTTGGATTATAAACCTTGAGCCGCTTAGTTACACTGCCCTGCGTTACAAAAACAGTATCAAACAACACCGTATCCTGCGAAAAGGTAAGCACAGCGTCCCGGTCTGTCGTCAATTCTTCATCTTTCGGCTCGCAACCAAGCATCGAGAGCAGAAACAGCAGGGGCAGTATGGCGAGCAGGTATTTCAAGTTTTAATTGTTGGATGGTTAAATGGTTGATTGTTGGAGATCGTGATACTTAACAAGCAGTTAACAGTTAAGCAATTTAGCAATTAAACCGTCAACAATAAAAAAGGATGCAGTTGCGGCTATTTTGCCTTCCTGCATCCTTTTAGTAACTCTTATTTGTTACAGATATTATTCTGCTGTCGCGCCTTCTTTCAGTCTTTCAGCGTTTTCTGCAATACGAAGCTCTTCTACAAAGCTATCAATGCCACCATCCATTACAGAAGGCAGGTTGTACACAGTGTAACCAATACGGTGATCGGTAACACGGCCTTGCGGATAGTTATAGGTACGGATCTTATCAGAACGGTCGCCGCCGCCAACCATGGACTTACGCTGTGCACCTTCTTCTTCGTTTTTCTTGGCAAGTTCCTGCTCGTAAATACGTGAGCGAAGTACCGCCAACGCTTTATCAAAGTTCTTCAGCTGTGATTTCTGGTCCTGGCACTGGGCTACAAGGCCTGTTGGTAAGTGCGTTAAACGAACGGCAGAGTAAGTCGTGTTTACCGACTGACCACCCGGGCCCGAAGAACAGAAAAGGTCCTTACGGATGTCGTTCATATCCAGCTCAATGTCGAATTCTTCCACCTCAGGCAACACTACCACCGAAGCTACCGATGTATGGATACGGCCCTGCGTCTCAGTGGCCGGTACACGCTGCACGCGGTGTACGCCCGACTCAAACTTAAGCTTACCATACACGTCCTCGCCCGACATGCCAACTATAATTTCTTTGTAACCACCCGATGTACCTTCTGTGGCATCAATCAGTTCTGTACGCCAGCCCATTTTTTCGGCAAAGCGGGTATACATACGGTAAAGGTCGCCGGCAAAAATAGAAGCCTCATCGCCACCAGCACCCGCACGTATCTCCATAATAATGTCCTTGCTATCGTTCGGATCTTTTGGTATCAGGAGTTCTTTCAAAGCATCTTCCATCGCATCGCGCTGCGGCAATAGCTCATCCAGTTCTTCTTTTGCCATCTCCCTGAAATCTTCATCTTTCTCCGTCGAAATCACCTGCTTGGCGTTATCGATATTACTCAGGATGTTCAGGTACTTCTTATATTCAACTACAATCTTATCAAGGTCTTTGTACTCTTTGTTCAGCGCCTTATATTTCTTCATGTCGCTGACCACATCCGGCTGAATAAGCAACTGGCTTACCTCTTCAAATCGCTGGTTTATGGCTTCTAATTTATCTAGCATTGGGTTTTTCTATTTATAGGCTGCAAAGATACAAAATTGGCGTCTAGATTTTTATATCCATTTTACCACATCCTGTAATTCCGACGCCATAATATGTTCTAAGCTATAACTTTAAACTGTTAACTATAGTTTCAGATTCCTATAGGGCAGTTCACAAACAAACATCATAGATTTAAACTATAAAGTCATATATTAAATCTATCAAATCTATTACCCTACTTTCAGTTTAAACATTTACTTTTGGAAGGAGTTTATAAGTAGTCTATAAATTAATTACGCATTAAAATAAACAATACATCATGGCTGTAATAAAAGCAACGGATAATGATTTTGCGAGCATTGTAAGCTCAAATAAAAAAGTCTTGGTAAAATATTATGCTGACTGGTGTGGCAACTGCCGTTTATTCTCGCCTAAGTTTAAGCGTCTGTCTGATGACGAGCAGTTTGACGGCATCGCCTTTGTGGATGTGAACGCTGAAACCAGCCCGGAAGCACGCAAAATGGCTGGCGTTACCAACCTGCCGTTCTTTGCAGTTTTTAAAGATGGTAAATTAGTTGATACTGTGGCTGCCAGCAAAGAAGAAGCTGTGCTGGCACTTATACATAAACTAGACGCTTAATTATGAAGATACCCGCGATAAAGAAATTAGTAGAAACACAGGAAGTGCATGCTCTAATGGCCGCTGAGGAGGCTATTATTGAAGAACAACCTTTAGCAATTGAAGTAGATGGGGATGATGAAGGCGAGCAGTTAACACATATTTTAGCTGCCATCTGGATACTGAACCACATGCAGGAAACCGGCGACGACTTTAAAACATCGCTGCGCGAATACACTAAAAAGGTGCGTGTTTCTATCAGCTAAGCAAGCTGTTTTAAACTATAACTATAAAGGCCCGGGCAGTAAGTCCGGGCCTTTATAGTTATAAGTTATTTTTGGCGAAAAATTCTTCTGCCATTCTGCCTCCCTGGTCGGTACAGATACCGCGCACATAGTATAAGTAAATGCTCCTGAAAACTTCGGCCAGGTCATATTTATCAGGCGGGAAAACCAGTGGGTTAATCATCATAAAGAATTGCTCCAGTATGATCTTGGTTACCAACTGCAGGTTAATGTCTCTACGGAAATAGCCTTCCAGAATACCCCTGTTTAAAATTTCGGTATTTACCTGCTGGTTATTGTTAATTAAGTTGTCTAAACTTAGCTGCCACGCTTCCGGATATAATTGCAGATCAGAAATAAACACCGGGTTTATTTCTTTCATTGTCTTGATACCATCTACCAGCAGCATCATAATTTCATCCACCGGATTTTTTGCTGTTTTCAGCAATTCCTGCTGCTTGCGGTTTTGCTGCTCAATATCCAGCTTAATAACCTGCAGCACCATATCCTGCTTATTTGCAAAAAGCTCGTGGTACGTAGATTGCCTGATATCCAGTTTATGGATAATATCAGTTTCTGAATTGGCTTCTATCCCTTCCCGCTTAAATAGCTGCAGTATTTCTCCCAGTATTGTTTCTAAAAAAGTCATCCTCAAGTCTGTCGCAGCAAAAGCAGTTGGTACAGCAATGTTTATACAAGTACCTTAGTAGCACCAGTAGCATTATCTGCCGCAAATTATATATACTTTATTGCAAGTACAAGGGCACAACACAAGCGTCTCTGTTAAAGTTTAAAGCATCAGATATAATCCGATAAAAAATAACAACTGCACCAGGTATACAAAGGGTGCCAGCGGGTTTTGTCTGTATACCGCAATATATTGAAAGTATAGGTGCAGCAGGAAAGCAAGCCCTAACCACCCTATGTAGTTAGACATTGGTATAACCCCACCCTGCCAGTCCCAGAAATCGAATTGCATGGCTACCGGCTCCATAAAAAAATCGAGCAATACCATTAACGCGGCACCGGTCAGGGCTCTAACCAGCAGGTTTACTTTTAGCTTACTAACTATAGTTCCGGTACTATACACCAGCATCAGCCAGTTAAGCCCGATCAGGAGCGGCACATCCCATAGTTTAGTGCCCAGCGCCTGGCCATAGTTGTATTGCCCGAAAAGCAAGCCTGTGTGTATGCCAATTACCTCGGCCATAAAGCCGGCTATAGTTACCAGCACCGCAAAAAGTATAAACTGCATGTTCCAGTTGCGATGCAGGCTAAAAAGCAGTGCATTGGTCAGCAGCAGGTTAAGCGGCGTAAGCTCCTGGAAGTACATGGGCCGCCCACTGAACATCAATCCCCAGAAACCTACTATATGGAAAATAACCAACACTACAAGGCAAACCCAGAAGCCTATCGTTTGGGTTGTTTTTGCTTTTATAGTTGCAATGTTATCTATTGTTTTGATCATGATTAATTAGTTGGTTCGGGAGCCAGATCTGCTACTATTTTAGCTGATAGCAGGCACAACGGAATGCCACCGCCCGGGTGTACGCTGCCGCCACAGAAGTATAGTCCTTTCAGTTTGCCACTAAAATTCGGGTGCCTTAGGAATGCCGCCAGCCTGTTGTTGGAACTGCTGCCGTATAGCGCACCTGCAAATGAGGATGTTCGACTTTCTATCGTTAGCGGGTCCAGCAACTGTTCCTGTTCTATAAGTGGCTCCAGGTTTGTATCAAGCATCTTACTTAGCTTCCGTATGACTGTTTCACGTGTAACGGAGGTTAGTTCCGGCCAGTTCTGCCCCTGGTTGTGCGGCACGTTTACCATTACAAACCAGTTCTCGCTGCCGGCCGGTGCATCCTGCTTTTCCAGTTTAGAGGTAATGTTCACGTAAACTGTGGGGTCGGGGCTGATCGTTTTGTATTTGAAGATATGCTCAAATTCTGTTTTATAGTTGCCGCTAAAAAAGATGTTATGCAGGTGCAGTTCGGGAAACTCCTTTTTTACTCCCCAGTAAAAGATCAGCGCGGAGCTGGAGCGTGGTTGCTGCAAAGTAGTTTCAGGGGCAGGTTGGTTTAGTAGAAGCCGGCGATACGTTGGGACTACATCCATGTTGCTCACCACTACATCAGCGCTATAGTTTGCTTTTATAGTCTGTACGCCTGTTACGTTGCTGCCTTCAACTATAATCTGATCTACTTTCTCGTTATACCGGAACTGCACACCAAGCTCTTCGGCCAGCTTCACCAAGCTGGAAGCTATACTATAGATTCCGCCTTTCGGGTAAAATGCGCCAATGCCATGCTCTAAATGAGGAATAATGTTCAGCGTAGCAGGCGCCTGGTACGGATCAGAGCCATTGTAGGTAGCAAACCGGTCCAGCAGTTGCACAAACCTGTCATCCGAAAAAAGACCTTTGTTGGCGTCGTGCATCGTTGTGGTCAGGCCAAGGTCTGGCAAACATTGCAATGATTTCAGCACATCAGCACTCAGGTAAGTGTTTAGCTTATGCAGCGATTTGTGCAGGAATGTATCGGCAGTGCCTTTGTAGAGGCACGCACTTTTGTTGAGCGCTCTCAGCACCGTTTGTTTCGGTACGCCTAATTGTTTTTCAGCTTCAGTGGCAAATTTTTCAGGATCAGCGAAAGCTTTCAATTGGCTGCCATCGGTCCAGAAGTAATGCGTGATCGGGTCTAGGCGGGTATAAGTAAAATAGTCAGATGGATTTCGGTTGGCAAGCGTAAAGAGCTCATCAACCAAATGGGGCAGTGTAAACAGCGACGGACCGGCATCAAACCTATAGTTGCCCAGCCAGAACTCGTGCATTTTACCGCCAAAGCTTTCGTTGGCCTCAAACACAGTCACCTCATAGCCTTTTACAGCCAACCGAATGCTTGCTGCAATACCGCCAATGCCTGAACCTATTATTGCTGCTTTTGCCATGCTATAAGTTACTGAATTCTGAGTTCATGTGCACTAACTGGTAGCATCCCTGAAAGGTTTTGAGAACCTACAGCTTCCCGAATATTTTCCTGTACACCGGCTTCCGCATACCGAACTGGGCTACCATAAGCGGGTAAAGTAACAGGTCGAGCAGTTTGTTGCCGGTACTATAGTTTATAATGTCGTGTATAGTTGCGCCGTGGCCAAGTGCTGTTATCAGGTGTTTATGGTGCCATAGTTTAAGCGGCGGGGGAAGCTCCTGGCCTTCGTCTACAAAGTAAGCTTCGCTGTCTGCTATAGTTCTTTCGGTTATCAGGCTTGTCCACCGGAATGACTTTATGCCTGTCTGCAGTTCCACTTCCACCACATCGCCGGGCTCAGATCCATCAAACCGCAGCAACTTTAAAGTAGGGTAGGGTGGAGCAAGTTTCCGGAACAGCTGCTCATCAAATGCCTCAAACACCTGCCTATAGTTTTGCCTGACCTTAGTTTCGAGATGGATCTGCACGGTTTGATGGTTAGTTGCTGATTGTTATTTGAGAACCCAGAATTGCCATTTCAAGTGTAGCGAGAAATCTAGTTCGGATTTGAGATAGATCTCTCCTTTCGTCGAGATGACAAGTAAGGTTGCTGGAAGATTAACTACCTGCAACTATAAAAGTTATGGGTAACGCAAACAAAAATGCCGCTGCTTTATAGTTGCAGTGGCATTTTATAATTAAGTCATGCTACAATTAGCTTAACAGGTTATCTATATCTTCTTTGGTCAGGTTCTTTATAACGTTCTCATCGGTAGTGATAAGGTCGTTTACCAGTTGCAGTTTGCGGTTTTGCAGGGCCAGTATCTTTTCTTCCACCGAATCCTTCGTAATGAATTTGTAAGTAAATACGGTGTTTTGCTGCCCGATACGGTGCGCTCTGTCTACAGCCTGCGCTTCTACAGCGGGGTTCCACCACGGGTCAAGTATAAACACATAGTCGGCGGCAGTCAGGTTAAGGCCTACACCACCAGCCTTTAGCGAGATCAGGAATACCTGTATCGTTTCGTCTGTCTGGAAAAGTTCTACCTGCTGGTGCCTGTTCTTCGTGTTTCCGTCCAGGTAAGCGTAGGTTATTCCACGCTCATCCAGCGCAGCCCGCACAATCTCCAGGTGCTTCACAAACTGACTAAAAATCAACACCTTATGTCCTTTGCCAACCACGTTACGCGTCATGCGCAGCACTTCCTTTATCTTTCCGGATTCCCCTTCATAGTTCGGGTCGGCCATCAGGGGGTGGTTTGCAATCTGACGCAGCTTCATCAGGCCCTGCAACAGCATGAACTGGGTATTACCCGGCCCGTTCTCTTCCAGGTTGGTCAGTATCTTGTTGCGGTAAAACGATTTGGTTTCTTCGTAAGCATGCCCCTGCTCTTCTGTCATTTTGCAGTACGTGGTGTGCTCTATCTTTTCGGGCAGCTCTTTGGCCACCTGTGATTTGTGCCTGCGAAGTATAAAAGGCTTTATAAGAGCGTGTAGTTTGCGTGTCTTCTGCTCGTCTTTCTCTTTCTCGATCGGCTTTAAAAACTCGTTCCGGAAAAAATGCTGATTACCCAGTAAGCCCGGATTAATGAACGACATCTGCGACCAAAGATCCATGGTGCTGTTCTCGACAGGTGTACCGGTAAGTATAAGCCTGTGCTTCGATTTAAGCGACCTTACAGCTTTAGATGTAGTCGAGTCCGGATTTTTGATGGCCTGCGACTCGTCCAGGATAATGTAATCGAAGTAATACTGCTTCAGCAGCTCCGCATCCAGGCGCACGATACCATAAGAGGTCAGTACCACATCATATTCCTGGAAATGCGCAACATCTTTGTTACGATAGGTACCGGTGTAGCTCAGCACACGCAAATCCGGGGTAAACTTCTGGGCTTCGTGCAGCCAGTTATAGATAAGCGAAGTTGGCATTACCAGCATCGTAGCCGACTCTGCTCCCTGCTCCTTGCGGTGCTGCAGCATCGCCAGTGTTTGTACGGTTTTACCAAGACCCATGTCATCGGCAAGGCAACCGCCAAACTTATAGTTCTGTACAAATTGTAGCCAGTTATAACCGGCTTTCTGGTAAGGCCTTAGTTCACCTTTAAACCCAACCGGCATCGGATGGTCTTCTATCGTTTCGAACTCACGAAGCTTTTCCAGCTTGCGGCTCATCGTTACCGTAGCCAGGTTACCGTTATACAGATCGTTTACCAGGGCCATGTGGTGCTTGCGAAGCGTCAGCTGCTCATCGCCTTCCGAGAAAGCAAACAGCTCAATATACTGCGTAAACCACTCATCCGGAATAATAGCTATTTGCCCGTTTGGCAATACAAACTCGTTATTCTTGGTAAGGATGTGACTTTTTAGTTTGATAAACGGAATCTCAAACTCACCGAAACGAATTATACCATAAATATCAAACCAGTCATTTTTCTCGGTAATGCCTACTTCCACAGACACATCACCGATAAAGTAGTTCTTGCCGCTCTTATCAGATTGTTTTATAGTATAGCCCTGCTCTTCGAGCTCCGAAATGTGTGTACCAAGCCACGCAAAGGCGGCACCTTTTTCCAGCACGGCTTTTCCACTCTTTATATCGAGGCCACGATTGTTCAGCTCTTTGCAAAACTCTTTTTCGCGTACACCATCGCGCACCAGCCTATGGAAAATAAAGTTCTCGGGAGTCTTCTCCAGGCTTACGCTTACTTTTTTGTTTTCAGTGGCCTGCACTTCCTGGTTGCCGTATTTGTAGGCCAGCTCGAACAGTATTTTATCCGGCTCACGGTCTATTTTAGAATCTGGCTGTGTTCTGGCAAATATGCCGGGCACATTTGCCGCTTTTATAGTTGAGAATACCAGTAGCGGTTCAGGTGTATACTTGTCTTTTTTTATCTCGAAAGCGGAGGCATACACATCAAAGGACTCCATGAGCGGCGCCACAAATTTGCTGAAATAATTCTCCTCAATACTTCGCGGAATGGCTATAAACCGCTTGTTTAGGAAAGGCTGTAGTTTCTTACCATCTATCGGCTTTTCAAAACTATAGACCACGCCATTTAGCATCAGCCAGGCCGGCTCGTAACAGATCAGCGAGGCGTTCTTAAACATGAACTCCAGCTTCTGCCCGGCATATTTTATAGTTGGGAAGTAATGCGTGCTGCCATCATCCTGGCGGTGAAAATGGAATAACACGGAAGCTTTTTCAGGGGCAATAGAAATTTTACGCCAGGTTGGCTCGCCGTCCTTGCCCATAATGTATGTCTGCTTGCCTCGCAGCAACTCCATTATTTTACCCATGCGCCCCTGCATATAGTGGCTTATAGTTTCCTGCAGTGCTTTGTCACCTTTTTCGGGGTCATATACTTTCAGGAAAAAGTCAACCGGCGACATCTTTTTTGGGGAGAATCTTTTAAGCACAGCATCCTGCTGTATCTGGTCCATTAGCTGTACCAGCTTAAAATCATTGGCATCTAAACCAGCGGAAAACTCAGATGAATTTTTAGCGGAGATATTCTGGTGCTGCAGCGTAAGTTGTCCTCTGGAGTTTACCTGGACCACAAAAGACTCAAACAGATATCCGAGATACTCATGCTCGAAAAGGGAATAAACTACCTGAAAAGGCTGCGTGGTAAAAACTTTCATTACAGATTCTATTTCGGACCACGAATTTACCCATTAAAGCGGTCAGAACCTACCAAAATCAGACTTATTAGGGGCCTAAAAGCAATTTTTCAGTCAATAACCTGTAGGGTAAGGCAAATGTTTATAAAACACCTGTCCGGAAAGAAAAATATATTAAAATATGGGGAAGAGGGGTTCTAAATATTCTCGATAACCGACATGGCAGCAGCTTTACGGGCCGGCCTGATAGAGACCAGTAGCGTGATGATAACTATAGCTGCGCCGGTCAGTACGAAGTCCTGTATCTCCATTTTAATTGGATAGGCTTCTACTAGAGAAGTCGCCATCCCCATCGAGATTATACCGAATGTTTGCTGCAGGTTACAGATCAGCATTCCCATAGAGAGGCCATAAGCCGCCCCAATAAAAGCAACCAGTGCACCTTCTAACAAGAAAATGTTGCGGATAGTGGTAGCTGTTGCGCCCATAGAGGCAAGTATGGCAATGTCTTTCTTCTTATCGATTACCAGCATGGAGAGGGAGAAGAAAATATTAAGCGACGCAATAAAAAGGATAAAGGCAAAGGTGACGAACACAAAGAGCTTTTCTACCTTAACTGCCCGTAGTAAACTGGTGTGTTGTTCATCGCTGTTCTGTATCCTGAACTTTTCGCCAAGCAATTCTTTCAACGATTGCTTTACCTGTTCTATGCGGTAGCCTTCTTCTACTTTAATTTCCAAGGCAGTTCGCTTACGGCCATACTCCAGCAACTCAGCTGCAAAATTTAGCGGCACAAACACATACGCATCGTCATACTGGCGCTCTATGGCAAATACCCCGCCCGGCAATATGGGCATGCTGTTAAAAGCGCCTTCGGGGTTCATGGGGTTAAACTTGGTATTGCGCGGATATAAAAACTGCAAAGGCACAAACTGGTTGCCCGGCTTAATGGATAGCTGATACTGTACGCCGCGACCTACCAGGGCATAATACTTACCATCCTGTATCAGGTGATGATGTCCTTCCACAACCGACGTATCGATCTCGTTCTGCTGGAAAAAATTCTCGCTTACACCTTTCACTTTCACCACCATCTGGCGGTCGTTGTAGCGTAGTAAGGCGTTGTCTTCTATCACTTCCGAAACTACGGCCACACCGGGCATCCGTCGAATCCGGTTCATGAACTCGGTATCCGTTTCAAAAGCCTTGCCTTCCACTATAGTTATCTTCAGGTCCGGGTCAAAGCTGGAATAGATCTTCCGGATAAGGTCTTCGAGCCCGTTAAAGACTGACAAAACTATAATCAGCGCCATAGAACCCACAGCTACGCCGATCATCGCAATATTCGAGATAATGCTGATGATGTTCCGCTTCTTTTTAGAGAAGAAGTAGCGCTTTGCTATGAGAAAAGGGACGTTCATTTAGTTTATTATGGTTAAATGGCTGAGCTGTTTAATTGTTATTCATGTATTCCAGATCAACAATTAAGCAATCAACAATTTAACAATTAAGCTTACTTCCAGGCTTTTACGATCAGGCCCGTACCGGATGCGTGTCTATTGTTCACATCCATCCAGTTTAGCACCAGGCTGAACGGGAATGTAACAAGATAGTAAAACGGCAGCACTATAAAGAATAGTTTTGACGTGTTCAGCATCAGCATCGGGTACTTCATCGATAATCTCCAGGAAATCTGACCTGGCTTACCATACGAGTAACGCGCTTCCATTTTGCTGAAACCAGCTGAGCGTAATTTATCCTGAATCTCGTTGATATTATAGCCATCGCGTACGTGCTCTTCTATAAAAGAAGTTTCGTCGTCGCCGTGCACATCCGAACCACCCTGATCAGACGGGGTAGAGATCAGCAGCATCCCACCAGGCTGCAGCGAACTATAGAAGTTCTTAAACACATCTACATCTTCCAGGATATGCTCCATCACGTCTACCGAAAGTATCAGGTCATAGCTATCAGGCTGACGGAATTGCACCAGGTCAGCGATCTTGAAAAGCACGTTCTGGCGGCCAAGCTCGCGCATAAACCTGTTGTTATCAGATACCTGCTCTTCCTTTACATCCACGGCCAGTATGTTCCATTTCGGGCTCATGCTGGATAAATGATAGGTATATTGTCCGAAGCCGGCACCTGCATCCAGTATGTTCTGCTCTTTGTTTCGGTGGTTATCAGCCCACTGGCGCAGCTCTTTATGCACATGCCAGGTACGCAGCAACAGCAAATCTAACAGGTTAAAAAATACACGACGCAGGAACGGAGTTTTGTTGAAAACATCTCCAAGTACCCGCTTTATTGGGTCGTAATGCATAAGGGTGAAGCAAAGCTAGGGCTATTATTTATCGTTATCGATGTCCTCGATATAGTCGTCTGTATCGTAATCTTTGTCAGTGGGCGGAATCTCGATTCCGGTGAACAGCTTATCGATATGCGCAGCGTATTCGGCGCTGTCATCCAGGTAAAACACCAGTTCAGGTATTACCCTAACCTGGCTTTTGATGCGTTGCGCCAGATGATGGCGAATTGTTTTAGTGTTCACGCGCAGTTCCTGCAAGAGCTCTTCCTTGTTAGGTGCCAGCATTACACTAAGGTATACACGTGCCAGCCCAAGGTCCGGAGATACACGAACCGTGCTCACAGAGATATAGGCACCACCAAAAAGGTGTGTTGTTTCTCTCTGAAACACTTCCGCCAGCTCTTTCTGTATCAGGCGTGAGAATTTCTGTTGTCTTTTACTTTCCATACGAAGATGCAAATATCATATTAATTTCGCATTTTTACCCCAAAAGCGCCTTATTCATTTCAGGTGCATTGGTTTATAGTACTCTCTAACTCACTCTTTCCTTGGTTAGTTACTTCAGAAGCGTTCGGCTTTCCCGACTTATTTCGCTGATATTACTATTCCTGGCTATTCAGCTGCCTTTATACCTGTTGCTTACTTCTGTAACTATGCAGGAGCTTTTATACATGCTGATAGGAGAGCGCATGGCCGATGGCTATACCATGTACCAGCAGATTTATGATAATACTGCCCCGCTAAGCGCACTGGTTTACTGGCTTATCGATCTTATTGCAGGCCGTTCTGTATTGGCGTACCGTATAGTTGCGCTCATACTGCTTTTAGTACAGGCGCTTACCTTTAACTTTATCCTGAACCGCTACCAGGTTTTTGCAACCAGAACCTACATACCAGCGCTTTTATATTTAGTACTTGGTAGCATTACCTATGAGTTCGGGATGCTGACGCCGGTTTTGATCGGGCATACTTTTGTGATACTATCACTCCCTTATTTGATTACTGTCTCGCGGGAAGGGATTGAGAATAACAGGCTTTTTGTAGGGGGATTTATACTTGGCTTGGCGGCTTTGTGCTATTTACCTCTTGGCTTATACCTGGTGATAGGCTTTTTTGCCGTGCTGCTTTTTGCCTCTAATACGTTCCGAAGCATTTTACTCATGCTCTGCGGATTTCTGTTTCCGTATGCGATGCTGCTTACTTTTTACTTCTATACTGGCACCCTGGATGAGTTTACTGAGATGCACCTGTTCCGCCCGTGGCAGTTTAAAGTAGCTTTTATTCTGCCGCCTGCCGACCTGGCTAAACTTATTGCTTTACCGCTGATCGTGCTCTTCTTCTCGGTTATGTCGAGCCTTTCGTTGCCGCAGCGGCTGGTGTTTCAGGTTAAGTTTCAGCAGGTAATGTGGATCTGGTTATTAGTCAGCCTGATCTTAACTATAACCCGGGATGAGATATCTGCAAACACTTTTATATTGTTGCTACCCGCTATTGCTTACTTTGGAGAGTACCTGTTTACTATAGCTATTAAGAAGTGGATGCTGAGCTTAGCCTTTATGCTGGTGCTTGTCAGTACGATAGTTATCCGCTACCGCGACCTTTTTGGTATCAGCCAGGTTTTGGAGCTTTCTGATCCTCAACTGATTTCTAAAGGCAACCTGCCCGATGTACCGCAAAACGAAACTATACTGGTACTGGGTAACGACACCCGCTATTATCTTCAGAATAAACCGGCAACGCCATACCTGAACTGGCAACTGGCCCAGCGCGACTTTGGCAACCTGGATGAGTATGACGCCATCTACAACATTTACCTTAACCTCAGAAATGAAATGCCTGCCTATATTATAGATGAAGCGAATCTAATGGAAGAGTTAACCTATAAGATACCAGCAGTTTTCGGGAAGTATAGCGCTACGGGCAAGAACAATACCTATGTGTTAAAACAATAATTGCCGCTGCTTAGCAGTCGGCAATTTTGTTAACCCTGTTCTGGTGGCGGCCACCTTCAAAGGCTGTGTTTAAGAATACTTTCACCATTTCTTCGGCTTCTTCTTCAGAAACAAACCTGGCTGGTATACAAAGTATGTTAGCATCGTTATGTTCGCGGGAAAGTTTGGCCAGCTCCGGTTTCCAGCAAAGAGCAGCTCTTATCTGCTTATACTTATTTGCCGTCATGGCTACTCCGTTTCCGCTACCACAGATCAGAATACCAAAGTCTGCTTCTTTATTTACCACAGCTTTTGCCAGTGGGTGCACATGGTCCGGATAGTCCACCGATTCTTCTGAACCTGGCCCGAAATCCTGCACCTTGTACCCTAATTCGTCCAGATACTTTTTGAGTAACTTTTTATAGGTGTAACCGGCATGGTCGCCGCCTATTGCAATGTTATAAGCCATCAGATCGTATTGTTTTGGTTCAGTTTCTTTAAGTCACTATTCCGGATGGAGCGCGAAACGATTATACTTACTTCATACAATAACATCAGCGGAATCGAGATCAGCAACTGGCTAATCACATCCGGCGGTGTTATAATGGCACCCACCACTAATATTACGATAACAGCATGCCTGCGGTATAGTTTCATTACTTCAGGTGATAATAGTCCTGCTTTTGTGAAAAAGTAAACTATAACCGGCAACTGAAACATAAATGCACACGACAGGCAAAGTGTTGTAAGCGTAGAAACATATGAGCTAAGGTCAAACTCATTTACAATTGTAGGATCGACCTGATAACCTGCCAGAAAGTTAATGGAGATCGGAGATACGACATAGTATCCGAACAGCAAGCCCATTATAAACAGCACAGAAACAAAGAACACAGCGCCACGCGAACTCTTACGTTCCTGATCGTACAAGCCAGGGCTTACAAAACGCCAAATCTCCCAGAAAGCATACGGAAACGCACAAGCCAAACCGATTACTACCGACACCAGCATGTGCATAGAAAGCTGTCCACTCATTTGCCGGCTTTGTATCGTAAACCCGAGCTCATCAATACAAAAAGCCTCCATTCCCAAGGCATTCCCCAAGTCGCACATTAACCTGTAGCTCAGGAAGTCTGTGCGTGCTGGAGCCAGGATGATATCGTGAAAAACGAAGCTTTTGGCTAAAAAAGCAATAATAGAAAATATTAGGATGGAAGCAACTGCCCGTATCAGATGCCATCTTAACTCTTCAAGATGGTCCACAAAGGACATCTCTTTCGGTTCTTCCTCCAAGAAGTTTTGATCCATTAAAAGAATCCTGTAATTATTAGTAAGCGAACAGCGGGTATTGCTGCATCCAGTTATTTACTTCGTTGCGAACAGAGGTAAGCTTCGACTCATTATCGTGGTTCATCAGCACATCATCGATAAGCTCAACTATACGCGTCATGTCATTCTCTTTCAGGCCACGTGTAGTAATAGCAGCCGTACCAACACGCATACCGGATGTTACAAAAGGAGATTTGTCATCGAACGGCACCATGTTTTTGTTGATCGTGATATCGGCTTTAACCAATGTATTTTCTGCCAGTTTACCGGTAAGCCCTTTCGTACGAAGGTCGATCAGCATCATATGGTTATCTGTGCCACCAGAGATGATGTTGTAGCCACGATCAACAAATGCTTTGGCCATGGCCTGTGCATTTTGCTGTACCTGCTTTATGTAACCCAGGTAATCATCAGAAAGCGCTTCGAAATACGCTACAGCCTTAGCTGCAATTACGTGCTCTAACGGTCCACCCTGTGTTCCCGGGAATACAGCACCATCCAGCACTGACGACATCATGCGTGTTTCGCCTTTTGGAGTTTTCAGACCAAATGGGTTCTCAAAGTCTTTCCCCATCATGATCATACCGCCTCTTGGTCCGCGTAACGTCTTGTGCGTAGTTGTAGTAACTATATGGCAATGCTCGAACGGGTTATTTAATAAACCTTTCGCAATTAAGCCGGAAGGGTGGGAGATATCAGCCATTAATAGTGCGCCTACTTCATCAGCGGCTGCACGCAGTTTTTTATAATCCCAGTCGCGGCTGTAAGCCGAGGCACCGCAGATAATAAGTTTCGGCTTCTCGCGACGCGCTGTTTCTACTACTTTATCGAAATCAATAAGGCCAGTTTCCTGCTCTACACCATAAAAAGATGGCTGGTATAGTTTACCTGAAAAGTTAACCGGAGAACCATGCGTTAAGTGACCACCATGCGAAAGATCAAAACCAAGAATTTTATCGCCTGGCTGCAGTACTGCCAACATAACAGCAGCGTTCGCCTGAGCACCTGAGTGTGGCTGTACGTTTACCCATTCAGCACCAAATAATTCCTTCGCTCTATCTATAGCCAACTGCTCCGACTGGTCTACAATCTCACAACCACCATAGTAACGCTTCCCCGGGAGGCCTTCAGCGTACTTGTTAGTCATTTCGCTACCCATGGCGCGCATTACCTGCTCCGAAACAAAGTTTTCTGAAGCAATAAGTTCTATACCATGCATTTGGCGAGCTTTCTCTTTAGCGATCAGGTCGAATATAGCTGTGTCTTTCTGCATCTTATTAAGTAGAATTATAATTGTTCAAAATTAAAGCATGCCCCGCAATAAACCAATGTTTACTAAGTTTATATGTACTATCTTAAAAACCACAGGGTTATCCAGCCATATTTTATAGTTGCTTCTCAAAAAGAAAAGCCAGGCACTATGAAAGTGCCTGGCTTTTCTGCTGCTATAGTTATAGTTACCTCTTCTCAATTCTTACATATTCCCGCTTTCCACTATGGTCAACCGTAACTATGTAAACACCAGCCATCAGGTTATTATACTTTGATAACAGAACTACATTCTCACCTGCATGCACATCTATCCGCTCGAAGTATACCTGCTTTCCTGTTATTGAAGTAACCCGTATAGTTGCCGTCCCTTCGTTTTCAGCTGTAAAGTAAACTTTAGAATCTGCCTCTAATGGGTTTGGCGCTACTTCCATTGGCTTCGAAAGCATAACAGGCTTAACCGCTACAATCTTACTGTAAGCATATGCCCCATCGAAGTCTACCTGTTTTAGGCGGTAATATTCTGTTTCGCCATTACTGCTATAGTTGCTCGAGAAGCTGTATTGTGTTTTCGTAGAGCTATTTTCAACCTTACTCTTAACGCTATCGATCTTTCTAAAATTATTCAACGAGCTTTTAGACATTTCTATCTCGAAATGAGAGTTATTTTTCTCTGAAGCTGTACTCCATTCCAGGTTAACTATACCACCTTTTAAACTAGCCGTGAAAGAGGTGAGTTCTACAGGTAAAGGGGCAACAACTCTCACATCCATTGCCCTAGTGATTGAACCTTGCGAGTGTGTGATAACTGCAGGAAAGCCTTCGCCAGCTTCAGTTGCTGTATATTTTACAAAAATCTGTATTGGGTTTAGCCTGTTGTTAGTAACGCCAGTTAGAGTTAATGTTTTGCCAAACCCAGTTGCATCAGCAGTTTTTGAAATAGTATATGGGCTAGACTCACTAACAGTTAACGTAACCGCTTCCCCGTTTTTCAATCCTAAGCCACTCACCTGGTATTCTTTGGATTCGCTCCCACCAACTGGTTTGCTGTTAAAGGTGAGTTCTTGTGGGGTGGTGAGGTGGGCTGGAGTAACAGTATAGGTACCTGTACTATATACCTGACCACTGCCTGTCCGGACCAACACACTGCCACTGGTAGCTGACTCGGGAACTCTCACTCTTATCTCTTTGTCACTAACTACTGTAAAACTGGATGTTGAGCCATTACCTACATAAATCTGGTAAGTACCTGTAAAGTTCTCTCCCAAAATAGTCACTTCTGTACCTGCTGGACCTGAGGAAGGGGAAAAGGAGGCAATAACTGGAGCTCCCGTTACTGTAAATGTACCGGCGCTTACTGCTGCACCATTCTTACCGCGAACCTGCACCCTTCCGGTAGAACCAGTCACTGGCACTTTTACTTGTATCTCAGTATCACTTACAATTGTAAAATCGGATGCAATTCCGGTTCCAATATAAATGAGGTTGATTCCAGTAAAGTTTATCCCTTTTATTGTCACTAAAGTTCCTACAGGTCCTGCTACAGGGGAAAAAGAACTTATCTCCGGTGCTCCTGTAACAGTATAGGTACCTGTACTATATACCTGACCACTGCCTGTCCGGACCAACACACTGCCACTGGTAGCTGACTCGGGAACTCTCACTCTTATCTCTTTGTCACTAACTACTGTAAAACTGGATGTTGAGCCATTACCTACATAAATCTGGTAAGTACCTGTAAAGTTCTCTCCCAAAATAGTCACTTCTGTACCTGCTGGACCTGAGGAAGGGGAAAAGGAGGCAATAACTGGAGCTCCCGTTACTGTAAATGTACCGGCGCTTACTGCTGCACCATTCTTACCGCGAACCTGCACCCTTCCGGTAGAACCAGTCACTGGCACTTTTACTTGTATCTCAGTATCACTTACAATTGTAAAATCGGATGCAATTCCGGTTCCAATATAAATTGTAGATGCTTCAGAAAAATTACGTCCTTTAATGGTCATAAGCGTCCCTACCACCCCCTTTGCAGGAGAAAAAGAACTAATCACTGGTGCCCCTTCTACTGCAAAATTAAATGAACTTACCGATCGGCCTTGCGCAGTATAAACCTGTATTCTTCCTGTTGATGCGGTATTAGGCACAATAGCCTTAATCTGTGTATCACTGATTATTGAAAAGTCCGTTACCAAGCCACTTCCAATATACACTGAAGTAGCATTCGTAAAATTTGAGCCGGTAATTATTACTTCACTATTTACGCGGCCAGATGCAGGTGAGAAGGAATTTATAGTTGGTGTTCCATCTACAGAAAAGCTCGAAGAGCTTACTCCTGTTCCAATATTGGAATATACCCTTACTATTCCACCTGTAGCACTTGTTGGTACTTTAGCTTTTATTTCTGTATCGCTTACTTTAGTGAAGCTCGTTATAGTGCCTCCCGCTATGTTTAAAGATGTTACATTATTAAACTTTGTTCCTTTTATGGTTACTTCAGTACCAACTGGGCCTGCCGCAGGGGCAAATTCTGTAATCGTAGGAGTGCCACTTACAGAGAAAGATGGGCCAACAGCTGATCCGTGGTTTGCATATACTACTACATTGCCACTATATGATGACACGGGTACTTTTGCCAGTATTTCTGAATCACTTATAACTACAAAATCATCAACCGAACCACCTGCAATGCTTACGGAAGTAACACCAGTAAATTTCGATCCGGTTATTGTTACCTCTGTGCCTACGGTGCCAGAAGCAGGATTTATTGAACTAATAACAGGAGCCTCATTTAGTGTGAAATTTGAAGAGCTGGATTTGGATCCATAACCAGTATGTACCTGAATTTTACCTGTAGAAGCAGTGGCCGGTACATTTACTTTAATTTGATTGTCATTTACTATATCGAAATCAAGTGTCGGCTCACTACCTATATAAACCATATTGGCAGTAGTGAAACCTGTACCATTTATAGTTATTACATCCCCCACTTTACCCGATGATGGAGTAAAACCAGAAATTGTAGGTGCTGATTGCGCCTGTGCCTGCACAATAACAAATAATACCAAAATGAAATTTGTCAGCAGCGTTCTTATCAGCGATGAACTATAAGGGTAAGCGTAGAAACGTGCCATAGCTTTGAATTGTGTAGCCAGTATTAAATTATTGTAATTTAGCCTCTTGCGATGTAAGATTCATTTGCAAAATAAGATAATTTATTTCTTACCATCACAATTTTTTATAACTATTTTTTTATACTTCCGGCCCCGGGAACGCTAAAATTCAATAATATATATACTTTATACACAATATTTAACAAGATAAATACTCATCAAACAGCGAATAGGCAATAGCCTGATTATCAATTGAATAATGCAATACAAAATATAAACTCAATACCGATTAGAACAATCCAAAATCTTCCTCAAAAAAAATATCTCACAAAATGAAACATAAAAAGTACAAAAAAAATTGTTGCTTGAGTTTCTGAATATATAATTGTAGTATAAAAAGTTTATCCAATCCGTAAAACCATGAATTTATACCTACTTTTGGGTATACTATCTTAGAATAGCAACATATAAATCGCAAAAGTCACTAAAAGCTAGGTCGTATACTAAGCTTGGTAGAACTTATCTGGAAGTTAGCTTTTTCGACGAACAGAATAGGGGCGGTCTTCATTTGGCTGGATGTATAGTTCCTGCGAATCTAAGTCGAGCGCTATTAAGTTACCGTAGCTAGCGTTCTTATAGTACACGCAGCCAGCGTCCAGATTTAAACTATAGCTACTATGGGCCACCGACTTTTTTATAGTGTGCAATGCTACCGGAGTATGGCCATGCAACAACCTCTTATTGTTAAGCTTTGCCGGCATGAGTTTATAGCCCCGGATATTAAGCATAGCCTCCTTATCTTTAAAGATATCATCCTGCTTAAAGTCGAACCCGGCATGCACCAGAAAATAATCAGGTAACTCCAGGTAATAGGGGAGAGATTTGAGAAAGTTAATGTACTTTGGTGGGAGCTGCTCAAATTCCTGAATGCCGAAACTTTGCAAGACAAGCTCTTTTTCTGGTAATGATAAGTTTAGTGCGCTTTCGCCTTTGGTAGCTGCTTTCAAGAGCATTTGGTCGTGATTACCACGCAGGCATTGTACGTTATACTGCTGTTTCTGCAGATGAACTATAAAATCAATAACGCCTTTGCTGTCCGGGCCTTTATTTACCAGATCACCCAGAATATATAGTTCATCCTGTTTCTGAAGTTTTAATTGCCCCAACACCAGTGCTTTAAGTGTTTGGGCACAGCCATGGATATCAGTAAGGGCGTAACGGGCCATTGTTGATCAGTGTAAACTATAGATTGGCAAATGTATCAATAAAAATAGCACCTGTTTTGGGCAGGTGCTATTTTTATGCGAGCCAGCTAATGCTAATTGTATTTTCCGTTATCTAGCTCCGGCTTGTCTGTATTTCGGTTATCGTTGTTTTTAAGTACGTTACCCGTATTTGCAGGATTTTCATCCGCGCCTTCGGTGTACTTATTCCGCAACTCTTCATTTTTCTTGCCGGTTGGTTTTATACCGGCTTTATCCTGTCCTTGGCCTGTCGGGTTTCCTTTATTTTCACCGCCAGGTTGGGTGTGCTTATATGATGGCATCTTATCCTCCTTTTCTTAAATGTAAAAATTCCTGACCTTTTAATCAGGTTCCTCTTCCCTCGTCTTCGGTGCGCATGTTATCCGGTGGCGGAGTGCCGTCGTCGGCAAAATCGTTTACACCGGTAGCTGATGGGCCTTCCGAAGCGGTATCGCTGCCGAAGCCTTCTTTGCCATCGCGGTTACCAAAACCACCACGCTGATGCTCGTTCTTCGGCGGATCTGCGCCTGGTATAATATGCCCTGCGCGCATCTCCAGTTCACTTGTATCATCTTCTATAACCCGCACCGGACGGTTATGCCCAATATCTTCTTTGTGCGGATCTTTGTTGGCGTTGTTCTCTTTATTATCAGCCATAGTTGTTTGTTTTATTAAGTCTGTACAACGGGGTAGTGTAACCTGTTTTACTCCATTTCTATAGTTATGGTTGAGTAAATGCTACGATCCTACCTGCTCACCACCGTTCACATGTATCACCTGGCCTGTTATGTAAGAGCCGTCTTCTGAAGCTAAAAAAACATAGGCCGGGGCAACTTCGGATGGCTGACCAGGGCGCTTGAGCGGCACATTTTGCCCGAATTCTTTAACCTTTTTAGCATCAAACGAGGCTGGTATAAGCGGTGTCCAGATGGGGCCTGGAGCTACGGCGTTTACCCGAATCTTTTTCTCTGCCAGGTTAGCCGACAGTGACCTGGTAAAGGCAGTTATCGCTCCTTTCGTAGATGCATAGTCCATTAAATGATCGCTACCGCGGTAAGATGTAACGGATGTGGAGTTAACAATAGCACCGCCTTCTTTCATGTGCTCCAGGGCTGCTTTGGTGATGTAGAACATCGAGAAGATATTGGTCTGGAATGTCTTCTCCAACTGTGCTTTGGTAATATCCTGTAGCTCTTGCTGCTCATGTTGCTCGGCGGCATTATTTATCAGTATATCCAGCTTGCCAAGCTTTTTTATAGTTTGATCAACGGCTTTCTGGCAGAACTTTTCATTCCCGATATCACCGGAAAGCAGCAGGCATTTGCGGCCTTCCTGCTCTATCAGGTCTTTTGTTTCTTCGGCGTCACGGTCTTCGTTCAGGTAAACGATCGCTATATCAGCGCCTTCGCGGGCAAAGTGTACGGCCACGGCCCGACCGATGCCACTATCGCCGCCGGTTATTAAAGCAACTTTGTCCTTTAGCTTGTCGCTGCCTTTATAGTTGTCCCGAATGTACTCGGGCTTTGGTGTCATTTTATGTTCTTTGCCAGGCTGCGTTTTCTGCTCCTGTGCCGGTAATTTCTTCGGTTTGTTTTCCATAGTTTTGGTAGCTTTAGGTTTGTAGCTGCAATCATTTCAATTTTAAACTATACGCCAGCCATTTTTAATGCGTTGTCAGCTCATCGTTAAACTCCTTTATGAAGTATAAGCAACTATAACCCGATAAACTATGTGGAAAGAAGAAGACCATAAACTGCACCGCAGCCTTACATTCAAGGATTTTAAGCAGGCCATGCACTTTATGCAACAGGTAGCCGATGTAGCCGAAGAAATGGACCATCATCCGTGGTGGAGCAATGTGTATAACAAGATCGAAATCGAGCTCACCACCCACGATGCAGGCAATATAGTTACCGAGAAAGACATTAAACTAGCCCGTCGCATCGACGAAATTTACGACCAGATAACCGCTTCAAAACTATAAATCTGAACATTACAACTATAGTTTGCTGTTGTGGATAAGTGTCTGTAGTTGCGGCTATAGTTTACCGTGCACAATAAATCAGCAAGCAATTTTATAGTATCTTTGCAGCATGCAGGAACCTGAAAAAACGAACCTATACCTGGTGCCGACACCCATTGGCAACCTGGAAGATATAACGCTGCGTGCCATCCGGATTCTGAAGGAAGTGGACGTGATTCTGGCGGAAGATACCCGGACCAGCGGCAAGTTGCTGCAGCACCTGGGTATTGAAAAACGCATGCATAGCCACCACCTGCACAACGAGCACAAAGCCACGGCCCATATTGTGGACAGGCTGAAGGCTGGCGAAGTAATGGCGCTGATATCGGATGCAGGTACGCCGGGCATCTCAGACCCAGGGTTCTTCCTGGTGCGCGAGTGTTTAAAGAATGACCTGAAAATAGAATGTTTACCGGGAGCTACTGCTTTTGTGCCGGCCTTAGTTAAGTCAGGTTTCAGCACCGACAGGTTTACGTTTGAAGGATTTTTGCCTATAAAAAAAGGCCGCCAGACGCGCCTGCAAAGCCTGGCCGAAGAAGAGAGGACTATGATCTTCTATGAATCGCCGCACCGCCTGCAAAAAACGCTCACACAATTTAAAGAGTACTTTGGCGGCGAGCGTATGGCATCCGTTTCACGTGAAATATCTAAAATGTTCGAAGAGACTTTAAATGGAACACTCGACGAACTGATACAAATCTTTACAACCAAAGCAATCAAAGGTGAATTCGTCATTGTTGTACAGGGTAGTAAATAGCCCTTATATAGTTCCGCTTCTGGCCCTGCTTACCGGGCTTTTACTCTGGCTGGGATGGCCTACCAAACCCCTGGCTTTTTTCCTGTTCTTCGGGTTTGTGCCATTGCTGTACATGGAGAAACACATAGTTGAAAGCGGTAAGCACAAGTCGCCGGGCTATACGTTCTTCAAATGGTCGTATGTGGCGATGGTGCTGTGGAATGCCTTTACTACCTGGTGGGTGTCGCACTCTACCTTGCCCGGTGGTATTGCAGCTGTATTGTTCAATGCAGCCCTGATGTGTATCCCGTTGATAGCCTTTTACTTTACCCGCAAATACCTGGGCAATACCATTGGCTATATCTCTTTTATAGTTTACTGGATAGCGTTTGAGCAGTTCCACCTGAACTGGGATCTGTCGTGGCCGTGGCTTACGCTGGGCAATGGGTTTGCGACACTTAATACCTGGGTACAGTGGTATGAATATACCGGCTTTTTAGGTGGCTCGGTGTGGGTGCTGCTCGTAAATGTGCTCATCTTTTTGGTGATAAAAAACTACCCGCAGGAGCGTGTGGAGCTTAAAAAACTATGGTTGCCTCTTACGCTTATAGTTGTCCCTATAGTTATCTCATTCGGCATCCTGGCTACTTACGAGGAGAAAGGCACACCAACCGAAGTGGTAGTAGTGCAGCCAAACATCGACCCTTATCGTGAGAAATTCTCGGGCCATGAGAACTTTATTCCTTACGAAGAACAGCAGCAACGCCTGATCAGTCTATCGGAACAAAAGATCACCCCAAATACGAAGTTTGTAGTGTGGCCGGAAACCGCGCTGCGCCAGGACCAAGGGTATTGGGAAGAGCAACTCCATAATTACCAGTCCATACAGGAGCTGAAAGATTTCGTGAACCGCCACCCAGCTATAGAATTGGTTGCCGGCCTTGATAGCTATACTTTTTACGGCTATAACAAAGATGCCAGCCCTACTGTCCGCCACCTGGAAGGGTTTGGGTATTACGACTCCTTTAACTCGGGCATGCATATTAACCGCAAAGGCGAGATCGATATTTACCATAAATCGAAACTGGTGCCAGGCGTAGAAAAGCTGCCTTACCCGGAAGTATTTAAATTTTTAGGACCGTTAGCGATAGATTTAGGCGGCACGGTAGGTAGCCAGGGCAGCCAGGACACGCGCGACGTATTCTACCACTCTCAGGACAGCACCTTTAGCGCCGCGCCGGTTATCTGCTACGAGTCTATTTATGGCGAGTATGTGGCCGAGTATGTACGCAACGGGGCTAACCTGATATTTGTGATCACCAACGACGGCTGGTGGAGCGACTCGCCGGGTTACAAACAACACCTGCAATATGCCACACTGCGTGCCATTGAAACTCGCCGGAGCGTAGCCCGGGCAGCCAATACCGGTATTTCAGGTTTTATCAACCAGAAAGGCGAGATAACCGACCGCTCCAAGTGGTGGGTGCAGGATGTACTGTCGCAAACTATACTGGCTAATACCGAGCTTACGTTTTACACGCGCCATGGCGAGTACATTGGCCACTCCAGTTTATGGCTGGCTGTGCTGCTTTTTGCGGCGGCTATAGTTGGCGCTGCGATTAACAGAAACAAACAAAAGCCCGAGGCAAAAGTAGCAACCCGTGCCTAAAACACGTACCTATAAGCTTTGCTACCTAACTATAAACTATGGATCTGCAGCAACTTTGCCAACGCGTAATTGAGATAGCCCGCCACGCCGGGGACTTTATAAAGCAGGAAGCCGAGAACTTCGACCGCTCTAAGGTAGAAATGAAAGGCTTTAACAACTTAGTGTCGTATGTGGATAAACAGGCCGAAGCCCAACTGGTAGATGACCTGCGCAAAGCGTTACCCGAAGCCGGCTTTATAACCGAAGAAGAAACGGCTACCGAACGCGGAGAAACTTTTAACTGGATCATCGACCCGCTGGATGGCACGACCAACTTTACACACGGCCTGCACCACTTTGCCGTAAGCATTGGTCTGATGGAAGGCGACGAAGTCGTGCTGGGCGTGATCTATAACCCGATGCACAACGAGTGCTTTTATGCTACCAAAGGCAATGGCGCTTACCTGAACGATAAACGAATACATGTTTCGGATGCGCCAGGGTTGAAAGATTCTTTGATCGCTACCGGCTTCCCGTACTACGATTTTGAGCTGACACAGCAATACCTGCAGGTACTGGGTGCTTTTATGGGAACATCACACGGGGTGCGCCGCATTGGTTCTGCCGCCCTGGATCTGGCTTATGTAGCTGCCGGCAGGTTCGAAGGCTTTTTTGAGTACAACCTGAATGCCTGGGATGTAGCTGCCGGAGTGGTTATAGTTCAGGAAGCAGGCGGGGAACTATCTAAGTTCACGGATGGCGGCGATTATATTTTCGGACGCGAGATTGTGGCCAGTAACGGCAGCATCCATAAAGAAATGCTTAAAACGATAGCGTTACACTGGAAACAGGCCCTGACTTAAACTTTTTATACCAGCTTATAGTTGTAACAATATGATACAGCACATCATCATTCTCGTACTTTTTATAGCTGCTGCAGCGTACATCGTTCAAATGCTGATCCGGACGTTTAGCAGTAAAGCCAAAGGCTGTGCCAAAAGCTGCGGTGCCTGTGGTGGCATCGATTTTAAAAAGATAGAGCAGGAGATGGAGCGGCGAAAACAAGCTGCACTACCTAAAATATAAACTATAGTTCGCAACTATATAAACTATAAAAAGCGCTGCCCAAACGGGTGGCGCTTTTCCTTTTACTAATTGCCTGAGAGCACAACAAAACCACTCTACAATCAGAATTTATAGTCCTGCACATAACCAAAGCCACAATTTGCGTATAGTTCTATAGCCAACCTGTTATGTAAGAACTGGAATTAACTTAACGTAAAATATCATGCAAGATAAAGTAGAAGAAAGATCTTTGGTAAACGTACTCAACCGCCTGCATAAAGATGGTTACAAGTGCGATTTTAAAGTATCCGGAGAAGGTAAACTATGCACCATGGAAAACCAGGACGAGTTTACGCCAGACCAGGTACGCATTGTAGACTTTTATCGCTTCGAAGGTGAAAGCAACCCGGACGATATGTCGATATTATATGCTGTGGAGACAAGCAACGGCCTGAAAGGGACTATCTCCAACTCTTACGGTCCTTATGCCGATACCGGCGTTGACAACTTCCTGAAACAGGTAGAGGACTTAGGTAAGAACCTGGATAAAAGAGATAAATAAAAACAAGAGAGCCGGCTACATATAGCCGGCTCTCTTGTTTTATAGTTTATAGTTGCAGCTTATTCCTTTTCCTTATCAGCCTTGTCATTATTTTTAATGGCTACTTTAATAGCACCCAGCTGGTCCGATAACGCTCCGCCATGCCTGGTGTTAAAATCCAGTGATCGGACAGGATACGGAATGGAAATGCCACGCTCATCGAATGCCTTTTTAATCCGGATGATCGCATCGCTTTTGGCACTCACGTAATCAAACTGTCGGGTATAGGTTACCCAGAAACGGGCCTTAAAGTTAATCGAGCTCTCGTCAAACTCATCGTAAACCACTTCTACATCGCGGGTCTTTACACGGTTCTTCACATCCTGCAGCGCCTCAATTACTATTCGTTGTATCTGCTCCAGGTCTTCGTTGTATGAAACGCGTGCATCCAGATCTACGCGCCGGATGCCATGAAAAGAATAATTGGTAACCGGGTTTTCAAACACCATCTTATTGGGCAGCATTACCAGTTCACCAGTCACTTTCCTGATATTTACAGTCCGTAGCGAGATGCGTTCGATCACGCCAAAATAGTCGTTGGTTTCGATCATGTCGCCGACACCAAATGGTTTCTGCACGGCAATTATAGTTCCCGAAATAAAGTTGGCGGCTATATCCTGAAACGCAAAACCCAATGCCAGACCAACTATACCCACACCGGCCAGCAACGACACCACCACGTTATCCAGTTTCAGCACGCTCAGCACCAGCAGGAAACCCACCATCAGAATACAAAGGTACAGAAGCGTAGAGATGAGGTTGTTGAGCGCAGGACTATGTGAAAAACGGGTAATTACTCTCTCCAACCCTTTACGAATCAGGCGGGCTATATAAAAGGTAATAACGAGTATAAGAAGAGCCAGGAAAAGATTAGGCAACATGAGCACCAGGTGCCTGCCCCATAGTTCCAGCTTGGTGAGCAGCAGTTCTAAGGCTTTGTCAATGTCATTCATAATGTAGAGGTCTTTACCAGAAGGTGACGCTGGTATCTAAGCCCATACTCTGGTTCCTTCCGTACAGTTACGGCACATTTCAACTTCTGCCCTCGAGCGGAGCACTGCCTGCCTGAAGGTCGTATACTTTTCGCTGCGCCAAACCCGGCTGAATTGCTCTTCTTTCAGGTCTCCGAACCGGTATTCAGCATCCTTGTCAAAACAGCAGGGCACTACCAGGCCATCCCAGGTTATAACGCACGAATGCCACATTTTCCAGCAATGGTTCAGCAGTTTATTTTTGATGCTATAGTTGCCGTTGCCATTGTTTTGGTAGCGCGAGTAATAATCTATAGTTGGGATGAGCGGAGAACCGTGCTGATAATCATAGATCTGGGCTGTTTTAAAAACAACTTCATCTACACCTAGTTCTTTTGCCAGCACTTTTACATCGTCCAGTTGGTGCTCGTTTGGCCGGACCACCAGGTACTGAAACATAATATGCGGCGTTTTAGACTTCAGGGCCTTTTTCCACTTCACCACGTTGCGGGTTCCCTCCAGCACCTTATCCAGTTTGCCGCCTATACGATATGCAGCGTACGTTTCCTGTGTCGTGCCATCTATCGAAACTATAAGCCTGTCCAGGCCCGACTCTACTGTTTTGCGTGCCGTTTCATCATCTAAATAATGGGCGTTGGTAGAGGTGGCTGTATAAATCCCTTTTTTGCTGGCATAGCTTACCATCTCCAGAAATTGTTTGTGCAGATAAGGCTCGCCCTGGAAATAAAAGATAAGATACAGCAATTTGCTGTGCAGTTGATCTATAACGCTTTGGTATAGTTCGGGCTGCAGCATGCCGGTGGGGCGCGTAAAGGAGCGCAGGCCGCTGGGGCATTCCGGGCAGCGCAGGTTACACGAGGTAGTTGGCTCCAGCGATATACTCACCGGCATGCCCCAGTGCACCGCTTTGCCTGTTGTTTTGGCATACAAATAACTGCTTACCACCTGTACTGCGTTAAACGCACGCTTCCACGTCATCTTCGACAAAAAGTTAAGCCCGTCTGTGATGTGTGGGTTCATGTGGAAGTAAGTAATAATGTGGGATATCCGCCAAAAATTTAGGGGCAACCATTGCCGGCTGCCCCTAAGTTATAGTAAAGGACTTAAAAAGCCCAATTTATAGTTTGTTAGTACCTGAACAGCGCTTTCACATTGGCACCGCCTTCTGCAGCCCCTTCACTCAGGCCGTCGTAGCTGCTTACAAATACACGTCCGCCCTGAGCCAAGGTTTTGGTAGCCGCCAGGTTCACCAGGTCATCATCGCCACGGTGGTATTCGTCATGTATCTCTGCTACGGCATTCTTTGCATCATATCGACCCCAAACCGGTTGGCCAGGTGCAATAAACAGCGTTTCTACGCGGCCATGCACTGCTTCTGCTGCTACAGTTGCAATGTCTTCAGAAGTAACGCCTGTACCTGCTACGTTCTCGTAACGCGAAAGCGAGTCGGTATGGTTTTGCTGCATCAATGGCTTAACTACAGCAAGTGCTTTTTCATGCAACCCGTTGGCAGCATCTGCATTCTCGTTCACATGAATGTTTTCCGGAACAATGTTCTTGTACTTGCTATGCGCTTTAAAAATACTGCAGTAATGATCGACACCTGCCAGCACCAGCGGAACATGTTCGTCGTGTAATATCTGCTGCAGGCTGTTGTCTACTTCAATCATGAACTCACGCACGCGCTCATGCTCTTCGTCGCCTTTGGTTGAGCCTGCCCCATGCACAATGTTAGAACCGTTTACTGTAGTCGTTGAGTTTGTAAAGTCCTGATCTTTGCCTTTGATATCAAACTTGAGCGCTTTGTTCATTGACTCCGGCACAAAGGAGCTTATATCTATCGGACGCATCCTGTCGAGAGTAGCCTCATATAATCCGATCTTTTCGCGGTTCAGGCAAAGTATAAAGAAACGCCCGTTCTGGCTCAGTAGCGGAATAACAGGCGTAAAGTAGAATTGATCCAGCACATACACTACATCCGGCATAGTTACCGGCAGTGTATAGTGTGCCGAAAACCCTTTCGTAATAAATACAGCCAGGCCCTCTGCCTGGTGGCGCCAGAAATTACCGTCTGCCAGTAAGTCTTCTGCCGGTTTCATGTAAGCATCTATCTCTGTTTCAGGCACATCATGTCGGGCGAGTAAAGCTTTCGCTTCCCTTATCTTATTCTTGAAGAGTATCTGGTCGTTTCCATTCAGTGTTTCGTGTCCGGCCCGGTGAGTGGGTATAAAAATAGAGATGCACAGCGCATTCTGAGTGTTATTCTGCACATTAAGTAATTTCTCAATGTCTTTTCTGTGGATTAATGCCATATGCTTTGCCTTTTAAGTATTGTTTTTAGGTATTCACTTGGTTCTTTAAAATCACCCATGCTTTAGCAGAGGGATGAATCTAAAGTACGCAGTAGCTTAAGCAACGGTTATTTTAGGTTGTATTATTGGTTTATAGTTGACTGGTTATAATTCCTCTATTGTCATTTCGACCAGAGGGAGAAATCTGAGTTCTATAGTTTGATTTCCTACAATCCGCACCAAGCCTTTTCTTTCAAAATTCTTTCCATCCTGGGAGCTTTACTTGCCTACAGTTTCAAGCTAGCTTTGGTGCCCTCACGGCCGGGAGGCCCCGCCTTCGGGCATCGCGCGGCTGCTTTCTTGCTTCCCTCGCTCTGCTCGTGTTGCCTAAAGGCACCGCAACAAAGCAAAGGCGCTCAACCCAAAGACTGCGATCAAGTTCGATAGTTACTGCCTTAGCTATGGCCTCTTTATTTACTCTTGGCTAAAGCAGATAGGTTATTTGTTCGTGGCTATAGTTCCTTGGGGCCAAGTAAACCTGGCCTGCTCGTGGTCTGTAACTATAGAACTATAGTTTGTGAGTTAGTGAAGAAAGAAAAGTCCCCCTTTGAAGGGGGTAGGGGGATGACAAACGCAGACTATAAAATTATAGCTAACTATAACTATAGCCGAAATTCCCCTCTCGGGAGGGGTAGGGGTGGGTTAAAACCGCAACTATAAAACTATAACTCCAACTATAATAAAAGCCCAATCCTGAAAATCCTGATTCAAACAAAACCGCCCGGCACCAAAGGCACCGGGCGGTTGAACGGGTTTAGGGTTGGTTTGGGGTTATTTGTTAGTGGCCTGTCCCTGCTGACTCAGGTGGCGCAGAATATCGTTGGCAGCTTCGCGGTCGCTAGGGCGGCGTGCTTTTATAGTTACAAAACGTCCTTCTTCGTCAATCAGGAAATAAGCGGGCACATCTTTCAGGTCGTAGCGTTTTACAAGCTCTGCATCCAGGCCTTTCAGGTACAAATGTGTGCCCAGCAATTGCTTTGTAGTTACCATCTTATGCCATTTCGCCTCATCCTCATCCAGCCCCACATTTACAAACACCACATTTTTATCCTGTAGTTGCTTGGTAAGTGCCTGCATGTGTGGCAATTCTATCATACATAAACCGCAGCCTGCCTGCCAGAAATTCAGGTACACCAGTTTGCCTTTAAAATCGCTGAGCGCTACTTCTGAGCCATCTATACTTTTTAGTTTAAAGTCAGGAGCCAGGCTGCCCAATGCACTTTTGCTGTTCTCTGCAAGGTACTTCTCCAGGTACGCTACTACATCAGGCTGTTTGCTGCCGGCTTTATAGTCTTGCAGCATTTCTTCGGTGTGACCAATATGGCCTTTCTGGATAGACTGTTTCAGGATATTTGCTTGCGCCAGTAACCGGGCGTTGCCTTGTAGCTTTTCAGCAGCTAGCGTATAGTTCTTTTTATAGTATAGTTTATCTGTCTCCATAAGGCCGGCGGCTTTGGTAAAGTGTGCCGTATAGTTGCGCAGAAAAGCAATATATGCCGGACTTATCGCTAAACCGTTCTGCATGTCTAGCTGATCCAGAAAAGCATAAAATGACGCTGATGGGGCTACATAGTTTTTGCTGGCCCCTACACGCTGGCGCAAGGCCGGGTAGGTTACTTTATCATTGGCATACCCAAAGGCTATCTCAGAAAGGGAAAAAGCTTTAAATTTCTCTGAAACCGGGTTTTTAGCAGTATACTTTTCCAGGTTTTTGAGCTGGTCTTTTTTGCGAAGGTCCAGGAATTCGGTAAATTCCTTTTCGTCTAGTTTAATGTTGTCGGGCAGCACCTGGTAATCTTCTACCTCATCGAAACGGCGGGTGTATTGTGCCAGGTAATTGTTCTCGTTAGCACCTTTGCCTTCAAACTTTATAGTTTTCAGAAACTTGTCGCCGTTAAAACTCAGGGTTAAACTATAGCCGGGCTCCAGGTATACAGGCACTACTTCGTTATCGTGCACCAGTTCGGCCAGGGTAGTTTCTGTAACCGGAATTTCCAGTTTAAAGGTATTGCCGTTAAGTTCTACAGTTGTTTCTTTTTCTTCCGGGATGAGCGGGTTTGGATAGGTGATGACCGTGATCTCGTCAGAAAGCGGATTGGTAATTTTGCCGGTAATAATGGCTTTGCCTTGCCCAAACGTATAGTTCACCAGCAATAGCGCAGCCAGCAACAGCAGTAATTGAATTCGCTTCATAAAAGGTCAGAAAATAGAATGTTCAGCTACTTTAACCCAATTTAATGGATTTATGTAGCTGAACATCAATTTACTAACTATAAATTCCGGACCTGCTAAAATTACTTCACAAAACCAGAAATGCTATAGTTGCTCTTCTATTCCTGCAATAGGTTTAGCCAAACAATTCACTGAAAACATCTTCCAGTTTACTGAAGGCGTGCACCTTAATGTTAAACTTACTGAAGTCGAGTCCTTTCTTGTTGTATTTAGAGATGTAGATGTCCGTAAAGCCTAACTTTTCAGCTTCGGATATGCGGTTCTCGACACGGTTTACAGCCCTTATTTCGCCACCCAAGCCAACTTCTGCGGCAAAGCAGGCCGTATTGGGTATGGCCAGGTCTTCGAACGATGACAGGATAGAGGCGCAAACTGCCAGATCCAGGGCAGGGTCTTCTACTTTAAGGCCGCCGGCAATGTTCAGGAACACGTCCTGGGCACCTAATCTGTAACCACCGCGTTTCTCAAGCACAGCTAGCAGCATATTCAGGCGCTTGCCATCAAAGCCAGTGCTGGTGCGTTGCGGCGTTCCGTAGGTAGCAGGCGTTACCAAACTCTGTACTTCAATCAAAAGTGGTCTGTTGCCTTCTAGTGTAGCGCCAATGCCAATCCCGCTGAAAGCATCTTCGCGCTGCGATATAAGTATTTCCGATGGATTACTCACTTCGCGCAAACCTGCACCCATCATCTCGTAAATACCTAGTTCCGAGGTAGAACCAAAACGATTCTTAGTCGTGCGCAGTATGCGGTAAGTCATGTGGCGGTCGCCTTCGAACTGCAGTACAGTATCTACCATGTGCTCCAGAATTTTAGGGCCGGCCAGGTTGCCTTCTTTCGTGATGTGTCCGATCAGGAAAACCGGCGTACCACTTTCTTTGGCAAACTTCAGAAGCTCTGCTGTACACTCGCGCACCTGACTCACGCTGCCCGCGCCAGCTTCAATGAATGACGAATGCAACGTTTGAATAGAGTCAACTATAAGTACCTGTGGTTGTAGCTGTTCTATCTGTTTAAAGATGTTCTGGGTGCCGGTTTCGGTTAATATAAAGCAGTCAGAAGTAGCAGTGCCAATGCGCTCTGCACGCATTTTTATCTGCTGCTCGCTTTCTTCACCGCTCACATACAGCACACGCAAGCCCCGTAAGCTCAGTGCAATCTGCAGCATCAGCGTTGATTTGCCTATGCCTGGTTCGCCACCGATCAGTACCATAGAGCCGGGCACAATGCCGCCACCCAATACCCGGTTCAGTTCCTGGTCGGTAGTATCTACACGCTGCTGCTCCTGGAATGTAATATCGGCGATCGGTTTTGGTTTGCTTGCTACCTGTGCCGAACTGCTGCCCACTTTCCATATGCTGGTCGGGGTCAGTTCTTCGCGTTGCACTACTTCTTCCACGTAGGTGTTCCACTCGCCGCAGGCGGGGCATTTTCCAATCCATTTTGCTGATTGTGCGCCGCAGTTCTGGCAGAAGTAGGAGGTTTTTATTTTAGCCATATAAGGTTAGTTCTTGTTGTTGTATAGTTGGCAGAAAAGAAGTGGTTTGCCAGCAGACTATAACAACTAAAAGGTGTAAAACGGTCAAAAAAAGTAGCTTAAAAGATATATTTTCAGAGTAGTGTTTATACTGTTTCCTCCACCGGGATCTCCTTAAAATAAACCCTGAAAGTGGTGCCGACGCCATGGTCGCTATCTACTTTTATTTTACCGCCGTTGTTCTCAATTATGCGCTTTACAATGTACAAGCCAATGCCGGTACCTTCCACATGTGTGTGTAGTCGCTTAAACATACTGAACAATTTATGCTGATGCTCTTTTTTGATACCCAGCCCATTATCGGCAACTTCCAGCACTACATAATCATCCTGCCGGTAGGTACTTATTGCAACTTCCGGTGTTCTGTCCGGGGAGCGGTATTTTACAGCATTCGATACCAGGTTGTACATAATACTGCGCAGGTTTTTGCGGGCATATAGGATGGCATCAACCTCAAAGCTGGTCTTTATCTGGGTTCCGGTGTCATCTACCAGGCCATTTATGTCTATCAGCACATCTTTCAGTATGTCATCAAACCGAAGCGGCTCTACTTTAGACTGCAGTTCTTTCTGTACTTTGGTTATCTCAGTAAGGTCAGCTATAGTTCCTTTTAGCTTGTTAATGGAGTTAGTCACCATATCGAGCACCTTTTCATCTTCGGAATCCAGCTTGCCCTGCAATATATCGCGGAGCATAATCACCAGGCCTTCAATGTTGGCTATCGGCGATTTAAGGTCGTGCGAGGCGGTGTATACAAAGTTATCGAGGTCGCTGTTGATGCGGAGCAGTTCGTTGTTCTTGTCGCTAAGCTCGTCGTTGGCGGCCAGCAACCCGGAGCGAGCCGTTACCAATTCTGTTACTTCTATAGCAAAAACCAGCACCGCCTCTACATTCCCGTTCAGGTCTTTTAAAGGCTGATATACCAGGTTAAAGTACGCCTCTATTGCCGGGCCATTACTAGTCGGAGTGATAGTTACAGGTACTTCATTGCCAACGTAAGGCTTTCCGGTACTGAATACTTCCTCTATTTTCATGAAGAAACCATCGCCTTCACGTTCGTTATGCGCTTCGTAAATAGTTCGGCCTACTAACGGGCGGTTGCCATATAAACTGCGGTAAAGTGGGTTAGCCAGTACATACTGCATATCCGGTGCACGCACCAGGCCTACCAGCGCCGGCACCTCAAGGAACAGCTTCTGCAGCAGTTCTGCATTTTGTTTTACTCTACGCTCCGCCTCCTTAATTTCTGTAATATCTATAATAGAAGAGATGTGGCCCATAAACCCGCCATCAACATCAAAACGAGGCGTACTGGTTATGGCAACCCAGCGGTATTGCCCGTCAAGGCGCAGCATGCGGAGTTCCATTCTGAAACTTACACCGTCTTCAACTGCTTTAATACGTTTCTGAGCTGCGTATTCCCTGTCTTCCGCATGGAGGTAACTGACCCATTGCCGGCTTAAGGTGTCTTTTAAAGAGTTGCCGGTAAAATCGATCCATTGCTTGTTTACATAAATAAAATGCCCTGTCTCGTCGGTGATCGCAATAATTACCGGTGCATTATCAGCCATCGCCCTGAAGCGTGCCTCACTTTCTATAATTGCCTGCTGCGTGCGCTTTTCATCTGTAATGTCACGCACCTCAATTATAGTATAGCTTATGCTGTCATTCTCTATAATTGGCTGCACCGCGCACATCGCATCAAAGTAAGAACCGTCTTTTCGCACAAATACTTCTTCCAGGGCGCGTATAGCTTGCTTCTGTTTCAGTGCCTTTCGTATCGGGCAATCTTCTTCTTCAAACTCTGATCCATCCGGGTGTTTATGGTGAATCATGTCATGAAGGCTTTGCTGCTGCATTTCCTCAAAAGAATAACCGGTCATTTCCTCAGCAGCAGGGTTCATAAAGGTGCAATACCCTCTTGAGTCAAGTATGAACAGGGCGGCAGTGGCATTATCGGTTATCGTTTGTTTCAGGCGGTTAGAGCGGCGTGTGCTCGACAGCGACCAGATAATGAAGAACATCAGGAAGCTGATAATACTACCACCCAGCAATATAAAGTAAGGCAGGCCGGCATCAGAGGTCTGCACAAAAGACGGCTTGGCTGTGCTGTAAATGCGCCAGGTATTGTTAGCTATAGTTATGGTATTCGTTTTGCTGAGCCTCGCCTTATTGCTGCTATAATGCAGTACAGAATCGGTGCTGTATAGCAGCGATTCTTTGTTCATAGTGGTACCGTCGTACACTTCTATGTCAATGTCGCCATAGTCGTCACCCAGGGCATACGACATAAAGTCTTTTGCCCGGAAAGGGCTGTAAATAAACCCTTTAATTAGGTATTGCCGCTCCTGTATGGTTTCAGGGTCAGCGTTGTTGCGGTAAACCGGCAGGTAGATCAGGAAGCCGGCCTGTTCATCTTTACCGGTTTCCTGCCTCAGACGTACCTTACCCGACATTGCTGGCTGTTTGGTATCGCGGGCAATGCGCATCGCCGATTGCCTGATCGGCTCGCTGAACATATCAAAGCCAAAAGCCCGCAGGTTGCGAGCAGTAAAGGGCTCCAGGTAAATAATTGAACTATAGATTGGCCGTTTGCCTTCCGGCACAACTTTGTAATCCGGAAATCCTTCTTTTCTTATCTGCCTGACGTGTGCTTCCATTTCGTCGGGCCTGATAAAGTGTGTATAGCCCAACCCTTGTATGCCAGGGTATTTTTCTTCGAGATTAAGGTTTTTAGAGTACGTGTGCCAGGCAGCCCGCTCTACTGTATCAGAGGCAATGAACAAAGCTTTGCCCCCGATCAGGATCTGTATATAATCATTCAGTCGTTTGTGGATATCCTGGGTAGCCTGGTCAGCCCGGAGCTCAAACAGTTTTTCGCTTCGCTCGGCGGCTTTCTTCTTTGTTTCGGAGTATAAAAATATAGTTACTAAAAAGATGAGCAGGAAAGATGAGATAGCAATTACGTGATCCTGAATAAAAGCAGCAATTTTAGCTAATCTCATAGGCTAGGGGTTAAGCAACAGCCAACGCAATAGTATAAAGTATACTTTTACCCAGAGTATTTGTTGGGTTGTGGTTGTACTATACCCAAATATACAAAAAAGAGGTTGCAGGGCAAATTTACCATCTTTATCATTTTATAACTTTTTGGATAATCCCTTTTAGCACAACCTCTTGTATTTTATCTGTAAACCTGCTACATTAAGTATACTAAACTATAAACTCTGCCTGATGAAACCGATACAACAATGGTTTGACGAATACGGACAAAGCCATCAGAACCACACCAATAAGCTGATCCATTGGATCTGTGTGCCGCTTATCTTTTTCAGCATTATCGGGTTACTGGCCAGCATACCAAGTGAGCCACTTAAAATGCTTTTCCCGGAAGAGTTACGCCCTTTTGTACATTTCGGAACTATAGTTATACTGCTCGGGCTGCTTTTTTACCTGCGCTTGTCGGTGCCTATGTTTGCAGGTATGGTTATGGTTTGCGCCGCTATGCTCTGGCTGGTATACCTGGTTGACTATAAAACAGATAGCCCCTTATGGTTGGTAAGCCTTCTCGTGTTTATAGCTGCCTGGATCGGGCAGTTCTATGGGCACAAAGTGGAGGGTAAAAAGCCTTCCTTTTTAAAAGATCTGCAGTTTTTATTGATAGGGCCTGCCTGGTTACTTGGGTTTATATACCGGAAATTGGGTAT
The DNA here is from genome assembly GCF_019336435.1 of Pontibacter populi. Classification (GTDB taxonomy): domain Bacteria; phylum Bacteroidota; class Bacteroidia; order Cytophagales; family Hymenobacteraceae; genus Pontibacter; species Pontibacter humidus. Next base: position 1,289,057 of record NZ_JAHWXQ010000001.1, on the reverse strand, counting down.
ACCCTATTAACTTTGCAGAAAATACCCGTTTATGCTTGAGATAATAAGAAGCCTGTTGATAGGCATGTTTGCTATTGCTGTGTTGTTGCCTGTAGTTCGTTTTGCAATGCGAAGACTGTTGTCAGGCTCAACAGGAGAGAAACTGACTCTTGAAGAACAGCAATACATCCAGAAAAAGGAGTGGAGGTTAACGTTTGCTTATTTCTTTTTTGCCTGCGTGCTGGCCGTGTTCAGTGCCGGTGCACTGGCCATGCTCTCAAGTATAATTCATGCTTCAACCGGAGGGTGGATCCACCTGCTTACTCCAAACTTCAGAGCCTTCTTTGCACCGGGGTTACTGCTGGGCTTAACCTTAGCTGTTCTACCTCTGAGAATGGTTCAAAGGTCGCTTTTAGGCCACGATTATGAAATGTACCAAAGTCACCTGCTACAAACAGAAGGGCGTGGCTCCATCAAGATATATCGGCTGCTTTTCCTGACAATGGTAATTATTTCCGGTGTGGTTGTATGGTTTGTTATGCAATGGCACATCCGGATATTTGAGAACACGCTTACCGTTACCAACATGCTCTCTGAAGAACGCAGCTATAGCATGTCGCAAATAAGCAAAATCGAATATCTTGGCGCGGAAGGGGAGTACCTGATCACTTTTAACGATAACTCCAATATTAACACTACTTACCTGAAGCCGGTACAATTAGAGATGATTGCGCTGCTATCTGAAAAATCAGGTAAGAAAGTGATTCGATAATGGGTTAGGAGTTGATTAAGCTATTTTAGGCCTATAGTTTCTCCTTTGTCATTTCGACGAAAGGAGAAATCTATCTCAGCTTATAGTTGAAGTCTTTCCTGTCAGAACCAAGCCTTCCTTTCAAATATCCTTTCATCCTAGGAGCTCTAAGAGCCTATCGTTTCAATCTGGCTTTGGTGCCCTCACGGCCGGGAGGCCTCGTCTTCAGGCATCGCGCTGTTGCTTTCTTGCTATCCTCGTCCCTCGGATTGCCTGGCGGCACCGCAACAAATCAAAGGCGCTCAACCCAAAGACTGAGATTAGTTCGATAGCAACCACCATCTATAATTTGAAAAGATAAGCTTCGAGACTTATCGTGGCTATAGTTTCGTAGGGACAGGTGAACCTGCCCTTATCGTGGTGTCAACCTATAACCAAGCTCCTTCCCCTGTTATTAGGGGAAGGTTGGGAAGGGGTAAAACTGTAACTATAGAACTATAGCGAAAACTATAGCTATGGCAGCAATTGTCCCCTTGAGGACAAGTGAGAACGAGAGTTCGAAACTTGCGAGCAGCGCTCAACAGGGGTGTTGAAACCGTAACTATAAAACGATACCTCAACTATACCAACAGCAGAAATTTCCCTCTCGGGAGGGGTAGGGGTGGGTTAAAGCCGCAACAATGAAACTGTTTACTCGACTATAGTAAAGGTCTTATCTCCCTACTACCAAGATCCTTTCAGGATGACAAATGGAGAAGTAGCCAGAGAAACTCCCTGCCTTCAAGGCGGAGCTGGGTGGTTGGGCCACGCCAACTATAAAACTACAGCCGCATCCACTAACCTAGTCTCAAAATATTTCCATCATAAGATTCCTACCTCTTATCTTTGCACCCGGATTTCTGAAACTACAAAATGAAATATAAATTACTGATGCTGATGCTGCTATGGAGCGTGGCAGCATTCGCACAGAAGAAAGCAATTACCGTAACCGAGCAAACGATAACGATACCGGCAGATGGCCAGCAAGCTGTGTACTTTTATGGTTTCCAGAAAGGCGACGTTGCGGCAATCACCATTGAACCTGACAAGCCCGGACAAACAATAAACCTGGAAGTGCAGGAATTTGCTTCGGGTGCTGTTGTGTATAGTTCGCAACCGGTAAAAAGAGTAAAAGAACTGAAGCTGACCGTGCCGCAAAAGCTGGTGTATAAGTTTATAGTTTCATCCACTTCTGATAAAGCCATACCGGCGAGGTTAAGCATAAAACGCCTTCCTGAAAAAGAAGAAACCCGCCACTTTAACGCCAACATCACCTGGCAAACTATAACCGATACCACCTGGGCAACCACAACCGAAAAAGTACTGGTAAAAGGCGAACTGACGCCCGTAACTATAGTTGATAAAACGTTCCGGGTGGCCTCTATGGCAAACCTGAACCCGAGCCGTGTGTCGGTGCCGTTTAAGTTGCCGGCCAATACCGTGCATTGGGTGTACTGGATCGGTGTGGGGCAGCAGTCGGTAGAAGACCTGAAGAACATGACCAAACTGGTTACAAAAGGAGCTTCAGTAATAGCATCTTCAACAGTAAGTCCGGTAGTGGGCTTTGGGTTGGGCTTGCTGCCGGGTTTACCACAGGTTAATGCCAGCGGAAATATTGATTATTACTTTATGAATAAGCAATCAGCAGAGAAGTTTGTGGCGGATGAAGAGGGGTGGAAACTTTATCCTTTCGCGCAGGGCACAGGCATTGTCTCTGACTATAAAAAAGTAACACTCTCCGAAACACCAAAAACCTCCGACGGTACCCTGCACGCCACTTTCCGGAACAGCAACACCGTCACCGGCCTGGACATTACGCTGAAGATCGTAGCCTTTGAGCAGGAAAAGAAGTACGTAAACAAGCAGGTGCGCAAACCGGTTAAAATAGAACAGAAGCAGGTACCTGTTTTCGGGGAGAAGTAATTATAGTTACGAGTTACGAGTGCCGGGTTACGAGTTGATATTTAATTAAAATATCATCCTGACGACGGGAGAGACCTAACTTAAATAAAAGCCGATTCAGATTTCTCACATAGTCCGAAATGACAAAAGGAGTGAGCAGCAATAATTAAAGTATAACTCGAGACTCGGCACTCGTAACTCACAACTCTTTTTAGTAGTTTTGCCGCGTAAGAATTGATCCTTTAAACCTAAGTATAAACGATATGCAAGTTCGCGTAGAGAAAGACACGATGGGCCCTGTAGAGGTGCCTGCAGACAAATACTGGGGTGCTCAGACGCAGCGCTCTAAAGAAAATTTCACCATCGGTGGCCAGTTGATGCCGAAGGAAGTGATCGAAGCTTTTGCTATACTTAAAAAATCGGCGGCTTTTGCTAACGCTGAGTTGGGCGTACTGGCACAGGACAAAGCGGAGATCATCGGTAGAGTTTGCGACGAAATTCTGGAAGGCAAACTGGCTGACGAATTCCCGCTGGTGGTGTGGCAGACAGGTTCGGGCACGCAGTCAAACATGAACGTGAACGAAGTGGTAGCTAACCGCGCGCACGTATTGCTGGGCGGCAACCTGATGGACGAGAAAAAGAAAATCCACCCGAACGACGACGTAAACAAGTCGCAGTCTTCTAACGACACCTTCCCGACAGCGATGCACATTGCCGCTTACAAAAAAGTGGTAGAGCACACACTGCCGTTGGTTAAGAAACTACGCGACACGCTGCACAGCAAGTCTGAAGAGTTCATGGATGTGGTGAAGATCGGACGTACGCACCTGATGGATGCTACCCCGCTTACACTAGGCCAGGAGCTTTCGGGTTACGTAGCCCAGCTGGACTATGGCATGAAAGCGCTTCGCAACACGCTGGAGCACCTGAGCACGCTGGCCCTTGGTGGTTCTGCGGTTGGTACAGGCCTTAACACGCCGGCTGGTTACGATGTACTGGTTGCCGAGAAGATCTCTCAGTTTGCAGGTCATACGTTCATCACAGCTCCAAACAAATTCGAAGCACTTGCAGCACACGATGCTATAGTTGAGACATCCGGCGCGTTGAAGCAACTGGCTGTATCGCTGATGAAGATTGCCAACGACATCCGTTTACTGGCTTCTGGTCCGCGTTCCGGTATCGCTGAGATCCTGATCCCAGAGAACGAGCCAGGTTCTTCTATCATGCCAGGCAAAGTAAACCCAACACAGGCAGAAGCAATGACCATGGTTTGCGCGCAGGTGATCGGTAACGACGTGGCTATTTCCGTGGGCGGCATGAACGGACATTTCGAACTGAACGTGTTTAAGCCAGTGATGATCTACAACCTGCTGATGAGCGCCCAGCTGATCGGTGATGCCTGCGACTCTTTCGACAAGCATTGCGCTGTAGGGATTGAGCCGAATACAGCCCGCATTAAAGAGAACTTAGAGAACTCGCTGATGCTGGTAACAGCCCTTAACCCGCACATCGGTTACGACAACGCAGCCAAGATCGCGAAGAAAGCTCACAAAGAAGGCACAACGCTTCGCCAGGCAGCTATCGCCCTTGATCTGTTGACAAGCGAGCAGTACGACGAGTGGGTGAAGCCGGAAGACATGATCGGCAGCTTGAAGAAGTAAGAACTATAGTTTGTAGAGACGCAATATTTTGCGTCTTGGTAGATAAAGGAAAAGCAGCTCCGTTTGGGGCTGCTTTTCCTTTATCTAATAAAATTTCTTAATAGATGTTATATTTGTTTCTATAGTTAATATATCATCCTTCTAAATCCATATCAGACAAACAAGTTTTATAAAACTAATCTAATAGAATGCAGATTCTTTTCTTACTTGGTAATGGATTCGATCTTAATCTTGGAATGAAAACAAGATATAAAGATTTCTATTGTCATTATCTATCAGTTGAATCAAAGAAAGAATATGTAAATAAATTCAAAAAGCATCTCTCTGAAAATCTAGATAATTGGTCAGATTTAGAATTATCGCTTGGAGAGTATACTCAAAACATAAAAACACTTGAGGAATTCGATGATGTTTTTGAGGACATTGCGGAAAAGTTAGCTGACTTCCTTCTTGAACAAGAAAATAATTTTGACTTCAGTAAAATATTAAAAGAAGAGCTTCATAAGTGCTTAATATATCCTGAACAGTATCTTCTAAACTCCGATCGTAATCAACTTTCTGAATATAAAGATAGATGGAGCAAAAATAGATGGTACGTTCACATAATCACCTTTAATTATACTAGAACCCTAGAAAGAATTTTAGGAGAAGAAATATCAAATATTAAAATTGGTACTCATCATGATTTGGCACATGTAAGTTTACAAGGTATTGATCATTTGCATGGATTCGTGGATGAACGAATGATTATGGGTGTAAACGATAAATCACAGGTGAAGAACGTTCAATTTCATGAAAACCCAGATGTCCTTGAAGCGATAATCAAAATTCAATGCAATAAGGCCCAAAAACATAATGTTGACGATGCGTGCATAAAGCGAATTACTACAGCTAACCTAATTTGTATTTTTGGCTCCTCAATTGGAGAAACAGATAATTATTGGTGGGAATTGATTGGCAACCAATTATTAGTAAGAGATTGTCACCTTATTATCTTTTATAAATGCGAGGATATTTCGCCGAGGTTTGCCTATAAAAAAGCACGTAAGGAACGGGAAATTAAGAATATTTTCCTTTCGAAAACCAAGTTAGATGAGAATGAAAAAAAACTTGTTGAGAGCAAGATTTTTGTCGGTATAAATACTAATTTGTTCAAACTGAATAACAGTTAAAATCTCAAGACTTTACATTTGCCAGTTATAAACTGGCTGCCATACTTCACACAAGTTACCGCTACACTCACACTTGCGTCATAAAGCTTTTCATAGCTGCACAATACCACCTTCGCTAGTGCGAGCTTGTAGCTCGTACTTATTTACATTAGAAAAGTAAGGCACGAGCTACAAGCTCGCGCCAGCAAGGGCCGGCAAGGAGATGAGTACTCCTCATAGCTGCGCAACACTACTCTCAAAGCGCCCAACTATAGTTGGCTTTACCGGAAACCGCCTTCCGCCGTATAATCCATAGTTCACACTTCCCTGCTCCCCTTCTTCACCCCAGGTTTTTTCGGGCTTCTACACTGTACTTCTGAAAAGCAGACAACAGGAGCCTGCCAATACTTATTGCGTTCTACACTTAACTATAAGCTACTATGAAAACATTCGATCAAAAATCTATTATTATCACGGGTGCTGCGATGGGCCTGGGGCTGGCAGCAGCCAAGGAGCTGGCAAGTCAGGGAGCAAATCTTACTTTGATGGATTTCAACAAAGACCAGCTTTCGGATACGGCTAACGACCTGACCAAAGAATTCTCTTCAGCAAAGATCATTACGGTGGTGGGCGATGCATCTAAAGAAGATGATGTTAAAAAGTATGTCTCTGAAACGGAGAAAGCTTTTGGCCACATAGATGGGTTTTACAATAACGCCGGAATCGAAGGCAAGCAGGCACCAATGACAGAGTACGACATCAATGTTTTCAAGAAGGTGATCGACATTAACCTGATGGGAGTTTATTACGGCATGCGCTATGTAATTCCGGTTATGCAGAAGCAAAAGTACGGGCGCATTGTAAATGTAGCATCGGTGGGAGGCATACGGGGCGTACTGAACCAGATAGCTTATGTAGCGAGCAAGCACGCCGTGTCCGGTATGACAAAAAACGCGGCCCTGGAATACGGAAAGGACGGCATCATAACCAACGCCATTGCGCCGGGCGCCATACTTACGCCTATGGTTGCCGAAGCCTTCAGAGAAGTAAACCCCGATGACCCCAAAGCCGCTGAAGCCGACTATGCCCAACGAAACCCTACCAGGCGCTTAGGCCTGCCCGAAGAAGTAGCCAAGGTTGTGGCGTTTCTGTTAAGTGATGCCGTATCTTATCTGAATGGGCAAACGATAGCTATAGATGGCGGTGAGTCCAATATGTACGGAAATCCCTGATCGTCCGTCAGCACACGCTGCAGCTATTTTATTACTTATAGTACTGGTGGCAGCTATGGCACGCGAAGCCTTATACATGAACTACGGTTAAAGGAAAAGCAGCTGCTGTTTGGGCTGCTTTTCGTGTTTTCTATCTTGTTTTAAGGCTTATAGTTAAAAACTGCCTCTGCTTAGAGCCCGATCTGATTAATTTTGTAAATAAAACAGGTCTTGCTTATAACAAACACCTTATAAGTACTGTAACTAAACCAAACTATAGCAACACTTTATGGAAGTAAATGCCACATTCTGGATAGGGTTCAACGTATTTGTGCTGCTTATGCTCGCACTCGACCTAGGCGTTTTTAACCGGAAGGCGCATGTCGTGTCGGTAAAAGAAGCATTAACCTGGTCGGGTGTGTGGATCAGTCTTGCCTTAACTTTTAACGGGCTAATTTATTACTGGTTTGGAGAGGCAAAAGCAGTTGAATTCCTGACAGGTTACCTTATCGAGAAGTCGTTGAGTATAGACAACATATTCGTGTTTGTGCTTGTTTTCGGCTATTTCAAGATACCTGCCATTTACCAGCATAAGATCCTGTTCTGGGGTATTCTGGGTGCGTTGGTCATGAGGATCATCTTTATTTTCGCCGGTGTCGCTCTTATCCAGAAGTTTCACTGGAGCGTCTACATTTTCGGCGTCTTCCTGATCTATACCGGCTATAAAATGTTTACGGAGAAGGGTGCAGCCATAGATCCGGAAAACAACCCGGTAATAAAATTCTTCAGAAGGATAATGCCGGTTACCAATCAATTACACGGTGATAAATTCTTTGTAATGCAGGACGGCAAGCGGTTTGCAACCCCGCTTTTCCTGGTGCTGATATTGATCGAAGCCACTGACCTTATTTTCGCAGTAGATAGTATTCCGGCTATACTTGCCATCACGCAGGATCAGTTTATAGTTTATACGTCAAACGTGTTTGCTATTCTGGGTCTGCGCTCGCTGTATTTTGCCCTTGCCCACGTAGTAGACCGCTTTGTTTACCTGTCGTACGGACTGGCCATTATACTCGTATTTGTAGGGTTGAAAATGGTTATGGTTGATATTTACAAGATCCCTACGTTTATATCCTTGCTCGTAATTGCGCTGATCCTGATAACGAGTATCGTGTTGTCTTTTATAAAAACCAGAAAGGACAATAGAATAAACAGCGAGGGCAATCAGAACATTTAGCATATATACCTTTTGATATAAATCTGGCGGCAGCGTAACCTAGAGTTATAGTTGCCGCCAGATTTTTTTATTGCCTTTAACTATAGTTTGGCAGACTTCTTTGGAATGCCATCAACTAACATTGAAACTGTCATCTCGACGAAAGGAGATATCTGTTTAAAACACTACCTGGTATAGCTTAAACAAATTTCTCACGCTGTTCGAAATGACAACATAGAAAAAGCTGCCCTCAACTATAGTAGTTTGGCAGACTTTAGTAAATCCATAGTTGAAACTTTATAGTTTGAGATTCCGGCATAAAAGCAAAAAGCTACCGAAGTAGCTTTTTATAATTAAGGAGTAGCTATAGTTCAACTATAAACCTACCCGGCATTTGACGTTCCTTTCAGCGCTTCAGCTACTGTTTCTTTCATAGGCGTGGTCGGATGGCCGATAAGTTTGGATAGCTGGCGGCTATCGTCATACAAATCACCTTTTGATGCGGAAACATCCCAGCCGGCAATAGCTTGTGCCAGACCTTCTGGTAAACCAAAACCGGCAAGCGCTGAGGCATAATCGGCTTCAGGTAAGTTTTTGTACGGGATATCTTTACCAGTTTGGCGCGATATCTCTGCAGCCAGGTCGTTAAGCGTATAAGCTTCGTCGCCGGCCAGTTCGTAAATTTTTCCTTCCTGACCTTGCCCGGTTAAAACAGCAACTGCCGCATCAGCAAAGTCTTCGCGCGAGGCGGATGAGATTTTGCCATCGCCGGCACTACCAATAAAAGCGCCACCGGCAATTGCGCCTGGTATAGAGCCTGCATAGTTTTCGGTATACCAACCGTTTCTGAGGATAGTGTGCGGAATACCGGATTGCTTCAGTTCTGCTTCTGTCTGGCGATGCTCCTCTGCCAGGCTCAACGACGACGTATCGGCGTGCAACAGGCTGGTATAAACGATCCATTTTACGCCGGCTTTCTTTGCTGCTTCAATTACATTGTGGTGCTGCGTGGCACGTTGCCCTACTTCACTCGATGAGATCAGCAGCAGCGCGTCAATACCTTCCAGTGCGCTGTTCAGTGTTTCCGGCTTCGCATAATCAGCTTCGCGCACCGTTACGCCTAAGTCTGCGCCTTTTTGCTGCGAGCGTGCAAGTGCCACTATGTTATCTGCCGACACTTTATTTTTGAGCTTGCTAACTACAAGCCGGCCAAGCTGCCCTGTGGCTCCGGTTATTCCTATCTTCATGTTGTTTAATAATTTAGGTTGTCGATTTTATTGATTACGATATTCTTAAACAACAGGCAACCGCTGAGAAGGTTATCAAACTATAGTTATCGGCTCTATAGCAGCATTCGGCCATTTGTGGTCATAGTTGGCTGTATAGTTTCCTGAAACCTTCTTACCTTTCCGCTGTTCTTAAAACCACACGTATAAACAGAAAACAACAGAACTATAGCTTATGAAAATCGCGAAAGACCCATCAGAATATAACGTACTTACCCCGGAAGAAGCCCGTATTATAGTTAACAAAGGAACAGAATACCCAGGCACCGGCGAATACTATACCCATAAGGCAGAAGGGGTTTACCTGTGCCGCCGTTGCAATGCACCACTTTATACTTCAGAATACAAGTTTGAGTCGAGCTGCGGCTGGCCGAGTTTTGATGATGAGATAAGCGGAGCTGTGAAGCGCATTCCGGATGCCGATGGCCGCCGTACCGAAATTGTGTGCGCCAACTGCGATGCGCACCTGGGCCACGTGTTCGAAGGCGAATACCTGACACCAAAAAACATCCGCCACTGCGTAAACTCACTCTCAATGAAGTTTGTACCGGTGGAAGAGCTGGAAAAGTAAGTGTAATTCTATCCTGCGTAAATCAATTATACATGCCGCGAGCGTCCTCGCTTATGTCGAACTATAGTTGGGCCCCTGGCCAAGTCGAACTACAAACTCAGTATTATAGTAAGACACGGGTTGCAAACTCGCGCCAGCGAATTAAAAAGGGCAAATCTATAGTTGAGTTACGTTAGAGGATAAGTCCCCTTTGAAGGGGCAGGGGATGACAAACCAGATTGACTTTTAGATGAAATTCGTACGGAACCAGAAGATCAACCCAAGCGAGAGCGAACTGCAAAACGGCTTCTATACCTGCTCTGATTGCGGACAGGTTTTGTTTGAGGCAAAATATAAATTTGAAGTTGGCTCCGGCTTCCCGAGCTTCTGGGAACAGGTAGACGAAAATGTGGCACATAATCCGCTGGATACATATGGGCGGGAGCGAATACAGTTGTTGTGCAGCCAGTGTAAGCAGCACTTAGGCCATTTGTTTGATGATGCTCGTACACCAACCAAAGTGCGCTACTGCATAAATGCAGATGCGCTAAACTATAAACTATAGCTTACTTAAGAACACAGATCAATGGAAATAGCAACATTCGGTAATGGATGCTTCTGGTGCACAGAGGCGGTTTTTCAACAGTTAAAAGGTGTGGAAAAAGTAGAGTCGGGCTATGCAGGCGGCCATGTGGAAAACCCGACTTACGAGCAGGTTTGCAGCGCTACCACCGGCCACGCAGAGGTGCTCCAGATAACCTACGATCCAGAACAGATAACCTATGATGAGTTACTTCAGGTTTTCTGGGAAACCCACGACCCGACTACACTAAACCGCCAGGGCAACGATGTTGGCCCACAGTACCGTTCTGTAGTTTTCTATCATAACGAAGAGCAAAAGCAGCTTGCTGAAAAGTATAAACTGGCCTTAGACGAATCCGGCGCTTTCGATGATCCGATCGTGACAACTATAGAACCGCTCACCAACTATTACCCCGCCGAGAAATATCATCAGGATTACTTTCTGAGAAACGGCAGCCAGCCTTATTGCGCTTTTGTAGTTCGCCCCAAAGTTGATAAGTTCAGGAAAGTATTTAAAGACAAGCTAAAACCGGAGTACAGTTGATTTTCGTTTTTCGTGTTTGGTGTTTGGTGTTTCGGGTTTATCTTGTCAGCATCAGGCATTCGTAATTCTTAATTTATAATTCGTAATTGATTGGACAGCTACTTCAAGAAGCGCTACAACAGTTTTAAGTTTGCCTTACAGGGTCTGAACTCGGCTGTACGTTCGGAGCCGCACATGCGCCTGCATGTGCTGTCAGCTATTGGGGTTATAGTTGCCGGTTTCCTGTTTGATGTTACCAAAACGGAATGGTGCCTGCTGGCCGGGAGTATTGGTCTGGTCATTACTGCTGAGATCTTCAACACCTCTATCGAAACACTTACTAACCTGGTTTCGCCGCAGCACAACCCACTGGCCGGCAAAACCAAAGACCTGGCCGCAGCGGCTGTTCTGGTGACTGCTATCACGGCAGCTATAGTTGGGCTTATCATTTTCACCCCTTACGTGCTGGACCTGCTGAACGCTCAGTAGCCAACTATAGCCGTTAAACACCTTTAGCTATAGTTTATCCGTACTTCTTTATTCAGAATTAAAATGGTTACCTTTGCAGCCGCTTCAAAAAACGGATATGTATACAACGCTGACCCGCATCTTAACTATAGCTTTGTTTTGCCTGGCTGTATCCTGCAAACCAACTGATACACCTGAGACAACAACAAATCCACAGGCTCCCTGGTTAACCAACCTGATACAGCAACTGGAGCAGGAAGCTCCTGCCAATCCGCCTGCTAAAATTTACCGCTATACTTATAACAACCTGGAAGTATACTACCTGACAGGCCGCTGCTGCGATATCCCTAGTAAACTGTTTGATAAGGATGGAAACCAGCTTTGCGCACCGGATGGCGGCATAACCGGAAAAGGAGATGGCCGCTGCCCCGACTTTTTTGAGAAGCGCACAAACGCAACTATAATTTGGGAAGATAAACGCGAAAGCTAATTTAGAAATGACAGGAAACGACGTACTAAAGAACTTATCAGAATATAACATCTGGGCGGACCAGACTATGCTGGATGTTTTCAGCAGCTTACCGAGCGTACCAAACAATGCGGCCCGCTTAATGAGCCACGCCCTGAACGCACAGGCCATCTGGATTGCCCGCATTACCGGCACACAAAGCCCGGTAAAAGTATGGCAGGAGCATAACCTGGAGCAATTAAAGGAGCTGCACAAATCAGCATCTTATAAAATTGCCGAACTGGTAGCCAATTCCGATGAAGCTGAGTTTAACCGCCTGATAGATTATACCAACAGCCAGGGAAACAAGTACAGCACCCGCGTACTGGATATTTTAACGCATGCCTTTAACCATGCTACTTACCACCGCGCCCAGGTTGCCACCGACCTGCGTAAAAACGGCCATACACCACCAAACACTGATTACGTGACCTACGTGCGCGAGCTGATGGGCCAGGTGTACTAAGGGAAAAACTACTTTTGTAAAGACAACTATAGTTTAACCGCCCTGAGCCTCCATGAAGTAGGGATGTTTCGTTCTAAGAAAAAGTGTTAAGAATATACTGTCATTCAGTAAAGAAACTTGGTGGAAGGGAGGTTTAGCTTTCTCTACTTGCCACCAAGATCCTTTCAGGATGACAAAAAAAGAGAATAAAACGGCCCAGCTCTCCGGAGGGGTTAAGGGTGGGTTTTTCCTTATTGCAAACACTACTATAGACAAATAAAAAGGAGCTCCAGGTGGAGCTCCTTTTTACATGGAGGGGTTCACAAATTAATTATCTATAGTTGATACCGGTTTTTATGCCGGCTCAATTTTCGTTATTCAGGCAGTTTTACAGTTCCAAGGTCTTTTATGGCATTCTGAGATACTACTACATTTGTTATAGTTGTATCATGCGCAGCACCTTCGGTATAAAACTTTACAGAGTACGTACCAGCCGGCACACCTTTGATCAGGAAGTTACCTTCGTCGTTGGCAAAACCGCCCAGTGTATCGTTTGCTGAAGAGATCACATAAATACCCGGCTTGTACTCGGCAGGAGTTACCATGCCTTTAATACCACCCGCAACAGCCTGCGAAATCACTCGGATAACTGGCTTTAAGTTATAACCACCGTTACCTTTCGCTACTACAGACTTAGCTGCATCAAAGTCAAGCAGCATGACATAGGTTACATCGGACTCCAGTTTGGCATTTACCGATAACTTAACGCCCGAAGTTTGTCCGCTTGGTGTTTTAAGGTCGATTACTTCACCGCTTTTCAGCTTCACAGTATTTTCGTCGCCCAGTATAAGTCTGATCTGAGAAATTGTTCCGGCAGGTAGTTCGGCGCTGGCAAGCAATGTATCACGGCCATTGGCAAAGTCAAGCAGGTTATAGATACCCGGGTGGATTTCATCCAGTGTTACCCAACCTTCTTCGCTGTCTGTATTCTCTCTGTGCACCTGCACCGATTCAATTTCAATATTCACCTCTTCATAATCGCCGGGCGCATCTGTCATGCGTACCTGCAGTTGGGAAGTACCGCTTCCTTCAGAGTCCGTGTCGCTGTCGCATGAGCTAAAGCCAAAAATAAGACCGCTTAACAGGAACGGGATAATCAGTTTTCTTTTCATAATTATTGTATTTAAAAGTTATGGCTCAAATATCTAGTGTAAAGATGAAGACAACATGAAGATTTAAACTGATGTTTTTTTACCTTTTGAGCCGGCGCATTCCAAAAGCTCTGCGAGCCATTGTAGGGTTAGAACGCTGATAACCGCAGGAAATTACGTAAGCCTATATATGAAAGATGCCTGAAGTGGGTGCTTCAGGCATCTTTCTTTAAATACAACAATAATATATTATAGTACTACCACAAATTGCATTATTTAGTACCGGTTTTTGTCGTGTCGGTTGGTGTTACAACAGGTTTAGTAGCCGGCTTGGTCTTTGGTTTCAGGAAATCAGAGATCTTGTCGGTCGCTTGTTTCTTTATATTCTGCTCCGCCTCTTTCCGTTTCTTCTCCAGTTCCTCACGGGCTTTCTGTTCTGCTTCCTGCTTTCTGCGGTTCAGTTCATTTCTGATGCTGTCTTCTGCCTGGGCCTTACGCTGGTCCAGTTTTAGTTTCGCATCATCCAGTTTACTTTGTACCGCCTCTTTTACCAGGTTAGATGCCTGCTCTTTTACGCTGCCACCCGCCAGGCTCACTTTAGGGTCGGCCAGCGTGCCGCCAACTTTCAGGTTCAGGGTTACACGCTCTGCTGCTTTTAACTGGTTACCGCCAACCATACCAGCCAACCGGGAGTTTATTTCCTTGCCAACTTTACCGGTCGGAACATTAATGGCAGTTAAATAATCTATTTGCCCGTTCACGTTGTTACTACCGCCCACGGTCATCTGCATATCACCTACTTTCAGGTCGAATGGTTTAATTACCAGGCTACCATCTATAATCTGCGCATCGATTATCTTGTTCTCGATCACAAAGCTTTTCAATTCGTCGAGGCGCGTTAAAGAACTGATCTTGTCAACTATCTTCACATCGCTAACGGCAGCTTTCAATACCTTTATTATACCACCGCCATCCAGGGTCTTGAATACCGGCGTCATATCCGGAGCCATCTCGCCGGCAAAGTTAAATTTAGTGTTAAAAGTACCGTCCAGCAACCCGGCAATAGGAGCAAGGGCTTTTATCGTGTTAAAGGCCGAGAACGCCTGCTTAAAGTTCAGGTTCTGTATATCAAGAGCCATATCGAACAGTGGCTTTGTCAGATCCTGCGTATTGTAGCTTCCGTTTGTGGCAAAAGTAGCTCCCAAGGTATTAAAGGTTACTTTGTCCAGCTTCGCGATCTTATCCTTCACCAACACCTTACCGGTTATATTATTAAGCGTCAGGTTATCGTAAAGCACTTTTTTGGCATTCACGTTCAGGGCAATGTCCAGGTTAGCCGGTATTTCTACCACGCCTTCGGCTTCGGTGCTGGCAACAGGCTCGCCGGTCTCTTCCACCATCCATTCGTTCACGTCAAAGGTATTGGAGCTCAGGTTAAAGTTACCGCGCAGGCTCTGGTTATCGGCTAAGGCATAACCCAGGTAATTCGAGATACTACCGTTTGCCTGTATATCGCTCTTGCCTAAATAACCACTCATGTTCTTTAGCTCGATGCGCTCATTGTTGAACACGGCATCGGCTTTACTGATCTTGATGCCCTGCGGCAGGTCGGTGCTCACAAAGTTCAGGTTGGTAATGCCCATCGTACCGTTCGCCGACACATTATTATACTTCTCTGCTTCAATGTCGCTGAGTTTACCTTTGGCCGCCACGTTCGCATTTATCCTTCCGGAAACCGTCATACCTTCCTGCGGGAAAATCTTGGTCAGTTTGGTCAGGTCAAGGATACCTTTAATATCAAAATCGAACGACGGCTTATCGATACCGGCAATCAGGGCACGGCCTGAAAGTGGTTCGCCATCCAGGGTCATGTTAAAGTTGTCTATATTAATACGGGTATCGTCGGTGTTGCCTGTTTTGTTAAGGATGTTGGTTACCATGTTCAGGTTCTCGATCGGAGCCGGGAAATCCTTGGACTTTACATAACCATTGGTCAGGCGCATATCAGCGTCAATTACCGGCATGCTGGTTTTGGAGTAAACACCTTTGGCATCGGCATCTACCTTTAATAAACCACGCAGTGTCATCCCTTCAATCGGGAACACTTTGGTCATTTCGGTCAGGTCGATGCTTGCTTTTACGTTGCCATCCAGTTTCATCGGCTCCAGGCCTTCTACCAGCATTTTAGCATCTACCGGGTTTTTACCCAAATCAAGGTGCAGCTGCCGCACATCTATAGTTGTGTTGTTCGGGTTGCCATCTTTGTTATCGATGCGCATATCTACGTTTATGTTCTGGGCAGCCTGCGGCAGGTCAGGGTATTTAAAGTAACCATTGATGATCTTCAGCTCCGTCCCAAAGCCTGGCATCAGGGTATCGATCATGCGGCCTTTAAAATAGCCATCAAAGCTTAGCTTACCTTCTGTTTTAATATCCTTGAACTGCTCGGTATACATACCGGGCACTACCGAGAGCACATTTTTGAAATCTGTTTCCGTCGCTTTAAAGGTAAGGTCAAAGTCCATGGCCTCGTCGGGCATCAGTATAGTTCCGGCAAACTGGAAAGGCAATTCGTTAACTCTGATATTATTGTCTTTAAATGTATACAGCGATTTGTTCAGGTCCATCGCCATTGTTACATCAGCATTCAGCTTCCCGTTCTCTATATAGTTTACCCCATCGTAGGTCATGGTAAAGCGGTCTGATGTTGTCTGAGATTTCATGTCAAACACATCTTTGGCAAAGTCGCCGGAGCCGGTGTGGTTAACATTGTAAGCGGCCATACCAAACGGAATGCTCAGATCATCATAGAAGAGTGTTCCGTTGTTTACATCCCATTTTTTTATGCCTATTTTAAAATCGCTGGCGGTAGTATCTGCTAGGGTAAGAGCAGCCGTGTCAGGTTTCATAATGTCCCAGTTCGCTTTGCCGCTCTTTAAAACTATAAGCCTGATCTTAGGCTCGTCCATCGTAATGGAATTTATTTCCAGCTCGTCGCCGGCAATTACGCTCATCAGGTCCAGGCCCATCCGGAAAGAAGGGATCTGCGCCAGGGTATCAGTCGCAAATGAATCTATACCAACTATAGCCAGGTTCTCGACACCCAGCGATATATCCGGAAAATCGCGGAACAGCGACAGGCTTACATCGTCGGTCTGGTAAAGTACGTTTGCATTAATATTCTTTGCTATCTCTTTGTCCAGGGTCTGTTTGATTTTATCTTTGAACAGAACAGGCACTAAAGCCGCTACGGCCAGCAGCACTGCCAGAAAAACAAAGAAGCCAATAACTACTTTTTTCATATGGGTCAGGTAAGGGTATCTTGTTATAAATGTGTATCCTGCAAATGTATAGCCAAAACTATGCAAAACTTTAAAGGCAAGGTATAGTTAGCTGTAATTTTTAAGAGTTGCCTGTTTTGACTTACTTTAAAGCATGTTTTCAAAAAAACGGATTTTGTGTATAGTTGCCAGTCTGTGGTGCTTTGTTGCCACGGCACAGGATGTGCATTATTCGCAACAGTACGCCAACCGTTTATACCTGAACCCTGCTTTTGCCGGCTTAAACCACGACTGGAGCGTAACTGTAAGTCACCGTACGCAATGGCCGGCCCTTAACGGAGCCTTTATAACCAACCAGGTTGCTGCAGACTTATTGCTTCCGAATACAAAAAGTGCAATTAGTTTAACTCTGCAGCAGGACAAGGCCGGCATTGGCGGATTACAAAAACTGGCTGCCTCGGCCGGGTACGCGTACCACACTCCTTTAACCGAAGGCATTGCCTTATCCGCAGGTTTGCAGGCTACGGTTGCCTCGATGCGTATAAACTTTGATAACCTTGTTTTTGGCGATCAGCTAAGCAATAATGGCCAGACAGCTGTTACATCTGCTGAAGTAAACACCTTTGAGCCAACACAGTATATGAGTTTTGCTACCGGCCTGCTGGTTTATACAGATCAACTATGGCTGGGCCTTACTGCTGCGCATCTTAACAAGCCGGCTTACGGGTTCGGAGAAAAAACTTCCCTGCCAATGCGTTTTACGGCAAACACTGGCTACAAATTTTACGTTAGCAGCTACCGGACAAACGCTGGAGCAGGAGAATTCAGCATATCGCCGACGGCAACCTTTACACATCAGGAAAATTTTAATCAACTGGATGCAGGTTTATACACTAATTACACACCTGTTACGTTAGGATTATTATATAAAGGAGTACCGGTAACAGGCGGCTCAAACCAGGAGCAGGCACTTGCCGTAATAGCAGGGCTGCAGCTTAACCAGGTAAAAGTAGGGTTTAGCCACGACGTTGGAATAAGCGATTTTTACCGGCAAAGCGGTGGTGCAACTGAAATTTCTATTGTTTTTGAACGACTTGATACAAATAAAGTGTTTCGAAGCCGCTCACGGTCAAAAATAAGCAGACGCATTGTTTGTCCGGAAATCTAATTTTAGTTATAATTGCACATTAAACTACGTTACAAGAACCTTATCTTAATTGGGTGCTATTTTATGAAATTTGCTAAGTATTTATCGGCAATGGTTTTGGGAGGCTTACTCCTTACTGCCTGCAATAGAGGAGGGAATCCTACCAGCACAAACCCGGGTGATTATAGTTCCGCTACAGGTATAGAGTATGGCGAGGATGAAAAAGCCTTTGCTGTAGAAGATTACGCTGATATTCAGGGTGGTCCGGGACTTATCTTTATTGAAGGTGGCCGTACTGTATTAGGTTCTATGGAAGAGGATGTTGCCATGACGCGCGATAATATCGAGCGTACTGTAACGGTTGCTTCTTTTTATATGGACGAAACTGAAGTAGCTAACATTCACTGGCTGGAGTACCTGCACTATATTAAGCAGGATTCAGTTCCGGAAGTATACCAGGCTGCCCTGCCGGATACTACTGTTTGGGAGCGTCAGTTATCTTTTAACGACCCTTATGTAACGTATTACCTGCGTTATCCTGGTTTCCGCTTCTTCCCGGTTGTGGGTGTAAGCTGGTTACAGGCTAACAACTATGCTATCTGGCGTACTGCCAAGGTAAACGAAAACCTGGCTAAGGAAGCTACCGGTGGCCGTGGCGGTAAAAGAGGCCTTTTCGGAAGAAAGAAAGGCGCTGAAGATGCACCTGCTGAAGGCGAAAAACCATCAATCGAATCTGGCTATGTATTGCCGAACTACCGTCTCCCAACAGAGGCTGAGTGGGAATATGCAGCACAGGCTATGATCGGTACACAATACTCTGAAGACGAAAACCAGAACCACCGCAGAATGTACCCTTGGGACGGACACCAGGTTCGTAACCCGTATGGCAAGCAAATGGGTAAGTTTATGGCTAACTTTAAGCGTGGCCGTGGTGACTATGCCGGTATTGCCGGAGCCCTGAACGATGGTGCTATGATCACAGATTATATCTATGCTTATCCGCCAAACGACTTCGGTCTGTACAACATGGCTGGTAACGTGAACGAGTGGGTACAGGATGTTTACCGTCCGCTTTCTTACGAAGATGTAGAAGACCTGAACCCGTTCCGTAGAGATGGTTTCCTGGATGAGAAAGAAAACTATGCTAACGCTGATACCAAAGATTTCCACTCCCTGATTAACGACGAAGTTCGCGTTTACAAAGGTGGTTCATGGAAAGACGTAGCGTACTGGTTATCTCCGGGTACACGCCGTTTTATGACACAGGATTCATCAACAGCAACAATCGGTTTCCGTTGTGCTATGATCAACGCTGGATCTAACAAATAATAAAGTTTACCTAACTATAGTTTTAAAGCCCGGACCAACCATCCGGGCTTTATATTTTATATACACCTATGAAAGAAGAAACAACCGAGCACGCACAGATTATAGTTAAAAGCTATAGCGATATGTTTGAGCAGGAAATTGAAGAAACACTCTGGGCTTTTGTGCTGGATAAGGAAAACAGACTTTACCAGATCGACAGCATCCCGTTCTATACTTCGCTGATTGCCTCAAACGATATTGTGTTTGCAGACATTGATCCGACAACCAAACAGCTGGTTTACCAGAAAACAGTTAGCTACTCAGGCCATTCCACGATACAGGTTGTGCTGAACGATGAAACTATAGCGATGGACACCATCCGTGACATCTTCAGTAAAATGCATTGTGTGTCGGAGCAGGTAAACGAAGACTTCTTTGTGCTGGATATACCGGAAGATGTAGACTATACGCAGGTAAAAGCAGAGCTGGACAAGCTGGAAGCAGAAGAGAAAATAGAATATGCTGAGCCGAGCCTTTCGGATGTGCACCGAAAACAAACCTCAGCCGAATAAACTACAGATCAGGCAGCAGCTATAGTTACAATACTTACTTCAGCTGCTCCTGCATTTAACACAGCAACCGCGCAGGCTTCTAGTGTTGCGCCCGTTGTCAGTACATCATCCACTATAAGGACTCGTTTAGCTTTTACTTCTTCGGGTTTAGTTACTTCAAAAACCTGCTCCACGTTGTGCCAGCGGTTTAACCGGTCTTTGTGCGTTTGCGTGCTGGTATTTATAGTTCTGACCAGTACATTAGCCTTTGCCGGGACCTCCAAAGTTTCAGCCAAGCCCCTCGCAAAATAGTCTGACTGGTTATAGCCGCGCTTACGAAGCTTATGTTTATGCAGCGGCACGGGAACTATAAGGTCAAACTGCTCCTGATAGTGGTACTCTTTAAGTAAACTGCCATAGCGCTGTCCCAGATACTCACCCAGGTCTTTCGCTCCTTTATATTTTAACTGGTGCAAAAGCCGCTGCACACGCCCCCTCGACCTGAAGTACAAATAAGAAAACGCAAACCTGACCGGCACCTTACCCCAGAACCGTCGCTGTAACGGGTTTCGCTCTGTAGCCCCATGCTCATGAAAATCGGTGTAAGGGAGCTTAACGTTACATTCTGTACAGATGTAACGCTCACCTTTCACCATGGCCCCAGCACAGGCAAAGCAGCTCTCCGGGAAAAATAACGCCAGCAGATCCTGAAACATAGTAGGGGCTTAGTAGTTAAGGTTTTGTTATTTTTTTGCCGTAATTTTATAACTATAGTTAAGCTATTTCAGCTAATCAATTTACAACAATGAGCCAAGTAGAAGAATTCAACGAATACCGCACGCGCATGAACGAGCGCATCATGTCATACGACAATAAAGTGATCAAACGCTTCTTTAACTTAGATACAAACACATACGCAGAAGGAGCACTTGATGTAAAAACCAAAGAAATGCTGGGCCTGGTTGCCTCCATGGTTTTGCGTTGCGACGATTGCATAAAATACCACCTGGGTAAAAGCTTTGAAGAAGGCGTTACCGACGAAGAAGTATTTGAAATATTTTCAATTGCTAACTTGGTAGGTGGTTCCATTGTGATCCCACACTTCCGGAGAGCCGTGGAATATTGGGAAGAACTGAAAGCACAAAAAGCTTAAATCATTGTTGGTTGTTAATTGTTGATTGCTGTTAAACTATAGCCACGATCAACAATTAACAACCAACGATCATCAATCAAAATGATAGAAGAATCAGATAACCTAGAACATAGATGGACACAGCTTCGGGCTTTTATGATGAAGCAATTCGGTAAGAAGCCTGACCTGAACGCGATCCTATTCCTGATTGGAATTCAGGAACTCGGTAAGGGAATTACAGAGTTTACCAAAGAAGAAAAACAGGATCTGATGCACATTGCCACCTGTAAAGTATTCAGCCTTTCGGGTTACTACGAACTGGAAAAGGTAGACGAAGATGGCTGGCCTCATTACCGCGCTGTTAAAGCCTTGCCATTCGCTAACCTGAAAGAACAGGAAAAAATGCTGAAATGGCACATCCTGGAATATTTTACGCAGGCAGATCAACTATAAATTTTAGACGAAGGAATTTTGGCAAGCGACAAAGGACTTATAGTTAAGAGTCATTTGTTAATCAGTCTTTCGTCAAATAGTCAAAGCATAAAATGAAGATTATTACTTACAACGTTAACGGCATTCGTGCTGCTATCAGCAAAGGCTTCCAGGACTGGGTAAAAGCTGCAAACCCCGATGTACTTTGCCTGCAGGAAATAAAGGCTGACGAATCGAAGTTTGACCGTGCCATTTTCGAAGACTTAGGTTACAACGTGTACCTGCATCCGGCTGTAAAAAAAGGCTATAGTGGCGTGGCTATACTTTCAAAATCAAAACCGAACCACGTCGAGATCGGCTGTGGTATGGATTGCTATGATTTTGAAGGCCGTGTTATTCGCGCTGATTACGACGATTATTCGGTAATGAGCGTATACATGCCTTCCGGTTCAAGCGGGGAGGAGCGTCAGGGCTTTAAGTTTCAGTGGATGGATGATTTCTATGGGTACATGGGCGATCTGAAACAAACACTGCCCGGCCTTGTAGTAAGTGGCGACTATAATATCTGCCATCAGCCGATAGATATTCATAACCCGAAATCGAATGCGAAGAGTTCGGGATTTTTACCGGAAGAACGCAGTTGGTTAGGCAGGTTTATAGAAAGCGGTTTTGTAGATTCGTTCAGACACTTTAATAAGGAGCCACACAATTATACCTGGTGGAGTTACCGCGCCGGCGCACGCAACAAAAATCTTGGCTGGCGTATTGATTACAACATGACCACAGCAAACCTGCAGGACAGGCTGAAGCGGGCAGCTATCCTTACCGAAGCCAAACACTCTGACCACTGCCCTGTGCTACTGGAAATAGAGTAGAGGAGACATACGAAAAGTTCGAATTTTATAGTTATACTTGAGAGCACCTAATTTTATACTTTATAGTTTCATATACAGGTAATTAGGTGCTCTTGCTTTATGTATAGCTGTAACCGCTCTAATCGGTTAGCGTTATAGTAACAAACACCTATGAAACAACAGGATGCACTTACCCAACTGATGCATCAGCTGCAGGAGTTCAAGAAGAAATTCTACCTGAACCTGTTGCTGCGGGGTAGCTTGTTTGCTATCGGCATGTTGCTTTCTATTTACATCATCTATAGTTTACTCGAGTACGTCTTTTATTTCCCTCAGGCAGTACGCGCAATCCTTCTCTTTTCTTTTATAGGCATCATTATCTATGCTTTCGTGCGCTGGATCGCGATGCCCGTTGCAGCTTTAGCTAACCTGAGTAAGATCTTATCGGATGAACAGGCGGCTTTAAAAGTAGGTAACTATTACCCTGAAATAAAAGACAAGTTACTGAATGCCATTCAATTAAATAACCTGGATAGAACAAACGAGCTGATAGCGGCCAGCATAAACCAGCGCTCTGGCCAGTTACTGCAATTCAGGTTTAAAGATGCTGTTACCTACAAAGAGAACAAACCGATCCTGAAATATGTAGCGCTGCCGGCTATCGTTGCACTGCTCATAGCGTTGGTGTATCCAGCCATTTTTGTTCAGGGCACTGAGCGTATCATCAACTATAAAACAGCTTACGCACCAGTAGCTCCGTTTACTTTCGAAGTACAGAATAAGGAATTACAAACTTTCCGGGGCGAAGATTTTGTTCTGAAAGTAGCCATAGAAGGGGAGGCCTTACCAAAAGAAGTATTCATCAACTATAACGGTCGCCGGCAACTGTTGCAAAAAGCGGCAGATGGCAACTATAGTTATACCTTTAAACAACCACTTAAATCAATAGATTTTGAACTGGAAGGCTCCGGCTTTATGTCGGATATGTATACTTTAGAAACGCTTTCGCGCCCGAACCTGAAAGACTTTGAGTTGCAGGTACAGTACCCTGCTTACCTGAACCGCAAACCGGAACTGATTCAGAATACCGGAAACGCAACCGTACCAGAAGGCAGCACGCTCACGTGGAACTTCAAAGCATCCGAAACCGAAACTATAAACTTATCCTTCGACAATCCTGCCCAGCAACTTAAAGCTTCAAAAACAGACAATAGCTTCACAGCCAGCAAGAAGATCAGCGAGAGCCAGAACTATAGTATTAAACTCAAAAATAAGTACAGCGCCAACAAAGAGGATATCAAATACCAGATCACAGCTATTGCAGATAAACATCCACAGATCACCTTAGAGCAGTTCCAGGATACGGCGCTTTATACTTATTTAGTGTTAGGTGGCGATGTGGCAGACGACTATGGCTTGTCACGGTTAGCAATTCATTACCGCATCAGTAAGCAGGATAACCCGAAAGCTGGCTATAAAACGATAGCTCTCCCACTTGCTCCCCGGCAGCTTAGCCAGGCTTATTACTACCAATGGAATACAGCTGGCCTGAACATGCAGCCCGGCGATAAGCTGGAATACTTTGTGCAGGTCTGGGATAACGATGGCTTACATGGACCAAAGAAAGCCCGTACCCGCACCTTCGAGTTAAAAGTACCAAGCAAACGTGAACTGGAGAAAGAGCTGAACAGCAACGCCCAATCGGTAGGCAGCCAGATAAGCAAGACACTGGAGAAAGCAAACAAACTTCAGGATGAACTGGCAAAAAATGAGGAGAAGCTAAAAACTAAGCGCGACCTGAATTGGCAGGATAAGAAACAGCTGGAAGACCTGGTAGAAAAGAAAAAGCAACTGGAGCAGGACCTGGCCGCTATGAAGGAAATGTTTAACGAGCTGAACAAAAAGCAGAACATGCTTAGCGAGCAGGACAAGCAACTGGCCGAAAAAGCACAGGAACTGCAAAAGCTCATGAACGACCTGCTCGATCCGGAGACCAAGAAACTTTACGAAGAACTGGAAAAGCTGCTACAGGAAAAACAAGCCAACGACCCGGAACTACAGAAGCTGCTGAGCAAACTCGATAACCGCGAAAAGAACCTGGAGCGTGAATTGGAGCGGGCACTGGAGCTTTTCAAGCAACTGCAGTTCGAGCAAAAACTGGATAACATTACCGAGAAGCTTGAGGACATGGCCAAAGAGCAGGAGAAACTTGCTGAAAAAACAGAACAGAAGCAGGAGGGCAACGAGCAATTACAGCAGGAGCAGAAAGAACTCCAGGAACAGTTTGAAGAAGTGAAGAAGCAAATGGATGAGCTGAAAGAGCTGAACGAAAAGTTGGAGAACCCGAATTCTATGGATGAGCAACAGCAGGAGCAGGGTGAGCAGCAGATCGAGCAGAACATGGAGCAAAGCCAGCAGCAACTCCAAAAACAGCAGAATAAAAAAGCCAGCGATAGTCAGCAGAAAGCCGGAAAGCAGATGAAGCAAATGGCCCAGCAAATGGACCAGATGATGAACTCCATGAGTATGGCTGGCATGGAACAGAACCTCGACAACCTGCGCGATATACTGGAGAACCTGATCAAGCTTTCTTTTGACCAGGAAGCTGTCATGAAGTCTTTCCGTAGCGTTAACCAAAGCGATCCTCGTTTCATTGCACTGTCGCAGGAGCAGCTAAATCTCCGCGATAATGCCAAGGTAATTGAAGACAGTCTGTTCTCACTATCTAAAAAGGTATTCCAGATACAATCGTTTGTGACCCGCGAAGTGGCTGCTATGAACCAGAGCATGGACAACAGCATGCAGGAGCTTCGGGATAGAAATGTAAGTAAAGCCACGGCGCAACAACAACTTGCCATGACCAGTATGAATAATTTGGCCCTGATGCTGAACGATGCTTTGAAGCAAATGCAACAGGCTATGCAGAACATGCAGGGTGGAATGGCCGGAAAACAGAAGGGAAATCAGAAAAAACCAGGCGGTTTAGGCGAAATGCAGGACGCTTTGAATAAAAAAATAGAAGATTTGAAAAAAGGTGGCAAATCAGGTAAGGCACTGTCTGAAGAATTAGCTAAATTAGCTGCTGAGCAGGAGGCTCTCCGGAACGCCCTTCGCGAGATGGAGAAACAAGGCGGCAAACCAGGTGAAAAAGGCAAACAGGGCGAACTGGGAAATATTAGCCGCATGATGGAACAAAGCGAGACTGATCTCGTTAATAAACGGTTAACTGAGCAAACGGTCATGCGGCAACGTGAGATCCTAACCCGGTTACTGGAAGCAGAAAGGTCAATGAAAGAGCGGGAGCTGGACAATAAACGCGAAGCTAAAACCGCACAAGACATTGCACGTAAACTTCCACCATCGTTTGAGAAGTACCTTAGAGCAAAAGAGAAACAGACTGAATTACTTAAAACTATACCACCGGCTTTGTCACCATACTATAAGCAAAAGGTAAATGAGTATTTTCAGAACTCAAAATTTTAGAAAAGCACCTAATAGTTTACATACCTAAGATTAATATGAATCAAGTTAAAATTCAGATTCCTTCCTTAATCGAAAACATCCGCGTAATTGAAAGTTTTATAGACAACTCCAAGGAAGAATTCGAGTTTGAAGATGATATCTATGGCAACATTATGGTTGCTGTGACAGAGTCTGTGAATAACGCTATCCGACACGGCAATAAGTTTGATAAAGACAAGAACGTTTATCTTACCTTACAAGTGGAGCAGAACCAGCTTTTATTTGAAGTTGAAGATGAAGGCCCTGGCTTTGATTACCAGAACCTGCCAGACCCAACTGCTCCTGAAAACCTGGAGAACCCGGGTGGCCGTGGCATTTTCCTGATGCGCAACCTTTGCGATGAAGTTAACTTCCTGGATAACGGCAAAAAGGTACAATTGAAATTTAATATCGAAATGCATCAGAATGGATCATCCAATTGAGTTTTATAGCGAAGACGTAGAGTTTTCGCTATCGAACCCGGAGCAAGTAGCTGATTGGATTGCAACTGTTATTGATCAGCACGATGTTGAGCTGGCTGGTCTTACCTACATCTTCTGTTCTGACGATTACCTGCACCAGATAAATGTAGAATACTTAGATCACGATACCCTTACAGATATTATCACTTTTGACAATGCCGATGAAGAAGGTATAGTTGAAAGTGATATTTTCGTTAGTATAGATCGCGTTAAAGACAACGCAGAAACTTTAGGCATACCTTTCCAGGACGAACTTCACCGCGTTCTTATTCATGGCGTGTTGCACTTGCTCGGTTACAAAGACAAAACTGAAGAGCAGGAAGCACTTATGCGCAAACAAGAAGATTCTTGTTTATCTTTGCGAAAATTTTAATCGCAAAAAAGGAATTACCAATCTACAGATGATGTTTCACGTGAAACATCTCTAAATTCAGAAATACATGTTTCCAGAATACGATATTATAGTTGTAGGGGCAGGCCACGCAGGTTGCGAGGCCGCTGCTGCAGCTGCAAAAATGGGTTCAAAGGTTTTATTGGCAACCATGAACATGAACACGATTGCGCAAATGTCATGTAACCCGGCTATGGGTGGCGTGGCAAAAGGCCAGATCGTACGTGAAGTTGATGCACTTGGCGGTATGAGTGGTATCATTACCGACCAAACCATGATCCAGTTTAGGATGCTTAACAAGTCTAAAGGTCCTGCTATGTGGAGCCCGCGCGCGCAAAGCGACCGCATGCGTTTTGCTGAAGCCTGGCGCCTGACTCTGGAGCAAACAGAGAACGTTGACTTCTGGCAAGAGATGGTTACCGGCATAGAAGTAGAGCAAGGGAGAGCTGTTGGAGTACGCACCAGCCTGGGGATAACTATACGCTCAAAGGCCGTAGTTTTAACGAACGGTACTTTTTTGAATGGTATTATCCACATCGGGGAACGCCAGTTGGGCGGTGGTAGAGCTGCTGAAAAATCAGCCAAAGGGTTAACTGAACAGCTGGTTGAGTTAGGTTTTGAAGCTGGCCGCATGAAAACCGGAACACCTCCGCGTGTAGATGGCCGCTCGCTGGACTATAGCCGTATGGAAGAACAGTTCGGAGATGAGAACCCATCAAAATTCTCTTACACCGAAACGACCCCGCTAGCGCAGCAGCGCAGTTGCTATATAACTTATACCAACTCTGAAGTTCACGAGATCCTTAAGACCGGTTTCGAAAAGTCTCCAATGTTCCAGGGTCGTATCCAAGGATTAGGTCCGCGTTACTGCCCTAGCATTGAAGATAAGATCAATCGTTTTGCTGACCGTGACCGCCACCAGATTTTTGTGGAGCCGGAAGGATGGAGCACGGTAGAAGTATATGTAAATGGTTTCTCCAGTTCACTGCCTGAAGATGTGCAATTAAAAGCCTTACGCAAGATCGTAGGTTTTGAAAACGCAAAAATGTTCCGTCCGGGTTATGCAATTGAGTACGACTTCTTCCCACCTACGCAGCTGAACCTGACACTGGAAACCAAGCTGGTAGAGAACCTGTATTTTGCTGGCCAGATAAACGGAACAACCGGTTATGAGGAAGCCGCATGCCAGGGATTGATGGCAGGTATAAATGCACATAACAAGATAAACGAAAAAGCTCCGTTCGTATTAAAGAGATCAGAGGCATACATTGGTGTATTGATCGATGACCTGGTAAACAAAGGTACCGAAGAGCCATACCGTATGTTTACATCGCGTGCTGAGCACCGCATCTTACTTCGCCAGGATAACGCTGATATACGCTTGACAAGGCTTGGGTATGAACTAGGTCTGGCTGACGAGAGCAGATTAAAAACTGTGGAAAAGAAGATAGCCGAAACAGCCGAAATCATCGCTTACTTAAATAACAAGCCGATCGAGCCCGGAGATATCAACAGCATGCTCGAAGAAATAGGCTCCGCGCCAATTGTAGAAAAGCAGCGTGCCGGGCAGTTGATTAAGCGCCCGAATATAGAGATACAACATATTGCTGCAGCAGTACCTGCCATTAAAGAATATTTGAGTAAGTTTAAACCTGATAGTGTAGAGCAGGCCGAAATTGCCGTTAAGTATGAAAGCTACATCGAGAAAGAATACACGATGGCTGCGAAAATGGGCGAACTCGAAAACTATATTATAAAAGACAGAATCAACTACCGTAACATACCGGCATTATCAGCGGAAGCGAAAGAGAAACTGCTAAAGGTACAGCCTGAAACTATAGGCCAGGCATCCAGAATTAGTGGCGTTTCTCCGGCTGATATTTCGGTACTGATGGTATACCTGGGAAAATAAATGAGCTACGAAAGACTGGAGCAATGCCCGATCTGCGGCAAAGAAGAATTCAAAAACTTTTTAGTAGTAACAGATAATTCGGTTTCGAAGGAAAGCTTTGTGATCGTGGAGTGCGAGAACTGTACATTCAAGTTCACCAACCCGCGGCCTGATATTGAAAGTATAGGCAGCTATTACGAATCGGAAGAATATATCTCGCATAGCAACACTAAAACCGGAATTATAAACCGGGCCTACCATGTGGTACGCTCAATTACAACCAAGCAGAAAGTAGAACTTATAAACCGCTATGCCCCTGCCAAAGGATCTATCTTAGATTATGGATGCGGGACAGGTGTATTTCTGACTGCCTGCAAAAAAGATGGCTGGAAAGTACAGGGCGTAGAACCAAACGATAAGGCCAGAGAACTGGCAGCAGAATCGGCGGGCACAACTATAGCTACAGATCTGGGTGAGGTGGCAAATGAAAAGTTTAATGTGATTACGCTCTGGCATGTGCTGGAACATATCCATACGTTAAACGAAACTATAAGCCAGCTGATCTCGCATCTAACCGAAGATGGTGTACTTATAGTTGCGGTGCCGAATGCAGACTCGCATGATGCAAAGCAGTATAAAGAAAACTGGGCAGCTTACGATGTGCCACGCCATTTATACCACTTCACGCAGCCAACCATGAAACGCTTCCTGAAGAGACATAAGATGCAACTGGAAGAAGTGCTGCCTATGAAGTTCGACGCTTACTATGTAAGCATGCTAAGTGAAAAGCATAAAGAAGGTAAAACCAAAATGATCAGCAGTGTGCTGAACGGGTATAAATCGAATAGCTATGCGGAGAAAAATGGTAACGATTATTCGAGCCTGATCTTTGTAGCGAAACGTAAATAAGAATTGAAAGCATTGTGCATAACCGGAAAAGAAGGCAAGCGAAAGTTTGCCTATTTTCATTTTTAAGGCCTATTCTATGAAATTTATCAACACCGTATTCCTTGCCACATCTGCAATTGCGCTAGCTGCCTGTGCCAGTGTCAGTACCCCAGAAGGAGGACCAAAAGATACCACACCTCCGACATTGGTCAGCAGCACTCCCGCCGATCAGCAACTGAACGTAAGCACCAAAACTATAAGCCTGAAGTTTGATGAGGATGTACAGCAAAATAACCTCCAGAAAGAATTACTCATTACGCCATACACCGATAACAAGTATCGGATAAAAATGGATAATGAAGTGCTGATACTGACCTTTGATAAACCGCTAAAGGATAGTACCACCTATACTTTCAATTTCAGGAATGGTATTGCCGACATAAAGGAAAAAACTGTTGCCAAAGGTTTGAAGCTTTCTTTCAGCACCGGATCCTTTATAGATACAAGCAGAGTAGCAGGCCAGGTAATTAACCTGATGACACAGGAACCGGAAGCAGATGCAATCGTTGCGCTGTATCCTGCAGAAGATACCATGAACATTAGGAAGAGCCGGCCTTACTACCAGGCACAGGCTGATGCGCAGGGTCAATTCAGTTTCGAGAACATCCGCGAAGGCAACTATAGAATTTATGCACTGCAGGATAAAAACAACAATTCGCTTTATGATAACGAGGGGGAGAGGATCGGTTTCCTGAAAGACCCTATAAGTATAAAAGCGGACTCTCAGAAAGTAACGCTGCAGACATTTATAATTGATACGAAAAAGCCGATTGCCTTGCAGCGACAGAAAATGGCAGACAGATTTACCATAACGTATAGCGAAGGCCTTGAGAAAATAAATGCAGTTACAGCCACTGGAAAAGATACCATCTACTATAAGGCATTGCCGGATGGCAAAACAGTGGAGCTGTATAAAAATCCGAAATTCACTGGTGGAAAAGCCCTCGTAACGGCTGTGGATTCTGCGGGCAATAATACCCTGGATACAATTCAGGTAGATTTTGGCCCGGATTATACACAACGCGTAAAAGGTGCAGCTATTAAAGATATCAACAAGAAAAACGGCCAAACCTTGTACCGGCCAGGACAAAAACTGACTTTAGAATTACAGGCTCAGGCTACTATCAAGGGCAACTCGCCGGTAACTATACAATCCGATACAGCTACCAGTGTCGCGTTAAAATATCCGGAAGAAGTAAAGCTAGATAAAACCGCCACCGAGCTGACAATTACAATTCCGAAACTAAGCAACAGGCAGGCTCCTTATACTATAGTTTTAGATAGCACGCAGATCGTACCGTTACAAGGCAAAGCATTGAGTTTCCCGCCGCTTGCTTTTAACGTTGGCGAAAATAAAGGAACTGGAAGTGTACAGGGAACTATAACTACCAAAGTCAAATCATTTATAGTTCAGTTACTCGACAACAAATACAAAGTAGTGAAAGAATCGAGGAACACGCGAAACTTCAAGTTCCAGAATATAGAACCTGGAGTTTATAATATCCGGGTACTGGTTGATGAAAATAATAATGGACAATGGGACAGAGGCTCAGGAAAATTTGACCGGGAACCTGAAAGGGTATATATGTATCCCAACCAGGTAGAGATAAGAGCCAACTGGGAACTGGAAGACATTAAAATCGAACTATAGCAAAAAGGAGATCCAAACGGGGTCTCCTTTTTTTATGCCCATAGTTTCACAGCGTAACATACAGCATTTCCGGATTGCAGGCTCATCATGTTCCACTGAGGTTAAAAGGATCAAAATTGTCGCCCGAAACAGGAAAATCTAAAACAAAAACCTGAAAACAGAAGTTGCTAATAGAAATCCACAGAATGGTGTGGTATAACTGTGGATAAGCGTGGGCAACTTATTGAAAACACCAACTACATGCTCAGCTCCAAACCCGAAAGAGGGCTGTTCCACGCTAAAAAGTGGAAACAGGTTTATAAGTTCACGTCAAAAAAACAGTTTTCCACGCGTGGAACAGGTGTGTAAAAAGAAATTCACATAAAGTACCCAAAAGTGGATAAGCCATTTAAACAACTGAACTATAAAAACATCAGAAGTTTAAAACTGTGGAACACCTGTGGAAGAAATTCAGAATCCTTAACAAGTTATCAGACTGGCCCGTGAAACATGAAACTTATACACTTGTTAACAGCCTAAATAATGAAAGAAAGAGAGATTTAAGAATTCAATTTTTTAAAATAATTAAGAGGTTGAATGTGTGGAAAGGTGTGGAACAGGAAGAAAAAAGGAACCCAAAAAAAATTTATAGGCTATCTTTAAGGAGATAAAAATTTAAGAACCGAAATAAAACGAATGAAATTAGCGCTGAAACTGACACTCCCGTTCGAAGATCCTGTACTGATATTTACGCTGGTACTTTTTATAATTCTGGTGTCCACGATAATTCTGAAAAGAGTTAAGATACCAGGTATAGTAGGGTTGATTATAGCGGGGGTTATAGTTGGGCCGAATGGTTTCGGAATAATGGAGCGCGACGCCAGCATGATCCTGTTCGGGACAGTTGGTATATTATACATCATGTTCCTAGCCGGTCTGGAGATGGACATGGTCGGCTTTAAAAAGACAAAGACAAGAAGCATTACCTATGGTGCCCTTACTTTCTTTATCCCGATAACGATAGGCGCTTTAACATTCCTTTATCTCTTTGATTACGAATTGAAGTCAGCTATTCTGCTGGGGTGTATGTTTGCCTCTCATACGCTGCTGGCATACCCGATCATCTCAAAACTAGGGCTGGCAAAAAACGAGGCTGTTACAGTAACTATAGGCGGTACCATTATTACAGATACGGCAGTGCTGATCGTGCTCGCGATTATAGTGGGTTCGATGGAAGGAAACGTAAGCATGGTGTACTGGATGATACTGGCCCTTAAGCTGGCGGTTTTCGTTGCAGTAGTTCTGTTCGTTTTCCCGGTGATAGCCAAATTTATATTTAAGCAGCTGGAAAGCGAGAAAGGTGCCCAGTTCATATTTGTACTGGCAATGGTATTCGCAGCTTCGTTCCTGGCTGAGTTGGCAGGTGTAGAGGCAATTCTGGGAGCGTTCCTGGCAGGCCTTGCTCTTAACCAGCTGATACCGCACACATCAGCGCTCATGAACAGATTAGAGTTTGTGGGAAACAATATTTTCGTTCCGTTCTTCCTGCTGAGTGTAGGTATGCTGGTAGATGTGAGCGTGTTGTTTGAGGGTTGGGTAGCACTGGCAACTATAGTTACCGTCATTGCACTGGCCATCCTTACAAAATGGATTGCTGCTTATATAACTCAGAAACTATACGGGTACTCCATAACGCAACGGAACCTGATATTCGGACTAAGTACAGCAAGGGCCGCAGCAACCCTGGCCGTTATACTGGTTGGTTTTGAGTTAGGTATAATTGAAGAATTCGCGCTGAACCTAACCGTGGTGCTGATTCTGGCCACCAGCCTTGCAAGTTCTTTTATTACGGAAAAAGCAGGGCGTGCACTGGCTATCATTGAGAGCCGCAGAAAACCGGACCTGAGTGAAAAGCCGGATCGAATTTTAGTACCTATCGCCAACCCTGCCACTATAGAAAACCTGATAGACCTTTCTATCATGCTCAAAAACCCGGACTACCATGAGCCTATCTACCCGCTGGCAGTGGTGATAGATAATGAGCATGCCGAGGAAGAGATCTTCAAGAAAAATAAAATGCTGCAGGAAGCAATTAAGCATGCCTCAGCTACAGACAACGATGTACAGTTGGTTTCTAAAATAGACATGAATATCTCGAGTGGGATATTACGGGCTATTAAAGAGCTTATGATAACCGAAGTGGTGTTGGGCTGGAATGCCAAGATAACAACCCGCGACAGAGTATTCGGAACGGTGCTGGATAACCTTCTGGAGAAGACAGAGCAGATGATCCTGGTGTGTAAGATCGCAGAGCCCCTGAATACCACCCGCCGCATTATAGTGATAGTGCCACTGAACGCTGAACTGGAAAGAGGGTATCTGAGATGGATCAGGGCCGTTAAAAAGTTGTCGAGCCAGCTAGGTGCCAAAATTATATTCCGGGGCAGGAGAAGAACCCTCAACAAGATCAGGCAGACGCTGGCCACAACCAAGCCAGCCGTAGAAGCAGAATTTGAACCGCTTTCAAATTTCAGTGAGTTCGGGGACATGAAGACCAGCCTCACCAAAGATGATATGATTGTGGTGGTATCAGGCAGAAGAGGAACTGTATCCTATAACAACACCATGGACTATGTACCGAGAGTGTTGTCGAGAGACTATAAAGAGAACAGCTTTATTATAGTTTACCCGGAGCAGAACCCCATGGCAGAGCAGGACAACATGTATATAAACATTGCGTATGGCAGAGATGCCTAAAAATAACAAAGCCTTCAACTATAGCCTGGACTTCGATAAAACAGATTTCAGGAAACACCCGGAACTATACCGGGTAGGCAAGGGAGAGCAGGGTGTATTGCTGGTAGAGCCCTACAAATCTGAAATTCTGCCGCACTGGCGTTTTAAAACACCGGAAATAGCCACGGAATCGTCAGAGAAGATCTATAGTTTGTTTGAAGAATACCTGGAGCAGGAAGATTTTGTGGGGGCTGATATGGCGCGTAAATTTCTGCAGATGGGCTATACACGGGCAAGGCGCTATGCCAACCATAAATCCGGGAAGAAGTATAAAGGGCCTGTACCGGACGATAAAAAAGGACAGAGCGGGGCACATGGCCGCGATGAACTTCCGAGAGAAATGGATCCGGTAAAAGCAGAGGCAGCTGCCATATTTAAAGCAAAGTGGGACCTCGCGAAGCAAAATAACAACTATATCAGGCTGAAAGAGGCTTTCCAGGCGCGTTACAGCGGATAAAAATAATTAGCTGTAACCGTAATATCGCAGAAAGAGTAATTCACATATCTTTGTAAAAAAAGAAACACACTATAAAGAAATGATCAATAAAGACATCAGGTTAGGCAAGGGACTTGGTAAGATCAAGTTCGGCCTGACAAGGGACGAAGTAGAAGAGCTAATCGGCGAACCCGAGGAAGTTGAAGAATCGGATGAGGAAGATGAGTTTGAACACGAAGCCTGGAATTACTGGGAAGAAGGTTACTCGCTTTATTTCGATAAAGAAGATGACTACCGCCTGAGCTGCATCGAGACGGCAAACCGCGAAGTGCAACTATGGGATGAGCGCATTTTTGAAATGAGCCAGGACCAACTGAAAGCTGTATTTGCTGATCATGGTATTACTGACCCGGAAGAAGAGGAAATGGAAGGCGGCGAAACCCGCATCTCTTACGAGAGAGAAATGATCGATCTGTACTTCGACGAGGACCAGCTGATTGCGGTAAACTTCGGCGTCTTTATAGATGACAACCTGGAAGTGAAGTGGCCTGAGAAATAAGCAGGAACTAAACTATAAACTATAAAAAAGGCGCTGCAGATTTTGCAGCGCCTTTTCTGTTTTACGAGAAACTATAGTTCTTATTTAAAGAAGAAATGCTTCACTTCTTCCTGCATCACCGGGTTAATGGCAATTGCCAGGATAAGCGATATGATCAAACCTATAGTTACAGAAAGTATATCCTTACCTATTAGTCTGAAAGTTTTCGCGAATTTCTCACCGCTATCATGAGCTCGCAGACGCATACCCAACTCACGACCTGCCAGTAAACCTACAAACACCCAGGTAGTACTCATCGGTATGTTGTTCACTTCTTTAAAGTAATAAAGGATAAGGGCGTATACCAGGTCAATAATGGTTGCGCTTCTCACATCACGTACTTCCGATTTCTCGTTTATTACGTTCTGTATCTTATCGCCTTTTTTATAGAACAGGAAGCCCAGGCCAAGGAAGATAAAGCCGGCAAAAGCCAGGAATTCATATACATTTAACTGACGCGGAAGATAAACCGCAATGTTTGCCAAATCCTGAGCCAGCCAGATATACCACAGGAAACCGCTGATCATCCATTGGGCAACCGTCCAGAAGGAGTGTGCTTTGCCTTTGATAAACCGCTTGATAACCTTGGAAAGTAATAGATAGATGATTAAAGCAGAGACGAACGCCAGAATGTAGCCTGAAAAACTTTTGCTGACCATGCTGACAACGGTGCCGCCTGTAGCCGAGAAAACACTCAGCAGCATAAACGTGGTTGAAACCGGGATACGGAACCTGGTTAATAGTAGCAAAATGATTGGTGAAGCTAACTGCAGGTAAACGAAGCTCGTCGGGGTTTTATCAAGGCCAGGAGTAGCCAAACGCTGATACGAAACGTCGCCATCAAATACCACCCAACTATAGCTTACTGTAAATAGGAAGATCAGGCCCATAAAAAGCCACTGCCAGTACCATTTCTTGTCTTCGTTAGAGCCAATAAATGTACCAATGGTCTGAATACTGTCGTTGGCAATGGCGGAATAACCGGCAAAAGCAAAACCCACCCACATAGCTATGCCAGGATATGGATAAAGTGCTCCTGCAGCTATTAAAGAGAAAGCGATAAAGTATAAGAATTTTTTTTCTTTTTGAAGAACTACATCAACAAGGCTATACCTTTTGGTAAACTTGTGAGGGTGAGCCTCTAAAACGTGCTTCGGACTCTTTTTAGATTTAGGCATTCTGGTATCTAAAAGTGGAAAATTGAAAAACGGCGCAAGTTATGTTAATTTAGGTGTTATGCTTGTATACCTAATGTTAAGGAATTGTTAACATACCAGACCAGTTACCTGCAAAAACTGTAAACTACGTTTGGCAGTAGCATTACTAAAAAAGGCTATCTTTGCACCATGGCAACAAAAGAGAAAACGACTGAAGAAAATACCCAGTTAAAAGACATCATCTCGCACGCGAAAGAGTATGGTTTTGTATTCCCTTCGAGCGAGATTTACGACGGCATGCAGGCCGTGTACGACTATGGCCAGATGGGCGTGGAGCTGAAGAACAACATAAAGCAGCTCTGGTGGAAATGTATGACCCAACTGAACGAGAACGTAGTCGGGCTGGATGCTGCCATCTTTATGCACCCGCTAACCTGGAAAGCCTCCGGCCACATCGACAGCTTTAACGATCCGATGATCGATAACAAAGACTCGAAGAAGCGTTACCGTGCCGATGTACTGATAGAAGAAAAAGCTGCCCAGTTCGAGAATGAAGGCAAAGTGGAAGAAGCCGGCGCGCTGCTGGCTGAAATGGGCCGCTTGCTGGAAGCCGAAGACCTGGATGGTGTACGTGAGCTTATCATCCGTGAAAATATAAAATGCCCGGTTTCCGGTACCACCAACTGGACCGAAGTGCGCCAGTTTAACCTGATGTTCTCGACGCAGGTTGGTTCTGTAGCCGAAGATTCCCAAACAATTTACCTGCGCCCTGAAACAGCACAGGGTATCTTCGTTAACTTCCTGAATGTGCAGAAAACCGGCCGCCTGAAAGTGCCTTTCGGTATTGCGCAGATCGGGAAAGCTTTCCGTAACGAGATCGTGGCCCGTCAGTTCATTTTCCGCATGCGCGAGTTTGAGCAGATGGAGATGCAGTTCTTTGTGCGCCCTGGCACCGAAATGGAATGGTACGAGAAATGGAAAGCTGCCCGTAAGACCTGGCACGAAGCCATTGGTATTCCGGCTGAAAGCCTGCGCTACCACGATCACGAAAAGCTGGCGCACTATGCCAATGCTGCCGTTGATATTGAGTACAAGTTTCCGTTCGGCTTTAAAGAAGTAGAAGGTATCCACTCGCGTACGGACTTCGACCTGACCCAGCACCAGGAACTGAGCCGCAAAAAAATGCAGTACTTCGACAACGACCTGAATGCAGACGGCAAGCCATACGGTAACTATATTCCTTATGTGATCGAGACATCGGCTGGTGCTGACCGCCTGTTCCTGATGACGCTTTGCAACGCGTATCAGGAGGAAGAGATCACTGAAGGGGAAGCTACCAAAACACGTACGTTCCTGAAACTGCATCCGGCTCTATCTCCGGTAAAAGCTGCTATTCTTCCGTTAACCAAGAAAGACGGCCTGCCAGAGAAAGCGACCGAGATCTTCAACTCATTGAAGTTTGACTTCAACATGATCTACGAAGAGCGCGACAGCATCGGGAAGCGTTACACGCGCCAGGACCTGATCGGAACACCGTTCTGTATCGCTGTTGATCACCAGACGCTGGAAGACAACACTGTTACCGTTCGTGACCGCGATAGCCGCGAGCAGGTGCGTATGCCAATTGCAGAACTTAGAACCTACATTGATAAAGCCGTTAACTTCCGTAGCATTCTGGAAAAAATAGCTTAAGTATAAACTATAGATCAAGTAAAAGCCGAAGGTTCTAAAGCCTTCGGCTTTTTTGCTTTTGGCAACTATAGTTCATGTGATCTCTGTTGAAAAATGGCCTGTTGCGTTCGCCCTCGCTCGCGTCCCGCGAGTGTGAGCTGTAGATCGGCCTCTGGCCGCCTTGGATGTTATACTACATACTACAAGTTTAGTGCTAGCTTAAAGTGGGGTATGATTGTCCTTTCTTATTGATGTTCCCTGTGGAAAAATATCCCAAAAATGACCCGGGCTATAGTTTGAAAGCACATTTCATACAATTTCTACACGGTTGCCAGCGGCTCATAAGTTGCTTAACTATAGTTCCTGTGCAACTATAAAACGGTGTAAAAACCCAACCTTTTCCATTAGCTTAAGTTACAAAGGGCAAATACCCTTAAAACTTATTTACTATGAACAAATGGATTGCCTATGCGCTGGTGGTGCTCTTACCCTTTCAGTTCGGCTGCAGCGATGATAACAAAGAAGTAGTACAACCCGACCCGGACCTGACAGAAGCGGTGTTACAGGAACGTGTAGTTACCGAAAACCTTACTCACCCCTGGGAACTCGCCTGGGCTCCGGATAATAGCATCTGGATGACGGAGCGTGGTGGAAAAGTTAGCCGCGTAAATCCTGAAACTGGCGCTGTAACCGTAGTAGCAACTATAGCAGATGCAGAGTCAAGGGGCGAAGGTGGCTTGCTGGGCATGGCCCTGCACCCAAACTTTAGCACAACACCTGAAGTTTTCCTGGTTTATAACCATGTAACCGGAGGCGAATACTCTGAGAAAGTTGTAAAATATACCTACAACGGCACCACACTTATAAATCCGGTAGTGCTGTTTCAGGGCATTGGTGCATTAAACTATCATAACGGAAGCCGCCTGCTCATCACGCCGGATATGAAACTATACATTACGACCGGCGATGCGGGCACCGTGCAATGGGCTCAGGATCTGAGTTCGCCAAATGGAAAAGTGCTGCGCATTAACCTGGATGGCTCTATTCCGGCTGATAATCCTTTTTCCGGCAGCGCGATCTGGAGTTTGGGTCACCGCAATGCCCAAGGCCTGGCTTACGCCAACAATAAACTATATAGCAGTGAACATGGTCCCGAGAAAGACGACGAGATCAACATCATCCAGAAAGGCCGCAACTATGGCTGGCCTGTAGTTAACGGTTTCTGCAACGAAGAAGGAGAAAAGAAATTCTGCCAGGATAACAACGTAGTAGAACCCCTGGTAAGCTATACACCAACTATAGCCTTCAGCGGTATGGACTATTATAACAACAACCAGATCCCGCAGTGGAAGAACTCGTTGCTGGTTGCCACCCTGAAGGATAATACACTTTACCAGTTCAAACTAGATCAGGCAGGCGATAAGATAACAGAAACTACAGAGTTTTATCGCTCCAAGTATGGCAGACTTCGCGATGTTCTGGTAGCGCCAAACGGCAAAGTTTATATAGCTACCGGTAATGGCTCCAACGATAAAATTATAGAGATCAGCCGCAGTAACTGATTGTTGAAAGCTGAGTCGAATTTAGCTTATACTTTCCGGTTTGGGGCTTTTAACCTTATTTTTCAACTATAGTTTCTGCTCTGTTCCACAAGGAACAAAACCATAGATCAGGTTAGGTTGTTAACTATAAACCGAGATCCTTAACCTAAACTATAGCACTATGACAAATGCATCGAAAACAAAAAGCAGTCAGACCCCTGAAAAAGATCCTTGTTGGAAAGGCTACGAACAAGTGGGCATGAAAAGCAAAGATGGCAAACAGGTCCCAAATTGTGTTCCCGAAAATAAATCTTCAGCAAAAAAGAAAAGTTAGCTTAGGCAAACTATAAAGTAAAAGCTCCGCTCAAAACGGGGCTTTTTGTTTTAGCACTAATAGGCTATAGTTGTTGTTAGCTTTAAGAAGGAACGTTAGAGATTTTGAGTCTGTAAGAATGAGCAAAAATCCCTAACTTTACCGCCTTGTAGTCAAACTGCTAACTATAGCTGCTTAATCTATAGTTTATAGTTTTGATAGCAGTGATTTCGTGAGATAAAGATAAACCTGAAAACGGTGAAGTATAACGAGTATAAAAATCTGAATTACGCCAAGCTTGGCGAAGACGTACTGGCTTTCTGGAAAGAGCATAACATCTTCCAGAAGTCTGTGGCGACGCGTGAAGGCAACGATAACTTCGTGTTCTACGAAGGGCCGCCATCTGCAAACGGTACGCCGGGTATTCACCACGTAATGGCCCGCGCGGTTAAAGATATTTTCTGCCGCTACAAAACCCTGAAAGGCTTCCAGGTAAACCGCAAAGGCGGCTGGGATACACACGGCCTTCCGGTAGAGTTGCAGGTGGAGAAAGAGTTGGGTATTACCAAAGAAGATATCGGCAAGAAGATCACGGTTGAGGAGTATAACCAGCGCTGCCGCGAAACGGTAATGCGTTTCAAGGACCAGTGGGACGACCTGACCGAAAAAATGGGTTATTGGGTAGACCTGGACAACCCATACATCACTTTCGAGAACGAATACATCGAATCGTGCTGGGCACTGCTGAAGCGCCTGTATGATAAGGGGTATCTTTACAAAGGCTACACGATCCAGCCATACTCGCCGGGAGCAGGTACAGGGCTTAGCTCGCATGAGCTGAACCAGCCGGGTTGCTACCAGATGGTAAAAGATACCACTATTGTAGCGCAGTTTGAGCTGAAGAAGATCACCCGCAATATGTTCCTTTTCGAGAACGAAGATGAACCTATATATTTCCTTGCCTGGACGACCACGCCGTGGACGCTTCCGGCAAATACCGCTTTGGCCGTAGGAAAAGGTATAAAGTACGTGAAGGTGAAAACCTACAACCCATATACTTACGCACCTATCTCAGTTATACTTGCCAAAGATCTAGTAAGCCGTTACTTCAACGACAAAGCAAAAGACATTGCCCTGGAAGATTATAACCCGGGCGATAAACTGGTACCGTTTAAAGTGGTAGGAGAGTTTGTAGGCGCTGACCTGGCAGGAGTGGAGTATCACCAGCTGATGCCTTACGTGCAGCCGGATAAACCAGCATTCAGAGTTGTGGTTGGTGATTTCGTGACGACGGAAGATGGTACAGGTATCGTGCATATCTCGCCAACGTTTGGTGCCGATGACTTTAGAGTTGCCGCTCAGAACGACATACCGGCCCTGATGGTGATGGACGAGAATGGCAAACCAATGCCGCTGGTTGATAAGCAGGGTCGCTTTGTGAAAGAAGTAACCGATTTTGCCGGCATGTACGTGAAGAACTACGACGGCCAGGATGAGTCTGCACCAGACTATAAACCGACGGATGTACTGATCGCTATCAAACTAAAGGAAGAGAACAAAGCCTTTAAAGTAGAGAAATACGAGCACACTTACCCGCACTGCTGGAGAACGGATAAGCCGGTTTTATACTATCCATTGGATAGTTGGTTCATCAAGACTACTGCTGTGAAGGAAAGAATGATCGAGCTGAACAAGACGATCAACTGGAAACCGGAATCTACGGGTACAGGCCGTTTTGGTAACTGGCTCGAGAACCTGGTAGACTGGAACCTGTCGCGCTCACGCTACTGGGGAACGCCACTACCTATCTGGAGAACCGAAGATGGAGAGGAAGAAGTTTGCATAGGTTCTATACATGAGCTGAGCGAGCAGATCGACCATGCTGTTGATAAAGGCTTCATGGATGCGGCTGTAGAGATAAACGACCTGCACCGTCCTTACGTGGATAACATCGTGTTGGTAAGCCCATCTGGTAAGCCAATGTACAGAGAGCCAGACCTTATCGACGTTTGGTTCGATTCTGGCGCGATGCCTTATGCACAATGGCACTACCCACTGGAGAACAAGGATATTTTCGAACAGAACTTCCCGGCAGACTACATTGCCGAAGGTGTGGACCAGACCCGTGGATGGTTCTTTACACTGCATGCCCTGGCAGTAATGCTGGAAGACAGCGTGGCTTACAAGAACGTTATCGCAAACGGCTTGGTGCTGGATAAGAACGGAAACAAGATGAGCAAGCGCTTAGGCAACGCCATCGATCCGTTTGCAATGATCGGCCAATATGGTCCGGATGCTGTGCGTTGGTACATGATCGCGAATGCGCCACCTTGGGATAACCTGAAATTCAATGCTGATGGAGTAGTAGAGACGCAGCGCCGTTTCTTCGGAACGCTGCAGAACACATACTCTTTCTTCGCGCTGTACGCTAACCTGGATAACTTCACGTATGCCGAAGCCGATGTGCCGTTGGAAAGAAGAACCGAAAGCGACCGCTGGATCATCTCAAAACTGAACACGCTGGTACAGGATGTAGATGCCTACTTAACAGATTATGATCCAACCAAAGCAGCCCGTGCCATCCAGGATTTCGTGACCGATGACCTGAGTAACTGGTACGTGCGCCTGAACCGCAAACGCTTCTGGAAAGGCGAGTACAACGAAGACAAGATAGCTGCTTACCAGACGCTTTATACTTGTTTGGAAACTATAGCCAAGCTTGCTTCGCCTATCGCGCCGTTCTACACTGAGCAATTGTTCCGTGATCTGAACAGCGTGAGTGGTAAAAATAAAGTGGAATCAGTTCATTTGGCTTATTACCCGGAAGTGTCGCTTGCGGCGATAGACAAAGACCTGGAAGAGCGTATGGCCCTGGCACAGTCGGTATCTTCATTGGTACACTCGCTGCGTAAGAAGCACATGATCAAAGTGCGTCAGCCGTTGCAACGTGTACTTATACCTGTACTAAGCGAACAAACCAAGCACCAGATCCAGGCGGTAGAAGACCTGATCATGAGCGAAGTGAACGTGAAGCACATTGAGTACATCGATGATACTTCCGGCATTCTGGTGAAGAAGATCAAGCCTAACTTCAAGAAGTTGGGCCAGGTGTTTGGTCCGAAGATGAAACTGGTAGCCGCTGCCGTACAGCAAATGAACCAGGAGGATATTGCCAGACTGGAACGTGAAGGTGGCTTTGAAGTACTGATCGCTGACGATGAAACCGCGGTGTTAACGCCGGACGATGTGGAGATCTCTTCGGAAGATATCCCAGGTTGGTTGGTAGCCAGCGAAGGCAAACTGACGGTAGCTTTGGATATAACTATAACTGAAGAGTTGAAGCAAGAAGGTATTGCCCGCGACCTGGTTAACCGTATCCAGAACCTGCGCAAGGATACCAATCTGGAAGTACAGGACAAGATCCATATCCTGATGCAGCCATCGGCGCCGGAAGTAAACGCTGCCGTTGAAAACTTCAGAAACTATATCTGCACTGAAACCCAGGCACTGAGCTTAGAGATTGTAGATGGCCTGTCTGACGGTACGCTGCTGGAAATGGACGAGTACCAGATCTACATGCAGATTCGTACTGAAACTGTAGCAGTTTAAACCATAAACGCACCCGTTTGTCTAATACTAACGGGTGCGTTTCTTTTTATTAAGTATACTTGCAGTAGCTGCTAAACTATAACCCGACAGCGCTGCTTACCTTACACACATGAAATACTGGAAATTTTACCTGCTCAGCCTTGTTGTGATCCTGATAGACCAGGCCGTAAAGCTGATCGTGCATTACAACATGGAAATGGGCCTTCCCGGCGAGATACACGTAATAGGCGACTTCTTTAAACTGCACTATACGCTGAACCCGGGTATGGCTTTTGGTGTGGAGCTGGGCTCAGACTATGGTAAACTCATGCTGACGCTGTTCCGATTAGTGGCTATGTTTGGTATTGGCTATTATTTATACTATCTGGTAAATCATGATGCACCTAAAGGTTTGGTGTGGTGTATAGCACTAATATTGGGTGGCGCAGTTGGTAATTTAATTGACAGTACATTCTATGGTGTTTGGTTTGATAATGCCTTATATGGTTCGTCTACACCATGGTTCCATGGGCAGGTAATCGATATGTTTTACCTGGACATCTGGGAAGGTATTATTCCACATTGGGTACCTCTGATGGGCGGTAAACCTATGTCGTTGTGGCCGATCTTTAATGTAGCCGATGCCGCAATCTTTATTGGTGTGTTGCTGATCCTGTTTAACCAGAAGCGTTTCTTTGGAGAACACCACGAGCAGGAGCACAGAGCTGTGCAGCAGCAGGGTTTCTAAGACAAACTATAAACTATAAAAAAGCGGCTGTTCCATGTGGAGCAGCCGCTTTTTTGTTATAGAAGCCTCTGCAATTCTGAGAGCTTTTATCCGTTTAGGAATCTGTGGAAAAGCACTTGGTTACAATCACAAAACTTCCACTTATATTTCGTGCTTTTTTACCGGTAACTATACTTCCAACTATAAAATGAAACTCCCTAAACTTTTAGGCACTGTTGCTGTAGCCCTCAGCCTGATCTCCTGCGATAATTGTGAAGATGTGAACCTTGGAAAACTGGAGTTCACCAATGCACTCATATCATTTCTCCCAGCTCAACCTGCTCCAGGGAAAAGCTATTATATAACATCCGAAAGTGGTAGGCAGCAGATGAATTATGCTGTACCCAATACAAATGCACAGGTTATCATCCCAGCTGGGAAAACGAACTACTCAGGCAAATTCGATCCTAATTCGTGTAATGAGTATTACACCGCCGAAGAAAAAGTATATACAGGCCAACCTCAGGGCGAAAGTCTGATAAGCATCAGAACAACCTATAGAAAAGATGCTGATTCGGAACGCTACAATACTATTCCGGACAAAAATGCTGTGGGTGATGTGGTCGAATTTGCAATGGGGTATAACAACATTTTCCCTGAGCCAGTACCCTACGGAACGGGTACCATCAACAGCTTTTCGGCACAGCGCTATTTCTTATTTGAAGAAGCAACCACCTCTACAATTGATAGGATAACCTATATGCAGGAATTTTTACCAACTGTAACCTTCAATGGTGTAGCGCATGAAAATGTATACCACTTGTACATAAAAGAACCCCATACAGAAGCCCATGAACCAAGATCTGATAAGTATCCTTTGGATTTTGTGGAAGGCATTTACATAAAAGAAGGTATCGGTTTAATTCGTGCTTATACCTACAGGGGCAAGCAGATAGATGTAACTATACAGTAGCGAATACGGCAAAAACTGTTATTTTTACCTGAAGCATAAACCTGACTTATTTTGATTACGCCAACTCCCATACTAAAAGTAACTGACCTGGAAACTGTTTTCTCCAC
Source organism: Pontibacter populi (assembly GCF_019336435.1). GTDB lineage: Bacteria > Bacteroidota > Bacteroidia > Cytophagales > Hymenobacteraceae > Pontibacter > Pontibacter humidus. The sequence goes on along the minus strand of NZ_JAHWXQ010000001.1, from coordinate 1,244,179 downwards.
GCACCGCGGCACTACCAAAGCTGTGGATAAGGTGTCATTTGAAATATACCCGGGCGAGACAGTTGCTATAGTTGGTGAGTCAGGTTCAGGCAAATCGGTAACGTCATTGTCTGTGATGCGGCTGATCAATACCCCGCCGGGCCGCATAGCAGGTGGTACTGCTATTTTCCAGTCAGAGAAGTTTGGAGAAGTAGACCTGTTCTCTTTGCCGGAAAAGCAGATGCAGCAGATCCGTGGCAACGATATCTCCATGATCTTCCAGGAGCCGATGTCGTCGCTGAACCCGGTTTATACCTGTGGAAAACAGGTAGCTGAAGTGTTGCTGTTGCACCGGGATATTTCAGAAAAAGAAGCCAGAGAACGAACTATAGCCCTTTTTGAAAAGGCTAAATTGCCACGCCCAGAGAAGATCTACGATGCTTATCCACACGAGATTTCGGGTGGCCAGAAGCAGCGCGTGATGATCGCGATGGCCATGGCCTGCGAACCAAGTATACTTATTGCCGACGAACCAACCACTGCACTGGATGTAACTGTGCAGGCGAGGATGCTGCAATTGATCGACGAACTTCGTGTAAAAGAAAATACGGCAGTGCTGTTCATTACGCACGACCTGGGTGTAGTGGCCGAAATTGCCGACCGTATCCTGGTCATGTATAAAGGTAAGCTGGTAGAGCAGGGCAAGGTGCTTGATATCTTCACAAATCCACAACACCCTTACACTAAAGGCTTGCTGGCCTGCCGACCGAAGCTTTCTGCCAAACCGCAATCTATACTGCCTACGGTTTCGGATTTTATGCTGGAAGATGAGTTTGGGAATATTATAGAACGGAAGAAAGAGATTGTAGAGCCCTCGCTGGTAGATGTGGTGAACAATTATGTAGGTACCGTTACCGATATAAAGCACCAGCAGGAAAATAAGCAGAAGCCTCCTTTACTGAAAGTGGAGAACCTAAAAGTATACTTCCCGATAAAGAAAGGCTTTTTTGGCAGAACCACCGACTATGTAAAGGCAGTAGATGGCGTTAGTTTTATAGTTAACCCCGGCGAAACCATTGGTTTGGTTGGCGAGTCAGGCTGTGGAAAAACTACGTTAGGTCGCGCACTGTTGAGGTTAGTAGAACCGACTGAAGGTAGCATCATCTTTAACGGCCGCGATATAGCCCAGCTTAGTTCAGAAGAGCTCCGCAAAAGTCGCCGTGATTTCCAGATGATCTTTCAGGACCCTTACGCGTCGCTGAACCCGATGCATACGGTAGGCGAAGCTATTATGGAGCCGATGCGTGTGCATAAACTATACGCTAACGACAAAGAACGCAAAGCCAAAACAATGGAACTGCTTGAGAAGGTAGGACTTACGACTGAGCACTTCCAGCGTTATCCACACGAATTTTCAGGCGGCCAGCGACAGCGCATCAGTATAGCCAGAGCACTGGCACTGCAACCTAAATGTATTATCTGTGATGAGTCTGTATCGGCGCTGGATGTGTCGGTGCAGGCGCAGGTACTTAACTTGCTCAACAAACTGAAGCAGGAATTCCAAATGACTTATATCTTCATTACCCATGACCTGTCGGTAGCGAAGTACATGTCGGACCGCATTCTGGTAATGAGCAAAGGCCAGATCGTGGAAAGTGGAACACCGCAGCAACTATATCTGAATCCAAAAGAAGAATACACCCGCACCCTTATCAATGCCATCCCGAAAGGCGAAGTAGAAGATATCATCAAAGCGCAGGAGAAACGCGAGTTGATGAAAGCAGGGCAGTTATAGTTTGTCTGAATCAGGATTTACAGGATTAAAGGATTGCCAGGATTGGGCTTCTCGCTATAGTTAGGGTTGTAGTTTTATAGTTGGCGTGGTCCAACCACCCCTTTATCCCTCCTTGTCTAAGGCGGGGAGCTTTTATGGCCTTTGCTATAGTTCAACTGATAGTTTTATAGTTACTGTTTTAACCCACCCCAGCCCCTCCCGAGAGGGGAATTTTGGCTATAGTTGTAGTTGGTGGCTATAGTTCTATAGATGCTGTTTTAACGCCCCTGTAGTCCCCTCAAGGGGACAATCTTGTTATTACCAATTTCTAAGCTATAGTCTATAGTTACTTATCACGATCAGGACAGGTTTACCTGTCCCAACGAAATTACTACCACGATCAATCTCGAAACTTACCGGTTAAAACTATAGAAGAACTTTAGCTATCGAACTGATCACAGTCTTTGGGTTGAGCGCCTTTGCTTTGTTGCAGTGCCGCTAGGCAGCCCGAGGCACGAGGATAGCAAGAAAGCAGTAGCGCGATGCCCGAAGACGGGGCCTCCCGGCCGTGAGGGCACCAAAGCTTGAAATGAAACGATAGGTTCCTAGAGCTCCCAGGATTAGAAGTAGCTATAAAAGAAAATGCTTGGCTCGATTGTTAGAAAAGCGAACTATAAGCTAAGATAGATTTCTCACGTTGTTCGAAATGACAGAAGATGAATTATAGAATGTATAAGCTACCTCGACTATCGCTCAGACCGACAATTAAAATATTATGTTCCCCCAAACAGCTAAACAAATAAGCTTAACTATTTCTTAACAGGCTTTATTTCCCTTCTAACACCATTATATAGCGTTTTCTATATAAATTAAGCTATAATTGCAATCAGACTTTAGCCAAAGCGCTTTTTGTGGCGTATAGTATCAAAACTATTTAAGTTAAAGTTTGTAAATACATTGGAGTAAAGCTAAAGGAGCAATATTCCCATCAATTTGATACATGAGAGGTAATAGAGATAACACTGGCGGCAGAGGTAAAGGCCGCAGCGAAAAAGGTGGCTCCCGCCGTGGCGAGTCATCATCAAGAAAAGACGGAGCACCACGCGGTGAATCATCGTCAAGAAGAGAATCAACAGGTGGCGGTAGAGGCCGTTCAGGCGACAGAAGAGAGTCTTCTGGCCGTAGAGAAGGTGGCCGAGATAGATCAGCAAAAGGCATGGTGCTGGAGCTATTCTCCAAGAATCCGGATACAGATTTTACACTTCGCCAGATATACCGCCGCTTAGGGGTGGTAGATAAAAAAGGCCGTGAGCTGGTAAGCGATATGCTTGCTGCCTTACAGCGCGAAAGCCGCATATTAGTAGACGAAGACAAGTACACGCTAAACCTGAAGGTAGAAATTATTACTGGCAGGGTAGATATGGCGAATAACAAGTACGCTTACATAGTATCGGAACAGACCGAAGATGATGTGCGCGTGTTCAGGGAGCACCTGAACTATGCCATGGACGGCGACACTGTGAAAGTAGAAGTGCTGCCAACCTATGAAGGCGGACGTGCCGAAGGTATAGTTGTAGAGATTATAGAACGCCGCCGCGAAGAACTGGTAGGCATTATACAACTATCTAAGAATTTCGGCTTTGTAGTTCCAGATTTCAAGAAGCTCTACTTTGATATATTTGTAGGTGAACGTGGCCTTAATGGCGCTAATAATGGCGACAAGGTACTTGTTAAAATTACCGAGTGGCCTGATAAGCCCGGCAAGAACCCAACCGGCGAAGTAACGCGTGTGTTCGGTCCGGCCGGTGAACACGAAGCTGAGATCCATTCCATTATGGCAGAATTCGGCTTGCCATTCGAGTTTCCGGAGTCTGTGGAAGAAGAAGCAAATGAAATATCCGATAAAATTACAAAAGAGGAGATTGCCAAACGCCGCGATTTCAGGGATGTAACCACCTTTACCATTGACCCAGCCGATGCCAAGGACTTTGATGATGCCTTATCGATACAGAAACTGGAGAACGGTAACTGGGAGATTGGTGTGCACATTGCCGATGTAACGCATTACGTAACGCCTAAAACGATACTGGAGAAAGAAGCTTTCCACAGAGCCACGTCGGTTTATCTTGTGGATAGAACGGTGCCAATGTTGCCTGAGCGCCTTTCAAACGGCCTTTGTTCGTTACGCCCGAACGAAGAGAAGCTGACTTTCTCGGCAGTTTTCGAGCTGGATGATAACGGTAAACTATACAGCGAATGGTTTGGCCGCACAGTAATTTACTCTGACCGCAGATTTGCCTACGAAGAAGCACAGGAGCGCATCGAAACCGGCGAAGGTGATTTTGCGGAAGAGATCAACATTCTGAACGCTATCGCCAAAAAACTAAAAGACAAACGCTTTAAGAATGGCGCCATCAGCTTCGAGACAACAGAAGTTAAATTCAAGCTGGATGATAATGGCAAGCCGCTGTACATCTATGTAAAAGAACGCAAGGATGCCCACAAACTGATCGAGGAATTCATGCTGCTGGCCAATAAAAAGGTAGCGGAGTTTGTGTATAACATGGGCAAAGGTAAAAAGCACCCGACTATGGTTTACCGTACCCACGGTGCTCCAGATCCTGATAAGCTAAGCACCTTCTCTATTTTTGCCCGTAAATTTGGCTATAAAGTAGACCCGGATGGCAATATATCAGCAGAACTGAACAACCTGGCTGAAGAAACTGAAGGAAAACCAGAGCAAAACGTACTGCAGAACCTGGCTATCCGTACGATGGCGAAGGCAAAGTATAGCACCGAGCCAGAAGGCCACTTTGGTCTGGCATTCGCGCATTACTCGCACTTTACGTCGCCAATTCGCCGCTACCCTGATATGATGGCGCACCGCCTGTTGCAGCACTACCTGGATGGTGGCCCATCGACGGAGAAAGACGAATACGAAGCGAAATGCCAGCACTCCTCTGAAATGGAAAAACGCGCTGCCGATGCCGAGCGTGCTTCCATTAAGTACAAGCAGGTAGAGTTTATGAAAGACACGATCGGCAACCAATACAAAGGAATTGTGTCTGGTGTTACAGAATGGGGTATATTTGTGGAGATCGAAGAGAACAAATGCGAAGGGATGGTACGCCTGTCGAGTCTGAACGACGACTACTATGAACTGGATGCGAACAACTACCGCATTATTGGTCGCCAGAACAAGCGTATTATTTCGTTTGGCGATGAGGTACTGGTAGAAGTTGTAAGCGCTAACCTGAACGACCGAACTATCGATCTGGAACTGGTAGAAACATTAAAAACACACTAAGCACCCTGTGGATATCAACATCCTGTCTGAAAGGCTAAACCATACGTTGAGTACGCTTCGCTACGGCGAGCAACCATCCGAATTGTACGAACCTATTCGCTATATTATGGCGTTGGGTGGCAAACGTATCCGGCCAATGCTGGTGCTTTTGTCTGCTAAAATGTTTGATGATGATATCGAGAAGGCACTTTTGCCTGCTGCAGGGGTAGAGGTTTTCCACAACTTCACGCTCATGCACGACGACATTATGGACAAAGCGCCATTGCGCCGTGGCCAACAAACCGTGCATGAAAAATGGAATGCCAACATTGCTATTTTAAGTGGTGATGTGATGCTGGTTCGCGCTTATGAACTGATGGCGAAGGCAGAACCGGATAAGCTGGGAAGAGTGTTACAACTCTTCAGTAAAACCGCCGCCGAAGTTTGCGAAGGGCAGCAGCTCGACATGAATTTTGAGCAGCGCACCGAAGTGAGCATTCCGGAATACATCCAGATGATCACGTTGAAGACTGCGGTATTAGTAGGTTTTAGTTTAGAGTTAGGAGCTATACTACAAGGCGCACCTGATACGGATGCGGAGCATTTGAAAGCGTTTGGTGATAACATTGGTATTGCCTTCCAGCTACGCGATGACCTTTTGGATGTGTACGGCGATAAAGACAAATTTGGCAAACAGGTTGGGGGAGATATCCTTTCCGATAAAAAGACCTTCCTGATGCTGACTGCACTGGAGCAGGCTAACCCGGAGCAACTGCAAACTATAGTTAGCTGGCGCGACAAAACCCAGGAAACTATAGCCGAAGCCAAAGTACAGGCCATCACAAAAGTATACGACCAGCTTAACATCCGTCAGCAGACTGAGCAACAGATAGATCTATATTTTAAGGAAGCTTTGCGCCACTTAGATGCTATTGCCTTGCCAGACGAGCGGAAAGCCACTATAAGAGGCTTGGCATTGCAGTTAATGGAACGGGATAACTAGAACTTATACATAAATTTAAAAAGCCCTCTGCTATATTTTGGCAGAGGGCTTTTTTTATGAGTTTGTAAAAGATCCGTTTAGATGCAGCTTCTCAAAATCCACGGGGTTCAGGGTATGGAAACTTTCTGTTATCAGATCTGCCAGCGTTAGATCCTGGTTACCTGAGTGCTCTGATTTATAGCCAATGCATTTCATGCCGGCAGCTTTGGCACCCCGTACACCATTGTGGCTGTCCTCCACAACTATAAACTGCTCAGCTGGCACCACGTAACGCTGTGCTACTTCCAGGAAAATATCCGGAGCAGGCTTTCCATCTTTCACATCCTCGCTGCTAACGATGTGATCGAAATAAAGCCTGAAGTTAAGTTTCTCGAGCACCAGGTGAATAATGTTACGCGGAGAGGAGGAAGCTACTGATAACTTATATCCATCAGACTTCAGATCGGCCAGTAATTTATCAACTCCCGGAATGCAATAGATCTGACGGGCCTGCAGCGCACTGAATTTAACGTCCTTTTCAATTTTCAGAAGTTCTTCTATAGTTTGTGGCAGGCCGTATTTCTGTTTCAGAGTTTCCCATACTTTACGGGGAGCCATGCCCACAAACGTTTCGTGCAGGTCAGTAGGCACAATAATATTAAGCTCGCTGAAAAGAATTCTTTCCAGTTCCATGTGGATCGGCTCGCTGTCTACCAGCACGCCATCCATATCGAAGATTACATATTTATGCATAGTTATAGTTAATAGTGCAGGTACCAACTCGGAATGGCACATCCTTAAAAATAATATAAAACAGGATTGTACCTGATGTGTTTCAATATACTCTTTTATCTTTGTTACAATTCTTTAGTCAGAACACCGTAATACCCGCACATGAGCGTTACCCTTATATTGATCATCATCACCGTCGGAATCTCCTGGTATGCCTTCAGTAACCATAGCCTGATGGAGAAATGGATATTTTACCCTTACACAGTGAACCGTGATAATTCCTGGTACCGCTTTATTACGTCAGGTTTTCTGCACGCCGATTTTTCGCACCTGTTCTTTAACATGTTTACGCTGTACTTTTTCGGTACAAACGTGGAATACACTTTTATTGGTGGTTTTGGTGCTGTTACCGGTATCCTGATCTATCTGTTGATCTATATCGGCGGTATCATCGTTTCTGATATTCCTACTTATATCAAACACCGCAATGACCCGGGTTACAGGGCTCTGGGTGCATCAGGTGGTGTAGCGGCAGTGGTGTTCTCGAGTATCCTGTTTTACCCGACAAGTGATATCTGCCTGTATGCAGTGCTTTGTATCCCTGGGTTTATACTAGGTATTTTGTACTTGATCTACTCGTACTATTCTGGCAAGCGCATGGGCGATAACATTAACCATGATGCCCACTTATATGGCGCTATTTATGGATTTATAATCAGCCTGGCTATAGTTCCGCAGGCTGGGCCACACTTTATAGACCAGATCGCCGGCTGGAAACTGCCGTTTTAATTGCACTGATTTCCAGAAGTTTATAGCATAAGGTTACTTTAGTTAGTATTGCACGTATAAGTGTTTGAAAACAAACGCTTACACTTATGCGCCCCTCTAACTTTTTACTTGCCTTCACCCTGTTTGCCTTTCTGTTTACGAACTCAAACTTACAGGCCCAGACCGTAGCATCTGCTGAGAATACCCGTACAACCATGATCGAGTACATCATGAAGGACAGGCCTGTTCTGGTAAGTTTGCTAACTACTGCCGGCCTTGTTCCGGCCCTTTCCGGCGATTCGCCTTACACCTTATTTGCCCCGCCAGAGTCTGAATTAAAGGCTTTGCAGAATGAGCCTGCCGATAAGATACGTATGGTGATGGCCGGCCTACTGGTGAAAGGGAAATACACTGAAAAAGACCTGAAAGACGGAGCTAAACTACAGGCTCTGAACAGTGAAACTATAACTGTTTGCCGTAAAAAGAACACGCTGGTAAATGGTGTAAGCATCACAAACCCTGATACAGAGTTAAAAAATGGCGTAGTACACGGTGTAAGCGGAATGCTAAGCAATTAATACAACAGCAATCGGTTTAGGGCACAACCTCTTCACTACTTTTTAACTACTAACCTCATTATTCCTTTCTTGAAAGTAATGGGAGCTTACGGTGCTTTCCTGGCTTTACAGCATACCACATCGAAATAATGGTCAAACTTATAAAATGCTCACTACGTCTCAATTAAAACTAAGTAAAGTATAAAGCCTTCTAGTTGCATAACCGTACAATACTCAAATGTATAGCACCAACCTTCATAGCACCCCAGAAAATGCCAGCGAGCAAATTGCGAGTAATGCGAGCTATGAGCTTAAAATAGATAAGGCTAAAAACCGGATCTACTTTACTGTACATGGATACTGGAAGAATAAAGAAGTAGTATCTGAATTTATCGAAGACTGGAAGAAGGCAGTATCACTCACACAATCCAGCTTTACAGTGCTTACGGATATGCTTTCTATGATAACGCATCCGCAAGAACTGAATGAGCTGCACCTGGAGGCTCAGAAGCTGGTAATACATGCTGGCGTAAAGCAGGTAGCTAATGTTTTGCCCACCGACAAGATCGCTAACCTGCAGGCTAATTCAATAGTTTCGAATACAACGTTACCTTACCGCAATTTCAATTCCTGCGAAGAAGCGGAGGACTATCTTAACCAGTCTTCTACAGCTTATATTAGCTAAAGCTTTTATGTTCCACGTGGACCAGAGGTTCGCAAGTAGGAGGGAACCCGGATTTACAGGATATCATTTCTGAATCAAGATAAAACTTAAAGGATTGGCAGGATAACGGTCCTGACGCATGTTTAGCGGCAGCGTAACTTGTGGCTATTTATGGCGGCAAGTTTTCAACTTGCTTTGCTTTTAAAAAGCAATAATTGCGATGGCCGAAACTATAGCACTATAGTTTCAAACTGACCCGAACTATAGATACAATTCTTTCAAACTATAAGCTGTTGAGCTATAAGCTTCTATTATCGTTTTTTCCTGGTCACCAAAATCAGTTTAATCGCTTTAACTACTGGTAGCCTTTCGCCTGTAGTTTGAACAGTTCGGCATATTTCCCATTTTGTGCCAGCAGTTCTTCGTGCGAGCCAAGCTCTTTTAACTGGCCTTGCTCCAGGAACAGGATCCGGTCGGCCATGCGAACGGTGGAGAAGCGGTGGGAGATAAGCACTGCCGTTTTACCTTCTATGAGTTCAGAGAATCTTATAAATACTTCGTGCTCGGCGCGGGCATCTAAAGCGGATGTTGGCTCATCAAGTATCAGAAGCTGTGCATCGCGCATATAAGCACGCGCCAGCGCCACTTTCTGCCACTCGCCACCCGATAGCTCCACACCTTTATTAAAGCGCTTACCGAGCACCTGATCATACTTATCGGGAAGGCGCTGAATAACCGGATCAGCCAGGCTTTTCTGGGCAGAGCCCTGGATACGGTCTTTGTCACGGATGTTGCTTATCTGGCCAATGGCAATATTATCGGATGCCGACATCTGGAAGCGCACATAGTCCTGGAAAATGATGCCTACCTGGTGACGCAGGTCGTTCAGGTCGTACTCGCGCAGGTCCACGCCATCTAACATAATGCGGCCTTCGGTGGGTTCGTATAGTCTGGCCAGTAATTTAACCAGAGTTGTTTTGCCGGCCCCGTTTTCGCCTACAAGTGCCAGTTTCTCGCCGGCCCGTAAATGGAAGCTTAAGTTGCGTACTGCCCACCGTTCACTGTTCTGGTACTTAAAGCCAACATTTTCAAAGGTAAAACCATGTTGTATGGGCCGTGGTACAGGCACCGGGTTTACAGGCGGTGTTATTTGTGGTTTCAGCTCCAGGAAGTCAAACAGGTCCTGCAGGTACAAAGCGCTTTCTGCAATCTGTGAGAAACGCGTCATGATGCCTTGCAATAGTCCGCGCATGCTGTTGAACGAGCCAGCCAGAAAAGTTAAGCTACCTACTGTAATTATGCCCGCCACCGTTTGCATCAGTATAAATATATAGGCACCATAATAGGCCAGCGTACCCAACGCCGAGAGCGCAATACCCCACACTGCCCGCTTCACGATCAGGCTCTTATTTAGTAGGTAATATTTGTCTGAAAGTAATTTAAAGCGCTCAGCCAGGAAACCTGACAGGTTAAAGGTCTTGATCTCTTTGGCTGTTTCGTCGGATGCACCAATATAGCGCAGGTAGTCCAGTTCGCGGCGTTCAGGTGTCCAGGAGCGGGATAGGGAGTAGGTACGCTCGTTAAAATGTGTCTCGCCCAGAAACGACGGAATAACGGCTATCAGCAGAATAAGAATAAGCCACGGATTAAATGCGATCAGACCAACTGCCAGAAATCCAATCGTTACGATATCCTGCACCTGCGATAATACCTGCGACATCAGCACTACCCGCGTGACCGTCTGTCGGCGCGCCCGCTCCAGTTTGTCGTAAAACGTGGCATCTTCAAATTGAGTCAGGTCTAAGGTAGCGGCGTGTTCTATCAGGGTAACGGATGTTTTGTTGGAGAAAAGGTCGCCTAGCAAACTGTCCAGCAGAGTAATGCCCCGGCTGATAAGGTCAGAAACTATAGCCAGACCCAGTTCGGCAGCTACCAGCATCCACAGGTAAGAGAGGTCGCGTTCGCCGGTCACTGCTATCAAACGGATCACTTCATCAATAATCAGCTTACCGATATACAGCATCGAAAGGGGCAGGGCCGATTTTACCAGGCGCAGCAGCATGTTGCCGATGGTTATGGAAGGGCTCGTCTCCCAGATCAAACGGAAAAACTTAGGCAGGTTCTTAAGCGCACCAACCTGTTCTTTAAAAGTCTTTTTATCGTCAGCGGCTTTGGGTGCGGCTGCAGGTTTATCTCTGAAAATCTTCATCTAACTATAGATACGCAAAATAACTATACCATTGCAGGCTTATTATGTTCAGGTTTAGGTTCTTATTCAAGAATGAGATTTTTAGGACAACTATAAAATCTAAGATCATATAACATAAAATGTACTATATTTAAAAGTTTATATTATAGTATTATGATGCACTTTTATCTCAAAAACAAACTTAGTACACTCACCTTCCTTTTTGCAGTGCTACTACTATGGCAGCAAATAGCTGTTGCCACACCCCGCAATGTTTCCGTGAGCCCAGAGCCTTCTTGGATCAAAAAATTACCGACGCGCATTAAGAGTAACATTAGTCCTGAAGATGTAAATGGAGGCTACTATTACCTGCTGATGGACCAGCAGTATGAAGTGGCAAAGGAAGAACTTTACTACCATAATGTTTACAAATTTACGACAGAAGAGGGTGTCCAGGATTTTTCTGAGTTGCGGGTAAGCTATGACCCTAATCACGAGAAGCTGCAATTCCATAAAGTTGTTGTGTGGCGAAACGGAAAGCCCATTAATAAACTTGATCTGAAAAAAATTAAGCTGCTGCAGCGTGAGCGCGGTATGGACCGAGGTATTTACGATGAAAACCTGACTGCTGTACTGGTGCTGGACGATATTAGGGTTGGCGATATTGTGGAATACTCCTGCACCGTAAAAGGAGCCAATCCAGTTTTTGCAGGCAAGTTCTTTAATTCCTTTAACCTGCAGAGTTATGACCCGATGGATGAACGGCTGGTACACATAGTAATGCCACAAAACCGCAGGCTAAACTATAAACTTCACCTGACAGATAAGAAACCAGCTATTGGCACCACAAATGGCAGTACAACCTACACCTGGCATTTAAAAGACCTGCCTGCCACTTTGGTTGACGATGAAACTCCTTCCTGGTTTGACCCTTATCCGGGGGCTTATGTATCGGAATTTAACACGTGGCAGGAAGTTGTTAACTGGGCATTGCCGCTTTATGAAGTAAATGAGAAACTAAGTAAGGACCTGCAAGCCAAAATAGATAAGATCAAAAGCGCTTACGGCAGTGATGAAGACCGCTTAACAGCAGCTTTACAATTTGTGCAGGATGAAGTACGCTATTTAGGTTTTGAAGCAGGAATTGGAGGATTTAAACCGCGTTCTCCTTCCCACGTATTTGCAAACCGCTTCGGTGATTGTAAAGATAAAGCCTTACTTCTAGCTGTAATGTTACGACAGATGGATATCAAGGCGTTTCCTGCGCTGGTTAACTCCAGCTATCAGGGACATATAGCTGAAATGCTGCCATCACCTTATGCGTTTAACCATTGTATAGTGCAAGTGGAGCTACTGGGTGGTAAAACATACTGGTACGATGCTACTATAAGCAAACAGCGTGGCGACTTTAAAAGCATTTATTTACCAAACTATGGAAAAGCATTACTGATAAAGCCACAATCGAATGCACTTACAACCGTAATACCGCCGATTGTAACAACACCGCATGTAAATGTGAAGGAAATCTATTATGTTACTAGCTTTGACGATGTAACTATGGAAGTTCGCACAGCATATACCGGGGCAGAAGCAGACTTTCAGCGAAGCCATTTCTCAACGACGAGTATAAAAGATATTGAGAAGAATTACCTTAACTTTTACGCAAACTCTTTCCCGGAAATAGAACTGGCAGAGGATATCAGTTATGAAGATGCAAGTGCTGAGAATACTTTTACTGTTATAGAAAAATATAACATCCCGAATTTCTGGCAGTCTCAGAAGAACAATGACAAAGTGATTGAGGCTTGGTTTACACCACAGGTGTTACGGAGTTACATACGTCAGCCGCAAACAACAAAGCGCACCATGCCTCTTGCGCTAAGGTATCCACTGCACATTGAGCATAACATAAAAGTGTTACTTCCGGAAGCTTGGAGTGTGAATAACGAGGATCAGACCATTGAAGACGATGCCTTTACCTTTAGAAAAGATATAATGTATAGTTCAACAGGTACCGAACTTGAAATAAATTATACTTACAAGGCTAAGCAGGACCACGTAGCAACAAAAGCGGTGGCACAATACCTAAGAAACCAGAAAAGCATGCTGGATGAGTTAAGCTATGGCTTAACCTACAACAAAGACATAGCTGCTGATAGCGGAACTTCATGGCCAATTGTTTTACTGGCTATAGTTGCTTTTGGTTTGGCTGCTTTCGGGGCTAACAAATTATATTTCTGGGACCCACAGCCTGCTGCCGGGTATAGCATTCTGGACGGTGAGCCAATAGGAGGTTGGCTAATACTGGTAGCCATTGGCTTGGTATTTACGCCAATAAAACTGTTAATAGGTTTCTTTTCAGAAGAATACTTTAATAATGCTGTATGGAGCAATATCCTGGATGCATCATCTGCAGCTTACTCGCCGCCGCTGGCAGGTATACTGGCAATGGAGATAGTAGTAAACATGGCCTACTTTGTTTATTCTCTTTTGCTGATCTATCTTTTCTTTAAGCGCCGTACCAGCATACCTCGGTTAATGACCATCTTCTACAGTTTTAATCTTGCCTTTATTATATTCGAATACATGCTTATGGAGCTGCTGAATATCCCATATGGTAACGGTGGAAACGACGCAAGCGATGTTATTCGGGTTTTTGTTGCTGCAGCTATATGGGTGCCCTACTTTAACCTCTCGAAGCGGGTTAGATCAACTTTTACAGAGCGACTTAATCCTAAGCCTGAAACGGAAGTTCAGCAGAGAGTAATTGAAGAAGAACAGGTACTGTAGACGACACAATACATTTTTGCTTACTGATCCCATGAAAATTCTTTACACCTGCCTGACAGCATTTTTTATAGTTGTTACGGTGCATTTCGCCTCCGCACAAACACAAACAATTTATTATAACAAAGGAGGGATTAAACTCTTATCTAGTGAAGGGGCATACTTTTTTGAGCAGACTGATTATAATGCGTCAGGCGGTGGAACCCGAACACGGTTCTTAAAAGCAAATAATGTAAAAGTGTCCTTGTATAACTACAGCAGCTTTGAAGGAGAAGAAGATAACAATGAAATTTTAAATGGAGATTATTCTCTGTGGTACGACAGTGGTAAACTATCAGAGAAGGGTAGCTATGAAAACAATAAACTGCATGGAAAAGTCTCTACATGGTTTGAGAACGGACAATTATCTTATGAGAAATTCTATTTCAAGGGTGAGTTAAAAGACACGCTTAAAGGGTATTATGAAGATGGTGCTCTCAGGAGAATAGAAGTATACAAGGAGGGCGGAATGGTAGATGGTAAAGTATTCTCAAAAGCAGGAGCAGATCTACCTTACTTTCCAGCATTTGTATTGCCTGAATTTCCTGGAGGTGAAAATGCCATGATAGCATACATTTCCAAAAACCTAAAATATCCGGAGGAAGCATTAAGGTATGGAATAAGTGGCTTAGTGCTGATCACTTTTATAGTTGAAAAAGACGGTTCTATTAATACGCTCGAGGTAATAAAAAGTGTGTATGATGTGCTTGATAACGAAGCTATACGAATAATCAGATCTATGCCCCGCTGGAAACCTGGGTTAAATGAAGGGAATCTTGTTCCAGTTAGCTTTACATTACCTGTGCGTTTTGCTTTTAGTGATTAACCTAAACAAGAGCTATGAAAAAACTACTACTCACTCTTACACTCACCGCAGCTGTAACTATAGTTACCCAAGCACAAACTATAGTTTCGCCAAAGGAGGTAGCAACTATAGAAGCCATAACAGAAACCGGTTTAAAAATTATTTCGGGGCCGAAAGGGCAGCAGCGCGACATGGAAAAGTTTAAAGCTCTGTTCCTGCCAAATGCGCAAATGGGAGGCGTATTTTACAAAGGCGACAGCAGCTTTGTGCGCATAACGACTGTAGAGAAGTTCGCCGAGCGCAACGGACCGGCTTATGCAGAACTGGGTTTTTACGAGAATGTGCTTGGCTGCGCGTCGAGCGGTTCGGGAACCTGGCAACTGCTTTCCAGACCTATGAAACCCGCTATGGTAAAGATGGCAAAGTAGAAGCTAGAGGCGTGAACACCTATCAACTGGTTTTCGACAAAGGCCGCTGGTGGATCGCCAGCCTTTTGTTTACTCCTGAAACGGAGAAAGAACCTATTCCAGCCAAATACCTGAAGTAAACTATAACCCCTATAAATGAGAAAAGCCCCGTCAAAATGACTGGGCTTTCTCTCACCTTAAAACAAACTAAACTAATCTAACTTTAACTAACCTTATCTTTATCCCGCAAGGGGTATTTTTCTATTTTGTAATCAGAGGCATAAAAAATAATCTAACGCCCACGAAAAAAATCATTGTGAGATTTGGAACTCCAAATTTTTATTCACACATTAGCTTTCCGATAAACTATCTCTCTCAATTCGGGTGCAAAATTATGATTCCTGTTTTCTAAAAGCAAGAGAACAGGCAAATATTTTTTTACTTTTTTTACAAATCCCTCTTTCCTGCATTTTAAGGCACATTCTCTGCTAAATTTAAGGCAATTATAACTTCAATTTTATAGGTAAAGGACGCTATATTTCCAGAATCCCGGGTTTATTTTGAAAAGTTGTACAGAGATCTTTTTTCCGGTCCCGCATAACATAGGCTATATATTTCTATAGTTACACAAACTTCTCTTTCTGCCGCATTTTGTGCTTGCCCGAGCCTTGCCTATCTTTATAAAATAATACTCTAACCCCATGGACAATACCCTTGCTGCCGAGTTGGCTATACTTAGCACAGCGCAGTTACTAAACCTGTTGCAAGCCCGCGAGCAGTACGATCCCGAAATTACACTTGCCGTTATAGCAGAACTGGAAAACCGGAATGTACCAGTGCCAGACCTGGAAGACATTAAACAATATGCACAGGCAGTATATGAGGCAAAACTGGAGCAGGAAAATCAACCTAAAACTATAGCTGAGAAGGTAAAAAACTTTCTGCAGGTGTTTGTGCCGCAGCCGGGGTATTACATTACGCCCATCTTACTAAACATAAACCTCTTCGTTTTTATAATAATGGTGCTGGTTGGCATCAGTTTTATAAGTCCGCAGGCAGGGCAGCTTTTTGCGGTAGGGGGTAACTATGGGCCTTATACAATGTCGGGGCAATGGTGGCGGTTGCTTACCAGTATGTTTATACATGCCGGCATCCTACACCTGTTGTTAAATATGCTGGCGCTGGTAAGCGTTGGCCGTCAGTTGGAGGTAATGCTGGGTCGTGTACCGTTCCTGATCTCTTACCTGTTGTGTGGTTTGTCTGGCAGCCTTGTAAGTACCTGGTGGGATGGAACCAGGGTAGGCGTAGGAGCGTCAGGCGCAATATTTGGCATGTTTGGCTTGCTGTTGGTAGTAATGGCCCTGGAGCAGAAACTATCCTGGAAAGATAAAAGAGCCATGCTGGGGAACCTGGGGTTTGTGATTGCCATTAACCTGGGCTTCGGGATGACAGATGGTATAGATAACGCAGCGCATGCAGGCGGTTTGGTGGCAGGACTTGTTCTTGGAGCTGTGCTTATGCTGCGTTCAAAGCGTTTGGTTACTGCAAACTATAGTTCAAGTGGCAATGCTATAATGGCCGGCGTGGGATTTGTGCTGCTTATCGTGGCTTACAACCTTATCCCGTTCAACGGGCAGCTGCGCTACCTGTACACCATGGACCAGATTGTTCAGAAAGAAACTATAGCCCTGCAGACGCTGCAGCAGATTTCAGAGGTTGGTGAAAATGCCAGCGCCAGCGAATTTGTGCCTGAAGTAGAAGCCGGTATAAAACTATGGGACGAGAGCGAAGTAATGCTCGAAGAAATAGAAGATGTGGACGGAAAAGAGAAAGACCGTGTACTGGTAATGCTGGATTATGTGCGCCTGCGTAAAAAATCGTATGAGATGCTGCGCGATGACCTGCAAAATAACCGTGAGCTGTTAAACCCAAAGCAGCAACAAATTTTGTGGGCGATAGACGGGTATGTTAATGCATTGCGGGAAGGCAGAGAAAGCGAAGTAGTAGATAAAAGCTTAAACGATGCATCCGCATTGCCCCAGAATGAATCTGAAGATACGGGTAATACTTTGGGAATAGATAATCCGCCGGGAAAGGTGCTTTTGGTTGTGGATGGAGTTAAAGTTGGTCTTTTGGGAGAAGGTGAAATGCCGGCACAAGTAGCTGGTATCGAAGAGAAAGACATCGACAATATTACTATCCTGAAAGATAAGCAAGCGCTGGAAGTCTTTGGAGCGGAAGCAGCTAATGGCGCTATCGTGATTAAAACAAAATAACACCCTGGCTTTGTTATAGTACTATGTCTGATAATATCTCAACTATAGTTTGTGCGCATTGCGGCACTGAAGTACCTGCCGGCACTACAGTCTGCACCACCTGTGGCAAGCCGATTCCTCAAAAAAAATGGTATAGCCTGAAAGGGTTAAATGCAGCCGAAATATTCCTGGCAGTGCTGGGCGCTTTAATGTTGCTGGTCGGGCTGGTGGCAGTATAGTTATAGCATGAAAACCTTTGCCCATCCGGTTTTTATAGTTTGCCTGGCGCTTTTCTGCCTGAACCAATTGCTGGAATGGCAACATGTTTATGTAGCGCCGCTGCATTACTACCTCGATGATCTGTTATGTATGCCGGTGGTGCTTACAGTGGCACTGGCAGTAGAGCGGGTATACTTTGGCAACGATAGTTTTGTGCTGCCGCTAAACTATAGCTTGTGGGCGGTGCTGCTGTTTGGTGTCTTTTTCGAGCTGTTTCTCCCCCGTTTGTCTGATATTTACACAGCTGATGTGTGGGATGTGCTGTACTATAGTTGCGGAGCAGTGTTGTTCCATCTCAGTATTAATAAGGCCCCGGAGCCGGCAACTGAACTTTAACCTGCTTTACATGCAAAACGGCAGGCCCTACAAATAGCACCTGCCGTTGCAAAAACAAACAACACTCGTTCACTAAACCCAATAATTGCTCTGGTAACTACAAACAGATGCTATAATCTGCGTTGCACCTACTACAAAACTAACCACAAAGGATTTAATAAAAACAAGTGAACTATAGTTATTAGATAAACTGCAGGTCCGCCCGCCCTGATAACTATAAAACACAGATTAACAGTGCCGAAGCGTAAGCGAATACAGTTTGCTAAAATTTTTTTCAGTGCTCAAGCAACCTTTTATAGTTGGCCGCATCTATTAGCTAACAGCAGATCAAAACAAACAGACTGCTCTGTAACACTATTCAAACCAACAAAATAAAACTATGAAGAATTTTACAGCCAACATGGCCATCGTCGTTTCGTTTGTGCTTGCTTTTGCTTTGCTGAGTGGCACCGTTATAGCGCAGGATGTAAAAGGCAATGGCAACCTGCAAACACAAACCCGTAAGGTATCCGACTTTAAAGGCATAAAAGTTGGCGGAGGTTTTTCAGTAGAAATTAAGCAGGGCAAGCAACAAGAACTGAGAATAGAAGCTGAAGGAAACCTGATGGATAACATCGTATCCGAAGTTAAAAATGGCGTGCTGCACCTGTACACCAAAGGCAACATAAACTCCAGAAAAGGCATGAAAGCTTATATTACGGTTAACGAGCTGGAGAAAGTAGATATAAGCGGCGGAGTAAAAGTAGTGGGTTTATCTACCTTTAAAGCCAATACTTTTGAGCTGGATATGAGTGGAGGCTCGAATGTAACACTGGCTATAGATGCCCGCAAACTGGATGTAGATATGAGTGGGGGGAGCAAAGTAGTTTTAAAAGGCCGCGCTGATGAAATGGACATGGATATGTCCGGGGCCTCTAATGTAGATACGCAGGAGCTTAAGGCTAAAAAAGTTAAAATAAACGCCAGCGGAGCCAGTAAGGTAAAAGTTTTTGCATCCGAAACACTGCAGATAAATGCCTCCGGGACATCTAATATTTCCTATGCCGGTTCACCTAAAATTGAAGCTGAAACAACGGCAGCAAGCAGGATCTCAAAGCTTTAAGTGAATACAATCACATACCCTGGAAAGAGCAGCCTGTTATGGCTGCTTTTTTTTCGTTTGATAAAAGACAGCGCCTGAAATTCCATAAAATGCAAAAGGCAGAAACTATAGTTTAGTCTCTGCCTTTTTTATAGTTTAACTATAGTTAGCGTACCGGCACCGGGAAAACCGGAATGCTTTCGTGGCCTTCGGCATCAACAGACTGCACGGCAAAAAAGTAGTTGTCTTTAGAGTAAGGCAGGGTAACTTTCGTATCCTTCACAAAGAATTTCTTTTCCCACACAGGGCTGCTGGTCTCGCGCATTAGCACATAATAACCGGCTGGTTTTTTGCCTTTGGCTGGCGCTTCCCACTGCAGGTCTGTTTTGTTTGTCAGGTTTTTGATGTTTACGCCTACTTTGGCTGGTGCGTATGGTGCCCAGGCCAGGTTTGCCAGCGAAGCCAGGTTAAGCGCGGCATTTTTGCGCATGTATTCATAATCTATAAACTCAGGCAAATCGCCGTACTGGATGCCGTTCTCAACGCGCACATCCTGGTGCTGGTGACGGTAGTTCTCGTTCATTTCGCAAACCCTGATGGCCGGAAAACCATTCTGGCTGAACGGTGTGTGGTCACCACCGCGCAGGAAACGGTCGTTACGGTACACCAGTTTTACTTCCAGCTGCTCAACATAGCGCTCGCCGGTTTCTTTCATGTAGCGGGCCAGCTGGCGGCTTTCGCTGTCGTTTTCGCGGTTTGTAGAGCGGCGCATACGTGCCTGTTCTTCAGACTCAACAAACGGTATGCCTTCACTGAAAATACGCACCTGCATGTTGTTGCGCAGCTCTGTTTCGTCAGATGAGGAATTGCCGATCATGTCGTTGTTCAGCATCGCGATCAGGTTCCAGTTCTGGGCTTTTGCTTTTTCGGCCAGGTGGCGGGCACCCAGTAAACCTTGCTCTTCGCCGGTTACAGCTACAAAAATTATAGTTGCCGGAAACTGACGGGAAGCCATAATGCGGGCCAGTTCCATTACGGCTGCTACGCCAGAACCATCGTCGTTAGCGCCCGGCGCTTTGCCTTTCACATCCATCACATCTGTATTGCGCGAGTCCATGTGGCCACTGATGATCAGCACACGGTCATCGTTCGAGTCGGTGCCTTTGAGGGTAGCCATTACGTTAGCGAGCTCCACATCCTGCGGAATGCGCTGACCGTTAGCTTTAACAGTGTACTTATCAAGCTCAACGGTCATGCGACCGCCGGATGCCTGCGCGTATTTCTCAAATTCTGATTTTACCCATTCGCGGGCAGCGCCAACGCCTTTTTTCTTGTCTTTAATGGTGCTCAGGGAGTGGCGGGTATCAAAGGAAGCCAGTTTACGAACCAGTGTTTCGAGGTTCTGGGCAGACAGCTCATCTACCATCTTTTTAATTTCTTCGTCCTGCCGAACTATAGTTTGCGCAAAAGCAGCGGGTATAGTTGCAAGGTATAAGCTGGCTATAGTTAGTAAAGCCAGTAAACGGGTGAGGTTAAGTTTTAAAGTCATGATATGTAATAGGTGTAGACCTTAAATATAAATAAGAATATCAAAAAAGCATTATTTGGTTTGGAATGCTTCGGATTATTCCTGTGCCCTCGCTCGCCTCTGGCAAGTGTGAGTTACCTGAGTACTCTGGCCGCTTTAAAACTGGATGTAAAGAAAAAAGAGGCGGGACGCCACAAATACCTCACAGTTAACCAGGCCGGAGACCCAACTATAGTTCGACACGAGCGGGGACGCCTCGCGCCATTTACAACTAACCTATAGTTAGTAGGCTAGTTTACAGCGCTCGCCCTGCAGCCGGTATAGTTCCTGTTCTATAGCAAGTGTGGTTTTAGCTTCTGTAAATTCGGTTTGGTAGCGCTGGGCCAGTTCACGTCGTTTTATAGCTTCCAGGAAGCGGCGGGTATCATCTGGCGATTCGAGTAACAGGCCGGGTACCTGGGTTGGTTTATCGTCTTCGCCTTTAGCTACCATGGTAAAGTAAGACGTGTTAGTGTGCTTCACCAGCCCGGTCTTCACGTTCTCAGCAATTACTTTTATACCGACCATCAGCGAGGTATTGCCCACATAGTTAACCGACGCCATCAGCGACACCAGTTCCTGTACTTCCACGGGCTGCAGAAAATTTACGCCATCTACCGTAACCGTAACACAGTAATTACCGGCATGCTTGGCTGCGCAGGCATAGGCTACCTTATCCATTAAAGAAAGCAGAATACCCCCATGAATTTTACCACCGAAATTAGCGTAACTCGGAATCATAAGCTCGGTAAGCGTGGTACGGGAGTAGGAGACAGGCCGGTAAGCAGGTTCGGTCATAATTTATAGTTTGGCAAAGTATACGGCAACTATAGTTTCTTTGTCTGAATCAGGATTTTCAGGATTTGTGGATTTGCAGGATGCCTTAGACTTGGCGGTGTGAATAGCTCCCGCTAGCGCCTGTACCTGAACCGCAGATTAATAGGAATTCAATGGATTGGTGGAATCTGTCAATAAACGTAATTCCCCTCTTGAGAGGAGTAGGGGTGTTTTATACTTTTGCTTCGTAAGTAAGACGCTAGCAAGAACTGCCCAAACTGCCAGGTAGTGAAAAGGGGCCTCTTTAAGCATCCTGTAAATCCTTTAATCCTGTAAATCCTGATTCAGACAAAATGAAAAAGACGCAACATAGTGCGTCTCTACAAAATCAATCAAATACCAGAAATCCTCATTGATTCCAGTTCAGATTATAGGAACACTACATCTTTCACTACTTCATGGCCGGCAGCGCGGTTAAGTAACTCTACTACTTTGCTTTTGCTCATGTTGAGTTCGTGCTTAAGTGGGGCAGAGGTTAGGCGCACAAACAGTTTCCCTTCCCGGAAGAACAGCTCCTGTGTTTTCATAGCGATTGGTTTGCCCATAAACTCTTCCCAGCGTTGTATAAGGTTTACTTCGTTCAGTTTGCCTTCCAATCGGTAAGCCCGCAAAAGCCCTTGTATGCTTTCGCCTATAGTTTGTGTGCCTGCTTTTCGCTTCGCAATCTCTTCTTTCTTCTTGTAGTAGCGCACGGTTTGGGTAATTATGAATTAGTAATGATGAATTAAGAATAGGTTGAGTAAGATTGGAGTAATCAGATCTTTGTATATAATAGGTTAAACATTGAAGATCGGATTATAAATCCTCACAGTAAATATTTTCGCATTTTAAATCAGAAAGAGGGGGAACCATTGATAAAGCGTAAGTAACCAAGCAAAAAGGCTGAATCTTATTTAGAGTTAAATCTTTTATTTCTTCATTGTACCCGGGTACTCTGAGAGATAAACATCCATGCCGATTTCACGCATTATACTCATAGATTCAGAATTGATTACTCCGCCACCTCCCGATGCATCTTTCCTTATATCGAATCCAATATCTGCTACATAAGATCCTTCTGAGAGATTCCTTCCAGTTTTCTTAAGCCAATTCTCAAGAGAATCAATGAGACTAGGTAAGTCCCAGACATCATCACAGAGATGATCTATACTTTCAAAATTTAGCTTATTATAAATATTAATAGGCATTTATTTCCGCTTTGTATGACATATAACTACCTGATCAACAATTTAACAACCAATAATTAAGCAATTAATTTCACCACCCCATCCTTTACATCAAATCTACGGATACTTTCTGAGAGGCCTTCGAGTATTTTGTCGGTTCTATCCAGGTGAGTATCAGTTAAGAATATTTGCCCGAAGGTATGGGCGGCTACCATTTGCATAAGTTTGGTGATGCGCTTTTCGTCGAGGCGGTCGAAGATATCATCGAGTAGGAGCAGGGGCTTGTGGTGCTGGCGTTCGGCCATTACTTCAAAATGCGCCAGTTTCAGGGCAATTACATAGCTTTTCTGCTGGCCCTGCGAACCAAAATGCTTCACCGGGTTGCCATCCATCAAAAACACGAAATCGTCTTTATGCGGACCTATAGTGGTGCGTTGCAGCGCCATGTCCTTACGCTCATGCTGAAGCAATTGGTGGGCAAAATCAGTACCCAAAAGCTGGCTTTTATAGGTGAGCGTAACGGTTTCGGAGCTGTCGGAGATATGACGGTAATGCTTCTGAAATACCGGAACGAACATTTCCAGGAATTTTTCGCGCTCCTTTGCCAGTTGCTGGCCCAGTGGTACCAATTGCTCGTTTAAAATATGCAGGTAATCGCGGTCGTAGTAGTTTCGGTCAGCAAACTGCTTTAAAAGCGAGTTGCGCTGCTTCAGAACGTAGTTGTACTGTATAAGCTGCTCCAGGTACGTATGGTCCAGTTGCGAGATCAGGCTGTCAAAATACTTGCGTCGCTCCTCGCTGCCTTCGCGGATCAGGTCGGTGTCGTAAGGCGAAATAAGTACCACCGGGAAACGGCCAATATGCTCGCTCATTTTCTCATACAGCACCTTGTTGTGGGTTACTGTCTTCTTCTGCCCCTGTTTTAAGCTAACCTGCACGGTGTGTTTCGTGTCGTCAACTATAAACTTGCCTTTCACCATAAAAAACTCTTCGCCCTGCTTTATACTTTGAGCATCGGAGCTGTTAAAGGCACTTTTGGTGAGCGAAAGGTAATGTATGGCATCCAGCAGGTTAGTTTTGCCGCTTCCGTTGTCGCCTATAAAGCAATTAATGTGCTCCGAGAAAGCCAGCGTGGCATCGTCGTAGTTCTTAAAAAACAGCAGACTTAGATTTTCGAGGAGCATTCAGTTTCTAATTGATTTCTTTTTCCTTAATTTCGCAGCTAAACCCGTTACGGGCCATTTCGCCCAACGTGCAAGGTAGTTTTTCTGCCTGAGCATGCAACGGATAAAACCCAGATTAGATATTTACCCATGGCTACGAAAGAAAAGGCAAGCGCGAAATCGGCGAAAGCAAAGGTACAGGCTGAGCCAAAGTTTTCAAAGGAAACATATATGTGGTGGTTTGAGAACATGAAACTCATCCGTCGCTTCGAAGAAAAAACAGGCCAGTTATATGGTCAGCAGAAAATCAAAGGTTTCTGCCACCTTTACATTGGCCAGGAGGCTTGTGTAGCTGGTGCAGTTACTGCCCTCGAGAAAGGCGATAAGTGGATCACAGCTTACCGCGACCACGCGCATCCGCTGGCACTGGGCACTGACCCGGGCGCTGTAATGGCCGAAATGTTTGCAAAAGTTACCGGTTGCTCTAAAGGTAAAGGTGGCTCTATGCACATCTTCGATAAGGAAGTAAACTTTGTTGGTGGACACGGTATAGTTGGCGGACAGATACCACTGGGTGCTGGTCTGGCATTTGCCGAAAAATATAACAAGACAGGCAAGCTTTGCATTTGCTACATGGGTGATGGCGCGGTGCGTCAGGGTGCTTTCCACGAAGCGCTTAACATGGCCATGAGCTGGAAACTTCCTGTGATTTTCGTGATCGAGAATAACGGTTACGCCATGGGTACTTCGGTATCGCGTACGTCAAACGTGCAGGATCTGTACAAACTGGGTTCTGCGTATGATATGCCATCGTTCCCGGTTGATGCCATGAGCGTTGAAAACGTGCATACTGCCGTAGCTGAAGCTGCTGACCGTGCCCGTGCCGGTGAAGGACCAACACTGCTTGAGTTCAGAACTTACCGCTACAAAGGCCACTCTATGTCGGACCCTGCCAAGTACAGAACCAAAGAAGAACTGGAAGACTACAAAGGCCGCGACTCGATAGAAGCTGTTGCAGCAACTATACTTAAAAATGGCTTTGCAACCCAGGAAGAACTGGAGCAGATAGACGAGAATGTGAAGCAGCGCGTAGCAGAAGCAGTTAAGTTTGCAGAAGAATCTCCTTACCCGGACCCATCTGAGTTATACACAGATATTTACGTGGAGCCGGACTACCCTTACGTAATGGACTAAAATAATTTAGAATTAGGAATTAAAAATTATAAATTTGGTGTTCGGAAAGTACCGCGCATAGATTTAAATACAATTTTTAATTCCTACTTTTGAATTTCTAATTCAATTAATACTAATGGCAAAAGAAACAGTAAAGAAACACAGCGAGTTTGAAGAGCTGGTTGAGAATCCGGATGCATTGGCAGATCGCCTGTCGCACACGGATGATTTCGTAAAGAAGAACAAATCAATTCTGCTTGGTGTGTTTGCCGCCATTGCCGCTATTGTTGTTGCAGGCTTTTTATACTACAACCACCGCACTACCCAGAGCCAGGAAGCACAGGATGCTATGTTCCAGGCAACTTATTACTTCGAAGCCGATTCTCTGAACAAAGCACTGAACGGTGACGGTCAGTACAAAGGTTTTGTAGCAATTGCGGATGAGTACAGCGGAACAGATGCCGGTAACCTGGCAAATTTCTACGCTGGTGTAGCACTTCTAAAGACAGGCAAGTTTGCAGAAGCTCAGAATCATTTAGAAGAATTTGAGTCTGATGATTACCTGTTGCAGGCGCGTGCTTATAGTTTGATTGGTGATGCGTTACTGGAGCAGGGCAAAAACAAGGAAGCAGCAGACCAGTACATGAAAGCGGCTAACCATAATGCCAACGAGTTCTTTTCGCCACAGTACATTATGAAAGCTGGTATCGCTTACGAAGCCGATAACAACTATAAGGCAGCTGCCGAAGCTTACGACAAGATCGTGAAAGACTACGTAACAGCAGCTGAACTGAACGACGCTAAAAAATACAAGGCGCGTGCTGAGGCACTAGCCGGAGGCGCTAACTAATTAACGCCAACTATAAATTATAAAAGCGCTTTTGTCTTCTTATAAGACAAAAGCGCTTCTGTTTTTAAGCTGATCTGGTGCAAAGCTTCTGGTATGACACTTTGCATCAATAACTAATAACCATTAACCAATAACCATTTAAAGTATGGCAACAGCTTTAAAAAACCTGAACGAGTACAGCACCGCCACTTTCGCCGACATGGCCGACAAGAAATTTGGCTTGGTAGTAGCCGAGTGGCACAAAGAGATTACCGATGTCCTGAGCAACGGCGCTATCGAAACACTGTTGAAGCACGGCGCTCAAAAGGAGAATATATTCAGAAACACTGTGCCTGGCAGTTTTGAGCTTACCTTAGGAGCCCAGTTTTTAGCGCAACACGAAGAGATTGATGCCGTGATCTGTATTGGTGTGGTAATTAAAGGCGATACCAAACACGACGATTATATTAACCACGCGGTGGCAAACGGCCTTACCAACGTATCGCTGAAGTATAATAAACCGGTGGCCTTTGGCCTGGTAACGACAAATAACCTGGAGCAGGCTTTGGATAGGGCCGGTGGCAAACACGGCAACAAAGGCGTGGAGGCAGCTGCAGCGGTTATTCATATGCTCAGCTTTTAATCAACTATAGACACATAAAAAGAGGCGCCCTGTAAAGGACGCCTCTTTTTATGTGTCTATAGTTGGTTCTGATTAGAACTTGATACCTAGAGCAATACCGGTACGAATACCAAAACCACTGAATGCACCAGTTTCGTAGTTTTCTTCATTAGCGTTGTCTTCTGCCTTAACACCGCCTGCATTATAGCTTGGGCCCAGGAAAGTATCCAGAACAAAGCGATCCGCAAATACCCACTGACGACCGATTAGCAAGCCACCGCCGAAAGTTGTTAAAGTAGCTTCGCCGCCAGTCTCTTCTTCAGTAAAGTCAGAATTTTCTACTTTAAGTTTGAAGGACTGTAAACGCAGGAACGGAGCAAGATAAAAACCTGCTGGAGCTTCTTCAGAGCTGGAAAGATATTTTCTGAACTCTGGAGTAATACCGAAGCCGCTGAACTTAGTGTCGCCGACACTGAAGCCTGTGTAAAAGAAGCCTAACTGCACACTCTTGTCTTCAGAAATTGTGCGCTCATAAAACACAGAGCCTGTACGTACTACAGGGCTAAGAATGTTGATTTTGAAAACATTGCTCTGAGCCTGTGCAGCTCCCATGAAAATGGCAAAAGCTGCCACTGTTAATAGTAAAATTCGCTTCATAGCTGATAAAAAAATTAAAAAGTTATTAAATATATACGAAGGCTAATATATAGAAAAATATATATTCAATAAACAAATACTAAAAAATATTTGTAGTGTTATAACATTAATGCATGGCTTTTGCAGCAGTAGTATTATTGGCGGGCTTAGATGAATATCCTGAATAACCAAAAACGGGAAGCCATTTAATTTGCTTGGTCCATAGTTTATTAAAATCTTTAATCTTATTTTTGCACGAATTTTAGTGAAGATGCTAATAAACAGTTGCTTGTAAAGAGTAAGCTACGGGAAAAGCAGAAGCATAGAATATACCTGTTTTGCCTCTTTAATGGAGCAAAATATCTTAGGATGGAATTAATAGACCAAGTATTAGGTTAAAGACATATAGTTCTAAAAAGAAGAAATGAACACGAACGAAGAAAAACAGCGCTACTCTAAAGAAGACCTACTGGAATTCGAAAATATCATCCTGGAGAAGCTGACGAACGCTAAGAAGGAAGTAACCTTTATTAAAGAAACCCTTAGCCGTCGTAACGATACCGGTACTGATAACACGGCATCTCCTACAAAAGTACTGGAAGATGGAGCTGATACGGCAGAAAAGGAAAGCTTAAACCAGTTGGCATCCCGCCAGATGAAGTTTATCCAGCAGCTGGAGAACGCCCTTATCCGCATTAAAAACGGCACTTATGGCGTTTGTATCGTTACCGGTAAGCTGATCCCGAAAGAGAGACTGCGCGCCGTGCCGCACACACAACATACTATCGAAGCTAAACTACAGCGTAACGACTAGAACTTTTACTTCTTGAATATCTTACAGCACCATATACAGGCACTGGTTTTCTGTGCACAATCTCCTATCAGCATAGAGGAAATTCAGCGTTGCTTAACAGAAGCGCTGCAAATGGAAATTGCTGTTGGTGACGTGCTCGAAAGTATAGAAGCTATAAATGAGCAGCTGAACGATACCAGTTTTGCCTTCCAGATCTACGCGATCGGGGGCGGTTACCAGTTTCTTACCAAACCGGAATACCAGGATACGGTAAGTGTTTACCTGAAACAGAAATCAAAGAAAAAATTGTCAGCGTCCGCACTCGAGACGCTGGCAATCATTGCCTACAAACAGCCTATTACACGTTCGGCTATGGAGCAGATACGTGGTGTAGGCTGTGATTATGCCGTTCAGAAGCTGCTGGAAAAGGAGCTGATCGAAATTAAAGGAAAAGCAGATACCATCGGAAGGCCGGTGCTTTACGGTACTTCCCAGAAGTTTATGGACTACTTCGGTATCAACCACATAAAAGACCTCCCACAGCTAAAAGATTTCGCTACGGAAGAAAACGTAATTGGCGAAATTGCAGATTAGCGCACCCACACAAGAGCAATACAAATTCAATTATACTGCATATAAGGTACAGTAGCGATACTGCATCGAGTAACACAACAACAATGGCAAGAGATAACGAAAGACCTGCGCGCGACAACGAAGGTGCAGGACGCAGAGATACTGACAGAAATTCTTCTGGCAGGCCAAACAACGATCGCGGCGAAAAAAAGATCTTTAACAGAAGAGATAAAAGCGAAGGTGGCGAACGCCGCTCATTCGGCTCTGACAGAAGAGAAGGCGGCGAAAGAAAATCATTTGGCGACCGTCGTGAAGGCGGCGAAAGACGCAACTATAGTTCTGACCGCAGAGACGACCGACGCGGTAACAGCGAAGGCGGAGAGCGCAGATCATTTAACTCAGACAGACGCGATGACAACAGGGGAGGCGAACGCCGCTCTTTTGGCAACGACCGTCGTGAGGGTGGTGAGAGAAGATCTTTCGGTGCTGATCGCAGAGAGGGCGGTGAAAGAAGATCATTCAATTCTGATCGTCCGAACAGAGCGGAGCGCCGCGGATCTGATGAAAACAGAGAAGCAGCTCCAAGAAGAGAAGAAGGTGAAAAGCGTACGTTTAACACGGACCGCAGAGAAGGAGGCGAACGTCGTTCTTTTGGTGCAGACCGCGGTGAACGTAGCGAGCGCCGCTCATTTGATTCAGATCGTGGAGAGCGCAAATCTTACGGAGACAGAAGAGAAGGTGGTGAAAGAAGGTCGTTTGGAGACAAGCGTGAAGGCGGAGAGCGCCGTTCTTTCAACAGCGACAGAAGCGATGACCGAAGAGGAAGTGAAGAAAGAGGCGAACGTCGCTCATTCAGTTCTGATCGCGGTGAGCGTAAGCCATATGGCGATAGAAGAGAAGGTGGCGAAAGAAAATCTTACGGCGATCGTCGTGAGGGAGGTGAACGCCGCAACTATAGTTCAGACCGCAACGAAGGCAGAGAGCGTCGTTCTTTCGACTCAGACAGAAGAGAAAACCGCGAAGACAGACCAGCGAGAGGTGGCGAGCGCAGCTTCAATTCAGATAGAAAGCCTTTTAAATCAGATCGTAATTCAAAGTTTGGCAACAAAGACCGCAGAACCAGTTTCTCTAACAGAGAAGAGCTTGGCGAACCGGAAACGCCAACTTACAATACCAAGCATTACGAGAACAACCCGCGCATCAAAAAAAGCAACCGCAAAGAGGAGAACGAAGATGACGGAACGATCCGTTTGAACCGTTACATCGCCAATGCAGGTGTTTGTTCGCGTCGTGAAGCGGATACGCTGATAGAGTCTGGTGAAATTAAGGTAAACGGCGAAGTGGTAACCGAAATGGGCTTTAAAGTGAAGCCCGAAGACACGGTACAGTATGGCAAAAAGCTGCTGAACCGCGAAAAACTGGTATACGTGCTGCTTAACAAGCCAAAAGATTTCCTGACAACGACAGACGATCCGGAAGGCAGAAAAACAGTAATGAGCCTGGTTGAGAAATCATCGAAAGAGCGTATTTTCCCGGTTGGCCGCTTAGACCGTAACACCACAGGTTTGCTTTTATTCACGAATGATGGTGAACTGGCCCAAAAGCTGACACACCCATCTAACGGCGTGAAAAAGATTTACCAGGTTGAGCTGGATAAGCCGATCACCAAAGAAGACTTCCTGAAAGTAGCAGAAGGCCTGGAACTGGAAGATGGTAAAGCGGAAGTAGATGATGTTGCCTTGATCGGGGATACTGGTAAGTTCTTAGGTCTGGAAATACATATCGGGCGTAACAGAATTGTGCGTCGTATTTTCGAACACTTAGGCTACGAAGTAGTAACGCTGGACAGAGTGCAGTATGCGGGTCTAACTAAAAAAGACCTTCCACGCGGCAACTGGCGCTACCTTTCAGAAAAAGAGCTTATCCGTCTGAAGTACTTTATGTGAGAAACTATGCAGCGCATTGCGGTAGACGTAGGTAATACAGGCACTAAGTATGGTATATTTGAAGGTAACAGTCTTGTAAAGCAAGGCTACTTTCAGGGGATTGACAATATGCCCGGAGAGATACTGAACCACACTTTTGAGGATGCCATAGTTGCCAGCGTAGCCGCCGATGCTGCAAACTATAGTGCAAGGCTGTCTGTAAGCGGTAACATTGTAACGTTATCGGCACAGACAGCCTTGCCTGTTTTAAATAACTATAAAACGCCGCAAACACTGGGTGCTGATAGAATTGCAGCGGCAGTTGGGGCCAACTATTTATTTCCGGGGCGTAATTGTCTGGTGTTTGATGCTGGTACAGCTATAACGCATGAGTTTATTACAAATGACGGCACTTATATGGGTGGCGGAATTGCACCGGGCCTCCGCATGAAATTAAAAGCGCTGCATACTTTTACAGAAAGGTTGCCGTTAATAGACCAAATTCCTGATAAATTTCCACTTACCGGTCAGTCAACCCAGGAATCAATTTTGAGCGGTGTTTTAACGGGCACTGTAGCAGAACTGAACGGACTTATACAATTATATTCTGAAAAGGCACCGGATTTAACGGTTATACTTTGCGGTGGCGATGCAGGATTTTTTGAAAGTAACTTAAAAGGACGCATCTTTGTAATTCCTGAATTAGTCTTGATCGGGCTTCATAGAATTTTGACGTATAATGTATAAATCACTTCGCGCCCTTTGTTGCGCCGCAGTACTTTGCCTTTCATATGGGGCACAAGCCCAAAGCATTGGCAATGCCCCTTATTCACGCTTCGGCCTTGGCGAGTACAACTATAACACGGGCAATATCCGGAATGCAGGTATGGCCAATACAGGCATTAGTGCAGCCAACAGTTTCCAGATAAATACTGCTAACCCGGCGTTGCTATACTATAACACCCTTACTGCATTTGAAATAGGTGTTAACGGCGAGATAAAAAAACTGGAAAGCGGCTCCGGATCACAGACAGACGGAACAGCAAACCTTTCTTCGGTATCGCTTTCTGTACCGGTTTCGAAGCGATGGACCACAGCCCTTAGCCTCCGCCCTTATTCCTCAGTGGCATATGAGGTTTCCACCACATCCCCGTTAAACGCTACAGCAACTGCTACCGAAGCTTATAAAGGAGAAGGCGGCATTTCTGAACTATATTTCGGGCACGGGGTAAGAATAACGAAGGGCTTAACGATTGGGGCAAGTGCTTCTTACCTGTTCGGTTCTATCGTTAAAGAATCTTCCACCTCTATCAACGATACAAAAATACCTGAAGCTAGGGGCGAAAGTGTAGTTTTAAGCGAAAAAACAAAGTACAACGACCTGCTTTTCAGAGCTGGTGCAAACTACCGCACAAAGCTGAACGATAAGTTATTTATGAGTGCAGGAGCTGTTTATAGTTTAAAAGCAGATCTTGGTGCCGACCGTAAATCATCTTTTGAACGCCGCGATTTTTTCGGAACAGTAAAAGAATCCCTGTATGCTGATAGCTCAAGCAGCAAAGTAAATATCCCTTCGAGCTTTGCGGCAGGTATCAGCCTGGATAATGGCTCTAACTTAACTGTAGCAGCAGATTATTACGCACAGAAGTGGTCTGATTTCAGAAACTTCAGAGGCGAGCAGGAACTTGCAGACAGCTACCGTGCAAGCCTGGGTGCAGAATATACTCCGGATGCAAACTCTGTAGGCAACTATTTTGAACGCATTACTTACCGAGCAGGCGTGTACTATGGCAATTCGCCTTACGAGTTTAACAACGAGCAGATTAAAGACAAAGGACTTACAGTAGGTGCAACTTTGCCATTCGGTCGCTCCACTATATATGATCTGTACCAGCTAAACACAGCATTTGGTTATGGTTCACGCGGTACTTCAGACAACGGCCTTGTTAAAGAAAATTACTTCAAGTTCAGCATCGGATTTACGGTTAACAGCCGCTGGTTCATAAAACGCAGACTGGAATAACGAATTTATAGTTTAACTATAACAGAGAAGGCCGTTGTAAAGCGGCCTTTCTTGTATTATAGGCTACCATGAAGTCAGGCGAATGTAGTTTCGCATAAAAATTGCTAAATTCACAAAAACCATAGAGTAGGAAATGAAGATAAGAGGGTGGCTATATTTATTTTCGCTGACCATAACTATAGCAGGTGCCGGTTGCCAGAAAGAACTGAAAGACCCGGACAAGGAAGTAAAGTACACCGGGCCTGTCATGGAAAATAAAGATGTTTTCACACTTTACAGTGACTCTGCCAAACTGATGATCCGGATGAAGGCGCCTGTGCAGCAGGAGTTCGAGAAAGGCGACGGTGTTTTCCCGAAAGGCTTTTATGTAGAGTTTTTCCAGCAGTCGGGCAAGATCACATCTACTATGCGAGCTGACTATGGCAAACAGACCAAAGGCAGCGAACTATACTTTGCAAAAGGCGATGTACAGGTACATAACATCCTGAAAGGCGAGAAGCTTGAAACCGAAGAACTATACTGGGACAGGCGCCGCCGTAAAATTTACACCGATAAGTTTGTGAAAATAACAACACCTAACCGTGTGGTTACAGGCCAGGGGCTTCAGTCAGATCAGAACTTCGATAACTACACTATAAAAAAGATCACAGGGGTTTTCGACATAGAAGAGTAATGAACCAAAATCTTTTAAATACCATTTTATTATCACTGGCGTTCGTGACCATTGTTATCGGCATCCACAGAAGCATAGAAGAAAAAGACATTGCCGGGAATTACTGGTTATTTATGATTGCGCTGGTGCTGTTTATAGTTTACAGGCACCGTAAAAAGAACATGAAGTCCTGACGCCGGGCTTTTAAAAAATGATAGAACCTCACCAGATCATACTTTTAGTTACAGGCTTGCTGCTGTCTGCTTTTTTTTCAGGCATCGAGATCGCGTTTATGTCAGTTAACAAACTGCAGATAGAGCTTAGCGAGAAGAACGGAGTATTGTCGGGGCGCATCCTGTGGCATTTGCTTAAACACCCGTCGCGCCTGATGGGCACAGCCCTGATAGGGAATACGCTGGCTTTAGTGCTGTATGGCTTTGCAATAGCAGGTGTGCTGCATACATTGCTGTCGCATGTCTTTCCGGAGCGGCTGCAATACGACCTGCTTATAGTTGTAATACAGGTGGCCGTAGCCTCGGTGGTAGTTCTTTTTACCGCTGAGTTTTTACCGCGCAGCCTTTTTGTTATCAACCCGAACCGCATGTTGCAGGTGCTAGCCCTGCCGATACTCATATTTTATTACCTGCTTTATCCGGTGGTTTATGTTATCGTTAGCCTGAGCAAACTGGTCGCCGAAAAAATATTTAAGATAGAGTTCCCGGATCAGAAGCCCGTTTTTGGTTTTACCGACCTCAATGCTTACATCAAAAGCCGCCTCTACCAACCCGAACAGGAACATGCCCCTGAAGTAGACTCAGAAATCTTTCATAATGCGCTGGAGTTTAAAACCGTAAAAGTGCGCGAGTGTATGGTGCCCCGCACCGAAATAGAAGCCGTGGAAGTAGACGACTCTGTAGAGAAACTGCGGCACGCATTTACGGCTACTGGCCATTCCAAAATACTGATCTACCGCGATAACATCGATAACATAATCGGGTACTGTCACCAGCTCGACATGTTCAAGCAGCCCAAGCGCATAGAGGACATACTCTCTGTTGTAAGCCTGGTGCCGGAAAGTATGATGGCGAGCGAGCTGTTTATAAAGTTTGTAGCAGAGCACCGAAGCGTAGCCGTAGTGTTGGATGAGTTTGGCGGAACAGCAGGTATAGTTACGGTAGAGGATGTGATAGAAGAAATTTTCGGGGAGATTGAAGACGAATACGACGTAGACGAAATGCTGCTGGAGCAGGTTTTACCGGAACAGGGAATCTACACGCTTAGCGGTCGCCTGGAAGTGGATTACCTGAACGACAAATACGAACTTGACCTGCCGGAGGGCGATTACGAGACACTGGGCGGGTTTATTTTTTCAGTGGCAGGAGAAATACCGACGCCTGGTGATGTAGTAGAGTACCCGCCGTTCAGTATTACGATACTGTCGATGGATGAAAACCGGATAAATACGGTACGGCTCGTGAAAACCTCAGAGTTTCAGGTAGAACCGGAACGTTAAACAGAATTGCATAAAATTTTGAATTTTAGCGCGATTAACCTTATTTTGCACAATCCTTTTTATAAGTTAAACAGATAATGGCATTAATTAACAAGATTAGAGAGAAGTCTGGTTGGGCGGTAGGCGCCATTGCCATTGGGCTTGGTATATTTGTAGTAGGCGGCGACCTGCTCGGACCAAACTCAAGGCTTCTTGGAAACGACGCCAACGAGATTGGCGAGATAGCTGGTGAAACAATTGAATACCAGGAGTTTGATGAGGTTTTCCAGCAAATGAAAACCAACTACGAGAATCAGACTGGCAGATCTGCCAACGAAGGCGAACTTGCTATGCTGCGTGAGCAGGCATGGAACCAACTGATCTTTAAAATTGCCTTAGAGAAAGAGTACGAGCGCCTTGGCATTGAGGTGTCAGAAGAAGAACTGTTTGATATGGTACAGGGTAACAACATACACCCGGCCGTTCGTCAGGCATTTACTAACCCGCAAACAGGAGAGTTCGATCGTGCACAAGTGGTGCAGTACCTTCAGAACATGGCTCCTGCAGACCGTCCAATGTGGACAAACTTTGAGCAGGGTGTAGCTTCTGACCGCGTACGTACCAAGTATAGCAACCTGCTTAACA
The DNA here is from genome assembly GCF_019336435.1 of Pontibacter populi. Taxonomy (GTDB): domain Bacteria; phylum Bacteroidota; class Bacteroidia; order Cytophagales; family Hymenobacteraceae; genus Pontibacter; species Pontibacter humidus. The sequence goes on along the minus strand of NZ_JAHWXQ010000001.1, from coordinate 1,209,164 downwards.
AATCGGTTTACGTAACTACTGCAGAGGCTAAAAACTTCTTTAATGCGCAGAATGCCACAGCTTCTGTAAAAGTATTGTACGTGCCTTATTTTACAATTTCTGATTCTGCGGTAAATGTAACAGATGCCCAGCTGAAGGATTTTTATGAGCGCAACAAAGAACTTTATAAAGTTGAAGAAGGCCGCAGCATAGAGTACGTAACAGTACCAGTTACTGCGTCGCAGGAAGATAACAAAACATACGAAGAGGAAATGGCATCTGTAGCGAAGCAATTTGCAGCAGCATCCAACGACTCGGCTTTTGTTAATGCTAACTCAGACAGACCATATAACGGTGCATACTTAACACCAGGTGAACTGCCGGAGCAACTTCGCACTGTAACCCTGGAAGAAGGTAAAGTTTACGGCCCGTTTACTGCTGAAAATTCTTACTCTTTGTATAAAGTAGTAGATGTGAAAGATGGTGGCAAGAGCGCTGCAAAAGCAAGCCACATCCTGATAAAGCCGGAAAGCGACACCCCTGAAGCAAAAGCAGCTGCAAAAGCGAAAGCAACAGATGTACTGAACCAGATCAAAAAAGGTGCTGACTTTGCGCAAATGGCTGCACAGTACGGTTCTGATGGTACTGCTTCGGTAGGCGGCGACCTGGGCTGGTTCCAGACTGGCCAGATGGTAGCTCCTTTCGAGAAAGCAGTATTCGGTGCTTCTTCAGCAGGTTTATTGCCAGAGCTGGTTGAGACAGAATATGGTTACCACATCGTAAAAGTTACTCAGCCTAAAACAAGCCGTTCATACAAAATTGCCGCTATCGAGCGCGCCATGGAGCCAAGCGAGTCTACGCGTGATGCAGCTTATGCTGTAGCCGATGAACTGTCTGGTACAAGTGGTAGCCTGGAGGAATTCCGTGCTAACGTTGCGCAAAACAAAGCCCTGGTAAAACAGGATGTGAAAGAGATCGGGAAGAACAACATTGTTGCCGGTGGCCTTAACAATGCACGTGAGCTGGTTCGCTGGACATATGCTAAAGACACTAAAGTAGGTGATGTTTCTCCGGTATTCGAAATCGAAGATCAGTTTGTTGTAGCTGTACTTACCGGCAAGCGCGAAAAAGGCTATGCTAAAGTAGAGGACATCAAAGACGAACTTACTGCTGCTGTTCGTAACGAACTGAAAGCAAAACAGATCATCGAGAAAATACAGAAAACGAAAGGCAACGTAGACCAGATGGCTGCTGCTTATGGCCCGGATGCGATGCTTAGAACTGCTGACGATGTAACATTTGCTTCCGGAACTATACCTGGTATTGGTCTGGAGCCAGTTGCAGTTGGTAAAACGTTTGGCCTGAAGCCAGGTGGCCGTACTGCTCCTTTCGAAGGTAACGGTGGTGTTATTGTAGTAGAGCTTGTAAACATTACAAAAGCACCGGAAGTACAGGACCTGTCTGGCGTGAAGCAGCAGTTAGTAAATATGCGCTCTGCTAACACAGAAAGCCAGGCTTTTGAAGCTATCAAAGAAAAAGCAAATATCACTGACAACCGCGTTAGATTCTTCTAAGCCAGGTTGCCAATATAGTAGAAGAGCCACTCCCAACAGAGTGGCTCTTTTGTTTTATAGGATATCAGAACTATAAGTTTTAATTTAAAAGTGGAGAACCGCTAAAGTTCATATATCAAGTTCAGGCAAACTCTCGTTTTAAGTACACCTATGGCCTTACTCAAGAAAACATACCTGTTGCTGGCACTTTGCTTAACTATAGCTGCAACTATAGCGCAGGCGCAAACCCAGAACCTGGAACTGGCACGGGAATACTTTAGCAAAGGTGAGTACCAGAAAGCTGCCGAACTTTATGAAAAACTGGTAGAAGACAAACGTCTGTTCTCGGTAACTTACCCTGACTACCTGAAAACGCTGCTGGCACTACGTAACTATAAAGAAGCCGAAAAGCTGGTTAAGCGAACTATAAAACAGAACCCCGGCAACTATAATTTTGAAGTGGACCTGGGAATGGTGTACCAGGCGGCAGGCGATAAGGCCGGTGCTGAGAAACACTTCAATAAGCTCATCCAGCAAATGAACCCGGAGGCAACTGTTGTAGTAGCCAGTGCCTTTATTCAAAACGAACTATACGACTATGCCGAGAAAGCCTACCTGCGTGGCCGTGAACTGACCAAGAACCCACTGGAAAATAACCGCCCGCTGATAGCCCTTTATAGTTACCGGCAGAAAAATGAAGCCCTGATACCTGAAGTGCTGAACCTGTTGCAGGAAAATGAGAGCGAAGTTGGCTATGTACAGAACATGCTTCAGAACAGTGTGCGGGATGAGAAAGCCCAGGATGCATTGGAGAAAGAACTGATCATGCGTGTGCAGCAGAACCCGGATAAACTTGGTTATAGCGAATTGCTGATCTGGCTGTATGTGCAACGACTGGACTTTTACGGCGCTCTGATGCAGGCACGCGCAGTTGATAAACGGACGCGGAGCGGCGGATCGAGGGTGATGGAGTTGGGTGCGATCAGTGCGCAGAACAAAGACTATAACAGCGCCATTGAAGCATATGAGTACATCATTAAGGAATATCCGGAAGGGCCTTACTACCTGGTTGCAAGGCAGCGACTGATAAATGCCCGTGAAGAACAGGTACAGAATACCTTCCCGGTTGATCAGGAAAAGATACGTGCCCTTATTGCAGATTATGATGCCCTGCTGACAGAAGTAGGGCGTAGTGCTGCCACCGCAGAAGTGCTGCAACATATGGCAAATCTGTATGCCTTTTACCTTGATGATAAAGCCAAAGCCATAGAATTGTTACAGGAAGCGATAGCCATGCCACGTGCCAACGCCAATCTGGTAGCAGAAAGCAAACTTACGCTGGGCGACATTTATGTCTTAAAAGGAGAGCCCTGGGAAGCAACGTTGTTATACTCTCAGGTAGAGAAATCGCATAAGGATACACCGATCGGGTATGATGCCAAACTGAGGAATGCGCGCTTAAGCTACTATAAAGGAGACTTCGAACTGGCACAGGCACACTTAGATATTCTGAAACTGGCTACCAGCCGCGAAATCGCTAACGATGCCATGGACCTGAGTCTGCTGATTACAGATAATACTGGCCTGGATACATCAACCACAGCAATGGAAGAGTACGCGGCTATAGAGTTGCTTGTTTTCCAGAATAAACTACAGCAGGCGCTTACAAAACTAGATGGAATGCTGAAGAAATATCCCGGTCATAGTTTAACGGATGAGATTTATTTTCAGAAAGCAGCTATACAGGAGCGCATGGGTAACTTTACTGAAGCAGTTGCCAGTTTGCAGCATATAGTTGGAAATCCGCAATACGACATTCTAAGCGACGATGCCTTGTTTAGAATGGCCTACATTTACGAAGAGAACCTGAAAGACCCTGCCAAGGCCCAGCAACTATACAACGACCTCCTTAAAAAGCACCAGGGCAGCATCTTCGTAGCCGAAGCCCGCAAACGTTTCCGTAAGCTAAGAGGGGATACTGTTAATTAGGAGTAGCTAGCTGGACCTAGGTTGTTGGTTTTTTGGGTTACAGCCTTTGATGGTATGCTAAAAGCTATAGTTTCATAGTTTCTGTGGCCCAACTACGCCCAGTCTCTCCTTATCTAATGCGGGAGCTTTTAGGCCATTGCTATAGTTGGGGTTATCGTTTTATAGTTACGGTATTAACCCACCCCTGCCCCTCCCGAGAGGGGAATTGCGGCTATAGTTAGAATTATCGTTTCATAGTTGCTGTTTGTCATCCCCCTACCCCCTTCAAAGTGGGACTTTTCGGCTATAGTTAAAGTTGGTGGCTATAGTTTTATAGCTACATACCCCAAGCAGGACAGGTTCACCTGTCCCCTCGGAACTATCACCACAATCAAGCTCGAAGCTTACCGGTTCAAATCAACTGTAGCTTGAGCTATGCAAAACGTATCAGTCTTTGGGTTGAGCGCCTTTGCTTTGTTGCGGTGCCGTCAGGCAGCCCGAGGGACGAGGATAGCAAGAAAGCAGCAGCGCGATGCCCGAAGACGGGGCCTCCCGGCCGTGAGGGTACCAAAGCTAACTATAAAACAGTAGGTAAGTAAAGCTCCCAGGATGGAAAAGCAGCGATGAAAGAGAAGGCTTGGTTCGGATTGTAGAGACTCTAACTAGAGAACCCAGACCTCTCTAACTATAAGCTTAGTTAGATTTCTCACTTTGTTCGAAATGACAAAGAAGGAACTATAGAATCCAGATTTCTCTCTGCGTTCGTAATAACAAGAGTGAAACTAACTGAAGAAGATAAAAAGGAAGAGTATAAATAAGAGGAAAAACCCATACATCACCAGGTCAAGGGAGTAATCCTTATACTTATTAAATAATTCTATGAATCGTTTCACGGCACGCACTGTTGTATTAATGCAAAAGTAAGAAAAATAAGGCAAAAGATGACCAGGCGCTTAAGCACTCGAAAACTAAAAACTGTTTAATTTGGTTACCTTTGCATCGGAACAGATAGCAAGTCCGAGAAGCATTATGGAGAAAAGGTGGGTATACAAGCAGCAAGTATCTGAAGAGATAGTGAACAACCTGGCAGAGAGCCTGAAGGTAAGCCCAACTATAGCGACTATACTTTGCCAGCGCAATATCTGTACTTTCGAAGAGGCTAAAGCCTTCTTCCGGCCTTCCATAGCCGACCTGCACGATCCTTTCCTGATGAAGGACATGCACCTTGCTGTTAACCGCCTCACAGAAGCCCTGCATCGTTCCGAAAAAATACTGGTTTATGGTGATTACGATGTAGATGGTACCACTTCGGTAGCGCTTATGTATGGTTTTCTGCGCCATTATACCCACCAGATCGAGTTTTACATCCCTGACAGGTACAAAGAAGGTTACGGAGTTTCTACGGCGGGTATTGAGTATGCTGCAGAACATGGTTTCGGTCTCATCATCAGCCTCGACTGTGGTATAAAGTCAGCAGATAAAGTAGCCTATGCAGCCAGCCTAGGTATTGATTTTATTATCTGCGACCACCACTTACCTGATGATGTGGTTCCTCAGGCTATAGCAGTATTGGACCCGAAGCAAATTGATTGCCCTTACCCGTTTAAAGAACTATCAGGTTGTGGTGTTGGGTTTAAGTTGCTGCAGGCATTTTGTTTGCAGAATGGCGTAGAACTGGAAGAACTTTTCCATTTCCTGGACCTAGTGGTGGTTAGCATTGCTGCTGATATCGTTCCTATAGTTGGAGAGAACAGGATACTGGCCTACTATGGTTTGCAGTTACTGAATGGTCCGCAGGCAACCCGCCCGGGCCTTGAAGCACTGAAAGACCTGGCTGGCATAACCGGCGAGATGGACATAACCAGCATTGTGTTTGGTTTCTCGCCACGCATAAATGCTGCCGGCCGTATGGGGGACGCCAAGAACTCAGTACGTATGCTGCTGGCTCAGACCAAGGATGAGGCTTTTAAAATGGCTGATATCATCAACGAATCTAACAAAGAACGCCGCAGCAAAGACAGCAACATTACCAAGGAAGCGCTGCAGATGATCGAAGAAGATGATTTTCTGCGAAGCGCCAACTCTACAGTCTTGTACAAGGAAAGCTGGCACAAAGGAGTAATCGGTATAGTAGCATCACGCTGCATCGAGAAGTACTACCGCCCAACTATAATTCTTACTGAATCGAATGGCAAAGCGTCAGGTTCGGCGCGCTCAGTGCATGGGTTTAATGTGCACAGTGCCATAGAGAGCTGCTCAGACCTTTTAGACCAGTATGGTGGCCACATGTATGCAGCGGGCTTAACATTGCCTGTTGAGAACATACCGGCCTTCAGAGAGCGCTTTGAGCAGTTTGTAGCCAATTCCATTACCGAAGACCAAAAAACGCCACAGATAGAGATAGAGGCCAAGATTAACTTCAGCCAGATCACGCGTAATTTCTTCGGTATCATAAAACAGATGGAGCCTTTTGGGCCGGGCAACATGCGGCCTGTGTTTGTATCAGAGTGTGTGTATGATACGGGTAACCTGCGCGTAGTTGGCGATACCCACCTGAAACTGCGCCTGACGCAGGATGGCTATACCTCTTTCGATGCAATTGCATTCGGGTTTGGCGATCTTTATCCGCATATTTCCAAAGGCATTCCGTTTGATGTGTGCTATAGTATAGAAGAGAACAACTATAGAGGCAACATCACCACCCAGCTTTCTATTAAAGATATCCGCTTTAACTAAAAAAGCAGCCTCTACTTGCTGTAAAGGCTGCCTTCCTGTAAGATCTATAGTTGTTGTACTATGGATGCGGGTACTTATGCTTTAACTGCTGTAACGGGCTCAACTGCTCGGTTGTAGTTACAAACTCAGGCAGGCAAAGCTCGGTCAGTTTATCCATATCTCCTGCGAAGAAATTAATATCGACAGCCGCGTTAATGCCGGCAACAGAGCCACGGTCGGTAAACTGCCAGAACATCCAGCTATCCGTATGGTGAATCTCCGGCTTTACATCGCTGTAGCGGGCAATCCAGAAATGGTAGTCCGTAAAATGGCCTTTTAACCAGCGGCGATAATAATTCTGGCTGGTATAAATAATTGGTCTTACGCCATAGTGCTGCGTTACAGCCTCCAGCCATATCTTTAGATCCGCACGCAGCTGTTCGCCGGTCATACCAGGTTTTGCTACTTCAATATCCAGCACCGGAGGCAAATCGCCCGGAGCCAGTGTTACAGTGCTCGTAAAAAGCTTAATCTGATCCTGAACGGGAGCTTCGGGCTTATAGAAATGGTAAGCGCCACGCTTAATGCCGTAACGTTTGGTTTCTTCCCAGTTGCGTTCAAAAAACGGGTCTAATCTAAAATCGCCTTGTGTTGCCTTTACAAATGCAAAGGTTACGCCAGCATCTTTCACCTGCATCCAGTCTACTTCCTTCTGCCATCTTGATACGTCAATTCCTTTAAGCGAGGAACTGGTACTGCTTTTGGTCTCACCACTATTATCTATAGTTTTTATACCCGTATTTTCGGCAGAAACAGTATTAAAACCCGTTATGGAACTATACCATAGCAGGCCGGTAAGCGCAAAGTGCTTGCTTAGCGATAGGAGTAAAGAAAGCGTCATAAATAGGTGGTTGGCTAAAAGTATTTTAATTTATATAACTACCTGCTGATAAACAAGTGGATATAGCATCTTTTATACAGATTGTTAATAAAGTTAAATTGTACAAAAGCGGGAGCTTGGCTATGCAACACTATACCCGCAACGAAAAGTTGCAACCTTGCACTATGAAACTATAATTCCGTAACTTAGCCACATGATACTCAGAGCTGAACACTTATTTAAAAAATATAAATCGCGCCATGTTGTAAACGATGTGAGCGTAGAAGTGAACCAGGGTGAGATTGTAGGATTACTTGGCCCGAATGGTGCCGGTAAAACTACATCCTTCTACATGATTGTGGGATTGGTAAAGCCTAATTCGGGCAGGATTTTCCTGGATACAGAGGACATTACAGACCTGCCGATGTACAAGCGTGCCAAGCGTGGCGTTGGTTACCTGGCTCAGGAAGCATCTGTTTTCCGGCAGTTAACGGTAGAGGAGAACATACTTGCCGTGCTGGAAATGACAAACAAAACCAAAGAAGAACAACGCCAGAAAGTAGAAGAGCTGCTGGAAGAGTTCTCGCTGACGCATGTGCGTAAGAATAAGGGAGTTGTATTATCCGGTGGTGAGCGCCGCCGCACCGAAATTGCCCGCGCCCTTGCCGTTGACCCTAGCTTTGTATTGCTGGATGAGCCTTTTGCCGGCGTAGACCCAATTGCCGTAGAAGAGATTCAAAGTATAGTTGCTAAGCTTAAGAGCAAAAACATCGGTATCCTTATAACAGACCACAACGTAAACGAGACCCTCTCAATTACCGACCGTGCCTACCTACTGTTTGAAGGGAAAATATTGAAATCAGGAACTGCCGAAGAACTGGCTGCAGACGAACAGGTACGCCGCGTTTACTTAGGTAAGCACTTTGAGTTGAAGCGTAAGGTTTAGTTGCTGATTGTTAATTGTTGATTGCTTTTCTCGTAAGTAGATTTTATGCAAGAGAAAAAGCACCTTCAGTTAAATGACTTAGATGTTTATAAAGTATCTTTTTCCTTAAGCAATTATGTTTGGAGTAAAGTAGAACGGTGGGATTATTTTGCTAAACAAACGGTAGGTATTCAGTATGTTACCGCAATTGATAGCATTTCTGCGAACATAGCTGAGGGTTTTGGCAGGCATGGAAAGAAAGATAAAATCAATTTCTATCGTTATGCCAGAGGTTCGGTTTATGAATGCCTGAATTGGAACGAGAAAAGTAAAGTAAGAAAGCTGTTAACACAGGAAGAGTATGAACATGTGTTTGCAGTTTTACAGAAATTACCTAAAATGATAAACAGTTTGATAAAGCTGACAAATGACAACCTAAGTGTCTAGCCCAAAAACAATCAACAATTAACAATCAGCAATCAATTTGGAAATAATAAACTCTATAGTAACCTGGGTAATGAAGAAACGGATCCATGATATCGATCTGTTTCGGAAGTATCCGCATGAGGTACAGAACGAGCTGTTTCAGAACCTGATCAGTACTGCAAAGGGTACGGAATGGGGTAAGAAATATGGTTACTCTGATGGTCTCTCAGTTAGGGAGTTTCAGGAACGCGTGCCGGTTACTGCTTACGAGGAATTATATCCCTACATTGAGCGCGTGATGATGGGTGAGCAGAACCTGCTATGGCCCAGCAAGATCGAATGGTTTGCCAAATCATCGGGTACTACCAATGCGCGCAGCAAGTTTATTCCTGTCAGCCCGGAGTCTCTGGAAGATTGCCACTACAAAGGCGGGAAAGATATGCTGTCTATTTATGTTAATCTCTACCCCGAAACCAAACTGTTTACCGGCAAAGGCTTATCAATAGGAGGGAGCCACCGCCCGAGCGAACTGAATGCAAAAGTATCGTGTGGCGACGTATCGGCAGTGATCATGCAGAACCTGCCGATCTGGGCAGAGGCTATGCGCACGCCACCACTTAAAGTGGCCTTGATGGACAAGTGGGAAGAGAAAATAGAGAAGATGGTAGAGTTGACCGTGCAGGAGAATGTAACCAGCATGAGCGGCGTACCTACCTGGACCTATGTACTTCTAAAACGCATCCTGGAAGTGACAGGCAAGAACAACATACTGGAAGTATGGCCTAACCTGGAGCTTTTCACACATGGCGCTGTAGCTTTCGGACCTTACCGCCAGTTATTTAAAGAGATTATCCCTTCTGATAAGATGAACTACCTGGAAGTATACAATGCTTCGGAAGGGTTTTTCGGGATACAGGACCAGGCCGGAACAGAAGATGAAATGCTGTTGATGCTGGACTATGGTGTATACTATGAGTTTATACCGATGGACCAGTTTGAAGAAGAAATCCCCAAAACGCTGACGCTGGACCAGGTTGAGTTGAATAAGAACTATGCGATCGTTATCTCTACCAATGCCGGCCTGTGGCGCTATAAGATCGGTGACACCATCCGGTTTACCAGTCTCAGTCCTTACCGCATTAAGATTTCTGGGCGTACCAAGCACTTTATAAATGCCTTCGGAGAAGAAGTTATAGTTGAGAACGCAGAAGCTGCCATTACCAGAGCCTGCGAAGCAACCGGAGCCATTATCACTAACTTTACGGCTGCGCCTATCTTCATGGAAAGCGGCAAACGTGGCGGTCACGAATGGCTAATAGAATTTGAGAAGCAACCGGATAACCTGAAGCAATTCACGTACCTGCTCGACGAAACACTACGCGAAGTGAATTCCGATTATGATGCTAAGCGCCAGAACGACATTGCCCTGCAAGGCCCAATCGTACATGCTGCCCCGCAAGGGACTTTTATGAACTGGCTTCGCGAGAAAGGAAAACTGGGCGGACAAAACAAAGTACCACGCCTCAGCAATTCCCGCGAGTACCTGGAAGAGATTATGCAGGTAAATGGGCTGTAAGTAACGGCTGATACCGCAAGTTTAGCGGCAGCGTAACTTGTGGTTGAGATGGCAGCCAGCTTGTAACTGGCTTTGCTTTGTAAAAGCAAGAATTACGATAGGCGTAACTATAAAACTATAGCCTGCACTTCACGGAACTATAGTTCGCTGGCCACAGCTAAAAATCTACTACTGTATACTTTTCTGCTGCGCAGAAAGCAAGTTGAAAACTTGCAGCTAAACAAAGCCACAAGTTACGCAAGCGCTAAACTTGCGGCAGAGAAGATAACAAACAACCCCGGTAAGTATAGACTTACCGGGGTTGTTTGTAGTTAAAAGCTATACTTGTGAGTATAACCCAATTTATAATTTATAATTTCTAATTCATAATTGGGAGCGTTGCGACTGTCTACTCCAAAAAACTACTCAAAATACCACCTTCTTTGCGGGCATTCTCTCCTTGCGGCATCAGTGCCTGAATCAGTTTCTTAACCGGCATAGACTGCAGCCAAACGCGGCCTGTACCACGCAGGGTAGCTAAGAATAAACCTTCACCACCAAATATCATCGATTTTAAGCCACCGGCACGCTGCACGCTAAAATCTATCCCTTCTTCAAAGGCCACTACGCAACCAGTATCAACTCTAAGGGTTTCGTTGTTCAATTGCTTCTCAACTATAGTTCCGCCGGCGTGTATAAAGGCCATGCCATCGCCCTGCATCTTTTGCAGTATAAAGCCCTCGCCACCGAAAAAGCCTGCGCCTAAACGCTGGTTAAAATGGATGCTTATTTTGGTGCCCAGTGCAGCAGCCAGGAAAGCGTCTTTCTGCGTGATAAGTGTGCGGTTACGCGTGGTTGTTAGGTCAACGGGGAGGATAGTGCCCGGATAAGGTGCAGAGAAGGCAACACGGCTTTTGCCATGTCCCATGTGGGTAAAGTGCGTCATAAACAACGATTCGCCGGTAATAAGGCGGCTACCTGCTGATACCAGTTTCCCTAAAAAGCCCTGGCTTGGGTTAGAGCCGTCACCCATTTTGGTCTGGAAATCGATGCCTTCTTCCATGTACACCATGGCGCCGGCTTCAGCAATTACTGTTTCCTGCGGGTCGAGCTCAATCTCCAGCACTTGTATGTCGTTGCCAAAAATCTTGTAATCAATTTCGTGTGAATTTCTCATAGTCAGTTCCTGATTTGTTATAGTACAGCAAGATAATAAATTAGCAGAAACTGAGTAGCAACTATAGTTTAACTTGCATCATTGGTTAGGGAAAGAACTATAAACTATAGTTAATCTTCTTCGTCCTCCTCAGCTTTTCGCTTTGGTTTTACAGGCAGGTCGTCTTCGTCATCCGTTACAGAACTGGTACCCCTAACAAAGTCCTCGTCGGTTTCTTCCACTTCTTCGCCTTCCTCCACGTGGTATTCTTCTTCCTCTTCGCGCTTTGCTTTTTCGGCAGCGTCGCGCTTTACCAGTTTCTTGTCGTCCACGTTCTTATTCAGGAACTCGTTTATTCTGTCAATGCTATAGTTAGAGATGATCTCACCGTGCTCGTTTACCTTTATTTCGAACCCTTCCAGGTCTTTATGCACTTTCGATTTCTTTTTACTTTTATCAGGTTTCTTATTTCTGGCCATGGTTTTATAGTTTGTATTCCCTGATGTTATAAGTAGAAACAGGTAAATAGTTACGGTTTGTGCGGCTGGCTATAGTTTGGTGCAATAAAAAAGGCTGACCCAGTTACGGATCAGCCTTCTCATTTATAGTTCGGGTTGCTTACTCGGCAGTAGTGTACTGACTAAGTTTTGCAATGGCCGTTTCGATGCGGCTTATAGTTTCCTCGCGGCCAATTATCTCGATGATCTGCATCAGGTCCGGACCGGCTTCGGCACCGGTTACAGCAAGGCGAAGTGCCTGCATTACCTGCCCTATCTTCATGCCGTTACGCTCCAGTATAGTTGTAAGAAGTTCTTTTACAGCGTCAGCATTAAAGTCAGCTATAGTTGGCAGCTCGTTCTTGAATTGCTCAAACACGGCAACCGACTGAGCGTTCCACTTTTTAGAAGCTACTTTCTCGTTATACTCTTCCGGGGCTACAAAGAAATAAGCGGCTTCTTTCCAGAAATCCTGCGGGAAGCTTACACGCTCTTTCATCAGACCGGCCACTTTCTCAGCTTTCTCCTGTGTGCAGTTAATGTTGTGTTCTTCCAGAGCAGTTAACAGGAAACCAGCCAACTCGCTGTCTGGCTTGGCACGCAGGTATTGCTCGTTAAACCAACGGGCTTTCTGAATATCGAAACGTGTACCTGACTTACCGATACGCTCTACTGTAAACTCATTTGCCAACTCTTCCATCGAGAAGATCTCCTGCTGTGTGCCCGGGTTCCAACCCAGGAAAGCCAGGAAGTTAACGAAAGCATCAGGTAAATAACCAGCCTCACGGTAACCAGAAGAAATTTCACCAGTAAACGGATCCTGCCAGTGTAACGGGAATACCGGGAAGCCGAGCTTATCGCCATCGCGTTTGCTCAGTTTTCCGTTTCCGTCAGGCTTAAGTAGTAATGGTAAGTGTGCAAATTCCGGCATGGTGTCTTCCCAGCCTAAGTAGCGGTAAAGTAACACGTGTAGCGGCGCAGATGGTAACCACTCTTCTCCACGGATCACGTGCGTTATCTTCATTAGGTGGTCATCCACAATATTAGCCAGGTGGTACGTCGGCATGCCATCCGACTTCATCAATACTTTATCATCTATAGAAGAGGAATGAACCATTACCCAGCCACGGATCATGTCTTTTAAACGGATCTCTTCTTTACGCGGTACTTTTAAACGGATCACATAAGGGGCGCCAGACTCCAGAAGCTTTTTCACTTCATCTTCGGGCATGGTAAGCGAGTTACGCATAGTTGCGCGGGTGATGGCGTTATACTGTGGCGTTGCTACTTTGGCAGCTTTCAGACGCTCACGCATCGCATCCAGTTCTTCGGCAGTATCAAAGGCATAGTAAGCATGGCCATCGTTTATCAACTGTAAAGCATACTGCATGTACATCGGCTTACGCTCCGACTGGCGGTAAGGGGCATATGGGCCGCCGTTCCATGGGCTTTCATCCAACTCAATGCCACACCACTCCAGCGACTGACGAATATAGTCTTCAGCACCCGGCACAAAACGGTTCTGGTCTGTGTCCTCGATGCGCAGTATCATTTTACCACCGGTTTTGCGGGCCAGCAGGTAATTGTAAAGGGCCGTGCGAACACCGCCTATATGAAGTGGCCCGGTCGGGCTCGGGGCAAAGCGTACTCTTACTTCTCTTTCCATGTATGTCGTCTTCTGGTAATCGTCTAATTCGGGCGCAATTTACAAAATAAAGTATGTAATCGTAAGTATAACCTGCACCTTGATTTGATGTTATACTTTATACGTGCTAAGGCAAGTACAAACAATATCAGCTATTTGCGTATCAGCGTAAGTACGCATAGCTAAAACCGGCCCATATGGTACGCTCCCGACTTCTTATGATCTGGCTCCTGCTTGAGGAAACATGGCTGGAGTTCCTGGATAACAACTCTTTTCAGAAAGGGGCTGCACTCGCGTACTATACCATTTTTGCCTTGCCGCCTATGCTTATCATCATTATAAGTGCCAGTGGCTATTTTCTGGAAGAGAAGGCCGTATCGGGGGAGATATACTATAGGATTAAAGAACTGATCGGTTCGGAAGGGGCCTATGCAGTGCAGAAGATGGTTGAAAATGTGAACGCTTTCACTAACCTTAACCTGGCAGCTATAGTTGGTGGCGGGGCCTTATTTATTGCGGCAACCGGCTTGTTTGTTTCGATGCAGGACTCCCTGAACGAGATCTGGTATGTAAAGCCCAAACCCAAACGCGGCTACCTGAAACTTATACTCGACCGCGCCCTTTCTTTTGGGATGATCCTGGTCATTGCGATTATACTCTTGCTATCGCTGCTGGCAAACACAGTGCTGGTTATCATCGGCGACTTCCTGACGGCGCGTTTCTCAGGCTGGATCGTGTATGTGCTGCACCTGGCAAATTTTATGTCGAGTTTGGTGATGATGTCGTTTCTGTTTGGCTGTATCTATAAGTTTCTGCCGGATGCCAAGATAAAATGGCGTGATGTGTGGGTTGGTGCTATAGTTACAGCGTTACTGTTCTCGCTTTTCAGGGGGATTATCGGTTTTTACCTGGGCAAAAACGAAGTAGGCTCGGTGTATGGAGCAGCTGGTTCAGTCGTGATTATCTTAACGTGGGTGTTCTTTACTTCCCAGATCATTTTTTTCGGGGCGGTATTTACGTTTGTGTATTCCCGCAAATATGGTCACAACATTTACCCGGCTACTTATGCGGTACGCGTGATACGCCAGGAAATTGAAGTAGGTAACTCAGCTGTAAACGCAGAGCCGGGCAAACATGAACGGGAAGTCTATGGAAGTGAAGAAGAGCCTATAGTGCCTCCGGAAGAAACAGAGAAAGAGCAGGGAGCGAATATTTAAGAGTTAAAGAGTTTAGGAATTGGAAAGGTGATTTCTTACCACATTTTTAATAGAGCTCTTAAATGTACTTACAGTCCAGAGGTAGGCTAAGGCATTGATGCTCCAAAGTAAAGCTGTAAGTATGATGGCAACGTGGATTTGAGAGAAATGTAATGCAATGAAAAGTACTGAGAGGATTAAATATAAAACTGTTGTACCTGCAAAACTAAGGAAAAGGTCTACTTTAAGTTTGTCATCCTGAATTGAAAAACTCGTTGTTCCTTCATCAAGCCAGGCATGTCTTTTAAATAGAACTTTAAAAAATCTGAATTTAATTGTGTTTTCCTTGATCCGCGAATCAACAAATTGATCGGCAAAGCTTGTTATCAATAGTTTTTCTAAAGGAGTAGTGCCCGATGGAATATTAAAACTATAATTGGCTTTAAAGCTGAAAGGAAACATATACTAAGATAGGTTTTCTAAACTATAAAAGGACAAAAAACGCAGAAGTATAAACCCTGTGCCTTTTGCCCTTTATCAAATAGTCTTTCGGCAAATCTCTACTTTACCGCAATGCAGGAAATCTCCACATTCACATCTTTTGGCAGGCGACTAACTTCCACGGTTTCGCGGGCTGGTGGGTTGCTGGTAAAATAGCTGCCGTAGGTTTCGTTTATCTTGCCGAAGTTGTTCAGGTCTTTCACAAAAATGCTGCACTTTACAACATTGCTGAAATCCATGCCTGCTTCGTTTAGTATAAACTGCAGGTTCTTCATCACCATGTGTGTTTCGTCTTCGATGTTGCTGTTTACCAGTTCGCCGGTCTGCTGGTTCAGCGGTATCTGGCCCGAAACATAAAGTACGCCATTGGCCATAGTTGCCTGGCTGTAAGGACCGATAGGGGCCGGAGCGTTCTGGGAGTTAACGATAGTATGTGCCATTCTGAATAAGTTTAAATGTTTATCTTTACCATCAAAAATACAGATTTATGCGCATACTTGTTTTGGCTGGCCCCGAAATGGCCGCAGAGTTCAGACGAAAGTTTCCGGAAACAAGCAACGGCACGCAATTTACTTTCCTGCAAAGCCATAGCATTATCGACGAGCAGTTAGGCCCATCGGATGTTGTTTTCGATTTCATGCTGCATGAAGAGCCGGAGCGCCTGAGCCTTTATGCCCCTGAACAAGTGGTTTTCTGTAATGCTGCAACTATACAACTGGCAGCACTTGTGAAGGCTTCCGGAGTTGAAAAACCGTGTACGCTAATTGGGTTTAATGGCCTGCCATCTCTTTTCAACCGTCCGGTGCTGGAAGTAAGTTTATGCGATAAAAGGTCTGAATCGAAGCTGATTGAAGTTTGTAACGAGTTGGGTACAGAGTTTCTTATCGTTGCTGACCGCGCAGGTATGGTTACACCCCGCATTATTTGCATGATCATAAATGAGGCGTGCTATACGCTGCAGGAGGAAACCGCCGGAATAGAAGATATTGACCTGGGCATGAAGTTAGGCACCAATTACCCGAAAGGGCCTTTTGAATGGGCAAACCTTATCGGAATAGAAAATGTGTATAAGTTGCTACAGGCCGTTTATGATGACACGAAAGATGAACGCTATAAAGTTTGCCCATTGCTAAAGACAAAATACCTGAAAGGGGAGAAGTTCGAACTATAGTTTCATGACCAGAGCGCCTCGCCCTGAACGCTATCGGGGTGTGAGATACCCACGGCCTCAGGCCGCTTTAACCTATAATTCAGTTTCGCTACTCAACTATAGTTTTATATTTGTTAAGATTGACGTAGCAGGACGCCACTTGTAGTTAGAGGGCAGGAGCCAAGTCAAACTAAACTATAGTCTCAACTATAAGCATAAAATAAAAAAGGAGACCCGTTAGAGTCTCCTTTCCTTTTTATAACAACTATAGATTACTCTACTGTTACTGATTTTGCTAGGTTACGAGGTTGGTCTACGTTGCAACCGCGCATTACCGCAATGTGGTAAGATAACAACTGAAGTGGCACAACAGACAATAATGGCATCAGGTGCTCGCTGGTTTCAGGTATCTCAATTACGTGGTCAGCCATGGCTGGTATAGTTGTATCGCCTTCGGTAACGATGGCAATTACTTTACCTTTACGTGCTTTTACCTCCTGTATATTAGATACGATCTTCTCATAAGAGCTGTCTTTTGTAGCAATAACTACAACCGGCATGTGCTCATCTATCAGGGCGATTGGTCCGTGCTTCATTTCTGCTGCAGGATAACCTTCTGCGTGTATATAAGAGATCTCTTTCAGTTTAAGCGCACCTTCCAGCGCAACCGGGAAGTTATAACCACGACCCAGGTACAGGAAGTTAGTTACATCTTTATAGATAGCTGAAATTTCTTCGATCTGCTTATCAAGTTTAAGCGTCTGCTCTACTTTTGCCGGAATTTGCTCCAGCTCAGCGATCAGCTCGTACAGTTTAGACGTTTCGATGGCACCTCGCTTGCTGCCGATCATCATAGCAATAAGCGTAAGCACGGTTACCTGCGCCGTAAATGCTTTTGTAGAAGCTACCCCAATTTCTGGGCCAGCGTGTGTATAAGCACCTGCATCGGTAGCACGCGCTATAGATGAACCAACTACATTACATACACCAAAAATAGTAGCGCCTTTAGACTTAGCCAGTTCTATCGCTGCCAATGTATCTGCTGTTTCACCGGACTGCGAAATGGCAATCACAATGTCGTTTTCGTTAACAATTGGATTACGATAGCGGAACTCAGATGCGTATTCTACTTCAACTGGTATGCGAGCCAGATCTTCGATCAGGTATTCTGCTACTAAGCCAGCGTGCCACGATGTTCCGCAGGCAACTATAAGGATACGCTGGGCATTTGCGAATTTATTTTCATACTCACGGATACCGCCCATCATCAGGTGGTTGTTCTCCGCGATCATACGGCCACGCATGCTGTCAAGAATTGAGCGAGGCTGCTCAAAAATCTCTTTCAGCATAAAGTGCTCGTAACCGCCTTTTTCAATCGACTCCAACTCAAGCTCCAGGCGCTGGATATATGGAGTCTGCTTTACGTCTTCTTTTGTACGGATATCCAGTTCACCATCCTTAATTACTGCAATTTCGTAATCGTTCAGGTAGATAACATCGTTGGTATACTCGATAATCGGCGTAGCATCAGAAGCAAAGAAATATTCGCCTTCCCCAACACCAACTACCAACGGGCTACCTTTACGGGCAGCAATCAGCTGGTTCGGATCATCTTTAGATAATACTACAATAGCATAAGCACCTACTACTTCATGCAGTGCCAGGCGTACAGCCTCAACCAGCGTGCAGTTTGTAGTGCTGCGGATATCTTCGATCAGGTTAATGAATACTTCAGAGTCTGTATCTGACTGAAACGTATGGCCTTTCTCTATTAACAGCGTTTTCAGGGCTGCATAGTTCTCGATGATACCGTTGTGGATGATAGCAATTTTGCCCGATGTAGAGTAATGCGGGTGTGCATTTACATCGTTAGGCTCGCCGTGGGTAGCCCAGCGGGTGTGGCCCATGCCAATATTGCCATGTACGTTTTTATCGGCTATAAATGCTTCAAGCTCGCTTACTTTGCCCTTCTTCTTGTAAACATTCAGTTCACCGTTCATAAGTGCAATACCTGCACTGTCGTACCCTCTATACTCCAGGCGCTTTAAGCCTTTAATGATAATAGGGCAAGCTTCTCTATGCCCAACGTATGCTACAATTCCGCACATAAGTCTGTTGTGTAAAAACTAAAATAGGGACCTACAAAAAATAGGTACCCGCAAAGGTACCTATTAAAAATATTTTATAATAAAATTAATCCAGTTTTGTAAAGTAAACGCGCAGCTTTACACCTTGCTCTGCAGTGTTAACTATAATGGCTCTTTTAGGAATACTTTCTAGTCCAATTGATCCGCCTCCGTTAGCAGAGCTTAAAAATCTACCTGGAGTTATCAAAAGGCCATCGTTTGGCTTGTCGCCTCTTAGTATTGCCTGTACATAAGAAGTTACATTCACTTTATAACTACCCACGCCGGTTCTTACAGTATTGTTGCCTTCTTTTCTTGTTTCTGCATCAAACTGTAAATAAGTCGGGGAGCTATAGTTGTCAATGCTCATTAAGCGGGCATCGTCTATAGGAACTGTTTTAGCCACCCCGGTAGCAGTATAAAGAATCCGGTTTGAGCTGTTGGTCTCAAAAATGCCTAATTGTGCCGGCTCCTTAAGCGTTGCGAAAGAATTGTTTTTAACCGGAACTATAAGATCGGCCCTGTTAATAACAATGTTCCCGTATTTTTCCTTCAGTTGCTTCAGGTGAGGTATCGTTAGCTTGGTTAACAGCTGTGTGCCAGCCTGTACGTAGCTTTCGCCACCTGTCTGCGATGATGGTAGTACTTTATATGGTTGCAATCCAGCCAGCGCCGTACCGCTACGATCAGCTTCTATTTTAGAGAAGTTACGAATGTTGGATCCGTTCAGCAAAAAGGAATATTCCTTTCTGGTCGTGTCGTTTTTGTAGTAGAGCGTAAGCTTGGTTTTAGCAGATAGCGTATTCAGGCCAATTACTTCTCTAGAAACAGCTTGTGTCGGAACTATAGCCAGTCCTTTAAAAAGCTGTACAAAATTAAACTGATTCTTGAGGGGCGCTTTGCCTGACTGGGCCAGTATCTCGTTAGCCAGTGCTTTATCCAGGCGTATTCTGACAGGTACCGTAAACACAGGCGCTGGTTTAGCGGCAGTAGACGTATCTACAGGGTCCGGGTCAAAAGATACCGTTCCCAGCGGCGTACTTTCATACGCCAGCGATGAGTTCGTGAAATAAGATGACTTATCCTGGAAACCTTCAGTCAACCTGTGAACACTCAGGTTTAACAGAGCATCATCAGAACCATAGATATCTGTTGTATAATCCAGGCTCAGAACCAGTGAGTCTGCTACCGGGTTTGTGCCAAACGTTACATCCAAGCCAGAAAGCCCTACTTCCGTAAAGGCAGTCGCTTTTACATTGCCCAATGCGGCATCCTGGTAACCACCAACAGGTAACGGATACTGTCTGAAAGCTAATATAGAGTCAGATTTAAGTACTGTACCTGTATTTATAGTTAATGTATCGGTATAAAAAGCTCCGATCTGGTTTTCATCCTGTAGGTCTAAGCCTATATCAGATGGGTCTTCGCAAGATGCAAGTGTAGCAAGGGAAAAGAAGAAAAGAGTAAATCTTCTAACGGCTGAGTTCATTATACAGGTTATAGTATGAATCTGAAAGGGTGTCGTCGGCTATAACTGTGCTGATGTTCTTTGATGTAAAGTCATTGAACAGCAGGTTGATGTTATCGCTGAAATCTTCGTTTGTTTTAATTACTGAATCTGCATATTCCATACCTATTTTCAGGAAGCTGTCGATATCGGCAGACTTCAGGTGGTCCAGCATGCTGTCATCAATATCCATCATCTTTACTTTCTCAGCCAGGTCGCCGTTAAACTTGTGTGTATAGTTATGGTTATACACCGTAAACATCGACTTAGAGTCTTTAAAGATCGGATCTTTTTTATAAGTTGTTTTCAGGTACATTGGTATCAGTCCGGTCATCCAGTCGTTGCAATGCACAATGTCCGGAGCCCAGCCAAGTTTCTTTACAGTTTCCAGCACACCTTTGCAGAAAAAGATGGCGCGCTCGTCATTATCCTGGTGAAACTTGTTGTTCTTGTCAACAAAAACGGACTTTCTGTGAAAATAGTCTTCGTTGTCAATAAAATATACCTGTAATTTGGCATTCGGAATAGAAGCCACCTTAATAACCAGTGGTTTCTCGTCGTCACCAACAGCAATGTTGATGCCCGAGAGGCGGACAACCTCATGCAGACGGTTCTTACGCTCGTTAATGATACCGAATCTCGGCACAAAGATGCGGATTTCCATACCTCTTTCCTGCATCGCCTGTGGTAGTGTGTTCAGAAACTCTGCTACTTTTGTGGTTTGAAGGAAGGGAAGTATCTCGGTGGCGGCGTAAAGGATTCGCAATTTTGACATGAGTTTGTAATTAAAAAATTAAAGGCAACAGTATTGGGACGTGCAAAATTAGTATTTTTTATTCTAATTTTCAATTTTATCTGCTGTGACTTACTTTTGCCGGCTTTATAGTTTTAACACTGAAACACAACATATGCAAGTAATTACGCAGGTTAACGAACTTCGCGAAACAATGCAGGCGCTGCGCTGCCGTGGCAAAAGCATAGGCTTTGTGCCAACTATGGGCGCCCTGCACGAAGGACACCTGCAACTGCTGCGCGCATCGGCAAATGATAACGACATTACGGTGTGCAGCATTTTCGTAAACCCCACGCAGTTCAACAACCCCGAAGATTACAATCTGTATCCGCGTACATTAGACGCTGACATAGCTCTGCTGCAAGCCACCGGGTGTGATTACATCTTTGCGCCAACTCCCGAAGCTATATATCCACAACAAAATATGCTGCAGTTTAGTTTCGGTAAGCTAGAGACGGTAATGGAAGGCGAGCACCGCCCGGGTCACTTTAACGGGGTAGCAACTATAGTTGGTAAATTCTTTAACATCGTGCAGCCGCACAAAGCCTATTTCGGGCAGAAGGACCTGCAACAGGTAGCTATAGTTCGGCAGCTTATTTTGGGGCTTGGTTTTAATATCGAGCTGGTGTGTTACCCAACCGTTCGCGAAACAGACGGCCTGGCTATGTCATCCAGAAACAAACGACTGAATGCAGACCAGCGCAAAATTGCGGTGAGTTTACATGTGGCCCTGGAACTGGCCCGGAAACAACTGGTGCAGGTGCCACTGCCGACTATAAAAGAAGCTGTAGCTGCCTATTTAAAAGATAAGCCGGAAGTAGCGCTGGAATATTTTGAGATAGCAGACCCGCTTACATTGCAGCCGCTGACAACTATAACCGATGTGCAGGAAGTGGCTTTATGCATTGCAGCCCACGTGGGCCCGGTGCGCCTTATTGATAACTTAGTAGTGAATCTTAGCGAAGTTTAAGTTGTTTAAACAGGGTAGTGGTAGTATACTTTCATAGTTTATCTGCTGCCTATTACCTAACTTTGCGCTTTATTTAGTTACAAACCATGTATATTGAGGTTTTAAAATCCAAGATTCACCGCTGTAAGGTAACTCAGGCCGAACTGCATTATGTTGGCAGCATCACCATAGATGAAGACCTGATGGACGCCGCCAATGTGGTGGAGAATGAAAAAGTGACCATCGTAAACATTAACAACGGCGAGCGTTTCGAGACTTATGTAATTAAGGGCGAGCGCGGCACCGGCACTGTTTGCTTAAATGGGCCAGCTGCACGTAAGGTGCAGGTAGGTGATATCGTTATCGTAATTTCTTACTGCAGCATCCCGTTCGCGGATGCAAAAGCTCACAAACCAACCCTGGTATTCCCGGATCAGCATAACCGCCTGGTATAACGCCACTGCATGAAAAAGCTGTTCTCCATTCTTAAATACGGTCTTTTGCTTGGCGTATCGGCATTGCTGATGTGGTACGCTTTAAAAGAGCTCGACTTTGAGAAAATGTGGGCAGAGTTGCAGAACGCCAACTATGGCTGGGTAGGGATTTCGCTATTAATGGGTGTAGCAGCTTACCTGAGCCGGGCTTATCGCTGGCAAATGCAGATAAAGCCAACCGGTTACCAGCCATCGCTGCACAATACCTATAATGCGATGATGGTTGGCTACATTGCCAACCTGGTATTGCCACGCATGGGCGAAGTAGTGCGTTGTAGCATGTTGCGTCGCTCAGACGGTATTCCTGTCAACAAGGGCTTTGGTACTGTAATAGCTGAGCGATTTGTGGATATGCTGATGCTGTTGCTGGCCATTGCTATTACTTTCCTTTCCGAATTCAGGCAGATCAAAGATTTCTTCCGGGAGCTTTTTTCCAGCAAATACAGTAACCTGGAGCAAACTATAGATTCCCTTTACTGGGTGGCCGGGTTCTTTCTGTTATCAGCTATAGTTATAGTTTTGGTTGGGTTACGTTACCTGAGCAGGTTACGGGAGAACAGTTTTTTCCAGAAAGCTGTGCAATTTGTGAAAGGCATGCTGCAAGGCGTGTTCAGTATCACCAAACTCGATAACCAGGCTGCTTTCTGGGGGCATACTTTTTTTGTGTGGCTGATGTACTACGGAATGAGTCTGGTCGTTTTTTATGCGCTGCCTGGTACAAGCAACCTTGGTTACGGCGCTGCACTTTCTGTATTAGTAGTGGGTAGCTTAGGTATGGCGGCTCCTGTGCAGGGTGGCGTAGGCGTGTATCATTTGCTGGTGCAGGCTACGTTATTACTTTACGGAGTTCCTGCAGAGGCCGGTATGGCGTACGCGCTGCTGGCACATACATCTCAAACACTTTTGGTAGTTATAATGGGAGTGCTTAGTTTTATAGCAGGTATGTTGCGCAAGCCAGGCGTGGTGGCAGCTCCTGATTCTAAAGCAATGGCAAACCATGAACTCAACTGATAAAATATTTACCCTTCCGGCCTTACTGGAGCAACTACAACTATGGCGCAGCCAGGGGCAAAAGATCGTTTTCACGAACGGCTGCTTCGATTTGCTGCACCTAGGCCACGTAGATTACCTCGAAAAAGCACGACAACTTGGCGATAAACTGGTGCTCGGTCTCAATACTGACCGGTCAATCAGCAGCATAAAAGGTCCGAACCGCCCGTTACAGGACGAAATGTCACGTGCCCGCGTAATGGCATCGCTTTTGTTTGTTGATGCAGTAGTGCTCTTCGACAGTGATACCCCTTTAGAACTGATAAAAACTGTGCAACCGGATATATTAGTGAAAGGCGACGACTATAGTATAGAGCAGATTGTAGGGCATGATGTGGTACAGCAAGCCGGAGGCGTAGTTAAAACAGTTCCCCTTGTTACCGGTTATTCCACTACAAGCATCGTAAAAAAAATAAAAAACCAATTAAACGAAAATAGATAATCATGATCTGGATAATAATGATTGCCATTATGCTTGCAAGCTGGCTTGTAAGCTGGCGATTAAAAAGCAAGTTCAAGCAATATTCTCAAATACCGCTAAGCTCTGGTATGAGCGGACGTGAAATAGCTGAGCAGATGCTGGCCGATAACGGTATTACAGATGTGCGTGTTATTTCAGTTGCTGGCCGTTTAACGGACCATTACAACCCAACAGATAAAACAGTAAACCTGAGCGAGTATGTGTACGATGCCCGCAGTGCAGCTGCCGCAGCCGTAGCAGCCCACGAATGTGGTCACGCCGTGCAACATGCTAAAGCGTATAGTTTCCTGAAGTTCCGCTCGGCCATGGTACCTGCGCTAAGTATCGCCTCGCGTTACATGCAATGGATCCTGCTGATCGGTATCCTGATGCTGCAGACAACACCTGTGCCATTGGCAATTGGGGTAGCACTGTTTGGCTTAACGACACTGTTCAGTTTTATAACGTTACCGGTAGAGTTTGACGCGAGCAAGCGTGCGCTGGCCTGGATAAGTTCTAACGGAATTGTAACCCAGCAGGAATACGGTATGGCAAAAGATGCACTGAAGTGGGCCGCTATGACGTATGTAGTTGCCGCACTAGGTTCACTGGCCACTTTATTATACTATGGTTCATTATTGTTGGGCCGTCGCGACTAACCTGCAAATGTTACGTATATAAAATAAACGCTGCCCTCTTCTGTTTAGTGGGTGGCGTTTTTTTTGCCCTCTATACTTTCTGATCATAGTTTACTGGCACAACATTGTATAGTTAGTTACAATAATTCGCGGTCAGGTTAAATTTATATTGTTGTATTTTATAGTTTTGTACCCGAAAAGTTATCGTTATACCATATCCGATTTATAAATAATATGAACTTTCAGTTAACAGAAGAACATCTGGCAGTACAGGAAGCCGCCCGCGAATTTGCACAAACAGAGCTTTTGCCTGGCGTAATCGAGCGCGATGAACACCAGAAATTCCCGGCAGAGCAGATTAAGAAAATGGGTGAGCTTGGCTTCTTAGGAATGATGGTTGATCCGAAGTACGGCGGTGGCGGTATGGATACCATCTCTTATGTGCTGGCTATGGAGGAGATCTCTAAAATAGATGCTTCTGCTTCTGTGGTAATGTCGGTTAACAACTCGCTAGTTTGCTGGGGCCTGGAGAAATATGGTAACGAAGAGCAAAAGCAGAAATACCTGACAAGATTAGCTACTGGCGAAATCATCGGTGCTTTCTGTTTATCGGAGCCGGAAGCTGGTTCTGATGCCACGTCGCAGCGCACAACTGCTGTTGATATGGGCGATCATTACCTGCTGAATGGTACGAAGAACTGGATCACGAATGGTAGTACAGCTTCTGTATACCTGGTAATTGCCCAGACAGATGTTGCCAAAGGTCACCGTGGTATTAACGCACTTATAGTAGAGCGTGGCATGGAAGGCTTCGAGATCGGCCCGAAAGAGAACAAGCTGGGTATCCGTGGCTCAGACACGCACTCGCTGATGTTTACGGACGTGAAAGTGCCAAAAGAAAACCGCATTGGTGAAGATGGCTTCGGCTTTAAATTCGCTATGTCTACGTTGTCTGGTGGTCGTATCGGTATTGCTTCGCAGGCATTAGGTATAGCATCCGGTGCGTACGAGCTGGCAGTTAAGTACGCTAAAGAGCGTAAGGCGTTTGGCGTGGAGATCGCGAAGCACCAGGCTATCCAGTTTAAGCTGGCGGATATGGCTACAAACATTGAAGCAGCGCGTCTGCTTTGCCTGCAGGCTGCTTACGATAAAGATACACATGCTGACTATGGTAAGTCTGGTGCTATGGCAAAACTTTTTGCATCAAAAGTAGCGATGGATACAACTATAGAAGCAGTGCAGGTACACGGCGGATACGGTTTCGTGAAAGAGTACCATGTTGAGCGTTTAATGCGCGATGCAAAAATCACACAGATATACGAAGGTACTTCAGAGATACAGAAAATAGTAATTTCGAGAGAACTGCTAAAGTAGAAATGCTTGTAAAAATGTGTTTCTGTGCAGCTTAGGCTATCTATAGGTTTTTTCGAATTAAAATTTATTTTTAAAATTTAATTTGAATTTTATAAAGATTAGTCTTAGCTTTAAGCCATAATTAACGGGTTTATAGTATAAAAGTTAGTTGGTTAAACAATGGAAGATTACAATAAAATTATTGAATCGCTTGGGGTGCGGTTCATTAAGGCTAAGAATCTGGTGTTGCAACAGCCGTTCACGGTACGCAACTACTATGATGTTGGCAACAACCTGATACTGCTGCATAAAGGCAGTATATCCTATGGCGATGAGGAGCAAACGGTAGAAGAGGGGGAACTGCTGTTTATTCCGGGTGGCCGAAACACACGTGTTAGATACGGTGCTGGTGACGGGAAGGTGATTTCTAACGATGACCTGATCACGAATAAAGAGAAGTTCTTTAAAAATAACAGCGATCTTGACCTTATCGGTGATGCAGAAGAGAGCCACAGCTTTGTAAGTTTCGAAGCGAAGGTATTTGACTCTGTAAACTTCTTTTCATCTCTGGATGTGCCTGCGTTCCTGATCTCAGGAAACAACAAGCTGGCCAACCTGGTGATAAAAGTGGTGGAAGAAAGCATGCAGGATCTGCCAGGTAAAGAGCGTTTGATCAACATCTATACAGAGAATATTGTAGTAGAAGTTGTGCGTCATATACTTCGCAACAGAATGTTTGTGGAGCAACTGGCAACAAACAGTACTTACTTCAAAGATCCACGCCTCATAGACCTGTTCAACTATATTAAGGAGAACTTAGGTGGCGATCTTTCTAACAAGGTGCTTTCTAACGTTGCGAACGTATCGGAGGATTATGTAGGCCAGTACTTCAAAATGCTGACTGGTATTAACCCTCAGGATTACATTGAGTACCAGCGTATGGAGCGTGCCGTGTTCCTGCTAAGAACTACTAAGAAGAGCATCCGCGAAATTGGTAAAGAAGTTGGTTACAAAGATACTGCTTACTTCTGCCGCAGATTCAAGATGATGTTTGGTATTCCTGCCGGTAAGATGCGTCGCCGTGAATCAGCGATGAACATCTAAGGCAAGATTATAAGAATGAACTATAGAAGAAACCTCGGCCAGAAAGCCGGGGTTTTTTTCTATATGGTTACCCACCACAATTACATCGGCGCCTGCCTCTAAAGCCGCTTTTGCCTTGTCCGCGGTATTAATGCCGCCGCCAACTATAACCGGTACTTCAACAGCTTCGCACACGGCCGTAATCATCTCAGCACTTATAGGTTTTGCCGCTCCGCTACCCCCATCCAGGTACATATACTTTAACCCAAGCAATTCGCCGGCCATGGCAGTGCTGGTAGCAATAGCAGGCTTGTCGTAAGGGATAGGCGTAGTACCGCTCATGTACGAAGCAGTGGTCTGCCGGCCACAGTCTACTAACATATAGCCGGTTGGGTACACATGCAGGTTGCTGGCTTTCAAAATTGGTGCGGACAGTACATGCTGCCCAATCAGGAAATCGGGGTTCCGGCCCGAAATTAAAGAAAGCAACAGGATGCCATCTGCTTGTTTATCGATGTGCAAACTGTTGCTTGGAAAAAGTATAACCGGTATCTGGCTATGCTGTTTAATCAGTTGAATAATTGTTGCCTGATTTTCTGTTGTTATCAGGCTGCCACCTACAAAAAAGAAATCGACGTGGCTGGCTTCGCTCATATGCAGCAGTTGCAGGCAGCTTGCTTCATCCAGGTTATCGGGGTCTAGCAATACGGCAAAGTGCTTTTTGCCTGTTCGGTTGTTCTGCTGTTTTTCGCGAAGAGTGTTAAATGGCATGCTTTTCTGAGGCGCTTTGTACAACTGGGTCTGCTTCGGTAGCCGGAACAGCTTTAGCTGCAATATCGGTATTTTCAGATTCAGTATGCATGCGTTCTGCTGCCTTTTTAGTAACATACGCCACAAGCAGCGCAACGCCTTCTAAGGCCATTGTGCGCGCATATGGAGAGTTTATAACGCGCTGCACCAGGCCTGGCCCGGATTTTACCTTCTGCTTCTTTTCCTTTTTTGCCTTTTGTTTAGCAGCAGTTACGGCCATCGGCTCTTCAGCCGTAAAGTCTGTTACTGTTCTGTGTGCTATCGGGTCGTAGTCCGGTATTGGGTGCGATACGGGTATAGTTCCGGCAACAGCAGCTTCGCCTTTTTTAACTTTGGTTATTTTTGAGGCTTTTTTTTTATCGTTGCCGGTAAACATACGTCTGATTAGCAGGCCGGCCAGCACAACGCCCCCAGCAATGGCTACTTTTTTGCCTATTTCCTGCCCCTGACTTTTAATCTGCTCTACGTCGCCCATCAGGGCATTTCTGTACTCTTCTTTCTGACGCTCCAGAAATTCCCGCTGGTTATCAAACAATGGATTGTTAAGCTCGCTCATATTGATTTTTCTCTTTTATCAGTCTTATAAATTGTGTTGTCAAATGTTTTGTCGGCCATGCCCTGGAACACTTTTTTATCTAAACCAACTACAAGTATAACCAACAGCACAATGTAAAATAAAGCGATGATGCCGAAGCCCCAGAACGTACTATCCAAAAGATGGTTTAAAAGCAGGCCCAGAAAGATGTTTACAAAAATAAGGCACATAAAGCCCACCAAGCCTAGTAATATACCATGTGTTGCCCCTACAAAAGCTACCTTTAGCTTATCCTGTATCTCTAATCGTATAATATCGATGCGAGTATCGATGTAACCCATCAGGTTATCGATAATATGAGTGTTTTTTTCTTTCGTGCCGTTATCTTGCATTGCCATAGTTTTTAGCTTTTTTTATTGCTTACCCTGTATACGCAGGTGTATTCAAATATTTACGTAAAGTATAATTACATTGCTACCTTACATACAATTAAGGCTAAAAATGTGTTTTAATTACCTTTAATGTCACCCAGAGTTTAAGCTTAACTGCATTGGAACAGAATTTTTATACCGTACTTGGCATTGCCCCGGCAGCTACCCAGCAAGAGGTAAAGCAGGCGTATAAAAAACTGGCCGTTAAGTACCACCCTGATAAAAATCCCAATAATAAACTGGCCGAGGATAGGTTTAAGCTTGTTAATACGGCTTACCAAGTGTTGTCTAACCCTGGCAAACGCGCCCGTTACGACCTGAAACTGCAGTACCTACGTGAGCGTGAGCGGGTAATACAGCAGTACCAGCCCTATTATAACGACCGCTACCGTTACACCAGGCAGCCTGCCCCGGTTTCGGAACGCTACTACCGGCCTATCCGAACAGAAAAGCACGAGTTTTCGCGGAAAGATCTGTACATAACCATTGCTTTTGTAAGCGGAATCTTACTTTTCAGCCTGCTGCTGAAAGTAGTAATGGACCACATTGCCGGTGAAGATAAATATAAAACAGCTTTAACCTATATAGCTGACGGTAAATACAGTAGTGCGCACCGCATGTTGTCTGATGCGATTAATTTTAAGCCCGAGCACGCTGCTGCTTACAAAGAAAGAGGTTGGCTGGAGCTAAATGTTTTTGAAGATTACGAAGCTGCCCTGCAGGATTTTAACCAGGCAATCGCTTATCAGAAAAAGCCGTCGGCAGATGTATATTTTATGCGGGGAGTTAGTCGGCAGCACCTGGCAAGTTACCTGCAAGCTGAAGCGGACCTGAACCGGGCCATTCATTTAAACGAGAAACTATGGGACGCTTACCTGGCACGAGGAGAAGTACGCTTGTTTTACCTGCAGAAATATAAGCCAGCTCTCAGCGATTTCTCAACCTACCTGCGCTACGGCACAGATAAGGAAAAGCGGGTAACTGCCCTGACCTACCGCGGTTTTGGCTACTATAAAATTGAAGCACACAAGCTATCAGAGCATGATTACCGCCGCGCCCTTGCTACGGATAAAGAAAATGGAAGAGTAAATTACCTGATGGGCAGAACCAAAATGGAGTTACAGGAGCCGGATTCAGCCTGCATCTATTTTAACCAGGCGTATGAGCTGGGGTATTCTGCTGCTTTGCTGGAGCTGAGGGCTAATTGTTATTAGCTATAGTTTCGGAGGTTCTATCTAAAGCCAGGTTGTAACTGCGCTTATAAACTATAGTTGAAGCTCGGAGAAAGAACACGAAAGTCTTGACACGAAAGTCTTATAATCGGCTGCTGGTATGTTACACCTAAAAACTTTGCTTTCATCATCAGCTGCGTGTAAATCCAGAAGATTATTTCGGCGTTATAGTTGTGATAAGCTTAAACGCATCAATTAACTACAAACTATAGTATAGATGCAGGAGCAATATAAGCAACAAGAGATAGAGTGAAATAAGGGAAACTATAGTTCAGGCAAACTATAAAGAATCAACCAGGAATGGCTTAAAAACAAAAAACCCTTGCCGTTTCTGACAAGGGTTCCGTTGTGGTGATGATTG
Source organism: Pontibacter populi (assembly GCF_019336435.1). GTDB lineage: Bacteria > Bacteroidota > Bacteroidia > Cytophagales > Hymenobacteraceae > Pontibacter > Pontibacter humidus. Next base: position 1,179,196 of record NZ_JAHWXQ010000001.1, on the reverse strand, counting down.
GAATCGAACCAACGACACAAGGATTTTCAGTCCTTTGCTCTACCAACTGAGCTACATCACCAGCTCTGTTGTGTCACCCTTTTCCGTAAGGGTATGCAAAAGTAGCAACTAACTTTTAAGTAGCAAACATTCCGGCTAAAAAAATTTTAAAAAAGGCCTATATATGCGTTTGTTCTTATTAAATGCTATCTTTATCTATAAATTGGTATGTATAACGAATAATTTACCGTGATAGGAATTTCAAACATTATCTTCCTGATTGTGGCAGCCATAGGCATTGGCCTTTTTGTGTGGCAGATCCGCAAAATCCGAAAAAACATACAGCTGGGCCGTGACCTTGTACTAGAGGACAACCCCTCGGAGCGTATCAATAAAACATTGCTGGTGGCCTTTGGGCAGCAGAAAATGTTTAAGCGTATGTTGCCGGCTATCCTTCACCTGTTTGTTTATGTAGGCTTCCTGGTCATCAACATCGAAGTGCTGGAGATCCTGATCGACGGTATTTTCGGAACGCACCGTGTGCTGGGCTTTATGGGGCCGTTTTACGATGGCCTGATGGCAGTGAACGAGATATTGGCAGCGCTGGTAATTGTGGCTTGTGCTATCTTCCTGTGGCGACGTAACGTAACGCGCGTTCCGCGCCTGGCAACAGGCGTAGAAATGCGTGCATGGCCTAAAATGGATGCCAGCATTATCCTGATGATCGAGATCGTTCTGATGTTTGCCCTTTTCGCCTTTAACATTGCCGACCTGAAATTAGCAGAACTGAGAGGCCACGAACTGGCAGGCGCTTTTCCGGTGAGCAGCATGTTTGTCAATGCCTTTGGCGCTGATGCCGGCACGCTGGCAACTATAGCAAGTGTAGGCTGGTGGATCCACATCATCGGTATCCTGGCATTTATGAATTACCTGCCAAGCTCCAAGCACTTCCACATCATCATGGCTTTCCCGAACGTGTACTTCTCTAAACTGGTACCAAAGGGCAAAATGACAACCAACCCAGCTATTACGCACGAGATAAAAGCGATGCTGGACCCAAGCTACCAGCCACCGGCACCGGAAGTAGATGCAGAAGGCAACCCGGTAATACAGCGCTTCGGAGCAAAAGATATAGAAGACCTGACCTGGAAACAGATGATGGATGCTTATACCTGTACCGAGTGCGGGCGTTGTACTTCAGTTTGTCCGGCTAATATTACAGGCAAACTACTTTCGCCGCGCAAGATCATCATGGATACCCGCGACCGCATGGAAGAAAAAGGCGAGCATCCAGCTATCTTCAGGCCAAACCATTACAAAGAGATGGGCGTGGAGCGCGTGGAAACTACAGAAGAGAAGACGTTGCTGCGTGGCTACATCACACCGGAAGAACTATGGGCCTGCACTACCTGTAATGCCTGCGTAGAATCCTGCCCGGTAAACATCGATCAGCTATCTACGATCATGGACCTGCGTCGCTACCTGGTACTGGAAGAATCGGCTGCACCGGCATCGCTTAACGCTATGTTTACTAACATAGAGAACAATGGTGCACCATGGGCGTTCCCGGCTTCTGACCGCTTTAACTGGGCCGACGAACTATACTTACCAAGCAAGAACTAGACAAAAGAATTTCCAGATAAAGAACATAAGTCATTGATGCTGGGCCTAAAAGTTAAGTCCTTTGTCTTTTGTCAAACTGTCCTTAGTTTATTACAAATACTCAGATGGAAGAAAATAAAAAGTTAATAAAAGTACCTACCATGGCCGAAATGGCTGCCAATGGTCAGGAACCGGAAGTGCTGTTTTGGGTTGGCTGTGCCGGCTCTTTCGATGATCGTTATAAAAGAGTAACCCGCGCGTTTGTACAGATTCTGGAACATGTGGGCGTAAAATATGCTGTATTAGGTACTGAAGAAAGCTGCACCGGCGATCCCGCCAAGCGTGCCGGTAACGAGTTCCTGTTCCAGATGCAGGCGCTTACCAACATAGAAGTACTGAACGGCTATAACATTAAAAAAATAGTAACAGCCTGCCCGCATTGCTTTAACACCATCAAAAACGAATACCCTGACCTGGGTGGCAACTATGAGGTTATTCACCACTCTACGTTCCTGCAGCAACTTATAAACGAAGGGAAAGTACATGTGCAGGGTGGCGAGGCATTCAAAGGCAAGCGAATTACGTATCATGATTCCTGCTATTTAGGCAGAGCCAATGACATTTACGAAGCGCCGCGCGATGTGCTGGCTGCTTTGGATGCTGACCTGGTTGAAATGAAGCGTAGCCGCGCCAATGGACTATGCTGCGGTGCCGGTGGTGCCCAGATGTTTAAAGAAGCAGAGCCAGGCCGTAAAGAGATCAATATCGAAAGAACCGAAGAAGCTCTGGCTACTTTAGGAGCAGAAGGTGTAATTGCGACAGCCTGTCCGTTTTGCATGGTAATGATGAACGATGGCGTGAAGAACAAGGAGCAGGAACAAAACGTAAAAGTGTTCGACATCGCTGAGTTGATAGCACAAGCCGAAGGACTTACTAAATAATTGTTGATCGCTGATTGTTAATTATTGTAGAATCTATATTTCATATTACAGTTAACGAGCAACAATCAACAACTAACAATTAACAATCAATATGTATATTCCGTTTGATGAGCTGCCACCGCAGGCGCGCGTCTGGATTTACCAGGCAAGCAGACCGATAACTGAGGCAGAACGGGCTGAAATAAAACCGTTATTGCAGGCTTTTGCAACTGACTGGAGCAGCCATGGCAATGATCTCCAGGCATCGGCAGAGTTGTTGCATAACCGGTTTTTGGTATTGGCGAATAATGAAAGCGCCACAGCATCCAGCGGGTGCTCTATAGATAAGTCGGTTAATTTTGTGCGGGAGCTGGAACAGCGGTTCAATGTTTCATTTTTAGACCGTTCGCAGTTAGCTTTCCTGAAAGATGGAGACATGGAGTTAGTAAGTGTTGGTCAGCTGAAAGACAAAGTAACTGCCGGTGATATAAATAAGGATACCTTATATTTTGATACGCTCGTTACCAACTATGGCGACCTGCAGGCCGAATGGCCACGGCCGGCGCAACAAAGCTGGCTTTCACGTTACTTTTAGAAATCTGCCTACTACTTAAGACATAAAAAGCACATGCACCAGATGCCAGACGCTACCCAGTTAACCAGAAGCCTGAAGCACATTTGCTTACTGGCCTTGCTTGCTTTGTTTGTAAGTGCATGTGGAGCAGGGCAGTACCTGGGCAAAGGTGATAAGCGCTTCGAGATGGAGCAGTACGACAAAGCCATTGAGTACTATAAGCAGGCGCTGAGCAATTCTAAAAACCCTGGTGAAGTAAACTATAAAATCGCGGAGTCTTACCGTCTATCGAACAGGTTAGCGGAAGCGGAGCCATTTTATAAAGCAGCCCTCGACGGCGGTTATCGCAAAGAGCAGGCATATTACTACCATGGCATGGCCCTGAAGGCAAATGGCAAGTACGAAGAAGCCCTGAACCAACTACAGGACTATGCCAATATAGGCACCAACTCCAGGTTAAAAGGACTGGCTGCCCGCGAAGTGGAGAACTTTGGGCAACTGAGCGAAATTATGCGTGGCAAGTATCCATATGAAGTTCAGAACCTGCAGGCCCTGAATACCGATGGCTCTGAATTTGCGCCATACATCCTGAACAACGAGCTGATATTCTCCTCTACCCGTGAGCCGGGCAAGGCATACATGGGGAACGGCGAAGGCTTTATTGATATTTACGCGACTACCCTTACAGACTCTATGGCTGAAATGGGCGGAGCCGTTCGTAAGTTCGAAAGCGTGAACCTGGAAGGTATACACGATGCACTGGCAACTTTTGCAAACGACGGTAAAACAATGGTTTTTGCACGTGGCAACGAAGGTTCCAAGAAAGGCCGGCAGAACGTAGATCTTTTCGTTACTTATTTCCGCTCCAATGCCTGGACCGAACCAAAGCTGCTAACTATAAACGATGCCCGCGCCTGGGATTCTTCACCAGCTTTCTCACCGGATGGCAAAACACTCTACTTCTCATCAGACAGAAAAGGCGGATTGGGTGGCAACGATATCTATAAAGTAACTATAGATGAGAATGGCCGCTTTGGAGCACCAGAGAATTTAGGACCAGACATTAACACGCCGGGTAACGAAAGCTTTGTGCATGTAGCTCCTGATGGCACCTTGTACATTGCCTCAGATGGTTTGCCGGGCTTAGGTAACCTCGATCTGTTCAGGGTAGAGAATGGAAAGCCTGTAAACATGGGCACGCCTGTAAACTCTTCCGGAGATGATTTCAGTATTTACTTCCAGAGCAATACCCGGGGCTTCTTTTCGTCGAACCGCGAAGGTGGTAAAGGTGGCGATGATCTTTATAGTTTAGTTAAGTCGCAACGCAAGCAGGTTAATTTTTATGTAGATGGTACCGTATTCCTGCGCCGCGAAGGAGCTAAAGAGCAAACTATAGTTCCGAACCAGTTGGTTGTACTACAGAACGAAAAAGGCCAGAAAATAAAAGAAACTACTTCCGATGCGGAGGGGAAATTCTCTTTTGCCCTGGATACAGCCTCTACTTACTCGCTGATCTCTGAAAAAGCAGGTTTCTTTACAGCACGAAATCGTATTACGACAGTAGGTAAAATACCATCGCAGGATCAACTGCTGGAAGATGTTAACGACATCCGTCTGAAAACGACGCTGGTGCTGAATGAGATCGTGAAAGAAAAGCCAATTGTGCTGGAAAACATTTTCTATGATTTCGATAAAGCAGATATACGTCCGGATGCGACTTTGGAACTGGATAAACTGGTGGAGATACTGCAGGATAACCCGAACATCTCCATCGAGCTAAGCTCACATACCGACGTTCGTGGGTCTGATATCTATAACCTGGACCTGTCGCAACGTCGTGCAGAGTCGGCTGTGGAGTATATCATCTCGAAAGGTATAAGCCGAAACCGCATTACAGCTAAAGGCTATGGCGAAACCAGGCTGGTCGTTAAAAATGCGAAAACCGATGCCGAACACCAGCGTAACCGACGTACTGAATTTAAAGTGGTACGTATACAGGAGTAATCAGTGTAGCGCTACATAAGAGGGCAGCTGGAGTTTATACTTCAGCTGCTTTTTTATTTCTGAGCCTCAGAATTAATAAGGTTTGTGAGATTAACAGGATTGGGGAGACGAAGCTCCTGCTAGCGTCTAGTCTATTGCTAACTTCTCTTATGTCATTTCGAACAGCGTGAGAAATCTATCTCGGCTTATAGTTTGATTTTCTACTATCCGAGCCAAACTATACTTTCAAATAACTTCAAATCCTAGGAGCTCTACTTGCCTACAGTTTCAATTCAGCTTTGGTGCCCCCACGGCCGGGAGGCCCCGTCTTCGGACATCGCGCTGCTGCTTTCTTGCTTCCCTCGTAACCTCGGATTGCCTATCGGCACCGCAACAAATCAAAGGCGCTCCACCCAAAGACTGATAGGTTTCGCATAGCTGTAGTTTGTCTATAGTTGGAGCCGGTAAGCTTCGAGCTTTATCGTGGTTGTAATTCCAAGGGGACAGGTAAACTTGTCCTGCTCATGGTCTGTAACTATAGTTTAGAAATTTGTAATAGCAGAATTGTCCCCTTGAGGGGACTATAGGGGTGTTAAATCAGAAAAAATAGAACTGTAACCTCAACTACAACTACAGCAGAAATTCCCCTCTCGGGAGGGGCAGGGGTGGGTTAAAACGACAACTATAGAAACTCCAACTCAACTATAGCGATAAGCCCCATCCTGAAAATCCTTTAATCCTGTAAATCCTGATTCAGACAATTCCTGCCCCTGTCAGGCCAGCTAGGTTACAAACGCAACCCCATAAAAGACACGGGTTGCAAACCCGCGCCAGCAAAAACCAATATGAATAACTATAGCTCAGGCGGAAATCAATTTACCATTCAATATTACCTCTGCACAACTTATTTCAAGGATTACAGCGCTTATCCCGGTTGCTTTGTTAAATTTGTAAGCAAATCATCTCGAACTATGGAAAACAGATATTTGCGCCGCGGCGTGTCGGCTTCCAAAGAAGATGTGCACAACGCCATCAAGAACATCGACAAAGGCATTTTCCCGAAAGCTTTCTGCAAGATCATTCCGGATATACTGACCGGCGACCCGGACTACTGCAACATCATGCACGCCGATGGAGCCGGTACCAAATCATCTCTAGCGTACCTGTACTGGAAAGAGACCGGCGACCTGAGCGTTTGGAAAGGCATTGCCCAGGATGCTGTGGTAATGAATACCGATGACCTGCTTTGCGTAGGCGCTACCGATAACATCCTGCTTTCATCAACGATTGGCCGTAACAAGCACCTGGTTTCCGGAGACGTAATTGCGGCTATTATAAACGGTACTGAAGAAGTGCTGCAGATGCTCCGCGATAACGGAATCGGTATTTATAGTACCGGCGGCGAAACTGCGGATGTAGGCGACCTGGTACGCACTATTATAGTTGACAGCACGGTAACAGCCCGCATGCGCCGCGACGAGGTGATCAGCAACCACACCATACAGCCCGGAGACGTTATAGTTGGTTTTGCCTCTTTTGGCCAGGCCACTTACGAAACGGAGTATAATGGCGGTATGGGTAGCAACGGCCTTACATCGGCCCGTCATGATGTGTTTCATAACTACCTGGCGGCCTCGTACCCTGAAAGCTACGACCCAGAATTGCCTGTGGACCTGGTTTACTCCGGTACCAAACGCATGACCGATATAGACAAGGAAACAGGTATGGAAATAGGTAAACTGGTGTTATCGCCGACAAGAACTTATGCGCCTATAGTTAAAGCTATTTTGCAGGAGCACCGCCAGCACATACACGGCATGGTGCATTGCAGCGGCGGCGCCCAGACCAAAGTGCTACACTTCACCGATAAGGTACACATCATAAAGGATAACCTGTTCCCAACGCCGCCATTGTTCCGCATTATACAGGAGCAAAGCCACACCGACTGGAAAGAAATGTACAAGGTGTTCAACATGGGCCACCGCCTGGAAATTTACCTGCCGCAGCAATACGCGCAGGAGCTGATCACAATTTCAAAATCCTTTAATGTGGATGCCCAGATAATTGGCCGCGTGGAAGCCAGCAAAACCAACGAACTAACCATAAAAAGCGCTCACGGCGAGTTTTACTACGAAGGCTAACTATAGCTGTAACTATAAATTTACGAAAAGCCGCAGGTATAAAGCCTGTGGCTTTTTTGTTGCCCGGAAGTTACAGATGGTCATTAAAAGTGTGGTTTTTTAACATAGAATAACGGCAGATTAAATGCAGGAGCTTATTCTAAGGACTTTGGCTAATAGTAAGTGATGTTACAGATGGTGTGAAATAGCCTTTTATAGTTGGACTTTAATATTTAGATTGTGCTATATTCCTAGACTTGTCCAATATATGAAAACACTATTCCTGTCACTTACCCTTTCACTTAGCTCATTAACCGCAGTTGCCCAGGTTAATCCTGACTCAACAGAAAAATCCTTAAAACGAGCTTATGTAGGGCTAAGCTTAACTACAGTTACCTATCATATTTACTATAAAGATGGTGAAGAACTAGACGGAATTAAGTCAGGATATTTTACTCCTATAGCTTTACATGCGGGATATAATCTTAGTGATAGGTTAAGCATACAAATAGGTGTAGGTTATGGTGGCAGTAAAGATAAACTTGAGTGGTCCTTGAATCAAAATAATAATGATCCTGTAAAGTACAGACAGTATTCTAAAACTAATGTTTTAGCAGTTCCTGTTACTGCACAAATGATTTTTCTAAAAGCGTTCAAACGGTTTCCTGTTTATGGAACAATAAGCATGATTCCTTCTTTCGGTTTTACAAAAGCTGAAACTCAGGAAATAAGAAACGGTGAAACAACAGCTAGTAATTCGAGTGTAAACGGCATGAACTTATTTGCTACCGCGGGGCTTGGTGTGAACTATAAGATAAGCAGTAGATTCTACGGCCATGCTGAATACTTATTTTATAAAAGAAATCTTACCGGTCAGAATTCCTTTCATTACGACTGGGAACAATACTCGCCTATGGGGAGACGTATCTATAAATCTCTTGGCTTAGGAGTAAACTATAAAATATAGTTTCGTTATCAGAAAAGCCGCAGGTGGAAATTTGCAGCTTTTTTGCTATCTATTGATCAGAGAATAAACCAGTTGTAACCACTCAAAACTATAAATTCAAACTATAACAGCAAAAACCTATATAAGTGGCACAGAAATTGAGTTGGGCAAAGTATAGCATTTAAACTATACTACCATGAGAAAGCTTCTACTTCCGCTCCTGCTTGTGCTACTGGCGATGCCGGTATTGGTACAAGCTTCTGTGCTAACTTTCAGAGCCCCTGCCGGCGAGCCTTTTTACCTGAAACTGGATGGCAAACTGGTAAACCACAAGGCTTCAAACTTTGTGCGTGTTGATCATCTGCGCCCGGGCAAGCATTACGTGGAAGTGAAAGTGCGCGGCCGCTACCGCGATTACCAATTAGGTACTAATGTATATGTGCGCCACGGTTTCGAGACCAACTATGGCGTAGATGTAGTGGAGCGCAAAGGCAAATTAAAGCTGAGAGTGCTGAGCGAAGTGCCGTTGTTGCCGCCGCCGCCGGTTGTAGTTCCACGTGTACCATATCCGCCAGCAGAACCCTACAGACCAGCGCCACCCCGTTACGACGACCGTTATGATACCCGCGACCGTTGCGATTACCTGATGAGCCGACAGGATGTAGACCGCTTAGCTGATGCCATGAAAAGCCGCAGCTTCGAGAGCACCAAACTAACGATAGCCCGCGAAGCCCTGCGCAACAGCAGCATCCTGGCCGAAGACCTGAAATACCTTCTGCAGCAGTTCGATTATGAAAGCACAAGAGTAGAGTTCGCCAAATACGCTTACGACTACGTGTGCGACCGCGAGCGTTTCTACTACGTGTATGACATCTTCAAATTCGATAGCAGCGTGAGGGAGTTGGAGAAGTATACCAGCCGCAGGCGCTAGTTAGAAAGTTGGGAAGTTAAAAAGTTAGAAAGGTGTAGAGGCGCGATACTTTGCGTCTTTCTTCCACAACGATGTAAAAATTGAGTGTTAAAGTTAAAGTGTTAAATAGTTAAACAGATTGTTTGTGATGTAAAAAGCCGCTCCCTTAATAAGGAAGAGCGGCTTTTTCATTTAAAAAATCATCATAGCGCGAGCGTCCTCGCTCGTGTTTAGTATAGGGTGGCCTCCGGCCACTGTAAAAGGTAAGTACAAATATTATTAAAGGGCCGGAGGCCCAACTATAGTTAGTCACGAGCGAAGACGCTCGCGCCATGTTCTGATTTTTAATAAAAATAAAAGCCGCTCCCGGAAAACTCCGAAAGCGGCCTTATAACTATAGTTCAGAGTTAACTTTCTAACTTCAATAACTCCCAAACTCTCTAACTCTTAAACTCCAAAACTATCTCAGTCTGTCTACTGATCTTACCAGGTCTTCGTCGCGTTTAATGAAGCGGTTGGCCAGGGCATTGAACAGTAATCCCAGCATCGGCATATAAAAACCAGCCTCGTACGAGCCGTTGTCGGTTCCTTCTATCATTTTGGCGCCAACATAAGTAGCATAATAAAACGACGTTCCGAAAAGCGCAGCTAGTACCAATGTATTTAGTAAGCCCAGCTTCATCTGGTTCAGGCGGCTACGGAACTGGAAGATCTCTACCAGCGCAACTACAGCAGCAACTATAGCCAGCAGCCCGAGAGCAATAGTGCTTTTAGACGGAACAGTGCCGGCAGCGGTAGCTTCGCCATCAGCATTAAGTACCTGCGATTTCAGCTCCCAGGCAGTAAGTACAATCGTTTCGCCGGTTGCGGCATCAGTTTTAGACCAGAGCGGTAAGAACAGCATCGAAATAACGGCCAGTACCAGCAGAAACAGAAATACGGATTGAATTCTTTGTATCATGTGTAGGTTAATTTAACTTGCAAAGCGTTGCAAAATTAGACAAAGACCTGTAAAACTAAAATAATGAATTCAGCTTACATCATAGATATAGTTAGAACACCTGTTGGCAAGTTTGGCGGAAGCCTTAGTACGGTGCGTCCAGATGACATGGCCGCCTTTATTTTAAGAGAGCTGATGGCCCGGAATCCGCAGGTAGCGCCGGAGTTGATTGAGGACGTAGTATTGGGAGCTGCTAACCAGGCCGGCGAAGATAACCGCAACGTTGCGCGTATGGCGTTGCTTTTGGCTGGTTTACCACTGCAGATCGGGGGCGTAACGGTTAACAGGCTTTGCGCTTCGGGCTTGCAGGCTATCATGGATGCCAGCCGTGCTATTAAAAGCGGCGATGGCGACGTATACCTGGCCGGCGGCGTAGAAAGCATGACCCGTGCTCCGTTTGTAATGGCAAAGGCTGAAACTGCTTTCAGCAGAACTCCCGAGATTTACGATACAACCATAGGATGGCGCTTCACAAACCCAACCTTATCTAAACTGCATCATCCGTTTGCTATGGGCGAGACGGCCGAAAATGTTGCGGAGCGCGAAGGTGTTTCACGTGAAGCGCAGGACGAGTTTGCTCATAATTCGCAGCTAAAGTATAAAGCAGCCCACGAAGCCGGTAAATTCAGAGATGAGATCATCGCTTATCCTGTTCCGCAACGCAAAGCTGATCCTATTATTTTCGATACGGACGAGCATCCACGGTTATCAACTATAGAAAAGTTAGGCCAGCTAGCGCCGGCGTTTAAAAAAAGCGGTAGCGTAACGGCAGGTAACTCGTCGGGTATAAACGATGGTGCAGCAGCTTCGCTTATAGTTAGCGAAGAGACCGTGAACCGACTTGGCTTAACGCCAATGGCACGCGTGGTTTCGGTGGCGGTGGCTGGTGTAGAGCCAAGCCATATGGGCATGGGGCCGGTTCCGGCAACTTTAAAAGCACTGAAAAGAGCAGGCTTAACTATAAACGATATTGGCCTGGCCGAAATAAACGAAGCCTTTGCCGCGCAGGCCTTGCCATGTGTACAGCAATTGGGCATCGATCCGGCTATTGTTAACGTGAATGGTGGTTCTATTGCCATTGGTCACCCGCTGGGTGCAAGTGGTACACGTATTTCAGCAACGTTGCTGCACGAAATGAAGCGACGCGAAAATGTGCGTTATGGCCTGGCAACCATGTGCGTGGGTGTAGGGCAAGGCGCTGCGATCATCTATGAGAAACTATAGTAACAAAAATTTCAACTATAAAAACCCCGTTTCTGGTAGCAGGAGCGGGGTTTTGCTTTTTATGGTTGGGAAATGGAACTATAGTTGATAAAGCTGGCACTGCCTTTGTATATAGCAAAACAACATATTAACTGAAGCTTATGAAAAAGGTATTGACAATTGTATTGGTAGCAGTGCTGACGATAGTTGGTCAGGCAGCCATAGCGCAGGGTAACAGCAACGCCAGAAGCAAGAGACCTGAGTTTGTAAACGAGAAACATCGTGCCCACGCCGGATGGAAGCGCGAAAAGGCTTACGCTAAGCATAACAAGAAATATAAAAAACACGACCGCGACGATGATGACCGTTGGGAAAGAGATGAGGATCGCAGAAGGGATGACGATAGAAGAGTAGAGCGCGATTACCCTTGGGAAAGAACAGCTGAGCAACGTCGCGTAGAGGAAAGACGTCGTGAAGAAGAAAAGCGCCGTGTAGAAGAGCGCAAGCGTGAAGATGAGCGCCGCACCCCAAGAACTATACGCGATGTAGTTTTTGAGAGAACCGGCAGAAGTAATTAAACATACCTAACAGTGACCCAAAGCCCGGCTATACTTTGTGTAGCCGGGCTTTTTATGTGCTATAGTTTAATGCAGCTTTCAAAGGAAATCATAACTTTGTTGCATGCGGTATTTCTTAGAGATAGCCTACGACGGCACACGTTTCCACGGGTGGCAGATACAGCCCAATGCTATTTCGGTGCAGGAAGTGCTGGACGACAGCCTGAGTAAAATATTGCGCGAAACTATAAACACGACCGGCAGCGGCCGTACCGATACCGGCGTACATGCCAGTCAGCAGTTCGTGCATTTCGACTCAACTCAGCAGCTAGATCCGCAGCACATTGTTTACCGCCTGAACCGCATTTTGCCAGACGATATTTCTGCCTATAATTTATACCCGGTGCACGACGAGGCGCACGCCCGTTTTGATGCCTTTGCCCGCACATATCATTACCACATCACGCTCACCAAAAATCCGTTTAAGCGCTACTACGCCTGGTACCATAGCAAGCCGCTGGATATAGGATTGATGAATCAGGGAGCAACTTTACTTTTAAAGTACGAGGATTTTACCACCTTCAGCAAAGTAAAAGGCGATACCAAACACTACCGCTGCAATATGTACGAAGCTTGCTGGCAGCAGCAGGGCGATTCGCTGATCTTCACGATCAGAGCGAACCGGTTTTTGCGCGGAATGGTGCGGCTTATAGTTGGCGCGTTGGCAGATGTAGGCCGTGGTAAGCTAACGGTAGCAGATTTCGAGAACATTATTGCCAGCCAGGACAGGAGCCTGGCCAGTGGCGCAGCTCCCTCCGAAGGTCTTTACCTGGCCAGTGTAGAGTATCCGGAGCCTTTATTTCAAAACATCACCCAAACCAAACTATAAAATTCTATGCAACTAGAAGAAGACCATCGTGGGCCGCATTTAAACGGTAAGCACCTGCGGCCAGAAAGCTTAATGATGAGTTATGGGTACAACCCGGAGTGGTCAGAAATGGCTGTGAAAGCTCCCATCTACCAGACATCTACTTTCGTTTTTAAGAACGCTGAAGAAGGCAAAGCATTTTTTGAACTGGCTTACGGCCTGCGCACCAAAGATGCCGAAGAGCAAATGGGCCTTATCTACAGCCGCCTCAACAACCCTGACCTCGAAATTTTAGAAAACCGCCTCCGCTTCTGGGATGGTGCCCAGGATGCAGCTGTTTTCGCAAGTGGTATGGCTGCTATCAGTACCATGCTGCTGGCTCTGCTTAAACCTGGCGACGTTATCCTGCACAGCGAGCCAATTTATGGCGGCTCTGATTACTACATCAAAAACATCCTTCCGAAATTCGGTATTCAAAGCATCGGTTTCAGGGCCAACATGGAGGCGCACGAAGTAGATGAACTGCTGGTTGCCTCTGGTGTGGCTGATAAACTGGCCATGGTTTACATCGAGACCCCTGCCAACCCAACCAACCATTTAGTGGACATCGAAGCCTGCGCTACGCTGGCCAAGAAATATTCTACAGAAGACAGAAAGGTTATAGTTGCTGTTGATAATACGTTCCTTGGTCCGCTGTTCTGCCACCCTTTAAAGCACGGCGCTGATCTGTTGGTTTACTCGGCTACCAAGTACATAGGCGGCCACTCTGACCTTATTGCCGGCGCCTGTTTAGGTTCTGTGGAGCTAATGAAGCAGGTAAAAGCCATGCGTACCTTTATGGGATCTATGGCCAGCCCGTGGACAGGCTGGATGCTGATGCGTTCGCTGGAGACCTTGAAGATACGTATGGAATGCCAGGCGCGTGGTGCCGAAACCGTAGCGGCGTATCTTAAAAATCATTCGAAAGTAGATCGTATTTATTATCTAGGCGATCTGCAGGAGAACCCGCACCAACAGGCCATTTACGAAAAGCAGTGCCTGTCTGCGGGCTCTATGATCTCGTTTGATATTAAGGGCGGCGAAAAAGAAGCCTTTACCTTCCTGAACAACCTGAAACTGATAAAACTGGCTGTAAGCTTAGGCGGAACAGAATCGTTGGCAGAACACCCGGCCTCCATGACCCACTCCGACATCTCTCCGGCTGACAGAGCTGTGATGGGAATTGGGGAAGGCATGGTGCGTATTTCGGTAGGTGTGGAGCACCCTGACGATATAATAAACGACATAGAGCAGGCGCTTGAAAAGGTGCCGGTTAGCGTAAACAGTTACGTATAAGTAAGAACAGTATACTAACAAACAAAAGAGCCGCAGCTTTATAGTTGCGGCTCTTTTGTTTTCAAGAATTCAATTAATTATATATTTAATATAATGATTTTTATAAAAAGTTGAAACCAATCTGCTGGGTTATCGTTGGGATATATAAGTAAAATTATATATGTGCGTGTGCAGGTGAGTTTAAATGCATCATACGGAGGTTGTTTAGTAAAGTATACAAACTACTGAGGTAAAATTACTCCAAACACCTTCTCCTGTCACAGCTCTTGCACTTTTTGCTACCGCGACCCAATTCTGTAACCCTAATATCAAATACATGCAGGCACCTTTACACCCTGAAACTGCAATCCGTATTTTAAAATCGCTCGTGCGCCTGATAGCGGCGCATGGTGCTGGCAAGTCTTTTCTGATACTTCTCTTTATATTCACTGCTACAGCCGCACAGGCATCGCATTTCCGGTATGGGAATGTTAGCTGGCGCTGGGTAAGTGGCAATACCGTTGAGTTTAAAGTAAGCCAGTCGTGGCGCTACACGGCGTTTTATGCCGGAAAGGGGCAAACTGTTAACCCCGGCGATTTCTTTTTCGGGGATGGAACGGCTACTGCTATACCCTTGCAGGTTACGGCTGTTAGCGAAACAGATGACTGGATGTACGGCGAGGCGATCATTACGAAAACCTATAGTTCGGCGGGCACCTATACAGCTTACTTTACCGGCTGCTGCCGCGTGAGCTCCCTCAAAAATAACGCTGATGGCAACTGGAATTTACAGACTAAGGTAACTATAGGCAACGGAAACAGTGCCCCGGTAACAACGCTTCCGGCTATAGTTAACCTACCGCATAGCAAAGCCACTGCTTCTTTCCGGATGCCTGTAACAGATCCCGATGGCGATGCGCTTACTTTCAGGCTGGCTAACCAGCAGGAGATGGGGGGAGGTAATAACCCGGAAGGCTTAGCTGTAAATGCCACAACCGGAACGTTCTCTTTTAACACGATAGGCAAGCTGGCAGGCGATATGTACAATGCCGGCATTACGGTTACCGATAGCAGGGGAGCCAGCGTAACCACAGACTTCGTTATCAAAATTACAGAGCAGTCTACACCACCGGTGTTTGATTATAGTATAACGCCGGCTAACCAGGTGGTTTTCCAGGTATCACCCGGCCAGAACGTGAATTTTGTAGTCAAGGCCCAGGATGCAGACCCCAATGACAATGTAATGTTGCAGGCTACCGGCATTCCGGCAGGTGCTGCCCTTAACCCGGCGCTGCCAGCTACCAATAACCCCGTACAAAGCACCTTCTCCTGGACGCCAGCTGCTGCAAATCTGGGGGTGCATGTCATCAACTTTATAGCCCAGGACCTGAAAGGTGTGCAAACCACTACATCGGTAACTATACAGGTGAGCTACAAACCTAAATTTGATGTACCGCCCACGCCAGCTGCCAAGAGTTATACATTCGTAAGTCCGGGGCAAAGGATAGATTTTACCGTGCAGGCATCAGACCCTGATGTAACTGACAAGGTACAACTGGTAGAAATAAAAGGGCTGCCGGATGGTGTAGCTAAACTGCCAACTATAGCTGCAAACCCGGTAAACATGCCCGTAACCTGGACACCGGAAGTAAAGAACTGGGGTGTAAATGCCATCACCGTAAAAGCGCGCGATACCCATAAAGACGAACAGGTACATAGCTTTAATATAGTTGTGAACACGCCTCCGGTTTTTGCATCAGCCCCAACCGAATATCCGTTGGCAGCTGGCTATGCCTATAGGTATGAAATTAAGGTGCAGGACAGCGATCTGAACTATGGCGACCGCCTGGATATATTTGCTAAACAACTACCCGCCTGGCTGACTTTAGTGGATAACGGAAATGGCAGCGCTACACTTTCCGGAACGCCAACTATAGCCGATGTAGGCGAATACACTGTAAAGCTGATAGCGGAAGATAAATGGCACCACAACGGCGGCTTGGCCGTGCAGGAACTATACTTAAAAGTAACTGACGCCAGCTGCGGTGATAACAACGAGAAAGTATTGATCTGTCACAACGGCCAGACGATCTGTGTAGCCAAAAGCAAAGTGCAGGAACACCTCGACCACGGCTGTTACCTGGGCACCTGCGACCCGCTTATCCCTGCTGAGGTTGTTGAGGAAGAGCTCCGGCTGATAGCGTATCCGAACCCTTTCAGTGCTGCTACCACCCTGGAATTTGTACTGCCAACTGCCGGCAACTATAAACTGGAACTTCTGGATGCAAAAGGCCAGCTGGTAACGATACTGCAGCAGGGCGAAGGAAATAAAATGCAATACTTCGAATCCGAAATCAATACAGCAGCTTTTAAACCCGGAATTTACTTTGTCCGCCTGATAACCGCCACACAGGTGCAGCACGTAAAGGTTGTAAAACAATAGCGTTCCGCTGTACTTATCGCTGCAAAAACGGGCATTTTAGTCCGTTAAAAACACTTACCTTTGCGATTGGTTAAGTATAAATGCCTGCAATTACACGGCGGAGGCCATAAAAGCCCATATTTATACGTTTTACTATTCGCGGATTTTGGAAGACAAACCTAAAAATACAGGCAGGGTATTCGATGCAGACGTGCTGAAGCGGCTCTTTGAGTTCGTGAAGCCACACGTGCGTATTTTCTACTTTATCGTATTCCTCACTTTTGCCTCTGCTATACTTGCTGCTGTACGCCCTTTCCTGATACAGTACACCGTTGATAACGAGATATTACAGGGCGACTGGCAGGGCCTGAACAAGATGTTCGTGATCTTGGGTGTGCTGCTGGTGGTGCATGCTATCGTTCAGTACTTACATACCTATTTTGCCGGCTGGCTCGGGCAGCATGTGGTCCGCGATATCCGCATCAAACTATACCGCCACATACTTGATCTCCGCCTTAAATTCTTCGACCGCACCCCAATCGGCACCCTGGTAACCCGTAACGTATCGGATGTGGAAACTTTGTCGGATGTGTTCAGTGAAGGCCTTGCCGCGATGATCGGTGATATTCTGCAGCTGGTATTTATAGTTGGCTTCATGTTTTACATCGATTGGGAACTGGCACTTGTCAGCCTTTCTACCTTCCCGATCATGCTCATCAGTACCTACATTTTTAAAGAGAAGATAAAAGAAACGTTTCAGGAAGTGCGCACTGCAGTTTCCAGGCTAAACTCGTTTGTGCAGGAGCATATTACCGGCATGAGCATCGTGCAGATCTTTAACAACGAGAAGCGCGAGATGGACAAGTTCCGGGAGATCAACAAAGAACATACCCGCGCCAACGTGAGGTCTGTGTTATACTATAGCATTTACTTTCCGGTAGCCGAGATAATTGGTGCTGCTGGTCTGGGTTTGCTGGTTTGGTATGGTGCGCATGGCGTGATAGATGACGAAACATCACTGGGTACGCTGATGGCCTTTATCCTGTACATCCAGATGTTCTTCCGCCCGATACGCATGATAGCCGACCGCTTTAACACGCTGCAGCTGGGTGTGGTAAGTACCGAACGCCTGATGAAGCTACTGGACAGCAAGGAAATGATTGCCGACAACGGTACCTATACGCCGGAAAAGATAAAAGGCAATGTGCGGTTCGAGAATGTGTGGTTTGCCTACAACGACGAAGAATGGGTGCTGCGCGATATTTCGTTTGATGTAAAGGCTGGCGAAACAGTAGCCTTTGTAGGCGCGACCGGTGCCGGTAAAACATCCATCATCAACTTGCTCAACCGCTTTTACGAGATCAACAAAGGCCATATTATAGTGGACGGGCACGATATAAAAGAATACGACCTGAGCGTATTGCGTCACCATATCGGGGTTGTGCTGCAGGATGTGTTCCTGTTCTCCGGAACTATAGCTGACAACATTAGCCTGGGTAATAAAACCATTACCGAAGAGCAGATGTGGCGCGCCGCCGACCTGGTTGGTGCCCGTAAATTTATAGAGCGCCTGCCTGGCGGACTACACTACCAGGTAATGGAGCGTGGCGCAACTTTATCGGTAGGCCAGCGTCAGCTTATTTCGTTTGTACGGGCTATGGTATATAACCCGGAAATCATTATCCTGGATGAAGCCACTTCCAGCGTAGACTCCGAAACCGAAGAACTGATACAGTATGCGATCGACCAGCTGATGCACGGCCGTACCTCTATCGTGATTGCACACCGCCTGAGCACTATCCAGAAAGCAGACAAGATTATAGTACTGGATAGGGGCGAGATAAAAGAAGTAGGTAACCACGAAGAATTGCTGCGGCACAACGGGTACTATGCCCAACTATACCAGATGCAGTACAAGAACATGATCATTATATGAGCAGGAAATTTTTAGTAGCCATAGGCCTTATTATGGCCGTTATGGTGGGTATTTATGCCTATGTAGGTGGCTTTAGCGAGCCTAAAGTGCTGGTAACAACATCGGAGCCACTGCTTTTTGCCGGACAACGGTTTGAGGGAACTGTTAAGGACAAAGCTTTCGGCGAAGCCTTTCAGAAAGCTGCAAAGCTGGTAGGGGAGGGCAATATTCAGGGAGTGCTTGGTAATGTATACTATAATAATCCTGCAGGTAAAAGTGATACCGTCAAAGCTTTTATCGGCGTCCTAATACAAGACTCAACTATGCGCCTGCCTGAGGGGTATGAATTGCTGCATGTGCCGGGTGGCCGCAAAGTAGTGCACTCTGAGATTAATGCGCATTACATGATCGCGCCAGGTAAACTATACACCAACCTGTTTGCATATGCCGAGGAGAATAAACTTAAGCTCGAGGACTTTTATGTGGAGTGGTTCCCGGAGGACCGCAAAGCGGTGGTGGAAGTGCCGCTAAAAGAATAACCTTGCAACTATAGAATAATCGGTATATTTGGTAAGGCTAACTAAACTATAGCCGCTACACTTTGGGCAAAAAAGCAGACGTAAAAAAAGAGCTGATACTCGAAGCAGCCAAATCCGTGTTCGGGAGGCTGGGTTACAGTAAGGCTACGCTCGACGATATTGCCCATGCCATCGGGCTTAAAAAGCCTACCCTGTACTATTACTACAAAAGCAAGGAAGTGCTCTTTATAGAGGCATTTTCGCAGGAGTGGAAGGATAGTTTGTACCGGATTAAGAAGATTGCCGAACAGGAGCCCGATCCGCACAAGCAGCTTTTACTCTACATTCAGTCGTCGTTGCGCTACTATCAGGAGATCGTAACACAACACACCATTTCCATTAAAGTACTGATCGAAACGCGCAGCCTGTTCCAGAAGCTTTTTGCAGAATCCAGGGCCAAGGAAACAAACTACTATGCTACCGTTATAAAGGATGGTATCGAGAAAGGTGTGTTCATCCCCTGCGAAGCCGAGCGCGTAGGCTACTCTATTATGGTGGTAAAAGACCTGATCCAGTTCGATGAGTTTGAGCGGGCCTTTTACCAGCAGCTGCCAACTATAAATTTCGCTAAAATAGAGCAGGATGTGCTATTTACCATTTCGCTTATTCTGAATGGTATCAGCAGTAAGCAGCAGGCACAGCCCGAGCAGTAGTAACCTATTCAGTCGCTTTCGCTTTAAGCTCATTTAGTTTGCTCATTAAAGCATCTACATCGGCGTGGTGGCCTTTGGCAACTTCTGCAGCATCTAACTCAATCAACATATTTTTCATTTGCTGCAGGTACGCGGCTTTGTCTTTCTTGAGGCAATTCTTTGGGGTATCGTGGCAATCGCCGTTCTCTCCTTTGGGTTTAAACATGCTTCCCTCACCGTAAATAAGCCATTGCGGATTCAGGTCAGGGAAGTTTTTTACGATAGCGACCAACTCGTCCAGCAAAATATTGCAGCCATTCAGGATGTTGTTCAGCGTTTCTTCGTCGCTGCCTGTCATCGCTTTCAGGTCGTTCATTTCCAACTCGTTCAGGTGCGTGTAAAACCTGAATCTCTTGCCGATTTGCTGTAAGTCAATAGCCATATATAGTAAGTTTAGTGGTGAATGTGATTATGCTATACGTAACTATAACAGAATCTGCTCTAAAAAATTCCGACAACATAATAATGGCATAGTTATATCCTGTAAAACAGGCAGGTAATAGTATGATTTTGCAGGGGTTATAGTTGCCTCAAAGCAGACTAAGAAGTTCGCAGTAGATAGGTTTCGGACAAAGATGTCAGAAGTAACTTCAAAACTACAGCAGCAACTATAACAAAACAGAATTACCCCCTTGAGGGGACTACAGGGGTGTTGAAACAGAAACTATAAAACTGTAAACCCAACTATAGCACTAACAGAAATTCCCCTCTCGGGAGGGGTAGGGGTGGGTTAAAACCGTAACGATAAAACTACAACTCAAACTATAGCAAAGGTTTTACCTCCCTTCTACCAAGATCCTTTCAGGATGACAGATGGAAGAGTAAGAAAAGCTCCCCGCCTTAGACAAGGAGGGGATAAAGGGGTGGTTGGATCACGGCAACTATAGAACTAGAACTACCGCCACTACTTTTGACTGTCCCTACCGGTCCAGTTGAGTTACAAACTCAACCCTATAGTTAGACACGGGTTGCAAACCCGCGCCAGCAAAACTTGTTTGCAGAAACTATAGAACTATAACTTAAACTATAGTAGGTCCAAATTCTGCCAATCCTCTAGCCCTGAAAATCCCGATTCAGATTACTCCATTTCTTCCGTCTGCAGTTGGCGTTCGTATAGTTCCTTGTACAATCCCTGCTGCCTGATCAGTTCATCGTGGGTACCATGCTGAATGATCTCTCCATCATCCAGCACCAGAATTCTATCCGCCAGCTTTACCGATGATACCCTGTGCGAAATGATGATAGAAGTACGGTTCGCCATAATGCGGCGCAAACTGTTCAGGATAGCATTTTCCGTTTTGGTATCTACTGCCGAAAGTGAGTCATCGAGGATAAGGATGCGCGGCTCACGTACCAGTGCCCGTGCTATAGATACCCGTTGCTTCTGCCCACCCGATAACGTAATGCCGCGTTCGCCCAGCTTTGTATTGAACTGCTCCGGGAAACGCATGATGTTCTCGTACACATCAGCATCTTTGGCTGCCTGCACCATTTGTTCTTCGGTTATACTTGGTAGGCCAAAACCGATGTTATTCCGGATAGAATCGGAGAAAAGGAATACATCCTGCGGCACATACCCGATCTGGCTGCGGAGGCTTTCGATGTTATAGTCGCGCACATCCACCCCATCAATAAGAATACGACCGCTCGTTACATCGTACATGCGCGGCAGCAAGGTGGCTATGGTGCTTTTGCCTGAGCCGGTATTACCAATAACAGCCAGGGTTTCGCCGTGCCTGATATTGAAAGACACATGCTTAAGCGCGTGGATGTTAGTGTCAGGATAAACAAAATCTACGTTCTCGAAACGGATGTCGCCTTTTATCTCTTTGCTGATGTTTTCACGGGAAACAATGTCATTTTTAGTATGCAGGAACTCGTTGATACGCGCCTGTGATGCTGCTGCCCGTTGCACCAGGCTGGCCGTCCAGCCGAGCGATGTAACCGGCCAGGTAAGCATGTTCACGTAAATAATAAACTCGGCAATGTTACCGGTGGTTATAGTTCCGTTTATTACTTCCTGTCCGCCAATGTAAATGGTGATGATCGTGCTGAGGCCAACCAGGAAAAGTATAAGCGGGAAGAAGAGGGAGTTCACAAAGTTCAGGTCTAGCGATTTGTCTTTGTACACATTACTGGCTGTTGTAAAGTTGGCATGAGAGTCATCTTCACGCACAAAAGATTTCAATACCCTTATGCCTGAAAAAGCTTCCTGCACAAACGTGGTTATTCCTGAAAGGCTACGCTGTATCTCATCAGATTTCCGCTCGATGATGTTGTTTACATAGTAAATGCTGATGGCCAGTATGGGCAGCGGTATCAACGTATACATGGTCAGCTTCACGTTTACCGATAGCATGTATGGGATTACCATTATAAACAGTACCACCAGGTTAAGGCCGTACATAATGGCCGGGCCAAGGTACATGCGCACGCGGCTTACATCTTCTGAGATGCGCGACATCAGGTCGCCAGTGTTGTTTTTGCGGTAAAAGCTGAGAGGCAGGCTTTGGTAATGCTCGTAAATTTCGTTCTTCAGGTCGTTCTCAACCAGGCGGCTCATTACAATTATAGTTTGCCGCATAAAAAACAAAAACACGCCACGCAGCAGGGCCATCACCAGTATAACCACCCCATAAACCAGGATACTTTTGGCGAAAATTTCATATACCATACCCTGCTGCTGCGTTCCATCGTAAAGGTTGTGAAGGTTAATTCCTTCTTTAATCAGGTTAAAGGCGTAGCGTACTACCTGGGCTGGCAGTATCTGGAAAAAGTTGGAAATAATGATAAAAACCAAACCCCAGAAAAGGCGGAATTTATACTTGAGCAGGTATTTATTTAAGTAGCGTAAAGATTTCACGGTAAGTTATTAAAGCCTAAGGCCTTTTACGATGATATGCAAAGTACAAATTGAATAAATCAAAAAAAGAATTAATTTTGCAGCGCGAAAAGAGGGTAGCTTGCTGCATGCTCCGGCACAAAGATAGAATAACACTAAACCAATTTCATAAATGGTCGAAATTAAAGAAGTAGAACTGAAGAAAGACACATCATCAATCTTCGGTCAGATTTCAGAATACAATCATGAGAAAGTTGTTTTCTGCCATGACCACGAGACAGGCCTGAAGGCTATCATCGGTATTCACAACACGGTACTTGGTCCTGCTCTGGGTGGTACGCGTATGTGGTCTTATGCTTCTGATGCTGAAGCGCTGAATGATGTACTGCGTCTTTCAAGAGGTATGACTTACAAAGCTGCTATCTCTGGTCTTAACCTGGGTGGTGGTAAAGCGGTGATCATCGGCGATGCCAAAAAAGATAAATCCGAAGCGTTAATGCGTCGTTATGGTCGTTTTGTTAAGAACCTGAACGGTGCTTACATTACTGCTGAAGACGTAGGAACCACTACAAAAGATATGGAGTACATTAAGATGGAAACAGATCACGTAGCTGGTTTACCAGAATCAATGGGTGGTAGCGGAGACCCTTCTCCGGTAACTGCTTACGGTACCTATATGGGTATGAAAGCAGCTGCTAAAAAAGCATATGGTTCTGATTCATTGGAAGGCAAGAAAATATCTGTACAGGGTGTTGGCCACGTAGGTGGTTACCTGGTAGAGCTGCTTGCTAAAGAAAATGCACAGATCTTTATCACAGATATCTATGAAGACCGTCTGCGTGAGATCTCTAACAAATATGGCGCTAAAGTGGTAGGCATGGATGAGATCTATGATCTTGATGTGGATATCTACTCGCCTTGTGCGCTTGGTGCAACTATAAATGACAGCACACTTGCCAGACTTAAGTGCCAGATCATTGCAGGTAGTGCAAACAACCAGCTGAAAGATGAGTCGGTTCACGGACCAGCACTTATCGAGCGTGGCATTTACTATGCACCAGACTTCCTTATCAATGCAGGTGGTCTGATCAATGTTTACTCTGAGCTGCAGGGCTACAACCGCGAAAGCGCTTATGGCCAGACAGAGCGTATCTACGGTTATACATTAGATATTTTTGAACTAGCTGAGAAAGAAGGAATCCATACGCAGCTTGCAGCTACCAAACTGGCTGAACAGCGTATCCAGAGCATTGGCAAAGTTCACTCAACTTACTAAGCTATAGCTTAGCAACAACTATAAATAAAGTAAAAGTGCTGCAGTAATTGTGGCACTTTTACTTTAAATACACCATACTAAATTGTGTTATAGGCTACTTGCTTTGCAGTATGCGTATAGTTACAAACTTTGCCCACCGGGCAACTATAAATTTACTGTCACAACACGTTCTTTATACAATTAATTATGCTTAACCGCAGAACACTACGAATTAAAGCCATGCAGGCAATCTATGCATATATGCAGGCCGAAGGTTCTGACTATTTGCTGGCACTGGACCAGATAGGAGAAGATTTTGCACCGGATCTTAACGCGATGGAAGTGCAGGACAGGAAACTGCTCGAAGGACAAAAGCAGATCGCAACGCTGCTTTTTAAAGAGTGGTATGAGAAGCGCCAGTTCGATGCAGAAGATGCAGACAAAGAAATAGTGAATGCGGTAAACAGGGCTATTGTATCCTACCAAAACCAATCTAAGAAAGACCGCCGTTATTACCACGACCAGATGCTGATCGCCGTTGAGCGCATCTACGACCACTATCTGGCAAACCTGCAGCTAATGGGCGTACTGACAGACCTGGTAAAAGAAGAGGAAGAAAAAAGAAGCAAACGCTTTACAGAGGCTAAAGGCCCGGACGTAAAACAATTCCTGCGCAACCAGCTTGTGCAGCGCATCCTGAATAATAAGTCTTACCAGCAGCACATCATTCGTCGTAACATTAGCTGGGGTTCCGATGTTAGTGAAATAGCACAGGTTTACAGAGCTGTAATTAAGCAGGACGAAGTGTTCCTGGCGTACCTGCAAAACCCGTCGCCGTCGCTTTCTGACGACTTTGAGCTGGTGAAACATATTTACAAAAACATTATCTTTAAAGAAAAAACTTTACAACCTTTGTTTGAAGAGCAGGATCTGAACTGGGCTGAGAACAAAGCCATCGTGAAGAGTCTTGTAAACAAAACCATTAAAATGCTTGGCGAGGAATCCGAAGGCAACGCAGAAGATGTAAAGCTGCTGGACCTGTCGCCAAATTGGGAAGACGATAAGGCATTCTTTGAAGAGCTTTATGAGCAAACCTTGCAGGAAACCGAGAAGTATGAAACTATGATCTCGGCGAGTGTGCAGAACTGGGATGTTGAACGCGTAGCCCTTCTGGATAAGATCATACTTAAGATGGCACTCAGCGAAATGTACATCTTCCGCAGCATACCTGTTAAGGTAACCATTAACGAGTACATCGAAATATCAAAGATCTATAGCACGCCAAAGAGTAAGCAGTTTATAAACGGTGTGCTTGATAAAATGGCTCAGGAGCTAGTAAGCAAAGGCGAAATACGCAAATCGGGCCGCGGACTTATTGATAACAAATAAGTTTTATGCCCGGGCTACCATTTAGCCTGAAATGCCGTAAGGAGAGTAAATAAATAGAATCCGATATATTAGCATATACAACTATGGGTAAGAAGACAACCGCCATATTGGCTTTTGCATCTGGCGCAGCAGTAGGCGCAGCGGCGGGCATTTTGTTCGCTCCTGAAAAGGGCCAGGAAACACGCAGCTGGCTTAGCTACCGTTTAGAGAAATACCGTGATACACTTTCTGACCTGCTGGAACAACTTGTTGCAAAAGGCGATAACCTGCCAACCAGTGCAAGAACAGAAGGTCAGCGCGTAATACAGGATGCAAAAAGCAAAGCTGAAAAGCTGCTTGGTGATGTAGACTCGCTTATAAACGAAATTAATAGCCGGAAAGAACTATAGATATGAGACAAATCACACTTATTCCTGGTGATGGAATAGGCCCGGAAATTACTGAGGCTGTAAAAGCTATTTTTGCTGCAGCCAATGTGCCCCTGACTTGGGAAGAAGAAAACGCCGGACAAACCACTTTTGATGCTATCGGGGAGCTGATACCAGCAACACTGATCGCCTCTTTAGAAAAAAACAAAGTAGCACTTAAAGGCCCGATCACGACGCCGGTTGGCAAAGGCTTTAAGAGTGTAAATGTGCAGTTGCGCCAGAAGTTTGACTTATACTCGAACGTAAGACCGGCTAAAACCACAAAAGGACTTGTAACCAGGTTCGAAAATGTAAACTCGGTACTGTTCCGTGAGAACACTGAAGGCTTGTATTCTGGCCTGGAGATGTTCGACGAGCGCCTGCAGATATCTGATTCCGTGGCCCGTATTACACGCTTAGGCTGCGAAAAAATCATTAAGGCTGCATTTGCTTATGCTGATAAGCATGGCTGCAAAAAAGTAACAGCTGTTCATAAAGCCAACATCCTGAAAAGTGCCGGTGCATTATTCCTTGGCGTGTTTAACGATGTTGCAAAACAATACCCGCATATACAGGCCGATGACAAGATCATTGACAATATGTGCATGCAGCTGGTTGTAAAACCGGAGCAGTTTGACGTTATTGTAACAACAAACTTGTTTGGTGATATCCTTTCAGACCTTTGCGCCGGTTTAGTTGGTGGCCTTGGTGTGGTAGCTGGTGCAAATATTGGCGACGATATGGCTATTTTTGAAGCTGTGCACGGATCAGCTCCGGATATAGCAGGCAAAGGAATAGCTAACCCGACAGCTCTGCTTCGTTCGGCTATTATGATGCTGCACCACATTGACCTGAAAGAGCAGGCTTATAAAATAGAGGCAGCTCTGGATGCGACACTGGCAAATAAAGAAGAATGTACAGGCGACCTGGGTGGTAAAGCCACAACTATGGAATTTGCCCAGAATATCATCTCTAAACTATAACTTATTAATCAGACGTTATTATAGTATGAAAAAGAATCTGATCTATACTTTTGCAATGGCTGTGGCGCTAATGGCTACCAGCTGCAACGAAAACACTGCTACTGATGCAGAAGCAACAACAGGTAACGATGTAGCTACAACTGCACCGGCAACTGAAACTACTGTAGACAACCCGAACATTGCCACTACCGAGCAAACAGCCGCAACTACCACTGCTGCTAACCCAAATGCTCCGGCAATGACGTTTAAAGAAACCGTTTACGATTTTGGTACTGTAAAACAGGGCGAAGTAGTAAACCATACCTTTACCTTTACCAACACAGGCAAAGAGCCGCTTATTATCGAGAATGCTTCTGCATCTTGCGGCTGTACCGTACCTGAGTGGCCAAAAACTCCGGTAGCACCAGGTAAAACAGGCGAGATAAAAGTGCAGTTTAACAGCACTGGCAAGTATGGCCAGCAGGCACCAATGGTAACGATACGTGCCAACACAGAGCCTAACATTACGCAGGTATCTTTAAAAGGTACAGTAGAGGCCAGCACTATACCTACAGCAGGTGCTGAAGGCCCGGTAAAAAGAAACTAATACGATCCTTATAACATAATATGCAGACCATACTTTTACAGGCCGGACAAGACGGAGGTTTAATGCCTCAGTTGTTAATGTTTGGCGCCATCATCCTTGTATTTTATTTCTTCATGATCCGTCCGCAGCAGAAAAAAGCGAAAGACCAGAAGAAATTCCGTGAAGAGCTAACCAAAGGGATGTTTGTAGTAACCATAGGCGGACTGCATGGCAAATTGGTTGCCGTGGAAGATGATACCGTGATAGTAGAGGTAGACAAAGGTGTCCGCCTTACATTCGACAAAGCTGCTATCTCGACAGAGGCCACAGCCAAGTTAAATCAGCAACCAAATAGCTAGCGACCATTGCCTTTTGGAGCAGTCAAAAATATAGTAGTATGGTTTATGAAGCCATTCAGGCCACAAA
Source organism: Pontibacter populi (assembly GCF_019336435.1). GTDB lineage: Bacteria > Bacteroidota > Bacteroidia > Cytophagales > Hymenobacteraceae > Pontibacter > Pontibacter humidus. Next base: position 1,151,746 of record NZ_JAHWXQ010000001.1, on the reverse strand, counting down.
CAAAGCAGTACTGGCGAGTAGTGCTGCTTTGTTTTGTGGCGGCTTCTACTTTTTGGATGCTTAATGCACTAAACAAAAGCTACTCCACTCAAACAACTTATCCGGTAAGGTTTATATATAACGAGAAACAACTGGTGCCGTTAAAGCCGTTGCCCGAAGAAGTACTCGTTAACGTAACCGCCAAAGGATGGAAACTCCTGCGTAAGGCGCTTCGCCTGGAAGTGCAGCCTGCAGAGATCTACATTCGCAATATTCCCCGCAATAATTATTTGTTAGGTTCTGCGCTTCGTCCTGCGCTGGTAAACGCCATGGATGGCCTGCAGCTTAACTTTGTAGTAACCGATACGCTGTCGTTTAATTTCGATTCTAAGACAAGCCGTACCGTTCCCCTACAACTGGACCCAAAACAAAAGCTAACTGCTGATGGGTTTGAAGTAGCTGGTCCTGTAAAGCTCTCTCCTGATTCTGTTACCTTTGTTGGTCCGTCATCTATAGTTAACAAAATTTCAAGCCCCTTTCTGGTACGTTTGCCGAGCACCAATCTGAAAGCTTCTGCAAAAGTGGAAGCGCCTGTAACCTATAAAAATCAGGAGTTGGTGAAGGCAAACATTGAGGAAACGGTAGCAACTATAAACATTAAAAATCTGGTGCAGGAAGAAAGGCAGCTTTTGCCTGAACTGGTAAATGTGCCTGAAGGGAGAAATGTTCTCTTGCACCCTGCCTCGGTTATCGTGCGCTACCAACTTTTCGAAGACTCGGTTTCGCTGCTTAACCGCGAATCGTTTAAGGCTGTGCTCAACTTCGCCAACTTCAACGCCAGGGACTCTACTATAGTACCGGAGTTGGTACAGAAGCCAGTAGGTGTGCGCAAAGTAATGCTGGCGCCGCAACGCGTAAAAGTGATCCTGCAAAAATAAGCATGTTAAAGATTGGTGTAACCGGGGGCATAGGTGTAGGTAAATCGATAGTTTGCCGCATGTTTGCAGTGCTAGGCATTCCGATTTATGATGCAGACACCCGCGCCAAATGGGTAATGCGTTATGATGAAGCACTGAAGCAAGAATTAACCGATGCTTTTGGTACTGACAGCTACACCGCAGATGGGGAACTGAACAGAGCCTATCTTGCGAAAACAGCCTTTCACAATCCCCAAAAACTTGCCTTGCTTAATAGCATTGTACACCCGCATGTTGCCAAAGATTTTATTGATTGGGCAGCAGCAAATAGTTCAGCACCTTATTTAGTGAAAGAAGCTGCCCTTATGTTCGAATCGGAATCGTGGCGGCAGATGGATGAGATCATCGCTGTGTTTGCTCCCATGGATGTGCGTATAAAGCGACTCCTACAACGCGATACCCACCGCACACAACAGGATATAGAAGCTATAATAGGCAAGCAGCTGAAGGAAGAAGAGAAAATGGCGCGTGCCCAGCATATCGTCTACAACGATGATCAACAGCTGTTGATACTGCAAGTGTTAAAGCTGCATGAACAGTTTCTAAGCAAAGTATAGTTCGAAGGTTTGAAGTGAACTTACTTTAACCTCTTCAATTGCTTTTACCTTTTTGTCATATTAAATATTAGTCGAGAGGCCTTAATCATCCTGTAGTTCCTCCTTTGTCATTTCGACGTCAGGAGAAATCTATCTTAGCTTATTGTTCTATAGTTTGCTACGCTTCTATCCGAAAGAAGCCTTTTCTTTCAAATTTCCTTTCATCCTGGGAGCTCTACTTACCTATTGTTTCAATTAAGCTTTGGTGCCCTCACGGCCGGGAGGCCCCGTCTTCGGGCATCGCGCGGTGTGAATCTCTTTTGCTCCTGCGTCGCAATGGCTGCGCCACCAGATATTCACAAGGCGCTCCACCCAAAGACTGGAATCATTCGCATAGTCACTTGAATTTATAGTTTGAAACTGCTCGCTTCGAGATTTTATCGTGGCTATAATTTCAAAGGGAACAGGTAAACCTGTCCTGCTCGTGGGCTGTAGCTATAGAAATATATCTAAAACTAAAGCAGTAGCAGAATTGTCCCCTTGAGGGGACTACAGGGGTGTTAAAGCGCTAACTATAGGACTATAGCTCAACTATAGCTATAGCCGAATTCCCTCTCGGGAGGGGTAGGGGTGGGTTAAAACTCCAACTATAGAAGTATGCCTCAACTATAGCAATACTAGAAAAATGCTCCCCGCCTTAGACAAGGAGGGGTAGGGGTGGTTGGGCCAACCGTAAACTATAAAACTATAGGCATAACTGTAGCAAAAGCCTCATCATGAAAATCCTTTAATCCTGTAAATCCTGATTCAGACAATTCCTGTCCCTTTCAGGCCAGTTGAGTCAGGACACTCAATACCATCCTAAGTCACGAGCGAGGACGCTCGCGCCAGCAGAATAGCTTAATAAAACTATAACCATTCCCTCTAGGAACTACGTACGCCGTCAAATCTTAAATCATGTGGATCCTACTTTACGCATCATCTTAATGCAAGCTTCCAGCCTCATGATCTGTACAAGCTAATAAGGTGTCAGGCTTGCAAATAAATGTAAATCAGGATATTATACTATTGGTTAGGGTGTGGCGTTAAACTGTAACAGGGAGAAAAGAGAAAGGATATTGGGAAAAGTATAGACATAAAAAAAGGACAACTTTTTGAGTTGTCCTTTGTGGGGCGTACTGGATTCGAACCAGTGACCCCCTGCTTGTAAGGCAGGTGCTCTGAACCAGCTGAGCTAACACCCCGTTTTATCGTTTCGTTGACCTGTTGTCCCCGTTTGATGATGCAAATATGGGGGCTTTTTTTGTAACTGCAAAACATTTGAAAAAAATTTTAACAATTTTTTTTCTGAGCTCCGGTACCTATTGTTCGCCTGTGATTACTACTGTACCTTTATCTTTTGTAAGATGCTTAAAATCTGATAATTCTCTTGAAGCAAAAAGGTCTTGTTAAAAAAGTGCTATTTTATGCAGCTGTTTCTGTAGTTGCTGTTATAGGTATAGCCTTTACCTTAGTGTATGTCTATCAGGATAAGATCATTACACTTTTTGTTACAGAAGCTAACAAGCATATCAAAACAAAGGTGGAAGTAGAGAAGATCTCGCTTTCACTTTTCGATAAGTTTCCGCAGGTAGCAGTATCGCTGGATAAGGTGAACGTAGTGGAAGGTGTGCCCGAGAGTGAGGTATCGTTGGCAAGGCTGAACAAACTCTATTTCACTTTCAGCATCTGGGATGTGTTGCGTGGCAAGTATAACGTGAAAGAATTATTCCTGGAAGATGGTGCTATTTATGTGAGAGTGCTGCAGGATGGCAGTGTGAACTATGATATCATTAAAACAGATACGACAGCAACTGAAGATGGCGACTTCGCTTTTAACCTGGAGCAGATAGACTTTAACCGTGTTGCTATAAACTATACTGATCTAAAGCTTAACCAGGCTTACGAAGTAAATGCGCACCAGCTACAGGCCGCGTTGGCTATCTCCACGGAAACCATTGGCATAGAAGCCGACGGCGATGCAACTATAAACACTATAAAAGTAGGCACTGGAGAATATTTTAAAGGCAAACGCGTGACGCTAAATACCGCGCTGCAGATCGACAGGCTGAAGAAAACAATAGCGCTGGAGCCATCGGTAATAAACGTAGAAAATGCCGCTTATGAAGTAGCTGGAACTATAGACTTTGCCGGTGTTACCGACCTTAACCTGACATTGCAGGGTAAGAATACCAGCATACAGTCGATGTTGTCGTTGTTGCCGCAACATATAACCAAAGAGTTTAACCAGTATCGTTCTGATGGCGACGTTTATTTCAGCGGAACTGTAAAAGGGGAGGCATCTTCTAAACATAATCCGGAAATTACATTCAGCTTTGGTTGTCGCAATGCCACATTCTACCACCCGGATGTAAAGCAGCGCATAGAGAAGCTGAGCTTTGAGGGCAGCTTTACCAACGGTAGCAAGCAAAACGCATCTACGTCGGCACTCACACTTAAGAACCTGAAAGGGTCACTAAACAACCGGCCGTTCTCGGGGAATATATCTTATGAAAACTTTAAGAACCCAACTATAGCCTTCGACCTGAGTGGTATGGTAGATGTGGCTTATGTGCTGGGGCTGCTGCAACTGGAGCAGGTGCGTACCGGAAGTGGCCTTGCTGATGTAAAGATCGCGTTCTCAGGTAACTTTAATGAGTTTAAAGCACGGCCGGGCAACAGCACGGTAAACACATCCGGCGACATAACTCTGCATAATGTTAGCCTTAACCTGAGCGACCTGCCACTGCCGGTAAACGGCATGAACGGCAACTTTATATTTAAGCACAACGACGTGGCAGTGTCTGATTTTAAAGGCAAGCTGGGTGAGTCTGATTTTGTGCTGAACGGGATGTTTAACAATGTAATGGCCTGGCTGCTGCTTGATAACCAGCGGTTATTTGTAGATGCCGATTTCAGCAGCAATTACCTAAACTTTGACCAGTTACTAAGCGAGAAACAGAATACACCAGCCAATGCCCGTAAAAGCGACTCTGGTTACCGCCTGGAAGTATCACCGAACATTGCATTCAACTTAGGGGCAAGTGTTAAAAAGATGCAGTTCCGGAGGTTTAAAGGCGAGAACATAAAAGGTGAGGTAACGCTCAAAAACCAGGTGATCACAACGCCTAACATTTCTGTAAATACACTGGGCGGTAACTTTGCCGTGCGGGGGAGTATAGATGCCCGCCAGCGCAACCATATAAAAGTAAGCACTGCCAGTAAGATCAACAACCTGAGCGTGGACAGCCTTTTCTATGTGTTCGAAAACTTTAACCAGGATTTTATCCTCGATCGCAACCTAAAGGGCAGCCTTACGGCAAATATTATTTCTGATGTGTACCTCGATAGTCAGCTTAACCCGAAGACAAACCTGCTGCAGGCTGAAATAGAGGCAACCGTGCGCAATGGTCAGCTTATAAACTTTGCACCTATGCAAAAGATGTCGGCGTTTGTGAAGCGCTCAGAACTGGCCAATATGCGATTCTCGGAGCTGCACAATAACTTCTATATCCAGGAGCGCACCATTTATATTCCGGAGATGGATATCCGCACCAGCCTGTCCCCGCTGCCTTCTGTTTCCATCTCGGGCACGCACACCTTTGACCAGGACATGGACTATAAAATTAAGATGCCCCTGTTCCAGAAGCGCCGCCCTGATAAAGACGCTGTATTTGGTGTAGTTGCCGAAGACCCCAATGCAGGTAACAGCATGCTCTTCCTGACGCTAAAGGGGAAAGAGAATAACTTTAAGCTGGCGTATGACGATGACCGCGTTCGTGCCAAAATCAAAGACGACCTGAAGCAGGAAGGCCAGGAAATAAAGCAGATACTGAAAGGAAAGAAACCTGTTAAAAAAGAGAAGACCGTAGAGTTGGAAGAAGGAGAGTACTTCGATTTCAATTAAACTATAGTTTGCCTCTCTGTTCCTCATTCCAACTATACTCCTTATAGTTGACAACCACTCAGATTTATAGTTGCTGACCCCAAAACTATAACACAAGCTATTAGCAGGCGGATGTTCTGCAAGCCCATCTACGCACCAATCTTATTTATTAGAATAGCTTAAATCAGATGTTTCTATATTGTAAAAATTCTATTTTGTGTTTGCATATAATTTAGGTGTGTTTACACAGGCTAAAGGTAGGTATAACGAAAAAATTATAAATAAATTGTAACCGCTGGGTAAATGGTGCGTTAAGTAAATCAAAACTACAATTCCTGAGGGGGATGTGGTTTTGTAGGGATAAGGTTTTATTTAAAGGTAGGTTCCTGCTCCTATTCTATTGAACTGCGGAGCCTGCAACGTCTGATGTAGGACAGACAAAAGATATAAGGGTGAAAAAAAAGCCGGAGCTTCTCCGGCTTTTTTATTTATAGTTACTCAAAGTCTGTAGTGCCATTTCGTACAACCGCGGCCTTGCCGGTTGGGTTACCCAACTGCCCCGTTGCCTGCATAAACACGCTTTGTGTTGGAGCGTACTGTGCGCCATGTCGCTCCACAACCTCAGTTACTTTATAGATCATCTCCTCTTTAATGTCTACATACTCCGTCCAGTCCATCGACTCCACAAAGTACAGCACCATAATATTTTTGGAAGCCGGGCCTATCGTTTGAAAGCGTACGATACCATCCTGGCTTGCCTGCGGATGATTGTTAATGTATTGCTGTAACTCTGTAACGATGGCTCTTATCTGAGCCGCAGTAGTATCAAAGGTAAGCGGAATCTCGAACTGCACTCTCCTGAAGGTGCGCAGCGTAAGGTTATTCAGTGGCTTATCGATCATGCTTTTGTTAGGCACCGTTACAAAAGATTTTTCCAGCGTACGGATACGTGTACTTCTGAAACCGATCTTTTCTATAGTTCCGGTAATGCCACCAACCTCTACCAGATCGCCGACAACAAACGGATGATCGAGAAAAATGGTGAAAGAGGCCAGCAGGTTTTCTAAGCTCTCTTTTGCCGCAAACGCAATGGCCAGACCACCTACTCCAAGGCCAGCAACCAAGCCAGCCACGTTCACGCCAAATACCGCTCCCAGCATCACCATGATCGAGAATATCACGACCATCACCTTCGAAAAGTCTTTGAAGAACGGCACCAGCTGGTCATCCATTTTAGATGCCGTGCGCGCCGTGCGGTGCTGGAAGATCAGACCTGTAAAATCGACCAGGCGCAGCACTACCCAGGTGAGGGCAACTATAACAAAGACCTGGTACGTCCGGAAAAAGAATGTTTTCAGGAACGGGTCACCTTTCCGGATCTCGCTTGGGTCCATGGGGTAATCGAGCACCTGGAACGCAAAGTACAGGAACACCAGGAAGAGTACCACCTCCAGTGGCTGTATCAGTAATCTTCTGAACGCAGGCAGGTTGTCTTCGTGCCAGAAGCGTTTTACCAGCTTGTATAAAACAGTGGACACCAGCTTAGACAACATCGTTTTAAAGATGAAGCCAAACAGCAGGATGCCCACAAACCACAGGTAATTGCTGACAGTATTACCCAGGAACTCATAGTTTAATATTTCTCTCCAGGAGGTTAAATCCATATTATAATAACTGGCTTAAAGCAATTTCGAAAGATGTTTTAGCGATCTCTGTTGTTGCTGCTCTTTTAGCATGCGTTTTCTCAAGGGCACGGGCTATTGTTTTAGAGATGTCAGAGAAGATGGCCTCGTCGGTAATTTCTACTTCGCTCTCCATTAAATAAGCAAACACACGGGCCATGCCGCAGTTGGCAATAAAATCGGGCACTACAGCTACGTTCTGGTCAGCAAATTCGCCGGTTGGTCCAAAGAATATCTCCGGATCCTGGAAAGGCACATTGGCGCCACATGAAATTACCTGCAGGCCGCTATTGATCATTTGCTGTAGCTGGTCTTTGGTAACAAGACGTGATGCAGCAGCCGGGATAAATATCTCAGCATTTACAGACCAGATACGGTTATTCACCTCCTCAAAAGACAGCATGTTCTCGGCGCGTAAAGCGTTGCCCTCACGCTTAAAGAACAGTTCCTGTATCTCCTCGAACCTATAGCCTTCCGGTTTGATAAGCCCGCCTGCTCTGTCGATGATACCAACTATAGTTGCGCCTTTCGCGGCAAGGTAATACGCTGCTGCAGCACCTACATTTCCCCAGCCCTGTATAATAGCGCGCTTGCCCTCAAACTGGCCGCCCCAGATACTATAGTAATGACGAACAGCTTCGGCTACACCATACCCGGTTATCATGTCGGCTATGGTATACTTGCGTGCGGCAGAAGGCGTATAGTTGGGATCTTCAATAACCTTGATCACACCCTGGCGCAGCTGGCCTATCTTGTTTATTTTCTGAGGCTCGGTAGCATGAAAGTGTCCGTTAACTACACCTTCCTGTGGGTGCCATAAACCATAGTCTTCTGTTATCGGAATTACTTCGTGTATCTCATCCACGTTCAGGTCGCCGCCTGTGCCATAATAGCTTTTAAGCAACGGAATAACAGCTTTGTACCAACGCTCCAATACGCCACGTTTGCGCGGGTCGGCAGGGTCGAAGTTAATACCAGACTTTGCACCACCTATAGCCGGGCCGGAAACTGTAAACTTAACTTCCATGGTCTTTGCCAGCGATTCAACTTCACGCTTATCCAGGCCTTTGCGCATACGGGTACCGCCACCGGCAGCGCCGCCACGCAGCGAGTTTATAACTACCCAGCCTTCGGCTTCGGTTTCAGCATCTTTCCATTCAAAAACTATTTCAGGTCTTTTATTCTCGAATTTCGCGAGCAGGTCTTTCATGTTGATTTATGTTATTCGGGTTGTGATGCAAAGGTACAAAATAAGTATAGAGCGTGCAGGTTACCCCCTATAAATGGCGCCGCCTACACTGTTGCGGCTGGCTCCGGTTACGGTTTGCAAACTATTGGTTTCGTTGCGCCAGCGCAGCGTTCCTAAAAAAGCAAACACCAGTGCTTCCTTAAAAGAAACAATCTCAGGCGAAGGCACTTCTATGCTATAGTTTTCGCCGGTATACTGCTGCAGCAACTCCATCAGGTATAAGTTAAAAGCGCCACCGCCGGTAGCCAGCAGGCGTTGCTTATAGTTGGCAGGTTGCAAGGCGCTGGCTATTTGCTGCGCAATATGATGGCAGGTGGTATGCAGTTTATCAGCTATAGTTGCCGGGCTTTCGGCTATAGTTTGCAGGCTGTTTTGCAGTGCCCATTCTTTACCCAGGGATTTTGGGTAAGGCTGACTAAAGTAAGCAGGAGCGTTAAGCTTTTCCAATAGCTGTATGTCCAGTTTACCCGACCGGGCCAGGTTGCCATCTTCATCATAGTTCAGGCCGGCTTCATTGGCGAGCGTGTTCAGTAACATATTGCAGGCTGATATATCATAAGCGATGCGCTGCCCGTTATGGTTAAATGAGATGTTAGAGATACCACCCAAGTTCAGGCAGTAATCATAGTCCGGGAAAAGCAGCTCGTCGCCGATGGGTACCAGGGGTGCGCCTTGCCCGCCAAGCGCAATGTCCAGCGTTCGGAAATCGCAGACTACGGGCAGGTTGGCGTGCGCAGCCAGGTAAGCGCCATGGCCTATCTGCAGCGAAATGTGTTTTTCAGGTTGATGGAAGACGGTGTGTCCGTGGGAGGCAACAAAATCAGGGGTAAGGTTGTTACGAAGTATAAACTGCTGTACCTGTTCGCCCATATACTTCCCGAAACTATGGTCAAGCGCAACCAGTTCTTGTGCTCCTGCCGTCTCCGCACCACGGAGAGAGTCAATCAGATAGGGGCTGTAAGCTGATGTTTCAGCATTAAGTATATTATATATCCAATTTTTGTTTTTATACGTAAGTCTACAATATGCAATGTCCAGGCCATCCAGAGAGGTACCTGACATTAAGCCGATCACGTGATAAGTATCCATGTGGCGAAGTTAAAAAAATGCTGGTAAAGACTTCAGCCAAATAACGTAAGCCTCGTATATATCTTATTATGAATAGGATGTAAAATAATGTAGAAACTGTTAGGTATAATTTTAAATTATGAAAAGTTTGTTATCTCGAATTGAATCAAAGAAGATAGATAAGGCGGCTGCCATGCTAAAAGTATTGGCTCACCCTAAAAGACTGGCTATAGTCGACCTGCTGGGTAAGGAGGAGAAAATGACTGTAACTGAGATATATAAGTATCTGAATCTGCCCCAGGCAATAGCTAGTCAGCACCTGATCACGTTAAAAGATAAAGGTGTGCTCTCCTCGTTTAAAGTTGGCACAAAAATCTATTACTCGCTTTCGATCCCTAAGCTTATTGATGTAATTGATTGTCTGGAAGAGTGCTGTATTGATATCTAATACCTCTACATTCTGTTAAGTCAGTTTGATCTGAAAAGACCAAAGGCTTCCGTTTTTGCTTTTAGTAAGCTAACGGGAGCCTTTGGTCTTTTTCATTCACTAAAAAAAATAAGCTATTCACTTATTTATATAGTCTTATAATTGAATCTCTTCAGATTGATTTTCGAGGTTGAAAAGGTCGTTTAGTAAATCGATAAGCGTTTCGGCCTCGCCGCGCTTACAAGCTGCTTTTAACTGTAGTACCGGCAACTTAATTATCTTCTGCATCATAGATTTTGTAATGTTATCTATGTGCTTCACTTCATCAGGGTTAAGCTTTTTAACATAACGCGCTATCTCTTCCTGGCGGATATTTTCGAGCGCATTCTTCAGCTTATTTATAGTTGGCGACACTACCATCTCTTTCGACCAGTCGTTGAACTGCTCAATAGACTCTGTAATAATCGCTTTTACTTTAGGTATTGAATTAATGCGCTGCTGCAGTGCCTCTGATGCTTTGTTCTGGATAGTGTCTATGTTATAGAGTAGCACACCCGGTATAGTTTCCACATCTGTCTCAACACTACGCGGCACCGACAGGTCAATAAAGAACTTGAATGAAAGAATGTCCAGGCGCTTAATCATTTCTTTGGTGAAGAATGGTGTTTCGCGGGCTACGGAAGAGATGATCACATCCGCTTCTTTCAGACCCTGCACAATGTCTTCAAATGGCAGTACCTGCATGTTGCACTCTTCGGCCAGGTGTTGTGCCTTGGTAAGCGTGCGGTTGGTTATTCTAACGTCGGTGAAACTGCTGTCTTTCAGGTTGCGGCACACATCGGCACCAATCTCACCTAAGCCAACAACTAATATCTTCGGGTCAGCTATATCAGCAGTCAGTTCTTCTATTAACTCCACAGCAGCATACGAAGTAGAGGCAGCGCCATCGCGGAAAGAAGTTTCCTGTACTACACGCTTGTTGGTGAAGAAGATGGTGTGCATCAGGCGGTGCAGGAACGGGCCAGCCGTATCGTTATCCGCAGACCACTGGTAAGCCTGTTTTGCCTGATTGGATATCTGCATATCACCTACTACCTGCGACTCCAGGCCCATCGAAACATCGAACAAATGCTGTACCGCATCGTTGTGCTCGTTCAGGATAGTGAAGTAATCAAAATAGCTGGATATGTTGCTGATGCCTTTTGTAATGCCAAGTAACTTTACAATTTCCTGGCTAAAGTCGGTATCAGCGTTATAATAGACTTCGGTACGGTTGCAGGTAGAAAGGACCAGAATATCAGTCGCCTGAATAAAATCCTTGAGCGCCTGAAGGAATTGTCTGCATGAGTTTTCATCTAAGGCAATCAGTTCCCTGATATCCAGCGGCGCTTTTTTGTAAGACAGGCTGATTGCTTTAAAATTCTGTAGCATAGTGGCTGTAGAAATACTAAAACGCAAATTTACAGTTTGATTTAGCAAAAATAAAACTTACTTGCCCTTATTATTCAATTTATACTAAATTCATATAATTTTCGTGTTTCCTGCATGATACCCATCTATTCTCAGAAAAACAGAATAAAGTTTATAGTTGTAATAATAGCGCTCATTATTGGGGCAGCAACTATAACATATACCAATATTCTGGTAAGTAAGTTATCTGAGCGGGAGCAGGAGTTGGTGCAACTATACGCCAAGGGTCTGCGCTACATGATCAGTGCCCCTTCTGACGACAACATTGTCTTTATAGAAGAAGAAATCCTTTCGGCCAACACCACCGTGCCCGTTATACTTACCGACGAAAAAGAGAATATACTCGACTCTAAAAACATTGATATACCGGAAAATATTGCGGATGACCCTGCAAAGGTAAATGAGATGCTGCAGCGGCAGATCAAAAAAATGAAAGCCCAGCATGCACCTATAGTTGTGCCCTGGGCTGAAGGCTCGGTTAACTATGTTTTTTATAAAGACTCAGACCTGCTTTCGCAGCTACGTTACTACCCGTATGTGCAGCTGATGGTAATTGCCTGTTTTGCGCTGATGGCTTATTTTGCTTTTAGTTACTCGCGTAAGGCGGAGCAGAACAGGGTTTGGGTTGGTTTGGCGAAAGAAACGGCGCACCAGCTGGGCACGCCGTTATCGTCGTTGATGGCGTGGTATGAGTATATGAAGGTGAGCCCCAAGTTTGAGAACGAACCTATAGTCGCCGAACTATGGAAAGACATCAGAAGGCTGGAAGTAATTACCGAACGCTTCTCCAACATCGGCTCGGTGCCACTACTCCGCGACGAAAACATTTACCAGGTAACCCAGAACGCAATCAACTATCTGCAGAACAGGATTTCCAGGAAAGTGGAGATGGAGGTTGTTTCTACATTTTCGCCAGATATAACTGCAAAAGTAAATGTGCCGCTTTTTGACTGGGTAATTGAAAATATCTGTAAAAATGCTGTTGATGCAATGGAAGGCCGTGGAAGCATAACCCTAAAGATGGTATTACTCGGTAAAAGCAACATAGCTTTGGATATTACGGATACCGGAAAAGGCATACCTAAAAGTAAAGTAGACTCTGTTTTTCTTCCGGGCTACACAACCAAGAAGCGTGGCTGGGGTTTAGGCCTGGCGCTAGCCAAGCGTATTATCGATAACTACCACCGCGGCAGGTTGTATGTAAAATCCTCTGAGGTGGGTAAAGGCACTACGTTTCGGATTGTGCTGAACAGGTGATTTATAGTTTAGGAGTTAAAGAGTTTTGGAGTTAAAGAGGTATTTAAATCAACCAATTTCCAAATCTGCTTAACCTATAGTTCAGTTAGTAATTTGAGCTTCAGCAAATTTTTAAACCAGCTACTGTAAGTGATAGAGGTTGTAAAGTATAGCGCAAACTATAAAGATGCCTGGGATGATTTTGTAAGAGCTTCCAAAAACGGCACTTTTATGCTGCACCGCGATTACATGGACTATCACGCTGACAGGTTCGAAGATCATTCGCTTTTGTTTTATAGAAAAGGCAAGCTGGTGGCGCTGCTGCCGGCCAACGTAGTGGGCACAGAAGTACAGTCTCATGGCGGGCTGAGTTATGGCGGTATAGTTAGTGGAGCAAGTATGAAAGCCCAGTTGATGCTGGACGTTTTTGATGCGATGCTCCTTTACTATAGGGCATTAAGCTTTGAGGCTATAAACTATAAAGTGATACCGCACATTTATCACCAGCACCCGGCCGAAGAGGATTTGTATGCACTTTTCAGAAATGACGCTACACTTTACCGCCGCGATCTGAATACGGTTATTTCGCTCCAGAACCGTCTGCCTTACAATACCTTCCGCAAACGTAAACTAAACCTTGCTGCCCAGCAGTGTATAAAGGTTGGTCAGAGCCAGAACTATAGGGCCTTTCTAACTATAAGCCGACAGATCCTTGCCGATAAATATAATACCACACCCGCTCATACAGCTGACGAACTAGAGTTGCTGGCATCCTGCTTTCCAGGTAACATTAAACTATACACTGCTGAAAAGGATGGCCATTTGCTGGCAGGCATCCTGATCTACGAAACAGCCACTGTATCACATTGCCAGTACATAGCCACTTCCCTCGAAGGACAGCAACTCAGCGCTCTTGACCTGCTGACAAACTACCTGATTTCAGAGGTATTTGCTCATAGACTATACTTTAGTTTTGGGGTTTCTACGGAGCAGCAGGGTACATACCTGAACCAGAATCTTATCCTAAACAAAGAAAGTTACGGTGGGCGTGCTGTAGTACAGGACTTTTATAGGATCACACTTTAAGGATAAGCTTTTCCTATAATAACGACTATCTGAAAAAATAACACTGAGATTAGCAAATGACTTAATAGCATTAGTCTTAGAATCAGGTTTTACAGAAATTACCCATACATTTTGAGAGTGATTGCTTTAAAGTGTTTGTATATATGCAAGCATACCATTATTTAACTTTGTCTTTGATTCGTTCAATATCTATATAATCATATATTTATAAACATATATTTTATTGAACATTGAGTGCCTTTTACGGTGTTTAAAAAAGAAAGTTATATAAATAATCTAAGTAAAACCTATCAGATATCCTATTAGCAATTGAGCATATTGTGTATTAAAAAGAATCCTTATTTGAGGCTTATGCTCCTGTTGTGTATCAGCAAAACCTTGTATAACTTCTATAGGCAAAGGATAATATTATGTGGTAAAGTTAAACTTTTACATATAAAAATACTCTTTTTGGGCAATGTAAATTCTTGTTAGCCACAAAACAATAAAGTTAGAAAGATGAAAAATTTAAGTTATAAATGGGTTTGTAATATGAAAAGTACAATTCATAACCTGTTGTTTGCTATGAAATTTTCTTTATCAACCATTTAAATTTTACCAATTAGAACTAATCATTTTAATCGGTCACAATAAGATATACCTAGTCACTTTTGCTTATGAAGATTTCTACACTTTTGAGAGATTTACCTGTTAGTAAACGATTTATAGTTGTATTAACTATAATGTTGCTGTGCTTTAGCTCTGAGAGCTTCGCAGAAATAAAATCGTGGACAGGCGCCACAAGTTCGGACTGGAATACAGCAAGTAACTGGTATCCTGCAGGTGTGCCAAGTGCTACGGATGATGTTATAATTGATGTGGTCCTCAATGTAAATAGGTATCCCATCATAAATGACTGGAACGACTATACTATAAAATCCCTAACTATAGGCGAGGCCAATAACTCTGAGTTTAAGATGGCACCAAGGACCATGACAATTACTGGAGATGTAAAAATTGGAGCTAAAGGTGTTCTATGGAATCAGGGAGCTACAGCTTACTATCATGGAAACTTTACTGTTATTGCTGGTGGCGTGTATAGAGAGAGCGCATACTCAGATAATAATGGTAGAGGTAGTGGAAGTAAGATTTGGCCGGAATCCGAATTCTTAGGTAAAGATAAGATAATAGATATTGCTACTACTGGGAGCGGTTTTGGTAACCTAACAATTTCAAATTCCATCATACTTGCAAAAAACCTGAATATCATTCAGGTAAATGCTTATAAAACGAATAATCCCAATCAGATAGTTACTACCAACCGACCAGAGTTAACAATAAGTACATCTGGTATTCTTGATCCACAATTGAATCAGGTCAGAATTACTACAAGTACTGACAGCAGACTAACTCCTATATTCACAGTAGCAGAAGGGGGAACTCTATTAGTAAAAGCAGCGATGTTCAGGGGAAACTATACGGATCATAATGCCACAGTAGTTATGTTCCCTACTGTGCTAAGTGCACTTGGTGTTATAAATTATTCCGGAACTATAAACCAGGATATCCTCTCAGGATCGCAGTACAGTTATGGCGTCCTCAGGATTGGTGGTACTGGTACAAAGACTTTGTTAGCAGATTCGTACGTGATGTCGAATTTGTTTGTGGATGCTGCAACATTGGATATTAAAAACTTTACCTTAAACAGAACAGCCTTAGGTGGGACAATGAACGTTGCCAACTTAGCAACACTTATGCTGAGCGCTTCAAACTTTCCGTCAAATTATCAAACAGTAGACTTGGGATCTTTAAGTACTGTTGAATATTATGGCGCTGCACAAAATGTGGCTGATGTAGCCAAAGGCTACGGTAACTTGCATTTAATAGGTACTGGTATAAAAACAATGCCCACTCCTGCTTTGGGTGCTCCGCTGGTAATAGCAGGTAATTTAAAAGGAGCAGGGTCTGCTTCTTTCACTGCTTTAAGCAACATAAATATTGCCGGTAATGTGGACCTTAGTAGTACTGCATCCTTTAAAGGCGGCACTTTTACACATACAGTAGGTGGTAACTGGATTAATGATGCAGATTTTACAGGAAATACAAGTACAATCATATTAACTGGTACTGGTAAAAAAATAGAGAGAACGTCAACTGCTGCGCTAAGTGCCACACTTAAGAATGAGTTTAATAACCTTCAGGTTGCTGGTTTAGGTACCACGGTAACAGTACCAACCGGACAAAACTTAACTATAAATGGTAACCTGCTTACCACGGGCGCAGGTACACTAACACAATCCGCTAATGGGCTGGTAATGGCTGGCGGCACAAGCACTACGCCAACAACCATAAGCGGGTCAGGGATTGTCCTGAATAACCTTACAATTGCTGGTTACACAAACACAGCTGCATCATTTCTGGTTAATGGCAACTTTGCTACTAGTTCCGGAGGATCATTTGTTGCCTCTGCCGGTATAGTAACGATGGGTACTTTAAACCCATTAGTAAAGTATACAATTTCTCATGCTGGTGCTGGAGTAACGCAGTTCTTTAACTTAACTATTGCCCGTTCTACTACAAACGCGGTTGTTGAAACAGGTACCAACCTTTTTATCAAGTCAAACTTAAGTGGGAATAATCTGGAGGCCACTGCAGGCACAGTTACTTTCAATGGAAGCTCAACTTTTGGCGGTATTCATAAATTGAATAATGTAACAATAACAGACGGCACTACACTCACTATGGCGCCTGCCTCTAAAATGAGTGTAAAAGGCACTTTTACTGGTCTGCCCGGCAACTTTATTGCAACAGCTCCAAACACAGTAGTTTACAATGGAGATGGACAAACTGTAAATAACTTTACTTACTATCACTTAGAATTGTCGAAGGCTGGGGTATCAGCGACGAAAACAGCGGCCGGAAACATTACTACTCTTGGCACCCTGACTACAGAGAGCGGAGTGACTTTAAATACGGGCAACTATACGCACACCTTGTACGGCGACTGGGTGCACAATGGTATTTACTCAGGGGCGAGCAGTAACCTTATATTTGCCGGTACTTCTGATGCGAAGATTTCAGGGCCTGTTAATGCACCAGCTATAGTTGCTGCCGGCTTCACTGTAAATAAAACAGCTGCAAGCGTAGTTACTACTGAAATAAACATAACAACCAATACCCTGGCATTAACTAATGGCTCTATGTCGACTATAAAATCAGGTGTGGATCCTTTTGGCGCTTCGGCCATTAAAGTTAAAGTGTTAGGTGAGCGCTCTGGTAGTGGCTGGGTAAATGGTACCATTGTTAGAAAACTTGATAGTGGTTTTAAAAGCAGAGTAGATAGAAAAGCAAGCAGAGTAGATGGGGAAGAGGGTTATGCTTTTAATGGAGAGTTTGCAAAAATCTTTTTTGGTACAGTTTCAGGTGTCAGTGAAATATCGATGACAACTGTGCCAAACAAACAAGTAAAAGGGTTTAGAGATGGCGCCCCTATTAACAGACTATATAAAGTTAGTGTGACTGAAGGAAGCTATTCAAATGCTACTATACAAATCCAATATGAAGATTCAGAGCTGAATGGAAATATTGAGGAGCTTGAAGAAGGGATTAAGACTTCACACTCACTTACTTATGATGAAAGCTTAGGAGGGAACTGGGCAGATGGCGTTAGAGATGGATATCATATTGTTCAAAATTGGTCTGGAAGAAATGGATACACAAGCAACGATCCTGTAAACTCCTTAAATAACTACTTTACACTTTCCAATATCGCATCACTTTTCAGATGGGACGGCAGTGAGAACCAAGCTTGGGAAACTGCAGGGAACTGGACACGTGTAACCCTGAAAGAAAATGCACAAGGCGAGAGAGTAGAAGAGTACAGCACGCCAAGCGACGCACCATCTATATCTGATATAGCTGAGTTAGGTGCACTCTTACATATACATGATCCTATTATTAGTTCAAATGTAAGTATCAAGGGCCTGCAATTCAAGACAGCTAAAAAAGTTAAGCTTACAATCAACTCGGGCACAACTAATGCTTTCAGGGCGAGAGGTAGCTTGTTGCTCTTTGGAGAGGAGAATATCAACCATGAAATTATTACAGGTAATCAGACATTTAGGATTGACGGTAATGTTGTCTTAGATCAAGGAAATCACAAGCTTGATCTTTCAAAAACAAGTGGAAGTATTCTTGTTGGGGGAAGTTTAACACAAACTGGTTCTTCAGTAAGTCTCGGATCAGGTGACCTATTTATAGTTGGCGACTACATTTATAAAAACAATGCCCCATTCTCTTCAACTGGAACAGTAACTTATAATGGTGGCGCAGCGCAAATCGTAGCCGATGTACCATATAATAATCTTACTATTAACAAGACAGGTGGTGCAGCGCAGTACTCTACTACAGGCAAAACTATAGCTGGTAATTTAAATGTGGTAAATGGTAACCTAGTGCTGCAATCAGCTTTAGAAACCCCAAGTACTATAACTGTTAATGGTGATGTTACAATTGGGAACGCTGCAACTAGTACTTCGGGTACACTGAATGCAACAAACGCAAATATCAAACTTGCCGGAAACTGGAATAGAGTTATAGGTAACTTTATACCGGGCACAGGAACCGTAGCTTTCGAGGGCGTTGCTGCACAAACTATAACAGCATCGCCATTCAACAATCTTGCCTTCAAAAACACTTCATCAACAGGAGTTTCACTAACAGGTAATCTTGCAGTAAGTGGGAACGTAACGCTAGAGCAGGGAACTCTAAACCTTGATTCTTTTACTATGAACAGAAGTACTGTGGGAGGTGTATTAACCATCGGAGCGGGAGCTACCCTGGATCTGAAAGGAGCTGATAATTTCCCCGCCAACTTTACTGCAAGTACAATTGATCGCAGTAGTACAGTGTTTTACTCAGGCGCTGCTGTTGAGCAAATTATCAGAGCGCTGAACTACGGTAAACTGGTACTTTCTAATGGTAACAGTAATGGTTTTGCCAAGAAGTTAGAGGGAACAACTGGTGCAGCTGGAGAACTTATAATAAATAGTTCAGCCATATTTAATGCTAATGGTAAGACCCTTACGATTAGCGATAACTTCATTAATTATGGAACAACCCAGCAAGGGGGAGCAAGTACACTTATCTTAACCTCATCGGATGGTACTGAAAAGGTCTTAAAGGGTACAGCGGGTACTAATGCAGCCCCTACAAATCAGTTGAATTTTTATAACCTGATAGTCCAAGAGGGTGCAAAATATAAGTTAGAAACATTAGAAGGTGCAGCAAATCCAACCCTCAATCCTGTAATGGTGATAGCCGGTAAAGTAGATATTAAAGGCGCTTTAGATGCGGCCAAAGGATCAGTACAGGTAGTTGGCGATTTTATAAATACCGGAATATTAAAGGCGAGTGGTCAGGCAATATTTGTGGGCACTGGGCCGCAAACAATTCAGTTGTTAGCACCAATTATACCTAGCGTAGCTGGGCCACCAACTGTAATATTTGCTGGTACTGTTTCTCCTGTACTCAATTCTACAGCAGCACCACTGTTCGGAAACGTAGTAATCAGCAATACAGGTGGTGTAACCACAAGCGTAAACTGGACAGTTGGTGGGGTGTTAACTGTAACTACAGGTGCCAAGTTTCATGGCGGAAGTTATACACATACAATTAATACTGGTATCTCAAATGATGGTGAAATTACAAGTTCTGGTGTAATAGACTTTAGCCCTTTAAACCAGGGAGCTGTTGGGTTACTGCCAACAAAGCCTTACTACCCATTAAAGTTTGGCGAATCACCATTGTCATTTAGAACCACGGGTACACTAATTATCGGAGGTACAGAGCCAGTAGCCTTATTAGGAGTCCTTCCTTCTACATTCAATAATTTGATAATCAGTAACAAAAATGCCGGTAGTATGGCAGATCAAATTCCTGCAGGAGTAACCGGGGTAGCACTTAGTACATCACTGCTTCCACTTTATGGTTACAATGGTATGGGTTGGAATGTACTAGGAAACCTAACCATTGAAAGTGGCAGTAGATTTAATGCAGGCTCTGTCTTGATAGACCCAGTTTCCGGCACTGCAAAACCTGTTGTTTATAGTGTATATGGTAACTTTACAAACCGCGGCACTTTAAATGCAAAACAATCTACTTTTACCTTTAAAGGAGCCGATTCTAAAATTGAAGGAAGTGGAACAACAAACTTTGGTATCCTTACTACTGATACTAACTCAAAACTCACTATTAATAAAAATATTAGTGTTTCTGGCAATCTTATACACAATGGTACCGCATTCAATGCAACTAACTCAACTATAAGCTTTGTTGGTGCTAGCCCATCAGATGTTTCTGCGCCTACTGGAATGGCTGCAACTCCTAAGGTGCCACTTAGCTTATCAAATATTAGAGTTGCCAAAGATGTACAGACAACTAAGGTTGCCATTAAATCAAATGTAGATAAACTCCTGAATGTATCAGTTGAATCCGGGGTGCTAGATTTTGAAACAAGTGAAGTCGTGGTGCATCCTGATGTAACAGAAACATTGGATGGTGTTACCTCAACTACTCCTTTTACTACAACCATTGCTGCACTTGATGGCGCAACTATAAAAGTAGGAGGCACTAGTACCCTACCAGCCGCAGATATATTCAGCTTTGCGCCAACCAGTACAGTAGAATATTATGGTGGTACAACAGTAAATGATAATCAAGTTGTTAGAAATGCGCAATACGGTAATTTAACACTGAGCAATCTTAGCACTAAAACCTTTGAGAGTGGGCATACCAAAGTTGCAGGCAACTTTGCTGTGTTGAATGAGGCCAAGGTTAAAGCGCCTACTACATTTGAGTTTAACGGGGCTGGGGCTCAGACAGTAGCTGCTATTAACTATAATAACCTGATCTTAAGCAATACAAATATTAAAACATTTGCTCCAGGGGAAACCGGTTTAGCAGGTTCATTTACTATAGCTCCAGAAGGCACAGCCACTGCTGATGCTATTACAAATAGTACAACTATAAATTATAATGGCCTGGTACCCCAATCGGTACTCCCTATCAATTACTATAACCTGACATTAAGTGGTAGCGAGGCAAAATCATTTACATCCGAAACAGGTATAGCCAATATTTTTGTGCCAGGAACTGGTTTGGCAAACACTTCTGCTGCTGGTAATACAATTACCTTTAATGGTTTAAGAGATCAAAAAATACCTGGTCTGGCTTATAAAAATCTTAAAGTTTCAGGATCAGGCACTAAAACATTACTAGGCAATGCTATAGCAGAAGAAAGCCTGATGATGGAGGCTGGTACAATTGCTACAAGTTCCTTCACCTTAACCTTAGCTAATACAGCAACAATAGTTGATGAACGAAGTGATAGTTATGTTGTAGGACGCCTTGTAACAACTCGTATTCTAGGCAGCACTACAGCTGGTGATGCAACAAATGTTACTCAAAGCGTAACTCCTCAGGCTGTGAGCGCTATAACAGAAACCTTTGGTAACATTGGTCTTTCCATGACGCCAGTTGTCGGTAATCCTGGCGAGGTAAAGGTTACGCGCGTAACAGGGGCTGCCGCAATTGTTGGAAATGGTAAAAATGTACAGCGCTATTTTCTGGTAGAACCAACAACAACCAGTGCTTCAAACCGTGTAAATATCGAGGCTATATATTTACCGCATGAAGTTTTAAGTGAGATAAAGGATGAACAAGGGTCATTGGCATTCTTCTGGTCAGATACTAATGTCCCTACTTCAAACTGGAGAATTGTAGAGTCGAGCAGTGCCACAGAGGCAGTAACAAATCAAAGGGTTAGTGCTACAAATGTAGGGCAGGCTGGCTACTTTACGCTGGGTAGTAGAATTACTCCTCTACCTGTTGAGCTCCTTTCTTTCACAGCTACCAAAAAAGGAAATAACGCTGAATTGAAATGGACAACGGCGACCGAGCAAAATAACCAGGGATTTGAAGTGCAGGTATCTGTAGATGGAAAGAATTACGAGAGGCTCGGGTTTGTCGAAAGCAGAGTGGGATCATCGGCTATGAAGCAGGAATATAGTTTTACGGATGCGCGTAGCAGCAAAAACGGAGTACAGTATTATCGCCTGAAGCAGATCGACTTTGATGGCACGTCTAAAATATATGGTCCTAAAACTGTGAATTTTGGCGATATAGTGGCCGCTAGCCCTTCTGAAGCGTATCCAAATCCATTTAAGGATAAGTTACGTGTAAACATAAGCACACCAGAGCGTGGAGTTGCAACTATAAAACTGTACACAGCCACTGGCCGTCTGCTCAAAACAGAGGCATTGCAAGTAGAGGCGGGAGTTAATGACAGCCCATTGTCATTAGCAAATACAGCGTATGAACCAGGCTTATACTTGCTGGTAATAGAGCTGAATGGAAAGCAGCAAACTATAAAGCTGATGAAAGAGTAAGGATAATAACTAAATAAAATAAAACAGGCTCCTCGCAAGGGAGCCTGTTTTATTTTAAGGCTAGAGTGAGCCTTCAGCTTGGGCTCAATGCCAATAATATACGAATGCTCAAATCTGACGACTCCAGTTTCTTCTCAACTACCTACTCCCTTACCCTGCTCAACGAGACTTGAATTAATAATTGAACGCTAATAAAAAGCAAACCTACTATGTGGCTCTTTTGATAGGAGAGATCAAAGGGATAAATATTTAGTGAATAAATCCAATAAAATATTGACATAATAAGTAAATTTATATATATTCATCCATTAATACTCCGTAGTTCATGACGTCTTAAATTTTACCATTCCCATATATAATTTAATGAATATGGTTAAGGTCTCAACTCATCCGGCATTTTACTAAAGGAAAAGATCGCCTGGTAAGAAGGATATTCTTTGGCTCTTTAGTACAAATTTTAGCATACCACATACGAATACGCTTACTATTTACAGCATTATATGGTGCAGTGGCAAAAGCTATACACCATAGCCATTTAAAAGCTATACTATGTATTTTACTGCTATTACAACTCACCTGAAAACAAAAAGAGTACTTCTCTGCCTGCGATGGCAATTAACATTACTGTTAAGCGCTTTTAACCTTGTAGCTTTTGCACAGGCTCCAACTACAGCTACATGGACCGGGGCTATAAACTCGAAGTGGGAAGAAGCGGGTAACTGGGAGCCGAAGGTAGTACCAACTTCTAACACACATGTCATTATTAATGGAGCTGGTGGGCAAAAGCAACCTGAATCTATTCAGACAAACAAGAATGAAAAGAATAGAGCAGAATGCCTGTCGCTTACCATTGGAGGCGGTACCAACCAGGCTAAACTTAGAGTAGAGAACCTGAACGGGCTCCACATTGAAACTAACCTGACCATATTGGATAAAGGTACTTTAGAGAATACCACCACGCCTATTTTCATAAAAGGCAACTGGCAAAACAATGGCACTTACAATGAAGACCCTAAAGTGCAGAATAATAACTGGCTATATGTAAACAAAGTAGAGTTTATAGGAGCAAACCAGACTATTTCCGGAAGTTCTCCTACACAGTTTCTGGAGTTGCATGTAAAAGGCAGGCTTACCCTGGAAAGCAATATCAAGATTGACCTGACGGGCTACAACTATGGCAACTTAATTGTATATCCGGGGGCTGTAATAGATCCGGGTAATTACAAGATTAGCTGGAGCAGTACCAAATCAGCGGTAGCTTTTCAGTTACAGAATGGAGCCACTATTCTCGTAAAGGCTCAGAACTATCTCGACAACTATTCTATCAGGCCAACTATAGCTTACGGAGGAACATCAATTGAACACACCAGTACTATAAATTATGCGGGGACTATAGATCAGAATATTGATGACCAGATAATCTATCAGAAACTGGTTATTAGTGGTACCGGCGTGAAAAGCCTGGTTGGCAACACTTCAATATCAAGTGGCGCTGCCGATACCGAAGTAAATGTTATGAGTGCCACTTTAGACTTGAAAACTTATACCTTAACCCGGCAGGCGGCAGGTGGCAGTTTTATAGTTGCAGATGGCGCAACAGTTAAAATCGGCGGGCCAACTAATACGCCACTAAACTTCAACACACGCACATTTGCACCTGCCAGTACCGTTGAGTATTACGGCGGAGTTCAGGAGGTACAACATAATACCTACGGCCATCTTACATTCAGCAATACAGGTATAAAAACAATGCCTGCTTCGGCTATGACTATAGCGGGGAACCTGACCAGTACGGGCACTACACAATACACTGCCGGAGGAGCTTTAACTATAGGAGGCAATGTGACTATCGGATCTGGTTCGATATTTACAAGCGGAAACTTTACGCATACAATCGCAGGCAACTGGCTGAACAACGGTACTTTTAACCCGGGCACAGGGACTATCTCTTTTGTAGGTAGCAATAACACAACGATTACCGGTAGTGCTGTTTTTAATGGATTAACCATTAATAAAACTACTACAACCAATGCTGTAACACTGGCAAATAATGCAACCGCCACTACGCTGAACATGATGAGCGGGGAATTACGCACTGGAATTAATAAAGTAACTATACTGGGCGACAGAACTGGAGATGGCTGGGTTTTAGGTACTGTTACCAGGCAGCACACATTTGTCCCGGGTACTGCCTACGCCTTTAACTCCCGGTTTTCTACGCTGGCTTTTACAGGTGGCACAGGCGTAACAGAAGCTACCATGACAACCGGCACGGCAACCATGCCAACTGGTTTTTTAAGTGGTAAATCAATAAACAGGCTCTATGAAATAACGGTGGCTCCAGGTACCTATGCCAATGCCAGCCTGCAGTTGCAGTACCAGGATACGGAGCTTAATGGCTGTGAAGAAGATGGGCTTAAACTATATTATTCACTTACTGGTACCGGTAACTGGAGTAACGCTAGCCGGCACGCCTACAGTGCAGCTGAGAATTGGGTAAAGCGCAATAGTGTAACCTCCCTGAATGGCTTCTGGACATTAACTGACAATCCAAGCACTTATAAATGGGAAGGGACACAAAGCATAGCCTGGGAAGATGGAAGGAACTGGGAAGTTTGGACCGATGGCTCGCCTACCCGTGGAATTACAGGGCCGATCAGTTCAGATTTTGTGATTCTAGGAGAGAACACACCAGTGCAGCAACGCCAACCAACTATAACCGCTAATGAATGGGTGCGTGATATCAGTTTTAAAGAACCAAACCCAATCACACTCACCATAGCGGCTGGCTCGCTTAGAACAAACCATAACTTAGCCACAGTAGGGGCAGGAACAGCAATACAGCACAACTTGATCGCTAATGCCCAAACTATAAACATCGGTGGTAATCTTATTCTGAATGATGGCAGTGCGGGCAATAACCTTTCGTTTACAGGCACAAACGTAACTATAAACTTAACCGGAAACCTGGAGCATCATCAAGCCTCAAGCATAATCTTAGGCGCCGGCAACCTGAACATTGGCGGAAACTATAACTATACTGGCGGCACTTTTACAGCCGGAACAAGTACTGTAACTTATAATGGAACAGGCGCACAGGTTGTTGCGGGCTTACCTTATCATCACGTAACTGTAAATAAAACAGCTGGAACAGCCACGCTTTCATCAACTGCAACACAAAGTATAACGGGCAACTTAACAGTTACAAATAGTACAATGGCGCTATTTGTGCCAACTCTAAACGTAGCTGGTAATGTATCTCTAACAGGTGGAACACTGCAGGGCAATTCTTCAACTATAGATATGAAAGGAGACTGGCTCAGAACAGGTGGCACATACATTCCAGGTAGCAGCGCGGTTAACTTTTCGGGTGCAAATCCGCAGACAGTGGCCGGAACTACATTCCATAACCTGAGCAAAACAGCCGCTAACACGTTAACTACAACTGGCATCTCTACCTTAACGGGCAACCTGAGTGTGCAAAGCGGTACACTGATCCTGAATGGACATACCATGAACAGGACTTCAGCAGGCGGAACACTGACAGTTGCTGATGGAGCAACCCTCCAGATAAACACCCTGAACTACCCGACCAACTATAGTACCAACACCTTAGGCGTGAATAGCACTGTTATTTACTCGGGAGGAACAATAGGAGTAGGTGTGGCAGGCGTAACATACGGAAACCTTGTTTTGCAAAGTGGTACAGTAAGGCCACTGTTAAACAATACCCGCGTAGCAAACCAGATGTCTATTCTGGGGAGCGCTACCACATTAAGTAACCCGGCAGCTGTGTATACCTTAACTTTAGATAAAGACCTTACCAGCGACGGAATTATAAATGCCTCAAATACTAACCTTTTATTTACAAGCCCAACTGCTAAACTAAGCGGTACAGGAGCCGGCACAACTATAATTAAAGATGTAACTGTAAATACCGGGGCAAACTTGACAGTAAGCAAAGACCTGACACTTTACGGTAACCTGCTTAACAACGGGAGCGGATTTAGCGCAGCGGGCAACAGGGTGGATTTTAG
The DNA here is from genome assembly GCF_019336435.1 of Pontibacter populi. GTDB lineage: Bacteria > Bacteroidota > Bacteroidia > Cytophagales > Hymenobacteraceae > Pontibacter > Pontibacter humidus. The sequence goes on along the minus strand of NZ_JAHWXQ010000001.1, from coordinate 1,125,648 downwards.
AGGAACTACTGCTGCAACTATAACCTCAGCTGTACCGGTAACTATAAACGAGCTGCTGATCAATAAAACTAGTGCCACTACATTGGTAGAGCTTTTTGGATCAGTGGACGGACTGCAAACAGTAAATGTGAACACCGGAACCCTGGATGCCCGTGACAAAATACTGACCAAAAAAGCTGCAGCCCCTGGTACATCATTAACGGTAGGAGACCTTGCCACGTTAAAAATTGGGCATACAAACTCCCTTCCGCTTCTGGATAACTATAGCTTACAGCCCACCAGTACAGTTATCTACAATGGCTCTCACCAAACTATAAAAAGTGTACAGTACGGCCATTTGGAACTGCAGAACACTGGAACTGCTACTTTTGAAGCGGGCATAGCAAAAGTTGCCGGTAATATGACCAAAGGTGCAGAAGCCAATGTTATAACGCCTCAAACTATAGAATTTAATGGTAATAGTCCGCAGCAAATGCCCGGCATCAACTATAAAAACCTGAGTATTGCGGCTGCCGGAACCAAAACACTTACAGGCAATGCACTGATAGAGGAGTCTCTGAGTTTTGGCACTTCACTTATCGGTACGACCCTAGTTACCGGACTGAACGAGGTAGAACTTGGTGCAAATGCAAATCTGGTAGGTGAGGCCAATGAAAGGCGCATTCTGGGGACCATTAAAACCACCCGCCTCGTCGAGGCTAGTGCTAATAACTTTGGCGGTATGGGTATCACCATCGCTCCGGCAGTAGATGCCGGGATGTCTACCATGACCCGTGTAACAGGCCTTGCAGCCGTGCAGGAAGGAAAGAGTATCGGGCGTTTGTTCCATTTTGAGCCATCAACAGGCAAAGGTAAATTTAATGCAGCTGTTACTGTTTCCTATTTTGATGCTGAGCTAAGCGCCAATACCCCTGAATATGAAGAGCAATTACAGTTGGTCGGTTCTATAGGGCCTGGTTTTGGCTGGTATTCGTGGTCCTCGCCCGGACAACTGGATATGAGTACTAATACTATTTCGGTTAGTGGTATTAACTCCATCAACTACATGACCATCAATAACCAGATTACTCCGCTGCCTGTAGAGCTACTTTACTTTAAAGCTACCAAGCAGGATAATGTAGCCGTGTTGGAATGGAAAACAGCCTCAGAGAAGAATAACAGGGGATTTGAGGTGGAGGCATCTGCAGACGGCTATAGTTATCAGAAAATCGGGTTTGTACAAAGTGTGGCAGGTACCTCGGCCATGGCGCAAAACTATACATTTACGGATAACCGCAATGGTAAAGATGGGATAGTGTACTATCGTTTGCGACAGGTAGATGAAGACGGGACCTTTAAGTTTTATGGACCTCGTACGGTTAATTTCGGAGCGGTAACTAAAACAGCTATAGTGGCTTATCCTAACCCGTTCGAGTCTGAAGTAAAGCTGGCCGTTGAAGCCACCAGCGAAGGAAAAGCAAAACTAACACTATACACGACCACGGGTAAGATTCTGACGCAGCACGAAGAACAGTTGGCAAGAGGCGCATCTGTGCTGCAGCTAAACCTGAATCAGAACCTGCCACGTGGCCTGTACCTGTTAACTATAGAACAAAACGGAGAAGTTGAAACTCTGAAATTGATAAAGAATTAGCCTGATTAGTTTCTAATAAAAAAGGCTCCTGTTTTGCGGGAGCCTTTCTTTTTATACATGCTGTTCTACTTAGCCCGGTTAACTATAAATACGCCAACCAAAATAATCACCATTCCCACATAATGCCAAAGGTGTATCGTTTCGCCATCGAGCACGCCCCACATAAGTGCAACTATAGGAATAAGGTAGGTGGATGAACTGGCAAAAAGCGGTGTAGAGATATGGATCAATTTATTGAAAAGCACCAGCCCAACCGCTGTGCTGAAAACGGCAAGAATGGCAATGTAAAGCAGCGCTTCGCCGGCGCCGGGCGTGTGCTGCAGTTTGTCAAAAGCATCGGTAGTAAGCAGGTAAATAAACGCCATCGGCCCTACTGTGAGTAAGGCCAGGCTCGACATTACAAAAGGCTTTAAGCCCTGCAGTTTATATTTAATGATGTTTACGCTGCCGCCATAGCAGATGGTAGCTACCACAATATACAGCCCATACATGGTATTGTCGAAATTAGTGTTCTCGCCACCCGAAAAGATCAGAACAGCTGTGCCCGCAATACCAACGCTAATACCAAGCATGCGCATCCAGGTGATGGGCTGGTGAAAGAAAACAGCGCCTACCAACAGTGTAAAAAGCGCCGTAAGCGAGTTCAGCACACCAGCTAAACCGCTGGCAAGATGAGTTTCGGCATAAGCAAATAGAAAAGCCGGGATCAGGTTGCCCAGCAGGCCGCTGCCCAGTAAAAATTTCCAGTGGCGCGGCGCTGCCTGCTTAATGTGTTTTATAGCCCATGGCAGTAACGTAAGGCTGGCTATAGTTATACGCCACGCACCCAGCTCATCTGATGAGTAAACTACCAGCCCTTTTTTAATCAGGATGAAGGAGGTGCCCCAGATAAGCGCCAGTATAATTACCAGGAACCAGGCCAGTGCCGGCGCTCCCGTTTTTTGTTGATCAGAAATGTTAAACAAGCTGCTTAAACGTTAAAATTACAAGTGCGCAAAAGTAGCAGATTTTGTAGTTAAAAAATTAGAAACTTTGGAAGTTAAAAAGTTCGGAAATTGAAGCGAAAGTTTCTGTGGCCTTACTGTAACTATATAACTATAAATCCAACTATAGCAATAGCAGAAATTCCCCTCTCGGGAGGGGCAGGGGTGGGTTAAAACAGCAACTATAAAACTACACTTCCAACTATAGCAAAGGCCTAAAAACTCCCCGCCTTAGACTAGGAAGGGTTGGGTGGTTGGACTACGCTAACTATAGCACAATAGCCACTACTACTACTATTGCCTATCCCTGTCGGGCCGGTTGAGTCAGGAGACACAACACCATAGCAAGTCACGAGCGAGGACGCTCGCGCCAGCACTAAGTGAAACTGCAACTATAGCAAAAGCTCAATCCTGCTAATCCGCTAATCCTGTAAATCCTGATTCAGACAACCCCTGTCCTTTCAGGCCAGTTGAGTTGAAAACTCAACACCATAGTTAGACACGGGTTGCAAACCCGCGCCAGCATAAAAGATAGTTGCAACTATAGAAAAATAACCAGGCTCCTTGCCCTGTTCTTAGAGGAAGGCTGGGAAAGGGTAAAGAAAAGCGCCGGTTTCAAATAGCAACAGGCGCCTCAGGTATAACTTCTGAATTTTTTAACTTTCTAACTCCGCATAGCTCATCGTCTGCGCAATTTCTTCCAGGGTGTCGTAAATTTCCTGGATGTCTTCAGACCGCACCAGTTTCATGCGAAGCGGCTTAAAGTGCGGCAATCCCCGGAAGTAGTTGGTGTAGTGGCGGCGCATTTCAAAAATGCCCAGCTTATCGCCCTTCCACTCCAGCGAGTGAGTAAAGTGCTGGCGGCAAACTTCTACGCGCTCTTCCAGAGTTGGTCCTGCTAACATTTCGCCGGTTGCCATGTAGTGTTTTATCTCGTTAAAGATCCACGGGTAACCAATGCTGGCTCTGCCGATCATAATACCATCCACACCATAGCGGTTGCGGTACTCCAGTGCCTTCTGTGGAGAATCGATATCACCGTTGCCAAAGATCGGGATCTTCATGCGCGGGTTGTTCTTTACTTCGGCAATCAGGCTCCAGTCGGCTTCCCCTTTATACATCTGAACGCGCGTGCGACCGTGTATGCTCAGCGCCTGAATACCAATATCCTGTAAGCGTTCAGCAGTCTCAACTATATATTTGGTGTCTTCGTCCCAGCCGAGGCGGGTTTTAACGGTAACCGGCAGGTTGGTTGCTTTCACAATTTCCTCGGTCATCTTCACCATTTTGGGCACGTCGCGCAGCAATGCAGCACCGGCGCCTTTGCAGGCCACGTTCTTTACAGGGCAGCCATAGTTAATATCAATCAGGTCCGGGCCAGCCTGCGACGAAACAATTGCTGCCTCGCGCATCGACTCAATATCAGACCCAAAAATCTGTATGCCAATAGGACGCTCGTAGTCAAATATGTCCAATTTCTGCACACTTTTAGCTGCGTCGCGTATCAAACCTTCAGAGGAAATAAACTCGGTGTACATCAGGTCGGCCCCGTTGGCTTTGCACACTTTTCGGAACGGCGGATCACTCACGTCTTCCATCGGTGCCAGCAGTAACGGGAACTCGCCCAACTCTATGTTCGCTATCTTTACCAAAGCAAAATTTAATTATTCGCGTAAATTTACACCAATTTAACCTAAACTCCTGTATGAAAGGTTTCATCCGTAAAGAACCACATCCATTTTATATACTGCTTCTGCTGTTTGCTTTTATGATGGCAGGCTATTTTGTAGGTAGTTTTATCTTCGCAATCGTCGCCAGTGTCGCCTTCGATTTCAGCCTGATGCAGATACCGGAAATAGCAACAAACCCCTTATCGCACCCGAACGGACGCAATATTATGTTGCTGCTACAGGGCGTAATTCAGTTTATGTCGTTTGTGGTGGGGCCGTTGTTTATGCTGCGGGTTTTAAAGTATGACGTAGAGCCTTACCTGAACTGGAAAATGCCGGTTGCCCCCTTGCTGGTGTTACTTGCTGGTGTGCTGATGATTATAATTATGCCTGCCAACTCGGTAGTTATAAACTGGAACGCCAACCTGAACTTCCCGGATTTTATGCAGGGGTTTGAAGAGTGGGCACGCGCCAAAGAAGACGAACTGGCTGAACTTACCAAAATGATAGCCGACTTCAATGATATTCCGAAGCTGTTGATAGGCATACTGGTAATTGCGGTTATTCCTGCCATTGGCGAAGAAATAGTGTTCCGCGGAGTGCTGCAAAAACAATTGCACCGCTGGACGGGCAACCCGCACGCTGCCATCTGGATTGCCGGCTTAGTGTTTGCAGCCATACACGTACAGTTCTTCGGGTTTGTGCCACGCGCTATACTGGGAGCTTTGTTCGGTTATTTGTACTTCTGGTCAGGCCGCATCAGCGTGCCTATAGTGGCGCACTTTTTCAACAATGGCTTTACAGTGCTGATGCTTTACCTGCAGCAAACCGGTGCCGTCGATATTGATGTAGAGTCTACAGAGCCAATGGAATGGTGGAGCGTGTTGCTATCTGTAGTTTTAAGCGCAGCGGTGTTATATTACCTGTATAGTGAGTTTAAAAAGGTGCCGCCGCGCACCAAACCACTTCCTGAAACTATAGCTGAATCTGGAGTATAGGCATTTTACAATCTAATAATTTTAATACCTTTAATGCTCTAACAGCATCCTCTACTACATGGGCAATAAAATTTCGGGACTAAGTAATTTAAATCAGCGGATTATAATAGGAGTGTTGGGCGCCGCCTTATTTGTAGGCAGCATACTGGTAAGCGAGTGGACGTATTTTGTGCTTTTCCTGCTGCTGACTATAGTTGGTTTACTGGAATTTTACAGATTGGCGGCCACACAAGGCATCAAACCAAATATAACGATAGGTGCCACTTTAGGTGCCCTGTTCTATATCCTGATCTTCCTGATTGAGAAAGAACTTGTGCGGAGTGAGCTGCTTTACTTAACGCTTCCGTTGCTGGGCCTTGTTTTTGTACTCGAACTATACCGCAAGCAACCGCAGCCTTTCACCAATATTGCTTTTACACTTTTAGGGGTACTCTACATTGCACTGCCTTTCGGGTTATTGCACAAATTGGGCTACCTGAATGATACCTATGCCTGGCAACCCATACTGGGTCTTATGCTCCTGATCTGGGCGTCGGATACGGGCGCTTACATTGCCGGCAAGAACTTTGGAAAACGCAAGCTTTTTCCACGCATTTCGCCGGGCAAAACCTGGGAAGGCTGGGCGGGTGGCATGTTACTTACGCTGGCAGTAGCATATGGCTTATCGGTTTATTTTCAGGACTTGGCGCTTTATCAGTGGCTTGGAATAGGCGTCATCGTTTCAGTTTTCGGCGTGTTCGGCGACCTGGTAGAATCGATGCTGAAGCGCAGTTTGGATGTGAAGGATTCGGGCACCTTATTGCCCGGGCATGGTGGTATCTTAGACCGTTTCGACAGCCTGATAATTGTTATTCCTTTTATAGTAGCTTTTCTTCAGATTTTCTAATTTTTTGTTTCCTGTATAGTTGGCGGTTGTAAGTATAAATTATATACCTTTACCGCCGAAATCTTAATCAAACTGATCAAATCAAAAGGTTAATCTAATGTTATACAAAGAGCCTGCACCGATCAAGGATAGGGAAAACCCATTCGAATCGATGATGTCACGATTCAATATTGCTGCTGAAGTATTGGGGTTGGATGAAGAGACATATAACGTACTAAAATCGCCTACCCGCCAGGTGATCGTGAACATTCCTGTTACGATGGATGATGGCAAGGTGCGCGTTTTCGAAGGTTACCGTGTTATACACTCTACTATACTTGGTCCTTCTAAAGGCGGTATACGTTATGCTCCGGATGTTTTCCTGGATGAAGTAAAGGCGCTGGCAGCCTGGATGACCTGGAAATGTGCGGTAGTAGACATTCCTTATGGTGGTGCAAAAGGCGGTATAATCTGTGATCCTTTTACTATGTCGGCTGGTGAGATTGAGCGCTTAACAAGAGCTTATACATCGGCACTGGCAGATACCTTTGGCCCTGACCAGGATATTCCTGCTCCGGATATGGGTACAGGCCCGCGTGAAATGGCATGGCTGATGGACGAATACTCTAAAACAAAAGGCTCTACAGTGCATGCTGTAGTTACAGGTAAGCCGCTTGTACTGGGTGGTTCGCTTGGCCGCGTAGAGGCTACCGGTCGTGGCGTAATGGTATCGGCAATGGCTGCTATGGATAAACTGGGCATGGACCCTTCAAAATCTACAGCTGCTATTCAGGGCTTTGGTAACGTAGGTGCATGGGCTGCCAAGCTGATGGCTGAGCGTGGCGTTAAGATTCTTGGAATCAGCGACGTGAGCGGTGCTTACTGGAACGATAACGGCATCGACATTGAAGATGCTATCGAGTACAAGAACGCGCATAACGGCCGTCTGGAAGGTTACAAAGGTGCTGAGCTGATGGATCCGGATGAACTGCTTACTTCTAAAGTGGATGTAATTATACCAGCTGCGGTAGAAGATGTGATCACGATAAAGAATGTTGATAAGATACAGGCAAGACTTATAGTGGAAGGTGCAAACGGACCTACTTCTTACAAAGCCGACAACATTATCAATGAAAAAGGCATTATGGTAGTGCCGGATATTCTGGCTAACTCAGGTGGTGTAACAGTTTCTTACTTCGAGTGGGTGCAGAACCGTATGGGCTTTAAATGGACGCTGGACCGCGTAAACGAGCGTGCTGAGCGTATCATGAATGAGTCGTTTGAGCGTGTTTATGCAGCCTCTCAGAAGTATAACGTACCAATGCGTATTGCCGCTTACATTGTGGCTATAGATAAAGTAGCGATGACATATAAGTACCGCGGCGGCTTCTAAGCAAAGATTTTTATAAAAATAAGCGAAAGTTTATATAATTTTGATGCAGGTAATAGCCCATCTACTAAACTGGATGGGCTATTATAACTTATAAAGTAGCTGCAGTAATTTCACAACACACTAATGAAGATTCATAAAGAAGGACGAAAGATTCTGTTTTTTACATTGCTAGGTTTAGTAGCAATCAACCTGTTGCTCTACAACTTCAACGCCGAAAACAATACCTTCAACAAGATTTTCTCTGGTGTATCTGCAGTGTTGTTTCTGCTTATACTTCAGTTTTTCCGTAGCCCGTATCGCAACCTGCTATTGCATGAAGACCTGCTGATAGCGCCGGCTGATGGTAAAGTAGTGGTAATTGAGGAAGTAGAAGAGCCGGAATATTTTAAGGATAAGCGCAAGCAAATCTCTATTTTCATGTCGCCGATAAACGTGCACATAACACGTAACCCGGTTTCAGGCATCGTAAAGTATTTTAAATATCACCCGGGTAACTACTTTGTAGCCTGGCATCCAAAATCGAGCACACAGAACGAGCGTACTACCGTGGTAGTAGAGTCTACTGCCGGCCCTGAAGTGCTTTTCCGTCAGATTGCCGGAGCCATGGCGCGCCGTATAGTTTGGTATGTAAAAGAGGGGGATGAAGTTAGCCAGGGTGAAGAGTTCGGTTTTATTAAATTTGGCTCGCGCGTAGACGTTTTTGTGCCGCTTGATACAGAGATTAAAGTAGAGCTTGGCCAGAAAACCAAAGGCGGCCAGACGGTAATAGCCCAGCTTAAAACGCCACCGCCAACGCTGTTCGGATAGTTATTCTGACAAAAGAATCTTTGACAAAAGACAAAAGATCATAAAAAGGGCCGCCGCAATTATAGTTGCAGCGGCCCTTTTTTGTCTGAATCAGGATTTACAGGATTAAAAGGTTGGCCGGATTTGTCGAAACGCTGTAAATCGCATTCTCCGAATTCCCCTCCTCGGAGGGGTGGGGTTGGTTTACTTTTCTGCAGCAACAACTATAGCCTTAACTATAAACTATAGCTCCACTTGCTATAATTACTTTCCTGCTCCGCAGAAGGCCAGTTACAAACTGGCACCAAACTCAGCCACAAGTTACGCTAACGCTAAACTTGCAGCATGAGGTCCTTTGTCTATTGTCAAAAAAATCCTTTGTCCAAAAATTAATACCAGCTTTCTACCAGCTTCATTAATTGCTCCAGGTACTTTTGGTCTACTTCGTCGAAGTCATTTAGCTTGTCGCTATCTACGTCCAGCACCAGTTTTACTTCTCCGTCTTTTATTACCGGCACTACAATTTCTGATTTTGATTCGCTGGCACAGGCTATATGGCCCGGAAAAGCTTCCACGTCTGGTACCAGTATCGTTTCCTGGCGGGTGTAGCAGGCACCACAAACGCCTTTGTGATATGGGATGCGGGTGCAGGCAATCGGCCCCTGAAAAGGACCAAGTACCAATTGACCTTCTTTATTAAAATAAACGCCCACCCAGAAAAAGCCGAATCCTTGTTTTAAGGCAGCTACTAAGTTCGAGATGTTGGCTATCAGATCTGTTTCGCCGGTTGTTAAGGCTTCGATCTGCGGCAACAGAGCTTTATATTTTTCTTCTTTGCTAAGGGTCTGATCAATTATAAGCGATTCGGCCATAAGTTAATTTTGAATAAGTGATTGAGTGAATGACTGAATATGTAATGTGTTAATTTATTTAATGTGATAATGTGCTGGTGTTTTCTAACAACGAATAACCAGCGACGAATAACTAACTATAGTCGGTAGTGCAACAGTTCGTCGGTTCCTAATGTTTGTTGTTCCACTAAATTGCCATATACCATAGTTGGCGCTTTGATACCATTTGCTATAGTTAGAGTTGTGTTTTTAAGGACAAAAGCTTCATCCCACAGGTTCTCTTGTAGCAAGCTTTGGAGTAAGTAAGTGCCGCCTTCAACTAAAACAGAAATCACATTGCGTTTATAAAGATCTGCCATAACCTGTGGTAATAATGGCTCTTGCTCCTGCAACTGCACGAAGTGTAAATTCTCCCGCTCTTCCTGTTTTTTATAGTTGTAAACTATAGTTGGTTGGCTGCCGTCAAACAAGTTTAGAGTTCGAGGTAAAGTCAGTTGGCGATCTATCACTATACGGATGGGATCTCTGCCACTCCAGTGGCGGGTGTTCAGGCGGGGATTATCGTGCAGGGCAGTTCGGGTGCCTACCATAATAGCCTGTTCTTCGGCGCGTAGCTTGTGCACAAAACGCTTTGCCAATGCCCCGCTGATGTGTAGCGGCTGGCAATCCGGTCCGGCTACAAAACCATCGGCCGTTTCAGCCCATTTCAGAGTAATATAAGGGCGTTTTAAACTATGGCTTGTAAAGAAACGCTTGTTCAGCTCCCATCCTTCCTGCTCCAGCAAGCCGGCTTCTACCTTTATACCGGCATCCAGCAGCTTTTGCACACCACGCCCGGCTACTAAAGGGTTCGGATCCAGGTTACAGATCACTACATCGCGCACGCTGCTGTTTATTAACAGATCGGCGCAGGGCGGCGTTTTACCGAAATGCGAGCAGGGCTCCAGGGTTACATACACGCGGCTCTCTGGGAGCAGGCTTTTATCGGGCACGCTGGCAATGGCATTTACTTCGGCGTGCGGGCCGCCATAGTTGCGGTGCCAGCCTTCACCAATTATCTGCCCGTTATGCTCTATCACGCAGCCAACCATCGGGTTAGGAGCCGTATAACCGCTGCCCAGCTTTGCCAGCTCCAGCGCACGCCGCATGTAGTGCTTGTCGTTCAAGTTAGAAAGTTAAAAAATTAGAAGGTTAGAAAGTTGTAGAGACGCCATCTTTTGCGTCTTGAGTTAGGAGATAAATTCATCTGCACATCTCCAGATTTCTACTTCTTCAAATCTTAAACCTTATTTTTGCAAAGATACCTAAATCAACAGAAAAAGCCGTGGCCATTATTCAGCAGATATCGCAAACTATAAAACAGCAGCTTTCCGGGGTTTACCCTGAGCAGGAAGCAGGAGCCATGGCACAACAGGTATTGGAGCATGTGCTTCAACAAAACCGCGTGCAGCTGAGCTTAAACCAGCAGCAGGAAATAACTATAGAGCAGCAGCAACAACTGCAAACTATAGTTGACCGCCTCCTACTGCATGAGCCGCTGCAGTATGTGCTGGGCGTAGCGCACTTCTTCGGATTGGAGCTGCAGGTAAACCAAAACGTACTTATTCCGCGTCCTGAAACCGAAGAGTTGGTTGATCTGGTGATAAAAGAACATCGGAATCAGCAGGATTTAAAGATACTGGATATCTGCACCGGCAGCGGCTGTATACCTATTGCGTTAGCTGAAAACCTGAAAACCGAGGCAGTTTATGGACTAGAAGTATCGGAAGGTGCGCTGGAAGTGGCTAAGGTTAATGCCGCAAACTATAACCAAACTATACATTGGCTGCACCAGGATATTTTTGACGATGTACAAACTATAGCTCCCGCCTCGCTGGACATTATCACCAGCAATCCGCCATATGTGCTGGAAGAAGAACAGGAACTAATGCGCGCCAACGTGCTGGATTACGAACCACACCTCGCCCTTTTTGTGCCTGACACTGACCCTTTAAAGTTCTACAAGCGCATTGCTATAGTTGGCTATAGTTTACTGAAGCCAGGCGGCAAACTATACTTCGAGATAAACGAACGTTATGGGCCTGAAACCTGTGCCGTGTTGTTGAAAGCCAGTTTTGCGGAAGCGAAGGTAGTACAGGACCTGTTTGGGAAAGACCGTATGGTACGCGCTGTTAGATGATTAGGAAGAATATTGTAACTTTACAAAGTATAACCCAACATAAGTATAAACGTCAGCCTTGGAGTTGATCAGATATAAATATGCAGAAGATCTTAGTGACAGGTGGGGCCGGCTACATAGGCTCACATACAGTAGTGGAGTTGCAGCAGGCAGGGTACGATCCGGTTATAGTTGATAATTTTTCGAACTCGGAAGAGCGCTCGCTGGAGGGCATAAAAGCCATACTCGGACAAGAGGTTAAATGCCACCGTATTGACTGTACTGATGCCGCAGCGCTAGGCAACGTGTTTGAGCAGGAGCAGAACATAGTAGGCGTTATTCATTTTGCAGCTTACAAGGCCGTAGGAGAATCGGTAGAGAAGCCGTTGATGTACTACCACAACAACGTGGGCTCCCTGGTAACGCTGTTGCAGGTAATGAAGGAGTTTGATGTACAAAAGCTGGTATTTTCTTCGTCGTGCACGGTGTATGGCATACCGGAGCAATTGCCGGTAACCGAGCAAACGCCTGTGCAGAAAGCTAACTCGCCTTACGGCAACAGCAAAAAAGTTTGCGAAGAGATTCTAACGGATCTGGCAAACAGCGGAAACAGCAACATTAAAAGCATAGCGCTGCGCTACTTCAACCCGATCGGCGCGCACCCATCTGCCCAAATCGGCGAACTGCCTTTAGGCGTCCCAAACAACCTGGTGCCCTTTATTACGCAAACCGCTGCCGGCATACGTGAGCAGATCACTGTTTTCGGGGATGATTATGATACTCCGGACGGAACCTGCATTAGGGACTACGTGTATGTAGTAGACCTAGCAAAAGCCCATGTGGTAGCCATTGAGCGACTTCTGCAAAATAAAGCCGATGCTATTGAGTTGTTCAATGTGGGCACCGGCCAAGGCAATACAGTTCTGGAAGCTATACATGCTTTTGAGCGTGCTACCGGTGTAAAACTAAACTATAAAATTGGCCCGCGACGCCCAGGCGATATACCTAAAATATATGCTGATGTAACCAAGGCCACGGAAGAATTAGGATTTAAAACCAACAGTACCCTGGAACAAGCTATGAAAAGTGCCTGGGACTGGCAACTACATTTACAGAACACTAAAGCAAACTTATAATATGAGGCTATTAATAACAGGGGGAGCAGGTTTTATTGGCTCGCATGTGGTGCGGTTGTTTGTCACCAAGTACCCCAATTACCAGATCTACAACCTGGATAAGCTCACGTACGCGGGCAACCTGGAAAATCTGTCGGATGTTGAAGAGTTTGAGAACTATACCTTCCTGAAAGGCGACATTACCGATGCGGCGTACCTGGAAGAGATTTTTTCTGACTATAAGTTTGATGCCGTCATTCACCTGGCAGCCGAATCGCACGTAGACCGCTCGATTGCCGACCCGCTTGCTTTTGTGCAGACCAATGTAATCGGCACCGTAAACCTGCTGCATGCAGCTAAAAAGCATTGGGCAGATGATCTGGACAAGCACCTGTTCTACCACATCTCCACCGACGAAGTTTATGGCTCGCTTGGCGAAGATGGGTTGTTCACGGAAGAAACACCGTATGATCCGCGCTCACCTTATTCAGCCTCCAAAGCCAGTTCCGATCATTTTGTCAGAGCCTGGTACCACACCTATGGCTTGCCTATTAAAATCTCGAACTGCTCCAACAACTATGGCCCCAATCACTTTCCTGAGAAGCTGATCCCGCTGGCCATCAACAACATCAAAAATGAGCGCCCGGTGCCCGTATACGGCAAAGGCGAAAACGTGCGCGACTGGCTTTATGTGCTGGACCATGCCCGTGCCATTGACGTGATCTTCCACGAAGGCAAGGTAGGTGATACTTATAATATCGGCGGCATAAACGAATGGAAGAACCTGGACCTGATAGAGCTGCTGTGCGATGTGATGGACGAGAAGCTAGGCCGGGAAAATGGCCACTCTCGCAAGCTGATAACGTTTGTAAAAGACCGTGCCGGCCATGATCTGCGCTACGCGATTGATTCCAGCAAACTGGTAAATGAACTGGGCTGGAAACCATCCGTTACTTTTGAAGAAGGCCTGAGCAAAACCGTGGACTGGTACCTTGAAAACACCGAGTGGCTCGAACATGTAACCAGCGGCAACTATACACACTACTATCAGGAACAGTACGAGCGCCGCTAAAGCGGCAATTGTTAAATTGTTTGATTGCTTAATTGTTGATCTGCGGAAGTAGAAACGAATAGCTATTTAACAATTTAACCATGTAGAAATTAAGCCATTAAACACATGAAAGGAATTATACTTGCCGGGGGCTCCGGAACCAGACTTCACCCGCTTACCCTGGCTGTGAGCAAGCAGCTGATGCCGGTGTATGACAAGCCGATGATCTATTATCCGCTCTCGACGCTGATGCTGGCCGGTATCCGTGAAATCCTGATCATCTCCACCCCACACGACCTGCCAATGTTTGAGCGTCTTTTAGGAGATGGCTCACAGATTGGCTGTAAGTTTAGCTATAAGGTACAACAAGTACCAAACGGACTGGCGCAGGCCTTTGTGATAGGAGAGGAGTTTATCGGCAGCGACAAAGTGGCGCTGGTGCTGGGCGATAACATATTTTACGGCTCGGGTATGAGCAAGCAACTGCAGGCCAACAACAACCCCGATGGCGGTGTGGTATACGCCTACCACGTGCACGACCCGGAGCGCTATGGGGTGGTAGCGTTTGACGGTGATAATAACGTTATCTCGATAGAAGAAAAGCCGCAGCAGCCAAAAAGCAACTACGCCGTGCCTGGCCTGTACTTTTACGACAACGAGGTAGTGGAAATCGCCAAAAGCCTGAAGCCAAGCCCGCGTGGGGAGTACGAGATAACCGATGTGAACAAAGAATACCTGCGTCGTGGGAAGTTAAAAGTAGGCATCCTGGATCGCGGGACCGCCTGGCTGGATACGGGCACCATTCAGTCGCTGATGCAGGCTGCTACCTTTGTACAGGTCATAGAAGAGCGGCAAGGCCTGAAGATCGGCTGCATCGAAGAAGTAGCCTGGCGCATGGGCTTTATCTCAGACGAGCAGCTGCAGCAGGTTGCCGAACCACTGCGCAAAAGCGGCTATGGGGACTACCTGCTCCGGATGTTGAAAGAGAAGCGTTAAACGATAGAAAGGCCACTTTAAAAGTGGCCTTTTTTTGTAAGTTAGAGTTTAGGCAAAACGATCTCAACTTACTATATTGTAATAGCTGAATGATTATATATTGTTTTCCGCAAAAGCCTCTGATGAATTACCGATACATCCATACGACATTAAACTTTGCTATTGCAACAGTCTGGCTGATTAATGGCCTGTTTTGTAAAGTGCTGGATATGGTAAACAGGCATGAGCAAATTGTAGCAGAGATTTTAGGGAGTGACTTTTCCCGACAGCTGATTTTACTGATCGGATTTGCTGAAGTTGGAATGGCTGTTTGGGTGCTAAGCGGTATAAGAGCGAGGTTGAATGCTGTTTTACAAATTGCAGTAGTGGCAACAATGAATATTCTTGAGTTTTCCCTGGTTCCTGAGCTGTTGCTATGGGGCAGACTTAACATCCTCTTTGCCTTATTATTTATAGTTGTTATCTACTACAATGAATTTATTCTGAACAGAAGGCAGATTTTACAAACAAAAAATGCTCTCATCACTTAAAAATCACCCTTTTGCTGTAGAAGCATTTTTTAAAAGTTCTATGGTGCTGACTTTTGCTATTCCTAAAGAGCAATTACAAGGCCTTATTCCTGAATGCCTTCAATTAGATACTTTTAATGATAAGTGGGCATTTGTTGCAGTGGCTATGGTGCAGACAAAGAACCTGCGCCCAAAAGGATTTCCAGCGTTCTTAGGGAATGATTTTTTCCTGATCGGCTACAGAGTCTTTGTGAGATACACCAATAAAAGTGGCCGTCGGCTTCGCGGACTCTATATTCTTAAGTCTGAAACCGATAAAAAGAAAATGGAAATAATGGGTGATCTCTTTACACATTACAACTATACAACTACTGATGTCAACAGTACCAAGCATGAAAACACAAAGGAGATTAGTTCACGCGGCTCGGGTTTCAGAATACTGTTTACTGGTGAAGATGAGGCCGCTTCTCTGCCTGCAACTTCACCGTTTGCCGACTGGAAAGAAGCAAGACGTTTTGCAGGGCCCTTACCTTTTACATTTACCTATAACTCTGCAACAAAAGATGTCCTTATAATTGAGGGAGTCAGACAGAACTGGGTGCCCCAACCATTAAATATTATAGACTATAGTTTCTCTTTTCTGAACACACCGGAGTTTAAAAATAAGGTGCTGGCAAATGCATTTATCATTCATAACATTCCATACTACTGGAAGAAGGGCAGAATAGAAAAATGGGAAGAGTAAGGAAACCCTTACAGGGCGTTACTAACATCATTCGCTTCAACTGGCACTTTTATGTGGTAGCTACTGGGGTTGTATTGTTATTGCTTCTAATTGCTGGTTTTGCAGAACAGCCGCTTTCAATGCTTAGCTACATTACTGCGGGTGCCACCACTGTTTCAACTTCAGTATCGCTGTTAGTCTCCCTATATGTCTATGATTTATCCGGCCTTTATGATCTGACTTGGGCGGAAGCCGGGCTAGAAGATGAGGGCCTTGTTGTAAACATACATGCAGGATTTGATGAAACAAGTGCCAATCTAAAAAATAGGTATCCTAATTCAGACTTTATAGTTATGGATTTCTATGATCCTGCCAGGCACACGGAAGTATCTATCAAACGTGCCAGGAAAGCTTATTTGCCAGTTGATGGCGCCATGCAAATAGTTACAAGTCAGCTGCCTTTGTCGAATAACTCTGCTGATATGATTTTTGTTTTTATGGCTGCCCATGAGATTCGGGATACAACCGAGAGGCTTAATTTCTTTCAAGAGCTGCATAGGGTTCTTAAGCCTACTGGTAAAATATATATAACAGAACATTTACGGGATATTCCGAACCTTTTTGCTTACAACATAGGCTTTCTCCACTTTTACTCAAAAGCATCCTGGTCACGCATATTTAGCAATGCAAGCTTGCTGCTTGATAGAGAAATAAAAATCACCCCCTTTATATCCACATTCAAACTACGAAAAAATGGAGCTACACTTTAAAGTTATTGGTGCTATCCTGATTGTCTTAGCGTTGGTGCACATTATCTTTCCACGGTATTTTAATTGGGTAGAAGAGCTTAAACCATTAAGCCTGATAAACAGGCAGATGATGACTACCCATACATTCTTTATTGCTTTGACTGTATTCTTAATGGGATTGCTTTGCCTTACATCTGCCAATGAGCTTATCGTAACAGACTTAGGAAAGAAAATATCGTTGGGGTTCGCTGTGTTTTGGATGATCAGGCTATACTTTCAGTTTTTTGGATACTCGGCGGAACTATGGGAGGGGAAAAGATTTGAAACTATAGTACATGTCCTGTTCTCTTGCTTATGGTCATACTTGAGTGTTGCATTCCTGACAGCTTATTTTAACTAACCAAACCGCTGAAAGCCCCTACAACACAAACCCCAGTAATAACCCCGTAAGAATAAGAACAGGAGCCGGAATCTTGGTAAACATCAGCAGTGCAAACGTAGCTACTACTATACCAAAGTTAAGGAGGGTATTATCGATAGGGTGGTAAAGCATAATAGCTGCGGCTACTACCATGCCGGAACTAACAGCACTTATACCTTCCAGAGATGCCCGCACTACTCTATACTTTTTAAGCTCTTCCCAGAAACGGATAACAAAGAAGATAAGGAAAGTGCCTGGTAAAAAGATGCCTACTGTAGCTACAAACGAGCCTAAGAATTGGCCGGCTATGCCATACTCGCGCATAGCCAGATTGCCTACAAAAGCAGTGAAGGAGAAAGTTGGCCCTGGCAGCGCCTGTGCAATAGCGTAACCCGACAGAAACTCTTCACCGGTAAGGTAGCCTTTAAACTGTACAAACTCCGTGTACATAAGTGGTACCAGCACCTGCCCGCCGCCAAAAACCATGCTGCCGTTACGGTAGAAGTTCTCAAACAACCTGACTGGTAACGAGGAGGTGGCCCCACCCAGCGCCGCAGCCAGAATAAACACACCTACATACAGAATGAAGTTAGCCCATTGTATGTGCAGGCGTTTGTCTTTCTCCTGTGGATGCTGTTTAAAGCGAAGGGCTGTTACGGCGCCACCGGCAATTAAAAGCAACGGGTATACCCACGGCGACCGGAAAAAATACGACAAGACTGCCGAAACTACCATCAGCATAATCGCAACTTTCGTGTTTACCACTTTTGCACTTATCTTCCAGGCGGCATAGGCCACAAAACCAACCGCCATAGGCAGGATGATTCGAAGGAAATGAAGCGAAATGTTGTTCTCCTGCAGGTATGAAATAACAAAGGCTGCAAGTGCCATTATGGTGGCGGCAGGCATTATCCAGACGAGCAGTGTCAGGTATGCCAGGTTGGGGCCACCGATCCGGAAGCCGATGGCTGTTATAGTTTGTGTGGAGGTTGGACCGGGCAGGATCTGGCAAAGGGCGTTCAGTTCTATCAGTTCCTGATCGGTGAGGTAGCGGCGCTTTTCAACAAGCAGTTTAAACATTAACGCGATATGCGCCTGCGGCCCACCAAACGAAGTAAGGGCAAGAAGTAACACGTCTTTCAGGAAGATGTAGTAGCGCAGGCTCATATGGGGTAAAAATAAAAAAAGAGAGACAGCTTGTAACTATCTCTCTTTTAAATATTTCAAAATATTGATACTTAAGCTTTCTTAAGGCCAAGTTCTATCAAACGCTCGGTCAGGTACTCACCTGCTGTGGCATCCGGGTACGCTTTCGGGTTCTGCTCGTCTATACAGCTCTCCAGGCAGGTAAGGTCCATTTCGGAACGTGGGTGCATAAAGAACGGAATAGAGAAACGTGAAGTATGCATCAGCTCGCGCGGCGGGTTAACCACACGGTGAATGGTAGACTTCAGCTTATTATTGGTTAGGCGTGCTAACATATCACCAACGTTCACAATTACCTGCTCAGGCAGGGCCGTAATCGGAATCCACTGGCCATCGCGGCGTAGTACCTGCAGACCATCGGCGCTGGCACCCATCAGCAATGTGATCAGGTTAATGTCGCCATGCTCAGCAGCACGTACAGCATCGGCTGGTACGCTGTCCGGGTCCTCGATCGGGAAGTAATGGATCGGACGCAAAATGCT
Organism: Pontibacter populi; assembly: GCF_019336435.1. Lineage (GTDB taxonomy): Bacteria > Bacteroidota > Bacteroidia > Cytophagales > Hymenobacteraceae > Pontibacter > Pontibacter humidus. Next base: position 1,107,058 of record NZ_JAHWXQ010000001.1, on the reverse strand, counting down.
GTTGCCGAACTTCACTTTCTCATCAAAGTAATTCTCTTCCAGGCCCAGGTGGATAGCAATAGCACGCAGCACCTCTTTACCGGCAGTTTCCAGTTTACGGTAAGCTTCTAAGGTTGCGTCTTTAAATTCCGGTACTTCCGTTGGGAAAACGTTTTCAGGATATTCTTCTTTGATCGGGTCGTTGTCCGGGATATCGCTTAGCTCCTGGCCAACGTGATAAAACTCTTTTAAGTCGCCGGTGTTAAAGCCTTTTGCTTTTTCTTTAAACTTACCTACGTAGCCACGCTGCCCGGCTAATCCTGGTATTTCATATTTCTGCTTTTCTTCATCAGGTAAAGCAAAAAACTTTTTAGTAGCAGCATACAGCCTTTCAGTCAGCTCATCGCTCAGGCCATGGTTACGGAGGGCAATAAATCCTATATTCTGATACGCATCACCCAATTTCTTCACAAATCGAGCCCTTCTTTCAGCGTCACCTGACGTAAAATCCGCTAAGTCCAGAGACGGAATTTCGTCGAACAAAATTTCACTCATATTATTTTGCTGTATACTTTTTTGTGTTGTTCACGTAGTTCGCAATATACGAAAAAAATAAATTCACTAACTTAGCTCAATTGCTAACCTAATCTCTTACAGATGAAAAAAACCTACCTTGGCCTGGCAGCCGCCCTTTTGCTGGGTGTTACAGCGTGCGATACAGCACGACAGACACAGGATGCTGAGAACCAGACGCCTGTAGTTACCACAACCACCACCAGCGGACCAACTCCTGCCGGGGCAATTATGAGCAAAAACGGCCTGCGCGTTTACGCGTTCGATGACTCGCAGCAATACCCTGAATCGGCGCTGCGCCTGAACACACCACCAGCAGGTGGCCTTGTAGAGCCGGGGCCTGTAGAATTTAACTACAGCCTGTCGAATTACCAGCTTACCCGCATGACGCCGCACTCTAATGCAGAGCATATGGCGAACTCACAGCAGGGGCAGCACATTCATAACATAGTTGATAATGAACCATATACGGCGCATTACGAAACTACGTTCACAAAAGACCTGAAAGAAGGCGACCACGTAATTCTGTCGTTCCTTTCTCGTTCTTACCACGAAAGCTTAAAGCACAAAGGTGCTTACGACCTGCGTATGGTTACAGCCGGTAAGCCAGCCGAGCGCATGAACTTCGACCTGAAAGCGCCGCACATGTTCTATAGCCGTCCTAAAGGAGAGTATGTTGGTACTGATACAGAAAAGATCATGCTGGATTTTTATCTGGTAAACACTGACTTATCACCAACTGGTAACAAGGTACGTGCAACTATAAACGGTACTGAGTTTATGCTGGACCGCTGGTTACCATACATTATAGAAGGCCTGCCAATGGGCGAAACAACTATAAAACTGGAGCTACTGGACAACAATGGCAATGTACTGCCTGGTCCGTACAATACAGTAGAGCGTAAAATCACGCTGAAAGAAAGTTAAGAAGTATCACTTCGGATAACGAGAAAGGCCGGTGCTGTAAGTAGCACCGGCCTTCTCTGTTTTATAGGGATTTGATGTTATTGTAGTTCTTACAGTTTCTTCCTGACCATAATGAGACTCAGAGAAATCTATTTTAGCTATATTTCCTCTTCTGTCATTTCGAACAAAGAGAGAAATCTATCTCAGCTTATAGTTGGCTACTCTACTACTTGAACCAAGCCTTTCTTTCATAGCTACTTCAAATCCTGGGAGCTTTACTCACTTTTAGTTCTATAGTTAGCTTTGGTGCCCTCACGGCCGGGAGGCCCCGTCTTCGGGCATCGCGCGGTGTACATTTGCTTTGCTCCTGCGTCGCAATACCTTCGGTACCAGATATTCACAAGGCGCTCAACCCAAAGACTGTGATCAGTTCGATAGCTATAGTTTGTCTATAGATTGAAAAGATAAGCTTCGAGATTTATCGTGGCTATAGTTTCGAAGGGACAGGTGAACCTGTCCTGCTCGTGGTGTGTAACTATCGCAAACCCAGATTTCTCCTTCGTTGAAATGACAATTAGAGTAGTAGTAGCAGAAAGTCCCCCTTTGAAGGGGGTAGGGGGATGACAAAACGCGAACTATAGAACTAAACTTGAAATTATAGCTACAGCAGGAATTCCCCTCTCGGGAGGGGTAGGGGTGAGTTAAAGTGGCAACTATAAAACTATAACCTTAACTATAGCAATGGCAATAAAAGCTCCTCGCCTTAGCAAAGGAGTGGGCTGGGATGAGGTGAAATAAAAAGCCGGAACATATTACTGCTCCGGCTTTTTACTCATCTATAGTTAATTATAAATTACTCCTTTGGCTTATTTGGTGTACCTGAGGTTTGGTCAGGACTGGCGATAGAATTGCGCATGTCTGTGTCGGACTGGATGTTCTGCATTTTATAGTAATCCATAATGCCCAGGTTACCGCTACGGAAAGCAGCTGCGATGGCCTGCGGAATCTCTACTTCAGCTGCAATTACCGATGCACGGGCTTCCTGTGCTTTAGCTTTCATTTCCTGCTCAACGGCAATCGCCATCGCACGGCGTTCTTCAGCTTTTGCTTCGGCTACTTTTAAGTCGGCATTTGCCTGGTCTATCTGTAGCTTGGCGCCAATGTTCTCGCCCACATCAATGTCAGCAATATCAATGGAGAGAATCTCATAAGCAGTTCCGGCATCCAGACCCTTCTGCAGTACAAGTTTCGAGATCATGTCAGGATTTTCGAGCACGCTTTTATGAGAGATAGACGAACCGATAGAAGTAACGATACCTTCGCCAACACGGGCAAGTATAGTTTCTTCGCCGGCACCACCTACCAGTCGCATAATGTTGGCCCGAACTGTTACACGCGCCTTGGCAACAAGCTGAATACCGTCCTGTGCGACAGCAGCCACGTTTGGCGTATTGATCACTTTAGGGTTTACGGATGTTGTTACTGCCTCAAACACGTTACGGCCTGCCAGATCTATAGCAGTTGCCTGCTTAAACGACAACGGAATATTTGCTTTATCAGCAGAAATAAGGGCTTTGATAACTGTAGGTACATTTCCGCCTGCCAGGTAATGGGTTTCGAGCTCGGTGCTTGTAATGTCAATGCCTGCTTTGCTTGAGTTGATCATAGAGTTTACAATCAGGCTTGGCGGCACTTTACGAATGCGCATAAATACAAGCTCCAGTAAGCTGATTCTAACACCAGAGAATAGTGCTGTAATCCAGAGGCTTATCGGGAAAAAGTATAAAAAGATCAGGAGCAGTATAATGCCGCCTGCTATTAAAAAAATTACGGATAGGTTTTCCATTTGTAAAGGGTTAGCTAACTTCTTCTACTGTTATTTTATTATGATTAAGACTGATAATGCGGATTTGAGTATTGGGCGCCAGAAACTCTCCTTTGGTTTGCACCTCATGTTGCTGATCATTAAAAAGGCCTGTTCCCTGGGGGCGCAATGCCGATACGGTTACGCCGGTTTCGCCTATCTGAAGTGTATGCGGATGTTCGTCATTCACCCTGTTTTTCATCTGGTCGTTCAGCGCAAACCTGGACCAGGCGTCTGTCCGGAAACTATAAAAAAATGCCACGCCCGCTATAAGCACTGTTGAGCCAAGTATTATATGCCCTATAGTTGTGCCTAAGGCCGCATACCCGATCCAGATGCCGATGCCTGCCAGTACAAAACCAAGTATACCAATAAGAGTCGTACCCGGAATAAACACCAGTTCCACAATGATCAGGACCAGCCCGATCGTGATAAGTAAGATTACAGTTACCCAGTCTAGTAGCATAGGAGGTGGCTTGTTAGGTAAATATAGTGATTTTTAGATCAAACTGCGAATTGTTGTAGGTTGATTATGTGGTGTTATCGTGAGTTTATAGGTGGTATTTCCTTTCTTTGTCCTCCCGAGCAAAGCCGAGGGTCCTTATATGTTTTTAATTTACTCTCTTTTTGTCATTTCGATCGTAGGGAGAAATCTATTTCAGCTTAAAGTTAGAGAAGCTATAGTTCTCTAGTTTGATCCTCTAGAACCCGAACCGAGCTATTCTTCCATAGCTTTCTATAAATAATCCTGGGAGCTCTACTCACCTATAGTTGTCATAGTTGGCTTTGGTGCCCTCACGGCCGGGAGGCCCCGTCTTCGGGCATCGCGCGGTGTACATTTGCTTTGCTCCTTCGTCGCAATGCTTTCAGCACCGCAAATCTACAAGGCGCTCAACCCAAAGACTGAGAAGTTTCTCATAGCTACTGTTGAGCTATAGTTTGAACCTGCTCGCTTCGAGATTGATCGTGGTGGTAGTTTCGTGGGGTCAGGTAAACCTGTCCGTGCTATACCTGTAGCTATAGAATTGTAAAGCCAACTATGGCAAAAGCAGAAATTCCCCTCTCGGGAGGGGCAGAGGTGGATTAAAGCAGCAATTATAAAACTACACCTTAAATTATAGTTGCCTAAAAGCTCCCCGCCTTGGACTAGTGAGAACGGGAGTTCGAAACTAGCGAGCGTAGCTCTGAGGGGTTGGGGCGGTTGGACTACGCCAACTATAAAATTCTTGATCCAGCTACTTCTAATTCCTGTCCCTTCCGGGCCAGTTGAGTCAGGAGACTCAACACCATATTAAGTCACGAGCGAGGACGCTCGCGCCAGCGTAGGGCGCCCACTTAAAATCCCGTTCATCCATTAATCCTGAAAATCCTGGTTCAGACAAAAACAAAACCGCCACTCCTGAGAAGGAAAGTGGCGGTATGTTTAATTGAAAACTGCTGATTCAATAATCAGCAATTTTCAATTAATAAGCCTTGGCAAAGTAAACACGACGCTTGCTCGGCTTACCAGTTATCATATCAACACCGTCTTCATCAGGCGTATTAAGGGCAATGCAGCGTATGGTTGCTTTGGTTTCTTCCTTAATGCGTTCTTCCGTTTCCGGAGTGCCATCCCAATGAGCTAACACAAAACCACCTTTGGTTTCCAGCACTTCTTTAAACTCTTCGTAGCTATCTACTTTGGTAGTATGCTCTTCTCTATAGTTTAGCGCTTTGTTATAGATGCTTTCCTGTATCTCGTCAAGCAAAGCAGGAATATAAGTTGCCAGGCTGTCGAATTGTTGCGAGCTTTTCACTTTGGTGTCGCGGCGAACGATTTCGGCGGTACCATTTTCCAGGTCTCGTGCTCCGATGGCAAGGCGTACAGGTACACCTTTCAGTTCCCACTCAGCAAACTTAAAGCCTGGGCGCTCATTGTCGCGATCGTCAAACTTCACGCTGATGCCTTTTGCTTCCAGTTCTTTCTTAAGCTTCAACACTTTCTCACTGATCTGGGCAAGTTGCTCTTCACCTTTATAGATCGGAACGATTACAACCTGGATCGGAGCCAGCTTTGGAGGCAGTACTAAACCCTCGTCGTCAGAGTGGGCCATTACCAGCGCCCCCATCAAACGGGTACTTACACCCCACGATGTTCCCCAAACATATTCCAGACCTCCGTCTTTGGTAGCGAATTTCACATCAAAGGCCTTGGCAAAGTTCTGGCCCAGGAAGTGTGATGTACCAGCTTGTAAAGCTTTGCCATCCTGCATCATACCCTCGATACAATAAGTTTCCAGGGCACCGGCGAAACGCTCATTCGGTGTTTTTATACCTCTGATAACCGGCAGGGCAATATACTGCTCGGCAAACGTAGCATACACTTCCAGCATCTGCTCTGTTTCGGCAATGGCTTCTTCGGCAGTAGCGTGGGCCGTGTGTCCTTCCTGCCACAAGAACTCAGCAGTTCTTAAAAACAAACGCGTACGCATTTCCCAACGCACCACGTTAGCCCACTGGTTTATAAGCAGAGGCAGGTCGCGGTAGCTTTGTATCCAGCCTTTGTAGGTGTTCCAGATAACAGCTTCTGAAGTTGGTCGAACAATTAGCTCTTCTTCGAGTTTAGCATTTGGGTCTACGCGCAGTTTTCCTGGTTTATCAGGGTCGTTTTGCAGGCGGTAATGGGTAACTACAGCACACTCTTTGGCAAAACCTTCAGCATTCTGCTCTTCGGCCTCGAACAAGCTTTTGGGCACAAATAGCGGGAAGTATGCATTCTGGTGGCCGGTAGCCTTAAACATATCGTCCAGCTGACGCTGCATTTTCTCCCAGATAGCATAACCGTAAGGCTTTATAACCATACAACCACGCACAGCGGAGTTCTCGGCAAGCCCTGCTTTTTTCACCAGTTCGTTATACCATAAGGAGTAATCTTCGCTTCTTTTTGGTAGCCCTTTGCTCATTTTTAAAATAATTTATAGTATATTCTTAATTGTAGATGTTTTTGGAATAATAATTGCTATAGTTTCAATTACAATTTAGACATCAATACAGCTCAAAATTACGTTAATATATTATACTATTGATAAGGTTTTGCGCCATTGTGTTTATATCTTTGATATAGAAGGAGTTTTACATCAGCAGGTCATGAAAAAGTTTACAATCTTAACGATAGCCCCGGCGCTTGCTCTGTTTGCAGTTGGTTGCAGCAGCCCTAACGCTATGCAGTCTACGGAGTACGATGATATGTACTATAGCACTGCAGACAGAACCGAATACGTACAGCCAGCCCAGCAAACCTATGCAGACGCAGAGCAGCAAACAGAGGATGGCACTGAAGAAGGTATAACGAACCCGGAATACTCGGAAAAAAGCAGTGCTGCTACCGATAACTATTACGGGGACGAGTATTATGATGGCCGTGAATATGATCAGCGCGATAACTGGTATCGTCCGAGCTACTCATTTGTAGACCCTTCCTGGGCTTACGATCCGTACCCGAGCTATTACGATAGCTATAGTTATAACAGAGCCTATCGTCATCGTTACGCTGATCCTTTTTATGACCCCTTCTATTACGACCCGTTCTTCTATGATCCTTTTGCTTACAGACCTTACTGGGGAAGTGGCCTGTCGATATCAATAAGCTATAACTATGGCTGGGGCGGTGGCTATTATGGCCGTTACAACCCTTATTACGGTTATGGCCGCTATTATAACTCCTGGAACCCATACTATAACAACTATTACGGAGGGTACTATGGCCGCCAGTATGTGTATGATTATCCTGGTTATAACAACCCGCGCAAAGTACAGTATGGCCCGCGTGGCGAACGTGGCGGTGTGGTAACAGATCGTACACAACGTGAAGGCAGAATAGAAAGAGGTACCTTAACAGAAAGCAGGGAGCAGCGCGCAGAGCAGGGCCGTCCGGCCAGAACAACAGACCGTGCTCGTCCGCAGACTACTGAAACAAGCAAAGACGTAATAACTACACGCCCGGGCCGGGAAACTACAAGACCTCGCAACAGCGACGTAAACCGCCCGACACGTGAGGAGCGCACTACAAGGCAACAGCAGTTTAATAATGACGCACAACCTGCAACCCGTGAAGTAGAACCACGCACACGCCGGACTGAACCAGCAACACGCCAGCCGGAGCAGCGCACTACCCGCGAAACTCCGCGCCGTGAATATCGCCAGCAGCAGCGCAGCACCGAAGCACGTCCTGCTGTAATACAACGCACCGAAACTACCCGCCCACGCGAAACAACACGCTCGTACGAGCAGCGCGAGGTACGCAGGTCAGAACCGGCACCTACACGCAGCAGCGGCAGTTCCGGAAGCAGCAGTGGAAGTAGTTCCGGCAGTAACAGTGGCGGACGGCCGCCAAGAGGTAACTAACCCTTTTCAGTAAACGAATCACATGAAAATGAATAAGCTATTTTCTGCCAGCCTGGCGATACTACTGGGCTGGAGCGGAACTGCTTTGGCTCAGAATGGAGAAGACGCCCTGCGTTACACCCGTCTTGGTCTTCAGGGTTCTGCACGTATACAAGGTATTGGCGGTGCGCAAACAGCACTTGGCGCCGATATTTCAACAATTTCTGTAAACCCGGCTGGACTGGGTATGTTCCGTAGGTCAGAGGCAAACCTAAGCCTTGGCTTTACCAACAACAGCACCAATTCCCTGTTTATGGGGCGCAACACACCTGATGAACGTTCTACCATCAACATTCCGCAGGCTGGTGTGGTGTTCAGTAACCGCAAAGACGATAGCGAAAGCAGTGACTGGCGCGGATCTACCTTTGGTATAAGTATGTCCAGGATCAACAACTTTAATAACCGCACTACTTATAACGGCGTCACTTCCGAAACTGCACCGGGTATAGTTGAATACATTTACGAGCAGGCGCTGGCAGACGGAGTTACTGTAGATGACCTCGCAGATGAGTTTAATAATGGGTATTTTACGTTGCCGGGCTTAGCGTATGGTACCTATCTTTTTGATGAGTTGGAAGATGATCAGGGCGCTTATTATTTGCCGGTAGATCGCTTTGGCGCATTAAACATACAGGAAGAGCTGGTTCGCCGGGGATCACAAAGTCAGTTTGATTTTGCTTTTGGTACCAGCTTCCGCGATAAGATATATCTGGGCGCATCATTAGGAATTGTAAACTCAAAATTTACGCAGGAGCGCATTTATCGCGAAACTGAATCGGATACCGACTCTGACTTTGAAAGCCTGGAGCTTCGCGATCAGTTTACCACAGAAGGCGCCGGCGTAAACCTGAAGCTCGGCGTTATAGTTAGGCCGATAGATGCGTTGCGTTTTGGCTTAAGTGTACAGACCCCGACTGCCTATACCTTTACAGAAACTTACGACCGCTCGATGTACTCTACTTTCAACGGAACTGCCGGAAGGGAGAACTATAGTGCCATTGAGATGCCGGGCGAATTTTCGTACCAGCTAACGACACCTTTCAGGGCCAATACCGGTGTTGCGGTTTTTGTGGGTAAGTATGGCTTTATAACCGCCGATGCTGAGTATGTAGATTACAGCAGCATGCGTTTTAAAGAAGACGATGAGAACAGTAACTTCAGTGGCTATTTCAGTGGCGTGAACAGCAGCATAAACGATACTTACAAATCAGCAATGAACTATAGAGTTGGGGCTGAAGGCCGCTATGAAGTGTTCAGGTTACGTGCTGGTTATGCTATTTCAGGCAGCCCTTACAAAAACAGCTCATTTGATGCCAAAGTAAACACCTTTACGCTTGGTGCCGGTGTGCGCCTGCAAAACTATTATGCCGATATCGCCTATGCCCGATCAAATGGTAACAGCCGCTATTCGCCATATACGTTTGAAGATGCCTCGCAGGACCCTGTTGTGGATATGGAGAATAAGCAGAGCAACGTGATGTTTACAGTTGGATTAAATTTCTAATTAGAACGATACTTCCAGTTTAAAAAGCGCAGGGCTTATGGCCGGGCGCTTTTTGCTTTTACAAGCCATAGTTATACTTTGGATGGGTTACAGGCATGGTTTTAACTGTAAAGTATGGCAGAACAATATTAATCGCTTAAATTAGGGGAGCTAAACTAACAATTAACTAATCGCATGCATATCAAACTCAGATCAAACCTTTTGGCTGCTATGTTGCTTTGCTTCGCTTTTGTGGCGCAGGCGCAGCAGAAAAAAGACATCACCCTGGAAGATATTTACCGCAAAGGTACATTCAGAGCCCAGTCGGTGTATGGTGTAAACTGGATGAAAGACGGCCAGTACTATAGTTCTACCGTAGCTGACGAGAAGAACAAAGTGGCCGACATTGTAAAATATGATGTAACCACAGGCAAACCAGTAAGCACTATTATTGAAGGTGAAAACCTGAAGCCAGAAGGAAGCAACACACCAATTCAGTTCGATAACTATACCTTCTCTTCAGACGAGCAGAAAGTATTATTCTCTACTGGTACCGAGCAGATCTACCGTCGTTCTTCCAAAGCTGAGTTTTATATCTACGACCTTGCGTCTAAAAAACTAACCAAGCTAAGCAACGGTGGTAAGCAACTATATGCAACTTTCTCACCAGATGCCAAGCGTGTTGCCTTTGCCCGCGACAACAACATGTTTGTGACTGACCTGAGCAACATGAAGGAAACGCAGATCACTACGGATGGTAAATTCAATTCTATCATTAACGGATCTGCTGACTGGGTTTACGAAGAGGAATTCTCGTTTGCGCAGGGCTTCCACTGGTCGCCGGATGGTAAAAAGATTGCTTTTTACACATTTGATGAAACTAACGTACCCGAGTTTAACATGCAGATGTGGGGCGAACTATACCCGCAGGATAATAAATTTAAATACCCGAAACCAGGTGAGGCTAACTCAAAAGTAAAGGTGTCGGTGTATGATGTGGCCAGCGCTAAAACTGTAAAAATGGATACAGGCAACGAAGCCGATATCTATATCCCGCGCATTAAATGGACAAACAATCCTAACCTGTTGTCTATCCAGAAAATGAACCGCCTGCAGAACACCCTGGAGATTCTGCACGCCAACGCTACAACCGGTAAGGCCGATGTAGTTCTGAAAGAAACCGATAAAGCTTACATCGACATTACCGACGACCTGACTTACCTGAAAGATGGCAAGCACTTTATCCATAGTTCAGAAGTGAAAGGCTTTAACCACCTGTACCTGTACAACATGAACGGTAAGCTGGTGCGCCAGATCACAAACGGCAACTGGGAAGTAAGCAGCTACGAAGGTTACGATGAGAAAAACGACCGCCTGTATTACATGTCTACAGAAGTATCGCCGCTGGAGCGCCACCTGTACAGCATCAGCAGCAAAGGCAAAAACAAAAAGCGCCTGACTACTACTGCCGGTACGCACCGCGTAAACCTGAGCAACGACTTTAAATACTTCCTCGATTATAGTTCTGCTGCCAACCAGGTGCCTGTTGTTGCGCTGCAGACAGCTAAAGATGGCAAGCTGATAAAAACGCTGGAAGATAACCAGAAGCTGAAAAACACACTGGACCAGTTCAACATTGCTAAGCAGGAGTTCTTTACTATGAAAACTGCTGATGGCACACAACTGAACGGCTGGATGATAAAACCAACTGATTTTGACCCGAACAAAAAGTACCCAGTGCTGATGTTTGTGTATGGTGGTCCGGGCTCACAAACAGTAACGAATAGCTGGGGTGGCACAAACTACCTGTGGTACCAGGTGTTGGCAAGCAAAGGAATGATTGTGGTAAGTGTGGATAACCGTGGTACTGGTGCCCGTGGTGCTGAATTTAAGAAAACCACTTACGCTAACTTAGGAAAGTACGAAATAGAAGACCAAATTGAAGCGGCCAAGTGGCTGGGCAACCAGAACTATGTAGACAAGAACCGCATTGGTATCTGGGGCCATAGTTATGGTGGTTATATGACGTTGCTGGGCTTAACCAAAGGCAATGGCGTGTTTGCAGCCGGTATTTCAGTAGCGCCTGTTACTAACTGGAGGTACTATGATACTATTTACACTGAGCGCTTCCTGAAAACACCACAGGAGAATGCTGCCGGTTACGACGATAACTCACCACTGTTCTTTGCAGATAAACTACAGGGCGAGCTGTTGCTGATCCACGGTACAGGAGATGATAACGTACATTTCCAGAATGCAGTAGCGATGCAGGATGCCTTGATCAGCGCCAACAAGCAATTCGAAAGCTTCTACTACCCGAACCGTAACCACGGTGTAGGTGGTGGTATTACTTCGCTGCACCGCTTTACAATGATGACAGACTTCCTGGAGCGCAAGCTTATCAACTCATCTGATGAGAAGCAAAACCAGTAAGTAACCTATAAACTATAGTTAGAAGGCCTGCCGGTAACGGTGGGCCTTTTTTACTTCTGTGACTTATTTTTATAGTTGATTAATGTAGATAAGTGGTTGTAATTTAGTTAGTTGATGGTGTGTGGTTTTCGAAATTACAACTATATTTAACCACTCTTTCCGCACTTAAACTATAGAACTATGAAGATTACCTTGTTACTTACGTTTGCAGTTTTGCTGTGCGCTTTGCAGACTGCCAATACTACCCGCGATAAAGCGCTTGAAAGCCTCGCCACTGCCGAACGCAACTTTGCCGCCACCTCAGCTAAAAAAGGATTTCATAAGGCTTTTGCAGAGAACATGGCCGACGACGGAATTGTGTTTGCACCAACACTAACAAACGGTAAAAAGCTGCACTCCGAAGCACCTGAAAGTAAAGCCTTGCTCACCTGGTATCCCGCTTACGCCGACATTTCTGCTTCACTAGACTGGGGTTACACAACAGGCCCTTATGAATTTAAGGCCAATCCCGAAGATGAAAAGCCTGCCGGTGCCGGGTTCTACTTATCGGTTTGGCGCAAACAACCAAACGGGCAATGGAAAGTGGCTGTTGATATGGGCAATTCATTTTCAGCGGATCTGATAAAACCGGAAACATACCAGCCGGCTCCAGCTATAAAAGAAACTACAGGTAAAGGCTCAGAAAAGGATTTGCTAGCCAGCGATGTGCAGAAAGTACAGCCTTATTATGATGAAACACTGATTTACCGGCACGGTGAATATCCTTACAGATACAAAAACACACCCATAGAGCCAGCCGCAACTATAGTTTACACTACGCTTGGGCATGAGCTTTCGCCTTCTGCAGATATGGGGTATACCTATGGGAGCTATATGCAGGGTGAGACAACGGGGCACTACCTTAAAGTCTGGAAAATGCTGGACGGAAAATGGAAACTGGTAGCCCATAACCTGGTGCCTGATAAAAAGTAGAAACCTATAGTTCGCTATTAGTCAGCTTAGCCAGGCAGGCATACAAATACTGTTTTTCCTGTTGGTCAACGGGTAGGTCATCGATGTGGCTGTGCAACTGCGAGACTGTTATTCCTGCTTTATGGCCTTGCTTATAGTTGTGCAGTTCGTTAGCGAGTGCCTGTATCTGAGTTGCCAGCAAGTCGGCGTTAGAAGTGGCCTGGTTCAATAGCCATAGCAATCTATTCAGGAGCTCGTTCGGCTTATGGTCCGGGTACCGGATGCAGTGATCTATCTCGCTCCAGCCTTCCTCAAACAACGTTTTTACCTGAACCTCGATAAAATATAGTTGCCGGGTGGCCTGTACTTTGATAATGTAATGCTGCGCTTTATATCCACGGTCATTCATCATTACCCTGTAGTTGAAGGCTCCAAATTCCTTTGCTTCTGAAGTGTCGCCTTCTTTTACATAAGCATACGGTTCCCGTTTCAGCTCCCAGTTTTGCTGTATATAGTTGGCTATGTGGTGGCATGATTGTTTGGAGAGGTGCAGTATACGTACACCGGCCAGGTCGTTTATGTAAGCCGTATAGTTAGCTGCATTTAAATGGCGGTCGGGGTACTCTTTCTTTTTGCGGAGGATCTTTTTTAGCAGGTGTAACGGCTCCTTTACTCTGTAACGCGCCGCGTGCACATCTTCATGACGGGCTACGGTATCTGTTACAAACGCGGCTATAGTTCTGAGCTCATCTAAGCGGCAAATATAGTCGTTATAGATGGCAAGCAATGCTTCTGCCTCTATGCCTTGTGCCCGCAGGCTTTCCTCGCTCTCGTTCAGCTCAGAAAGTATAAATGGGAGAACTGCAGTTGGTGCGCGCTTTGCCATCTTTCAATCAGGAATGTAATGGTACTATAGTAAAGTACGCTCCTGATAAAGAAAGGCTTATGCTCCCGGAACAATCTATTCCTCTTCTTTACTCTTCACGCCAAGCTGCGCGTTTATTAATGGCGTTTTAGGTGCCAGGAAAAAACCTGTTAGGCTGGCAAACATAATAGGGATAAACTGATTAAAGCCCGTTAAGGTGGAAAGCAGGATAATAGTGCTAATGGGCGTGCGCGTAACACAGGCATTAATAGCAGCCATACAGCTAACCAGTATCAGCGGCAAATTCTGGCCCGGGAAAACTGAGTTGATGATAAGACCAGTAGTAGCTCCAACAAAGAACAGCGGAATAATAAATCCACCACGCCAGCCTGAAGTAACGGTAAAGCTGATGGCAAATATTTTAGCAATAAGTAACGTCAGCAGAAACTCCACCGAAAAGCTTTCCTGTAACAGTACTGATAGTTCGTCGTGGCTGAAATAGCGGGTAAGCGGCATGTAATAAGCTATAGTTCCAACCAGCAGGCCACCGATCGCCATACGTACATAAATAGGCATCCGTACCAGGCTGAAAATATATTTGCTCTGGCGAACCGTAAAAATAAAAAGCCATCCAACTGCCGTACCTGCCAGGGCATACAGCATCGCGTAAAAGAAATCGTTTAGTTGCGGCGTAGTATACACCGGGAAATTCCAGGTAGGGCCAATACCGATGTGCGTGATCAGGATAAAAATGACGAAACTGGAGCAGCTGGCAACAAAAGCAGGAATAAGTGCCTGGTAATATTCTACCACGTGGCGGTGATGCAGAATTTCCAGAGAGAACAAGCTACCACCCAGCGGCGCACCAAAAAGGGCCGTAAACCCTGATGCCATCCCGGCTATAGTTAGCGAGCGCAGGTCTTCGCCTTTAAACTTAAGTTTGCGTGCAATCCAGGAGCCGGTAGAGCCGGTAACCTGTACCAGCGGCGCTTCGGGTCCGGCACTTCCCCCGCTTGCAATACACAGCAACGACGAAAGGATCATGGACGGGTTATTCTTCGGCTCCAGCTTGCCACCCTTAAAACGGATGTTGTTCACGATCAGGTCCATTTCACCGGGGTCGCCGAGTTTATGGATGATGATACCAGCCAGTAAACCAGCTGTAGCCATTAATGGTATAACCATAAGCCCCTGAAACTGACCCATGAAATGCAGCAGTTGTTCGAGTACGATCCAGTAAGAGCCGGCGATAACACCACCAATTACTCCTACTGCCACCCACAGAAAGAACAATTTGCTAAACACGAACGGGTTAAACCGAAGCGGGTAGTTTAGCCGGTCCCGTAACAAAAGGAACCGTTTTGCTTTTTTATACTTCATGCCGCAAAGGTACGCAGAAATTTAAGCGGGGGTAAAGCGAAAGTTGGATTTTGAAGTGTAATCGGGTGAGGTTTCTATCGCTGGCGCGAGCTTGTAGCTCGTGCTTTATACTTTCTGACTTTGAATTGCTAAACAGACACGAGCTACAAGCTCGCGCCAGCGCATAATCTGTTTATTCCTTTATTACTCCTAAGAAGATGTTGCTTTTAATTGAAGTACTGGCTTTTACTATATCTCCAATATTTAATCTATCGAAATCCTCTTTAGAGATAAATATTTTTTGAGGTCCTACAACTATAAAATATTCATCAAGTTTTGGTTGAGATATGGCATCAGCTGCAGTGTTACCGTGCCAGCCCCAGTTAGTATTCACAGATTTCCCGGTTATCTGCCCAACATATGTGTTCTTTGATCCGCTCCTTAAATCTGCCAAATAGTCTTTGATCGAAAGGTAGAAGTAACTCAACAGACCCGTAGCTGCTACAAAAACTACAAATGTAATCGCAAGGCCTTTTTCTAGATGAAGGTTATCACTTCTTAGGAAGAAAATAGTCAATGAAGATGCAACTATAATCGCTATGACTCCTAAAGCTAAAGAGCTGAGCAGAGCTTGTTTTATCTCAAGGTTGATCCTGCTCTTTTCAAAGCTATTTAGCTTTTCTATTTCCATATTTGGCTCAAAAAGTTTTTACAACTTCACACAAATATTCTGCGGCTCGGTAAAGAAGCGTAGCGCTTCAAAACCACCTTCACGACCAACACCGGAGTTTTTCATGCCGCCGAATGGGGTGCGCAGGTCGCGTAGGAGCCAGGTGTTTATCCAGATGATGCCGGAATGTACCTGGTGTGCTACGCGGTGTGCCCGTTGTAAATTGTTTGTCCAGATAGTGGCGGCAAGACCGTAGTCGGTACAGTTGGCGTATTGGATCACTTCTTCTTCCGAGTCGAAAGGCATAAGCGTAACGACTGGGCCGAAGATCTCTTCGGTGTTGGTGCGGCAGTTGTAGGGCAGGCCTTCAACTATAGTTGGGGCTATAAACCAGCCATTTTTGCAGCGACCTTCTACCTGTACCTGGTGTCCGCCGGTAAGTATAGTTCCGCCTTCCTGTTTAGCTAATTCTATGTAAGAAAGCACTTTCTGCATGTGTTGCTCCGATACCACTGCGCCTAACTTAGAACCTTCTTCCATCGGGTCACCTACTTTCATGGCTTTTACTTTCTCCACAAAAGCATCTCTAAACTTCTCATAGATCGGGCGCTCAATAAAGATGCGGGAGCCGCACAAACAGATCTGTCCCTGGTTGGCAAACGATGAGTGTATAGTGGTATGCAGCGCGTTGTTAAAGTCGCAGTCAGCGAAGATGATGTTCGGGTTTTTGCCACCTAACTCTAAGGACAGTTTCTTGAACATGGGAGCAGCTGTGGCAGCTATAGTTCGTCCGGTAGCAGTGCCGCCTGTAAACGAGATAACCGGCACTTTCGGGTGGGCCGTCATGGAAGCGCCCACTTTATGCCCGTAGCCATGCACAATGTTCAGTACGCCGGCAGGTAAGCCCGCTTCAATACATATCTCAGACAGCAAATAGGCCGTCATAGGTGTAGCTTCGGATGGCTTGGCAACCACACAGTTTCCGGCAGCCAGGGCAGGAGCAATTTTCCAGGTGAACAGGTACAAGGGCAAATTCCAGGGAGAGATACAGCCCACTACGCCATGCGGATGACGCACCGTATAGTTGATGGCATCGGTGCCCTCCATGTAATGCGCTTCCGAAGCGAAATGCTGAATGGCAGTACCATAAAAGCGCATGTTGCTGCTTGCGCGCGGTATATCCACAGACTTTGCCAGTTTCAAAGGCTTGCCATTGTCTACAGATTCAGCCTCGGCTAGTTGGTCCAGGTTTTTATCGATCAGATCGGCGATGCGCATCAAAATCTGGCCGCGCTTTTCGGCTGGTGTTTTAGACCACCCCGGGAAAGCTGCCAACGCCGCCTGCACCGCCTGCTCCACATCCTGCTCATCCGAATCCGGAATAAGAGAATATACTTCGCCAAGCGCCGGATTATAGTTGTCGATGTACTGCCCTGCCACAGGCATTACTAACTGGCCATTTATGTAGTTATGTATGTGCTGCACGGTGCTTCGCAATTATGAATTAGAAATTAAGAATGAGTAATGAATTGTTAAATGGCTAAATTGCTATAGGCTAATTCTGTACACAAAAAAGCAAGTCAACCATTCAACAATCCAGCCATTTAGCAATTAAAGACACCCCGTTCTGCCACCATCAACCGGCACGTTTATGCCATTAATATAAGCAGCAGCAGGAGTCGCTAAAAACGCAGCTGCAGCGGCAACTTCTTCAGGTTCTGCAAAGCGACGGGCTGGTATCTCTTTCATCATCTCTTCTTCTATAGTTCCCACTTCGGTAGTAGTTTTCCTGGCTTTGTTTTCGATGATGGATTCCAGGCGACCGGTACGGGTTGCGCCGGGCAGCACGTTGTTAACAGTTATCCCGAACTGCCCCAGTTCGTTTGCCATGGTTTTAGCCCAGCTTGCTACGGCTCCGCGTATCGTATTCGATACACCCAAACCGTGCAACGGCTGCTTTACCGAGGTGCTGATGATGTTGATGATACGGCCATAGTTAGCTGCCTTCATTCCCGGAATCACCGCTTTTGCCAGCAGGTGGTTCGCGATCAGATGCTGGTTGAAGGCATCCATAAACTCATCTGAAATGGCTTCGGTAATTGGTCCGCCGGCCGGGCCACCGGTGTTGTTTACCAGTATATGTACGGTTGGCTGTTGGGCCAGGTAGCCCTGCACCTGTATGTTCAGGTTATAAGGGTCTGTAAAATCGGCAACTATATAGTCGTGCTGCTGGCCCATGGTGGTGTCCAGGTCTTCCAGCGCAGTTCGTAGTTTGTCTTCGTTGCGGGCGGCTAAAGTTACGTTAGCTCCCAGTTGTGCCAGTTCTACGGCTATGGCTTTTCCAATGCCTTGTGTGCTGCCGCAAACTATAGCGCGTTTGTTCTGTAGGTTCAGGTTCATAGTATAAAAGTACGTAAAAGCCTTTAAACTTGCATCGCTATAGTACAAGCCTCTTACAGTTGCATTACCATTTTTGCCAGCTTTTGCGTACCTTCAATTTATCAACCTAACAACTAAAACTATGGCTGTAGCAAAACCTTTCAACTTTAAAAAATGGATTGATGAAAACCGCCACCTGCTTAAACCACCCGTTGGCAACCAACAGGTGTTTAAAGGCAACGACGATTTTATAGTGATGGTAGTAGGCGGACCAAATGCCCGCAAAGATTACCATTACGACGAAGGAGAGGAGTTTTTCTACCAGTTGGAAGGTGACATCACCGTAAAAATAATTGACGATGGTAAGCCGGTTGATATCGAAATTAAAGAAGGAGAGATATTTCTGTTACCGCCACGTGTGCCCCACTCGCCGCAGCGCCCTGCTAATACGGTTGGGTTGGTAATAGAGCGCTATCGCCGCGATGGCGAAAAAGATGGTTTTATGTGGTTCTGCGAAAACTGTGGCAATAAACTTTACGAAGATTTTACCGAAGTAACTGATATAGTTAAACAGTTGCCAGTCATTATGGGCAATTTCTGGGATGATGAACAGAAGCGCACCTGCAACAAGTGTGGCGAGGTGTTACAGCCACCGGTTAAACCAGCCGAAGCAGCAAACTAAACTATAGGTATTTTCATGCCTGAAAAGCACAGCAAGCGATAACTTGCTGTGCTTTTTTATTTTATACTTGGGGGAGTGCATGTTACATGTAACCTGATTCCCTGATAATAACTGTAAGCTATAAATAGTAGCAACTCCAGTCCCTCAAAAACATCTCTGCTCCAAAAGGCTATGGTTATCAGGTAGCTGAATTGACTTTAAAATAGCTAAACAAGTATGATTTTCGTACAACCCGCTAAATAAAATCAAAAAACAGCACCTACCCGTCCTCCTTATGGATTCTTACATAGTTGTTATTACCATAATCGGATTGGCTGCGCTATCTATGGCCTGGGTGCCTGCTATGATAGAAAAGAGTTTTCTCTCTTACCCCATTATTTACTTGCTGATCGGTGTTATCATCTACTCTCTACCTCTTGAGTTGCCTTTCCCGGATCCTTTGTGGCACGAAGACTATGCAGTACACCTTACTGAATTAAGCGTTATAGTTTCGCTGATGGCAACAGGCCTTAAGATCAGGCGCAGGTTTAGCTGGAAAAACTGGAAAATTCCGCTTCAGTTGGTTTCTGTAACCATGTTGCTGTCTATAGGTATACTCGCTTTTTTGGGTTGGTGGTGGCTGGGGCTGGCCCCCGCGGCTGCCGTGCTACTCGGAGCAGTTATGGCCCCTACAGATCCGGTGCTGGCCGAGCAGGTGCAGGTTGGTCCGCCTGATGATGCAGAAGAAGATGATGTGCGCTTTTCGCTGACTGCCGAAGCCGGTTTTAACGATGGGAGCGCTTTCCCGTTTGTGTGGCTGGCTATAGCAATGGCAGTAGGTGCAAGTACAGGAGAAGGATGGTTTACAGAGTGGGTATTGTGGGATCTGGTTTATAAAGTTATAATGGGCGTTGCCATAGGGTACGGACTAGGCCGGGGGCTGGCGTATATTATTTTTTACCTTCCCAAGGGCACTGCTTTCCCGGAAACACGCGATGGCTTTGTTGCCTTATCAGCTACGTTGGTTACCTATGGCCTGACAGAAATGGCTCACGGATATGGCTTTGTAGCCGTATTTGTAGCTGCGCTCACCATGAGCAGTTATGAAGAAGGGCACGAGTATCATACCGAAATGCATGACTTTGTAACGCAGATAGAGCGTATCTTAATGGTGATATTGCTTATGTTGTTTGGAGGAAGTTTAGTTACCGGCCTGTTAGATCATTTAACATGGAGCGGCGCATTGCTGGGGCTGGCTTTCTTATTCATTATCAGACCGCTTACTGCTTATATTGCTATTTATAAGGACCATTGTAGTACCAGAGAAAAGGTAGCGATAAGCTTTTTCGGGATACGTGGTATCGGGTCTTTCTTTTACCTGGCTTTTGCATTTAATGAGGCAAATTTTGATGATGCAGATGGATTGTGGTCTATAGTTGGCTTTATAGTGATGGTATCTATTGTGCTGCACGGTGTAACAGCATCCAGGGTGATGGATTATCTTGACATGAGTCGACGAAGGGAGAGAAGAAATAAAAGACGGTTAGCTTCCGGGAGCACAGGAAAGTCATACAGAGATGAGCAAGTTTAAAATAGACACTGCAGCAAAACTGCCTTTACCTGATGCGGAAGTATATTTTGTGCCTGATTTCTTTACCGAACAGGAAAGCAAACTATACTTTGAGCAACTACTGGAGCAGGTAAGCTGGAAGCAGGAAAAGATACGGATGTTCGGTAAGGAATTGCCGATGCCGCGCCTCACCGCCTGGTACGGCGATAAAGCCTATACCTACTCCGGCCTGCAAAACCACCCGCAACCCTGGCTGTCTGTATTGCTGCAGATAAAAGAAAAGATAGAAGCTGCCACCGGACATAGTTACAACAGCGTGTTGTTAAACCTGTACCAGAACGGGCAGAATAGCATGGGCTGGCACTCCGACGATGAGCCTGAACTGGGTCCTGAGCCAACTATAGCCTCGGTTAGTTTTGGGGCAGAACGCAGGTTTGGTTTTAAACACCGGCACAACAAAGCACAAAAGAACTTTTACCTGCCCATAACCCACGGCAGCCTGCTGCTGATGCAGGGGCCCACGCAGCATAACTGGCAGCACGCTATTCCCAAAACAGCAAAGCCCACAGGTAACCGCATCAACCTTACTTTCCGTAACATTGTAAGCTAAACAAGTACGGCTTGCAACAATCATTGTGAAAAAAGAAAGGAAACCGTTACTTTACAGCAACAGTGGTATTGCCCTATACTTTACGCTATGACCGAGAAGAAGAACATCGCCATTATGGGAGCCGGATTGGTAGGCTCGCTGCTATCGTTATACCTGGCCAAGCGCGGCTACAAAGTAGATTTGTACGAGCGCAGGCCCGATATGCGTGTTAGTACCCTGGATGGCGGTCGTTCGATAAACCTTGCCCTAAGCGACAGGGGCTGGAAGGCACTGCGTGGCATCGGCATAGAAGACGAAGTGCGGCAGGTGGCAATACCCATGTACGGCCGTGTAATGCACGACGAGCAGGGCAACCTGACCTACCAGCCATACGGCAAAGAAGGGCAGGCCATTTACTCTGTATCGCGGGCCGGGCTGAATATGGCATTAATGAATGTGTCGGAGCCAAACCCGGACATAAACTACCACTTTAACCGCCAGGTACAGGATGTAAACCTGAAAACCAACGAAGTTACCCTCCGCAACCACGATGATGTTATCGACGAAACTATAACACCGGACCTGATTTTCGGGGCAGATGGGGCTTTCTCGATGGTGCGCGGTGCCCTGCAGAAAACAGAACGGTTTAACTACCAGCAAAGCTATTTAGAGTACGGTTACAAGGAGCTAACGATACCCCCTGCTGAAGGTGGCGGTTGGCTGCTCGAAAAGAATGCCCTGCACATCTGGCCGCGCGGTAATTATATGATGATCGCGTTACCGAACACAGACGGTAGCTTTACCTGCACGCTGTTTTTCCCTTACGAAGGCGAGCGCTCTTTTGCAGCCATCAAAAACGATACAGACCTGCTTAACTTTTTCCTGGAAGTGTTTCCGGATGCGGTGCCGCTGATGCCGGACCTGGCCCAGGACTATTTCTGCAACCCGACCGGCTCGCTGGTAACTATAAAATGCTTTCCGTGGAGTTATGAAGATAAGGTGTTGCTGATAGGCGATGCCTGCCATGCGGTAGTGCCGTTTTACGGGCAAGGCATGAACGCCGGCTTTGAAGATATTACCGTGCTGGACAAGATGCTGGATAATTTTGATGGTGACTGGCAAAGCTTGTTTAAAGCCTTTGAGCGCAAACGCAAGCCGGATGCCGATGCCATTGCCGACCTGGCCGTGATGAACTTTGTAGAAATGCGCGACAAGGTAG
This sequence comes from Pontibacter populi, assembly GCF_019336435.1. GTDB lineage: Bacteria > Bacteroidota > Bacteroidia > Cytophagales > Hymenobacteraceae > Pontibacter > Pontibacter humidus. The sequence goes on along the minus strand of NZ_JAHWXQ010000001.1, from coordinate 1,085,135 downwards.
CCGATCCACGTTTCCTGCTGCGCAAAAAAGTAGAAGCTAAAATAAGCGAACAATACCCGGGCAAATGGAACACGCTCTATAGTATGGTTACATTCTCTGATCTGCCTTATTCCTACGCCCTCGAAACCGGACAGCAGCAGGATAAGATCATGAAGAAAGTGATGAAGCACATCCAGACGATAGAAGACTATAACAAACCGGAAGTGCAGCAACTCCTCGAAAAACAGCTCATCCGGAAAGCGAAACTAAAAACTTACCAACCACAGGAGGCTTAACTTGTTCAGCTGAACTATAAGTGGCAATTTCCCAACTATAGTTGCCATGTATAGTTCAGTGACATTATAATCCACTTCAGGCAGTAATACCCAGCGCCTGGTTTACTTTTTCGAGTTCACCGTCATTGTCGATCATGACCAGGAGCTTGTCGCTTTCTTCGAGCACCGTAGCGCCATTTGGTGTAACGTACTTGCCGCCACGGTTTATAAGCACGATCAGCGCTGTTTTCGGAAACTGTAATTCAACTATAGATCTGCCTACTGCCATACTTTCCTTTGTTAGGTCGAGCTCTACCAGCGCATTCTTCATATCCAGGCCCATTTCTTCACCCAGCTGGAAACGTTTTGGAGACCTGTCGCGGCGGGAGAGGCCCAGCCACCGGGCTACTACTGTAAGCGTAGTGCCCTGCAGCATAACCGACGTAAGTACAATAAAGAACACAATGTTAAACATCATGTCCGCTTTCCCGACGCCGGCCAGCAAAGGGTAAGTAGCAAACACAATAGGCACCGCGCCGCGCAAACCTACCCACGAAATGTATAGTTTATCCCATAAAGTGCTACGGAAAGGAATTAGGCTAATAAAAACACTTATAGGGCGGGCCACAAACATCAGGAAAAGCGAGATAAACACCCCGGTACCCAGCACCGGAATCATCTGAGACGGAAACACCAGTAAACCAAGCGTCAGGAATATTACGATTTGCATCAGCCAGGCCAGGCCATCGTAAAACTTGGTTAAGCTGCCTTTGTGTATAAAATTACGGTTGCCCATCATCACCCCGGCAATGTATACTGCCAGAAAACCGTTGCCATTGATGACGGTGGTAAACGCAAAAGTAAAAATGAGCATGCCCAGCGAGAGTGCCGGGTAAAGGCCATCCTGGAGTAATTTTATCCGGTTAATGGCCCATGCCATTAGGCGCCCCATGGCAATACCCATAACAGCACCAATGCTCATCTGCAGAAAAAACATAGGCACCAGCTGCCAGATGCTGGCTTCCCCTTCGTTCATTACCAGGTACGTAAAACTTATGGTCAGGAAATAAGCCATCGGGTCGTTGCTGCCGGATTCCAGTTCCAGGGTGGGGCGCAAGTTATGTTTAAGCCCGATGTTTTTAGAACGCAGAATAGAGAACACGGCCGCTGCATCGGTAGAGGAAACGATAGAGGCTAGCAGCATTGCCTCCAGGAAAGTAAAGTCAGTAATACGCCATATAAACAGCCCCAGCAGTAAAGCCGTTATAAATACCCCAAGGGTGGATAAGCTTACGCCCCGCCAGAGAATTGGTTTGGTTGTTTCCCAGCGCGTGTCCAGGCCACCGGAAAAAAGAATTATAGTAAGGGCAACAATACCCACAGACTGCGCCGAACCGGGATCATCGAAATGGATGTTCCCAATACCTTCGGAGCCTGCCAGCATACCTACCAGAAGAAAAAGGATCAGCGCCGGAATACCGTATTTCCCGAGGCTCTTACTGAGCAAAATGCTTATCAGTAACAGGATAGAGGCACCCAGTAAAATATTCTCGATCGAAAGATTCATCCGTTGGTCTGGTAACTATAGATGCTCTTTATACTTGAAAACAGCTTAAAGTTTTGATATTGAGGATGCTTAAGCAAAAAAATGGCCTGTTCTCTTGAAAAACAGGCCATTGCTATAGTTATAAAATTTAGAGCTTACTGGTGCTCTTCCAGTGTTTTATGCAAAATTTCGGAGAAAAGGAATACCTCTTCGAAGCTGTTGTAAAGTGGGGTTGGGGCTACACGAATAACGTTCGGCTCGCGGTAATCGACTATAATGCCGGCTTCCATTAATTTATTAAACAGCTCGCGCGCATTCTTCTTTACAAGGATGGATATCTGGCAGCCACGGGCCTTTGGGTCAGTTGGGGTGATCATTTCCAGCACATCCTTGCCCACATGCACATCGTTTATCAGGTACTCCAGGTAACCGGTCAGTTTTTCGCTTTTGGTGCGCATGTTATCCATTCCGGCTTCATCAAACAACTCTAAAGATGCGCGGTGCACGGCCAAAGGTAAGATCTGGGCATTGCTTAGCTGCCAGCCAGCAGCTCCCGGCATCGGTATAAAGCCTTTCTTCATCTGGAAACGTGAGCTGGCATCGTGGCCCCACCAGCCGGCAAAACGCGGCAAGTCAGGGTTGTTGGCGTGGCGCTCGTGCACAAACACGCCAGACGTGCCGCCCGGACCTGAGTTCAGGTATTTATAAGTACACCACACGGCAAAGTCCACGTCCCAGTCGTGCAGTTTAACAGGGATGTTACCGGCAGCATGCGCCAGGTCAAACCCAACTATAGCACCCGCCTCGTGGCCTGCTTTGGTAATAGCTTCCATATCGAACACCTGTCCGGTATAGTAGTTTATACCGCCCATCATCACCAGCGCCAGCTCATCGGCATTGTCTTTTATGGCCTGCAGAATATCTTCGGTACGGAGTGTAAACTCGCCTTCGCGCGGGTATAGTTCAACTACAGCTTCATCTGGGTTATAGCCATGGAAACGGGTCTGGGTCTCTAACGCGTATTGGTCTGACGGGAACGCACCGGCTTCGGTAATGATCTTGAAACGCTTGCCTTCCGGTCTGTAAAACGATACCAGCATCAGGTGCAGGTTCACGGTCAGCTGGTTCATGATCACCACTTCGCTTTCTTTAGCACCTACCACGCGGGCCGCACCGGCAGCTAATAATTCGTGGTAGTTAAACCAGGGTTCCTCGCCTTTAAAATGTCCTTCTACCGCCAGGTTGGCCCATTTATACATTTCGTTATCAATGTACATCTGTGCTGATTTTGGCTGCAGCCCCAGCGAGTTGCCACAGAAGTAAATAGCATCCTGCTTGTTTACCTGCGGGAAGTAAAATTTATCTCTGAAATGATGTAACGGGTCGTTCTGGTCTTGTTGCTGCGCAAAGGCGAGGGTATTCTGATAGTTCATTGTAAATGCAGATCAGTTATAGTTTGTGCTACCCGGGGTAGCTATGGTTCGTTAAGGTCTGCGAATATACTAATTTGTGCCGGTTTGCTTTTGCGCTTCAGGTATGTTTAGGGCACTGGCAATCGTTTATAGTTTAAGTCTGAATGGTAACTATAAAATCAGAAAAGCTTTTGTGGGTTGGCCTGCGTATTTAAGTATAAAAGTTTTATCTTGTTGGATTGCCTGACACTATTATAGCGATAAATCCGGCATTTCGCCCTTTTACATCATGCACAAACAAACGCTTACACATCCTGTACTAACAGACTCGGGTCTGCTGAAGATCGATATACACACGCATATTTTGCCGGCTACCTGGCCTAACCTGCGCGAACGGTACGGGTACGGCGGCTTTATACGGCTGGAACATCACAAGCCCTGCTGTGCCCGCATGATGATGGACGACAAGTTCTTCCGCGAAATTCAGGATAATTGCTGGGACCCAAAGGTGCGCATGCACGAGTGCAGCCAGCATAAAGTAGGCGTGCAGGTGCTCAGCACGGTACCGGTTATGTTTAACTACTGGGCCAAGCCGGAACACACCTACGACCTAAGTAAATTCCTGAACGACCACATTGCCGGCATCGTAGCTGATTATCCGGACCGCTTTATCGGATTGGGAACGCTGCCGATGCAGGATGCCGACCTGTCTATAAAAGAGCTGGAACGTTGCGTTAAGGAACTGGGCATGCCCGGCATACAGATTGGCTCTAACATAAATGGCAAAAACCTGGATGCGGCAGAGCTCTTCCCGATATTTGAGGCCGCACAGGACCTTGGTGCTGCTGTTTTTGTACATCCCTGGGATATGCTGGGCAAAGACCGCACGGGTAATTACTGGATGCCGTGGCTGGTAGGTATGCCCGCCGAAACTACGGTTGCCATCTGCTCGATGATATTCGGTGGAGTGTTTGAACGTTTGCCAAAATTGCGAGTAGCCTTTGCACATGGCGGTGGTTCCTTCCCATCAACTATAGGCCGTATTGCCCATGGTTTTGAAGTGCGCCCAGACCTTTGCGCTATCGATAATCCTGTTAATCCTCGCGAGTATCTGGGCAAATTCTACTTCGATTCGCTGGTGCACGACCCGTTGATGCTGGAATACCTGGTGAACTTGGTAGGTGCTGATAAGATTGCTTTAGGAACAGATTACCCGTTCCCATTGGGCGAACTGGAGCCTGGTAAACTTATAGAATCCATGCCGTACGACCTGGCAACTATAGAACGCATGCTGAGCGGCACTGCCCTGGAGTGGCTGAATTTGAAAAAGGAACAGTTTGTGAAAGCACCAACTATGAAGCCGGGGTCAATACTAGCTGATTAAAAATAATAACCTATCAGGAAAGCTATAGTTTTGGTGTTTGAATCAACAGCATCACTCATCTTGTCGATAGTTCTATGTTCTTGTATGTCAAAACCAAACTCGTAGCGTGCTTCAAGAGATATTTTCTGATTTTTGATATGTATATAAGTACCGGCTCCGCTCAATAAACCCTGCTGGCGCTTAGCAACATAGTGTGGATCGTCATTTATCCGTTCCTCAGGTGTGCTGGTGCTTGTTTGTCTCACATACTGACGGTGTTTGTAATCGCGGGTTTGAAAGAAATTCATAAAGCTGCCAACATTTATAAAAGGCTGAATTGTTTTTCCAGCAAAATTATAACGTAGTAAAGCACTCCCTTTTATAGACGACAAGTTGAAAGCCATATCGTTGTCGTAATAAGTTCCGAACCACTGGTAACTTGAAGTTGCCTCAAACTTATAGCGAAAATAATGTACTTCCGTTTGCAGAGACAGGTGCTCGATTAGCCGTGGGGAGTTGACGTTGGCTACCAACCCGAATGATGGATAAATTTCTTTATTGAAGTCTGCGTTTTTAAGATGCAGATAAGCCTCGCTCTCAGCAGAGAAATTTAGCGTTGTATAGTTTACCCCTGCAGTTATACCGGCGCGTACCGCCAGCCAGGGTTTGGATTCTTTAAAAACAACCTGCTCTGTATCGCCGGCACAACGATTATACTCCTGCACAAGTGCTACCAGGCTTTTCTGTCTTAAGTAAACATTCTCTATTTTAGGAAGCAGCTTATAACAATCCTGCATCAGAGTGTTTAGTACTACCACATGGTGGTTTATACGCCTCACAGCAAGCGTACCATTGCTTGCTGCAGGGTCTTCACCGTTCCCGTATTTGTAATAAGACTGATTGGTGTAATAAAGCTTATAAACTTTCGGGTCGTGTTTTTTCTGTACAAAGAAGGTGCCCTTATAGTTGTAAAGGCTTATAGTTCCACGTAAAAGCTCTTCCATAAATACCTGTTCGGCAGCCAGCGTATCGGCGTGGTCGAGGTATTTAGACTGGTAGTTTTTATCATTTAAGAAACCATAGCTTACTACCTCGTGAGGTGTATAGTTAACTTCAGTTGCTTGTTCGGTTTGCTTAAATGCACAGGTATTGCCACTCAGGATACCCGAGCGATAACTTACGAGGCCTTGCAATGTATCACCTTTAGCCAGTACTACATAGCCTTCCCTGAAATCGGATTGTGCAACAACAGGTTTAGTAAACAATAAAAGGATAACGTAAATAAGGGGCAGGAGTAAGCTTGTTTTCATGAATTAGCAGTTATAATATAGCACAACGCTAATATAGTTGATATTCAAGAATTAACAAACCAACTACTACTACTGGAGCTGGGGCTCAAACAAAACTTACAAAAATGGAGTATACTACTGGTTTACGGCTGCTAGAAAGGCCTTTAACTCATCCATTTTATCATATCTAACCAGGATTCTTATGAACATGATCAATAATAAACTGAAGGGACTTGCTGTGGCTGTACTTATAGTTGGAGCAGGTACTGTCACCAATACAGCTTTTGCACAGAAGAAAAAGCAACAGACGCCGCCGGTTCAGCCTAAAACAGAACAGACTACTCCGCAAACTACCCCAGTCACTAACTTCACCGATGCAGATCTAAAGCAGTTTGCCGATGCCAATAACCGCCTGATGGTTATACAACAGGAAGGGGAGAAAGCGATGCTTGCTATTTTGGCGGAAGAGAAACTGAGTGTGGAGAAATTCAGTGAGATGGCGAAAGCGCATCAGCAGCAGAAAATGAGCGAAGTTAATGCCACGGCTGAAGAGTTTGCTGCATTTAACAAGGCGGCACAGCGCATGATGGAAATGCAGCCAACAATGGAACAGGATATGGAAAAGGCTATTGTAAAGGATGGAATGACAGTAGAAAAGTATGAGCAGATAATGCTTGCCGTTAAGCAGGATCCGGCCATGCAGGCCAAAGTGCAGCAATTAATGGGTCAGAAGTAGAAGGTCTAACCTATAAAAAAACGCTGCTCCTAAAAGGGGCAGCGTTTTTCATTTGTATTCTCATGTCTTTAGTTTCCCGGGGCGAACTCCATAATCCGGAAGGTTTTTGATTTGCGGTCGTAGTAGCCATAATGCAGTTTGTTGCCGTAGCGGTACACCGTTTTATAGTCCGGCTCCGATTTCAGCTCCTGCTCAAACTTGTCTACTTTGTCCTGCACCAACTCCTTCGTGCCGTTATCAGTTTTTGCCAAGGTGTTATCATCCAGCACAGCCCTGAAATAAGTGCTTATACCTGGTCCGGAAGGACGGCTGCCACCTTGCCCGTAGGGGTCGTAAAAGTAGCGGCTGTAATAGGGCGAGTTAAGGTAATAGTTTGGTATGTTATAAGCCGGCACCCAACGGCCAGGTATCATCATCAGGCCGCGCGAAGTTCGGTAGTACTGGTCTGGAGTACGCACCATGCGCGACATATCTGAAGATGTGTTTCGCTCTCCCGGCGGATCGTAAGAGCCTATCGTTAACTGTATTGTGCTATCCGTAAAAGCATTTACTGTAATGGCAGGCAAGCCTTCCGCCAGTTTCTTCATTACTTTCGATGTCTGCTTCACGGTATCTACATCAGAAGCAAATAAGCCACGCATGCCACGCTGATAAACCGGCGTAGACTTAATGGCTATGTCCTGATCGCCGCTAAAGGTGTAGGTTTTTACAGGCTCCAGCGTGTTGAAATTATAAGCTGTAAGGTTCAGCTTGTCGCGGTCGAGCTGCAGCCTGAACAGTGTATCGCGGAACAGGAAAGAGTTAAACGAAGGGTCATTGCGTTGTTCCAGTGCCGGCAACGTGCGGTAAGTTGTTTTACCGGTGTCCCAGTTCAAAGCCAGTATTTCTGTTGTCGCTTCTTTTCGGTTAAGGTCTTTCAGCGACTGGCCATCAAAAATAATGTAAATGTTGCCATCACGACTATAGATCTTGCCACTATGGTAACCGGCTACTACAGTCTGCTCCATGTCCGGATGCACATACACCAGGTCCATCAGGCGGGTATCTTTAGTCCGGGTATCAGGCAGGTTAGGCTCAAATATCTGGCGCTCCATTTTTGCTAAGCCTTCCGGCGAATCGCTGCTACGATACAGGTGCAGGCGGTCTTTCCGGTCGGTATACAGCATGTAAAAGTGCTCGTCGTCGCCAAAGCCACCAACAAAATAAGTGTTACGTTCTTTGTCGAGCTCTACATCCTGCAAGCTTCTGAAAGCTCCGGTTTTACGGTTAATGGCAAACGGACGCACATAATCACGGCGACCATTCTCGTAGCGGCTGTAAAAAATAAAATCTGTGTCGGTTACACGTGTACCCAACACCTGCGGGTCCCGGTTCCAGCGGTAAGGAATCTCGTGCTGTGCCAGTACTTCTCCTGTAGGAGATACAAGCGTGAAATGCAGCTTATTATTCTGATAAAAATACAAGCAAACATTCCCGTTATCGTCGGCCACAGAAACCAGGTCTTCTGGTTGGCGAAGTGGCAGCTCCAGATTGGCAAACTCGCGCTGGGCACTAGCCATTTGCGCAAAGCCCATAAACAGGAGCAGGGTTAGGATGAATTTATGCATAGTGTTAATATACGATTTACGAGGTATAACTAGCAAATTTCCAGCCAGAAGTTATGATTTTAGAGGGAGGTAAAGTTATTTTTTAAAGTTGTTTTAATGGATTTGATAGTATGACTAACAGTGGCTGAATTGGGATTAACAGGAGTAGTAAGACCTAGCAGCGTGCGCAGCTCCTGCTAGTGTCTGGATTCTAGTTAATTTACTTCTCTTTTGTCATTTCGAACGGAGTGAGAAATCTATCCCAGCTTATAGTTTGAGAAGCTACAATGCTATAGCTTGCTACTCTACTATCCGAACTAAGCTATCCTTTCAAATTTCCTTTCATCCTGGGAGCTCTACTCATTTACAGTTCTATAGTTGGCTTTGGTGCCCTCACGGCCGGGAGGCCCCGTCTTCGGGCATCGCGCGGTGTACATTTCTTTTGTTCGTCCCTCACAATGCTTTCAGCACCAGAAATCTACAAGGCGCTCCACCCAAAGACTGCGAAGTTTCGCATAGCTATAGCTTGTCTATAGTTTTAACTGGCAAGCTTCGAGTTTGATCGGGATCATAATTCCGAAGGGACAGGTACACCTGTCCTGCTCATGGTAAGTAGAAATAGAACTATAGTTTGTGAATTAGTACAGCAGAAAGTCCCCCTTTAAAGGGGGTAGGGGATGACAAACAGCAACTATAAAACGATAAATCAAACTACAACTGTAGCCGTAATTCCCTCTTGGGAGGGGCAGGGGTGGGTTAAAACCACAACTATAAAACTATAGCCAACGCTACTACTTTTCCCCGTCCCTACCGGGCCAGTTGAGTCAGGAGACTCAACACCATAGCAAGTCACGAGCGAGGACGCTCTCGCCAGCAAAATGGCTAACTATAGAACTATAATCACAACTATAGCAAAACCACAGAACCTTAAAATCAATCACCCTGAATTAGTCATTCAGATTTTACAATGCAAACATCCCGGCAGTAAGTGCAAGCAAAAGGCCGCTTCCGAAGCCAGTATATACTTCTGCAGGAGAATGTGCGTGTAATGCTAAACGAGCAGATAGAACCGCACCGGTTAAAACTATACTTAGGGAGATCGGTAAAAGCATCGGCACATCCGGCACCAGTCTGCTCAACAGCAAAAGCAAGCCTAAAGCTCCACCAACACCTACACTGTGCGCACTTACTTTCCAGAACAGTGAAATGCCATAGGTCAGCAGTACTGATGCGGTGATAATTGCCATGATAAAATAAAAGATCTCATCGAAGGCGGGCTCGCGGTAGAGCAGGTAAGTGGTGATGCCATAACACAGGCTGGTGAAAAGTAATGGCAGGCGGCGTTGCTCACGACGCTCCATTTCCATAGAGTCTAGCTGGCCGGAGCGCACCATGGTGTAAGCACCTAAACCGGGAATAATAAAAGTGGTGAAAAAGATCATCCCCAGCACAATCCAGCGGCTTTGCATAGGAAGCGAAAGCGCCGGAGCGGGCAAGTAATAAAGTATAAACGCAAAAAGGTATGTTGGCAGCAACAGCGGGTGTAACACTACAGACAGGGCTTTCGCGAGCGAACGATTCACAGGAAAGTTAGAAAGTTAGAGAGTTAAAAAGTTAGAAAGTTATACTTCCCGAAATCCAGCAATTAACAATTAGCAATCAACAATTAAAGCTCTTTGCGCAGGCGGGCTACAGGTATATTTAGCTGCTCACGGTATTTGGCGACGGTACGGCGGGCAATGTTGTAGCCTTTCTCGTTCAGTATCTGCTCTATTTTTTCGTCCGACAGTGGTTTGCGTTTGCTTTCACCATCTATAATTTCTTTCAGAATATGCTTTACTTCACGGCTGCTGGCATCTTCGCCAGAGTCGGTTGCGATACCTTCTGAGAAGAAATATTTGAGCGGGTAAATGCCAAATTCAGTCTGCACGGCTTTGCTGTTGGCCACACGGCTTACCGTACTGATGTCCATGCCAATATCTTCGGCAATGTCTTTCAGGATCATCGGGCGGAGTTCGCTTTCATCACCCTCTAAAAAGAAGTTATGCTGATACTTGATGATGGATTCCATAGTCCGCAGCAACGTGTTCTGGCGCTGGCGTATGGCATCTATAAACCACTTGGCTGCATCCAGTTTCTGCTTCACAAACGTCACGGTCTCCTTCAGCTTTTTATCCTTCTTGTCTGATTTGTCATAGGCATCAAACATATCGGCATACGAGCGACTGATACGTAAATCCGGAGCGTTACGCGAGTTAAGCGACAGTTCCAGTTGGCCGTTATTGTTAGTAAGTATAAAGTCTGGGATGATGTACTGAATGCGCGTCATGCCGGCTCCGGCGCCACCTGGCTTCGGGTTCAGCTTTGTAATGATGTCTATGGCTTTTTTCAACTCATCTTCCGATACGCCAAACTTCGACTGTATTTTCTGGTAATGCTTTTTGGTAAACTCATCAAAGGCATCTTCCAGAATGCGCTCGGCCAGTATAATTGTTTCGTCCTGGTCGCGGCGGTGCAGTTGCAGCAGCAGACACTCCGGCAAATCGCGCGCAGCAATACCGGCCGGGTCGAAGGTCTGAATCATGTGCAGCACTTCTTCTATCTCCTCCTCACTGGTCTCAATGTTCTGCGAAAAAGCCAGGTCGTTGGCAATAGCACTCAGGTCACGGCGGATGTAGCCATCATTATCGATACTGCCTATAAGTTGCATGCCAATAATGTGCTGCTTGTCATCCAGGTCCAGGAAACCCAGCTGGTCCATCAACTGATCGGTAAGCGACGAGGCTACAGCAATCGGCATCTCACGGTCATCTTCGTCTTCGCCGCCACGGTCGCCCTGCATCTTATAGCCGCTTATCTCATCATCGTTCAGGTAGTCGTTAATGTCTACATCATCTTTGCCGTAGTCATCGTCGTTATCACCGTATTCTTCCGAATCAGAGTCGTTGTACTGGTCTTCAGGCTGGTCGGCGCCCTCTTCCAGGGCAGGGTTTATTTCCAGTTCTTCTTTAATGCGCATCTCCAGCTCGGCCGTAGGTATCTGCAACAGCTTGATAAATTGTATCTGCTGCGGCGATAGCTTCTGCTGTAAAAGTTGTCTTAAGTCGAGACGCTGCATGGGTTAAGAATTGGTTATCAGTGACGGTTCCCCGTATTTCAAATTTAGAATAATTTTACTCGCAATATCAACAAAAGGTTGAAAATTCGTGTGTTTAGCACATTTTTTGTTAAGAACGTCCAGCCACTCAGGTGCGTTTATCGCTTTTTATAGTTTCTGGCTTACCTTTGTAGGCTGAAGGGTATAAACTATGGCTATAGTTAAATGCATAGGGCCGTTAAAATTCCGGTCAATTCTTTATACCTTTAACATCAGGCTACATTTAAATTACATAAACGCAACGTTACATGCAACGCACAAAAGTTAAAGACCTGCTGACAGGCGCCGAAGCGGGCAAAGAGGTTCTGCTGAAAGGCTGGGTGCGCACCAAGCGCGGAAATAAGTATGTGAACTTTATTGCCGTTAACGACGGCTCTACTATAAATACGATACAGGTTGTAGCCGATGCCAATAATTTCAGCGAAGAAGCTCTGAAAGACGTTACGACCGGCGCTGCCGTTTCTATTACCGGTGAGCTGGTGGCATCGCAGGGCAAAGGACAGGCGTTTGAAGTGCAGGCTAAATCCATAGAAGTACTGGGTAAAGCTGACCCGGAAGCATATCCATTACAGAAGAAAGCACACTCGCTGGAGTTTTTGCGTGAGATAGCACACCTGCGTTTCCGTACCAATACGTTTGGGGCTGTTTTCAGAGTGCGCAACACGCTGGCATTTGCGGTGCACAGGTTCTTTAACGAAAAGGGCTTCGTTTACATGCACACGCCGATCATCACCGCTTCGGATGCAGAAGGAGCTGGCGAGATGTTCCGGGTAACTACACTGGATCCTATTAATCCACCTAAAACAGAAGACGGTGCAGTAAACTATGCGGAAGACTTCTTCGGTAAAGCGACTAACCTGACGGTTTCTGGTCAGTTGGAAGGTGAGTTGGCAGCGATGGCGTTCAGTGATATTTATACATTCGGACCTACGTTCAGAGCTGAAAACTCTAACACTACACGCCACCTGGCGGAGTTCTGGATGATAGAGCCGGAAATGGCTTTCTACGACCTGAAAATGAACGCCGACCTGGCCGAAGAATTTATCAAGTACATCATCCGTTATGCACTGGAAAACAACCGCGAGGATATTGAATTCTTAGGCCAGCGCTTAACAGAAGAAGATAAAGCCAAGCCTCAGAACGAACGCCAGGAAATGACCTTGCTCGAAAAGCTGGAGTTTGTAGTAAACAACGACTTTGAGCGCGTAACTTATACCGAGGCGATCGACATTCTGCTGAACTCAAATCACTACAAAAAGAAGAAATTCCAGTACGAAGTTAGCTGGGGTATTGACCTACAAAGTGAGCACGAGCGCTACCTGGTAGAGAAGCACTTCAAGAAGCCGGTTATAGTTACCGACTATCCGAAAGACATTAAAGCATTCTACATGCGCCTGAACGACGACGGCAAAACCGTTGCGGCAATGGATATACTTGCCCCGGGGATTGGCGAGATTGTAGGCGGTTCGCAACGCGAAGAGCGTCTGGATATACTAGTGGAGCGCATGAAAGGCGTAGGCATACACGAAGAAGACCTGTGGTGGTACCTGGATACACGCCGTTTCGGTGGCTGTCCGCATGCTGGTTTTGGTCTGGGCTTCGAGCGTATGGTGCAGTTCGTTACCGGCATGGGCAACATCCGCGACGTAATTCCTTTCCCGAGAACACCGCAGAACGCAGAGTTTTAAACTGAACTATAGTTTATAGTTATCAAACGCCTGGCTATAATTTAGCCGGGCGTTTATCATTCAACCCAACCTTTTTCATATGAACAAATTTTACTTTCTATTGCTTTTTTTAACCTGCCTGGGCAGCGGCAGTATGGCGCAGGATAACTCTCAGCAAGAACAGTTCGCCAAAAGAAGTTATACCGGCATTAAAGGTGGGGCAAACCTGTCCACTTTTTCGGGAGATATGCAGAACCTGGAGAGGCAGTTTGGGGCAAACGCCGGCATTTACGCATTGTATATGGAGAGCGAGCATTTTGGTATTCAGCCGGAGATACAATATTCGCTGCAGGGTGCGGGAGAGAAAGGGCGTGGCCACCTTTTGATGCATTACTTAGCCATCCCGATCATGCTGAAATATTACCCTGCCCCAAGTTTTAGCATACAGGCTGGCCCTTATGCAGCACTCCTTTTAAAAGCTAAGTACGAATATGAGGCTATCGACGTGACGGATAACAAAGCAAAAGGAAATGACTTTGGCTTTGCCTATGGCTTTTCGGTTGGCAACGAGAGCAAGCTTACGTTTGGTGTCCGCCACCATGTAGGCCTGTCAAGCATCTACAAAGACTTTAAGGCATACAACCAAACGGTACAGGCAAGCCTCAGCTTCTGCATCAGCCAGAAATAGAGGTAATGTTACACCGCTGCAGATCGGTTGATGATCGCTTGTCTATTATCATCGTGTTAAGCGTTTTGATAACTAAAAGACTTTCGCTGTAATCCAGCATTGGTTCTTTTGAGAGGAAGGGTTTCAGGTTTTGTTTAGATACGGTTTATAGGTTCATAGTTGCCGTAGTCCAACCACCCCCAGCCCCTCCTTGTCTAAGGCGGGGAGCTTTAGGTTACTGCTATAGTTGGTGGCTAAAGTTTTATAGTTGCTGTTTTTAACCCACCCCTACCCCTCCCGAGAGGGGAATTCTTGTTGTAGGAATAGTTTGAGCTATAGTTCTATAGTTACCGTTTCAACACCCCTGTAGTCCCCTCGAGGGGACAATTACCGCTTTGCAAATTTCTAAGCTATAATTCTATAGTTACCGACCATGAGCAGGCCAAGTTTACTTGGCCCTACGAAACTCTCACCACGATCAATCTCGAAGCTTACCGGTTCAAACTATAAAAGTACTATAGCTATCGATAGATCTCAGTCTTTGGGTTGAGCGCCTTGTAGATTTCTGGTACCAAAGGTATTGTGAGGAACGAACAAAAGAAATGTACACCGCGCGATGCCCGAAGACGGGGCCTCCCGGCCCTGAGGGCACCAAAGCTAAATTGAAACTATAGGCTTGTAAAGCTCCCAGGATTAGAAGCAGCTATGAAAGGAAGGCTTGGTTCGAATAGTAGTAATCTCAACTATAAGCTGAGATAGATTTCTCACTTTGTTCGAAATGACAAAAGAGAAGTAAATCAACAATAGCTCAGACGCTAGCAGGAGCTGCGCCCTCTGCTAGGTCTTAGCTTATACTCAAAATGGCAAAATAGAAACCATACGATCAAGCTTTTCTCAAATTGTAAGAATTACAAAAGCAAATTGGCCTTTAGCACATTGACTTTGCACTTAACCCCATCTTCATTACCTTTGAATAACTACAAAACAAACCCATTAGACTATGACTTACGAGTGCTTACTATATGACGTGCAGGATGGTGTGGCAACCATCACATTAAACCGACCAGATGTATTTAATGCCTTTAACGACCAGCAAAGCTACGATCTGCAGGATGCCCTGAAACAGGTAACCCGCGATGATAATGTGCGTGTAGTAATATTGACCGGTGCTGGAAAAGCTTTCTGCTCCGGTCAGGATCTGAAGGCCATTGCCAGTGCCAGCAAACGTGATCTTTCAGAGTCGCTGGAGAAACGCTATAACCCGATTATACGTGCCATGCGCAACTTACCAAAGCCGATCATCTGTAAGCTGAATGGGGTAGCTGCAGGAGCGGGTTGCTCGCTGGCCTTGGCTTGCGATATGGTAGTAGCATCTACGGCGGCTAGTATGATAGAAGTATTTGTAAATGTAGGACTGGTGCTGGATTCCGGTTCCTCGTTTTTCCTGCCGCGTGTCGTTGGCTCGCTTAAGGCATTTGAACTGAGCACGCTGGGCTCAAAAGTATCTGCGGAAGAAGCTTTGCAGCTGGGTATGGTAAACAAGGTAGTGGCACCGGAAGAACTGGATGCGGCAGTAGCAGAACTTGCGGCCCGCTATGCTGTAGCGCCAACCAAAGCCATCGGCCTGATGAAGAAAATGCTGAACAAGTCTTTCAATTCATCTCTGGATGAGATGCTGGATTATGAAGCTCATTGCCAGAAGATTGCCGGTAATTCTGCTGACTATAAAGAAGGTGTAACAGCCTTTAACGAGAAACGGAAACCCGAATTTAAAGGAGCATAACTATAGCTTATAGTTTAAACGATATCAGAAGCCGGGGCCATGCTCCGGCTTTTTTTATAGTTACTAAAAGCTGTTTACGTTTTATGTTCGTACTTATAGCTTGTGGGGTTGTGCTGATCAACCATATGTTATAGTTGCCTGCCTGAAATCCTTTAACCAAATCTGTAGACACATGAAGAATAAGATATTTTCCTTTCTGTTTGTTTTTATAGTAGCAACTATAGTTTCAGTGCCGGTGCGGGTATTGGCCCAGGATTGTTCTGGGTATTATATGCTCCACAACAACGCCGAATATGAACTGGCAAACTATGATAAAAAAGATAAGCTGACAGGCAGGGTACAGTACAAAGTGACATCTGTTAACAGCAGTCCTACAAAAACGGAAGCTACCCTGCATAGTAAGGTCTTCGACGAAAAAGGGGAGCTCGCCACCGAAAGTGATTATACTGTTACCTGTCAGAACGGAAGCATCCTGGTTGATATACGATCTATGATGGATCCGGAAATGTTTGCGGCTTACCAGAATATGGATGTGAAGATGCATGGTGACCATTTAAATTATCCTTTAATGTTAACAACAGGGCAGAAACTGGACGATGGTACCTTTACTATTGATGTGCTGGATAAGCAAAGCGGCCAGGCGTTAACTTCTATTGTTATGAACATAACGGAACGTACCGTGGGTGATAAGGAAAGTATACATGTGCCAGCCGGCGCCTATAGTGCTTTTAAAATAAACCAGGACATGGAAATGCAGACCAGAGCAATGGGAATGAACATGCCGGCAACGCGCCTCCAGACAGTAGAATATTTTGTGCCGGGAGTTGGTATGGTACGGTCAGAAGCTTATAAAAACGGGAAGCTGCAGTCTTACACAGTGCTAAACAAAATTGTAAAGTAACTATAGCTATTAAGGTCTACAAGATAAAAGCCTGTTGCGTTATGCAGCAGGCTTTTATCTTGTAAAGGTGTCAAAAGGAATAACCCACAGAAAATTTAAGTTTGCCGAGCGGTGTTGCTGCAATGTAAGAACTTTCGTCGCGGATGAGTTCGTAGCCGATTATGTGCTCAGGCAATAACTCGTCAGCACTGCTGGCTTTGGCATATTTTACACGGCCACCCAGCGCACCGGCAAGTTCCAGTGTAAAATGCCTGCCTAACAGGTGCTGATACCCAATCTGGTAGCTAAGGTCTAACGAGTGCTGGTACAGGCGGCCTACAAAGCGGTAGTTGGGCGAGGTGGGGTCCTGCTCGGGCAATTCAAAAACATCTTTGTCGAAGAGCAGAAAGCGATAGCCAAATACCGGCCCATGAAAAAAACCGAATGGAGCGCTTTTCTTTTTGGAAGTGTAGTGGCGCTGGCTCATGTGTACGGCTACCCCCATCACATCTTTCGCTTCAAAATCTTCCCAATCCTCTGTCCCGTCTTTCAGGTAACTTTTATAGATATACCCGATCCCGTATTCGTTGGCTACACGCTCTGTCCGTAGCTTTTCCAGCGACAGGTATATTTCGCCTAACTGTACCGGGTGCAATTTTATGATACGGTCGTGCGCTTTGTCTATCTCTTTTATGTCTGGCGCGTCCGGGTCCTGCTCTTGCCCACGCTGCGCCGAAGCTACTTGTAAGGATAGCAGGCACAGCAGGAATAAAAATGCTTTAAACAGCGTGTGTAATTCTTTTTTCATAGAGCTGGGATTTAGAGGCAAAACTATAGTTTAAGCCTGAAACTATAATAACAAACAGCAAAGTAACTATACTCTTTACGCAAAAACGAATGGCATTAGACAAAGCCTGAGCATTAGTGGCTGGCTATAGCAACTTACGTTATAACCAGATGATTATTAGGGCGTATAAAATATGTTGCAACTTGATAATGTACAACTTAACAAACTATAAAACTATGAAAAAATTAACATCAACAACATTAATTGCATGTGCTTTGCTATTCGGCTTTAGCTGTAATCAGAAAAAGGAACCAGTAGAGGAAGCACAGGAAGCAAACGAACAGGCGTTTGAAGATACGCCTATGGAAGAGACAAAAGATGACGTCTCAGAATTTATGACCGAAGCAGCCAGCGGCGGTATGATGGAGGTAGAGCTTGGCAAAATAGCCCAGCAAAAAGCACAGCACGCCGATGTGAAAAGCTTTGCACAAATGATGGTAACCGACCATACCAAGGCAAACGATGAGCTAAAAGCACTGGCAGGCACCAAAAGTATCATTTTGCCTGATAGCATGAGCAAAGACCACATGGATCACATTAACAACCTGCGTGATAAAACTGGTGCTGACTTTGATAATGCCTACATGGACCTGATGGTGGATGACCACGAGGATGATGTAAAAGAATTTGACGAAGCTGCACAAAACCTGCAGGACCCGGAAGTAAAAGCCTTTGCCAGTAAAACAGTTGTTACCCTGCGCAAACATCTTGACCGTGCCAAACAGATAAACGATATGCTGGATAAACAGAAAAAATAAACCGGCGCATAAATCTTTAAAACATATAGAAGCATCTGTAAGTAACTATACTTAACAGATGCTTTTTGTTTAATCAAGGAACTATGAAAAGATATTTATTCTATAGTGTGCTGTTTGGGGTGTTGCTCTTTACGCAGGTAAGCTGTAACTCTGACGACAGTATAAAAGCGGCCGCTAAGCAGAGTGTAGCGCAATTAGAACAGGCCGGTGTAAAGAACATGCAGAATGATGCCATTTTTGTGGCTGAAGCCGCCAGCGCAGATATGTTGTATCTGCAGCTAAGCAAGGAAGCTATTACCAGAGGCGTAAGCCCCGAAGTGAAGGCAATGGCGCAGCAAATGCAGGAAGAGCACGAGCAGATGCTTACAGAACTACAGGAACTGAGCAGTCGGGCTAATTTTGTGTTACCGCAAACCCTGGGCAATGCACATAAGGAAATCTACGAGGAAGTAGCCTCCAAGGAAGGTATTGCATTTGATCTGGCTTACATCAGGGAAGTCAGGCACCTGCACGATGAGTTGCTGGACCGCTACCAGGATATGTCTGAGAATGGCGTCTCGATGGAAGTAAAGCAATATGCATCGCGGCAGCTACCGCTTATAAGGCAACATCTGGAGCAGGCCGAGGCGCTGGAAAAGAAGATACAGTAACTATAAAGCCGCAACTATAAACTATAGCTGCGGCTTTTGGTTAATTGCTCTTGCTTGCAGGATGCGAACAAGGGCTTTTTTATGATATCACCTGCTATTCCTGCCCGTCTTCGCGGTAGTGGCTGGTTGCCAGTTCCTCTTTCAGGAATCTGGAAGTATAGCCTTTCTTTACCTTGGCAACTTCTTCCGGGGTACCTTTCGCAACTATAGTTCCGCCGCCTTCACCACCCTCGGGGCCAATATCAATGATCCAGTCTGCAATCTTGATCAGGTCCAGGTTGTGCTCGATGATAAGTACCGTATTGCCTTTGTCGGTTAGTTTATGCAGTACTTCTGAAAGGTGCTCAATGTCCTGGAAGTGAAGTCCGGTTGTAGGCTCATCCAGGATATAAAGCGTCTGCCCGGTATCTTTTTTCGATAGTTCGGTTGCCAGTTTTACACGTTGTGCCTCACCACCTGATAGGGTCGTAGCCTGCTGGCCAAGTGTAATGTAACCTAAGCCAACTTCGTTCAGGGTCTTAATCTTGCGCAGAATGCGTGGCTGACTCTCGAAGAAATCTACGGCCTGCTCCACGGTCATGTCCAGCACGTCGGTAATGCTTTTGCCTTTAAAGCGCACTTCCAGGGTTTCGCGGTTATAGCGCTTGCCTTTGCACACTTCGCACGGCACATACACATCCGGCAAAAAGTTCATTTCTATTGTTCGCATACCGGCACCTTCGCAGGCCTCGCAACGGCCACCTTTTACGTTAAACGAGAAACGTCCCGGGTTATACCCTCTTATCTTTGCTTCCGGTAGTTGTGCAAACAGTGTTCTGATATCTGTAAACACACCGGTATACGTAGCAGGGTTAGAGCGCGGCGTACGGCCAATCGGCGATTGGTCTACTTCAATAACCTTGTCTATTTTATCCAGCCCTTCAATCTTTTTATAAGGCAGCGGTTCACGCTTGGCCCTGAAGAAATAGGTGTTCAGAATCGGGTAAAGCGTGTCGTGAATCAAGGATGATTTGCCTGACCCTGATACGCCGGTTACGCAGATCATTTTGCCTAATGGAAGCTCCAGGGTTACGTTTTTCAGGTTGTTGCCGGTAGCCCCAATCAGTTTCAGTGTTTCGCCGTTGCCCGGGCGTTTGGTACGTGGTACAGCAATGCCGCGGCGGTTACTCAGGAAGTCGGCAGTGGTCGTTCCGGCATTCATCATTTCTTCCGGGGTGCCCGCTGTCACCACCTGGCCGCCATGTATACCTGCGCCCGGCCCTATGTCTACTACGTAATCTGCCTGCATGATCATGTCTTTGTCATGCTCCACCACTATAATGGAGTTGCCCAAATCGCGCAGGTCTTTCAGGGCATTTATCAGGCGTTCGTTGTCGCGCTGGTGCAGGCCTATACTAGGTTCATCCATAATATAAAGCACGCCAACCAGCTGCGTTCCGATCTGTGTGGCCAACCTGATACGCTGACTCTCGCCACCGGATAAAGTTTTAACCGGGCGGTGCAGGCTCAGGTAATCTAGGCCAACATCCAGCAAAAAGCCGATACGTTTCCGGATCTCCTTCAGCAGTTCTCTGGCGATAACATTCTGGCGCTCGTTCATTCTGTCTTCCAGACCTTCGAACCAGGCAGCAAGCTTGTTTATATCCAGCACCGAAAGCTCACCAATGTTTTTGCCGGCAATCTTAAAGTGCAGCGATTCTTTTTTCAGTCGATAGCCAAGACATTCCGGGCAGGTATTTGTTTGTGTAAAGTCTTCTACCCACGAACGAATGTTGTCAGAATCAGACTCCATCTGGCCTTTCAGGAAGTTGATGATACCTTCAAACTCTACTACATAGTTGCCTTTCTTGGTATTCACTTCCAGGTCTTCTTCCAAGCCATATAACAATACCTTCATCACATCTTCTGGCAAATCCTTCAGCGGCGTAGATACCGAAACCTTAAAGTGCTTGAACAGGGCTTCTATCTGCTTAAAGATCCAGATATCGCGGTACTCACCAAGCGGGGCAATGCCACCACGGCGTATGCTCAGGCTTTTATCCGGGATAACTGATTCTTCTGTAATTTCCTGTATCTCACCCAAGCCGTTACAAACCGGGCAGGCACCATAAGGCGAGTTGAAGGAGAAAGAGTTCGGAGCCGGATCGTCGTAGGCAATACCGGTAGCAGGGTCCATGAGGTGGCGTGAGAAGAAGTGTGCCTTATCGGTATCTACATCCAGGATAAGGGCAGTGCCTTTGCCATGCGTCAGGGCATTTTGTATGGAGCTCGACAAACGGAAACGGTCCTCTTCCTTCACCACGATCTTATCAATTACGATCTCGATGTCGTGAATTTTATAGCGGTCTACCTGCATCTTTGGCGTGATCTCCAGCAACTCACCATCTACGCGGGCGCGGATGAAACCCATTTTTCGGATCTGCTGAAAAAGCTCGCGGTAATGTCCTTTTCGGCCTTTTACCACCGGCGCCAACACCACAATTCGTTTGCCATCGAAGTTCTCGAGGATGTGGTTTACGATCTGGTCATCGCTCTGGCGCACCATTTTCTCGCCGGTTACATAACTAAATGCCTCAGCGGTACGGGCCCACAACAGGCGCATAAAGTCGTAGATCTCGGTAATGGTACCAACGGTAGAGCGCGGGTTACGGCTCGTGGTTTTCTGCTCAATAGATATTACCGGCGACAGGCCTTCGATCTTGTCTACATCGGGTCGCTCCAGGCCACCCATAAACGAGCGGGCGTAGGCCGAGAAGGTCTCCATGTAGCGGCGCTGCCCTTCGGCGTAAATGGTATCGAAAGCCAGCGACGATTTGCCGGACCCGCTGATGCCTGTAAAGACAACCAGCTTGTAGCGCGGCAGGGTTATAGATATGTTTTTGAGATTATGTTCGCGGGCGCCATATACTTCAATCTGCTGCGTTTCGCCGTTATGCGAGAAGGCTGCTGAAGCTACGCCGGTATCTGTAGGTTGCTTTTGTTCTAAAGCCATTCAGGATGCGTTGATTTTAAATAGCAAAGGTATAAAATTGCCAGCGCTTTACGACAGTAAAACTCCAACCCTTCTTAACAGCAAATCAGCGCAATTGGTTTAGCATTTGGTAACTTTCCTGTAGCTATAGCTCAGTCAGAGTTGCCGTAGCGCGATGCTTCTTTTTCGTGGATGGCTGCGTGGTGGTGGCTGGTTTGGGTGAACTCCTTTTGCTGGCGCTTTATAAGCTTCTGTTTCTTGAAGTACCGGTGAAAACTATAGATAATCAGTCCGCCACCTAAAGTCAGTAATAAAAAGCCGATTATCCCCATATACTTGTGCTGCGATAGCTTAATAGCTGCGATACCACCGGCTAACAGGGCAATGGAAGTGCGCAGATAAGCCATCAGGGTACGTTCGTTGGCAAATATGGTGCGCTGCACCGCCATTTGATCTCGAATCTCTACGTTCTTTTTCTCCTGCTGCTTCAGCTTCTTTTTCAGGCGTTTTATTTCTTCCTTTTCCGGATCGGGTAGCATCATGGTGTAGCAGGTTTATAGTTGATAGGTATAAGCTAAGCTATAGTATTAGGTGTATCGCTATCGGGATCAGCTTTTTCCTGGGCAACTACTTCGGCCAGTATAGGGCTGGTAGGGGAGTATAAAGTGGCATTCCGGGCTAAGTCCAGTTTCTGTTTGTTATACCGCCTGTAGCCGAAATATGCTACCACTACTCCCACCGGAATAGAAACCAAGCCTATGCCGATGTAAAACAGATCATCGAACAGCTTAATAAAAGTAAGCCCCGCCAGAATCATGGCTGTAGCAGTACGCATGTAAGCCAGAAGTGTGCGTTCGTTTGCCATTTTGGTACGTTGCATGGCCAGGCTGTCGCGTACTTCTAGGTTCTGCTTTTCCTGAACTTTCAGGTCTTTTTTAAGCTCTTTACGTCTTTTAGGGTTTAGTATGCCTCTCCAATTCATACAGGGAGTATACGGTGGCATATGGTAAGAGTATACCATCTATAGCAGGTAGGGCGCAAGCAAACAAAAAAGCCCGCTGTGTTGGCAGCGGGCTTTTGTATAAACTATAGTTGTTTCTCTTAGAAGTTTGGAGAAAGCAGGTACTTGCTGTAGAATGCATCTATAATGTTTACTGCCTCTGATGGATCGTCTACGATGTGCACCAGGTCCAGGTCTTCGCGGCTGATGTTGCTTTCCATATTCAGCATCACATCTTCTACCCACTTAAACAGTCCGCCCCAGTATTCGCGTCCTACCAGTACGATCGGGAATGCTCCGATTTTTCTGGTCTGTATTAGCGTGATCGCTTCAAACAACTCATCCAGCGTACCGAAACCGCCTGGCAACACTACAAAACCCTGTGCATACTTCACAAACATAACTTTTCGCACAAAGAAGTAGTCAAAGTTGATCAGCTTGTCAGAGTCGATGTAGATGTTGTTGAACTGCTCGAACGGCAGGTGAATGTTAAGGCCTACAGATTTGCCACCCTCAGAGTGCGCTCCCTTGTTACCAGCCTCCATAATGCCCGGGCCACCGCCTGTAATTACACCATACCCATGGCGCACCAGCTTGGCAGCAATTTCCTCGGCCATTATGTAGTATTTATTGTCGGCTTTGGTTCTTGCCGATCCGAAAACAGAAACGCAGGGACCAATCTTGGCCAACTTCTCGAAGCCGTCCACGAACTCAGCCATTACTTTAAATATCTGCCACGAGTCGGCTATCTTTATCTCGTTCCAGTCTTTGTCTACAAATGCTTTACGAATGCGGATATCTTCTTCGGAGGCAGGAGGGGCCATTACTTCACCGGCTTCGCGCAGGTCGGTAATAGATTTTGCCTTGTTATCGTTTGCATCGGGGTTTAAAATGGTACGCCCGCTACCAGAGTTAAGCGACTCGTCGTGTAACTTCGTTTTGCTTGTCTTTCTAAGCTTTGTCATAATAATTAATCATCTCATCAGCAGGGCAACGTTACCCTGCGGCGCTTTTGTCTTGCGCCTTTCATCATCAAAAAATAGTTAAATCCGCCAGAATGCAGGCAGTGAGGTGAACACTGCACAAGGGCGGGGTGTAAATTACTTTATTTAGAGCGGATTGCAATAACCGGATCAAGATTTGATGCCAGCACGGCCGGAATTATACCTGAGAGCATCCCAATCACCGCGGATACGCCAAGCCCCAGTACAATGTTACTTACCGACAGACTTATCTTCATCATGTCCTGCGGAATAATGGTGATCAGGAATACAAGCAAGATGCCAATGCCGCCACCTATCAGGCTCAGGAACACCGATTCAAACAAGAACTGGAAGAGGATAAAATAGTTTTTAGCTCCGAGCGATTTTTGTATCCCGATGATGTTGGTGCGCTCTTTTACCGACACAAACATAATGTTGGCAATACCAAAGCCGCCTACCAGTATGGCAAAGCCGCCAATTACCCAGCCGGCAAGGCCAATTACATCAAAAAAGCCGGTTACAGCCTGTGTGGCCATTTCGGGGCGGTTAATGGCAAAACTGTCGTCGTCGCGGGGGCGCAACCCGCGTATGTTCCGCATCATGCCGCGCACTTCGTATTCCAGTTCCTGCAAGCCCTCGTCTTCATCGCGGCCTTTTACGGCTATAGTTGTGCCAACTCCTTCTGGTCCGGTATCATACATTTTACTGAAGGAGCCGAACGGAATGATGCCCATCTGGTCGAAGTTAGGGGCGCCAAACATGTTTTCGCCCTGCTTTTCTACTACACCTATCACCCGGAATCGCTGTCCGCCAACTTTAAGCTCCTGGCCAACAGCGCTGCCATACGGGAAAAGTGTTTCGGCGATTTCTTTACCAATCACGATCACGTTGCGGGATGCATCCACTTCCTGCGGCACAAAGTAACGGCCTTCCTCTATCGGAATTTCACTCACCTTGCTATAGTCGTAGGTAACACCCATCAGCCTGCCATCAGAGAAACTGTTGCTGCGGTATTTGTACGTACTGCCACCTTTATCAGCAAAAATAGCCACACCGGCATCGTTTATAAGGTTACGGTCCAGTAATTTAAACTCGCGCATAGTTGCCTCGGGCCGCTGAAAATACTTCCACCACGGGTAACTGCCACCAAAACTCCATGGCCACTTCTGCACATACAAAACCTTATCGCCGATAAAGCTCATACTATCGCGCACGTTCCGCTCCAGGGAATCAACAAGCGTAAAAACTGAGATAATGGCGAAGATGCCTATAGTTACACCGAGCAAGGAAAGTAAAGTACGGAGCATATTGGCACGCAAAGCCTGCCAGGCAAATCGTATGCTTTCTGCAATCAGGCGCAGGTATATCATCTGGTTTTTGTGTTATGGAAAGTAATTTTGTTAAAAGTAACAATATTTCGGTCAAACTGAGTAAATTTGCGGCTCGTTTTTTTGTTTATTGCCGGGTTAATTTTCCGAAACTCCTTAAGGCAACTTCCAGTTATAGTTTAAAGCCTTTTTACCCTTTGGAATCCAAATACCGTAATATTTGATCTATGAAATTATCAGAATTTAAGTTCGATCTGCCGGAAGAACTCCTGGCTACACACCCATCCGAAAACCGCGACGAATCACGCATGATGGTGTTGCACCGCGATACAGGCAAGATCGAGCACCGCATCTTTAAAGACATTTTAGAGTACTTTGATGATGGCGACATCATGGTGGTAAATGATACCAAGGTGTTTCCGGCCCGCCTTTATGGCAACAAAGAGAAGACCGGCGCCAAGATCGAGGTTTTCCTGCTTCGCGAACTGAACAAGGACATTCACCTGTGGGATGTGCTAGTTGACCCGGCCCGTAAAATACGTGTTGGTAACAAACTGTACTTTGGCGAAAGCGACCTGGTAGCTGAAGTTATCGACAACACTACTTCGCGTGGCCGTACCATTAAGTTTTTATTTGATGGCACCGACGAGGAATTCTACAAAACTATAAACGACCTGGGCGAAACGCCGCTTCCGCGTTACATTAAGCGCGAAGCTGAGCCGGAAGACCGTGAGCGTTACCAGACCGTGTATGCCAAAAACGTAGGTGCTGTAGCTGCGCCAACTGCCGGCCTGCACTTTACAAGAGAAGTACTGAAACGCCTGGAAATTAAAGGTGTGGATGTGGCTCCGCTTACACTGCACGTTGGCCTTGGTACTTTCCGCCCGGTTGATGTGGAAGACCTGACCAAGCACAAAATGGATTCTGAGAACTTCAGCGTTCCTGCAGAAACAGCTGATATGGTAAACAAGGCACTAGATAACAAGAAGAAAGTTTGCGCTATCGGTACAACCACCATGCGTGCCCTGGAGTCTTCGGTATCTGCAAGCAACCGTCTGAAGCCAAACGAAGGATGGACTGACCGTTTCATCTTCCCTCCATACGATTTTAAAATCGCGAATAGCCTGGTTACCAACTTCCATATGCCGGAGAGCACGCTACTAATGATGACAGCTGCTTTTGGTGGATATGACCTGGTAATGAAAGCCTACGAAGAAGCAGTAAAAGAGAAATACCGTTTCTTTAGCTACGGCGACGTAATGCTGATTTTGTAACTATAAATTACTAACTATAAAACAGATGCCCCGGCCATTCAGGTTGGGGCATTTTTATTGCTGATGGTTAAATTGTTGGATGTTAAATTTTCTGAATCAGGATTTTCAGGATAAAAGGATTAGCAGGATTTGCGCTGTATTTTCTTAAACGCTCTAACTCCTTAACTTTATAACCCCTCAACTCCCAAACTGTAAAACTATGGCCGGACCTGATCCAGAGACTACCTTTCCATTAGCGCATCACCGTAAGCTGGTTTTTCTTAAAAACATCATTCAAAACCCTAACATTATAGTTGGCGATTATACTTACTATGATGACCTGGAAGACCCCTTCAACTTCGAAAAGAATGTCCTCTACCATTTCGATTTTTTAGGTGACAAACTGGTTATCGGGAAATTCTGTGCGATTGGTTCGGGTGCAAAGTTTATTATGAACGGTGGCAACCACGAAACAAAACCGGTTTCTACTTACCCTTTTGCTATTTTCGGAAATGGATGGGAGAAAATTACAGAGGGTATAGACCTGAAGGAAAAGTACCCGACAAAAGGAGATACCACGATTGGCAACGATGTGTGGATAGGACACGAAGCGGTAATAATGCCGGGTGTAAAGATAGGAGATGGCGCAGTGGTAGCAACTAAAGCAGTTGTGACCAAAGATGTGCCACCTTACAGTATTGTAGCAGGCAACCCCGCCCAGGTGGTGAAGATGCGCTTTTCGGAAGACACAATTGCAAAACTGCAGCAGATAGCCTGGTGGAACTGGGATGCAGAAAAGATAACCCGAAACCTGCACCTGATAAACTCCGATGATGTGGAAGCGCTGGCTGCGTGCCAATAAGAGCTGGTAAACTTCTGTACTTTCTAACACCCAAACTTTCTAACTTTGCCCCATGGCGCAACCCCTTCCTGAATATGCGATTATAGTTGCCGGCGGCTCTGGTACCCGGATGCAGCACGATGTACCCAAGCAGTTTATACCTGTAGCCGGTAAGCCGATTCTGATGCACACCATAGAACGGTTTTACAACTATAACCCAACTATACGGCTAATCGTGGTGCTGCCGAAGGAGCAGTTAACTACCTGGCGCGAGCTGTGTAAAGAATATAGTTTCACACTTTTCCATATGACAGTGCCGGGTGGAACAACACGCTTTGGTTCTGTAAAAAATGGCCTGGATGCTGTAATGGGTGATGGGTTAATTGCAGTGCACGATGGCGTTCGCCCATTTGTAGAAACTGAAATTATAAAAGCTGCTTTTGAGGCTGCCGCAAACTATGGAAGTGGGGTAGTAGCTATTTCACCAAAAGACTCCATCCGGGAATTGACGTCTGATGGGAGTAAGGCTGTACCACGCACCAACTATAAACTGGTACAAACGCCGCAGGTATTTAAAGCCGGGATTATCAGAAAAGCATACGAGCAACCGGAACAAGCAAATTTTACGGATGATGCCTCTGTTGTAGAAAGCGTTGGAGAAACTATAACGTTGGTAGAAGGCAGTTACCGCAATATCAAAATAACTACTCCCGAAGACCTTGTTTTGGCCGAGGCCTTTGCAAAAGAATAACTATAACACTGGTTGTCGCCCGGCTTCTAAAAATTTCTGGTTCTCTAAAACAGTTTCTTTGGAGATAACTTCCAACTCAGGTTCCGGCTTTGATAAATTGATCAGGTAGCCTTCCATCAGGATCAGGTTATGCAGGTCGTGGGTGATGCAGAGCACTGTTTTGTGTTTATCGTTTACCCAGCTTTGTAGCAGCTTAAATACCTTGTTCTTGTAGTATACATCCAATTGCTGAGTAGGCTCGTCCAGCAGGTTTATAGCTGCATCCTGCAGTATTAATTGCGCCAGCCACACCAATTGCTGTTCCCCACCCGATAAAGTAGTAAAATCGTGGTCCTGTAAGTGGGTGAGTTGGAGTTGAGCCAGCACGGTGGCAGCTATCTCGTAATCCTGGGAGGTATAATGCTCAAAAAAACGTTTCTTCCGGAACATGCCCATCACGACAAGGTCTAGCACTTTAATAGAGAAAGAAACCGTGTTGCGCTGTGGCAGATAAGAAAGAATGCCTTGTTTGGTAGCGTGTGGCAGTGTTTTCAGGTCGTGTCCCTGCACAAGCAGCTTACCCTGGTATGCCACCTTCTGCTGGAAGGTTTTGAAAAAGGTGGTTTTGCCTGCACCATTATGGCCTATGATAGCTACAAAAGATGGGGCAGGTATAGAAAAGGAAAGGTTGCGGATAAGAGGACGTGCCTCATAACCCGCAACCAGATTTTTTACTTCAACGATCAAAGTCAGATCAATTAAAAATTAGAAATTCAAAATTAGAAATGTGAGGGCTCTCAAGGAGCAATTTCTAATTTCTAATTCATAATTTCTAATTAGCCTTAGTACTCGTCTTCGTTAAACATGAAATCTTCCTTGGTAGGATAGTCAGGCCAGATCTCTTCGATGTTCTCGTAAGGCTGTCCGTCGTCTTCCAGGGCTTGCAGGTTCTCTACAACCTCCATTGGTGCTCCCGAGCGGATTGAGTAATCAATTAACTCATCTTTAGTTGCAGGCCAGGGTGCGTCCTCCAGGTATGATGCTAATTCAAGTGTCCAGTACATAGTATGTGTCTCCTTAACTAATTGTTGGCTATTTTCAAATTGGTTTGCAAAAGTATAAATAAAAATAAAAACAAAAATTTATACTTTGAAAAATTGCTTTTTTCTTTGTTTTTAACAACACAACGCAAATAAATACCAAATGTTCAAATTGAGTAGCTAAATTTTAAATAGCAACTATAAATCTGTAACAAAAGCTGTACTATAGCCTTATAATGCACTTTAAAGCAAAAAGCCTGCACAAGGCAGGCTTTTGTAAGATATAAATTCGGGCTTGGTTAAGCGTTGTTGCTGTAAGCTCCTAATTGTTCCTTAAAGCCTTCTATCAGTTGCTGTTTTGTATGGATCTTGCGCTTAAAGTTTCGGATCTTACCTTGCAGCATACTTCTGAACGTGTCGTTGCTCGGTGAGTCGCTTAGCTTATCCAGGTTTTCTTCCAGCACTTCGAGTTCGCTCTTATCAGATTTTATGAAATCCTTCAGGGCGTTAATGCGGGCGTTCAGGCCATCTGCTTCACTCAGTTTCTCATTGCTGGCCTGCTGGCGCTTACGGATATAATGTTCCAGGCTGCTGGTTTCAAATATCCTGTCGCAGGCTTTTATAAATTGTTCCCACACCTGGTCTGAGACCGTAGGGTGCACAGGGCCAACTTTTTTCCATTCGGCCTGTAGTTCTTTCGCGCGACGTACGGCATCGTTGAGGCTGTGCTGCTGCAACAAACCATTGGCCTCATCTACCAGCTGCTTTTTCTTTTCGTAGTTGGTATCATAAAACTGCTCACGCGATGCATTCTTCTCGCTGTTGATCTTCACTTTCAGGCGCTCGAAAAAGTGATTGTGCGCTTTCCTGAAATCTGTCCACAGTTTGCTGGTTACTTTACGCGGCAGGCTGCTGTCTATGTCTTTCCACTGATTTTGCAGCTGCTTCAGCTTTGCTGTGGTATTTTCCCAGTCGTCAGAGTTCTGCAGCGCTATCGATTGCCTGATAAGATCTTTATACTTATCGTAGGCATAGTTCTGCATGCGCTTCTTATCTTCAAAGAAATTCTTCTTACGCTCAAAAAACGCCTCAATCGGAGTTCTAAAGCGCTCTTCAATCTCTTCGGTCAGGTCTTTGTCTACAGGGCCGGTCTTTATCCAGGTAGAGCGCAGTTCTTTTAACTGGTCCGATGCTTCTTTCCACTCAATGCTTTCCTGCAGCGCTTCAGCTTCCTGTATCAGGCCTATTTTAATAGCCAGGTTTTTCTCCCGGTTCTGTTTTATAGTTTCGTTTATATCTTCCTCGGCTTTGCTAAGGATATGGTAAATAGCTTCAAAATCGCCAAGTGCGTCGTAGTTGCCTACTTGCTCTTTCATATGAAGCACTTTCATCAGAAAGGACCCCTTGTTCTCGGATGACGCTATTCGCTCCAACAGGGAGTTTACTTTTTCACGGAACATTTCAAAACGTCTCGCAAAGTACACTAAGGAGTCGTTCTCAGATTCTTTTACTTCGCCAACCTGGCGTGCCGGGTAGCTCATGAAGGGTTTCAGCCACACCTGCTGGTCCTGAATAAAGCCATATTTCATGGCTTCTTCCAATAGATCGTTGTTTTCCATTTGACTGGATCGGGTTTTGCGTCGAAAAATAGGGTAAGGGCACTTTTTAAACTAACTTTAGCATACGCAGCTTTACCTTTCGTGTTTAAATGAGCACATCCGTAAAAGCGGAGAGATTAAACAGTTTACAGGCATACTTGTTGCAAAGCAAGTATAAGTATACTAAACCCAACAGTATTTTACAAGTTTAACGATTTCGTGGCAATATACTAAAGGGTAAATGCATGAATTTTTACGATCTTTGTAATTAACAACAAAACCGAAACGATGGCTTAGCATTGTTGTATAAGCAGTTTTGGTATTTTCGAATAGTATAACCTGACAGAACGATAGCATGAGCAACGAAACGATCATTTTCTCGATGGCTGGGGTAAGCAAAGTTTACCCTCCTCAAAAACAAGTACTTAAAAACATTTACCTGTCCTTTTTCTACGGCGCTAAAATTGGTGTGCTGGGCCTTAACGGTTCCGGTAAATCAAGCTTGCTGAAGATAATTGCAGGTGTAGATAAGCAGATACAAGGCGAAGTAGTCTGGAGCCCAGGCTATAGTGTGGGTTACCTGGAGCAGGAACCGCAACTGGACCCTACCAAAACGGTGCGCGAAGTAGTTGAAGAAGGTGTTGCCGAAGTGGTAGCCCTGTTGAAGGAATTCGACGAAATCAACATGAAGTTTGGCGAGGAGATGACCGACGATGAGATGAACAAGCTTATCGACCGCCAGGGTGTAGTGCAGGAGAAACTGGACCACCATAACGCCTGGGAACTGGACAACCGCCTGGAGCGCGCTATGGATGCTCTTAGAACTCCGCCTGAAGATGCCATTATCGGAAACCTGTCGGGTGGTGAGAAGCGCCGTGTAGCCCTTTGCCGTCTGCTATTACAGGAGCCGGACGTATTGTTACTGGATGAACCTACCAACCACCTGGATGCTGAATCGGTAGACTGGCTGGAGCAACACTTAAAGCAATATAAAGGAACTGTAATTGCCGTAACCCACGACCGTTACTTCCTGGACAATGTAGCTGGCTGGATTCTGGAACTGGACCGTGGCGAAGGTATTCCGTGGAAAGGCAACTATAGCAGCTGGCTGGAGCAGAAAGCTAACCGACTGGCTAAAGAAGAGAAGACTGAAAGCAAGCGCCAGAAAACATTGCAGCGTGAGTTGGAATGGGTGCGCATGGCTCCGAAAGCACGTCAGGCCAAATCAAAGGCCCGAATCAGCCAGTACGATAAACTTGCCAGCGAAGAGGCCAGCAAGAAAGAAGAAAAACTGGAGCTGTTTATACCGGATGGCCCGCGTTTGGGTAGCCAGGTAGTGGAAGTGAACCATGTAAGCAAAGCCTACGGCGATAAACTGCTTTTCGAAGACCTGAACTTTGCCCTGCCGCAGGGTGGTATAGTTGGTATCATCGGGCCGAACGGTGCAGGTAAAACAACCTTATTTAAGCTGATAACCGGCCAGGAGAAACCAGATGCCGGTGACTTCACAGTTGGCTCTACTGTACAGATCTCTTATGTAGATCAGGAACACGCGCAACTGGATCCAAACAAGTCTGTTTTTGAAGTGATATCGGGTGGTACGGAGCACATGATGATGGCGGGCCGACAGGTTGTTTCCAGAGCGTATGTGAGTAAGTTCAACTTTTCGGGCGGCGACCAGGAAAAGAAAGTAGACAAGTTATCGGGTGGTGAGCGTAACCGCGTGCACCTGGCTATGACCCTGAAAGAAGGCGGTAACCTGTTGCTGCTCGATGAGCCTACCAACGATCTGGACGTAAATGCGATCCGTGCCTTGGAAGATGCTTTGGAGAATTTTGCCGGTTGCGCCGTGATTATCTCGCACGACCGTTGGTTCCTTGATAGAATCTGTACACACATCCTGGCGTTTGAAGGCGAGTCGCAGGTATACTGGTTTGAAGGTAACTATAGCGAATACGAAGAAAATAAAAAGAAGCGCATGGGCGATATAGAGCCGAAGCGTATCCGTTACAAAAAACTGGTTTAGTACAGTTTTTATATAGTTTAAAAGGCTCGCTGCAATATTTGCAGCGAGCCTTTTCTTTTTTGCATAACACCCGTCGTTAACCTTTTCAGCCTACACCCCTCTACCTCCTCAAAACAGAAGTATTATTACATTTTAATTAAAAATAATTGCATTATAATAATTATAATTTGTCT
Organism: Pontibacter populi; assembly: GCF_019336435.1. Lineage (GTDB taxonomy): Bacteria > Bacteroidota > Bacteroidia > Cytophagales > Hymenobacteraceae > Pontibacter > Pontibacter humidus. Next base: position 1,052,597 of record NZ_JAHWXQ010000001.1, on the reverse strand, counting down.
GTTTAGAGTTTCTTTTGTCTTGTGTTAACAAATTGATAACAAGACACGTAGCCCATAATATAAAGACAGCCAAAGGGATAAATCAGTGTTTAACGATTAAAGGTTGTTTATGATGAAAAACGTTTACCAAAATCAAGATGAGTTAGCTTACTGGATCATTGCAGGATATTTTGCCGCTGTTGGCGTTATTGCAATGCTGGTTTCTTAAGTTAATTGTTCCGTAGGGAAATACAAAAGCCGCACCCGTAAGTGCGGCTTTTGTATTTAAAGTTGCCTTGGTCTGAGTCTATTTTACACGCTCAAATTTAAGCTCATCAAAATGGAAGTCAGGGTTGTCGGAGTCCAGGCGCATCTGACTTATGGTTCCGTCTTCGCCTACCAGGAAGCGCACGCGTGTTGGTGTTAACAGGGCGAAATCGTTTTTCCAGTCAAGGTCAAAAATATCGTGCTGCCAGTAGTTTAAGGTGCCACCTAAAGTTTGTGCCGGTTCCAGTTGCAAATCCAGTTTGCCATTTTTTAAAGTAACTGTAGCATTACCATATAGTTGGCTATGGTACGTCCCGGTATAAGCGCTCAGGTCCATCGTTGGCCTGCTCTTACTCTTTTTCTTTTCTTTAGGGGCCTTTGCTGCTGCTTCGGCCTGTTCTTTTTTAGCTTTGGCTGTCATATCCAATAAAAACTGGCTCCAGTCGCGGCCGTTCTGCACACCAAAGAACTGGTCTAAGGTATAGTTGGCCAAGGGTGTCATAATGCTGCTCATGCTGTTGGTCAGGATCACGATACCCAGGTTTTCTTCCGGGGCAAGTACTGTACGGCTGTTCATACCTTCGTGGCCACCGCCATGGTAAACCATTTTACGACCTTCGTAATCACTTACAAACCAGCCTAACCCTGTAGCATTAAAGTGTGTGGATGGCGTAAACTCTTCAGCTCCTTTCGATACTGGTATCGGATTATGAGCCTGCCACATATGGCGGCTGGCATTCTCAGAAAAGATCTTCTTGCCTTTGTAGGTGCCGCGGTTTAATTGCAGGCGCATCCACTGGGCTTGTTGATTTACGCTCGTAAAAATACCGGCAGCTGGGTTCCAGTTGTCCCAGGCATTTAATGTGGTGGCTACAGGCTTTTCTGCAGCATCAAAACCATGAGGCGATGCCACGTTCTGCACACCCTTCAACTCGTTTACCGAAGTATAAGAACGGTTCATGCCCAGTGGTTGGAAGAAGGTTTCCTTGATATAGTTTTCCCAGGTTTTGCCGGTTACATTTTCAATCACTTGGCCGGCAGTAATAAACATCAGGTTAGAGTAGCCATAGCCATCCCGGAAACCATAAGCAGGCTCCAGGTACTGCATTCTTCGGATGATCTCTTCGCGGCTATAGTTGGTGTTGTACCAAAGCAGATCGCCACTAAATGTTTTTAATCCGGCGCGGTGGCTCAGCAGATCTTCTATCGTTAGGTTTTCGGTAACGTAAGGGTTATACATCTTCAGGTAAGGGATGTACTGGTTCACTTTATCCGTCCATTTTATTTTACCGGCATCTACCAGCGTGGCAAGTGCAGCCGAAGTATAGGCTTTCGTGTTGGATGCAATTCCAAAAATAGTGTTGGCATCTACCTGACCGCCGGTTTTGTTGTTAAGCACACCATAACCTTTGGCAAAGATCACAGAGTCGTCTTTTACGATTGCGATAGCCATGCCAGGCACATCCCAGTCTTTTAAAGCTTTCTGATAGTAGGCATCGAGCTTGGTTATAGTGGATGCCGTGTTGGCTTTCTGAGCAAAAGCGGGCTGCAGCAAGAGGCAAAAAACAAGGCACAGCCATGTATAGCTGATGCGGGAAGTATAGTTTATGTTCATGAAGAAGAATGTTTTAAGGTGCAGCAAGATAGGGATTTTTGCTTTTGTGTCGTTTGGGCATCGGCAGAAATCTGGGTTTTATAGTTTCTCTTTTGTCATTTCGAACGTAGAGAAATCTATCTCAGATTATAGTTAGAAAATCTATAGTGCTATAGTTTGCTACTATACCATCCGAACCAAGCCTTCCTTTCAAACCACTTTCAATCCTGGGAGCTCTACTCACCAATAGTTGTCATAGTTGACTTTGGTGCCCTCACGGCCGGGAGGCCCCGTCTTCGGGCATCGCGCTGCTTTCGCTTCCTTGGCTCCTAACGTCGCCATGCCTGTCGGCACCGGAACCTCTCGAGGCGCTCAACCCAAAGACTGAGATCAGTTCGATAGTAAAAGCTATAGTTTAAGCAGATTCTATAGTTGCATAGCTTTATCGTGGTTATAGTTTCAAAGGGCCAGGTAAACCTGTCCTGATCATGGGTCTGTAACTATAGCTAATTCAGATTTCTCCTTTCGTCGAAATGACGGATGGAAGGCAGTGGTTGAAAAGTCCCCCTTCGAAGGAGGCAGGGGTGTTATTAATGTCAACTATAGAACTACTAATTAAACTATAGCTATGGCAGAAATTCCCCTCTTGGGAGGGGCAGGGGTGGGTTAACTCCCTCTCCTGTTTTTAGGAGAGGGCTGGGGTGAGGTAAAATGTCAACTATAGAACTATAGCCCAAACCACTACTTATCTCTGTCCCTATCGGGCCAGTTGTTTCAGGAGAGACTCAACACCATAGAAAGTCTCGAGTCTGGAGACTCGCGCCAGCAGTACAGCCCAATCCTGAAATCCTGATTCAGACAAAACCACCTAATTCCCTTCCTCTCTAGCCTTATGCGGACCGGTTTCGTATTCTTTCTTCTCCATTTCCAGGCGGTGTAGTTCTTCGGGAGTGAGAGACGTGGCGAGTGTACCTAAACTTGGCTGGCCGGCATCTACCCATGCTGTGTACCAATAGCTGGCGACGGCTTGCACTGCTAAACGCATCTGCCGCTCTACCTGGCCATTCAGTTTTCTGCTGTAGGCCTCCGAAAATTCACGGGAATACACACGGGTCGTCAGGTTATTGCGCAGTTCGAATCCGTATTTCTTCTCTTCATCAAACTCTATAGTTAGCTGCCGTTCGAAATGAAGTACAGAATCCAGCGCAATGTTGGCGCTTGCTACCAGGTCCCAGGCTTTGAGCTGCGAGTTGGTGATGTACTGAGCCGGGCCTACAAAAAAGTCATAGTTATCTGAGAACAGCTCCGGCAACCGCGATTCCCATAAAGCATGTATGCCGCGCTGGCCGGTAAGTTGACCGTTATAGTTACTGGTAGTGTGTAGGGGCACGCAGGCGTCGGCAATATAATGGCCCAAATCAGACGAAACCCTCAGAATCTTATCTAAATTTCGTTCTTTAAAAGCCTGCGTGAGCTGGTACTTCATAAAGTTGATGTGCCAGGGCACAATGCCATATGCCATCAGGGTGTCTTCGGTAAATTGCTCTACGGCCGGTTGCCAGTAACGGGGCAGTTTATACAGGGCGCTGTCGCCGTACATGTCCAGGTCTATGTAGTGGCGAGGGGCTTCGCCTTCTACCGCATAACGGCGCTTGTCGGGGTTAACGGCATTCTCGGTAATGTAACGGATGTGCTTTTTATAGAACCCGACCATTTCGGGAGGCAGCGCAAACACAGCCAGTCGGTTAATGCGCTGGTGCGCATAAAAGCCCCAACTATAGCTATGCAAAGGCATCAGCAACGCAAACAACACAAGTATAGTTTTTATAGTCCGGGCCATAACTGCCATGTACGGAACAAACTTGCAAGTTGATTTGAAACCGATTTACACCTCCCCGGAAAGCTATTGATGTATTATAGAACTATGATTAGAAGCTCAGGTTTGACTCTACAATTTGCAGTATAGTTGGCGCTGATATTTAATTTGTGATCTTAAACAAAACAGGTAATCAGCTTAACCTATACCTTTGAAACCAGTTAGATAATGAGGTTACGTTATACAGGTATGCCGCACATGTTAAAGCAACTTTTCGAATTCAGAGAAACAGACCGGAAATGGCACTTGCCGGTACTGGCTGGTATTTGTGTGGGCATTCCGGTATTGGCGGGTTACTTTACGGATAACCTGCAGGATGGTAAACTGGTTTCGATGGCCGCGCTCGTTATCCTGTACATACAATCCCAGAGTATTGCCCGCCGTATGATCGTGCTGATGGCGAGCTCTTTTGGTATCATGGTGTCGTATGCGGTGGGAGCTTTGTTCGGTTTTAACCCGGTAGTGGCATCTATAGTGCTGGGCCTGTATGCTTTTACAGTACACCTGGTGCTTTATTACCTTAAAATGGTGCGCCCGCCGGGTAACTTCTTTTTTATCATGATCGCGTCGGTAGCCATCTCCCTGCCGCACAACCTCGAAACAGTGCCACATAAGATAGGGCTGATAGGTATCGGAACCATGATCTCGTGCCTGCTTGGGTTGGTTTATAGTTTGGTAGTTTTAAGAAAGACCAATGCTGCTGATGAAGTTATAAAAGTTACCAAAAACCAGTATGTCAATTTTTTAGAGTCGCTTACGTTCGGGTTTTTTGTGGGTATCTCGTTGCTCATTGCCCATTTAATGAAACTGGATACACCTTACTGGGTGCCTACCTCGTGTGCCGCTGTAATGCAGGGAATCAGCGCGACACATATCTGGCAACGCAGTGCGCAACGGGTGCTGGGCACATTTGTAGGACTCGTATTAACATGGTTCATTCTGTTGCTAACCCCCTCTATGCTCGCCATCTGTTTGAGTATAATCCTGCTGCAGATAATTGTAGAGTTTTTGGTAGTGCGCAACTATGGCATTGCGGTTGTTTTCATCACTGTGCTCACCATTTTTCTGGCAGAGACCGGAACCGCTTTAACTATAAACCCAAGTGAGCTGATCACGGCTCGTTTCTTCGATATTTTAACCGGCAGCGTAATTGGCGCTATAGGCGGCTGGATACTCTTCAACGAAAGGCTTCAGTTCCTGGCGACAAGACATATCCGTAAAACAAGAATCTCTCTTGCAAAGCGGAAGTAAGGCGATACTATCGTTTAAACTATAGACTGCTATAGTTAGAAAGTGGTTGTTCGGTTTATTTGTTGGTTTCGATAGATAAGCCTAATAGAGTTCCGTTTATATACTAGTTGTACGTCACACATAAGTAACCTACCACAAAAGCATAAACTATGAAAACACAAATAAATTCCCTGATAGAACTGATGGCAGCGCTGACGAATGCCAAACCGGCAACGCTGGAACTGCAGACCTCTGTTCTCTGTCCTTATGCCATTACCCTGCCCCCGGGGTTTAGCATTACGGGCGCCGACAAAGACACATGTATCTTAAGTTTCAGCAATGGCGACGGTATCGGGCTCACGGCTGATAACGAAGTTGCTGATCTTACCATTCAGACCAATCCAAACAACCGGGCCATCTGGTTACTCAGCAGCCAGGCCGACCTGGGAACACTGACCTTAAAAAATCTTACCATTACCGGGCAGGTTCAGATCTTAACCAGGGCTGGAACAGACAAAACCAATCTTATTGCCGACAACATTGATGTAGTGGCCTGCGATGCCCGCCGGTATTCGGAGCAGCCACAGAAATATGGGGTAAATGTGTATCAGGGTGCGTTTACGGTTTACAACTTCAACAGCAATACAGAGAGTGTCATCAATGCTACTTTAACCAACATCCGTTTGGGGCGCAAAGGGGGGGGCGTTATTGGTTCAGGGCTGTTTGTTTGCGGCTTTGGCGATAAAGGCGGTTGGGTAGTTGCGGATACTATCACAACGGGAGATATTTATTCGAACGGCATGTTGCCCTATGGCCAGCCCGATATGATTACTGCTGGTGTGTTTATTGTAAATGGCACCAGGGTAAAAAACATAACGCACATGGGTACAGTTACTACCTACGGCGTGAACGATATGGTACTGGATACGTGGGGTGAAGTGAAAAAATGGACAGCAGAGAAGCCTATCACATCTTATGGCCCAAGTGGAATTGGTTTTGTGAATTTTGGTACTGTAAATGAATTTGAGGCAAAAGACAAGATCGAAACTTTTGGCTTAGGGGCACGCGGCTTTAACCAGTATGACGGAACGGTTAATAAAGCAACTTTTCATTCCCTGGTTACGCACGGCAACGGCTCTATTGGCATGCAGGTAAGTAAGCCAGTAGGCAGCATCACTGTAAAAAACGGAATTGTTACAAGCGGCTCCAAGGGGCAAACGCTGGTAAAAGGCGTTATTATGGAGCTTCCTGCTGACGGTGTTAGTGTTAAACCCGGAGGTGAAATCAAGCAATTAACTATAGCTGGCGGCATTAAAACGCATGGCGACGGGGTGCATTCTTTCAGTGTGGAAGGCGGCATTGTTCACCAACTGGACATTAAAGGAGCAGTGGAAGCTAACGGGAAAAATTCAGTTGCGGTAGCGGTTACTGCAGACGGGCAAACGCCATTAACCAATATCGCAGCAGTCTCCAAACAAGGCATCGCTGTACAAATTGACCAGGGGAACATTACCGACAGGTCAGGATTGGATGCAAAAGGGGCAAAGGGAAATATTGAAGAAAAGTAATAAACACATTAGAGCACGAACGCACAACAGGGAATTGCCAAAAGCGGGGCTGACGCAATACATGAATCGTTAGCAGATATTGCTACAAGACCCCTTTGCAATAAAAGAGACAAAGTGAAAATAGAAACCCATACTATAAACGACACAAAAATTGCCGAAGTGATTTCGGTAGATGTGGTAGTAACTAACATTAAGGATGGAGTAGACTTATTGGTAAGCATTTACTATCAGGATTTTGATAAAATTATAATTCACGAAAGGAACATTACACCTGATTTTTTCGACCTGAAAAACGGGATTGCAGGCGAAATATTACAAAAGTTCTCCAATTATCGTGTTCGTTTGGCTATAGTTGGCGACTTCTCAAAATATAACCGCAAGAGTATCCAAGACTTCATTTCTGAAAGTAACAAAGGCAAACAAATCAACTTTGTTTCTTCCCTGTCAGAAGCTATCAAAGTACTGTCTATTAAATGAACGGGTAAAATGGAATGCTCTTATAGTTGCTATGATGGAGACTGAACAGCTAATTACCCGCTAACACGATAGTAAAGGTTTGGCTGCTTCTTGCACAGGCATATACAAACACGTTAATCCAAAACTTAAAACGGCCTGCTATAAAACTATAGCAGGCCGTTTTCATGTTACTAAACTATAGTTTAGCGGCGCTTATCAGCAGCCGGGAACTTCATTTTATAGTCTGCGTCTACTTCGCCTTTGGATATTTTGGTCAGCTTATTTTTAATCAGGCGCTTTTTCAGGCCGTTCAGGTGGTCTGTGAACAGAATGCCTTCGATGTGGTCGTACTCGTGCTGTATAACACGGGCAGTCATGCCATCATAGGTATCGGTGTGCTCATTCCATTCCTCATCAAAGTAACGGATAACAATGCGCTCCGGGCGGTAAACAGTTTCGCGCACGCCAGGTATACTTAAACAGCCTTCTTCAAAACCCCACTCGTCACCGGATTCTTCCAGTATCTCAGCGTTAATAAAGGCTTTTTTTACACCTTTTCCTTCGTCTTTATCGTCCATCATCGGCTCCGAATCTATCACGAACAGGCGGATGGCTTTACCGATCTGCGGTGCTGCCAGGCCAACGCCATGCGCATGGTACATAGTGGTATACATGTCGTCTACCAGTTCTTTCAGGTTCGGGAAATCCTTTGGTAGATCGTCTGCTTCTGTTTTAAGTACAGGGTCGCCGTAGGCTACAATAGGGTAAATCATAATATGTTTTTGCTCTCTAAATACGATTGTAAAATGATGGCTGCACTCACACGGTCTACAGTGCCTTTGTCCTGGCGGTCTTTCTTTTTAAGGCCGCCGGCCAGCATAGCCGCCTGTGCCATTTTAGATGTAAAACGCTCGTCTATGGTATGTACCGGTATAGCCGGAAACTCTTTCTGAAGAATACGCATAAACCCGACAACATGCTGCGTTGCATCCGAATCTTCGCCGGAAAGGCGGCGCGGCATGCCTATAACTATAGCCTCTACGGGTTCGCGTTGCACATAGGCTTTCAGGTAAGCCAGCGCATCTTTGGAGTGTACCGTATCCAGCGGGTTGGCAGCTATTTGCAGCACATCCGTAGCGGCTATGCCAACGCGTTTTGTTCCGTAATCAATTGCCAGTATCCTGCCCATAGTTTGCTTTTGCACCACAAAGGTAAGTATTTATGCTGATTGTTAATTGTTGATTGTTTGGAGGTTTAATTGTTGAATTGCTGTATTGTTTAAGATTGAAGTGTTCACCTATAAACCTTGACTCCTGACTTTCTAACTTTTTAACCTTCTAACTTCCAAACTTAATTCACTCCAAAACTCACAAACTCTATAACTCTTAAACTATAACACTGGCTGTAGTAGTGCGGTAAAACGCAACCCTGTTAAATTTGTATTTGTATAGATAAGTAGCCCTTCCGTATATTTAAGAGTAATTGGTATTGTGGCTTAGTTGTTGAGCGGATACTACACAGACACACAAAGAACTATGAGTAAAATGGAGCACAGCGAAGAAAGGAAAGATATCCGCAATTCGCCTATTCAGATAAAACTGCCGCTATTTATTGCGCTGGCTCTGGCAGCAGGCGTACTTATTGGGGCAAACACTTTTTCGCCATCCACTACCAACCCGCAGGATACTGCCAAAAGCTACCTCAAGTTCCGTGACATACTAAGCTACATAGACCGCGACTACGTGGACACAGTGGATATAGAAGCGCTGACAGACCACGCCATAACCGAAATGCTGGAGAAGCTGGACCCGCACACCTCCTATATTCCGGCGAAAGATATGGCTATGGCCCGCTCGTACCTCGAAGGCGATTTTGAAGGTATAGGAGTGGAGTTCAATATTTTTAAAGATACCGTTTATGTGATCACGCCTCTGAGCGGAGGCCCGTCAGAAGCAGCTGGTCTGCTGGCTGGAGACAAGATTATAAAAGTAGATGGCGAGACAGTAGCCGGGACGGGCATTACCAACGAAGGTGTGTTTAAGCGCCTGCGCGGCAAAAAAGGTTCTAAAGTTAACATTAGCGTTATGCGCGGCAGTAATACAAAACTGCTGCCATTTACCATTCAGCGCGATAAGATTCCTACTGTGTCGGTGGATGTGAGCTACATGGTAGGTGATAAGACCGGTTACATCAAAGTGAGTCGTTTCTCAGCTAATACTTTTGAGGAGTTTAAGGAGGCACTCACCGGTCTTAAAAAGAAAGGTATGAACCAGCTGATACTTGACCTGCGCGGCAACCCCGGTGGCTACATGGACCATGCTACCCGTATGGCCGACGAGTTTCTGGCTGGCAACAAACTACTGGTTTACACCGATGGCAAAGGCACCCGATACGACTCTAAAAGCTTTGCACGTACCAAGGGCGATTTTGAAAACGGGCCTTTAATCATCCTGCTTGATGAAGGCAGTGCATCTGCCTCAGAAATTGTGGCCGGCGCTATACAGGACAATGACCGCGGGCTTATAGTTGGCCGCCGTTCGTTTGGGAAAGGACTGGTGCAAATGCCGATCCCGCTGAATGATGGTTCTGAGCTGCGCTTAACTATATCCAGGTACTATACGCCAAGCGGGCGCTCTATCCAGAAATCATATAAAAATGGTACTGAAGAGTATGCTAAAGACATGTTGCACCGACTGGAGAGCGGCGAGTACTTTCACCCGGACAGCAGTTTGTTTGTAGATTCGCTGAAGTATAAAACCTCGAAAGGTCGTATAGTATATGGCGGTGGCGGTATTATGCCGGATGTGTTCGTGCCGCGCGATACTACAGCGTTCTCGGAGTACCTGAGCCAGCTATACAACAAAAACGTAATGCGCGAATATGCCCTGGCCTACTACAAAAACAACCAGAAACAACTGGAGAAAATGAGCTTTGCGCAGTACAAAAAGTCTTTTGATGTAACAGATAAAATGCTGCAGGACATGGTGAAGCTGGCAGGCAAAAGCGAAGTAGAGTATAATGCCGAGCAGTTTAACCGTTCTAAAAGCCTGATAAGAAACAACCTGAAGGCCTTTATTGCACGCAGTGTGTATGGTAACGCTGGTTTCTTCCCGGTGCTGCACGAAGCAGATGAAGATTTTCAGGCTGCGCTGAAGCAGTTTGGGCGGGCACAGAAACTGGCAAAAGGCGGAGTGTAAAAGCACTGTCTCAGATATTTGTACATTTGTAGAGCTCTCAACTATAAGTTATACCTTAAATAAAGCTATAGCGCATGCCATTTTATTATAAACTGGGAGAGATCCCTCCAAAAAGACACACACAGTTCCGGCAGCCGGATGGCAGTTTGTATGCCGAGCAGCTGGTGGGCACGCTGGGTTTCAGTGGCGTTTCGTCGTTGCTGTACCATATAAATCCTCCCACCAAAATAAGCCGCATAGAGGAGCCTGTGCCCTTTAAACCAAAAGTGGCCGAAGGTATAAAACTGGCGCCGCACCACCTGCGCACGCTGCAGATCGAAACGACCGGAACCGATTACCTGGATGCGCGCAAAACCGTGCTGCTCAACAACGATGTGGATATCAGCATCTGCAACCCGAGCGAGCACGAAATGAACTACTACTATAAAAATGCAGCCAGCGACGAAGTAGTTTTTGTACACGATGGCAGCGGCGATTTGCTTACCCAGATGGGCCGCATCCCGTTCAAGCCCGGCGATTACCTGGTAATTCCGCGCACAGTTATCCATAAATTCAGGTTCGATGAAGGTAAGACAAGGCTGCTGATCATTGAAAGTCACAGCCCTGTAGAAACGCCGCGCCGTTACCGTAACCACTTCGGCCAGTTGCTGGAGCACTCGCCGTTCTGTGAGCGCGACATGCGCCCACCGGTAGAGCTCATTACCGAAACCGAGAAAGGCGAATACCGTGTACAGATCAAAAAAGAAGGTTATCTGCACCAGTATTACTATGAATTCAGTCCGTTTGATGCTGTAGGTTGGGATGGGTATTTCTTCCCGTATGCGTTCTCGATCTATGATTTTGAACCGATAACCGGCCGCGTCCACCAGCCGCCTCCCGTGCACCAGACCTTCGAGGCACATAACTTCGTGATCTGCTCGTTTGTGCCAAGGCTGTTCGATTACCATCCACTGGCTATACCGGCGCCATACAACCACTCTAACGTAGACTCTGATGAGGTGCTGTACTACGTGGAAGGTGATTTTATGAGCCGAAAAGGCGTAGACAGGGCGTCATTTACAGTACACCCGGGCGGTATTCCGCATGGTCCGCACCCGGGCACGGTAGAGGCAAGCATCGGCAAAAAGGAAACGCACGAATATGCTGTGATGATCGACACCTTTAAACCGCTGCATCTGACCGAATATGCCGTAAACCTGATGGACAAGAATTACCCGATGAGCTGGAGCGAACACCACGACACCAATGGTCCGCGCCCGGCTGATATGATGGACTAATAAATATTATTCTAATAGCCGGAGCAGCCATCAAACTATAGTTGCTCCGGCCAGTTTTTTACGTTTACCCTTTCCCATGAAAAAGTTATTTGCTGCAGTTATGCTGCTTTTTGTTTTGGCTGCAACCGCATCCTGCGATACAATCGACGACCTGCTTACCTTTTATATTAACGAAGAAGAAACTATAGTTGTAGAGTCTAACTTCCCGATTGGCCTGGTAGCATTTGCCCCGATTACAGTGCCTACTAACTCCGAAGAGACTTTTAAGAATAACAGGACCCGGGCCGAATTGGTAAAAGATGTAACTCTTAACAAACTCACTCTAAGTATAGCTGATACTGCAAAAAGCGCTGATTTCGATTTCCTGGAAACTATAGAGATCTTTATAAAAGCTGACGGACTGGATGAAGTGCGCATTGCCTACCTGGAAGAAGTGCCAAAGGATGTGAAAACGCTGGATATGAAACTGACTAATGCCAAACTGGATGAGTACATTAAAAAAGACAGCTACACATTACGTACTGCTGCCAAGCTGCGCAATACTGTGGTTAAAGATGTTAACGTTAACGCAGCGATGCGCTTTAAAGTAACCGCAGATCCTATTTAATGCATACACTATCCATGAGAATATCTGAGAAGAATAAACTGGAGAAGATCATTATAGTAGGTGACAGGGTTCTTATCAAACCAAAATCATCTAAAGAGCAAACCAAAAGCGGTTTGTACCTGCCACCCGGTGTGCAGGAAAAAGAAAAAGTGCAGGAGGGCTACATTATGCGCGTAGGTCCCGGCTACCCGATTCCCGCCGACTATAGTTTTGAAGAAGAAGACTGGGACGAAGACAAAGAAGATGTGCGCTATATACCGTTACAGGCAAAAGAAGGCGACCTGGCCATTTACCTGCAACGCGATGCCATTGAAATAAACTACATCGGCGAGAAATATTTTATAGTTCCGCAGTCGGCAGTACTGATGCTGGTGCGCGAAGAAGATCTATAGTTTACAGTAGCCATATAGCTGCTTGATAACCATTTTGTCATCCTGAAAGGATCTTTTGGGTTAATAGTAAAGGCTAAACCTCTCCTTCACCAGGTTGCTTAACAGAATAACAGAAGGGGATACAGCAGCCCTGAAACTACTCCTCTCTAAAAGCCACGCAGCCATGCGTGGCTTTTTATTTTATAGTTTAGGCTTAGCTCAAGCAACTATTTGTGAGTTTGTTGCATCTTTATCTCATTAAGCTTACATGCGGCATCAGGCAATGTCATACATTTGTACCTTACTTTAAATTGAACGCGCAAACTCACTATGAAAAAACATTTACAGGCATTTATGTTGCAGGCTTTCTGTTGCAGCTTGTTATGCTTACCAGGCCTGCATGCAATGGGGCAGACAACCAAAAAAACACAGTCTGTACCTGCAAAAAAAGAGCTGAACGCACTGCGGGTAACATCAACACCTAAGATTGACGGGGTATTGGACGAGCCTGAATGGCAGCAGGCCCAGATCGCTACCGATTTTATTCAGAACAGGCCGAACCCGGGCCCGAAGGAAAGATACCCTACCCAGGTAAAGATACTGTATGATGATGCTGCCCTTTACATTGGTGCCGTAGTTCAGGATGCTTCACGCGACAGCATTTTCGATAACCTGAGTGGCCGCGACGATACAGGTAATTCTGACTTCTTTGGTGTTTTCCTGGATACTTATAACGATGAGATAAACGGCTACGGCTTTTTTGTAACACCTGCCGGTGTGCAGCTTGATGCCCGTTACTCTTCGATTGGCGAAGATTTCAGCTGGAATGCTGTATGGGAGAGCAATGCAACTATAGAAGGCAACACTTGGTTTGTAGAGGTCAAAATTCCGTATTCGGCCATCCGTTTCAGTGAGCGGCCAGAGCAGTTGTGGGGCCTTAACTTTATGCGCAACCGCCAGTCTACGCGTCAGGGTTATTTCTGGAGCCACGTTGATCCGGCAAAAGATGGTTTCGTGAACCAATGGGGTTTGCTGAAAGGTATTAAGAGTATTACACCACCGGTGCGCCTGTCGTTTACGCCATATGTTTCTGCCACAGCAGAGCGTTTTCCGAGCGGGGCCAGCGGCTCCGACCGCACAGAGTATAAAGAGGAGGTTAAGTTTAGTGGCGGCATGGACCTGAAGTATGGTATCAGCGATGCGTTTACTCTCGACATGACGCTGGTGCCTGATTTTAGCCAGGTACAGTCCGATAACCAGGTACTTAATCTTTCGCCATTTGAGATACAGTATAACGAGAACAGGCCTTTCTTTTTAGAAGGTACAGAACTCTTTAACAAAGGTGGATTCTTTTACTCGCGCAGGGTAGGTGGCTTTCCTGTAAACTTCGGCAAGGCCGATGATGACCTGCCGGAGCATGTTATAGTTGCTGAAAATCCCATTGAAACCAAAATGATCAACGGTACCAAGATCTCGGGCCGTACAAAGTCAGGGCTTGGTGTGGGTGTGTTTAATGCTGTAATTGGCAGGGCCTATGCCACGCTCCGAGATACACTAACAGGTGCTGAGTTTGAGCGTGAAGTGCAGCCGCTTACCAACTATAATGTAGCAGTACTGGACCAGACACTCAAAAACAACTCCTATGTTACCCTTGTAAACACCAACGTAATGCGCCAGGGCAGCACCTACGATGCCAACTTAACAGCATTCCTTTTCAGGCTAAACACTAAGGATAACAAATACGCAGTAGATGGCAGAGCCGCCCTGAGTCAGCAATATTTTACCAACGATACCAAACTGGGCTATACCTATAGTGTAGGAGCAGGCAAAACAAGCGGTAAGTTTACCTATAACTTTAACCACTCCGTTGAGTCTGATACCTACAACCCTAACGACCTGGGCATTCTGTTCTCTAATAACAGTATGGAGGAAACGGTAAATTTTAACTATAACATTTACCAGCCTTTCTGGAAGTTTCTGAACATGTACACCAATATTGGTGCAATCTATGCGCGCAGGTATAAGCCTGATACTTTCCAGAATTTTGTGATCTTCTCGAACCTGAATGCCACCCTTAAAAACTTTACAGCTGTCGGACTATACGCAAACCTGGAGCCTGTTAAAACTTACGACTTTTTTGAGGCACGTGCAGCAGGCTGGTACTACGAATATCCGGTAAACTATAGCGTTGGTGGTTATGTATCTACCAACTATAGCAAAAAGTTTGCGCTGGATGTAAGTATGGATTACCGCAAATTTGATGATCGCGGAAACAGAAATAACTTCAGTTACCAAGTGTCTCCGCGCTTCAGGGCAGGTACTAAGCTCTTATTGGTTTACAGGTTTAACAACGGGTATCGCCACAACGATATCGGATTCGCTAAAAACCTGAGGGGCGAGAAGAATAAATTTACACTGCAGGAGATTAAGGGAGATAGTATTGTATTCGGATTGCGGGCTGTAGATGAAATATCGAACAGCTTGCAGGTGGAATATACCTTTAACAACCGTATGTCTTTGTCGCTGGTGGCCCGCCATAACTGGTACAAAGTAAACTATAGAGACTATTTCATCTTGAATAAAGATGGCAAAATTGCCGAAACTGACTATAATCCGGCACATTACAATGCAAACCATGACCTGAATGCCAATTACTTTAACCTGGATATGGTGTATTCATGGTGGTTTGCACCTGGTAGTGAGTTAGCAATTGTCTGGAAAGATGCCTTCCGGGAAGAAGTGCATACACTGAAATCGCGCTATTTTGATAACGTAAACCATACGTTCAGCTCACCGCAATCTAATATGCTGTCTGTAAAAGTACTGTACTACATCGATTACCTGACCCTGAAAAACAAATTCGGGAAAGGCAGATTGTAATTTAAAACCAGCAGGCAGAATACAGTTGGCTGAATTGAGATCGCCTTCCAACCTCGAAACTATAGTTGGTAACGCTTTATGCTATAGTTATCTGCTAACATATTTTGAAAACGAAACCGCTTTAAACAAAAAAGGCTCTGATTAGTCAGAGCCTTTTTTGTTGGGTTATAGTTTAGCTTAATGCTGCACTACTATTCGTTTTACAATAATCTCGTCGTTCTTCTGAATGCGCAGCAGGTACATGCCCGATGCAGCAGAAGTGAGGTCTACCTGGGCTTCATACTGGCCGTTATAGTTGTCTATGCTTCCTTTGCGCATGGTGTTACCCAGCATATCATAAACGGTAAAGGTTACCACATCATCCAGCGCGAGTTCACCTTCAATTGTAAACATGCCTTTGCTTGGATTAGGCGATACTACAAACTCTTTTCCTAACGCAGCTTTTTCCGGCTTATAAGAGAAGCGATACAGCTGAGATCTGTCCGATACGCAGCCGTCTTTCTGAATTTCTACGGTGTATTCTCCACTCTCCTGAGGAGAGAACTCCTGGGCAGTAGCTCCAACTATAGCTATTCCGTTCAGGAACCACTGGTTACCTTCTGCTGCACTGGAGCGCAACTTCAGACCTTCGCGGGAAACTACCGGCTGCGCAAGTGGCTCTGTACCTTTAACCGTTACCTCTTTGCGCTCGCTCTTACAACCCAGGGCTTTCACTTTTAGGTCGTAGAAGTAATAGAAATAGGTATTGGTATCGGTACCTGCAGTGTTTCCGGTTATCAGGAACACATTTGGTATACCCAGCGGGTAAGGTACGTTTGCCTGGTTGTTTCTATAGATCGTAGCATCCTCGCCGTAAGAAATGGCAATTCTATAGTCGCCGGCTTCTGGCAGCATTAAGCCCAGGTAATATACCTGTCCCTGGTCCATCGGGTCGTTAGCTTGTACTCCCGGTGCCGGGTTCGTTCTGGTTGCTGTTACTTCCAGTGTTTTTTCAGACACCTGCACGTTATTCTGGTTATAAACCGTAAAGGTGATCTTACCACTATGACCAATATATAACCTGGCACTTTCCAGCATCATCGGGGCGTACGCCTTAACGGTTACATCCGGAGTAAACTGGTTATAACCACCCAGCGGCAGGTCAGATTTTTTCCTGTAACCCACGGTCGCGCTGAAATCATTAAGAGCAGCAAACATTTTAGTGCCTATACTTTGCTTCGGTAACTGTAACTGGTTTCCGGCGGCTACAGGTTGCGTATCGGTAGCAGAAGTATACCAGTAAATAGTGCCGTTTCCGGAGCCTGTTAACGAGTAATTGGGCGTATCGCCGCAACGGAAAACAGAAGCCTCCGGCGCAGGTTCAGGATTCGGAACCGTAAAGCTGGCACTTATTGTATTGTTTGCAGCCTGTGCGTCATCCTGTAAGGTAGTTACTGCCTCCAGTTCATAAGTAGCACCGGCTTCGGTAGCAAAAGAAGTAAGTGTCAGCTCAGCTTCGCGCAAAGGATTTATAGTTCCTTTATAAACGGTAGTAAGCTGAGAGATCTCTTTACCGTTTTTGCGCACTTTTACAGTTACCGGTATGTCACTTATTGGTAGGGCACCATTGTTACGGATCTTTACCACGATAGCTTGTTCCGGGCTGGCGCATATGGCCTGCCCGGCTGTGCTTACCAGTATAGCTTCAATGTCTTTTGCGGGTTTGCTAAGCTGTACTACATAGTCCTGGGTTTCGCCATTTGCGTAAGCGCCGCATGGGCTTACACTGGCCGCATCGGTAGTTTCAGATAACACAATACGCATACGTACTTTGCTGCCTGTTCTAGCTGATGCTGGCGTTTTAAGCGCGGCAGTTATAGTTGTGTTATCTGTTATTACTCCCGATACTGCAACCTGCTCGTCAGCATCTGCGAAGCTACCGTTCCCGTTCCAGTCTATGAATACCTTCGCTATTTTGCTGGCATTTGTGGTGCAGGTGCCTGGGGTTATAGCTATCGTTCTGGTCTGGCCGCTTTCCAGCGTAAACAGTGATTCGGTAAAGTTGCTGTAGGTAGTGCAGCCAGGCGCGCGTGTAGGCGATATTTTTGTGCCATCTATCGTTACGCTTTCG
Organism: Pontibacter populi; assembly: GCF_019336435.1. Taxonomy (GTDB): domain Bacteria; phylum Bacteroidota; class Bacteroidia; order Cytophagales; family Hymenobacteraceae; genus Pontibacter; species Pontibacter humidus. Next base: position 1,035,185 of record NZ_JAHWXQ010000001.1, on the reverse strand, counting down.
ATGCGGGCTCCCTGGTCTGAGGTGGGAGCAGAGGTACAGTAAGTGGTACCGCCAATGCCACTGGCAACCATAGAATACGCCTGCAGGCCTTTTGCAAGTGCGCCTTTATGACGAACATAGATTTTGTATGTTTCGCCGGGCACAGCATTCGCTATAAATACCTGCTCTACGTTATCGAGTTTGTTATCGCCGGGTGTAGCTGCAGCTGCAGGATTTGCCGGGTCCATGGTCCATGGCCGGTAGTATGTTCCGTTGCGAAGTATGAGCAGGTCCAGGTCGTTTACCAGGCGTGGTGTTCTGTTGTTAACAAGGTTAGATACTACCGGCGATGCTTCCGGGTCTGTCCAGGAGATGGTAACTATAAGCGGACCTTCGCCTGAGGCTACCACATCAAAACTATAAACTTCATTGTTCTGCAACAGACGCTCTGCCAGCAGGTGCTTCGGGTTAGGAGAAGCTTTTGCAGCTGTGATAACCGTTGCGGCACGTGTCATGTTCAGCAATCCCCAGCCATAAATATAATCAGGGCCAGGCGCGTTGCCTGCTTCGTTGGCGGTATGAATCACAAGCCCTTTAAGGGTGGCTGCACGCATAACACTGCCGCCCATTACGTTAGAATAGTGTTCCTGCAATAAAAGTAACGACCCTGCCACGTTCGGCGACGCCATTGATGTACCGCTATACTGCGCATAAGCCGTATTGCTTGTTCCCACTGAAGACATTACATTTACGCCATTTCCTACAATATCCGGCTTAATACGGCCATCATCGGTCGGCCCCCAGCTACTGAAATCTGAGATCTGCACATCTGAAGATTGAATGTACCCGTTTGCGATCGGGTTTACAGCGCCAACTGTGAGTATATTTTTGGCATTGCCATACGTCGAGATTATATCGTAGCCATCGTTGCTGCTAAGCCCCTCGCTGCGTGAAGTTACGAGGTTAAAAGCGCCGCTACTGGATCTTTGGAAGTATGGCTGACCAAGCGCAGGGCCGTTTTCGTTGCGGTTATTACCCGACGACTTAACTATAAGATAATACGGTGCTTCAAAAGCTATCTGGTCCCATTTAGCAGTGCTGTTGTCATAAAAACCGAACCTATAGTCTTCGGTAGCACTGATGGCGGTGTTGCCCCACCATTCCCAGTAAGGGTCTGTGGCGGTCCCTTTTCTGTCGGAATTATAGCGCCATCCGGTAATAGAACCATACGAGTGGTTAGAGATCAGCAAATCTTTTGCGGCGGTTGCCATTTCAGAAACATCGCTGTTAAAATCGTAGGCAGCCAGCATTTTGTTGCCAAAAGCCATCCCTTTTGCCAGCTTGTTCACGCCCGAAGCAATCATGGTTCCGGCCACGTGTGTGGCATGGTCATCTATATCCGAAGGTTTATCTTTTTGGTCTACACGACCTGTAAGCTCCTGGTGTGTTTCGCGGACCTTGCCACCATCCCAGAGGCCAAGTTTATTCGCCACAGCACTTCCGGAGCCGCTTAGTGTAAGGCCCAATGACCCACCTGCCCAGAGCTGGTCGGTGCCAACAGTAGCAGCTGCCCGGGCGTTGTTATAGGTAATGTAATAAATAGGCATTCCCTGCGAGTCAAGGCCCTGCAAAGAAATGCGGCTACCATCCGGATAAGCTTTCTCAATAACCCAACCTTGTGCTTTCGCTATTTTAAGCGCTTTGGCTCTGTTCGCTTTGTAATCTTTTGCTGCTGCGGTTGCAATCTTGTCCAGCTTTTTCAGATTTGTGCGTACTTCTGTTTGTTGGGCAAGTGCCGAAGTGGTCGTAGCCAGGGAAATGACTGCGAGCCAGAGGCTTAATCTTCTCATAAACGGGTAAAAGTAATAGTCATATAGTTGCTTCAGTTACTACTTAAGCTATAGAAAGCCAAAGTTGTTCCTGCTAAGATATAATTTTTTTAAACGGTTTATAACAATGGTTATAGGAGAGGGGCAAATAAAAAAGCACCGGTAGTAGCCGGTGCTTTTCAAAACTATAGTTGGGAGGTTTTATCTGCGGATGAACTGGGCGTAATCTTTGGCAAAATAGGTAAGAATAATGTCGGCTCCGGCGCGTTTTATACTTGTCAGTACTTCCACCATTGCTTTTTCACCATCTATCCAGCCATTCTGGGCAGCAGCTTTTACCATGGCATATTCACCACTGATATTATAAGCTGCAATTGGCAGATGCGAGTTCTCACGGAGCAGTTTTATGATGTCCAGGTAAGCTAAAGCCGGTTTCACCATCAAAAAGTCTGCGCCTTCCTGGGTGTCCAGTTCGGCTTCTATCAGGGCTTCGCGGCTGTTGGCAAAGTTCATCTGGTAGGTTTTCTTGTCACCTTTTTTAGGGGCTGAGTCCAGGGCATCGCGGAACGGACCGTAGAAAGAGCTGGCGTACTTGGCTGTGTAGCTCATAATGCCAACTTTGTTATAACCGGCATCATCCAACACTTTCCGGATATAGCCAACACGGCCATCCATCATATCTGAAGGACCAACTATATCAGCACCAGCCTGCGCCTGTACCAAGGCCATCTTGCCTAAAACCTCCAGGGTTTCATCGTTCAATATCTCGCCGTTCTCTACAATACCATCGTGGCCATCCGAACTATAAGGGTCCAGGGCTACGTCAGTCATCAGTACTACATCCGGGAAATTCTTCTTTATCTCGCGTATCGCTCTCGGGAAAAGGCCATCCGGATTGTGGCTTTCGGAGGCCATTTTATCTTTCAACTGCTCCGGTATGCTGGCAAAAGGAGCAAAGGCTTTTACGCCCAGTTCCACGCAGCTGTTCACTTCTTCTAAAAGGGTATCGATGGAGAAGCGGTTAATGCCAGGCATAGAGCTGATCTCTATTTTCTTGTTCTGGCCTTCAATTATAAAAAGGGGAAAAATGAAGTCGTTCAGGCCCAGGGTAGTTTCTTCCACCATGTTCCGGATAACTTCACTCTGACGGTTACGTCGTGGTCTTCTGGTCATCATATCTATATCAAATAAATATAAAAAGCGTGTAAATCAATGTACTGCAAAGGTACGAGTTAATTGCTGATTGTTGAATTGTTAAATTGTTTTAATCCTGCTGCAGTACAAAAAACAGGAATTGGCAGGCGATTGTTTTAAACTATAAAAGCGACACCAAGGCGCCGCTTTTATAGTTTGCATGTAAGTTATAGTTGCTTAAAAATTCATCAGTACCGATTCTATAATATCGCAGCACTCGTGCAGTTGCTCTTCGGTAATAACTAGTGGCGGTGCAAACCGGATGATGTCGCCGTGCGTTGGCTTGGCCAGCAGGCCTTTCTCCATCAGCAGCACGCATACATCCCAGGCCGTACGTCCATCTACCGTTGGCTCAATGATCACAGCGTTTAGTAAACCACGACCACGAACTATAGTTACCAGTTCCGGGCGCTCCATTTTTATCTGTTCCATGCGCTCCCTAAAGATATGGCCCAGTTTATATGCGTTTTCGGTCAGCTGTTCATCTTTAATGACATCCAGGGCTGCCATGGCAACGGCTGCAGCCAGTGGGTTACCACCAAATGTAGAGCCATGTTCGCCCGGATTTATGCACAGCATGATATCATCATTAGCCAGCACACACGAAACCGGAAGCACGCCACCAGATAAAGCTTTACCAAGTATCAGAATGTCGGCTTTTACATCATCATAATAAGTAGCCAGTAATTTTCCGGTACGGCCGATACCTGTCTGTATCTCGTCGGCCATAAACAGCACGTTGTACTCTTTGCAAAGCGCGTATGCTTTAGCCAGATAACCTTCGTCGGGTACCATAACGCCGGCTTCACCCTGAATTGGCTCTACCAGGAAACCACAAACGTTCGGGTTCTCTTTTAAAGCCAGCTCTAAAGCATCGGTATCGTTATAAGGTATTACTTTGTAGCCCGGCATATAAGGTCCGAAACCTTTGGTAGAATCCGGGTCGGTAGAGAAAGAGATGATGCCGGTGGTACGGCCATGGAAGTTGTGCTCTACCACTATGATCTCGGCAGTATTTGGTGCCAGTCCTTTTTTGGTGTAGCCCCACTTGCGCGCCAGTTTTATGGCAGTTTCTACGGCCTCGGCCCCCGAGTTCATGTATAGGGATTTGTCGTAACCGAAATACTCGCAGATGTACTTTTCAGCGATGCCCAGCTTATCGTTATAAAAAGCCCTGGAGGTAAGTGTAAGTTGCTGCGCCTGCTCGGTAAGTGCGTTTATAATGCGCGGGTGGCAATGACCCTGGTTTACGGCACTGTAGGCCGACAGAAAATCGTAGTAGTGCTTGCCTTCTACATCCCAGAGGTGTACGCCTTCGCCACGGGTAAGTACAACGGGTAGCGGATGGTAGTTGTGAGCGCCATATTTATGCTCGATATCGATGGCTTCCTGGCTCGATGAAATGGTAGGTGTGTTCATAGTTTTTAACGTAAGCTCTTGTTCAGGCGTGGATATACCTTTGCCGTTATACTTTTACATAAAAAAAAGTTTATTGTTGTAAATGTAGCAAAACCCGCACTGAATTAAAACTATGACAACTATGCGCGAGGTGCCTGCCTCAGGTAACGGCCAACTATAGCTTCAAACTCTTCGGGAGCATATTCGGCGTAGGTGTCCGTCATAATACCCAGCTTGTTATCCATTGTCCTGAAGCCGTATATTTCCCGGTGGCCTGTTGTGTCGTGTGCCTCTACGTGATGTTTTTCCAGTAGTGTAAGTTGGGCAGGGGAGACAGGAATAGAAAGCTCGGAGCAGAATAGCTGGCGCTGTTGTATGGTAAAGGTGTTTACAAAGCCTCGGGCCCGCATATCTCTAACAGCATCGGAAAGCGTTTGGTAGGTAGGCATGGGCTGATGTATTAAAGAGGAAACAGAACTATACAATAGCATAACGCTTGTAAGCGTATTGGGAGTGCGCTGAACCTGTATTTTTGGCTAACGCATCATATTTACAGATATTTGTAGGCAATACATAAGTGAAAGGAAATGCAGCCGCTAAAAGAAGGTGAAGATTATTATTTAAACGAGCAGGGGCTGATGGTTTTCACAGCAAAATACCACCTGAAGCGCGGGTATTGTTGCCAGAGCGGATGCCGCCATTGCCCGTACGGTTTCCGGAAGAAGCAACACGAAGCCGGTAAGGACAAAGACAAACTATAGCCCAACTCTAAAACTATGATCCAACTCATTGGTGTGCCCACCTTTGCCGGCGCCCTTTACCCCGGAACCAATGAAACTCCGGCAGCTTTACGCAAGCATGGTTTAAAAGAAACGATAGTAAAGTCAGGTATTGAAGTTTCGGATTTTGGGGACTTAGCGTTACCAGATTACCTGCCACGACATAACACAGCGCCGGTACGTAACTGGCCATCTCCGCGTATGGTCTGGGAAACTATAGTTGAGCAGGGTAGCAATTGGTTCGATCCTGAAAAGGTTAACCTGTTACTGGGTGGCGACTGTAGTATAGTTGTTGGGGTAGCAGATCACCTGGCAAGCCTGTACGGCGATAAACTATACATGCTGGTGATAGATGCACACGTAGATGTGGTAAAGCCAGACCCAAATGTATGTGTAGGTGCGGCAGCCATGGGGCTGTGGTTTTTAACGAACGAGAACCTGCTCTGGCAAAAGCCGGCAACTATAAAACCGCAGCAAATAACTGTACTGGCCTGCCAGGATCTACCAGCTGAAACCTACGGTATACAAACTATAAGCCTGAAGCAGCTACGCGTGAACATGCAGCACACTATAGAAACTGTGCTTTCCGGTATTCCTGCAGATGGTAAGATCCTGATCCATTTTGATGTGGATAGTATTGGTAAAGACGAAATGCCAGCTGCCTACGCACCCAGCGAAACAGGGCTAACTATAGCGGAGTGCCGCTATTTGTTAACCAGCATTGTAGCCGACCCGCGTACTATAGCTATGGAAGTGACAGAGTTCTCGGCTATAAAAGATGAGGATGGTAATAATGGTAAAAGATTAGTTGAGTTGCTACATGATGTTGTAAGTGTGGGGCTGAAAGTACGGACGGCTGAGGCTTTATAGTTGGCGTTGTTCCAACCACCCCGGTCCCTCCTTGTCTAAGGCGGGGAGCTTTACGGCTAGTGCTATAGTTTAAGCTGGAGTTTTATAGTTTCGGTATTAACCCACCCCTGCCCCTCCCGAGAGGGGAATTTCGGCTATAGTTATGATTAGAGTTGCCGTTTGTCATCCCCCTGCCCCTTCAAAGAGGGACTTTGCTTCTATAGTTATATTTAGAGTTGTAGTTTTATAGTTCCAGTCTACGAGCAGGACAGGTTTACCTGGCCCTTCGGAATTATAGCCACGATAAATCTCGGAGCTTACCGAATCAAACTTTAGATGCTGGTTACTATGCGAAAGATCTCAGTCTTTGGGTTGAGCGCCTTGTAGATTTCTGGTACCGAAGGTATTGTGAGGAACGAACAAAAGAAATGTACACCGCGCGATGCCCGAAGACGGGGCCTCCCGGCCATGAGGGCACCAAAGCTAAAAATGAAACGATAGGCAAGTAGAGCTCCCAGGATTTGAAGTGATTTGAAAGTATAGTTTGGATTAAATTGCAATTATAGTCTGTAACAATCAACCTCAACTAGAAGCTGAGATAGATTTCTCCCTATGGTCGAAATGACAAGAGAGAAGCTATAAAAAGATTAACATTCTTCTGCTTTACTTCAAATAACAACTATAAATACTAGTTTTGTAGACAGTTGCAGCTATAGAAGCAAACTGGGACCAATAAACGAGTAACTGAAAAGCAGCTTAGGAGCATTTAAAAGCGGATTCTATAAAAATATCTGCTATGGCTTTGACATTGTGTATCATTTTGCAGATATTTGCACCCCTATTGGAATAATTTAGAAGATAATATAAGATGGCACGAGTTTGCGACCTAACCGGTAAAAGACCTCAAGTAGGAAATAACGTATCACACGCTAACAATAAAACGAAGCGTAGATTTTATCCAAACCTTCAGAAGAAGCGTTTCTACATCCCTGAAGAGGATGCTTGGATCACACTGAAAGTTTCTACTTCAGCTTTAAGAACTATCAACAAGAATGGTATCACTGCTGTTCTTAACAAAGCAGTAGAGCAAGGCTATATCCTGTACTAATGGCCGCCTTCCGGCTATGCGTGCTGCTGGTTTGGGCAACTATAACAGCTGCCACGGCACAGTCGCGTATATTACCGGACAAGCCATCTGATACTTTAGATAAAGAATTTCACCGGCAACGGAGAGAGCAATTGCGTAAGCAGTTACCAGCTCGCTCCGTTGCCGTCTTTTTTGCCGCGCCCGTTCGTAACCGCTCCAATGATGTAGATTACTACTATCATCAGGACCCTGATTTCTATTATCTGACCGGTTACACTGAACCAAACGCGGTGCTTATAGTGTATGGCGAGCCGCAAACTATAGATGGCAAGCAGGTACAGGATCTGCTGTTTGTGCAGCCCAACGACCCGCGCGCCGAACAATGGAATGGCAAACGCCTTGGCGTAGAAGGTGCTTCTGCAGCACTGGGAATAGCGACTCAGCCCAACACAACCTTCAAACCTTACCTCGATAAAGCGAAGCTACAGCAGGTATACGCCAAACCGCTGCCAGCTGATGTACGCGACGATAAACGCGATAACGCTGACCTGTATAGTTTGCTGGAACAGTTTAAAGCCAAAAACCTGACTACTGATGTAAAAGCGTTGGAGCTGGTGATGGGGCAGATGCGTGAGCAAAAGACACCGGAAGAGATTAACCTGTTGCGTAAAGCCGTTTCTATTTCGGCGATGGGGCAGGTAGAAGTAATGAAGGCCATGAAGCCAGGTATGTCGGAGTTAGAGATACAAGGCCTGCATGAATTTGTGCATAATAAGTACGGCGCACACTTTGTCGGGTATCCGTCTATAGTTGGCGCCGGCAACAACGGTTGTGTACTGCATTACATCGAAAGTGCCAAGCCGACTATAGGCAACAGTGAGCTGGTGCTGATGGATGTGGGGGCCGAGTATAAAGGCTACACCGCCGACGTAACCCGAACGATACCTGCCAACGGTAAATTCTCTCCGGAACAGAAAATTATATACGAGCTGGTTTTAAAAGCCCAGGATGCCGGAATCGAACAGTGTAAAGTTGGCAATCAGTTTTCGGCACCAACACAGGCAGCACAGGAGGTTATCGCAGAAGGCCTTATAAAGCTGGGCATCATCAAAAATAAAGCTGAAGTGCGTCGTTATTTTCCGCATGGTGCCACGCACTACATTGGGTTAGATGTGCACGACGCCGGTACGTACGGCCCGTTTAAGCCAAACTCGGTGGTAACAGTGGAGCCGGGAATTTACATACCGGAGGGCAGCCCATGCGATAAGAAATGGTGGGGGATAGGCATCCGGATTGAAGATGACATCCTGATCACCGGAAAAGGCTGGGAGAACCTGTCAAAACAAGCGCCGCGAACTGTAGCCGAAATTGAAAAAATGATGGCACAGCCCAGTGCGCTGGATGATTTTGTACTTCCGGAAATCGAGTAAATTAAACTATAAACCGTGTTTTAGCGGATTTTGAACTATAGTTTTGGCGCCTGAAGCTGAACTTTGGAAGAAAATTTATAGTTTGTTTGTAGTTAAGAATTTAAGACCCTATATTTGCAGTCCCAAATAAAAAATTACTAGAGAGATGGCTAAAAAAGCAAAAGGTAATAGAATCCAGGTTATTATGGAATGCACAGAGCATAAAGCTACTGGCCTGCCTGGAACTTCAAGGTACATCACTACCAAAAACAGAAAGAATACGGCTGAGCGTTTAGAGCTTAAGAAGTATAACCCGGTGTTGAAAAAAGTAACTGTACATAAAGAAATTAAATAACCATGGCAAAGAAGGTAGTTGCAACCCTAAAGACCGCCACAGGTAAAGACTGGGCAAAAGTGATCAAAGCCGTTAAGTCGCCAAAAACTGGTGCTTACAGCTTTAAAGAAGAAATGGTTCCTGTTGATAAAGTGCAGGAAGTTCTTGCAAAGTAATACAGCCTACTCTACTATTTAGATAGATAACACGAAGAAGTCCCTGCATTGGGACTTTTTTAGTATATTACCGTTTCATCGCAAAAGCTTACCCCAACAACAACGCCGCATGGGAATTTTTGACTTTTTCAGTAAAGAGAAGAAAAAGGAATCGCTGGACAAAGGGCTGGAGAAAACCAAAGACAGTTTTTTTGGTCAACTGAGCAAAGCCGTTATAGGTAAATCTACTGTTGATGTAGAAGTGCTGGATGAGCTGGAAGAAATTCTGGTGCATGCCGACGTGGGGGTAGAGACGACTGTAAAGATCATTGACCGCATAGAGAAGCGTGTAGCCCGCGATAAGTATGTAAATACATCGGAACTGGACAAAATTCTGCGCGAAGAGATAGCTGCCCTGCTGGAAGAAAACAAAGCCGGTGACGGAGCAAACTTTGATCTTCCTGCCGGTATAAAGCCATACGTGATTATGGTGGTAGGTGTAAACGGTGTAGGTAAAACAACAACCATTGGCAAGCTTGCCTCGCAATTCCACAAGGCTGGCAAAAAAGTAGTGCTAGGCGCTGCCGATACGTTCCGTGCCGCTGCCGTTGATCAGCTGATTATCTGGGGCGAGCGTGTAGGTGTGCCGGTTATATCGCATGGCATGAACACTGATCCTGCTTCGGTGGCGTACGATGCGGTGAAGAAAGGCGTGGAGATTGGTGCGGATGTGGTGATCATTGACACGGCTGGCCGACTACACAACAAAGTTGGTCTGATGAACGAGCTTTCGAAGATCAAGCGTGTAATGCAGAAAATAACAGAAGATACTCCACACGAAGTATTGCTGGTATTGGATGGCAGCACAGGCCAGAATGCTTTGCTACAAGCCCGTGAGTTTACCAAAGCTACGGACGTTACAGCCCTGGCCATTACCAAACTGGATGGCACAGCTAAAGGCGGCGTAGTGATAGGTATTTCGGATGAGTTCAAGATTCCGGTGAAGTATATTGGCGTGGGTGAGAAAATTGAAGACCTGCAGTTGTTCGATAAGCAGCAGTTTGTAGAGTCGTTCTTCTCGCGCAGGAAGTAAAATAGTTATGAAGGGAGTTTTGTTTTCGGCGCTGCTATTGCTGGCGGCCTGCTGCGGTAGCAAGCAAGGCAAGGCAACTGCAGGCTCAGAAACAGACACAACTTCAGTTAACGCTACACAAGTGCAGCAAAGCCAGGCAGCCATCAAGCAAGGGATAACCGGTCGCATTTTATGGCAGGCTGGTAACCAGATGCCTTCGCCTGATGCACCGCCAACCGAGAACAAACGCGGTGTAGAGCGTACGGTTTATATCTACGAGCTCACCAATGCCAACCAGGTTACCACTCAAAACGGTGTATTTCACACCAACATCCAGACTAAACTAGTAGCAGAAACTACTTCAGATGCCAACGGATTCTTTTCTGTAGCGCTAAAACCCGGCCGGTATAGCCTTTTTACCAAAGAAGAAAAGGGACTGTATGCGAATATGTTCGACGGTGAGATGAACATATTTCCGGTAGAAGTGAAAGAAGGGGAGGTAACGACGATAGAGTTCCTGATAAATTACCAGGCGAGCTATTAGCCCATCTCTTCACTTTCCCAAAGCAGTAAATGTCTTTTCTGCTCCCTTCAGTAACATATACCTTCAAGTTTTTTTGCTGCTTACCCGCGAAACCGAACTCTTTATAGTTCAGGGTGATATAGCTCAAATCAAAAATAATTGCTATATTCAAAGGAGTAATTATATGGAACTAAGCATAATCGGTTTCATTAGGGAAAGCTGTGTGATGTGGAAGGCAGCAGAAATATAAGGCTAGCTCATGAAATTACCGATGGTTAATCACCTGCACCTTACTAAAGATATACGCTATGGAAGTCAGCTTAATGGAATTAGCATATGATGACATCCGGAATGTACTGAGTGTAAAATGGTCTGATGAGTTAAGCGTAGAATCAGCTCAGTTTTTTGAAACTATAATATCGTTGTTCGCCACTATCCGGCAAAAGCAGGTTATAAACCTGGTAGTTGACTCTGGCATTCCGGCCGGCGGCTTACTTACCGAAGAGATCATAGAATATTTTATCCAGCAGATTCCCAGCACTCCGCTAAGAAATATTGCCATCATGGAGTCGCCCGATTACCTATGGGATAATAATCTGTACCAGGTAATTGCTTTGCTGGTAGCCACTTATAAGTTGCCCATTGCAGTTAAATTGGTAAAGAACCGCTCCGGAGCATTACAATGGTTTTCCCGGCTCTAGTCAGTACCCTTCTGAAGCAAAAAGAACATACTGCTATAGTTCGTGAAAAGTAAAACTGCCTTTTCACCTGTTCTGTAATCCATACGGCACGCCCTTCCTGATGCTAAAACTAAATAAACTAACCAGATAAGGCTCAGTTGTTTTGCAGGCCGTCTTTTATTAGCCAAACAAATTGTACCTTTGCAAACTGGTTTCCAAAACGAACCAATAGTGCCTGATAAGGGTTTTTATTGATTGTAGCGTATTTCATTAAAAGTATAAGTAAGTGAAAGTAAGATCACTCAAAAAAGATAAGGTAAACGTAATTACATTGGGTTGTTCTAAAAACCTGGTGGATTCGGAAGTGCTGATGGGGCAGCTGCGTGCTAACGAGTTTGATGTGGCACACGAGTCTGACAAAGATGATTCGAACATCATTATTGTAAACACCTGCGGCTTTATAGACAATGCCAAGCAGGAATCTATAGACACCATTCTGCGCTACGCCGATGCCAAAGAAGCCGGCCAGATAGACAAACTATACGTGACCGGTTGCCTTTCGCAGCGCTACAAAGATTCTCTGGAAGCAGAGATTCCGCAGGTAGATGCTTACTTTGGTACACTGGAGTTGCCACGTTTGCTTAAAACACTGGAGGCTGACTATAAGCATGAACTGATCGGCGAACGCTTACTGACTACGCCATCGCATTACGCTTATTTTAAAATTGCCGAAGGCTGTAACCGCCCTTGCTCTTTCTGTGCGATACCGTTGATGCGTGGCAAACACGTGGATCGCCCGATAGAAGACCTGGTAAAGGAAGCAAAGCGACTGGCTGGTATGGGCACCAAAGAACTTATTCTGATTGCCCAGGATCTTACCTACTATGGTTTGCAGCAGTATGGCGAGCGCAAGCTGGCTGATTTATTGCGTAACCTTTCGGATGTGGAAGGCATTGAGTGGATCAGAATGCAGTATGCGTACCCGTCGCAGTTCCCGATGGAAGTATTTGATGTGATGGCTGAGCGTGACAATATCTGCAAATACCTGGATATGCCATTGCAGCACATTTCGGACAACATGCTGAAGACGATGCGCCGCGGTATCAGCAAGCGCAGAACCATTGAGTTAGTAGATTCTATCCGCCAGCGTGTGCCAGACATTGCCTTAAGAACAACGCTTATTGCCGGCCACCCGGGCGAAACAGACCAGGATTTCCAGGAACTATACGATTGGGTGGAAGAAACCCGTTTCGACAGACTCGGTATTTTTGCTTACTCGCACGAAGATAACACGCACTCTTACACATTGGAAGACAACGTGCCGGAAGAAGTAAAGCAGGAGCGTGCTGATGCCATTATGGAATTGCAGCAGGGCATTTCGGTTGAACTGAACGAAGAGAAAGTAGGCAAAACTTACAAAGTGCTGTTCGACAGAAAAGAGAGCGGCTATTTTGTTGGTCGTACCCAATACGACTCTCCGGAAGTAGATAATGAAGTGCTGGTGCCAGCCGATAGCAATTATGTGCGCCTGGGCGATTTCGCAAATGTAAAGATCACCGACTCTTCTGATTTCGACCTTTATGGCGAAGTAGTAGCATAACTAATTATAATTAAACTATAAAAGTCCTTACCGGCCTGCGCCGGTAAGGACTTTTCTTTTGTAAATAAGCATATCTGTGGCTAATTTGTAGCTGCTATAGTTTACATCTGTACTTTTTTGAACATGTGCGGCTCAAAATTGTATTTATAGCACAAATGAGCCCTTTAGTACCTTCAGCTGCCTTAACCCGGCGGCGAAAGCCTGAAATTAACCATGCGACATATAAAACTACTTACGACAGAGTTTCTTACCATTGAATACAATGCCGTTGATGATTTCTTGTTTGCAGACTGGCATGGTAATCTGACAAACGATGCAATAGTTCAGGGGTATGAAAACATACTGTTTTACCTGAAAAGAGAGCATAGTCACAAACTGCTCGACAACCACTACGATGTAAAGGGATTGTGGGCCGAACTTGCAGAGTGGTGTGCCAATGACTGGCACCCGCGCGCCGAAGCAGCCGGCTTGGAATACCATGCAGCCGTTTACTCTCAGGATCTCTTCAGCAGATTATCTACCGATAAAACCATCCGCATGGTGAAAAGTGGTATCGTAAAAGGCTTTGATACAGTGAAGGAGGCCGAAGGCTGGCTCAATTCTTTTTAGAATTATTACTTAAGCACGTACTTGCTCAGCACTTTATAGGCTTCATTTATATTGTCGCCTTTCCGGAAATCCTGTTTTATAGTTGGTGCCGACTCGCCGGTCAGCCATATCTTTAGCTCGGCGTCGAAGTCCATCATGCCGGCTGTTTCTTTCGAAAACATTTTAATACTGCTGTACGGGATACTCTGGTAATCTACTTTTGAGCCAGTTACACCCTGTTTGTTTACCAGTATCAGCCGCTTGTTGGTAAACACCAGCATGTCGCGGATAAGTTTGTAGGCTTTCTCTATCTGTTCGTTATCCAGCAGGATCGGCTGAAATTCGTTCGTCAGTTTTTCAATCGACACTTCGGAAGCATGGCCCATCAGGCCGCTTAGTAATCCCATAGTTTTATGTTTTATAGTTTGAAATTTGTCGGAATCAAGATTTACAGGATTTTAAGATGAGCAGGATTATCCAGAATGTAAAACCTGCCGTTCTATATTTTTTGAAATACTCATTTCTGGTTTCTGCATTCATACGTTAGATTCTGATATCTGTGGCGGGTGCATGTCTTTTCATCCTGTCAATCCTGAAATCCTGTAAATCCTTAGGGTGGGGGACCTATTTAAAGTTTCAGACAACTAAATAAAAGCCGTACTTTGTGGCGTGGCCGGTAAACTATAGTTTACCTGAAACACAAACCCGATTAAGCTGTTAAAGTAGCTATAAAAGAACTCCTGTATTGATGGAAGTAACAACAATGAAGATTACGAAGATGGATTATGCCGCCACCGGCGCCTTCTCCCAGACTATAGCCGACTACCTTTCTCAAAACGAAAAGCTAACGCGATTCTATAACCATTTCCCAACTATAGCTGCATTTGAAGCGCAACTACAGGAGAAAAGCTTTAGCCAGGAGCAAAGGCAGGTGTTATACAAGGCCCTGCAAGAGCAGTATAGTTCGGTATCAGAGATCAACCCGAAGGTGCAGCAGAGCCTGGATTTGTTGTTGCAACCCAATACCTATACCATTACCACCGGCCACCAACTCAACATTTTTACCGGGCCGTTATATTTTGTGTACAAGATCATCACAGCTATAAATACCTGTAAGCAACTGCAGGCAGCTTACCCGAACTATAACTTTGTGCCGGTATACTGGATGGCCACCGAAGACCACGATTTTGCCGAGATCAACCACTTTAACCTGTTTGGGAAAAGCTACAGATGGGAGAGCGAGCAGAAAGGTGCCGTGGGCAGGTTCTCGACAGAAGGGCTGGAGCAATTACTGGATGAACTGCCAGAAAAATTCCCTGTTTTTGAAGATGCTTACCGCAACAGCAATACCTTAGCCGAAGCAACCCGCGCCATTACCCATAGTCTGTTTGGCGAATACGGCCTGGTAACTATAGATGGCGATCATGCCGAACTGAAAAAAGCCCTGACGCCTATAGTTGAAAAAGAGCTGACCGAAAACCTGTCGCATAAGCTGGTAACTGGGACAAGCGCACAGTTAGAGGAATTAGGCTACAAACCGCAGGTCTTTTCGCGCGAGATCAACCTGTTTTATTTAGAAGATAGCTTGCGTGAGCGTATAGTTGAAGAGAATGGCAACTATAAAGTTTTAAATACAGACACCAGCTTTACAAAGGAAGAGATACTGCAGTTAGCCAAAGAGCATCCGGAGCAGTTTAGTCCGAATGTGATTTTGAGGCCGCTGTACGAAGAACTGATACTGCCGAACCTGGCGTATATTGGCGGCGGGGCCGAGGTGGTGTACTGGTTCCAGTTGAAGCAGGTGTTTGGGCACTATAACGTGGCTTTCCCGCTGCTGATGCTGCGTAACTCTGCTTTGTATATAAACCGTGGCAGCGCCAGCCGCATGCACAAATTAGGCCTGACTCCGGAGGAGTTATTTAAGCCATACTTAGAGCTAAAGAAGCACCTCTCTGGCCAGCTACACGACGAAGAAATTAACCTGGAAGCACAACGCACAACTATAGAAGCTGCTTTTAAAGAAGTAGAAAAACTGGCGCAAACGATAGACCCGACGTTGGTAAAGGCAGTGGCTGCCGAAGAACAGAAAGCGCACAATGCCCTGCAGATGCTGGAAAAGAAGCTATCCAAAGCACGCGACAGCAAGCACGAGCAAACCTTTAAGCAACTCGAAAACCTGAAAGAGAAATTGTACCCGGGCGGTAGCCTGCAGGAGCGCCACGACAACCTGCTTTCTATACAGGCAAACAACCCGGACTTTATTTCTGCACTGGTAGATGCCTTTGAGCCACTGGAGTTTAAGCTTACGATACTGGAAGAAGAATAATGCTGAAAGCGGAATTACGAAAACTGATGCTGCAAAAGCGCCGCGCTCTGCCTTTGGAAGAGGTGCAGCGCAGAAGTGAAGCTATTGCCGATCAGTTTTTTGCCAATTTCCCATTGCAGCCCGGGCAAACCGTGCATGTTTTTCTACCGATCGTAAAGAACAACGAAGTAAACACCTGGCCCATTATTGAACGGCTGCGACTGAAGCACCCCCAAGTGCGCGTAGCCGTGCCGGTAACCGATGTAGAGCAAAACATCCTGACGCACCACCACCTGACCAACGAAGCCATACTGGTAGAGAACCCGTGGGGAATACCGGAGCCGCAAAACGCACAGCATATACTTGCTCCCGAAGTTGACCTGGTGTTGATACCGTTGCTGGCATTTGATCGCGTAGGTCACCGGGTAGGCTACGGTAAAGGCTTTTACGACCGCTTTCTGGCAGACTGCCGGCCTGACGTGCTGAAGGTAGGTTTATCCCTGGAGCCGCCCGTGTTAACTATAGCTGACCCTAATCCTTTTGATGTGCCCCTGGATGCTGTGATAATGCCGGACGGGGTGTGGAGGAAGTAGGTTTATTCTGATTTTCCTTCCCGTTTATCTTCTGCAGCTTCTTCTTTCCCTTCCTCAATCAGTTCACTTGCTTCTTCCTGGGTTTGGGTATCAGCTTCGGGCTCTTCCTGTTCATACTTGTTTTCGGGCGCAAAACTTAGCCTGATAAACATAGGGAAGTGGTCTGATCCGATGTTGGGCAGCCGCTTTATACTTTCAACTTTAAAATGAGTAGAGTGGAAAACATGATCCAAAGGCCAGCGCAGGAAGAGGTAATTGGCATTAAAGGTATTGTAAAAACCACGGCCTAAGCGTGGGTCCAGCAGGCCGCTTACTTCCTGGAAAAGCTCTGTGGTACGGGACCAGGCCACATCGTTAAAATCGCCGGCTACTACTACCGGGTACTTCGAGTTGGCAATGTCACGGGCAATCATTACGATCTCGGCATCGCGTTTTTCAGATGTGGCGTCCTCGGTTGGTACGGGTGGTTTTGGGTGTACCACATGCAGTTCTACCCAGGTACCATTTCGCAGCTTTACAAATGTTTTAATGGAAGGAATGTCTTTATCAAGCAGGTAACTTACTTTTTGCTGGCGCAGTGGCAATTTGCTGTAAAGGTGCATGCCATAAGTGTTTTCAAGCGGTATCTCGACGCGGTAGGGATACTGTTTGGTAACAGGTGCCAGGCCCTGCTGCCATGCCATATCAGATTCTAACAGTAACACAATATCGGGTTCCTGCTTTTGTATGAGTGCAGCAAGCTTATCATGCTCTTTGTTGTACATCAATACATTAGAGACCAGTAAGCTAAGCCAGGTATTGGCAGGCGTATTTTTGTCTGCGTCCTTTACTTCTTTGGGTGCCAGGAAAGTATAAGGGTAAATATTAACAGCCTGGTAAATGATAACAATAGTGAGGGCAGAAAGTAAAAATTTATCGCGTTTACGTTCTTTTGGAGCCAGCCAGAGGTAAAGTATAAAGCTAATAACAGCCAGCGCAAAAAGCTGCAGACGAGGGTAATCGAACACGCGGATGTACCACTCCTGTGAGTGCAGCAATGGCAAAAGTGTAGCAAGAATAGAAAACGTAGCCAGGGCTTGTAGTGCTATTACTACAGCAGGTCTTCTGATAAGGGCAGATGGTTTAGGTTTAGCAGGCAATGTATTGTATTACGGGTATATAATGCAGCATTACGCATTTAGTTAACCGTAGTTAATATTACCTCATACAACTAAACTCAAAAAGCCCTCCCGACAGTTTATGTCAGGAGGGCTTTTATAACTATAGCCGAAGCTGTTATTTCTTTTTCTTACCTGCGTTCAGGCTTTTCAGGTGTTGTACGGGGCCAAACTCTGCCTGCTCTATCGTTTTACCGCTCAGGTAAATTTTGCGCAGTTTTACTTCCACAGGGGCCATAGTTTTGGTCATGTCAGAAGATACCACTTTGGTATAAAAATCTCTTGCCTGTAAGGAAGCACCGCGCTCAAAGGCGTGCGTCTGCTCGTTTTTGCTAACCGGCAGGCCCGGTATCACCTGGTAGGTAGTGCAAACCACTTCGTACTTCGACTGGAACGGTTTTACAACGCCACGGCCAATTGCCTTGATCGGGCTTATTGCTTTAGTAAATAATTTCTTCATTTGTAAACGATAGGGTAAAGGATATTTCAAGCTAATGCAAAATACTACAATATCCGGAAAGTTAAAGTTCACTTGCCAAATAAAAGTATAAATGCAAGGCTGTTACAGCTATAGTTATACTTTGTGGAAGTGTAATTAACTGATATGCAGGCAGAAATAAACTATAGTACAGGTCGCGTGCCGCGTGTCATTTCGCGTTTTCCGGGAGGGCCGGGCAGCGCTTCCACTGTAAATCCTGCCGCTTTCAGGTTGCGCTTAAAGGCACCTTTGGCACAGTAGGTAACCAGCACGCCGCCGGGGCGCACTGCTTTGTATAGTTTGGCAAACACTTCTGCTGTCCATAGTTCCGGCTGTTTTTCGGGTGCAAACGCATCGAAGTAGATCACATCGTAGTAAGCATCCGGCGGGGAGAACTCCTCCAGCGTTTCGTGGATCTTTTGCAGCGTAAAATACGGGCTCAGGTCTGCAGGCACGTTCCAGGGAGCAGCGTGCATCTTTTTAAAGTAGTCCAGCAGCTCCGGGTTAAGAATAAACTGCTCAAAGTGTAGTTGCTCCACTACTTCGGCTGTAAGCGGGTATTTTTCGAGGGTATCGTACTGGATGAACGCCTGCTGGGCCAGGGCAAAAGGCAGGGTCAGGATAGCATTAAGGCCGGTGCCAAAACCAACTTCCAGTATTTTTACATCGCGTTTCTGTTCCAGGGCATACTCCAGGCCGTGCTTTATAAACACATGCTGCGACTCCTGCAACGCGCCGTGCACCGAGTGGTAGTGCTCGTTAAGTTCAGGTACATACAAAGTGTTGGAGCCGTCTTTCGTCTGCCGGATTTCGAGGTGCATGATTTTTGAGGTAAGCTACAAATGTAACCTATCCGGTGACTGTCTGCAACTAATAGTGGACAGTGATTCACAAGATTTTACAGATTGAGCTGATCTTATAGTTTATAATCTGCTGATACAGGAGCCAGTACGCAGGTATCCTGAAGTTTCAGCATTAAATTGACGCAAAATTCCTCTTATCCCCTCATCTTTACAACTTGTACCCCGATAAAATAATCATCTGAAACAGGGAGTATCCCTTCATTACCACTTAAAATGGCACGCATAAAAGTAACGATACCCGAACGCACACACTTTACCGCAACTATACCGGTACGCGTAACCGACCTGAACTATGGCAACCACCTGGGCAACGATGCCCTTCTCTCTATTTTGCACGAAGCCCGTATGCAGCTGTTGGGACACTTCGGATGGAGCGAATTGCAGATTGGTGGTGCAAGTATGATTATGGCCGATGTGGCGATAGAGTATAAGGGCGAAGGATTTTACGGCGATGTGCTAACGATACACCTGGCTTTTGATGACATCAGTAAGTATGGATTCGATATTACCTACAATGTGCTCAACCAGCACGACAAAGAAGTAGCCCGCGCTAAAACCGGAATGCTGTGCTTTAACTACAACGAGCGCAAACTAATGACACTGCCCGACGAAGTAAAGGCTAAAATTGAAACTAAAGCCTAAGTATTTTTGTAATTTTGCAGTATGACGTTGATCGCAGATATTCCGATTCTTAATAAAAAAGACATCCGTAAGCTTACGCTGGACGACCTGAAGGCCTGGTTGGTAGAGCAGGGCGAGAAGCCTTTCCGTGCCAAGCAGATCTATGAGTGGCTCTGGAAGCACTCTATCCAGTCGTTTGCGGAGATGAACAATGTAAGCCTTGCCCTGCGCGAAAAGCTGGAGCAGCACTTTGCTATTAATGCGGTGCAGGTTGCCACAGAGCAGCTGAGCAACGACGGAACTATAAAATCTGCGTTCAAACTATACGACAGTAACATTGTAGAAGGCGTACTGATACCGCATGATGAGCGCAAAACAGCCTGCGTGAGTAGCCAGGTGGGTTGCTCACTTACCTGCAAATTCTGCGCTACCGGCTACATGGACCGCGTTCGTAACCTCGATGCTGCCGAAATCTATGACCAGGTAGTGCGCATAAACGAGCAAAGCCTTCGCCAGTACGGGCAACCACTTACCAACATTGTGTATATGGGCATGGGCGAACCAATGCTGAACTATGCCAACGTGATGAAGAGCATTGAGCGTATAACTGCGCACGATGGACTGGGCATGGCCGCGCGCCGCATTACGGTAAGTACAGCGGGCATTGCCAAAATGATCAAGAAGATGGCTGATGATGGTGTGAAGGCGAACCTGGCTCTATCGTTGCACGCAGCTAACGATGAGAAGCGTAACCAAATCATGCCAATAAACGAGACCAACTCGCTTGAAGCCATTAAAGATGCCCTGAAGCATTATCACCAGGTTACAGGCCGCAAGGTAACATACGAGTACATTGTATTCGATAACTTTAACGATACCCTGCAGGATGCTGAAGAACTGCTGCAGTTCTCAAAAATTATTCCTTGCAAGATCAACCTGATAGAGTATAACCCGATTGCCAACGCTGATTTCGTGAATACCGATGACGACCGTTTGCAGAACTTTATTTACTACTTAGCAGATCGTGGTTGCCAGGTAAACGTCCGCCGTAGTCGTGGTAAAGATATTGATGCAGCCTGCGGACAATTGGCCGTAAAAGAGAAGCAGACGGTGTAAGTATACACCTTACCTATATAGCAAAAAGCCTTTTTATAGTAATATAAAAAGGCTTTTCTGTTTTATCGTCATTTTATTAGGAATAACATTTGCCTACCTTGCGCGCCTAAATTTACAATCAATTATTTTTTTAAATTTTAATGAAACAATTTTACATTACCCTTCTCACATTGACCTTCTCTGTTTCGGCCTTAGCACAAGCCAATTTTAAACCAGGATATATTCTTACTACAGACAGCAGTCGTACAAATGGCCTGATAGATTACCGAGGCACAAATTCTAATGCTGCTTTGCAGGTTGCTTTTTAAACAAGTAATGATACTCAGCCAATAGTCTATAACCCATCACAAATTATAGGTTATGGTCTAGCTGATGACAAGCAGTATGAAAGTATAACTATTGTAAGTGCAGATAAGATAAGTCAGACTTACTTTATGGAAGTATTGGCAAAGGGGGCTGCCACCTTATATTTTATGAAACATGATGGTGTGAAAGAGCGCTTTTTTGTAACTACAAATGATGGGCGCATACATGAGTTGATTCAGGAAAGCAGACGTGTTGATAAAGGAAACGGTAAAATATACAATGTCACACTGAAGCCATATGTTGGGATGTTAACCTCTGTGCTTAATGCGTGTGCCGAAGTACAACCATTGATTGAAAAGGCGCGGCTTGAGCAATCTGATATGATAAAGGTGGTAAATAAGTATAATGCATGCATTGCTCCAGCACAGGTTCAGGTTGCAAGAACCGAAGACGACGTGAAAACGAAAGTTGAGAAGTTGATCATAGTTGGGGGGACATATACAAATGCAACATTCTCTTCAAGCCAGAGCGTCGATGACTACGCAACCAAAGGAGATATCACCCCATCGTTAGATGTAACAGGAGGTATTGCTTTTAATATCACAGCCGCTAAACTGAGCAATAAATTAAGCCTTTACACTGGTGTTATGTATCAGCAATACAGGGTTGAGGGCAAATACAAAAAAGATTACGCCGGAGGTTCATACTATACCTACGACTATTATCTGGAAGCAAAGCATATAAAAGTGCCGGCCATGATCCGGTATACCTGGCCAAAAGGTAAATTCAGAGCTTATATAAATGCGGGTGCACAAGCAGGCTTTTTATTAAGTGCCGACTCTAATGTAAAGCGATACGGTAAGTTTGGCGCACAGGAAAACAACTATGAGTTCGATATTATGCCAGACTATAGAGAAATAGAACTAGGCTTTATTGGCGGGTTAGGTATTAAGACAGAAGCTTTCGGTAAAAGATCACTTTCGTTGGAACTTCGTCAGGAAAGAAATCATGGCTTATCTGCAGGCATAGGATTTATTCAGAAGAATAACATTTCTTCTGTTTTGCTTGGAATGGCTTTCTAATACTGTTTATAAAAGTATAGAAGTTAAAAGGGCCTGCTATACTTAGCAGGCCCTTTTAACTTACGGATTCTTATTATACCTGCCTTCTGGTTTTGGTCTGCCGCTGGCTTTATCAGCTTTATCGGATGTTTCTTCGACAATGCGCACAAAAACGGCGTGTGGTTTTGGGCGGATATGCTGACCGTAGCGCTCAGCGTATTGCTGGGTAAATTCAGCGCCGTAAAACACGATCATCGACGAATAATAGATCCAGACAAGGATAACGATAATAGAGCCTGCTGCCCCGTAAGCCGAACCCGGGTCTGAAGTGCCGATATACCAGCTGATCAGGAACTTACCCAAGCCAAACAACAAAGCCGTTACAACGGCACCGATCAACGTGTCTTTCCAGCGAATGATACCATCAGGCAGGTATTTGAAAATCAGGGTGAACAGCAGGGAGATCAGCCCTACAGAAACTATAAAATCGATGAGTTTGATAAGCCAGACACCTATGCCGGGCATCATGTCAGATATATAGCCGCTTAAAATAGAGATAGCCGCACTCATCACCAGCGAGAAAAGCATCAGCAAGGCAATGCTAAGAATAATGCCGAACGAAAAGATACGCTCTTTTACCATGCGCATAATGCCATTCGTAGCCTTCACTTTCAGGTTCCAGACCGTGTTCAGTGATTGTTGCAGTGTTACAAAAAAGGTAGTGCCTGCAAACAGCAACGTGCCGATACCAACCCAGAGGGCCCATCCGCTTTCGCTTAAGCTCGCATTCTGAACAATAGCTTCTACTTCTTTAGCTGCTTCGGGGCCAATTGCGGATGATATCTGGTTTGAAAGTTCGCCGGAGATAGCTGCCTCCCCAAGAAAAAAACCTGCCGCTTTTATAATGATCAGGAGCAGGGGTGGAATCGAGAAAATAGCATTAAAAGCCAGCGCTGCCGCCAGTCGCAACGATTCGTTATCCAGAAATTCCGAAACCGAAGATTTAAGAAGAGAAAATATATCTTTAAAAGTATAAGTAGCCATTCGTTTTATGCCTTTGTTGTGGGTTTTGATTACGTCTTGCCAGATATGATAGTTGGATTTAGCTATAAACACTTACATATGTGGCAATTTACGTTTCCTGAACGTATAAAAATCAAACTATAAACCGGTTATAACATGGATAAGCACAAATTTACTTTTGGTGCAGCAGGGCTGCTGGCGTTTTTATTGTTGTTGGCAGCTGTGGTTGGCCCGGTTACAGCGCTGGGTCAGGATGCAAAAGCGCGGGCAGTGGCGCAACGAACGTTAAAAAACATGGGTGGCAAACGAGGCTGGGACAATGCACGCTTTATAGCCTGGAGCTTTAGAGACCAGTACCAGGTCTGGGACAAAAAGGCCGATCGGTTCCGGTGGGAAAAAGACAGCCTGGTTGCTATTATCAGCACTGATACAAAAGACGGGAAAGTATATGTTGACGGCAAGGAGCTGCAGAACGGGGAAGAAAAACGCAAATTGCTGGATCAGGTCTATGCTGCCTGGATAAATAATTCTTACTGGCTGGTAATGCCTTTTAAACTACAGGACCCCGGTGTAAACCTGAAGTACATTGGCGAAGACAAAACTATGGATGGTGCAACAGCAGATATGCTTGAAATGACCTTTGACCATGTTGGCCTGACTCCGGAAAATAAGTACCACCTGTGGATAGATAAAAAATCAGGTCTGGTCACGCAGTGGGCGTATTACAAAAATTTTAACGATAAAAAGCCCACCTTCATGCGCCGTTGGTCGGATTACGATAACTATGGAACTATAAGGCTGGCATCGGATCGCAGCAACCCCGAGAGTGACTTTACGCTAGAAAACATTGCAACTCCAAAGCAAGTGCCTGCAGCAGTCTTTAACAGTCCAACGCCTATCCGTAAACTATAAACGGCCACCTGTCTGGTCACCGTTTATAGTTTGATAGCCTTTTACTTATAGTTTGTCTATAGTTGCGGTAAGATTGCCTTTGGCAGTTATTACCGCGCGGATAGCAGTAGGGGTAAGGTAAATATTGTCCGGTTCTATAGTTTGTATCTTTCCTTTCAGCATCACCGACTCATGCACGCGGCCCTGCTTATCCAGTGCCTGCTGCAGAGACTTATGTGCATCGGTTAGCTGGTCTTTCACAGGAATGTTTACCTGCTGCTGAATCATATCTTTAAACTTATTCTTAGCTAACCAGCTGGCCGTGTTCAGTAGCTTGTCTTTCGTTTCGAGGGTATAATCTACATCACGCACTTTTATAGAAGAGGTAGCTGCATCGTAATACGGGGTGCCGCGAAGGTATACCTTGCCCACGATCTTTTTTGTAAACAAGCCCGCCTTTGTTTTGCCATCCACATCCAGCATCAGTACCAGTTGGTCGCCGCCCGGGCTTATAGTTGCATCTTTCACAGTCAGCTGGCTTTTGCCGTCATCAAACTTATAGGTCTGGTTAGCTATCTGCTGCTGCAGCATTTTGCTGGCCTGTGTGTATGGTATATCTGCCGTAAGGCCAACCTGTATGTTATCGGTTAGTTTGGTATCCAATACCAGGTTTGGTAATTTCTTCAGAGATTGTGCTTTTGGCTTTCCGTCGGTGGTAACATTGATGTACGAGGTAATACCAATGCGCATTGCCAGTGTGCCGTTGCGGGCCTGAAGCGGTGTAACGCGCACATCCTGCGGCAACACCTGCAGCCAGGCGTTCATGTCGTCGTTTACTTTAACAGGCTCCTGCAGCATATTCCAGGCCTGCTGTACATATTTCTTAACTTCGATATGCTTCTGCAGCTCCGCATCCAGTTGTTTGGTCAGCGTTGCCATCTGCTTACGAAGTGCTGGCTCCACAAAACGCGCCAGCCCAATTTTCAGCGGACCCAATTCCAGCACAGGTTTGGTATTGCCCCATTCAAAATCGCCGGTAGTGGTGGTCTTTAGTTTATAGTCTTCTGTCAGCCCGATTTTGCTTTCTGTATTGATCACCATATCAAATCGGGTGTCTTCAGTCTTATCAATGGCCGGGCAAAGTTTACAAGGATCCCATTTCCAGCGGCCTTTGGCATAAATGTTAAGCGGCACACTAAAGTAAATCTTATCCTTATCAGCCCGGATGCTCATGCGGCCATTTTTGCTCACGGTTACCGCTACATCGTCATCATCCAGGTTGGTATCGTTGTAGAGTACGCCCGCAAATTGCCGGTTCAGCATTTCTTCCAGGGTAGCCACCTGCACACTTACAGGTATAGTTATAGAAGATAGCTTTGGTTGGTAAACCGGAACCGCAGATGCTGTAGCAACCGGTGCTTCGGTTTGCAGTTTAGACGTGCTGGTACAGCCTGTTAAATAAAGTATAACTGTTAGCAACAGTGTTGCTATAAAGGTTGTGGATCTCACAGGGTTATAGTGTTTTCTGAAATTGCAGCGCAAGTTAGTATAGTTTTAGCTTTCGTAACAGAGGGGAGGTTGGAATAGTGCCGTAAAGCTTTACTGTCATCCCGAGTGAAACTGAGGGATCTTATATGTCTTATAGTTGACGAAGACCTAGCAGCGTGCGCAGCTCCTACTAGCGTCTGATGTGCTATAGTTGCAACTTATGCCAAGCCATCCTTTCAAGCCACTTTCAATCCTGAGAGCTCTAGTAACCTATCGTTTCAAACCAGCTTTGGTGCCCTCACGGCCGGGAGGCCCCGTCTTCGGGCATTGCGCTGCTGCCTTCTTGCTACCCTCGTGCCTCGGGTTGGCTGCGCCACCGCAACAAGTCAAAGGCGCTCAACCCAAAGACTGTGAAGTTTCGCATAGCAACCAGCATCTATAGGTTGAATAGGGAAGCTTCGAGATTGATCGTGAGGATATTTTCGTAGGAACAGGTAAACCTGCCCTGCTCGTGGTGTGTAACTATGGAACTATAGTTTAGAAACTAGTAAAGCCAGCAATTGTCTCCTTGAGGGGACTAAAGGGTGTTAAAGTGTTAACTATAAAACTGATAGCCTCTACTATAGCAACAGCAGAAACTCCCCTCTCGGGAGGGGCAGGGGTGGGTTAAACCCGCAACTATAATACTACGGGGCAAACTATAGCAAAGGCTTAAAGCTCCCCGCCTTGGACAAGGAGGGACTGGGGGTGGTTGGACCAACAGCAACTATAAAACATTAACTCCAACTATAGCATAAGGCCAGTCCTGAAAATCTATTAATCCTGTAAATCCTGATTCAGACAATTCCCGTCCCTATCGGGCCAATTGAGTCAGGAGACTCAACGCCATAGTAAGTCACGAGCGAGGACGCTCGCGCCAGCAAAATGGTTAACTATAAAACCATCATCACAACTATAGCTAAATCCTGCAAATTCTAATTTAGACAAAACAAAAAAGGCGATACATTGCTGCATCGCCTTTCTTTAATCTATAGTTCACAAACTTATACAGCCTGTTCTTCTTTCATCTTTTTCAGATTCAACAACATATCAGCAGTCATAGCATCCAGGTCGTAGGCTGGCTTCCAGTTCCAGTCTTGTTGTGCGGCGCTATCGTCTATGCTTTGTGGCCACGAGTCGGCAATCTGCTGGCGTGAGTCCGGCTTATAGCTGATCACGAATTCCGGGATATGCTTTTTGATGGACTCAGTAATCTCTTTAGGAGAGAAGCTCATAGCGCTCAGGTTATACGAGCTGCGTACTTTTACCTGCTCCGCCGGGGCATGCATCAGGTCCAGTGTAGCTTTCAGGGCATCCGGCATGTACATCATCGGCAGGTAAGTGTTTTCGCTCAGGAAGCATTCGTAGCTGGCGCTTTCCAGTGCCTGGTGGTAAATATCTACGGCATAATCTGTGGTACCGCCACCTGGTAGGGCTTTGTAGCCAATAAGGCCGGGGTAACGTAGGCTACGCACATCCAGTCCATACTTTTCGAAATAATATTCGCACCAGCGCTCACCGGCCTGCTTGCTGATACCATAAACTGTGTTTGGGTCCATGATGGTATGCTGCGGGGTATTCTGACGTGGCGTGTTCGGGCCGAAAACGGCAATAGAGCTTGGCCAGTAAATTTTCTCCACTTTCTGCTCCAGGGCAAGGTCCAGCACGTTAAACAGGCCGTCCATGTTCAGTTTCCAGGCAAATTTCGGATTCTTTTCGCCAGTGGCCGACAACACAGCTGCCAGGTGATAGATCTGCTTGAATTTATACTTTGCTGCCAGTTCGCCCATTGCTTTTGGGTCCAGCACATCTATTTTCTCAAAAGGTCCGGAGTCGCGCAGGTCGGCATGTTTGGGTGCTGCAATATCTGCCGCCACCACATTACTTCCGCCATACATATTACGAAGCTCCATTGTCAGTTCGGAGCCAAGCTGGCCGCTCGAACCTATTACCAGTACCGTGTCGCTAGTGTTTGCCATAGTTACTAAAGTCGTTTGCACAAAGTAACTTATTTCGGTGCAATCCTGAAAGCATAACTTATAACAAACACAGCCGCTTGTGATTTTTAGCCAGCAGATTATGGCTTAAATGCAAAAAGAGAGCATCTGCTAACAGCAAATGCTCTCTGGTACTTAAACTAATCTAACTTTTCACTCATCTTGCATCAAAGGTAAGCCGGTTATTTATCTCCCGGAACAGCAGGCAGCAGAGTTAACTATAATATAACATTGCCGCAAAAGCAGGTGTCGGCGTACTGGCTTGTGCAGTGGATTTACCTATATTTGTAGAGATATTACCAGAAGGTCAGGGCATGACATTTGAAGAATACCTTGTAAAGAAGCGCATCAATAAAGCTGCATTTGCCGCCGGTAACCCCGCGCGCTTTGCTGCATGGGCCGATATGTACGACCAAATGCACCAGAACAGCTTTTACATTGCCACTAAAATGGTAATTAATGATGTGCGGTTACGGTATCACCTGGCAGAAGAGGATATTCAAAAAACTGCCCCTGTACCAGCTGCTCCACGGCCAGTGATGCGTCGTGCCGCGCCGGCTACTGAAATAAGTGAAACAGCTCAGCCAGCCGTTCCACAGGAAACAGCAGAAACTACGCCTACACCTAAACCGCGACCTGTAGTAAAGCGCCCAACTATAGCAAAGCCAACTATAACCGAAGGTGAAACTATAGACCCTGAGGAAGTTAAACCATCAGAAGCAGCCAAGCCCAGACCAGTAATAAAACGACCGGTTATCTCTAAACCTGCGGCAGCTATTGAAGGCGAAAACTCTGTAGAAAAACCTGCAACAGAAGGTGGTGCGCCAGCCAGGCCACGGCCGGTTATGAAGCGACCTGCCGCTTTACAGAAGCCTGCTATTGAAGAAACTGAAACCGTCAAACCTGCAGAGCCAACTATAGTTCCGGAAGCTGAAGTACCAAAACCGGCCGCACGACCGAGACCGGTTATCAAAAGACCGGCTGCATTACAAAAACCAACGGATGAAAATCCTTCGGAAACAGAAAAACCAGCAGCAGATAATATAGGTGAAACTATAAATCCGGAAGCAACTATAGTTACAGGAGATACTGAAGCTGCAAAACCTGCACGCCCACGGCCTGTAATAAAGCGACCGGTTGCATTGCAGAAACCTACAACTGAAGAAGCTAAGCCGGAAGTAGAAAAGCCGGAG
The DNA here is from genome assembly GCF_019336435.1 of Pontibacter populi. Classification (GTDB taxonomy): domain Bacteria; phylum Bacteroidota; class Bacteroidia; order Cytophagales; family Hymenobacteraceae; genus Pontibacter; species Pontibacter humidus. Next base: position 1,006,578 of record NZ_JAHWXQ010000001.1, on the reverse strand, counting down.
GAGCAACCAACTATAAACACGACCGAGGAGCCTGTGCCTGCGCCTAAACCGCCAAGGCCACGACCTGTTATAAAACGGCCAGTGCCCCCTGCAGAACCAACTATAGCTGATGTACAACCGGAAGAACCAGCTCCACCAACTATAGATGAAGCGAAAGCTGAGCAGCCGGAAGCGCCTGCCGACGAAACTTTAAAACCAAAGCCGGGGCGTCCGAGACCAATTATCAAAAGGCCTCCACCTAAGCCAGATACCGAACTATAACTGAAAACGCACGAATAACAAGCAACTAATAATTATACATAACTATGTACGAAACCTTAAAACCTGACCTGGAAAAACAGCTGGAAGAAATAAAGGCTGCCGGACTATATAAGCAAGAGCGCATTATAACTACACCGCAGGGCGCTGACATTGACACCACGCAGCAGCCGCATGTACTTAACTTTTGCGCCAACAACTACCTAGGCCTTTCTGCTCACCCGAAAGTGATCGAAGCTGCCAAAGAGGCCATTGATACACATGGCTATGGCATGAGCTCGGTACGTTTTATCTGCGGTACACAGGATATTCACAAAGAGCTGGAGCGCAAGATATCTGAGTTCTTAGGTACTGAAGATACAATTCTTTACGCAGCTGCTTTTGATGCGAACGGGGGCGTTTTCGAGCCATTGTTTGATGCGGATTCGGCTATTATTTCAGATGCTCTGAACCATGCGTCTATTATTGATGGCGTGCGTTTATGCAAGGCGCAACGTTTCCGTTACGAGCACAACGACATGGCCGACCTGGAAGCAAAACTGCAGGAAGCTGTAAATGCCAATACCAAACACCGCATCATTGTTACTGACGGTTCGTTCTCGATGGATGGTACAGTTGCCCAGTTGGATAAGATTGTGGAGCTGGCTGATAAGTACAAAGCCCTGATCATGGTGGATGATTCGCACTCAACTGGTTTTATGGGTAAGACCGGCCGCGGCGTGCACGAGTACCACAATGTAATGGGTAAGATTGATATCATTACTGGTACACTCGGCAAAGCGCTTGGTGGTGCGATGGGCGGTTTTACATCAGGCCACAAAGAGGTGATTGATATGCTGCGCCAGCGTTCGCGTCCTTACCTGTTCTCTAACTCACTGGCGCCTTCTATAGTTGGTGCGTCTATTGCTGTTTTGGATATGCTGAGCTCTACCACCGAGCTGCGCGATAAACTGGAGTGGAACACCAGATATTTCCGTGAGCAGATAACTGCAGCCGGTTTCGATATTAAGCCAGGCGAACACCCGATCGTTCCGGTAATGTTATACGATGCGCCACTAGCCCAGGAATTTGCAGCCCGTATGCTGGACAAAGGTATTTACGTAATTGGCTTCTATTTCCCTGTTGTACCAAAAGGCCAGGCACGTATCCGTGTTCAGCTATCTGCCGTGCACGACCGTGTGCATATCGATAAGTGTATCGCTGCCTTTACCGAAGTTGGTAGAGAGCTGGGTGTGATTAAGTAAGATCAACTATAGTTTGTCATCCCCCTACCCCCTTCAAAGGGGGACTTTATCTGCTAACGTAAACAACATTTTGAATTACGAATTGCTGATTGTCCCCCTTTGAAGGGGGTAGGGGGATGAGTACTTTTGCGAACTAATTTATCCAAACAAAAAGCCACTCTTATAACAGGAGTGGCTTTTTTATGCCTGATATTTTGTAACTTGATGTCTAAACTATAGAATTACAATGGAATTTCTGACTCCTGGAAACAGCAGTTTGGTGTATAGCATCGTATTTACGCTACTGATCATTTACTACGGTGGCGCATTCATCTCTCTTATCCACCTTATCTTTAAAACAAACTATAACCTGACCGAACGCTTGCTCTGGATGCTGGTGTTGTGGGTAATTCCTATAGTTGGGCTGATAGCTTACTGGGTATTCTGGCAACGCCGTAAAAGAAACCTGTAATTAGTTTTCTGAAGCGGGAATAATAAAAACTAGCGGGAGAGAAGTTACATCCTGGAAATCTATTCAATCCCTATTAATCCCTGTTCAGGCAGGGATTTTAATAAATCTGTTTCCCTCTTTAATTGCTAATCTAGGCAGCACTGACCGATTTTTCGGAAGGGCTTATAGTTGGTCGCTGATCGGTGTCGAACAGGAACTGGTTAAGTTTAACGCGAAGGTCTGCGGATGAAAGGTTACGGAAAGCTTCGCCGTTACGCACTAGTGCTACCTGCCCCGTCTCTTCCGAAACAACCAAAACAATACTATCTGTGATCTCAGTTAAGCCGATGGCTGCGCGGTGACGGAGGCCCATTGAAGCCGGAATTTCCTGGTTCTCAGAGACTGGGAGAATACAGCGGGCCGCTTTGATGCGGTTATTGGCAATAATCACGGCACCATCGTGCAGCGGGCTGTTCTTGTTAAAGATCGACATCAGCAAGCGCTTCGAAATAACGGCATCAATCAAATCCCCTGACTCGGCATAGTATTTCAGTTCGGAGCTCTTCGCGAAAACAATGAGGGCACCGGTGTTTTTTGCGGCCAATGATTTTGCGGCTTCTATAAAGGGCGTCAGGCTAAGCTTTTCGGTTGTGTCGCGGCGCCACGGGAAACCCCAGAAACGCTCGTGGTTAAGGGCCGTGGTTTTGCCGATCATCAACAGGAAACGACGGATTTCGGGCTGGAAAAGGATAATGGCAGCCAGCACACCCACGCCCATAAACTGGCCCAGAATAATACTGAGCAGCTCCATGCCGGCGGCACGTACCACCAGGTACAGCAGGTAAATAGATAGCAGGCCTAAGAAGATCTTAAGGGCAACGCTACCGGTAAGCAGCTTGTATAGTTGGTATAGCAGGGCCGTTACAAGCAGAATATCAATAATATCCAGCAGCTCGATCTCTAAAAACCCTATCGTGAATAAGAATGTCAAAGTATTGTTTTCTTGTAAAGTTCTACAGCCTGCTTAGTTTCTTTTACGTCGTGCACGCGCAAAATAGCGGCCCCTTTCATCAGCGCAATCGTGTTCACAACAATCGTTCCGGTTAAGGCGTCGGTCTGGTGAATGCCCAGCGTTTTGTAAACCATCGATTTGCGCGACATGCCCGCCAGCACAGGTAAACCCAATATACGGAAATCTTCCAGACGGTTCAGTAATTCAAAATTATGTTCTGTTGTTTTTGCAAAGCCAAACCCCGGATCAAGTATGATATCATTCACACCGAGCTTCGTAAGTTTAGCCACCTGTAGCTGCAGTTCGTCCAGCACTTCTATAGTTACATTGCTATAGTTGGCCAAAGTCTGCATAGTTTTTGGCGTGCCGCGCATGTGCATTAAAATGTACGGAACCTGCAGCCGGGCCACGGTTTCAAACATGTTGTCATCCAACGTGCCGCCTGCTACATCGTTAACTATAGCTGCGCCGGCATTTATAGTTGCTTCGGCTACATCAGCACGGAACGTATCCACAGAAAGTACTACATCCGGAAATTCCTTAACTATAGCTTCGATGGCTGGTATCAACCGATCCTGTTCTTCCTGAGACGAAATATCTGCTGCGCCGGGACGGGTAGAGTAACCGCCAATATCCAATATATCGGCACCCTCAGAGAGCATAATGCGCGCACGTTCAACGGCTTCTTCGGCGGAGTTCAGGCGGCTGCCGGGGTAAAAAGAATCGGGGGTAAGGTTGAGAATGCCCATTACCAGCGGCGTGTCCAGAGAGAGTAGCTTTCCGCGGCAATTGAGTGTGGATTTTTTCTTAAAAAGCGTATCTTTCGAATCCAATGTAGGCATTTAGGTCTATTGATTTTAAAATTAAAGCTAAAAAGTTGATTAGTCAAACACTCCAGGAATATAATCAGGTAGTACAGCGCTGCAAAGATACTTTTGTTAAAAAGACGAAAGACTATGGCACGGCCTGGCGCGTGCTCCGGCTACCTTCTATTACCGATCAGATCTTTATCAAGGCGCAGCGCATCCGCTCTATCCAGGAAAAAGGCAAGCAACTGGTGGAAGACGACATCCGCGACGAGTTTGTAGGCATTATAAACTACTGCGTAATTGCCCTGATGCAGCTTAGCCTGCCAGCCGATGCCGAGCAAACCTTGCCAGCCGATGAAGTAGAGCGCCAGTACACGCACCACATCGAAGAGAACATAAAGCTGCTTACGGCCAAAAACCACGATTACGGCGAAGCCTGGCGCGATATGCGTGTCAGCTCCATCACCGACATTATCCTGATGAAACTATACCGCACCAAGCAGATAGAAGATAACGAAGGCCAGACGCTGATTTCGGAAGGAGTAGAAGCCAACTATCGCGACATGATCAACTACGCCGTTTTCGCGCTGATAAAGCTGGGTGCTGCGGAGAAGGTGTAGTAGTTTATATAGGTTGGGTTCTATAGTTTGCTGCTGTAGTTGGGAATTATAGTTGCTTTCTCATGTTGTCATTTCGAGTACAGCGAGAAATCTATATAGAATTCGAGATAGATCTCTCACCTTGTTCGAGATGACAAGGTGTTTTATGGTTATTCCAAGTACGTAACTACTTTAGTTTTATAAGAAAGCAATGATGAAAAACTATACTAAGTTATTTATTAAACTATTTGCTTGGGTTTACATGCTTATGGGTATAGTCACAATCTATTCATCAATTTATGTTGATTATCTTCAAAGACCATGGTTGATAGGAGCTAATTACATACCTGCTGACTTTTTAGCTCTAGAAATGGCTGACTTATATATATCGCTTTTTGTTTGTCTTCTATTTATAATAGGTGGTGGGTCGGTAATAATTAAGCATAAGAGAGCATATGATATTTTCTTATATACCCTTATTGCTTACTTATTGGGATCAACTATAATGGAGTTCGTGATAAGTGACTATAGATATGTTTTAAGTAAAAGGTTGCTCATAATACTTAGCAATTTTATCATTGTAGGAATACCAGTTGCTCTAATTTTAATGGAGAAGAGAAAACAAAAGGTAATGCTACTATAGTCTTGCCCCATCTTTAACAAGGAAGTAACCACACAACTATAAACCAATTAACTTTCTAACTGAAAGCAGAACCATGAAATACATCACCAAATTCTTCTGGCTCTTTGTGGGCGTGCTGTTCATCTTTTCTGGGTTGATCAAGATAAACGACCCGGTAGGCACCGCTATTAAACTGGAAGAGTATTTCGAAGTTTTCTCGACAGACATTGCGCCGTTCTTTAGCTCCCTGAAGCCGGCTGCGTTGTTTCTCTCTATTTTCCTGAGTGCGCTGGAGATTGTGCTGGGCGTAGCACTGCTCGTTCGCTGGAAACTGAAAGAAGTGCTGTGGCTATTGCTAGCTATGATCGTATTCTTCACCTTCCTCACGTTCTATTCAGCCTATTTCAACAAAGTGACCGACTGCGGATGCTTCGGCGATGCCATTAAACTAACCCCTTGGGAGTCGTTTACCAAGGACATCGTGCTGCTTGTGATGATCGTTGTGTTGCTGATCACACAGCGTTACCTGCAGCCATTTATTAGCCAGAAAGTTGGGGCAACTATAACCGCGCTTACCGCTATACTATCAGTAGGCATTGGCTGGTACGCTTACGAAAATCTTCCTTACATCGACTTCCGCGCTTATAAGATCGGTAACAACATCCCGACGCTCATGAAGCCATCGGCACCGCTGAAGTATAAGTATATTATGACCAAAGGCGGCCAGGAGCAGGTGTTCACAGAATACCCGACCGACACTACCTGGACTTTTAAAGAGATGGTGGCTATTAACCCGGAAGATGGCCCGAAGATTACTGATTTTAACGTTTGGAACGACGAAGGCGACCACACGCAGGAAGTACTAACTGGTACCAAACTGGTTATAGTTGTGCATAACGTTACCAAAGCAAACACCGATAATTTTGAAAGAATAAACGCTTTAGTGGCTGCAGCTGAGAAGGAGGGCATCACGCCGATTGTTATTACCAGCAGCGGCGCGCAGGAGTTTGAGGCTTTCCGCCACGAAGTAAACCTGGCCGCTCCTTACTACTTTGGCGACCATACGGTACTAAAAACCATTATTCGCTCCAACCCGGGTATCTGGCTACTGAAAGACGGAACCACCAAAGGCCTGTGGCACCACAACAACACACCAACTATAGACGAAGTAAAGGCTGCGCTTGCTAAGTAGTGGTTGTTACTCAATAGTGTCATCTCAACGAAAGGAGAGATCTATTTAGTATTTGAGACAGATTTCTCGCTGCACTCGAAATGACAACGATAAACTATAGTTGCTAAAATAGATAGTAGGTAATTGATGAGGAATTGGTTTGTATTTGTTTTGTTGAGCTTTCTGCTTCTGTCTTGTAAAGAGAAGGTCGCAGAAACTTCAGTATGTGAATATAAAACTGATGATCCACAGCTACAGGTCTATAATGACTTACTAATTGAATTAGTTGAAGGGAAATTCTATAGTTTGAGTTTCGGTGAGGGCAGCACAGATACTACTAGTTTTAAAACAATTTATTTAAGCCACAAAAGCTATCACAAAGAGCTTTTCGAAGAGTTTAAAATTGGTTTATGGAAGGCTCCGGCTCCTGGTGTAAATGATGAAATAAGGCCGTTACTTGCAAAGTATGATTTAGACAACGCCGCCATCTTTGCAGATTTAAGTGAAGCACAGCAAAAGTATTGGGTCTCAGATTTTCAGGCATGTACTTTTAAAGTTGATTCTTTAGGTAAGGCTGAAAACTTGTATGAATTAAAAGCTGAACAGAAAGTAAATGCAATAGGGCAAGTAAGTTTCTCTGAGATGCGATGGAATAAACAGCTGGATAAGGGAGTTTTGTATTATGAATTCTACTGTGGTGGAAAGTGTGGTAAAGGAGAATTGATAGGTTTTGAAAAAGTGAACGGGCGTTGGAAGATTGTCGACAACGTGCAACTTTGGGTATCTTAAAATATATAGTTAAATGAAATTCATAGGATTTATACTTAGCCGAATGGGGCACGGCCTGCTGATCATGCTGGGTGTGTTGGTGGTGGTATTTTTCCTTTTCAATGTGCTGCCCGGCGACCCGGTGGCGATGCTGGCCGGCCAGCGTTCCGACCTGAGCACCCGTGAAGCCATTACCAAGGACCTTGGCTTGGATAAGCCATTGCCCGCGCAGCTGCTGTACTATATCAATGATGTGTCGCCGTTGTCGGTGCACGAAGATACAGAGGCTAACCAACAGAAGTATGAATACAATACTATAGTTGATTTTGGCGAAGATGTGCTGGTCTGGAAAACGCCTTATTTGCGCCGCTCGTTCCAGAGTAATAAATCTGTAACCGATATCCTATTAGATCATTTTCCGGGCACGTTATGGTTGGCTGTTTCTGCCATGCTTATTGCTACGATATTCGGTATCCTTTTCGGGGTGCTGGCCTCGCTCAAACCGCATAGTACCTTAGACCATACGCTTATCACCACATCCGTATTAGGCATTTCAGTGCCGTCTTTTGTAGCAGCTATTCTTATCGCCATTACATTCGGTTTTTACTGGAGCGACTGGACCGGGCTGAGCCTGACCGGCCAACTATACGAGATTGACCCTTTCGAAGGAAAAGAGCTGATGTTGCGTAACTTGCTGCTTCCAGCTTTTGCCTTGGGTATTCGTCCGTTGGCAGTTATAGTTCAGCTAACGCGTAGTTCTATGCTCGATGTGATGTCGCAGGATTACATTCGTACGGCCCGCGCCAAGGGACTTAACAGAAGCAACGTTATAGTTGGGCATGCTCTTAAAAATGCCCTTAACCCAGTAGTTACAGCAGCGTCTGGCTGGATGGCTTCGCTTATGGCCGGCGCCTTCTTTATCGAATACATCTTTAACTGGAAAGGCCTGGGCGCAGTAACTATACAGGCTGTTCAAAATCTCGACTTTCCGCTGGTAATGGGTGCCACCTTGTTTGTAGCGTTCCTGTTTGTGGTCATCAATATCTTTGTAGATCTGCTTTACGCCGCCCTCGATCCACGCGTGAAGCTGGATTAACGCTGCGCTATGCTAATTAGAAATTAAAAATTAGAAGTTAGAAATGATCTTAAGCCTCATTACATACCACCAATTCATAATTTCTAATTCATAATTTCTAATTTAAAGAAAATGCTAATTTTCTTAACAGGTATGATGGGTAGCGGCAAAAGCACGCTGGGCAGGGAACTGGCAGAAAAGCTGGGCTATACTTTCCTGGATCTGGATGCGGTTATTGAGCAGAGTGAGAACAGAACTATAGCTGAAATATTTGCCGCAGAAGGGCAGGAGAGGTTTCGGGAGGTAGAGCGGAGGGCTTTGCAAACTATAGTTGCCAACTATAAACAAGCTATAGTTGCTACTGGCGGCGGCACCCCATGCTTTTTCGGTAACATGACATTGATGAACACTGCCGGTGAGACCATTTTTCTGGATGTGCCGGTAAATTTAATAGCCCAAAGACTCTCACAATCAGACCTATCTGCCCGTCCTTTGCTGGCTGGCAAAACACAATCTCAATTAATCTCGTTCTTAGGCAAAACATTATCAGAAAGACGCCGGTTTTATGAGCAGGCAAAGCACCTAGTTGCGAGTCCGCCGTATACTATAAATGCATTGCTGGCGTTGCTTCCGCTGTAACTATAGGTTGCCGAATCCATACATTTATTAGTCCCTTTTCCGGCGAAGCAGCTTTTCTGTTTTATTAAGTTCTGCGGTCTGAAAAAACTATTGCGTAAACTAAAACTATGAAGCCTAATCACAAAGGACGAGCCCAGATCTTTGAGAACCCAGTTCTCGAAAGACTAACCAGAACACACATTGCCCTGCCTATTTTCATCTTTATAGCTATCTCGGTGGGCCTTATCTACTATGGCATTACCTATGGTTTTATAGATGTGCTGGAAGCAGTAGGGCTTTTCTTCCTGGGCTGGGTTATTTTCAGCTTAATGGAGTATGCGGCGCACCGTTTCATTTTCCATATGGATACCGACACGGCAGTAAAAGCCCGCATCCAGTACACGTTTCATGGCAACCACCACGAGTACCCGAAAGACAAGGAGCGGCTGGCAATGCCCCCTATAGTTAGCGTTCTCATTGCATCGTTGCTGTTTTTTGTTTTTAAATTGATCTTCGGGCAGTTTGTGTTCGGGATATTAGCCGGCGTATTATTTGGGTACGCTTTATACCTGTGGGTGCACTATGCCGTGCATGCCTACGCACCTCCTAAAAACTTCCTGAAAACGCTCTGGATCCACCACAGCATTCATCATTACAAAGACCCGGATGTAGCCTATGGTGTGTCGTCGCCTCTTTGGGATTACCTGCTGGGGACTATGCCAAAAAGAGCTAAATAGCTGTACTTAATTTTTTCGTAGCATATTTTAAAAGGAGCCAGATGCTCCTTTTTTTGTTGCCTGCCCAGAACTTCTCTTCGTCTACAGCAGATAGGGAAAAATCAATGTTTAAACACTTTATGTTCCTGATATTCAGTGGCCCTTTATTGTACTATATAAATACAGCTCAAATTTAAATAGCTTACTTTTTAATATAAGTTGTTGATTAGCAACATTCTAATATATGGTTATATTAGGATGTGTTAATATGTGTACCTACCTTTGCACCTTGATTTAAAATATAGGATGAATACTATATAGACTATTACAAAATAACTAATGAAGAAGCCAATAACCTGCAGAAGTGTATTTATTCTCTTTTTCATGATGTGCAGCTTAACCATGATGCCTGCTGCTGCACAGATCAGTATTCCGCAAATGACGGCTTACGGCTACCAGCTGAAGCATATCTATTCCCAAGACTTTAATTCGCTGCCAGCTACCGGTAACTGGGTAAACGGGAGCACCTTGCCAGGGTGGTATGCTACGCCTCAAAGCGGTACTACACCATCAACTATTGCCGCTAACAACGGATCATCCCGGGAAGTTGGGTTATATAGTTTCGGGAGCACAGGCAGCGCAGATAGAGCATTAGGCGGGCATGGGGCAGATGGCTGGGGCAGATACTACTACGCAGCCCGGTTTATAAATAACTCAGGCGGAACCATCAAACATGTTCGGGTAAGTTTTGCTGTAGAGCAATGGTACTGGACAAAAACAGCCACTTCTCCGTTCAGCTTTTCCTATAAAAAAGGTGCTTCTGTAACTGATCCGGCTAACTCTGCTGACTGGATAGCAGTAGGAAAATTAGGCGGGGTTGTTGAAACTACATCCTGGAACAATAGCGCAAAAACAACCGATGGTAATGATCCTGCTTACAGAGTGTTACGGCAGGACCTGATAATGCAGGTAAATCTGGCTCCCGGAGAGGAGATAATGTTGCGCTGGAACCAGGAAGATGCCGCTTATGAATCGAATAACAAAAGCGAATATCCATCAATAGCGCTGGATGATGTGCAGATCGAGTTTATTCAGAACGATGTGTTTTATGCGGTAAGTAAGATGCTTAACCATGAATCAAGCTGGACGATAGATGGCACAAACTCAGGCAGAACTCCTAAGAACTTTACAGATATAGACCAGACTTTTGTAGTGGCTGCAGCCGGCAACTATAAGCTTAATCAGAACTTTACTATCTCCGGGCTTAACTCTAAACTTATACTTGGGGAAGAGACTGCTATAGCAACGCTAACAATACCCAATAAATACAGACTTAGGGCCTTAGTTGATATTGCCAACGGCTCCACGCTAATTATAAATCACGCTACCAGGGCTCCTGCCTTTGGTAACCTGGCACCCAATAGCAATGTGATCTATAACACAGATAGTACAGATGCCCCTATACAAGGCAATTTTGGCAATCTGCATATAACCGGAAGCAAAGAGAAGGTAATTGACAGGCCCGTACAAGTGCGGGGCAAGTTAAGGCTGAAAGATACAGGAGTAAAGGTGCAGAACACAACCATAATCTTAGAAAACGGGGCAACTATAGAACACATCGGCGATGCAGCCTTTATTAAATTAGGATCTCAGGGAAATGTAAAGCAGTATCTGCAATCGGGAAGTACCAGGTTTCTTCCGGTGGGCTCAGAGCGTAGTTATACACCCGTTGGTATCACATTGCCGGCAGGTAAGGTTGCGAGGTATGTAAGCGTAACTATAGAAGACGGTATTTACGTGCATTACGACGCCTCCCGCAAGGGCCTTGGTGAGCCATTACAAGGTGGGTTGGTAAATAAAGTATGGATGATTGACCAGGAGGGTGCTACCAGTCCGGATGCAGAAGTGACTTTTTACTGGAACCCTGAAGACGAGCTACCGGACTTTGACCGAGCCATGTCAGAAATGGCTTACTATAACGGCACGGCATGGGAATCAGCGGGAGGGGTGTTTGCGACTACTGCCGGCGTACGTGCAGCAGCAGCGCTGCCAACAAACTCAGTTACCTTAGCTAACGCCAGGGGCGGTATGTATGGTGTATGGCAGCCGCCACGTAATCCGTTGCCGGTTGAGCTTACAGCATTTACAGCCAGATACAAAGACGGCATTACTACCTTAAAATGGACTACAGCCTCTGAAAGAGCCAGCAATTACTTTTCTGTAGAAGTAAGCCTGGATGGGAAGTATTTCAGTGAAGTAGGGCAGGTTAAAGCGGCAGGTTTCAGCTCAGTAGTTAACAATTATACATTCACGCACCTGCCAACTACGAATGGTATAGTTTACTACAGACTGGTAGAGTATGCCGAAGATGGTGAGAAATCATATTCCAGGACAGTAAGTGTAAACGCAAAAGAAGATGGACCAACAAGAATAGTAGCTTATCCGAATCCGGGGCGTGGCAAACTATACCTTACATCAGCAACTATAACCGGTAAAACAGACCTTGTGCTGCGAAACATGAACGGTAAAACGATGCTCATGAAAACAATTGTATTATCGCCCGCAGAGCCAGTAGAAATTGATCTGCAGCATCTTCCGGAGGGTGTTTATATAGTGCAGCTACAAAGCAGTGCAGGGCGGCAAACAATGCGGTTGGTGCACTTACCCAATTAGTTTAAAAGTAAAAAGGAGCCCATCGGGCTCCTTTTTTTATCCTCTGAATTTCCTGAAAATCCAGACAACCAGGAGAATGATGATTACTATAACAACGAGTGCAGTCCACATGCCTGCCTTGAAAATATCTCCTACCAGTTCGCAACTGCTCAGCGTAAATGCCATCAGTACAAACAGCATGGTTAGGTATGTTCTTAAATTATTCATAGCTCTGTCTTTTTAGTTTTGCCGAATGACGAACTACTTGTAGTTAAACTATAAACCGGCCCGTCATATGAAAATATACTTATTAGTTGATACTATAAATCGGGGTAAAAGGTTGATAGGAAGGAATTGCGAGGAGAGTACAGGAAAGGCATAGAAACAAAAAAGCCACTCATTTCTGAGTGGCTTTTGCTCCCCCTCCTGGGCTCGAACCAGGGACCCCCTGATTAACAGTCAGGTGCTCTAACCGACTGAGCTAAGGAGGAATTTATGTCCAGTGGCGGCTTCTACCGCCGAATGATGATGCAATATTACAGCCTCTTGATCGATTATGCAAGTACTACTCTGAAAAAATCTTTCATCTTTTTATAAGATTCTGAAACTCAAAGCAAAAATTTAATTAGTGATGTAAAGGATGTTGTTGGCAAGCGATGTTTTATACTGCAACAGGCCATAAACCGCCGGCCCGGCTGTAACATTTCCCTGGAAGTTAAACTGCGAACCACAGCAACTATGGGTCAGGAACAGGTTAGATTGATCGACAGTAACTATCCCGCAGCTGGCAGCTGGGTCGTAAGGGCAGGCACGCTCAAAAGCATAATAGGTATTGGCTGTTTGCCGGATAACTATAATACCCCGGTAGCCTGCTTGTATATAGGCATAGCCGCCGTCCTGGCGTAACATGGGGTATTGCAGGCTGTTTACGCTGATCTGTTCACTGACCGGCACATTGGGTATGCCTGGGCCTACATTATCATTATCACAAGCACTAAGTATAACTATAGCCAGCAGCGCAAGCCACTTATTTATAGTCGTAGAAGCCCTTGCCAGATTTGCGCCCGTGGTGGCCGGCGTCCACTTTTTGCTGTTGTATGCGGCTTGGTCTGAATTTAGGATCATAATGGAAAGCCTCGAACATCGAAGTCGTTACTGAGAAATTGGTGTCTACGCCGATCAGGTCCATCAGTTCGAACGGGCCCATTTTAAAGCCACTGGCCTGCATCAGCTTATCAATCGTTTCTACATCGGCTATGCCTTCTTCCAGCAGCTTCAGTCCTTCCACGTAATAATGGCGCGCTACACGGTTAACGATAAATCCAGGCGAATCTTGCGCCATAACCGGTGTTTTCTCCAGTTTCTGGGCCAGCTTTTTTATAGTATGCGCTACTTCAGGGCTTGTAGCTGCACCAGAGATCACTTCTACCAACTTCATTATATGGGCCGGGTTAAAGAAGTGCATGCCTACCACGCGCTCTGGGTTTGGCACACCAGCCGCGATGCGGGTTATCGGAATAGATGAAGTGTTAGAAGCCAGTATAGTTTGGTCGGAGTTGATATCGGCCAGCTCTTTAAAAATGCTCTGCTTTACTTCCAGGCGCTCTACCACGGCTTCAATGATGACATCACAATGAAGATCTAACGTATTACCAGTGAAGGTCAGGTTAGCCAGTGTAGCTTCTTTGTCAGCTTGTGTCAGTTTGCCACGTTCTATGCCTTTATCCAGGTTTATAGTGGTGGTTTGCTGCGCCTTGTCCAGTACGGTAGCATTTATATCGAACAGGATGGTTTTATAGCCCGCCTGTGCACAGATCTGCGCAATACCTTGCCCCATCGTGCCAGCCCCAACTATACCTATCGTCTGTATGTCTTCGAATTTCATCTTGTAAATGGTTAAATTGTTTGATGGTTAAATTGTTGAAAGGCTAAACAATAACTATAAACCAGCTATCAGCAAGGCCCTACAATTAAGCAATTCAACCATTTAGCCATTAAATAACCCCTTCAAACTGGCGAAGGAAGCGCACGTCGTTCTCAGTGAACAGGCGCAGGTCTTTAATCTGGTACTTCAGCATCGTAATACGCTCTATACCCATACCAAACGCAAAGCCGGAGTAAACTTTCGGGTCAATGCCGCAGCTTTCCAGTACAGCAGGATCTACCATACCAGAACCACCGATCTCTACCCAGCCGGTTTGTTTACAGATGTTGCATCCTTCGCCTTTACAGATCAGGCACGAAATATCGATCTCGGCACTCGGCTCCGTGAACGGGAAGAACGACGGACGGAAACGCACTTTCGTATCCTGGCCGAAAAGCTCTTTGGCAAAGTAGTAAAGCGTTTCTTTCAGGTCTTTAAAGCTTACGCCTTTGTTTACATACAAGCCTTCTACCTGGTGGAAAACCATGTGCGCTCTGGCCGAAATGGCTTCGTTACGGTACACGCGGCCCGGCATAATGCTGCGTAGCGGTGGCTGGTTGTTCTCCATCAGGCGTACCTGCACGTTGGATGTATGCGTACGCAGCAGGCGGTTTTTGTCTTCACTCAAAAAGAACGTATCCTGCATTTCGCGGGCAGGGTGGTTCTCCGGGAAGTTAAGCGCCGTAAAGTTGTGGAAATCGTCCTCCATCTCCGGTCCTTCGGCTACGTTAAACCCGATACGTTCAAAAATGCGCACGATCTCGCGGCGTACCAGTGATAGCGGATGACGTGTGCCTAACGTGTTTGGTATTGTTGGCAGCGTAAAATCAAAACCAGTATCAGTATTGCTTTCGGTGCTATTTGCCAATTGCTCCTGTGCCTGGTCGAAACGCTCCTGGGCACGATTCTTTAACTGGTTTAACTGCTGGCCCACTTCACGGCGTTGCTCCGGCGCAACTTCCTTCAGGTTATCAAAAAGGGCTGCAAGTTGGCCTTTACGACCTATATATGTAATTCTGAACTGCTCCAGCTCGGCGGCATTGCTAAGTTGGGCGGCTTCTATCTCTTGTGCTACTCGTTGTATGTTCTCCACCATAGTATGCAAAGATAATAAATTGCAGGATTACAATTGACTGAATCAGGATTTTCAGGATGGATGGATTAGCAGGATTATTCTTTCTTTCCGAATGTTAGTAGAGTGATCTTATTTGCCCTGTAATTTCTCTTTTGTCATTTCGAACTCAGAGAGAAATCTATCTCGGCTTATAGCTAGATGTTCTGTAATCCGACCAAGCCTTTCTTTCAAATATCCTGTAATCCTGGGAGCTTTACTAAACTATAGTTGTCATAGTTAGCTTTGGTGCCCTCACGGCCGGGAGGCCCCGTCTTCGGGCATCGCGCGGTGTACATTTCTTTTTCTCGTTCCTCACAATGCCCTTACAGGCACCAGAAATCTACAAGGCGCTCCACCCGAAGACTGTGATTAGTTCGATAGTTACTGCCTTAGCTATAGTTTCTTTATTTACTCTTGGCTAAAGCAGATCGGTTATTTATTCGTGGCTATAGTTCCTTGGGGCCAAGTTTACTTGGCCTGCTCGTGGTCTGTAACTATAGAACTATAGTTTGTGAGTTGGTAAAGAAATAAAAGTCCCCTTTGAAGGGGGCAGGGGGATGACAAACGGAAACTATAGAACTGTAGCTCAAACTATAGCAATAGCAGAAAATTCCCCTCTCGGGAGGGGTAGGGGTGGGTTAAAAAAGAAACTATAGAATTATAAATCAACTATAGCAACAGCAGAAAGCTCCCCGCATTAGACAAGGGGGACCGGGGGTTGGACCCCGCAAGCTATAGAACTACAACTCCAACTATAGCAAAAAGCCCAATCCTGAAAATCCTTTAATCCTGGAAATCCTGATTCAGACAAAAACTCCTACCCCTATTTTGGTGTAAGGCTCTTGACAAAAGGAAAAGCCTGGAATAGGGTAAAATCAAAATAATATAGCAACTTTACTATACTATAAGCGGGCGGTAAGTATAAGCTCTCCTTCGTTTACCGACGCAACCCTGCAGCTTACCGACTTTTTGCCCTGGCCAGCCTACTAACTATAGCTGCCACTTGCTGATTGAAGTACATTTGATCAGAAATTAAAACGAAACAACTATGGAAAATCAGGATCTGAACACAAACAAAGGGTACAAAGGCTGGAAGAACCGTGCCGATAACCGAAGCGGCCGCGTAATGGCCGGGCTACTGCTCGTGCTGGTAGGCGTTGTGCTGCTGGCTTCTAAAATGAATGTAGTCTTTTTGCCACGCTGGCTATTCTCGTGGCAGATGATTCCGATACTGGCCGGCTTATTTATTGGGTTCAAACATTCGTTCCGTAACCCAGGCTGGATTTTGCCGGTGGCCTTAGGCGTAATCTTCCTGATTGATGATTTTGTGCCGGGAATATCGATCCGGAATTACATCTGGCCGATCGTGATCATTACAATTGGCCTTTGGGTAATACTAAAGCCGAAACGCGATATGCGCCCACGTTTTGCGTCGGGTTTACCAACTATGCCCCCTTATGGTGTAACTTCCAACGAAGCAAACACAGGAAGTACTTATGCGGGAGATGCAGCTGTATCCGGAGATGACTATGTAAACTCTACGGCCATTTTAGGTGGTGTAAAGCGCAACATCCTGACCAAGAACTTTAAAGGCGGCGAAATAGTGAGCGTGTTTGGCGGCAACGAACTAAATTTCGCGCAGGCAGATATGCAACAGCCGGTTGTGCTGGATACGACACAGATCTTTGGCGGAACCTCGCTGATTATACCCCCACACTGGGAAGTACGCTCTGAAGTGGTAGCTATACTGGGTGGCGTATCGGATAAGCGCATGATGCTGCCAGGCGGTTACGACCCTAACAAAGTGCTTATCATAAAAGGAACTGCCTTGTTCGGCGGCCTCGACATTAAGAGTTACTAATTTAAACGGCTGCAAACGATGGCTCCAACACGGGTGATCTGGCTATATGTGGCATGGGCGGCTTTCTGGTCAGGGGTGTTTGTGCTGGTGCTGTTGCCGGCAAACTATAACCTTGGCCTGACTTTAAAAGATGCGCTGCTCTACAACATGCTGCTAACTATAGCCGGTTACGCTGCGGGCACGGGGCTGCGTTACTACCAGCCAACCTTGCGCCAGGGAGTGCTGCTTATGGCCTGGAGCTTGGGCCTGGCCGGTATCTGCACGTTGGTTTATAGTTTCCTGATTGACAGGTTGGTAGCCGATGAGCTGTACCTGAGTTTTGTTGGCGATTCGTTGCCAATGCGACTGGTGTTCGGATGGTTGCTGCTGCTGTTGTTATTGCTGATAAACTGGTTCTGGTTTTATACCAAAGAGCAGCGCCAGCACGAAGAGCGAAAAGCCGCTACTGAGAAACTGGCCCGCGAAGCTGAGCTTTATACTTTGAGACAGCAATTACAGCCACATTTCCTATTTAACAGTCTTAATTCGATCAGTGCGTTGGTGGTAAGCAAACCAGCGTTAGCCAGGGCCATGGTGCAGCAATTATCCGATTTTTTACGGGGCACCCTGCGCAAAGAAAACCAGCAACGCGTAACCCTGTCCGAAGAGCTAACACAACTGGAATTGTATCTGGCCATCGAAAAAGTGCGTTTCGGGCACCGGCTGCAAACTATAGTAGAGGTATCGGAAGATGCCAAAGCCTTAAAATTACCCGCTTTACTATTGCAGCCGCTTGTAGAAAACGCGATTAAATTCGGACTTTACGGCACTACAGGCGAAACAACTATAAGTATAAAAGCTGATCGGGCAGAAGAAGGATTACTCATCCAGATACAGAACCCTTTTGATACGGATGCCTCGCAGGCCCAGGAGGGAACAGGCTTCGGATTAAACTCGGTGCAGCGCAGGCTGTACCTGCTTTACGCCCGCCCCGACCTGGTGCAAACGCAACAGCACGAAAACCAATTTACCACCACCGTAACTATACCACAGAACTATGATCAAGTGCCTCATAATTGACGACGAACCGCTGGCCCGCAGTATAGTTGCCGAATACCTATTGCAGCATCCGGATGTAACTATAGTTCAGGAATGTGGCGATGGTTTTGAAGGTATAAAAGCCATAAAGCAGCACCACCCCGATCTGATATTTTTGGACATCCAAATGCCGAAAATAAACGGGTTTGAGATGCTGGAACTGGTAGAGCAGCAACCGGGTGTGATCTTTACCACCGCGTTTGATAATTATGCCCTGAAGGCTTTTGAATCAAATGCCGTGGATTATCTGTTAAAGCCCTTCAGTCAGGAACGGTTTGATGCAGCGCTGAAGAAATGGCAGGAAAAGCGAACTATAGAAACAGCAGAAAAGCCAACTATAGACCTTAGCGAAGTGCCCGCCAAACAACCCGAAGAGCGGATGCGCATTGTAGTAAAAGCCGGCAACGACATCCGGATAATACCTGTGCAGGATGTACTGTACCTGGAAGCCTACGATGATTATGTAAAGATCCACACCAAAGACGGCCTCTTCCTCAAAAAGAAGACGATGGGCTATTACGAACAGACGCTCGACCCAGCGCAGTTTGTACGTGTGCACCGTTCCTTTATGATCCCCATCTCCCAACTCACCCGAATCGAACCCCTAGAGAAAGACAGCCACGTAGCCCTGCTCAAAAACGGCATACGTATCCCGCTGAGTAAGAGCGGTTATACCAAACTGCGCACCGTGCTAGGACTGTAAATTTTTTTCTATCAATCTTCTGTGTTGCAACACCAGTCCGGTGAAGTGCCTGGTTTGCTATTCCTATAGTTTATGCTGGTGTTGGTCTGTATAACACAGGAGTTTGTCAGGAAATGGGTATGGAAACTGCTAACTATAGCTTTTGCAATTTATCTGGAAATGAGAAGTTTATGCACTTTTCCTTAAACAAAATACCCCTTTGGAAACTTTGGATATAAAAATCGTTTCCATAGTTTTGCGCCGTTATGAGCAACGCCGAGTTAGAAGAGAGAACAGATCCTAAGCAGAAAATTTCCTGCACCGCTTTCCAGCTGTTTTGCCAGCGGGGCATTAAAAGTGTGTCGATGGATGATATTGCGCAATTCCTGGCAATGTCGAAGAAGACAATTTATAAGTGGTTCGAGAACAAGAACGAGATTGTAGTGGCCTCTACAGGCGCTTACCTGCAGGATATGCAGCAGCGTTGCGAAGTACATTTTCAGAGTTCTAATAACGCCATCGAAGAGCTTTTCAACATCATGGCCATGACGCGAGAGCTCTTTAACCAGTTTCACCCTTCCGTTTTCCACGACCTGCAGAAATATCACCCCGAAGCTTTTAAACTATGGATGCAGCACCGCGACGATTATATGTTCGTGAAGATTAAGGAAAACCTGGAACGTGGCATAAAGGAAGGCCTTTACCGCAAAGACCTGGATGTGGAAGTGATGGCCAAGGTACGGTTGGTGCAGGTGGAGCTGCCTTTTAACCCTGTTCTTTTTCCGCCACACAAATATGACCTGAAACGCGTGCAGATGGCTACCCTGGAACATTATATGCTCGGCCTGGCTACCCTGAAAGGACATAAAATGATAAACGAGCTCAAACAGATTAAAGAAGAAGAATAACCTACTACCTGACCAGAATAAAACATGAAAAAAAGAAGTACACTATTGGCTGCATTACTGGCGCTGTTCAGCTTTTCGGGGCTGAAGGCCCAGGAGGCCATCCCGCTTAGCCTGCAGCAAAGCATAGATTATGCTCTGCAAAACAGGGCCAGTTTAAAAGCTGCCCAAAATGAAGAAAAGATCGCCAAAGCCAGAACCGGTGAGATCCGCGCGATGGGTTTGCCACAGCTAAATGCGGGTGTAGAAGTAGGCAATAACTTTATACAGCAGAAAACCCTTTTAGACCCAAGTGATTTCGGAGGTGTGCCACAGGTACTTGATCCGTTTGTGATTACACCGGAGCAGCTGGCTTCTGGTCAGCCGATTACGCTTGCGCCTACTTATTCTACACCTGAGCCACGCCCGGGAGAGGGCGGCTTGCAGGCAATCACATTTGTGCAGCCATACACCGGCAACGCCGCAATAACCGGCAGCCAGCTACTATTCGACGGCTCTTACCTGATCGGCCTGAAAGCGGCCAAAACTTATACAGAGCTATCACGCAAAAACACTACGCAAACCGAGATCGATATAGCCGAACAGGTAAGCAAAGCCTACTATGGCGTACTGGTAAACCGCGAACGAATTGAGCTTCTGAATCAGAATCTGGTGCGACTAGATACCTTACTGAAGCAAACCCGCATCATGTTTCAGAATGGCGTGGCCGAACAGCTGGATGTGGACCGCCTGCGCGTATCTTATAACAACCTGAAAGTAGAGCAGCAAAAAGCCGACCGCCTGATGCAGTTAAGCGAGAGCTTGCTGAAATTTCAGATGGGATTGCCGCAAAATCAGCCTGTCGTTTTAACAGACAAGTTAACCGAAGTGGAAGTTGATGCAACACAGAGCAGCGCACAAAACTTTAACTATAGCAACCGCATCGAATACTCTATTCTGGAAACACAACGCGATCTGGCTGCCCTGGATGTGCGCAACATCAATTCAGGTTATCTGCCTAGACTATACTTAAATGCCCGATACGGTTACAGCGGTGTTGGGGAGTCGTTTTCGGATGTGATGAACGTGCGCGCCGGTGCTGATAATAACACGGACCGCAACTGGTTCGATTTCGGTTATGTTGGGGCGCAGCTGCAGGTGCCGCTATTTGATGGGTTACGCAGGCATTATCAGGCGCAGCAGGCCAAGCTCAGGTTAAAAAATACCAAGTACGGTTTTGAGACCCTGCGTCAAAGCATTGATTTGCAGCTGGACCAGGCATCTACAGAACTCACTAATGCCCTGGATGTACTGAAATCGCAGCAGGAGAACCTGGAACTTGCCGAAAGTATAGCCCGTGTTGCCAAGATCAAATACCAGGAAGGAGTAGGCTCTAACCTGGAAGTGATAACCGCCGAAACCGACCTGCGTCAGGCACAGACCAACTATTACGCCGCCATCTACGACGCTCTGATTGCCAAAGTAAATTTAGAAAAAGCCAACGGCACCCTGATCTCAAAATAAAACCATGAAAAACCTGACAGAACTGAAAATGACACGCATTATAGGTATCGCAACTATAGCGCTTATACTTGGCCTTACTGCCTGCGGCGGTAGCGGCACCGATAAGGAAGCCCAGCTAGCCGAACTGCGCGAGCAGCAGGCAACTATAGAAAAGCAGATTGCCGACCTGGAAGTACAACTGAAGGCCGAAGGCAAAAAAGTAAATAAGCCTCAAAAAACGGTTCCAGTGTCGGTGGCAACGGTGCAGCTAGATACTTTTAACCACTACCTGGAGATGCAGGGCAAGGTGGCGTTTGACCAGGATGTGCTGGTAAGTGCCCGAGTACCGGGTGTGCTCACCAGTGTGCGTGTGCAGCCTGGCGACCGTGTAAGCAAAGGACAGACGATGGCAACTATAGATGCGCAGGTATTGGAGCAGAACCTTGCCGAACTGCGCACCCGCCTGGACCTGGCCCGCATAGCTTATGAAAAACAGAAAAACCTGTGGGATCAGAAAATAGGTACCGAAATGCAGTTCCTGACTGCCAAAAATAACAAGGAAGCCCTGGAGCGCAACCTGGCAGCCCTGCAGCAACAGCGCGACCAATTCAATGTGAAAGCTCCGGTTAGCGGTGTGGTAGATGAAGTGATTCCGAATACTGGCGAAGCAGTAGCGCCGGGCGTGGGCATCATCAGAGTCGTGAACATTGCCGGTGGCAAAATTGTGGCCGAAGTGTCTGAGGCATACCTGACGCACATCAGTAAAGGCGATAAAGCTATAGTTTACTTTCCGGACCTTGACAAAGAAGTAGTGACAACAGTGGATGTAGTAGGCAAATTCATTAACCCGACCAGCCGCACATTTACTGTAGAGCTCAAACTAAAAGATGCCAGGGCTGTGGAGCTGCGCCCTAACCTGGTGGCGGTGGTGCGCATCCAGGACTATAACAACGACAACACCATTGTGGTACCGGTTAACCTGGTGCAGAAAGACGAGAAATCGGAGTACGTGTATGTGGCTAAAAAAGAAGGCAACGGCTACGTGGCAGCTAAGCGCGAAATAAAGACCGGCCAGACCTACCAGGGCAAAACCGAAGTGCTGAGCGGACTGGCAACCAACGACCAGATAATTACGGCCGGCTACCAGAGCCTGAACGAAGGCCAGCCAGTTGTATTTGAGCAAACCGCCGGCAGCAGCCTGAGCCAGAAATAAACCCTACATTCCTAAAACTATGAAAGAGTTCAAACCAACTAGTTGGGCTGTCAATAATAAAACCAGTATTTACATCATCACGCTGATCCTCTCGATCTGGGGTATCTTTTCCTACATCAACATCCAGAAAGAGAACTTTCCCGACATCGTGATCCCGACCGTGTTTGTGGGTACCATTTACCCCGGCACATCGCCCACGGATATGGAAAACCTGGTTACAAGGCCCATCGAGAAGGAAATAAAATCTATCTCCGGGGTTAAAAAGATCACATCCAATTCCATCCAGGATTTCTCGATGGTTGTGGTGGAGTTTAACACCGATGTGGATGTGTCGGAAGCAAAGCAGCAGGTAAAGGATGCAGTGGACAAAGCGCGCTCTGACCTGCCTACCGACCTGGACCAGGAGCCAAGCGTGCAGGATATCAACTTCTCGGAGTTTCCGATTATGCAGGTAAATGTGTCGGGTAACTATAGTTTGGACCAGCTGAAGAACTATGCCGAAGACATACAGGACCGCATCGAGTCGCTGAGCGAGATAACCCGCGTAGACATGGCCGGCGCCCTGGACAAGGAAGTGCAGGTAGATGTGGATATGTATAAAATGCAGGCCGCCAAAGTTACCTTCAACGATATCGCCAATGCCATTGCCATGGAAAACATGACGCTCTCGGGCGGCAATGTAACGGTGGGCGAAATGAAACGATCGGTGCGCGTGGTAGGCCAGTATGTAGACCCGAACAAGATCGGTGATATTGTGATAAAATCGGTGCCGGGTGCCAACATTCAGTTAAAGGAAATTGCTGCTGTAAGAGAGGGTTTTGAAGAGCAGGAAAGCTTTGCCCGCCTGGACAATGCGCCTGTTATCACCCTGAACGTGATCAAACGCAGCGGCGAAAACCTGATCGAAGCATCAAACAAGATCGATGACCTGCTGAGCGAGATGGAAGGCACAGTGCTGCCATCGGACCTGAAAGTAACCGTAACAGGCGAGCAGGCCACCCAAACCAAGCATACCCTGAACGACCTGATCAATACTATTATCATCGGGTTTGTGCTGGTAACCATCATCCTGATGTTCTTTATGGGTACCACCAACGCCATTTTTGTGGGCTTGTCGGTGCCTATCTCCATGTTCGTGGCCTTCCTGCTGTTCGATTCCACAGGCGTATCGCTGAACATGATCGTGCTGTTTGCCTTCCTGCTTGCCCTGGGTATAGTAGTGGACGATGCTATTGTGGTAATCGAGAACACGCACCGTATCTTCCATAATTCTAACCTACCTATAGCTAAAGCGGCGAAAGTGGCTGCCGGCGAAGTGTTTGTTCCGGTGCTGGCGGGCACGCTTACAACTATAGCTCCTTTTCTGCCGCTGCTCTTCTGGCCGGGTATAGTTGGGGAGTTCATGTTTTACCTGCCACTTACGCTCATCGTAACCCTGATGGCATCGTTGCTGGTGGCTTTCATCATCAACCCGGTGTTTGCCGCATCCTTTATGAAGAAGGATAACGCAGCCCCTACAGCCAAACAAAACAAACGCTTCCTGATCATCATAGGAGTGATTGTAGCAATAGCTGTTGTTTTCTACATCGTAGGCTCGTTCGGTACGGCTAACCTGATCATGCTGGGCGTAATTCTGGTAGTGCTGAACCGCTTTGTTTTCACCGGGCTGATCAACAAATTCCAGAACAACACACTGCCTAGGTTTATGGCTGGCTACGAAAGATTACTACGCTGGATGCTGGCAGGCTGGAGACCGGTTGGGGTATTTGCAGGCATCTTCGGTTTGCTGATACTTTCTATAGTGCTGGTAGCGGTGCGCTCGCCTAAGGTGGTTTTCTTCCCCGACAGCGACCCGAACTTTGTGTATGCTTATATCCAGATGCCGGTGGGTACCGACCAGTTTGTAACAGACTCGGTAACGCAGGTAGTGGAGAAGCGAATTTATAAGGTGATTGGCGAAAACAATCCCGATGTGGAGTCGGTTATTTCGAACGTGGCGATTGGCGCCGGCGACCAGAACGACCGAAGCACCACTGCGCAATCACATAAAGGAAAAGTAACGGTAGCTTTTGTAGAGTTTATGAACCGCACAGGCAATAAAACTTCTTCGGAATATCTGAGTGAGATCAGGGAAGCTGTGAAAGGCATACCTGGCGCGGAGATAACCGTGGATAAAGAGCAGAACGGCCCGCCGGTTGGTAAACCGATCAGTATCGAAATCTCCGGCGAAGAGTTTCCGGATTTAATTGCGCTGTCTAAAAATGTGGAACAGTTCATCTCCAACCAGCAGATTGAAGGGATTGAAGGCCTGAAGTCGGACCTGGAAGACAGCAAGCCCGAAATTGTGATCAACATTAACCGGGAGCGCGCCAACCGTGAGGGCATTAGTACGGCCCAGATAGGACAGGAGATAAGAACAGCTATTTTCGGCAGAGAAGCTTCTAAGTTTAAGCTAGACGAGGATGAATATCCGATACAGGTGCGCTATGCGGAGCCTTACCGCAAAAACATAGATGCTCTACTGGATTCCCGCATCACATTCCGTGACATGAACTCAGGGCAGGTGCGCCAGATTCCGCTATCATCAGTAGCAACTATAGAATATGGTACAACTTATGGCGGTATTAAGCGAAAAAACCTGAAACGTGTTGTAACTTTGGAGTCGAATGTACTGGCTGGGTACAATGCCAACGAAGTGGTGCAACAGATAGAGCAGTCATTGCAGAATTTCCAGACGCCGGAAGGTTACGAAGTACGCATGGGCGGCCAGCAGGAGGAGCAGCAGGAAACAGGTCAGTTTCTGTTCATGGCCCTTATAGCTGCTTTCTTTATCATCTTCCTGATCCTGGTAACACAGTTCAACTCGGTATCCAAACCATTTATTATTCTTTCAGAAGTGCTGTTCTCCATTATCGGGGTGCTGTTGGGCTTCTCGATCTTTAAAATGGATGCGTCTATTGTGATGACGGGTGTGGG
Organism: Pontibacter populi; assembly: GCF_019336435.1. Classification (GTDB taxonomy): domain Bacteria; phylum Bacteroidota; class Bacteroidia; order Cytophagales; family Hymenobacteraceae; genus Pontibacter; species Pontibacter humidus. The sequence goes on along the minus strand of NZ_JAHWXQ010000001.1, from coordinate 981,370 downwards.
TATAGTGGCACTTGCTGGTATAGTGGTGAAGAACGGTATACTTATAGTTGAGTTTACAGACCTGTTGCTGGAAGAAGGCAAGGAACTGAAGGAAGCGATAGTGGAAGCTGGTAAAACGCGCCTTAATCCGGTGCTGCTTACGGCCACGGCAACTATACTGGGTCTGGTGCCGCTGGCGTTGGGTATTAACCTTAACTTCTATACCCTGTTTACGGAGTTCAAACCGAACTTTTTTATGGGTGGTGAAAGTGCAGCTTTCTGGGGCCCGCTTGCCTGGACCATCATTTTTGGCCTGGGATTTGCGACGATCGTGACGCTGCTTATAGTACCGGTCATGTATTTACTGAACGAGAAATTAAAAGACAGGCTGATTGGCAAAAAGAAACGCGCCGCAGCCCTGAAGATAAAGCAGGACGAATTGCCTGTGAATGGTAAAGTTAGAGAATACACATATTAATAGTATCCATGAGTACAATAGATAAAGCTATTGAGCAGGAGGTTATCCGCATCATTAGCAGAACAAAAAAAGTAAAGCCATCCCGCCTGAAAACTGATGTTAGTTTAGAGCAAAAGCTTGGTTTCGACACGCTGGATGTAGTTGATATTATACTTGCCCTGGAGAAGAAATACCACATCGTTATTCCGGATGAAGTTCCGATTAACACGGTTGGTGATTTTGTAACCTATGTGGCCGATCATTCGGACCTGGTAGCGGCGTAACAGTTTTACATTTTAAACTAAAAAAGGCGGGAGCAATCCCGCCTTTTTTAGTTTAAAGCCTTCCCTTTGCTATAGTTTCCCCTCTTTGTCATTTCGTGTATCCCGATGCTGGCGCGAGCGGCCTCGCTCGTGACTTGTGATGAAGTTGAGTCTACTGACTCAACTGGCCCGGCAGGGACAAACTCACCAACAGCTTTGCCTATAGTTGAATATACTTACTATTCGAACCAAGCCTTTCCTTCCATAGTTACCTATAATCCTGGGAGCTCTACATATCTACTGTTCTATAGTTGACTTTGGTGCCCTCACGGCCGGGAGGCCTCGTCTTCGGGCATCGCGCTGCTGCTTTCTTGCTACCCTCGCTCTGCTCGGGTTGGCTGCGCCACCGCAACAAATCAAAGGCGCTCAACCCAAAGACTGAGAAGTTTCGACTAGCCATAGTTTGTCTATAGTTTGAACCTGCTCGCTTCGAAATTTATCGGGATTATAATTCCAAAGGGACAGGTAAACCTGTCCTGATTGTGGACTGTGACTATAGAAAACTCAGATTTCTCCTTTCGTCGAAATGACAGTTGAGAGGTAGTAGCAGAGAAGTCCCCCTTTGAAGGGGTGAGGGGGATGACAAACGGTAACTATAGAACTATAGCCACGAACAATGGCGACAGCCGAAATTCCCCTCTCGGGAGGGGTAGGGGTGGGTTAAAACACCAACGATGAAACTATAAGATGAACTGTAGCAAAGGCCGTAAGAGCTCCCCGCCTTAGACAAGGAGGGGTTGGGGGTGGTTGGACCATGGCACCAATAGAACTATAACCAGCGTTACTACTTTTGCCTGTCCCTGCCGGGCCAGTTGAGTCAGGATACTCAACACCATAGTTAGACACGGGTTGCAAACCCGCGCCAGCGGAGAGGGAGTAACTATCACAAAATCCCAACCTAAATAAAAAACGCCCTTGCCCACCAATGAAGACACGGCAGGCAAGGGAGCTTTATACAGGTTTTACTATAGTAGCAGTATAATCAATAGCGGTGCTTAGAAAATGGAGATACGGTAATCTTTCAGCTTTTTATCCAGGGCTTTGGAGTTGCCGCAAACTTTATCCAGCAATTTCCAGAAGCGGGGGCCGTGGTTCTTTTCTACCGTGTGTGCCAGTTCATGCAGGATCACGTAGTCGCAGAGGGCGTCAGGCAGGCGCATCAGGTGCAGGTTCAGGTTGATGTTGTTGGTGTGAGAGCAACTTCCCCAACGGCTTTTCGCATTTTTGATAAATACTGTCTGGTACTCAAACCCAAAGCGCTCAGCAAAAAAAGCAACCCGTTGTGGCAGATATTCTTTTGCCTCCTTGCGATATGTCTCTTCTATCGATTTGCGGATAAACTTCTGTACTTCAGGTTCGCTGGCATCTTTAAAGGCAGGGTAAAATACATTTATGTAGCCACCTTCTATCACGCAACGCATGTTATACTGAGCATGAGTAAGCAACCGGAGCGTATGGAACCTGGTCTTAAACTCCGTATCTGGATCATAAGTGGTGACCTTTGTTTCCTGCTCCTGCATGCGGGTTTGGTGCTCCTTTATCCAGTCGGCTTTGGTATAGATAAGCTGTTCGGCTTTATCGAAGCTGATATGGGGAGGCACGGCTACTCTGATACCTTTCAGAGGCCTCACGCTAATACTGATGCGCTTGGCTTTATCGCTGCGCTCTATCAAGACTTTCCCGATGCCGTCGATGTGAACATTGACAGATGAGAGTTTTAAAAAAGTTGTAGGCACCTTGGCTAAAAGTTAAAATACAAAATCTTTCGATCAAATATAGATAAATATTGCCTTAGCAATCCAATATATAGCGGTCTTTTTTCTCTTTTTATTTAAATATGTGTATTTGAATTGTACTATATTCTAAGGGTTTGGCGTCCTCAAATCTATAGTTATTACAAGTATAAAAGCCGCCGTCCGAGCTTGTAAAAGCACAAAAAAGCCTGCCGGTTTTAAGTGGCAGGCTACTTTAAAATTTACTTATAATTAACGGATGTTGCCACCTGTTGCCATATCGTCGTGGCGGCTTTCGTGCGAACGACTACTGTCGGTGGTATAAGAACGTAGCGTCGGTTCTTTGTTCGCTTTGCCTGTTCCGGCAACTTCAGGATCTTTTTCCTGCTTGTTGGTTGCCTTATTTTCCTGGTTCTGGTTTTTGTTATCTGGTTTCATAGGTATAGTAGTTTAAGAATTACAATTCAGTATGCCTCTCTACTTCTACGTTATCGCCGGAGCGGTCGCTGTATTTTGGGGTGCCAAAAGAGCTGTCGGCGTTATGGGGTGCGCTGTTATGAGCTGCCTGCCGCTGCTGCTCCTGGTGTAAAATATCCCATTCCTTAAAGCGGTCGAGCTCTGTTTTTATAGTTGTCATGAACCAGGCCAGCAGGCTGGCATCATCCAGCAAACCAATTACCGGTATAAAGTCCGGTATAATATCAATAGGCATAATAAAGTAAAGAATAACTGCCACGCCACCTACCAGTGTTGTAGTAGGTATGCCTTTGTAATCGCCGGCCACGGCTGCTTTTATCATGCGCGACAGCAGCTGCAGGTTTTCCCAGGCTTCGGCGGCCAGGGTGCCAACGCTTTTCTTAGCCGTAGCTTTCTTAAAAGCCTCGTTCAGTAGCTTGGTTACTTCTGCGGGGTGCTTCAGGTATTTTTCGGCTTTTGCCAGCAGGGTTTTAAAGATCGAGCTTTGGGATATGTTTTTGCCGTCGGGTGCCTGGTTATCCATAGTTTATAGTTGTAATGCCTGTTTGTGTTACTGATTTATTGGTTTGTAGTTGCTGCTTTTGCGGGTGCAAAGTTGGTTAAAGTAATGCTAACCTTCCTATACTTGCCGCATATAAAATTGTTGTACCTATAGTAAATAAAAAAGCCCCGCAGGTAGCTGCAAGGCTTATAAACTATAGTTTAGGCTGTTTAATTTACGCGGCCGCCGGCGTAGTAGTTCTTCCGGTAGAAAGGCTCCTGAAGCGAGCTTACCATTACACCACCACTTGTAGCAGAATGTATGAATTTGCCATTCTTAAGGTAGATGCCCACATGGAAGATCGGCTGCTTTGGTCCGCGCTTAAAGAAAACAAGGTCTCCTGTACGCAGGTTGTCCTTTTTTACACGTTTCACATCCTGGTACATAGACTGCGAACTGCGGCTTAACTTAATGCCATATACATCCCGGTAAATGCTGGTTACGAAACCGGAACAGTCTGTGCCATTTTTAGAACCTCGTCCATAACTATAAGGAGTGCCGAGCCAGCCGGCCACCGTTTGTATCAGGTCTTTGTTTTTGCTTGTGGCAAACTGCATGCGCAGCTTTTTAGAGTAAAATGCCTCCGATTCAGGTTCTGGCTTTGGCTCAGGCTCCGGCAGTGTTACCAGGGGCGCTTTCAGGAGCAGGGCATTGGTCAGGTCTTCGCCGGAATTAATGGCGTAAGGCGTTATAGTTGCAATCGGTGCAGGCAGGTCCGCCGACTCAGCGGGCGTAACTTCGTAGAAGTATGACAGAACAAGCGATAAAGTCGCCAGTATACTTAGTATGATGGTTTTTTTCATAGGGTTTGGCTAGTTAGCTCCCACTTAGTGCGGGTAAACAGTTTCACCTTATTTAAGCAGCTTTTTGCACCAAAATTGGTTTAAACAATAAAATGGTATTTTGTTTAATGCTGCTTCGGGCAAAGATAAGTGCAAAATTTTTAACAGGCAAATGAGTGGTGTTGCGTATCCGCCTGTAAATAAGATGCATTCACCCATGCTTAGATACCGTTTACTCTTTAGAGTGTTATTATAGTTTAACAGTAAAGCATAAAAGTTATAAATCTGATTGTCTGAAAATGAACTATAAAATAGTAGAACGATCGCCTTTTGCGCGTATTGCCCGCATGGTTTTAAAGAGCCGGAACGTGGCTATGGTACTTGGCAAAAGCATACACCTGAGCGGCGTAGACAGGCAGACTTTTCTAGAAGATAAAGGCTGGTTTGAGCACGAGCTGTGCCATATCAGGCAATTTCAGGAGCACGGCTATTTCCGGTTTTTGTGGCTGTACCTGAAAGAGTCGTGGCGGGTGGGGTATTATAACAACAAGTTTGAAGTGGAAGCCCGGGAAGCCGGCATGAAACACAAACGCTTTTTTAGCGAGCAGCTTAAGAAAGAAGCTGAAACTATACAACCATCCGGCTTACCGCAGCCAGCCGATGTTAAAAAGAAAGTATAGCCCGTGTTTGCTTTCGGTTATGTTGCCGGACAGATCGGTAAGGTTGCCATTTTAGTTGCTATGCGTTCTATAGTGTTCCAGTTTCTGGTGGTCATGTTTTTGCCGTAAAGCAGTTCCAGTTCATCCATGCCTTTGGTGGTTTGGGTAAGAGCAAGGTCAAGCACACTGCAAATCGTTCTGTCGCGTATCCCCAGTACCCGGAAAGCTCCGTCAGCGGTGGCCCAGGCGTTGGCTACGTTAGTGGCAGGCTCCTCTTTAAGAAAGGAAATGTAAAGGCGGGTATCTTTGGTAACTTCTACTTCCCGAAAAGGATTGTTCTGAAGCAGGTCTGCTATAACACCGGCATCCCGTATCAGTACAGGTATCGGGAACCCGAATGCTTTTTCAAGGCTATCGGCAATTATAGTTTCTAATTCTTTTTCCGGAACAGGCGTAGCATCAAAAATAACGTTTCCGGAGTTTAGCAGCGTTTCTACTTGCCCGAATCCCAATTTTGCCATCACCGTTTTAAGCTCCGCCATTGGCACTTTATGCTTGCCACCCACATTTATACCGCGCAGTAAAGCTACATACCTGTTCTTATTTGGTTTCTGGCTCATTGGTTTGATTTTTATTAAGTATTTTTACTATGAAATTGCTTGTCGATTGTGGCGGTTTTTAAAACTGTCTGATAAGAAAATATGCAAAAGTTAACCCGCATTACCAGTGCCGAATGCAGAACTGGTAACCTCATTATTGCCATGCAGTTGTTAAAAGCAGTTTTTTCTACTGTCTTTGTGATAAAGTTGTCAACAGGGTTTCCAGGTAATTCAATGTCATCGTAAATCCTCCCTGGAAGCCCATTTCAAGCATCTTTTCCAAATCAGTAAGGGCTTTGTGCTTGATAATGATACTGACTGTTGTCGTTTCGTTTTGTTCGTTAAAACTCAGGTCCCAATCAGAGGTTGGCATTTCAGAATTGATGTTTTCATCTTTGTCAGCAAAAGCAGACAGCATTTTGAAATTAGTTGTTGGGCTGATAGAAGTAAACTCCTGAATTGACCAATGCTCTTGTCCTTCCGGGCTTACCATGGCATACAATCTTCGTCCGCCAACTCTAAAATCCATAGATTTTGTTTTTGATTCCCATGGTTTTGGAGCCCACCACTGGTCAAGTATTTCCTGTTTGGTAAAAGCATCCCATACCAGCGAACGGTCGGCAGCAAATTCTCTGTTTACGAATACCGTTTTCGTTGTTTTGTCAACTGTAAAATCGAATAGCAAATTGGTTTTCATTTCTTCTGGTTTTTGATTGTTGATAATACTTTGTCAAGTTGATTGAATCGGTCTTCCCAAATTTCTCTGAATTGGTTAAGCCACTTGTCAATCTCTTTCATTTTTTCAATTTCAAGGGAGTAGTAAATTTCCCTGCCTTGTTGTTCCTGTTTAACCAGTTCACATTCTGTGAGTATGCGAAGGTGTTTAGAAACAGCCTGTCGGGTAATGTTGAAGTTGTCAGCAATGGCATTTGGTGTCATTGCCTGCAATGCAATTAAGACAATAATCGCCCGTCTTGTAGGATCGGCTATCGCCTGAAAAACATCCCGTCTCATATTTTTTAATTTTATTACGAAACCAATCGGTTGCTAATATACGTGCAACTATTCGGTTTCGCAAATTTTTTCAGATTAAAGATAGAGCGTTAGAAGTACGGGCGGGTAATTATAAAATTATGACTTACAGGCGTGTATAAACAGTGTGCATGGCTGTCTTTAAGCCTTTGGTAGTAGTATGTGTGCCTCTGGTGAAACAATGGAACCGCTAACCTGTTTAAGGCCCAAGTTTACAACGCTCCAAGCAATTACTGCTAAAATGTTGCTGAAGATGGGACGCATGGTTTGGTTAACTGGTTCCGGGGGCTGTTATAGTTTCTGGCTGCTAGTTGGTTTCAACGTACTTTTTAAAGTTATCCAGTATTGCCTGCCAGCCGGCGCGTTGCATTTCTACATCGTTTTCGGTTTCTGCATCAAAAGTGGTGGTTACTTTTGTGGTTCCGTCAAGGTCTTTAAACTCGGTTGTGACCTGCCTTCCGTCCGCTAAACTATAAGTTAGTTTTTTCTGATCTACCACTTCATTATAAATCGCCTCAAAATCAAACCCGAAGCTTCCGTCTTTGGCCTCCATTCTGGCATTGTACTTCCCGCCAACGCGCAGGTCGTTTTCCGCTCTCGGGCATTGCCAGTCTTCTGTAGCAAAATTCCATTGGGTTATGTGCGCTGGGTTGGTATAATACTCCCATACTTTGCTTATAACTGCTGAGATGGTAGCTGTGATAATGATCTGTGTTTTTTCCATTGTTTTAGGTAGTTTGCTGAGTTCCGCTTTGTTGATTAAGCAATGCTTGTGATTAAGCAATGCTTGGTGTTTATGAATTTGAACTGACGGTTAGTATAAAAAACGTGCAAGGCCGTGGGGCGTAGCATGATTTATATACAGTGTTAGCTGCTGGCATTTTTCAATCTATGGTTGTAATGTTTGTAAAACCCATTTTTGGTTCTCTATTGTGTACAAATCCCGATTATGAAACTGGGTCGTTTTGAATTCTAAAAATTCAATTCACACAGGCTTTATTGTATAACCTCCCCAATATTCTGGTCTACTTAGCTTATTATTTCCTGAGCTTTGCTCAATTCTATTACATTCCTCTATGAGTCCGTCTACATCTGTAATTACATATCCTTGTTTGCTCACGATGGAAATTATTTGGCTGTCTTTGTTTCTCTCTGAGAAATATTTATCTGCAAGCGTTTTTGAAATCTGAGTTGCCACTCCTTGGATACTTACTTGTGTCAAATTTAGCTCTTCTTGAAGCTAGCTTTGAAAAATTATTATCGGGTTCACTGCCAATCCGCTCGATTTAAGATGAAGCTACTTTCTTGCTTCACAAATCCAACTTTAGGATAATATTCCATAGCCGTCGGAACAGACAAGAGTAAAACCATTGATTGTTCTCCAACCCTTTCTTTTGTTAACTGTATTAATTTTTTACCGATACCTGCCTTTTTATATTCTTGCCTTACTGCAAGGTCTGCTAGATAGCAACTCCATACCCAATCTGTTATCGAACGTGAAACACCAACTAATAAGCCCTCGTGCCACGCCGTTACAATTAGATTGGAGTTATCAAACATCTTTTGAATTCTTTCTTTGTCTCGTGTCGGGCGAGGCAAGCCACAGTTGTAATAGAGTTCAATAACCTGCTCGGCAGTAGGTTTGTAATCGAAGCTGTATTTTATATCCATTTTAGTTAAATAATTTAAAAATGTTTTAGTGCTTGCAGCTAACGTCTCGTGCATAATGTGGGTGAGGCGCAGCCATAGCCTATACGCCTTGCTGGCGGCTAATGCTTTTAAATCCAATTAACTTTATAATGACGATTTTCTCCTGCGAAGTATGGTAAGCATGACAAGACCGAACAATACCTCAATAGCTGCACCCACCAAAAGCGTTGCATGGGAAGGTGAATTTATGCTAAATAGAAGATAGGCTGAAATCCCTAGTCCTATGCCTAACGCCCAGTAGAGCCTTGACCCGTAAATCGTTGCAAAATGCAGATACCGACCCCCGATGATGAGGAGCATGCCTTGAAAAAACCATTCTACTTTTTGAAAAGACAGCCCATAGGCCAGAGGCAGGCACATGATCATAAACAACGTTCCTTCCATGCCAAGCTTGCCCAGGGGATTACTTTGAGCGTGTGCACCAGCTGCTCCCAAAACTTTATTGAACAGCATACTAACAGGGTGAATAAAAACGCCCCCAACAAGTAAGGTCCAAACCGCTTTAGTAGGCGACAAATAGAGGGCTACAAGAGCTGAGGCAAGCCAAACCGTGCCAGATACAACCACGCCAGGGAAACCATTTAGGTAAGCGTTTCGCATATCTTGTTGAGCATGTTGCAGCTGCTGTAAATCTTCTGCTGAGCCTTTTGTAAGTTGATCAGTGTTTACCAATGGTATGTTATTCATCTGGATTAGTTTTATGGGGATTTCGGGTAAGCTTCATTTTTTTTGATATGTTATACTATACTTGCTTAAGCACTGGCAATAAGTCTCAGTTTAAATATACAAATTATTAGATATTAGTTAATAAAAAAGCACCTGTCAACCAAATGACAGGTGCTTTATAGTTTAAGCTATAGTTTACGGCTTATGCTTCGCGCCATTTTATAGTACAGCCAATGGCTTTTGTGTTAGGCTGGCTCACGGTTTTGTTGGCTACCAGTTCATCTAAAGCGGCTTCGGCGTATTTCTTTTGTACCTGCGCAGGCTCGTGGCTGTTATCATCTATAGTGCCAATGTACGCTACCTTCAACTTCCCGTCTTTTTGTTTCTGCACAATGTATAAGTGCGGCGTGCGGGTGGCACCGTAGGCTTTGGTTATATCCTGGGTTTTGTCCTGGAGGTAAGCAAACGGAAATTTTTTGTCTTTGGCACGTCGCTGCATATCAGCGTAGGAGTCTCTAGGCGAAACAGTTACGCTGTTAGGGTTGATGGCGATAACAGGGTAACCTTTTGGTGCATATTTATTGTGCAGGGCAATAATACGATCCTCGTAGGCTACAGAGTAAGGGCAGGTATTGCAGGTAAACGTAACTATAAAACCTTTGGCATCCTTATAATCTGCCATTGATACCATCTTTCCATCTACGTTCTTCAATTTAAAATCGGTAGCTGTATCGCCAACCTGGTAGCCTGGGTTTGCAGGAGTAGCAGCAAGCAGAACGCCAACCAGGAGCAAGCAAAAAGTGTAAGTCAGAGGTAAGATCGGTTTTTTCATAGAAGTATAGTTTATGGTTTAAATTTTAGTACCAGGTTTTGAAGCTCGTCCTGTTTCAGTTCTTTCTCTACAAAGTAGTATTGTTCGCGCTTATTGTTGAAGAGTATAGTTGCTGGTATAGCGCCACTCCATTTCGGTTCCAGTTTGTCTATCCAGGTGTTAGCATCAGTCTCATCCAGCAGCCATACATCCGATGCTATGTTACGGCGCTGCATAAACGTTTTTACCTTTTCCAGATCCTTCTTAGCATCCATACTTACTAATATCACTCGCACCGGCTGGTTCTGGTACTGTTTGTTTACGGCCTCAAAATACGGCATTTCCTTTATGCACGGGCCACACCAGGTTGCCCAGAAGTTTACCACATATAGCGTATCAGAATCAGAATTACGCAGCTGTTGAAGTTTATCAAATTTTACCACGTTTACATCCTGGGCCTGGGCCGCAAAGCCTGCCAGCGTGAGGATAAAAGCAGTGCAGAGAATATGGATCGGTTTCATGGAGATACAACGTGGTGTGGATATACTGTATTATAGGTATAAATTTAAGCAGAGAGCCTGAGAATCAGAAGTATAACGACAGGTTTTAGACGAATAGACTACAGGGAAGTATGAATTTGCTTTTTACATGGATGTAACGGATTTACACGTACCAGAAACAGGCGGTTTTAAATTAGAAAAGGCTTCTTTGTGCAAGAAGCCTTTTCTAATTTAAGCTTTTAACAATTTTGTCTACACAGTTGCTATAGTTCTTGCTTTCAGCTTTTTCTTTCCTTTTTTGTTTAGCTTGTTTATCCAGATAATGGTACCCGTTACGGGTAAGCTGGTAGCAATAAGGCAGGCCAGGAAATAGAGTATCTTCGAGAAGGTGCCATATACATCACCTAAATGCAGCGGCTTTACCAGCGATACGATCTGTTCGTTAAGAGGCTTTTCAGCAAAAATATCAACTTTAAGCGCTTGGCCGTTGTGCTGGTCCAGCTGTACTTTGTCAGATGCATTCAGGGCTAAAAATCCGGCCTGGCTCTTTGTGATAACTACAGCTGTGGAGTCATTATCTGGCAGCGATACGCGCATGTTACCTTCGTAGGGCAACAGAGCATTGGCTTTAACTATAAAATCTTCTGTAGTTAAGGTAGTAGCATCTGCAGTGGCAAAACTAGAAAGCGGTTTCTCTTTACGGCCCTTAAATACCTCGGCACCCATTACCTTGCCCAGCGCTTCGCGGTACCACTCAAACGACCAGCAAAGGCCTGTCAGCGACATGATCAGGAGTAATATAAAAGCGTAAAAGCCAAACGTGTTGTGCAGGTCGTGGTTGATGCGTTTCCAGTTGGCATCCGTTTTAACTTTAAAGCCTTGCTTCCAGTTCTTCAGTTTTTTAGGCCACCACAGCACAAGTCCGGTCAGGCACAGGAACGTGAAAATAATGGTAGCAATACCAACTATAATACGACCCACGCTGTCGCCCATCAGCAGCCAGCGGTGCGCTTTCATAACGGTGCCAAAAAACTCCGAAGCTGGGCCTTCGGTAGTGCCAGCTATAGTTCCGGTATAAGGGTTTACAAAGTAAGTTGTTGGTCTGGGGCCTTCACCGCCACGGCCTTCGCCTTTTGCTTTTGGCTCTTCGGTAACGGGCGGGGCAATACTTACACGGTAGCTGCTTTCTTTTTCAGCCGGAATCTCTAACGATACAACCGTACCTTGCTGCTCCTGCTCCAGTTTGGCAATTAGCGCATCCGGGGAGAGTGCCTGACCATTGGCTGGCACTGTTACCGTGTATTTTTCCGGCTCCAGCATTTCCTCAATATCCGACCTGAACGTGTAGATCGTGCCCGTAAGGCATACTATAAATAATACAAGACCACTGCCAATGCCCAGCCACAAGTGTACATCGTTAAACAGTTTTCGCCAGCTAAAGCTCTTTTCCATATTTTTATTTAGATCAATTCTAAACTATGCAAACTTAAGAACTATATAACTATAAATCCAAACGGTATATTCAGATTTTTAAAATTATCTAATAGGCTCAGCGAACACTGCGAAGCGGCTGATTTATAGTTGAAACTTTTAACCTAAGAAACTATAGCTCGTTTAGGAAGAGGGACAAACTTATTTTAAACCTACACCACTATGGCAAATAAACTTGAAGGAAAGAAGATAGCAGTTTTAGTAGAAGAAGGATTTGAGCAGGAAGAATTAACCAAACCGATGCAGGCACTGAAGGACGCAGGAGCCGAAGCACACATTATCTCGCCGAACAAGAACAGCGAAATAAAAGCCTGGAACCACACCGACTGGGGCGAAAAATTTAAAGTAGATAAAAAGCTGAGTGAAGTGAACGCCGATACTTATGATGGGCTGCTGCTACCTGGCGGCGTAATGAACCCCGATAAACTGCGGGTTAATAAAGAGGCTGTAAACTTTGTAGGCAAGTTCCTGGATGCAGGCAAACCTGTAGCGGCCATCTGCCACGCCCCCTGGACGCTGATAGAAACCGGAAAAGTAAAAGGCAAAAAAATGACCAGCTACCATACCCTGCAAACCGACCTTAAAAATGCCGGTGCCAACTGGGTGGATGAAGAAGTAGTTGTGGACCAGGGTTTGGTTACCAGCCGTAAGCCAGACGATATTCCTGCTTTCAATAAAAAGATGATAGAGGAGTTTGCAGAAGGCATACACAACAGGTAATACAGCACAAACTATAGTTAACGCCGCGCCAGAATCAACTGTCGCGGCGTTAATTTTTTATGGAATAAGGCTATAGAGTACAGGAGCCCTGTTTTCGAGCATAGTTGCCAGCACAATATCCAGCACCAGCAAAAAGAGGCCCTGTAAAACGATGGACTGCCCCCAGCCAAGCAGCTGTTCTGTTTTAGGAGATGTTTTGGAACGCACTTTCAGCCACTGGCCCATGAACAGGTAAGCTACATCCAGGCCAATATTCAGGTAGAGTATCTTTTTAAACCAGTCGTGTAGTTTGATGCTCTCAGCCAGGTTATGCGTGGCAGGATCCTGGGTTAACAAAGAATACATGGCTACCGATGCGATGATCATATTCACGATGTTCCAGTAAATATTCATCTGGAAGAAAAAACGCTTGTTGCGCGTCGCCTTCATCAGCCGGAAACTCCCGATAAGAATGTTTAGCAGCGCCCAGCCTCCCAGCACGATCATCCCGATCTTCAGTATTTCGTTTTGGCGCAGGTTAAACGTTGCCAGCGTATTGGTCTGCGCATTTGCCACCACCGACAAAAGCATAAACAACAGCAGGCAAAGGTACTTTCTCATAATAAAAAGGTTGGTTACTGTAGCTACAAACGCAAAGGGTGGCCTTTTAGCATATTAAAGGCAGTTGGGTGGGTGCTGTTCAGGGAGTAGGAGTGGCGCGGGTGGCAATAAGGTCTATGTCAATGTTTACTTCCGGGCGGATGGTCTGGTTGCCCATGGATTTATCGGCGCGGTATACAAGGCCCCATTTGGTGCGGTCTATATTAAAGTTTGCCCGGGCTTTGAGTACATTGCCCTGCAGGGCGATTTTTGCAGGAAAACGTACACTGCGTGTTTTGTCTTTTATAGTTAAGTTGCCGGTAAGCAAGTGGGTGGCATCTGTTATACGGAGTTTGCTGTCGAGGGCTGGCGGGGTGTTAATCGGTTTACGGGTTGTGCTGTCGTAAGGGCTGATAGCTGTAATCACAAACGAAGCAGTCGGGTAACGCTCTACATCAAAAAAGTTGGCGGACCGAAGGTTGGTGGTTAGCTTTTTATTGGAATCTTCGTTCAGCGTTTTGTCATCAGACCGGGTGCCAAGCATGTTCAGGTCTATTTTTCCGCCGGTCAGCTCGTTGTTAGTTATATGCAGTTCCCCGGAGTTTATTTCGAATACACCATTGTGCCTGCCCGTAATTTTTGCCCCGATCCAGGTGAGCTTGCTTTTGGCAGTATCCACGTGATAAATATCTGAAACAGGAGCGGGTTGTCTGGCTATTTCCGGGGCGCCTACTTCGGCTTCATCAGTTTTGATGCTGGTATCGCAGGCCGCAAGCAATAGCATCAGCACTATAGCTGGTGTAAATGTTGGTAACAAATGCTGTCGTCTGCTGCTCACTGGTCATTATTTCTTAAAATCCGACTCCTACATAAAGTTGTGCTACATTGTGCATCAGCTCATTACCCACCGGCAAACCGGTATCGCCGTCATCTAAAAGTCCGGCAAAGCCAAGGTTATAACGCGCGCCTACCCGCATCATTCTGAAACGCACTTCTGCGCCACCTGCCAGGCCATAGTCAAAAGTGTTCAAGTTCTCCATGTTAATTTCGTGGCCGTCCTGTTTGGCCGCTATCATCACACTCACTTGCGGACCAAGGTGCAGGCTAAAGTTATCGGTAATGTTGTATACGGCCAGCAAAGGCAGTTCCAGGTAATCAAAACGGTTGTCCATTTCAGCTTCATACCCTTTGCGGGAATACAGGCCCTCTACTTGTAACGAAAACTTCTCGGCAAGGGCAAATTGTGCATAAATTCCTGCATGGAAACTTGTAAGCGAGCCTGGGTTCAGGGCGTCGGTATCATCGCCATAAACATTTGCCAGGTTGAGGCCTCCTTTTATGCCGAAGCCGCCATTGCGTGCATCCAGGCCACTTAGCTCATTATGGTTTTTCTGAAGGGTGGTCGGTCCTGTAAGGTCTTCGGTTTCTGGCTCCTGTACCTGGGCAAAACAACCAAGGCTTAACAGCAGCATTACAGCCGAGAGTATATGTTTTTTCATGATGGTGATTTTTGTCAGAAGGGTGATCATGGGTGAAAAGAGGTTCTATATAAGCAGTATACTATAATTACTATGTGCAAAGTTGCGGCAGTTTAAAAGTCCGGCCAGAAGTACGCACTTTTTGCATGGTTTCAGGACTAACTATAAGTATGAAAGCCGTTTATAGTTTGCTAACTGTCTTGACAAAAATTTTAGCAGAATTTATACTTTGCAGGTTTGATATAGGATTATATAACACTTTTTGGAGGTTGGTAACACTAAGTAAACATTGAATGGTGGATAACTTTGTTGATTCAACACACTTATCCACATTTGTCCACATCTCAAAACGGGCTAATTCATGAGAAACAGGAGGCTTCTGAAAACTTATACACCATCGCATTTTCAGCTGCTAACTGCATTAGTTTTTGTACGGATTCCGGAAGTGTGCTTATAGTTTAGCGCGGCAATTATAAACCTGAGGTGGGGGAATGTTGTTACCTTTGTGTTATGCTAAAAATTGCCTGGTCCCGGATGTTTGCGCACGCTTTGCCCGAAGGTCACCGTTTCCCGATGGCCAAGTACGACCTGCTGCCTGAGCAGTTATTGTACGAAGGCACTATAACCGAGGCCAATTTATTTGCCCCGGAACCTCTGCCAGAAAAATTTATAGTTGATACCCACGACAGCGATTACTGGCATCGCCTGCGCCAGCTGCAACTCACCCCGTCCGAGATCCGCAAAACAGGCTTTCCGCTGTCTGATGAGCTGGTAGACCGCGAAGTCGTGATTATGAATGGAACCGTGCAGGCAGCTTTATTTGCCCTTGAATTTGGCATCGGGATGAACATTGCCGGCGGCACGCACCACGCCTTTACTGACAGAGGAGAGGGCTTTTGTTTACTGAACGATATCGCTATTGCTGCCAGGTATTTGCTCAACTATAAAAGTATAACCAAAGTGCTGGTAATAGACCTGGACGTGCACCAGGGTAACGGCACAGCGCAGATCTTTGCCAGCGAGCCGCGGGTTTTTACTTTCAGTATGCATTGCGGGCACAATTATCCTTTCCATAAAGAGCAATCAGACCTAGACATACCACTGGCCGAAGGCACCGATGATAAAACTTACCTGCACCAACTGCAAACTATACTTCCGCGGTTACTAGACAAAGTGGAGCCGGAATTTGTGTTCTTCCAGTCAGGAGTTGATGTATTGGCAACAGATAAACTGGGAAAACTGGGCATGACTATAGCCGGTTGCAAAGAACGCGACCGCACAGTGCTGGAGCTTTGCCGGCGCAATAATTTGCCTGTAGCAGTAAGTATGGGTGGTGGTTACTCCAGGCAAATCGCTCATATTGTAGAAGCGCATGCTAATACTTTCCGGTTAGCACAGCAGCTTTGGTTTTAATGGGTTGGTTTAATTAATGTTTTTTTTGGTAGTGTCTAGACTATAGTTCTTCTTTTGTCATTGCGAATGAAGAGAGAAATCTATTTCAACTTATAGTTTAAGTCTTTTACAATCCGAACCAAGCCTTCCCTTCGAACATCCTCCCATCCTGGGAGCTCTAGGAACCTATTGTTTCAATCTGGCTTTTGTGCCCTCACGGTCGGGAGGCCCCGTCTTCGGGCATCGCGCTGCTGCTTTCTTACTATCCTCGTTCCTCGGATTGCCTAGCGGCACCGCAATAAATCAAAGGCGCTCAACCCAAAGACTGAAATCAGTTCGATAGTAAAAGCTTGTTTACTTGACTAGCTATAGTTCTGTAGCTTGATCGCGGTTGTAATTCCAAAGGGACAGGTAAACCTGTCCTGTTCATAGAGTGTAACTATAGAACTATAGTTTAGAAATTGGTACTGGCAGAATTGTCCCCTTGAGGGGACTACAGGGTGTTAACGCTGCAACTATAAAACTATAGCCACTGACTACAACTATAGCCGAAATTCCCCTCTCGGGAGGGGTAGGGGTGGGTTAAAACCGCAACTATGAAACGATAGATGAACTATAGTAAAAGTCTTACCTCCCCTCTACCAAGATCCTTTCAGGATAATAGATGGGGTAGCAACAACTGACATGCTCCCCGCCTTAGACAAGGAGGGGGTTGGGGGTGGTTGGACTATCGGTAACTATAGTAGAATAGCCTTTGCCATACTTGTCCCTGCCGGGCCAGTTGAGTTACAAACTCAACACCATAGGTAGACACGGGTTGCAAACCCGCGCCAGCAAAATGGCTAACTATAAAACTATAAACCAACTATAACAAACACAAAAGATCCTCAACAGACGAAGTAGTTTTTTACTTTATCTCTCTACTAGAAAGAAAACCTAATTAAAACTCACCTTCATCATCTCCACCACTTTGCTCATCCTGCTGGCGGCGATTGCGCGGATTATCTTCACTGTTCAGGCGGTAGGTAAAGCCCAGGTAAATGATGCGGCTCTGGCGCCGGTTCTCGCTTTCGGTTCTGAACGTAGGGCCGTAACTCAGGAAATTAAACTGCCGGGTATTGAAGAGGTCTGACACGCGGAGCGAAATTGTACCGTTCTTTTTCAGCACATCTTTTTTCATGCCCAGGTCAGCACTGAACATCTGTTCCATACGGCCTTGTATGTCGGCGGAAGGAGCGCGATAGAAGCCGGAAAGTTGTATGTCCATGTCTTTCCAAACGGTCATGGTGGAGTTCAGTTTGGTGTTCCAGCTAATGCGGCTGCTGCTAAGTTCGGTATCTCCCTGTGTGGTGTTAAGCTCTGTTCTGTAGCCTGATATACTGGCATTTAATTTCCACCAGTTGGTAACCGGGTAATTTACGCCAAACTCCACACCATAAGATGCATTGCTGGCCAGGTTCAGGAAAGTTACCTGTGTGCCGGGTATCGTGTCATTTTGTATACCATTGTTCACAACAATTAAAGTATCCGTTCTGAAACGCTCGATCTCATCAGTAGTATGGCGATAGAATAAAGTGCTGTTCAAAGAGGCATCGCCAAAATAACGCAGGTAACCCAGCTCCAGCGAATTCACGAATTCAGGCTTCAGTTTCGGGTTTCCGTAGCTCACGTTATAAATATCAGAACGATCTACAAAAGGGTTCAGGAAACGGCTGCGCGGCCTGTTAATGCGACGGCTGTAACTGAACTGCACCTTGTTGTTGTCGTCGAAATCGTTGGTAATAAAAAGGGTAGGGAACAGGCTGAAATAGTTGTTACCTGATTTTATGTGCTGCGTACGCTGATCTGAAGTGGTGTTGGTCTGCTCTGCACGGAGCCCGAGTTGGTAACTTATAGTTTTAAACTTGTTGTTATAGTTAGCATAGAGGGCGTGCACCATCTCATCGTACACAAAATGGTTGCTCATCTTACTGTTAAACACCAGTTCATCAGTCGCAGGGTCCTTTGTGAAAAAGCGCGAGTCTTCATCCAGGCGCTCAAAGGTGCTTCTAAAACCAGTTTCCAGGTTACTGTTTTCTGTTATCGGGTGCACGTAATCGGCTTTTGCTTCAAGCTCATAGTTGCCGTCATCTACCAGGGTTTCCTGCACGTCAGGCAGGCCTGGCTTTAGCTGACTAGCTTCCCTGAAAAGGCTTTCCTCATCATCAACATTCGTGTTATAAACTATATCAGCCGTCAGTTCCCGGCCCTTTTGGTCGAAGGTCTGGCGGTAACCTACTGTAAGGTCGATAGCCTTTTCATCTTCCTGCTCGGTGGTATTGCGGAGCCTGATGTCGCTCAGTTCACGGTTCTCATCTAAAAAAGTGTAACGGATGTCATTACGGCCCTTGTCCTGACCAAAGCGGTACAACGCAGAGCCTGATAGCGTGATCTTTGGGGTTACGTAATAATCTGCGCCAAACCGGAAGTTATGCGAAATATCAGTGCTGTTGCGGTCACTGTTTTGCAGGCGGTAGCTGGTGCTGTCAAGCTGGCCAGTATCGTTCAGGTGGTAATTGGTCGTAAAACTGTTGTTTTCGCCCGGGCGTGTACGCTGCCTGAAATCGTAGCCACCGTTCAGTGACCATTTAAAGTATCTGTAGTTCAGGTTTAGGGAAGTATTATAGTTGTCGTAAGTGCCCGCAGTAACCAAAGCCGAACCATGAAAGCCCGGTTTCTTTTCCTTCTTCATGACCAGGTTTATGATGCCTGACGTACCTTCCGGGTTGTATTTTGAAGATGGGTTAGTGATGAGTTCAATGCTTTCAATCAGGTTGGCCGGAATCTGATCGAGGGTAAGGTTTGATAAAGCAGAGCGTTTTCCGTCGATCAGTATGGTTACATTTTCGCTGCCACGCATGCTCACATTGCCATCTATATCCACCGTAACAGATGGCAGGTTCTGCATTACTTCGGCCACAGAGCCGCTTTGCGCTGCAATGTCTTTGCTCACGTTCACTACTTTCTTATCGAGATCATATTGCACCAGTTCGCGCTCGGTAATAACTTCAATTTCGCCTAGTTGTGTAGAGGTAGGTTTGAGAGAGATAGTGCCCAGGGATACGCTGGTTGAAGTAGGTGTAACGTTTATGTTCGGGACAAACTTTGTAGGGTAGCCCACCATGGAAACGCGAAGTACAAACCTGCCCACCGGCACCCGATCAAGTATAAATTTGCCTTCTATATCGGAAGTGGCACCCGTAACAAGGCTCGAATCAGTAGCAGTAAGCAATACCACGTTGGCAAAACCTACGGGAGCTTTAGTGGTTCCGTCCTGCAAAGTACCTGATATTTTGCTCAAGGTTGTAGTTGGTGTTTGCGCTGATAAAGCAGCCGGAAGAATCAGGAAAGTGAGGAAAAACAGGGATCTGTAAAAACTTGATATCATACGTCAGTTTATCTATTCGCTATAAATTTTAACGCGCTACAGGGTGAGATAGTGTTTGGAACGGCGCAGGATGGTTTCTGAACTATAGCTGACCTGATGCAACAGGCAACAGAAACCTGTAAGTAAGACAAACAAACCGGCGATAGGTTTAAAGCAAATGAGAAAAAGCGTGGGATTAAACTAAGAAGGCAGCAGGCCCGGCAAACTATACCGAACCTGCTGCCTTCTTATCGCAACTATAGTTTGCGCTTTACTATGCTATCGTTTTGCTCAGGAAATCCCAGACCACCACGCCGGTAGCTACCGAAATGTTAAGCGAATGCTTGGTGCCAAACTGCGGTATCTCCAGCACGAAATCCGAATTGTTGATCACCTCCTGCTCTACGCCGAAAACTTCGTTACCCATCACAAGTGCATAATGTTGGCCAGGTTCAGGTGTAAATTCGTTCAGTTTCAGACTGTTCTCTGCCTGCTCCACCGAACCAATTTTATAGTTCTCTTCTTTCAGTTTCTGTACCAACTCCAGCGTATCCGGCACATGTTCCCATTCTACCGACTCAGTTGCACCCAGAGCTGTTTTCTCGATGTCGCGGTGCGGGGGAGTGCCGGTTATGCCGCACAGGTATATTTTCTCCACCATAAACGCATCGGCGGTGCGGAATACAGAACCCACATTATTCAGGCTCCGAACATTGTCAAGCACCAAGACTAACGGTATTTTTTTCTTATTTTTGAATTCTTCAACCGACTCGCGGTTAAGTTCATCCATCGAGAGTTTGCGCATTTTTTTACAGACAAAGGACTGTTTGACTAAAGACAAAAGAGCTATAGTTGCTTTGCCCGTGCAAAGGTCAGGCTGTTTGCTCAGAAATCAAACTTATAGTTTATTGTAAATTGTTAGGTAGTAGAATAGTTGAGTTGGCCTATAAGCTGTTTCGGATTTCTTAATCCGGAACTATAGCTGAAGCGGATTTCCTAATCCGCGTTTTTCGATACACGGGGATTAGGAAATCCGCTTCAGCTGGCTTTCGGACTAGGAAGTCCGAAAGGGCAGTAGGAAGCTCGAAAGAGAAGTAAAGTAAAATTCCCCTATTGAGGGGCAGCGATGGGTTAGCCCATTGATAATTCTTAATTCAGAATTCATAATTAAACTATAGTATGAAGGCAGAGAGCACCGTAACCCCACTGATGAAGCAGTACAACGCTATAAAAGCGAAGCATCCGGGGGCATTACTGCTGTTCAGGGTAGGGGACTTTTATGAAACTTTCGGCGAAGATGCTGTAAAGGCAAGTAAAATTTTAGATATCGTTTTAACGAAACGTGGCGCCGGTTCGCCTTCCGAGATTGCATTGGCCGGTTTTCCGCATCACTCCCTGGATACGTATCTGCCAAAACTGGTACGTGCCGGTGAGCGCGTAGCTATCTGCGACCAGCTGGAAGACCCGAAATCAGTAAAAGGCATTGTGAAGCGCGGTGTAACCGAGTTGGTAACGCCGGGCGTGTCGTTTAACGACCAGGTACTGGAGCGCCGCAGCAACAATTACCTGGCAGCCGTGCATTTCGGAAAAACAGAAACGGGCGTTTCTTTCCTGGATGTATCTACCGGTGAATTTATTACCGCGCAAGGCGACCGAAACTATATTGGTAAGCTGCTGCAAAGCCTTGCGCCATCCGAAGTACTATTCTGCAAACGCGAAAAGGAAACCTTTACCGAGCGTTACGGCCCTGATTTTCGGTATTTTGCCCTTGAAGAATGGGTTTTCAACTATGATTTCGCCTATGAGTCGCTGACCCGCCAGTTTGGAACTGCTTCCCTTAAAGGGTTCGGTATAGAAGGCATGGTGGAAGGCATTATTTCGGCTGGCGCTATTCTTCATTATCTGTCTGAAACACAGCACAAGGAGATCAGCCATATTGCTACCATCTCGCGCCTGGAAGAAGATAAATATGTTTGGCTGGATAGATTCACCATCCGAAACCTGGAACTTGTTTTTCCGCAACATCAGGAAGGTGTGCCGCTGATTCAGGTGCTGGACCAGACTGTAACGCCAATGGGTGCTCGCTTGCTGAAAAAGTGGGTGGTATTGCCGCTAAAAGATGTGACTCAGATTAAACGCCGCCTGGATACCGTAGAAGCGCTAACACAGCACCGCGAACTGCTGACAGAACTTACTACGCACTTGAAGCAAATAAACGACCTGGAACGTTTGATCTCAAAAGTGGCTGTGCGCCGGGTAAATCCGCGGGAATTGGTGCAGCTTTCCAAAGCGCTGGATGCTATAGTTCCGATACAGACTGCCCTGGCACTGAGCAACATTGCAGCTTTGCAAAAACTGGCTGCCCAGCTTACGCCTTGCGACGGCCTGCGCGAGGAGATCAAAAATATACTAAAGCCGGAACCACCGATGCTCACCAACCAGGGCAATATGATCAACGACGGCATTCATGCGGAACTGGATGAACTGCGCGCTATTGCTTTTTCGGGGAAAGATTACCTCGCACAGTTGCAGCAACGTGAAGTGAAAAATACCGGCATTAGCTCACTTAAAATAGCTTACAACAAAGTTTTCGGCTATTACCTGGAAGTCAGCAACGCGCATAAAGATAAAGTGCCAACAACTTGGATTAGAAAGCAGACACTGGTAAACGCCGAGCGCTACATTACAGAGGAGCTGAAGACCTACGAAGAGAAGATACTGAATGCCGAAGACCGCATCTATAGTATAGAGTTTGGGTTGTATAACGAACTGGTGCTACACGCTTTGGATTATGTGGCACAAGTACAGCAGAATGCCAAAGTGATTGGCGTAATAGATTGTCTGAGCTCGTTTGCAACTATAGCCCTGGCCAACAACTATACCAAGCCCGAAGTTAGCGACAGCCACGTGCTCGACATTAAAAAAGGCCGCCATCCGGTTATCGAAAAGCAGTTGCCGATTGGGGAAACCTACGTGCCGAACGATATTTTCCTGGACAACGAAGCCCAGCAGGTGATCATCATTACGGGGCCGAACATGGCCGGTAAAAGTGCCCTGCTCCGCCAGACTGCCCTTATCGTTCTGATGGCGCAGATCGGTTGCTTTGTGCCTGCCGAGGCCGCCAGCATTGGCATCATCGACAAGATATTTACCCGCGTGGGTGCTTCAGATAACCTGTCGAAAGGCGAATCTACGTTTATGGTGGAGATGACCGAGACGGCCAGTATCCTGAATAACCTGTCAGATAGAAGCTTAGTACTGATGGATGAAATCGGGCGTGGTACAAGTACCTATGACGGTATTTCCATTGCCTGGGCGATTGTGGAGCACCTGCACAATCATCCGAAGTATAAAGGCAAAACCCTTTTTGCGACGCATTACCATGAGCTAAACCAGCTGGCCGAAGAGCTCCCACGTGTGAAGAACTATAATGTATCGGTGCGCGAAGCAGGTGGTAAGATATTGTTTATGCGTAAGCTGGTAGAAGGCGGCAGCGAACATAGTTTTGGTATACATGTGGCCCAGATGGCCGGCATGCCGAATAGTGTGGTGTTGCGTGCCGACGAGATCATGCATCACCTGGAAAAAGAAAAAGTATCGGAACAGGCTCCGCAGCAGCGCATGAAGTCCGCGCCAAAAAGTAATTTCCAGCTAAGTATGTTTGAGCTGAACGACCCGCAACTGGTACGCGCTAAAGAACTGCTGGAGCAACTGGATATCAATACCATTACTCCGGTAGAGGCGCTGCTGAAATTGAATGAGCTGAAAAGCCTGTTAAAAGAAAAGGGAGAATCCGTACGGTAAAACAGGAATTACATTCCCATAAACTATAGACATGATGCAGGAGCCCGAGATACGCATGTGCGGCGAAAAGAAACTGGTCGGACTACGGATCTATACTTCCCTGGCTGAAGATAACACGATAGCCATGTGGCAGCAGTTTATGCCCCGGCGTAAAGAGATCAGTAACAGTGTGGATGAGCTGTTGTATTCAGTGCAGTTGTTTAATGGTGGCCTGGATGTAGAGGAGTTTACACCCAAAACAGTTTTTGAGAAATGGGCGACGATGGAAGTTTCGGATTTTGAAACGATACCAGAAGGCATGACCTCCTTTACATTGCCAGCAGGGCTGTACGCTGTCTTCATTTATAAAGGACTGAATAGTGCTTTCTTTGAAGCGGCCCAATACATGTATGGCTCCTGGTTACCGGATTCAGTTTATGTGCTCGATGACAGGCCGCATTTTGATGTAATGGGCAAAAAATACCTGGGCCCAAACAACCCGGAATCGGAAGAAGAGATCTGGATTCCTGTAAAACTGAGGTAGAAAGTAGCGACTGCACTTAGCCTGTAACTATAGAATAAGTCTGGAGAACAATAAATTTAAAATTTTTCTCTCTGAAAATCAGTCTGAAACGCTAAAGGTGAAGATTTTTTTTGTGCAGGCTATTGACAAGTGAGATTTTGTCTATATCTTTGTATCACTAAATCGCTGGGACGGAAACGAAAAGCGGATTAGTGATTGACTCAAGCGGGAGTAGCTCAGTTGGTAGAGCGCGACCTTGCCAAGGTCGAGGTCGCGAGTTCGAACCTCGTCTCCCGCTCAAAAAAGGCAGATAAAGACGTTGTTTTATACAACGTCTTTGTTTTTTAAACTCACCCTTCGGATGTCGTCCGGATGGCTTGCCGGGATGGTGGAACTGGTAGACACGCAAGACTTAAAATCTTGTGTCCGCAAGGACGTGCGGGTTCGATTCCCGCTCCTGGTACATTAAAAGCCCCTGTAACTTTATAGTTGCAGGGGCTTTTTGTTTTGTGCACATTCCGTTTTAGGTTATTTATCTCCCCGGAAGATTACTAGCTGGGTAGTATTTCAACATCCAGTTACCATTTCCCCTAAACTAATTCTGCAATCCACGTAGAACTATACATTCAAGTTTCTGAATGTAATCCCCTCCGTTAGTTGGTGAATTTTTATGAACAGGTTTTATTTAGTACTGGCGTTATGTGCTGTCAGTTTTTGTGCGGTAGCGCAAAAGGGTTTTCCTATACAACATAGCCTGTATGTGGGGGCAGGTGTTTCCATCGCGCCCGAAGATCTGGCCGGTATAGAAAGTATAGACGATAAGGGTTATGTGCAGAACGGACCAACTATAGCTTTAAGCTACATAGCCAGGTTCCATCAGTTTATAGCGGTAGGGGCAACTATAGGACATAGTCAAAATAATCTGAATGCACTGGCAGTAGCGCAATCGTTCTCATCAGCTACAAGCGTGCAGACAGAACCTTACAGGCTTACTTTTTTAATGGCTGACGTGTATGGCTTGTTTCCGGTAAAGCAATGGCAGTTTTATGCAAAAGGGAGTCTGGGCAGTATGCTACCGGATGTATGGGAAATGAAGATCCGGAACGATGTCGGGAGCGGAACCATAAAAAGCGGTGGCAAATTTGAGCCTGCCTACGCTACAGCGCTTGGAGTAAACTATAACTTTGGCAAAATTAACCTTGGCCTGGAGTCTGCTTTACTTTCCTCAGAGCCTGAGTTCGAATTTGAAATGAACGGAACCTTTGCATATAAAAAGCAATGGCTGTCAGCCTTCCATCACGTGGTTAAAGGCGGGTTTAAATTCTGAAACAGACTATAGGCGTATTACCTGGATAAGTCCTGCGCACGGTTAGCATCCATAGCCAACAAAATATAAAGCAGGATCGTGAATGACCACAACGATGACCCCCCGTAGCTAAAGAATGGCAACGGAATACCTACAACCGGAGCCAGCCCGATTGTCATGCCGATGTTAACCAGGAAGTGGAAGAAAATGATGGAGGCCACACAGTAGCCATAGGTTCTGGCAAAAACAGATTTCTGACGCTCAGCTATATTTACGATACGGGTCATTAACAGCAGGAACAGGGCTATAAGTACAGTACTCCCGATCCAGCCATGTTCTTCTCCGATTGTACAGAAAATAAAGTCTGTACTTTGTTCCGGTACAAAGTCAAATTTGGTTTGCGTACCATCCAGGAAACCTTTGCCCCAGAAGCCGCCCGAGCCAATCGCGATCTTAGATTGCGTAACGTTCCAGCCATAGCCAAGCGGGTCTGCCTCCGGACTGATAAGCGCCTTGATACGGTTTTGCTGGTGCGGCTGCAATACATCATTTATAAAATAATCCACGCTAAAGATCATCCCAATTATTAGCAGCAACAGCGCGATCATGGATTTAACGCGGCGCATCAGGCGGTAATCCATCCAGATGGCAATACCCATCAGTACTATGATTGCGATGATCAGGTATAGTTTAGGAACAAGCAGCGTAAGGATAAAAATAGCAGCTGCAGAAGCACCAATAATCAATATCAGCGGCGACATACCCTCACGGAAATACGCCAGTATAAAAGCGCCAAACACCAAGGCCGAACCTGTTTCGTTTTGCAGAATGATAATAGCAGGAGGTAGCAAGGTGATAAAAGCCAGGATCATCTGGTCTTTCATGTTCTGCTGGCGCAGGTTAACGTTGCTCAGGAATTTAGATGCTGCCAGTGCAGTCGCAAACTTTGCCAGCTCAGCAGGCTGCAAACGTGCGCCACCGCCAAGGTCTAGCCAGGAACGCGAACCGGCAATTGGGTTGGCTATAGCAAGTGTAACAAGCAGCAGCAGTATTATAAAACCATAAATAGGATATGCCAGGTGCTCGTAAATTTTATAGTCTACGGCCAATAGCATCGTTATTAGTATAACAGAAGTACCGATCCAGAGGAGCTGCTTGCCAGAGTTGATATCGAAGCTGAAAATATTCACTACGTTGTCAGGGCTATATACTACTGCGTAAATATTCATCCAGCCCAAGCCCACCAGCAAAAAGTATATCAATACGGTTACCCAATCCAGGTTATTCAGGATACTGCGTGATGTACGCTTACTGCTTCGGGTAGCAATTTTATACTTTGGTATAGTTTGTTCTACTGGCATAACCTTACTTCGATTTGATGTCCAGATACTTACGGCTAAGTACCCATTTCTCTTGCTCTTTTATAGTAACAGTGTCTGTCAGGTACTTCTCGATCATCAGGCCGGCAATAGGTGCTGCAGACTGGCCGCCCCATTTACCATGTTCTACATAAACTGCTATAGCAATCTTAGGATTAACCTTAGGCGCAAAGGCCACAAATACGGCATGGTCAGGTCCCTGCGGGTTTTGGGCAGTCCCGGTTTTACCGCAAACTTCTATACCTACCTTGGCCAGGCTAGCCTTACGGCCTGTGCCTGAACTTACCACCGAAGCCATGCCTTCAATTATAGGCTCATAATGTTCGGCACTAACGGAGGTATAATGTTTTTCCTGGTATTCTTTTAGCGGCTTGCCATTATCACCAACCGAACGGATAATGTGCGGCGTTACGTAATAGCCCCTGTTGGCAACTATAGCCATAAAGTTTGCCATCTGCAGCGGGGTTACACCCAGTTCGCCCTGGCCGATACTAAGCGAGTAAATAGTGGAGTATTTCCAGCGATTCTCACCATATACCCGGTTGTATAGTTCAGGCGATGCAATAATGCCTTTCTTCTCACCTGGCAGATCTATGCCAAGCTTCTGCCCGAACCCAAAAGTTAGCACCTGGTCTCTCCACGATTTCAGCCCAAGCGCAGTATCCATAAAGGTATTAGGTGACTTGCCCTTGTTTATGAGCGCCCTGTATGCCTGGAAGAACCACGGATTGCAGGAGTGCTGCACCGCACCGAACAGGTTAAGTGGCGAAGGGTGCTGGTGGCAGTTTACCAGCGATTTGTTACAGGCATAAGTTGTATTCGGGTTAATAACTCCATCTTCCAGAGCTATAAGTGCCTGTACCAGCTTGAAAATAGATCCCGGTGGGTTTTGGTCGGCCATGATCGGACGGTTGAACATGGTCTTATCCACGTCCTTCAGCAGGTTCATGTAGTTTTTGCCGTAATCTTTTCCGGTAAACAGGTTCGGGTCGTAAAACGGAGCTGAAACATAAGCCAGCACTTCTCCGGTGGCAGGTTCTATGGCAACTATACTTCCTTTGGCGCCATTCATCAGGAGCTCGCCGTATGCCTGCAGTTCCAGGTCTATGGTACTGTACAGGTTCTCGCCGGCAACCGAAAGCGTATCATAAGCGCCATCTTTAAAAGAGCCTTTCTCAATGCCGCGTACGTTTACCATAATGTGTTTTACACCACGCTGGCCCATCAGGTATTTTTCGTACTCCAACTCAATGCCGCTCTTTCCGATATAGTCGCCGGGGCGATAACCCTGGTAATTGCTGGTGTCTTCGAGTTGTTTCGGGCTGATCTCCGCGATATAACCCAAGGCATGTGACAGGCTGGTATGTGAGTAACCGCGGGCTGTACGGGCATTAATGTAAAACCCAGGGAAATCGATCAGGTTATCCTGTATATGCGCAAAGTCTTCGGTCGTGAGTTTCTGGTAAAAGATGGAGGGCTTAACATACGAATAAGCCCGCGCTTTTTTTAGCCGCTCACGCACATCTTCCAGAGGCAGGCCAAGAAGTTTGGTGAGCCGGAGGGTATCCAGTTGCTTGGTTTCCTTCGGTACGACCATCAGGTCATAAACAGGCGTATTTTCCACCAGCAGTCTGCCGTCGCGGTCGTATATCAGGCCACGGAACGGGTATTGGATAACTGTTTTAATAGCATTTGTTTCGGCAGCCTGTTTATAGCTGCTGTCTACCACCTGTATGTAAAACAGGCGCAGGGCAAACACAACGCCGACCACTATAAAAATGGCCTGAATAACGTACTTTCTGTTTTCTAAGTAGTTCATGTACTATCTCTTCGATCCCTTTACAGAGAAGAAAAGTAATTGGAGTATAACAACCACCAGCCCTGTAAATAAAGTGCTTAACAGGATCTTAACCAAGGTAAACCACTCAAATCTGATGATCTCTAAAAAGAAGACAGCAGTGTGGTGTACTGTAATAAGTATAAAAGCATAGGTCAGAAACCAGTTCCAGCCCATCACGTGCAGGTTAGCGGAATCGTTGGTATCGTAACCATCGCGGGGTGTGAGAAGGTTCAATATATGCGGGCGTAAAAATGCAAGCAACACACTTGCCGCTGCATGTATCCCCATCGTATCGTAGAAAATATCAACCGTAAACCCAACTATAAACCCCAGGAACAGCAAAAGCACCTTGTTTATCTGGATAGGAAGGAACAGCAGAAAGGCGATATAGATAAAACAAAAGCCTGTACTGAAAAGCACAAGGTTGTCGAGTAACAGAATTTGCAGTGCTACAAAAAGTATGAACTGCACGATATGTCGGATGCCGAAGGTGCTATTCATTTGGAAGTATGCCTGCTTTATATTCTAATGTATCACGTTCTGCTTTCCGGAGATTCTCTACCACATACACATAAGAAAGCTGTGCAAAATCAACGGCTAGCTTCACTTTTACAGTGTAAAAACTCTTGTCAGCTTCCTTTGCCACGGAACTTATAGTACCTACTAATATGCCTTCCGGGAAAACCGTGTTGAAACCGCTTGTAACTATAGTATCGCCTTTTGCCAGCTTCACGTGTAAGGGAATGTAATCAAGTATAGCGGTGCGGTAGTCGCCGCCCTGCCACTTAATGGTACCCATGGTATTATTTTTCCGGATCTTGGCTGAGATCAGCATTTGAGAATGTAGCAGCGATGTAACAGTGGAGTAATTCTCAGATACTGTTTTTACACGACCAACCACACCGTCTGAAGCAATAACACCCATGCCCGGCTCTACACCATCCTTAGTTCCGATAGAAAGCGTGAGGTAGTTGTTTGTGCGACGAACAGAATTGTTGATTACCCGGCCTGCATGAAGTATAAAGGACTGTGGCCCTACTGCAAGAGAATCAACTATAGTTGTATCTGCAGGTACAACCAGGGTCGTATCCATCTTGCTGGTGCTGTCTGTTATACTTACCTGCCTGTATTGCATTACTTCCTGGCGGAGCAATGCATTCTCGCGGGCCAGGGTATTGTTAACAGTTGACAGGCTAAAGTAGTCGGTAACGCCACTCTGGAACTCGAGCACGCGGCCTACATACCTGTTGGCAGAGTTAAAAAAGGCTGCGCCCTGGTACGTGTTATACTGTACGATAAGGTAAATACAAAGAGCTTCCAGCAGAACGAACACAAGGAACGCACGGAACCGGTAAATGAAAGCAAAAAGATTCCGCATGCAGCTCTGTTACGTCAGCAGGACGTTTTTAAAGCCTTCGATGTTTTTAATGGCAGCTCCTGTACCACGTACTACCGCTCTTAACGGATCTTCGGCGATGTGAATAGGTAGCTTGGTTTTGGCAGCCAGGCGCTTATCAAAGCCGCGTAGCAACGCACCACCACCTGTCAGGTGAATACCATTGTCATAGATATCGGCAGATAGCTCCGGCGGAGCAATCTCCAGTGCCTTCAGTACCGCTTCTTCTATCTTAGAAACTGATTTATCCAGTGCAATTGCAATTTCCTGGTACGTAACTTTAATAACCTTCGGAATACCGGTCATCAGGTCACGGCCACGGATCTCGTAATCAGCTGGTGGGTTTTCGATTTCGGTAAGGGCAGCGCCTACTTCAATTTTAATTTTCTCAGCAGAACGCTCACCGATCAGCAGGTTATGCTGGCGGCGCATATAATCCAGAATGTCTTTTGTGAACACATCACCAGCCACACGAATAGACTGGTCGCACACGATACCGGAAAGGGCAACTACCGCAATCTCTGTGGTACCACCCCCGATGTCCACAATCATAGAGCCGATCGGTTGCTCCACATCGATACCAATACCGATAGCGGCAGCCATTGGCTCCTGTATCATCCAAACTTCTTTGGCGCCTGCGTGCTGTGCAGAGTCACGTACTGCACGTTTCTCTACCTCCGTAATACCCGACGGAATACAAATTACCATGCGGTGTGAAGGCTGGAACAAGCGACGGCCAGTATCGATCATCTTGATCATACCACGGATCATCTCTTCGGCAGCATGGAAGTCGGCAATTACACCATCTTTCAGCGGACGAATAGTTTTAATGTTTTCGTGAGTTTTTTCGTGCATCTGCATTGCCTGGCGACCAATGGCAAGTACTTTGCCCGTTGTTCTGTCCACGGCAATAATAGAAGGCTCGTCAACTACGATCTTATCATTGTGTATGATCAGGGTATTTGCGGTACCAAGGTCAATGGCTATATCGCTGGAGAAAAAATTAAATAGTCCCATTTTGTATTTGTGCGGGCGTGCTGTAACCCTGTTTATATTTCAAATATACTATAATTATCGGGGATAAACCCGGCGCAAAATTAGTGATTTTAAACAGAATTTATAACGTACTATTTCAGGAGAGTTTGATTTTTTCAATTTTATCTTATAAAAAGGTGCCTGCTGCTTTAATTCAGGGGTATAACGGTGGTTTTTGCTTTAAATTGAATTGTATAAATTTTTTGATTTATCAAAACCGAGCCATTATAAACCGCAAAGCCCCGGCTAAACTATAGCCGGGGCTTTTAATAATTTGTAACTATAAATCTGTTAGTGTTTAAAATGACGGACACCCGTCATGACCATGGCCATGTTGTGGGCGTCGCAGTAAGCAATGGAATCCTGGTCTTTAATGGAGCCTCCAGGCTGCACAACCGCTTTAATACCAGCTTTATCGGCAATCTCCACGCAGTCCGGGAACGGGAAGAAGGCATCGGAGGCCATAACCGTCTTGCTCAGGTCAAACCCGAAGCTGTTGGCCTTTTCGATGGCTTGGCGCAATGCATCAACCCTGGATGTCTGGCCCACGCCACTTGAGAACATCATTTTGTCTGTTGCCAGCACGATGGTGTTGGATTTGGTATGCTTGCAAACTTTAGCTGCAAAAACGAGGGCTTTCTTTTCTTCTGCTGTTGGTTCGCGTTTGGTAACAGTTTTGAAGTCGGCCTCAGTTTCGGTGGCCAGGTCCTTGTCCTGCTCAATAACGCCGTTCAGCAACGTCTTGAACTGTTTTTTAGGCATCTCCACTTCATTTTGCTTCAGCAGGATGCGGTTTTTCTTGGTCTTCAGCAGTTCCAGCGCATCAATATCAAAAGCAGGAGCGATCAGCACTTCAAAGAACAGCTTGTTCAATTCTTCAGCCGCAGCCAGGTCTATCGTTCTGTTCGCGATGATCACACCTCCGAAAGCAGATACCGGGTCAGAAGAAAGCGCTGCAAGGTAAGCTTCTTTTATAGTTTCGCCGGTGGCACAGCCGCAGGCATTGGTGTGCTTCAGGATGGCAACAACCGGCTCTTCAAATTCAGCGGCCAGGGCTACAGCAGCATCCACATCTACCAGGTTGTTATAAGAAAGCTGCTTGCCGTTCAGCTGTTCGAAAAGCTCGTCCAGTTTGCCATAAAAAGTGCCTTTCTGGTGCGGGTTTTCGCCATAGCGCAGTGGCGTAGCCTCGCGTATGCTCTGCTTGAAGGGCTGCTCCTCTGAACCACCATTCATATAGTTGAAGATGTGGGTGTCGTAGTGCGATGACATATCGAATGCTTTGGCAGCAAAGCGTCTGCGGTCTTCCAGGTCAGTTGAGCCGTTCTTTTCCTGCAGCAATGTTACCACCTCGTCGTACTGCTCACGAGACGACACGATCAGCACATCTTTAAAGTTTTTGGCAGCCGCACGAATAAGTGAGATACCACCGATGTCGATTTTCTCAATAATATCCGCTTCTGATGCTCCGGATGCCACAGTTTCCTCAAAAGGATAAAGGTCAACTATAACCAGGTCAATTGGTGGGATTTCGTACTGGGCTCTTTCCGAAAGGTCGCTGTCGTTGTCGCGGCGATGCAGGATGCCTCCGAATACTTTCGGATGAAGCGTTTTTACACGGCCACCGAAAATAGACGGATAATTGGTCAGGTCTTCCACAGCCACTACCTCAGCGCCCTGCTCTTCCAGAAACGCCTGTGTGCCGCCTGTAGAATAAATAGTAACATTATTTTTTTTCAGAAGCTCAATAAGTGGCTCCAGGCGGTCTTTGTAATAAACCGAAATAAGTGCGGATTTGATTTGAACAGATTGCATGAGTTGCTTGTATGGGTTGATGTTGATTGCTATAGTTTGTCTTTTTCCAGGAGTAGTTGCTCTACCACTTCCGGTAAATGCTTGTGCTCCAGTTGCAGTACGCGAGCAGCAAGTTCTTCGGGTGTATCCTGTGGGTGCACCGGGCAATATTCCTGCAGTATAAACTCGCCTTTGTCGTACTCTTCGTTTACGCGGTGTATGGTTATGCCCGACCGTTCGTCGCCGGATTGTACCACGGCCGTATGCACATGGAGGCCGTGCATGCCTTTGCCGCCGTATTTTGGCAGCAGGGCAGGGTGTATGTTAATGATCTTGTCCGGGAAAGTCTGCAGCAGGTTTAGTGGCACTAGCCACAGGAAGCCAGCCAGAACGATGAGATCCGGGTTAAAGGCCTTTACCTGTTCCAATACTTTATCGGAATTGTAAAATTCGTCCCTGGAAAACAAAAGAGCCGGGACGTGGTAGGTCTCGGCTCTTTTTAGGGCATAGGCTTTCGGGTTGTTGGAGAACAGGGCGGCCACGCGTATCTGCGGGTGGTGCTCAAAGTGCTCGAGCAGGCGCTGTGCATTGCTCCCCGACCCGGAAGCGAAAATGACTATATTCTTTTTAACTGGTTGTTCCAAAAGTATAAGCTTGCTATGAAGCTGCAAATATAGCCAGTTTGCTTATAGTTGCCAGCAAGTAATACTTTTAAATATGCGCTCTCTTCAGGAGTCTTCTTTTACAGATTAGCAGCGTACTCCAGCAGTTTGCTTATTTCCTCTTCAGATTTAAGTTTCAGGTTATGCTCTTCTATGTACTTCCGTAATGTGGAAGCATGCGAAGGGAAAAGGTTAATGATATTAGGCGTAGAAGCTGGTACATAATCAGACTTATTGGTCACGTAATATGTTTTAGCTATAGTTGAGGCGTTGTTTCCCGGGTTTTCTTTTACGAGAAGTTTCCTACCGTTTATGTTTTTCAACAGCTTTAAAACAGACCCGCCATGTGTATCATAGTAAAACGTATCGCTGTCTATCGTGATCTTATCGATCAGGTACATCTGATCAAATGTGAGCGTATCTTTCCTGGTATTAATATATGCTATCTCCTCATTAAGGACATTATAATTTAAAATACCCGTGTTTGCTGTGCCCGTAATAAACGTTACTGTCCCTTTTTTAAAGTTAGGATAGTAGTAAGCGTTGCCTTTGGAAGAAGAGCCTGCTTCGTTTTTACCCTGCGCAAACGAAAAGGAAGCAACAAGCATCAGGCATACAGCTAATACAAAGCCGTTTAAATGTTTTTTGTGAGACAGCATAACAGTTTGTTTAATGTAGGTGGATATTTGTGTTTTATTGAACTATAATACGGATAGTTTAAAAATAATAGTTATAAAGTTATAATATTTTTTGAACTATATACTATTTAGTGCATAAAAAAGCCTGTAACAGAATAGATTTGTTACAGGCTTTAGATTATAGTTGGCCGAAACCTATTCTATCGTCACAGTTAGCGCTTTACCTTCTCTTACTTTTTCTTCCAATACCTGTATCGCTTGTTCAGCACGGGTAATTCTGGCTTTCTTTTCATTGTACTCTGCATCGGAAATAGTGCGGGCCTTACGGTTGCGTTCCAGTTCTTCCAGGGCACGTGCTACTCTGCCTCTGGCTTCTGTTACTTTCTCGTTGCCTTCAGTTACAACCTTGTTTAGTTTTTCCTGCTTTTCCTCGTTGCTCAACCGGGCAGATGCGGCTCTTGCCTGGCCAAATTCGCGCCCGCTCAGTTCGCCTTTGTTCTTACCGTACGCGTTGCCGTTGTTCGCTTTATCATCGTCTTTGCCATTGTTTCCTTTAGCAGACTTTTCTTCAGCTTTGTTATGCTGCGCATTCGCCTTTGCTTCGGCACGTCTCTCTTCTGCTCTTTCTCTCGGGTTGGCTGGTTTGTTGCTATGTTCTTTTCCTTTTGCCTGTTCAGATTTGCCTTTCTGCTGATTTGCCTGCTCTTCTTCTTTTTTATTGCCTTTGCCTTGCTGCGCAAGTGCCATATCTGTAGCTAGAACAGAAATACCGATCGTTAAGGCTAAACTTATAGTGCGGGTGATATTTTTCATAGTAACTATAAATTAAATGTCATTTAACAATGAATCTACTTCTTCTGATGCTGCTTCGATCTCTACAGTAGTGTTATCAATCTCAGTTGTATTTACAGAATCGGCAGGAGCTGTTTCCGACTCGCTAACTATAGTCTCTGTTGCAGTATCCTGCGTGTCAGTAGCGTTATTGCAACCCGACATAACTACTGCAAATAATATAAAAGCGAATAAATTCTTTTTCATGTTCTATAAGGTTTGTTGTAGTATGCAATATAACTATAAAATAAAGGGAATGAGAGATTTAAATATAGTTCGTAACTTATATTCTGCAAAATAGCGTGTGAGTGCTAGGCTAGCAGTTTGCTTTTAGCTTTTAGCGACCATGTGAATCTGAACTCCGCAACCTGATCTCCCTGCTCGTCCATGCCTATAGTTGTAGCTGTTATGGCAATGCCTTCGCCGGTTAGTTTGGTTTGTTCGGCCGCCTGCTGTATGCGCCTGCCGTCTTCGCACATAAACGTGATCTTGCCCACAGCCTTCTTCGTAAAATCCGCATCCATGTGCACCACCAGCATCGACACTACCGGGTCGGCTTTATAAGTGTGCATCATACATAACACACCCGTAGAGAGCTCGGCAGCCATGCTCAGACAAGCAAAATAAATAGAGTTGAAGGGGTTTTTGTTGAGGTATTTATAGGGTATAGTTACGGTGGCGCGCTCATCGGTTAAGGCTGTAACCCGCAGGTCTGCCATGTAGGCCATGGGTAGCTTTGCAAGCATGAACAGGCGGAACTTGGCCGGCGATGCAACCAGATCCCTGAATTCGTTTGCCGTTTTCGTTTTATGTATCATGTACCCGTGGTTTAAACTGTTTATACTTCGTTAGGCGCGATCAGGTATAAAAGTAGCAACTATAGTTTAAGTAATGCTTCAGGTTTGTACAGGGTAGGGAGGTAACATGTTTTGTATAAATGTATAACTATGAATTTGTTATCCAACCAAAAGCATCGAAAGAATACCGGTTAGCATAATAAACTTGTTCAGGTTGCTAAGGTACGTGAAATCACGTTTGCGGTCGGCGCGGGTCAATTTTATAGTTAACCAGATAGCCGGTAACAATACAAGTATCAGCATGTAAATGTCAAACGCAAGTGAAGTGCGACTGTGCATGGCAACTATAATAGCAAAAGCCAGGAAAACAGCAATTAAAGGGTAAAGCACCAGTTTTGCATTCCGGATGCCGAGCACGATAGGCAACGTACGGCATTCAAAAGAAGCATCGCCTTTCATGTCTTCTATATCTTTTATGATCTCCCGTATCAGCGAAATAAGGAAGGCAAACAAGGCATAGCCCAGTGTTATCCGGTTAAGGCTGTCGTCATAAACAGCTACCACCAGCAACATTGTAGCCGACAGCAGGGCAATAGTAATGTTGCCGATTAAAGGCAGCTTCTTAAGCCGTGCAGAGTATCCCCAAAGTAAAAACACGGCACCAGTATTTATTAACCCGATAGGTATATAGAGCCAGAAGCCGATCGCTATCCCCAGGAACGACAATACAAGGTGCGCAAACATGGCTCGTCTTCTCCGGATAACAGTACCAACCACCATGCGTTCAGGTTTATTAATGGCATCTATCTTTACATCGTAATAATCGTTGATGATGTAGCCGGCAGCAGCTATAAGCACGGTAGAGAGGGTTAGTAACCCAAACGAAGGCTCCAGCACCTTTTCCCAGATAATGCCCCGCGAAAGCAGACAGGCCTGTACCAGTGCCTGGCTTAGCACGATGAGCACAAGATTTGGGAAACGAATGAGGTGTAAAAATGCCTTCACGGTTGATTATAGAAAATCTAAGATAGTAAAGTTAGGCCAGTAACAGCTCAGACGCAAACTTATAGTTCAGCCATAAAAAAAAGCCCCTGTAAGGAGGGGCTTTTTCTGTAACTGTAAAGTATATCTGATCAGATTCTTTGTACGTTTACAGCGTTGATTCCTTTTTTGCCTTCCTGCGTATCGAACGTCACGCGGTCGTTCTGCTGAATCTGCAGACCGTTAAGGCCTGTGATGTGCACAAAAAAGTCTTCATTTGTCTCGTCTTCAGTAATGAAACCAAAACCTTTAGACTCAATAAAAAACTTTACTTTTCCTGTTTTCATAAAGAATTAATTATTGTAATAAAAATAAATTACGGTAAAGATATTAGAATTAAATATATATGCAAGAAGGAATAATAAAAAATTTGCTTAAAAATATAAGAAAAGTATAAGTAAATAATTACCAGGTATCCTGGGTCTTCATTATCTTTTCTATAAGCTCGCGTACAGCTCCCCGGCCACCATCTTTGGTAGCGATATAAGTGCTTATTTCTTTAATATCGTCGGCAGCATCGGCAGGGCAGGCGCGCAGGCCGCATCGCTGCATTACCTCAAAATCCGGCATGTCGTCGCCCATGTAGGCAACCGTTGCCGGATGTATGCCCTGCATGTACAGGTAATCTTCGAACGTATCTACTTTATCCTCAATCCCCAGAAAGATATCTTCGATGCCAAGGTCTTCGAGGCGGTTGCGCACGCCGGGCTCGTTCTTGCCGGAAATAATAGCCACCCTGTAGCCTTGGCGGATCGCGTGTTTTATGGCAAATCCGTCTTTAATGTTAAAAGCGCGCACCTGTTCCCCGTCAGCAAAAACATATAGCAATCCATCTGTCAGTACACCATCTACATCAAAAATAAAGGTGTTTATGCGGGTAAGGTCTGGTTGAGTGATCGACATAGCTCTAAAAACAAAAAAAGGTTCTCGTGAAAGAACCTTTAAATGTATAGAAAATATTTAATATTTCTGTAGGACTCTACCGTTTTTGGCCTTAATCCTGGTTATCGCGCCACTCATATACCCAAGCCGCCTGAATCTGCTCCAGGTGCCCTTCGTTGGCCTGCTCGCGCGTGCCCTCAAAGTTTGGCAGCGAAAGTATCCAGTCCAGCAGTTCGGTAAAACGGATGCGGTAAATTTTGGACTCATTAAAGTCATCGCCAAACTTTTCGTAAAGTGCCATGGCTATGTCTTCGTGGTCGCTCCACGTCATGGGTGGCTCGTAATTCTTATTCATCATTTAAATTGATTAATGGTTAATATGGCTAAAGGATTTAATGCGTTGAGAGATGAGCTATAGTTCGACTCCCCAGGTTAATCTTTCTGCCATTCAACTAATTATTTTAGTGCCCCAGAAAGTCCTGCTCCGGTATAGTTACCACAACGTCTTCGTTGCCTTGTACCACACACTGGCAGCCTAATCTGGAGTTTATGCGCGGGTCTACAGCGCGGTCAATATAATCTTCTTCTTTATCTGATATCTCAGGAAGGTCATCCATGCCGGCTTCAACATACACATGGCAGGTACTGCAACCGCAAACGCCGCCACAGTTATGCTGTAGTTTTATGTCGTTATTCAGCGCTACATCCAGCACCGATTCGCCTTCTACAGCGGGGTGCGTCTGGTCTGGAGAGCCGTCTGCGAACTTAAATGTTATATTTACAACTTTCATTTTTCTAATCTTGTAATGCGAGTGCAAAGTTATGAAACAAGCCTCCCGAATCAAAGTTATAACGGGTTTGTGTTTAGGCAAGGTTCGCCAGTAACTTATGCCGATTGATCAGAACTATAGTTGTTGTCTTTAGTAGCCTGAATGCTTTGTGTAAGTAACTGGTAAATAGCCTGTAAGTGGGGCTGCTGTTGTAATAAACGCAGGTGTTCGTCAATTACGTTCTGATCGTTGCGGACGGCCGGCCCTGTTTGAACGGAATAAGGATTATGCATGCCTGCCTTTTTTATAGTTTCCTGAATAAGGGGCTGCAGCAGATCGGTTGGTAAAGCGGCGTTGTGTAATAGTTCCTGGCTAATACCCAGCAGGTGGTTTGTAAAGTTGCAGGCAAATACGGCTGCTAAGTGCAGTTGCTTGCGCTTATCAGAATCCACACGCTCTACCTTCTGGCTTATAGTTTGTGCCAGTTGCTCTAAACGGTTTATAGTTGCTTCGGTGTTACCCTCTATCAAAAAAGGGACCTGCTCCAGATCTATAGTTGCGAGTTTAGAGAAAGTCTGTAATGGATAAAATACGCCATAGTTGGCACCGGCTATAGTTTCCAGCACGGCTAACGGCTGCGAGCCGGACGTATGCGCAACTATAGTTTCAGGCTTTACTTTTATCTGTTGAGTTATGCCAGGAAGTGCTGCATCCGGGATGGCTATAAGTACCACATCAGCAACTATAGCGCTGAAGTCAAGGCTTTGTGTAGCAACTGCATCTGTCAGAAGTTTGGTAAGCTCTTCGCTATGCGCTTTACTTCGGCTATAGACAGTCGTTATAGTATGTCCTACTTTTTGCAGTGCCTTCGCCAGGTGCCACGCTACATTTCCGGCTCCAACTATAGCTATGTTCATAATTTGAAAGGAAAAGTGCTCTGAAGCCAGTTTTCCAGCTCCGCAACAGGTACAACAAAGTCCTCTATATCATCTCCGGGTGAGCCGATGATAGGCGTATACTCAAAACCAATACCTTTGCATAAGAGCATATAACGACCTTTTATTATTTTAGCCGGATGCAGCTCAACAACTTTACTGTTCTCAGCAAATAGTAAATTGGTCAGCCCAGCACCATGTGGCGAAACTATAGCTTCGGCATCGTAAAACAGCTGAAGCTGGTCTTTGTAACTATAGTCTTCTGACCAGATGATTTTAAAGCCATACTTTTCCAGAACTGGTATCAACTCCTGTTCATTTACCACACGGCGAAACCTTGCTTTCGAGCGACTCACATAGATGCGGTGCTTTGGGTTGGTTCTTATAATGTTGAAGCTGTTCCAAACCCCTTCCCGGAGCCATGCGCTTACATCAGGGGGCATATAACCGCTAAATGAAGCTGTGATAAAAGACGGCAGGTAAAAGTTCGTGATCTTTATCCGGTGGTGTTTGCTGATGTATTTTATGGTAATATGCCGGTGGTCTTTTAGTAAGTATTCTAAGGTTTGTTTCTGGTATGCGGCCGCTCCTTTCCACATCAGTAAGGTTACCGGCTCTTTTACTGTTTTAGCCAGAATGTACGCTCTGGGTAAACTATCAATAAACCATAGCGAAATGTTGTTATCGGCCCAATGGCTGTGCTGTATAGTTGTATAAATACCGCTCTTATAGCTGTGTGGCAGCATCACAGTAAAATCACGGAACGCTTTTGATCTTGTAAGCCTGTCTACGCTTAAGCCGGATTCAACTATGAGTTTATCACCCATTTTTATGACGCCTGTGTTGCTCAGATAGGTAACGTCTTTAAGCTTGTATAGCGAAAGTTCTTTCTGGCGATGCCCCAGCGCATAATCCGATTCAAAATAATTATAAGAAGCTGCACAGGTCTTTAAAAACACTCTTTCCTGTTCAGTAAATTCCAATTCATATTCCGGGGTCAGGTTTATTTTTTGTCCTCGCCCTTGCAGGTATGTGTAATACGGATAGTAGTTAACGAGCCGTAGGGCCACATAAAAGGCGCTGTTTAATTTACGCTTTAATACCGCTATGAATCGAATCGCCATATTATGCGAATATACTACTTCTTATATAACATGAAGTTTCTATACCACTTATAAAAGCATTGTGGTTATTAAAACAGAAAGCAGGCCTGAAATAAGCCTGCTTTCTGTTTTAATAGTTTGCTATTTAATTTAATCTACGCCACTTGAGCTTTCTCAGCTTTTTTGGCCGGTTTAGCCTTTGGTTCTTTACTGCCGCCTTCCTGGTTGCGACGGACAATAGCCATTACAAAACCGATTGACATTACAATAGTACCGATCCAAAGAATGCTTACGAAAGGTTTCTCCATTGCTTTCAGGATGATGTAATCCTTCTGCGTGGTATTAACACCGATCTTGAATTCTTCTTTTGTAGGGTCTACATTCAGGAACGTGATGCGTAGGCCAAGGTCCTCAATAATCTCAGGATAATAACCAGCCATTCCGTCTTTAAAGATCAGCAGCGGATGTGCATGATAGGTTTTCTTCTCACCCATGATCTTCATGTCGGCCTGTACAGCAATATCGCCTTCTTTTAAAGGTACACCTGGTACTTCTTTGATAACTTCAACCCCGTTAAAGATGGCTACATAGTCGTTCAGGATGATGGTGTCGCCCATGGTTACAGTATACTCCTGCAGCTCGCTCCATTCTTTCTCTTCGTTCGGATCCGGCACAGACGAAACGTGTGTGTACAGGTCTTTGGTAACAGATGCCTTGATGTCAGGAGATGCCAGCAGACCCATGTTAGGGTTTACCTGAGCACGTGGGTAAAGTGTAAATGTCTCCTCCGTTTCGCGGTTTTTATACTCTACCTGGTAGTAGGTGTTCTCCGGGGTCGGAAGCTCCAGTGTGTCGCCTGTTTTAAAGTATAGTTTGTCGTTTACTTTAATATCGGCGCGGGCAATAGCGGTATACTCGTCAGCAGTTCTGAAAAGAATTTCCTTATTCACGTATTCGGGCACACCTTCTACTTCCAGGAACTGGCCACGGTAGCTTACACTATACTTGTCCATGTCGGTAGTAGTGTTGCGCCACAGTAGCACATTATCGCGGTTAATCTCATCCGGGAACTCACGTGAGTACAGCATACCTGATGTGTTACCGGAAATGATGTTAGAATAACCAGATGAGAACAGGACTCCCAGCAACATTAAAGCAATACCGATATGTGATACAGCACCACCAGAGAGGGTCACTTTCTTATGCAACAGGCTCAGGATAATGCTCAGGTTAGCAAATACTGCAAACAACGAGGTAACGAAAAGTGTAATATAAACCGGGTTATCCAGTTTAAAGTCGAATACATCGAACTTATTGGAAAGTATGATGACAAGGCTGGCAAACAGTAATGTAAGCATCAATGGCATGGTAATCGCATCTCCGAAGCTCTTCTTGTCAGTTTTGCGCCACCACATCAGCTGGCCTATACCGGTAAGTACCGCTATCAGCACACCGGCCCATAACTGGAACTTAGTATAGTGCTCAATCTGGTCGGCAGGAAGTGCAGCGTTCGACTCTATGCCAATAAAGCCCAGGAAGGAGTTGTAAACCGGGATAGATGTAGTTGCAAGCACCTGGAAACCGGCCAGACATAGAACTGCAGCACCTATAAATACCCAGAATTCGCCGCTATAAGTTGTCAGCTCTTTCTCAGTTGTTGGTATGTGTTTCCATTTGTAGATCAGAAGCGCAACAGCCAGCACTGCAAAAACAGCAAGGTACGTGAACAGCTGACCTGAAAGGCCTAAGTCGGTGAAAGAGTGAACCGAGGCATTTCCTAAAATACCACTTCTGGTAAGGAAAGTAGCGTAAAGGATGAGGATAAAGGACGCGATGATCAGTAAATAAGATGCCTTTAACCCTTGTTTGCCGCGCCGGTAAGCCACCATCGTATGAATTGCGCCTACCAATACCAACCACGGGATATAAACGGCATTTTCTACAGGGTCCCAGTTCCAGTAACCACCAAAGTTCAGTGTTTCGTACGCCCAGTAAGCACCCATTACAGTACCTATACCCAACGATACGGCAGCAAAGTGTGCCCACGGAAGTGCAGGACGTACCCACTCGCCAAACTTATTTTTCCATAAGCCGGCCATAGCAAATGCAAACGGAACCAGTGTAGCAGCAAAACCCAGGAACAGGGTAGGAGGGTGAATCACCATCCAGTAGTTCTGTAAAAGTGGGTTAAGGCCTGTACCATCTTCTGGTATATAGTTCGGATCCATGGCGAATACAGGAGTATCCGGCATAAAATCGCGCATCAGGATAAATGGTGAAGAACCGATCTTCAGATCACCGATTACCACACCCAGAATCATAGATGTAAGGAAGAGCTGTACGAACGAGAACATAGCCATAACCGGCGCTTCCCATTCTTTGTACTTTTTACCTGTGTTCAGTAATACGATACCAAGTACTACATGCCAGAATATCCAAAGCAGGAAGGAGCCTTCCTGACCTTCCCAGAAACAGGAGATCATGAAGTGAACCGGCAGGTGATTGGATGAGTGGCTCCAGGCGTAGTAATACTCGTAACGGTGCTCGTAAATAATGTTAAACAGCGCGAATATCACTAACAATACTGCCGCAGAGTGCACATAAAAAGCGCCACGGGCAAAGCGGCGCCATTTGGCAATTGCTTCAGCATCTATAGAAGAACGCGAAGCCATAAAGTATGCGTAAGAAGCCACGATAGCTGCCACAAAAGCAATTATTACACTTAGGTGGCCTATATCGCCGATCAGCGTATTTATCATCACTAAAAGTTAGAAAGTTAAAGAGTTAGAAAGTTTGAGAGTTAACATCACGCTCCACTTTCAACTATAAATTATAAGCCTGCAGTTGTTTGCTGTACTTCTTTTTCCACGTATTTAGACGGGCATTTGAGCAGAATCTTGTCAGCTACAAACACTTCGTTTTGCATACTACCGGTAATTACAACCTGCTCAGAGCGTTCGAAGTCCTGTGGTTTCGGGTTAAAGTACACTACCTGCTGCTCCACGCGGTTTGTATCCACGAGCATAAACGAGAAGTAGTTAGGGTCTACAATCGGGTCGTATTTCATGCCAACTATATGGCCTTCGGCATCCTTTTTCAGGCGACCTACTACGTGTACCTTCGTCTTGCTTCCATCCTCAGCCAGCTCTTTTGCCTGACCAAAATCAACGTAAGTACTGGCGTCGCCTGCAGTAGACATGATGATCATGATGGCTGCTGCGATGATAACAATACCGATGATGTGTGACTTCTTCATCTTTCGTATAAATTAGGATTTTCCGGTTTCGATAGCCTAACACAAAAACAGGGGTATTAAATCCACTTTTGTGCAGAATTTATGCCTGCCGGGTATTATTCTTTAAATTGCTTTTCGAGTTTGCCTACCTTCCGGTCCAGCGTTATCAGGTAAATGATAAGCCCGGTCATTACAGTCAGCAAAACCACCACTACTACCCATATCTTTCCATCCTGGCGCAGTGTGTCGGCCATTTCAATATCCGATTCAGCCGGGGCTGATGAATATTCTACCTGTGCCTGCTCGGGCTGGGCCTGCACTTGTGTAAGTCCTGCCAATGCGCCAACTATAAAGCAGCAGATGGCCAGTATTCTAAACAGTTTCATATAAGCGTTGTCTCAGTAATTCAAATCTTGATCTTACATTCACGATCCAGATGCCCAGCATAGTCCAGCCCAGTACGGCAGGGTAAAACACCATACGCAGGCGGCTGTCTAGGTCATAGGTATTAAAACCCGGGTTGCCTCCGTTTCCTGGGTGCAGCGAATCGGTAAGTCTTGGAAGTATAAACAGCAATGGAATTAAAGCTGCGAATGCAAAGATGTTATACACAGCACTGATGCGGGCACGCTGCTGCTGCTCAGCAAACGAGCTGCGCAGTACCACATAGGCGAAATAGATCAGCAGGCCAATGGCCGAGGCGTTCTGTTTCGGGTCGTTGCTCCAGTATTCGCCCCACGTAAATTTAGCCCACTCCATGCCGGTAACTATACCAAGCACGCCGAACAGGATACCCACCTTGGCCGCTTCGTAAGCGATCACATCGTTTTTTATAGTTGGGTTACGCAGGTATTTGATAGAGTAGATCACAGATATCAGCAGGATCAGGATCATGCCAAACCACATCGGCACGTGGAAGTATAAATTGCGGATGGTCTCGTTCAGAATGGCCAACCTCGGAACTTCTGACAGCACACCGGCCACTACTGTAAATATCAGCAGCAGTACAGTCAGTATTTTCCACCAATTCTTCATCATTTATTAATAGCTATTAGATGTTAGATGCGAGGTATCAGCTTCAGTTACAAATTCAGAAACCTCGTGTTTCGTAATTAAATTCTTCTCCTGTTATCAAAAAAATGTGCCTGAAACACTGCGTTCTGCGTCCTTTTTACGAACGCCAAAGGTACGGGAACAAAATATAAGAAACAGTGATAACGATCATGTTTATGGCAAGCAAAGTGAGCAGTTCGTCGAGACTGGCTCCTCTGTCTAAACCATCCATGGCATTCTTCGACATTTTAATGAGCATCAGCAGCATCGGAACTATGACCGGGAAGCTCAGAATCGCCATTAATGTGCTGCTGTTTGCTGCTTTAGAGGCTATGGCCGAGATCATAGTTAGCGAAGTTGAAAACCCGATTGCTCCCAGCAAAAGCGAAAGCAGAAACATTGGAATATCCTGCACCGGGTTGCCCAGCACAAAGGCATAGAACACAAAGCAAATGAAAGCCAGCAGCAACATTAAAAGTGTGTTGTAAACAATTTTAGCCAGTATTATTCCTTGTGGGCTAACGATGGAGTAGAAGTAAAGTAGC
Source organism: Pontibacter populi (assembly GCF_019336435.1). Classification (GTDB taxonomy): domain Bacteria; phylum Bacteroidota; class Bacteroidia; order Cytophagales; family Hymenobacteraceae; genus Pontibacter; species Pontibacter humidus. Next base: position 936,487 of record NZ_JAHWXQ010000001.1, on the reverse strand, counting down.
CTGCCACGGTTTTCCTGCATAAAACTTTTGGCAATGGCATTTACCGACGTAAAGAGTAAGATTATCCAAAGCAAAGCATTCCAGATCGGGCCGCTGTCGTCGGAGAACTGGCGGAGACCAAAGCTCAGGTAACACACAAAAACCGTACTGCCCACATACAGCAACATGCCGTTAAAGGCATACTTCTGTCGCCATTCGAGCACCAGGTCTTTTTGTATCAGGTATAGTATTTCTTTTAGCAGCACTGCATTAATTTTCCGCAAAGTTACAACACAATTATTTGGTAAAGTAGTGTTTGTTTAGATTGATGATTTGTATCAGTTTATGGGGTATTTATACTGCCGAGGCCTTCGAAGTGCCCATGTCTGGGTTTATAAATGGTTTTTCAAGTTGTCGTTATGAGCGAATTAAGGTATCTCATATGTTCTGAGATTTTCCTCTCGTGTCATTTCGAACGCAGAGAGAAATCTATCTCAGCTTATATAGTTGAGATCCTTTACAACCTGAACCAATCCTTTTCTTTCATAGCCAATTTCAATCCTGGGAGCTCTAAGAGCCTACAGTTCTATAGTTGGCTTTGGTGCCCTCACGGCCGGGAGGCCCCGTCTTCGGGCATCGCGCTGCGTACATTTCTTTCGCTCGTTCCTCACAATGCCTTGCGGCACCAGAAATCTACAAGGCGCTCAACCCAAAGACTGAGACGTTTCGCATAGCTACAGTTCATGTGGGTTGAAAGGCTCTAGTTGCATTGCTTCACTGTGGTCATAGTTTCGACGGGACAGGTAAACCTGTCCTTTTCGCTGCATAGAACTATAGTTTAGAAATTGGCGAAGGTAAAAATATCCCTTTTGAAGGGGGGAAGGGGATGACAAACAGCAACTATAAAACTATAGCACCAACTATAGTTATATCCGGAATTCCCCTCTTGGGAGGGGTAGGGGTGGGTTAATACCGCAACTATAGAACTTTAAGCCAGGGCCACTACTTGTGGCTGTCCCTGCCGGGCCAGTTTAGTTACAAACTCAACACCATGCAAAACCACAAGTTTAAAACTAGCGGCAGTGGAGAAGTAATAACTATAAAACATTAACCCCAACTATAGCATAAACCCCAATCCTGAAAATCCTTTAATCCTGTAAATCCTGATTCAGAAAATTCCTGTTCCTACCGGACAAGTTGACTCTGGAAACTTACGCCTGCGTATCATCCTAAATAGCAAAAGCACGAACTATAGTAGCCCGTGCTTTTACCCGATGAAGATGTATGTTAACTAGAGTGGTTACTCCTTGCCTTTATCTTTGTTCTTATTTTTAGTTTTATGCTTTACTACTTTAGCATCCTGGTAGAAGATGATTTCTTCAGCGATGTTTGTGATCTGGTCGCCGACACGTTCTACTTTTTTGATGATAGAAAGCAGGGCAAGGCCTTCTTCAATGCTGTCCGGGTTAGCGCGCATGAACTCCGCAATAATCGCGTCCGATTTACGGTAGATCTTATTCAGCATTTTGTCGCGCTTAATAATAGTGCGTGCCTGCTCACTGTTATTCGCTTTGTATGCAACCCGGCAGTCATTAAACATAGCCAGCGCTTCATCAAACATTGTTACAGCCTTCGTTATTTCTAACATTTCCGGGCTAAACTTTGCCTCTCTGTTCTGCACGTACATTGAAATACCTTCTGCCGTATCGCCGATGCGCTCCAGGTTAGCATTTATCTTGAGGGTAGCCAATACCAGACGAAGATCCACGGCAACGGGAGTGTACAGGGCCAACAGGTTTTCGCACATGCGGTCTATCTTCACATCAAAGTTGTTAACTTTTTTCCCAAGCTTCACTACTTTACTGGCAAGTTCATGGTCTGCGTTCAACATGGCTTCACGGCCGCTCTGCAGCTGATACTCCACCAGGTCCCACATCTCCATTAGTTTAACCCGCAGGCCAGTAAGTTCAATATCTATTTGGTTCATTTAGTCTCTCGTTAGATTGATAATCAAAACATGCATGCTGTAAACTATAAAAGCTTAACCGAATCGGCCTGTAATATAGTTTTGGGTACGCTCGTGCTTCGGGCTCGTAAACATGGTTTTGGTTTTCGCAAACTCGATCAGTTCGCCCATGTAAAAGAACGCTGTCTGATCGCTTACACGGCCAGCCTGTTGCATGTTGTGTGTAACTATAACTATAGTGTAATCCTCTTTCAGTTCGTAGAGCAGCTCTTCAATTTTGGCGGTAGAGATCGGGTCCAGGGCTGAAGTTGGCTCATCCATAAGTATAACAGACGGCGAAATAGCAAGTGCACGGGCAATACAAAGGCGCTGTTGCTGACCACCCGAAAGCGCCAGTGCCGATTTATCCAGCTTGTCTTTTACCTCTTCCCATAAAGCAGTTTTTCGGAGCGATGTTTCCGCTATCTCGTTCAGAGTTTTCTTGTCTTTGATGCCTTGTATCTTCAGCCCGTATACTACGTTCTCAAACACAGTTTTCGGGAATGGGTTTGGCTTCTGGAAAACCATTCCTACCTGTTTGCGAAGTTCATCCACACGTACATCTTTCGTATAAATGTCGCGGCCATCAAGCAGAATGTCTCCTTCTACTCTAAAGCCGTCGATATAGTCGTTCATACGGTTTAGGGTGCGCAAAAACGTTGACTTACCACAACCCGATGGACCAATAAAAGCCGTAACAGCTTTTTCTTCCATGGCAATGTTAATGTCTTTAAGGGCGTGGAAGCTGCCATAATAGGCGTTCAGGTTACGGGCTTCCAGTTTCTGGTTTTTCTTACTCATCGTTATTTTACCACTTTACACGTTTCTGCCACTTGTGGCGAAGGTATACAGCGATTCCGTTCAAAGTAAAGGTAATAATTAAAAGTATGATAATGGCAGCAGCGGCATTTGTAGCAAAAGCAGCCTGAGGCCTTGATATCCAGTTAAATATCTGAATTGGTAATACGGTAAATTCGTCCATAGGTGAGCTTGGTGCAAACGGTACGTAAGCCAGTGCCCCGATAACTATAAGCGGGGCCGCTTCACCTACTGCCCTCGACAATGCAAGGATAACACCTGTCATAATGCCGCCAAACGAAGCCGGAAGCACCTGGAACCAGATGGTTTGCCATTTAGAGGCTCCCAACGCAAAAGAGGCGTCACGGATACTGCGTGGCACGGCTTTTATAGATTCGCGGGTGGTTACGATAATGATCGGGAGGATAAGCAGGCCCAGGGTTAGCGCACCTGTAAGCAAACTGCCACCTAAACCAAAAACACGCCCAAAGATCTCCAGGCCCAGCAAACCATAGATAATGGAAGGCACCCCGGCAAGATTCGAAATATTTACTTCCAGGAAAGATGCCATCCTGTTCTTTTTACCATACTCTTCCAGGTAAATGCCTGCTGAAATACCCAACGGGAAAGCGAACAGCGACGAAAGTACCAGAATCCAGAGTGTGCCGATCCAGGCGGTGTAAATACCGGCGCGGTGTGCGCGACGCGAAGGCAGGTTACGCAGGAAATCCCAGTCTATACGGCCAAGCCCATCGATCAGGATGTTGATCAGGAAAATAGCAAGCACAACCAGTCCGATCAGGGTACAGAAAATACCGAATCCCTGGAAGGCTTTGTCTTTTAGTCTGTTTAGCTCCGAGTTAGTCATATTTTTCCTGATATTTCTTTCTGATCCAGAAGCTGATATTGTTCAGCGCAAATGTAAAAATGAACAGCGTGATACCTGCCGCGAAAATAGTGCGGTACTCCAGAGAACCATGCGGCACGTCGCCTAAGCTAACCTGCACAATGTAAGTCGTTATCGTTTCGATGGGTACCAACGGGTTGGCAGTAAGGCGCGGCTGCTGACCGGCTGCAATGGCAACAAGCATGGTTTCGCCAACTGCCCTGGAAATAGCCAGGATGATAGACACCAGAATACCTGAAGAAGCTGCCGGAACCAATACCCCAAAAGCAGTCTGGAATTTAGTGGCTCCCATGCCATAAGCACCTTCGCGTAACGATTTCGGAACAGCACTGATGGCGTCCTCACTGAGCGATGAGATCATCGGGATGATCATGATACCCATTACCATACCTGCTGAAAGCGAGTTAAAACCAGCCAGGTTAGGAATAAAGGATTGCAGGAAAGGCGTAACAACGGTAAGCGCAAAGAAACCATATACCACTGTTGGTATACTTGCCAGAATCTCCAGCATTGGTTTTATAGTTGCCCTAAAACCAGCCGGCGCATAGGTGTTCAGGTAAATGGCTATAGTTAAACCGATGGGCAAGGCAACCGCAATGGCTATAGCTGTGGTCAGCATGGTACCGGCCACTAGCGGAAGTATACCAAAGTGCTTATCGGCAAAAAGGGGAGTCCATTGTTTATCTGTCAGAAAATCAATTATAGATACTTCTGAGAAGAATGTAAGCGACTCAGAAAGCAGTACCCAAATGATGCCGGCCGTAACAAGAATGGTAATTGCAGCCGATAGCCACAACAAACCTTCTATTATTCTTTCCTGTATTCTCATGGTTTCCGGTTAATATTATTAATGAGAAGTATTGGTTGAGTCGGGTTTGCGTTGGGTTGTGGCCTTGCCCGTGTGTTTGGCTACAAAGTCTTTAAACTTCTGGTGTTCTGCCTTATACTTTTCGTCAGGTAGCGGAATAAAGCCTATTTCCTGGCTCAGCTGACCTACATTTTCAAAGTAAAAGTCCATAAATTCTACTACCTGTGGCTTTTTAACAGCTGGAGAGTTAACGTATAGGAACAATGCCCGAGAAAGGGGAGCATAGGAGCCATCCTTTATAGTTTCCAGTGAAGGAAGGATAGGGCCCGCACCATTGCTTGCGTCTTCATCATCAACAGGTATGGCTTTCAGTTTGTCTTTATTCTCTTCGTAGTAGGCATACCCGAAAAAGCCAAGTGCGTTTATGTCGCCGGCAACACCCTGTACCAGTACGTTGTCGTCTTCGCTGGCTGTAAAGTCGCCGCGGCTGGCATGGCTTGTACCAACTATAGCTTCGGTAAAATAGTCGTATGTTCCGGACTCAACGCCAGCACCGTAAAGGTGTATTTCACGGTTTGGCCACTCCGGGCGAATCTGGTTCCAGCGCTTTATTTTGTTCTGGGCAGCAGGCTCCCACATCTTTTTAAGCTCCGCAACGGTTATGTCCTTTACCCAGTCGTTTTTAGGGTTTACAACTATAGTTAGTCCATCATAAGCCACTGACAGCTCAATAAAATCAAGGCCATTGGCTCTGGCAGCTTTGGCTTCATCTTCTTTTATAGAGCGAGATGCATTGCTGATATCGATCTCGCCACGCGAGAATTTCTTGAAACCACCACCCGAGCCGGACACACCTATCGTTGTGCGTACATTCGGGGCGGCGTATCTGAATTCTTCTGCAACTGCCTCGGTAATGGGATAAACCGTTGAGGAGCCATCTATCGAAATGTCGCCTTCCAGGGTAAGATCCGCGTCTTCGTTATACTTAGGGCCACAGGCTGCAACCAGTAAAAGAATTGCAGCAGCAGCCAGGTTTTTAAATTTCAGGTGCAACATAGATACGTTTTTTCTAAGTCAGCTTTTGCTAAGTTTTATACCCGGGTTACTTCAGGCTGATTTTATAGTACAGGCCTTATTTAAACTTTTGGGTTATACTACGGTAACTATAGTTTGTCGATACAAAGGGACGGAGAAAAACGCTTTTACGGAAGTGTATGGTGTTATCTTATTGTTACGCAATGTTAAGTAATTGTTAAGTTCCGGCTTAGAAACCGATTTCGAGTTGTACTCTGAACTGGTACTTCTCGCCAAGTCCGCGCTGCTCGCTTCTGGTCAGGTCGCTTTGTACTTTCAGGGCATGACCAACTATGTATTTTGAAACGCCCAGGGTATACTGGTTCTCTGCGGTTAAGCCGGTAACTTTTGTAGGCTCATAGTTGGTGTAGCGGCCTGCTACTTCCCAGTTGTTCATAAAAAGATAGCCTGCCTGTATATTAAATGCGTCCCCGGTTACAAACGTCTCTTCTACTTCGCCGGCATCATTTACCAGCACAACAGGTCCGTCCGGCGCTCTTCTGGCTGCATATTCTGCCATGGCCGAAAAGCCTCTGTACTTAAATATGGCATCTAAAAACAAGGTGTTCAGGTCGCGCTCGGCGCCCAGGAAATCGCCAAGCTGGCCTTGCTCCCGCGATGCTCTGTCGTTTAAATCATAAGCTGCGGCAAGGGCCAGTTTAGGTGTTGGCTCGCGGTAAATGTCGCTCCCTACATAGTCACCTTCTCCTTCAAAAGCACCCATAGGCAAAATCTCGAAACGGCCGGTATAGTCATAACCACCAGAATGGTTCACAGTAATATTGCGGCCATCACCGGTGGAGATAGAGGCGATCTCACGCAGAACAACCTGACCTACCTGGTGCTCGTGATGAAGCTGCAGGCCGGTATCGCGGTCCAAAGTAAAGCGGGAGTTTAGTAAGCTGCGGTCCACGAACTGCATTTTCTGAGAGGAGATGATCCGTTCGCGGTTGCCGGGTAATTTTGTCTGGCCTACATATAGTTGCAAGCCGGGTGTTATTTCCCATTTGGCCACAGCGTCCAGCACAATGTTGCTGGCGTTATTATTCTGGCTGCCCATATTGCCTCCGATGTCGTTATTGCTCAGGCCGAGCTCTATTTTATATTCCAGCTTTGGGCTGTAAGCAAAACCTTCGAGTTTAAGACGGGCCCTGCGGATAACGAAACGATCTTCCCACTGCTCGGTAACAGGCGTATAGCCGCCCTGGTAAAGCACCTGAAAACGAGCGCCTAGTTTCACGCTGAAAGAAGAGTCTGCTGCAACAAACTGCAGGCCTTTGCCAAGTTTAGATTCGTTTATTGTCTGGGCATTTGCACTGCCAACTGAGGCAACTATAGCTGTGCTTAGTAAAAATAGGAAGGTACGGAAATGGGTAATCACGGTACTTTGGTTTAAGGTGAGAATTAATCCTGGGGTCGTGAAACTATAAAATATAACAGCATAGCCCAAAAGCTATGTCCGAATTTTAGATAATCAGCTACGGCAGTTAGTCAGACTGCTATAATCCGGTTACTAAATCACGATGCAAAATAACTGCCTGTATATTACTCGAAAGTTAAGCCAATGTTAAGTTCATGTTAATATTTTGCTGTTGCTTTAAAACAGCCAGGGAATGGTTATCAGTGATTTAGCCTGTTTTGGATGATCTCTCACTGGTGCTTTTAATTTTTTTCAGCAGTTGATTTAATGTATAGTTAACATGGAATTAACCCGTGCTTAACATCTGCAAACAAAGGTTAACGCTAACATAATTTCCCCTTAAACTTCAGGTAAAACTACCATCATACTTTTGCAGCGAGACTAAACAACAGTACATCGCTATGAAGTTTTTACTTACCATTCTCACCACAGTTTTAACTATAAATCTTGCCATAGCCCAACAGGGCACACTAAAAGGCAAAGTAACCGACAAAGCCACCGGCGAAGCTGTAATCGGTGCCGTCGTGTTTATAAAAGGCACCGCCAAAGGCAGCAGTACCGATTACGAAGGCAACTATAGTTTAGCACTGGAGCCCGGTATACACACCATATCTGCCACCTTCCTTTCTTATAAGCCATCCGAAAACCCGGGAGTAACTATAAAGTCAGGCCAGCCAACTACACTTAATATACAGCTCGAAGATAACAGCACCGAGTTAAACGTGGTGGAAGTGGTGGCCACCCGCCAGACCAACACCGAACTTTCCCTGATTCAGGATCTGAGGCAAAGCGAGGTAGTAGTGAGCGGCGTGTCAGGAGAGCAGATCGCCAAATCGCTGGACAGAGATGCCGCGGCAGTAGTAAAGCGCATACCGGGCGTTACCGTGATGAACGATAAATACATTATGATACGCGGCCTGAGCGAGCGCTACAACACGGTCATGCTGAACGATGCCCTTGCCCCAAGTACAGAACCGGATTCCAGGGCTTTCTCTTTCGACATACTTCCGACCAGCGTGTTAGACAGGATCCTGGTTTTTAAATCGGGATCGCCGGAATTGCCGGGTGAGTTTGGTGGGGGCGTGATAAAAGTATACACGAAGAACTTTGCTACCGAAAACACCACCAGCTTTGGGATAACCGGCGGCTACCGCAGCGGCACAACTTTTAGAACTATAAACACACAGCATGGCAGTAAGACCGATTTCCTGGGGTTTGATAATAATACCAGAGCATTGCCCGGTTCTTTCCCATCGCACTTGAATAATGTAGGTAGCGAGAGCTTAATATCAGCAGCCAGGCAACTCAGGAATGGCTGGGCTTTTAACTCTAAAACTGCCGCACCGGATCTACGGCTTTCTCTTGGCCTTACCCGCCGCTTTTTTATAGGAAATACCGAAGCCAGCAGCCTCACAGCTTTAAGTTACAGCAATACCACCCAGCTGCAACACGTAAACCGCTACCGCTATACTTATAACGAAGCCGAGCAGAAGACCAACCTGATAGAATATAGTTACAACGACACCGAATCGAGCCAGAACGCCCGGGTTGGTTTGATCAGTAACTGGGCATTCAGGCTGAACAACAGTAATAAGATCGAGTTCAGAAACCTGTTTAACCAGATGGGGCAGTCGCAGGTAATTGCGCGTACCGGCCAGGAAGTGCAGGGCAAGAGTGTGGATGTGCAGAACTTCTCGCAACACTACGAAAGCAGAACGGTTTACTCTGGGCAGCTGCAGGGCACACACGATGCCGCCGATGACCGCACTACCTATACCTGGACAGCCGGCTACAACTATAGCAACCGAAACGAGCCAAACTACAAGCGCATCAGGTCGCAGCGTAACATCGGTAGCAACGAGCCTTTCAGATGGGTAATTCCGCAGAACTCCGCTACCACGTTTGATGCCGGACGATTTGATTCTGGAATGCAGGAAAACACCGTGCTGGCTGCCGGGCAAGTAGAGCGCAGGTTTGCAGGTAAAGATTCGGTTTCAGAAAATCAGCCCAAATTGAGAGCCGGCTTTTATGCCGAGAACAAGAACCGGAATTTTGATGCGCGCTGGATGTCTTACATTATCTCTGACCCAGGCCAGTTTAACAAAAACCTGCTCACATCGCCATTAGGCCAGCTGTTTACCTCTGAAAATATTAGCACCAGCGGCTTTAGCCTGGCAGAAGGCACCAACCCAACCGATAAATACGATGCGTCAAGTTTGTTAGTAGCTGGGTATATAGGCGGTACCTTTACTGTAAATGATCAGCTTAATCTTTCAGGTGGCCTACGGGTGGAATTTAACGAGCAGCAACTGAGCACATCGAAGTATGGAGGTGGAAAAACAGAAATCAGTAACCCGATAACCAACATACTGCCGTCGCTTAACGCTACCTATAATTTTACAGACAGATCGCTGTTGCGCGGAGGCTATAGTATGAGCGTAAATCGCCTGGAGTTCAGAGAACTGGCACCGTTTACTTACTACGATTTCCAATTGAATGCCGAGATAAGAGGGAACGAAAACCTGAAGACTGCAACGATACACAACACCGATCTGCGCTTTGAGTTTTACCCGAATCCTACAGAAATACTCTCAGTAGGGGTGTTCTACAAGTACTTCAAGAATCCGATCGAGATCTATAGTATACCCGCATCGGGCAACCCAATTTACCAGCCCAAAAATGCCAGCAACGCGCAGAGCTACGGTATCGAAACCGAAGTCCGGAAATCATTCCTGAACCTCTCGAACCGCAGCCTGATACAGAATATGAGCCTGGTGCTGAACGCTTCGCTGATAGAAAGTAAAGTTGACCTGGGCGCAGAATCGGAAGGCCAGGAACGAAACAGGGCCATGTACGGACAGTCGCCTTTTATAGTAAATGCCGGCTTGTACTTTAACGACGAAGAGCGCGCCCTGCAGGTAAACATGCTTTACAACGTAATTGGCAAGCGCATTTTTACGGTAGGCGACGACCAGGCACCAACGGTTTACGAAATGCCACGCAACGTACTCGACCTGTCTGTAACAAAGGGCATAGGTAAGCACCTGGAACTGAAAGCCGGTATTCAGGACCTGCTGAACCAGAAAGTTAAACTGATGCAGGACTCTAACCGCGATACGAAGATCACCTCCCAGGACGACGATTTTGCCAACTATAAACGCGGCAGCTATACCACGCTGGGCATCAACTATAAATTCTAAACATACTTAACCAACCCAAAACCTTTAACCTAAATTTTATTAACCATGAAAAAAGTAAGCACATTATTACTGCTCGCATTATTAGGTGTAGCCACGGTATCTTGTAAAGAGGATGGCGATGACAATGTTACGCCTATTGAGCAGAACAAAGAAGTAGTAGAACTGAGCGGAAGTATCACGTCTGATATGACGCTGAAATCAGATAAGAAATACCTTTTGAAAGGCTTTGTTTACGTGCAGGCTCCTGCTAAACTAACGATAGAACCGGGCACCATTATTAAAGGCGATAAAACAACAAAAGGCTCGCTTATAGTGGAGCGTGGTGCACAGATCATTGCCCGTGGTACAGCAGACAAGCCAATCGTGTTCACCTCTAACCAGCCAAAAGGTTCGCGTAAAGCTGGCGACTGGGGTGGCCTGATCATACTGGGTAATGCGCCTGTAAACTTAGGCAGCTCAGCTGCTATAGAAGGTGGCGTAGACAGGCAATATGGTGGCGATAAACCAGCTGATAACTCAGGTGTGCTGAAGTATGTGCGCATAGAGTTTGCAGGTATTGCCTTCCAGCCGGATAACGAGATCAACGGCATCACTTTTGGCGGTGTTGGTAGCGGCACGGAGATAGACTATGTGCAGGTTTCGTTTGGTGGTGATGATGCTTTTGAGTGGTTTGGCGGTACTACAAATGCGAAACACCTGATCGCTTATAAAACGGTGGATGATATGTTTGACACGGACAACGGTTACTCAGGAACAATACAGTTCGCCTTGGGTATCAGCGATCCGAATGTGGCTGACGTTTCGAAGTCAAATGGTTTTGAGTCGGATAACAACAAAGCCGGCGATACGGCCACACCAAACACACTGGCTAAATTCTCGAACGTGAGTTTGTTCGGACCATTGGCAACTGCCAGCACAATCGCAGATTCAAACTATGGCAGCGGCATCCACTTTAAAAAGAATACCAAAATTTCGGTTTACAACTCTGTGATTGCAGGCTGGCCTACCGGTATTTTCCTGGACGGATCTGCTGTAGAAGGAGGCGCTACAAGAAGCGAGCTTAACTTTAAGAACAACTATGTAGTCGCAGCCACTACACCGTTTAAGGTAGCATCAGGTAGTACATTTGATATACAGAACTGGTTCGCTAGTAATAGTAATATGCAGGCGGCTGCTAACGCAGACCTGAAAATCGAAGGTTCTTTTAAACAGTCTGGTGCTCCGACCTTACTTCCGGGTTCTGGTTCTGAATTACTGAGTGGCGCGTCTTTCAATAACCTGACTGGTTTTGAGTCGGTGCAATTCGTTGGTGCATTCGGTGCTACTGACTGGACAGCAGGCTGGGCTAACTTCGACCCGCAGAACACAGATTACTAATTTCCTTCCTAAGTTCTGGTTGCTTTGCATAGGTGAGATTCTGCATCGCAACCGGCTGCGCGCGGCTTAGTCTCCCGTCCGCACGAAACCCGCCGTTCCCGGTGGGTTTCTTTTTTATAGGTAGCAGAAGTGTAACAGGGGTGTTATTTGAACTACAGCTTAATAGAGATTTGATGGAAGAGCTGGATTTCTCTTATGTTTCTACCGCAAGTTTGCAACTTGTGGTTTTCATGGTGTTGAGTTTGTAACTCAACTGGCCCGGAAGGGACAGGAATTGTCTGAATCAGGATTTACAGGATTCATGGATTTTCAGGATTGGGGTTATTGTCATAGTTGGAGGTAAAGTTTTATAGGTAGCGTAATCCAACCACCCCTACCCCTCCTTATTTAAGGCGGGGAGCTTTTCACTACTAAACTTTCCGTTCTAGTTCTATAGTTGCAGTTTTAACACCCCTGTAGTCCCCTCAAGGGGACAATTCTATAATTGCTATAGTTTACATTATAGTGTTATAGTTGCACGCCACGATCAGGACAGGTTCACCTGTCCCTTTGAAACTATCATCCCGAAAAATCTCGGAGCTTACCAGTTTAAACTATAGACAAGCTATAGCTATGCGAAACTTCTCAGTCTTTGGGTTGAGCGCCTTGTAGATTTGCGGTGCTGAAAGCATTGCGACGCAGGAGCAAAGCAAATGTACACCGCGCGATGCCCGAAGACGGGGCCTCCCGGCCGTGAGGGCACCAAAGCTAACTATAAAACTGTAGGTAAGTAAAGCTCCCAGGATTAAAGAAGGCTATGGAAGGAAGGCTTGGTTCGAGTAGCAACTATAGTTAGCTAAAAGCTGAAATAGATTTCTCACTTTATTCGAAATGACAAAAGCGGAACTATAGAACTATAGCCTAGACGCTAGCAGGACCTGAGCACACTGCTAGATCTTAACCTGCATCACTATTAACTAATCGGAACCTTCCGCAAAATCGCTTCAATAAAATCCTTTGTCTTAATCCCATCCGCTTCCGCTTCATAATTCAGGATGATCCGGTGGTTCATGACGTCGTGAGCTACTTCCTTAATATCCTCCGGCAACACATAATCCCGCTCATCAAAATAAGCGACAGCACGGGCAGCACGGTTTAAAGCAATACTGGCACGAGGGGAAACACCAAACTGTATGTAAGGGGCAAATTCGTTCAGGTCGTATTCGGCAGGGCGGCGCGTAGCAAATACCAGCTCAATAATGTAGCGTTCCAGCGTTTCGGAAAGCTGCACCTGGTTTATCTCGTTGCGGATATGGAAGATGTCCTCCTTGGAAAGAATGGTGTTTATCGTATCGTTGAAAGACATATTGGCCATGCGGCGCATGATCTCCAGTTCATCAGACTTTTTAGGATAGTCAATGTACACTTTCATCATGAAACGGTCTACCTGGGCTTCAGGGAGAGGGTAAGTGCCTTCATGCTCTACAGGGTTCTGAGTTGCCAATACCAGGAAGGGAAGATCAAGTTTATACGTTGTTTCGCCTATAGTTACCTGTTTTTCCTGCATCGCCTCCAGCAGCGCCGACTGCACTTTTGCCGGGGAGCGGTTCACTTCGTCGGCAAGGATCAGGTTAGCGAAAATAGGGCCTTTTTTTACCTCAAACACCGAAGCGTTCTGGTTATAGATCATTGTTCCGATAAGGTCGGATGGCAGCAGATCGGGGGTAAACTGAATACGTTGGAAATCGAGGCGGAGGGCTCTGGAAAGCGAGTTTATAGTTAGTGTTTTAGCCAGCCCGGGAACACCCTCGAGCAGAATATGGCCACCGGTAAATAAGCCGATCAGCAGGCGGTTAACCATGTAGGACTGCCCCACCACAACTTTACCAACCTCACTAAAAACCTGCTTTATCTTCTGCTGGTTCGCCTTTACTCTGTCTTCGTATGCAATTTCTTCTAGTGGCATAAAACTCATAGGATCTGAAAAAATGACCCCAATATAGCTATATTACGCCATTTCTGCTAAGCTATTGTGTTGTTGTTGATCAGCTAAATCGGAAACACTGTTGCAAATAACCGGTTACATAACATTAAAACTATAGTTCTGGTATAGTATGCAGGTGTACCTTATACTTGCACAAATTTTAATCAAAGGCAGTTCATGCAGCACATTTTCTCTACCGACCTCACCTCTGGCCTGTACACCGATATGTACCAGCTTTCGATGGCGCACTCGCATTTTAACTATAACCGGCAAAACGAACAGGTAGTTTTTGACTACTTTTTCAGGAAACAGCCTTATGATGGTGGCTTTACTGTTTTTTCGGGCTTGGGAGAGCTGTTGCCTTTGCTACAGGAGTTTAAGTTTAGTGACCGGGACATTGACTGGCTTCATAAAAATGGGTTTAAAACTGAGTTCCTGGAGTTTTTGCGTGGGTTCAGGTTTAATGGCACATTGCATAGTATGCGCGAAGGCGAGATCGTTTTTCCGCAGGAGCCTTTGGTGCGTGTGCAGGGTAATATAGTAGAAGCGCAACTAGCCGAAACCGTACTGCTCAACTACCTTAATTTTCAGTCATTGGTAGCTACCAAAGCGGCGCGTATAAAACTGGTGGCACGCGGAGCAGCTCTTAGCGAGTTCGGCTTGCGACGGGCACAGGGCCTGGGCGGTATGTTTGCCAGCAGAGCAGCATTTACCGGCGGTTTTACCAGCACATCAAACGTATTGGCGGCCAGTATTTATGGTTTGCCGGCAGTCGGAACTATGGCGCATGCTTACATACAAAGCTATGACGACGAACTGGAGGCTTTCAGAAGTTTTGCCAAAGTGAACCCCGAAGGCTGCGTGTTGCTGGTTGATACCTACGATACCCTGAAAATTGGTGTGCCGAATGCTATTACGGTTGGCAAGGAGATGGAGCAGGAAGGCCACAAACTGATGGGCATACGCCTGGACAGCGGCGACCTGGCTTACCTGGCTAAACAGGCACGACAAATGCTGGATGAGGCTGGTCTGAACTATGTAAAAATTGTGGCCAGTAACCAGTTAGACGAGCACATTATTAAAAGCTTGTTTGAGCAGGGCGCCCCGATCGATATCTTTGGAGTAGGCACCAACCTGGCAACCGGCAAGCCCGACGCAGCTCTCGATGGCGTATACAAACTGAGCATGGCCAATGATGAGCCACGTCTGAAATTATCTGAGAACATCAAGAAAACAACCTTGCCAGGCTTAAAGCAGGTATACCGCTACTCCGACGATAAGGGTAATTTTATTGCGGATGCCGTTGCCCTGGAAAGCGACGCGGTACCTGTTGCCATGCACCACCCTTACGAGCCGGATAAAAGCATGTCGCTGGAAGGCTATAGTTCGGAGGCGTTGCTGCAGTTGGTAATGCAAAACGGAGAGCCAACAAATGCACCTACTTCGGTTACCGATGTTGCTGCCTACGCCACCGAACGTTTAAGTAAGCTCAGCGCTGAGCATAAACGTTTCGAGAATCCGCATATCTACAAAGTAGGTGTAAGCAAGCAGCTTTTAGACCTTAGAAATGATCTTCGGAGCAAGTATAAAAAAGAAAGCCTATAACTATGAAAGCACTGATTATAGTTGATGTTCAGCACGATTTTTTACCTGGTGGCGCACTGGCTGTACCTAACGGAGATGAAATTATTCCGCTGATAAACGAACTGCAGCAGTATGTTGATCTGGTGGTTGCTACGCAGGACTGGCACCCGGCAGGGCACAAAAGCTTTGCATCCGCGCACGAAGGTAAAAACACATTTGAAACGATAGACTTAGAAGGTTTGGAGCAGGTACTATGGCCGGACCATTGCATACAGGGGACTCCCGGTGCCGACTTCTCTCCGGACCTGCATATGAACCACGTGGAAGCCATCTTCCGAAAAGGGATGGAAACGGATATTGACAGTTACAGTGGGTTCTATGACAACGGGCATCGCAAGGCAACAGGTCTGGGTGCTTATCTGAAAGGCCGCGGCGTAACCGATATCTGGGTGTGCGGCCTTGCCAGCGACTATTGTGTTTACTTTACTGCCTTAGACGGACTGGAACTTGGGTTTAAAACCACGCTGATAGAAGATGCGAGTCGACCGATTGATGCTATCAGCTTTGAACTCAAAAAAGAACACCTGCTAAGCAAAGGCGGACAAATTGCCCAGGCCAAAAAGATATTGCTGAAGATGTAGTAGTCAGAAATATGGCGCGAGCGTCCTCGCTCGTGACTTACTATAGTTGGGCCTCTGGCCTAGTCGAGTTGCAAACTCGCGGCAGCACGAAATGTAAAAACAAAGAAGCCACTCCCAAATTAACAGGAGTGGCTTTTATAGTTATGATCTATAGTCGTTTATGATAAATAAAACTCGCCTTCGTGGCCATGTGCGCGCTGGTTCTTAAAGCGGGCAATGTCTGTTTGAAGGTTGTTGTATATTTCTTCAATCTCTTCAGATTCTGCTGTAAGCGGTTTAATGTGATCGCTCAGTAATTTGGCTGCCAACGGGTAAAACTTGGAGTCATCTGTATTTTTGGCATTCACCCTGAAATTGCTAATCGCATTTTCGAGTTTCTTAAGCATTGGGTGCTGGCCTTTAAATTCCTGCACAGTATCGCGGAGTTTCTCCCGTATCATGAGGTACAGATCTTCCTCAAACGTTATTCCTAAATCATCATCCTCCTCATCGTCGAAATCACTGTAGCTGAAATCCTCGTCGAAATCTAAATCGTCTCTCATGGCTAATAATAAAAGTTTTAAAGTTGATAGTACGGGCTAACGTTCTCTTTGTGTCAGATATTTCCGGTTTTTAGGTTAATGTTTGATTTTAAACTACGAATCCGGAAGCAAAGTAAATGCATAATTAGCACTTCGGATTATTATTTGCAATACCTGCCAACGCCAGAATAAATAAGTTTTTCAGGCTCGGCTATACCTACCTGGCGTACTGTGGTTTGTTAAATCCGTTGTGGCCAAAAAAAGCTCATACGTTCAGGTATGAGCTTTTTCGTTAGTTGCTATAGTTTGGTTACGCAAACTTGCGCTCTATCAGGCGAAGCAGTTTGTTTACGTGGTCCTGCTTTTTGCTCCAGTCGTATTTGCCGGCCAGGTCGTGGGTTACAAAACGGTTGGCCTGGTCAGGGTCTGTCATCGCATCCAGCGATTGTATTGCCTGGTAATAGGTCAGGTTATCACCTTCAAAAAGCTCGTTTATAAAACTGAAACGCTGGTTTATAGAGATCGCATTCTTCAGCGAGTCTATTTTCTGGTTGGTGTGCGCATCGGCCAGCGAAGCAGAAGTAGCTTTCTTAAAGTTCTCGTTCAGAGTTGGCCGCTCGGCAGCTTTAAAACGCTCGTTCAGGTTATGGTCTGCTGGCTTAGGAACTACAGGCATTACAATACTTGCTTCGCGCTGTGCCATATCTATAGGAGCCACTATGTCTACTTCCTCAACTGGCGCTGCCGGTGTTGGTTTGGCCTCCGGCGATGGGGCAGGAGCTGCATTTGGCTTAACCAGTTCCTCAGCGCTTAGCGGCAACAATGCATTAAACTGACCTGCCAGGTGTTCTATAGTTGTGCGCTCGCCCTGGTGTGCGTTCAGGTATAGTTTAAAACGGCTTACGATATAGTCGCGGTCGCGGCTGCTTGACGAAAGTGTCTCGATAAAGCCTGCAAAAAGCGATTTGTTCAAATCAATATACTTCAGATTCTCCTGCAGTTTTGGTAAAGTGATCTCTTCTTGTACGCGCAGAAACTTATCTTCGAGGGTTACCGAAGGGGCCAGTACAACAAGGAAGGTGTCGTAAACAGCTTTTTGTAAAAGTGGCTCAAAGGCATCACGCTTCATTTTTATTTTGCGCGAGAGCACATTCATAAAATTAAGCAGCGCTTCTTTTACATCTTCGTTCTCAAAATCAAAGTACGGACTGCGCAGGTTGGCCATCTCCTGGTTCCATTTCAGGAGCAGTTCCTTAATTACAAAAAGATTGACTTGCTTAACTGGTACAAAATGAAGTAGTTGTGGTCCATTTATAGTATCATGCGAGGCAAAATGACTATCGCACAATACATTTGCCAGCTCTTTGCTGTAACGCTCAAGGTGTAATTGATTATATTTGTCTTCCATTGGGAGTAGCTTTCTTCTCTGAAGTATAAAGGTAACATGCCGGATTTGATTGTGCAAAACCTGAATCAGCGCCATGTGGCGGTTGACGAAGGTCAGACCTTATTTAAGGCCATACAGGCAGGCGGCATAGACTGGATGCATGCCTGCGGTACAAAAGGCCGCTGCACTACCTGCCGTATCATTGTGTTAGACGGAATGGAGCACCTCGGCGAACTAAGTCCCGCTGAGCAACGCTACCGCAACAACGGCCGCCTGAAAGATAACGAACGACTTACCTGCCAGTGTATGTTACAAGGTGGCAATGTTACCGGCAAAGTTCCGGAGCAAACCAAGCTGCCACATATGATTTATAGTTAGAAGGTTAGACGTTAGAAAGTTTAAATGATGTAGAGACGTAATATTTTGCATCTTATACTATAGCAGATTCAACAAGCAACCGCATTTAACCATCCAACAATTTAACAACCAGCAATTCAGCAATCAGCAATTACCATGTTTATAGAACCACGCGTTGGCGGCGCAGGCCACACAGTTAAAAGAGGATGGATAGAAGTGATCTGCGGGTCAATGTTTTCGGGGAAGACGGAAGAACTTATCCGCAGGCTGAACCGTGCCAAGATCGCGAAGCAGAATGTAGAAATTTTTAAACCCGCTCTGGACAAACGCTACCACGACGAAGATGTGGTGTCGCATAACGCCAATGCCATACGCTCTACACCGATAGATTTTGCCCAGGATATGTTGCTTTTGGGTGGCAGCTGCGATGTGGTTGGTATTGATGAAGCTCAGTTTTTTGATGATGGTCTGGCTGAGGTGTGTGTAAAACTGGCTAACAGCGGCGTGCGTGTAATTGCCGCCGGCCTGGATATGGACTACCTGGGTAACCCTTTTGGCCCGATGCCTGCGCTGATGGCCGTTGCTGAATATGTAACCAAAGTACACGCTATTTGTGTGCAGTGCGGTGATATTGCTACCTATTCGTACCGCAGCGCTGCTTCGGAGCAGCAGGTATTGCTAGGCGAAACCGATTCGTACGAAGCCCGCTGCCGTCATTGCTTCCAGGAAGGTCTCAAAAACAAGAAATAAACTATAGCCGATGCGCCTGTACACCGCCATACGTTTGCTGTTGCTGCTTTTCGGCGTGCTGCAGGCGTATGCAAGCTTGGCGCAGGTGCCGGTAGGAGCGTGGCAGTTACATGTGCCGTACCGCCAGGGCAAGGCCGTAACTGTAGCCGGGGATAAAGTTTACGTTGTAGCAGAGCAGGGCCTGTTTTATTACGACAAGGCATTCAACACCACCAAAGCCATTACTAAATCCGATGGCCTGCGGGAGCAACAGATCAGTGCTATTGGGTACGACAACCCGAGCCAGACACTTGTACTGGCCTACAACAATACCTATGTAGACTTACTGCAAGGCAATACCTTCCATACCATCAGCGATATTTTCCGAAAGAACCTGCCCGGCGAAAAGAAGATAAACCACATCTTTACCCTTAACCGCACAGCTTACCTGGCTACAACTTTTGGGGTAGTAGTGCTGGATATCGCTAAAAAAGAAATCCGCGATACGTATAGTAACCTTGATCCGAATGGTGAGCAGCTCAACATCCTGGCTTCAACGATACACAACGATAACCTGTTCCTGGCAACCAGCAAGGGCGTTATAGTTGGCAAACTTAACGGCCCTAACCTGCAGGATTTCCGGAACTGGCTACGGGTTAGCAATGGCCTGCCGCAAACTATAACCTCTATCGTTACTTTTAACGATGTCGTGTATGCAGGCACATCAGCCGGGCTTTATAAACTTAACGGTAATACCTGGCAGTCGACAACTATAGCTCAACCTGTTCAGTCACTTCAGTCAACTACAGAGTACCTGACTATAACCACACCCGATAAAGTACTCCTGCTAAGCAAAACCCAAACTATAACTGAACTTTCTGACCCGTTTATACAATCCCCGAAGGATGCTGTAGTTGATGGCACTATAGTGTGGGTGGCTGATGCGCGTGCCGGATTGGTGCAGAAAACTATAGTTGGCGGCCCAGCACAAGTATTTACACCCAGCGGACCGTACGCCGGCGATGCTTTTAAACTGAAAACCGAAGCCGGAAAACTCTTTGCCTTTGGCGGCAACTATAACGAGAACTATAACCCGACTGCCAACACAAATGGCTTCAGCATTTTTGAGAACTATAGTTGGCAGAGCTACAACAGCTTTATAGATACCACTTTCCCGGATGAAGTGCAGGACATAGTGGATGGCGTGTACGATGCGGCAACAAACACACTATACCTGGCCTCGCTTAAGAACGGACTTATAGTGTGGGACGGGAAAAAATATACAATCTATAACAGTACCAACAGTCCGCTGCAAAGTTCGCTTGCCAATCCTGAAAATACGCCGGTTACAAGTTTAGCCCGTGATGCAGACGGAACTATCTGGTTCGTAAACCCAAGCCGGAGAGCTATGGTGCCATCAGTTTTTAGTCTTTCTCCGGATGGGGAGATGCGTGGCTATAGTTTGCAGCCTGTGGCAGACGGCACAACTATAGAGCAGATTCTGATTGATGATAACGGTTATAAATGGCTGACCGGAGACAAAGAATATAACGTCGGAATTATAGTTTATGATGAAAAGCAGCAACGCGTTAGAAGGCTAAGAACAGGAACAGGAGCCGGTAATTTGCCGGGTGGGGTGGTTTATAGTTTAACAAAAGATGCGAACGGTGATATCTGGGTGGGAACTGACAAAGGCGTGGCCGTATTTTATAATCCGTTCAGCGTTTTTGAGTCGCAGCCCTACGATGCCCATTTACCGATCATAGACAGAAGACCTTTACTGGACGGGCAACGTGTATTGAGCATAGCTATAGATGGCGCTAACCGCAAATGGATTGGCACTGATAACGGATTATGGCTTTTCGGGCCGGATGGCGATGAACTAATACACCATTTTACAACTACAAACAGTCCGTTGCCATCAAATGTAGTACATAGCGTGGCTGTAGAGAATAAAACGGGAAATGTGTTTGTGGCTACGGCTGCAGGCATTGCCTCTTACCGGGCTGGTGCAACTATAACCGAAGGCACCCCAGATTGCGCTATCGTTTTCCCGAATCCGGTAAAGAAAAATTTTACGGGGTTGGTAGCTATATCAAATCTGCCTAATAACGCCGAAGTGCACATTACAGATATCAGTGGCGCGCTCGTATACAAAACTATAGCCACCGGCGGAACCGCCACCTGGAACGTGCGCGACTATAACGGTAACCGGGCAAAAGCCGGCGTGTACCTGGTACTCAGTTCCGATGCCGATGGCAAGCAAACCTGTATCTCTAAAATAGCCGTACTGCAGTAAATGCTGATCAAGACAAGGGGCATAGTGCTCAACTTTATTAAGTACCGGGAAACGTCTATTATTGCGCGTGTCTACACCGAGCAGTTGGGTGTGCAATCCTATATCGTGAATAGCGTCCGGACAAAAGGAAAGGGCTCTCGGATTGCCTTATTCCAGCCGTTTACGCTGCTCGATATGGTAGTGTACACCTCCCATAAAGGTGGCCTTACCCGCATTTCAGAATATAAATGCGCTTATCCGTTCTCCAGTATCCCGTTCGATATCCGAAAGAGCAGTATGCTCCTGTTTTTGTCAGAAGTTGTTTCCAGAACAGTTAAAGAGGAAGAAGAGAACCCGGCGCTGTTTCATTTCCTGTATCAGGCTATAGTTGCGTTCGATGAAATAGAAGAAAACTTTGAAAATTTTCACCTGGTTTTTCTGTTGCAGCTGAGCCACCATTTAGGCTTTGGGCCCACGTCGGGTAAAGAGATCGTAGAGCAGGTGGCTTTTTCAGCGAATGCCCAGTCGGCCACATCGGCGCCAACCGTATTGGCATTGCAGGCTTACGAAGAGTATTTTGACATGCTGCTGCACGATGCTGCCCGGGCAACTATACCAAACGGGCGCGTAAGACGGGAACTGCTGGCTGTGCTGGTGCGCTATTACCAGTTACACGTAGATAAACTCGGCGAGATCAAATCATTAAGTATACTCTCGGAAGTGCTGGCAGAGTAACACACAACT
Source organism: Pontibacter populi (assembly GCF_019336435.1). GTDB lineage: Bacteria > Bacteroidota > Bacteroidia > Cytophagales > Hymenobacteraceae > Pontibacter > Pontibacter humidus. Next base: position 914,715 of record NZ_JAHWXQ010000001.1, on the reverse strand, counting down.
ATAAAGCAGAAAGGGCGATACATTTGTATCGCCCTTTCTGCTTTAGAACTATAGTTAAGCTACAATTTGCGCAAGACCTTTATCTCGAATACAAGCACGGCACTTGGTGGTACACTTCCGTTGCCGAAAGGGCCATAAGCCAGATGCGACGGAATATATAAGAAACCTTCGCCGCCAACACGCATTAACTGTAAGCCTTCAACCCAGCCTTTAATTACACCAGCGCTTGTCTGGTCAGATTCTTTCACAGTAAATACAAATGCATCGCCTCTGTTGTATGAAGAATCAAAAATCAAATTGTTGGTGTAGCGGCCAATGTAATGCGCTTCAATCGTATCGCCTTGCTTGATCTCTGCACCCTCTCCTTTAGTTTCCTCCAGGTAGTATAAGCCACTCTGGGTGCGCACTACTGCAGTTGTATCCACGGCATTATCGCGGAAGTACTTGCGGATAGCTGCTTCATCTTTCACTTTCTGCGCTTCCTCATCAAAAAAGAACTGATCTGTTTCGTCTTCGGCGCAGGATGTAAGAGAGAAGATGGTAACTACTAAAAGCAGGCTCTGAAGCAGGCCGTTGCCTTTAAGGAATTTGTTTTTAAGGGTTAGTAAGGTCATAGCTTAACGGTAATATTATTCAACAGATTATTTTACATCCATCAGCTCCACATCGAAGCGCAGGATAGAGTTAGCAGGCATGCTAGGACCACGATCCTGGTCGCCATAAGCTAACGGAGAAGGAATAAGTAAAATTGCTTCGCTACCTTCTTTCAGGTTTACAATAGCATCATCCCAACCTTTAATTACCATTTGCTGGCCAAGCGTAAATTTAAAAGGCTCGCCGGTTGGGTTGTTGCGCGAAGATTCGAACTCCTTACCATCCAGGAAAGAACCTTTGTAGTGTACTGCTACTTCGTTTCCGGCTTTAGCCTGCGGGCCTTTACCTTCTTTAGTAACTACATAATACACACCAGAATCTGTTTTCTTAACGTTCTGCAGGTTGTTTTCTTTAATATACGCCTGAATCTTGGTATCGTCAGTTTTTAGCTGCTGCTCTGCATTAGCGCGAGCTTTCTGCATCTGCTCTTCCATCATTTTAGCATAATCTGCTTCTGCATCAGCTTTAGACTGTACTTTCTCCATGTTGATGAAGAAGGTTAGCTGCGAACCTGGCTTAATGAACGGAGGCAACGGCTGACCAAATGTTTTAGCGAAAAGTGTATCAGCGTTGATCTTGAACACACCGCTATCGCCCGGAGACATCATAGAAAGTGCATTCTCAAGGCCGCCCTTCATAGTTGGTTGCATTAATGGCAACACGATAGGCATTTTAGGACCTTGTGTACGGGTATCAGCAAAAGTAGAGTCTTCCGCATTTTTGATAGCCCAATGGAAGGTAACTACCTGGCCTATTTTAGCGCCGGTGCTGTCAGCAGCGTTAACTTCACCTTTGTTTGCGTATTCGCCTTTATCGTTTTTTTCAAAGATCTTATAAGTCAGACCATCGGCTGATGTATAAAACTCGTCGTTGTTTTTGTTGCAAGCTTGTACCATCAGGGCACCAGCTACTACCGGCAACAGGAATTTGATTTTAGATAACATTGATAATTTAAGATTAGATTTTTATTAACTGTTTTGAGCTACGGCCTGCAGTTGTTCTTTGTACTGCGGCAGCAGGCTTTCGAATTTTTGTACGGTTGCTTCCAGCGGGTCCATAGACATGCCGCCGGCTGCGTTTTTGTGTCCGCCACCGTTAAAGTGGTCGCGGGCAAACTCATTGGCCGAGAAATCGCCTACCGAACGGAAAGACATTTTAACAGCCTGCGAACGGTCGATGATCAGGGCTGCAAAAACAATGCCCTCTATAGACAAGGCATAGTTTACAAGTCCTTCGGTATCGCCGGTCTTGGAGTCATAAGCTTTTAATTCTTCGGCCGTTATGGCAAAATAAGCTGTATGGTATTCCTGCAGCACTACCAGTTTCTCTTTCAGCGCATACCCTAAAAAGCGCAGGCGCAGTTCTGTAGAGCTGTCGTAGATAAGGCGGTGGATGTTGGATGTTTTTACCCCCACGTTCAGCAGATCGGCAATGATCAGGTGCACGTTTGGCGAAGTGCTCGGGTGGCGAAACGAACCTGTGTCCGTCATGATTCCCGCGTAAAGGCACTCACCAATGTTGGTATCAATCAGGTCGCCGTCGCCCAGGTCTTTTATCAGGTCATACACGATCTCGGCTGTGGCAGCCGCGTTTGTGTTTGAGAACTGAATTTCAGCAAAGTCTTCCGGCTGCAGGTGGTGATCTACCAGTACTTTTGTGCCAGCCGCTGCTCTGATGTATTCGCCCATCTCGTTAATACGCGACAGGCTCGAGAAATCAAGGCAAAAGATAACCTGCGACTCCTTAATGATGCGCTGCACCAGTGCGTCGTTTTTCTCAGAATAAATGATCACGTCATCGTTGCCACTCATCCAGTTAAGGAAGTTCGGGTAATCGGATGGCGTAACCACGGTAACAAGATGCCCTTTCTTTTTGAGGTATCCTGCCAGACCCAAAGACGACCCCAGTGCATCAGCATCTGGTTTATGGTGCGTGGTGATCATCACCTCTTTAGGTTCTTTCAGGAGCTCTTTTAGAGCGCTAACATCATACATAGGTTAGGTATAATTCCTCTGATTAATAGGGAAATAGGGTGCGAATTTCTGAAGAAATAACTTCTAAAACAATAAAATAGCGGTTTTGCAGTATAAAGCCTGCAAAGTTGCAACTATGGTTTTGGCAAACTATAACGGCAAAGTATAGCAATATTAACTATAAATGCACTAATTTTGCGCCCGTAAAAAAGAAACACATTATAAATACGACGTACCATGGCAGGAAACATCACATTTACCATGATCAAGCCGGATGCAGTGGCTGATAACCACATTGGCGGCATTACTCAAATGATCGAAGAAGGCGGCTTCCGCATTGTAGCGATGAAAAAGACAAGACTGTCTGAAGAGCGTGCCGGTAAATTTTACGAAGTACACAAAGAGCGTCCGTTCTATAACGACTTAGTAAAATATATGTCTAAAGGCCCTATCGTAGCGATGATCCTGGAGAAAGACAACGCTGTAGAAGATTTCCGTGCCCTGATTGGTGCTACAAACCCGGAGCAGGCTGCAGAAGGTACTATCCGTAAGAAATATGCTAAGTCTATCGAGTCTAACGCCGTTCACGGTTCTGATTCAAATGAGAACGCGCAGATCGAAGGCGATTTCTTCTTCGCTGCTGACGAGCGTTTCTAAGCAAAAGAATACTTATTGATTTGAAAGATCCCGCCGGAGGTAACTTCGGCGGGATTTTTTATTAGGTGAAACTATAGTTTGGCTGCAGGTAAACTAAAAACTATAGTTGTCGAGGGGCAACATAAGCAGAACTGAAACGGCCGCTTCCTGTAAAGGAAGCGGCCGTTTCAGTTTCATACTTTTAAGTATTGTTAGTCTCTCGGAATCGTTAACTTCTGGCCTGGTTTAATAAGGTCAGGGTTATCGCCGATAATAGTTTTATTAGCATCATAGATCTTGGTCCATGAGCTGGCACTGCCGTACTGGCGCTGTGCAATTTTAGAGAGCGAGTCTCCGGACTGAACAGTATAAGTATCAGTGCTTTTAGCGTTTACATGCTGCTGGTTTGGAGATGCGGTTGTACCCTGAGTGGGCTGGCCAGGCATCTGGTTGGTTCTTGGTGTACCTGTTGGTTGCTTAGCAGGTTCTTCCTTTCCCTTCTTTAAAAAATCAAACAATCCCATAGTAAAATATTTAGTGTTAAACTTCTGCGTTAAGAGGCAGCCTTTGCTTGTGGCTGCTTAAATAAATACGCCTTTACGTTCAGTTTGTTGTATAAGTGATTGTGTTAGAAGGGCGTTTTGATATTAACTTTAAAGAGAAAGGGAACGTACGTTATGCACAGGCTTTGCAGCAGTAAGGCCAGATATTATTGCAAAACATACAACTTAAAACTATGGAAATTACAAAAAAGAACACAAGCCTTTTGCCGGGTTTCTTAAAAATGGCATTTACTATGTTACTGGCTATTACGCTGGTAAGCTGCGGCGGCGATAAAGCTGGCACAGAAAGCATGTTATCAGGAACCAGCAGCAAAACATGGAATGCTAAAAAAGAATTAAATACCGAAGGTGACAAAGAGAAGTTAACCGATGCTGAAAAGGAGCAGAACATTCAGTTTTACGCAGATGGCCGTTTTGCAATGGGTGGCGCGAGTACCCTGCAAACAGGTACCTGGACCTACGACCAGGGTGCCAAAAAGCTGACTTTACAGTTTGAAGACCAGAATGTATCTGAGAATTTTGATGTACTGAAACTAAGTGACGATGAACTTCGCCTTAAAGCCGGAGACGGTTCAGAGATGATAATGGAAGCAGAGAAATAGAAACAAACTATAGATGGATAAAAAAGCCGGTGTAAGTACCGGCTTTTTTTATTGCCTGCCAACCAGTTGCCTGAGCGAAAGCAGCCCCAGGATAGGTCCCACTACAAGCAGCGCAAAAACCACGGGTAGAGGCATAAATTTTAAGATGTAGGTAGTAAACTGAATACTGACTATAGTTAGCGCAAAGCCAATACTGACTACAACCGTAAGTGCCGTACCAACCAAATGCTGCGGAGCAGTGCGGGCATTTAAGGCGGAGAACTGGGGCGAATCACCAGCCACTACCACACCCCAAAAAAGCAGGAAAGGAATGATAACTATAGTTGAACTTACCGCCAGTAAAAACACGGCAGCCAGGCAGCACAAACCGGAGAGCAGCAACTGCACAAAAGCTACCCTGGCACTACCAAATCGCTGCGACAAATGACCGCCGCCTACGCAGCCAATAGCACCCGCCGCAATAACACAGAAACTATAAAGTGAGATCTGTACCGTAGTAAGCTCAGGTAAACTATAAGCCAGTATAACCGGCACAAAAGCCCAGAAGGTATACAGCTCCCACATATGCCCAAAGTAGCCAAAAGCTGCTGCCCGGAACTCATTTACCTTAAACGCCTGCAGCATATTTCGGATATCGAAAGCAGCGCCTTTACGCAGGTATGGCCCGTCCGGTACTAGCAGATACATTGCCAGACCACCAACTGCAGCCAGTCCGCTTATAGTTAGCAACGTGCTCTGCCAGTGCAGGCTGTTGCCCAAAGCCCGTAGTAAATGGGGAAATGCCGTACCCAAAACAAGTGCCCCGACTAAATAACCTATTGCCTTACCTAAACTGCCGCTGTACCAGCTGGCCGCTATCTTCATACCTACGGGATACACGCCGGCCAGTAAAAAACCGGTAGCCACCCGCAGCAAAAGTATAGTTGTAAAATCGGCAGGCAGGAAAACCAGCAAAGCATTAGTCGCAGCGCCGGCCACAGCGCAAAGCATAAACAGCAACCGCGGCGATACCCTGTCGGCCAGCGAAAGAAAGGCGAAGCAAAGCGTACCAGCTATAAACCCCAACTGCACCGACGAAGTGATCAGCCCCAATGCATCCTGCTCCAGGTTAAGCTCCTGTTGCAGCTCCGGTAACACCGCGTTGCCCGCAAACCACAACGACGTGCAAGCAAACTGGGTGAAAACTATAGTTGGCAGAATGCGACGCATTATTGGAGTTAAAAAGTTTGGAAGTTAGAAGGTTAGAAAGTTAAAAGTTTATAGAGTAGAAGAAAACAACTTTCTAACTTCCAAACTTTTTAACTTTCTAACTATCCTAAGATCGTTTCGGCGAATTTTTCGATGGCTTTGCGGGTTTCGTAGGTGCGCTCGAACATGCCCATGTGGCCTGTTTGCCCCAGGAAGTAGACCATGCTATTGTCTGGCAAATGGCATTGCTCCAGTGCTTTATCCATTGGTACGGCACCATCTTCTTTGCCAAAAATAAACAGCACGGGGTAGTTCGCTTTTTTCAGGACTTCGGTTTTGTTGGGGCGGTCGCGCATGGCTGCCAGGCCACCAACTATACTTTCTTTTGGCGTGACGGTGCCTATCTTTTTCATCAGGTCTATTTTGCTGCGGAGCTTGGCGCGGTTATCTGCAAAAAACAGCGGTTCTACAAACGACTGCATAAACTTCTCAACGCCGTGCTTCTCTACAAACTCGATGGTCTTGTTGCGGTTGTCTTTCTTTTCGTCGGTGTCGGGCAGGGCAGAGGAGTGGAACAGGCAAAGGCCGTTCAACATAGCGCCATACTTCTCCGCAAAAGCCATGCTTACATAACCGCCCATGGAGTGCCCGATCAGAATGCATTTCTTTACACCCAGCTTATCGAGTTGCTGCTTCACATAGTTGGCCATCGTGTCCATGCTATAGTCTGCAACTTCAGCGGTGTTATTTCCGAAACCAGGCAGGTCCAGGGCTATCGTTCTGAATTTGTTTTGCAGCGGCTTTTTGAAATCGGTCCATACCTGCTTGCTTTCGGCAAAGCCATGCAGGAAAACCAGAGCATCGCCGGAGCCGGCATCGGTAAAAGTGGAGTTTGGCATAGTTTATAGTTGTTGCTATAGTTTGTAAAGATAGTAAATACGGAATATCTGTAACTCCGGGTCAGGGGGGGGTTAAATAACAGCAACTATAAAACCCAGACGCTAGCAGGAGCTGCGCACACTGCTAGGTCTTAGCAATCCTGTCAATTCTAAAATCCTGTAAATCCTGATTCAGACAAAAAAGCCCTGCAGCTTATTAAAACTGCAGGGCTTAATCTTATGTCTTTTGTCAAACAATTCTTTGTCAGGAGCTTAGCCAGAGTGACTATACTTTCACCGCAACGCCGATCATCTCACGAACAGTTCGTTCAATGTCTTCCGGAGCGAAGCCGGCTTCGCGGTGTAGTTCCAGTTGCGAGCCGTGCTCGTAAATTACATCAGCCATGCCCAGGCGTTTTACCTGAGAAGTGTAGCCGTTATCAACCATAAACTCCAGCACAGCACTACCGAAACCACCTTGCAGGCAGCCATCTTCTACGGTAATAACTTTGCTGTATTTTGAGAAAATATGGTGCAGTAATTCTTCATCCAGCGGCTTAGCGAAACGCATGTCGTAATGGCCTGGCGTAATGCCGTCGAAGCTTAGTTTCTTGCAGACATCCACCGCATAGTTACCAATGTGGCCGAAGGTTAGTATCGCTACTTCTTCGCCTTCCTGTACGGTACGACCTTTACCTATCTCAATTACTTCAAAAGGAGTTTTCCAGCTAGGCATAACACCTTCGCCGCGCGGGTAACGGATCGTGAACGGACCAGCACCTTCCTGGGTAGCAGTAAACATCAGGTTACGCAGTTCCTGCTCGTTCATTGGGGCAGATACCACCATGTTCGGGATGCAGCGCATGTACGCAATGTCGTACGCACCGTGGTGTGTCGGGCCGTCGGCACCGGCAAAACCAGCTCTGTCCAGGCAGAATACTACCGGCAGGTTCTGTAAACATACATCATGTACCACCTGGTCGTAGCCGCGCTGCATAAACGTGCTGTAGATATTACAGAACGGGATCATGCCTTGTGTAGCCAGACCAGCCGAGAAAGTTACTGCGTGCTGCTCGGCAATGCCCACGTCAAACGCGCGGTCCGGCATGGCCTTCATCATAATGTTAAGCGAGCAACCCGATGGCATGGCAGGCGTTACCCCCATAATTTTAGGGTTCTGCTCGGCCAGTTCCACTATCGTATGGCCGAAAACGTCCTGGTACTTTGGTGGCTGTGGCTTGTCGTAGTGCGTTTTATAGATCTCACCGGTGATTTTATCGAACAACCCTGGCGCGTGCCATTTGGTCTGATCTTTTTCGGCAAGGGCAAAGCCTTTGCCTTTTGTGGTAATGCAGTGCAGTATTTTCGGACCCGGAATATGTTTCAGGTCTTCCATCACCGAAATCAGATGATTGATGTCGTGGCCATCTATCGGACCGAAGTAACGGAACTTCAGGCCTTCGAAGAGGTTGCTTTGCTTTAAGATCGAAGCTTTAATGCCGCTCTCTATCTTAGAAGCAATGTGTTGTGCGTTCGGGCCAAACTTGCTGATCTTACCCAGTATATTCCAGATCTCGTCGCGAACCTTGTTATAGGTGCGGGAAGTGGTAATGTCGGTTAAATATTCTTTCAGAGCACCCACGTTCGGGTCGATGCTCATGCAGTTGTCGTTTAAAACTACCAGCAGGTTGGCATTGGTTGCGCCGGCGTGGTTCAGGGCTTCAAACGCCATACCGCCTGTCAGGGCGCCATCACCTATCACGGCAATGTGCTGTCGGTCGGCTTCGTTTTTATACTGCGAGGCAACAGCCATACCAAGTGCCGCCGAAATAGACGTACTCGAGTGGCCTACGCCAAAGGTGTCGTACTCGCTTTCTTTACGTTTCGGGAAACCGGAGATACCGCCGTATTTGCGGTTGGTATGAAACACATCGCGGCGGCCGGTGAGAATTTTATGGCCATATGCCTGGTGCCCAACATCCCATACAAGCTGGTCGTACGGTGTGTTAAACACATAATGTAGTGCTGTCGTGATCTCAACTACCCCTAAACTAGCACCAAAGTGCCCGCCATGTATCGACACTACATCAATAATAAACTGCCTTAATTCCTGCGTAACCTGTAACATCTGCTCTGGCTTCAGCTTTCGCAGGTCTTCAGGCGTGTTTATGGAGGCTAGCAACTCTCCGGGTTTAATGATCATACGATTCTCTTTATAGACCTTCAACAATTTATTTTGTTAAAAGTTTGCTGGCGATAAAATTGTAAACGTCCGGGCAAAACGTAAAATTAATAAAAAACTACGAACGAATTACCCGCCTGCTTATTTTCATGTGCGGAGTAATCAAATTTTATACCGGAATGCCTGTAGGGTGCTGCAGAACTATAGTTGCCGGGTTAGGGTTAGGTAAACTATACGCTTTAAGGGAGCCTGTAATAGCTGGTTATAAATTTGGGGTTACATCAAATCAGGCAAAAATGTTTAAATTTGTTCTTCGTCAGGCGCGTGGCGCTGCAGCAAAAACTAAAGTACAGTGAGTTTCGAGATAAAATTACCGTTGTTCGAGGGGCCGTTCGACCTGCTGCTTTTCTTTATAGAGCGCGATGAGCTGGACATACACGACATTCCGATCTTCCAGATCACGAATGAATTTATGGGCTATATACGGCAGCTGGAGCAACTGAACATTGAAGTAGCCAGCGATTTTATATTGACAGCTGCCACACTGATGCGCATAAAAGCCAAGATGCTGCTGCCTCGCACCGAGAAAGACGAAGAAGGAAACGAAATTGACCCACGCCAGGAACTGGTACAGCACCTGCTGGAGTATAAAAAATATAAAAGTGCGGTGCCGGTCTTATCAGAAATGGAAGACCTGCGCCTGGCCCAGGAAAACCGCGGCAACATACACGACGAGTTGCAGGTAATTGCCAACGCCAACAATTTTGAGTACGAGCTGCAGGACCTGAACCTGTACAAACTGATGCGGGTGTTTGATAAGGTAATGAACCGCTACGAAGCTGAGCAGAACCGCCCGAAGCATACTGTTATCCAGTACCCGTATACAATAGAAGGCCAGCGTAATGTAATTCTAAAGCTGGTGACAGAGCGCCAACGCACTACGTTTTCAGAAGTGATAAGCCAGTTTCCGGATAAAATAGGAATGATCTTTAACTTTCTGGCGATACTGGATATGCTGCAGCTAAACCTGATCGGGATTGAAGTAGGCGAAGGATTTAATGATTTTACAATAACGATAGCCGAAGGGCAGGCTGCCCAGGTTACACAACTGCTGGTTGAGTAGTTTTTAAAGACCGTAAACAGAAGAAAGCCAGCACACCTGCATGGATCAGAACCAAAAAACAATACTTAAAAGCTTTAGCCCGGTCAAGGTGCTCATTCCAGTTTTTTTGGGACTGGGGGCAACAGCCTGGTTGTTTATAAAAGATGATAAGCTGGGCGACCTGGCCAGTATAGCCGATGCCAATATGTGGTGGCTGGCAGCTGCGCTAGTAGTGCTCGTTATCCGCGACTTTGGCTACATTTACCGCATCCGGGAGCTTACCGATAAATTCCTGACCTGGCGCAATAGTTTAGATGTGATTATGCTCTGGGAGTTTGCTTCGGCGGTTACTCCATCGGTTGTGGGCGGTACCACAGTAGCTACCATTATCCTGAACAAAGAAGGCATTCCATTGGGCAAATCGCTGGCTTATGTGATGCTGACGGCCGTGCTGGATAACATGTTCTTCATTCTGGCAGCCCCGATTGCATTACTGGCCACGCAAGGCGAAGTATTCCCTACCTTTGGCCTGGATCCTTCCGACATCAGTAAACTGAAGTGGGCATTTTATGTGAGCTATAGTTTGATCGCGCTCTATACTTTCCTGATGATCTATGCATTATTTGTAAGACCGCGTGCATTTAAATGGCTGTTGCTGAAGATCACGTCCATTAAGTTTTTGCGTAAGTGGCGGGTCAACGCATTCCAACATGGCAACGAGATCATCTGGGCCTCGCAGCAGCTGAGAGGTAAAAATACCACTTACTGGAGCAAAGCCATACTTTCTACCATTTTTGTGTGGAGCGCCCGTTACTTCCTGCTTAACTGCCTGATCGCAGCTTTTGTAGATGTAAGCTTAAGCGAACACATGCTTATTATCTCCCGCAACCTGATCTTCTGGATCGTGATGCTGATCGCTATTACACCTGGTGGTGCTGGTATAGTTGAAATGGCGTTCCCGAGCTTCTTTGGCTTGTTCCTGGGTAGCTTCAGTAATGTGGTTGTGATGCTTTACCGCCTGATCACCTACTACCCATACCTGATTCTGGGTTCTATTTTCCTTCCAAAGTGGATCGCTAAGGTTTTTGGCCGCCAGGCTGTAGATCAGGAAGAATTAGCATCGGAGATAAAGCGATAGTTTTAAACTATAGAATCTTTTATAAAGCAGCACAGGTTACTACCTGTGCTGCTTTTTTGTTTGTGGTGTCGTACCATAAGTTCTATTCTGTCATTTCGAAATCCGGATAAGTCTGTTTTGTGCTGAGGACCTAGCAGCGTGCGCAGCTCCTGCTAGCGTCTGTGCTATAATTGATTTACTTCTCTTTTGTCATTTCGACGTTAGGAGAAATCTGAAGTTTATAGTTGAAGTCTTTTATAATCCAACCAAGCCTCACTTTCAAATAACCTTTCATCCTGGGAGCTCTAGGTACCTATAGTTTCATCTTTAGCTTTGGTGCCCTCACGGCCGGGAGGCCCCGTCTTCGGTCTCGCGCTGCTGCTTTCTTGCTTCCCTCGTGCCTCGGGCTGCCTAAAGGCACCGCAACAAAGCAAAGGCGCTCAACCCAAAGACTGAGAAGCTTCTCATAGTTCTAGTTCGTCTATAGTTTGAATCGGAATGCTCCGAGATTTATCGTGGTAATAATTCCAAAGGGACAGGTAAACCTGTCCTGTTCGTGGGTTGTAACTATAGTTGATTTAGATTTCTCCCGCTAGTCGAAATGACATCTTGAAAAGTAACTGCAGAAAAGTCCCCCTTTGAAGGGGGCAAGGGGATGACAAATACTAACTATAGAACTATAAATACCAACTATACCAATAGCCGAAATTCCCCTCTCGGGAGGGGTAGGGGTGGGTTAAAACTGTAACTATAGCACTAAAAGCAACATATTCACAAGCCTTCCGGACGCTACTAGATTTAAGTCAATGATGAATAATTAATTCATCCTTCATCATTACTCCTGTACCTTTGCAGCTGAACTATAAAAGCAAACTATGAAAGTTATAGTTGTTGGAGGGGGAATAGGCGGACTTTGCGCAGCAATCGCGTTGCAGAAGCAGGGGATAGAAACTATAGTTTACGAAGCTGCTTCCGAACTTAAACCAGTAGGAGCCGGTGTTGGCCTGGCCGCTAACGCAATTCAGGGTTTGGCTAGGCTAGGCGTTGCCGATGCCGTAATTGCGCGTGGCAAAGAGCTGGAAGCACTTACCATCTTCGACGAGGAAGATAACATCATCACCAACCAGGATACACGTCCGCTAAGTAAAAGGTACGGCATCAGCAATTTTGTGATTCACCGTGCTGACCTGCACGATGTGCTGGCTCAAAACATGCGACCAGGTACTTTACAGCTCAACAAACGCTGCCAAGCTATAAATCAGGTACAAAACCAGGTGCATGTGCGCTTTACAGATGGCACCGAAGACGTTGCCGATCTGCTGATAGCTGCCGATGGAATCAATTCTATAGTTCGGCAGCAGTTGTTGCCTGAAAGCAAGCCCCGGTATGCTGGGTATACGTGTTGGCGTGGTGTTATTGATAATCCGGGAGTGAACCTGAATACGATGATCTCCGCTGAAACATGGGCACCGCAGGGTAGGGTAGGTATGGCTCCGCTCCCCGGTAACCGAATTTACTGGTATGCCTGCATCAACGCACCAGAGCAGGACGAACGTATGCGTCAAATGACACCTGCACAACTAGCAGCGCATTTTACGGGCGTGCATGAGCCTGTGCAGGAAGTGCTGGCCGCTACCAGACCCGATCAACTTATCTGGGGTGATATAAACGACCTGAAACCACTAAAGAAATTTGTTTACAACCGTATCGTTCTGCTTGGAGATGCTGCCCATGCCACTACGCCAAATATGGGGCAGGGTGCCTGCCAGGCAATAGAAGATGCCATAGTGCTGGGGCAATGCCTGGCGCAAGACGCAACTATAGTTTCAGCTTTAGCCAACTACGAAAAGCGCAGACTAGCCCGAACGGCAAAAGTTATCCGGTTATCGCGGTTACTGGGTTGGGTGTCGCAGTGGGAGAATCGGTTGCTGGTAAAGGCACGCAATGCTGTTTTCAGGGCTACGCCGGCTTTTGTAACGCAACAACAAATGGAAGACCTGTACCGTGTGGACTTTTAGATTCATCTGAAATTACTTTACCTTCGCCTGCTAGCCCGTATTATCAATTATGAAAAAGAATCTGCTGTTGCTGCTTATAGTTTTCGCTTTTGCAGGATGCTCCAAGAGTGACGATGAATTACTGAACAAACTCCAGACAGAAGTTGAAAAGGAAGCCGGCAAAACGGGCTATCATACCATTTCGATGGAAAGCCTCACAGACTTTGAATGGGATGTGATGTACTTTTTTGAAGGCGATGTGGAAGTAGAAGAAATAGAAAACGAGATCGGGTTTAAATGGGATGGAAGCGCTATACCCGGCGGGCATAACAGGTTGCTTTTTGTACACCAGGACCAGGTAGTAAACTACATAGACTATAACACAGAAGAGTTCCCGTTGCGCGTATTTGGCTGCAACACCGACCGATGGGTTTACCCGCGTAGCCGCAGCACATTTGCGACATTTAAATACTGCCAGAACAACGAGGAAGTATACGCTTTTATACCAGCGCCTTGCCTGGAGAACATCCGGGAGCTAATGGATTTTAAGTGCGATGAGCGTGCAAAAGCAGAATAAAAACCAGCATCTGTTCAGTAGCTTGTTTACCTTCAGTTAGCTATAGTTGGCTGCAGGTTTGGTTTCAGCAACTTCCATCGGATTACTGTTTCGTCGCGGTTTACCTCGTGCATTCCCAGCTTTTCCAAGACTCTGGCCGATGGTACATTCTCTAACAGGCATCTGGCTGTAATTGCTTCTACACCTCGCTGTTGAAACGCCCAGTCTGCCAATCCTTTCGCTACTTCAAAACCATAACCATTCTTTTGCGCCTGCGGAATAATGGCATACCCTAAATCCACTTCACCATCAGTATTCGGTAAACCTTTAAAACCGGCATCGCCAATTACAGTCATACTATTCCGGTGCACCACCATATACGACTCAAAACCGCTCGGCTCCGGCACCAACTCCAGGTTGTTAATGATCTTCGGGAAAGTATCTATGGCTTCCTGGTCTGGCCAGTAAGGCGTAAGTTGCAAGCCAAGTTGCTGAAGGATACTTGTGTCGCCGTCCAGCAGCAGCCCAGTCACTTCTAAAGTAAAAGGTATGAGTATGAGTCTGTCGGTGTGGATGGGTTGGGCGGGCATTTTATGTTAGGCCTGTGAGTTAGTCGGTTTTTTAAAAGATGAATATCTAAAGAAGAAAAGCAGCGGACCAATAACTGGCAAAAACAATGTTCCGAGGAGCCAGATAAGCTTGTTGATGCCATCCAGCCTGCTGGTTACCAATATCATTATCCAGGAGATCAGAAATAAAAGCAATCCTGAAAAAATGACCATCTGCCAGAATATCAGGCCAACGTTGGGTGTTAGTGTTTCCATAGGGGTTGGTTTTAGGGTTAATTATAGTTGTTGCAAATTAAAGTTCTAAATGCTTAATACCATTTTCGACTTATGTTACATGTAGCTTGTAATGTAGTATATGATTTAGTACACTATTTTGTAGGATGTGTTGCTGCGGCAGGTTTTATTTTTCCATCTAATATATCGATAACCTGCCTCTTTAGTTTTTCATAGCTGAAGCTCTGCTCAACTCCAACATTGTAGGTATAATGGCTATTTCCTTTACGCATACCTAGCAGATATTTTGGCCCACCCTGCTCCATTGATACCGGCGAATTCTCCGTTTGAATACTATACTCTATGTCGCCATTCTGATTTACCACATAAAATATGTGCTTATAGTATACTTTGCCTTCTGGTTCAGCATACCGCTCAAAGACCTGAATCATTTTATCATTCCACTTAAACTGATCAAAGCAGAACATGTCTTGTAGATTATCTTGAAGTAAACCGTTTGCATGAGCCGCATAAAGCTTTTCTCTTAGGGGTGCAGCCTTCATATATTCTTTTCTGGCGTAGTGCACCTGCATCAGCTTAGCGTAGGTTTGAAAATCGTTTGGCGTTAAAGTCAGCAGTTCTTGGTAAGCTTGCTCAGCAACAGGATAGTTTTCGTTCAAATACTCCAGCAAACCTATATTATAGAGTACTGTTATGTAAGAGTCGGTGTCCTTAGATATTGTACTTTTGGCAGTTTTAAATGCTGCTAATGCGCTCTTATCATCGCCCTTTGCACTGTGCATTTGTGGAATCATGATGTATACTCTATCTGGAGCATTTTCTTGTAATGCAGCTATACTATAAGCTTGAAGTGCTTTATCTAGTTTATCCAACTCATTATATGAATCACCAAGAGCACTATAAAATTCTCCATCTTTAGCATTAAGCTCAATAGCCTGATTTAAACTTTCAATGGCTTTAGGATGCTGGTCGAGATATTGTAGTGTTTTGCCTTTTATAAAGTGTGGATATGCGTTCTTGGAGTCCTTGCTAATGGATAGGTCCATGAGCTTTAAGCAATTCTGATCGTCTTCTTTCATGTAATAAGCCACTCCAATATAGTATACTGCCTTTGCGGGGTATGTATCTGCTTTGCTGGCGTATTTGTTGATGATTTTGTCATATTGCTGTTGATCGAATAACTGTTTTATTTCAGCAGTTACTTCACCAACCTGAGCAAAAGTGGTAAAGCTAAATAGCAGAAGTAAACAAAGTAATAGAGTTGTTTTCATAGGGTAAGAATATTAGTTACTAAATATAAAGAATAATATATTTAACTATAGTACAAAACCTTGTTTCAAACTATTAACTCTGAAACCAATCCATTGAGAATATTCATATGCCCGTAGCCGGCCAATAAAAAACGGGTACTAAGAAGTCCCCGTCAGTAAGCTTCCGGACCGGGAAGTCCGAAAAAGCGATAAGTTATAGTTGCCAGTGTAATTACCTACACCAACTCATGCTTCACCAGATACTCAGCAATCTGCACAGCATTGGTAGCAGCACCTTTGCGCAGGTTATCCGCCACGATCCACATATTTACCGTGCGGGGCTGGGTTTCATCTAAGCGCACACGGCCAACCAGCACGTCGTCTTTGCCATGGGCATCTTTAGGCATCGGGTACTGCAGGTTTTTTACATCGTCTACCACTTTTACGCCTTCAGTCTCACCTAGAATGCGGTAAACTTCATCCAGCGTAAAATCCTTCTCAAACTCCACGTTCACCGACTCTGAGTGGCCGCCCATAACCGGTATGCGCACTGCCGTAGCCGTTACCCGGATAGAATCGTCGCCCATGATCTTCTTGGTTTCGAGGATCATTTTCATCTCCTCTTTGGTGTAACCGTTGTCGGTAAATACATCGATATGTGGCAGCACGTTCAGGTCGATCGGGTACGGATACGCTTTTTCGCCTTCCTTGCCGGCACGCTCGTTCATTAACTGCTCCACCGCCTTCACGCCTGTGCCGGTCACCGACTGGTACGTACTCACCACGATGCGTTTTGCCTTCAACTCCTCATGCAGCTTGTTCAGGGCCACTACCATTTGTATAGTAGAGCAGTTCGGGTTAGCGATGATCTTATCTTCTTTCGTAAGTTCCTTAGCGTTAATCTCTGGCACAACCAGTTTTTTGGTTGGGTCCATGCGCCACGCTGATGAGTTGTCCACTACAACGGTACCAACTTCGGCAAACTTAGGAGCCCACTCCGTAGAGGTGCTGCCACCAGCCGAGAAAATAGCAATGTGCGGGGCAGCCGCAATCGCGTCCTGCATCCCGATAACCTTTATCTGTTTACCCTTAAACTCCATCTGTTTACCAACAGATCTCTCAGAAGCAACCAACATCAACTCTGTTACCGGGAAATCGCGCTCCGCCAGTACTTTCAAAATTTCGCCGCCTACCAATCCGGTGGCGCCTACTACTGCTACTTTCATTTAGGGTATATAATTAATTGTTAATGGCTTGATGGTTAAATGGCTGGTTGTTATTCTTTAACTCTCTAACTCCCAAACTCTTTAACTGGAATAACTGTCCTAACTAACCAATCCGCGTCCCGTAATAGTTCTAAAACTATAGAAGCGTCTGGTGTTTTGGGCGTGCCGGCCGGGCCGTCGGGCTTTCGCCTGTACTCCTCGCTACCGCTGCGGGGTGCCGGCTCTATCCCTCACGCGGGTACAAATTACGTAAGTTTTTACCACAATTTCTGTGCATGAAACAAACTTTACTTATTCTGTTCCTGCTATTTCCGTTATGGGCAGCGGCACAATTGCAGGACAATTTCTCAGATGGCAACTTCACCCAAAACCCAACCTGGACTGGCAATGCGGGCAGTTTTATAGTTAACGCGCAACACCAACTGCAAAGCAACGGCCCCGCTGTAACCGGAACTACACTGCAGCTTGTTACGCCGTCGCAGGCTATAGTTGGCACCACCTGGGAATTCTGGGCAAACCTGAAACTGGCAACCTCCTCCACCAACTATACCGATATTTACCTTATTTCTGATAACGCCGATCTGAACAGTACAGCCACAAATGGTTACTTCGTGCGCATCGGCAACACCACCGATGAAGTAAGCCTATACCGCAAAGATGCCGGCAAGACAGCTGTGTTACTCATTAACGGGCAGGACAAAACCGTGGCCACTAGCAACAACATCGTACGCGTGCGGGTAACCCGAACTATAAGCTATGAGTGGGAACTAAGCATAGATGTAACGGGCAGCGGTCAAAGTTATGTGAGCCAGGGTATAGCTATGGATGCGACGCATAAACGCTCCGGTTACTTTGGCGTGCTGGTGCGCTATACATCGGCTAACAACAAGAACTTTTACTTCGATGATTTTAAGATTACCGATACGCAGCCGCCTGTTTTAGAAGAGTTGCAAACTATAACCACGCAGGAAATTATATTACAGTTTAACGAGCCGCTGCAGCCAGATCAGGCCCAAACTATAGCCAACTATACCCTGAACGGAACTATAAAACCAACTATAGCAGAACTCACAGAAGCGGGCACAGTGCGACTGGTTTTCGGGCAGAGCTTTAGCATTGGCAGCAACACACTAACTATAGCCAACCTGCAGGATCTGTATGGTAACACGCTTAATAACTCAATTACGCGCACCTTTAACTTTATACCGCCTGCCGTAATCCCAAACTATAACGAGCTCCTCATAACCGAGATTATGGCCGATGAAAGTCCGGCTGTTGGCTTGCCTGCCCAGGAGTACATTGAACTTTATAACGCCACAACAAATAAGGTGCTTAGCCTGCGGGGCATTAAACTCTCGGATGCTACCGCTACCACAACACTACCAAACGCACAACTACTGCCCGGTGAGTATGTTGTAGTTGTACCCAATACACAGGTAGCCAGTTTTACACAGTTCGGTAAAGTTATCGGGATCAGCAATTTTCCGGGACTGAATAATGCGGGTGAGTTGCTGCAGCTGCGCCGCCCTGATGGGAAATTGATTTATGCGGTAAACTATAGCGATGCCTGGTATAAGAACAGTACTAAACGCGAAGGTGGGTGGTCTCTGGAAATGATAGACGTAACCAATCCCTGTGCCGGTGCCGAAAACTGGACAGCATCTGCAGACCCGCGTGGCGGCACACCGGCGCAACAAAACTCCGTAGCAGCTTCTTTACCAGATAACATACCACCAGTTTTAATAAATGCTTTTGCAATTTCGTCAACACAGGTGTTGCTCCGCTTCAACGAACGCCTGGATAGTACACTAGCCGCAACTATAGCCAACTATAGCATTTCTCCAACTATAGCTTTAGCAGGAGTGCAGGTGCAGGGCCCGCTGTTCACAGATGTTATAGTTCATCTCTCGTCGCCACTGCAGGAACGGCAACTATACACCTTAACTGCTACAGGTATAACTGACTGCACTGGTAACCTAAGTAACCAGCCGCAAGCTATAACTTTTGCATTGCCTTCAGTCCCCGAGCCCGGCGATGTGGTCATTAACGAAGTCCTGTTTAACCCAAGGCTCAATGGGGTAGATTTTGTAGAACTGGTAAACCGTAGTGACAAATACCTCGACCTCAAAAACTGGCATCTGGGCAATACTGCCGGCGATACCATCAGCAACCTTAAAACTATAGTTACAAGCAGTTATGTACTGGCGCCCGGCCAGTACGTAGTGCTTACCTCTAACCCGGAAAACATTAAAGCGAACTACCCTGCTGCCAACCACAAGGCTTTTCTGCAAATGAGTAGCCTGCCCAGTTACCCCGACGATGCCGGAACTATAGTTGTGCTGCAGCCCGACAAAAGGGTAGCAGACCAGTTCAGTTATAATTCGGGAATGCACCATGCGTTGATAGACGACAAGAATGGGTTGTCGCTGGAGCGGATACGGCTGAACGGGCAAACTATAGCCAGCAATTTCCATTCGGCGGCGACCACAGTTTTTGCCACACCGGGCTACATAAATTCGCAGTCTCAGTTACATGTGCAGGCGCAGCAGGCTTTTAAGGTAGAGCCACAGGTTTTCTCGCCGGACGGGGATGGGTTTGAAGACTTTGCAACTATAAACTATAACACCGGCAAGACCGGTTTTGTAGCGACCATTACAGTTTTTGATGCACAGGGCCGCGAAGTCCGGAAACTGATACGAAATGAGTTGCTGGCAGATAACGGTTTTTTCAGGTGGGATGGACTGAAACAGGATGGCTCCAAAGCTGCTATCGGGTACTATATTTTCTACATCGAACTTTTCGGGATGAACGGCGAGAATAGTGAATACAAAGAGAAGGTTGTAGTTGGTGGTAGGTTGTGATAGTCTAAGTCTTTTGCAATTCGAATCAAGCCTTTTCTTTTATAGTTACTCTCAATCCTGGGAGCTTTACTCACCTATTGTTTCAAATTAGCTTTGGTGCCCTCACGGCCGGGAGGCCTCGTCTTTGGGCATCGCGCTGCGCGAATCTCTTTTGCTCCTGCGTCGCAATGGCTGCGCCACCAGACATTCACAAGGCGCTCAACCCAAAGACTGAGATCTTTCGATAGCTATTTTATAGTTTATTCGAGAAGCTATAGCTGCATAGCTTTATCGTGGTTATAGTTCCAAGGGAACAGGTAAACCTGTCCTGCTCATGGTTTGCAATTAATGTAGATACAGATTTCTCCCGCTGACCGAAATGAAAGTTGCGAAGGCAATAGCGGAAAAGTCCCCCTTTGAAGGGGGCGAGGGGGATGACAAACGGCAACAATAAAACAGTAACCTAAACTATAGCAAAGGCAGAAAATCCCCTCTTGGGAGGGGTAGGGGTGGGTTAAAACAGCAACTATAAAACGATAAATGTAACTATAGCAGCAGCAGAAAATTCTCACTTAAAAAGGGTAGGGGCTTATTAACACTATCTCTTGTTTGTAGTGTGGAGTTAGAAAGTTATAAATACTGTCCTATCAGATTAATCCCTATTCTCATAAAAACAACAATCGACTATTCAACAATCAACAATTAATTCCTTAAATTGCGCCACTTTTTTCTGTGATTCAGGAGTATACGTTTTAAGGTCTTTCGTTGGTGGAGAATATAGTTTACCTGTGCCTGTTTGCGTTTATGGCAGGCTTTATTGATTCGGTAGTGGGTGGTGGTGGCCTGATTCAGTTGCCGGCTTTGCTTATATTTTTACCGGGCGTGCCGTTACCCACGGCTTTTGGTACGGGCAAGTTTGCAGGCATAGCGGGTACAACTTCGGCTATGGTAAAGTATGTGCGCAGCGTGAAGATCAATTACTGGGCTATAGTTCCGGCAGCAGGGGCGGCTTTTGTGTTCTCGTTTCTGGGAGCCCGGGCGCTAAGTCATATCGATGCTGATCTGCTTAAACCGCTGATCCTTGTGCTGCTGATTTTAGTAGCGATCTATACATTCATTAAAAAAGACTTCGGTTCGTTGCACGCGCCAAAACTAACCCACAAAAAAGAGAAACTATACGGACTGCTTATAGGCGCTGCTATTGGGTTTTATGATGGATTTTTCGGGCCGGGAACAGGCAGCTTCCTCATCTTTATCTTTATCGGATTATTCGGGTTTAACTTCTTAGCGGCATCGGCGGCGGCCAAGGTAGTGAATGTGGCTACCAACCTGTCGGCGCTGGGGTACTTTATTTACAAAGGGCACGTGTTGTATGAGGTGGCTATCCCGATGGCCATTTGCAGTGTAATCGGCTCGCAGTTGGGTACGCGTACTGCCCTTAAACGTGGTGTTGGCTTTGTGCGGGTACTGTTCCTTATAGTTGTAACCGGCATCATCATAAAGTTTGCTTACGATACCTACGGTACCGGTGGTTCCGACTTTAAAAAGCTGAGTTCGGCTGTAGAGGAGTGGGTTGGTCGTAAAAGTTAAGCGCTAACCATAGCCAGACCTCTCATTTTAGTTAAAGTGCCGACTAAAAGCAGCTAAACCCTCCAGAATTAATAGAACTTACATTTCAGCAATTAGCCGTACCTTTGTATGTTGGTTACGCCGTAAGTAAAGGCAGGGCCACGTATAGATACTACAAGCATGAAGTTTGAAGATTACCGCATTTCCGACGAGATAAAGAGAAGCCTGAGCAAGCTGGGCTTCAGAAAGCCAACCGACATCCAGTTCAAAGCCATTCCTCCCATTATGAAAGGTGAGGATGTGCTGGCTATTGCTCAGACCGGTACTGGTAAAACGGCTGCGTTCGCTATTCCGGTTCTCGACAGGCTGCAATACAGCAAGAACCGCCGCCGCGACGATGGGATTAAATGCGTTGTGATGGTGCCTACCCGCGAACTGGCCCTGCAGATAACCGAAGTGTTTAACGAAATTGGCCAGGGCACCCGCGTAAATACATTCTGTGTATTTGGTGGCGTGGAGCAGGGGCCTCAGATCGCTAAACTCGAAGAAGGAATTGATATACTGGTTGCTACTCCAGGACGCTTATTCGACCTAGTAAGCCAGGGTTATATTAAACTGCACCGCGTAGAAGTGTTAGTGTTGGATGAAGCTGACCACATGCTGGATCTTGGGTTTATACACGACATACGTCAGCTTATTGCCAAGTTGCCCCGCCAGCGCCAGACACTGTTTTTCTCGGCTACTATCAACGAAAAGATAAAAGAGCTGGCCTACTCGCTGGTGAACAAGCCGGTTCGTATCCAGATATCTCCCAAAGACCCGGTAGCCAAAAACGTGGACCACTCGGTGATGTACGTGGATATGGATGATAAGCGCTTTTTCCTGGAGCGGGTGGTAAACGAGAATCCGGACAAAAAAATACTGGCTTTTGTGCGTACCAAGGTGCGTGCCGAGCGTGTAGTTGCTGCCATGGACAGAGCTGGTATTAAAGCTATCAGCATACACGGAGGCAAAGAGCAAAAAGACCGGACTGAAGTAATGCGCCAGTTTAAAAAAGGCGAAGTAAAGCTGCTGGTTGCAACCGACGTGAGCGCACGCGGCATAGACATACCAAGCGTAGACTATGTGGTGAACTATGATCTGCCGGAACAGCCGGAGAACTATGTGCACCGCGTGGGCCGTACAGGCCGTGGTACTCAAAAAGGAGTTGCTGTAAGCTTCTGCGCACCCGAGGAAAAACCTGTGCTGGATGAGATACAGGAATACCTGACCAAAGACATAAAAGTGCTCTCAATTGATAAAGAAGACTACGAAGCAACTATAGATTTTAGCCCTGCCGCCACCTACGACTGGAAATCGCTGATAAAAGAAGCGGAAGAGACCGAAGGGAAGATAAAAGCTGCCAAAGCTAAAAAGGCAAAGGCCAAAGCAAAGAAAAAGAAGTAAGTCAAACCTATAGTTACTAACCTAAAACGCCTGTTCAGATCAGTTCTGTACAGGCGTTTTAGGTTATGATATTTGGTGTAGCCTGGCCTCAAACTATAGTTGTTTGTAAGGGAGGATTTAAGCACAAACTAAAGTTAAGGGTTTATGGTACAATTTGCTGATTTTAATTGCACTGCTCTACATGGATCTCGTATAACATAGTATACAAATACGTGAAATGTGCAGCGTTTTATTGCACTAAAACAGAAAGGAGGACGTGATGAGAAGGAATAGGAGAAGCCCTACAGAAGGACTTTTTTACAACACAGGCATTATGTATGACAGAACAATGGGGGATGGCATTCATGTAAGCAGGAGCTACACAGATTCGCTGCAGGAGCCTATGTTTGAAGAAGAGCGCAAGCTGCATAAAAAAGTAGAGGAAGAAAGAAACAGAGCGCAGCAATCCCCAACGCAACATCTGAAATCTAATACTGGTCCGGGCACTGATCCAAAACAGAATTGCTTATAGTTTGCCTGTTTATTTTCTATGGCAGTAAAGAATATGCTGCAATCCAAAAACCACCCTGTAAGTAAAACGAGTGGTTTTGGCTTTTATAGGTTTCTAAACTTCCCGCCGTGGTTGCAGGTTTAACTGCACAAATCCATTTTTATAGTTCTGGGTTTCCGTTACCCGCATCATATTTTCGCTGGCGCCCGGTGCAAATAAAGGAATGCCTTTGCCTAACACAACGGGTATGTAAGTAAGTATAATTTCATCTATCAGTCCGGCATTAAGAAGCAGTGTGTTGAGCTGGCTGCCGCCAATAAGCCATATGTTTTTGCCTGTTTCCTGTTTTAGCTGTTTTACAAAGCCTGTAGCATTGCGGGTTACAAACTGTACATATTCTGTAGCCGGGTGCTCTGTGTGGCTGAACACATAGTTCGTTTTATCAGGGTAAGGGAAGGACATGCCAAGGCCTAAAACAACTTTGTAAGTGCTGTGGCCCATCAGCGTGGTATCAATCGTTTTCATAAAATCGCTGTAACCAAAATCCTCACCTGCTATGGTGTAAGTTTTGTTTTCAAGCCAGTCAATGCGTCCGTCGGTTCGGGCAATGTAGCCATCCAGGCTGGCAGCAATATATAATATAAGTTTTCTCATAGCTCAGTTAGTTTAGTGGTTGCTGATAAATAGTGAACTATAGTTAAGTGGTCTCTTCAGGCAGAGGTGCTATAGTTCGCACAAGTACTTTGTCTACGCGGCTGGCATCCATATCAACTACTTCAAGCTCATGCGTGCGCAACGTTATTTTATCGCCTACTCTCGGTATTTTAGAGAGCGTGTAAAGTATAAATCCGCCTAAGGTTGCATAGCGCTCCGATTGTTCCTGAATCAGCTCCAGGCCAAGTTCGCGGTTTAGCTCGCGCACCAGCATAGCGCCATTTACAAGGTAAGAGCCATCTTCTCGGCGGAAAAGCTCCGGGTCACTGCTTTCGTCCACATCGGGCAGGTCGCCAACTATAGCTTCCATAATGTCGTGCAGGGTTAGCAGGCCTTCTACTGCTCCAAACTCGTTTACTACCAATGCCAGGTACTGCTTTTTGCGCTGGAACATTTTAAGCGTTTTCATAGCATACATCGATTCCGACACAAACAGCGGCGGCTTCAGTACAGCTTGTAGCGCTACGCCCTGCTTATCTACCTGTTCGAAATAATCTTTTACGGCAAGCACACCCACTATATTGTCAAGCGAGCCTTTACCCACCGGGAATTTGGTATGCGCACTCTGAAGGATGATCTGGTGTAGTTCGGGAAGGGGGCGGTTTATGTCGAGCCATTCTACGTCGGTACGGTAGGTCATCAGGCTGCGGTTGCGTTGCTCGTACAGGTAAAAAAGGTTGTCGTGCAGGCGCTCTTCTTCTTTTTCGAGCACACCTTCGCGGCCGGCTACTTTTATCAAATGGCGCAGTTCTTCTTCCGTAAGCGATGCCCTGGCTTGGTCCTGTTTTATACCCAGCAGTTTTATAGCCAGGTTAGTTGAGCCAGAAAGTAACTTAACGAGCGGGAACGTGAATTTTGTAAAAACCTTGATGGTGGGGGCCACCGCCAGGGCAATGCGTTCAGGGTTGTTAAGCGCAATTGTTTTAGGTATGAGTTCGCCGATAACGATCGTAACATACGTGATTAGGCCAACTGTAACCACTATAGAAATTTCAAGAGCATATGGTGCCAGTGCAGGTATAGAGGCTACCACCGGCGTAAATTTCTCTGAGAGGGCCGCACCACCGTATGCACCCGCCACAATGCTTATCAGCGTAATGCCCACCTGCACCGACGACAGGAAATTCTCAGGCTCATCAAGTAATTTTAACACATCTTTTGCACTGCTGCTTCCCTGTGCTGCTTTCTGCTCTATCCGGCTCCGTTTTACAGATACCAGCGCAATCTCAGATAAGGCAAAAAAACCATTTAATAAGGTAAGGATAAGAATAATAATGATCTCCATAGTTGTTGGGTAGCAGCGTCTCAGGCTGAAAGGTGGGATTGTTCTGACTGCAAATATATCGATTTGCGGTATCAGGTGTAGTCTTCCAGTTCTTTTTTAGCGCAGCCATTATACCCCAGTGCCTGGTTTACGGGGCACCAGCGTACCATGCCGGTCAGTATCGGGATGATGCCTATAGCGGCCAGGGCTTTCGTATTATAGTATGCACCAATTCCTATCAGAGTCAGTCCTGCCAGCACACGCAGCTTCTGCTCTTTTAATCCTACATTACATTCCATAGCTTTCCGGTTTAAGTTGATGTTTTATATTTACGAAGCTGGCGCAGCTTTGTCGTCTTTCGCCTTTTTTAAAGTTTTAATGTAAGCGATCAGGTGATCGAGCTCATCATCTGAAATAACCTCTTCTTTAAATGCGGGCATTACACCAAGGCCGTGCCGTACCTGGAAGCGCATCAGGAAACCCGGTAGTGGCTTGTCGTTAAAAGACGGTGCCAGGCCAGCTTCACCGCCCGGGTGGCATTTGGTACAATAGGTATTAAAAACGACCTGGCCCTGTGCAATGGCCGGCTCCGAATCGGCAACGGGAGCATAAGCAGGTTCGCCGCGCTTGGCTGTGCCGCAGGCAATTAAAAATAAACAGATCAGTAACGAGTATAGCAGTGTTTTCATAGCTCATAGTTTAGTGTGTGGTGCGGGTAACTTTCCAGATCACTCCGGTATTTTTCTGTGGGGTAGTTTTGCCATCTTCAACATGCATCACCCCAAAATCCACGATATAAAGTGCAGTGCCATCCGGCGAGAATTTTACAGCCACCGGGCGCTCCAGGCCACCTTTTTTTAACATAGATGCCGGTGCATTTTTCGTCCCTTTATTTACGGCAAAATCCGTAACAACCCCATTTCCAACATTTACCCTGACAACTTTAAACCCGACAGGTGCCATCACTTTGCCCACATTAGGCGCCATGTCTCCGAACTGCGCCACAAAAGCTTCGCCGGTATGCCCAAAAGATGCGGAAGTAGAAAAGTCCAGGCCGTTTGAGGAAGAATGTACGCCCAGGGTAGCTGCAGGATGTGGCGGTTTGGCAGGATGTTGGGTCAGTATTGGCTTTGGTGCTTCTTTGGATGGTGTCTGAAACCTGTCACCGTTAAACGCCAGGCCGCCTGCAAAATCAGGCCAGCCGTACCATTGGCCTTGCTGTACCTGCCACAAATAATCGCCTACTCCCCAAACCGATCGGCTGCCACGTTCGTCGTAGCCGTTATCGGTTACATATAAGCTACCATTCGGAGCAAAAGCCAGCCCAAACGGGTTCCGAAAACCCCAGGCCACCAGTTCCATTGTGCCGCCATCTGCACCCATGCGAAGTACAGCCCCGGAACAGGGTATCGCTCCTGGTATCACTTGCCCATCTTTAACAGCTGTGCCGTAAGGCTGATAGGCGCCGGTAGTCATAGGTTGTTTTGTTTCGGGATGGGTGCTCGTAAAGTTCTGTCTGGTTATAGTTATGTCCTGGCAGGGAATGTCGTGAAAATCGGGGTTTCGTTTTAGCCAACCCATATTATAGTTGTCGGGGCCCACTACGCCGGAATTTGTAGCTGTGCCGATTCCGAAATATAGTTTGCCATCAGGGCCTATAGTTGGGCCGTTTGTATGGTGGTCTCCGAGACTGGGTAGGTTCTCGACAAGCGAGCTTATAGTTCCTTCTGGTGTGATCTTCAGAATTTTGCCACCTGTTTTCTGTCCGCCCTCCGCTACATAAAAATTGCCATTATGGTACGTGATGCCTGTCCAGGGACCGTTCAGTTCCCCGGTTGCTACTATAGTTTTATTACCACCCGGGGCAACCCGGATCAGCTTTGGCTCCAGAAACTCTTCCCCATAGGAATAACCGGCTTCTATCGCATATACCTGTCCGGCCTCGTCAAAGGCTACATCTGTCGGGAAGGTAAGTTCGCTGGCTACCACTTCTGCGGTATAACCCGCCGGCAGTTCGATGTCTGAGGGATTTAAAGGCCTGTTCGTGGTAAGGTTGGTCCCCTCGGCACCACCGTTTGAAGAGCGCATACGGTAGCACCCGGCTACAGATACGAACAGAAGAAAGATCAGGCTCAGACGTAAAAATAGCTGCATTTTGAATATTAATTTATTTTGTTAATATTTAATGAATTATAGTTGATTACGCTGCTAAACTGTTTAAGTTGATAGATGCTTAAAGCCATAAGTCGTTCTGTAACAGCCGGGTGGTATAGCCTGTATTTGCCGGAGGCAATGGCATGGCTTGCTGCTTTGCTAGCGATGGCCCTGATGGAGCCTGGCGAGGCGCATTTGTTTAGCTTTTGCCCGTTTAGTTATGTGCTGGAGTGGTGCCCGGGCTGCGGATTGGGGCATGCTATTGCGTGGCTGTTTCGTGGTGAGTTTGTGGCTTCGTGGCAGGCACACCCATTAGGTGTTCCGGCAGTGCTTTTACTGAGCTTTAGAAGCGGCAAACTGCTTTACATGTATTACCGGAATCATAAAAGCGAACTATAGTTATTACGTACCAGGCTAATCTAAATAATCTATACTATGTCAAGAATACTCGATCTGATGCCCGAACTGGAGCCGGATGAATTACAATTTGTGCAGCAAATGCTGGGCGATATGCCATATGCCGAAATGCAGCAGTTTGCTAATATTTACCGCGCCCGTCGCAAAAAACCACAGGAGGTGCTTATCCTTATTATAGTTGGCTTCTTCCTGATAGCTGGCTTGCAGCGCTTTTACCTAGGGCAGATCGGGATGGGGTTACTATACTTTTTTACAGGCGGCCTTTGCTTTATAGGCACCATCCTGGATCTTATAAACTATAAGCGCCTGACCTACGAGTTTAATGTAAAAGAAGCACAGACGGTTAAGGCTATGCTACGATATTAACAGTATTGGAATTTTAGTTAAAAAAGCGCAGCCGAAGCATTCGGGTGCGCTTTTGTTATTTACCTTAAAGTTCAGGATACGTTTCTGATTTAATATTATGAGATGAAAAGAGATAGGTTAACTGTGACAAACCTTATATGTCCTATAGCTTCTCTTTTGTCATTTCGAGCTCGGCGAGAAATCTATCTCATCTTTTAGCCAATTATAGTTAAAACTAGAACTAAGCCTTCCTTTCAAATATCCTTTAATCCTGGGAGCTATATTTGCAAATCGTTTCAATTAAGCTTTGGTGCCCTCACGGCCGGGAGGCCCCGTCTTCAGGCATCGCGCGGTGTACATTTCTTTTTCTCGTACCTCGTAATGCCTAACGGCACCAGAAATCTACAAGGCGCTCAACCTGAAGACTGAGAAGTTTCGCATAGTGACCTGTATCCATAGTTTACACCTACTCGCTTCGAGATTGATCATGGCTATAGTTTCAAAGGGACAGGTAAACCTGCCCTGTTCGTGGACTATAACTATGTAGATTCAGATTTCTCCTATCGTCGAAATGACAGTTTGGGAAGCAGTAGCAACTGTCCCCTTGAGGGGACTACAGGGGTGTTAACGCCGTAACTATAAAACTATAGCTCTAACTATAACTATAGCCGAAATTCACCTCTCGTGAGGGGCAGTGGTGAGTTAGAGCAGCAACGATGAAACTATAAATAACCATAGCAAAGGTCTTACCTCCCTTCTCCCAAGACCCTTTCAGGATGACAAATGGAGAAGTTGCCAAGGGCTCCCCGCCTTAGACAATAGCGGATAAAGGGGGGCTGGACCAACCGAAACTTTAGCACTATAGCTTCACAAATTTAACCCGTTGCGTTTGCTGTCCATCCGTTAACTGAACGAAGTATAAGCCCGCCGGCAAGGTAGTTACTTGTAACTGTATTTCTTTTTGCTGAACTATAGTTTGCAACCTCATTTTTCTACCTATGCGGTCGAAGATGATGGCGGTTGTAGGGGTAAAGCCCAGGTCAGTTATAGTTGCCACATTACCCGAAACAGGGTTTGGAACAACAACGGGAGAAAAGTCCGGTATAGGTAGGTTGTTATTTCTAACGGTCTGGGTTACATCTTTTAGAATCCAGTTATCAGGATCCATTGTTACGCCCAGTACTTCACCATCTACAGTAAAAGCGAACTGCTGCGTTAGCTTGGTTTGCGTAACTCTGAATGCTTCGGTGCCGGTTGTGGTTTGCACTTGATACGTAATATCCGTTCTGAAAAAGGGTGTAGTGCCCGTCGTTGACTGCTTCGATTCGATCACTATTTTCCCGTCCTGCTGGTTCCAGGCGAGCGTAAAACCAGGGTAACCTTCGCCTTCGTACCATTGCTTGAAAAAGTAGCCAAGCTCTTTGCCTGTCGTTTGCTCCATTACCTTTTGCAAGTCAGTAGTTGAAGCGGTTCCGCCCCCGAATTCGGTTTGATAGTTCTGTAATGCTTTGAAAAAGAGTTGGTCGTTGTTTATTTCGTAGCGCAGCATGTGTACTACGGCTGCTCCTTTTTTGTACGTAATGTTATAGTTGAAAATGCGACCTACGTTTGTCGTATCCGGAACGCGAAGACTTCCCTGTTTTGCTGCTCTCGCTCTGTTGTGTGCATCTGCCATCCAACTTTGGGCAGCATCGGCTGAAAAATGCTGCAGGGCCAGGTACTCAGCATAAGACGCAAACCCTTCGTTTAGCCAGATGTCCTGCCACGAGGCGCATGTAACATTATCACCAAACCATTGGTGTGCCAGTTCGTGTGCGGTAAGCGTAAAAGTGAAAGTGCTTTGGGTAGTCATGGTCTGGTGCTCCATGCCACCGCCTATGGGTGCCATGCTGTGGCCATACTTCTCCCGGGCAAAAGGGTAAAGCGTAAAAAGCTCCGAGAAATGCTCTATTAGCGGAGGTGTAAAATCGATCTGGTTTTTATAGTTGGCCAGAGAGCCTTTGTAGACATAGTTTACAACTGGAATTGGTTTGGCTGCACCAGCCGGGTTAGCAAACTGCACATACTCCTCGTAATCCGACACAGCAACTGAGATCAGATAATAGTCGATCGGGTAGCGGCTTTTCCATTCGTAACGCACTTTGCCGCTGGGCAATGTTACCGTGTTTGTCAGTAAACCGTTGGAGCCAACTTTATTTTCCGGACTGGTGGTAACAGCTACATGTACCGAATCTGCTTTGTCAGTCAGTACCTGCTTGGTTGGCCACCATTCGTAGGCAGCGTAGGGCTCGCTCAGGCTCCAGGTTACATCGTTTCCCCATTGGCTTTCGCGGGCAGTATTAAAACCGTTTCCAATAGCGGCATTCCCGCCGTTTGGTGCTGTGCCACTATAGTTTACTACAGCTACCACTTTGCTTTTGGCAGGAACTGTAGTTGTAAGGTTTACGGAAACATCGCTTCCGTTGCGGGTTATATTGCTCTGCTGGATGCCGTTTATAGTTACTGATGCTATGGTATAATTTGGGTGCAGCTCAAAAGCAAAAACAGAAAGTGGGGCAGATTTTACGGTGGCATGCGTGGTTACGCTTCCAGTTATATACACGCTGTTTCGCTCCAGTGCCAGGTCAAGGCCATAAAAGGTGACATCGTATAAATTCATAAGCTGCATGTGTTGCGGAGAGGCAACAGCCATGCGGGTAGCATTTAACAATCTGCTGTCGGCACAAGTTTGGTGTGCTTGTGCTTTAAATTGTGGCTGCGCACCGGCAAGATGTAAAGAACCGATGCAGAGGAGCATCAGCAGGGTAATCTTTTTCATAGTTTCGGTTAGCGCAATGTTAGGTTTTATCTCACAGGCAGCACAGTATAACCTTTTTTACGAAGCAGTTCCAGTAAGCCATCTTTACCTGTTAAATGACCAGCGCCGACAGCAAAAAAGGTAGGCTGTATGCGGGCCTCACGTTCCATAACCGGTATCCAGCGCTTGTTGCGGTTCACCAGGAAAGCCTGTTCGTACTCTTTATATTCAGCATCATCATATTCTTTTCTCGATAAAGCATCTAAGCCGGCAAGGTCTTGTTGCAGGTATAGTTGCACCATGTCGCGGTACGTCTGGCGGGCTTCATCCATGTTGCTCACCATTTTTGTCAGCATTGTGGTCTGTACGCTTGCCGGCATCTCATCTATAGCCCTAAGCTGTTCGCTCACTGTCTCAAGGCCAATTACTTCTTTTCCTTGTTTCTGGGCTATTTCCATCAGACTTTGTTCATACGAAACGGCCTGGCATTCTGTTAACTGCGACAATAACATAGAATGTAGCATAAAAGGCTTCATGCGGTCCAGTTGCGCTAGGTCAATTTTCAGTGTCTGCTTAAAATGGTTGTCCAGCAGGCTATAATCATCTTCGGAGAAAAATCCCCGTAACGAACTTCCTTTTGGTAGAATAGATGCCTGTTGTAACTCAACCATAAAGTTTGGTGCATCCATATCGACTTCCAGCGACAGGCGCTCCGTGTTTGCCAGTTTCTTGGTCACAGCTTCGGGCATCTTAAAATTATCAGGGCAGATGGCGTGTATCGTTCCAAATAAGTATGATGGCTTGCTTAGTCCCTGACCACTAATTTCCCATAGCAAAGCCTTTGGCTGCTCTGCAGGCGCCTGACCAAGCGAAGGAATGGTTATACATAATGCCAGCAGGAGCACTAAAAACGGGCTATAGTATAATTTTCTCATAAGGGTGAAATTAGATCTTCTGTAAAGATAATATTTTAATATCATGAATATATATACCTGAACCCGAATACCTTTGTAAAAAATACTGAAATTAGTAAACTTTACAGCTTAACAAAGCAAACAGGTATGGCAACCTACACCGTAAGCAACATTTACATCTACCCGATAAAATCATTGGGCGGTATTAGCCTGCAACAGGCACAGGTGCAGGAACGGGGCTTGCAGTATGACCGACGCTGGATGCTGGTAGATGAGAAAGGCGGTTTCCTGTCGCAGCGTAAGTTTGCCCAGATGGCGCTTTTGCAGGTAAAATTGCAGGAGAATGGCCTACTGGTAAGTCATAAGCAGGGTTTGCTGGACCCATTATTCATTCCTTTTGAGCACGCAGACGGTAAAGAAGTTACAGTTACCATCTGGGATGATACTTGTACCGCCCGCGAAGTGAACGGAGAAGTAACGATGTGGTTTTCGAAAGCACTTGGTATGTTTGCCCGCCTGGTCTACATGCCCGAAAATACCCGCCGTATAGTTGATCCGACCTATGCCTTTGACGAAGAAGTTGTAAGTTTTGCCGATGCTTACCCGTTTCTGGTAATAGGGCAGGAAGCACTTAATCACCTCAATAGCAAATTGGCGAAGTCTATACCTATGAATCGCTTCCGGCCAAATATAGTTTTTACCGGAGGCCAGCCGCACGACGAAGATTCCTGGGACTCCTTTACTATAGGAGAGACGAATTTCAGGGTGGCCAAACCTTGCGCCCGCTGCGTACTAACCACCGTAGACCAACAAACAGCTGTTAAAGGAGAAGAACCGCTAAGAACGCTGGCAACTTACCGCACAAAAAATAATAAAGTACTCTTCGGGCAAAACCTGGTACACGAGGGAACAGGCAAAATTAAGGTGGGTGATGAGGTGCAGGTGTTGCAATGGAAGTAGTCACGCCGCAACTAGTATCAACTGCTACTGCTTCGCCACAAAGCGTCAGTGTGTTTTATAGAATAACCGCGCTCTGGGCTTTATGCGAAGCTCTTTTAGGTGGTGTGCTGCATGCACTGCATTTACCCGGCACAGGTTTGTTTGTTGGTGGGGCTTCCGTGCTGTGCATCAGTTTGCTGGCGCACCATTGCCCGTCCCGGAAAGCTATCCTTAAAGCTACAGTACTGGTTATAGTTGTTAAAGGTCTGCTGAGCCCGCATTCGCCACCAGGAGCATACTTAGCAGTTTTCATTCAGGGGAGTTTGGGCTATCTGCTCTTTCTGGGTAAGAATTACTTTAAGTTAAGTTGCCTGTTACTGGGAGTCCTTACTCAATTGCAATCGGCGTTGCAGCGGCTGGTGATCATGCTTATCATGTTTGGATCCGATCTGTACCGGGTGGCGCATGAATTTATAAACTATATTCTTAAGAAGGCAGGCTTTGCTGAAGGCGACTATGTGCTTTATATAGTTATAGGCTACATTGGCTTACATGTGCTGATGGGTGTTTTTGTAGGCTGGTTAGCAGGCCGGTTACCCGGTATGCTTAAAAAGCAGCAGCACAAACTTGACCTCAGTTCTTTCGCTTACTCCGGTGATGAAGTATTTGCTGCTTTGCCACGTAGAAAGAAAAACATCTGGAAACGGTTCTTTCCTTTTCTAACTATAAGTGTCTGCTTTCTCCTGGGTGTGAGTGTGTACTTTGATCTTATAGTTTATAACACAGCATATAAAATACTTCTGAGGGCAGTTATTATAGCTGCTTTATGGATATGGGTTATAACTCCCTTATTACGCAAAGTTCTTCACCGCTGGAGTACAACCAAAAGATCTGCACTTGCCTCTGAGTTGGATCAGGTGCTCCAGGTAATACCTTATATATATAGGAGCGCAAAATTTTGCTGGGCTTCTACTGCGCAATTTTCTTTTCTTAAAAGGCTGCTGCTTTTCCCGGGTCGGTTAGCGGCTATCGTTATCTGAATATAAAGCAATGCAGCAAAATATAATTATTCCGTGTTGGTATATTTTGCCTGCGACTAATATATAGTAATGCAAGCTACACTAATGAGTTGCAATTATACAATACGATAAGAGCAAAGTATAATCACACTAGTATTTAGTGGGGTAATTAAACTTTCAGGTGAATATATTATAAAATCCTGTCAAAATTTATTTGATTTGTTATAATAAATATAGTAAATACTATATAAAAGTAAAAAATATTTTAAATAAGCCTTGAAGTATTTTGAATTACAGGAGGTCTGACTATATTTGGTTCACAAACTAATCTATAACTATTTATTTAACACATTCTAGCATGAAGAAGAGTTTACTGCTCAGTTTCATTTTTGTGTTTGCGCTTGTAGTGCAAGTGCTGGCACAAAATCGGACAGTGACGGGTAAAGTAACAGATCAGGAAACTGGTCAGGGCTTACCAGGTGTTACTGTTTTGGTAAAAGGCACATCCACTGGCACAGCCACTGGTATTGATGGCGGGTTTTCAATCGCTGTTCCATCAAACGACGCTGTACTTGAGTTCCGTTATGTTGGTTACGACAACAAGGAAGTTGTAGTAGGTAGCCAGTCTACAATTAACATCCTGCTTGGTCAGGCTTCAGAGACACTTTCTGAGGTTGTGATTGTGGGTTATTCCACTACAACTCAGCAGTCATTTACTGGTACAGCTAAAGTTGTAAGTGCTGAAAAGTTAGAGAACAAACAGGTTTCTAACGTTTCTCAGGCACTTGCAGGTGAGGTTGCAGGTGTTAGAATTATTAACACAAGTGGTCAGCCTGGTCAGGCAGCTACTGTGCGTATTCGTGGTCTGGGTTCTGTTAATGGTAACCGTGATCCATTATACGTAGTTGATGGCGTTCCTTTCTCAGGAAACATTGCCTCAATCAATCCTTCGGATATTGAGTCTACTACAGTATTGAAAGATGCTGCAGCTACTGCTATCTACGGTTCAAGAGGTGCTAACGGTGTAATTGTTGTTACTACTAAATCTGGTAGAGGTAAAAAGAATTACATCGAGGCTGATGCTAACTTTGGAACAAACGCAGCATTACTTCCTCGTTACGACAACATCAAGTCGCCTGAGCAATTTGCTGGATTAACTTGGGAAAGTTTGTATAACTATGGCGCATTTGCTGGTGGTTATAACGATGCTCAAGCTACTGCTTATGCCAATGGCAGATTATTCAACACAAGTGGTGGTATTAACCCGCGTTTCAACATGTGGAACGGTACTGCTGCAGAAATCATTGACCCTGCTACGAGAACAGTTAAGCCTGGTGTAACCAGAAAGTACTCTCCGGAGAACTGGGAAGATTATGGTTTCCAAAACTCGAACCGTTCTGAAGTTAACGTTAAGTTTGGCGGCTCTAGTGGTAAAACAAGCTATTACTCTTCTGTAGGTTACCTTAATGATGTAGGTTATATCGTTAACTCTGACTACGAACGTCTTTCTGCACGTTTAAATGTGAACCAAGAGATCAACAAGTGGTTGAATGGTGCATTTAACATCAACTACGCAAGATCATCATCAAACCAAAACGGTCAGAGCTCTGACTCTGGTAGCATTTTCTGGTTTGTAGATAACATTCCGTCAATCTTCCCTCTATTCTTAAGAGATGGTGAAGGTAACTTTGTTACTGACCCAATTTTTGGTGGCAACCAGTATGATTATGGTGTTGGTCGTGGCTTCGGCGCGCTTACAAACTCAATCGCTGATGCAACTTACGATGTAAACAGACAGGATCGTGATGAACTGAATGGTAACATCAGCATGAACTTTAACATCCTGGAAGGCTTAACACTGGAAAACAGACTTGGTGCCCAGTATTACAACGACAGATTTGTAAATAGAGGAAATAAATACTACGGTAGTTCTGCTTCACAGAATGGTAGCATCTGGCACCGTAGAATGGACTTGTTCTCTTACAACTTGTTAAACATGTTGCGTTACAACAAGTCTTTCGGCGAGCATAGCTTTGAAGCATTAGTTGCACACGAAGCTACAGACTGGAAACAATCTACAATGACAGCTTCTGGTTATAACCTGGTAGATCCGGATATCGAAGATCTGAACAACGCGGTAGTTAAAAACCCATCAACAGGTTTTACAAACCAATACTCTCTTGAAAGTTATTTTGGTCAGGTTAACTACGACCTTGCTAAGAAATACTTTGTTTCAGGAACGATCCGTAGAGATGGTAGTTCTCGCTTCAGAAAAGACAAGTGGGGGACGTTTGGTTCAGTTGGTTTAGGCTGGTTGATCTCTAGCGAAGACTTTATGGCTAACCAGAGCATCTTTAACTCATTAAAGTTAAAAGCTAGCTACGGTTTAATGGGTGATCAGGCTGGTGTTGGTCTGTATCCAGGTTATGACGTTTTCAATATCGATAACTTGAATGATAACCCGGCTTTCTCATTTGACACGAAAGGTAACATGGATCTTACCTGGGAAACATCAAAAATGTTCCAGACTGGTATCGATTTCGAACTGAACAAATACGTGTCAGGTTCAATTGACTACTACGTTAAAAACACTACTGACCTTATCTTCCAGAGAAGAGTAGGTCCTTCACTAGGTTATGCTTTAACTCAGGTAAACGATGGTAACCTGCAGAACAGAGGTTTAGAATTTGACCTTACTGGTGATGTATTCGAAGGTAAAGACTACCGTTTAAGCTTAAACGTAAACGGTGAGATCTTCACTAACGAGATTACTGAAATGCCACTTGACTTCACAACAGGTGAAAGAAAGCCACTTGATGTTCAGGGTAACTATGCATGGGCTAAAGGCCGTTCAATCTACGATTTCTATATGCGTGAGTGGGCTGGTGTAGACCCTGCTGATGGTAAAGGTATGTGGAATGTTACTTATAATGACTTAAATGGTAACGGTGCTCTTGATGCAGGTGAAGGCATCCAAAGCCTTTCACAATACCTGGCCGAAAACCCTAACGTAAAAGAAGGTGATCTTAAGACTACTACTACTAAAACGTATGCAAATGCTACGCAGAAGTTCAATGGTAAGTCTGCTATTCCTGATGTACGTGGTGCTTTCAACTTATCTGCTGGTTACAAAGGATTTGATATCAGTGCTCAGATGCTGTATAGCTTTGGTGGTTACGCTTACGATGGTGCATATGCATCGTTAATGCACAACGGCCTACCAGGTTCTAACAACTGGCACCAGGATATCATGGACAGATGGCAGAAACCAGGTGATGTTACTGATGTACCACGCCTTGACAGAGATTTAACTAAGAACTTTAACTCTGCCTCAACCCGTTTCATTACAAAGGCGAACTACATGGTGCTTAACAACGTGCGTCTGAGCTATACACTGCCTACGAACTTTGTTAGCAAGTATGGTGTAGGCGGCATGTCTGTATGGGTATCTGGTGATAACCTGTGGATCCATACTGCTCGCGAAGGTTTCAACCCTTCTACTGCAGAAGCAGGTGCATCTAGCACATACCGTTATTCTCCACTGTCAAACTTCACAGCGGGTATAAGAGTTAAAATCTAATTATTAGAGTTATCATGAAGAAGAATTTATATATAATAGGCGCAACTGTATTTTCGCTTTTACTAAGCGGTTGCGATAAAGATTTCCTTGACAGGGAACCTTCAGGAAGCTTCATAACGCCGGAGCAGCTTGCTGAAGCGGCGAAGAAGGATCCTTCATTACTGAACGGTAATATTGCCGGGTTATATTCTACTATGTACAATACAGGTACAGGTGGTACAAACCTTAACCACGACGACTTTGGCCAGAAGAGCTGGGATATCTATATGGATATGCTATCTTCTGACATGGTTCTGGCAAACGTTACATATGGTTGGTATTCAGGTATTGCAGGATACCAGGATACAAAAGACTATACGCAACAGGAGAACTATATGCCTTGGCGTTATTACTATCGTATCATCTTTGGTGCGAACACGGTAATTGATGCACTTGGTGGTACGGATGCCGTATTAGGAGAAGACCAAACACAGCAACGTCACGTAATGGGGCAGGCAAAAGCTATGCGTGCTTATGCTTACTTCTACCTGTCTCAGTTATTCTCTAAAGGCTACGGTACAGGTGCTGAGAAAACCATTCCGATCTATACAAACACGCAGGTTCCTAACCAGCCAAAAGCAACTTCAGCAGAAGTATATAACTTGATAGTTGATGACCTGACAGAGGCTATCGACTACTTAGAGGACTTTAACAGAACTTCTAAGGATCAGGTTGATGCAACTGTAGCTAAAGGTTTGTTAGCTTATACACTTTCTGCAAGAGGCACTCAAGCAGATCTTCAGCAAGTAGTTCAGTTGACCAATGATGTAATCACAACAGGTGGTTATCGCATTGTAAATGAAAATGAACTATATGCTAAAATTGACCCTACTACAGGAAGAGTAACAAATCCTGAAGCTGGTTTTAATGATGCATCTAACCCAAGCTGGATGTGGGGTGTTGACCTTACACTAGCTAATGACCTTGACCTGGTTTCATGGTGGGGTGTAATGGACGTATTTACTTATAGCTATGCCTGGGCAGGTGACCCTAAAACAATTGACGTAGGTCTTTACAATGCCATTCGTAACGACGACTTAAGAAAGAACCAGTTTGACCCGATTGGTGGTGGACTTGAGTCTAAATATGCAGCAGATGGCTACGTAGCAGGCGACTTTGACTTAATGCCGCTTAACAAGTTCTTCGATCCGAACAGAGTTATTGGTGGACAAAGACAAGTTGTTACTGACTATCTATACATGCGTTTAGAGGAAATGATTCTCCTGAATGCTGAAGCAAATGCAAGATTAGGTAAAGCAGGTGATGCTAAAGCTGCTCTTAAGACAATCATGAGTAAGAGAATTCAGCCTGCTACTTACGCAAGCTACGAAACTTACCTGGATGGTTTAAGTGGACCAGCTCTTCTGAACGAGATCATACTTCAGACTCGCATCGAGCTTTGGGGTGAGGGTAAAGCTTATCTGGCTGTTAAGCGTAACAAGCTTACGGTTACAAGAGGTTCTAACCACTTGTATTCTCCAGGTCAGTCGTTCCCTTACGATGATGATGGATTAACTTTAGAGATTCCTCAGGCTGAAGTACTTAACAACCCAGTACTGAACGACTAATCAAAAGTACATTGCATAAAAAAGGGCCACTCATTTGAGTGGCCCTTTTTTATGCGCTATATAATTACTGATAACTATAGTTTGAAAGGTAGAAGTAACTGAAATCATGCACCACAACAAAGGTATTATCAGCTATAGTTTGATCTTATAGTTATGCTTATATTGTTACAAGAAATTACACCTATGAAAAACAAGATCAAATTAACGTTACTGGCCGCTTCATGCTTCGGGTTAGGAGCTTTTGTAACAAAGCTGGCTGATGATAAAATAACAGTGCCGATGCTACAGCAGGCACAAAAACTGATTGGCTTAAACTTTACTTCAGCGCAATTAGATTCAGCTACAACTGAATTACAAGATTTTAGAGAAGGGTATGAACGCATAAGAAAAGTGCCCTTGCCGAATGACGTAGCGCCTGCTATAGTTTTCAACCCTATTCCGGTAGGTTTTGAATGGCCAAAAGTTCAGGAGAAATTTAAGGTTGAGGAAGTTAAGAAAGTTAAGTTACCCAGTAACCGGGAAGATCTTGCTTACTATAGTATTCCGCAACTGGCGTCGTTAATCAAATCAAAGCAGATTACATCAGAAGAGCTTACAAAATTCTATTTGGAAAGGCTAAAGCAATATGGCCCGACGCTGGAATGTGTAACCACACTGACAGAAGAGTTGGCTTTACAGCAGGCTCGGCAAGCGGATAAAGATATTAAAGCTGGCAACTATAAGGGCATGTTGCATGGCATACCTTTCGGCGTAAAAGACCTGCTGGCTACCAAGAACTATAAAACAACCTGGGGAGCAACACCATACAAAGACCAGATGATCAATATGGATGCCACGGTAGTTGAAAAGCTACAGAATGCTGGCGGCGTGTTGGTTGCTAAACTAACATTAGGTGCCTTGGCGATGGGTGATGTTTGGTATGGTGGGAAAACCAAATCGCCCTGGGATCTGAGTAAAGGATCAAGTGGCTCATCTGCTGGTTCAGCTTCAGCAGTGGCAGCTGGTTTGTTACCTTTTGCTATCGGTACAGAAACGCTTGGCTCTATAGTTTCCCCATCTACAGCTTGCGGTACGACCGGCTTACGACCAACTTTTGGACGAGTGAGCCGGTATGGAGCTATGGCATTGAGCTGGTCTATGGATAAGATAGGACCAATTACGCGTTCTGCAGAAGATGCAGCAATCGTTTTTAATGCAATTTACGGGCCGGATGGCAAGGACCTTTCTGTTTACAATGCTCCTTTTAACTATAACAAGAAAATAGAGCCGAAGAAACTGCACGTAGGATATCTGAAGAAAGATTTCGAAGGAAAGTACGGCTTTAAAGAAAATGATCTGGCTGCCTTAGAAGATCTGAAGAAAGCAGGTGTCGAATTAGTACCTATGGAGTTGCCTGATCTACCTGTAAATGATCTGATACTAACTATATCGGTGGAAGGGGCAGCTGCTTTTGATGAGCTTACCCGAAGTGGAAGAGATAGCCTTCTGAAGCAACAACATAAGAGTGCATGGCCAAACATTTTCAGAGCAGGTAGATTTATACCCGCAGTAGAATATTTGCAGGCACAGCGTGTAAGAACTTTATTGGTGCAGCAAATGCAGGAAAAAATGAAGGATATTGATGTGTATATCAGTCCTTCTTTTGGGAGTAACAACCTGGTTGTTACGAACTTAACCGGACATCCGTGCGTGGTAGTGCCGAATGGCTTTCAAAAGAATGGCATGCCTACCACAATAACATTTATAGGTAAACTGTTCGGTGAAGCGGAACTACTGGCTTTTGCAAAACTATACCAGGATATAACCCCACACGAGGAAAAACACCCGACAGCCTTCCTGGTTAAAAAATAAGCAAAGTAAGCACATCCAACTATAGAAAGTCCCGGTTTGCAGGTTAATACTTGAGAAACCGGGACTTTTACATTAATTTGAACCTGAAACCACCACCACAAACTATAACAACATGTTTTTTAGAAGTAAAGCTATAGTTGTAGCACTTTTTGGAATGCTGGCAACCGGTGCCGTGCAGGCACAAACACTAACCAGCGAGTTAACTATAGAGAAGATCATGCGCGATCCGAAATGGATCGGAACCTCGCCCAGCAATATCTTCTGGTCAGAAGATGGAAAGAAGGTTTATTTTAACTGGAACCCGGATGCCAATAGAAGAGACTCGCTTTATGCAGTAAATGCTAAAGGGAAAGATATTAAGAAAGTAGCAGCGGCAGAACGTCGTAGTTTACCTTCTCCGTACGGAACGTACAACCAGGCTGAAACGCAGAAAGTGTATGAGAAGAACGGTGATATCTTTTTACTGGAGATTAAAAACGGCCGAGTAACGCAGGTAACAAATACCGTTGAGCGCGAAAGCAACCCTAATTTTACGTTTGATGAGCGTGAGGTAACTTTCCAGAAAGATAATAACCTTTATTCGTGGAGTATCGCAAGCGGTCAACTAACGCAGCTTACAGATTTCAGAAAAGGGAAAAAGCAGTCTGAAGGGGAAGACAAAGACCCGCAGCGTACCTGGTTACGCAATCAGCAGGTAGGTTTATTAACTATAGTTAAGGAGCGTGAAGCCGACAAAGCTGCTCTTAAGAAACAACAAAAAGCAGATGCCCCTGGCCGCCCGCTGGATATATATATTGATGACAAGCAGGTAAGTAGTGTAGTGCTTAGTCCTGATGAGCGCTTTATTACCTATAGTTTGATCAGCAGACCGAAAAATGCGAAAGTAGCTATAGTTCCGGATTTTGTAACATCATCTGGCTATACTGAAGACATTAATACCCGCACTAAAGTTGGCGATGCGCAGAGCACAAATGAGTTCTATGTGTACGATACCCAACGTGACTCCACTTATGCGATCAACATGAAAGATGTGGAAGGTATTTACGATGTGCCAACCTATCTTCTAGAGAAAAATAAAAAAGCAACTATAGCCAAGGATGCAGCTGATGGCAAAACCAAAAAAGCAGAGATGCGCACCACAGTTATTTACGGCCCGGTGTGGTCTGATAACGGGAAGAATGCTGTAGTTGTAGCCCGCTCTGCCGATAACAAAGACCGTTGGATTCTTTCACTAGATCCTGCAACAGGTAAACTAAACCTACTGGACCGCCAGCATGATGATGCCTGGATAAACGGACCTGGCATTGGCTATGGCACCGGAGACATTGGCTGGATGCCGGATAACGAATCAGTGTGGTTCCAGTCTGAAGAAAGCGGATACTCTCATTTATATGCCGTTAATGTTAAAAGCGGCAAGAAAAAAGCCCTGACTAGCGGTAAGTTCGAAGTGTCGGATGTGCAGTTGTCTGATGATAAAAAGCACTGGTATTTTACAGCTAACAAAGTGCACCCGGGCGAGCAGCATTTTTATAAAATGCCTGTAAACGGTGGAACTATGGAGCAGTTCACAACGCAGCCGGGAGCCTACGAAGTTACCTTGTCGCCGGATGAGAAAATGCTGGCTTTCCGTTACTCTTACAGCAACAAGCCGTGGGAACTATATGTAATGGAGAACAGGAAAGGAGCTAAACCACGTCAGATCACCAATTCACTCACAGAAGAGTTTAAAGCTTACAACTGGCGCGAACCGGAAGTAATTTCATTTAAAGCGGAAGATGGTGTTGATGTGTATGCACGTCTGTACCAGCCTAAGAATGCAAAAACGAAAGGCCCGGCTGTGATTTTTGTGCATGGTGCCGGTTACTTACAGAATGCACATAAGTGGTGGAGCAGTTATTTCAGAGAATATATGTTCCATAACTTTTTAGTAGACCAGGGCTATACCGTGCTGGATGTAGACTATAGAGGAAGTGCCGGCTATGGCCGCGATGTGCGTACAGGCATTTACCAGTTTATGGGCGGAAAAGACCTGAGCGACCACGTAGACGGAGCAAAACTGCTTGTTGATAAATATAACGTAGACCCTAAGAAAATCGGTATTTATGGTGGCTCTTATGGTGGCTTTATTACCCTGATGGCCATGTTCACAGAGCCAGACGTGTTTGCCGCCGGTGCCGCGCTTCGTTCCGTTACCGATTGGGCACACTATAACCACGGCTATACTTCCAATATCCTGAATACGCCACAAACCGATAGCCTGGCTTATGCTAAAAGCTCGCCTATTTATTATGCCGAAGGCCTAAAAGGTGCGTTGCTTATTTGTCATGGGATGGTTGATACCAACGTTCATTTCCAGGATGTGGTACGCCTGACGCAACGCCTGATAGAACTTGGAAAAGATAACTGGGAACTGGCCGTTTACCCTGTTGAAGACCACGGATTTACAGAGCCCGCCAGCTGGACAGATGAGTACAAGCGGATCTATAAGTTGTTTGAAGAGAACCTGAAGGAAAAATAAAAAGCCTTAAACGAAAAAAAATGCAGATAGTTATATCTGCATTTTTTTTGCACTTTATCTAATCAGCGAGGTTTTGAAGTACGATTTGGTAGCTCTCAGGGCATTTAGCGCTATTTGAATTACTCAATAAAGGGTATTTTATAAGTCCTGTATATTCAGGGTTAAGTATAGTGGTTGATGAGCGCATCTTATTAAAGCTATATATAAGGTTTGAAAATTTACTTTTTCTTATACAGCTATGTCATAGCATTTATAATAGTATAGGTATATATATTAAAATATAAATTTATGAAAAAACCGTTATACAGCGTTTAAACATGGGTTTTTTCTCAATAATTGATTAAAGGAAAGGGTTTGGCATTGTAAAATTTACAGCTAATTTGGTAGCATTATTTTAACAAACTAACCATTTACTAATCTATTACATGAGAAAATTTTTATTCTTTGTTGTGCTTATACTTTCTGCAGTTTTGCAGGATGTGGTAGCACAGACAAAAACGGTAACGGGTAAAGTATCAGACCAGCAGAATGGACTGGGCTTACCGGGTGTTTCCGTAATTGTCAAAGGTACCTCAGTAGGAACGGCTACTACTGCAGATGGTACTTATACTTTAAATGTTCCTGCAGATGGAACAACCTTAATTTTCAGGTTTATCGGTTATGTGCCGGTTGAACGTGCTATCGGAAATCAGGGTAGTATTAACGTGACTATGGCAGTTGATAGCAAGCAACTTGATGAAGTAATAGTAGTTGCCTATGGTACTGCTGAAAAAGGAACATTTACCGGTTCTGCTTCTCAAATTAAAACAGAAGACTTGGCAAAAAGACCGGTAACAAACGTTGTAAGTGCCCTTACTGGCGTCGCTCCGGGTATTCAGACGACTTCTGGTGGAGGTCAGCCAGGTGATGGACCAGCTATCCGTATCCGCGGTATTGGTTCTGCAAACTCGAGCAACACTCCTCTGTATGTAGTGGATGGCGTTCCTTACTCAGGTGGTATCTCAAATATCAACCCGGATGATATAGCAAGCCTGACTATCCTAAAAGATGCAGCTGCAACTA
The DNA here is from genome assembly GCF_019336435.1 of Pontibacter populi. Taxonomy (GTDB): domain Bacteria; phylum Bacteroidota; class Bacteroidia; order Cytophagales; family Hymenobacteraceae; genus Pontibacter; species Pontibacter humidus. Next base: position 870,462 of record NZ_JAHWXQ010000001.1, on the reverse strand, counting down.
CATTATATGGTTCACGCGCATCTAACGGTGTTATCATGATCACTACTAAGACGGGTAACAAGAATAAGAGCCAGATCAATCTGAAAGTGGTTCAAGGTGTGAGTAGTAGAGGGCTTGAGGAGTATGAGCGTGTGAATGCTTATGAATATTACCCTCTTCTTTGGGAGTCTTACCGTAATAGCCTAGTTTATGCGGCAAAGAACCCAGAAACAATGGATGCTGCCAACATTAAAGCAACTGATAAGATCAAAGGCTTACTTGGTTACAACCCATTTAATGTTGCTGATAACGCAATTGTAGGCATTGATGGTAAGATAAATCCGAATGCTCAGATGATCTACGGTGCTGAAAACATGGACTGGGAGAAAGCTTTAATGCGCGACAGCCGCAGAAGCGACTACTCTATGAACGTAAATGGTGGTACCGAAAAGAGTGACTACTACATTTCTCTTGGGTACACCAACGATAAAGGCTACTTGATCAAATCTGACTTTGAAAGATATACTGCCCGACTTAATGTAAACACACAAGCAAAAGAGTGGTTTAAGACAGGTATAAATTTTGCCGGCACCTATTCTACTTCAAATCAGGCGAATGATGCTAGCAGCACAGGTTATGTAAATCCATTCTATTTCTCTAGAATGATGGGTCCTATTTATCCTGTTTATGCACTTGATCCTACTACTGGTAAGCCAATATTGGATGAGAAAGGCAACAAGATCTATGACTTGGGTAACATGACCCAGCTTGGCTTGTCAAACAGACCATCAAATGGCAGCCCTGGACGTCATGTCGTAGCGGAAACAGAATGGAACAGCAACGATTTTGTTCGTAACATGATCAGCGCCAGAACTTTCGGCGAAATTAAATTCCTACAGAATTTCAAGTTTACAACGAACTTAAGCTTAGACCTAACAAACTATTCTGGATCAACTTACCAGAATAAGATTGTTGGCGATGGCGCTCCTGCAGGTAGATCAAGCCAGACTAAAACAACAACTACAAGTTATACAGTTAACCAATTGTTGAACTATAACAAAACGTTTGCTGATGTACACAGCGTTGACATGCTATTAGGTCATGAGAACTATGCGCTTGATTATAATTACTTGTATGGTTTCAGACAGGGACAGGTTCTAGATGGCAATACGGAGCTTGGTAACTTTACTACTACCAACAGTCTGACATCCAGTACAGACCGTCACAGAATCGAGAGTTATTTCTCCAGAATTAACTATAGTTTTGACGAACGTTATACATTATCTGCTTCTTATCGTCGTGACGGTTCATCTAAATTCAGCCCGGATTACCGATGGGGTGACTTCTGGTCTATTGGTGCTGGTTGGCGCTTAGATAACGAAACATTCCTGAACTTGCCAAGCTGGGTAGATATGCTGAAGATTAGAGGTTCTTATGGCGAAATAGGTAACGATGGTATACTTGATGCTAATGGAAACTCGAACTACTATCCATACATGGGTCTTTATAGTGTAGGGCCTTCTTTCAATAACGCATCTGAACCCGGTTTCCTTCTACAGACTGTTCCTTCTCCGGAGCTTGTTTGGGAAGCAAGCAGAAGTTTCGACTTTGGTTTTGACTTTGGATTGTTCCAGCGTGTGAGTGGTTCAGTAGAGTATTTCCACAGAATCTCAGATAACTTGTTATTTGAGGTTCCGCTTCCACTTTCAAGTGGTTTGCTTTCAAAGAGTGAGAACAACGGTACCATGTACAACAAAGGTGTCGAGCTGGAGTTGAACGGTGATGTTGTAAAAACAAAAGACTTTACATGGGATGTTAACTTTAACTGGACAACATTTAAAAACGAATTCACTAAACTGCCATCAGAAGAGCAGATCTCCGGAAGCAAGAAGTGGATGGTTGGGAAATCAATCTATGATTATTGGTTAAGGGAATATATGGGCGTTGATCCGGCTACAGGTGAAGCAATCTACCGTGCTAATATATTTGATGAAACAAATAGTAAAGTGCTTGCAAATGGTGATACTGTAACTAACAATATCAACAACGCAAGATACCACTATACTGGCAGCGCTATTCCTGACTTCTCCGGCGGTATCAGAAATACCTTTACTTACAAAAACTTGTCATTGTCTGTTTTAATGACCTACCAAGTTGGTGGTAAAGTGTATGACAGCAACTATGCCTCGTTAATGAGCCCGGGCTCTTATGGTCAGGCATTGCACAAAGACATGTTGAACAGATGGCAGAACCCAGGCGATATTACAGACGTGCCAAGAATGGATGCTGGAAGATTAACTGATTTCTCAAGTGGTACATCAGATCGCTGGTTGATAGATGGCTCTCACCTGAACATCAGATCAGTAGACCTAACCTATACAGTGCCGTCTGCAATTGCAAGCAAATTACAGTTACAGGGTGCAAGAGTGTTCTTATCTGGAGAGAATTTAGCCATGTTTGCTAAGCGTAAAGGTCTTAACCCTTCGCAGAGTTTCTCAGGTGTTACATCAAACTCTTACTCACCAAGCAGAATTATCTCAGCAGGCCTTAACGTAACATTATAATTTATAAGTAAATGAAAAAGTTTTTATATAGCTCACTTGTAGCAACTATGTTCCTTTTCTCAGCGTGCGAGAAGGAATATCTGGAGGTACAGCCAACCGATGCTGTTTCTTCTGATGCTATTTTTACAACTACTGCCAATGCATGGGGTGCGATCAATGGTATGCACCGATCCATGTATTTTCAGTACAGCAATCAGGACCAGGCTGGACAAGGATCAGTTATGATCAATGCCGATATGCTGGGAGAAGACTTGGTAATGACGTCACAGGGTAATGGCTGGTTTAATGCTACTTATCAGTGGTCTATGCATCGTAACGTAAATGCCGGATCTTTGTACTTTATTTACAGATACTACTATAAGCTGATAGCTAATGCTAACATGATTATAGAGAACATAGATAAAGCAGAAGGACCTGAGGCTGACAAAAAGATCATAAAAGGTCAGGCGTTAGCGTACAGAGCGTGGGCGCACCACCAGTTGGTTCAGCTTTTCGCTGAGCGTTACGATTTGGCTAACTTAGGTAAACCAGGTGTTGTCCTGATGACAAAGTTTACTACAGTAGGCCAGCCCCGCGCGACAATTGGCGAAGTATACAACCAGATCAATAAAGATGTTGAAGATGCGATTGCATTGTTAGATGGCTATAACCGTGGTGATGCATTGAAAAAGTCTCATATCAACCTAAATGTTGCGAAAGGCCTTAAGGCGCGTATTGCACTTAGTATGGGAGATTGGGCTAATGCCGCGAAGTATGCCTCTGAAGCAAGACAGAACTTAAGCTTAATGTCAAATGCACAGTATAAAGAAGGTTTCAATTCAGTAACAAACCCAGAGTGGATGTGGGGCAGCTACCAGTTAGATGACCAGCAAACCTACTTCTATTCTTTCTTCGCTTATATGTCTGCTAACTTCAACTCTACTAACATTCGTACAAATCCGAAAGCGATAAACAGTAAGTTGTACGGACTGATTCCTGCTACTGACGTGCGCAAGCAAATGTGGGATCCGACCGGGGCTTCTATTCCAGTTCCACCAAACGGAGCTAAGAAGCCATATGCTAATAAGAAGTTCCTAGCTAAGAGCTCAAGCCTCAGCGTTGGAGATGTGCCTTACATGCGTGTAGCTGAAATGTATCTGATAGAAGCGGAAGCAAAAGCAAGATTAGGACAGGCAGATGCAGCTGATGTACTATTTACATTAGCGAAAAATAGAGATGCAGCTTATGTGAAGTCACTTAAAACTGGACAAGAGCTGGTTGAGGAAATTCTTATCCAGCGCAGAATTGAGCTTTGGGGGGAAGGGTTCAGATTCTTTGATCTCAAGCGTACTAACACTGCACTGGATAGAACAGGAGCTAATCATGACCCAGCTCTGACTACCACTAGTGCTCTAACAAAGCCAGCTGATAGCAAGGAGTGGGTATTCCTAATCCCACAGGCGGAAATGAATGCTAATAAAGCGATGACTCAGAACGAACTATAGTCGCTGAGTTCTCTGATTGTACAAAGGGCTACCAACTTGGTAGCCCTTTTGTTTTATATTGGTTTGAACCTATTTAGAAAGTATAGCTAAGGTTTGCGCCCTGTGCTGCTGCACCATTAAAAGTTGGTATTACAGTAGGTGCCAGGGAGATGCCTGTGTTATTGGTTTTTTTATGTAACTGCGGAATAAGTATGCCCGAAGCTGCTCCAACCGTATACCCGATCAGGTTATCACTCAGGAAGTGCTTACCAGCTTTCAGGCGCAGGTAGCCCACAGTGGCAGGTACTGCTGCGGCAACAGCCCATACATACGGTCTTGCCCCCGAATCAGGATTGAAATCGTGAAATACCTTGGCTGCAAAAAAAGAAGCTGCGGCAGTAGCAGCTGTATGACCGGCAAAGAATGAGTTTTGCGCATTGGCTTCTGTTCTATCGCCCATGTCCACTTCATTGCTGTAAACCAACGGTCTTGCACGCTCTGTGTTACCATTTGCCAGCGTAAAAAGTGTACCGGTTACGGCCATCGTTTCTATATAAAGCACTAAAACCTGTCCTGCTTTCTGGCCTACATTCTTATTCAGCATCATAGCAAAAGGCATTGCAAAGGAGCCATAGAACGGAAAATCGCTGGCTTTTTTCGCACTTTTGGAGTGATAACCTGCGCTGAATCTGTCAAAAGAGTTTACATCATTTTTATTCAATGCAAGCACTTCTGCTTCCGTAAAGCCTTCCTTATCCTGGATCAAGGATAGACCGTACGCGCTAAGGCCAACACCGGCAGCTATAACTGGTGCATCTACAGCAAACCTGGTTTTATAGGGCGAGTTATTTTCCTGTGCCATTGCGGGGCAGACAAGGATAGTAAATATTGTTAATAAGGATATAATGGATTTCATAAGTATAATCTTTGTTGTAGTTCTGGAATTGATGTTTTTGAAACGGCCTCTTATTTAAAAGGTTTTGTACTATAGCTAGATAAGGATATAGCGCTATAGTTTGTATGAATTTTTATAGATTACTATATCTGAATACTGAGCATTTTCGTATCAGTTCCTGACTGTTTTGCCTACCATAAGCTTGATAAGGTATACCACCTGAATTTTTTAAGTGTGCCGGAATTGTTTTAGCTTTGCAGTAAGTGACCGCACGGCCATAGTTTTTCAATCGTACTATAAAATTTAAGCAATGCCATATTTATTCACTTCTGAGTCAGTGTCAGAAGGACATCCTGATAAAGTAGCGGATCAGATATCTGATGCACTTCTTGATGAATTCTTAAAGCAGGACCCACAGTCTAAAGTTGCCTGCGAAACACTGGTTACCACAGGGCTTGTAGTGCTGAGCGGGGAAGTAAAATCCGAAGCTTATGTAGATGTGCAAAGAGTTGCGCGTGACGTTATAAAGCGCATCGGATATACCAAGTCTGAATATATGTTTGACGCAGATGCCTGTGGTGTTATCTCAGCGATACATGAGCAGTCTGCTGATATTAACCAGGGTGTGGAGCGTGCTAACCCGGAAGACCAGGGAGCAGGTGACCAGGGTATGATGTTTGGTTACGCTACAAACGAAACCGACAACTATATGCCTTTGGCACTAAGCATTTCGCACCTGTTACTCGAAGAGCTTGCAGCTATCCGTAAGGAAGGCAAAGAAATGACGTACCTGCGTCCGGATGCTAAATCGCAGGTTACGATTCGTTACAGTGATAACCATGTGCCGGAGAAGATAGATACGATCGTGATCTCCACTCAGCACGACGAATTTATTACATCTGAGAACAACACACCGGAAGCAAAAGATAAAGCCGAGCAGCAGATGGTAGCCAAGATCAAAGAAGATGTGGATGCTATCCTGATGCCGCGTGTAATGAAACTGTTGCCAGAGCGTATTCAGAACCTGTTTAACGACGATATTACCTACCACATTAACCCGACTGGTAAGTTTGTGATCGGTGGTCCGCACGGGGATACTGGCTTAACAGGCCGTAAAATTATAGTTGATACCTATGGTGGTAAAGGTGCACACGGTGGTGGTGCCTTCTCTGGCAAGGATTCATCTAAAGTAGACCGCTCTGCAGCTTATGCAGCCCGCCATATTGCTAAAAACCTGGTAGCAGCCGGCGTAGCAGATCAGGCGTTGGTGCAGGTAGCTTATGCAATTGGAGTGGCTAAGCCGGTTGGTTTGTATGTTACAACCTATGGCTCTACCAAGGCAAAAGATGCTAACGGTAACATCATGAGCGATGGTGAGATTGCTGATAAAGTAAACAAACTGTTTGATATGCGTCCTTATGCTATAGTTCAGCGCTTTGGTTTACAGAACCCTATCTTCTCAGAAACAGCCGCTTATGGCCACATGGGCAGAATACCAGGCAAGAAAAAAGTGGAGCTATCAGTAAATGGCCACAAAGAAGTGAAAGAGTTTGATACCTTTACCTGGGAGAAACTTGATTACGTGGATATGATCAAACAAGAGTTTGGTTTGTAATCTTAAACTATAGACGTTAGACAAAAGACATCAAGCTTTTGCAACCATAAAACAAGAGCGCCTGCTAACTATAGCAGGCGCTCTTGTTTTATGGTTATCTCACTTAAGAGATATTCATAATTGTAAAGCTTTCCTAATGTGCCATTTGTTTATCCTTAAACCTTTTAAGCTGGCGGCGCATGGCTTCTACAGCGGCATCGGCGGCAGCTTCAAATGATGGGGCATTTTCTTCAGAATAAAGGGTAGCACCCGGAACGAACAGTTTTATCTCTACCGTTTTGGTATTGATACCGTCGTTGTTGTTATGTTTAATGAACACTTCACCTTCTACAACCCGGTCGTAAAATGTTTCTAGCTTATCTACTTTCTGCTGGATAAAATCGGTAAGCTGAGTGTCAGCCTCGAAGTGGATGGAATGCATCTGTAGCTTCATAGTGGTAAAATTTATTGGTTTAACTTATGCTTTTGGATGAGCTTTCTCGAAGATCGATTTAAGCTTCTCTATAGAGTTATGGGTATAGACCTGAGTTGCCGCCAGACTGGCATGCCCCAGTAGGTCTTTGATTGCGTTTAAGTCTGCTCCTTTATTGAGCAAGTGTGTGGCAAAAGAGTGTCGCAGCGTGTGCGGACTGTTATGTTCGGAAGTAGTGATCAAGCTAATGTACTTTTTTACCACACGGTAGATGAATTTGGGATACAGGGGGCGTGCTTTAATTGTAACGAGCAGCTTTTCGGAATTGTTATTGCCCAGCTCGCCTTTCTTATGCATTAAATAGGCCTCAATACTTGCCCACAAAGAGTCATTGATAGGAATAATCCGCTCCTTATTGCCTTTGCCCAATACACGCACTGTTTTCTGGTATTTATCGATATCCTGTTCGCTTATATTGATGAGCTCCGCTAAACGCATACCAGTACCATACAGGAATTCCAGAATCAGCCTGTCGCGCTGACCCTCAAAGCTATCTTCAAACTCAAAGCCATCCAGCAGGTTGTTAAACGACTCTTCGGGTACAAAGCCTGGTAGCTTTTTAGAAACCTTTGGCGCTTTAATGCGCAGCATCGGGTTGGCCGTAATTCTTTCCTGGCCTAATAAGAATTTATAGTAGGAGCGCAGGCAGGCAATTTTACGGTTAATGGACCGTGGCTGAATGTTTTGCTGTACAAGTGATAGGATCCAGGAACGGATAATGGTATGATCGGCTTCGGCCGGATCGGTGATCTCGTAGGTCTGGAGTAAGTAACCAGAAAATTGCCCCAGATCGGTGTGGTAGGAGGTAAGGGTGTGCGGGCTATACCGCTTTTCGTACTGTAGGTACTTAAAAAATAATTCCATAACTTAATATAGCCACCTGATCTGGCAACTATACTAAGTTATGGAAAATATATTATTTCGGAAACGAAATTAGTAGTTATCCTTTACGAAAAGCGTTTGCTTGTACTTAGCTCTTTCCTTCTGCTTTCTTTTAGAAACAGATGGCTTCTCGAAGAAAGTTCTTGATCTAAGCTCTTTCAATACACCAGTTCTCTCGAACTTCTTCTTAAATCTTTTTAATGCACGGTCTACAGACTCGTTATCTTTTACGTTTACAATAATCATGTCTTTGTTTCGCTTCTCTTGGAATTAGGGTTGCAAATTTAATAAAGCTTACGCTTAAAAATCAACTATTTAAGCAATTATTATCTGCTAATTTATAAAATATTCTAAATCAGTGGATTCAGGCCACAAAGATAGTACTTTTAAATTAGTTATTTAAGTATAGTTCGGGAAATTACCAGTTTTTGTATCTCACTTGTGCCTTCGCCTATCGTGCAAAGCTTGGCGTCGCGGTAAAATTTCTCAGCCGGGTAGTCTTTTGTAAAACCATAACCGCCGAATATCTGCACGCCTTCGTTAGCCACTCTAACCGATACTTCAGAAGCATACAGTTTTGCCATAGCCGATTCTTTGTTCACATTCAGGCCACGGTTCTTCATGTCTGCTGCCTGGTAAGTAAGCAAAGCTGCCGCCTCAATTTCAGTAGCCATGTCTGCCAGTTTAAACGAAATACCCTGGAATGAGGAGATAGGCTTGTTGAACTGGCTGCGCTCCTGCGAGTAAGCTAATGCAGCTTCAAAAGCACCCTGCGCAATACCCAGTGATAAGGCTGCAATAGAAATACGGCCGCCATCCAGTACTTTCATGGCTTGTATAAAGCCTTCGCCTACGTTGCCTAACATCTGGCTCTTGTGTACGCGGCAGTCCTGGAATATAAGCTCTGTAGTTTCGGAAGCACGCATGCCCAGTTTGTTCTCTTTGCGGCCAGCGCTAAAGCCCGGTGTGCCTTTCTCAATTATAAAAGCAGTCATGCCATGCGAGTCACCTACTTCGCCGGTACGCACAATAACTACGGCTACGTTACCAGATTTACCGTGCGTAATAAAGTTCTTGGCTCCGTTTATAACATAGTAATCACCATCCTCAACAGCTACGGTACGCATGTTGCCGGCATCAGAACCAGTGTTTGGCTCAGTTAAACCCCAGGCACCTATCCACTCGGCCGTAGCCAGTTTCGGCAGGTATTTCTGTTTCTGCTCTTCGTTTCCGAATTGTAATATGTGGCCGGTGCAAAGCGAGTTGTGCGCCGCCATCGAAAGACCAATAGAACCATCTATCTTAGATAGTTCGGCAATAGCGGTAACATACTCCAGGTAACCGAAACCAGAACCGCCATATTCGGTTGGTACCAGTACGCCCATAAGCCCCAGTTCACCCAGCTTTTTGAATACCTCTACCGGAAATTCCTGGCTTTCGTCCCACTCCATCATCTTAGGTTTGATGTGTTTGGCACCAAAGTCACGAACCATGTCGGCAATCATGCGCTGGTTCTCTGTATATTTTAATTCCATTTATAGTTTATTTGAAGGTTGTGGAGTCGCGTATATAACGGTTTAAAGAACCGTATGTTCACAAAGCTATATATTTAATGGCAAACGGACAATTTGAGCAGCCAAAACAGAGTACATTAAACAAGGAAACTATAGGAGCTACCATATAGTACTCATTTTGAAAGCGCGTTTAATTTGCGTTATTTTGAAGCTGCTAAGTACCCGATTGCGCGAACCATACGAAGGCAGAAAAGGTGACTAGCTAAACAACAGTAAATGAAGCAGTTTTTCAAAAACTTATTTGGTGGAGAATCCACATCCTTAGAGTCGCTGGGCGCTGTAGGTGTGGATATGCACTCGCATATTCTGCCGGGGCTGGATGATGGGGCAGATACCTTGGAGCGATCCCTTGAACTAGTGCAGGCCATGCAGCAGTTGGGTTACCGTAAGCTGATTATGACGCCCCACATCATGAGCGATTTTTACCGCAACACGCCGGAAGGAATACGTGAAAAGCTGGAGCTGTTGCGAACTGCCATCACCGAAGCTGGCCTGCAAATGGAGTTGGGCTGTGCCGCTGAATATTACCTGGATGAAGTTTTCCTGGAGAAGCTGGACAATGGCGATGAACTGCTGACCTTTGGGGATAAGTATTTGCTTTTCGAAACTTCTTTCCTGAACGAGCCGCTTAACCTGCGCGAAGCCATCTTTAAAATGCGCTCTAAAGGATATAAACCGGTAATGGCACATCCTGAGCGTTATTCGTATTTCTATGGCAAGTTTAACGACCTGATAGAGTTACGGGAGCAAGGGGTGCTGTTGCAGCCAAACCTGAACTCGTTAACTGGTTATTACTCGCCGGCAGCAAAAACTGTTATAGAAAAGCTGATTGATAATGGCTTGGTAGATCTTGTTGGCTCCGATGTGCATAGTTTAAAACACATCGCGTCGCTGCAGAAAGTGCTTAGCACCAAATATATAAACAAACTGCTTTCGTTGCCATTGTTAAACGCGCAACTATAGTTCCCACCGTAGTAAGTTAAACATTAGATGATATTTGTAACAGGCGGTAGTGGCCTTATAGGTAGTTTCTTGATACCGGAACTAGTAAAGCAGGGGCATCAGGTGCGCGCACTTTACCGCGGGCAGATACCAACTATAGCTTTTGCCGAAAAGGTAGAGTGGCTGGAAGGTGATATACAGGATATTGTATTGTTGCGGAAGGCTCTGCAAGGTGTTAATTATGTTTTCCATAGTGCAGGGCTGGTTTCTTACGACCCGCAGGATAAAGACTTACTGAAGCAGGTTAATATAGAAGGCACGGCCAATGTGGTAGATGCCTGCATCGAGGCCCAAACTATAAAGCTTTGTCATGTCAGCTCTATAGCAGCTGTTGGCCGACCGGCCGGAAAAGATGTGCTAACCGAGAACAGCAAATGGGATCAGGCAGAGGCGCACTCCGCTTATGCAAGTTCTAAACACTTAGGCGAGCTCGAAGTATGGCGCGGCATTTCGGAAGGCCTGGATGCCGTTATAGTTAACCCTTCGGTGGTGCTGGGGCCGGCAGACTGGAACCGCAGCAGTACACGGCTGTTTAAATATGTACATAACAACAATTCTTTTTATACAGGCGGCAAAGCCAATTTTGTAGATGTAAGGGATGTGATAGAAGCCATGTTGCGGCTCACCTTCTCGGAAATATCAGGCGAAAGATTTATATTGAATGCAGGACAGCTGGCTTACAAAGATTTCTTTGAACAGGTAGCCGGTTGTATGGGTAAGAAAGCACCTTCACGCAAAGTAAACCCGGTATTGGCAGAAGTTGTATGGCGTGCCGAACGGTTGAGGAGTTGGTTAACGGGCGCGCGTCCGCTTATTACAAAAGACACGGCGCGGGTGTCAGCAAAAAATCATTTCTTTAGCAGTGCAAAGGTGCAGAAAGCCATTAACCTGGAGTTCAGAACGTTACCCGAAACCATAGCCTGGGCCTGTGCAGAATTACTAAAGCAGCAGGCTGTAAAGTAGCTTTTTAGCTCCCTCAACTATAAACTATTTGCCTGTATAAAATGTAATGTAACAAAGGCTGCGTTGGGGCAGCCGGTTGGGATTTGAGATGAAAGATAATTTTGAAGATAACAGCGAAGAGCTGGATTTGATACAACGTTTCGAGCAATCGCTCGGGAACAATGGCACTGCTTTTTTCGACATCAACGACTTTGAAACTATAATTGACCACTATACCGCAAACTTTGAGTATAAAAAGGCATTAGCAGCCTGCGATGCAGCCATCGCACAATATCCTTTTTCATCAGAACTACAGATAGATAAGGCGCAGTTACTGGCTATGGCCGGCAGTCTGGACGATGCCCTTGCCTTGATAAACGAAGTAGCTGAAGTGGAGTCCGGTAACCCGGATATACACCTGACGCGTGGTATTATTTTTTCGCAGCGTGGCGAGTACCGCGATGCGATCGACTACTTTAAGAAAGCCCTGGCCTTTGCCGAAGACCGTGATGATATTTTCTTTAACATCGGGTTGGCCTACCAGAGCTGGGGGAAATTCGGCTCAGCTGTTAAGTACTATAAAAAGTGCATTGAGCTGAATTTGGAGAACGAAGCGGCTATGCAGGAAATTGTTTACTGTATGGAAGTAGCCGGTACGCTGCGCGAGCATCTGCCATTTTTCCAGAAGTTTGTAGACGATGATCCTTACTCGTATGTCGCATGGTTTAACCTGGGCAACGTGCTCAATAAAACAGGTGCTTATGACAAGGCCATAGCCGCTTATGACTATGCCACGATCATTAAGCCCGATTTTATTACCGCTTATAACAACATGGCCAATGCCTATGTGTTTATAGGTGAATATACCAAGGCCATTGAAGCATTTAACGCCATGCACGAGCATGGGGAACAATCCGCAGAAGTGTATTGCAACATCGGGGAGTGCTACGAAAAGCTGCAGCAATGGGACCTTTCCAGAAGGTATTACCAGAAATCGGTGGACCTGGATCCGGAAATGGACGAGGCCTGGTTTGGTATTGGCGTGATACTGGATGCGCAGGGCAAGTGGTATGAGGCGGTTCACTTCTTTAAAAAAGCAGTGGAGCTGTACGACGACAGTTCTGATTACTGGGTGGCGCTAGCCGCCGCCGAGTATCATGTGGGTCATGTGGTGTCGGCGTTGGAAAGTTATGCGCGTGCCGCCGAGATACAGCCTAACGATAAGGATATTTACCTCAACTGGTCTATCATTCTGTACGAACAGGGCAATTATGATGAGGCTACCGATATTATTTTAAATGCCATAGAACTGCAACCAGACGAAGCAGAGCTATATTACAGGGCCTGCGCCTATCTTCTTTCTGCAGGAAAATACCGCGAAGCTTACAATTATCTTGAAAATGCCTTAATTTTGGACTTCGAAAAACATAAGCTGTTGTTTGAGTTCTTCCCGGAACTGGAGTCGCAGCGGGCATTAGCCAGATTAATAGATCAGTATCGCAAATAATATCAGATGAACTATACGCTGAATAACCTGCCGGAGCGCGAGCTTAAGCCACGCGAGCGGGGTTTTACCATGGCCATGGACAAAGGTCTGAGTGTGCGGGAAGTGGAAGACTTTCTGGACGTAGCCGGGGAATATGTAGATATCGTAAAACTGGGCTGGGCCACATCGTATGTGGTGCCTCACCTGCAGAAAAAACTGGATGCCTACAGGGCAGCAGGTATACCTGTTTACTTTGGTGGTACTTTGTTCGAGGCTTTCGTGGCCCGCAACCAGTTCGAGGACTATCGCCGTATTCTGGATAAGTATGAAATGACTTTTGCAGAAGTTTCGGATGGCTCGCTGGAGATGAACCATGACGAAAAGCTACAGTATATTCAGACGCTGGCTACGCAGGTAACTGTATTATCGGAAGTAGGCTCTAAAGATGCCGAGAAGATCATCCCGCCTTATAAGTGGATACAACTGATGCAGACGGAGCTGGATGCCGGTGCCTGGAAAGTGATTGGTGAAGCCCGTGAAGGTGGTAACGTTGGTCTGTTCCGTTCTACAGGTGAGGTTCGTAGCGGTCTGGTAGAAGAGATTCTGACCAAGATACCTTTTGAGAAGATATTATGGGAAGCGCCTCAGAAAGCACAGCAGGTTTGGTTTATTAAACTACTGGGTGCAAACGTAAACCTTGGTAACATAGCGCCAAGCGAGGTTATTCCCCTGGAAACGATCCGTTTAGGTCTGCGTGGCGACACATTCCACCACTTCCTGAACATGGATGACGCCAGCCTGAAAGGGTAACTATAAAAACATAAACTATAAATTGCCCGTCGGCGTACCCGAACGGGCAATTTTGTTATAAGGACAGAAACAGATTTATGCAACGCAGATCACTGAAAGAATACCTTCTGCTTTTCTCGAAAGGTGTGGCCATGGGGGCTGCCGATGTAGTGCCGGGCGTATCTGGCGGAACTATAGCATTTATAACAGGCATTTACGAAGAGCTGCTTGACTCTATCAGGTCGGTAAACGGAGAGGCTGTAAAACTACTGCTTCGGTTTAACCTGGCTGGCTTCTGGAAACATATTAACGGTAACTTCCTGGTAGGGCTGCTATCTGGCATTGGCTTCTCGATCGGGCTGCTTTCGAGGGTAGTGTTGTACCTGCTGGAGTTTCACCCGGAGTTGCTCTGGTCATTCTTCTTTGGATTGATCGTGGCGTCTACGGTAGTGGTAGGTAAAAAAATAACGAAGTGGACACCCATGGTAATGCTTGCTTTTATAATCGGAGCGGCCATTGCCTACTGGGTAACTATAGCTACCCCAACCGAAACGCCGGAAGCTTACTGGTTCATTTTCCTGTCCGGTGCTATTGCTATTTGCGCCATGATTTTGCCGGGTATTTCCGGTAGCTTTATACTGGTTTTAATGGCCAAGTACGAGTTTATACTAAACGCCGTAAAAGACCTTAAAATAGCAACTATACTTACTTTCGGGCTGGGCTGTTTGGTCGGCATCCTGAGTTTTTCGCATGTGCTGAACTGGATGCTGAAGCGCTACCATAACCTGACGGTAGCACTTCTTACTGGCTTTATGCTGGGTTCGCTGAACAAAGTGTGGCCCTGGAAGCAGACGCTGGAAACGTATACCGACCGTCATGGCGAATTAAAACCGCTGGTACAGGCCAATGTGCTGCCAACCGATTACCTGCAACTGACAGGAGAAGAGCCTTACTTGTTGTATGGTACACTGCTGGCTATCTTTGGCTTTGCCTTGGTTTACTTTATAGACTACATCACCGACGACCATTCCACTACAGTTTAAGGAACGATGCAACGCTACGGCCTGATCGGTAAAAAGCTGGGACACTCATTCTCGAAGCGCTACTTTACAGAAAAGTTTGAGCGGGAAGGTATAGCTGATGCAACGTATGAACTATACGAACTGGCAACTATAGCCGAGCTCCCCCAATTACTGCAAAAACAACCTGACCTGGTCGGCCTGAATGTAACTGTGCCTTACAAAGAAACGGTGATCCCTTTTCTGGATGAATTGGATGAAGCGGCTGCACGCATTGGTGCAGTAAACACCATAAAAATAGCAGCTGGCAAAACCAAAGGATACAATACAGATTATATCGGTTTCCGGGATTCGCTGGAGCAAGTTTACCCCGCAACGCAAAACAGCAGAGCTTTAGTATTAGGCACCGGCGGTGCTTCTAAAGCAGTAGTGGCAGCACTTCAGGATCTGCAGATAAACTATACAATTTTATCAAGGCAAGCCGGGCAAGGCCGATTAACGTACGCAGACCTTACCCCCGAATTACTAAAGCAGTATCAGCTTATCGTTAATACCACGCCGCTGGGTATGTACCCTGCCGTCGAGAATTGCCCTGAACTACCTTACGAGGCCTTATCTGCCCAACATTGCCTTTACGACCTGGTGTATAACCCCGAGCAAACACTCTTTTTGGAAAAAGGAAAATCAGCGGGTGCGCAAACTATAAATGGCCTCCGGATGCTATATGGGCAGGCCGAGGCTGCCTGGCAGATCTGGCAAAACAGGTAAAACGAAATGCAATTTATTTTTCTTGAAAATAATTGTAAAATGCTGTAACATAAGGCGTGCCGGTTCACGTAAAAGCCTGAAAACGAGAGCCACCTAACCGCCACCCTATGATTACCCAGCTAACCACCCTGAAGCAGAAAACACACGCTCTAAATGCAGAGATCTACGCGTTGTATCTTTCCTACCGCGATGCGCGCGTAAAGTGGTATGTACGGTTGTTGTTAGCGCTTGCCATTGGCTATGCCATCAGTCCGATAGACCTGGTGCCAGATCTGATGCCGGTTTTTGGTTTCCTGGATGATGTGGTGGCTGTTACGCTGGGCATCGGATTTTCGTATCATTTGCTTACCAAAAGTGTTTTAGACCACGCCCGCATAGAAGCGTACGATACCATGAGCGGCGCAACAGCAGGCAGTGCCACAGCCTACAGAGTTATTGGCTATGTATGGATGCTGTTCGCAACTATAGTTGCCGTGCTGGTTTATAAAATGCTTTTTCTTGGAGTTGCCTAACAGTTTGCTATAGTTATAAATTTGGAAGCGTGCCTGAACCGGGCACGCTTCTTTTTTATACTAACTTCTGCGTACATTCTGCTTCTTTATATAGCACTACTTTCACTGCAATTTCTTACATTTACCTGCGCTAAGTATACTGATATGTTAATACTTAGGTAAACCGAATATCCTGTAAGAAAAATTTACCCGGCCTTGCAACCATAGCACTACTTTTAGGCTCATGTGAGTGAGGACCGTAATCAGGTCAGCAGTTGAAACTTTTTAGCAGTAACAAGTCAGAAGAGGAGAAGCTTATTGAGGGTTGCATTGCCGGCAAGCGGGACATGCAACAGCTCCTATATGACCTGTATGCTAAAAAGATGATGATGGTCTGCCTGCGCTACGCTCCTACAACATTTGAGGCGGAAGATATAGTGCAGGAGGGCTTTGTAAAGGTGTTTTCGAATATCCAGAATTTTAAAAGGGATTGCCCGCTGGAGTATTGGATACGGAAGATCATCGTAAATACTGCCCTGAAACATTTGCGGCAAAAATCGCTGCTTACCGTCTCACATGAATCAGAGGAAGTGGAAAACCTGAGCTCCGGCGACTATAACCTGAACGATTATAGTATGGATGAACTATTAAGTATTATCCAGAGCCTGGCGCCACGTTACCGCATGGTATTTAACCTCTATGCTATTGAGGGGTACAACCACAAAGAGATAGGCGAAATGCTGGATATCTCGGAAGGTACCTCTAAATCTCAGTATTCAAGAGCAAGAGCTATACTGCAAAGTATGCTGGTGCAACAGGATAGACCATATAAAGAGCATGTCATCAACAGATAAAAAAGATTACGGGGAACTGGAGCAGAGCATGTGGCAACGCTTCCAGGATGCGGAAGCAACGCCGGGTCCGGAAGTCTGGTCACGTATTGATCATGCCCTTGCCATGCAGGAGAATGCGAAGTACAAGAAGCGCGCTTTGTTTTACAGGCAGCTGGCAGCAGCTTGCTTTATACTTTTTGTTCTTGCCGGATCAGCCCTGGTGCTCCATTATAAAAAAGATCAGAAAGACACATTACTTGCTACCACCACACAGCAGCAGCGTAAACCTATAGTTGAACAAGATGTTACTGGCAATGCAACTATAGCTGCAAATAGCGCTTCAACGTCAGCTTCCCCTGAAGCAGGCAACTATAGTTTAACAGAGTCAGCAAATAACAATGGTTTTCCCGAAGCCGGGAAACAGGAAGTACCAACTATAGCTCAGGCACAGAATCAGAACCATAGCCGTGATTTGGAAGAAAGAGATGCAGGTATTCGATCTGGAAGCGCCTCAGCAATAGCACAGCAAAACTATAGTTATGATAATGCTGATGGCAGAACTATAAAAGCAGAACGTAGCGAAACAACAGAGCTCATAGCTGGCACTGCAGGCACTAATGAGAATACAGGTATAAGCACTGATGCTAAAGCCCCGCAGGAAACCTATATTCCGGCTACCCAGGCGATCGCCAGCGTACCCGATAACTATACCAGCCCTGCCACTATAAACCCGCTGCTCCGCAGAAATGCCATACTCGGAACCACAACTCCTGAGGAAAACACGGAAGAAGCTATAGCGCAGCAGGCACAAGCAGGACTTGCGCTTGCACTTAACAAACCCGCCGAGAGCGACAAAAAAGAAGCTGCCGTTACTGCCAGCCGCTGGAACGTAGGAATGGGCTATGGCTCCACTTATTTTACGCAGAACATTAACATCCCCAGCTATACTGTAACGCCGCATACCATTTTTAAACTGCCGAGTGTAGGTCCGCAGCCAGAGCCGAAGCCTTCTATGTCGGTAGACTCTGAAGAGAACATGCGGGATGCCCGTATCGAGTTTCAGGAAAATACGCAGGCGGCCATGTCGTATAACGTTGATGCCAAAGCTGGTTTCAGAATTGGCAAGCGCTTTAAATTGCTGAGCGGACTTGGCTATAGTCAGAATACCTCAAAAACGAGGTCTAGCTATATAGTGGAGCAGTTTCTGTTTAATCCGCGTACTAATGAGCGTTCAAAGCTTAAGCCAACCACCGTATTTCTGCCATCGCTCAGCACTTTTACTACCGACTCTGTCAGTGTTGTAAAAACAAAACAGCCGTTTGATGTAGACTATAGTTACCAGATGCTTTCCATTCCGCTGGGCATGCAGGTAGAAGGTAACCTTGGTCAGAACTGGTACTGGTATGCAACCGGCAGCGTGGCAGCCAATTTCCTGATGCAGACAACTATAAAATCATCTCTCCTGGAAATTGCAAGCGTAACTTACAGCGCCACCGACGATTCTCCTTTCCGTAAAGTTCAGTTCTCGGGCAATATGGGCATGGGCATAGGCAAGCGCATTTCTAATGCTGTAAATGTGTCTGTGGGTCCTGAATACCGTAGTTTCTTTAAATCCATGCTAACCGACGATCACGCCATTGCCAACCAGGGCAGGCCATATACCATTGGCTTAAATATGGGTGTAAGTTATATTCTTGGCCACGACGGCGAATAATTCATATTTTTTTCAGGAGCGGTGCAACCATCTGTACCAATTCAGAATCTTGCTAGTGGAAGGAGGCCAACAGTCCCTATAACCGTCTGTTCTAACCAAACCTACACTACATAAAACTATGAAGAAAATGCGCCTTACTCCTGCAACCCTTCTGGATGTTGCAGCCATAGTGAAAGCAAATTTATCCGGTTGGTATATACTGTTGGCCCTTCTTCTTTTTTCAATCTTTATGTCGGGCTGCGAAAACAGCGAGGACGAGATAGGGGGTTGTTTCCCGGTGCAGGACTGTGTTTTTGAAGCTACCGCTGTGCAGGTGATCTGTGGGTACGGAGCGTTTGAAGATACCTGGCTACAGGTGAACGACACTACTTATATACAACCGTGGGTAAATGCCACAACGCTGCAACAGCTTATAGTCGGGCAAAAATACAGGTTTGGCTGTGTAGAGGTAGAGCGTGACAACCGATATAAGGATCTCTACACCTGCCAGGCAGCATTGCCAAAGGCCAAGATCGTAAAGCTGACTTGCCTGGAGCAGATAGTGAGTACTGGTATTTAATATTTCTATTTATACCAGGGCTATGAAAAAAAGCAGTTACAGAACTTGTATAGTTCTTCTGCTGGCGGTGCTTTGCTTAAGCTGCCAGACCGATGATGAGGTAATGGCTACCCTTACAGCAGGCCAGACACGGAATGCTTTGCTGGGTAAATGGAAGATAGAAAGAATTGATTACCAGGCTTGCCGTAGCGGTAATTGCAACACAACAAACTATACCGGTAATGCCAAAGATTATTTTGAATTCAGAAGTGACAGTGCTTTTCTGTTGCATGATGTAGCAAGAACCAAAAACAACTATAGCGCCTTTAAAGCCGAGTACACATTGCCGGGAGCATTTATACTTACCCAGCAATTCTGGTCGGCTACCTATACAGTGACTGAGTGTAAGGCAAATAAGCTGGTGTTGATCTGCACCTATACCGGCAGCGACCCTTACGCCAGATTTACCGATACCTATTACCTGTACCGATAATTTTACACTACAGCGAGATCCGTTAGTACAACTTAAAACATGAAGAACACATTACGCACCATTTTCTTTTATCTGGGCTTAACTATACTTACTGTGAGTTGCCAGAAAGATGCCCCTGCTCCGGCATGTCTGCAGATCGAAGTGATCGGGGAGGATTGCGAGACAGGCTGGTATATCCTGAAAATAGAAAATGATGCCAACAGCCAGCAAAGTAACAATTACCTGGGCCAGCTGCAGAACGGTTATGTTACCACCGATAACCTGCCGGCAAAATACCAGAAAGAGGGGCTAAGAATTAATGCGGCCCTGGAGCTAAATGGAGAATACGGGCCAAGATGTGTAGCTGTAGCGGTTATGTATCCGGCTGTGAAAGTAACCAATATCTGCAACTCCGGCAGGGAGCTTTTTTAAAGTAGAAACTATACTTTAGAGCTGGTTACGTATTGATTTGAATTATTAAAACTGACTGACTTGGAAATGCCTGTTGCTTTGCGGCAGGCTTTTTTTTGTGCATGTGTTTTTATACTTAAACTTACCCGAATATGTTTGCAAAAGGTAAACTTACGTACAGTTTCAGATGTTATACTTTATCGTTAATTTCGTAAAACCGACGAATGGATTTTAAGCTAACATCAGAGTTCCAGCCAACCGGCGACCAGCCCAAGGCAATAGCCAAACTCACAGAAGGAGTAAATAACGGAGAGCCTGTACAGGTATTATTGGGTGCCACCGGTACCGGTAAAACCTTTACCATGGCCAACGTTATCAAAAATACAGGCAAGCCAACACTGGTACTTTGCCACAACAAAACACTGGCCGCCCAGCTGTACGGCGAGTTCAAGCAGTTCTTCCCTGATAATGCCGTAGAGTATTTCATTTCTTACTACGACTACTACCAGCCAGAGGCATATATTGCATCTTCAGATGTATTTATCGAGAAAGATCTTCAAATAAACGAGGAGATTGAGAAGCTACGTCTGCATACAACTTCTGCTCTTTTATCAGGGCGTCGGGATGTGATTGTGGTGGCATCGGTATCGTGTATCTATGGTATTGGTAACCCGGAAGAGTTTGGGAAAAATGTGCTGCACCTGGCTCCGGGCCAGCGCTATAGTCGCAACAACCTGCTTTATACGTTTGTACAGATCCTGTACAGCCGCACCGAAGCAGAGTTCACACGTGGAACATTCCGGGTAAAAGGCGATACGGTGGATATTTTCCCGGCCTATGCCGACTTTGCTTACCGCTTCTATTTCTTTGGAGATGAACTGGAGCAGATACATCGCATAGACCCGGCCACCGGTAAAAAGCTGGCCGACGAGAAAGCCATTACACTCTACCCGGCTAACCTTTTCGTAACAGGCAAAGATACACTGCAGCAGGCCATTTCGGAGATACAGTACGACATGGTAGCGCAGCATGATTATTTCCTGAAAGAAGATCGCCCTGTAGAGGCCAAGCGCATAAAAGAACGTACCGAGTTTGACCTGGAGATGATCCGTGAGCTGGGCTACTGTTCTGGTATCGAGAACTATTCCCGTTACTTCGACCGTCGTTCGCCGGGTGCGCGTCCGTTCTGTTTGCTCGATTATTTTCCGGACGATTTCCTGATGGTGATTGATGAGAGCCACGTAACTGTGCCGCAGGTGCGCGCCATGTGGGGCGGTGACCGTTCGCGAAAAGTAGCGCTGGTAGAATATGGCTTCCGATTACCGGCTGCTATGGATAACCGCCCGCTTACGTTCAACGAGTTTGAAAGCATGATGAAGCAGGTAGTGTTTGTAAGCGCCACGCCCGGCGACTATGAGATTCAGAAATCGGAAGGTGTTATAGTGGAGCAGATTATCAGACCAACGGGCTTGCTTGACCCCGTTATAGAAGTGCGCCCAAGTACCAATCAGGTAGATGACCTGCTGGATGAGATTGATGAGCGTGTAAAAGAAGGTGCCCGTGTGCTGGTAACTACGCTTACCAAACGTATGTCGGAAGAACTGGCCAAATACCTCGAAAGGCTGAACATAAAAGTAAAATACCTGCACTCCGAAGTAAAGACCCTGGACCGCGTGGAGATATTACGTGAACTGCGCTTAGGTATAATTGATGTGCTGATTGGGGTTAACCTGCTGCGCGAAGGTCTGGATTTACCGGAAGTGAGCTTGGTCGCAATTCTGGATGCCGACAAAGAAGGCTTCCTGAGGGACCAGCGCTCGCTGATACAGACTATGGGCCGCGCTGCCCGTAACGAAAAAGGTAAAGTAATTATGTATGCCGACCGCATGACAGGATCTATGCAGCGCGCTATAGATGAAACTAATCGCCGTAGAGCTACACAGATGGCCTATAACGAAGAGCACGGCATTACCCCACGGACTATCCTTAAAACCAATGACGAGATTCGTGAGCAGACATCAGTTGCGGATAACATTAAGCGTGAAGTGAAAATGTATGCCGGTCCGGAGGAAGTATCGATTGCCGCTGAGCCTGTGATACAGATGATGAATAAGGAACAGCTCGAAAAGCTTATCAAGAAAACGGAAAAGCAAATGGAAGGCGCAGCCAAAGACCTCGACTTCTTACAGGCTGCCAAATACAGAGATGAGCTTTCTGAACTCCGGAACCTGCTTAAGACAAAGCGAGACTGAGCTATAGTTAGTGAGTTTAGGAGTTAGAAAGTTTTAAGTTAGAAATTTAGAAAGTGAAAGAGCACCTATAGTTTAAACTATAGGTGCTCTTTTCTTTTGCTGTTTGCAAGTATTATGGCGCGAGCGTCCTCGCTCGTGCCTTGCTATAGTTAGGCCTCCGGCCCAGTTGAATTACAAACCTAATGTTACAGTTAGCCACCAGTTACAAACTGACAATATTTATCATAAAAATTGTTAGATAGTTTCCCATCTCGGAGGGGTTAGCGGTGGGTTTCCTTTATCCTGATTCTAGCAATAAGCAATTAACTTTTATTGTGGCAGCAGCACTTTATCGATCACGTGGATAACGCCATTTGATGTTGGGATAGAAGCTACGATGTTGGCGCCATTTACGGTTACTTTTCCGTCTTTCACGCCCATAGTTACGCGGCCGCCATTTACCTGACCAAAGCTTTGGCCATCTTCAAAGTTTTCGGCTTGCAGCACGCCTACATACACGTGGTACTGCAGGATATTACGCAGGTCGCTACGTTTCTCTTCAGTTAATAAGCTCTCTACAGTTCCGGCTGGCAATTGCTCGAAAGCGGCATTGGTTGGCGCAAAAACTGTAAATGGTCCGGCATTGGTTAGCACGTCTACCAGGCCAGCTGTTTTAACGGCTGTTACCAGAGTTGTGTGGTCCGGGGAAGAAGCAGCCACCTGTACTACGTTTTTCTGCGACTCATCGTCCTGCACGGCTGATTGTCCGCCTAATGCTTCTGTTTCAGTTACTTCGTTTTGTGCCTCAGTTGTTGGTTGCTCAGTTGAATTGCATGATGCCAGCATAGCACCCATTGCTATTACTATGGCTAGAGATACCTTCTTCATACTATTAGTTTTAAGTGTTAAATACTGCACAAAACTGGTGAAGAAAATAGTATTAAAATATGACTTGGGTTAATATAAAAAATGACTTCTGTTATATTTTTAGCTTATAGTATAAAACAGGAAACTCAGCCAGTTGCTATAGTACTATAGGTAATACTATCCTTTGGTGTTGATTTTTCAGGTAATTGATGAGATGACTAAGGCTTCATGTTTAATGCCCGAAAGTGTAGGAATGAACAAAGTCTAATCAGAGAAATTTCTGAACAGCTTTAATTGAAATCTATTGAGCTGTAAAATCCTGTAATATAAATAGTTGGCTAATGCTTTCAGGTATGGATTTTGCTATATATAATATTTATATTTTGAACCTTTACGATAAAAGCCCATGAAAACTATTCTACCCATTTTACTTATCTGCATCATGTCTTTGTCTGGATGTGCAGTTACGTCAACCTCAACAGTAAAAGTAAATCAGCCTGAAAAATACTATATAGGACTGCTTTCATTAATTGTAGATTCTCAGGCAGACATTAGCGAGCTAGATTCTGTTACCTACGAGGAACAAATCAGAGGGAAGTTTAATAACCTTGAAAACCATAGGTACCGCAAGCAATTGGAAAAAACATTGCTACGTAATTTCGAGAGGCCAAATGCCCAGACACGTCTTGTGAAATCTTCAGATATTTTCGATATCAATACCGATTTCACCTATAGTCAGTTCCTGGCTAAACTGCGGGAGACAGGCGTTGACGGAATATTATTCGTGAAGCAGAGCAATTACTGGTATTCTACTAACTATACAACAGTACTTCATAATAATGTGGCTACCACTACTTCAAGCGATCAGCCAAACGCAGCTTTTCATGCATACCTGATAGATACCCATACACTCAAACCTGTATGGTACGCCGATTCTAAAGTTTATGGCGTATCTGCAGGCTACGATACACTGAATAACCACCTGGCACGCATCCTGTTTAATAAGCTGCGAAAAGATAAGTATATACTGGCCAGACGGTAAACTAAAGGGAAATATTAAACTACGTGAAAAAGGGCTACAGCAACAGTAGCCCTTTTTCACGTAGTTCGAACCAGGTTGGCGAGGCCATAAATTCATCAAATGTGAGATGCGCATCTGCCGGATAACTCTCCTCCAACTGATTTAAACTATAAGCCTCTTCGCTCTCCAGCGATATCTTTTGGATAGCATCGAATAACCACTGGCCTATAGTTGCGGTAGTCTTTACCTGAAAGTCTTCACCTTTTTCATAAAAGGTAAGTTCGCAGCGTTCTATCGTTTGGCCTTTTTTAGCAACCATGGTAAAATCTATTTCCGGCATATTGCCCAGCCACAGCAAGCGGGCATTCATGCGGGTGCTGTCAGGTCGGTGCGGCTGCGCGATGGCTGAGCCGATAAGGTCCTGTTTTATAGTTGGGCGAGGCGTTTTAAAATCAAACCAGAACGAAAGCGGTTCCTCCAGAGCTACACCGTGCATATAGTTATAAAGCGCTTTGGCTAAACCGTCACTGAATAAACTATGGTCAGTGCCTTGCGGGTCGTTGTGCCACAGGTCGTTGTTCGCAAAATCTCCTTCGGGTGGGCCAACTTTTACCACGCCATATTTCTCCGGGTTTTTCCCGATCGGGCTATGCGCCGTCATGCTGAAGCGATGCCAGTAACCAGATTGTATCACGTTGTTCATAAACAGCTGGCGCACTACTTCCAGCGAATCTATAGTTTCCTGGGTAGTTTCGGTCGGGAAGCCATACATCAGGTAAGCGTGTACCATAATGCCAGCTTGTGTGAAGCTATCGGTTACGCGGGCAACCTGCGCTATTGTTACGCCTTTCTCCATTAAAGCAAGCAACCTGTCTGAAGCTACTTCCAACCCACCCGAAACAGCGATACAACCCGATGCAGCCAGCAAGCGGCAAAGGTCAGGCGTAAAGGTCTTTTCGAAACGGATATTTCCCCACCAGCTTATTTTTACACCACGGCGCAGCAACTCAATCGCCATGTCGCGGAGCGGGGCAGGAGGCGCGGCTTCATCTACAAAATGGAAACCCGTCTGGCCGGTCTGCCCAATGATCTGCTCAATTCTATCCACCAGTAAAGTAGCCGGCGCCACATCGTAGCGGCGGATGTAATCTAAGGTAATGTCGCAAAAGGAGCAGCGTTTCCAGTAGCAGCCATGCGCCACAGTCAGTTTGTTCCAGCGGCCATCACTCCACAGGCGGTGCATCGGGTTCACTACATCTATCACCGACAAATAATCTTTTATAGGCAGACCGCTATAGTCTGGCGTACCTACTTCGGTGTGCGGCACATCCGGGTCAGTGCAGTTGTTGATGTAGGTTACCTGTCCATCCTGAAGCATAAAGGTGCGTTGCAGGTTAGCCGCTTCACGTTTGCCCTGCAGGTGTTCAATCAGTTTCAGCCACGGTCCTTCGCCATCATCCAACGTCACAAAATCAATATACTTAAACAGGCGCGGCTCGCGCAGACTGCGGAGTTCGGTATTGGGGTAGCCACCACCCATGGCTGTTTTTATAGTTGGGTAATTCTGTTTGATGTGTTGCGCCAGCCGTAAGCCACCGTATAAGTTACCCGGAAACGGAATAGATAAGCCAACTATAGTTGGCTGTACCCGCTGTAAATGCTCATCCAGTATCTCCAGTAAAAACTGGTCTACCAGATTTGGTTCCTGCTGCAGTTCTTCTTCCAATGGATCAAACGAAGTGGCAGACATAGCCAGTTTCTCGGCATAGCGGCTGAAAGCAAAATATGGGCAAACCGTTTCCTTGATCAGGTCGCCAAGGTCTTCTAAATATAAAGTAGCCAGGTAGCGTGCACGATCGGTAATGCCCATGCTGCCAAAAGCCCATTCCAAGTCTTCTACCTGATCGAAACGCGATGCTTCTGGTAAATACCTGCTGAAACTGATCTGTTGGGCTATAGTCAGGTCCTTGTTCTGCAGAAAACGGATGACAGGCTCAATGGTATCCAGGTACTCCCGCTTCAGCTTCAGTATCCGGAAACTGTTATCTGATAATTCATAGTCGCCAACTTCTATGGCAGCAAATATCTTTTTAAGGCCTGCTTTGGAAAACATACGCAATACCAGCTCAATACCCAGATCGGCCTGCGCTACATTATAGCCCTGTCCGCGCAAAAAGCCGGTAAGGTAAGCCGTGGCTGGGTAAGGCGTGTTTAATTGGGTAAGCGGAGGCGTTATAAGCAGTATGGTTGGCGTAGTTTCCAAAGTGTAAATGTTAAAGTATAAGTCTGCACCGCAAAAGTACAGATTTTATGGCATAGTGCTTCTGCAACAGCTATAGGTAGCGGCAGGTTCAGTTCTATAGTTTAGATATTTTATAGCGCGAGCGTCTTCGCTCGTGTCGAACTATAGTTTGGGCCTCTGACCCGATCGAATCTCAGATTCGGATTTATAGGTGAGCACGGAAATTATTTCCGCACCAGGAAGTGGTGAGTGAGAATTCGGGAGGCAGGAAATGATCTGTAACTATAGTCTAGCGTCCGGCAGCTTTGTTTACCGCATAGTTGATGGCGGGTACAACACCCAGCACCGTTACCGAAATCATAAAGAAGATAACAAAAAAGGAGTTTAGCCAGCGCGACAGAAAATCAGAAGGAATGCCAAAGGTATATAGTTCCAGGGCAGACGCAAGTAATATACTGATGATCAGGATTACCAGCAGTTTGGTTTTAAGCTGTGCGGAAATGAGCGCCTTCTTCATGGGTTGGTAAAACTATAGCTGCAAAGGTACAACGGGCAACTATAGTTCAGCAACTTATGAATGGCCTTTTTGTGCTTCTTCGTCTTCGCGCTGTTGGCTGGTTTTATTTGATGTGGTTTTAGCCTGTGGCGGAGCTGCCTGCTTTTGTTGTTTTACTTTATTGATGTCAGAAGAATCATCCTTGCTGGTTTCTTTTGTCGGGTCAACGGGGTTGTTCTGTTTCATAGCTATAGTTTGGTTTCGAGTTATTAATACGGTTTTCCAGGGATAGGGGTATTGGTTTTAACTATAAACTGGCGTGGGTCGTAAATGTAGGTACTCGTTGGCTGGCCGGCGACTTATGTTTAACACGAATTTTACAACTATGAATACGAAACCAATAAAGGCATTTATGCTTGCTACTCTTTTTACCGGAGCCCTCACTATAACCAGCTGCGATAGCGGCACCCAGGCCGGGAAAACTAATAAAGAAGACAGTGACCACGTAGAAGAAGGATCGTTGAACGAAGGTTATACATCAGAACCGAATCCTTCCAACCAAGACACGGTAGACCTTGAAAAGAAGTATTATGACAATGCCGAAGGCGCTGTGCACGCGGGTGATGGAAAAAGAGATAGTGCTGACCATCGTGACATGGATCAGAAACAGTAATGTAAGGTTGAAATAATTTAGAAAAGTGGAAGTACGGATTCAATCTGTACTTCCACTTTTATATTAATTGCGGATTAATGAGATTAGATTGATATACAGGATTGGTAAGTCCTAGCAGTGTGCGCAGCTCCTGCTAGCGTCTGAGTTATGGTTCTTCTTCTGTCATTTTGAACGAAGTGAGAAATCTATCTCAGCTCATAGTTAGAAATTTCACAGTCCTATAGTTGGGATCTCTTCACTCCGAACGAAGCCTTCTTTTCAAATCTCCTTTCATCCTGGGAGCTCTACTTACCTACAGTTTCAATTTGGCTTTGGTGCCCTCACGGCCGGGAGGCCCCGTCTTCGGGCATCGCGCGGTGTACATTTCTTTTGTTCGTACCTCACAATGCCTGCGGCACCAGAAATCTACAAGGCGCTCAACCCAAAGACTGTGATCTTTCTCATAGTAACCGCTAAGTGTAGTTTGAACCTGCTTGC
This sequence comes from Pontibacter populi, assembly GCF_019336435.1. Lineage (GTDB taxonomy): Bacteria > Bacteroidota > Bacteroidia > Cytophagales > Hymenobacteraceae > Pontibacter > Pontibacter humidus. Next base: position 842,546 of record NZ_JAHWXQ010000001.1, on the reverse strand, counting down.
TTCGAGATTTAACGTGGCTATAATTTCAAAGGGACAGGTAAACCTGTCCTGCTCGTGGACTGTAATTATAGCTAATTCAGATTTCTCTTTCCGTCGAAATGACAGCTTGAAAAGCAGTAGTTGAAAAGTCCCCCTTTGAAGGGGGCATGGAGATGACAAACAGCAACTATGAAACTATAAGATAACTACAGCTATAGCCGAAATTCCCCTCTTGGGAGGGGTAGGTGTGGGTGAAAACCAGAACTATAAAACATTACCTCAGACTATAGCACCAACAGAAATTCCCTCCCAGCAAGGAAAGACCTACATGTCATCTCAAAGCCAAGCAGTAAGCTACAAAACAAAAAAGGCTGCTTCCATTACAGAAGCAGCCTTTAAACAACCAACTTTCACTTAATTAAATACAAACCCGTTCGGGCCGATGCCTGCCTTGAATTCTTTTAGTTTAACGCCATCAGAGTTATAGATAAACACTGTGCCGTCGCCGCTGAAATTATTATTATCGGAACCGAAAATGTTACCGGTTTCAGGGTCCGCTTCCATGCCATAGAAACCACGGTTAATGATGACAGTGTTGCTGAGTCCGCCAGCGGTTACCGGCTGCATAAACGTTTTATTCTCGTAATTAAAGTACAGCTTATCGCCGAGGCCATTTATAGTCAGGTTTTTGGGAATGCTCTGGTTACCCGGGAAAGTAAAGGTTGCGTCGATAGCTGACGTTGCTGTGTTGAGTTTGCTAAGCGAACCCGGAGTGGTTTTCGTGTAATCGATACCAGACCAGTCGTCTTTGTACACCACCTTGCCGGCGCTCAGCACCCAGATGTACTGGTCTTTGCCTTGTACTAGTTCGCTTGGTCCGTCTGCGGTTGGAACGGTACTCGCCACAGCATCGGTAGTTGTGTTGATGACAGAGATAGTATTGCCACCGCTGTTGGTTACGTATAGTTTGCCGTTAACTATCAGGAGCTGCTCAGGCATTTCACCCACTGTAATGGTTTTAAGTACAGCATTCGTTTTCAGGTCGATAACCGATACGCGTCCAGTGCTGCCGTAGGCAACCCACTCGGTTACGTAACCTTTGTTGCCGTCCAGTGCAGCGAAAAAGCGCGGCTGCTTCAGGCCTTCTATCACGGCTATCGTTTTAAAAGTGAAGGCATGTACTACTTCTATCTTGTTGCTGTTATTAGCCACAATATAGGCCAGCGTATCATGCAGTACCATGCTCTGCACCACATCGCCTAAGGGGCGCTGCTCATTTGCAGTGCTGAAAATGTTGTTTTTAACCTGGTGACCTGTACTGTCGCTCAGGAAAGAAATAGACCCGTTCGGGGTACCAAAATTGCCTTCATTCAGTATAAAAACGCCTTTTTGGTCGTAGAGGCCTCTTACTTTAGAGTTGTTTATATCCGGGCTAACATCTTCAGTTTCGTCGCAGCTGGTAAAGGCAAAAGTGGATGTTAACAGTAAAGCAGCTGTGTAAAAGCCGCGAAGTAGGGTACGTTTCATTTTTATAGTTTTAGATAATTATTGTTAAGGAATAAGAAATCGTAAGCTCAGGGTGTAGCCCCGCAACGGCATGGCATGGTAGGCCATAGTCAGGTAAACTTCATTGGTAATGTTATCGGACCGGAAGGCAACCACAAGCCTGCTTTTTCGGAACTGAAGCTGTTTACTAAGCGCGACATTAACCAGTATAAAGCTATCTAAGTGGCTGGTTTCGGAATTGGTAGTGTAGCGCTCACCGGTATAGTTTAAGTCGGTGTGCAGTTGCCAGTTTTTATAGTTGATCCCGGTTGCCAGCACCCCTTTGTGCAGGGGCACATACATCAGTTGGTTGCCTTTGTCGCCTTGACCTTCATAAACCTCCACCTGCTCCGACGAGGTATAAGTATAGCCCGCTGATCCTGTCAGTTTTAGATTTCCTATAGTTGCTGTCAGTTGGTGGCTTAACTCTATGCCCATGGCTCTTACTTTCTGCAGGTTTACCGGCCGCCACAGGCCGGTTGGGTTCGGCGCCCATTGTATCCAGTCATCTATCAGCATGTGGTAGGCAGTGGCTTCGGTCTCGAGTAAAAGGGTGTTGCCAACTATAAACAGGTGGCGCAGGCCGGCTTCTTCGCTCCAACCCTGTTCAGGTTTCAGGTCAGGGTTGCCGGCTCCGGTCCAGAAACGGTCATTCAGGGTGGGCACCCGGTAGCTACCCGAAACATTTCCTTTCAAAAAGAGCTGGTGCTGTTCGTGCTGGTAGAATTTCCAGTTAAAGCCGAGAGCTGGTGTAGGAGCAGGGTTATAATCTTCTACAAAAGCCTGGCGCAGGTTCAGGCTCAGGTCTAGCGTCTCGGTAGGGTCGTAGCGGAACAGCGCGAATACAGCTGCCCTGTTTTCCTGTTTGGTGCCGGCATAGCCATCGTTCTCAGCTATAAAGTGCTGCAAATTTACACCGCCGCGCAGGCTCCAGTTCTCACCTTTGGTATAGGTTTGTTCGGTCTGCAGCTGGTACGTCTGCACATCGGCAACAGAGTTAAGCGAGCTATTGGTATAGTTCAGGAAGTCTTTAAAGTAGGCCAGCTTTACATCGGTCTTGCCCCAGTCGCTTTCGTGCTCCAGTTGCGTCATCAGGCGCAGGTTCTTGTCAAGCTGCTCGGCACCGCTTGCCGATCCCATGGCCGGCTGCAGTTCCCGGTCAGCAAAGGTATACCAACCATGCAGCCCAATTTTTGTGTTCGCAGCTAGTTGCCAGTTCAGGTTCTGGGTAAAGCCATACTGCTTTTGTGCGGCATGCTCTTCGGTGCGCTTCGGCTTTCCAAACCGCGACAAGTCTTTATAGGTAAAATCATTTTCAGCGTTGCGCAGGTAAGCTCCAAGGCCAAGCTGTAGTTTGCCCGAACTATAGTTGATGTTGCCATTACTGAAATAACGGCCAAAACTTCCTGCTTCCTGTTGCAACTCAAGCCCGAAACCTTTGCCGTTATAGTTGGGAGAGCTCAGCAAAACAGCTCCGCCTATAGCTCCGCTACCATAGGCTGCCCCCGCCGAGCCACTTTGCACCGCGATGTCGCCAAACCCGCTGAGTGGTAATGTAGAGAAATCTGATTGTCCTAAAGTTGGTAAGCCGATGTTGAGCCCGTTCCAGAGCACCACTGTTTGGGAGGCATTGGTACCCCTGAAGGATACACTGGAAAGGCCGCTTACGCCATAGCTTTTAAAATAAACCGGGGTGCGGGCCTGCAGGGCATCGGCTAATGAGCTGCTGTTATAGGTTTGCCGGTAGGCGCTGTCTATAGTTGTAACGCGACTGCCGGCAGCGTACACTTCGGCAGGTTTGCCAAATACTTCTACGCTGCGCAACTGGTAAGCTGCGGTGTCTTGCTGCGCCAAAGCGGGCAAGGCAACTATAGCCAGCATTAAAAATAAAAAGATACGGTTCGCCACCTTAAAATGCTTTAATCCCGAAGCATGCAAGTGGGCAGAAAGTGAGCAGTAGGAGCCAGAAAAGGCAGAAACTGTGCAGCTTTTTACCCGAAAGCATACGACAAATCATTGTCCGGACTGGCAGGTCTCCTGGCTCTCTTCAGATCAGCCTGCCTTCCCATACGGTTTGTGTACAGTGGCTTTGGTGTTAGGCTAACCCCTTTAATGAAGAATACAGTTGCGGGAACAGCACAGGTATTGCACCTGTTTCCCTTTTAAGGCTGAAGCTATAGATTATAGTTACAGCCACCAATCGGGTGTAAAAGTAATGAATAATTGCTTATTGTTGATGGTTGGTTGCTGGAATTTTAACAATGGCTAAAAGTTCCTCCCTGTAAGTAGGCTATTTAGCTTTCCTATTTTGTCATCCTGGAAGGATCCTGGTGGCCAGTAGCATTGGCTTAAACTCCCTTTTACCAAGTTTCTTAACAGAATGGGAGAGATTTTTTTCGCTATGAGTAAAATATCACCGTTGCTTGGAGGAGTGGAGGTGGGGTTTATAGTTGGGGTTATTACTGAAGAAGTTGGTAAGATCTATAGTTCAGGAGATTTATAGTTTAAAGTACAGGGCGTGCCGGCACAGCCGTCGGGCTCTCGCGGCTCGCTCTTTAGCTCCTGCGTCGCTAAAGGAGCTCAGACAACCGCTCCATCCCTCACGCAAACTATAAACTATAGTTTAACCTTTGCAGGTAATTAACGAATAACGAACCACTATCAACCAATCATCAATGTGAAGCTTACAAAAGACTTTTACACCCGGCCTAATGTAGTGCAAATAGCGCAGGAGCTGTTAGGCAAGTACCTGTACACATCCGTAGATGGCATGCTGACTGGCGGGATGATCGTGGAAACAGAAGCTTACTCCGGTGAGAACGACCGTGCCTGCCACGCCCACCTGAACCGCCGCACTGCCCGCACCGAAATTATGTATCACGAAGGCGGCGTAGCTTACGTGTACCTGGTGTATGGCATCTATAACCTGTTCAACATCATCACAAACGTAGAGGGCAAAGCAGACGCCGTTCTGGTACGAGCTGTAGAACCTGAAATTGGTGTAGAAGAAATGCTGCTGCGCCGCAACATGCCAACTATAAAACCGAACCTAACAGCCGGACCGGGCGTGATGAGCATCGCTTTAGGCATTAACCGTAAACATTACGGCGAGAACCTGACCGGAACCACCATCTGGCTCGAAGACAAAGGCATAACCATTCCCGAAGATAAAATAATGACTGTTCCACGTGTGGGCATAGACTATGCCGGCGACGATGCCCTGCTGCCCTGGCGCTTTTATGTAAAAGACAGTAATTGGGTTAGCAGAAAATAAATTAATCAGCACTCTGGAAGAGCTTACTTTGCTTAACGGCGAGCCTCCTGTACAAGTATTGCCTTACAAATGGTGCTATATCGCTGAGCAGATAAACGGTTGTACCTTGTTCGCGGGCATACCGGTTGGTAATACTGCCAATCTTTTGAACGCTGCCAAAGTATTGCTTTTCTGATTCCTGCAGTGGTGCTTCTCCTTGGCCTTTCACAAGAATAATTTGCTTTATAGTTGGCAGATCCGGGAACCAGTAAATGTAATCAGCATTATAAGATACGGCCTGCGGCAAGGTTTTCCGGCTGTAGTAGTTAATGGCGCCGGCCTGGCCATAGTTGTCGCAGAGTATAAGCGTTTGTTGTTTTTCAGATGCTGGTATAAGGTTGTAGGCTTTAGAAGCGATTTGGGTGAGTTCCTGCCAGCTCTGCATGTCCGCGAAATCCTGGGGCAGCAGGTGGTCTTTGCCATCTTCCCATTTCAGCAGGTTTAGGTCTTTAAACTTTTCGGCTTTTACCTGTATCTCGGCCGGGCTCAGTACCGGGAACACCACATTGATGATCGGCACAAACAAAGCTATAGTTACCAATGGCCACAGTGGTCTGGTATAGCGCAACCAGCCACGGCCAAACAACTGCTCCCAATACACACTTCCGAATGCGATCAGCACCGGGTACAAACCAATGGTGTAATAACTTTTTGCTTTCAGCGCCAGGAACAGCGCCATTACAACTATAAAACAGATACCGATAAACCGGTATGGTTTAAAAGGCCGGTAAACTATAAAAGCTGTCAGTGCCCCAAGAACTAAAAAGATAGAACCAATAAAGAAAAGAACCTGGTCCAGCAGGAAATCAGCGGGGTTAACATTATTCAGCTGCGTAGCCTTAAGTTCCTGCATATGCGCCACAACCGGAAAGTTGTGCTGTAGTTGCCAGGCTATATTCGGCGATGCAATTACAAGTGCAATGAGCCCGGCTATGTAGAGCTCTCTCTGTAAAAACAGTTTCCGGTAAAGCGATAGCAACAGAGCAGTTGCCAGCCCAGCCACCAGGAAAAGGATCGTATATTTATTCAGGAAACCGAAACCGATAACTGCACCCAGCCAGTAAAGCCATTTTGCCTGCTGCGTATGCAGAAACCGGATAAAAAGATAGAAGGTAAGTGCCCAGCAAAGTATATCAAAAGAGTTGGGTTGAAACAGGATATTAATGCGCAACAGTACCGAGAAGAGTAAAGCTGTAGCACCTAAGATCTTCGCATAAAGGCCACCTTTTAGTTCATCAACAATACCCCAGGTCACCACTATAGTTAGTGCCCCGAACAAAGCCGGGAAGAATCGCACCCAGAAATAGCTGTTATCCAACTGCTGTATTACCCAGGCAATAAAAGCCGTAAAAGGCGGCACCGAAATATACCCTGCAGCTAAGTGGTTTGCCTGGTCCAGGTGCAGAAATTCGTCGCGGTGCAGGTCGTAAGCCCCATCCACCAAAACATATTGCAGCACAAACTTTAAAACTACAAAGCCAGCAAGGATAAGTGTGTTGCGGAGTTGCTCAGTAGCCATTGATCTATAGTTGGTTAGAAGGGTATATAGTTAAAAGTAAATATAAACTATAATTCAGAACTATAGCCACAAAAAAGAGCAGCCATAAACATAGCTGCTCTCCTTTTTCAACTTATATATACTTATTGGTACTCTCAGCGGTCTTCGGTGCCTTGCTCGTTGTCGGTTCGGTTTTGCGGCGTTGGGTTGTTAGACCCGAATTTACCTACGGCATCATTCTTCAGGCTATTCGAAATATCTTTCTGTCCACTCTGGTCGGTTTCTGTTCTGCCGCCCTGGGTAGGTTTGTTCTGGTTACCCGTTCCGGAGGCATTAGGGTTATTTGCTCCCTGGTTGGTTATTTGCTGTGATTTCTGTCCGCCTTGTTTTCCTGTCTCAAAAGAGTTTTCAGGATTATTTGATGAACGGTTCTGCTGCTCTTGATTCTTATTATTCTGATTGTTTTTCATGGCTTTATAGTTTACTGTAGTTGTTACAATGTTAGCTTAAACTATAAATGGCTTCAGACATTCTGAAGCCATTTATAGTTATTTTATCTCATTACTTTTTATTTGTTGGATGAGCCGCTATTGTTGCCACCGCCCTGGCTTCCGGCTCTTGCATGTCCTTCCGAATCACCGTGCCAGCCTTTGCCTTCGTTCTGGCTGCTTCTGCCCTGGGACTGAGAACTGCCACCACGCGATGCATTCATATTGCTTGAGGACGAACCAGAGGAGCTGCTGTTTTTATGGCTTTGGCTTCCTGCTTTCGCATGGCCTTGCGGATCGCCGTGCCAACCGCGTCCCTGTCCGGAGCTGTTGCTACTGTTAAGGTTAGATGTTCTTCCTGAAGATGATGAGCTTCCTGAGTTGGAAGAACCGCCTTGAGAAGACATAGAACCACGCATTGATGAGGAGTTCTGCGAAGAAGAACTCATGTTGCGCGAATTGCTATTTGAACCTGAATTGTTTTGAGCCTTATTGCCCGAGTTATTGCGTTTCATAGCTTTCGTAGTTTAAGTAAAACATATGCACCCTTGGGGTACATATTCTGTTTACGATGTAAAAGCCAGTCAGTTAATGTTTTACCACTATATAGCAGTCGGTTCAAGTTGTAATTTAACAACATTTCTAACCTAATCTGTATATAGCACTATAAACGTATAACAAAAGATGTATGTAACTGATATGTAAGCAATTCAATAGCTAAATGAGGGCGCTTAATGTAGATCGGACGCGGTATAATTCACGGATAAGCGGCAATTATTCAGCTTTGATTTGGATGTGAATTTTTTTTGAAATGATACCTATACTTTCTCGCAGTAAAGCACGATCGGCTTCTGATGCATATCTGTTGTAAAGAACAAATACTGGTTTCCGCCTTCTTTAATCCCCGTCTTTTTACGGATGTCGGCAACAGTGTCGGGGAAGTTGCGGACGGTAATGTTGGCCTGTTTTTGGGGCAGGCGGGCAAGCAGCTCCTTTTTATTAAACCGGCTTACGCCTGTGCACCGGAACACGCGCCCCGGAAAATCTGAGATCAGCGTATCGGAAGTGTAAAGATGACTGTTGGGATGTAGTTTGTTTACTGGGAACTGCTGAGTTATAGTTTTATAGGCTCCCGCTTTCAGAATAGCTGCATTTGGCTCATAGATATAAGCGAGTGGGTCGGAGTAGGGTGGCGTTATAGTTTGTTCCTGCCCGGTAGTAAACCTGAAAGTGCTGATGCTGACATCTGTTTTAATATTAACTGCTTCACGCTCCGGTTGCGCCGGCGGGTTTTGCTGCAACAGGTATAAAACCTCCTTACATTCATTCTGTACTGCTACTACCCATATTTTGGCCACCTTGCCTAGCTGCGACGCCGCCAGTTCAATATCCAGCATCGGCGAAGCCTTTAGTAAAACCTTATCCGCTTTCTGCAGAAGAATAGGCAACAATCCGAGTATGTCCGGTTCGCAGTCCTGCAGCAAATGCAGTTTTTCTGACTGGTCGCCGCGGCGGGCAGGGTCTAAGTAAATCACATCAGCATGGCCGGTAAAACCCTGGAGAAATGCTGCAGCCGTAGTAGCTATCGTTTGTATGTTGGCTGCACCCAGCAAGCCAAAGTTATAGTTGGCGATCTCTGACAGTTCACGGTTTTGTTCCACGTGTACCACCTTATCAAAACTTTTAGAGAAGTAGTAACTATCGGCACCGAAACCTCCGGTAAGGTCAACCAGGAGTTTGCCCGGTAACAGCGCTGCCTTAAAAGCTGCCGTAGCCTCCGATGAGCTTTGCTCTACAGAAATATTTGCCGGGAAAACAAGGTCGGTGTTCTTAGCCCAGTCCGGGAGTTTGGCCATAGCCTTCTGCCGTGCCTGTATCTGCTGTACAAGTTCAGAAACGGGCAGATCAGGGTAACGCCTGGCCTGCAGCATAAGCGCCGACGGTTGCTGGTGCAGGTGCTCCGTTATAAACTCTTTCTCATTCTCATTAAATGTACGCATACTCCAGTAACGTTTTCCGGCATTATGATCGGGCTGTACAACAAAAGTAATGCTTAAATCAGAATACCTGCTAACTGGTGTTTTGTAAACTATAACTATAGCTAAACCTTTTAAATCTCAGCTGGTTGTACTTCTACAAATAAAATTATCATTAGCCTAAAAAATGAAAGCTATGAAAAAGTGGATGAAATTTATGGTGCTGGCTGTTATGCCGGTGGCAATGCTTACAAGCTGTGACGATGAAGACGATGACCCTATCTCACCGGGACAGAATGACGAAGCCATGGTTATGGTCGTGCACGCTTCACCGGATGCCGGTGCTGTTGACCTGTTGGTAGATAATGTAGTAGCCGGCTCTAATCTTTCTTATCCTGATAATACCGACTACCTTACAGTAGAAGAAGGCGACAGAGATATTAAAGTAAATGCAGCCGGTACCCAAACCACGGTAATAAATACAACTTTTGATTTTGAGGATGATACATTTTATACTGTTTTTGCAGCCGGAACAGTAGCCGAAGACGATGATGCGGACCTGGGCCTGCTTGTGCTCACCGATGATCTGACAGCTCCGACAACTGGTAATGCTAAAGTGCGTTTTGTGCACCTTGCACCTGATGCCCCGGCTGTAGACATTGTAAACGTTACTGACCCTGCAAACGAAGCGGTACTGTTTGACGCTCAGAATTACCGCGATGCGACCGCTTTTGCATCTGTACCGGCTGGTACGTATAACCTAGAAGTGCGCACTGATGCCGGAGGTACAACAGTATTGCCTTTAAATGACATAGTGCTGGAAGCAGGTAAAATATACACCGTGTTTGCCAATGGCTTTGTAACACCCCCAACCGGTAATACAAATGCCTTAGGAGCAGAGATTATAGAACACAAAACAGAATAGTGAGGCATAAAACTATAGTTGCAAAAAGCAGCGTTTTGCCTGATGGCAGGCGCTGCTTTTGTGCTACTAGCTGTTGCTTAACTATTTATTGATTTGCGTAACAAATTCCGTAATTTTGAGTTTTCAAATGAAAAGCATAAAAAATGGTAGATACATTCCTGAAGTACAAAGTAAAAGATATTTCGCTGGCAGCCTGGGGCCGCAAAGAGATTAAACTGGCTGAAGCTGAAATGCCGGGTCTTATGGCCATCCGTGAGGAGTTTGGCCCAAGCAAGCCATTAGCCGGAGCCCGCATTGCCGGTTGCCTTCACATGACGATCCAGACAGCTGTGCTGATCGAAACACTTGTTGAACTGGGTGCTGAAGTTACCTGGTCATCTTGTAACATTTTCTCTACACAGGACCACGCTGCTGCTGCCATTGCTGCTGCCGGTATCTCTGTATATGCCTGGAAAGGTATGACTGCTGAAGAATTTGACTGGTGCATCGAGCAAACCCTGTTCTTCGGCGAAGACCGTAAGCCACTGAACATGATCCTGGATGATGGTGGTGACTTAACAAATATGGTACTTGATGTTTACCCGCAGCTGGCTCCGGGCATTAAAGGCCTTTCTGAAGAAACTACTACCGGTGTACACCGCCTTTATGAGCGCGTGAAAAACGGTACGCTTACAATGCCTGCTATCAACGTTAACGACTCGGTGACAAAATCTAAGTTCGATAACAAGTACGGCTGTAAAGAATCATTGGTAGATGCGATCCGTCGTGCTACAGACGTGATGATGGCTGGTAAAGTAGCTGTAGTTGCTGGTTACGGAGATGTGGGTAAAGGTTCTGCTGCTTCGCTGAGAGGTGCAGGTGCCCGTGTTATAGTTACCGAGATCGATCCGATCTGTGCGCTGCAGGCTGCTATGGATGGTTTTGCCGTGAAGAAGATGGTTGATGCTATCAAAGAAGCTGACATTGTAGTTACAGCAACCGGTAATAAAGACATCATTACAGAGCAACATTTCCGTTTGCTGAAAGATAAAGCGATCGTTTGTAATATCGGTCACTTCGATAACGAGATCGATATGGCTTGGTTAAACGGCGCTTACGGTCATACAAAAGATGAGATTAAGCCACAGGTAGACCTTTACAACATCGAAGGCAAGGACATTATAATTCTGGCTGAAGGCCGTCTTGTAAACTTAGGTTGCGCTACTGGTCACCCATCGTTTGTAATGTCTAACTCGTTCTCTAACCAGACACTGGCACAGCTGGAGCTCTGGACCAACGCAGCAGCTTACGAGAACAAAGTTTACACATTGCCTAAGCACCTGGACGAGAAAGTTGCCCGCCTGCACCTTGGTAAGATTGGTGTAGAACTGGATGTGCTTTCTGATGACCAGGCTGCCTACATTGGTGTGGAAGTAGAAGGTCCGTTTAAGCCGGAATATTACAGATACTAGACAAAAACTAGTTCTTTAAACTATAAAAGGCCGGTGCAGCAATGCACCGGCCTTTGTTTTTATAGCTCCAACTATAGTTGGCTATAGTATGTTAAACCGTGACATGAGTGTTTTTTTGTAAGACTTACCTATTGGTACCTCACCTTTGCTGAACACAACAGCATTTTCTTCTAGGGCATCTACTTTATCGAGGTTGGCAATATAGGAGCGGTGCACGCGCACAAAATTATGCGACGGGAGCTTGCTTTCCATATCCTTCAGGGTAGAGCTAACCAGGTATTTCTGATCAGTGGTTACTATAAACGAGTAGTTATCGTAGGCTTCAACCCACAGTATATCGCTGTACATTACCTTAATAATGCGGTGCTTCACCTTTACGAAGATATAATCCTGCGATGCCTCCTGTTCTTTGGGAGCCGGGTCGGGTTGCTCGTGCGAATTTTTCCCGTTACTATTCCCGCCGTTACTATTCCCGTTAGGGTTTCCGCTTCCATTTGGCTTATGGCCGTGCTTATACAGCGCGATCTCTATAGTTGAGCGCAGGCTTTTTTCGTCGAAAGGTTTCACAAGGAACCCGTCGGGCTCTGTCTTTTTTGCCCGGTCTATAGTTGACTTATCGGCATAGGCCGTCAGGTAAATAAAAGGAATGTTAAACTCCTCCCTGATGCGTGAGCCAATATCCACTCCGTCAGCGTTTCCTTTCAGGTTAATGTCCAGCAGTACAAGGTCGGGATGCGTTTCCCGGATCATATCAATCGTATCCTCCCCGGTATCTATGGCACACGTTTCGTACCCCAGATCCTTCAGGCATGCAGCAATATCTTCTGCAATAATGACCTCGTCTTCTGATATGAGAATTTTAGGTTTTGTCATAGCATTAGGTACTTACGTGAAAAATTGAATTATGATGGCAAAACAAAAAACAATATTGTTTTTGTGCCATTATTGTTGTCATTTATAATTTTACCATCAAGCTTTTTGCTTAATGAGGAAACCAATTGCAAGCCAAAGGATTGTTGTTGATCAGGTTCTTTAAAAGAACCAATACCATTATCCCAGACAGTAAGCTGGTAACGGTTACTTTCCAGGTGCTGGAGTTCGATACCAAGACTGCCGGCGCCAGAATCAGGGAATGCATATTTTAACGTGTTCGATACAAGTTCGTTTACAATAAGCCCGAGTGTTATCGCCGAATCCAGATCTATGTTGGTAGGAGGGATGTCTAAGAGCAGGGCAACTTTCTCTTCTGATACACCATAAGCTGCATACAGGCTTTCGCATATCTCCCTGAAATAATTTTCAAGATCAATGTGTTCCAGGTTGTCGTGGCGGTAAAGGCGCTCGTGTAGTAGTGCCATAGAGCGTACGCGGCTACGGATGGCCTGCATCACCTCTATTGCTTCGGGGTCTTTTACATGGCGGGCCTGCAGGTTCAGTAAGCTGATAACGATCTGGAGGTTATTTTTAACGCGGTGGTGCACTTCCTGTAACAGCAGTTCTTTTTCGCGGTGCTTGCGCTCCAGCATACGGGTGCGGTGTTTTACGCGCATGTCCAGGAGGGTATTCATTTTGAGCAGGCTTTGCTCACGTAATCTTATTACAGTTATAATAGCGCCGGTAATTACCAGTAAAAGCAAACCAATAAACCACTCGCGGCGCCAGACAGGGGGTACTACCGAAAAAGTATAGCTTAGGGGCTTTGCTGTCCAGTAGCCGTCATTGTTCTGTGCCTTTAGTTTAAAAGTGTAGACTCCGGGTTGCAGGTTAGCATATGTGGCAAAGGTTTGGTCTGAGGTTTCGGACCATTGCTGGTCGTGGCCGGTGAGCATGTATTTATATTTTACTTCGGAGGGAGCCGAAAGGCAAATGCCATGATAATTAAACGTAATATGGTTCTTGCTGTATGGCAGGCGAAGGTTAATGGGCAACCCCGAAGCATCTGTTTCAAACCCCTGCTGCTGCCAGTCAGTTTGCCGCATAAATAATTTAATGTCGGTTAACATCAGCTCCGGGGTCGCTTTGTTTATTCTGTCGAGCTCCGGGATGTATTGTGTTAATCCTTTCTCAGTTCCAAACCATATGGTTCCGTCCGGAGTTTGCGTGATGCCGTTATTTGAAACCTCAAATCCTCTGAACCCATTGTTTCCGCCATACGTCCTGTACCTGAGCTTCTGCTCCTGATGAAAATAAGGCAGGTCGATCTTAAGTACATTGCTGTTCGTGCCAACCCATAAATTGTTGTTACGGTCCGAGTATATGGTTTTAATACCTTCGTTGGGTAAGCCGTTAGTTGATGTAAAGAGTTTTGCTTTGCCACTTTTGCTGTGGTACGCCAGCAGACCGTAGTTGTAGCCCCCGAAATATAACCAGCCATTGCTGTCTTCTGCTATGGATACCACTTCACCAAACGACTGGTTTTTGAGTGGCTTTACGGGGCGTAGCTGGTTGTTTTCTATAAGATAGATACCATTCTTTGTTCCTGCCCAAATCCTGTTCTGTTTATCGTGGTAAAGGTGGTATGTTTCGCCGGCCTGTTCGCCAGCTGCCGTGGTTATAGGTACAAATCTGCCGTTCTGGAGGTAAGCAATTCCGTTGGCTGTCGCAAACCAAAGCTTCTTATCCTTATCAGCAACTATAAAATATACTTTTTCTGATGGTAGACCCTGCGCGGTAGTGTAATGTTGTGCTTTATCCGGTGTAAGATTCCAGACGCCTTTGCTGGTACTCACCCATACATCCTCCTCTGATCTCACCCACATACTATAAAGAACAGTTCCGGGTGGCCATTCTTTTGCCTGCAACATGGTCAGTTGCCCGTTCTGCATATATGCTGCATCCCCATTGTCTGTGCCAAACCAAACACGGCCTTTCGTATCCTGAGCCAGTGCCGTAATGTGAGGGTCTTTTATAGTTCCAAGCTCGAAAAAGTGCAGAAACCATTGCGAGCGCTTCTGCTGTAAACCATAGCCGTCGGTTCCAATCCAGAGGTTGTTTTCCTTATCCGCTAAAAGCGAGGTGGTGTGAAGAGAGCTTAGCCCGTTTGCTTTTGTCAGGTGTTTTGTCTCCCGGTCATGTAGGCTTACTATGCCATCGTGCTGCAAACCGACCATTATATTCCCGTTGATATTCTTCTCGAAATCTGAAACAGCCGGGTTTTTAACTGTAGCCGGGAGGGAAGGGACGGTGATGTGATCGTTCGTAAAAACAGCAGGACCTTCTGTGGTACCTATCCAGACGTTGCTTGTGCCTGGTTCGTTAAAAATGGCCGTGATAGTATTGGATGGAAGCTTGTATTGCGGGTTGGAGAAATGGTAGAGGCTGTCTTGTTCTAACCTGTAAATGCCGTTAGACTTGCTTCCGGCCCAGAGGTCACCTTTTGTATCGCAGTAAATTACCTGGTAGGGCTGTTTTTCAAATTCAGGCGATCTTATAAACCTACTACCGGTGAGCATAAAGATACCTGAGTCAGTCGCTACCCAGAGTTTGCCTACTTTATCTTCGGTTATACTGGAAATGTTGCCGCCAGGCAATCCTGCTTTTATACCGTAAGTCGTAAATTTTGCGCCATCAAAACGTGTTAAGCCATTGTCAGTGCTTCCTATCCAGATGTGTTGGCGGCTATCCTGAAAAAGACAGGAGGTATTATTGCTGGCGAGGCCCTGTTGCCGGGTATACGTATGGAAGGTGTTACCATCAAACCGGCTTACACCTCCGCGGGTCGCTACCCATATCTGCATGCGGTGGTCCTGGAGGATATCGTTAACTTTTGATTGCGGAAGACCGTCTGCTAAGGTCCAGTTGCGGAAATTGTATTGTTGTGCAAGCACAGCATTTCCGTTAACGAGCAGTAACCACAGCAAACATAAAAGGCGCATAAACTATATCCCGGGTAGTAGCCAAAGAATTATCATGTAAACTCCAGGCTTTCAAAACAATTAAACTATTACAAGTGTGTTTTGTACTACGGATGTATTCTGAAAAAGTAGATGCGAAAGAGAAGGTTTCTGAAAATTAGTGAATGCTCATTATATCCTTGTAAATAGCTAACGTGTGCAGGGCAGTTTCTTCTTTTGAGAATTTAAGTACTTTCTGGCTCGCATTTGCAACAATGCTTTCGCGCAGGACGGGTTGCTGTATCAGGAGTAAGGCTTTCTCAGCAAAAACGGCAGGTTGTTTTATTGGAGCGAGCATGCCGGTTACGCCATCTTCTACCATTTCGGGTATGCCGCCGGTAGCAGAAGCTACTACCGGTACGCGGCAGGCAAAAGCATCGAGCACCGTTGTGCCTAAGCCTTCTTTTATAGTTGTAAAAATGAACATATCCAGTTCAGGCATTACCTGGTGCACATTTTTAATAAAACCGGTAAAAACAACATCGTCACTGAGGCCTATGTCTGCTGCATACTTTTTTACTTCCTGCTCCAGTTTTCCGGTACCTATAGCCAAATAAATTGCCTTCACCCCCTGTTCTTTCAGCAGCTTTGCCGTTTCCAGGTATGTAAAGTAATCTTTGTGCACATCTATCGCTGATATGTTCCCGATAAGCAGTTTATCTTCCGGGATATGATAGGTACGGCGCAGGTAATTGGTTTTGGTGGCAGGGAGGTCTTTAAAGCGATCGAGGTTAATGCCGCTGTATACGGTAACACATTTGCTACCATCTTCTATACTTTGTGCAAGCACCTCACGCACCCGTTCAGAGATGCAGATGATCCGTTTAATGCCCTTATAGTTGTATTTATAGTTCGAGAGAAAGCTACTACCAATCGGGAACTCTACACGTCTGCTTAATACCAAATCGCAGTTAGCACCCAGCATATGGGCCAGTACTCCTATCGTGTGTGCGTGGCTTGCCTGCATGTGTACCAACTGTATCTGGTGCTTGTTGATATAGTTCTTAAGCTGCAGCGCGGTAGGTATGGGGAAAACCTTGGTAAAGGGCAGGGCGATGTAAGGGAAATCGTTTTGTTTGCAATACTCTTCAAAAGCTGACCCTTTGCGGCAACAAATATGGCAGGTTATACCAAGCCGGCGGAGTTCTTCCAGCAAATAGGCTACCTGTTGCTCGCCGCCGCGCCACGACCTTTCAGAAACTAACTGCAGTATCCGCATCTTACTTAAGCGTTATGTTTTCCTGCTGCATCCGCCAGATCTTAAGGTAGCGCATAAATATACTGGAAGCAGACAGGTAACTTATGACAAACCCGACTTTACCATCCAGTATGCCCAGCTTAAAAATGTAGTGTCTGAAAAACCGGAATGACGGCTTTAGCATTAAATGATACAACGACACTTTTTTAGTCCGCTTAGCTTTGTCGTTTGCCGAAAGGGTGCTGTATGTATTCCATTTATCCAGGTAATGCGGAAGGCTGCGGTATGTATAATGCAGCATTTTATGCTTCAGTTTGCCAGGCTTCCCGTCCTGCATGATAAGCTCTTCGTGCACATTTTTATCGGAGTATCGGTTCCTGCTTTTATCGAACAATCGAACTACGCCGTCGTTCTGCCAGCCGCTATAGCGCACCTGTTGGCCCATAAAAAAGTTGCTCCTGAAAATAGTATAAGCCGAATTAGCAGGTGAGTTTTCCAGTAGCCTTTGTATTTCATGTTGCAGTTGCGGCGTTATGCGCTCATCTGCATCCAGCATCAGCACCCAGTCGTAAGTAGCCTGGTCCAGTGCCCAGTTACGCTGCCGTGAATAATTTTCGAAGGCATGCTGCAAAATTTTTACCGGATAATTGCCTGCTATAGTCAGGGTATTATCCGAACTATAAGAGTCAACTATAAGCACTTCATCAGCCCAGAGCAACGACTGTATAGCACCTTCAATGTCCTTTTCTTCATTCCGGCAGATAATGATGGCACTCAGTCTTGGCATGTCTGGCTATAGTATAGTTCTGATATCATGTAAAATTAGACAAAGCCCGGCATTTTTGAAATTAAATATACGCTGCAACTTCACCTGGCTAAACTATAGCACTGCCTGCCAAACCAAAAGCAGCAATACATACCTTATTTGCGTATACGTTAGACTATAATTGCCCTGGTGGTACGGGTTGCGCGTTGCGGCTGCAACCCTGAAGTGCCAAGAAGGGTATGTAATTAAAATTCCTATATTTGCGTATAATACGCCATTAAGGGACTCGATAAAAGTACAAACTACACGTAAATGAGCGAGCAAACAGGTAAACAACTAAGTAAGGAGGAAAAAGACGCACGGTTCGAGGCTGAACTACTGCCTGTGCTGGACCCTCTGTACAACTTTGCCTATAGGCTCACCTTAGACGAGGACGATGCCAATGACCTGGTGCAGGAAACATATTTAAAGGCATACCGCTTCTTTGACTACTTTGAACAAGGAACTAATGCTAAAGCATGGCTGTTCCGAATCCTGAAGAACTCCTTCATTAATGAGTTCAGGAAAAAGAGCAAGCAGCCCGCTAAGGTAGACTATAGCGAAGTAGAAGGTTACTACAATACTGAAGACGTAGAAGGTGATAATGGCGTAGCCACAACAACCGACATGCGTTCCGAAAGTGTGCAGGACCTGATCGGAGATGAAGTAGCAAGTGCCCTGAATACCTTGCCTGTAGACTTCAGAACTGTGATTATTTTATGTGACCTGGAAGGGTTTACCTACGAGGAAATGGCCAAAATACTGGACATTCCGATAGGTACTGTACGATCCAGGTTACACCGCGCCCGAAACTCCTTGAAAGAGAAACTAGAAAAGTACGCTAAAACTATGGGTTATAACAGTTAGAAAAATACTTTAGAGTTGAGTAAAGATGGAATCGAAATTTACGGAAATGTATCAGAAAGAACCTGCTGAGGAAAAAGATGGAGCGTGTGAGCAGGTAGCAGACATGCTGGACTCAGTTGTGGACGGAGAAGCGTCTGCAGATGAGCAGAAATTCTTTAATAGCCATATTGAAGAATGCGTGAACTGCTTTGAAAGCCATCAGAAGCAAAAACTCCTAAAAGGTCTTGTCAGTGGTCACCTTAAGCGTGTTATAGTGCCGGCCAGCCTGGTACAGACCATTAAAGCCAAAATACAGGAAACTATTTAAACACCCCTGATGCAAGGAAAGATCATTATCTTCTCGGCTCCCTCCGGTGCCGGTAAAACCACTATTGTAAAGCATCTGCTTAGCGTAAATCCAAATCTGAACTTCTCTATTTCTGCCTGCACGCGCGATAAGCGTGGCCGCACCGAAGTAAATGGTAAAGATTATTACTTCATCACCCCTGAAGACTTTAAAGAAAAGATTGCAAACGACGAGTTTGTAGAATGGGAAGAAGTGTACGAAGGTGCATTTTATGGTACGCTTAAATCAGAAATAGAACGCATCTGGCAGAGTGGCAAACATGCCATACTGGATGTAGATGTAAAAGGAGGATTAAGTATAAAGCATTTTTACAAAGAAAGAGCACTTGCCGTTTTCGTAAAGCCACCTTCTATTGAAGAGCTGGCAAACAGACTGCAGGCCCGCAACACCGATTCAGCATCAAGCATCAGCAGCCGCGTATTTAAGGCCAAGTTCGAGATGGGGTTCGAAGATCAGTTTGATGAAGTGATCGTGAACGACAACCTAGAGACTGCCTGCGCCAAAGCTGAAAAACTGGTAAACGATTTCCTTAAGTCAGAACCTGCTATCGTATGAAGGTAGGGCTTTTGTTTGGTTCCTTTAACCCGATCCATACCGGCCACCTTATACTTGCCAACTATATGGCCAACAACACCGACCTAGATACGGTGTGGCTGGTCGTGTCGCCACAAAACCCGTTTAAGCCGAGCAATACCCTGCTGCACGAGTTTGACAGGCTGCACATGGTGTCGCTGGCGATAGCTGATAATCCGAACCTGGGTGTATCGAACATCGAGTTTAGTATGCCTAAGCCAAGCTACACGATTGATACATTAACCTATTTACAGGAAAAGTATCCGAGTTATGAGTTTGTGCTGATCATGGGAGAGGATAACCTGGCGCTGTTTCCGAAATGGAAGAACTATGAGCGCATCCTGGAATATCACCAGGTATATGTTTACCCGCGTTCCGGTTCTGTACTGGATGAGGTTGCTGCTTTCCCGAACATGAAGTTTGTAAAAGCCCCTATCCTTGATATTTCAGCTACGTTTATCAGGCAGTGCATCCGGGAAGAAAAGAGTATAAAGTACATGGTGCCCGATGATATCATAGACTATATAAAAGTTCACAAACTGTATTCCTGACCCAAACTATAGTTTAGCTTAAACTATAGTTATACTATAAGTTTCTAGTTGCTTCACTTCAAACTATAGGATCAGGCAAACCGGTTTCTATAGTTGGGTTAAAAACAAAGGAGCCTCACAATATCTGCGAGGCTCCTTTGTTTTATAGTTAGGTAATACGCTACCCGGAAATTAGATTGTCATGATCTCTGCTTCTTTCTTGGTTAGCAGCTCGTCGATCTTCACAATGTATGAGTCGGTCATTTTCTGAACTTTGGCTTCTGCATCACGCACTGCATCTTCTGAAGTACCTTCTTTCTGCAGTTTTCTCAGCGAGTCATTCACATCTTTACGGATGTTACGCACAGCTATCTTACCAGATTCAGTTTCGTTCTTAACCTGCTTTACCAGTTCACGACGACGCTCTTCTGTAAGTGCCGGAATGTTCAGTCGGATAGCATCTGCTTCCTGCTGCGGGTTAAGGCCAAGGTCGCTGTTCTTTATGGCTTTGTTGATCTCACCTAGCATGTTTTTCTCCCAGGGTTTGATCAAAAGAGTACGGGCATCCGGAGTGGCAACGTTTGCCACCTGCGAAACCGGAGTAGGGGTACCATAATAATCTACTTTCAGGTCTTCTACCATAGCAGGAGATGCCTTGCCAGCTCTGATCTTTGTTAACTCAGAGTTCGTGTGCTGCACTGCTTTTTGCATCGACTCCTCTGCTTCGCTGAGGTAAAACTGAATTTCTTCCGTCATATCAATTGTAGCTTAAGATTCTTGTTAAACTATAGTTATTCGTTGTGGTTGCAAAAATACTAATTTTTATCACTTCGCGATAAAGGGTTAATTACGCCTCTGCCGTCATGGATACCAGCGTACCAACTTTGTCGCCTTGTACGATGCGCTTTAGGTTGCCAGGCGTGTTCATGTCAAACACGATGATGGAAAGATCGTTTTCCTTACAAAGCGTAAAGGCAGTCATATCCATCACGTTCAGGCCTTTATCAAACACATCTTTGAAAGAGATATCTGAATAGAAAATGGCATCCGGGTCTTTCTCAGGGTCAGCAGAATAAATACCATCCACGCGCGTACCTTTCAGAACTACATCTGCTTCAATCTCAATAGCGCGTAAGCTGGCAGCTGAGTCGGTTGTGAAGTAAGGGTTACCGGTACCGGCGCCAAAGATAACGACACGGCCTTTCTCTAAGTGGCGTACTGCACGGCGGCGAATATAGGGCTCACATACCTGCTGTATGTTGATACCAGAAAGCAGGCGGGTATAAACACCCAGTTTCTCCAGAGCACTTTGTAAAGCCATGCTGTTGATGACCGTAGCCAGCATACCCATGTAGTCTCCCTGAACACGGTCCAGTCCTACCTGTTCGGCCTGCACACCTCTGAAGATGTTGCCTCCCCCGATAACAACTGCCACCTCTACACCCAGCGCGGATACTTCCTTAATCTCCTGTGCATACTGCATCAATCTGTTCGAGTCGATACCGTACTGCTGCTCACCCATCAGCGCTTCACCGCTTAGCTTTAACAAAATTCTTTTATACTTCACGATCTATAGTTTGTATAGTTTATTGGATACTTTATAAATGTGCCTGGGCGGCAGACGTGCTGCTCGGCTGGCAACACAAATAATTTAAAATAAGATCAAAACCTGGTTTTTTTCCACGTTCTGCTTTACGGCAACTTTTATCTCCTTCACTATACCATCGCCCGGCGACTTCAGGATGTTCTCCATCTTCATCGCCTCCAGGATCATGATCGGATCACCTTTCTTCACTTCCTGGCCTGGCTGTACTTTTATCTCAAGTATCAGTCCCGGCATAGGGGCCTTTACATCATTCACTTTCTGTGCGTTGGCATTGCTCATACCAAGCTTATCCAGTAACAGATCGAACTGGTCCTTTACGGTTAGCGTATGGGTAACGCCGTTGATCTTAAACGTGAACGCTTTGGCCTGGTAATCGGCCTGCACAAGCTCCGCCGTGTAGGATTTATAGTTGTGAATAATGTGGTAGGTGTTAGTGCCTATCGGTGTGATATCCCAGTTGAAAGGAGTTTCGTTGAGAAGTATAGCATCTTTCTGTATGTCAACCTGCCATATTTTGTCGTTAGCGGTTTTTACCTGCAGCATCTCTTATTTCTGGTTTTGGAGCCTAAAGATAGTTGAATTCTCAGAGTAATTTTAGAAATTGAAGTCAAAATTAAAAACAACCTAACATGAATCATCGCTTTCTGAGCATAGTTGGCCTGGCTACAACAATGGCATTTGCAGGCGGCTGCGCCACCAATAAAGAAGCAACAAACGCCTCAAAAAATAACCCTGACAGTTCTAAAGCTGCGGTAGCACAAACCGATGTACCGGTATGGGCACCAAAATATCATGAGTTCAATCCTTCGCGAACCAAAAAGCACGATCTGCTGCACACAACGCTTCGCGTTAGCTTCGACTGGGAAAAACAATACCTGCATGGCCTGGCCGAACTTACCTTAAAGCCATATTTCTATCCGCAAAATACGCTGGTGCTCGATGCCAAAGGCTTTGATATACACCATGTAAACTTAATGAAAGGATACGACGGCACTCCGCTGAAGTACGAATACGACGGGCAAAAACTAACTATAGCTTTAGGCAAGACCTATAACCGCGACGAAAAATATACTATAGAAATAGACTATACTGCCAAGCCAAATGAGCTGGCAGCCGGCGGCAGCGATGCCATTACTGAAGACAAAGGTTTATACTTTATTAACCCGCTTGGCACAGAGCCAAATAAACCACGCCAGATCTGGACACAGGGCGAGACTGAAGCAAGTTCGGCCTGGTTCCCAACTATAGATGCGCCGAACGAGCGCATGACCCAGGATATCTACATAACGATAGATAAAAAATACACCACGCTCTCCAACGGTACTTTTATGTCGTCGCGCCAGAATGCGGATGGTACCAAAACAGAACACTGGAAACAGGAATTACCACATGCTCCTTACCTGGCCATGATGGCGATAGGAGAGTATGCTATAGTTAAAGACAAGTGGCGCAATCTGGAAGTAAGCTATTATGTAGAGCCTGAGTATAAGAACACTGCCAAGAAAATATTCGGGAATACGCCAGAGATGATGGAGTTTTTCAGCAAAAAGCTTGGGGTTAACTACCCTTGGGCAAAGTATGCGCAGGTGGTCGTACGTGACTTTGTATCAGGTGCTATGGAAAACACCTCGGCTTCCACGTTTATGGAAGACCTGCAGCTAAACGAACGCGAACTGCTGGATAAAAACTGGGACAACATCATTGCACATGAGCTTTTCCATCAGTGGTTCGGCGACTATGTAACGACAGAGTCGTGGGCTAACCTGCCACTTAACGAAGCGATGGCCAACTATAGTGAATACCTGTGGGCCGAGCATAAATTCGGGGCAGACGAAGCTGCTTACATCCAGATGGATGAAATGAACCAGTACCTGGAGGAGGCAAAAACAAAAAGAGAACCTCTTATCCGTTACCGCTATGGTGATAAGGAAGATATGTTTGACAGCCACTCGTATGCCAAAGGTGGCCGGGTGCTGCACATGCTCCGCAAATATGTAGGCGACGAGGCTTTTTATGCATCGCTTAACCGTTACCTGACACAAAATAAATTCACTGATGTGGAAGTAGCCGAACTGCGCATGGCTTTCGAAGATGTGACAGGTGAGGATTTGATGTGGTTCTTTGATCAGTGGTTTATGAAGCCGGGACATCCGGAGCTAAGGGTAAAACATGCATTCCAGAATGGTCAGTTAACTATAGCGGTTCAGCAGTTACAGGATACAACTTACTCGCCTGTTTACCGCCTGCCGCTTAAAGTAGCGGTCTGGACAAATGGCAAGAGAACAGATTACCCGATCGAGATCACCAAAGCAAATCAAACCATTACCCTGCCGGTAACTACACAGCCACAATTAGTGCTTTTCGATGGCGAGCAACAACTGCTTGGCGTAGTTGAGCATGAGAAAACCCCGGAAGAACTGCGTTACCAGTTTTATAACAGCAACCAGGTAAAGGCTGAGTATGAAGCTCTGACAGAACTGACTAAAAAAGCTGATTCAGAGATTAAACTTCTGCAGGATGCGCTCAACAATGATTTCTGGTTTATCAGAACGATGGCCATAAACGCATTAGTGGATATCAAACCAGATGCGCACCCAACTATAGTTGCTAAGGTAAAACAGATGGCAAGGCAGGATAAGAAAGGGTCGGTTAGGGCTGATGCTACGTTGCTGCTTGCTGGTTGGGGAGGCAATACCTATAAAGCTATTTACGAAGAAGCGCTGAAAGATAGCTCTTATCAGGTAGTGGCAGCTGGCATAATTGCTTATGCCGGTACAGGTGCCGAAGATACCAAACAAAAGCTAAGCAGATTTGAAAACGAAGAGAACGAAGAAGTAGCTATAGCTTTATCCTCTTTCTACGCTTTGCAGGGTGGCCCGGAAAAATATGACTGGTTTGTAGAGAAAATTAAGAACAGTAAAAGCAGTGGGAAATACTACATACTGCAGAGTTTCGCCGCTTACCTGGCAAGTAACAGCTCAACCAATACACCACAAACTATAGACATGTTGGCCGATATAGCACAGAACAATAGCCTCTATTATGTTCGCATGGCAGCGTTCCAGGCTTTAATGGTTATGTCAGATAAACCTGAGGTGAAACAAATATTAGAAAAAATTAAAGCGCAGGAAAAAGATAAACGCCTGATAGAGATGTACAACCAGGCGTTTTAAGCAAAATGGGCTAATTTTTTTGAAGAATTTTTGAACGATTATTTGACAGTAATAAAAAAGCGCTTAATTTTGCATCTCTTTAGAACGAACAGCGCATCTGGCGCAAAGGTTTTAAAGAGTAAAGCTGATTAAATTTAGCGTTTGGGGAGATTCCAGAGCGGCCAAATGGGACGGACTGTAACTCCGTTGTTGTAATGACTTCGCAGGTTCGAATCCTGCTCTCCCCACCAAATTTAAATGATTGAGTAGATGGATTGTAGTGATTTATTTACTCATTCACTTATTCAATCATTTAAAGTTTAAAAGCGGGAGTAGCTCAGTTGGTAGAGCGATAGCCTTCCAAGCTATAGGCCGCGAGTTCGACCCTCGTCTCCCGCTCAGTAGAACAGATTTTAAATCTTACGGGTTTTTGCAGGAAGGAATTTCATGTATATGGATTTCCTTTTTAGTATAAACAAAGATTTAGAAAAGTTAAAAGCCGACGTAGCTCAGGGGTAGAGTACTTCCTTGGTAAGGAAGGGGTCGTGGGTTCAATTCCCATCGTTGGCTCTAAGTCTGTTCGTGTTAATGAGCACAACTTAAACTTAAACGTTTTAACCTTAATTTTATATCATACAATGGCTAAAGAAACATTTGACCGCTCCAAACCGCACGTAAACATCGGTACAATCGGTCACGTTGACCACGGCAAAACAACTTTGACTGCTGCCATTACTACAGTATTGGCTAACAAAGGTCTTGCTCAGCTACGCGACTTCTCTTCAATTGATAACGCTCCTGAAGAAAAAGAAAGAGGTATTACAATCAATACTTCACACGTAGAATACGCTACTGAAAACCGTCACTATGCACACGTTGACTGCCCAGGTCACGCTGACTACGTGAAGAACATGGTTACTGGTGCTGCTCAGATGGACGGTGCTATCCTTGTGGTTGCTGCTACTGACGGTCCAATGCCACAGACTCGTGAGCACATCCTTCTTGCTCGTCAGGTAGGTGTTCCTCAGCTTGTAGTGTTCATGAACAAAGTGGACATGGTGGACGATCCAGAGCTTCTTGAGCTTGTTGAAATGGAAATCCGTGAGCTTCTTTCTTTCTACGACTTCGATGGCGATAACATTCCGGTAATCCAGGGTTCTGCTCTAGGTGGTCTGAATGGCGATGAGAAGTGGGTGAAAACTATCGAAGAGCTTATGGCTGCAGTAGATAGCTGGATTCCAATTCCTGCTCGTCTTGTTGACCTTCCATTCCTGATGCCAGTTGAGGACGTATTCTCAATCACTGGTCGTGGTACAGTAGCAACTGGCCGTATCGAGCGTGGTGTAATCAACTCTGGTGAGCCAGTAGAAATCCTTGGTATGGGTGCTGAGAACCTTAAGTCAGTAGTTACTGGTGTTGAGATGTTCCGTAAGATCCTTGACAGAGGTGAAGCTGGTGACAACGTAGGTCTTCTTCTTCGTGGTATAGAGAAAACTGATATCCGTCGTGGTATGGTTATCTGTAAGCCAGGTTCAGTGAAGCCACACATGAAGTTCAAGGCTGAAGTTTACGTTCTTTCAAAAGAAGAAGGTGGACGTCATACGCCATTCTTCAACAAGTACCGTCCACAGTTCTACTTCAGAACAACAGACGTTACTGGTGAGATCATGCTTCCAGAAGGAGTAGAAATGGTTATGCCTGGTGATAACATCACTATCGAGGTAAACCTGATCAACAAAGTAGCAATGGAAAAAGGTCTTCGTTTCGCTATCCGTGAGGGTGGTAGAACAGTAGGTGCCGGTCAGGTAACTGAGATCTTAGACTAATTATACAAAAGCAGCCCGTTCCTGATAAATAAGTTAGGAACGGGTTTGTTTTTAAAAAACAATTGAATAAATTTGCACTCCATTTGAATTAATGGTGTGCATTTTTTTACGGGTGTAGCTCAATTGGTAGAGTAGTGGTCTCCAAAACCATTGGCTGGGAGTTCGAGTCTCTCCACCCGTGCAAATTTAATTACTCAGGCATTTAAGACGATGAGCAACGTTAAAGACTATATAAACGGAACGGTAGAGGAAATGAGAGATAAAGTCTCATGGCCTTCCTTTAAAGAATTACAGAATAGCTCTGTACTTGTATTAATAGGCTCTTTAGTGTTTGCTCTTGTAGTAGGTGCCATGGACTTTGTTTTTGATTCTTCCCTGACGTGGTTCTATAACCAATTTTAATAAGAAGCTATGGCTGATTTAAAATGGTATGTAGTACGCGCCGTTAGTGGACAGGAGAAAAAAGCAAAAGCATATCTCGAAAATGAGATCATGCGCCATAACCTGGGTGAATATGTGCCACAAGTTCTGATACCTGCTGAAAAGGTGTATGAAATGCGTGGTGGTAAAAAAAGAATCAGAGAAAGAAACTTCTTTCCTGGTTATGTGCTTGTAAATGCTGACCTGAGCCACGGCGAAGCTGAGCACCTGATCATTAGTACGCCAGGTGTAATTGGCTTTTTAGGTTCAGGTACAGGAGACGCAAGCAAAAAGCCGGTTCCGCTTCGTCAGTCTGAAATTAACAGAATACTGGGAACAGTAGATGAAGCAGAAGAGCAAGCTGAAGTATTGGATACACCATTTATAGTTGGAGAAACTATAAAAGTAATGGATGGACCATTCAGTGGATTCTCAGGAACAGTAGAAGAAGTGTTTGAAGAGCGTAAAAAGCTTAATGTAATGGTGAAGATTTTCGGAAGAAATACACCGGTTGAGCTGAATTACATGCAAGTAGAAAAAGAATCGTAGTAAATAAATAATGGCAAAGGAAATTAAAGGTTACCTGAAACTTCAGGTAAAGGGAGGTGCAGCGAATCCATCGCCACCGATTGGACCTGCACTTGGTTCTAAAGGTCTTAACATCATGGAATTCTGTAAGCAATTTAATGCCAGAACCCAGGAGAAGCCAGGACAAGTGTTACCAGTATTGATTACAATCTATGCAGATAAGTCTTTCGACTTCGTTATTAAAACGCCCCCTGCTCCGGTATTGTTAATGGATGCTGCTAAAATTAAGGTCGGTTCAAAAGAGCCAAACCGTAACAAAGTAGGTTCAGTTACTTGGGATCAGGTAAAAGAGATTGCAGAACTGAAAATGCCTGATTTAAATGCTTTCAAACTGGAGTCTGCCATGAAAATGGTAGCTGGTACAGCAAGAAGCATGGGTATAACAGTTTCTGGAAAAGCTCCGTGGAACGAATAATAACAGTTAGAGGATAATGGCGAAGATATCAAAAAATAGGAAAGCGGCTTTAGCTAAAGCTGACCTAGCAAAAGAGTATTCTTTGACGGATGCAGCCTCAGTTGTAAAAGAAATCACTTTTACAAAATTTGATGCTTCTGTTGATATAGATGTACGCTTAGGAGTAGACCCTCGTAAAGCTGACCAAATGGTTCGTGGTATAGTTACCCTTCCACATGGTACAGGTAAAGAGGTTAGAGTGCTGGCATTAGTTACACCTGACAAAGAGCAGGAAGCTAAAGATGCAGGTGCTGATTTCGTTGGTCTTGATGATTATATTCAGAAGATCGAAAAAGGCTGGACTGACATTGATGTGATTATCACAATGCCAGCAGTAATGGCTAAAGTTGGTCGTTTAGGTAGAATATTAGGTCCTCGTAACCTGATGCCAAACCCAAAGTCTGGTACAGTTACACAAGATGTAGCGAAAGCTGTGAAAGAAGTAAAGGCTGGTAAAATCGACTTTAAAGTTGACAAAACTGGTATCATCCACACTAGTGTGGGTAAAGTTTCTTTCTCGCCAGAGCAGATCGCTGCTAACGCTGCAGAAGTAATTGCTACACTCAACCGTCTGAAGCCATCTTCAGCGAAGGGTACCTACATTAAGAGCATAACATTGTCTAGCACAATGAGCCCGGCCGTAATTGTTGATAAGAACGCAACTATCTAAGAAAATGACCAGGGAAGAAAAAGAGATAATTGTACAAGACCTGAGCGAAAAGTTAGCTAACACTAACTATTTCTATATCACTGATGCTTCTACTATGACAGTTGCAAGTATCAACCAATTCAGGAGAATGGCTTTCGATAGAGGCCTGGAATACAAAGTTTACAAGAACACATTAATCAAGAAAGCATTAGATACTTTAGAAGCTGATACAACTGCTCTTGCAGAAGTATTAAAAGGTTCTTCAGGCATCTTGTTTTCAACTGAATCAGGCAACGCTCCTGCGAAGCTTATCAAAGACTTTAGGAAAAAAGGACACACGCTTCCACTTTTAAAGGGTGCCTTTATTGATAGTGGTATTTATGTTGGCGAAAACCAGCTGGATACATTATCAACAATCAAGTCTAAGTTTGAGCTGATCGCTGATGTAATTGCATTGCTTCAGTCTCCTGCTAAGAATGTTATCTCTGGCCTACAGGGTGGTGGTAACAAGCTTGCCGGAATTCTTAAAACTCTATCTGAAAAAGAATAATTTTTTTAAAACGTAATCAATAAGTAACTTTTAATTTCAATAAAAATGGCAGATTTAAAAGCATTCGCTGAGCAGTTAGTAAACTTAACTGTGAAAGAAGTTAACGAACTAGCTACAATCCTGAAGGACGAATACGGCATTGAGCCAGCTGCTGCTGCTCCAGTTATGATGGCTGGTGGTGGTTCTGCTGAAGGTGGAGCTGCTGCAGAAGAAAAAACTTCTTTTGACGTAATCCTTAAGTCAGCAGGTGCATCTAAACTAGCAGTTGTTAAACTTGTTAAAGAACTTACAGGTCTTGGCCTGAAAGAAGCTAAAGAAGTAGTTGACAGCGCTCCTAAGGCTCTGAAAGAAGGTGTAGCTAAAGATGAAGCTGAATCTCTTAAGAAATCATTAGAAGAAGCTGGTGCTGAAGTAGAGATCAAGTAATCTCACTTTATCAACATATCGAGAACAGGTAGACCTGGCGTTTTAGTCAGGTCTTTTCCTGTTTGTATATGGATTCATAATTGAATCCTTTTTTGCCCACAGCTGTTTTTGGCATCGGGAGCTGAAAACTTATTGTTAACGTTAAATTTCCAAGGCTTTGGCTAAAAATAAAACAATAGAGAGAATCAATTTCGCCTCAATTAAGAAGGTAATTGATTATCCTGATTTTCTTGATGTTCAGCTGCAGTCCTTCCAGGACTTTTTCCAATTGGAAACTGCTGCTGAAAATAGAGCTCAGGAAGGATTGTTCAAAGTTTTCGCGGAAAACTTTCCAATCTCTGATTCTCGTGAGAACTTCGTTCTGGAGTTCATCGATTATCACGTAGATCCGCCAAAATATTCTGTAGATGAGAGTATCGACAGAGGACTTACATATTCTGTTCCGCTTAAAGCTAAACTTCGCCTGATCTGTAATGATGAGGATAACGAAGACTTTGAGACAATAGAACAGGAAGTTTTCCTTGGTAATATTCCATATATGACTGAGAAAGGCTCCTTTGTAATCAATGGGGCTGAACGTGTTATTGTATCTCAGTTACACAGGTCTCCGGGTGTATTCTTTGCACAAAGCAAGCACACAAACGGAACAAAACTATATTCTGCCAGAATTATTCCTTTTAAAGGTTCTTGGGTAGAGTTTGCAACAGACGTTAATAACGTGATGTATGCTTACATCGACCGTAAGAAAAAGTTTCCGGTAACTACACTTTTACGTGCTATTGGTTACGGTACGGATAAGGATATTCTTGATCTGTTTGGTCTATCTGAAGAAATACCGGCAAACAAGACTAACCTTAAAAATGCGGTAGGCAGAAAGCTGGCTGCACGTGTTCTTAAGACATGGACAGAAGACTTCGTTGATGAAGATACTGGAGAAGTAGTATCTATTGATCGTAATGAAGTATTAATGGAGCGTGACTCTGAAATTACCGCAGAAGACATCGATGTTATAGTTGAGTCTGGTAACAAGTCTATCGTTCTGCACCGTGAGAATGTAAACATTGCTGATTATGCAATCATTTACAATACACTTCAGAAAGACAACTCTAACTCTGAGCAGGAAGCGGTAGAGCAGATCTATCGTCAGCTTAGAAATACGGAGGCACCGGACGTAGAGACGGCTCGTGATATTATTCAGAAGCTTTTCTTCTCAGATAAGCGTTATGACCTGGGTGAAGTTGGTCGTTATAGAATCAACAAAAAGCTAGGCATTGATACAAACTGGGATGCTAAGGTTTTAACAAATGACGATATAGTTCTGATTGTTAAGTACCTGATCGGTTTGATTAACTCAAGAGCTGTAGTGGATGATATTGACCACTTAAGCAACCGACGTGTAAGAACAGTAGGTGAGCAGTTATATGCACAATTTGGTGTAGGTCTGGCACGTATGGCCAGAACCATCAAAGAGCGTATGAACGTTCGTGATAACGAAGACTTCAAACCAGTTGATCTTATCAACGCACGTACGTTGTCTTCAGTGATCAACTCGTTCTTCGGTACCAACCAGCTTTCTCAGTTCATGGACCAGACGAACCCACTGGCAGAAGTGACGCACAAACGTCGTGTATCTGCCCTGGGACCAGGTGGTCTGTCAAGAGAGCGTGCAGGTTTCGAGGTACGTGACGTTCACTATACACACTATGGTCGTCTTTGTACTATTGAAACTCCTGAAGGACCGAACATTGGTCTGATCTCTTCACTTTGCGTGCATGCGCGTGTAAACCATATGGGCTTTATCGAAACTCCTTATCGTAAGGTAGTTAATGGTATAGTAAACGTAGCCGGTGAAGTAGAATACCTAACAGCTGAAGAAGAAGATACCCACCACATTGCACAGGCTAATGCCGTGATCGATGATAAAGGTAACTTCATCAATGATAGAGTAAAAGGTAGATTTGAAGGTGACTTCCCTGTGGAGGAGCCATCAACTTATACTTACATGGACATTGCACCAAACCAGATTGTTTCTGTGGCGGCGTCTATGA
The DNA here is from genome assembly GCF_019336435.1 of Pontibacter populi. Lineage (GTDB taxonomy): Bacteria > Bacteroidota > Bacteroidia > Cytophagales > Hymenobacteraceae > Pontibacter > Pontibacter humidus. The sequence continues at coordinate 811,440 of NZ_JAHWXQ010000001.1, read as the reverse complement.
TTCCATTCCTTGAGCATGATGATGCTAACCGTGCCCTGATGGGTTCGAACATGCAGCGTCAGGCAGTTCCGCTTCTTAAACCACAAGCACCTATAGTTGGTACAGGTCTGGAAGGCAGAGCAGCAATTGACTCAAGAGCACTGGTTATAGCTGAAGGCGACGGTGTAATCGATTTCGTAGATTCAACTAAGATCGTAGTAAAATATGATCTTACTGATGAAGAGAAACTAGTTTCATTCGATGCTGAATATGTAACCTATAAACTGATCAAATTCCGCAGAACCAACCAGGATACATGTATTAACCTGACTCCACTTGTGAGAACAGGTCAGCGTGTAACCAAAGGTCAGCCACTGTGCGAAGGATATGCAACTAACGATGGTGAGCTTGCACTTGGCCGTAACTTACAGGTTGCGTTCATGCCTTGGCAGGGTTATAACTTCGAGGATGCGATCGTAATATCTGAGAAAGTAGTACGTGATGACGTATTTACTTCTATTCACATTGAAGAGTTTGAACTGGAAGTTCGTGAGACGAAACGTGGCGAAGAAGAATTAACTTCTGAGATACCAAACGTTAGCGAAGAAGCAGTAAGAAACCTTGATGAGAACGGTATCATCAGAATCGGTGCTGAAGTTAAAGAAGGTGATATCCTGATTGGTAAGATCACTCCAAAGGGTGAAACAGATCCAACTCCGGAAGAGAAACTTCTTCGCGCTATCTTTGGTGATAAAGCCGGTGATGTGAAGGATGCTTCGCTTAAGGCGCCGCCATCACTGAACGGTGTTGTGATTGAAACTAAGTTGTTCTCCCGTCCTAAGAAGGATAAAAACCTTAGAGCAAAATCTAAGAAAGAGGTTGAAGAACTGAAAGTTAAATATTCGAAAGACCTGATCGCTATTAAGAATGTAATGGTTGATAAACTGGTTGACTTACTGGAAGGTAAGACGACACAGGGTATCAAGCACAAATTCGGTGATGAGATCTTAACGAAAGGATCTAAGTTCAGCAGAAAGAACATAGTAGAAGCTTTATTCCCTGAAAAGAACCCTTACAAGGATGAGAGCAACTATGCAGTTCCGGAAGAAGTGAACATGTTCAAGGATCTGATCCTTGAGAACTGGACAAGTGACGAGAAAACCAACAACATGCTACTGGAGTTGGTGAAGAACTATACCAAGCGTCGTAACATTATATCTGCACACTTTAAGCGCGAAAGATTTACGCTGGAAGTAGGAGATGAATTACCGGCAGGTATCGTGCAGTTAGCCAAAGTATACATCGCCAAGAAGCGTAAGCTGAAAGTAGGCGATAAGATGGCTGGTCGTCACGGTAACAAGGGTATAGTTGCCCGTATCGTTCGTGATGAAGATATGCCATTCCTGGAAGATGGAACTCCTATGGACATCGTGCTTAACCCGCTTGGTGTACCTTCAAGGATGAACATCGGTCAGATCTATGAAACTGTACTTGGATGGGCTGGTTTAAGATTAGGTCGTAAGTATGCGACTCCGATCTTTGACGGTGCTACGGAAGAGCAGGTTTCTGCAGAGTTGACAGAAGCAGGACTGCCACGTTTTGGTAGAACTTACCTGTTCGATGGTTTATCTGGTGACAGATTCGACCAGCCGGTAACAGTAGGTGTAATCTACATGCTGAAACTGGGTCACTTGGTTGATGATAAAATGCACGCTCGTTCTATCGGACCATACTCATTGATCACGCAGCAGCCATTGGGTGGTAAAGCCCAGTTTGGTGGTCAGCGTTTCGGTGAGATGGAGGTGTGGGCACTGGAAGCATTCGGTGCTTCTAACGTGCTGCAGGAAATACTTACAGTAAAATCAGATGACGTTATTGGCCGTGCAAAAGCTTATGAAGCAATTGTGAAAGGCGATGTGTTGCCTAAACCAAATATCCCGGAATCATTCAACGTATTGATTCACGAGCTAAGAGGTCTGGCATTAGAGATAACGTTGGAGTAATAAAGTACAAGCGCTCCGGAGATTTCCGGAGCGCTTAACTTACTTTAAATACAGATAGCTGTAAGGCAAATAAGTTGTATCGATATTATTAGAATAATATGGCATTTGCAAAAACCAAAAAGCTAACTCAGGACTTCTCCAAAGTAACGATAAGCTTGGCTTCTCCAGAATCAATTCTGGAACGTTCCAACGGAGAGGTAGTTAAGCCTGAGACCATAAACTATAGAACCTATAAGCCTGAAATGGGTGGTTTATTCTGCGAAAGAATATTCGGACCTGTTAAGGACTGGGAATGCCACTGCGGAAAGTATAAGAGAATCAGATACAAAGGTATCATCTGCGACCGTTGCGGTGTAGAGGTTACTGAAAAGAAAGTGCGTCGTGAGCGTATGGGCCATATTGAGCTTGTAGTTCCTGTAGCACATATCTGGTACTTCAAATCTCTTCCGAACAAAATCGGTTATCTGTTAGGCTTACCTACAAAGAAGCTTGACCAGATCATCTATTACGAAAGATATGTAGTTATTCAGCCTGGTATTTTGGCAGAGGACGGTGTGAACACACTGGACTTCCTGACTGAAGATGAATACCTGGATATGATTGATAAGCTTCCACGTGAGAACCAGATGTTGGACAACAATGATCCAAACAAGTTCATCGCGAAAATGGGTGCTGAAGCATTACAGATGTTACTGGAGCGTACGAACCTTGATGATTTGTCATACGAGCTTCGTCATGCCGCCGCTCACGAGACTTCGCAGCAGCGTAAAGCTGAGGCGTTAAAGCGTCTTCGTGTAGTAGAAGCATTCCGTGATGCTGCAACAAGAATTGAAAACAGACCTGAGTGGATGATCATCCGCATGGTTCCTGTTATTCCGCCAGAGCTTCGTCCTCTAGTTCCGTTGGATGGTGGTCGTTTCGCTACTTCTGACTTGAATGACCTTTACCGTCGTGTTATTATCCGTAATAACCGTCTGAAGCGTCTGATCGAAATCAAAGCTCCTGAGGTAATTCTTCGTAACGAGAAGCGTATGCTACAGGAGGCGGTAGACTCTCTGTTCGACAACTCACGTAAAGTGAACGCTGTTCGTGCAGAAGGTAACCGTGCACTGAAGTCGCTTTCTGATATGCTGAAAGGTAAGCAGGGACGTTTCCGTCAGAACTTACTTGGTAAGCGTGTTGACTACTCTGGCCGTTCGGTAATTGTGGTGGGTCCTGAACTAAAGCTTCATGAGTGCGGTCTGCCTAAGAACATGGCAGCTGAGCTTTTCAAGCCGTTCATCATCCGTAAGCTGATTGAAAGAGGTATCGTTAAGACTGTAAAGTCAGCTAAGAAAATTGTAGATCGTAAGGATCCTGTTGTTTGGGATATCCTGGAGAATGTGCTGAAAGGCCACCCGGTACTCCTTAACCGTGCTCCTACACTACACAGACTTGGTATCCAGGCATTCCAGCCAAAACTGATTGAAGGTAAGGCAATCCAGTTACACCCACTTGTGTGTACTGCGTTCAACGCCGACTTTGACGGTGACCAGATGGCGGTGCACGTTCCACTAGGACCTGCAGCTATCCTGGAAGCCTCTATGCTGATGCTTGCTTCGCATAACATCCTTAACCCTGCTAACGGTGCTCCAATTGCAGTACCTTCTCAGGACATGGTTCTTGGTTTATACTATGTAACCAAAGGAAAGCGCAGCACAGAGAATGAAACTATCAAAGGAGAGGGCATGAGCTTCTATTCTCCTGAGGAAGTTATTATCGCAATAAACGAAGGTCGTCTTTCTAAACATGCACACATTAAAGTGCGTGTTAACATTAAAGATGAAAGCGGCCAGATCGTAAATAAATTAACTGAAACTGTAGCTGGTCGTGTATTGTTCAACCAGTTTGTGCCTGTAGAAGTTGGATACATTGATGAATTACTAACGAAGAAGAAACTTCAGCAGGTAATTTCCCGCGTGTTCAAAGAAACAGGTATGGCTCGTACAGCTCACTTCCTGGATGATATCAAAACACTTGGATTCCAGTCTGCCTATAAAGGCGGTCTGTCAATGGGTCTTGGTGATATCAACATCCCGGCAGAGAAAGAAATACTTGTTGAGCAGGCTAAAAAAGATGTAGATGCTGTATGGCAGAACTACTCTATGGGTCTGATCACAGACAACGAGCGTTACAACCAGGTAATTGATATCTGGACTCGTATCAACAACCAGATCACTGAAACGTTGATGCGTCGTTTGGAAAATGAAGATCAAGGCTTTAACTCAATCTTCATGATGATGCACTCTGGAGCCCGTGGTTCAAGAGAGCAGATCCGTCAGCTGGGTGGTATGCGTGGTCTGATGGCTAAGCCTCAGAAATCACTTCAGGGTTCAGTAGGTGAGATTATCGAAAACCCGATCCTTTCTAACTTTAAGGAAGGTCTGGATGTAATCGAGTACTTCATCTCTACTCACGGTGCTCGTAAAGGTCTTGCCGATACAGCGCTTAAAACTGCGGATGCTGGTTACCTGACTCGTCGTCTGGTAGACGTATCGCAGGACGTAATCGTGAACGAAGAAGACTGCGGTACTTTACGTGGTCTGGAAGTGAGTGCGCTTAAGGATAACGAAGATATCGTTGAATCTTTATCAGAGCGTATCCTTGGCCGTGTAACAGTACACGATGTATACGATCCGATCACAAATAACCTTATAGTTGAATCTGGTTCAGAGATCACAGAAGAAGTTGCACGTGACATTGAAAACACAGCAATTGAATTTGTTGAGATTCGTTCAGTGCTTACTTGTGAGTCTAAGCGTGGTATCTGTGCTAAGTGCTACGGACGTAACTTGGCAACAGGATTTATGGTGCAGAAAGGTGAGGCAGTAGGTGTAATTGCAGCTCAGTCAATTGGTGAGCCAGGTACACAGCTTACACTTCGTACATTCCACGTGGGTGGTACGGCATCTAACATTGCAGTAGAGGCAACTATAAAAGCTAAGTTTGCTGGTAAAATCGAGTATGAAGATGTGCGAACAATCGACACGATCAACAACGAAGGTGAGCCGGTGAAAGTAGTAATGGGACGTTCAGGTGAGGTGAAAATAGTTGATCCTAATACAGGTAAATTATTCATCAGTAACCACGTGCCTTATGGTTCATTCCTGACTGCAAATGATGGACAGCTTGTAGAGAAAGGAGACAATATCTGTAGCTGGGATCCATACAACGCGGTTATACTTTCAGAATTTGATGGTAACGTTGGTTATGAGTCGATCATTGAAGGTATTACTTATCGTGAAGAATCTGATGAGCAGACAGGTTACCGTGAGAAGGTTATTATCGATACAAAAGATAAGACACAGAACCCGGCTATACTTGTAAACCCTAAGAGTGGAGAGCCGAAAGGTTACAACATTCCGGTAGGTGCACACATCGTAGTTGAAGATGGTGAGAAGATTAAAGCAGGTCAGATCCTTGTAAAGATTCCTCGTGCCATTGGTAAAACACGCGACATCACAGGTGGTCTTCCACGAGTTACTGAATTATTTGAAGCACGTAACCCATCTAACCCGGCCGTTGTGTCTGAAATTGATGGTGTTGTAACATATGGTAGTGTGAAGCGTGGTAACCGTGAAATCTTCATTGAGTCGAAAGACGGAGTGAAGAAGAAATACATGGTGCCTCTATCCAAACACATCCTTGTTCAGGACAACGACTTCGTGAGAGCAGGTATGCCATTATCAGATGGTGCAATTACGCCAACAGATATCCTGAATATTCAGGGACCAGGTGCAGTACAAGAGTATCTGGTGAATGAGATTCAGGAAGTATACCGCTTACAAGGTGTGAAGATCAATGATAAGCACATTGAAGTTGTAGTTCGCCAAATGATGCAGAAAGTAGTAATACTTGATCCGGGTGATACCAGCTTCTTGGAGCACCAGGTGGTTGATAAGATCCTGTTTATGGAAGAAAACGACCGCATCATTGATATGAAGGTAGTTGAAGAAGCTGGTGACTCAGCAACGATGAAACCAGGTCAGATAGTAACAGCACGTCGTTTACGTGATGAGAACTCTAGCCTGAAGCGTCGTGACCTGCGATTAGTAACCGTAAGAGATGCATCTCCGGCTGTTTCTCGTCCAACGTTACAAGGTATCACACAGGCTTCATTAGGAACACAAAGCTTTATCTCAGCAGCATCATTCCAGGAAACTACAAAAGTACTGAGCGAAGCAGCTATAAAAGGTAAAGCAGATGAGCTGCTGGGTCTGAAAGAGAACGTAATTGTTGGTCACCTGATCCCGGCTGGTACTGGCTTGAAAGAGTATCAGAAACTGATCGTTGGTAGCCAGGAAGAATACGATTCACTTACAGAATCTAAGAAAGCTACAGCTAAATCAAAGCAGCAAGCATTACAGAATAAATAAATAGAACCATGGCAGAAGAACAGCAGAACCAGAATCAAATTAACATTGAGTTATCGGAAGAAGTAGCAGAAGGGCAATATGCAAATCTTGCCATGATCGCACATTCCAGTAGCGAATTTGTTATTGATTTTATTCGTCTGATGCCAGGTTTGCCAAAAGCAAAAGTTAAATCAAGAGTTGTTATCACCCCAGAGCATGCTAAAAGATTATTAGCAGCTCTGGCTGATAACATCAAAAAATATGAAAGTAGCTTTGGCGAAATAAAGCAGGCAAGTGAAGCACCATCTTTCCCGATGAACTTCGGAGGGACAGTTGGCGAAGCATAAGGTGCTAATAATTAATAAATTAAAATTTTGAAATTGCAAAGTGAATTTTATACCTTTGCAGTCCGAAATTGAAATTGGATAAATCTATAATTAACAGATTGTAAATGCCTACTATACAGCAATTAGTAAGAAAAGGTAGAGAGAAACTGACTTATAATTCTAAGTCTCCTGCCTTGGATGCATGCCCTCAGCGACGTGGTGTATGCACAAGAGTGTACACAACTACGCCAAAGAAACCAAACTCTGCAATGCGTAAAGTTGCAAGGGTGAGATTGACAAATGGTAAAGAAGTGAACGCTTACATACCAGGTGAAGGTCACAACCTACAGGAACACTCTATTGTTCTTATCAGAGGTGGTAGAGTAAAAGACCTTCCAGGTGTTCGTTACCACATCGTACGTGGTGCACTGGATACTGCAGGTGTAAGCGGCCGTCTTCAGTCCCGTTCTAAGTACGGTGCTAAGAGACCTAAGCCAGGACAAGCTCCAGCGGCTGCCGGAAAAGGTAAAAAGAAATAATTAATAGCGTTTAATATAATGAGAAAAGCAAAGCCGAAGAGTAGAATTCTCCTTCCAGATCCAAAATACAAAGAAACATTAGTAACACGTTTTGTAAACTACCTGATGGTAGATGGCAAGAAAAGTGTTGCTTATGGAATCTTCTATGATGCTGTAGATCTAGTAGAGCAAAGAACAAAAGAGAACGGTCTTGAAACTTGGAAAAAAGCATTGAATAACATCATGCCAAGTGTAGAAGTTAAAAGCCGTCGTGTTGGAGGAGCTACTTTCCAAGTGCCGACTGAGGTTCGTCCGGACCGCAGAGTATCTCTGGGAATCAAATGGATGATTTCCTACTCACGCAAGAGAGGTGAGAAGACAATGAAGGATAAATTAGCAGGTGAAATAATCGCAGCTGCTAAGGGTGAAGGTGCTGCCGTTAAGAAAAAAGACGATACGCACAGAATGGCGGAAGCCAACAAAGCATTCTCACACTTTAGATTCTAGTAAATGGCAAGAGACCTAAAATATACCAGAAATATTGGTATTGCAGCGCACATTGATGCGGGCAAGACCACTACTACTGAACGTATTCTATATTATACAGGTAAATCTCACAAATTAGGTGAAACACACGAGGGCTCTGCTACCACCGACTGGATGGAGCAGGAACAAGAGCGTGGTATCACGATTACTTCTGCAGCGGTAACAGTAAACTGGCCATACAGAAATAATGATTACCATATAAACATCATTGATACTCCTGGTCACGTGGACTTTACTGTTGAAGTAAACCGCTCACTAAGAGTACTTGATGGTCTGGTATTCCTTTTCAGTGCTGTAGATGGTGTAGAGCCACAGTCTGAGACAAACTGGAGACTAGCTGACAACTATAAAGTTGCGCGTCTTGGTTTCGTAAACAAAATGGACCGCTCTGGTGCTGACTTCCTTGCTGTATGTAAGCAGGTGAAAGAAATGCTTGGTAGCAATGCCGTAGCACTTCAGTTACCAATTGGTTCAGAAGATAACTTCAGAGGTGTAGTTGACTTAGTTAACTTCCGTGGTATAGTTTGGAATGAATCAGATAAAGGCATGACCTTTACTGAAGTTCCTATTCCGGACGATATGATGGAGGAAGCTGAAGAATACAGAGAGAAACTTCTGGAAGCAGTAGCTGATTATGATGAGAGATTGATGGAGAAATACTTCGACGATCCAGCATCAATCACAGAAGATGAAATTCTTGCTGCTCTTCGTGCTGCAACTATTGATATGGCGATTGTGCCTATGCTTTGTGGTTCTTCATTCAAGAACAAAGGTGTACAAACAATGCTTGACTATGTAATGGCTTTATTACCATCTCCGATGGATAAAGAAAGCATTACAGGTACTGACCCTGATACAGGTAATGAAATAGCTCGTAAGCCAAGTGCGGCCGATCCATTCGCAGGACTTGCATTTAAGATCGCAACAGACCCTTATGTAGGTCGTCTGTGCTTTGTTAGAGCATACTCTGGTGTGCTTGAAGCAGGATCTTATGTTTATAACACGCGTTCAAATAATAAAGAGCGAATCTCTCGTATCTTCCAGATGCACGCCAATAAGCAGAACCAGATCGAAAGACTGGAAGCTGGTGATATTGCTGCTGTTGTAGGTTTTAAAGATATCAAAACCGGAGATACGCTTTGCGACCAAGGACATAAGATCGTTCTTGAATCAATGGATTTCCCTGAACCAGTAATTGGTTACGCTATTGAGCCAAAAACTCAGGCTGACTCTGATAAAATGGGTATGGCTATTGCCAAACTTGTTGAAGAAGATCCAACACTACAGGTAAATACCGATGAAGAAACAGGTCAGACTATTCTTCGCGGTATGGGCGAACTTCACCTTGAGATCATTATCGATCGTATGAAGCGTGAGTTCAAAGTAGAGTTGAACCAGGGTGCACCACAAGTAGCATATAAAGAAACAATCACTAAAACTGTTGAACACAGAGAAGTATTCAAAAAGCAGTCAGGTGGTCGTGGTAAATTTGCTGATATCGTGTTCACAATGGGACCACGTGAAGATGGCAAGCAAGGACTTGAATTTGAGAATGCAATTGTAGGTGGTGTTATTCCTCGCGAATTTATACCAGCTGTTCAGAAAGGTTTCGAAGAAGCAATGAAGAACGGTATCCTGGCAGGCTTCCCAATCGATTCAATGAAAGTGCGTCTGTTCCATGGTTCGTTCCACGATGTTGACTCTGACTCATTATCATTTGAATTAGCAGCTCGTCAAGGTTTCAAAGAAGCAGGTAAGCAATGTGCTCCAAAACTTCTTGAGCCGATCATGGCGGTTGATGTTGTTACTCCAGATGAGTACACAGGTCCTGTAACAGGTGACTTGAACAGAAGAAGAGGTATCATGAAAGGTATGGATACAAAAGGTACATCAACAGTTGTTAAAGCAGATGTTCCATTATCAGAACTTTTCGGTTATGTTACTGACCTTCGTACAATTACATCAGGTAGAGCTACAGCTTCTTTAACTTTCGCTCACTATGAGCAAGTACCACAGAACTTAGCAGATGGCATTATTGCCAAAATTAAAGGAACATCAGCTAAATAGTTGTTACAAAAATGAATCAGAAAATAAGAATTAAATTAAAGTCTTACGATCACAATTTAGTTGATAAGTCATCTGAGAAGATCGTTAAAGCAGTAAAAGCAACAGGTGCTATAGTTAGTGGTCCAATTCCACTTCCTACAGAGAAAGATAAATTCACTGTTCTTCGCTCTCCACACGTTAACAAAAAGTCACGTGAGCAGTTCCAGTTGTGCACTTACAAGAGACTGGTTGATATCTATTCAACAAGCTCTAAAACTGTAGATGCGCTAATGAAGCTTGAATTACCAAGTGGTGTTGATGTTGAGATCAAAGTTTGATAAGCACATTAAATGATTAAAAAAAGAGAACCATAGTGATATGGTTCTCTTTTTTTATAGGCTGATTAAGAATATTTTACAGAAGAGTTGTAAAGAGAGATTAAATTTTATTAACTTTGCACTCCCTTAGCTATAGCTGAGGGGTAATATTATTATATCCATCTAAAAAAACAAGTTGAATGCCTGGAATTATCGGTAAAAAAATCGGAATGACAAGCCTCTTCACACCAGATGGTAAAAACATACCAGTAACGCTTATTCAAGCAGGACCGTGTGTTGTTACTCAGGTGAAGACGGTAGAAAACGATGGCTATGCTGCAGTACAGCTTGGCTTCGGTGACAAGAAGTTAAAGAGAGTAACTAAAGCGGAAGCAGGTCACTACAAGAAAACTAATACGGCTCCTAAGAAAAAGGTTGCAGAATTTGATGCAGAAGGTGCGTCATTGAATGCAGGAGATGTGGTTGATGCCAGCCTATTCATTGAAGGGGAATTTGTTGACGTTGTAGGAACATCAAAAGGTAAAGGTTTCCAAGGCGTTGTAAAGCGTCACGGATTTGCCGGTGTTGGTGGTCAGACACACGGTCAGCACAACAGGGCTAGACACCCAGGTTCAATTGGTGCTTGTTCATGGCCATCAAGAGTATTCAAAGGAATGCGAATGGCAGGTAGAACAGGTGGTAACAGAGTTACAATCCAAAACCTGACAATCATGCGAGTAATCGCTGATAAAAATCTTTTAGTAGTTAGTGGCTCTGTTCCAGGTGCCAAGAACTCTTACGTTTTAATCGAGAAATAAAATGGAGCTTTCTGTATTGAATATAAAAGGTGAAGATACAGGTAGAAAGATCGCTCTTTCTGATGCTGTGTTTGGCGCTGAGCCGAATCAGCATGCAATGTATCTTGACGTGAAACAGTACTTGGCTAATCAAAGACAAGGAACGCATAAATCAAAGGAGAGAAACGAAGTTGCTGGATCTACCAAAAAGATCAAAAAGCAAAAAGGTACCGGTGGTGCCAGAGCTGGTAGCATAAAGTCTCCTGTTTTTGTTGGTGGTGGTAGAGTTTTCGGTCCAAAGCCTAGAAACTATAGCTTTAAACTGAACAAGAAGCTTAAAACAGTTGCTAGAGTATCTGCTCTTTCTCTTCTGGCAAAAGACAATAAAGTTGCTTTAGTAGAGTCGTTCTCTTTAGAGACGCCGAAAACTAAAGACTTTATTGCGATCCTTAACAATATCAAATCTACTGGTAAAACATTGTTCGTTATTCCAGCTGCAAATGATAACATAGTTCTTTCAGGAAGAAATATTCCTAAAGTAAAAGTGGCAACTGCTACGGATCTTAACACATATGACCTGCTGAATGCTGAGCGTGTTGTGTTAGTAGAAGAGTCAGTAAACATTATCGAAAACCTCTTAAGCAATAAGTAATGAACGTACTTAAAAGACCGCTTGTGACGGAAAAATACACTGCCATGAACGAAGTAGGAAAGTATGCTTTTGAGGTTGAGAAGAAAGCCAATAAAGTAGAAATCAAAAAGGCAGTAGAAAAGCTTTATGGTGTAACAGTAACAAATGTTGCTACCATGAGATCAATAGGTAAAGTAAAGACCAAATACACCAAGTCAGGTTCAGTAGCAGGTCGAACTTCATTGATCAAAAAAGCGATAGTAACCTTGAAAGAAGGTGAAATGATAGATTTTTATAGCGGAATATAATTAATCAGAAATGGCTTTAAAAAAGTTAAGACCAACAACACCAGGTCAAAGATTTAGAGTAGCGCCAGCCTTCGACGAAGTAACGGCATCTGCTCCTGAAAAATCTTTGTTGGCACCATTGAAAAAATCTGGTGGGCGTAACAACCAAGGTAAAATGACTATGCGCTATTTGGGCGGTGGTCATAAGCGTAAGTACAGAATGATTGATTTCAAAAGAACAAAGCATGGCGTGCCTGCTACTGTGAAATCAATTGAGTACGATCCAAACCGTACGGCCCGTATTGCATTAGTATTTTATGCTGACGGTGAGAAGAGCTACATCATAGCTCCAACTGGTATCGAAGTAGGTTCTGTTATCATTTCAGGTCCAGGTAATGCTCCTGAGATTGGTAACTGCCTTCCTTTATCTGATATTCCTTTAGGTACAATTATTCACAACATCGAGTTACAGCCTGGTCAAGGAGCTATCCTTGCTAGAAGTGCAGGTTCATACGCACAGTTAGTAGCTCGTGAAGGCAGATACGCTACTATCAAATTGCCATCAGGCGAATTGAGAATGGTGCTTGTTGTATGCTATGCCACTGTAGGAACTGTTTCTAACTCAGACCACATGAATGTGAAACTGGGTAAAGCAGGTAGAAACAGATGGATGGGCAGACGTCCAAGAGTTCGTGGTGTTGCGATGAACCCGGTAGATCACCCTATGGGTGGTGGTGAAGGTAAGTCTTCAGGTGGTCACCCTCGCTCACGTAAAGGCTTATACGCTAAAGGTCTTAAGACCAGAAACAAGAACAAGTATTCTGAGAAGTTAATAGTTAATAGAGGAAAGAAATAATAAATGGCTAGATCATTAAAAAAAGGGCCTTATATTGACTATAGGCTCGAGAAGAAAGTAGTTGCGATGAACGATGCCGGCAAGAAGACGGTTATCAAAACGTGGTCGCGCAGATCAATGATTTCTCCTGATTTCGTTGGACATACCTTTGCAGTACATAATGGTAATAAGTTTATTCCAGTGTATGTAACTGAAAACATGGTAGGTCACAAGCTTGGTGAATTTGCACCAACAAGAAACTTCAGAGGTCACATAGCTAAAAAAGATAAAGGCAAGCGATAACCATGGAAGCAGTAGCTAAATTAAATAATGTGCCTACATCTCCACGTAAGATGAGATTAGTGGCCGATATAATACGCGGTAAGAGCGTAGCAAAAGCCTTAGGTATCCTTAAGTTTGAGCCAAATTCAGGTGCAGCAAGATTAGAGAAGCTTCTTTTATCTGCTTTATCTAACTGGCAACAGAAAAATGAAGATGCTCAGATAGAAGATGCAAATCTGTATGTTAAATCAATCTTTGTAGATGAAGGAAAGATGTTAAAGCGTCTTCGTCCAGCTCCACAGGGTCGTGGTTACCGCATCAGAAAGAGATCAAATCATGTTACTCTGGTAATAGACAGCATGACTGAAGAGCAACTTGAGCAAAAATCAAAGAAATCAAAAAAAGCCAATAAGTAAGAATATGGGACAGAAAGTAAATCCGATCGGTTTTCGCCTAGGAGTTATCAAAGGTTGGGATTCTAACTGGTATGGCGGCAAAGATTTCGCTGAGAAGCTTGTTGAAGACGAGAAAATCAGAAAATATATTTTAGCTCGTATCCCTAAAGGTGGTATCTCTAAAATAATAATCGAAAGAACACTTAAGCGTATCACTATTACAATTAATACAGCCCGTCCGGGTGTTGTTATTGGTAAAGGTGGTCAGGAAGTAGATAAGATTAAAGAAGAACTTAAGAAGCTTACAAACAAAGATGTTCAGATCAACATTTTTGAAATTAAGCGTCCTGAGTTAGATGCTAAACTGGTAGGTGAGTCTATTGCCCAGCAGTTACAGGCACGTATCTCTTTCCGTCGCGCAATGAAGCAGGCAATTGCTTCTGCTTTACGCGTAGGTGCTGAAGGTATCAAAGTGCAGGTTTCAGGTCGTTTAGGCGGTGCTGAAATGGCACGTACAGAGCACTACAAAGAAGGTAGAACTCCACTACATACACTTCGTGCTGATATTGACTATGCTTTATCTGAAGCTCAAACTGTTTACGGTAAGCTCGGAATTAAAGTGTGGATCTTCAGAGGTGAGGTTTATGGAAAGAAAGATCTGACTCCTAACGCTGGTTTAGAAAGCAAAGGACCAGGATCTTCTCAGGGAGGTGACAGACGCAATGCAGGAGGAGGCAACCGTAAGAAAACAGACGGTGGTGCTCCAAAACGCAGAGATAACAAGCGTCGTCAGTAATTGATTGCTAACATTATTAAGTTTTAGAAAATGTTACAGCCGAAAAGGACTAAATATAGAAAAATGCAGAAAGGTCGTGTGACTGGACTTGCTCACAGAGGAAGCACCATTTCATTCGGATCATTTGCAATTAAATCTCTTGAAGCATCTTGGATCACGAGCCGCCAGATAGAAGCAGCTCGTATCGCGATGACAAGAGCAATGAAACGTGAAGGCCAGGTTTGGATCAGAATATTCCCAGACAAGCCAATTACCAAGAAGCCTGCAGAGGTTCGAATGGGTAAAGGTAAAGGTTCGCCTGAGTATTGGGTAGCCGTTGTTAAGCCAGGTACAATCATGTTTGAATCTGATGGTGTTACTTTAGAAGTTGCAAAAGAATCATTGAGATTAGCAGCCCAGAAGTTACCTGTTAAAACAAAGTTTGTAGTACGTAGAGATTACGTTGAGAAGTAGTAATATGAAAAATTCAGAAATAAAAGCTTTGTCTTTAGAGGAACTACAAGAGAAGCTTAACACTGAGAAGACCAACATGCAGAACCTTCGTTTTGCTCATGCCATATCTCCATTGGAAAACCCAATGAAAATCCGTGAGTCCAAAGCAACGATTGCACGTCTGAATACAGAGTTGCGTCGTCGTGAAATTGAAGCTAACTCTTAATACTTAAACAAAATGGAAGAGAGAAATCTTAGAAAAGAAAGAAGTGGTAAGGTTGTTAGCAACAAAATGGACAAATCTATCACTGTGCTTGTTGAGAGCAAAATGAAACACCCGATTTACGGGAAGTTTGTAAGCAAGTCCAATAAGTTCATGGCACATGATGAGAACAATGAGTGCAATATCGGTGATACCGTGCGTATTCAGGAAACTCGTCCGCTTAGCAAGAACAAGAACTGGCGTTTAGTTGAAATCATAGAAAGAGCTAAGTAAGATGATACAGCAAGAATCAAGATTAACTGTAGCTGACAACAGCGGTGCAAAAGAAGTTCTTTGCATCCGTGTCCTTGGTGGAACAGGAAAGAAATACGCTTCAATCGGAGATCGTATTGTTGTAACTGTAAAGTCTGCCTTATCCTCTGGAAATATTAAGAAGGGAACAGTTTCTAAAGCTGTTATTGTTAGAACGAAAAAAGAAATCAGAAGAAAAGATGGTTCTTATATTCGTTTCGATGATAATGCTGCTGTTCTGCTGAATGCGAACAATGAACCACGCGGTACGCGTATTTTTGGTCCAGTAGCTCGTGAACTTCGTGAAAAACAATTCATGAAAATCGTTTCACTTGCGCCTGAAGTTCTATAAATCCTAATTCTCAGTAAAGATGAATAAGAAAAAACTTCATGTTAAGACTGGCGATACGGTAAAAGTAATTGCTGGTGACGAACGCGGTAAGACAGGCCGTATCACATCTGTTTTAACAGATAAAAATAAAGTAGTAATAGAAGGATTAAACCTGGTAACGAAACATACGAAGCCAAGCGCTAAAAATCCTCAGGGCGGTATTACTAAAGTTGAAGCTCCAATTCATGCGAGCAATGTAACTTTAGTAGATCCAAAGACTGGTGAAAAAGCCAAGACTGCCAATAGAAAGAACAGCGCGGGTAAAACTGAACGTTACTCTAAAAAGACAGGAGAAGTAATCTAATATGGCAACTTCAAGATTTAAAGAAAAATACCAGGCAGAAGTAATTCCTGCCCTGAGAGAAAAGTTCCAGTACAAGAACGTAATGCAGGTGCCAAAGATTACTAAAATCTCTATTAACAGAGGTATTGGTGCTGCAGTTGCTGATAAGAAGCTAGTTGATATTGGTGTAGATGAGCTAACGACTATTACTGGTCAGAAGGCAGTTGCAACTATAGCAAAGAAATCTGTATCGAACTTTAAGCTTCGTGAAGGTATGCCGATTGGAGCTCGTGTTACACTGAGAGGCCAGAAGATGTATGAATTCCTAGACAGACTTCTTACGATCGCTCTGCCACGTGTACGTGACTTCAGAGGAGTAAATGATAAAGGCTTTGATGGAAGAGGTAATTATACTTTAGGTATCAAAGAGCAGATCATTTTCCCAGAGATCAGCATTGACAAGATTAAATCCATAAGTGGTATGGACATAACTTTTGTTACAACAGCTAACACTGATGAAGAAAGTTATGAGCTATTGAAAGCTTTTGGTATGCCTTTCACAAACATTAAAAAGTAACAGCAATGGCGAAAGAAGCAGTAAAAGCAAGAGAGCTTAAAAGACAGAAAATGGTAGCAAAATATGCTGCTAAAAGAGCTGAGCTTAAAGCAAAAGGAGATTATGAAGGCTTAGATAAATTACCTAAGAACGCATCTCCTATCAGATTGCACAACAGATGCAAACTAACTGGCAGACCACGTGGATACATGAGAAAATTCGGAATATCTCGCGTAACGTTCAGAGAGCTTGCTCTTGCAGGTAAAATACCAGGTGTAACAAAGTCGAGCTGGTAATTTTTCTAGTATCTATATAATAGATAAAGAAAAAATAATTATCTTTGCGGCTCGCTTATAAAAAAGCGATCATTATTTAAGTCATTCATAATGAACTCAGATCCAATAGCAGATTATTTAACTAGAGTGCGTAACGCTATAAAAGCGAACCACCGCATAGTTGAAATACCATCTAGCAAAATCAAAAAGGAAATAACAAAAGTACTGTACGATAAAGGGTATATTCAAAGTTACAAGTTTGAAGACTCAGCTGTACAGGGCACCATCAAAATAGCTCTTAAGTATAATCCTTCAACTAAACAGTCTGCGATTGTTAAGTTAGAGAGAATTAGCAAGCCAGGGCTTCGTAAATACGTGGGAGGTGATGAGCTTCCACGCGTATTGAATGGATTAGGTGTAGCCATCGTTTCTACTTCTAAAGGCGTAATGACTGACAAGGAAGCACGCACGCAGAATATTGGTGGTGAAGTATTATGTTTTGTTTATTAATCAGGAGGGGAGACAATGTCACGTATAGGAAAATTGCCAATCACTCTGCCAAGCAATACAGAAATATCAGTAGATGATAAGAACGTAGTAACTATAAAAGGACCGAAAGGCTCTTTAACTACTGCTGTTGATGCTGATATCATTGTAAAAACAGAAGATAATCAAATCATAGTTGAAAGACCAACAGAGCAGAAGCGTCATAAAGCTATGCATGGCCTTTACAGATCATTGATCAATAACATGATCATTGGTGTAAGTGAAGGTTATAAAGAGCAGCTTGAGCTTGTGGGTGTTGGTTTTAAAGCATCTGTTCAAGGTCAGGTACTTGAGCTTTCATTAGGTTATTCACACAACATATTCGTTGCACTTCCTGCTGAAGTATCAGTTAATGCTGTTACAGAAAAAGGTAAAGCGCCGGTTGTTACTTTAGAAAGTAATGATAAGCAGCTTTTAGGCCAGGTGGCTGCAAAAATCAGATCACTGCGTAAGGTTGAACCTTACAAAGGAAAAGGTATCCGATTTGTTGGTGAAGTTGTAAGAAGAAAAGCTGGTAAGACAGCATCTAAATAATCATCATCATGTCTGCTAATAAAGTACAAAGAAGATCAAGAATTAAGAAAAGCATCAGAAGAAAGATAGCCGGTACGTCTGAAAGACCAAGGCTGTCTGTCTTCAGAAGTAATCGTGTAATTTATGCACAGATTATTGATGATGTTGCAGGAGTAACACTTGCTGCTGCATCCTCAGCTAAATTAGATGATGCTACGAAGGCTAATGTTGAAACTGCTACTAAAGTAGGTAAAGAAATAGCTTCTAAAGCCCTGGAAAAAGGTATTACGCAAGTAGTATTCGATAGATCTGGCTACCTGTATCATGGTAAAGTTAAATCATTGGCTGAAGGTGCTAGGGAAGCTGGCCTTAAATTCTAAAATATTATGTTGAAGAACAATATACGTAGTGTAAAGGCTAGCGAAATCGAATTAAAGGAGAGAGTAGTAGCTATAAACAGAGTTGCCAAAGTAGTAAAAGGTGGTAGAAGATTTAGCTTCGCTGCTATAGTTGTTGTTGGTGACGGGAACGGAGTTGTAGGTTACGGATTAGGTAAAGCCAATGAAGTAACTGATGCAATTGCTAAGGGAATTGATGATGCTAAGAAAAACTTAGTTAAAGTTCCTTTATATCATCACACTGTGCCACATTCTATGGAAGGCAAATACTCAGGTGGTTATGTATTAGTTAGACCAGCTGCGCCAGGTACTGGTGTAATTGCTGGTGGTGCTATGCGTGCAGTACTTGAAAGTGCTGGTATAAAAGACGTACTTTGCAAATCAAAAGGATCATCTAACCCACATAACGTGGTGAAGGCTACTTTTGATGCTTTAGCAAAAATGCGTGATCCATTAGCTGTTGCACAGCAAAGAGGTGTTAATTTACAGAAAGTATTTAATGGTTAATGTCATGGCGAAAGTAACTATCACACAAGTTAAAAGCATTATTGACAGACCTAAGAACCAGAAGCTTACAATTCAGGCTTTAGGTTTAGGAAAAATCAATAAATCAGTAACTGTAGAGTTTACACCACAGATTGCTGGTATGGTTAATAAAGTTCAGAATTTGATCGTAGTAAAAGAACAATAAAATGTATTTACATTCATTACAACCTGCTGAAGGAGCTGTAAAGTCAAGAAAAAGACTTGGCCGTGGTACCGGATCTGGTAGAGGTGGTACTTCTACTAGAGGTCACAAAGGTGCGAAGTCTCGTTCAGGCTATTCGCAGAAATCAGGATTTGAAGGTGGTCAGATGCCACTTCAGAGACGTGTTCCTAAGTTTGGCTTCAAGAACATAAACAGAGTTGAATACAAAGGTATCAACTTAGATGTTCTTCAGTCATTAGCTGAGAGCACAGGAGAAACTGTTCTTAACTTTGATTTCTTCAAAGCTCATGGACTTGTTTCTAAGAACGATAAAGTAAAAGTATTGGGTAGAGGTGAGTTAAATAAAGCGATTGAGGTTCACGCCCATGCTTTCTCTCAGACAGCTACAACAACAATTGAAAAAGCAGGCGGTAAAACAGTAGCTATCTAATAGGTATGAAGAAGTTTTTAACAACAATAAAGAACATATTTGCTATTGATGATCTACGAGTTAGAATACTCAATACAATCGGTTTTATAGCAATATTCAGACTCGGTTCTTATGTTGTTCTTCCTGGTGTTGATCCTAATCAATTAAAAGCTAACACTGCCGGTTTATTCGGTTTGTTAGATACTTTCTTAGGTGGTGCATTTAGCAATGCATCCATCTTTGCATTAGGTATCATGCCATATATATCGGCTTCGATCGTATTACAGCTGTTAACTATTGCTGTTCCTTATTTTCAAAAGATGCAGAAGGAGGGTGAATCTGGTCGAAAGAAAATCAACCAGATTACCCGAGTTCTTACCATTGTCATTACTTTAGCACAAGCAGTAGGCTTTGTTGCCACTATAAACAGTGAAGCAATAGCTATTAACACAACATTATTTACCATCACATCAATGATCGTACTTACAGCAGGTACAATCTTCTGTATGTGGTTAGGTGAAAAGATAACCGATAAAGGAATAGGTAATGGTATATCCATGCTTATTATGATCGGTATCGTATCAAGATTCCCTGGAGCAATTGCTGCAGAATTTTTGTCAAAACAACTGAATGGCGCGCTGTTATTCCTGTTCGAATTAGCAGTTCTGTTCTTCGTTGTAATGTCAGTAATCATGCTTACCCAGGCTATAAGAAGAATTCCAGTGCAGTATGCGAAGCAGGTTGGTGGAAACTCTTTATATAGCGGTCAGCGTCAGTTTATACCTTTAAAAGTGAATGCAGCTGGCGTTATGCCAATCATCTTTGCTCAGTCTTTAATGTTCCTGCCATCTATGATAGCTGGAATGTGGGCTGATACAAGTGAAACTGCAAATTACATTGGATCTACTTTCTCTGACTTTACGTCGTGGCAGTATAATTTAGTTTTTGGTTTACTAATTTTAGTATTTACCTATTTCTATACTGCTATCAGTGTTGATCCAAACAGAATAGCGGATGATCTAAAAAGAAGTGGCGGGTTTATACCAGGCGTGAAACCAGGCCGTGCTACTTCAGAATATATAGATGCTATTTTAACTAGAATTACTCTGCCAGGTGCTATTTATCTAGCTCTAGTAGCGATCTTTCCTGCAATCGCAATGTTGTTCGGGATAACAAGAGAGTTCTCACAGTTTTTTGGTGGTACTTCTCTTATTATTATGGTTGGTGTTGTTCTTGACACTCTTCAACAAATCGAAAGTTACCTGCTGATGCGCCATTATGATGGTATGATGAAGTCAGGTAAACTAAGAGGAAGGACTGAGAATATAGCGATGGTATCTTAATAAATGATATTTTACAAAACTGAAGAAGAAATTGAGCTAATTCGCCAGGGTGCTTTGATATTAGGCAAAGCCCATGGCGAAATAGCTTCTCTTATAAAAGAGGGTATTACAACCGCTGAGCTTGATAAAAGAGCTGAAGAGTTTATAAAAGACCACGGTGCTCAACCTTCCTTTTTGAACTATAATGGTTTCCCTTATAGTTTATGTATTTCACCTAATGCTGTAGTTGTTCATGGTTTCCCGGGAAAACACCAATTAAGAGACGGAGATATTATTTCAGTTGATGGTGGTGTTTATTATAAAGGTTTCCATAGTGACTCAGCTTACACACATGCAGTAGGCAATGTATCGGAAGAGGTTAAAAAACTTCTTGAAGTTACAAAGAAAAGCCTTCAGAAAGGAATTGAAAAAGCTATAGTTGGTAACAGGATGGGTGACATTAGCCATGCTGTACAGCAACATGCTGAAGCAAACGGTTTCAGTGTAGTAAGAGAGTTAGTTGGTCATGGAGTTGGCCGTAACTTACATGAAGCGCCTGAAGTTCCGAACTATGGAAAGAAGGGGCAAGGTGTTAAACTACAGGAAGGACTTGTACTTGCAATTGAGCCAATGATAAATCTGGGAACAAGAAACGTTGTTCAGGAGGAAGATGGCTGGACTATAAGAACAAGAGATAAAAAACCTTCTGCTCATTTTGAGCATACGGTAGTAGTAAGAAAAGGTAAAGCAGAAGTATTAACTACTTTTGATTATATAGAAAAAGCTAAAAACTTATAAATGGCCAAGCAGTCATCTATAGAACAGGACGGGACAATTGTAGAAGCATTATCAAATGCTATGTTTCGTGTAGAACTTGAAAACGGGCATCAGTTAATCGCTCACATTTCTGGAAAGATGAGAATGAATTACATTAAGATCCTTCCAGGAGATAAAGTGAAGCTGGAGATGTCTCCTTATGATTTAACAAAAGGTCGGATTGTTTATCGATATAAATAAATACAATGAAAGTTAAAGCATCAGTTAAAAAGAGAAGTGTGGATTGCAAGGTTATCCGCCGCAATGGAAAGCTTTATGTAATCAACAAAAAGAATCCAAGATATAAACAAAGACAAGGATAATTAAATAAGTATGGCAAGAATAGCAGGAGTAGATATTCCGGATAACAAAAGAGGAGAGATCGCTTTAACCTATATCTTTGGTATAGGCCGCAATCTTTCAAAATCTATCTTAACCAAAGCCGGGGTGGATCTTGACAAAAAGGTGAAAGACTGGACTGAAGATGAGTCCAATGAGATCAGAAATATTATTGCTTCTGAGCACAAGACTGAAGGTGTTTTAAGATCTGAAGTTCAGTTGCACATTAAGCGTCTTCTTGATATCGGTTGCTACCGTGGTTTAAGACACCGTAAAGGTCTACCAGTTCGTGGACAGCGTACCAAAAATAACTCTCGTACGAGAAAAGGTAAGCGTAAGACAGTTGCAAACAAGAAGAAAGCTTCTAAATAATTAATTGATCATGGCTCAGAAAAGAAAAGATAAAGCTAAAAAGCGTGTCGTAGTTGTAGAAGCAACTGGCCAAGTACACATTAAAGCTTCTTTCAATAATATTATTATCTCAGTAACCAACAATGCAGGTCAAGTAATATCTTGGGCTTCTGCTGGTAAAATGGGTTTTAAAGGTTCTAAAAAGAACACTCCTTACGCTGCACAGATGGCAGCTTCAGATTGCGCAAAGGTTGCTTATGACCTTGGTATGCGTAAAGCTGAAGTTTTTGTTAAAGGTCCTGGCGCAGGTAGAGAGTCCGCTATCCGTACTGTGCAAAATTCAGGTATCGAAGTAACAACTATAAAGGATGTTACTCCTCTACCACACAACGGATGTCGTCCTCCTAAACGCAGAAGAGTTTAATTTTTAAAGTAGATTAAATAAAATGGCAAGATATACTGGTCCAAAAAGCAAAATCTCAAGAAAGTTTAACGAAGAGATTTTCGGCCCAAGCAAAGCATTAAAAAAGAAAGCATACCCTCCAGGGATGCACGGCCGTGGCCGTCGTAAGAAGCAATCAGAATATTCTATTCAGCTGACTGAAAAACAGAAAGCTAAGTTTATCTACGGTCTTCTTGAGAAGCAATTTGCTAATCTGTTCGAGAAAGCAGCTCGTAAGAGTGGTGTTACAGGTGAAGAGTTACTGAGCCTACTTGAATCAAGATTAGATAACACTGTTTACCGTCTTGGCGTTGCTCCAACAAGAAGAGCAGCACGTCAGTTAGTGCTTCACAAGCATATCACGGTTAATGGTAATATCGTTAACATACCTTCATATAGCTTAAAAGTTGGTGACGTTGTAGCGGTTAGAGAGAAGTCTAAATCTTTGGAAGCTATTACAAACAGTCTGACTGTTCGTAACGCCAGAGCTTTTGGATGGTTAGAGTGGGATGGTAGTGAAATGGCTGGCAAGTTTATAGCTGTGCCACAGCGCGACCAGATACCTGAGAAAATTCAGGAGCAGCTAATCGTTGAGCTTTACTCTAAGTAAGCAACATAATCAATTTTTAACCTTTAACACTGCAAGTATGTCAATATTAGCATTTCAAATGCCAGAGAAAGTTGTAATGGAGAAAGCCGACGACTTTCATGGTTTATTTGAATTCAAGCCGCTTGAAAAAGGTTACGGTGTAACCATCGGTAATGCGCTGCGCAGAATTTTACTTTCCTCTCTGGAAGGTTATGCAATTACTAGCGTTCGCATTCCTGGTGTACTGCACGAGTTTTCATCAGTTGAAGGTGTGGTGCAGGATGTTTCTGACATCATCCTGAACCTTAAAATGGTTCGCTTTAAGAAGATCAGCGAAGTTATCGATGATAAGATCACAGTAACAATTAATGGCACAGATACATTCTTTGCCGGCGATATCAGCAAATTTACTTCAAGCTTTGAAGTACTTAACCCTGAACTGGTGATTTGCAACCTGGATAAGAATCTTTCATTAGAAGTTGAGCTTACCATTCAGAAGGGACGTGGTTACGTACCTGCTGATGAGAACAAGCCGGCTGCTGACCAGGTTTTTGGTCTTATCTCTATAGACTCAATCTTCACGCCAATTAAGAACGTGAAGTTTAGTGTTGAAAATACACGTGTTGAGCAAAAGACTGACTACGAAAAGCTTCTGTTAGATATTCAGACTGACGGATCTATACATCCGGAAGATGCTCTTAAAGGAGCTGCGAATATACTTATTCAGCACTTTATGCTGTTCTCTGATAATACCATGACCTTCGAAACTGCTAAGCCAGAAGAAGAAGAAGTTGTTGACGAAGAACTGCTGCATATGCGCAAAGTTCTGAAGACGCCACTTCAGGATATGGATCTATCAGTTAGAGCTTACAACTGCTTAAAAGCTGCGGATATCAGAACACTTGGAGATCTGGTACAACTGGATATCTCTGATATGATGAAATTCCGTAACTTTGGTAAGAAGTCGCTTACTGAACTAGAGAATCTGGTTCAGGAGAAAGGCCTGACCTTCGGGATGGATCTTTCTAAATATAAATTAGAAGAAGAATAATAACTTACGGCATAATTCCCGATCCCGTATAGGTTGATCGACGGTATGCCCGTGCACAATTCAAAATAATGAGACACGGTAAAAAAATTAATCACTTAGGAAGAACTGCTGCTCACCGTAAGGCGATGCTGTCAAACATGGCTGCTTCCCTTATCCTGCACAAGCGTCTTTCTACTACAGTAGCTAAGGCTAAAGCATTGCGTAAGTATGTTGAGCCTCTTCTTACAAAATCTAAGAACGATACTACACACTCAAGAAGAACTGTATTTGCTTACCTTCAGGAGAAGGAAGCTGTTAAGGAGCTTTTTGATGAAGTATCAGCAAAGATCGCTAACAGACCAGGTGGTTACACTCGTATCCTTAAAACAGGTCTTCGTCTAGGTGACAACGCAGAAATGTGTGTTATCGAGCTTGTAGACTACAACGAGGATATGCTGGCATCAACTGGTGCAGCAGGTGCCAAGAAAACACGTCGTCGTGCTGGTGGTGCTAAGAAGAAAGCTGATGGTGCTGCTGAAGCTCCTAAAGCAGCTGAAACAGATGCAACTGCAGAAGAGTCAAAAGATGCTGAATAAGCTGATTCTTTGAAATATTTTAAAGGGACATGACGGAAGTCGTGTCCCTTTTTTATTTTTGTAAAAATCTCAAGATGAAAAAACATACCGCTACAGAAGCCATTCTTTTATTAGAAGATGGTACAATCTACAAAGGAAAGAGCTTAGGCAGAATTGGAACATCCGGTGGAGAGCTTTGCTTTAATACCGGTATGACAGGTTACCAGGAAATATTTACAGACCCGTCTTACTATGGTCAGGTAGTAGTTAACACTGTATCTCATGTAGGCAACTATGGAGTACAAGACCAGGAAGTAGAATCTGACAGAGTACAGATCAGTGCGTTGGTGTGTAAGGACTTCTCTCATTATTATTCCAGAAAAACAGCCGAAGGGTCTTTACAGGAATACTTTGAAAAGGCCGGAATTGTAGGTATTTGCCAAATTGATACACGTGCGCTGGTTCGTCATATTCGAGACAAAGGTGCTATGAATGCCATAGTTTCGTCGGAGATAACAGATGTTGACGAGCTGCGTAAGAGACTGGCTGAAGTTCCTTCCATGGCTGGATTAGAGCTTTCATCAAGAGTAAGTACTCCGGAAACCTATGACCTGAAGCCAGAAGATGTTAAGTTTAGAGTTGCAGTGCTGGACCTTGGAGTAAAGCGCAACAGCTTACATAATTTTATGCAACGCGGTTGTGAGGTTAAAGTATTCCCGTATAACACTCCTTTTGAAGAGATGGAGAAGTGGAACCCGGATGGCTATTTTATTTCGAACGGACCTGGCGACCCTGCAGCTACGAAAGATGCGGTAGACAGTGTAAAACAAATACTGGCTAAGTCGAAGCCAATGTTTGGTATTTGCATGGGGCACCAGATACTGGCACAGGCAAACGGAATTGCTACATACAAAATGCATAATGGGCATAGAGGCTTAAATCATCCGGTTAAAAACCTGATTACAGGTAGAAGCGAAATTACAAGTCAGAACCATGGATTTGTGGTGGATGCGGAGCAAGTGAGAAACCACCCGGATGTGGAAGTTACACACATAAACCTGAATGATAATACCATTGAGGGGATGCGTATGAAAACCAAGCCGGCTTTTTCAGTGCAATACCACCCGGAGTCTTCGCCGGGGCCACACGATTCTGAGTACCTGTTTGATGACTTCGTGGCATTATTAGAGCAAAGTAAAAATCAAGTAAAACTATAGATCAAAACAACTAATGAGCTTAATTACTGATATCAAAGCCAGACAGATCTTCGATTCTAGAGGCAATCCTACTGTAGAAGTTGATGTAATAACTGAAACTGGTGTAATGGGCCGTGCTGCTGTACCGTCTGGAGCGTCTACCGGTATTCATGAGGCTGTTGAGCTTCGTGATGGAGACAAGGGCAAGTACATGGGCAAAGGCGTGCTGCAGGCAGTTAAAAACGTAAACGATACAATTGCTGAAGAGCTTATTGGTTTCCAGGTGTTTGACCAGAACCTGCTGGATAAGATCATGATCGAGCTGGATGGCTCTGACAACAAAGGAAAACTGGGTGCTAATGCTATACTTGGCGTTTCGTTGGCAATAGCACGTGCTGCTGCACAAGAGCTTAACATGCCGCTTTACCGCTATGTAGGTGGAGTTAATGCGAATACGTTGCCAGTACCGATGATGAACATTCTGAACGGAGGTAGCCATGCAGATAACGCCATCGACTTCCAGGAATTCATGATCATGCCTGTTGGTGCGCCTTCGTTCTCTGAAGCGTTGCGTATGGGTTCAGAAGTGTTCCATCATCTGAAGAATGTACTGAAGAAAAAAGGCCTTTCTACGAACGTAGGTGACGAAGGTGGTTTTGCCCCTAACATCGCGTCTAACGTGGAAGCTATTGAAGTAGTACTGCAGGCAATTGAAGCTGCTGGTTACAAGCCAGGCGACGATATGATGATTGCCATGGATGCGGCTAGCTCTGAATTTTACGATGCGTCTACTGGTCTTTACACGTTCAAGAAATCTACCGGTGATAAACTTTCGTCTTCGGACATGGTAAGCTACTGGAAAGAGTGGACGGAGAAATACCCGATCATCTCGATTGAAGATGGTATGGCAGAAGACGACTGGGCTGGCTGGAAAGAGCTTACTGAGAAAATTGGTAAGAATGTACAGCTGGTAGGTGATGACCTTTTTGTAACCAACGTGAAGCGCCTGCAGCAGGGTATAGACCAGGGTGTAGCGAACTCTATCCTGATCAAAGTGAACCAGATTGGTACGCTGACGGAAACTATAAATGCCATTAACTTAGGCTTACGTCATGGTTATAAGAGCGTGATGAGTCATCGTTCAGGTGAGACAGAGGATAACACGATTGCTGACCTGGCAGTTGCGCTTAACACAGGCCAGATCAAGACTGGTTCTGCGTCACGTTCTGACCGTATGGCTAAGTATAACCAATTACTTCGTATCGAAGAAGAGCTAGGTGAAATAGCGTACTATCCGGGCCGTAAGTTCTAAAATCCAATATTTAAAAATATTTATCTCTAAGGCTGTGGGTTATATGATCCACAGCCTTATTTTTGTGTAAGTACTTTTAGCCCACGTGTTCCTATGATCAAGCGCATCCCCAAATTTTTCCGTAGCTTTTATTTTATCACAACAGCCCTGTTTGTGGCATGGATGCTCTTTTTCGACTCTAACGACTTTGTTACGCAGTACCAAATGAGCAAACAACTCAGCGATCTGGAAGCTGTGAAGGAAGATTACATGGAGAAAATGGAAGAGGTGGAGAAAGACCGCAAAGCCCTGATGGGAAATGCTGATCTCCTGGAAAAGTACGCCCGCGAAAAATACCTGATGAAGCGCCCGAATGAGGACGTGTTTATTATAGTGCCAAAGAAGGAAGATTAATGCTATAGTTAAGCGTTTATAGTTAACACTTGCGGGTTATAGTTTTGTGACCGATTAAGGCTCCTTATTAACTGCTTATCCCTTAATCCCTGCCTAAATAATTCGTAACTTTGCGCCATTGAGCTGCAACTATAAGCTTGCGGCCTCACCTAAGTATAGATACTATGGCAAAAGTTGCAATAAACCTTTCTACCGGCTCCATTCAGCAGGAAGAAGTTATAGTAGGTATAGATCTGGGCACAACCAACAGCCTGGTGGCCTACATCCATCCTGAAGATAAAACTCCCATCGCTATTAATGATCAGGGCCGCGGAACCATTGTGCCGTCGGTGGTGCATTTTACCCAGACCGGCGAAACTATAGTTGGTACCGAAGCAAAAGATTACCTGACTACCGATCCGGCAAATACTATTTACTCTGTTAAGCGCCTGCTGGGCAAGTCGTATAAAGACGTTGGCGAACACAAAGACTACTTTGGCTACAAGATAATTGATGACGACAGCGAAGGCTTAGTGAAGATAAGAGTAGGAGATAAATTCTATTCGCCTATTGAGCTATCGGCAGAGATACTGAAGGAACTGCGTGAGCGCGCTGAGCACTCGCTTAAAACACCAGTTAACCGTGCTGTAATTACGGTACCGGCTTACTTTAACGACTCGCAACGCCAGGCAACCCGCGATGCCGGCAAACTGGCAGGCCTCGAAGTATTGCGCATCGTAAATGAGCCTACTGCAGCAGCACTAGCCTATGGCATTGGTATAGACCAAAACGAAGAGAAAACAGTAGCCGTGTATGATCTGGGTGGTGGTACATTTGATATTTCTATCCTGAGCATCCACCAGGGTATTTTTGAAGTGCTCTCTACGAACGGCGATACTTATCTGGGTGGCGATGACTTTGACCGTGCGATCATCAATCATTGGATACAAAACAACGAGTTGATTGCCGATACTATAAATCAGGATAAAAACCTGCAGCAGGAACTACGCTTAAAAGCCGAGGAAGCTAAGAGAACGCTAAGCTCTCAGCCGGTTTTCACCGGAACTATAAACGGAACTATAGATTGCCATTTAGAGCGCCATACTTTTGAAACACTGATTGCCCCAACTGTAGCCCGAACTATAGAAAGCTGCCGTATGGCAATGAGCGATGCCAAACTACAGCCCGAGCAGATAGATGCCGTGATCATGGTTGGTGGTTCAACGCGAGTACCGATAGTGTACGAAGCTGTATCTAACTTCTTTGGGAAACAAGCCAACAACACGCTTAACCCTGATGAGGTTGTTTCTCTTGGAGCAGCCATACAAGCCGACATACTGGCCGGTAATCGTAAAGATATTCTGCTGCTGGATGTAACGCCGCTTACGTTGGGTATCGAGACGATGGGTGGCCTGATGGATTCTATCATTCCACGTAACTCTAAAATTCCAACCAAGGCCGGTCGTCAGTACACCACGTCAGTAGACGGACAGGTGAACATGAAAATTTCGGTGTACCAGGGAGAGCGCGACCTTGTGAAAGAGAACCGTAAGTTGGCTGAGTTCGATCTGAAAGGCATACCAGCTATGCCAGCCGGTTTCCCGAAAGTAGATGTCAACTTTATATTGAATGCCGATGGTATCCTGAAAGTTGAAGCCATTGAGCTACGTTCCGGTGTGCGCCAGGAAGTAGAGGTAAAGCCACAGTATGGCCTGACCGATGAGCAGGTAGAGCAGATGTTGATGGACTCGATTACCCACGCACGCGAAGACGTAAATACCCGCATGGTGATAGAGGCCCGCACAACCGCCGAGCAGATGATCTACCAGGTGGAGCGCTTTGTTGATAAGAACGGCCAGCACCTGACAGCTGAAGAGATAGAGCTAACCAGAACCAATGTGCAGAACCTGAAAAACGTATTGCCAAGTGGAGATAAAGATGCTATATTGAAAGCTGTAGATACGCTGGAAGAACAGACAAGCCCGTTTGCGGAGCGTGTGATGCAGATATCTATTAAGCAGGCAATGGCTGGTAAAAAGATTGAGTAAATGATAACTATGGCGCGAACGTCCTCGCTCGTGACAAACTATAGCCGGGCCTCTGGCCATTGTAAACTATAGTTTGGCTGTTCCGGCTGCGGACTTCCTAGTCCGCGTCATTCGTAACACGAGGATTAGGAAATCCTCCTGCAGAGTGCTTTCGGACAAGATGTCCGAAAGAGCATTAGGCCAATAGGTTAAGTAATTTTAATTCTCCTCTTGAGAGGGGTGGGGGTGTGTTTAATCGTTCCCGAAAATAAAAGGGCCGGCAATTTATAGTTGCCGGCCCTTTTTTATAGTTGGTTCTATAGTTTAAAACTTAATACCGAACTTCTTGCCCAGCTTCTCCAGATCTTCGGCTACAGGTTGCAGCAAAGGAATTCCTTCTTTCAGGCGTATCTCGGTCATTTCGCGTTCCGGGTCGCCGGGGATCAATACTGCTTTCTCGCCTTTCTTGGTTTTGGCAGCCCGGAAGGTTTCTATCCAACGGTCCATATTTTCTTTAAACTCATCAGCAGGCCTGAAAGCGTCGATGCGCATAGCTCCCAAAAAGTGGCCAATACCTTTTCCAACCGGATCGGCTGGCGGATTCAGGAAGGCTACAAATGGTGGCACCCACGGACCATAGTTGGCACCCGACAATACAGCCGAGAAAATATCAACTATAGCTGCCAGCGCATACCCTTTGTGACTGCCGTGTACCAGGTCTGATCCAAGCGGTAGCAGGGCGCCGCCATCTTTTAGCTCGTTAGCATTATCGGTGTCATCGCCTTCGGCAGTTTGTATCCAGCCCACAGGAGCTTTCTTTTCTTTGCGTTGTAAAATCTCGAGCTTACCATTAGCTGCAGATGCGGTGGCAAAGTCGGCTACAAACGGCGGCTGCTTTTTGGCTGGCACCGCCACTGCAATCGGGTTAGTTCCGAGCATACGGTCTATAGAGTGAGTCGGGGCAACCAGCGGACTTGCGTTGGTCATCGCCATACCGATCATATCAGAGCTCAAGGCCTCCATAGCATGATAACCGGCAATGCCAAAGTGATTCGAATTTCGCACCGATACCCAGCCTGTTCCTACCTTATCGGCTTTTTCAATGGCAATGTCCATCGCTTTTGGTGCAATTACCAATCCTAAACCACCATCACCATCTACAGTGGCCGTGCTGGGTGTTTCGTGTACAATGCGCATGTTTGGAGTCGGGTTTATTCTTCCTGCTTCCCAGAGGCGCACATATCCGCTCAGTCGGGCTACACCGTGTGAGTCAACGCCACGCAGGTCGGCTTCCAGTAAAACTTCGGCGGCCAGTTTCGCATCTTTTGGCGGGCACCCGATGGCTAAAAATATTTCCTGGGTAAAATCAAATAAGTGTCGGTAGGTATACATGTATTCTGAGTTGCGATAATCAAAGGTGGCAAATTACTAAATTCTGTTACTAATAGCTTCATTAATACCTGCTTTATCCTTGTCCCAGCAAAAGCTATAGTTCTGTAAAGCGCTGTAAATATGTAGTTTTTTATATACTTTAGAGCCTGAATAAGATTGTGGAACAGATTTTGTCTGTGCCTGCTTAGGCAAATTATATTTTTACTATGATACGAGCTATACTTTCCGCTTTTATGCTGCTTGCTGCTTTTGTAGCACAGGCCCAGACCAAACTTATATTTGATCAAACCACCCCGGAAGCTTACCTGATAAAGTATAGCGCCACTGGTAACAGCAGCCAACAAAACATCAATTCTATACTTAACCTGCTTCGAGATGGCGATATTCGGAAAGGTGGCGGCCGCCCGACGCGTAACCCGGAATTTACAGTTCGGATGGAGCAGCAGGCCCGTATCGCCGATACCGGTAATGCACTGCAGTTAACAGTAAAACTCAGCAAAATTGGGGTTGGAAGCGATGTTACTTATAAAGGTTTTGGCGTGGAAGATGTGTTGCTGCCGGAAAAGCTGAATGCGAAGATCAAACTGCTGGATGGCAAGAAAAAAGAACTGCAGTCATTTAACCTGACCAATATCTCTTTCAACAAAGATGGTGTGGTGGTGCTGGATGTAACCATGCCTGATACAACTACCGCTAATCAAAACTATAGTTTGGTAGTCGAGCCGAAAGAGCTGATCTATACCTCAGAAAGTGTAAACCGCTTTAAAAGATACCAGGAACAGGTGCAAAGTTATTACACTGCTGAAGCAACTATAAGCCGTGCGCTGGAAGATATTAACCGCATACAGCCCGAAGATGTGGACCGCATAAGCCTGCACGAGCGCAACCTGCGCCAGATGGAGGATATGTATACGCGCATAAAGGATGAGAACTATAAAGATAAGCTAAACTTGCGGCAATACGACCCACAACATCTTACAGATAAAATGGCCGACCTGAACCGCCTGATGAAGGAGCGCCGCCGTGCTGTTGATTACGCCCTGAGCACCATGGACCTGCAGTTCTTTAACAAAGGGATGAGCCTGGTAACAACCGGAAACGGAAATGCAGCACAAGGTTATTTTATAAAGTCGCTGGAAGTAAATCCAAAGTTTGCACCATCGCATCTGCAGCTTGCCCGCCTTGATTTTGTGAACGGTTACCTGAACGAAGCTACAGCCCGCACCCTGGATGTGCTTACTGGAATGCGCATTGACCCGGAAACCCGCCAGATGGCGCAGGTGCTGGCACATGATATCTACACCTCACATGTTAACCGCGGCCATAATCTGGTTAACAACAGAGATTATAATGGCGCATTACAGGCTTTCGGGACTGCCCGCGAAGTATGTGATAAAGTTGGCGGATTAGGTTGCAACATGCCAGCTTTGCGCGAAGGCGAAGGTAGAGCCGCAACCGGTGTATATCATAACATAGTAGCAGAAGGAAAGCGCGAATTTAGCCGTAACAACATAGCACAGGCTGACAAGTTAGCCGAAGAAGCCCTGCGTTTCCAGAACGATTACCGGGATGTGATGGCACAGCCAACTGAAGCTATTGACCTGCAGAACCAGGTAAAATATACCTACTATGTAACGCACATCGATAAAGGCAAAAACTACCTGAACAGCAAAAACTATACAGCTGCGCTAAGCCAGTTCGATGCTGCCTTGGAACTACAGGACAGGTATACATTTAAAAAAGTAAACGAGCTTGGCACACTAGCACAGAAAGCTGCTAAACCGGTATTACTTGCCGAACTACAGACTGGTTACCAGCAAGCCATGAATAACCAGTTATCCGATGCACGCGCGCTGGCCTCAAAAGCTATAGCCATGCAGGGCCGTTATGGTCTGGCTCAGGATAAAGAGGTGCTAGGCAAATATAACCTGCTCCGCGACCGTATTGTAACCCAGGAATGCCAGAATGCTCAAAATGCTTACGACGACCATCTGCAGCAGGCAAAAGAATTGGCCCGCAACAAACAATTCCTGGCTGCTGATAAGTCTTACCTGGCCGCACTTAAAGTGGCAGGTGATAACACTGTTTGCCAGCTAGCTGATTTTACTGCAAAAGACGGACGTGAGGCGATACTGCCTGCAGTCAGATATCAGCAGATGCTCGAAGACATAAACCGCTTCGTAGCAAGCAGCCGCTACACTGAGGCTTTACAGGTTTATAACCAGGCAGAGAAGCATTACAAAGCCTACGAAGTAAACCGTTTCGGCCTGGACTACATCTCGTTGTACAACTATGCGAAAGAGACAACCAAGCTGCCATTTACTGCCGAAGTAGTGCAGTACTACGCCAGCCAGGGCGAAGAAGAAGTTGCCATCGGTTTATTAACTATACTACTTCAAAAAGATTATAAAAATCGTAAAACGAAGAGCGTGCAGGAGCAGTTAGGCAAGCAGCTAGCATCGCAGGATGTGCAGTTGGGTTTAAAAGATGATGCTGAAGCCCTGGCCATGAAGCACACAAACAATAATCGCGATTTGAAGAAGCTGAGGAAGGCTTACGAAAAGGAAAGAAAGCGTTTAGCAAAAGGATAAAGTAAAAAAGCAGGAGAACATCCTGCTTTTTTTATTGTCTGAATCAGGATTTACAGGATTTGGATTGTAGGGACAGGTCGCGACCCAATACCATCAACTTAAGGATTTTAATGAAATATGCTGTCATTTTGAACTTAGTGAGAAATCTATTTTGGATGTATTCAAGAGTATCTTAAATAGGTTTCTCCTTTCGTCGAGATGACAAATTCGCATTAAGTTGATGGTATTGGGTCGCGACCTGTCCGTGAGAAGGTGGAAATTATAAGACTATAGTTACAACTTTAGTAATAGCCGAAATTCCCCTCTAGGGGGGGTAGGGGTGGGTTAAAACCGCAACTATAAAATTATAGCCAGCGCAATTACTGTCCCTGCCGGGCCAGTTGAGTTGAAAACTCAACACCATAAGTAGACACGGGTTGCAAACCCGCGCCAGCAAAAAAGAACAACTATAGAACTACAACTCCAACTATAGCGAGAAGCCCCATCCCGAAAATCCTTTAATCCTGTAAATCCTGATTCAGATAAATTACTTCTCCAGCATTTGCTGCAGCACACCTTCTTTCAGTGCATAAGACGATACCCGAATCTCCAGCAGCTTATAATTCTCCAGTACAAAATCTACCAGTATAGTTGCTAGTACGATCATATCCACGCGCATTTCCAGCATGCCGGGAAGCGCTAATCGCTCTTCGTGGGTTTTGCGCAGTAGCTCTTCATAAACACTATAGAAATCATCCATTGCTAGCGCTGAAGCCGGCGGTATAGTTTGCTGGCGCGATGTATCGCCTTTGCGGAGTGCGTCAATATCGCAAAGTGTGTCGAAGGTGCCGGAGGAGCCTACGAGTATAGTTGGTTTATACTTGTTTACAGCTTCGGTGAGGGGTTGTAGCTTTTCAGCTAAGTAGGCTTTTTCAGCGGCTATACTTTCGGTTGGAATCGGGTCGGCGGTAAAGAACTGGTCCATCAGGCGCTGGGCTCCAATCTCGAAGCTGCGTTTCCAGAAGATTTCCTGGTTGTTGCAAACTATAAACTCCACACTGCCGCCGCCAATGTCCATGAGCAGGGCTGTCTGCTCATTCAGTACACCAGCGAAGCGCACACCGTAGTAGATCAGTTCAGCTTCGCGGGCGCCGTCTATCACTTCTACTTCAATATCGGTTTGCTTGTAGATGTCCTTTACAAAATCGTCGCCATTGGCTGCGTTACGCACCATGCTGGTAGCCATAGCACGTACCGTTTCAGCGCCATGTTCATCAATCACCTTCCGGAAATCTCTAAGGGTTTTTAGTGCACGTTCGTAGGCTTCGGGGGCGATGTTGCCGTTGCTGATGCCGCCCTGTCCCAAACGAACCGGTACTTTGGTTTTATACAGGTCGCGCAACTGCCCCTGCTCATTCACTTCCGTTACCAGCAAGTGAAATGTATTTGTACCCATATCGATCAGTGCAAGGCGGTTTTTCATCGTTGATTGTTAATTGATGATTGTTGTTATACTATTTTATCCGAACTAGATTTAAAATCAACAGGTTAAGTTTCGATTCAGTTTTCTTCTGGTTGTATTCAAATTTCCAAACTATATTATCATTCTCTTTAGAAGTAATTTTAAATGATGAGTGTAATTTTCTCCTAAAATAAAGGCTAAGAATTTGATCATCTGAATCAAAACTCCAACTCCACTTTCCATCGAGTTTGGAATTTGTCCAACTCTTTACGTGTAAATCTTGGACATTTAATCGTCCAGACTTTTCAAAAGTGAGTTCAGTGATATCTCTATGTTTATTTTGCTGGAGCTTTATATTCAACTCATTCAACCTGTCATTTTCCGTATTGAAATTCAGAAATCTAATTAGAGATAATGAGTCAGAACTATAAAAGCTTTGATTTTCGTTGTTCGCAAACCATGAAGTTGCCTTAAAATCTGATTTTGCTAATTTTTGAGCATTCGAATTAATGCTTATGGTAATAATGAGAATTAGTAATAAGGCAGCTCTTTTCATAACTATAGTTTCTAACTTTCCGCCGAAGTAAACCTAAAAAACGTCCCTAACGGCAATTTTCGCTCTCCTTTATCGTGCAGGTATAGTTCGCCGAGTTCTTCGTTCTTCACCATATCGCCGAATGTGCCGCGCATCAGGTTATCGAGTACCATCGCCGAGAAGCCCATCGAGTAAAGATTTATAAGCAGGAAATAATCGGTGCCGTCCAGCATTTCGCGGCAAAGCTTTATCATTTCATTCAACTCGTCTTCCAGTTGCCATTTTTCGCCGTTCGGGCCGCGGCCGTAACTTGGCGGGTCCAGGATAATGCCGTTATACTTGTTGCCACGTTTCACTTCGCGGCGGGCATACTTCATGGCATCTTCCACAATCCAGCGCACGTTGTCGAGGTTGCTGGCTTCCATGTTGTCGCGGGCCCAGAAGTTCACCTGCTTTATAGAGTCCAGGTGGGTTACGTCGGCGCCGGCAGCTTTGGCAGCAAGCGTGGCAGCACCGGTGTAGGCAAACATGTTAAGCACTTTTGGCTGTGGCGTTTTTAGCTTGCGGGTGGTGTCGTAAATAAACTTCCAGTTCGCGTCCTGCTCCGGAAACAAGCCCACATGCTTAAACGACGACAAACCCAACCGGAAGCGCAGCTTCAGGCCGTTGTAGTTATAGTTGATGAACCACTGCTCAGGCATTCCTTTCTTCAGTTTCCACTGTCCTTTTTCCTGGCTGCCTTTGTCGCGGGTAAAAACGGCATTGGCCATACGCTGCCATTCCTGCTCGGGCAAATGCTTGTCCCAGATGGCCTGCGGCTCGGGGCGTGCTACATAATACTGGCCAAAACGCTCCAGTTTCTCAAAGTTGCCACTATCCACTAACTCGTAATCGGCCCAGTTTTCTGTTGTAAGAAAGGAATACATATCTTTGTCGTTTATTTCAGGCGTGGTGCCTATAAGGCGGTAAAATTACGCATTATCTGCCACACCATAATAGGGCACGAACCAGCTGTTTTAATTGTTTCAGATACATGGCAATCAGTTTTTATAAATACCAGGGCACCGGCAACGATTTCGTGATGATCGACAACCGGAAAATGACCTTCCCGGGGGAGAACGAAGTGTTGGTAAAACACCTTTGCGACCGCCGCGTGGGTGTTGGCGCCGACGGATTAATATTATTACAGGACCACCCGGACTATGATTTCGAGATGGTGTACTATAACGCCGATGGCCGTGTGGGCTCTATGTGCGGAAACGGCGCACGCTGCACTGTTCGTTTTGCGCGCCAGCTGGGTGTGATAGAAGACGTAGCCTGCTTTTTAGCAGCTGATGGTGAGCACCAGGCAAATATAGAGCGGGACCTGATACAGTTAAAGATGAACGATGTCCAGGGCGTGGAAAGAATAGGGGAAGATTATTACCTGAACACCGGCTCGCCACACTATATCCGTTTCGTAGATGATGTGCAAAGTGTTGATGTATTTGCAGAAGGCCGCGCTATTCGGTACAACGACCGTTTTGCAGCAGTTGGCACTAACGTAAACTTTGTGCAGAAAACAGGCGAAAACGAGATTTTTGTTCGCACCTACGAGCGCGGTGTGGAAGACGAGACCTTATCATGTGGAACGGGTGTAACAGCTGCAGCATTAATGGCCGGTTTGGAAGGCATGCAAAGCCCGGTAAAAGTAAAGGTATTGGGCGGCGAACTGGAAGTAGCTTTTGAAAGATCAGGCAACGACGGCTTTAAATACATTTATTTGATCGGACCAGCCAAGCAGGTGTTCACTGGTACTGTTATTGTTTAAACTATAGGAAACTATGGTATTTAATGCCGCAAGTTTAGCGTCAGCGCAACTTGTGGCTAAATATGGAGCCAGTCTGTAACTGGCGAAACTATACTATAGTTCTGGAGGACGCCAGTTGCAAACTGGCTGCCAAACCTAACCACCAATTACCGCTACGCTCAAACTGGCAGTATATCTTATTAGCAAAAGTTGTCTGCAATCGTAAATCATCCCCCTTCCCCCTTCAAAGGGGGACTTTCTCTGGTAACGTAATTCAACTTTAGATTTAAGCATTATTGGGTGTCCCCCTTTGAAGGGGGTAGGGGGTGATAACTACAGCAGGCAAACCTTATCCCTAACTATAAAACAAGACTTTCAGCAACTATAAATTGTTGGAAGTCTTTCTTTTTTATACCTTGAGAAAAGCATCAACTATAGACCCTGTGTTCCTGAAAACAGACCAAACATACCTGCGTGCCCTCGAGCCTGCCGACCTGGATTTCCTGTATTCTTTAGAAAACGATACTACCGTGTGGCATGTAGGCAACACGCTTACACCTTACTCCAAATTTGTGCTGGAGCAATACCTCGAAAATGCTGCGCTGGACATCTATACTGTCAAGCAACTCCGGCTCATTATCTGTAACGCAGAAGCGCAAACTATAGGAGCCATTGACTTATATGATTTTGACCCCTTGCACCGCCGTGCGGGCATAGGCATCGTTATTACAGAAGAACATCGCGGGAATGGTCATGCTGCCGATGCGTTGAAATTATTACTTAACTACTGTCGGAATACGCTCAGGCTCCACCAGGTATACTGTTCTGTTACAGCTACCAATCTGCCAAGTATAAATCTTTTTACTAAAAGTGGTTTTGAGCAGGTAGGTATTCGCAAAGAATGGTTTCTGACGCCTGACGGCTGGGAGAATGTAGTAGAAATGCAGCGAATCTTCCATACACATCAGGACGCATAGCATCATGTTATTCAGAAAGGCAACTTTAGCGGATATCACTGGGATGTCGCGGGTGCGGATGGTTGTGAAGGAGAATGTTCTTTCTGATCCGGGTCGGGTTACCGCTGAAGATTACAGGCAGATGCTGGAAGAGAAGGGAGCAGGCTGGGTTTGCGAAGTAGCCGAAACTATAGTTGGCTTTACTATAGTTGACTTTTCGGATGCGAACATCTGGGCGTTATTTGTTGACCCTGACCATGACAAAAAAGGCATAGGCCGGAAGCTGCACGATCTGATGCTGAACTATAGCTTTGAACTGGGAGTTGATAAACTATGGCTCTCTACCGGGCCCGGGACAAGAGCAGAAACCTTTTACCGCAAAGCTGGCTGGGAGCAAACAGGCATTACACAAAGTGGAGAGATCAGGTTTGAGATGGATAGGACAACGTATAAGGCTATAGTTTCCACATCACAACAAACAACAATCTAACCATCCAACAATTAACCATACCTGTTCTGTCAGAGTTATTTGGCCGTTTCAACTATAGATAGTAAAACCCTTATACTTTTCCGGTAAATATGGCAGATAACCTATGTGGGTATTTTTATGGTATTGTTTTAGTACAGACATTCGATATGTCAGAAAAACAGCTTATTTTTGACATATTGTAAGCAAAGAATTTCATTTAAGAACAACCGACACAGATGTTTGATTTTTTCGGTAAAACCGTTGCGAAACTATTCGGAACCAAGTCCGACAAAGATATAAAAGAGGTATTACCTTATGTATCTAAGGTTAATGAGGAGTACGCAAAATTAACTAACCTTACGGATGACCAGCTGCGCCATAAAACAGTTGAGATAAGAGGGATAATTAACGAGCGACTGAAATCTATTGACGACAAAATTGCAGCCCTGCACAAGCGTGTGGCTGACGAGCCGGAACTGAACATTGTTCAGAAAGAAGCTATTTTCTCGGAGATAGATGAGCTGGAAAAGCAACGCAACAAAGACCTGGAAGTAGTGCTGATGGAAGTGCTGCCTGTTGGCTTTGCTGTAGTGAAAGAAACTGCCCGCCGCTGGAAAGAGAACGGCCAGCTGGTAGTTACCGCTAACGACATGGACCGTGCCCTGGCTGCCCGTAAACCAAACGTACAACTGGATGGCGATAAAGCGATCTGGGCGAACAAATGGGAAGCTGCCGGCAACGAGATAACCTGGGAAATGCTGCATTACGATGTACAGCTGATAGGTGGTATAGTGCTGCACCAGGGTAAAATTGCCGAGATGGCGACAGGTGAAGGTAAAACATTGGTAGCAACACTGCCAGCTTACCTGAATGCACTATCCGGCCGTGGCGTGCACGTAGTAACCGTTAACGATTACCTTGCCCGTCGTGACTCTGAGTGGATGGCGCCTTTGTTCGAGTTCCATGGCATTACCATCGACTGTATAGACAAGCACCAGCCAAACTCTGAAGCCCGCCGCAACGCTTACAAAGCAGATATTACTTACGGTACAAACAACGAGTTCGGCTTCGACTACCTTCGCGATAACATGAGCCGTGAGCCACAGGACCTGGTACAGCGCAAGCACCATTACGCCATGGTCGATGAGGTTGACTCTGTATTGATTGACGATGCCCGTACGCCATTAATCATTTCCGGCCCGGTGCCGCGTGGCGATGAGCACGAGTTCCATATCCTGAAGCCACGCATTTCGATGCTGGTAGAGGCGCAACGTAAAGTTGTAAATAACTTCCTGACAGAAGCCAAGCGCCTTATTAAGGAAGGTAATGATAAAGAAGGCGGACTTGCCCTTTTCAGAGCGTATCGTGGTCTGCCTAAGAGCAAGCCTTTGATCAAGTTCCTGAGCGAGACAGGTAACCGTGCCATTATGCAGAAAGTAGAGAACCACTACCTGCAGGATAACTCCCGTATGATGCCGGAAGCCGATGAGCCGCTATACTTTACAATTGATGAGAAGCATAACCAGATAGAGCTGACCGAACAAGGCGTAGACCTGATCACAGGCCAGGGTGAAGATCCAAACTTCTTCATTATGCCGGACATCGGTACAGAGATCGCTAACCTGGAGAACGATAAATCGCTTTCTCACGAAGAACTACTGCAGGCTAAAGAGCACCTGATCGCAGATTTCCAGGAGAAATCGAAGCGTATCCATACTATAAACCAGTTACTGAAGGCTTATACGCTGTTCGAAAAGGACACTGAGTATATCGTTACACCAGATAACAAGGTAAAGATTGTAGATGAGCAGACAGGTCGTGTAATGGAAGGCCGTCGTTATTCTGACGGTTTGCACCAGGCCATTGAAGCGAAAGAGAACGTGAAGGTAGAAGATGCCACACAGACTTACGCTACGGTTACGCTGCAGAACTACTTCCGTATGTACCACAAACTGTCTGGTATGACGGGTACTGCCGAAACAGAAGCAGGCGAGTTCTGGGATATCTACAAACTGGACGTGGTAGTAATTCCTACTAACCGGGTAATCTCAAGAAAAGATGAGCACGACAAAGTTTACAAAACTGTTCGTGAGAAATATAATGCAGTTGCTGACGAAATTGTTGCGCTAACAGAAGCTGGTCGCCCGGTACTGGTAGGTACAACTTCCGTTGAAATTTCGGAGTTACTGAGCCGTATGCTTACGCTGCGTAAGATTAAGCACCAGGTACTGAACGCTAAAATGCACCAGAAAGAAGCCGAAATTGTGGCTGAAGCTGGTAAGCCAAGCACCGTAACTATAGCTACCAACATGGCTGGTCGTGGTACCGACATTAAGCTGGCACCAGAATCTAAAGCTGCCGGTGGTCTGGCCATTATCGGTACAGAGCGCCACGAGTCGCGCCGTGTAGACCGCCAGTTGCGTGGTCGTGCAGGTCGCCAGGGTGACCCGGGTTCTTCGCAGTTCTTTGTATCACTGGAAGATAACCTGATGCGTTTGTTCGGTTCTGACAGAATTGCCCGCCTGATGGACCGCATGGGTCTGGAAGAAGGTGAAGTAATTCAGCACTCGATGATCACAAACTCAATTGAGCGTGCGCAGAAGAAAGTAGAAGAGAACAACTTCGGACAGCGTAAGCGTTTGCTAGAATACGATGACGTGATGAACGCACAGCGTGAAGTGGTTTACAAACGCCGCAGAAACGCCCTTTACGGCGAGCGCCTGGAACTGGATATCTGGAACATGATCTATGATATCAGTGAAGATGTGATCGTGAGCTATAAGAACATCAGCGATTACGAAAACTTCCAGTTGCATGTATTGCGTGTGTTTGGTATCGAGTCTGCTATCACAGAAAACGAGTTCAAGTCCGGACAGGCTAACCTGTTGGTGGAGCGTTTATACAACGAGGCACTAAACCATTACCTGGCCCGTAACAAGCAGGTTGCTGACCACGCATACCCGATCATTTCAGACATCCATGCAAACCGTGGACCGATGATTGAGAACGTAGCGGTACCATTTACGGATGGCAAACGCCAGCTTGCGGCAGTTGCTAACCTGACCAAAACGTACGAGTCGCATGGCATGGAGCTGCTCCGTGCTATGGAGAAACTGATTACACTGGGAACTATAGACCAAGCCTGGACAGACCACCTGCGCCAGATGGACGACCTGAAGCAAAGTGTGCAGAATGCGGTTTACGAACAGAAAGATCCGTTGTTGATCTATAAGTTTGAGTCGTTTGAGCTGTTTAAGCGCATGATCGGTAAGGTGAACGAAGAAACTATAGCGTTCCTTTTCCATGCATTTATACCGGTGCAGGCACCAGAGCAGGTTCAGCAGCCGGTTAGGCCGCCAATGGCTCCAAAGCCACCGGTACTAAAAGAGCAGAAACAGGAAGTGCATTCATCGCTTGAGAACCAGTCTGGCCACACATCTATGCCAGCTCCGGAGCCTGAAAAGATTATGCCGGTACACTCACAAAAAGTAGCCGGACGTAACGACCGCGTAAGCGTACAGTATACGGATGGCCGTGTAGTGAAGGACGTTAAATACAAAACCGTAGAAGACGACCTGCTGCATAACCGCTGTATAATAATTGAAGACTAAAAATGCTGCAGCCACTAACCTAAATTAGTGGCTGCTTTATGTTTATTTAAATCTGAAGAGGCCTTAAGCGTCAGTCTTTCGGCCTTTGTTTAACGTCTAACACTATGGCAGGAAATCTTGCTTCTTATATAGACCACACCATACTAAAACCTGACGCAACCGAAGCACAGGTATTACAACTATGCGATGAGGCCCGTAACTATAGTTTTGCAGCTGTTTGTATACCGCCTTGCTATGTTGCTGCCTCAAAAGAGCGCCTGGCCGGCT
Organism: Pontibacter populi; assembly: GCF_019336435.1. Classification (GTDB taxonomy): domain Bacteria; phylum Bacteroidota; class Bacteroidia; order Cytophagales; family Hymenobacteraceae; genus Pontibacter; species Pontibacter humidus. The sequence continues at coordinate 768,840 of NZ_JAHWXQ010000001.1, read as the reverse complement.
CTGGTGTAAAAGTGGCGACAGTAGTTGGTTTTCCGTTGGGTTACAACCACCCAAAAGTTAAGTTCCTGGAAACGCACCAGGCTATTGCTGACGGCGCAGATGAAATAGATGTGGTGATCAACATTTCAGCTTTTAAGTCTGGTAAGTTCAGCGATGTAGAAAATGAACTGAGCGAACTGGCTAAGTTTTGCCATTTAAAAGAAGCAGAACTGAAAGTGATTATTGAAACAGCGCTGCTTACAGAGGAAGAAATTGTAAAGGCCTGCGAGCTTTGTGTAAACGCAGGTGTGGATTACGTGAAAACCTCGACAGGCTTTGCGGCAAAAGGTGCAACGGTAGAACATATAGAGCTGATGCGCCGCGTACTGCCTTCTCACATTAAAATTAAAGCGGCCGGCGGCATCAGAACATTCGAAGATGCGCAGGCGTTAATCAAGGCGGGCGCCGACAGGTTAGGTTGCTCTGCCAGTATCCAAATTGTTTCCCATGAACAGAATCGTTAGTTTTTTACTCTCGCTAACTATAGTTATTGCATCAGGCTGTGCGTCATCGTCGGCAAAAAGCTCTTCGGATAAAGCTGTAAAGTCTGGTGGCAAAGATAAAGTAGTGGAAGACCTGAGTGTTTACCGCCCGACTTATCCGGCTGCTGAAACTGCCACAACTACAGCACGCGTAGAACCCACACACCACGTAAACGACAAAGTTGCCGTGCTGATGGACACTGTAGCGAGCGTAAATAAGAACATAAAGTACGCCCAGGGGTACAGAATTCTGGCTTATAATGGTTCTGAAAGACAAACAGTGATGGACCTTCGTAAGTCTATTGCAAGACGGGTGCCTGAAGTAAAAGATTACCTGACCTACAATCAGCCAAATTTCAGGCTAAAGGTTGGCGATTTTTTCAGCAGGTTAGAAGCGCAGCAGGTACTTAACCAGATTTCAGACCTGATCCCTAATGCGCAGATTGTGCAGGAACAGATCAATATCAAGTAAGAATTACTTTATAAACTATAAATGAAACGTTGCAGCCACTCAGGTTCGCAACGTTTTTTATTTTTGCTACCTTTAGTAGAAGGAATCTAATTATGGCGCGAGCGTCCACGCTCGTGACGAACTATAGTTGGGCCTCTGGCCTAGTCGGATTACAAATCCGAGTCAGCAAAAGGTAAGAAGAATTCCCCTCTCGGGAGGGGCAAGGGGTGGGTTTGTACTTTCCCGACATCAAACAGAACACATGAACAAAGCAGATAAAATAAAAGAACTGGCAAAAACCTATGCGCCTGACACAGTGCAGGTGCGCCGCCATATACACGCCAATCCGGAACTCAGTTTTGAAGAGTATAACACAGCAGCTTATGTAAAACAGACGCTGGGAAGCTATGGTATAGTTGCTGAAACTATGGCAGAAACGGGTTTAGTTGCTTTGATAAAAGGGAAGAACCCTGAGAAAAAAACAATAGCCTTACGCGCCGATCTGGATGCCCTGCCTATAGTTGAAGCCAATGAAGTAGACTATAGATCGAAGAACGAGGGAGTGATGCATGCCTGTGGCCACGATGTGCACACAGCGTCGTTGCTGGGAGCCGCGCGTATTTTGCAGGAACTGCGTGAGGAGTTTGAAGGAACTATAAAGCTGGTATTTCAGCCGGGCGAAGAGAAATTTCCGGGTGGTGCTTCTATCATGATAAAAGAAGGCGTGTTGCAGAACCCGGCGCCGGAAGGTATTATCGGGCAGCATGTGTTTCCGTTGTTGCCAACTGGTAAAGTGGGCTTCAGGTCAGGAATGTATATGGCCAGCGCTGATGAGATCTATATCACTGTTAAAGGCAAAGGCGGTCATGCGGCCATGCCCGAAATGAACATTGATCCAGTACTTATTTCAGCACATCTTATAGTTGCGTTGCAGCAGATCGTGAGCCGCCACGCCAGCCCGAAAACCCCGACAGTGCTATCGTTTGGGAAGATAGAAGCAAAAGGTGCTACTAACGTAATTCCGAATGAGGTGAAGATAGAAGGCACTTTCCGGACGATGAACGAAGTATGGCGAAAAGAGGCGCATCAGAAAATAAAGAAACTGGCCGAAAGCCTTTGCGAGAGTATGGGTGGCAGCTGCGAGATTGATATTAAAAACGGCTATCCGTTCCTGCAAAACGACCCTGAATTAACTGGCAGAACACGTGCAGCTGCTGAACTATATTTAGGCGAAGAGAACGTTGTGGATCTTGACTTATGGATGGGGGCGGAAGATTTTGCGTACTACTCGCAGGAAGTACCAGCTTGCTTTTACCGCCTGGGTACCCGCAACGAAGCCCGAGGTATTATATCAGGCGTGCATACGCCAACGTTTGATATTGATGAAACTGCCTTGGAAACAAGTATTGGCCTGATGGCTTTCGTGGCTCTGCAGGAGTTGAAGTCTTAAACTATAAGTATGAAAAAGCTGCTGGTTTTAAGTGTATGTATGTTGCTGCTTGCGTGTACTTCAAAAGAACGTAAGGAAGAAACGAAAGCGCAGAAGGTAATAAGCCGCAACATTATAAAGCAAACGGAAACGCAACATGCTTTCTCTGACCCGGCAACCAAAGACACATTTATAGTTACACTGGAAGGCGATTCAGTACAGACAGCAAACGTAACTTTTGAGATCCGTAGCAGCAAAGGTGAGCTTTTGTACCAGGAAAAGTTTGATGCCATCGACCTGATAAATTATGACCTGCCGGAAAATGCAAGTCCGGCAGAATGGGATAGTTTTATCCTGAACCGCATCGACACCTTCTTTGACGAAAAGAATTTTGCAACTCCAGCTATACATTCGGGAATGGAATTTGACCCTTACTATGCAGATAAAGCTGCCTGGGATGATATAAAAAGTGACTCGAACAGTATTGGCTTTTACTACCTTTTAGGTAAAGAAGATGGGCGCTGGATAGCTTATTCCAAAGCGTTACAAAAAGTGGTTATGTACTTTAATTGCTGCTAAAACCCGGATGAAAAAACAACTCCTCATACTCCTGTTTCTGTTGCCGCTGCTAACGCAGGCACAAAGTAAACTTACATTGCCAACTACGCTTTGGCCGGAACTACAACTGAGCGCCGGGATAGGAGATGAAGGCATGCTGTTTCTGCAGAATCAATACCACATTAACACCGACAGCCGCTACAACGACCTCGACGACTCCGGGGTGCTAAGCAACTTTGAGCGCATTGAATTTAGCCTGGGCTATGAACATACCTTTTCGGAGCACTGGCGCGGCGGCGCTATAGTTCGTTATGCCGCTGAGAACTTTCCAGAAGCGTTTTTCCTGTCGCCGTTTATCAGGCATAATGGTAACATGAAAGGCTTATACTTTAACAAGCAACTACTATTTGAGTATGTAATTCAGGACGAAATGGAAGCATTTGGCAACTTCAGGCTGACTGGTGAACTGGGCAAGCGACTGCCGTTAAAGAACAAATTTATAACTCCATCTCTGAGCTACGAGGCGCTGCTTGTTTCTGAATTCGGGAAAGAAGAAGATGAAAACGAGGAGAAACGTTTTGTAGACCGCACCCGCCTGCGCCTGAGCCTGAACTATGAGCTTACCGAAAAGCTACGCATTAACCCTTACTTTATGCGACAGACAGATCGCTACTACGTCATGGTGCCACCCGAATACGATGAAGACGGACAACTGCTGCAGGAGGGTTATACTACGAAACGTAACCGCATCATACCTGTAGTTGGCCTGGAGATTAAATATACTCTAAACCGCACACCGCAAACTGCCAGTATTACTTACTAGTGGTCGGTTAACTGCAAAATAGTCAGGTAGTTAAGTTTACTGTTAGTTTAAATTGTGACAATCTTTCAGGAAACTTAAGGATTATTCTGTTGGCACATTTTTTACTGTCCTATAGTTGTAAATAGCTTAAAGAACTATAAAACAAACTATAAAAAGGAGGTAACTATGGCACTTAACAGGTATACAGGCATGGAAAACAACATGCCTCAGTCGTTCAGTTCTATGTTAGACAGATTCTTTAATGAGTCTGTAAACTCAAAAGGTTTAAGCAGCTTTACACCGCACGTAGATGCCTGCGAAACCCAGAATGGCTATGAAATTGAAGTAGCGCTGCCGGGTATCCGAAAAGAAGATGTAAGCATTGATTTTCAGGAAGGTAGACTAACTATAACAGGAGAGCGCAGATTTGAGAAGAGCGAAGGTGATGGCCGCCGTTACCAGATGCTGGAAACACAGTACGGTACTTTTAACCGCACCTTCTACCTGCCAGACAACGTGAATCCTGATAAGATAAAAGCCCGAATGGAAAATGGCATATTGATGGTGACTGTTCCGAAAGATGAGCATAAGACCATGAAGCGCCAGATCACCATAGCATCGGAAGATGACCGGGATGAGGCTACAACTATAAAACCTAAAAAGGCTAAAACTACAGAGAACGGTAAAGCTGTAGAAGCCTGATAAAGAACTATCAACAAAAAAGAGGCTAAAAAACTTTGGCCTCTTTTTTGTTGTTTATAACTTAGGTAACATGCTTCGCCAAGCGCCGCATACTACCGTATACTACAATAGCGTTATTACTATATAATATAGTCATACCTATATATTAATCTAAAACTATATTAACCTAAAACCTTATTCTGTACATGAAGACTAAACAGTTTATCGTTGGCCTCACACTTTCTGCTTTATTGGGTGGTGGTGTTGCGGTAGGTAGCTATAAGCTGCTGGAAGACGACAATCAACAAAATACAAGTCAGGAAGACACCCGGTACCCGAACGTTCGCTACACGAGCGAGATGCGCAGCAGCACCAATTCGGTACCCGAAGGACTTAACTTTATTAAAGCTGCGCAGGTATCAACACCAGCTGTAGTACACGTTATGACGGAGTACAGCGTCCGTTCATCAGAAAACTATAGCAGCCCGATGGATCCGTTTTTACGCGAGTTCTTTGGTGATGGCTTTGGTGAGCGTGTGCCCCGCGGCCCGCAAATGGGTTCTGGCTCCGGTGTAATTGTTGCCTCCAATGGCTACATCGTTACCAATAACCACGTAATCGATAGGGCTGATAAGATTGAAGTAGTGCTGGACGATAAGCGTAAGTTTGAAGCCACCCTTGTTGGTACTGACCCGAATACAGACTTGGCCCTGCTTAAAATAAACGCTGATAAATTACCGGTTGTCCGTTATGGTAACTCCGACGACCTGCAGGTAGGCGAGTGGGTACTGGCCGTTGGTAACCCAATGAACCTGACCTCTACGGTAACAGCTGGTATAGTTAGCGCCAAAGGCCGTAACATTAATATACTGCGCACTAACCAGCGCGAAATGGCTCAGAATGGGGTGGATATGACCATCGAGTCGTTTATACAGACAGATGCCGCCGTAAACCCTGGTAACTCTGGTGGCGCACTCGTAAACCTGAACGGTGACCTGGTAGGTATCAATACTGCCATTGCTTCCCAAACAGGTTCTTTTGCCGGTTATTCGTTTGCGGTGCCATCTGCTATAGTTAGTAAAGTAGTAGATGATCTCCTGAAATATGGTGAAGTACAACGCGCATTGCTTGGAGCAAACATTCAGGAAATTGATGCAGCACTGGCGAAAGAAAAAGGCCTGAAAACGCTGAATGGTGTTTACATTGCTAAAGTAACAGAGAACAGCGGCGCTAAAGAAGCTGGTTTGCAGGAAGGCGACATCATCACGGCCATCAATGGCGTGGATGTTAACAAATCGTCGCAGTTACTGGAGCAGGTGGCCCGTTACCGCCCTGGCGATAAAGTAAAAGTACAGTACCTGCGTAATGGTAAGGAGAAATCAGCGAATGTAACGCTGAAGAACCTGAACTCCAGCACAGAAATTACCAAACGTGCCGTTGCCAAAGCAGTAACATTTGATGGCGCTACATTTGAGCCGGTAACAAAGCAGGAAATGAACAAACTGGGTATAGATGGCGGAGCCAAAATATCTGGTGTTCGTAACAGCAAGTTCCGCGAAACAGGTATTAAAGATGGCTTTATCATCACCAGAATTGATAAATACCCTGTAAACGAGCCGACTGATGTAGAAAAGCACCTGAAAAGCTTTGAAGGCGGTGTAGTTTACATTGAAGGTGTATATCCGGATGGTCTGAAAGCTTACTACCCGATCGGTAAAGGTTAAGAAACCGTTAACAATACCAATAGAAAGCTTCTGCAGCCTTGCAGAAGCTTTTTTATTTTTTAGCTTTGTATAAAGACCCTCTTTTTAAATCAGAACTATAAATCAAAGTCTTTCCATCATCAATGGAGAGCTTATTATAAAACCACAAAGTAAAGTCTTATGAAACAAGCCATAGATGAAATGCCGCTAAAACAGGAATTAGCCGATGTGCTGCACCAGTTAGGCATAAAAGAAATTAACCCTGCCTATAGCACCGGCCTTGAGTGGGGCGGTAAAGAAGGCCGAACCACACGCGATATTCTTTCGCCGGCAGATGGTAGCCTGATTGCAACAGTGAACATGGCAACTGCCGAGGATTATGATCAGGTGGTAACCACAGCGCAGCAGGCTTTTAAAACCTGGCGAACCATGCCGTCACCAAAGCGTGGCGAAATTGTGCGCCAGATAGGAGATAAACTGCGCGAGCACAAGGAAGCACTGGGCAAACTGGTGAGCTACGAAATGGGTAAAATTTTGCAGGAAGGCTTAGGCGAAGTGCAGGAAATGATCGATATCTGCGATTTTGCAGTTGGTCTGTCGCGCCAATTACATGGTTATACCATGCATTCAGAGCGTCCGCAGCACCGCATGTACGAGCAATACCACCCGCTTGGTATAGTTGGTATCATCTCAGCATTTAACTTCCCGGTGGCGGTTTGGAGCTGGAATGCCATGCTTGGTGGCGTTTGCGGCGACGTGATGATCTGGAAGCCATCTGAAAAAGCGCCATTAGCAGCTATAGCCTGCCAAAACATTATCAGAGAAGTGTTAGCTGAAAACGATCTGCCGGAAGGTGTTTTTAACGTGATCATCGGCGATGCTGAAATTGGCAGTTTAATGGCAAATGATACCAGAATACCTTTGGTTTCGGCTACAGGCTCTACCCGTATGGGCAAGAAAGTTGGCGAAGCTGTAGGAGCACGTTTAGGTAAATCGTTACTGGAGCTTGGTGGTAACAACGCCATTATTCTTACTGAGAACGCCGACCTGGAAATGGCGCTGAATGCAATCGTATTTGGTGCGGTTGGTACCTGCGGTCAGCGTTGTACCTCTACCCGTCGCCTTATCATCCACGAAAACATCTATAACCAGGTAAAAGACCGCCTGCTTAAAATTTATCCGAAATTACCGATCGGCCATCCGCTGGATAGCACGACGCTGGTGGGGCCGCTTATCGATAAAGATGCAGTGAATGCCTTTACCAAAGCACTGGAAGCAGTGAAGAAAGAAGGTGGCAACATACTTACAGGTGGCGAGATATTGTCAGGTGCCGGTTACGAAACAGGAACCTATGTAACGCCAGCTATAGTGGAGGCCGAGAACCATTACGAAATGGTACAGGAAGAAACCTTTGCGCCGATTCTTTACCTGATCAAATACAGCGGCGACGTGGAGAATGCGATCGAGTTACAGAATGGCGTGAAGCAGGGCTTGTCTTCTTCTATCTTCTCAACTAACTTACTGGAAACAGAGGCATTTTTAGCACACTGGGGATCTGACTGTGGTATTGCCAACGTAAACATTGGTACATCGGGTGCTGAGATTGGTGGGGCTTTTGGTGGTGAGAAAGATACAGGTGGTGGCCGCGAGTCTGGTTCTGATGCCTGGAGAATTTACATGCGCCGCCAAACCAACACGATAAACTATAGCCGCGAACTGCCATTGGCACAAGGTATCAAATTTGATATAATGGACTAACTATAGCCTGATTTATAGTGTAAGAATCCGCCAACGAAAAAAGCGACTTAAAATATGTAAAGCCAGCCCTGCTACAGGGCTGGCTTTTTTGTGAATACCGTGCTGCAAGGTGGTAAACTATAGGTAGCGCCGGGGCAACGGGGAAATATCAGGAAAAATTTTGCAACTTGATGCAACCCCCGGTAAATGCTTTTGTCTTTAGTGTGGAAGTAGGGAGAAAGCAATGAAGGAGGGAAGGCGGCAAAGCCATGGATGACGTAACAAAAACAGAATAGCTAAACTGGAGTAACTTGGAGACATCTACTTATCAGGACGTAAACCAGCATATAGTGGAACGGTGCAAGGGTGGCGACAACCGGGCACAGTACGAACTATACAAGCTATACTCCAAGGCCATGTTTAACGTGAGCATGCGCATCATTAACGATTACGCCGAAGCTGAAGATGTACTTCAGGAAGCCTTCATCAGCGCTTTTAAAAACCTACATGCCTATAAGTCTGAAGCCTCGTTCGGGAGCTGGCTAAAAAAGATAGTGGTTAATGCCTCTATCAATGCCATCCGGAAGCGCCGTGCAGAGTTGGTGCCCATGGATGAACGTGTAGCCGCCGAAGTAGCTGACGACATAACTGAAGACAATGACACAGAATGGCAGGTGGAAAACGTGCGCCGCGCCATACAACGATTGCCAGATGGGTACCGGGTTGTGCTGAGCTTATACTTGCTGGAAGGTTACGACCACGCCGAGATAGGAGAGATACTGAACGTTTCGGAATCTACTTCTAAATCGCAGTACAGCAGAGCCCGGAAAAAACTACTGGAGATTATGAGTGCGCCACATTTTGCGGCCTGATAAAACAAACAAAAACAAAAATGAAAGATAGACTGAAAGATTTTGTAGGCGAGCATCGGGATGATTTCGATGTATACGAGCCGCGGCCGGAGCTTTGGCAGGAGATCTGTCAGGAGATTTCGGCAAAACCCAAAGAGACAACCAAAGTAATTAAGTTCAGCTTTGGTGAAAGCTTCAGTTTTAGTGGCAATATGGCTTTTATGCGTGTAGCTGCGGCTATTTTACTGCTTATTGGTTGCGGCCTTACGCTGTGGGTAACCAAGGAGCGTACAGCCGAGGGCAACTATACGATTGCCGCCGTAAATCAACCTGCAATTAATAAAATAGCCCCTGAACTGGTAGAAGTAGAAGCCTACTATACCAGTCAGCTGAAAGACAAACGCGAAGAACTGAGCGAGTACGACATGAAAGTGCTCGGCTTGGATGAGAAACGCGATATAGACCGTGAAATAGCCCGCCTCGACAGCAGCTACATCCAACTTAAACAGCAATTACTAACAAGTCCTAACTCTGATAAAGTGATGAACGCCATGATCCAGAACCTGCAGCTACGGATCGAAGTGCTGAATCGCCAGCTGGAAGTGCTCCAGAAAATTGAGAAACTCCAAAAACAAACAACAACCGAAGAACCTTTAAGCAATGAAACTAATGTATAGATCTTTACGCTGCCTGGCTGTTATGCTTGTAATGGCACCTGCTATGGTACTCGGTCGCCAAGCGCCGGAAGTACCATCCCAACCTACACCCCCGGCTGCGCCATGCCCTAATGGCGCTGTAGCTATAGTTATCCCGAATGTAAGAACTATAGTTGTACCTCATATTCAGCCTGATGTTAGAATACAACCCGCAGCCGGTGTTAAGTACGATGCCGAAAAGCGCAAGACCTTCGAGAAAACCTATAAGGTTAATAGTTCTGATATACTGAACATCAGCAATAGGTTCGGTCGTGTGCATGTAAATACCTGGAACAAAAATGAGATTAAGGTGAAGGTAGATATGATTGCCCGTGCCGGATCTGAAAGTAAGGTAAACGAAATGCTGAACCGCATGAACGTAGAAGAAGGGAGAGAAGGAAATACGATCTTATTGAGAACAGTCTACGATCAGTCGCGCATGTCGGGCCCAAGCTCATCAGAGATAAACTATACCATTTATATGCCCGAAGCTAACGCCTTAACTGTAGAGAATAAGTATGGCGATGTGTACCTGGCAGCCCTGAAAGGTAAGGTAAATGTTGATGTGAAATACGGCAACTTTAAAAGCGAGCGTATGGCCAACGCAGAGAATAACCTTAAACTAACGTATGGTTCTGGTAGCTGCGGCTATATAAACGGCGGAAACCTGCAGGTAGCTTACTTTAATATGAATGTGGCTGAAGCAAAAGAGCTGAAGGGTTTTAGCAAATACAGCGAACTAACTATAGGCAAGCTGGGTGAAGAGATAAACATGGATATGAAATATGGTTCGTTCCGGATAAATAATATCAGCAGCGGTATCCGTAACATCAGGCTGGCAAGCACCTACATCCCGATTTCGCTGAACTTTGCCGATAATTCTGCCTTTAATTTTGATGTAAATGTGCAGTATGGTGACTTTAAGGTTAACAAAGACCTGGTTAATCTTACCTCTATAGAAAAGGACTATACCTCTGCGGACTATAAAGGTCGGTTTGGCACAGCTTCGCCTAAAGCAGCTGTTTCTATCACCTCCAAGTATGGCGATGTTAGGTTTACCCAATAGATTTACCTGTTTGTGTAATGTTGTTTTGTTATAGTTTAGAGCCGGCCAAGCGCCGGCTCTTTGCGTTTAGGTAGGGTATAATAGCCACATTGCTTATATTTGACTATGGCAAATCAAAACGAGATACTTAATTCATCAAAAGCCCCGGAACCTGTCGGGCTATATCCGCATGCCTGCAAAGTAGGCAACCTGTTATTCCTGTCTGGCGTTGGCCCCCGCGAGCGTGGCACTAAAAAGATACCTGGCGTAGAGCTCGATGAAGCCGGTAACATTACCTCTTATGATATCGAGACTCAATGTCGGTCTGTGTTTCAGAATGTAAAATATATTTTAGAAGATGCCGGCTCCAGCTGGGATAAACTGGTTGATGTTACCGTATTCCTGACGAACATGAAAGCTGACTTTGCGACTTATAACCGCATTTACGCTGAGTATTTTAAGGATAACCAACCCTGCCGCACTACGGTAGAGATCAGCAGCCTGCCAACACCAATTGCTATTGAACTGAAGTGTATCGCTACTATCTAACACATGCAGCATAATCCATCAGAGATCTATAGTTCCCGGGCAACCGATTTTAAGCAACAGGAAACTATAGCCGCAGGCAAGGCATCTCGAGTGTCGTGGTTGCGCGTGTTCCTGTTTGTGGCCGGCGCTGCAGCAGCTTACCATTTCTTTAGTACCGGTAACAACTTGCTGGGCGCCCTGGCTATAGTTGTCGGGTATATGCTTTTTGTAGTTGTCATGCGCTGGCACACCCGCCTGGAGTATCAGCGACAACACCTGAGCTTACTCCACGAACTTAACCACGAAGAACTGGACCGCCTGAAAGGTAACATCAGTAAACTCGAAAGCGGACGCGAATTTACAGATGATCATCACCCGTATACCTCTGACCTCGATATTTTTGGGTCAAACTCACTTTTTCAGCTTATAAACCGGTCTGTTACAACTATAGGCAAAGCAAAGCTGGCCGCCTGGCTGCAACACAGAGCATCTAAAACGGAGATTTTACACCGTCAGGAGGCTTTGGCTGAGCTTGCCGGCACTACTGCTATAGATTGGCTGCAAAACCTGCTGGCAACACCACGACACTATAAGCACATACAGGAAAGTAAGGCGGATTTCTTTGCCTGGCTACAGGAGAACCGCTTCTACAGCAAACACACCTACCTGAAGCCCCTGATTTTTATAGTTCCTATAGTTACGCTGGTGGCTATAGTTGCGTGGTTTTATGGTTACTCCGGTTATCCAGCTGTTGGCTTATTGGTAGTGCAATCACTGCTGGCTTACCGGTTTCGGGTAGAGCGGGATGCATTTTACGACAACAGCATTGCTATTTACGAAGCCATGCAGAGCTATACCCAGCAGCTGCAGCATATTGAACAACACCAGTTCCATGCCCCGATGCTCGTTGATTTACAAAAGCAGCTGCACGTAGGTAACGTAAGGGCATCCGTAGCATTAGGCAAACTGGCTACCATCATCGATTTCTTTTCGTACAGGCTGAGCACGCTCATGGCCTTTTTCCTGAACACGATCCTGATGTGGGATTTCCTGTGGATGTACCGGCTGGAGAACTGGCGTGACCGTTACTTGGAGCAGGTAAAAGGCTCTTTGGATGTGCTGGCCAATTTCGAAACTATAGCCAGCATAGCTGCGCACCAGTACGCGAACCCTACACATGCCATCCCGGAGATCAGCGACGTTCCTTTTGAATTTACAGCGGAGCAACTGGCGCACCCGCTTATTTTTGTATCAGAGCGCATTGCTAATAGTTTTTCGATGCAGGGAGTAGGGCACACTATTATAGTTACCGGCTCTAACATGTCTGGCAAAACTACTTTCCTGCGGACAGTAGGTATTAATATGGTGCTGGCTTTTGCCGGTGCGCCGGTCTGTGCCCGCAGCTTGCGCGTTGCTCCTGCTCAGGTGTATACAGCCATGCGCACTGTAGATAATCTTGCTGAAAGTACATCTTCTTTTTATGCCGAACTGAAACGCCTGCGTATACTGCTGAATATGACGGAACAGGGCGAACCAGTCTTTTATCTGCTGGATGAGATACTGAAAGGCACCAACTCCCGTGACAGACATTTAGGCGCGATGGCATTGATCAGGCAATTGCATAACCGCTATAGTTCCGGCATGATCTCGACGCACGACCTGGAACTTGGCGAGATGGAAGAAGAACTAAAAGGTAGTGTAGAGAACTATAGTTTCAATAGCACAATAGAAGGCGATAAAATTCTCTTCGATTATAAACTGCAGCGCGGCATTTGCGGTAGCTTTAACGCCAGCAAGCTTATGCAGTTGATGGGCATTGCTATTAACGAAGAGTAACTATAGACAAAGGATATTTAGACAAAAGACAAAAGAGTGAATTTTAATTCCCCTCCTCGGAGGGGTAGGGGTGGGTTATTCTTGTCCCGATTTAAACATTAACATAACTAACTAAACAGCACATATAAACTATGAGAGTAGTAGCAGACATCCCAAACCCACATGTAAAGATCACCTTACATTCTTATAACGGAAAGTATATCCTGAAACTGGAGAAAGCTAACCTGGAGCAGCTCTATAAAATTGAAGAAACCGAAGTAAATGGTGACGAAGGTGCTATCGCCTTACTGGACGATGAATTTATTGAAGCTGTGGTAAACCGCTTCGTTGATATGCGCGATGCGTTTGTGAGTACAGTGAGAAGGAATGGGTAAGTTCGCTTACGTTATTACGTTTATCTGCTAGTTGGTGGTAATAGAAAAGTATGACTGAACCTTCCCACAACATTATATCTGAAAGAGCAATGGACTTACTCAATGAAGGAAAGCCATTATCGGACTTATATGTAGAAGGGGAAGTAAAAATAGAGATTAGTGACGTTTGGGATAAGGATGTAGTGATTGAAAACTGCATAATTGAAAGCTTTTCTGGAAGTGTTAGCCAGTTTAAATCGCCTGTTAAACTTCTAAATTCTAGATTTAAGAACTGTCAGTTTGTGTTTACTTATTTTTTGGGTGGTTTAATTATTGAAAACTGCACTTTTGATAATTACCTTGACTTCCAAGCTGGTGGACATAATCAATTAGGAAGCTCTATAATTATTAAAAATAGCGAATTTCATGATTTTGTTAATTTCTTTGATTGTTGGTATGAAGGGCCAGTGACTATAAATGGGAATAATTTTCAAAAGGGAACAAACTTAATGAGTAAGGAACAACTACTCACCTTTGATGTTCCTCCACAGATTTCTAACAATCAAGGAAGCCTAAACATTGAAAGTGAGTTTGCCATTAAAGAATAAAAATTTCTTCCACCAACAAAACCTATAGTGCATAAACGCACCATAGCAGAGACGTTAAAAGTAGCCATAAAAAAAGCCCGCTTTATCAGCGGGCTTTTTTATTTATATGCTTTGGGGCTAATTAACCACCGATAGCTACACGCTTAAAGTTAGTAACTGTTAAGCCTTTGCTGGTCTTCTCAAGAAGCTGAGAAATTGTTAAAGAAGAATCTTTAACGAACTCCTGGTTAAGCAGCGTGCTTTCTTTGTAGAACTTGTTCAGTTTACCCTGAGCAATTTTCTCAAGCATGGCTTCTGGCTTACCTTCCTGACGTGCCTGATCTTTACCGATCTCGATCTCACGCTCTACAGTAGCTGCATCAACACCGTCTTTATCCAACGCGATTGGCTTCATAGCCGCGATCTGCATAGCGATATCTTTACCAACTTCAGTTACATCAGTACCGTTTGTATTGTTAAGGCCAACAAGTACACCTAATTTACCATTAGAGTGGTTGTAAGCTACAACTTTCTCAGCAGTGATAGTCTCGTAAGATGCTACATCAATTTTCTCACCGATCTTACCCATCAGGTCAGTGATGTGATCCTGAAGAGAACGGCCATCAGCCTGTGGCGTAGCAAGTAATTCTTCTTTAGAAGTAGCGTTCGTAGAAACAGCTGCCTCTAAAACTGCCTGTGCAAGGTTTCTGAAGTCTTCTACCTTAGATACCGGCTCAGTTTCGCAGGCAATAGCAACAACTTTACCTGTTGTGCCATCAGCAGTAACCTGAGTTAATACAATACCTTCAGAAGTTTCGTTGTCAGCACGTTTGCTGGCAATTTTTTGTCCCTGCTTGCGCAGAATATCTTTAGCTGCTTCAAAGTCGCCGTTTGCTTCTGTAAGCGCTTTTTTGCAGTCCATCATACCAGCACCAGTTTCCTGGCGAAGTCTGTTAACGTCTTGTGCTGTAATAGCCATGATTTTTATAATTATGAATTACGAATTAATAATTAAGAATTTCTGTAGCAGGGGAGGCGTATGGTTTAACATAAGTTATACATCCCCCAACCCCTAAAACAAACTGAACATTGAAGCAGCTTGCCCAATGTTCAGTTTGATATGGTTGCAATATGAACAAGTTCTTATTGCTCGTCAGCTTCTTGTTTAGCCTTGATGCCTTCGTCTTCAGAACGCTTGCGCTCTGTTTCTTCTTTGTCAACCTTACGCTCAGAAAGACCTTCTTCAATCGCTTTACCCATGATAGAAACGATCAGGGAAATTGATTTTGAAGCATCATCGTTCGCAGGAATTGGGAAGTCTACTGACTCAGGGTTTGAGTTAGTATCGCAGATAGCGAAAACAGGCAGGTTAAGCTTGTGTGCTTCTTTAACTGCGATGTGCTCACGCTTTACGTCAACGATGAAAAGAGCAGCTGGTAGACGAGATAAATCTGCGATACCACCAAGTACACGCTCCAGTTTCTCACGCTCACGAGATAGCATAAGCTTCTCACGCTTCGCGATAGCTGCATAAGCCGTGTTGTCTTTCATCATCTTATCGATGGTTGACATTTTCTTAAGAGACTTACGCACAGTAGCGAAGTTAGTAAGCATACCGCCTAACCAACGATCGGTAACGTAAGGCATTTTAAGACGCTTTGCTTCTTCCGCAACGATGTCCTGCGCTTGCTTTTTAGTAGCTACGAACATGATCTTACGGCCAGACTTAGCGATGTTCTTGATAGCTGTAGTAGCTTCATCAAGCGCAACTAACGTCTTGTTAAGGTCAATAATGTGGATGCCGTTCTTCTCCATGAAGATATACGGAGCCATTTTCGGATCCCACTTTCTGGTAAGGTGTCCAAAGTGTACACCAGCTTCCAGTAATTCTTTATAATTAGTACTTGCCATGTTGTTGATACACCTTTAATATTAACGTTTGCTGAACTGGAATGAACGACGTGCTTTACGCTTACCGAACTTCTTACGCTCTACCATACGAGGGTCACGGGTTACGAAACCTTCTTTACGCAGAACTGACTTAGTCTCGGCGTTCTCAACTACCAGGGCTTTAGAGATAGCAAGTCTTAGTGCCTCAGCCTGGCCGCTTACACCACCACCTTTTAAATTAGCAGTAACATCGTACTTGCCAATCAGATCTAAGGTTTGAAACGGCTGATTTACTATAGTTTGCAGTACTTCGTTAGGGAAGTACGCCTTGATATCCTTACCGTTAATAGTGATATTCCCTTGCCCGGCCGTCATATAGATACGTGCCACCGAGGTTTTTCTTCTACCGGATGTATTGATAACTTCCATTAATTATTAGATGTTGAAGGTTAATTCTTTAGGCTGCTGAGCTGCAAATGGATGCTCGCTACCTGCAAAAACATGAAGATTACGGAATAGCTCGCGACCTAGTGGGCCTTTAGGCAACATGCCACGAACTGCGCGCTCTACGAGCAGCGTTGATGATTTAGCCTTTAGCTCACGTGGAGAAATTCTTCTCTGACCACCTGGATAACCAGTGTGTGACAGGTAGTATTTCTGATCCCACTTGCGACCTGTGAAACGAGTGTCATCAGCATTGATAACGATCACGTTGTCACCGCAGTCAGCGTTTGGCGTGTACGAAGGCTTGTTCTTGCCTTTCAGGATCTTGGCGATTTCAGACGCCACGCGACCCAAGCTTCCTTGCCCTGCATCAACAATCACCCAGCCTTTGTTGGCTGTCTTCTTGCTGACATTTAGGGTCTTATAACTTAAATGATCCATTTTTGGTGGTAGTAAGCGATTTATTTATTGATAACTATTTTTCTTTCGGAAATTCGAAAATGGTCACAAAGATAGTAAGTCTTTATTTTATATGCAACAGCACTTTATAAAATACCGATAATCAGTAGAATAGCTTTTGTGAACTATAGCCCGCATCTATGGTTTACACTTACCACACAGTAGGTTATAGGTAAAGGTACAACTATAAAAACAGAACAGCACGTAAGTTTATAGTGCTGTTCTGCGACAAACTATAGGTTATGTTTTATAGATGAATTCTGGATGCCTTTACTCTTTTAGTAGTTTCTGAATCTCTTTAGCCAGTGTTTCTATATTAGCCTCTCCGTAACCTACAGAAACATATCTGATCACGCCATTCTTATCTATCAGGAAATTCTGGGGGATGCCGCCCGTAGCATACTGCCTCCAGATTACTTCATCGCGGTCAACTCCTACAGGAAAGCCGATACCTTTTTTCTTCAGGTCCGCCATCTTCTTCGCTACTGTTTCTTTCGTTTCTCCCCTTGAGATGGGCAGCAGTACAAAGTCATTATCTTTGTTGGGTTCAATTATCTTAGAAGGGAAGTCATAAAACTCCAACAGGCACGGAGCGCACCAGGTAGCCCAGAAATTGATCAGCACCACTTTCCCCTTTAACTTAGACAGCTTTATGGTTGTGCCATCCAGCATGTTCAGGTTAAAGTCTTTTGCTGTATCGTTTACTTTTAAAACTACTTCCTCCTTATCTCCAGGCTTACTTTTGCTGGTCTGAGTATTGACCTTGTATTCTCCCGAGTAGCTGGAGTAATGCCAGGAATCCACTAAAGGTGTAGCGGGCGCAAAATCTATAGCTGTAAAGCGGGTTTTGATAAAATCATTATTCAGGCTGTTGCGCTGTAGTACCTCCACCGGGAAGTAGTTCGTCGGGTCTATCAGCAGTTGGTATCGTATAGTTACGCCTGCCAGTTCTCTATACCCACTGACATTATTCATGGCTTTATCCTTTAACTCAAAGCTGATAGCGTGATAGTTGTTGCCGTTAAGCGTAGTATCAGTTATAGTCTTGGAAACGGCGTTGTCCTTAAGTATCTGAGGCAGCATGTGGCGCAATGTAACCGGAGAGTTATATAAGAACGATGCATGCTGAACACTGTTCAGTGTTGGTTTCCTGTCTATAATTGCTGCTTTGCTTTTCTTGTTGAGGATGAATATTTCTGATCCATTATTGACCTGAAAATGCTGCTCATCATCTGCTTGGTACCGGAAGCCTAAGTTGTTATCAGTTGGTGTAAATTCGAGATAGGTGTCTACTACCAGTTCATGAAAATAATCCTCCGACGCGTAATTCAGCTCTCTTTTATATTGGTAGCTGATAGCCGTCAGTTCGCTGAGCCTTTTACTTACCTGTGCTAAAATTCTGGAGTTGGTGTCTCGGGTAGGTGTGGCTGTAATAACCTCCTGATTTGAACTATAAACCAGGAGGTTAAGAAGCAAATAGACCGGAAGGTATGAAAGCATCATAAGTTATGCTTAGTTGGCTATTGCCAAAACCTTTACACTCTCAATTTTAGTCCCGTTTAGCTCTGCGAAAACATCTATTCCTTCGCCTTTGCTGTTTTTAGTGAATAGGATAAGATTATCAACAGGTGGTTCACCAGCTTTTTGCCTCTCATAAAGCACTTTCCTGATCTGTGCGGCTGTGCCGTTCAGAGTGTCTATTTGAGCATATGAGTTTCTTTTTACAGGCCTGGTTGCAGATGTCTCCCTTTTATCTATAGTGGATTTGGCCTTCACAGGCGGTGGTGGTAGTGCAGGATATTTTTGCTGGAATTCCTGAACCTGTCTGGAGTCTTTGTTCTTCGTAGTTATGATCGAGACCACACCCTTAGCTGCACTCTTTCCAAATACTTTTTCGGCGCTTTCCTTTTTGTATACATTGATACTATGGATCTGATCAGGATCTAACTTTTTATAGTTACCGAGTTTGTCTTCCAGGCCATCTATATAATAAGTTACGCCATCAGATAGATCCACTTCCAGTTTGTTTTCCTGTTTAACAGGAGGAGGCGGCGCAGGAAGCTGCTCATTGGCTGGCACCGGTGGTGGCGGAGCCGGAAGCTTGGGCAACTGGCCATACTTTGCTTCTACTGCTGGTATGTGTGGGTTCTGGTTAAAATCATAGGTTTCTACTTTGCCATTCTTAAGGTAGATAACTATAGACTCTAAGTTAAAATCAATTTTGTCGCTAAACTTCCAGCCTAACTGCTTTACCTGTGGGTTACGTTTCAGAAATGCCTTATAGTCGGCTGGCAAGTTGTTTTTATAGTATGAAACATCTTCTATAGTAAATATATAAGGTACTTCATCTTCTGCAACCGGTGGCGCAGGAGGTGCATCTGGAGCATTTGGTGCTGGTGGAGGTGGAGGTGGAAGTTCAGGTAAACCATATTTGCGCTCCAGTTCAGCTATACTTGCTTCTTCGGCAAGGTAATATACTTCAGTGCCGCCGCCTTTCAGGCTTATAATAACCGCTTTTTTACCGTCAATAACCCGGCCGCGTACATTTTTTATGGCAACGTTTTTCTTCAAATGTTCTGCAAGTTCTTTTGGAAGTATCTTGTCGTTGTTCTGCTGCAGTATTTCAGTTTCTGTATTGTTGGTTATAGCTTCAATTTCGGATGCAGCGCTCCGGAAGGCAACCAGCAACACGGCAACAAGGGGCAAGGCAATCAGCAACCTGAGCCGACTCACTTTTGGGGTAGGCATTTTGTTCATCATGGCAATTCTTCTTTTTAGTGATGGAAAATTGAATTGATTGGCAATCTGAGGTTGCGTGGCGCCTACAACTTTCAGTAAAAGGTATTGATATTCTTTTTTATCTATTCCGGCATCTACCACCTGTTGGTCGGCAATAAACTCCAGGTTTTCTTTCACAGCTTTTTTCATGAGCCACGCGCCCGGGTTAAACCAGTAGAACACGGTGCTCAGTTCGGCCAGCAGCACATCTATAGTATGCCAGCCGGTAATATGTATCAGTTCGTGGTGTAATATCTGTTCCAGTTCGTCGCGCTTGTGCTGCTCCGGGTTAATGTAAATCGTTTGCCAGAAAGAGAAGGCCTGGCTTATAGTTGTAACCTGCCTGAAACCGATGCTTTTGTAGTTGGCAGGTTCCGACACTTTATGAATTTTGTAGAGCGATATAAACTGAACTATAAACCGCATCAGCATAACTATAACTCCTACCCAGAAAAGGTATACCGGAAGCTGCCAGTAATCGAAGGTTGGGGTTTGCGTTATAGTTTGTCCGGTTAGGGCCCAGGCTGGTATAGTTACAAGGTAGGCATTGGCAATTGGCTGGTTGCCTGCAAACAGCTCCGATAAGTCTATAAGTGGGTGCATCGTAGAGAACACAATCCCAAACACCAGGAAAAGCCGGTTAAGGTGGTAGAATGTGAGCCTGCGGAGCGCAACATGATAAGCCAGGTAAAACAGTACCAGCGCCACATTTACTTTAAGTAAGTATAAAAGCAGTTCAGGCATGGCTACTCGGTTTTTTTGTTCTCGATCATGTTAATAATCTCCTTTAGCTCTTCGGCGCTTATTTTCTTGTCCTGGGCGAAAAAGGCCACCAGCTCTTTGTAAGAGTTTTTAAAGTAATCGCCCACAAAGCTTTTCATGAAGCGCTTTTTATAGTCTTCGGCTTTTATTAGGGGCATGTAGCGGTAAGTATTACCCAGTTTCTCGCTCTCCAGGAAGCCTTTTTTCTCTAAGTTTTTAACCGTAGATGCCAGCGTGGTATAAGGTGGCTTTGGCTCAGGCATTTGTTCCAGAAAATCTTTGATGAAACCGCCGCCGGTTTCCCAGATAGTTAACATTGCCTCTTCTTCTTGTTGGGTAAGCTTTTCCATAGTATTACGATGTTTTCGTATAGTTACGAAATGTTCGTAATAAAAGCTACGAAAGTTTCGTAATTATTTTAGTATGTTGATCTTTAGGGAGTAGAGTGGGGTTTTAGGGTGAAATAATTTTGAAGCTAATGTGGGAGAGTAGCCCAAGTGTGTTTATAGTTGAAAAATCTGTACCTTATCTGGCCAATCGCTACGAAGCCAACTATAATTATTAAACCAGGATTGCGATTTTAAATTTAGGCAGATGTACTAACCCACCCCTGCCCCTCCTAGGAGAGGAATCAGGCTTTTACAGAAATTCCCTCTGGGTAGGGGCTTTCTTGCAAGGGAGAGGGGTATTATCTGTGTTAAAGCTGACTTCTTCTCAACTATAAATCCATGCTCAAAAAGATACTCAACTCATTCGCGCTGGCGCTTCATAACATCCGCACCAGGTTGTTTCATACCTTGCTGTCAATACTTGGCATTGTAATAGGTGTTGGGGCTTTGGTTACCGTGCTCTCGCTGATAGATGGCATGGAGAAGTTTGCCCGCGACCAGATAACGACTACCACATCGCTGAAGGCCGTAATGGTGCAGAACGAAACTTATAAGCGTGTAAACAATGTGCGTCTGCAGAAAGAAAGTTACGGCTACCTGAACTATGAGCGCTTTAGGGCTTTTGATGAAGCCATGACTATTCCGGCCACAGGGTACATACAATTTATTCAAAACAGCGAAGTACTGTTGCCGGACAGCAGCAAGGTGGGAGCTACAGTGCAGGGCATAAACGCTGTGCATCCTACAGCTGCAACTATAAAAACCGGCAGATTATTCTCACCTGAAGAAGTTGCTGCTAGTGCTTCTGTTGCTTTTGTAAATGATGTGTTCGCTAAGCAGGCAGCAGGTAAAGATTCGGTGCAAACTATAGTTGGCCAAACTATAACTTATAAAGATAAAGAGGTAAAAGTAATCGGGGTGCTACAGCCCAGAAAGCAGGAGAGTCCAGAAGTTTACCTTCCCATTAGCTTGTTTACAGATGAAGAGCTAAAAGCCGATCCGCCGCGTGTTATTTTTGAAGTGGACAACGTGGAGCAGGTGCAGGCTTTTAAGCAAGATGTCGAACAATGGCTGAAAACGAATGTCGCCAAAGACAGTACTGATTTTAGAGTGATGACCAACGAAGGCAGGGTAGAACAGGCCGCTAAAGGCTTTTTATTGTTCCGGGTGATCATGGGTATGATTGTAGGCATTTCGGTTATAGTTGGTGGTATCGGCGTGATGAATGTGTTGCTGATATCAGTTACCGAACGAACCGTAGAAATTGGTGTGCGCAAAGCTATGGGAGCCAAAAAACGCGATATCCTGATGCAGTTCCTGGCCGAGTCGGTAACTGTATCGTTGTTCGGTAGTTTCCTGGGGTTAGTGCTGGGCGTGCTTGCTACGCTGGGTATTGTGCCTATCGTTAAAGCCCTGACCGATGTGCCATTCCAGGCCGCTTATACCCTCGATACATTCGTAGTTATAACTATAGTTGCCATTGTTATCGGTATCGTGTTCGGAACGTACCCTGCCATGCGGGCCGCAAAACTTAACCCCGTAGAAGCTATCCGAAGAGAATAAAAACAAGCTACTGAAAACTATAGTAGGTAAGTATACATCATCCCAGAAAACTATGAAAGCCATACTTGTAAAACAACCCGGCGGACCCGAACAACTTATAGTTGGCGACTACGAAAAGCCATTGCCTGGCCCTTACGAGCTGCTGGTAAAAGTACACGCCACCGCCTTGAACCGCGCCGATACCCTGCAGCGACAAGGCAAATATCCGCCACCCAAGGGTGCCAGCCCTTTACTTGGGTTAGAGATAGCTGGCATGGTAGAAGAAGCTGGTTTTAACTGTACAAAGTATCAGAAAGGCGATAAGGTCTTCGGGTTGCTTTCCGGCGGTGGCTATGCGGAGTATGCTGTCATTAACGAAGAAATGGCAATGCCCATTCCGGAGAACCTGAGCTTTGAAGAAGCAGCTGCTATACCCGAAGTATTTTTAACAGCCTGGCAGGCGCTGGTATGGCTGGGCAAACTACGCCACGGCGAGCGCGTGCTGATCCATGCAGGTGCCAGTGGTGTTGGTACGGCTGCCATACAGCTCGCCCGCGCACTTAAAGCCGAAGTATTGGTAACTGCCTCGGAAGGGAAACTGCATGCCTGCAAAGAACTGGGCGCACACAAAGCCATTAACTATAAAGAAGTACCGTTTGAGGATGAAGTGCTGGCCTATACCAACAGTGAAGGGGTGGATGTTATACTTGATTTTATAGCAGGCCCATACTTTAACCAGAACCTTGATTGCCTGCGCCTGGATGGTCGTTTGGTGATACTCGCCAGCTTAGGTGGCGGAAAAGTATCGGAAGTAGACCTGCGCAAGATATTAACCAAACGCCTGCAGGTAATGGGCTCCACGCTCCGTTCGCGGACCAAAGCCTACCAGCAGGAACTCACAAAAGACCTCTCCCAGATTGCCCTGCCACTTTTTAAAGAAGAGAAGCTAAAACCGGTAATAGACTCCGTTTATAGTTGGGAAGATGTTGCCGAAGCCCACCGCTACATGGAGCAGAATAAGAACGTTGGGAAGATTGTATTGCGGGTTGGTTAGTTAAAAAAGGACAAAATAGTTTCTAGGGCTGATGTATATGTGCTTTTTCGGACATTCTTGTCCGAAAGAGAGAAGAAGCAATCCTTTTGATTCATTAAAATCCTGTAAATCCTGATTCATACAAAAAAGCAAAAAGGACAAAAGAGTTATAGTTGCCTCTTTTGTCCTTTGTCTTTAAAATCCTTTGTCAGAAATATTACTGCGCTCTGAGCTGCTTTACTAATACAGCAAAGTCTTTCGGGTATGGAGCTTCTATCTTCACCGGCTCATCGTTCAGCAACCTGAAACCTATAGTATGCGAGTGCAGGGCGAAACGCTTGATCAAGGGTAGTTCCTCTGTCTGCTGTTTCAGGTTATAGCCGCGCTTGAGGCTACTTAGGTACAAATTTTCGCCACCGTACAACGAATCTCCAACTATAGGTGCTTTTAACGAAGCCAGGTGCACGCGTATCTGGTGCAGACGACCAGTTACAGGCAGGCACTCTACCAGTGTATGGCGGTTATAATTCTCTAAAGTAGTAAAATACGTTTCGGCGGGTTTACCCTGAGGTGTAAGCTTGGCAACACCTTTGGCATTAGGCAATATAGCTTTACTTACCAGCTGATCCTCGAACTTAAAAGTACCCCAAACCACAGCATGATACACCTTATAAACCTGGCGGTGCTCAAACTGCATAGACAGATGGCGGTAAGCTTCCGGGTTTTTGGCAAACACCAGACAGCCGGATGTATCCTTATCTAAGCGGTGGCAGGCCTGCAGGTCAGGGTTGTACTGGCGGGCAATTTTGAGCAGGTTGGTGGTGTTGGGTGTTCTGTCCTCTAATGTTGCCAGAAAAGGCGGTTTATTAACTACAATGTAGTCTTCGTTCTCAAATATGATCAGGTCTTTAAAAACCGGGTATTTCATGTGTAATCTACTTTACAGAGCGCAGCTATCGTTTGCCAGGCCATTTATTCTGCAAAGATACTCATAAAATTGTTGAATGGTTGAATTGCTACATGGTGGTGGTTGAATGGGTGCAGTTCAACAGCGCTATAGTTGGCAAAACTTAGAAAAAGGCATCAGACTTTGGCAAAACAACGATCAACCATTAGCAACCAGCAATCACTTAGCCTTGAGCAGCTTGAAACGTAGGGTAGAGCCTTTGCCAACTGTACTGGTAATGGCTATAAAGGAGCGGTGTGCCTCTACGATGTGTTTGGAAATGGCTAGACCCAAGCCGGAGCCTCCTTCTGTGCGGGCGCGGCTTTTATCTATCCGGTAAAAACGCTCGAAGATACGGTTAATGTGTTCTTCCGCTATTCCCTTGCCGTCGTCTTTAACAGTTATGGTATATTTTTTACGCCCTTCTGTAAACGATACCCAGATGTTGCCACCCTCACGGCCATACTTTATGGCGTTATCTATAAGGTTGATAAATACCTGCCTGATGCGGTTAGGGTCAGCGTGCAGGTTAATATGTTCGCCTGGCTGTGCTTCCAGGTGAAGTGTAATTTTACGCTCCGCTGCTTTGCATTCCAGTTGCTCAAATACTTCCTGCACAACCGGTATAATGTCGATATTGCGTTTCTGCATTTTAATTACACCATTCTCCATCTGCGAAATGCTGATCAGGTCCTGCACCAGCGTATCCAATCCGTCTAAACTATTGGCAGCCTTCTGCAGAAACTTATCACGAACATTCTCATCGTCTAAAGCACCATCCAGCAAGGTGTGTATAAAACCCTGCGCTGCAAATATGGGTGTCTTCAGCTCATGCGATACATCGGCCAGAAACTCGCTCCGCATTTTCTGCAATCGTTTCAGCTCATCTATTTCAAGCTGTTTCTTTGCTGCTATCTCGTAGATCTCATTCTTTATTTTCAGCAAAGGGTCGGCGGTAAAAAAAGAACGGCCTTCTGCTTTTTTAGGGTCCTGGCGCCTGATGCGGTCCAGGCTGGAGTATACATTTTTGATCTCGCGGAGTACCAGCGCCTCATATGAGAAATACACCAGCAGAAAACAGCTGATAAAAACCAGCACCAGCGCAACTATAAGCCCTCTTGATGAGAAGTAAGTAGCTAACGCCAAAAAGGCGGTAAGCACCAAAGCCACCGCCAATGAAATAAGCAACGTAAGGGTACGCGAGTTCAGGTTCATGCAGCTTAGTCGGTGTTAAACTTATAGCCAACACCTTTTATAGTTCTGATGTGGTCTTCGCCTACTTTTTCACGCACTTTCCGGATGTGTACATCCACCGTTCGGGCAATTACATACACATCGCTGCCCCAGATGTTGTTGAGCAGTTCTTCGCGGGTAAATACTTTGTTTGGTGTAGAGGCCAGGAAAGCCAGCAGCTCAAATTCTTTTTTAGGCAAAGTTATTTTCTGCTCGCCCTTATATACCGCAAAGCTGGTGCGGTCTATTTTAAGGCCTGCTATATCTATGGTTTGTTCCTGCTCGTCCTGCTGCGCATCGCGACGGGCAATAGCAGCCAGGCGGCTTAAAAGGGCGCGAGGCTTTATGGGCTTGGTAATAAAATCATCAGCGCCGGCATCAAAAGCAGCTACTTCCGAAAATTCTTCGGCGCGGGCTGTCAGGAAAATGATGTGTGTCTGTTTAAAGTCGTTCATTTCGCGCAGTTGCCTGCAGGCCGCTATTCCGTCCATCACAGGCATCATCACATCCATCAGTATCACATCCGGTTTAAAAGCCTGTGCTACTTCTATGGCTCTTTTGCCGTTATCCGCCTGTGCCACTTCGTAGCCTTCGCGGGTAAGGTTGTAGTGCAGCAATTCCACTATATCGGGCTCATCGTCCACGATCAGTATCTTGTATCTAGATGCAGTTTGCACGATTTTGACGCTTTAGGTTACCGTATATTTTGTCTGTAACTATAGTTGCTTGCGAACATAAACTATAGCTGGTATTCTTTTGCTATTGTAAAGGTACTATGTTTCGGGCAAACTGCTCAGTGATAGGTAAATGATAACCTTTTCTTAACATAGCTGCCATTATGTATAACAAAAAAGCCAGCGTTTCGGCTGGCTTTTTTGTTTATTTCTTCGCGACGAGCTTATGTTTCAGGTTCCTGAATTCGTATAGGTCAACCTTTATTGACCCTACAAACATTTCTGCCTGAATCAGTACAGGTATTTTGTTATCATCATCAGAGAGGTAAACTGTAATGGCATTCTCACCTTTAAACAATTCGTTTGCCGGCATTTTAGGTACCAGCTTAATTGCTTTTATCTTACCGGCTTTTGTGCTTACTGTTTCGCGGCCTCTGTAAGTAACTTCCATGTCAAAGTTCTCTTCTTCAAAAAAGCCTTTTATGGTCAGCTTATCGCCTTTGCGCATGCCATCATAGTTCAGCGTTCTTAAATAGTAAAAACCACTTACAATATCCTGCACGTTATCAGATACCTTGTGCGTGCTGGTCTTTTCCGGGTCTTTCTTGCGCTTTACTTTAACAGCAGCTGTATTACTGATGTGGTTAAAATCAACTGTTTCTTTCTTACGGTAACTGCCTTCTTCAATACTGCGGTGAAAACGGTGCGGTACTATAGCTGCCGTATCTATATAAGACTGCCATGTATCCCGTACTTTCATAAAAATATCGAAGGAGCTGCTCGTGCGGCCATATACGGTTGCACGGTAGCTGGGGCGGCCATTTATAGTATGTAGCTGGTCAGATACATCTATAGTTGCTTCGGCTGCTGTAATAGGGCCATAGTGTACTTTATATTTAAGTATCTCGCCAGTCGAAAAGCTTTCGTTACGGATAGTACGCATGCTGTCTTTCATAGAAAAGGCAGAAAGTACGATCACAAGCAGAAGGATGACAGGAGTAAACTTCTTCATATTCTTCATTATAAGGGTCTGCATTACTAGTATGCTTTATTCAACTTTCATACCAACTCTATCCGTTTTACCCGAATTTAAGTTTGCTCAAGCAGTTAGCTCAGATTGTTTTGTTACTTACATTACGTGCACCTACAACCTGTACTATAGTTTTTTATACTGTGTTATGCATTGCAAGTTAATACTTTAACTTATTTTTTTTGATGCAGTTAAAATAAAAAAGGTGCCATTACTATAGCACCTTTTTTATTATTTTAGTTCACTGAATAGTGTTCATTCGCCTCTGTCAGCAGATTTATCTTCTAATACTTCAGCTACTTTTTCAGGTTCGCCCTTTACAATGGCTCTGATCTTTTGTTCGATCTCATCCATTAGTTCAGGATTGTCAAGCAGGATTTGCTTCACGCCATCGCGGCCCTGGCCAAGTTTGTTGCCATCGTAAGAGAACCATGAACCAGACTTCTGTACAATGTTCAGTTCCACACCAAGGTCAAGGATCTCACCTACTTTAGAAATACCCTCACCGTACATGATATCGAATTCAACCACTTTGAACGGAGGTGCTACTTTGTTCTTCACAACTTTCACACGGGTACGGTTACCGGTAATGTTATCGGCAGCCTCTTTAATCTGGCCAATACGACGGATATCCAGACGTACCGAAGCGTAGAATTTAAGGGCGTTACCACCGGTTGTTGTTTCAGGGTTACCGAACATCACACCAATTTTCTCACGAAGCTGGTTGATGAAGATACAGCAGCATCCTGTTTTGTTGATCGTACCTGTCAGCTTACGAAGTGCCTGCGACATCAAACGAGCCTGAAGACCCATTTTGCTGTCACCCATGTCGCCTTCCAGTTCACCTTTCGGTACCAGGGCAGCCACTGAGTCAATTACGATAATATCAATAGCGCCTGAACGGATCAGATGATCAGCGATTTCAAGGGCCTGCTCACCGTTATCCGGCTGAGAGATTAATAAGTTTTCTGTATCAATGCCAAGTTTCTCGGCATATGCTTTATCAAAAGCGTGCTCTGCGTCAATAAATGCTGCCAGGCCACCAGCTTTCTGAGCTTCGGCAATAGCGTGCATAGTAAGCGTGGTTTTACCAGAAGATTCAGGACCGTAGATCTCAATAACACGGCCACGTGGCAAACCGCCAATACCCAAAGCTATGTCCAACCCAAGAGACCCTGTAGAGATAGCAGGAATGTCTTCTACTTTGTTGTCGCTAAGCTTCATTACAGTGCCTTTACCGTAAGTCTTGTCGAGCTTGTCGATGGTTAGCTGCAGGGCTTTAAGTTTTTCGTTGCTTACACTCATGTGTTCTTTCTTATTTAGCTTAATTTGATTGTGAAATTACAACTTTCAGATCCAATATGCAAAAATGTTATCCTATATTTTGCTAATTATTTTAGCTGATTGCTGCTGTCTGTTCTTAACATAACCTGCCGGGCTTTTGTCCCATTATTTATGCTTTTTTCTTCCTGTTTTCAAAAGTTTTTTATGGGTAACTATAGTATAAAGCAACAGGTTGTTCTAAAGGCGATTCTGGCAAAGGTAGTTCTGCAACTTAAACAACTATTTACGATATGCTAATAATATTAGGATTGCAGCCGCAAAGTTTCAGTTAATCTATAGTTACAAAGCTTCTTAGTAGATGGCCCTAACTATAGCCATCAGAAAACACCGGTAACTTACATCTGCTGAATATAGTTTTGATCGCTTTGAGTATAGTTACAGCTCTATAGTTAACTACACCAGTTCTGTTGAGCTTTTGGATTTATGCTGGTTGCGTTGCGCTTCAAAGTCGTCGCGCGTCATTCCAAAATAGGTCAGGTCGTGCAGTTCTTCGGAGTCGGTTCCCTTAAAATCGCTGCGCAGGGTTCCTTCTTCCACAAATCCATTTTCTTTAGCCAACTCACCATAAAATTTATTGCTGGCAGTACACCGGATATAAACCTTATTCAGCTGAAGGGCATCAAATGCAAAGTTGAGTATCGTTTGCAATCCTTCCTGTACCAGTTCTTTGGTTTCGGGCCAGCCAGTAAAGTATAAGCCGATCTCCGCTTTAGGTACTTTATGATCTACATTTTTAAGAGCAATGTCACCGAGGTAAGTATTGTCAGCTTTCGTCCAGACACCGAAGTCAAAGGTTTTACGGTTGTCCCAGTCGGTGCGGAGCTGCTGCATTTGTATACGGGCATCTTCCAGCGCTTTTACCCGAGCTATTCTGCCACTAAATGCCGGGGATAAGATGCTCGTGTTTTCCTTAAGCACACGCATAAAATCATTTTCATCACCTTCCTGGTAGGGTCTCAGGATAAGGTGTGCCGTCTCCAGCCTTTCTTCCAGAGACTCGGGTAAAATATTAAATAATAGACTCATATGAATTGTACTGAGTGTCGGGTTTAAACTGATACTTGTACCTTCTTACGCTTTATAGTTGAAATGGTATCGTATTCACTGCACTATAAATCCTGAACAAGCCGGTACCACGTCCGTTAATGAAGTACATGTTCTATTATCGATCTAAACTTAATAAACTATGGGAGACAGACTAAAAGGTAAAGTTGCTATTGTAACCGGTGGCGGCTCAGGAATCGGCGAAGCCATTTGTAAAAAGTTTGCCCGTGAGGGTGCAAGTGTTGTCGTTGCCGGCTTCCCCGAAGACCCGGTGGAGGCAGTAGTAAAAGAGATTCAGAAGGAGGGAGGAACGGCCCTGCCATTTACTGCTGATATCTCGACGGAAGCCAATGCGAAGCGCTGCGTGGAAACGGCTGTGAGCCAATACGGGAAACTGGACATACTGGTAAACAACGCTGGCGTTTTTCCGGAAGTAAACATGCTGCAGGACTTTTCGGAGGAAGCTTTTGAATACATGCTGAAGAACAACGTGAAAACGGCTTTTGTCATGAGCAAAGCAGCATTACCGGAGCTACACAAAACCAAAGGCAATATTGTTTCGGCGGGCTCGGAGTCGGGTGTGTTAGGGATTGCGCAAAATACGCCATATGGCGGCACCAAAGGATTTATACATGCGTTTATGCGTGGCCTTGCCGTAGAGCAGGCACAGTTTGGCGTGCGTTGCAATATAGTTGGCCCCGGCCCTATAGATACCGCCTGGACCCACGAAAGCACCGGCCCGATGGATAGCAAAATGGTGAAAATGATGAAAGAAGCTACTCCTATGGGCCGCCGAGGTACTCCCGAAGAAGTGGCCAATGTTTACCTGTTCCTGGCATCAGACGAGGCATCGTATGTAACAGGTGCTACCTATATGGTTGATGGCGGGATAACTATAGCCAAAGGTGGCGTAGGCAGCCAGGCTGATTCGGAAATGAAAGAAGAGCCAAAAGGAGAACTTAACCTGGAACACTCCAAAGATGGCCACACCACTATACGGAAGTAAACTATAAACTCCTTAAAACTACAAAGGCCGGCAACTATAAAATTGCCGGCCTTTGTAGTATAAACTATAGTCTCTGTTACTTATTCAGGAACGGGTAGTTGTGGTGTTTCGGGCTGCCCAGGTTTTGCTGTACCATCATTACTTCCAGGGTGTGCGCCGTTTCCTTAAAAAACTCCAGCCTTCTGTAAAGCATTTCTTTTTGCAGAATAACGCCGGTCGCCGTTTTCATATAGGCCTTCTTATCTTCCAGCACGCGGTGCATTACTTCGTTCACCGCTTCCTCGTTCTGCATGTACCATTGCTGGAAATCCTGCAGCCTGGCAGCGCCTGTAGTTGCCGAAGTAAAGTTAAGGCCATAGATGCGCAATATGTTGCTCAGCAGGTCCACTTCCAGCGGAATAGAAACATTGTAGGGCATGGTGCGCACTTCCAGTTTGCTGTTAAGTGCTGCAACTATAGTTGCCAGGTTATCTTTAAAGCGAAAGTATAAAGCAGCCGCCTCCATAGTGTAAAGTCTTAGTAAATATTGAACTGCCGCAAAATTACACGAATTTGGTTAAATGGCTAAATGGAATGGAGGTTAAATTGCTAAATGCCTGAATTGTTAAAATAAGCAAGCAGCAATTTGATCATTAAACCATACAGCAATTAAAGTAACCCAAGGATCAGGCTTTCTTCGGTAATGCCTTCGGCTTCGGCTTTAAAGTTGCGCACAATGCGGTGGCGGAGTATTGGTAAAGCTACAGCCTGCACGTCTTCAATATCAGGGCTGTATTTGCCGTTGAGGATGGCGTTGCACTTGGCGCCAACTATAAGATGCTGCGATGCACGCGGACCTGCTCCCCACTCCAGGTAACTATCTGCAGCTTTAGAAGCCATAGGCGAGCCTGGACGCGTTTTGTGAACCAATTGTACCGCATACTCCACAACATTGTCAACTACCGGCACACGGCGCACCAGCTGCTGAAAAGCAAGGATATCATCTGCATGCAGAATCTTGTTTAGTTGCTGGGTAAAGGCACCTGTCGTATTTTTTACGATCTGTAGTTCCGACTCGTAGCTTGGGTAGCCCAGCGTGATGTTGAACATGAAACGGTCGAGCTGTGCTTCGGGTAGGGGATAAGTACCTTCCTGCTCTATCGGGTTTTGCGTGGCCAGAACAAAGAAGGGTTCCGGTAATCTGTAACGCTTGCCTGCTACGGTTACGGCATGTTCCTGCATGGCTTCCAGCAGGGCTGCCTGCGTTTTAGGCGGCGTACGGTTTATCTCATCAGCGAGCACAATGTTGGCAAAGATAGGGCCGGTAATAAATTTGAAGTTTCTGTCCTTATCCAGCGTCTCGGCACCCACTATATCCGAGGGCATCAGGTCCGGGGTAAACTGTACCCGGTTAAAGGACATATCCAGCGCAGAAGCTATCGTTTGGATAAGGAGCGTTTTGGCAAGGCCTGGTACGCCGACCAGCAAACAGTGCCCCTGACAAAAAACCGCCGTCAGTACTAATCTTACCACTTCGTCCTGTCCTACTATAACCTTCGAAATCTCGTTTGTTAGTTCGCGGTAGGAGTGGTGTAGCGCGTCGGCTGCTTCTTTGTCAGAGGAATACTGTGCCATATAGTTTTATTGCGTGACTTGTAGTGCTTTACAATCCTGGTACTCTGGGTCGATATCGATAAATACCGTGTCGATGTTCTTCCTGAACCACTCATCTACGGCTTTGCTCTTTTTATCGTTGAGTGCGGCTGCGGCTATTTTCGGATAGTCGTCTTCCAGGTTTGCCTGGTGTGGCGTCGACTTGCCCTTCAGCATGATGATACGCACGGCTTCTTTGCCATCTGCAGTAGTAAATGGTAGTGGTTTAGAGATCTCGTCCACCTGCATGGTATCTATCACGAAGAAAATGCTTGGGTCTACCTGGTCCATCGGGATGTAAGTAGTACCTGCGCGGCTGGCCATCATACCACCGTTATCTTTGGTAGCGAAATCATCTGAAAAGTCTTTGGCAGCTTTGGCAAACGTAATGCTGTCGTTCACAATTAATGAACGAATACTATCCAGTTCAGCAATAGCTTCCTGGATGTTTACCGTAGCGGTGGCAGGCTTAATAAGGATATGGCGCGTGTTGAATTCCTGTCCTTTACGCTCGATCAGCTGAATCAAGTGGAAACCGAACTGCGACTCAACTATACCTGAGATGCCACCCGGCTCCAGGCGAAGCGCAGCAGCTTCGTATTCCGGTACCAGTTCTTTTTTCTTGAAAAAGCCCAGTTCGCCACCAGCTGCAGCCGATCCCGGGTCCTGTGAATATTGCTTGGCCAGTGTAGCAAAATCTTCGCCGGCCATAATGCGCTTGCGTAGTTCTTCCAGTTGCTGACGTGCTTCCTGTTTCTGCTGCTTGCTTACTTCCGCGTACTTCACAATCTGGCCGATCTCTACTTCACTTGAGAAGTAAGGTAGGCTGTCTTGTGGAATGCGGTTATAGTATGCTGCCACCTCTTTTGGCGTAACGCGAACCTTACCGGCAATTGTTTCCTGCATTTTCTGCATTACCAGTTGGTCCTGTATTGTTTTGCGTAGTTCTTCTTTTAGCTGGCGGATGCTCTTGTTATAATATTGCTCCAGACGCTCTACGCCACCTACCTGGGAAGACAGGTAATCAATTCTGCGGTTAAGCTCGCCGGTTACCTGGCTTTCTTCTACTGTTACGGAGTCAATGGCGGCACGGGCCAGCAATAGTTTATCCTGAACCAGCGACTTGAATATTTCGCACTTCAGTTCCTCGTTCGGCTGTAGTTTAGCCTGTGCCAGGTACTGCAGGTAGCTGAACTCCAGTTCCGATTTTAGCACGATCTGATTATCTATTTTGGCAATAATACCATCTACATGGCGCTGAACAGGAGCCTGCGCCGTAGCCTGGAAAGCCGACATCATACAAACGATAATGGCTGCTACCACACAAAATACTCGGGGTGTTGTTATAGGTTGGTTATGCATAATGGTGTTTTGCGCTTTTGTTGCTGCGGCGCTATACTTGCTTTATGGTGACCGGAACATGAAAGCCCGGGTATCTTTACTCTGCTGAAACCTTTAGTCAGGATTTGCAACCTGCAATCTCTAAAGATTTTTTTAGCAAAAAAAGCTCCACTATAAAAGTGCAGCTTTTTTTGCAGATGCTTTTTACTTTATCAGCTTTTCTACTTCCGATTTGTTAACATTAACCGGATACTTCTCACGCAGCTGTTTCACCCATTGCTCTTCCAGGTAATTCTGGTAATCAGAGATGGCTGCGCCCCGTACTTCGTTCAGTTGTTTGTAACCTGGCTGCAATACCTGGTTTATGATCACGAGGTATTCGCGGCCATTTAGTTGCGTAGTATATGTTCCATGCTCCCACTTCACAGCATCCACGGCTTTGTTTTCACCCTTCTGGAATTTCTTTTCTGATATCTGTACAGCCAGCGGATTTCCGGCATTCAGGTTATCGGCAAGAGCACCCAGGTCAGATGAATACAAAGTGAATGACACTCTGCGGTTGCGGCGGCGACCAGTTTCTGTATTATCAGGTCCGGCCTGCTTGGTTTTGCCTAAGCTTTTTGTAGTTAGCTGTGCAGTCGGTACACCTTCCTGCTGCAAATATGCAGTAACTGCCTGTGCGCGTTTCTGTGCAAGGTCTTTTGCAGCTGCATCCTCGCGGGAGTCTGTGTGGCCGTTTATATCCAGGCTGGTGTTTGGCATCTCTGTCAGCAGTTCTGCCAGTTCGTTCAGTTGGGCAATACCTTCTTTGGTTAGAGTTGCTTTGCCATTTTCAAACAGTACATCCGGAATTTTAGCATTTTTAACCGCATAACGGCGTTTGTCTAACTGTTGCTGCGCAGCTTTAAGCAGATCTTTATTGGCTGCGCTTACAACTATAGCATCCACACGTTCGCCCCACTTATAGTTCTCCTTGTTGGCTTCAAAGTAAGCTTTCAATCCAACAGAATCCTCCACGGCTTTCGACCATACTTTCTCATCCATCATCTGGAACAACAGAATGCCGTCGTGGTATTCGCGAACCAGCATGCGGTAATCGGTGTGCTTATTTTCCAGGTTGGCACGCTCATAGTCCAGCAGGCTTTTGTTCACGAAGTTGTCGTAAAGCAGCGTCATGGCGTATTCGGCGGTGCCGCTGGTGCGTGGGCGCTGGTTCTCTTCTACATAACTATAAAAATCAGCTACAGTATAAGGCTTGCCCTGAATGGTGAACAAGGTTGCTTTAAGCGTTTTGTCTTTCTCATTCTGCTCAAATTTCCAGGTGCCTTTCAGCAGGGCATCGTTCGCTTTGCTGAAAGCGGCAGTTTTAGTCTCGGCAACTTCGGTAAAGTTATTTTCCTGGCGAATACGCTTCAGGAACACAGCTTTATTCAGTTCTGAGCGGGAGTCTTTTGCTACTTTATTGCGCAGGCTCTGCTCCATATCCTCATAAGGAGGCAGACCGCGTTTTTCGATCAGTTTTATAATGTGCCAGCCATAGGGGGTAAGCGTAGGTTTAGCAATCTCACCTTCTTTCTGTAATGCAAAAGCTGCTTCTTCAAAAGTCGGGATCATGCGGCCGGTGCCAAACCATGGCAGTTCGCCACCGTTGTCTGCTGTGTTATCGTCCTCAGAGAATTCTGCCGTCAGTTTATCCCAGTTTTCGTTACGCTGTACGCGCTTGTAAATTGCGTCTATGCGTTGTTTGGCTGCCAGCGAGTCGGCTTTTGGCATGCCTGGTGTGGCACGTACCATTATGTGAGCTACTTTAACTTCGCCGCGGGCAGCACGCTTATCGTTTACTTTTATCAGGTGGTAACCAAAGCGGGTACGTACCGGCATCGAGAGTTGGCCTGGCTCAGTTTTATAAGCAGCATTCTCGAAGGGGTACACCATCTGCATGGATGTAAAGTAACCCAGGTTGCCACCGTTCTCAGCAGCCGATGGGTCTTGTGAGTTCTCTTTTGCCAGTTTTGCAAAATCTTCGCCAGCCTGTGCACGCTTGCGCAATTCCATAACGCGGTTGTACGCCGCCAGTGTATCCTGTGGCGCTGCATCCGGGTCTAAGGTTATGAGTATATGCGATGCGTTTATTTCCTGCTTCGAGCGCTCGTAAGCTTCGCGTACCAGTTTGTCGGTTACGCTGTTCTCGGTCAGGTAAGGCAAAGCCAGTTGTTCTTTGTAACCTTCCAGCTCACGGTTAAAAGCAGTGGTAGTATCCAGACCGCGGCTTTCAGCTTCCAGTACCTTCAGCTTAAAGTTGGTGTACAGGTTCAGGTAGTCTTCAACGCTTTTTTCAGAGTAAGCATCTTCGTTGCCTCCGTTGTTTTTCTCATACACGTATTTAAACTCGGAAGTGGAAAGCGGTTGAGAGCCAAGCGTAACGATAGCCGGCTCTTTGCTGTTGTTCTTATTGGATGCGGTACATCCGGCCAGAGCTAAAGCGGCTACCGCAACAAGTAGGTGATTGCTGCGCATAAGTTGATTAAACAAGACTTGTTTCGCTGATTAGTATCAGAATATGCAATTTTAGTTATTTTTTCTGACAGATAAGCCAAAAAACATGACTATAATCCTATTGCATGGGTTTTCGTTCCGGATAACGGACAAAGAACGGTAAAAGTGTGTGTTCGGTCTTATTTTATCTTTTTATACAGGAGGCAGGAGTTGGCGTCGCCCTTGGTTGTAAACTCTACTTTATCCATAATCCGCCGCACCAGCGCAATACCTACGCCGCCTTTCTTCCCGACCCGGACGTGCTCCAGAATGTCGGGTTCTTTGTAATCATGCGTTGAAAAGGCAACTCCGTTATCCGTAATCTCAAACTGAACCGCATCTTTTGGTTCGGTAATAGTAAGGTAAATGTATTTTGATGGGTCTTCGTTATTGGCGTGGATGATGAGGTTGGCGCATATCTCATCCACGGCCAATACGATCTGATTCATCAGTACATCTGAGAGCGCAAGGCCCTGCAGATATTTCGTGACGAAATCCCGTATTAGCTTAAGGTTCTTTTTTGTACAGCTTACCCGGATGGAGTTATTCATCAGCTATGGTAATGGCTTCCTCGTAGTTTGTTACGATGGTCATGAGGAGGTCAAGGCCGAGTATCTCGAATACGTTGCGCACTTTATCCTGCATGTTAAAGAAAATGAGCTTAATCTGCGCATCCTCAAAGCGCTGCAGGTGCGAAATAAATACCCCAAGACCAGCAGAAGAAATATAGTTAAGATTTCGGCAGTCTACAAGTATTTTGCTGTACTTCATTATTTCCGGGTCCGACAATTCCTCGTCCAATATTACAGATGAGCTTGCGTCGAGTTCGCCATCAAGGGTCATGATGACGGTAGATTCTTTAATGTCTTGTGTTATTTTCATCGGCTACTTTACGTTATTATTATGCCTTGGGTTGAACAGGTTTAAACTTAATCACCAGCAACGTTTGATCGTCATATAGGTTGTCCGGACCCGTAAAATCTTCCAGGTCGTTGATGATGGCGCACTTGATATCTTCGGCCTCCAGGTGGTATGTCTGCGTGAGCATATACTTCAGCCTATCTTCGCCGTATTCGTCGTTCTCCGCATTACGGGCCTCCACTATGCCGTCGGTGTAAATTACCATTACATCGCCGGGGTTATAGTCGTAATACATCTCCCGCACGTGGTTGTTATAGCTTTTGTCGCGCACTATACCCAGGCCAAGGCCATCTGTCTGGAAGTAGAAAACATCTTCCATCATGGCATTATAGTAGAGCGTGTGGCAATGGCCGGCGCGCGCAAACATAAAGCCCTGCATGCGGTAATCAATAATGTATAGCGAGGATGTAATGAAAGAGGTTTTCTCAAGACAGCGGCTCAGGGCACTGTTTGCCTGTTTCATAAACTCGCTTGGCGGCATATCCTGCTGCATCAAGCCATGAAAGATACCTTTCATCTGGGCCATATGGAAAGCGGCCGAAATACCTTTTCCCGATACATCGCCTATGATAATGGCAATCCGGGATTCGCTTAGCTGCAGGAAATCATAAAAGTCGCCACCTACTTCTTTGGCAGCTACGGCATGTGTGGCAATCTCAAACCAGCTATCGGTAGGGAAGGTCTTTGGTATTAAACTTTCCTGTACCTGCGTAGCAATCTTCAGCTCTTCCTTATAACGCTCGTTCTGTAACGATTCGGCTACAAGGCGCAGGTTTTCTATAGTTAGTATCGTTTGGCTGGTAAAAGTACGCAGCACGTTTACCGTTTCCCGGTCAAAACCTTGCTCTATGTCGCGGAGCAGGTATAAGGTGCCAAATACATGCTTTTTAGATTTTATAGGCAGGATGATCAGCGATTTCCAGGGCAGGGCAAGGTCACGGAAACCGGTGTTACGATCCAGGTTATTGTTAATGTAATCGATGTTCTGGATGTTGTAGGCCAGCAGCAGATGGCGGATGCGCTCTATCTGTTCGTTGTTAATGTTAAGCAGGTGCGATACATGTGTATTGTTGCCACGCACCATTTCAAACCAGGCAGCCGTAGCATCTGAAGCTTTTATAGTACTCTCGAAAAGTGTGT
Organism: Pontibacter populi; assembly: GCF_019336435.1. GTDB lineage: Bacteria > Bacteroidota > Bacteroidia > Cytophagales > Hymenobacteraceae > Pontibacter > Pontibacter humidus. Next base: position 730,920 of record NZ_JAHWXQ010000001.1, on the reverse strand, counting down.
TGTACACCTGCGACTCGTTCTGGCCCTGCTGTATAGACTGGCTTAGTCTCTGGAAATTTAACAGGTCTTCGCTTTTCTGCTCAAACACACTGGAGGTAGGCAAACTGAACAATGAAACCAGGAAGGCTGCCAATGTATAACAACCCACAAACATCATGGCCAGCATCAGGAAACCAACATCAGAGTAATCTATAACCAGCTCCTGGCTATCTGAAAACTCCTGAAAGAACTTTGTGAAAATGTAACAGCTGACCAGTATAGCGCCCAGCAGCACTAGCGACCTGCTCTTTTTATTGAATGAGAGGTAGGCTACCCACTTAAGGTTTGTACACAGGAACAAGATATAGCACCCGAACAACCCGAACAGCGGCAGGAAAATATAGTTGGTATAGTTGAAATTGAGCAGCGTAAGAATGAGCGTACTGAACAGCAACAGCTCAAACCACTCCCAGGCAACCTGCAGAAACTTATTTTTATGATACAGCAGCAATTGTCGCCAGATATAAAAAGACTTGGCTAAAAAGTAGACCAGCAACCCGAAGTTTACCTGATACACAATGTGCAGCAGTAACGGCGATTGCAGCCGGGCATACCCCGTAGAAAGTTTATAGGCAAAATATAAGGCGATGCTCAGGTAAGCCGCAATGGCAGCTTTGGAGAACAGGTTCCAGAGATAGCTGCTGAAATCAATTCCTTTTAAGTTATTGGCACTTAAGCGCTGAAAAAGGAAAACAGCAAGGATAAAAACAATGATCAGCAGGTTGTTTATGTAGGGGAGGGCCAGTTTAATGGCACCCGGCTGACGCACGCTCTCTGCCATCAGCAGAACATTACCTAACAGTAGTACCCAGCTAATTATAGCAGCAGTAACCAACAGAGATTTTACGTTAGTCTTGTATAGCATAAAACGGAAAACCGTGCTTAGTTTAGGCAGCAACTGTTTTTGGGTGTTTGTCGTGTTTTGTTTAATGAAAGGTAAGAAAAATTTTCGCTCGTTAAACAAGGTGCTTTATCGCGGTTAGAAAAACAACCTGCATAACGTATAAAATATATAGTTGGTTGGCTTTATTTCGGATCTGATAAAACCAACCAACTATAAATGTAAGCATTTAAATTTTAACGGCTATAGTTTGGTGCCTCACTCGTGATCTGTACATCGTGCGGATGGCTCTCGCGAAGGCCGGCTCCGGTTATTTTAACCATACGCGCTTTCTGCAGATCAGCTATAGTTGGTGTACCGCAATACCCCATACCTGCCCTGATGCCGCCAACCAACTGGTAAATTACTTCACCAACCAGGCCTGTATAAGGTACCCGGCCAACGATACCTTCCGGCACCAGTTTGCGCGAATCTTTTTCGTTGCCCTGGAAATAGCGGTCTTTCGATCCTTCTTCCATGGCCTCTACAGAACCCATACCACGGTAAGATTTAAACTTACGTCCCTCGTAGATGATCATTTCGCCGGGAGCTTCTTCGGTCCCGGCCAGCAATGAACCTATCATTACGGTACTGGCACCGCCACCCAATGCTTTAACTATGTCTCCGGAGAACTTAATACCACCATCAGCAACAACTGGTACGCCTGTTCCTTCGAGGCCCCTGGCGGCTTCCATAACGGCTGTTAACTGCGGCACACCTATACCTGCAATTATACGGGTAGTACAGATACTGCCTGGTCCAACACCTACTTTTACAGCATCAGCGCCGGCATCAGCCAATGCTCTGGCACCTTCAGCAGTGGCAACGTTGCCCGCAATCAGGTCCACATTCGGGAAAAGGTCTTTTATTCTTCTGACAGCATCCAATACACCTTTTGAGTGTCCGTGGGCAGTATCAACACTTATCACGTCAACTCCGGCTTCTACCAGTGCCTGAACGCGGTCCATTACATCAGGAGTAACACCAACGGCAGCACCAACACGCAAACGACCAAACTCGTCTTTGCAGGCATTGGGCCTGTCTTTCTTCTTCAGGATATCTTTATAAGTGATCAGCCCTACCAGTTTACCTTCTTCATCTACTACAGGCAGTTTCTCGATCTTGTATTGCTGCAGAATGTCTTCCGCTTTAGCCAGATCGGTACCACGTTCCGCAGTTATCAGGTTTTTAGTGGTCATGATAGAGGTAACAGGCTGCGTCAGGTCTTTCTCGAAACGCAGGTCTCGGTTGGTAATAATACCTGTCAGTTTACCGGAAGCATTAACTACAGGAATGCCGCCAATTTTATGCTCTGTCATGATCTGCACGGCATCGCCTAGCGTGGCGGTTTCTTCCAGTGTGATCGGGTCGAGTATCATGCCGCTTTCAGAACGCTTTACTTTACGCACCTGCGCCGCCTGCTTTTTGATCGACATGTTTTTGTGAATGATGCCAATACCACCTTCCTGCGCCATGGCAATAGCCAGGTCAGCTTCGGTAACGGTGTCCATGGCAGCTGAAATAAGCGGCACGTTTATCCGGATATTCCGTGTAAGCCAGGAAGAAGTATCAGTGTTATTTGGTAGCACCTCGGAGTAGGCCGGGAGCAGAAGCACGTCGTCGTAGGTTAGCGCTTCAAAGGCAATCTTGTTCTGATCAGAGAGCATGGCAAATAAATTAGGGGTCCTTATTTGCCGCGTAAAATTACGAAAAACTTCCCGGAATAACTTACAAGTTTTTTGTAATTATTTTTTTGGTTATCATTTAGAGCGTATGAAAACTATAAATAGGAGTACCTGAATTATAAGATTTATAAGAGAGATGCCCCCTGGAGATAGCACTTGTTAAGAAGACTGAAAGACAATACAAACCTGGCCTGTTTGTACAATCTTTCAGCCCAGGCGTTTAGGACATGTTATAGCGCATCAACTATAATTCAGCGCATAAGAAGCCAAGTTTATAAGTAACTATAGTTGGGTTAGTATACAGCCATTTCCGGATCCACCTGTATTGCCCAGGCATGGATGCCACCTTTCAGGTTAAGCAGGTTATCGTAGCCAAAGCGCTGACTCAGGAAATTTATAGCCTGGGCGCTACGGAAACCATGGTGGCAAATAACAACAACCGGTATATCCCGGCGAATGCGCTCGGTTTGTTTGGGGAGTTCGCCCAGGGGTATAAGATCGCCACCCAGGTTGCAAATCTCGAACTCAACAGGCTCTCTTACATCCAGTAACTGCAGTTTATGCCCATGGGCCAGACGCTGTTTTAACTCCGTGGCAGTGATCTCTTCCATAAGTAAAGTAAATTTATAGTTGTAGCGCTGTGTTGGCTATTAGGTTTCGATTTGCAAACTTAGCAACCAATTATAACTATAGGCCTGTCGCGCCTTTAAATTCTGCTCATGATTATTCTAAATGATATACTTGCTGTGCCTTCCATCTTTTCTATGACCGCTGTAGTTGACCTTGCCCAGGTTTGGGAGCAATTTGTGAGTGGCATGATTCAGACGTCGCTTTTAGAATATGTAGCTGTAATAGCGGGTATAGTTAGCGTATGGTACTCTCGTAAAGAGGATATCCTGGTTTACCCTATCGGCCTTGTCAGTACAATTATTTACGTGTACCTCAGCTTTAAATACCACCTGATAGGGGAAGCAAGTGTTAACATTTATTACTCTGTACTGAGCATTTATGGTTGGTACCTTTGGGCCAAACGCAATAACCAGCAGGAGCATGTACTGCATATTACCTTCTCTACTCCTAAAATGTGGGCCTGGCAGCTTACGTTTTTTGCTGTGCTGTACTGTGTTATTTACTTTAGCCTGGTTTACCTGAAAGGGGCTTTTTACCCGGGAGTAATACCTTGGGGCGATGCTTTTGCCAGCGCTACCGCCTACACAGGCATGTGGCTGATGGCGCGCAAAAAAGTAGAAAGCTGGTACTGGTGGATCGGCACCAACGTTGCCTCCATTCCATTATACTTTGTTAAAGGACTGGTATTTACCTCTGTGTTTTACTTTATACTTCTGATAATGGCATTCTGGGGTCTGGTAGAATGGCAGCGAAGAGCCAGGGCAGCCAAACAGCAAACTATAGTTGCCATGTAGCCCGGTCGCTGTTTTAGTTGTTTCTGTTACGTTTTATACTGTTTTATTGCTATCCGGGGAGTATTGGGTTACGTACACGAAGGTAACTGGCTGTTTTGTAAATGTAAGCCCGGTTTAGGAAGTAATGTTTAACCACTTAGAGTGCCTTAACATGAAACAACGAAAACTAGAATTACCGGAAGAACTAAAGTATGAAAACAGGCTGAAATGGGGATACGAGTCTCCGGACGAGAGTCCTAAACACGTGTACTACAGGCAATATGGTGATAAAAAACCAAGGCAGTTAGAAGTATACAACTTCTACGGTTATAGCTTTTCAGAATGTTGAATTTAGTTTTGCAACACCCAACTTTATTTTGATTTAAGTAAAGTATAGTACTTCACTATACTCGATTGATTTTAATCGCTTATCAACATAGTTTAAAAGAGCAGCTGTTAATTAGTTAACAGCTGCTCTTTTTTGTAGCTACTTATAGTACTAGTGCTATGCTCTGCCCCGAAATCTGCCAAAAAAATAAAGGTGCATTAGACCAGAGCGGAATAACCCGGTTCCACTGCTAATATGGCCCTAAGTAGCCTTGCCATGAGTAACATTAAGTCGCTCAGCTATACTACCAATTATAGTTCTCAATTCTTCAAAACCATATAGCTGTACGCCTATATTCCCTGTACTAAGTTTTTAGTGTCTTTAACTTCCAATATATATACCTGCACTATATAAAGGATACTAATATTTATTAAAGTGCAAAATAATAAGGATATAGCACTATTATTTCCGTATTCTAATTTATAGTTCGGCTTAAGTATTTAGGCTGTTCTATATATAGCTGTTCCTCTACACACTATACCTATACCCTAATAGGTCCTATGGCTGAATTGCCGTGGGTAATTACGCATTTGTTAATTCATAACAGCATGGTAATAATCTATTCAAGGGTCAACTTCCTGAGTTCTATTCTTCCTTTCCATTCATACATCATTTCCTGATGCAGCATGGGCATCCTCGGGCTATTTATTTCCTATAGTAGCTCCCGAAAAATCAATTTCTTAATCAAATCAGCTAACCATGACAAAACTTTACTTCTGGCAGAGGTATATGTACGCCTTTGTTACGCAGGGGCATCAGCCTCCATAATAAAAGCACTTCTTCTGAAGATTACAACAGGCAATATAACGGCTACCGAAGGCCGGTCTGGTTTGCTGGATTATCCTTGTTCCTGAATCCGGGGACGAAAAAAATAACTGATTACTTAACTATGAAAAACATTTACACATGAAGAAGTTCGACGATTATTCGTGTCTGATGAGACACGCTTTAAAGTATCATTGGCAGAAGTTATGGCTCATACTCTGTATGCTGGCTGTGCCTTTTGTGATTCACGCTGAAGCATGCAAGCGTAATGCTGCTGAACCAACCGGTAACGTAGCCAAAAACTACCAGCACTGGGCTGATGTAGATAACGAGTGGAATGGGGACATCCTGAGTCCGCAGAAGTCTGACTATTTTGAAGGAGAGGTAATACCGCATGTATATGTAGTGGAAGCTTCTAATGCCACGCCTTTAGTTAATGGCCAGACTTATACAATGAAAGTAAACATGAATTACTTCCAGAGCAACACGAATGCCGGCGGTTTTGCACACATGACCACCTATAATATCAACCGGTCTCCGGGCCTGTTGCCGAACGCCTCCGGGCTTGCTCCGGTAGCAGACGCTACGTTTACAGGCACCGGTATGGAAGGTGTTTTCTATACTGTTGATGCAGATATAGTTTCAGTATCAGGTGCAGTGCCTGCTGGTGCCGCCACCAAAGACCATACCGTAACTATAACATGGACTTACACCGGCACAACCACTACCACAGGCATCGCTGAGATCTACTTTGGTTTATACATTGCTGAGCCGGGCCAGGTACCAAACCAGGGGCTGGGAGAAACCGACGGCGCATCTGCCTGGACAGGTGGTTCTTTACAGACAACCGTTAGCGATGTTGTTTTTGGAGGGGGAGCTCTATCAATACAATTAGCGCCTTCTGCAATTATCAGAGGCACCATTAGCGGTTTAAAATACAGCGACCTGAATAAAAATGGAAACCAGGATGCCGGCGAACCTGCCCTAGCAGGATGGAAAATTTACCTCGACCTGAATAACAACGGTACCTGGGACGATGGAGAGCCATCGGAACTTACTGCTGTAGACGGAACCTATAGTTTCTCTGTAATTCCGGATGCGGGCAGCGGCGATACAAAGAATGACCCATACATAGTGCGCGAAGTGCAACAGGCTACTTATACGCAAACTGAGCCGGTTAATCCTGACTACTACGCTATAGTTATTACTGCTGCTAACCCGGTTCATACAGGCAAAGACTTTGGTAACTTCGCATGCATTAATCCGGAGATAAATACGCCAGCCATTGGTACGGTTTGTCAGGGAGCCACAGATGCAACTATAAGCTATACCAGTGTTTCAGGGGCACCAGATCAATACAGCATCGACTGGGATGCAACTGCCAACACTGCCGGATTAGCTGACATTTCTTACACAGCTTTACCAACAAGTCCGTTTACGATTGCGATACCAGGTAACCTGGCTGCGGGTACTTATACAGGAACTGTTTACGTGCGAAACAGCGGAACAGAATGTACCAGCAGTGGTACCCAGATCACGTTAACTATAAATGCTACTCCAGCAGCATTTGGGCTAACAGCAACAGATTATTGTGCCGGTGCAACAACACTCGGTACTATTACACTGGCAGATTCTGAAACGGGTGTAAGCTATCAGCTTTATAGTTCAGCGGGTGTAGCAGTACAGGCTGCGATGGCGGGAACTAATGAGGAATTGTTATGGACAGGCATAACAGCCGGTACGGGTTACTATATAGTTGCTACAGGCACAGGCAATTGTACCAGTACAACCGGAACTATAAATGTTGTTGCCAATCCGCTACCTGATGCAAATGCTGGCACCGATAAGCAACTTACCTGCACAACCAAATCTGTAACACTTGACGGGGCCTCTACTACAGAAGGTGTTACTTATGCATGGTCAGGGCCTGATGGGTTTACATCTACGGATGCCGCCCCGACAGTTAGTGCGCAGGGTACTTATATACTCACTGTAACCAATACAGCTACAGGTTGCACTGCTTCCGATGCCGTAGAAGTAACAGTTAACGATGAGTTGCCGACAGTCTCAATAGGTACTAACGGTCAGACGACTACCCAGCTCACCTGTAATGTTCCGACCATGACCTTAACTGCCGCCGCAAGAGTTAATGGAGAGCTAAATCCAGAGTTTGTTACCTTAAGCTGGACAGGCCCGGATGGTTTCACATCATCGGCACAGCGTATAGAAGTATCAGTAGCAGGAACCTATGTTCTGACAGCTACGAATACCCAAACCGGCTGCTCTGCCTCTGCATCGATGGGTGTCACCGGTCCTGTGTATCCGAATGCAAGTGCGGGACCAGATAAAGTATTGACATGCGCTCAAGCAACTGTCATGTTAGAAGGCTCATCAACGCATTTCTCTGGATGGGCAAGCTATACCTGGGTTGCAAGTAATGGCGGTAACATCGTTTCAGGTGGTCATACCTTAACGCCTATAGTTGACAAAGCGGGTACCTACACATTAACTGTTAGAGATTCCAGAGGAGGATGTGAAACTAGTGATGCAGTAGAAGTAACCGGAAATACTGACTTGCCTGAAGTTACGATAGCACCAGAAGGAAAAACCATGATCTCCTGTTCTCAAACAAGCGTGTTACTGAAGTCATATGTAACTCCTGCAGGTATAGATGTGCTATGGTCAGGGCCAAACGGCTTTACTGCTACAACTCAAACTATAACAGTAACTACACCGGGATTATACACTATTACAGCTACTAATCCTGAAACTGGCTGCAGAGGTAGCGCAAGTATAACTATAAGCGATGCTACAAGGGAGCCTATTGCCAAGGCCGGCCCGGATAAATGGCTTACCTGTACTTCAACTTCTGTAGTGTTAGAGGCTTACAAAGATGAAAATGACGGACCACTTGGTTACTTGTGGATCAATGAGGAAGGTGATGTTGTAGGTAGCCAGAGAATAGTAACTGTAACAGAGCCGGGTACTTACACGCTCAGAGTGCATAACATCTATTCAGGATGCTCAGCTACTGATGAAGTTGTTGTAAAACGCAATTCTCAAGCTCCAAACATCAGTGCAAAAGGGGGTACGCTTAGCTGCGATACGGGTACACTGCAACTGATGGGAGCATCTACTACAGCGGGTGCTACTTATAGTTGGACTGGCCCTGGTGGTTACACTTCCACTGCTCAGAACCCTACAGTAAGTGTGGCCGGCGAATATATGCTAACAGTTACAAATCCTGAGAATGGTTGTACTGCCAGCATGAGTGTAATTGTAAATCCACAACCAGTGGTACAAAAGCCGGAAGTTGTTTGCTACACAATTAACTTCGAGGAGAGCGAGACGGGCTTTGTAACAGCTGCCAATACTGGTGCAGGCATGGTCAATATTTTCAACTATAGACGCAACGTGGATGGCACTTATGCTGAGGAGAACCATGCTTCCATCTTTGATACCGGGAATCCAACTGGTGATGACCTTGACCTTTGGACGCCGGACTGGGGCCATGTACTGATCATCAACCAGGACCTGAACCCAGAGCCGAACGACAACCCTTGGGGTGGTGAGATGACACTGGATTTCTCAGAGATCGGGCCGGTAACCATGACATCCCTGAAAGCGCTCGACTTTGATGTGTACGAAAACAACTCGTGGATTTACCTATACGATGGCAAAGGCAACGAGCTGTACAAAGTACAGATCAAGAGCTTGGGCAACATGAGCCAGCAAGTGGTGGATCTGGGTAACACAAAAGGTGTGATGTACATGCGTGTGATACTGGATGGCTTTAACGAGCACCATATGCTGGCCGGTTCAGGCGCTATCGACGACATCAAGTTCTGTGTTGAAAAAGAAGGCGATGCACCTTGTGTTACTGTTGAGCCAACCAACGAGATTCGGGCCACTGCTTTCCCAATGCCGTTCTCTGATCGTACTACCATAGAGTTTACAACAACAGAGTCGCAGGACTATATTATTCAGCTGTTCGACGCAAAAGGCAGAATGATACGTGAGCTGACATCTGGTAAGGCCAAAGCAGGTGAGCGGGTTACTATAGAGGTTGATGCAAGCGACTTGCCAAATGGTATGTACATTGCCAACATTATAGGTAAGACCGGAATTAAAAAGTCGGTTAAACTGATCAACAAAAAATAGCTTAGCTTAATTAATACCTTAAACTGCCCTGTAGCTTCCGGCTGCAGGGCAGTTTTTTTATAGTTAGAACCGTAACTATAAGCAGCTGCTTTTTTTTAGCGTACTTTGCCGTATGCTGAAGATCGCAATCACAGGGCCGGAGTCTACGGGGAAATCTACTTTATCGGAGCAGCTGGCCAGCCATTACCAGACAGTCTGGGTGCCGGAATACGCACGTACGTATATCGCAAACCTTGACCGGGAGTATACTATAGATGACATAGAAGCGATTGCCCGCGGGCAGCTGCAGTTAGAAGAGCAACTGCAAACTATAGCGGCAACTATACTTGTATCCGATACCGACCTGCTGGTGCTAAAGATCTGGAGCGAACACGCTTTTGGCCGGTGCCCCGATTTTATAGTTGATAAATTACAGCAACAGGACTATAACCTTTACCTGCTCATGGGCGTTGATTTGCCGTGGGAGCCTGATCCGCAGCGCGAGCATCCGCATCTCCGGCAATACTTCTACGATTGGTATAAGCGTGAACTGGAAGCCTTGCTGGTACCGTTTGCCGAGATTGGCGGGCAGCAACAGGATCGTTTCCTGAATGCAACCCAGCACATAGATGCGCTTTTGAAGCAGCACAAACTATAAAAAGACGTACATGCTATATTTTTTACAGAACGAGAACTATAAAGTAGGGGTAGAGAGCCTTGGTGCCGAACTGCAGCACTTTATAAAGTTAGATGAGCAAATTGAATTTATCTGGCAGGCCGACCCGAATGTGTGGGCAAGCCATGCGCCAAACCTGTTTCCTATAGTTGGCGAATTGCCCGATGCCATGTATACGTTTCAGGGGGAAACCTACCCGTTGCTACGCCATGGCTTTGCACGCCACAAAGAGTTTAAACTGGTTGATGAGCACCATGATAAGCTGGTATTTGAGCTGACGCACGACGAGGAAACCCTGGCGCAGTATCCCTTTAAATTTACGTTGCTGGTAGCCTACAAACTGGAGTGGAATAAACTATCGGTAACGTACCTGGTGCGCAGCGACGATGACCATGCCATGTATTTCTCGGTAGGCGGGCATCCGGGCTTTAATGTACCGTTTTACCCGAACGAGAACTATACCGATTATTACCTGGAATTTGAGCAGGAAGAGACCCTGAGCCGATACCTGTTAAACGCGAAGGGCCTGCAGAACGGCGATACCGAACGAGTATTGCAACAGGAACGTGTGCTTCACCTGAAGCATGAATTCTTTGAGAAAGATGCATTGGTATTCAAAAACCTCAACTCTGAAAAAGTAACACTTTCAAGTACCAGCAATCCACGATCTGTAGAAGTTGAGTTTCAGGGTTTTCCTTACCTGGGTATCTGGGCGAAGCCGGGGCCATCGCAATACGTTTGCATAGAGCCATGGTGCGGTATTGCCGGCCGGGTAGGAGAGAGCGGCGAATTGCAGGACAAGGAAGGAATACAGGAAGTAGGACCCAAGCAGGCGTTTGAGCGCACATTCAGTATCACCATTCTGTAGTAAACTACACTATCAACAAAAAGCCCTGACACTTTATAGGTGTCAGGGCTTTTTGTTTTGCTTTTAATGCAAAGACGGTTCCGGAAGCTTAGGTAATTTTATAGTTCTGAAATCATATCTTGGTTCAAAATCATTTACCGGCAGCGATATTCCGGGTGGAAGATCCAGATCTGGCAGGCCATCGCCTAGTGGTTCTCCTCCGTCGTCATCACTGTCTGATGATGGCGGATGATTAAACTTTGTACGAGGCGAAAAGGCGTAGTAAGCCAGTATAGTAAGCAAAGCTAAAGTATACAGTAAGCTGATCATCATCACGTTCTCGACTTAAAATTTTATCTGTTCAGCTGGCATATCTTCTTGATTTGGCTGTAGTTAGGGTCAGATGCAGGAAAATGTGCCTGTTCTTTCTAAAACGTACTTTATGTGTTAGGGTTTGTCTATTAGCTAAAAAAATTCCTATTTATCTGAATTTTATTATATAAGTATATTCTTATAAAGTAGCACGGTTTTTTAAATCAGTAATAAAGGCGTACTTTTACTGGCAGTAGGGGTGCCTTATTATAACGGGCTGAGATCATACCCATTGAACCTGTACGGGTAATGCCGTCGTAGGGAAACAAAAGGGAAACACAAAAAGCAGGATGCTAACCCCTGGCATTACTGTATGTGTCACTAGTTATTTTTAACCATTTCATGAAAAATTTCCTGTTTGCACTGGCTGTGTGTTTATTGCCATTGCAATTGCTTGCGCAGTTTAACCTGAGCGGGCGCGTAACTGATGTTGCCACCGGTAATGCCCTGCCGGGTGCCAGCGTGGTTCTCGAGAATACTACTGCCGGCACCACCACTGGCCCGGATGGCTCTTTTACTTTCACAAACCTGGCAGCCGGTAACTATAGTTTAAAAGTAACCTTCCTGGGTTTTGAGCAGAAAAAAGCAACTATAAACCTGCAGCAAAACGAATCTGTAACACTGGCTTTACGGGCTAAAGCTTTTCAGGCCGGCGAAGTTATAGTGCAGGCCACCCGCGCCGACGAAAAGACCGGAACCACTTACACCAACGTTACCCGCGAAGCCATAGAAGAGCGCAACTTCGGCCAGGATATGCCTTACCTGCTGGAGCAAACACCCGCTGTGGTGGTAAACTCTGATGCAGGCGCCGGTGTGGGTTATACCGGCATCCGGATACGTGGTTCTGACATTACCCGCATCAACGTTACCGTAAACGGCATCCCGATCAACGACTCTGAAAGCCACGCTACCTTTTTTGTGAACATGCCTGATTTTGCCTCTTCGGTAGAGGATATCCAGATTCAGCGTGGGGTAGGTACCTCTACAAACGGAGCAGGTGCATTTGGGGCCAGCATAAACATCCAAACCCAGCAAACCCAGCCCAAGCCTTACGCCGAAACCAGCCACAGTTACGGCTCCTTCAATACCTGGAAAAACAACGTGCGTTTCGGAACCGGACTGATAAATGGCAAGTTTGCGTTTGATGGCCGCTTGTCGCGCATTAAGTCGGATGGCTATATTGACCGTGCTTTCTCGGATCTGAAGTCATTTTACTTTTCGGGTGGTTATTACGGCGAAAAAAGCATGCTGAAGTTCGTGGCCTTTTCGGGTAAAGAGAAAACCTACCAGGCTTGGGATGGCGTGCCAGAAGATAAACTGGAAACAGACCGCACTTACAATGGCATTGGCAGTTACACCGACGAAAACGGTGTCGAGCGCTTTTACGAAAACGAAACCGACAACTACCAGCAGGACCACTACCAGCTGCACGTTGCCCAGGATTTGATGCCGCGCCTGAACCTGAGCGGCGCGCTGCATTTAACCCGTGGTCGTGGCTATTACGAGCAGTACAAAGAGAATCAGAAGCTGGCAAACTATAGTTTAAGCCCGGTAACGATTGGTGATGAAACCATAACTCGTTCAGACCTGATCCGCCAGAAGTGGCTCGATAACTACTTTTATGGCGCTACCTATGCCCTGAACTATAGTACCGAAGACACCAAACTGAATGCTACCCTCGGCGGTGCCTGGAACAAATACGATGGCGACCATTACGGCGAAGTGATCTGGGCAAGGTATGCCTCCAACAGCGAGATCGGGCATCGGTATTACTTTAACAATGCGGTTAAAACGGACTTCAACATCTTTGCTAAAGTCACTTACCAGCTAACTGAAAAGCTCGGCTTGTTCGGCGATCTGCAGTCACGGACTATAAACTATAGAATTGATGGCGTGGACGATGATAACCGAAATGTAACGCAGCAGGCAGATTTCAATTTCCTGAATCCGAAGGCAGGTGTAACGTACGCGATCACACAAAACCAGAGCGTTTATGCTTCTTATGCCATCGGTAACCGCGAACCAGCCCGCACCGACTTTACTGATACACCAATAAACCCACTGGCTGATATTGCCGGACCAACCCATGAAACGCTATACAACCTGGAAACAGGCTATAAACTGCGTGGCAACACAACCGGTTTATTTGGAACTGATGCCAACTATAGTTTTGATGCGAGCTATTACTACATGGACTATAACAACCAGCTGGTGCCAACCGGAGCGCTGAATGATGTAGGCTCGCCACTGCGCACCAACATTAAAGACAGCTACAGAACCGGTGTAGAACTGGCCGGAGCGCTTAACCTGAACGCTATAGTTGAAGTAAGCAGCACCGTAGCTTTTAGCCGAAACAAGATCCGTAACTTCACAGAGCATCTGTACACCTATGATGCCGACTATAATGTGGAAGCCATTACGCTAATCAATCATAAATCAACTGATATAGCTTTTTCGCCGGCTATAGTTTCAGCGCATAAACTGGAAGTGCAGCCCGTAAAAGGGTTTAAAGCAGCGTTACTTTACAAAACAGTTGGCAAACAATACCTGGATAACACCAGCAGCGACGACCGTAAACTGGATGCTTACCAGGTAACCGACCTGCGACTGCGCTATACTATAAAACCCACTTTTATGAAAGAGCTGGAATTTGCGTTGTTGGTAAATAACCTCCTCAACAAAGAGTACGAAGCCAACGGCTACACCTGGACCGAACTATACACCGGCGACCAGACCCGCTACGACTATAACTACTATTACCCACAGGCAACCCGCAATTTCCTGTTCTCTGTCGGGATGAAGTTTTAAACTATAGTTTATAGTTTTACTGAAAGAGCCCTGTCGTTAATGGTGGGGCTCTTTTGTTTGTCAGCACCAGGGTTTACAGGATTTTAGGATGAGCAGGATTTTATAATTATTTATTCTGACATGGCGCGAGCGTCTTCGCTCGTGACAAACTATAGCGTGGGCCTCTGGCCCGTGTAAACCATAGTTATTTGCCGTTATGCTGTTCCGGACATCTTTGTCCGGAACTAATCCTGAAGCGGATTTCCTAATCCCCGTATTACGAATAACGCGGATTAGGAAATCCCCGGCAGAGGGCTTTCGGACTTGGAAGTCCGAAAGAGCTTTTGATTACAAATCCAATACCATAGTTAGGCATGAGTTACAAACCCGCGCCAGCATACAGTAAAGATTGCTCTCCTTGTATAGGAATAATAAGGAGAAGTGCCTTAACTATAAAACTATAGCCAAACTTGTGACATTGAAATACTTCGCTCAATTACATCAAAATCCTGAAAATCTTAAAATCCTGTAAATCCTGATTCAGATTATAGTTAAAATTTTAACTTTGCGTATTACCCTTCTCAAAAACCTTTAAAACAGAACTATGGCTTACGAACCAGCAGGTGCGCCTGACTACTATAACATCGACGATTTACTTACAGAAGAACATTTGCTTATTCGCCAGACTATGCGCGACTTTGTGAAGCGCGAAATATCTCCAAAAATTGAGCAATGGGCACAGGATGCACATTTCCCTTCGGAGATCGTGAAAAAGTTTGGTGATGTAGGTGCTTTTGGCCCAACTATACCAACTGAGTATGGTGGTGGCGGTCTCGACTATATCAGCTATGGTATCATTATGCAGGAGATCGAGCGTGGTGATTCCGGTATGCGCTCAACGGCTTCGGTGCAGGGCTCGCTGGTAATGTACCCGATCTATAAATATGGTTCAGAAGAGCAGCGCAAAAAGTACCTTCCAAAGCTTGCAAGTGGCGAGTGGCTGGGCTGCTTCGGCTTAACCGAGCCGGATTTTGGTTCTAACCCGGGTGGCATGGTAACCAACATTAAAGACATGGGCGATCATTACCTGCTCAATGGTTCTAAAATGTGGATATCCAACTCGCCGGAGTGCCAGGTAGCGGTAGTTTGGGCTAAGAACGAAGAAGGCCGCATTAAAGGTCTTATAGTAGAGCGCGGTATGGAAGGCTTTACAACACCTGAAATCCACAACAAATGGAGCCTGCGCGCGAGCTGCACCGGCGAATTGGTTTTCGATAACGTGAAAGTGCCGAAAGAGAACCTGTTACCTAACATAGATGGTTTGAAAGGACCGCTGGGTTGCCTTGATTCTGCCCGTTATGGTATTTCGTGGGGCGCCCTGGGTGCTGCTATCGATTGCTACGAATCTGCACTTAAATATAGCAAAGAGCGTGTCCAGTTTGATAAGCCAATTGGCGGTTTCCAGTTAACACAGAAGAAACTGGCTGAGATGCTGACCGAGATTACCAAAGCACAGCTGATGGTTTGGCGCTTAGGAACCCTGATGAATGAAGGCAAAGCCACAACCCAACAGATATCTATGGCAAAACGCAACAGCGTAGATATGGCCCTGCACATTGCCCGCGAAGCACGCCAGATACACGGTGGCATGGGCATTACAGGCGAGTACCCGATCATGCGCCATATGATGAACCTGGAATCCGTGATCACTTACGAAGGGACACACGATATTCACCTGCTGATAACCGGCGCTGATATTACCGGTATCCAGGCTTTTAAGTAAAACCCCTCTCAACTCTCCCCTAAAAACAGGGGAGGACTCTGAAATAGTAAGGCAGCTACGAGAGTAGCTGCCTTTTTTTGTCTGAATCAGGATTTTCAGGATTAAAGGATGGGAAGGATTTCAAGAATAGAATATGGCGCGAGCGTCCTTGCTCGCGTTGAAATATAGTTTGGACCTCTGGCCAGTTGTAGTAGGGAACAATTCCCCTCCTCGGAGGGGTTAGGGGTGGGTAAATCGTTTACCGATGAAAAGGCAAATCATATCCTACAAACCTTACCTAAAGGAACTAGCAAAACAATTGCGACAAAACAGTACTCTGTCCGAAGTATTGCTTTGGAATGAACTGAAGAACAAGCAAATACTTGGTTATGATTTCGACAGGCAAAAGCCAATTGATAGTTTTATAGTTGATTTTTACTGTAAAGAATTGTCGTTAGCTATTGAAGTAGATGGTGATAGCCATGACTATAGTTTTGAAGAAGACAGAAATCGGCAGTTTACGTTATAAAAGCTTGGTGTTAGATTCCTTCGATTTGATGACAGAGAGGTAAAACAAGAGTTAACCAACGTACTTCGAACTATTGAAGCATGGATACTGGCTAATCAGCAGAAGTAAAACCCACCCCTAACCCCTCCGAGGAGGGGAATTGTTCCCCGGCATTAGGTAAAGTTTTATAGTTACATTTTACTTATACTATAACCTGAATAATCATCCGAAACAGCATAACTATAACACCTAAAACCTTGGTCGATCTCAAAAACCACTACTCCTCACTCTGCCGGAACTCTTCCCTGCTTTTGCCTCCGGGGTTGTACTTCATCATACCTTCCCAGAGCCGGTCAAATTCGCGGCTATAGTCCTGCACAATACTGAGGTTGTCGGTTACCAGTATGTTTTCGTGGTTATACATGGCGGCGCTACGGGTCCAGTTGTAGCTGCCGGTTAGCACGCGCGTTTCGTCGAAAATGGCAAACTTATGGTGCATGTGGCTGCGGGTCTTATCTATCCGCACCTCCAGGCCTCTAGCTGCCAGTTCTCTTATATCGGAGCCTATATCGTGCAGTTTATTATTATCCGTAATGATCCTTATCTGTAAACCACGCTGGTGCGCTCTTAGAATAGCTTCCGAAATACGATCGTCGCTTATCGTGAACACGCAGATCTTCATGGTCTTTTTTGCCTCCTCAATTGCCGTTATGATAGCTTCCAGGCAATCATCGCCGGGGCTGAAGAAAGCACGACTGGTAATTTTTTGTGGTATTTGCTGCATGAACTATAAATTAGGCCACTGAAAGGTACGTTTCAGGCTTCAGTTTAGACAGTAATCTGTAGTAATGCTAATTATATTAGAATTATGGGTAAATACTATAAAATAATTAGCAAAATTACGTAAATTCGTACCTATAAATGGAGCGAAAGCAGCACCCGAACTGTTATCTTCAGGTATAGCAAAAGCTGATTTTTAAGTAGAAAATAGAATAATGAGAGAAGATTATCTCACTGGCGAAAAGGAACACTTAACGCCAGCCGAACGCGATATAGATAAGGCACTCCGTCCGCTTAGTTTTGCCGATTTTACAGGGCAGGCCAAAGTGGTGGAGAACCTGAAAATATTTGTGCAGGCAGCCCGCCGTCGTGGCGAAGCCCTGGACCATGTGCTGCTGCACGGACCTCCGGGACTTGGTAAAACCACGCTTTCGCACATTATTGCCTCGGAGCTGGATGCAGGTATAAAAATGACATCAGGACCGGTACTGGATAAGCCAAGCGACTTAGCTGGTTTGCTTACTAACCTCGACCCGAACGATGTACTTTTCATTGATGAGATTCACCGTCTGAACCCGATCGTGGAAGAGTACCTGTACTCGGCTATGGAAGACTACAAGATCGATATCATGCTCGATTCTGGTCCGAATGCGCGTTCTGTACAAATTAGTTTGAATCCGTTTACCCTTATTGGTGCTACCACACGTTCCGGTTTGCTTACTGCGCCGTTGCGTGCGCGTTTCAGTATTAATAGCCGCCTGGAGTATTACGATGCCGAGTTGCTGACCTCGATTGTAAAACGCTCATCAGCTTTGCTGGGTGCGCCGATACATGCCGATGCTGCTTACGAGATTGCCCGTCGTAGCCGTGGTACGCCGCGTATTGCCAACAACCTGCTGCGCCGTACCCGCGACTTTGCCCAGGTAAAAGGCGACGGAACTATAGATGTAGAGATTGCCAAGTTTGCGCTGCATGCCCTGGATGTAGACCACAACGGTCTGGATGACATGGACAAACGCATTCTTTCATGCATTATTGATAAGTATAAAGGCGGCCCAGTTGGTATTTCAACTATAGCAACTGCTTGCGGCGAAGAAGCTGAAACGATTGAAGAAGTGTACGAGCCGTTCCTGATCCAGGAAGGTTATATTAAGCGAACCGCCCGCGGCCGCGAAGCTACCGAAGCTGCTTACAAGCACTTAGGTAAAATTCCGCCACAACATGCACAGGCCTCAGGTGGCTTGTTTGATCAGGCAGAGTAACTAAACTATAGTTTATAGTATAAAAGAGAAGAGCAGGCCATTTGGTCTGCTCTTCTCTTTTATACTATTAGCTGAGAACTGCTTTAACACTACAACTACGGGTTGCCCCGAGTGTAAATATACTAAAGGTTTATCCACAATTTTACAAACCGCATCCGACAGATTGTGCAGAGGGCGAGCTCTTGAGCCTAGAGCGGTAATGAAAAGTATTAAGTGACCAAGACCCTTAGGCTTTAAATGCCATAGAGAATCTCAGATCAAGCCTAGCAAGGTTTATGCTTTAGGTTTCTAAACTATTTTTGTAAAATAAATGTATAATAAATACATTTGATAACTAATGGACCTGCCCTTATTCAATTGCAGGTACTAGAAAGGGTGATAATATGAAAGCTACTCCGATCAAAATTAACTGGAAAGCGCTTGCCCAGAGAATTAAGAATGATAAAGAGCGTATAAACAAGTTCTTACATACAGACCAAGAACATCTGTTAAATGATATTCAATTCATTAGGCCTAGCTCCGTACGAGAGCCAGTACAAGCAGAATAGTTTTTTCTTTACAACTGATACAGGAGCCATCTATGAGATATACTTCACAGATGGCTCCTCCTATTTTGATGACTCTGTGGGATTTGCTCCTTATTCAGCGATGATGGGCTTTCGGCCGACTCAAGAAGATCAGGAGAGAAAGTTTGATCCTAGAGTTGCGGTGACAGTTGCAAGACACATATTTGAGTTTCTAGAAGATGAAAGGAACACGCTTATATTCGTATGCGACCCCCATGATGAGAGACAGACACAGCGCGGGCGGCTATTTAACCTTTGGTTTTTAAGGTTTGGGTTTAGTGAGTTTTTTAAGAAAATAGACTTAGGGAATAATGATGTTGTCTTATCGTTTATGTTTCGTCATTCTAGTCCTTTCAATGAGGAAATAGAGGGTGCCTTGCCCGATGTAAGACGGAAATGCGATTAATGATATTCCTCTCCAAATAGCTCAATCAAGGTATTATAGCTAAGAATACTTAATTCTATACGTTCATTAAAATGTTGATTTATAGCAACACAATAGGCTTCCTTTTCTTCTGGGTTATAAAGGTCCTGTTGTGCGTGGGCATAGTTCAGATGCCATGTTCTTCCTAGCCAATAGTTTCCTTCTTCTAAGTCTTGTATATCATTAATAGAAATGCTTGATGAGCCTATATGATCACCGCCGTAAATCCGTGTTAACTTAGTTACACAGTCGGTGATAGCCTGAATCGGAATACTATCAATAGAAGAGCTTAGAAAAATGTGAGTCTGAGTAGTTAGATTGAAAATCTTTGAGTTATCAAAGATCCTGATGGTTATTATATCAAAAATGCCAAACTCTTTCACCGGGAGCTGGTAAGTGAAATCAATGTAGAGAATGTTATTATCTTCAAACTCAATGTGTCGAAGGCTTTCTTGGCCCGACAGAATATCATCAATGTTGAATTCCAGAAAATCTAAAACTGAATTCTTACGTGGGGTACGATCTAAAATTCTTGCGTTTTTCTTTACTATAAAACCGAGTTGCTTCTTTGGTGTTTGAAAATAAGTTAGCTTAAATACAAGATCGTGTGCATGATGAAACCATAAGCATGATATTGGCAAATCTCCATCTTCAATTATGCCTCGCGCGAGTTTCTGTACCTTATTAACATTATAGAATGAGTGAAAGTGCCTATCGTCGTATAGCCCTGTCCCAAACATAAAATGAAGTTTATCAACTATCTTTGATATTAAGTTAACATCATGTGTATGGGTAATGAACAGGAACTCCTGATCTCCATTATCATAGTATCTTAAAACCAAATGGTCAAAAATGCCTAGAACAGGGCGATTATAGCGTTCAAGTATGGTGTCAACACCGTAAGCCGCATCGTGTGGCGAGTTAAGAATTTCCTCAAAGGGTACTTGGTGGAAGTCTTTCTCACTCAATTTGAGTAATCCAAGAATATTCTTTTCACCAGCTTTCAACCTGTCAAGAAGTCTAAAAAGGGGAGCAGTAGTTCTGAAAAGTCGCATCATTTATACTAGCTAATGAGAGTTGTTGCCTGATTACTTATATATTATTTCTTGTATTCCTTCCTTGTCTTTCTCAAGCCTTGCAATTTCTTGATAAGGATACATTGGTAGATCAACTGAAAATTAAGATAGTAATAATAATGATTTATGGTACGCTATATTATAATTGTGTGTATACTTTGCAGTAGTATCAAAAATATTCTTGTTTTTAATGTTTAGAAAATTTATGATCGAGGTTTAACAATAAGGTGACCTAGGTAGTAGATGGCATTTCCTTTCGTTTACTTTATTCTAGTCATGTGTTATTAGTATAGAGACTTATAATTATTAGAATCGGACTTTTTTCTCCGTAATTTTGTTCTTCTAGAACTATAGCTGCTAACTATAAGCCGGCTGAACTATAACTTGAACAAAGCACAGCACACTTATCTTATCAAACAGAAGGCGCAGGAACTGGGCTTTATGTATTGCGGTATTTCGAAAGCGGATTTCCTGGAAGAGGAAGCACCACGGCTGGAGAACTGGCTGAAGCAGAACATGCACGGCCAGATGCACTACATGGAGAATCATTTCGATAAGCGCCTGGACCCGCGTCTTTTAGTTGATGGGGCGAAATCTGTTGTGTCGTTGCTGCTCAATTATTACCCTGCCAAAGAAACCCAGCAACCCGACGAGGATACTTACAAGATATCGAAATACGCCTACGGCACCGATTATCACTTTGTGATCAAAGACAAGCTGAAAACGTTGCTGGATTACATTAATGAAACGATAGGCGAGGTGGGCGGTCGTTGCTTCGTGGATTCTGCTCCGGTGCTGGACAAAGCCTGGGCATCGAAAAGCGGATTGGGTTGGGTAGGGAAACATACATTGCTGATAACACCGCAAGCAGGTAGCTTCCATTTTGTAGCAGAGCTGATCATAGACCTGGAACTGGACTACGACGGGCCGATAAAGGATTACTGTGGAAGTTGTACCAAATGCCTGGATGCCTGCCCGACCGATGCTATAGTTGCACCTTATGTTGTGGATGGCAGTAAATGCATATCATACTATACCATAGAGCTGAAAGACCAGCTGCCGCAGGAAATGAATGGCAAGTTTGGTAACTGGGTATTTGGCTGCGACATTTGCCAGGATGTGTGCCCCTGGAACCGTTTCAGTAAGCCGCACAACGAACCTGCTTTTGCGCCCCATCCAGACCTGGGCAAACTTAAAACCAGCGACTGGCAGGAACTGACACACGAAGTTTTTTCGCAGCTATTCAAGAAATCGGCAGTAAAACGAACGGGCTACAACGGTCTGTTGCGCAACATAACGTTTGTGCAACAAACCGAAGAAAACTGCCCGGATACTATGGCTGAAGTTTAGCAAATACCCGGTTTATGATAAAGAGGTATTTATTGGAGAACTGGTCGTAACACCACTGTTTTAATTGCAGCAGCTCATCTGCAACCAAAAATTTAAAAGCTTTTCTGAGCTCCTTTTCAAACAGCATTTTGTCGAAGCTAACCTTCAGCAAAATGGTTTTTACATATTCCAACATGTCAGTAAAGTAATAGAATCAGGTTCTTTTTTCAGTTACGCATTCCTGCTGCAAAGGTGCTGGCTTAAGCAGGTAAAGTTGGTTAAAATGCAGCTTTTAAGGGGGAACAGGTAATTTGGCAGTTTGTTACAGAGTTCTACGTTAAGAAATTGCTAAATTTGTTCCGATGCGCTTTATCTACCTAACCTTATTTTTCCTGCTATTATTGCCTGGCACGCTGCTGGCGCAGCAGATCAGTATTGCATTAGGTAAAAGCCCGCTGCCCCTGAACCAGTACTATACCATTGGTATTCAGCTCCATGACCAGGCCCTGAAAGAATACAGCCCGTTTCCGGAAATAGAGGGTTTTAAGAAGAGTACCAAGTATTCATCCACCGAAACTATAATTACCGGCGGCACCACTACCAAAATACTGACCGTTTACCAGAACTATGCCCCGCTGGCTGAAGGGGAATTTGTACTGAAGCCTTTCAGCATGAAAGTGAACGGGCAAACCGTGCAGTCGCAGGGGACAACTATAGTTGTGAAGCCTATGGCCACTGCTACCACGCCGGGTACCAACATTCCAGATCTAATCGCCGCTGACAAGGAACCGGAATCAACTATAGATGTGCAGCCCGAGTACATTGAAAAAGACGATAATGCCTTCCTGACGCTGTATACCAACAAAGATGAAGTGTATGTAGGCGAAGGATTTACAGTGGCACTATACTTCTACCTGGCAGCCGAGGATCAGCAACTCCTGGATTTTCATGATTTCACGAACCAGATAAGCGCCATACTAAAGCTGCTGCAACAGCCTAACGTGTGGGAAGAGTCGTTTGAGTTTACTGAGATCACGCCGGAAAATGTGATCGTGGAAGGCAAACCCTACCTGCGGTTTAAACTATACGAATCAGTACTGTACCCGATAAACCTGCAACCCATCCGGTTTCCGCAGCTCTCGCTTAAAATGCTGAAATATAAAGTAGCAAAGAACCCGAACCTGCTGAATAACGAACGCCAGGAGGGCTACAAGACCTATTTTGCCCGTCCGCGCGAGATAAAAGTAAAACAATTGCCGCCTCACCCGCTGCGCGATGCCGTGCCGGTTGGTAACTATAGCTTAACCGAAAAGCTGTCCCGAAAAGACGCGCAGGTTAATAAAAGCATTTCGTATTTGTTCAGGGTTGAAGGAGAGGGCAACCTGGCAGCCATTATGCCACCAGTGCCTGAAACGCAGCCCGGCCTGGACTTTTATCCGCCGGATGTGCGCCAGGATGTTACACGCCGCGCCGGTCGTGTAATGGGTTCTAAAAGCTTTACCTATACTGTACTGCCGCGGGAGCCAGGCAACTATAAGCTGGGTAAGTTAATGCACTGGATCTACTTCGACCCGGTAACAGCCCGCTACGATACGCTCCGGCCAACCTTAACTTTATCGGTAACCGGCACCCGCGATACCGATGCCCTGGTTTTGTCCCGCGATCTGGGCTCTTTTTACAGAATTATCGAAAACGAAGACAACACCCTGGTAAGCCTGCACCAGTTAGATGAGATCAGGCGCTATACAAACATTATCCTGGTGGTGTTGCTGGTAGTTTCGGGCTTCATCTTTATTAAACGCAGAAAACTATGAGCAATACATACGGTACCCTTTTCAGGATAACAACCTTTGGCGAGTCACATGGACCAGCTGTTGGCGTTGTAATAGATGGTTGCCCCGCAGGTCTCGAAATAAGTACTGATGAGATACAGGTAGCCTTAGACCGCCGTCGTCCCGGCCAGTCCGATATTACGACCCCGCGCAGCGAAGAAGACAAGGTAACGATACTTTCAGGGATTTTTGAAGGTAAAACTACCGGCACACCTATAGCGCTTGTCGTTAACAACAAAGACCAGCACAGCCACGATTACAGCCATATAGAGCACGCTTTCCGTCCATCGCACGCTGATTATACTTACACAACCAAATACGGTACCCGCGATTACCGTGGCGGTGGCCGCAGCTCGGCCCGCGAAACTGTGGCGCGTGTGGCAGCCGGTGCCGTGGCAGCAAAGTTACTGAAGCAGCATGGCATAACTATAAATGGCTATGTATCGCAGGTGGGGAGTGTGAAACTGCGCAAACATTATGCTAAGCTCGATTTCAGGAGGATAGATTCGAATAAAGTGCGTTGCCCTGATGGCGCTATTGCAGCCCGCATGATCGGTGTGATAGAAGAAGCCCGTAACAGCTTAGATACGATAGGTGGAGTAGTTACTTGCGTGATACAAGGTGTGCCTGCTGGTTTAGGAGAGCCTGTTTTTGACAAGTTGCATGCAGAATTAGGCAAGGCCATGCTGAGTATAAATGCGGTAAAAGGTTTTGAGTACGGGAGCGGTTTTGAAGGCGTAAAGCTGCGTGGCTCCGAACATAACGATCAGTTTTATACTGATGAGCAAGGCAATGTTAAAACAAGGACCAATCACTCCGGAGGCATACAGGGTGGCATCAGTAACGGGCAGGATATTTACTTTAATGTAGCGTTTAAGCCAGTAGCAACTATACTGCAGCCGCAGCAAACTATAAACGATGCCGGCGAAGAGGTAACCCTACAAGGCAAAGGCCGCCACGACCCGTGTGTGCTGCCACGAGCCGTGCCTATAGTTGATGCTATGGCTGCACTGGTGCTGGCAGACTTTATGCTGCGCCAGAAAGCAAATCAGGTATAGAACTAACTATAGTGCCTATTTCAAGGCGTTTGCCGGAATGTACCCCCACTGGTATAGTTCTTCCATGCCGTGTATAGGTCTGGCATATCCATCAGCAAGAAGTATGATCCTATCACTGACCCGCAACACCGACTGGTAATCGTGGTCCGTAATGAGGAAGCCTTTTGTTCCAAGGTGTGCCTGAAGTAGTTCTTCTATGTATTCCACATATAGGGGTGCAATTCCGGAGAATGGCTCATCCAGCAGCAGGAACTTTACATCTTTCTCTAACAGGAGCATCAATTCGAAATAGCGCAATTCACCTTTCGAGAGTTCACCGGCATATTTTGTAAGGTGATGCTGTATGCGCTCGTCCTGTTTTATAGTTTCTCTTATATCCTGCTCTTTATGATAAAGATCTATGATCTTGTGCAGCTTTATGTTGGCAGGCAAAAAGTCGTGTTGCGGAAGGTATGCCAGTAAACCCTCGCTTTTGTAAGGCTCACTATACACGTTACCATTTATGCGAATGTGTTTATTAAGTGTGGGCAGCGTACCAAAAATGATTTTGAGAAGAGTTGTTTTGCCACATCCATTCCTGCCCAGTAAGCCTACAATTTCGCCGGTTTTGCAGCTTAAATAGATATTGGTAAGAAGTTGCCTGTACCCATAGTTATGCAATATGCTGTCTACTTCCAGTTTGTTTTCAGGCATACAGATATAGTTTCAGGAGGAACAGCAAAACTGCAATGGCTATATTACATAAGTAAGCACCAACTATAAGCCCTGCTTTGCTGATGCCTAGATTGTGGTAAAAGTAGTATTGGTTCTGGTAGCGCTGCTCGTAAAAGAACAAGGCTAATACAAAACCACCGGTCAGTATACTCAGACTAAAGGAATTGATAAACCCTACAAGTTTATTAGCACTAAAACCCAGGCTAACTATACTTGCCAGCAACGAAAAGGGCAGGCTAAAGCTCATCAGCACGCGATAATAAATAAGGTAGGGCTTGTAGCGAGGCACTCGTTAACCGTTTGTTTCTTTGAATATAGTTAGATTTAATTATAAACAAAAGCGCCGTTCCTGTAAGGTAGGAACGGCGCTTTTTATAGTTTAACTATAGTTTAGAACAATTTCAGCTCAACCACCAGGTACCAGATAATGATCAGAATTGGTAACAGGAACGGGATAGAGTAACGGAAAACATAACCGAAGAAAGATGGCATTTTAATACCGGCACTTTCAGCGATGGCTTTTACCATGAAGTTAGGCCCGTTGCCAATGTAGGTAAAGGCACCAAACAATACCGATGCCAGCGAAATGGCTTCCAGTAAGGTTAGCGTAATAGGATCTGCACCGGTACCGGTGGCAAACTGGCGAACTTCAACCACACTGCTTTGGGCCATGTCGTACTTGGCCATGCCCAGCGACAGGAAGTTGGCATACGTAGGCGCATTATCCAGGAAGCTGGAAAGCGAGCCGGTTGCCCAGTACAGGAAGTTAGGAGTAATGTATTTTGCATACTGCGGTGCAGAGGCAATTTCAGCGGAAAGTTGTAAGGCAGGCATCATCGTAAAGAAAATACCAAAGAACAGGAACACAACTTCCAGGATCGGGTGGAAAGAGAACTGGTTACCAGCCAGAGCCGTTTTGCTTGAATTACGATAGCAGAAGAAAGCAGCAGATAATTGAATTACTTCACGGAGGAAAGAGAACTTGTTGCCATCGTAAGAAATGTGCGGTAAACCTTCTATCACGTTAGGGTCCAGGAAAATAGCCCCGATGATAATTGCCAGCCAGAACAGGTTGCGCTTACCACTTACATAAAACTCTGTACGTTCATCCAATTTCGATACTACCTCCGGACTAGGCGTAAAGTCAACTATCTTATTTCTTCTGTCTACAAGGTAAAAAACAAGGCAAAGCAAGGAAACTGCAATAAGCCAGGGTGTAAACAGGTGCTGTAATGTCCAGAAGAAAGGAACGCCTTTCAGGAAACCGATAAACAACGGCGGGTCGCCAAGCGGGGTAAGCAGTCCACCTGCGTTACTAACTATAAAGATGAAGAATACGATCTGGTATGCTTTAATACGGTGTATGTTCAGGCGGATGAACGGGCGGATAAGCAAAAGGGATGCACCTGTTGTACCTACAACGTTTGCTAGCACGGCTCCTATAGCTACCAGCGCTACGTTCATGGCTGGTGTGGCTCTCGCGTTTACGTTGATATAAATACCGCCTGCAGAAATGTACAAGGAGCTAAGCAGCACAGCAAACGAGGCATACTCAAAGAAAGTATGTATCGGCATATGCACATCCTGCATAGCAAAGAGGTAATACCCTAACACTATAAGGGCAAGCGCTACGGCCACTTTTTTATAGTTGTGTTCCCAGAAGTGGCTAAAGAAAATTGGCCCCGCGGCAATCATGCCGATCAATAATAGAAAAGGAATGATAAGGAAGCCTGGCGGAGAAATTTGGTTCTGGGCCAGTAGAATGAAATTAGTTAGCATAGGTGTTTGTGAATTGTCAGCAGCGCTGAGCTAGTTGGTTGCGGGGCAAAGATAAAATATATAGGTTCAAATGCTATTCAGAGGCAGAAATATGTAATTTTTTGTTGGCCTAATCTCATTTAAGACTGTGCCTGTATTTCTTTACTTCTTAGAAATAATGCCTAATTTTGGAAACTTTAAGGCTAGGTCCAAAGTTTTACTTAAAACGTAGATTCCCATGATAGAAAATAAAGAGAAAATGGTGTCGGTATATGCTGAGGCTAACCCGAACCCAGAGTCAATGAAATTAGTGATGAACGTGCAGTTACTGCCTGATGGCCAGAGCGTGGATTACCCGGATCTGGAGAGTGCAGTAGAGTCGCCGTTGGCACAGGAGCTTTTCAATTTTGATTATGTTTCGCGTGTGTTCATTGCCAGCAACTTTGTAACTATAACCAAGAACTCAACTATAGAATGGGTAAAGCTAATACCTGAGCTGCGCACATTCCTGAAGTCCTATGTAGAGGCTGGTGGCCCGATATTTAACGAAGGCTTCTCTGCTGCCCCTAAAACTGAAGCTGCAACTACCGCCGAAACATCAGAAGGCGATGCAGTTATCGTTAAGAAAGTTATCGATCTGTTGGAAAACTATGTACGCCCGGCTGTAGAGCAGGATGGCGGTAATATTTCTTTCAAATCGTATAACGATGGCGTGGTTACAGTGCACCTTCAAGGCTCATGCAGCGGCTGCCCATCAGCCACGGTAACACTTAAAGCCGGTATTGAGAACCTGCTGAAGCGTATGGTACCAGAAGTAAAAGAAGTAGTTGCTGATGGCGTTACCATCTAATTAAAAGCAACTATAAATTATAAAGAAAGCCGGCTCCCTTATAAGGGCCGGCTTTTTTGTTAATACGAACCGGAACCAAGGTTTTTCAAGAATTGATGGTTTTAGGTTCATCTGACCGGGATAAGATACCATTTCTGCCGCAAGTTTAACGGAGTGTAACTTGTGGCTGTGTATGGCAGCAAGTTTTCAACTTGCTTTGCTTTGAAAAAAGCAAAATCAGCGATGGCCGAGCAACTATAGTTTGCTCTAAACTATGCTGGCGTAGTCTGTGACTTGCCTCTAAAGTTAAATTTGTAATGCATCTGGGCCGGAGGCCCAACTATAGCCGACACGAACGAGGACGCTCGCGCCATGACATAATTACTAACTATAGATCTTTCTAACTTTAAATTTCAGCAACATGTTTTTTCCTGCTTGCGCAGAAAGCCAGTTGCAAACTGGCACCATAATTAACCACAAGTTACGCGGACGCTAAACTTGCGGCAGGAATAACATCTTACCTAATCAGGAAAAACGCTTTAGCTTTCATCACAAGTCATTCCTGGGTCAGAACTATAGTTACATTGCGTAGACGCAAAATATTGCGTCTCTACATTTCCTGTTAATCGTTTATCTCTTCCTTACTTCTGGTTCATAAAAAAAGCCCGGAGCGTATGCTCCGGGCTTTTCATTTATTTACTAAGCTATTACTAGCTAACCTTTTTTGCTGTTGGCTGTGGTGCCGGAGCAGGCTTCTTCTCGTCTTTCATCGTATCAACCACAATTGGCGATGCAATAAATAACGTCGAGTAAACACCGAATACCACACCGATCAACATGGCAAGTGAGAAACCGCGAAGTATTTCACCACCAAAAATGAACAGCACAAGCACCACCATAAATACAGTAACCGATGTAATAATGGTACGGCTGAAAGTATCGATCAGGGCTGGGTTAATGATCTCTCTAACGTGCGCTTTCGGATTGTCATTCATGTACTCACGCACACGGTCAAAGATTACCACGGTATCGTTAATTGAGAAACCGATGATGGTAAGAACTGCCGCAATAAATATCTGGTCCATCTCATAAGAAATTCCGAACAGATCCAGAATAGCAAATATGGCAATGATCATCAGGGCATCGTGCAGCAACGCTACCACACCACCCAAGCTAAACTGCCACTTGCTGAAGCGGAACATCACATAAATAAAGATACCAACCAGTGAAAGAAGAAGCGCGATAACGGCTGTGTTCTGAATATCATCCGCTACGGTAGCACCTACCTTCGAAGAGCTTAGTACTTCAGGGTTCAGATCACTGAACTCGGAAAGACCAGCATCCAGGGCAGCCTTTACCTGCTCGTCTGCCTGCAGACTCTCGTCATCAGCCAGCCAGCTGGTAATAACTTTTACACGATTAGAGGCACCAAAGGTCTTAACTTCTGTACCTTCCTCATGGAAGTTATCAGTTAAAGCAGCACGTACATCAGATGCTGGAATTGCCTTGTCGAATTCTACTACATAAGAACGCCCACCTTGGAAGTCAACACCCAGGTTTGGTCCTTTAATGGCCATTGCCACAAAGCCAAATATAAGTATAGACAACGAGAAGGCGTAAGCTGGTTTTTTCCATTTCATTACGTCAAACTTCACGTTCTGGAACATTCTCTCAGCAAATGCATTAGAGAACGACAGCTTGCCCTTTTTCAGGAATGATCTTTCGATCAACAAGCGGGAAATGTAAACAGAAGTAAAGAATGAAGTTACGATACCTAACATCAACGTGATAGCAAAGCCTTTAACCGGACCTGAACCAAAGAAGTAAAGGATAAAACCAGCCAGGAACGTAGTTACGTTAGCATCCAGAATAGTTATAAAAGCCTTGTCGTAACCTTTGTTTATCACTTCGCGCATGCTCAGGCCTTTCCGGGCTTCTTCGCGCATACGCTCAAATATCAGTACGTTCGCATCCACGGCCATACCCAGTGTAAGCACAATACCGGCAATACCAGGCAGCGTAAGGGCTGCGTTAAACTGAGCAAGAATACCCAGGATAAAGAAGATGTTGAATACTAAAGCTAAGTCAGCAATAAAACCACCACGGCTATAGTAAGCGATCATGAATACAACTACGATCACAAGACCTGCCAACGTAGAAAGTAAACCCTGATTGATAGCTTCCTGACCTAATGAAGGACCTACGATCGCTTCTTCCACGATACGGGTAGGAGCTGGCATTTTACCGGCTTTCAGGATGTTTGCTAAGTCCTGCGCTTCTTCGATAGTGAAGTTACCAGAGATAGAAGAGCTACCACCTGTAATTTCGCCCTGCACAACCGGAGCAGAATATACATAGTTATCAAGTACGATAGCGATCTGGCGACCAACGTTGTTACCTGTCAGGCGAGCCCATTTTTTGGCACCTGTCGGGTTCATGGTCATATTGATCTCAGGGCGACCCTGCTGGTCGAAATCCTGGCGTGCATCATTAATAGCATCACCACTAAGCGGTGCTTTACCGTCACGACCTTTTTTAACAGCGTACAGCTCTACAAACTCCTGGCGGTTATCGCCTGCAATTGGCTTCACATCCCATAAAAACTTCATGTTAGGAGGGAAGATGGCACGAACGTCTGCTCTTGCAAAAATATCGTTGATCTTGGCTGTGTCGCGTACGTTAGCGCCAATACCGTTTGGTAATTGTGTAAACAGACGGGCAAGCGGGCCACCCTGGTTTGCAAGTGAATCTGCAGCAGCTAGAGTAGCGGCAGCAGTATCTTTGGCAGTGGTATCAGCAGCAGCAACGGCGTTAGAGTCAGAAGCAGCAGCCTGTGCCAGTACATCGCCTTTAGCAGCAGCGGCTTTTAAAGGATCTTTTGTTTCAGTTTCTCTCAGGTTCAGGTTACCAGCTTTTTCCTGCTGTGTCAGGTACTCGTTCAGCTGCATAAAGTAAGGGCTGAATTCCTGTGGAGACCATACTTCCCAGAACTCCAGGTTAGCCATACCTTGTAACAGTTTACGAACACGCTCAGGGTTATCAATACCTGGTAATTCGATCTGGATACGTCCGCTGCCTTTCAGGCGCTGGATGTTTGGCTGGTTTACACCAAATTTGTCGATACGGGTACGAAGGATGTTAAAAGAACGACCAATCGCGTCTTCTACTTCCTTGTCGATAATGTCAATTACCTCTTTGTTTGATGATTCGTAGCTGATCTTGCCACGGTTTGCAGAGTTAGAGAAAATACGGCTTAGTCGGCCATCTGGCTCAACTTCACGGTAAGCTTGTGCAAACAGGGTTGTAAAGCGCTCCTGGCTGTTCTTCTGTAGTTCCTGTGCACGTGCAAGCGCCTTCAGGAAGTTCGGGTCTTTGCTGTTACCAGACATAGACTTGATGATCTCAACAGGAGATACTTCCAGCACCACGTGCATACCACCTTTTAAGTCAAGGCCAAGGCCAAGCTCATTTTCTTTGATTTCCTGATAAGTGTATCCCAGAAACACAGGCTCTTTCCAGATAGAATCGAGGTAGTCCTGCTTTTTAACAAGATCTATGTTACCCTGTGCGTCTGTAGCAAATGCCTCTGCATCCTTCTGCACGTTGTGGGCAACAAACGAGAATGACAGGAAGTAAAGGCACAAGGCCGATACAATAACTGTCAGCGTGATTATTAACGATTTGTTACGCATTGGTTAAATAAAAATTATGGAATAGATTGTTAGATTACTACTGTATAAGTGTCTGCAAACCAGTGTATCTTATAGATAACTGAATGCCACTACAACGCGTTCCGTCTGAAGTATTTACCTTGCACGGAAAGCTGTTCTTAGAATAAAGAAGGGTAATTGTGCAGCCTAAGGAGCGTTGGGCTGTATAGTTGTAGGAAAAAGCTGTGCCACAAAACCATTACCTGAAGGTAAGGCAGTCTGGGCTGGCAGAACTTCGTCGGTTGGGGCTGCAAAAGCGTG
Source organism: Pontibacter populi (assembly GCF_019336435.1). Lineage (GTDB taxonomy): Bacteria > Bacteroidota > Bacteroidia > Cytophagales > Hymenobacteraceae > Pontibacter > Pontibacter humidus. Next base: position 699,069 of record NZ_JAHWXQ010000001.1, on the reverse strand, counting down.
CAGCGGGGCAGGCAAAGTAGCCTGCTGCAGGTTTAAGGTTACAAAAGAGGTGGTAGCCTCTAACGATACCTTCTGTTTTACAACTGTCTTTTTCTGAGGAGCGTGGGCAAGTTTTGTAGTGCCCTGCTCTGTGGTATCAGCCGCTGGCAACGTATAGGCACGCACCTCCTGGCCATTGAGCATAAGCGCCCAAAGCAGGGTTACCGACATCAAAAGATATCTGAGTTGTTGTGCTATAGTTTTGGTTTGCGGCATGTGTAGTTACAAATGTAACTTCTTTCCTTTAAAAATAAAATCGTTAGCGGTTTACTTCAATAAAACGCTTTACATCGTGCTTTTTCCCGATCAGGATCAGGATATCGGAAGAGTAGATGATAGTATCGGCTTTAGGTACGCCGATGATGTGCTCTACCTGAGTTGGCTTGCCGTCCTGTATTTCCTCAAAAGAGCGCTTTATAGTTATCATGTTCAGGTTATACTTCTCGCGGAGCGATATTGTAGCCAGGCTTTTGTTGGCAATACCACGAGGCGTATTGATCTCCACAATTTCATAGTTGTCGGGCAAGGGCAGGAATGTGCGGATGCTCGGTTGCAGCAGGCGTTCAGCTACGGTCTTACCAACTTCCCCTTCCGGCGACAGAATTTCCTGCACACCCATTTTTTCCAGGATGCGGCGCTGTTGTTTGTTGGAGGCGCGGGTAATTACGCGTTTAACGTTAAGCTCCTGTAGGTTGGCCGTTGTTATAAGCAAGGCTTCAAAGTCCTCGCCAATGGCTACAATCACAGCTTCCATGTCCTGTATGTTCTGCGCTTCCAGGGCACGGATATCGGTCGCATCTAAGGCAACAGCGTAGGCAACATCGTCTTTAATGTCTTCTACATGTTCTTCTTCAGCATCAATAGCAAGTACTTCGGCGCCACGCTCAGCCAGCGTGCGGGCAATGGAGTTGCCAAAAATACCCAAACCAATTACTGCGAACCTGTGCCTCATAGTTTACTTTATTTTTGAGTTAAGGAAAGTGGTTAGTACCTCCAGTCCTTTTTCAAAGTTATTATTATTCGGGATAATAATATCAGCGTCGTTTTTATAGGGCTTAATATATTTTTCGTAGGTAGGCGCTACATGGTGTGTGTAGCGGTATAGTACGTCGTCCAGGTCGTAGCCGCGCTCTACTTTGTCGCGAACTATACGGCGCTGCAGTTTTATATACTCTTTGGCATCGATGTACACTTTCAGGTCAAGCAGTTTAGCTATTTCCTCAAAGTAAAACACAAAAATACCTTCCACTACAACTATAGGTGCCGGTCTGAATTCCAGCTGTTTTGGCACTACGTTGGGGTTATTAAAAGTATATTCGGTCCGGTAAACGGTTTCACCCTGGCTCACTCGCAGTACGTCGTGGGCATACGCCACTTCGTCTATACAGGAAGGAAGGTCGAAATTAGTAACCCCGTTGGTGTCGCAGGTCTGGTGTTCGCGTGATTTGTAATAATTGTCCTGAGAGATCAGGCAGACATTCTCTGGTGAAAAAGATGTCAGTAGCTTGTTCAAAAAAGTTGTTTTTCCTGAAGCACTACCTCCTGTAATCCCGACGATATATGGCTTTTGCATTGGAAGCTATGGTTTCAGAATACAAAATTAAGAGAATAAAAGGCACAAGACCATAACTAAGCCAATAAATTTATAGTTTCTATTGCGCCTGCAGAAAACTAATTAGTTTTTGCATAGCTCTGCCACGATGGCTGATCGCGTTTTTCTCTTCGGAACTCATCTCGGCAAAAGTCTTTTCGTGGCCCTCAGGTATAAAAACCGGGTCGTAGCCAAAGCCTTTGTTGCCTTTGTATTCATGTGCTATAGTTCCGTTCACGATGCCTTCAAACTGGTATTCCTGGTTGTCTAGGTATAGTGTGATAGAGGTGCGGAAACGGGCACGGCGGTTATCCTGGCCCTGCAGGCTTAGGAGCAATTTGTTTATATTATCGGTGTCGGAGCGTTGCGGGCCGGCATAGCGGGCAGAGTAAACACCCGGTTCGCCGCAAAGGGCATCTACTTCCAGACCGGTGTCGTCGGCAAAGCAGTTTACCTGATAGTTCTCCCATACATAGCTGGCTTTCTGGCGCGAGTTGCCTTCCAGGGTGTCCTGGTCTTCGGCCAGTTCTTCGTGGCAGCCAATATCTTCCAGGCTCAACAGCTTATACTTTCCTTCCAGCATCTGGCTAACTTCAGCAATTTTATTCCGGTTGTTGGTAGCAAAGCAAAGCTCTTTCATGGTTTAATTGTTGATTGTTGAATTGTTGATTGTTTTTGGAAAGAGACAAACTATGGCTAAAGCGGTAATATTAATTTAAGCTTGTCCCAGCGGAGGAATACCGGATTTTATAGTTTATAGTTGTGATTCGGGCTGCTGCTCGCTCTGGCGCCTTAATTCATCGTATTTCCTGCTGTTGGATTTCCATTTATAGTTTGCCATCATCAGGCCAATAATTAAAAACAACACCAGTTTCGCCAGGAATTCTAACGAAAAGACCATTTCCATCAAGGGGGCATCGCCAAGTCCAAACATCAGCGAGAGGAATCCGACAAGGAAACCATAAATAAGCGCATGAAGCGCCATGTACGTTATTTTACCCTTTGCCTGCTGTTTTGGCCAGGAGTGTAACAGGTAGTCGTCTTTTGATGTCATGGGCTAAGTTGATTAATTGTTGATGGCTAAATTGTTAGTTGTTTAAATGCAGGTGTTGTGGATTGTTTGCTAAAGCAACTATACAGTTGATTGGCAATGTTTGAAATTGAAACGGTAATCGTATTCTACCCTGCTTTTGTGTAGTAACAATTTAATCCTCAACAATTCAGCAATTAAATTAATGCAGATATGCCGCTACTTCATCCTGCAACACAACTTCCACATGCTCGCGCAGGGTAGTTGCCAGCGATAAACCGGTGTAAGTGGCCGCTACCGGGTACAAGGTGTGGTGGCGGTTTACCAATGTAGCGATCTCTACTTTTTTAGGGTTTTGTGGCAGGAAGGAGGTTAGCGTATAAGCCAGCGTTTTTCCTGTATTTAACACATCATCCACTATAATTACTACCTTACCGGCTATAGTTATAGTTTCGGGCTCCAGAACTACAGGTACTTCCAGGGGGCTTACCTTATTTAGTTTTATAGTTAGCAGCTGTACGTTTATTGGCGAAATACTGCGCAGCTGTGTAGCCAGCATGTCGGCAAGTAAAGATCCGTTTTCGTGGATGCCAGCCAGCACCAGGTCCTGCTCCTCGAAATTGTGTTCGTAAATCTCGTAGGCCATGCGCTTTACTTTCTGCTTTATCTGCGTCTGGTCCAGTATCAGGTGTTGGTGCGGATGTGTCATGGTGTATGGTTGGTTGGTACCCTTATAGCTAAAGCAAAGTTAAAAGATAATTCGCAGCAGCACACTAATTTAGCCTAAGTGTAAAATAATTTGGTTAGTAGCGTTTTAAATTTAGAAATTGTTGTTAAATTTGCAGTCCGATTCAGAAATTAAGGTTAATAAACGTTTATAATAATGAAAAAAGGCATTCACCCAGAGTACAGAGAGGTGGTTTTCCAGGATATGACGAGTGATTTCAAATTTATCACGCGTTCTACCATGAACTCTGATGAGACAATCACCATGGAAGACGGCAAAACATATCCGGTAGTTAAAGTGGAAGTTTCTTCTGCATCACACCCTTTCTATACTGGTAAAAACATTTTCGTGGATACTGCTGGCCGTGTAGAGAAATTCAACACACGTTACAAGAAAAAGTAAGCGGTTCCGCCCGGTTAAAACGTTTCTTAAAGAGTCTTTCCGTATTTTTCGGGAAGACTTTTTTATTTTTGCTCTATGAACATCATTCTCTTCGACGATCCGGTTATCCGGCAGAACCTGTTGCCGCTTACATTTACACGTCCGGTGGCAGAAATCCGAACAGGTATTCTAACCATAGCTGAAAAATGGCAAGAGCTTACAAGGCAGGTTGTTTCTTCGCTTACCCAGGAATACCTGAAGGCGAAGTATATTCCTTATTTCGATAGCTCGCATAACTGTTATATTAACGGCGCTGTTATCCCTTCGGTGGAACTGATAGATGAGCTGAAGAATCTGGCTTATGGAGAATCGTTCTGGAAAGGTGATACGCTCGTTGCTTTTAACGGCGGCAGCGAACAACTGGAAAACCTGGTTGAGCTGATAGAACGGGCAGGCCAGACTCAAAAACTGACCTTTGAAGGCGAAGTGCTGATGATCAGGGAAGTGTGGGAGATATTCGTGCACAATGGCCGCGAGATACGAAGCGATTTTAAACTGCTTACCAAAGGCCGCAAGAGCCAGCCGGTAAATGATAAGTTTACAGCTGTTTATAACGAAGAGAATATTTTTATTGAAGAAGGTGCCAAAATAAGAGCAGCAGTTTTAAATGCGGAAGATGGCCCGATCTATATTGGTAGAAATGCACAGGTGCAGGAAGGCGCGCTTATAAAAGGTCCGTTTGCGCTCTGCGAAGGCAGCCACGTAAACATGGGTGCTAAAATGCGCGGCGATGTAACGGTTGGTCCGCAGTCTAAAGTAGGTGGCGAAATCAGTGCATCGGTTATCCTGGGCTACTCTAACAAAGGGCACGATGGCTTTTTGGGCAACTCAGTTATTGGCGAGTGGTGTAACCTGGGGGCCGATACCAACACATCAAACCTGAAAAACAACTATGCACAGGTTAAACTATGGAACTATGCACGTGGTGGTTTTAAAAATACAGGCGAGCAGTTCTGCGGTTTAATTATGGGCGACCATAGCAAGTGCGGTATCAATACCATGTTTAATACGGGCACGGTAGTAGGTGTTAGCGCCAATATTTTCGGAACCGGCTTCCCGCGCAACTTTGTGCCTTCGTTTAGCTGGGGCGGTGCTTCCGGTTTCGAAACGTACCAGTTGCGCAAAGTGTACGAAGTAGCCGAAAAAGTAATGGAACGCCGCCACAAAGCTCTAGACGAAACCGAAAAAGCGATCCTGACCGAAATCTTCAACCAAACCCAGCAGTATAGGGTGTGGGACGCTAAGGTTTAATTGTTGAATTGCTAAATTGTTGATTGTCAGAATCAGGGTTTACAGGATTAAAGGATTTGCTGGATTAATAACTCACAAACTCCTAAACTCGCTAACTCCTAAACTGAATCAACTTTCTAACTTCCAAACTTTCTAACTTATTAACTATAACCGTGCAGTTCTCTCAGATACTCGGACACCAGGAAACCAAGCAGATGCTTTTAAACTCTGTGCAACAGAACCATGTGGCGCATGCGCAGCTGTTTCTGGGCAAGGAGGGGAGTGCGAACTTGGCACTGGCACTGGCTTATGCCACCTACATCAACTGCGAAGATAAGCAGTCTAATGATTCATGTGGAATATGTGGCAGCTGCACGAAAATGAACAAACTGGTGCACCCGGATTTCAATTTCGTGATGCCGGTTACAGCAACTAAAAATATAGCGGCAAAAGATGCGCTTAGCCAGAATTTCCTGCCGCTTTGGCGTGAGTTCGTGCTGGCAAATCCGTACCAGGGCCTGAACGAGTGGATGCAACATATTGGGGCCGAGAACAAGCAGGGAGCCATTTCAAAAGAAGAAAGCCGACAGCTGGTAAAGCTTGTATCGCTGAAGGCGTTTGAAGGCGACTATAAAATTGTGCTGATCTGGTTGCCCGAGCTGATGCACCCGTTTGCAGCCAACGCGCTCCTTAAGTTACTCGAAGAGCCACCAGCTAAAACTTTGTTCCTACTGGTGTCGCAACAATCGGATAAGCTGCTGGCAACTATAACCTCGCGTACGCAGATAGTGCAGGTACGCAATTTTACCGAACAGGAAGTAATAACCTGGCTGCAGCAAAACTATAGCACCGAGCCTACTGCGGCTTATCAGGTAGCACAACTGGCAGAAGGCAACCTGAACATGGCTGCCAACCTGCTTTCAGAAGTTAGCTCCGACTATTTCAGTTTCTTTTTGAGCTGGATGCGCAGCTGCTTTGGTTATAAGTTTGGCGAGCTGATTGACATGAGTGAGGATTTCCAGAAGCTGGGCCGCGAAAACCAGAAGAACTTTTTGCTGTATGCACTTAACCTTTTCCGGAAGGTGATGTTGTATGGCGTAGATGCCAGCCTGATAACCTATTTGCCAGCAGATGAGATGAAGTTTGTACAGGATTTCTCGAAGCTGATGAATGCGGAAAATGGCACACGCATGGCCGAAGAACTGAACCAGGCCCATTACCACATCGAGCGAAATGCCAATCCCAAAATTGTTTTTGTGGATAGTTCTATACAGATTGCACATTTCCTGCGCGGAAACTATTAAACAGAATCATGCAGACAACTATAAAAGATAAAATCATAAATATTGGTACACGCGGCAGCAAACTGGCGCTTTGGCAGGCAAATGCCGTAGCCGATAAACTACAGGCTGCAGGTTTTGCTACCGAAATTGTTATTATCAGTACCAAAGGTGACCAGATGCTGGATAAATCGCTGGATAAGCTTGGCTCAAAAGGCGTATTTACCGAAGAACTGGAAGATGGCCTGCGCGATGGCAGCATCGACATTGCCGTGCACAGCGCAAAAGATGTACAGTCTACGTTACCGGAAGGGCTGGAACTACTGGCTTTTATGGAGCGCGAAAAAGTAAACGATGTACTGCTGTCATTAAATCCTGACTTTAAGCTGGAGCCAGGAAGCAACGCTAAAATCGGAACATCTTCTACGCGCCGTCGTGCGCTACTCAACAAGTTTTACCCGAATGTAGTAACCGGCGAGTCGCGCGGTAACCTGCAAACTCGCTTAAAGAAGCTGGAAGACGGACAGTTTGAAGCCCTGATGCTGGCTTATGCTGGTGTGCACCGAATGGAGTACGATAACCTGATCGTGCACATTTTCCCGGAAAACCAGTTTGTACCGGCTGCAGGCCAGGGAAGTGTTGCCATAGAATGTGCCCGAGATATGAATGCCGAGCTGAAAGCTGCTATTAAAGAAGCCGTAGATCACGAAGAAACACATCATTGCCTGCTGGCCGAACGTGCTTTCCTGAGAACAATGGAAGGAGGTTGCAGTATTCCGTCGTTTGTGCTGGCTACGCTCATAGATGATAATAACCTGCAGGTGCAGGGTGGTATAGTTAGTTTAGATGGCCAGCGCCACCTCTACGAAGTATATGAAGCTCCCATTACAGAAGCCGAAACTATAGGTGTGAAACTGGCTGAAACCATACTTGGCCAGGGTGGTGTGGAGATATTGAGAGAAATAAGAGAGCACCGAAGCTAAACTGTAGTTTAACAGGTACTACCTAAATATGAAAGAGGCGCACCATGGTGCGCCTCTTTTTTTGTCTGAATCAGGATACCTGGGTTTAACAGGATACAATTTCTGCCGCAAGTTTAACGGAGTGTAACTTGTGGCTTTGTATGGCAGCAAGTTTTCAACTTGCTTTGCTTTGAAAAAGCAAGGTTAGCGATGACCGCAACTATAGTTTGGTATAAACTATGCTGTCCTATGCTGGCGCGAGCTTGTAGCTCGTGTCTTTTTATGGTGTTGAGTTTGAAGAGACCAACTATAGTCGACACGAGCGAAGACGCTCGCGCCATGGTAATTATCACAACTATAGTTCTTTATATAAATAGGTTTCAGCTAACTGTCTTTTCCTGCTCGAGCTGAATGCCAGTTGTAAATTAGCACCATGTTTAACCACAAGGTATGCTTGCGCTAAATTTGCGGTAGAGATAGCATCATGTCTAATCAGGAAAATCCCTGGTCAATCCCGATTCAGACCACTAATTCTAAAATCCTATAAATCTTGAAAATCTTAGTTCAGTTTGGATTACAGCGAAAAAATGGGAATCTTCAAGCTTCGGAAAACTATACTAACTATGAAACTACGGAATATGCTCTGCGCTATAGTTGCGCTGCTGTTTTTAACTCCCACCCTTGTATCTGCCCAGAAACTGAAAGGCAAAGACCAACTGGTAACTATAAGCACCCCACAAGGCGATATAAAACTCGTGCTTTTCGAGGACACGCCGAAGCATAGAGAGAACTTTCTGAAACTGGCGAAAGAGGGCTTTTACGATGGCACTACTTTCCATCGTATAATTGATGGCTTTATGATACAGGGCGGCGACCCGAACAGCAAAGACGATAACCCAAACAACGATGGCTCTGGCAACCCGGGCTATACCATTCCTGCCGAAATCAACCCAATTCATAAACATGTGCGTGGTGCTGTGGCTGCTGCCAGAATGGGCGACCAGGTAAACCCAATGAAAGAGTCGAGCGGCTCGCAGTTCTATATAGTGGAGAATCATGATGGCACTCCAATGCTGGACGAAGCTTACACCGTTTTCGGACAGGTAGTAGATGGGTTAGACGTGATCGATAAAATTGCAGAACAGCCAAAAAACCAGCGCGACCGACCGCTTACGGATATCAAAATGAAGGTGACTGTAGAGAGCGTGAAGAAAAAGAAGATCGCCAAGAAATATAAATACAACTATAACCAGCCGTCTGCTTAACCCTGACTATGAAACGAATACTGATAACAGGCTCTAACGGGCTTCTGGGGCAAAAACTAGCAGAACTATTACTCAACCAACCTGATGTGGAAGTGCTGGCAACCAGCCGCGGCGAAAACAAACTGGCAACTATAGTTCCGGCGCTGCCCTTTGCTTCGATGGATGTGACGGTTAAAGCGCAGGTAGAGGAAGTGATCAGCCAGTTCCGGCCAACGCACATCATACACACTGCCGCCATGACCAACGTGGACCAGTGCGAAACAGACCATGAAGGCGCCTTGCTGCTGAACCGGGATGCCGTTCAGTTTTTAGTGGATGCCTGCGAAAAATATAACGTGCATCTGATACATGTAAGCACCGACTTTATTTTTGATGGCGAAGACGGACCTTACAGCGAAGATGCCAAAGCAAACCCGGTGAATTTTTATGGCGAAACCAAGCGCCTGGCCGAAGAAATTGTGAAGAAGGCCAGATGCAAATGGGCCATATTGCGCACGGTGCTGGTGTACGGCGTAGCTCACGACTATGGTCGTACCAACATTGTGCTGTGGGTACGCGATAGTTTACAGGCTGGCAAAGTAATTAAAGTAGTGGATGACCAGTTCAGGACGCCTACACTGGCTGAGGACCTTGCCCAAGGCTGCTGGCTTGCCGCAAAGCACGACGCGGAAGGAATATACCATATCTCAGGTTCCGAAATGCTGACGCCCTATGACATGGCCCTGCAGGTAGCCGATTACTTTAGCCTGGACAAATCGCTAATAGATAAGGCTGACGGTAGCACCTTTACACAACCGGCAAAACGCCCACCCAAAACCGGATTCATTATCACGAAAGCTAAAAAAGACCTGGGCTACTTACCGCATACTTTTGCAGAAGGCATACAGGTTGTGGCCGAACAGGCTGCTCAATAGCAGTTTCCAGATTCGTCAGGAGAAAGCTCCGTTTAGTCGGTGAAATATTAAAAATATGGAATTTAATATGGCACTTTCGGAGGCAATCCCTAAATTGTAAGCTTAAAGTCAGAATACTACACACTTAACAACCTAACTAAACTAATCAACTTCTACCTTTTTTATGAGTGCTAACAAAGAATCCTGGGGCTCCCGAGTGGGTCTCATTCTGGCCATGGCCGGTAATGCTGTTGGTCTCGGTAACTTTCTAAGGTTTCCGGTACAGGCTGTACAGAACGGTGGTGGCGCGTTTATCATCCCTTACTTAGTATGCTTTTTGGTAATGGGTATTCCACTTTTGTGGATCGAATGGTCTATGGGCCGTTTCGGGGGTAGATTCGGAAATCACTCTACTCCTTACATTCTGGATACGATGGGTAAACACCGCCTCTGGAAATACATTGGCGTGTTCGGTATCTGGACAAACATTGCCGTGGCAGCTTACTATTGCTACATCGAGTCCTGGACACTTTCTTACGTGGTTCACTCGGTACTCGGTACCTTTAATGGCATGGACCAGGAGGGAGTTGCCGCTTTCTTTAACACATATGTGAGCATCGGCGAATCTACACTGGGTATTCCGCTGGAGGCTGTTGTATTTTATGTGATCTGCTTGCTGCTGAACACCTGGATCCTGTCTCAGGGTCTTGCCGGTGGCGTGGAGCGTGTGGCTAAAGTAGGTATGCCACTTTTGATCTTATTTGGTATGTTCCTGGCCTATAAAGGCTTTACTATTACAGCCGGTGAGGATGGTGCTATTAACGATAGCTCTGTTGGCCTTAACTACCTCTGGACGCCGGACTATACGCAACTATGGTCGCCAACTGTTTGGCTGGCAGCTGCGGGTCAGATTTTCTTCACCCTGTCTGTGGGTATGGGTACAATCCATTGCTACGCATCTTATGTTAGATCTAAGGACGATATCGCGCTAAATGCTATGTCGGCTGGCTGGATGAACGAATTTGTGGAAGTAGTACTGGGTGCCTCTATCCTGATCCCGATCTCTATCGGTTACCTGGGTATCGACCGTGTAACGGAACTGGTACAGTCTGGTGGCCTTGGGCTTGCCTTTAAAACCTTACCATTCCTGTTTACGCAGTGGGGCGAAGTGCTGGGCGCTGTTGCCGGGGTTATGTGGTTCGGGTTACTGTTCTTTGCCGGTATCACTTCGTCGCTGGCGATGGGTACGCCATGGATGGGCTTCCTGCAGGATGAGTTTAACTGGAAACGTAAGTCTGCTGCCTGGTCATTCGGTTTGATCGTACTGGTACTGGGTATGCCTACGGTACTATTCTTCCACTATGGCGTATTTGATGAATATGACTACTGGGCTGGTACGGTATCGCTGGTAGTGTTCGCCTTGTTCGAGTCTATCCTGTTTGCATGGGTATTCGGTATTGATAAAGGCTGGCGCGAGATCATGTCAGGTTCTGATATTAAAGTGCCGGGTATCTATAAGTTCATCATCAAGTTTGTAACGCCGTTACTTTTACTGTTTGTGTTTATTGGTGCGCTTATTACTCCGAAAGGAAATGACTGGGGAGCGGCATTAAGCGGTAACTGGGAACTGGATGACAGCTCTATCATTAAGAAATTGATGAACACCAGCCTTCACCGTCAGATAGCTGAAGCTACAGACCCAGCGGTACTGGAGCATCTTCAGGAGACATTGTTCTTTGTGAATGCATCGCGTATACTGCTGGTGGCAGTGTTCCTGAGCATCGCCGCGCTGGTGTATATGGCGTATAAAAAGAGAGTTAGAGAAGGTAAAATTTAAGAACTTATGAATACATCAGCACTTGTTATCATGCTTGTTACCATGTTTATGGTAACCGGATTAACAGTATATTTTTTCTATAGAGTTTTAAATGCGCCACCAAAACCGGAGCCGGATTCGTACCTGGATAACGATGATGAGCCGGGACGGCAACCGATGGCATAACACATGAGAAAACTGAAGCTCTGGATCCGTAACTACTTTGGCTTTTCGCAGCGTGAGGTAAACGGTTTTCTGTGGCTGATAACCATAATGGTGCTGCTTACGGCAGCACCATTTCTTTTTTCCAGGAACTATAATTCGAACCAGCCTATAAGCGCCAACCCTGCAGACCAGCAACTGCTCGATAGCCTGGTAGCGCAGCTCGAGAAAGCGCCCGATACCTATAACCGAAGCCGGAAAACTATAGCTACCGTTCCGCTTTATAGATTTAATCCCAACACGCTCTCGCTGGAGCAATGGCAGGGTTTCGGGTTGCCCAAATACCTGGGGCAGCGCATTTTAAACTATAGAAGTAAGGTAGGAGATTTTACTTACAGGGCAGAGCTGGGCAAGATCTATGGCATGCCGGATTCTGTTTTCCAACGGCTTTATCCTTTTATTGATCTGCCTGAAACCAAACCCGACAACTATAGCCGCAAAGGTATTGGCAGCAGCCGGCCACACCCGGCACCCGGCTGGGAGAATCGCCCGCGCGAACGCTTTGTGCTGGCACCCTTCAATATCAATACCGCCGATACAGCACAGCTCAAACAGATACGAGGCATTGGTAGAAAGCTATCCGCACGCATTGTAAAGTACCGCGACAGGCTGGGCGGCTTCTATAGTTTAGAACAGCTGCGCGAAGTTTATGGCCTGCAGCCTGAAGTAATAGACAGCCTGAGCAAGTACACCTTTGTAGCAAAAGCACATTCGCCGGCAAGAATTAACCTGAACACTGCAACTATAGAGGAACTGCGCACGCACCCGTACATGACATCAAATTTAGCCCGCGCTATAGTTGCATACCGCGAGCAACATGGCCGCTTTGAGAGCGTGGAAGAACTTAAACAGATCAAAATAATAAAGCCCGAACAATACGAAAAGCTGAAATCTTATCTGGGAGTGTAAAAAAATATATACCTAATGTTATATGTATTAACTTTAGAGTTCAAAACCACTCCCTATGAAAACTCTTGCTTTTTTATTGACCAGCTTCCTGTTAAGCGTATCGTTTTGTATGGCGCAGGTAGACACGGTGTATACCCACACCTCTAAAATTCCTTGTGTTGTTAAAGAGATCACACCTGAGTTTGTAAAATACTCTTTCCCAGGTGAGGAGTTGATAAACACAGTTTACAAAAACGCTGTGCAGAAGATCGTATTTAAGTCTGGAAGGGAAGAAATATTTGCCCCATCAGCCCACTCTAAAAAGGTAGCCAACCTGCATGCGTTTGAGAATGTAACTATAACACTCGAAAAAAACGAGGTAAACGGATTCCTGAAACTGGGAGAAGCAAGCTCTATAGCTCAGGGCAATACGATGTTTTCAGCGTTAAATCAGGTAGAGGACCGCGCGCAAAAACGTCTTAAGATCTTTGCAGCCATGATGGGTGGGAATCTAGTTTATATCACGCAGAATGAGGCAACAAAAGCAAGTTCGTGGGGTAGTAATAATGTTAGATATTCTAAACCTACTGAATCGTTCCTGACGGGTATGGTGTATTCCACCGATGTGCTGGACATAAATAAGTTTAAAGCCAGGATAGGAGGTAAGACGGAGTTTAGTGCAGTAGAAAGTGCCAACTTCACAGGGACGACCACTTCCATACGCGTTTACCCTTCTAAAAGGATTCTGAAACTCAGAAGTATAAAAGAGGAAAACGGCTTACTAACTATAGAAGGTAGCCTGGAAGGAGCCAGCAAACACAAAGCATTCAGAGTTGCCTCTTTTGATGAAGAGTTTTTTCACATTTTCTACGAAGACAAGGGAACGGCTTATAATATTAAGATGAAGATATAAGCTATAGGCGTATCCAAAAATTAAAACCCCTGCAGCTAATCTCTGCAGGGGTTTTAATTTATGCCGTGAAAGCTTTGGCCTGTATAAAGGTGTAGAAGAAAACCGCATTCGGGCTTTTGGCTACAATGTGCATTTCCTCTTTCACTTTATCTGCCAGTTCAGCATCTACATAGCCGGCTTCCAGTAGTTGTGGCAATCCGCTAAGTAATAGTTCTGTCCAGTAAGCGATCATTTCGGCGCGCTTGGCCGGGTTTCGGCTGTCCAAATGGAACGTTTTAGGTTCAGTGGTGATGCGCTGGTAACCCACTGATTGCAGCAGATTTCCTAATTTACCGCCCACAAACGGGTCGCCACTCATGTCGTATTGTAAATCATTGAATCGCAGCCAGTACTGCAGCACGCTTGGCGAATAAGGCTCCACAAAAAAGCTGGAGTTCAGCACTTCGGTAATAACGATGGGGCTGCCTGGTTTCAGCACACGGCGCACTTCTGACAGCACTCTGGCAGGGTCAGGGATATGTTCCAGCACCCAGCACAGAAAAGCGCCATCAAATTCAGCCTGCGACGTAAAGCTCATGTCCATTGCATTTTCCTGCATCAGCTTAAAGCGGTCTTTGGCGTAAGGCACCGACGACAGGAAATTCTGTGCCTGTTCAATCTGCTTGTCAGAATAGTCGATGCCGGTTAAGAAAAGGTGCGGGAAACGGCGGAGCAGGATCTCTGATTGCGCGCCAACGCCACAGCCAACTTCCAGCAGGTTAGTTACCGTCGAGAAATCAATATCAGAATAGATCTTGTTTTCCATGAAGCGGGCCTGCTTGTAAAGACGCTGCTGTTCTTCAGTAGAATATCCGTGTAGGTATTTTTCTTCGGATGGCTCGTGTGGTTTATCTGTCATAGTTTTAGTTGCTAATAGAATGTAACTTCTAAATTACACTTAAAAGTATACTTGCGCTGAAAACTATAGTTACTAAATGCTTTTATAGAAGTGTAAATGGTAATGTTATCTCGAGCGCTGGGTGAGGGATCTTATATGTCTTATAGTTTATTTTTGTCATTTCGAGTGTAGCGAGAAATCTATCTCAGCTTATAGTTGACTCAACTACAACTTGAACCAAGACTTCCTTTCAAACTACTCCTAATCCTGGGAGCTCTACTCACTCACAGTTTCAATCCAACTTTGGTGCCCTCACGGCCGGGAGGCCTCGTCTTCGGGCATCGCGCTGCTGCTTTCTTGCTTCCCTCGCTCTGCTCGGGCTGCCTGGCGGCACCGCAACAAAGCAAAGGCGCTCAACCCAAAGACTGAAATCAGTTCGATAGCAACTTCTATAGTTGATTCGAAAGATAAACCTCGAGCTTTATCGTAGTGTTAGTTTCGAAGGGACAGGTAAACCTGTCCTATCTTGAGTCGTAACTATAGCAAATTCAGATTTCTCCCGCTGGCCGAAATGACACATTGAAAAGTAGCAGCAGAAAAGTCCCCCTTTGAAGGGGGTAGGGGGATGACAATCGCTAACTATAGCACTAAATACAAACTCCCTCTCCTGTTTTTAGGAGAGGGCCGGGGTGAGGTAAAAAGGGGTGGGTTAATGCATCTATCTAGCAACAGCGAGTCTGGAGGCTCGCGCCCACTGTGCATCACCGGCTGGATACCGGCACCAGTATTGCGCAACTATAGTTTACAACTATAAACTACACCTTACCAAATCTGAAGCAGAAAGTAGTGCCTACATTTACAGTAGAAACTACCGTTAGTTTTACTTTGTGGAAATGCGCAACTGTTTGCACGATCGGTAAGCCCAGGCCGTGGCTTTCGTTGTCGGGGCCCTGCAGGCGTTTGAAGCGGTTGAAAATGTGTGGCAAATGTTCCTGCGGTATTCCAACGCCCGTGTCGGTTATGCATAGTTCGTAGCTTTTGCCTTTTGGTGCGCCGCTTATCGTTATGCTTCCGTTGGGTTTGTTGTATTTTATGGCATTGCTTACCACGTTGAACAGCATCGTGAACAGCAGCGAGTAATTAGCCTGTTGTAAGGTCCAATCGTCTTCCAGGTCTATTTTCAGGGTGACTTCCTTTGCTTCGGCGCGGTCGGCAATTTCATCTTTCACTTCATTTACCAGGGCAGCTAAGCTTACTTCTTCGTTCTTCAGGTATTGCTCGTTCTCGATGCGGGATATCAGCAACAGGGCCTGGATAATATTCTTTAAGCGGTGAAGCGTTTTCTGGTTATCGACCAGTTTTACCAGCAGGTGTTCCGGCATTTCGGGGTCGGTAAGCAGGTTCTCCATCCTGTTCTGGAGAATAGAGATCGGTGTAAGCAGCTCGTGCGATACGTTTCCGATAAACTCTTTCTCTTTCTGAAAGGCGTCCTGCACCTGGCCCATCATATCGTTAATGGCGTTGTTGAGGTACAGGAAATCGGAGGTGGTGGTGTTTATAGTTTTGGGCGTAAACGTGCTGGGGTGGCCTATCTTTTTCAGGCGCCGGACTATCACTATAAGCGGCTGCAGCAGAATCTTGTTAAAGGCCAGGTCAATAAAAACTGTGATCAGGATAACGGCAGCCAGAAAGTACAGCGCATATTGCTGCATGGTTTCGATACTTTCCTGTATCGTATCTATACTCCGGCCAATTTCAAGGAGGTAATAGCTACCATCTACCTCAAAGGTCAGGCTAAGCACGCGGTACTCTACAATCTCATTCTCAACTTTGCGCAGCGAGTTCTCAACCGTATCTACAACTATAGGTTCGGGTATCTGCTCTATCGAAATAAACTCTTCTTTCAGCAGGTTGTAGCTACCATAAGCTCCTTCGCTGCCTTCGGCCACAAAATTGCCAATGCCCTGGTTGCTGATGATCTCCAGTACGCTGTCTTTTTTCTCGTTCAGGCGCTTATCGGTATTTACGAGCGCCACACGGTGGATAAGTGGTGGGAGCACTGCTATTAACAGCAGTACCACCACTATTTTGGAAACAGCACTGAAAAGGGTGAGTTTGGATTGCAGCCGCATACTATAGAGTTAGCCTGTAGCCAACACCACGAACGGTTTCGATCCAGTCGGCAGGGGCGTGGGCAGAGAGCTTTTTGCGTAGGTTTTTAATGTGTACGTCGATGTAGTTGGAGTCATAATCATCTTCCAGGATGTTTCCCCAGATGTGCTCGGTCAGCTGCAGGCGCGTCATGATGCGGTTTTTGTGCAACAACATGTAATGCAGCAGGTCAAACTCCTTTTTGGTAAGCGAAATGTTCTGGCCGTTATAACTTACGGTGCGAGCCGTACTATCCAGCTCAAACCCATGAAACGCATGCACCGACGACTTTACATTGAACTTACGGCGCGACACAGCCTGCATACGAGCCTGTAGCTCGAGTAACGAGAATGGTTTTGCCAGGTAATCATCTGCGCCTAGGCCAAGTCCTTTTACACGGTCTTCCAGTTCGCCACGGGCAGTAAGTATAATTACGGCCGGTTCGTAGTCAGTTTCGCGGGCTTCCTGTAGCAGGTCCAGTCCGTCGTAATCCGGCAAGCCCAGGTCCAGCAAAATAAAATCGTAACGGTTTACGGCAATGCGCTCCGAAGCATCTTCGCCGTTGCAGGCCCAGTCGCATTTGTAGTGTTCCTGCTTCAGGAAATGCATCAGCTCGGCAGCCAGTCCGGCTTCATCTTCTACAACCAGTACGTGCATAGTTTATAGGTATAGATTAGAATGTATAGCTCGCTTTAACAGAGACGAAGGATTTTGCCTCAGACTCGTCACCTTCCAGTTTATTAACCGGGATAGAATAACGGTAAGTCGGCTCCAGCTCAAAGTTACCCAACATTATCACCAATGGCACATAAAGATCATAGCTCAGCACCTGGAATTTATGCTTGGTTGTGGTGGTAGTAGTGGTTTTGGGGTTATTGCCTTTGCCCGGTGTGAGCACATCTTCAAACCAGTCGCCGAGTTCTTTTTTGCGCTCTACAGTATAGGTTTCCGAAAACTCCTGCGTACCGCCGGTAACGCCGATCTTAGGATCCAGCCCAACCGGGTTGCGGCCATTCCAGATCGGGTTCAGGCCAATGTAGCGCGAGTTCTCAAACTGCACGATCAGGTCATTGCTCTCCCCAAAAAAGTAGCTGGTGGTAAGCGAACTATACAGGTATTTCCAGTCGAGGGTAGTATTAAGCGAAGCAGCATTTTCGGTGACTGATTTTACCATAGGCGCGTTCTCGCTGAAGAAAAAGCGGGAATAGCTCAGGTTACCGGTCATGCGCTTACTGATGGCAAAACTATAGCCCACCGACAGGTCGGTCTCGTCAATATAATCTTTGGTATTAAAAAGCTGGTAGCTTGTTGCCGATACCCAGAAACCAGAGGCGTGCGCATAGGTTAAGGTAGCAGCTGCATACGGGTATTGGGTAGCTGTATTACGTCCGAAAAAAGACGAATTGTTGGCAGCTTCTATAGCGAAGTTCCAGGATGCTTTGCGGGTAACAGAATCTTCTGTTGTTTGGGCATGAGCAGAACCAACAAGCGCCCAAGCCAGCATTATCCACAAGTATAGTTGGTTTTTCATGAGTTTACTATATAAAACAGGACTCCCGGCATTACCGGAAGCCCTGCTCTGAGATCTGATTTTCTTAGTTTTTACCTACTTTAACACCAACGCCTACTTTAGCACCGGTATTTACTCTTACAGGGGCAGCAACACCACCTTTTCTAAGCACTTTTACCGGGCGGCCAGCGCTTGCCGGACGGCCAGCAGTTACACGTGCAGCACTTTTTACATCAGCACCAGCTGCAGCTTCTACTTTAGTTGGCTTATCCTGGCGCTTGGCTGTGGCAACTTCTTTTACTGCCTGGCCTGTAGTAGTTACAGTGGCATCTACACCTTTAGCTGTTTCAGAAACAGTTTTGCCGTGTGTGTCTTTCTGCGTTTTTACTTCTTTGGCAGCCTTCTCTTTTGTCTGCTTAGCCTTTTTGTCGCCTTGCTCGGTCTGGGCATCTATTGTTGTAGCAACATTTGCTTCAGTTTCAACGGCAGCGTCTACTGATGTTTCGGTGGTAGCTTTTGCATTGGCAGCAGCTACTTCGCTGATGGCTTCGCCTTTTGCTCTACCACCTGCAACTACTGTCTGGGCAAGCTGAGATACTTCCTGGCCGTGGTTGTCAGCTTTTGTTTTCGCCTCAGCACCAGTCTCTACAGTAGTTTCTATAGTTGACTCACCTTTGGCTTTTATTTCCGCCTTGTTTTTCTTGGCTTCTTTTTTTGCTTCGCGCTCTGCTTTCTTCAGATCCTTTTTTGCTTTGGCCTGAGCTTTTGCTTCGGCTTTGGCAGTTGCATCTGCTTTTGTTGCTACTTCGCTTACCAACGCACCTTTTGTAGATGACTCGGCAGTTGTTACAGAAGTTGCTGTACCGCTTACGGCAGCACCATGCGTATCGGCTTTTACTTTGCCGTTGGCTTTTGTAGTTGATTTAACATCAGTTGAAGAAGTCTGGGCGAATGTAGTTGCTGCGCTTAGGACAGCTATAGCTACTAGTGTTAGTTTTTTCATTTTCGTTTTGTCGTTTTAATAAGATTATGTGTCAAAACTACTATGTCAAGATGAAGACAAAATGAAGAAATACTTTTTTTGAAAAAATTTTAAAATATTTTTTCGGATCGCTCAGACTATAGTTATTCTATTGGCTTGGTCAGGTCGAAGTCTGCCTGATAACGCATTTTGCCATCGCGCTTTAAAATATAGCTGAATGTTTTTCCGTCCGGGCTGATGGCCATGGTCCACTCGTTGGTAGCGGCGGCAGGTAATAATTCGGCGGTATAGATATCAGCAGGAAAACGTTGCTCCAAAGCATCAGGAGCTTGGGTTGAAATACCACCGTACATCGTTACTTCATCCGGGGTGCCATCTTCGTGACGATGATCGTGTTTTAATTGCAGGCCTTCAGGCAAGCTGGTTAATACCCAGGTGCGCGAACGGTCTTCGCCAACAGTAAACGGAATGCGGGTTTCGGTATCAGTGCAGGTTTGCACGTGCATGACAAGCGCCTTGCCTGCAAAAGGGTCAGTGCCATCTGAAGGGAATTTAGTGGTGCCCGCAAAAGATTTGCCGCAGTGGGTAGCTAGTAAATTTTGAAAAGTTTTAGCAGATGATGAAGCTGGCGCTTTTGAAGTTCCGCAACCGGCAAGCATGGCTATAGCTAATAGAAGGGTGATGAATCGGCTCATAAGAAGGTTAGTTAACGCACAGATGATTTCAGAGCAAATTAGCTAATTGTTTCCAGAGCGGGAAAGGTCTTTTGTGGAATGTAGTTTTAAACTATAGTTGGAGTACACAACGTCTATAGTTTTCAAATTTAAGGAGAGCTTTTATTGATGTTTTGCAGGCTATTTAAAGTCACAATCTAAATAGCTGTTCCGGACATCTTTGTCCGTAACGAATCCTGAAGCGGATTTCCTAATCCGCGTAAATGGAAGGCTGATCTACGGGGACTAGGAAGTCCCCGGCAGAATGCTTTCGGACTTGGAAGTCCGAAAGAGCGTTTTTTTGTCCGAAAGAGTGCTAACTATAGTTATTGGATAAAAAGAAAAACGGAAAACTATAGTTGCGCAATGCTATTGGCG
The DNA here is from genome assembly GCF_019336435.1 of Pontibacter populi. Classification (GTDB taxonomy): domain Bacteria; phylum Bacteroidota; class Bacteroidia; order Cytophagales; family Hymenobacteraceae; genus Pontibacter; species Pontibacter humidus. Next base: position 679,161 of record NZ_JAHWXQ010000001.1, on the reverse strand, counting down.
GCTTTGGCTACCACCAGTTTCTCGGATTTAAAAGCGAGCAGTTGTTGGGCCTGGCTTATTTCTATCCAGCGGGCTTCATTCACCTCCCAATCGTGATCCTGTATGTTGCCGGAACTATAGCGAAGCAGGTAAAAGTATACGAACTTATGAAACCGCACACGCTGGCTGCCTTTGTTGCCGACGTACCAGTATTCAATTTTCTCGAGTTGTTCCAGTAACTCGGTTTGCAGGCCGGCTTCTTCGCGCACCTCGCGCACTGCAGTTACTTCTGGTGTTTCGCCAGGGTCTACAATGCCCTTGGGTAATTGCCAGCGGTTCTCTTTGCCAACCGAAATCAACGCTACTTCTATAGTTGCCCCTGTTTTACGGTAAGCCACACCACCTGCTGAGACCTGGTCTACAACAGGTAGTTTCGGGTTGCTTCCGGTGGGTTCAATGCTTTCTTCCAACGCAACTATAGTTTATTTTACTGGTGCAGGCTTTTTCTGCTGTTCGCTCAGCCACTGCAGGCTGGGGTTATAGGCCATATCGTGCACGCCATAGTACAGCACTAAATCTACCACGCCCGAGTGTTTAGTATATAATACTTTAGGATCTTTCGGTCCGAAATACTTGCTGGGGCCATCGCTTACCATTTCTTTCGGTACTTCCTTGTTTATCACCAGGGAATCCATCTGCCACTGCGGTATCCGGTCCGTAGAATCTATAAGCATGTTAAACGCACGCACGGAATGGTCTGGTGGTACAAGCACATCTATGGTTCCGTGGGCTAAAAACACGGGAATACCTTTGGCATTTTGCAGGTAAGAGCTCGGGCTCCTGCGAAGACACTCTGCGGCGGCAGCAGTACCCGGGAGAGGTACGCCGCCACAGGCCGTAACTATGTGGCGGTTATAATCGCGGTGCGGGTAGTTCTGGCTGAATTTGTACCAGTCAACCAGGTTAAAAACTGGCACCCAGGCTACCACACCAGCCCAGATGTCCGGGTGTTTCCCGGCTGTAACAAGCGCCGTCATAGCTCCGCCCGACGAGCCAACGATATAAATTCTGGACGTATCAATGTTGGCGCTTCCTTTTGAGAAGTTTACGGCATCTACAATGTCCTGTATGGCCACGTCAGATGCCATGGCTTCAGGTTGTTTAAAAGCGCCGCGGTAGTTTGGTTGTATAAATACCCAGTCGTTCAGTTTGGCCCAGATGGCATACGGTATGCTTACTACCTGCAGATACTCGCTGCTCCAGCTATGCAGCACTACCAGTAAAGGTTTTTTTTCAGATGATCCGGAATCGTAGAATAAGGCGGGTTGTTTTTCACCGTCGATGGTGGAGGTAATAGAGACTTTTTGTATTTCGGGGATCTTCTTTTCCCAATCTGCCAGGCTTTCGTCGGCTACTTTGCCGGGGTATTGTTTGGTGGTAGTGTACTGGTTCAGGCGGTCGCCTTTGTGGTATTTCTTTTTGTTGTCGGTCTTATTGCAGGCAGTAGCAAATGCCAGCAGTAAAATTACAATCAGGCAATAGGTAACTTTATACTTGTGCAAAGTCAGGGTGTGCATGTAGCAGGTTGTAACTATAAAAGGAGACTAGTTAAAACTGAATTCAGAATGATTTGTTGCGTATTACAGGGCAGGTGCTTTAAAATATCTGCAAATCTAAACTTCTTTTTAACATTACAGTGCGATGATGCATAAACCTGCGTTATCAACTATAGCCAAAAGCTGCTAACTTGCCCATAACCTATCAGTATCTATAGTTGATGAAAAACATCCTGAAGAACTACCGACGCAGGCTCCTGAACCTAAGCTCCGGCAACAAAGCGTTGCTGCTGCTACGCCTGCAAAAGGAGTTACACCTGGATGTGGAATCGCTGGATTTTATAGTTGGTCAGCCGGCTTTTTCTATCGTTGAGAAACTGATTTCAGGTGCTAAGAAAATAGTTCTGAGCCCCGTAACCGATAGCCGCTATGAGCCTGTGGCCGCCATCAGCAAACGCCTGCGCTATATAAAACGCCGCTCCGACATGCTGCTGGAGGAACGCGGCAGCGAAGAACTATACATCGGCTGGCCTTTTGTGCACGGCATGTTTGCCGATGGTACCGTGGTGCGTTGTCCGCTTTTTTTATACCCCGTAGCGCTGCAGGTAAATGCTGCCCAGGAGTGGGACGTAGTTCAAAGTACTTCGCAGCCGCCCCGTTTTAACCAGAGCTTTTTACTAGCCTACGCACACTATAACGGCGCTCCATTACCCGAGAATTTACTGGAACTGGATGTAAGCACGTTACCAACGCATGCTTTAGAATTCCGGACGCAGGTGTACGAATTACTGAAGTCGGAGCAACTGGCCATACATGCCGGCCGTGACTTTTTTGCTGATAAACTGAAGTCTTTCCGGGATTATAAAAAAGCAGACTACGAAACTGATCTGAAGCCGGGACAACTATACCTGGAGCAGGAAGCTGTGCTGGGCATTTACCCGCAAGCTGCCTCGTACCTGTTAGCTGATTACGACGCCCTGCTGGAGCGCGAAGACCTGCAGACGATGGAAGACCTGTTTGTGACGCCTGAAATTCTGACGCAGGCCACGCAGGCGCAGCACACATTTACTGTTTTTAAAATGGATGCCTCGCAGGAAGCTGCTTTGCAGCAGGTAAAACAGGGCAAGTCTATCGTAGTGCAGGGGCCGCCGGGTACCGGTAAATCGCAGCTCATCTGTAACCTGGTTTCTGATTTTACAGCACGTGGTAAAAAAGTGCTGGTAGTAAGCCAGAAACGCGCCGCCCTGGATGTGGTGCACAAGCGTTTGTCTGAAGAAGGTCTGGGGGCATTTGCTGCGTTGGTGCACGACATTAACGCCGACCGCAAAAATATATTTCAGCAACTGCAACTACAGATAGACCAATTGCCGGAATATAAAAAGCAGAACCTGGCGCTCAACAGTATCTACACCGACCGTACGTTTCTGGAAGTGAGCCGTGGCATAAACCGCTGCATCGAAAAACTGGAACAATTTAAGTCTGCCCTGTTTGATACATCTGTTTGTGGCTGGTCGGCCAAGGAACTATACCTGCGCAGCAATTTGCAGGCCCCGCACATTTCACTGTCATCGAACTATAAATTCTTTAACGCAACTATAGTTGCTGAGTTTTTGCCGCGCCTGCGCCAGTTTCTGCAGCAGGCAATCGTTTATGATCGTCAGGATTTCACATGGAAAAACAGGCATAGCTTTAAGAACTATGGCTGGCCACATCGCCAGGAACTGGAGCAAACTATAAACCAACTGCCGCAGCAATTTGAAGCAATACAACAAAGCATCAGTAACCTGAGTGGCTTTGGTTTTGAGCTGGACGAGCTGGAAAAGTATAAACAGGCGCTGCCAACTATAACAGAGATACAAACGCTGCTGGCAGAGGAAAATGTAGCCGGAGTGCTACAGCACTTACTGAAAAGTAACGTGCAAGAACTGACTCAACAGGTACAGCAGTTAAAGGAATTGTATCTGGTTTGTCCGGCTCCTGATGCTGCGCTTGCTGCCACCGAAATTCTAACTATAAAGCAGGCTATAGCTAGGTTTGAGGAACAACAAAACAACTTACTCAGAACTATAGGCTGGGTGTTCTCATCAGATAAAAAAGTGCTGAAACAGGCGCTGGCAAACTATAAACTTGAACTGAATGAAAGTGGCGTAGGTGAGCTGCAACGCAGAATTAGTTTACGCGAACAGGCGGAAAACCTGATGCAGGCCATCAACCAAACTATAGTTGCCAACCTGAAAATTGAGGCGAATCCGAACCAGGTTTTACAGCAAATCACAATTATAGAAAAAGCCCTGCAGGCACAGAAACTACTGAAAAAACTGCATCGCGAAAAAGTGCTTCATGAGAAGCTTTTGCCAACTATAGATTTAGCGCAGCACCTGCAAAGTATAACGCAAACTATAGCCGAACTACAGGCAAACCATAGCCACTGGCTGAAATGGATCACCGAAATCCAGGTAAAGCAACTACTGGCAGATAGCAACTATAAAGCTGCTTCACTACGAGATTTGCAGGAGCATTTTGAGCAGTTGGTGGCACATGATGCGTTGGTCAGCTCTTTTACCGATGCTGAACGCGAAGTTGCTCAACAGTTACTGTCGCAAACTATAGCTTGTGCTACCGAAGGCGAGCAATTTTTCCTGAACAGTCTGTACCTGGCCTGGCTCCAAGAGATAGAAAATCAGCACCCGGAACTGCGCATGGCCTCGAGCGGTGAACTGGAAAACCTGGAACTGGAACTACAGCACTTACTAAACGAGAAGCAGCGCCTGAGCCAGGAAATTGTGCTGTCAAAATTGCGGGAACAGACCTATGACGATATGGAGTTTAACCGCCTGGGCAATGCCGTAACGTATCGCAGGTTGCAGGCGCAGGTCAGTAAAAAGCGCAGCCTTTACCCAATCCGGAAGTTGTTTTCGCTTTTTTCAGATGAGATTCTGAACCTGGTGCCATGCTGGCTGGCTTCCCCTGAAACGGTGTCGGCGGTGCTGCCCTTGGAGCGTTGTTTTGATGTGGTGATCTTTGATGAAGCGAGCCAGTGTTTTGCCGAAACCGGGATACCGGCTATGCTGCGTGGCGCGCAGGTGGTAGTAGCCGGCGATGAACAGCAGCTCAGGCCATCAGACTTGTACCGTGCCCGCTGGAGTGATGCTGCCGACGAAGAAGTGGAAGAACTGTCTGCCGAATCGTTGTTGCAGTTGTGTGGGTTATACCTGCCGCAAACCATGCTCACACAGCATTACCGCAGCCACTTTCCGGAACTTATCGAATTCTCGAACCAGTATTTTTACCGCAGTAAACTCGAGCTGATTCCTGACCTGCAGGAACTGAACGCATCGAAGCCAGCAATAGAATACCTGCAGGTAAAAGGCTTGTGGGAGCAGAACAGCAACCTGCCGGAAGCGGAGAAAGTGGTAGAACTGGTATTGGACTTACTGCAAAAAGGGCAGCAGGATGTGGGCGTGATCACTTTCAACTATAACCAGCAAATGCTGGTGCAGGATTTGCTGGAAGAGCGTGCGCAAGAACAAACTATAGTTTTGCCACCCACTGTGCTGGTAAAAAACATCGAGAACATGCAGGGCGATGAGAAGGATGTGATCATACTTTCGGTGGGGTATGCGCCTGATGAGAAAGGTAGGTTTGCCATGCAGTTCGGTAGCCTGAACCAGGCTGGTGGCGAGAACAGGTTAAACGTAGCCGTTACCAGGGCTAAACGCAAAATTATAGTGGTAGCGAGTATAATCCCGGAGCAACTGCACGTAGAATATACCCAGCACCATGGCCCGAAACTACTAAAACAATACCTGCACTATGCGCGGCAGGTAAGCCAGGGCAACTTTACTTATCAGCCGAATTTACAGCCTATGCCCACGCAGATTCCGTTGCTGAAAGAGAAACTGGCAGGAGCAATTCCAGAGCTGCAGCCACGGGTTTCGTTCGCAGATCTTACTTTATCCACCAATCACAACTATAAGGCTGCTGTCCTCACCGACGATGACCTGTACTATAGTCATGTATCGGTGAGGCATTCGCATGCCGATGTGCCGCAGCTATTGCAGCAACGCCACTGGCCTTACAAAAAAGTATACAGCCGCCAGTTCTGGGCTGAACAGGGAAAAGTTATTGCCGGGTTGCAGCAGTTTAGTTCAGACGCCTCTTAAATGCTTTGCAGATCGATTGGGAGGAAGCGATAGTTAAAAGTGTACCCCTGCGGGTTAATCTTAAAATGGATATCAAACTTTTGCTTGATTGGTTTGCCGTCTAGAGTGGCTGGCTCCAGGAGTGGTAGGGTCTTTAACTCCCGGGCTATGGAAGAAGCAATCCGCTCATTAAAAGCATTCTTGTAACTTAAGTTACTGATTCTGCCATTTTCGTTTACCTCCCCTTCAAAAGTCAGCTCGTTGTCATACGGCTTTATGTTTACCCCAGTTAAAGCCTTCGATATTTTCCGGCCGATCTCGTCGCTGAATGAACCTAACCCGTTTCGGTAGTGGGCACCAATTACCAAACCGTGTTTTATAGTTGATCCGCAGGGCTCAGAAGTTACAATAAATTTCTCGATGTTCAGAAAAGGGAATTCCTTGTTATCGAACCATAGTATCCTCGATTCGTCTGTGTAAGGCCCGGTTATGCCGTTCCCTTTTATAAATTTCCCGTCTTTAAACTTCTCGGTCAGGTAAACAACTTTTGATCTGTCAAGTGGGTTTACAGAACGCCAGGTTCCTTCAGGTTTGCCATTCAGCAGCTCGCCACTCCAGGTTAGTATGCTTGCTCTTACTTCGTATTTGCCGTTGCCATTTGTAACGATTTGTTTCCCGCTTTCATCCCAGGCTTCCTGAATCAGAAGCGAGCCCTCTTTTACTGTAAATTTTAGCTTAGGATTTCCGTTCTCAAAATACACGCTCCAGTCTCCGGTAAACTTGTCATCAGCAAAGCTGCCTGTTGCGCGTAACTTTCCGTTAGGGTATCGGAGCTCAAACGGCCCGGTTTTTAAGCCATCTGTTGTATATGCGCCACTACCAAGTATCTGCGTCGCGTTAGCAGGGTTTACATCTGTAAAGTTGCCGTAAAAAGTTTTTTGCTGGTAATTGTAGCGCGACTGGCGTATTATTTGCGCACAGTTATCTTCTGTAAGCAGGTAGTTGCTGCTCATCGGGATATGCACGCTGTCCCGGTCTATGTGTTTTATCTGGATATTACGCGGTACGCGCTGCTGCGCCTGCACTCCAAAATGAACGATAACTAAAAATAAGGATGTAAGTAAAGCTGTTTTCAAAAGAATGGAGTTTATAGTTTCAGATGTACAAATAAAGTAAATATACAGCTAATGTTATATTTATCTGCTTTAATATATACAACTCTTATCTGTTACTTTACACAGACCAATTTGCTATGCTCATAAAGCTCTTTACCCTGTATGTGTACCTGCAAACTGCCTTTTGTGGCTGTGGTCCGGACAAGCGTAACAGCGATTTTGAGCGCCTCCGGAAAGACTATACAGTAACGATAGATAAGATCGGTAAACTAGACATCCGGATCAAAGAAAGCTCCGGACTTGCCCGTGCTACCGATTCCACTTTTATCACGCACCCTGATGGCGGATCGGCACCTGAACTATACCTGTTTAACCTGAAAGGCGAACTGCTGCAAACTATACCGCTGCCTGTACCCAATAAAGATTGGGAAGATATTACCCAGGATGAAGAGGGCAAGTTGTATATCGGGGATTTCGGGAATAATGCCAACCAGCGCCGCGACCTGACGATCTATAGTTTAGATAAAACCGACAGGCAGGTAACTGATACGTTAGCTTTCAGTTTTGCAGATCAGACCGAATTTCCGCCGCCACGCAGCCGCCAGCATTACGACCTCGAAGCTTTCTTTTATTACTCTGATTCGCTTTACCTGTTCACGAAAAGCCGCGCTCTTAAAAGCATCACACAACTATATAAACTCCCGGTTTCAGGAGATAGGCAAACTATAGTACCTGCCGAAAAGATAAGAGTAAAATCTCCGATAACGGCTGCAGATGTTACGCAAGACGCTAGCTTGTTTGCCTTGCTGGGCTATGGCCGATTGTACCTGTTTAAACCCGATGCTGAAACTATAAGCTTTGCTGGGAAACGCTATTGTTTGCCGGTTGGCAGAACCGGGCAGGCAGAAGCGGTCCTTTTCTTATCGCCGGAACAGCTGCTCATCACCAACGAAAAAGGGAAACTATACCTGGTAACAATTCACCAAAAATAAACTGAATACGGGTAGCGATAATAACTATAGCTCCTGGCTGGGTCATCCTGAAAAGCAACAGTATCGTAACTATAGCTATATAATAAAAGCAGATACTTATGCAGCAAACAATATTAGTTACCGGCGCTACAGGCACGGTTGGCAGAGAAGTAGTAAAGCAGTTGTCAATGCTCGACGGAATACGGGTAAGGGCAGGAGTGCACTCTGTGATAAAAGGCGAGAACCTGCGCCGGCTACCTGATGTGGAAGTAGTTGAAATGGAGTTTGAAGACCCCGACTCATTACATGCCGCTTTTACACATGCCGACAAAGTTTTCCTGGTTACACCTTTTTCGGAGGGGCAGGTTGAGATGGCCAGGAAGTTGGTTGACGAAGCAAAGCGAAGAGGCGTAAAACACATTGTAAAACTATCAGCGCTGGGAGTTGGAGATGAAGATATGATACAGCTTTTTCGTTGGCACCGAGAAATAGAACATTACATAGAGCAAAGCGGCATCCCTTACACCTTTCTGCGGCCCTCTGCTTTTATGCAGAACTTCGAGAACTATAGTGCGCCAACTATAAAATCGGAAGGAAAGATCTACCTGCCTGTAGGTGATGGAAAAGTAGCCTACATAGATGCCCGCGACATAGCGGCCGTAGCCATAGCAGCGTTGACCAGCGACGGGCACGAAAGCAAAATCTATGACCTGACCGGACCGGAAGCGATAACAGTTGGTGAGGTGGCCGCTACCATAAGCTTAGTAACAGGCAGGCAGGTAGACTATGTGGATGTGCCTGAACAAGCAGCCAGGCAAGGCATGCAACAGCAAGAAATGCCGGACTGGATGATACATGCCTTACTGGAACTATACGGGCAGCACCGTGCCGGCAGTTCTGATGTGGTAACCAGCAGTGTAGAAGAACTTACAGGCCGCAAACCACACACCTTCAGGCAGTATGTAAAAGAGTATCAGGAATGTTTTGTCTGAGATACCTTTCTAAGAAATGCAAAATAAAAAAGCCACTCCTGATAGGGAGTGGCTTTTTCTATAGTTCATTAATCTATACGATTAATAGTCAGTTTCCGGATTACGGTAACGGTCGCTGCGGCGTGTTTCATAACGATCGCTGTCATGGTCCTGGCTGCGGCCTTGCTGTCCGCTATTGCCACGGCCACTAAAGTTTTCGCGTGAGCTGGAGCCACGGTTATCGCTGTAGTAAGAAGTGCTGCTATCCATAGAACCATAACGGCTCTGATCGCCGCCACGGCCTCCTTGCTCATAACCACCTTCTCTGTAACCACCCTGGCTACCTCTGCCCTGCGATGATGAACCGTAGCCACCCTGGTTGGAGCTGCCTGAGCCATAACCATAACCACCGCTCATGCCGCTGCCATAGTTGCTGTCGCCATAACCGCCCTGGCTGCTATAGCTTCCCTGAGAGCTACGACCTGATGATGAGCCGTAACCTCCCTGCGAGCCGTATCCACCTTGTGAGCCACTACGTCCTGAAGATGAGCCATAGCCACCCTGTCCGTAATCGCTGCCTTGTGAACCATAGCGGGAAGAACGGTACTCATCGTTATAAGAACCTCCTCTTGAGCCATAGCCACCTTGTGAGCCGTAACCGCCCTGCATAGAGCGCTGCGAATCATAACCTCTTGATGAACCCATATCATCGCTGTCGTATTCGCTCATGCCTCTAGACGAACCGTAGCCCATAGAGCCGTAACGATCTGAGTCGCGACCTTGTGAACCATAACCACCCTGAGAAGATGAGCTGCCATAGCCGCTCTGCATACCTGATCTGGAAGATCCTGATCCTGTCATGCTGGAGCCATAGCCTTGCTGTCCGCTGCCGTAGCCACCTTGCGATGAACCATGCTGGCCCTGCGAACCATAGTTGCTCTGTGAGCCGCTACGACCTGATGATGAACCATAGTTGCCCTGTGAAGAAGAACCATAGTCTGAATCGCGGTGCGAGCCATAGTTACCCTGTGATGATCCGTAACCGCCCTGGCTGCTTCTCTGTCCCTGAGATGAGCCATAACCACCCTGATTGCCCATGCCGGAAGAGCTTTGGCCACCATATCCGCCCTGCGAAGATGAGCCATAGTTAGAACGGCTTTCGCCTCTGGTTGCATTGTAGCTTCCCATGCCACCCTGGTCGTTCATTACGCCATAGCTGCCCTGCTCATCACCTTCTCTGTCAGCGTAGCCGCCCTGCATACCACCGTAGCTGCCATACGAACCCTGCGAATAGGAATCCTGGCTTCTCATGCGGTTGCCTTCCATGCCACCCTGGTTGCCATAGTTGTAACCACCCTGGCTACCCCAGTTCTCAGAACCTGATGATCCACGCTGTGAGCCATAGTTACCCTGAGATGAAGAGGAACCATAACCACCCTGGTTGCTATGGCCGCCCTGCTGTGAGCTACCGCCACGCTGCTGCGAACCATAATCGCCCTGGTAACCATAGCCGCTCTGGCCGCCATAGTTGCTGTGCTGCGAACCATAGCCGTAACCGCCCTGCGAGCCATAACCACTTTGCTGGCCACTCTGCGAACCATAGTTACCCTGGTTGCCATAGTTGCCCTGAGATGATGACCCGAAGTCGCCTTCATAACCATAGTTGCTATCGCCCTGTTGTGAGCTGCCTGTGCTCATAGAGCCATAGCCGCCCATACCAGATTCGCCTGACTGGCCTGAGCCGGATGATGAACCTGAAGTAGAGCTTTTGCCTGATTTAGAAGAAGTAGACTTGGCTTTGGTGCCTGTTCCTGATTTGGCTTTAGTAGTTGTAGAACCGGAGCTGGTTGAAGATGATTTGCTGCTTTTGCCGGAAGATGTTGACTGAGTTGGAAGGTTTGAGCTTGATAAGCTTGAACCTGAAGAGCCTGAGCCGGATTTTGAACTTGATCCTGAACTTGATCCTGAACCAGTTCTGGAGCTTGATCCTGTGCTACCCGAGCTGCTGCCCATGCCTGTATTATTACCCATCGATGATGAGTCTGAAGATCCTGATGTGCTACCCGACATGCTGCCGGATGATTGATTTTTCTCGTTGTCTTTCATAGTTAAAATCTCCTGGATTTATATAGTTAAAAAAATAGGAACGTTTTAAGCAGATGCTGGAACAGTGTTGTTTTTCCGGCATCAGCTTTAATGTCTGGTACACTTTACAAGCAGTGTTTTGGAGTACTCATTTTAGTGTAACAGAACGTTTTAGCTATACGAGCTTACTGTAACATGGTTATTGCTATATGGCAATAGAAACGTTTGAAATAGGCTTTTAAACAGATGTTGCCAGATGTTGGCAGGAGATAGGGAAGGATGGGTACGGAAACTTTTTCGAAAATATTTTAAAAATAAATTAATGGAATATCGCGTGTATTTGTCAGTGTTTGTTACCTTTACGCCAATTAATTAAATTCATTATCATGCAAACAGGTAAAGTAAAATTCTTTAACGTATCAAAAGGTTTCGGATTCATCATCGCTGACGATACAAATCAGGAAATCTTCGTTCATCAGACAGGCCTTACTCACGAGATCCGTGAGAACGACCGTGTTTCTTATGAAGTTAAAGACGGAAAAAAAGGATTGAATGCTATTAACGTAGAGAGAATCTAAGTTATAAAATATAATAAGCCTTCGGGCTCATTCATCTATTTTAGCCCGCTCAGGAAACTGAGCGGGTTTTTTATTTGCCCTTCATTTTTTCGCGGTTCTTTTCTTCGCCCTTCTCCAGTCCTTCCTGAATCAGTTCGTCTGCTTCCTGGTAGTCTTCCGGTTCAGCAACCGGTACATCCTGTTCTTCTTCCCGTTCCGGTTCGTAGTTCAGGGTGATGCTTATCGGGAAGTGATCGGAGCCAAACTTATCCATACGCCGGAGGCCCAGCAACCTGAAAGCAGGGTCGTAAAAAACATGATCGAGCGGGTAGCGGAACATGGGAATATGTGCATTGTACGTGTTAAAAAATCCACGGCCAACACGTGGGTCAAGCAGGCCACTTATCTGCTTAAACAGCTTCGTGGTACTCGACCAGGCCACATCATTCAGGTCGCCGGCCACTACAGATGGTATCTTGGTTTTTTTAACCATTTTAGCTACCAGTAACAGTTCTGCTTCTCGGGTTTCGGTATCCTTCATCAGGCGTGGTGGCTGTGGATGCACCGTGTAAAGGTCAAACTTTTCACCGCTCTCTAATTCAACCACTGTGTAGAAAGAAGGAATCTCATCTTCCACTAAAAAGCGCACTTCGCTGTTCGAGAGTTTCAGCCTGCTAAACAGCATCATACCGTACGTGTTATCCAGCGGTTTTTTTATACTATACGGATAGCGCTTATCAAGCTCTTTGCGAACGCTCTCATGCCAGGCTTCATCGGGCTCGTTCATCACCAGAATGTCCGGATGCTCCTTTAGTACCAGTTTCAGAAAGTCCTGGTGTTTTTTGTTTACCATCCGCACATTAGCGATCATCATGGTAAAAGCATTGGCGGGTTTTGGTTTTTCGGAGCGGAGTGCCTCCACGCGGGCCAGCGGTGTGAAATTATAAATGTACCTGACCTGGTTCAGGATGGCTATTACCCATAGCGCAACCATCACGATCTCGGAGGTGGACCAGGTGGCGTACTGCAAACTATAGACTGCCACTATAACCGTTAAAATTACAGCTATATGCAGCCTCGGGAAGTCCAGTATTCTCACCCACCACCACGGCACTTTCAGGAAAGGAAGAAAAGAAAATAAAGTAAAGGTAAAGCCAAGTATGATAAGGGTAAGCTCCATGGTGCTGCGTGGGTTTCTCGTGCGTTATAGTCAAACTATAGTTTAGTGAGGTATACTACGCAGCAGCTATAATTTTGATTAAGTGATAAAAGCAAAATCCCCTGAACAGGCTAATGCTGCACAGGGGACTTCCTGGTATGCTAAAATTATTTTACTTTTTTGCTACCCTTATACCTACGGCCTGAATATGCGGAAGCGGGTCGCGCCGCATGTATTGCGTTAATTTAAGCTTGTATGTGCCGGCCTTCGGAAACGAGATATCCTTCAGAATAACCTGCTGCAGATCAAACGTATCTGATGATCCCTTCCCAAGCGGCTTGCCAGTTTTAGAATCCATCAGCAGTATTTCGTGCAGCTTCTTAGAGATTAACTTGCCATCCGGACCGGTTAACTCGTGCTGCAGGTACAGGTTGTAAAAGTCGTACTCTAAGCCATAGCGCAGGTTCACGAAAACGTCATGCTTCTGCGTAGTGTCTTTTATCTCAAACTCAAAAACAGGTGCGTTATCTATAGCCCAGTTACCTTCCGGCAGGTCTATATTTTGCTCATAAACACGTGCCGGGTCGCAGGAAGAGAGCAGTAATAAAAAGGCTGCTGCCCAGCATACAAGAGTTTTATACATTAGTGTCTGGTTTATTCTGATCCGGTTTTTTACCCCGGAACGGTTTTCTGGAACGATGCTTTTTAGGATGCTGGCCTTCCTGACTTGGCTGCTGCGCCTGTGCCTGAGGAGGTCTGTCTCCACCTTCGCGTGGTGCTCTTGGCTCACGGTTTGGTTTTGGCCTGTTCTCGCCACGAATGCCTTCACGCTCTTTGCGCTCGCCTCCACGTTCACGGTTACCTCGTTCGCGGTTTGCCTGTTCAGGTCGGTTACCTTCCCGTTCTCTGTTGCCGCGGTTCTCGCGTTCAGGGCGTGGTTCGCGGTTTTCAGGAGCACCTTCGCGGGTGCGGTTCCTGTTGTCAGGTCGTGGCCCGCGGTTGCGGCGCTGTTCACCTTCACGTGGCTCCATTTCTGATCTTGGCTTTCTCTCCGGGCCCTGCATCGGAGCAGCTTCTGCTGCAATAGCATCGCCACCTTTCTTTTTCTTCTTCTTTTTCTTCTTGGCCTTGTACTTATCGTCAAGTCGTTCCAGGTTACCTTCTACCTGCGCTACAAACTCGTTCTGCTTCGGCTCTTCTTCTACCACTACGGTCAGCGATTCTACGGCAACACCTTTTGCATTCAGTTCCAGTATTTCCTGCACACGCTGCACCGGTACCGGGTACCAGTTATTGTCGCCTTTAAACCCGAACCACATCATCTTTTTAAAGATGTCTGTCTTCTGCAGAAAAGCATCGCCGTTCTGTGTCTGTAGTGGGCGGTTTACGGTAGGGATATCCTTCAGGGCTTCCATATAGGTCTCCAGCTCGTAGTTCAGGCAGCACTTCAGGCGGCCACACTGTCCCGAAAGTTTACTCGGGTTAAGCGAAAGGTTCTGGTAACGCGCTGCTGTAGTGGATACGCTTTTAAAATCGGTGAGCCAGGTAGAGCAGCATAGTTCACGACCACACGAACCAATACCACCTAAGCGACCGGCTTCGTGACGAAGACTGATCTGGCGCATCTCGATCCGCACTTTAAATTCTTCGGCCAACTTTTTGATCAGGTCTCTGAAGTCAACGCGGTCGTCAGCAGAGTAGTAAAACGTAGCTTTGCTTTTGTCAGCCTGGTACTCCACATCCGACAGTTTCATGCGCAGGCTTAGCTGCTGAATGATCTCGCGGGAGCGGTACATGGCACCACCTTCCAGGTCACGGACTTCGTTGAATTTCTCCATGTCCTGCTCGGTGGCAATGCGGTAAATGCTGCGGATCTCTTCGTTGTTGTCAACTTTCTTCTTCAGCATCTGCAGGCGCACGAGCTCACCTTTAAGCGATACAAAACCAATGTGATGGCCGTTTGGCACATCTACTACCACGGCGTCACCAGTTGTTAAATCTAATCTGTTGGTATTACGATAGAAGTCCTTGCGGCCTCCTTTAAATCTTATTTCTACAATGTCAAACTCCTCAAACGAAACGGGAATTTCCATATCGCTGAGCCAGTCGAACACGTTTAAACGGTTACAGCCTCCTGTGCTGCAGCCGCCGTTGCTTTTGCAGCCGCCAACAACCTCTGTGCCATCAGCACTGGTTTTTTTGGTGCCGCATCCGCCACTGGAACATGAATTACAACCCACTTTTAATCTCCTTATATAGCTATGTTAATCCTTGTTTTCTATTCTGGTAATTAACAAATATACTAATTTTTTGTGCTAATGCTGTAGCGGTCCATGAAATGTGCCGGTACTTGCCTAACCATAAACCTGATACGGATTACAAAAATGCAGGCTACATGCTTATTGCTGGAATTTTAACTATAATTTTAAGCAATGCTTCGGAAACTACTGTCACATGCGGTAATTTATGGTTTAGCGGCCCAGGCTCCAAGGTTGGCAGGCGTGCTGGCCCTCCCGATCATTACCCGCTACCTTACACCCGCCGATTATGGTGTGGCAGGCATCGTTACAGCATACGTTTCGGTATTCACCATGCTGCTTACCCTGGGCCTTTCAGTGGTAATGATGAACAGCTTCGCCCGGCAGCCGCAGCGCTACCCCTGGGTTTGGCGCCAACTGAATGGCTTTGTAACGTTATGGTCGCTGGTTTATGGCTCGCTGGTTATAGTTGCCTTATATTTTCTGGTTCCGGAAGAGGGCGCTGCGCATCGGCTGGAGATTGCCTTACTGGCCGGTTTGCCCATCATGCTTTTTACCATGACGGAACTGCAAAGCAACATCTACTTTCAGCTATCGCAGAAGCCTTTGCCGCTGGCCTTTCGCTCGTTTATAGTTGGTGCTCTCGGAGTTGCCTTAAATATCTATACCATAGCTTACCTCGGGCTTGGGTTCAGGGGATGGTTTTATGCCGGATTTATATCCGTGGGTGTCGGGTTTCTGCTCAATAGCTATCATGTGTATATCCGGCAAAAGCTCTGGCCGATCTTTAATTTTAAATGGAGCCGGATTAAAAGTTCACTTAGAATTTCGCTACCGGTCATACCCCACAACCTGGCCAATTTTATGCTGGACACATCAGATAAACTGGTGCTGAATATATTGCATGTGCCTGTACAGCGGATTGGTTTGTACAACGTGGCGTCCAGTTTTGGTACCTATTTTTTGCTGGCTTCCATGGCTGTTACACAGGCGGCATCGCCTTTTTACCTTACTTACCTGGCTCAGCAAAAAGACAGGGCGGCAGCATTGCAGGTCCGGCATCTTACGTTTGCGTTACTGGCCTTGTTTTTATTTGCCACTACCTTAGGCAGCCTCTGGATGCGGGAAATATTTATAGTTCTGATTAAAAACGAAACATTGCAGCAGGCATATCCGCTGGCAATCATTATCCTGATGGGGTATAACTATAGGCCGATGTACCTGGCTGTGATGAATACACTCACCTACCGGGAGCACACCAATAAACTATGGCGGCTTTCGGTCGTGGCAGGTGTGGGAAATGTACTACTCAACTTTATACTTGTACCGATCTTTGGCTACCAGGCTGCTGCTTACACCACCTTTGCGGCGCTCATGTACATGGGCTATTCGGGTTTTTACATAAGAGCTTATAAAGATTCTTCGTTAGTGCCGTATTACCCTATGGCGTGGATGGCCTTAACCGTTTTATTGCTGTTTATAGTTTACGAACTGGCCACTATGGCCATTACGGTTAAAATTATAGTTACAGCCATAGCAGGCGTTGGGGCTATAGTAGCCGCTGTTGTTTACCGGAGAAACCTGAAATTGCAATTATAAACTTTTGACATGCTGCCTGCTCTTACCTTACATCTATAAAACTATGGAATCTACTTATACTTTCTCTTTTCTGACGGCGCGCGATATGCCCGAACTTCACCAGGTGTTTCTAGAGGCATTTAACGATTACTTTGTGCCTATCCAGCTAACAGAAGAACAGTTTAAAACGAAGCTGAAACGCGAAAGCATCGACCCGGCTTTTTGTGTGGCAGCTTTTGAAGGGAGTACCATAGTGGGATTTATACTTACGGGGCTCGGCGAATTTAATGGCAAACCAACCGCTTATAACGCAGGTACAGGCGTGTTGCCAGACCATAGGGGCCATCAGCTAACCCGCAGGATGTATGCGTATCTTTTACCTAAACTGCGCGAAAGTGGAGTGGAGCAATGCCTGCTGGAAGTGATACAGGAGAATGAGCCGGCTATAAAATCTTACCAGGCTACAGGGTTTAGCACTACCCGCGCCCTCGACTGTTTCAGAGCTACCAAAGATGAGTTACTGCTGTATGGCGATGAGCCGGAGGATGTGGCAATTTTGCCGGTAACCAGACCTGACTGGAATACTTACCAACATTTCTGGGATGTAGAACCAACCTGGCAGAATACCGCTGCAGCTATACGTAACACGCCCGACGAAAAGATAATACTGGAAGCAAGGGACGCAAGCCAGGAACTGGCAGGGTATATTGTTTTTTTGCCGAAGAATGGGGCTATTCTGCAGTTTGCTGTAACGCCGGACAAGCGTGGAAGAGGAATAGGCAAAGCCCTTTTAAAACAGGCTATGCAACAAATTATAGCTCCTGCCCTGCTACTAATAAATGTAGATGCTGCTGCGGTTGATTTTAAAACATTTCTGAGAAGGCGACATTTTAACAGGTTTCTGGGGCAGTATGAGATGCTGATGCCGTTAGTGTAAGCCAACTATAGTTTGTGTGATCTTCTGAGGGAAGGTAATTATCTACCAACTATACACGTCAGCAGCTTTGCCTGAGAACAGGTATAACCGGTTTTTAGTAGCAAGTGCAGTTGTATAGTTCTTGCCTTCCGGGAAAGCTATAGTTCGCTGCTCGTGCTTGTACAGGTCATAAAAGTGCAGGTTAACTTCCTTTACAAAGTAAAGTTCGTCGTTCAGAAACCCGATATAAGATATGCCGGTTAAGGGTAGCCTTTGCTTATAGTTGCCCAGGTTATCGAACACGTAGATTCCACTGTTATAATCCAGCAAATACACCTGGTTCTGGTATTCGCGCAGCATGCGTATATCAAACTTGTTACGGTCCATTACCAGGTTCAGCGGTGTTTCTATAGTTACCTTGCGCAGGCGTAAATCTAGTTTGCTGAGTTTAAAATCAGTTTCATCAAAAAGCCAGAATCCGTCATCAGCAGCAAGCGCGGCAGCTTTTACGGTATTGTTTATTTCAAAATCAGCTAAGGCTACGCTTGTTATTGGCGTTAAAAACCTGTCCAGCAAAAGCAGTTCCTGGCGGTCAGCGTAAAAGGCCAGCACTTTCATTGGGTTCCAGGCATCTATAGTTGTGATTCTGGCATTGCTGGTAGGGGAGTAGAGTGTCACCAGTCTTCCCAGTGAGTCGAGTTGTACGATGTTACGCCTTGGATTTAGCAGGTAAACAGCATTGTTGGTGCCCGTAGAAATGGCGGTAGAAGACCCTACAGCTATAGTTCGGATATACGTTGCCTCAGGCTGTTGTGCCACAGACGTTACCGCTGTTAAAAGCAGCAGGCAAAGTATAACTATAGTTGTGCTAAGCCTCAAAATGCTCCAGGGTTAGGTTAGCGCCATCGTATACGCCATACGAGCAAAAATTGACCCATTCTCCTAAGTTCACATAGCGGCTCTTTTCACCGATAGGCAGGTCAAGGGGTAAATGGCGGTGTCCGAAAATGTAGTAATCGTGATGCTTGTCGGCTTCTACTTCGCGGCAATATTGCAGCAGCCACTCGTCTTCGCCTAAAAAAGATTCATCCTTTTTTACATTGCTGATTCGGCTTTTGCGCGACCACATGTTGGCAATACCAATACCTAAATTCGGGTGTATGCGGGCAAATGCCCATTGGCAGGCTTTATTGGCAAATACTTTTTTGATGATCTTATAGGTATGGTCGCCGGGACCTAAGCCATCGCCGTGGCCAATGTAAAAAGTATGGCCGTTTATAGTTGTTGAGATCGGCTCACGAAGTACAGGGATGTTCAGTTCTGTCGGGAAGTAATCGAACATCCACATGTCGTGGTTCCCCGTGAAAAAAAGTACCGGTATACCAGAATCAGTTATCTCGGCCAGTTTGCCCTGCAACCTGATAAAGCCTTTCGGAATGGTATGGCGGTACTCGAACCAGAAATCGAAGATATCTCCCAGTAAAAGTATGGCGGCGGCGTCGTGCTTTACCTCATCAAGCCAGCGCACAATTTTAAGCTCGCGTGCTTTACTGGTGGCAGCATCAGGCACACCCAAATGGAAATCAGACGCAAAGTATACTTTCTTACCAGGCGCCAGTTGATCAATGCGGAAGGTCATCTATCAGGAAAAGTACGAGCTGTTTAGGGCCGTGAGCACCCATTACCAGCGTTTTTTCAATATCGGCAGTACGGCTAGGGCCGCTAACCAGACTCACCATCGATGGGAAGTTCTCTTTATACTTGTTGCGCAGATGCTGCAGGCCATCTTTAATGTCCGGTACAAGCTGACTGGCTTTGGCGATAACTATATGCGTCTCCGGATATACGGTCAAACGTCTGCCGCCAGCATTTGCCGAGCTAATCAGCAGGCTTCCGGTGCGCGTTATCAGGGCTTCGCAGGTAGTTAGGCTTGCTTCCGCTTTTGCCAGGAAATCCTGTTCCGAGTCTGTATATTCTATGCCCGCGTGGTATAACGCCTTCTGCAGGTTAGCTTCCCACACAAACAAATGCTGTATGTTCTGCTCATGCCTGAACTTATAAAGCTGATCAAAAAAGTCCTCTTCAGTTTCGCAATAAAAAAAGGCGCCGCTGTTCTTCAGGAAGTTCTCCACAAATATAACCGACATGTCGTCGGTGGAGGCGTGGTGAAGGGGTGAAGTGAAATCAGGGGTAGGAGGCAGAAAAGGCGCTGGCTTAGCCAGCGCCTCTCTTACTCTTCTTAAAACTATTTCTTTGGTTTTAGCTTCGTACATGCCTGTTGTCTCAAGCTGTTGTTCTTGAATTGAAGTTGTCTTCGTGTTCAGCAGTAGGCTGGCCGTTTTCAAGCGGTGCATCCGTTGCGTTACCATTCTGCTGCGGAGACTGTTCCGCTTCTTCCAGCTCACCAGGATGTGTTTGCTCTACTTCACTTTTTGTCTGGCTTCTGTCTGTGCCGGCTGTATGTGCCTGGTACGTAGTCAGGGCTTCAAACGGGCGTGGACCAACCAAACGCTCCAGGTCGCTCTGGAACAGGATTTCTTTATCAAGTAACTCCTTGGCTATTATTTCAAGCTCGTTGCGTTTCTCCATCAGTAACTCTTTCGTGCGCTGGTAAGCAGAGTCGATGATAAGGCGCACTTCGTTATCTATAGTTTCGGCGGTTGCTTCTGAGTAAGGCTTGTTGAACTGCATATCAGACTGCTTCGAATCGTAGAACGAAACGTTACCGATCTTCGCGTTCATACCATACATAGTTACAATACTGTAAGCCATTTTAGTGATACGCTCCAGGTCGCTCAGGGCACCTGTCGAGATCTTGCCGAATACGATATCTTCAGCGGCACGGCCACCAAGCGCCATACACATCTCGTCGATCAGCTGCTCTGTAGTATACAGGAACTGCTCTTTCGGTAAGTATTGCGCATAGCCCAACGCAGCAACACCACGCGGAACGATACTTACTTTTACCAACGGATCGGTATGCTCCAGAAACCAGCCTGCAATAGCGTGACCAGCTTCGTGGTAAGCTACAATTTTCTTTTCTCCCGGAGAGATGATCTTGTTCTTCTTCTCCAAACCACCAATTACACGGTCAACGGCATCGTTAAAGTCCTGCATTTCCACAGACTTTTTATTGCGGCGGGCAGCAATCAGGGCTGCTTCGTTACAAACGTTTGCTATTTCGGCACCGGCAAAACCAGGAGTCTGGGCAGCCAGCTTACGTGCATCTACATCAGGGGCAAGGGTAAGCGGCTTTAAGTGTACATCAAATATCTCGGTACGGCCGTTAATATCCGGTTTGTCTATACTCACCTGGCGGTCGAAACGACCCGGACGAAGTAAAGCAGAGTCCAGGGTATCAGGACGGTTAGTAGCTGCAAGAATAATTACACCTGAATCGGTTGCGAAACCATCCATCTCCACAAGCAGGGAGTTCAGCGTATTCTCGCGTTCATCATTACCACCTGGCACCTGGCCACGGCTACGGTGACGACCAATCGCATCGATCTCATCTATAAAGATGATACAAGGTGCTTTAGCTTTAGCTTGTTTGAAAAGGTCCCGCACACGGGCAGCACCCACACCCACGAACATCTCCACAAAGTCGGAACCTGAAAGAGAGAAGAACGGAACGTCGGCTTCGCCGGCAACGGCTTTTGCCAACAAGGTTTTACCTGTACCCGGAGGGCCAACCAGCAACGCACCTTTCGGTATTTTACCACCAAGTATAGTAAACTTAGAAGGGTTTTTCAGGAATTCAACGATCTCCTGCACTTCTTCTTTTGCTTCTTCCAGGCCAGCCACATCCTTAAATGTGATTTTTACCTTGTTCTCAGCATCAAATAAAGCAGCCTTTGATTTACCAATGTTAAATATCTGGCCACCTGAACCACCAGCTGTAACGCGGCGCATCAGGAACCAGAAACCAAATAGTAATAAGATCAGGAAACCCCATGTTGCGAAGAAGTCCATAAAGCCGGTGCGCTCTTCCGGGTAAACCGGTACGCGCTGCTCACGTGGCACATCTTTCTGCAGTTCCGCCATATCCTCGTTAAAAATTTCCGGAGAAATAATCTGGAAGTGGTATTGCGGACCTTTGTCTACTGTTAGAGAACCACGGTCAGAGAGTTCCTGCTTATACTTCTCGTTTGCAAGGGCTTCGTCTTTCAGGTAAATCTCTACGGTTTTATTATTAACGATCGCTACTTTGCTCACGTCGCCACTCAGCAGCATTTCCTCAAAGTCTCTCTGCGAGGTCTCCACCGAAGAATTGCTCCTGTTAAGGTAGGTCAGCCCAAAGATCACCAGAATAAGCACGGCAAGCATCCATAACTGCATGGTAGGGCGTGGCGGCGTGTTCGGGATCAGAGGCTTCTTTTTTTTGTTATTATTGCCTTTATTATTTTTTTCTGCCATGGTTTAATTATCAGGTATTTGAAGAACACCGGCTTGTATAAAATGTTTTAACAGCCCGGGGTTAGTTAAACTGATTCTACGTGCTGAATACGGGCATCGCCCCATAATTCTTCCAGTGCGTAGAACTCGCGTTTGTCTTTCAGGAAAATATGTGCAACAACATCTACATAATCCAGCAGTACCCACTCGTTATTAGTGCGGCCTTCGCTTTGCCAGGGGTTCTGTTTTGTTGCTTTAAAAACTTCTTCTTCTATTGCGCTGGCAATAGCGTCCAGTTGAGTATCAGAGTTTGCGGATGCTATGATAAAGTAGTCTGAAACGGCATTCTTAAGTGATTTAAGGTTCATTACGACAATATCGGCTGCCTTTTTTTCCTGCATACCTTTTACTACAAGCTCTGCCAATATGTCTGAATTAGCCTCAATCTTACTATCTTTCATTTGTGCTGATTAAATTTGAACTACAAAAATATTAAATTTTGTCAAAATTATGTTGCCTAATACGCTGTTTATAGGCCGGCAGCTCTACTGTCTGTCGGTTTGTGAATCAACTAACTCCGAGGCCCAACAGCTTCTTATCAAAAATAAAGCCACAGAAGGCTGCACGGTGCTTACCTCAGAACAAACAAAAGGACGTGGTCAGCGGGGCAATAATTGGGAGGCTGAGCCGGGTAAAAACATTACGCTTTCGGTTATTCTGTCACCTGTTTTTCTTCCTGTCAGGCAGCAGTTTTACCTTAACATGGCGGTGTCGCTTGCTGTGCTGGATCTGCTGCACGAATACGGCGCTACCGATGCCAGGGTTAAGTGGCCTAACGATCTGTATTTTAAAGATAAGAAGCTTGGCGGGATTTTAATAGAAAATACCATAAACAGCCATTCTTTACAACACAGTATTGTCGGGATTGGTTTAAATATAAATCAACTCAATTTTGATGTAAATACAGCCACATCGCTCTCCGTCATAACCGGCACAACTATAAACCTGGAAGAGATTACCACCAGGTTGCTGGAACTGCTGGAGAAACGCTACCTGGAGCTACGTAATGTGCGCCATGCCAAATTAAAGTACGAATACCTGCAGGCACTGTACCGCTACCAGGAAGTGCATCGGTTTATAGTTGATGGCAAACGTACCGAAGGCTGTATAGTTGGTGTAGACGAAGACGGCAGGCTGGGCGTGGAACTGGACGGCGAACTACGCTTTTTTGATTTTAAAGAGATCATTTATATCATCTGAACTATAGTTTGTTTGCCGCGCAAAAAAGGGAAGAACTATAGTTGCTTCCCTTTTTTATACTTCGGCTTATGAAGTGTGCGGCCTTCTTATTGTATGATCAGTTTCTGCGTCTGTTTATCAGTGCCTTGCAGCAGGTTTACCACATACATACCTTTAGGTAGCTGCAGTTCCGGTAACGATACCTCAATTTCGCGGCTTCCGGCTGCCACCTGGTGTACCAGCATAACGCGCCCGCTCATATCCACAATCTGCAGCACGCCTCCGTTTACATCAGCCCCTGTACCTAAAACCGAAACAGTAACTATAGTGCCAAGTGCCGGGTTAGGATATACTGCAAATTTTCCGCCGCCAGGTAAGCTGCTTAGTTTTACAGCGATCGTTTTACTATAGTCCTGAGTGCCATCGAAATCGACCTGGCGCAAGCGGTAATAGAAAGTGCCGGTGCGGCTCACATGGTCTGTATAGTTATAGTTCTGCTTCACGCTGGTAGTTCCGGCGCCATCAACTGATCCTATCTGTTCAAAGCTTTTGCCATCCACGCTTCGTTCCACTTCAAAGCGGTCGTTGTTGCTTTCGGAGGCTGTTTCCCATTTCAGTTCTATACCACTTGGAGTTGCTTTGCCTTTAAACGAGAGCAGTTCCACAGGCAATGGAGCAATAGGAGAGTCTTCTTCGCAGGTAACAGTGTTAAAGCCGGTAACTATTGTTTCGGCGCTTGTAGCCAGGCTTATAGTAAAGCTTTCTTCGGGGTTAAAGGCCGCAGTAGGCATCGTAAAAGTAAAATAATCTATGTTGCCGTCTGTATAGCCGTTTGTGTTCTGGGCCTCGAAAAGCAGAATGCCATCGGAGTAAGTAGCTTTGTATTTATAGTTGGCATGGTAGGCACTACCATTGTTATCGCTTACTATAGTTACGCCAGCAGGTGCGCCCGGTACTTCGATGGCAACACTGGTTACATTTTCGGCTGTGTTGTTTTGTATAGCAAACTGGAGGGCAGTTGTTCCATCACCATTATCTGTAGCGCCGGTAAATCCGAACACGGCTGCGCCCAGGTCTATGCGGCATTCAGGCATTGCGTTTTCTGGTGTAGTAGGTAAAGGAGCGCAAACTCTGTGGTCGAAGGTAATGTTGCTTGGTGCTGCTCCGGCCACTTTGGCCTGTACTCTTATCGCACTAAGTTTATTATAGTCTTCAACAGCAATCGGGTACTCAAAAGTATAGCTTGTTCCATGGCTGATATTGGTTTGTTGTTTGGCTGTAAATTGTATGGCGTTATAGTCTGTCGCGATTTTGTTGCTTTTGCCGCTCTTCCCATCTTCTACGGTAAAGTCCGGTTGAGAAGCAAAATAGTTAGAGGGTTCGTCTGCATCAGATCCTTCGGGTAGCTCAAAAGCAATATATTCCAGGCGGGCGTCACAGTTTACAGTTAATGTGTAAGATAAGATGTAGGTATCTGCATCGTGCCGCGTGGCACCGTTGAGGCTATAGTTTAAGCAACCGTCTGTGATGCTGCATCCGGATGGTTGCTGATCGTCCTGAGCGCTAACCGTTTGCAAGGCCAGGAAAATCATTAGTAAAGAAAAAATATAGGGTTTCATGTAGATCTAGTTCATAGGGTAATCTTTAATAAGTTTAATATTTGCTCTAACGCGACTGTTTTTGCCTAGTTGCACTATAAGCTATAGTTATAGCTACAGTGCAATCATGTTCTTGATTTAGTATTATTAAATGATTTAAATTTGAGCTGTATAGGCTTCCTTATATATAATTAAGCCTGAATGTAGTGGTGTGGTATTATAACTATAGTTGGTTGTAAAATTGGATTGTATTAGTCAGGTGTGTTGGTATAGTTATATTTATGGTATTTGGATGAGTTTTTCCTTGCCGGGCTGATCAGTAAATAAAGGGAGGGTTGTGGTCTTTGAGAATAACAGGCATTATTTTTGAATAAGTAGGTGAGGAGGCAGAGAGACTGCACCTTTTAGAAAATGTTCGCCATATTTTCAGATAGAAAATAGTATATATTCAAGCTTTTACATTATATTTGATTTTCTGGCTGATCTATAGCTTGTTAAAACTGAAGAGCCTATATGAAGACTTTTACAAAAATATTATTTATATCCACACTGGTAAGTTCGTACTTGCTGGGCTTTACAGCCATAGCTGCGAACGCTATCAGCAACAGCGTTGAAGAAGGTGTTGCACCAACCTATAAAGATGGCAGCAAAATCTGGAAGCTAAAGCAGGAGAAGAAAGGAGGGCTTGTGGTATCAGCGCAAAATGCACGCCCTGTGTTTATAACTTCTGATGCAGACCATACCTGTTCGCAAATTTATGCAGCTGCCGTAGCGCCATCTTTCCATGTTGAAGTGCCTAAAGCGGAGAAAAGCCTGTATGCATCGGTTGTGCTGGCTTCGTTTATGCCGGGCCGCGATGTAAAAACGGTACCTTCTATCAACGCTTATCCAAATCCATCGAAAGGATATACCCGCTTAACACTTTCACAGTCAGGCGGCGACAACTATAAGATCAGGATTTCGAATACCATAGGTCGTGTGATTTTTACAAAAGACCTTGCTTCTACAGAGGCAAAAGAGATTACACTGGATATGAGTCCGTACCCATCAGGTGTTTATTTCTATAGTTTACTTGTTAACGACAAGACCGTAGAAACCAAGCGACTGATCCTTCAAAAGTAATTACCCCGTGAACGATATATTTATAAGAAGCCGGCCTCAGGTCGGCTTTTTATGTGTAGAGGAAAAAGGAGTTTAAGAAGTGAGAAGGTTTGGACTTTAAAAGATGTAGATAAGCAATCCGTTGCCTCTTACACTTTCCATAAATCAACAATTTAGCAATCCAGCAATTTAACAATCAACAATTATATCTGTACGCTTCACATATTTTAGTATTTTCGGGGCGCAATCCTAATAATTACCATGACAGACTATCGAAAGATAAATAACCTTGTAGGTTGGGTCGTATTTTTTATCGCGACCGTTGTGTATGTGCTAACCCTTGAGCCGACGGCCAGTTTCTGGGATGCCGGTGAGTTTATTGCCTGCTCTTACAAACTGCTGGTGCCGCACCCTCCGGGAGCTCCGTTTTACCTGCTGGTAGGCCGTATGTTCTCTATGTTTGCCGGCGACCCGTCGCAGGTGGCATGGTGGGTTAACCTGTTATCTGCCCTGTGCAGTTCTTTCACGGTGCTGTTCCTGTTCTGGACGATCACCATTTTTGCTAAGAAATTACTTATAAAAGAAGGCGAAGCCCCTACTGCTGGCAATATTCTGCTGGTAATGGGTGCCGGTGTGGTAGGCGCGCTGGCCTATACTTTCTCTGATTCTGCCTGGTTCTCTGCTGTAGAAGCCGAAGTTTATGCCATGTCGTCGTTCTTTACCGCTATCGTTTTCTGGGCAATGCTGCGCTGGGAAGAAAAGGTTGGTGAAGCACATTCTGATAAATGGCTGGTGCTTATTGCCTACCTGGTTGGCCTTTCGATCGGTGCCCACTTACTAAACCTGGTAACTATTCCTGCGCTGGCATTTATTTATTACTACAGACTATATAAGCCAACGTTAACAGGTGGTCTTATTGCCTTTGGTATCAGTGCTGTTATAGTTATGGCAATCCTTTGGGGTGTAATTCCGGGGCTGCCATCTGTGGCAGGTAGAGTAGAGGTATTCTTCGTGAACTCGCTTGGTATGCCGTTCGGCTCCGGACTGATCATATTTGTTATACTTGTAGTTGCGGCTATCGCCTATGGTATTACATATTCTATCAAGCATAACAAACGCGTATTAAACACTGCCTTGCTAAGCCTTGTTTTTGTACTGATTGGCTACTCTTCTTACATGATCATTCCGATCCGCTCGTCTTATGATCCAACTATCGATGAGAACGATCCGGACGATATTATGAGCGTGGTGTCTTACCTGAAGCGCGAGCAGTACGGCGATCGTCCTTTACTATATGGCCCGCAGTACAACGCACAGCCAATTGGCCAGGAAGAAGGTGGCAAGCGTTTTATTAAAGGAGATAAAAAATACATCGAGACAGAGCCTAAAATTGAGCCTGTGTACGATGATAAAGACCTGACGCTGCTGCCACGTATTTACAGCGACAACCCGCAGCACATCGATGAATATAAAAAGTGGGTAGACCTGCGCGAAGGTCAGACGCCAACGTTCGGTCAAAACATGAGTTATTTACTGAACTACCAGCTGGGGCATATGTACTGGCGCTACTTCCTGTGGAACTTTGTAGGCCGTGAAAGCGATGTGCAGAATGCCGGTGTGGTTTGGTTTGTTGATAATGAGCCCGGTTTGCCGGAGCAGGTTGCCGAAAGCAAAGCCCGTAATAATTTCTTCGCCCTGCCGCTTATCATAGGTATACTTGGTTTAATATACCAAGTACGAAAAGATGAAAAGAATGCCTTTATAGTTGGTCTGTTATTCTTCTTTACCGGTCTGGCCATTGCGCTTTACCTGAACCAGCCTCCATCTGAACCGCGCGAGCGAGACTATACTTTTGCCGGCTCTTACTATGCATTCAGCATCTGGATTGGCCTGGGTGTGGTTGGTCTGGCTGCTCTATTGGAAAAAGTGTTGCGTGGCGATGCCACCCGCGCCGCTGTGGCTACCATGCTATGTTTGCTGGTGCCTGGTATTATGGCTGCCGAAGGTTGGGATGATCACGATCGTTCCAAGCGTTACCAGTCTGTAGACTCTGCCCGCAACCTGCTCGATTCTGTAGCACCAAACGGTATCCTCTTCACCAACGGCGATAACGATACGTTCCCGCTTTGGTATGTGCAGGAAGTGGAAGGCTACCGTACTGACGTGCGCGTGGCCGTGCTAAGCTACCTGAACACTGATTGGTATGTAGAGCAGATGATGCGTCCGTCTTACAAATCAGCGCCGTGGCCGCTTACACTGGGTATTGAAAACTACCGCCAGGGAACAAATGATTATCTGCCTTTCGACCAGAAACCGCAGGTAGCTGCCGGTATCGATCTGAAACAGTTTATAGACCTGGTAAAGCAAAACCACCCTGCGCTGCAGGTGCAGTACGGTGCGGGCAATACACTGCTGACCTTCCCGACGAAGACCTTTGTGCTAAATGTAGATAAGGAAAAAGTTGATAACATGAACTTTATTCCGGAAGAGAAAGAAGGGGAGATAGTAGATCAGATGAAGTGGGTGATCAACAAATCGTTGCTCGAGAAAAAGCACCTTGTTATGCTGGACCTGCTGGCTACCAACAACTGGGAAAGACCTGTGTACTTCTCCACTACAGTTAACAGTGCAGATTTCATCGGGTTATCAGAGTACTTCCAGCTGGATGGTTTGGCATGGCGCATAGTTCCGGTTAAAACATCTGCGGATAAAGACCAGGGCTTCCTGAGTTCGCCTGGTTACCTGAACAAAGAGGTTATGTACAATAACCTGATGAAGGAATTCCAGTTCCGCAATTTTGATGATCCGAGCATTTTCTACGATGAGAATTACTATCGTTTCACAGCAAATGCCCGTGATAAATTTGGAAAGCTGGCTGCAGCATATCTGGCAGATGGTAATAAACAACGTGCAAAAGAACTGGTGGATTACTGCTTTAAGGTAATGCCTCTGGAAACCGTTCCTTATGATTACTATACGCCGCAGTTTATAACAATTTATGCTGATTTAGGTGACGAAAAGAAAGCAGAAAAACTGTTGAACGATATGGCTAAAAGTTCTGGCCAGGCTTTAAATTATTACCTATCAAAAGGTGCGCTTTTTGATATGGAAATACAAACCAACCTGCTTGTAATGCAGCAGCTGGTGTTTGCTGCCCAGGAACTGGGTATGCAGGAGCGTGCCCTTGAACTGGAGCGACAGTTTACACAGTACCTGCAAAGTATGCGTCGTTAAACAAAAAATAGTATTTTACAGTAGAAATAGGCCGGGCTGCTACACGCAGTTCGGCCTATTTTATTTATACCTTTTAATACATCAGGTATGGCTCCGAAAGCGGTAGTTTATAGTTTACTTTTAAGCATAAGCTTAGCCGCATCCTGCGGGCAGGTATCCAGACCCGGGCAGCAGTCATCTGCACCCAGCCAACGTGCGGCTCCCGCGCCAGAAGTAAGCATGCAATATACATGGCGCGCCACTCCCGATAGCGTACATTTTTACCTGTCCTTTTACGATGTCAGCCGCCTGATGGAGCTGCATCGTACTGCTTCAAGGCTGACTTACCTGGTTAGAGGAGAAAATAGTGAGGTGCTGCTGAAAGATACAGTGCAGGTTGCAGAACAGGCTGGTGCTGGTAACAAAGAAGGTGTCTGGATGGACATTACTGTTCCTAAAGCTATCGTTGAGAGCCCGAATATTCTGCACTTTAAACTATGGCAGCGGTTTGCCGGAGAAGCCAGTGTACATTCTGATTTTAAAATTGACCTTCAACCGGGTATGCTCGGTAAAACTGCCCTGCTGGTAAATGCCGGTACAGGTAAGCCGCTTATTCAAAGCTATATCACCACTTCTGATTCGCTGGTGCTGGAGAACCCTGACACGACAGCCACTATGCAGGTTTTTTATTTTAGCACTGAGTTTTCACCTGCTCTGCCACCGATGTCTCAACGCCCGGAACTGCAACCAAAAACAATTCAGCCACTTGATTCACTAACTATAGCCCCGCAGGATACGATAACGTTTGAGAAAGAAGGACTATACCTGCTGTGGGCCGGAACACCTTATGCAAAAGGACTGCTGGTAGAGCCATGGAGCTATCCGATGGTGACAATGGCGAAAGAAATGCTACAGCCTCTTATTTATCTTACTACATCTGTAGAGCGCGAAAAACTATTTAAGGCAAGCGATCCTAAAAAAGCGGTAGACGATTTCTGGTTAAGTGTAGCAGGCGAGAAGCAACTTGCCCGTGAGTTGATCCGCACCTATTATGGCCGTGTAGAGCATGCTAACAAACTTTATACCTCGCATAAGCCCGGCTGGACCACCGACCGCGGCATGATCTATATGATCTACGGACCACCGAGCGATATCAGCCGAGTAGCCAATACAGAGACCTGGATCTACCGCGAATCAGATATGCAACCGTATACCAAGTTCGTTTTTACGAAAAAACAGAATAACTTTACCGAAAATCATTATGAGCTGATACGGCGTCGTGAGTACGAAGAAAGCTGGTACAGCGCAGTTGCAAAATGGAGAGCAGGAATAACAGATATGTGAGCGGTGGCAGCTACGGCAGGCCAAGAGCTCCGAAAGAAGATAAATTAGAGATGATATTCGGCTCCCGGCCAATATTAGAAGCCATGCTGGCTGGCAAAGTGCTGGAAAAGATATTCTTGCTGCGTGGGGCCAAAAACCCAACCACCGATGAAATTATAGCTGAAGCCAAGAAACTGGACGTGCCTGTAGTTACCGTTCCGGTTGAGAAGCTGAATAACCTTACCCGTAAGAACCACCAGGGAGCGGTAGCATTCATCTCTCCGATCACATATTTGCCGCTGCACGAAATTGTAACTTCGCTTTTCGAGAAAGGTAAAACACCGTTGCTGCTTATTTTAGATCGCGTTACTGATGTGCGTAACTTCGGTTCTATTGCCCGAAATGCAGAATGTATGGGTGTGGATGCGATCGTAATACCTAGCCGTGGCGGTGCACAGGTAAACGCGGATGCTATGAAAACATCGGCGGGTGCGCTTAACCTAGTGCCTGTTTGCCGCGAGCCAAACCTGAAAGAAACGATAGACTATCTGAAAGATTATGGTGTGCAGATCGTAGCTTGTACCGAAAAAACAGAAGAGAACCTGACAGACGGTAAAGTAGACATGTCTGTCCCTACTGCTATTCTGATGGGTAGTGAAGAAGACGGTATCTCTCCGGAGTATCTGAAGCGTGCCGATGCCAGAGTGCGTATTCCGCTGATGGGTCAGATCGGTTCTCTAAACGTATCTGTGGCCACTGGAATTATTCTTTACGAAGCTATGAGTCAGCGTTTGCGCGAAGCTAATAACTAAAAGATTCAGTGATATTCTTTACTGCAGGCTGCCCTCAAAAGGCAGCCTGTTCTGTTTCATAGTATTGCTTATAGTTGCTTGACTAAGAAGTGTGCGTAGCTGCTATAAGTGTTTGGGCTAAAGTCCTGTCATATTACTTTTGTCATTTCGAACGCAGAGAGAAATCTATCTCAGCTTATAGTTCTATGGTTTGCTATAGTTGCACTTCGAACCAAGCCTTCTTTTAAAATAACCTTTACTCCTGGGAGCTCTACTCACCTATAGTTGTCATAATTGGCTTTGGTGCCCTCACGGCCGGGAGGCCCCGTCTTCGGGCATCGCGCTGCTACTTTCTTACTATCCTCCTGCGTCGGATTGCCTGGCGGCACCGCAACAAAGCAAAGGCGCTCCACTCAAAGACTGAGAAGTTTCTCATAGCTATAGTTTGTCTATATTTTGAAAAGATAAGCTTCGAGATTTATCTGCTTTATAGTTTCGAAGGGACAGGTAAACCTGCCCTGTTCTTGGGCTGTAACTATGAAACTATAGCTTAGAAATTGGTAATAACAAGATAGTCCCCTTGAGGGGACTATAGGGGTGTTAAGGTAGTAACTATAAAACAATACTTCTAACTATAGCTATAGCCCAAATTCCCCTCTCGGGAGGGGCAGGTGTGGGTTAATTGTCAACTATAGAACTATAACCCAAACTATAGCAAGGCTGTAAAGCTCCTCGCCTTAGACAAGGAGGGGATAAAGGGGTGGTTAGACTACCGAAACTATAGCAAAAGCCCAATCCTGCAAATCCTTTAACCCTGCAAATCCTGATTCAGACAAAACAAAAAGAGCTGAAACGAATGACCGTTTCAGCTCTTTTTAATACTTAGTCAACTATAGATTAAATATAGTTCTGACCCTTTTTATACTTGGCATCAGCTGTGAAATCTTTTACTTTCTGCTCTTCTTCCAGCTTACAGATCATCAGTACAT
The DNA here is from genome assembly GCF_019336435.1 of Pontibacter populi. Lineage (GTDB taxonomy): Bacteria > Bacteroidota > Bacteroidia > Cytophagales > Hymenobacteraceae > Pontibacter > Pontibacter humidus. The sequence continues at coordinate 647,225 of NZ_JAHWXQ010000001.1, read as the reverse complement.
TGTCGTGCTCGGCAATAATGTAGCCTTCTAAACCCTGCACTACAACCAGGCGATTTTTTGGTGTTTTAATGATGCAGTTCTTCGTATCGTAGAGCATTACATCGCCATCAATCACATTTGCCTGCTCATCCTTATTGCTGATAGTGTATAGCGAGTTCCAGGTACCCAGGTCTGACCAGCCGATATCAGCTAAAACCACATAAACGTTATCAACCTTCTCCATTATGCCATAGTCAATCGAGATGTTGCGGCAATGTGAGTAGGCTTTAACTATAAAGTTAGATTCCTGGTCGGTGTTATATTGGGTGTTACCTTCTTCAAAGATCTCCGAAATTTCGGATAAGTGCTGGCGGAAAGCGTTCAGAATGCTATTTACACTCCAGATAAAAATACCGGAATTCCACACAAAGTCCCCACTGTTCAGGAACATCTGCGCAAGCTCCAGGTTAGGTTTCTCGGTAAAGGTTTTTACCTTTTTAATAGGCTGATCACCATCGGCAATGAACTGAATGTAACCATAACCGGTATCAGGGCGGCTTGGGGTAATGCCTAGGGTTATCAGCACATCGTCGGCAGCAGCTGCTTCCAGGGCAGTGTTAATTACCTGATTAAAAGCCTCCTGTTTCAGTACCACGTGGTCTGAAGGCGCAACTATAAGGTTAGCGTTCGGGTTGATCTGGGCAATTTTGTAAGATGCGTAAGCAATACACGGTGCCGTATTACGCCCAACTGGCTCCAGCAGGATCTGGTTATCGCTTAGTTGCGGCAGTTGCTCTTTTACCAGTTGCTCATAGTCCTTGTTGGTAACTATAAAAATGTTTTCAACCGGGCAGATCTGCTCAAATCGCTTCATCGTCATCTGAAGCATTGTTTCGCCTATACCCAGCACATCATGAAATTGCTTTGGGTAGTTTGTACGGCTGAATGGCCAGAAACGGCTTCCAATGCCGCCTGCCATTATCACCACATAGGTGTTGTTGTTCATGGGTAGTTTTTATACAAGTCCTTCTTTCAGGAGGTCGTGCAGGTGCACAAAACCTTCAAATTTTCCGGAGTCGGTTACAATTAGTTGAGTTATATTTTTCTCCTGCATAATGGCCATTGCTTCAGCAGCATAGTGGTCCGGTTCTATAGTTAGCGGAGAGGCAGTCATGATATCAGTGGCAATTATACCTTCTGTTGATTCATATTTGTCCAACATACGACGTAAGTCGCCATCGGTTATAATCCCAACCAGCTCATCTGAGTTTTCTTTTACTACAGCCGTAGCACCCAGTCTTTTAGAAGATATTTCGATAATAACCTGTCGTAATGATGCGTTCTCTGTAACCTTAGGTGCCTGGTTCTGCCTGTAAATATCTTCTACTTTTAAGTAAAGACGTTTGCCCAGCGAGCCACCCGGGTGCAGGCGTGCAAAATCGGAGCTGCTAAAACCACGGGCTTCCAGCAGGCAAACGGCCAGCGCATCGCCAAGGGCAAGAGCAGCGGTGGTACTGGTGGTAGGGGCCAGATTATTAGGGCAGGCTTCGCGTTCTACGTTGGCATTCAGCACAAAATCAGCGCTTTCGGCCAGGTAAGAATCGATGCTTGATACGAGTGCTACCAGCTTGGAGCCTTTGCGTTTAAGCAACGGAACTAAAACTTTGATCTCAGGTGTATTTCCACTTTTAGAGATACAGATGACAAAGTCTTCGGGCTGTATCATGCCCAGGTCTCCGTGGATGGCATCGGCAGCATGCATAAACAGGGCAGGGGTGCCGGTAGAGTTTAAGGTTGCTACGATTTTTTGGGCTATATTAGCACTTTTACCGATCCCGGTTACAACTACGCGCCCTTTTATGTTTAAAATAGCTTCGACGCAATTTTGAAAATCTTCGTCGATAAAATCTGCCAGTCTGGCGATAGCTTCGGCCTCAGATAGTAAGACTTTTTTTGCTATTTGGGTTATATTATTAATTAGATTCAAGTTAAATTTGTGTTAATGTACTCTTATTTGAGTACGTTGCAACCTTACTTATTTTTTGCAGGAATTACATGTCACTTACAGAGGTCAATCTCAAGAACAAATTAAAGGAAGTTTTTGGGTATAATCAATTCAGAGGAAATCAGGAGCTGATAATAAACAACATTATCAACGGAAAGAACACCTTTGTGATTATGCCTACAGGCGCCGGCAAGTCGTTGTGCTATCAACTGCCTGCTTTGTCGCTGCCGGGTACGGCCATCGTTATCTCGCCGCTTATCGCCCTGATGAAAAACCAGGTAGATCAGCTGAATGCCTTTGGCGTTAATGCCCAGTTCCTTAACTCTACGCTTTCTAAGTCTGAGATAAACAAGGTTAAAAAAGAAACACTGGCCGGGGAGGTAAAGTTATTGTACGTGGCGCCGGAGTCGCTTACCAAAGAAGAAACTATAGAATTCCTGCGCAGCTCTAACATCTCGTTTGTAGCGATAGATGAAGCTCACTGTATTTCGGAGTGGGGGCACGATTTCCGTCCGGAGTACCGCCGCATCCGTGGCATTATTGACCAGATAGGCAACCTGCCGATTATTGCACTTACCGCTACAGCCACGCCAAAAGTACAGCTGGATATACAGCGAAACTTACAGATGGATGAGGCTTCTGTTTTTAAGTCGTCGTTTAACCGTACCAACTTATACTACGAGGTACGCCCGAAGCACAAGACGAAAAAGCAGCTGATCCAGTATGTAAAGAAAAATAAAGGCAAAAGCGGCGTAGTATACTGCCTGAGCCGCAAAAAAGTAGAAGAAATTGCCGAGCTGCTTCGTGTGAACGATGTAAAAGCCCTGCCTTACCATGCCGGTCTGGATTCTCATATCCGTATGGCTAACCAGGATGCTTTCCTGAACGAAGACTGCGATGTGATCGTGGCAACTATAGCCTTCGGGATGGGTATTGATAAGCCGGATGTGCGCTTCGTGATCCATTACGATACCCCGAAATCTATAGAAGGTTATTACCAGGAAACGGGCCGCGCCGGGCGTGACGGACTGGAAGGTAACTGCCTGATGTTCTATAGTTACGATGATATCGTCAAGCTCGAGAAATTTAATAAAGATAAGCCGGTAACCGAACGCGATAATTCAAAACTGTTGCTTCAGGAAATGGCTTCTTACGCTGACTCGGCCGTTTGCCGCCGTAAGCAGTTGCTGCATTACTTCGGGGAAGCCTACGAAAAAGACTGCGGTTTCTGTGATAACTGTTTGCACCCGAAAGAGCGTTTCCAGGCGCAGAACGAAGTAGTAAATGCCCTGAAAGCAGTTGAGCAAACAGGAGAGCGCTTTACTATAGAACATATTACTGCTGTACTTACCGGCCTGCGTAACCAGCATGTAAGTAGTTACGAGCATGATACCCTGGAAGTGTTTGGCATTGGCAAAGAGCAGGATGTACAGTTCTGGAGTTCGGTGTTGCGCCAGGTGCTGTTATCGGAATACCTGGAAAAGGATATCGAGAATTTTGGCGTTGTAAAGCTGACAGATAAGGGCCGTAATTTTATAGTTAACCCGCAGCCAATAGAGCTAACCAAAGACCACAACTTTGAGCAGGAGGTAAAAGAAGACGAAGAGAATGAGCAATCACAAGCTGCTGCCGGCCACGACGAAGTGCTTTTCGACTTACTGAAAAACCTGCGTAAAAAGCTGGCAAAAGAAAAGAACCTGCCACCGTACGTGCTGTTCCAGGACCCGTCATTAAAAGAGATGGCAACTGTTTACCCGACCACTAAAGAAGACCTGGCGCATATTGCCGGCGTGGGTATGGGCAAGGTGCAGAAGTTCGGTAAGCCGTTCCTGGACATGATCACGAAGTATGTGGATGAAAACGACATTGTTACCGCTGCCGATGTGGTGGTGAAAACAACCGTTAATAAATCCAAGATCAAGATCTATATTATTCAGCAGATAGATAAGAAGGTAGACCTGGAAGAGATTGCGTCATCTAAAGGCCTGACCATGCAGGAACTGATAGAGGAAGTAGAACACATCTGTTATTCCGGCACCAAGCTTAACCTGAACTATTACATCAACAATGTGTTGGATGATGAGCGCCAGGAAGAGATCTACGATTACTTTATGCAGGCCAGCACTGACAATATTGCTGTAGCCCTGAAAGAACTGGGCACCGACGATTATACAGAAGAAGATCTGCGTTTAATGCGTATCAAGTTCCTGAGTGAGTACGCGAACTAATTTTTTTATTAGCGATAGAATTTATGAAAAGACCGTTGTAATAAAGCAGCGGTCTTTTTGTTTTAAAGTAAACTATAAGCTGAAGCAACTATAAAACTATAGTTTGTGCTGCACACGCAACTATAAATTTATAACTTCGCAGCAGCACTTTTAAAGAACGCTTAGTACAGCAATCAACAACCAGCAATTAAACTATGAATGTACTGATAATCGGATCCGGCGCCCGCGAGCATACGATAGCCTGGAAACTGAAGCAGAGTGAATATTGTGAGGAAGTATTTGTGGCACCTGGCAACGCCGGAACCATGCAGTTCGGAACACACGCCACCGTTGACATCCATAACTTTGAAGAGGTAGCTAAATTTGCGACCGACTTTAATATTATGATGCTTATAGTTGGACAGGAGAACTCGCTGGTAGAGGGCATTCACGATTATTTTCAGGAGAAAGAATACCTGAAGCACATATTGGTTATAGGTCCTAAAAAAGCCGGCGCTATGCTGGAGGGCAGCAAAGATTTCTGTAAAGCCTTTCTGCAGAAGTACAACATCCCCACCGCCAGTTACCAAACCTTTACCGAAAATACCTACCGTGAAGCTGTAGAATATCTGCGCAACCATAATTACCCGGTGGTGCTAAAAGCGGATGGCCTTGCTGCCGGAAAAGGCGTTATCATATCTCCGGATTTTGAACATGCCCTGGATGCTTTGGAAGATATGCTGCGCAACAAGCGCTTTGGCAATGCCGGTGCTAAAGTAGTGATAGAGGAGTTTCTGGATGGTATTGAAGTATCCGTATTTATCCTGACAGACGGGAAAGAGTACGTGCTGCTACCGGAAGCAAAAGACTATAAACGCATTGGTGAAGGCGATGCTGGCCTGAACACTGGTGGTATGGGCGCTATTTCGCCGGTACCGTTTGCCGATGAAGTATTTATGCAGAAGGTGAAGGAGCGCGTGATACAGCCAACTATAGCTGGTTTACAGCAAGAGGGCTTAGAGTACTCCGGTTTCCTATTTATCGGGTTGATAAAAGTAAACAACGAGCCTTATGTAATTGAATATAATGTACGCCTCGGCGACCCTGAAACCGAAGCCATTTTACCGCGCATTAAATCTGATCTGTTTGAACTGTTTAAAGCGTTACACGATCATACGCTAGCAGACTATAAGCTGGATGTTGATCCGCGTACTGCCGCTACGGTTTTCCTGGTTTCAGGCGGTTACCCCGAAGGTTTTGAGAAAGGGAAAGAAATTTCCGGTTTAGATCAGGTGAGCCCGGATGTGTTGGTGTTTCATGCTGGTACTAAAATGGTGAGCGATAAACTGGTAAGCAGCGGCGGCCGTGTAATTGCTGTAACTGCCCTGGGCGATACGATGGAAGAGGCGCTGGCCAAAGCAAACCAGGCTGCCGAAACTATAACCTGGCAAGGCCGCTACTACCGCCGCGATATTGGGTTTGACCTGAAGCAGGAAAAAGTATAGAAACGATAGATTGAACTATAAAAACAGAAAGGCCGGTTGCATCAACCGGCCTTTCTGTTTAAAAAAGTAAGCTTATAGTTAGCAGTAAGCCTCGAAAGCGCCTTTCAGGTTATCTACAATACGGTTAAGCTCGTTGCCTTCAATGTGGTAACGCTCAATCATGTGTACCAGCTCGCCATTTTTAAACAGCGCGATAGATGGTGATGACGGAGGATAAGGCAGCATATACTCACGTGCTTTCGCAACTGCATCAGCTTCCATGCCTGCAAATACCGTGATCATTTTATCTGGCTTCTGATCAGTAGATGCCACAGCCATTTTAAGGGCAGGACGCGCCTTAGATGCCGCACAACCGCAAACAGAGTTAATAGCCACTAATACTGTTCCTTCTTTAGTAGATAGCGCCTGCTCTACTTCTTCAGGAGTCATTAGTTGTTCAAATCCTGCTGAGGTAAGATCCTCGCGGATAGGTGCAACCATATATTCAGGATACATTCCCATAATCGTTCTTAATTAAGATTAAACTACAACTGCAAATTTACGAAATAATTAGCAGATGCGAAGATGATCTATATCACCAGTTTAAATCCGGCAGCGTTTTTAAAATATTGTATTGTGCGAACTATAAAAAATTGCATTGTTTTCTGAATTAATACGTTGCGTAAAACCCTTTTTATAGTCGTAAGTATATGGGTGTATGTGATAAACGTCTTTAGGTTGGTCGGTGGTTTTTTGGATTAAACCATAAAATTTTTGGCTATGGCAGGAGAAGGATTTCGGACGCTAATTATACAACCAGATTTATGCTACATCACCCTTATCAGCTTCCGCAGGTTTGTTATTTTTACCTGCCCACTCTAAACGGTAAGCCCGCCGAAGTAATAGCAGTGCTTAATTGCGCCTCAGATACTATTTATATTCCGGTTCCTGAAGAAGATGTGCAGTTACATGCCTTTTTCCAGCGCAGCATCACTCCCGCCGAAAGCAGAGGCTTCGGTAACGAGCCAACATGGCGCATTTTCACAACATGGTGCGAACTGGAATCAGATCACATTAAATACGGTGTAAATCTGGCTGTTATAGATATGCTGCTGAACTGCCGCGATAGTAAACCCCTAAAAGATCACCTGGCAGTGGCTTAGCGCCTCTAATTTTGCTTTTACCTGAGCAAGTAACTTACCTTATATGCTGCTTTGCGTAACTTATAAAAGGCTTTAAAGTGGTCGGAATATTACTACATTAGGCCTGTAATAACTGGCGGTAGCATGTTCGAGTTTGAAAATAATTACCTTCTGCTTTGGGTAGATGAAACTATACACCTGATGTACAGCGACTGGCAGCGCCCCGTAACGAGCCAGGAATACAGAGAAGGCAATACTTTATTGATCGAGCAGCTGCGCGAAAAAGACATACAAAACTGGATTGCAGATTCCTCTAAACTGGGTGATATCTCGCAAGAAGATGAGCGATGGACCCTGCAGGAATTGATTCCAACTATAGCCAATACAAATCTTTTAAAGCTGGCCCGCATAGCCGGTGAAGATACCGGAAGTCATGCCAAGTTTGAACAGTTTGTCAGACGCGCTGAACCTATTTCCATTGGTAACTTACAAGTGAGGCAGTTTATAACTTACAAAGAAGCTGCCGATTGGTTAGGGGAGATTCCAGTGTAATGTATAGTTAGCTTATTGATCTTCATTTAGGCTTGGCAGTGTACTACTCCTGCTAACGTCAGGGTTATAGTTTAACTCTCTTACTTGTCATTTCAAGTGTTAGCCGAAGGATCTACTTGTTCAATAATTCCTCTTTTGTCATTTCGAGTGAAGCGAGAAATCTATCTCAGCTTATAGTTGAAACCTCCCATATTTTGAATCAAGCCTTTTCTTTCAAATTACCTTTTATCCTGGGAGCTTTACTTGCCTACAGTTCTATAGTTAGCTTTGGTGCCCTCACGGCCGGGAGGCCTCGTCTTCGGGCATCGCGCTGCTGCTTTCTTGCTATCCTCGCTCTGCTCGGGTTGGCTTCGCCACCGCAACAAATCAAAGGCGCTCCACCCAAAGACTGATACATTTCTCATAGTTACAGTTAAACTATAGTTTGAACCTGCTCGCTTCGATATTTATCGTGGCTATAGTTTCAGAGGGGACAGGTAAACCTGTCCTGATCATGTGCTGTAACTATAGAACTATAGTTTATAAATTGGCAATGGCAGAATTGTCCCTTTGAGGGGACTACAGGGGTGTTAATGCACTAAATATAGAACGTTTGCCTGAGCTATAGCAACAGCAGCAATTCCCCTCTTGGGAGGGGCAGGGGTGGTTAAAATACCAACTATAGAACTAAAGATCTAACTACAGCAGTAACCTAAAACTCCCCGCCTTAGCCAAGGAGGGGATAAAGGGATGGTTGGGACCACCGAAACTATAAAACGATAACCCCAACTATAGCAAAAGCCAAAATTCTACTCACGAAAGCGACGGGCTGCAATTTATTACGCTACCTATCTAAATTTCTTCCTCCCACATTAATCACGAACCCTACTGAAAACACAGAATAGGCTGCGGTAAGGGTTTTCCGGTTTTTAAGGCCGAAGGTGGTGCCGCTGGTGTATTGCAATTGTACTGATGGGTTGAGCGTCAGGCGGGTATAAAAAATGGGCTCCAGGAAAATATTGTCCTCTTCGGTGGCAGGCTCGTTGTTAAGCTTGTAGTCGTGCATGTTAACGTAGCTGGCGCGCAGGGCCGTGCCATAGTTCAGCGGAAACTCGCGGTTTAACAGCACCAGCGACTTCTTCTTTTTTGAAGTGAAATTAACCTGCACAAAATATTTGCTGAAGTTGGCTTCGTGGCGGGTATAAGTCATTTCGCCGGTTTCGCTGTGCTCATCCTTGTCGGTTCGGTCACTGGAGCCACCGCCGTAACCAGCATACACTTCCAGTATGCGTCTGCCGTCCGGGCCAAAAGTTGTAAAGTAACCACCGCCAGCTTCTAATAAATTATGTCGCAGATCTCGCTTGCGACGCTCGCTGTTGAGCATAGAACCGTTAAGCACCACTGCAAAATGGTCCGACACGGCATAGGCGGTATTAAACGTGATGTTACCTTTGGGCGTGATGTGGCCGCCGGCGCTTAGTTCACCTTTTTCGGTAAACATAGGTACGTTGGGCACATTGGGCATGTAGGTAGATACGCAACCTGATAACAGGACTGTAATCCCGAAACTTAAGAATAGTAAAGATTTTTTCATGTGATTATGTTGGCAAGAGAAATTAACTCCCCGCACATCCTTCTTTTAAATTAATTCTCTTTGACCGAGTAACTGATGCTACAGCAATAGTCCTCCGGATTAAGACTCTCAACGATGCATTTTACAAAATATTAAGTATAGCTATGCTTCATTTTTTACAAATTTAGTAAACGGAAACCGGAGTTATAGTTCATCATAGTTTAAGTCTGTTTTTTGCCATTTTCAACTCTTGGGTTTAAACCGTAATTTTGCCGGATGCAGCAACCTGAGATCAAGAAAGTACTTATTATACAAACCGCTTTTCTGGGTGACGTCGTGCTTGCAACCGCACTCGTTGAAAAACTATATGCCGCTTACCCTGGTGCTCAACTTGATTTTTTGTTAAGAAAAGGTAATGAAGGATTGTTGAAAGGACATCCTCTGCTGCGCCAGGTTCTGATCTGGAACAAACTCGAAGGCAAGTACAAAAGTCTCTGGAAACTGCTGCGCCAGGTCCGCTCCGAAAAATATGATGTGGTAATTAATGTGCAGCGCTACGGCGCTACCGGCATGCTCACCGCTTTTTCAGGTGCAAAGCAAACGTTTGGCTTCGATAAAAATCCATTCTCACGTTTCTTCACGCGCCGGTATACCCATAACATGGAGAATGGCAGCCACGAAGTAGAGCGAAACCAGTTACTTATCAGTAGTATTACACAAGGGCCGGCCACCAGGCCTAAACTATACCCAACAGCCCAGGACTACGAAAAAGTACAGCCACTCAAAACCGTACCTTTTATAACGATAGCTCCTACATCAGTTTGGTTTACAAAGCAATACCCGGCCGAGAAGTGGGTAGATCTGCTTAACAGCCTGCCTGCCAACTATAAAGTTTACCTGTTGGGCTCGCCAGCCGATAAAGTTCATGCTCAGGAAATAATAACCAGAGCGCAACATCCAAACATGGAAAACCTGTGCGGGCAATTGAATCTTTTACAGTCGACCGCCCTTATGCGCGATGCCATACTGAACTATGTAAACGATTCGGGTCCGATGCATTTGGCCACTTCGGTTAATGCGCCCACCTGCGCAGTGTATTGTTCTACAGTGCCGCGTTTCGGTTATGGCCCGCTTGCTGACTTTGCAAAGATCGTAGAGAAGGAAGAACCGTTATATTGCCGGCCATGTGGGTTGCACGGCTACAAAGCCTGTCCCGAAGGCCATTTTAAATGTGCCCATGATATCCGTAACGAGCAACTTTTACATGTCTTAGAATTGGCCGAAGCTGCGCAATTATAGTTTCTGCAATTCAAAATTCGGCATTCAGAATGCATAATTTACCTGAACAGAACACCGTTATAGTTGTTGATTTATAGTTACAAGTATAAAATATAGTCTATCTCTTCATCTTTTAGAGATAAGTTTTAACTTCGTACATCCAGAATGCAGGATATTCGATCCTGCACTTTTATATAACCAGATAAGCTGAACCATGAGATACCTGCCTATCAGCCAGGACCTGTTTATACATAACAGGCACAACTTTGTTAAAGAGCTGAAACCATCTTCAATCGCCATCTTCAATTCTAATGATGTAATGCCGACCAACGCGGATGGTTCTATGCCGTTCCGCCAGAACAACGATCTTTTCTACTTGTCGGGTGCAGATCAGGAAGAAACCATACTTATTCTTTTCCCGGATGCAAAAGATCCCCGCATGAAAGAAGTGTTGTTTGTGCGCGAAACCAACGACCACATCCTGACTTGGGAAGGCTATAAACTTACAAAGCAGCAGGCGCAGGAAGTATCAGGCATCAAAACCATTCTCTGGACGCACGAATTTAAGTCGGTGCTGAACACACTGATGGCTGAAGCCGAGCACGTGTATTTAAATAGCAACGAACACCTGCGTGCCGTGGTAGAAGTGGAGACCCGCGATGCCCGCTTCACCAAATGGATAAAGGAACGCTACCCGTTACATAAGTACGAGCGCAGCACCCCGATCATGCATTACCTGCGTGCTATAAAATCAGATCACGAAATTGCCCTTATCCGCAAGGCTTGTAACATTACCGAACTTGGTTTCAGAAGACTACTGAACTTCATAAAGCCGGGTGTGATGGAGTATGAGATCGAAGCAGAACTATACCACGAGTTTTTACGCAACCGTTCGCGCGGGCCTGCTTATGGCTCTATCATTGCGTCGGGTTCAAACGCCTGCATTCTGCACTATGTAGATAACAACCAGGAATGCAAAGATGGCGATATGCTACTGATGGACTTTGGTGCAGAGTATGCAAACTATGCCTCTGACCTGAGCCGTACGGTGCCGGTGAATGGTACATTTACGCCACGCCAGCGCGATGTATACGAAGCTGTGCTACGTGTTATGAAAGCTGCAACAGCCATGCTGGTGCCAGGCAACACACTCGATCAGTATCATGCTTTTGTGGGTACGGTTATGGAGAATGAGCTGATTCGCCTGGACCTGTTGAACGAGCAGGATGTGCGTAACCAGGACCCTGCAGCGCCGCTTTATAAGAAATACTTTATGCACGGAACATCGCACTTCTTAGGTTTGGATGTGCATGATATTGGCAACAAGTATCGTCCGTTTGAAGAAGGCATGGTGTTTACCTGCGAACCGGGAATTTACATCTGGGATGAAGGTATTGGCGTGCGTTTAGAGAACGATATCCAGGTAACTAAAAACGGTCCTGTTGACCTGATGAAGGATATTCCGCTGGAAGCCGATGATATTGAACGCCTGATGAAGCGCTAGTAAACTATAAAAATATAGCTAATTCTTAGAGACTGCCGGTGCAAAACCGGCAGTCTTTTTTATTGTCTTTTACCACTCAAAAACACGTATACCTTAAATAAATATGTAAATACAAAACCTTGTACTGTAGTATCAGTTTGAAGTATAGGAATAAAACAAAGCCAAAGGAAAACGACAGAACAGTGCAATACTGCTTAGTACTATAACTATAGTTTCACTATTAACCTTTGCTTATGGGTAAAACTCTACAACACATCAAAAACCTCCCCGGAAGAATAAATCTTTATTTCTGCTGTGCAATTAATTATTGGCGTACAAATAAACCTGCTTTAAATATGTACGTATTGACATATCAACATATACTTAATAAAACTATGCGAACACAATTAACAAAATTTAGTGCAATAGCTTTTGTGCTTGTATTCCTGTTATCTGCGAATACAGCCTTGTTTGCACAAAATGCTGATAGACGGACAAATCTCCAGATATATGGTAGCGCGCTTCAATACAAAGGGGAGCTTGGCAACCAGTTTTTTGAAAAAGACATGGAGTGGGGCGGGGGACTCTCGCTTAACCGTTATTTAAGCCCATCTTTTGATGCAGGCTTACACCTCACGTATGGCGGCGCTGAAGCCAGCAACGGCCTGAACAAGTTTGATACTTCTATTGGTACTGCTATGCTGGGCATCCGCCTGAAAATGTATGGTACTATTCTGAAAGAAGATGCTTTGATCGGACCTTACCTGACCGTAGCCGGTGGTGGTGCCTTTGCAAAAGCAGATGCAACAAACGATGGAGTTACCTTTGATGATGACTTTGTAACAAGTGCCCTGCTGGGTGGTGCTGGTATCCGTATCCGTTTCTCTGATGGTGTAAGTGCTTTCGTGCAAACAGGCTACATGCTGACCGGTAACGACAAGTTTGATGGCTTAACAGGTGGCGATAACGACCGTTTCCTGATGCACAACTTTGGTCTTGGCTTTAACTTAGGTAAAGCTGTAGATACTGATATGGACGGTGTTGGTGACAGACGCGATAAATGCCCTGACACTCCAACCGGCGTACAGGTTGATAAAGATGGTTGCCCTATCGATTCAGATGGTGACGGCGTTGCTGACTACCAGGATCAGTGTCCTACAGAAGCTGGTGTAGCTAACCTGCAAGGTTGCCCTGATAAAGACGGTGACGGCGTAGCTGATAAAGACGACCAGTGCCCTGATGAAGCTGGTACTGCTGCTACACAAGGTTGCCCAGATGCTGATGGTGATGGTGTAGCTGATAAAGATGATAAGTGCCCTGACACTCCAGCTGGCGTACAGACTGGCCCAGATGGTTGCCCAGTAGACTCTGACGGTGACGGTGTTCCGGATAACGAAGATGTTTGCCCTAACTCTGCCGGCCCAGCTGATAAAGGTGGTTGCCCAGAACTGGATGCTGCTACGCTGAAATTACTGGAAGAAAAAGTTCGCTTCGAATTTGACCAGGCACGTGTACAGGAAGGTTACAAGCAACTGCTTGATAGCATTGTAGTAGTACTTGAGAAATACCCTGACCATGTACTGCTGATCAAAGGTCACGCTGACTTCATTGGTTCTGCAGAGTACAACCAGGCACTGTCTGAGCGTAGAGCGCAGGCTGTTAAAGATTACCTGATCGAGCGTGGTGTACAGAACCCTGACAGATTAGTAACTCGCGGTTATGGCGAAACACAGCCACTTGTAAAAGTTAACGAGCGACTGTCTAAACGCAGAACTGAAAGCGCCAGAGCTAAAAACCGACGTGTCGGCTTCGAGCTTAACACGCCGGATATGAAACTGGACATGGAATAATAAATTAGAATAGATTAGCGTCAATTTAAAAAGCGCCCCGGCATAAGTCGGGGCGCTTTTTTTATGCTTTTGATCTAAAGTTAGGGTCGAGCTATAGTTTAGCTTACGCCAATAATCTTGCAAGAAGCGCCTTCCCTTCGGGCCAGTCGCCGATGTTGGAGTAGGAGTTGATATGACCTTTTGCACCCACATTTACAAACTCACTACCCCAGAGCTTAGCCAGGTATTCTGCCCTCTCAATCGTCAAGTAATCATCATCTGTACTTGCCACCAGCATAGATCTAAAAGGAAGCTTTGCTATAGGGAATGGTGCAAAATCCAGTACTTCTTTTAGCTCTACATCTAGCTCTACTTCTGGCGGTGCAACTAAAAAAGCTGCTTTAATATTAGCTGTATATTTCTGAGCCCAATGCGCCACGCTCATGCAGCCCAGGCTGTGCGCAACTAATACAATTTCTTTTCCCTGTATTCCGGCTATCACGCGTTGTAATTCTTCTACCCAATCTTTGCACACCGGCTTATCCCAGTCAGACTGCTGCACGCGAAGGCTCGTTGGGTCACTTTGCTGCCAATATGTTTGCCAATGCTCCGGCCCCGAGTTACCTAAGCCTGGTACATGAAGTATCTGTATCTCCGCCATTTATAGTTTTTATTGCAAAGTAAAAATAATTTGGGTTGGTTGGGGTTAAGGATAGGTTCTATAGTTACAGTGTTAACCCACCCCTGCCCCTCCCGAGAGGGGAATTCGGCCATAGTTATAGTTTTGGTTGTAGTTCTATAGTTACAGCTTATGAGCAGGACAGGTTTACCTGTCCCTTTGAAACTACTACCACGATAAATCTTGAAGCTTACCAGTTCAAACTATAGAAACTATACCTATGCGAAACTTCTCAGTCTTTGGGTGGAGCGCCTTGTGAATATTTGGTGGCGAAGCCATTGCGACGATAGGAGCAAAAGAGATTCGCGCAGCGCGATGCCCGAAGACGGGGCCTCCCGGCCGTGAGGGCACAAAAGCTAACTATAGAACTATAGGTGCCTAGAGCTCCCAGGATTAAAGAAGCAATGAAAGAAAAGGCTTAGTTGGAGAAGTAAAGAATCAGGCTAAAAGCTGAGATAGATTTCTCACTATGTTCGAAATGACAAAGAGGGGAACTATAGGATGATTAAGAACCCTCGATCTACGCTTGGGATGCCGAGAAAGAAAAGAAACCTACTACGCAGTTTTAGAAGCAAGCAGATACAACACCGCCATTCTGATCGCAACACCATTCTCTACCTGATTCAGTATAATTGAATGATGTGAATCGGCAGCGTCGGAGCTAAGTTCTACGCCACGGTTTATCGGGCCAGGGTGCATTAAGGTTATTTCCTTATCCAGGCTGTCAAGCATTTTCTTGTCGATGCCATAGTATAAAGTATATTCTCGTAGCGATGGGAAATACTTCATTTGCTGGCGCTCCAGCTGAATTCGGAGCACGTTGGCAACATCGCACCATTCCAAAGCTTTCCTCACATCCAGCTCTACTTTTACGCCCAGCTCTTTGATATACTTCGGCAACAACGTAATCGGGCCGCAGACCATAACCTCGGCACCTAGTTTTTGTAGCGCAAAGATGTTGGATAAAGCTACACGCGAGTGCAGAATATCCCCGATGATCACTACTTTTTTACCAGCTACTTCGCCATACTTTTCACGGATAGAGAAAGTGTCTAAAAGTGCTTGTGTTGGGTGCTCGTGGGTGCCGTCGCCGGCGTTTACGATATTGGCGTTTATGTGGCGGCTCAGGAAGTGCGGCGCCCCAGGGCTGGAGTGGCGCATCACGATCATGTCCACTTTCATGGCCAGGATGTTGTTAACCGTATCCAGCAAAGTTTCACCTTTTTTAACTGAACTGCTGCTGCTGCTAAAGTTAATCACATCGGCAGAAAGACGTTTTTCGGCCAGTTCAAAAGATAAGCGCGTGCGGGTAGAGTTCTCGAAGAAAACGTTGGCAATGGTAATATCGCGCAGCGAAGGCACTTTTTTAATCGGCCTGTTCAGTACATCCTTAAAATTATCCGCGGTCTCAAAAATGAGCTGAATATCTTGCGGAGTGATGTCTTTGATGCCTAACAGGTGCCGGACGCTGAGCTCTTGCATGGTAAGATTTTAGTCTTCGGTTTTAGTGATAAGCCATATGGCATCTTCCGGGGCTTGTTGCGCTTGCCAGTCAACCAACACCCGCTGACTTTGCAACGAGTTTACCTGCCGGCCAACATACGTGGCTTCGATAGGCAAATGGCGGGTGTAAAGCCGGTCTATTAAAACAAGCAATTCCACATTCGCCGGCCGGCCATAAGCAATCATGGCATCCAAAGCAGCCCTTACCGAGCGGCCTGTATACAGCACATCGTCTACCAGAATTACTTTTTTACCTTCAATCAGGAAATCGACTTTAGTAGCGTTGGCAGTAAGCGGCGTTTCACGGCGTCGGAAATCGTCGCGATGGAACGTGGTGTCGAGGTAGCCGGTTGGAATTTGTTTGCCGAGTATGGTGGCCAGGGTGGTTTGTATGCGTTCTGCTACGTATTTGCCGCGTGGTTGCAGCCCAAGTATAACAGAATCAGAAAAGTCGCCATGGTTCTCGATGAGCTGATGGCACAGGCGCATCACCATGATATCGAGTAACTGTTGGTTTACAATAAGTCTTTTCTGCATAACCGGAAGTATAGCTGCAAATATAGAAGAGTTCTTTTTAATTGCTAAATGGTTGGAAGGTTAAATTGTTGATTGCTGGTTGTTAATTGCTCCAATCTCGAATGTTTGATCGATAATCGTTTAATAGAAGTCTAAGGCTATGAAAAATCTGCCCGAACGGCAAATGAGCTTAAGGATATGTTTAAACTATAGTTTCAACTATAGAATCATTAAGCAATTAAGCATTAAAAGGAGATCTTGTTGATATAGAATACCATCCGGCTATCGGCGTTTGCAGGTTTTACGCGGTGCCAGCCAAAAGCCGCAAAGTTTAGTCCGTACCACTTTATAAGGCCGGCCATGCTTGTAGATACAATTTTGCTGTTGGCATCGCCGGGCTGTAATTTCAGTTCAGCATCTTCTTCAACGTAATTATCCTGCTCCATTACCTTATAAAAAATATCGTCTTCATCAGGATAAGCGATCACAACAGTACCTGTTGGGCTTGTGGTAACCTCCACGCTTTGCTGTAGCGTCCGGGTTTCCATATTTTGTAACGGAAAGCTGTTATCCCAGAGCAAAATCCCGTCTTTATCGAATCCCATAGCCAGGGCCATGGTGCGTCTATAGACGGTTGGTGTGCTTACCAGATAGCCTGTAGGTCCATAAATACGATTGAAATTACCACCGCGCGAGTCGGTTGTGTAAACTTCAGCACTTATAATATAGCCATTGAGGGTAGGATAAACATCATGAAACAGTAGCCTGTATTGCGCACCCGAGTCTTTTCCGGCTTGTTCTTTTTGTTCTTCCCGCTGCCGCATGCGCTTTTCCCGCTTCGGCTTCATATACCTGAAAAAGTTCTTTAGCTGCAGAAAACTATAGTAGCGCGAATCTGAAGAGTTAGCAGTAACCGGAACTGTAAAAATACCTGAGGCGTAGCGGAGGTTGCGCGTGCTATAGTTACCAATGAGTAACCTGGAAGTAGAATCGCCGGGCGTTATTTCTGCTGTTACCGGCCTTTTCTCATGCGTTGGATGTATGAAATAATTATTGAGCAGCGTACCATCGGCGCTAAAGATCTTTGTCTGCAAGCGGGATATTTTTCCGTTCGACTCTGACATGACCACGCTAACCTGTTGCGACTCCGGATGTACCAGGATATCCGAAAAAGTAGATTCGGTGCCGTATACAGCAGGGAGCGGCTTAATATCTCCGGAGGATTCGTTAAGGTGCAACAGGGTAGGCGTGCCGGTTTTGCGGGATCGGGCAACTATAAAATAATTTCCTGACAATACTTTAAACACATAAATAGAGTCGATGGCTTCTATCTTATATTCCTTTGTGGCATAGTCACCATCTGTAAGGTTAAGCTTTACAAACTGAAAATCATCGTTGCTCTCGCCGGTAAATGCAATATAACTATAAGCCTTTTCTGAGAAATGGGTGATGTACCTGCTGATAGGGTTCAGGGTGATCTTCTTATCCCAGGCTGGCTGCAGTTGGTGGTTATATTTTGTGAACCCGAATGTAGGAGGATTGGTCCAGTTGCCATCTGTTTTTGTTAATACGAGCAGGCTGCTGTCGGGTGTGGCCAGTACCTGCACATCGGTTTTATAGATATCCAGTTCCAGCTCCAGGCGGTTTGGCTGGGTTGGTTTTTGTGCAAGCAGGGGCGAAACAACAAGCACAACTATAAGCAGAAGTAACAGACATACTTTGTACATATAGCTAAGTATAGTATAGCGTACTACAGGAAAAGTATAAGATTGGCGGCTAAGTCTTTGTACTTGTTTTAGCCGCCAATCGTTGTTCTGCTGCCCTTAAAATTAAATTACAGTGCTATAGCTAGTTGCCAAGGGCAAGCAGTACATCAAATTCCTCGGCTTTAAGCGGCATAACTGATAACCGCGACTGGCGCAGCAGAGCTATATTCTCCAGGCGTTTATCCTGTTTTATTTGTTCTAGTGTTACAGGGTCTCTAAAATCCCGGAAAGGCACCAGGTCTACCGCCATCCATTTCGGGTCGTCGGCAGTTGGGTCAGGGTAAGCGGCTTTATCTACTTTGGCAATGCCAACTATAGCTTTCTCGGATACGCTGTGATAAAACAATACCATGTCGCCGGGTTGCATTTGCTGCAGGTTGTTACGTGCCTGGTAATTTCTAACGCCATCCCAGCAGATGCGCCCGTCTCTCACTAAGTCTGCCCACGAATATGTTTCAGGCTCCGATTTTACTAACCAGTAATGCATTTGATTTTTGTAAGTGTAAAAGTGTTTTGATTTATAGTTTAGGTATTGCGTTTTCGCTGCGCTCTCAGGAACATGCGGCCTTCGAAATATAACTGAAGCATTAATGCCCCGAAAATGATTCCCCCGAAAAAGCTGGCGTACGCATCTGCCATAACCAACGCCATAAATACCAACAGCAGCATTGTACCGATTATGGTCCGGTTTAGCTTAGATATCTTCTCGTAGTTTAGCATGTGGTTGCCTGATTTTCTTTTCGGTTGGAGATTAACGTCACTTCTTTTTATTCATAAAGTAAAGCATCACTTCTCCCAAAAACATCACGATCAGTATTCCGTTCAGGAAGCCTTTTATAAAGTTAAAAACGTCGCCTCTGGGTTCGGTAACTATAAGAATTGTAAGAATGCCCAGCAGGGTTACTAAAATAATGGTACGGGTGCGGGCACTTAATTTTCGGTAGCTGAACATATTATTTAAGCGGGTCTCCGGTAACTTCTTCGCGTTTTACTTTTAGCACCTCATTCTCCAGCGACACGACCTCGATCATATACTGCTGCTGTGGCTGCCCAACCGGTTTTATAGTTATCAGGATCTTGTCGTTACCCAGAAACTGCCAGGTGCCTGGCTGCTCTTCCAGTCCGTCGGCAGGGGCAATGGCATAATTCTTCAGGATACCACCTTTCTCAAGCATAAACCCAGTACGGCCGCGCGATGGAGCAAAGTCGTAGGTATTAGGCCTGTAAGTGGTTATTTCTTCCTGGTCTTCTTCAAAAGCATGCAGCCAGGTTTTACCAACAAGTTGTTGTTCAAGCTTAGTAGATTTTTTACAGGTGTTAGCCAGCAACAGCAGGCACACCAAACAAAGCAGCGAAGCGTATTTCATAAGTATGGAAAGCTGCGACAGCAGCATGTTTTATAAGACAAGATAGGAATTTCTGCCTTTATATAGAAGCAAATGAATATAAAACGACTACAAGTATGGTTCGGGCTGTTTTCCTATCTTTGTAACTATACGATATAGCGCCGTGGAAAATAAAAAGATTATACGACTGTTTAAGCTGGCTGCCGAACTAATGGAGCTGCACGACGAGAACCCGTTTAAGGTACGCTCTTATGTAAATGGCGCCGCTACGCTGGAATTGGTTGAAGAACCACTGGCAGGCATGAGCCAGGCCACGCTGGAAAGTATACAAGGTGTAGGCAAAGGCATTGCCGCTAAAATTATCGAAATAAACCAGACCGGTTCTTTTGCTGAACTGTACCAGATGCTGGCGGCCACACCGCCGGGTGTAGTAGAGATGTTGCGCATAAAAGGCATCGGTCCTAAAAAAGTACGCACCATCTGGAAAGAGCTGGGCACCGAAACCGTGGAAGAATTGCTGGATGCCTGCGAGCAGGACAAACTGAGCAAACTGAAAGGCTTTGGCGCTAAAACCCAGGAAAATATAAAACAGGCGCTGCTTTTTACGCAGCAAAACCGTGGTAAATTGCTGTATGCCGAAGCTGAGCCAAGCGCTGAAGAACTGCTGCAAACTATAAAGCAAGCCCTGCCTGATGCTAAAGTAGAAGTGGTGGGAGATGTGCGTCGCCGCATGGAAATTGTGGAAAGCCTGCAGTTTGTAGTTGGTACAGACACCTTTAAAGAAGCCTGCGAAAAACTTGGCAAAATAGATGTACTGGAGCAGGATGTTAAGAATTCCGGCCCACGCATCTGGCGCGGCAACTATAGTTTGAACGGCATGGCCACTGAAATAAGACTGGTGGACGATGCCTGCTTTGCAAACGAAGTGGTGTTGCGTTCTGCTTCAGAGGCGCATTTAACCCAGGTTTTTGCTGCCGGTAAATGTATGCTTAGTGTGCTGCGCGAAGAGAACCATAAAACCGAGGAGGACGTGTACCACGCAGCCGGTATGGCTTACGTAGTTCCGGAACTACGCGAAGGCACCAATGAGCTGCAACTGGCCATGGATAACAAGTTGCCAAAACTGCTCGAGCTCTCCGATCTGAAAGGAATTTTACATAACCATAGTACGTACTCTGATGGCGCTCATACACTGGAGCAAATGGCCACCTTCTGCCGCGACATGGGCTACCAGTATTTAGGTATTTCGGATCACAGCAAAACCGCGTCGTATGCAGGTGGCCTGCGCGAAGGCGATGTATTGCGCCAACAAAAAGAAATCGACGAGCTGAACCAGAAACTAGCTCCTTTCAAAATATTTAAAGGCATTGAGTCGGATATTCTGACAGATGGCTCCCTGGACTATGAAGAAGATATCCTGAAGACGTTTGATTTTATAGTTGCCAGTGTGCATAGTGTGCTGAACATGGATGAGAAAAAGGCTACACAACGCCTGATCACAGCTATTGAGAACCCATACACAACCATGCTGGGCCACCCAACCGGCAGGCTGCTGCTGCGCCGCGAAGGTTACCCGATCAACCACAAAATGGTAATTGATGCCTGTGCTGCTAACAACGTCATCATCGAGATAAATTCCAACCCCTGGCGTTTAGACCTGGACTGGCGCCACGTACAGTATGCTCTGGAAAAAGGTGTGATGCTCAGCATAAACCCTGATGCCCACCACACCAGCGGCTACGACGATATGAAGTACGGTGTGTTGGTTGGTAGAAAAGGCGGATTAACGAAAGAGATGACCTTTAATGCGAAGTCGGCGGATGAAGTGGAAGCCTACTTTAACAAGCGGAAGGCAGGGATTTAATTGTTGATTGTTGGATCATCTAAGTAACTATGGCGCGAGCGTCTTCGCTCGTGTCGAACTATAGTTGGGCGTCCCGCCCATTTGATGTAATAACAAAGACAATATAAGAATTTAAAAGGGGCCAGAGGCACCGCTATAGCAAGTCACGAGCGAAGACGCTCGCGCCATGATAGATTTACAATGTCATTTCAAGTGCAGCGAGAAATCTGGTCGGAATTCCAGATAGATCTCTCCTGACGTCGAGATGACAAACTGTAAAAAGACCAAACTATAGTACTAGCCTTTTTTGTCATTCTGAAAGAATCTTGAGTGAAGATACAAGAGGCTTAAATTATAAAACTAAACAGCTCCATTGCAAAAAGAGAAGCTTAAAATACTGATTATCCGGTTCAGCTCAATCGGAGATATTATTTACACCACGCCCGTAGTTCGTTGCCTGAAGCTACAGGTGCCGGGTGCAGAAATCCATTTTCTAACGAAACCCGGTTTCCGGTTTATTCTGGACAATAATCCCTATGTAGATAAACTGCATCTGCTGAAAGATAAGCTGAACGACACCATTCAAGAGTTAAAAGCTGAGCAGTTTGATTACGTGATAGACCTGCACAACAGTCTGCGCTCGGTGCTGGTAAAGTATAAACTGGGCGTAAAATTCTCTACGTTCAAAAAGCAGCGCATCCGCAAAATTCTGGCGCTAAAGTTTAAGCTTAACACTGTCAAACCAACTCACCTTGTTGACCGCTACCTGGAAACGGTAAAGTTCCTGGGTGTTGTGAATGATCAGAAACCAGTAGACTATTTCCTGCCCGGCGACTATAGTTTAAATACACTTTTACCAGAAACTCACCAGCAAGATTATGTAGCTTTTATTATTGGAGCCACGCATTTTACAAAACGTATGCCCAATGAACAGGTGATCAGCATCTGCAACTCATTAAATAAACCGGTAGTGCTACTGGGTGGCAAGGACGTGGAGGAGAACGGTACCATTATAGCAAAAGCTGCCGGGGCGAAAGTGTACAATGCCTGCGGAAAACTGAACATGAACGAATCGGTGTATGTGGTGAAGCAGGCGGCTAAAGTAATTGGTTTTGATACTGGGCTAACGCATATCTCTGAAGCGTTTGATAAAGAACTGGTAACGATCTGGGGAAGCACCGTACCGGAGCTTTTAGGCGTGCAACCATACCAGGTTACCAAACATTACGAAGCAGGAGTGGAATTGCCATGTCGGCCATGTACCAAATTCGGGAGATCAGAGTGCCCGCTCGGCCACTTTAAATGCATGCGCGATATTGACGAGCAGGCTATAGTTGATTTTGCGAACAGAGAACTATAAGACGATGAAGAACTATAACTGGCAGCAAACCGACACGCAATTTTTAGAAGCCTTACTTTTAGCGACTGGAGGTGATGGCAGCGCACCTTTGCAGGAAGTGCTATTGATGGCCGATGCCTTAGACGGTACTATATTTACATTAAAGGAAGTGGAAGAAAACCTGCTAAAACTGGTAGCGGCTGAGGTGGTATCTATAAACAAGAATAAACTGAGTCTGAACCCGGAATTTTTACAACAATACGAAGCCCTGACTCTACAGGAAGGTTTAACTGAGAATGACAATCTACTGATGAACCTGCTGCAGCAGCAAACTATAACCGAAGAAACTATAAAAGCTGCAAAAGATGGAGAGCTCAAAAAATATAAACTCCAAAACCACTACCAGGCATACCAGGAGCAGTTTGGCAGTTAAATTTAATTTTACATGACTAGCTGTTTCGGACATCTGTGTCCGAAACCCATCTGCTGCGGACGTCCACGTCCGCGTTGTTAGTAATACAGGGACAAGGATGTCCCCAGCAGAGTGCTTCCGGACTAGGAAGTCCGAAAGAGCATTATGTCTAATTGTAGAGACGCAATATTTTGCGTCTAACCAACTATAAAATAAAAGCCGCTGAGGTCATCAGCGGCTTTTACACTTTACAAATGTTTCATCTTCAAGTTTTACCCAATTTTCTCAAACCCTAAATATGGGTGCAGCACTTTTGGCATGTTGATACCATCTGGTGTCTGGTTATTCTCTAAAATAGCGGCAACTATACGCGGCAGGGCAAGGGCACTACCATTTAAGGTATGCAGCAACTGTGTTTTGCCAGCTTCATTTTTATAACGCAGTTTCAAGCGGTTAGCCTGATACGTTTCGAAGTTAGAGGCAGAACTTACTTCCAGCCAGCGGCCCTGTGCTGTAGAATAAACTTCCATATCATAAGTAAGAGCAGACGTGAAGCCCATATCGCCACCGCATAAGCGCAGCACACGGTAAGGTAACTCCAGTTTCTGCAACAAGCCCTGAATGTAGCTGCTCATTTCTTCCAGCGTTTCATAAGACTTCTCAGGCAGCGTAATCTGTACAATTTCTACCTTGTCAAACTGGTGTAAACGGTTCAATCCGCGTACATCAGCACCCCACGAGCCAGCTTCTCTTCTGAAACACGGTGTATGGCCTGCATTTTTAATTGGCAACTGGTCAGCCGGTACAATTACGTCGCGGTAAATGTTTGTTATCGGTACCTCAGCCGTCGGTATAAGGTAATAGTTATCTTCCGTGGCGTGGTACATCTGGCCGTCCTTGTCCGGTAACTGGCCGGTGCCGTAGCCCGATGCTTCATTAACCAGAATTGGAGGCTGTATCTCAGTATAACCAGCTTTCAGGGCTTCATCTAAAAAGAAGTTGATAAGTGCACGCTGCAAACGGGCACCATGCTTTTTATAAACCGGGAAACCAGCACCCGTAATCTTATTGCCAAGGTCGAAATCAATGATATCGTACTTCTGAATAAGCTCCCAGTGAGGCTGCGCACCAGCATGCAATGTTGGAATTTCGCCGTGTTGTAGAACTACTTCGTTATCTTCTGCTGTTCTACCAACAGGAACACTTACGTGAGGCAGGTTCGGTAACTTGTACAAAGCGGCCTGCAATTCATCTTCCAGTGTAGTTAACTGGTCGGCGAGGGTTTTGGCCTGCTGCTTTAATTCAGTAGTTTGTGCTTTATAAGATTCGGCTTTCTCGCGTTCGCCGTTCTTCATCAGAATTCCGATCTCTTTGGAGATGCTGTTAGACCGGGCCTGCAGCTCGTCGTGCTCGCTCTGTACCTGCCGGCGACGCTGGTCAAGGTCTAGTAAAGCGGCAACTTCTGCGGCTGCATTTTTGTAGTTTTTCTTGTTGAGGCCTTCCACTACCAGGTCTGTCTGCTCTCTTAAAACGGATAGTTGTAGCATAGTTGAGTGTTAAGTATTGGTACAAAAATATACTTTTTTGCGTAGTACGCGGCAATTCGTAAATCTTTTACCGGTTTTCTGAAACATTTTGCATAAAATGATGCGTAATATTTGTTAATTAGGTGCTATTGCAATAACATTGCAGTGCATTTATGAAGCAGGCCCTTCCTGAGCCTCACTATTTCTACGCAATCTATTCTGTTTCCTGATTTATAATTTAAGACTCTCGCTGCGTTCGTGTATCATCACGCTTCCGGCATCACATTAACCACCATACCACATTTATGTACAATATTGAAGAATTGAAAGATAGGCTTCTTTCAGAACTCAAGGAAATTGCAGAGGACCTGGGCGTTCAGAACTTCAAAAAACTGAGCAAACAGGACATCATCTACAAAATCCTGGATCAACAAGCCATCACCCCACCTGAGAAATTACCTAAAAAGATCAAACCTGTTGCCAGTTCTGCTGCCCCAGCAAGCGAATCATCTCCTGAAATTGCAACAATAGAAGAAGAAGCCCCAGCACCTGCACCAGCACCGGAAGAGAGAAGACCTGTAGTACGTGCCGAACAACCGGAACGTGCACCAAAACCAGCCGCAGCGCCAGTTAAAGACCATGGTCCGCAACGCGACCGTGAACGTATTCAGCCACGCCGCGAAAACAGGGAACAGACCAATGGTGAGCCACGCACAGAAACACGCGAGCCAAGAGCAGAGAGAACCGAGAACCAGCCTCGGGAGCCAAGACCGGAACGTACGGAAGTGCAGAACCGCGAACCACGTGAGCGTAATGATGGCCGTGAGCAGCGCTCAGAAAACCGCAACGATAACCGCGAGCAACGTCCGGAGCGTGAGCCACGCCAGGATAACCGTGAGCAACGTAGCGATCAGCAAACGAACAGACCAGATAACCGCTTCGACAATAATCAGCGTCGTAACAACCCGCAACAGCAGAATGCAAATGCAGGGGGCAATATTTTCAAGGAGTTTGATGGTATAATCCTAAACGAAGGTGTGCTTGAGCTGATGCAGGATGGGTATGGTTTCCTGCGTTCAACGCACTATAACTATTTAGCATCTCCGGATGATATTTATGTATCACCATCGCAGATAAAATTATTTGGTCTTAAAACAGGAGATACTGTAAAAGGCCAGATACGCCCGCCAAAAGAAGGCGAAAAGTATTTTGCCCTGCTTAAAGTGGAAACTGTAAACGGACGTACCACAGAAGAAATTCGTGACCGTATTCCGTTCCAGCACTTAACGCCGCTTTTCCCGGAAGAGCGTTTAAAATTAACTACCAAGCCAAGCCAGCTTTCAACCCGTATTCTGGACCTTTTTGCCCCTATCGGTAAAGGCCAGCGTGGTATGATCGTGGCGCAGCCTAAAACAGGTAAAACCGTGTTGCTGAAAGAGATAGCCAACGCTATTTCCGAAAACCACCCGGAAGTTTACCTGATGATCCTGCTGATTGACGAACGTCCGGAAGAGGTGACTGACATGGCACGTAGTGTAAAAGCGGAAGTAATAGCATCAACATTTGATGAAACTGCGGAGCGCCACGTGAAAGTATCGAGCATTGTGCTGGACAAAGCGAAGCGAATGGTAGAGTGTGGCCATGATGTGGTAATTCTCCTGGATTCGATCACGCGTCTGGCTCGTGCTTATAACACAGTTGTTCCGTCGTCTGGTAAGATCTTATCGGGTGGTGTGGATGCAAATGCATTGCACAAGCCGAAGCGTTTCTTTGGTGCTGCCCGTAACGTAGAGAATGGTGGTTCATTAACTATCATCGCCACTGCGCTTATCGACACAGGTTCTAAGATGGATGAAGTTATCTTCGAAGAATTTAAAGGTACCGGTAACATGGAACTTCAGCTGGATCGTAAACTGGCCAACAGAAGAATTTACCCTGCTATCGACGTTCCTGCTTCGGGTACTCGTCGCGAAGACCTGCTGATGGACAGAGACGAATTAAACCGTATCTGGATCCTGCGCAAGTTTATGTCGGATATGAACTCTGTAGAAGCAATGGAGTTCCTGAAAGACAGAATGGTTGGTACGAAGAGCAACGAAGAATTCCTGATCTCGATGAACGGCTAAACTATAGTTTAGCATCAACTATAAGAAAACGGCTTGCAGCTATAGTTGCAGGCCGTTTTTATTTTTTGTCTGATTGCTGAAGGTTTGAGGTTAAATTGTTGGTTGTTGTCTGAATCAGGATTTTCAGGATTAATGGATTAACAGGATTTCAATTACTCAGTAGCTGAAAAGACATAGCGCATTGCATCTCTACAATTTTCTTACTTCACTAACTCTATAACTCCCAAACTCTCTAACTCCTAAACTATAGCTCATTGCCAGAATGGATACTCGACGTGCGTTAAGTGGTAATACACATAGGTAACTACGAAGCCGAAAAGTACATGACTGAATACCATCTCGATAAGGTATCTTTCCAGTTTAATGTGTGGTGGCCTTGGGTGGATCATAAAAAAGAAGTACCAGATGATCATGGCGAGAATGCCGTTACCTAAACCTATAAGCATGCCCCAGGAGGCAGTAATGGTTCCTACTCCACTCTCCCAAAGGGCCAGGTAGCCAATAGCATACAATACCCCGACGGTGTAATGCGCCAGTCCGCCCACGAGCTTGGTGGACAATCCGTTCGATAGGCCACCATTAGAGTGCGTTTTGCCAAGTAGCATTGTCCCCAATACCAGTGGTATTCTAAGAATGCGTTTTGTTAGCAGGGAGAGCAGGAAAATGACAGATGACATGGCTGCAGTGCCTGCCAACCCGGCCAATATTATGTAGAACAGCTTCACTTATGATGTTTTTCCCCTTATACGCAATTGCGCAGCTTAGTTGTATCCAAATAACAGCGGTAACTATAGTTGATAGATAGCTTTAAATACCAGCATAGTTATAAAAGCAATACTGATACACACGGAGGATATTTTGTTCATGTGCATGGTATTATCATAGTTTACCAGCGTATTATTACGGGTAGCGCCAATAGCCCAGTTGGTAAAATAGTAGAGGATAGGAGCTGTAGCTATTAAAAAGATAATGATATTCTGAAACTGATCGGCGGTATAGTACAACCAAAGTAAAACCCCGGTACCGAGTAACAGACTGATGGCTGCAAAAATGTAAGTGCCGGTAATGCCAAGTAATAAACTTATTGTTATATCGCCGCGCTGGCTGTCTTCGTGGTGCTGGTAAATTTGAGTGAGCGGATAAGAACCACAAAGAAACAAGGTGCTAACTATAGCAAACCCAAAGTTCGGAAATTGCAGAACTTCTAGTAGTTTCAAACCAACACCAACCTGCACCATGGCAAACGTAAAAGCCCCCTGGAAAAAGGTAACAACTATAGTACTGATGATCGGGTATTTTTTGAGCCGGATGCCCTCGTAACTATAGGCTTTGGAAATGAGCAGGTATAAGGCCACCAACACAGCAAACAACGGTGATAGGAATATACTCAGTAACACAGCCAACATATCAAAAAGCAAAACCAGGTGCATCAGTTCTCGGTTAACTTTAGGCGGATGCTTCAGGCCACCAATACTGCCTTCGTCCCGGTCGTAATAGGAGTTGTAACCGTTGCTTGCCGGGTAAACCAGTAAGTGCAGAATCAGGAAAACAACTATAGCCCTGCCAATAGTAACCTGCTGCAACGCACTAAGCGCAAACCAGAACACCGGCATCAGGTACACCGAAAAAGGTATTCGCATCAAAGTAAGCGCATCGCGGTAGCGTTTCATTTAGTTGTTAATTGCTGAATTGTTAATTGTCTGAATCAGGATTTTCAGGATTTAAGGATTACCAGGATATTATGATAAATTTTTAAATGGTTAGTTCTGCACAAGTAACAGACGCAAAATATTGCGTCTCTACACCTAAACTTTCTTACTTCATTAACTCCTAAACTCTTTAACTTTCAAACTTCCAAACTTTCTAACTTTCAGGAAATCCTATCAGATAAATAACGTGTTTGCCGGGTTTGTTTCCGACGCGGCCGGTTTGCCAGGTATAGTTTGGAGCTTTTATAGTTTGCAGCATTTGTTGCAGGTATGCCGGTGTATAAATGCGCAGCAACGATACGGTTCCATCCCAGATTATGCCAACAGGTATAAGCGGTATGATGTACGTAAAAAACAGCCTGCTAAGCTTAAAGGGCCGGATGAACGGCGTAACTAAAACTATAACTATAGGAAATACCACCCACAGCAGGATCAATTCTACCCAGCTTTTCTGAGCTCCCTCAAATATGCCAATGGCAGCGCGTTTGTCGGCAGCATCCTGTAAAATGCGCTGCGCTATAGTTGGCGGAAAGTGGTGAAAGGACGAAAATATAGTTCGTACGCCGGTTATAGTTTCGGGTACGGCAGTAGCATCAACGGGCTCAGGTATAAAATCTATAGTTCCGCCGGATTGTGTCTGTAGATATTGGTAAGCGCTGATGTTCGGGTAAAGATCGGATAGCGTAACGTGTATCATTTGGCCCATACGCTGGCTCAGGTCTTTTTGTATTGTTTCTATGCCTCCGCCGGCTCCGGAGCAAAGGTCTGTAATGTGTGTCTGGTTGGTTTTAACTAGCAGTTCCTGTAGTAAGGGCAGGGCAGCTTCGTAAGCGCCCATTTTCGAGATCATAAAACGCAAAAAATCCAGCATACCCTGCCGGATCACGTGTGGGAACCAACGCTGGTCCTCCAGTTCAAAAAGTTGCAGCCGGATGTTCAAGTGCTTTTTATTGCACATACTGCGCATCCGGCCGTTTAGTTATAGTTGGAATTTTTGTACTGGCACAAATCTCCAGGTTTGTGCCATAGAGTATGTACGGGTCTCCGGACTCGCTGAGCCAGAGGCCTAACTATAGTTCGACACGAGCGAGAACGCTAGCGCCATGGCATTCGGCTTATATTCCTTTAACGACCAACTATAAAACTATAGTTATCATCGGTGTTGCTGAAGATCTGCCAGTCTAGTTCCTGCTCTTTTGTAGTATCCGGGGTAACTATGAGTCTGGCTCCATATTCAAAATAAAGGGTAAAGCCATTGTTTTCACTTAGCTCAAAACGTTGTGGCGTCATGGCGCCGCCTGCATTTATCAGTTCCTGCAGGCGCTGGTCGCGCAGGTTGGCACCCGGTATTTTCCAGTCAAATTTAGGAGAAGGCAGGCCGGATTCGCGCTTCCGTATAAAAACCTCATTGTGCTTTATGCTGTCGCCGTTGGGTAATACCAGTTGCCACGGGCAGTTAAGGGCAAGTGTAACAGCGCCTACATCTAAAATCAAACCTTGTGGCGTGCGGTAATGTGCTTTGCCGAAATGGAAATATTGAACCAGCTCTGTGCGTGTAGTCTTGGTAAGCGGCAGGCCGATTATTTTATCTAAAGCCTCTTGTACGGGCATATGCATACGGTATAGTTCCAGAGAATAAAGGCAAAGATAGGCAGCCTGTTACTATTAAATAATGTTCAAAGTCACTTTACTAAGTTTTATAGTTATTTAACAGGTTTGTTACACACTTAAAGTATATTTGCACTAGTTTCGAAAGAAGCTGCCATCTGGAATTTTTAGGGGTAAAACCCTGTTTGCATACAATGCTGAAAGAGCAAGAAAAAATAGAAAAACCAAACCCACGTTCGGCATACCGCACCTTTATCCGTTTTGCCTGGAAAACCTTTGTTATCGGGTTTGTTATAGTAGTCGGGTACCTGCTAAGCGTTGAGTTTAACCTGCTTTACCTTTTTGGTTCTTCGCCGAGCCTGGATAAACTGGAAAACCCACGTAACGACCAGGCATCTGAACTATACACTTCTGATGGCGAGCTGATCGGTAAATACTTTAAGGAAAACCGCAGCCCGATCGGGTACGAGAAAATGTCGCCGATGCTGCTGAATGCCCTGATAGCCACCGAAGACGTGCGTTTTTACGAACACTCCGGTATCGATCCCCAGGCAATACTTTCGGCAGTGTATGGTGGTTTTACAGGTGATGCCCGTGGCGCCAGTACCATTACCCAGCAGCTTGCCAAAAACCTCTACAAAACCCGAACCGACGACTCTAAAGGCGTACTGGGCCATATTCCGGTACTTAACCTGGTTATCTCTAAAACAAAAGAGTGGCTTACAGCTATAAAACTGGAGCAACGCTATACTAAACAAGAGATCCTGGCCATGTACCTGAACACCGTGGATTTTGGCAGTAACTCCTTCGGTATAAAAGTAGCGTCTAAAACCTTCTTCAACGTATCTGCCGACAGTCTTAAAACAGAACAGGCTGCTGTGCTGGTTGGCTTGCTAAAAGCCCCAACCTACTATAGCCCGCGCTTTAACCCTGTAAATGCTACCCGCCGCCGCAACACGGTGCTGGAGCAGATGGCCAAATACAACTACATTACCAAAGCATCTGCCGACTCGCTGAGCAAAATTCCGCTGGTGCTGGACTATAGTGTAGAAAACCATTATGACGGGCCTGCTACTTATTTTAGAGGCGCCGTTGCTGAATACCTGCAGGAGTGGTGTAAACAAAACGGTTACGACCTGTACCGCGATGGCCTGAAGATTTATACAACTATAGATTCGCGGATGCAGAAACATGCCGAGGAAGCTATGGAAAAGCAGATGCGTACCTTGCAGCGTCGCTTTAACAGCCACTGGCAGGGCAAAAACCCGTGGGTAGATGAGCAGAACAAAGAGATACCGGGCTTTATTGAAGAAACTATAAAACGCACGTCGTACTACCAGCGCCTCAAAAAGAAATATGGCAACGATGTGGCCGCCATTAACCGCGAGCTAAATACCCCACGCGAGATGATGGTGTTTACCTGGGACAACGATTCACTGGAGAAAAAGGTAACTATGAGCCCGCTGGATTCGCTGCGCTACTATAAGCGTTTCCTGCACGGTGGTATGATGACCATGGATCCGTTTACCGGTCATATCAAAGCCTGGGTGGGCGGCATCAACTTTAAATATTTTAAATACGACCACGTAAAACAAGCGCGCCGTCAGCCGGGCTCTGTCTTTAAGCCATTTGTTTATGTAGCCGCTATAGATAATGGTTATTCGCCCTGCGATAAAATTGTGGATCAGCGTGTAACTGTAAACTATGTAGAGAACGGGGAAAAGAAGAACTGGTCTCCAACGAATGCCGACTGGCAATATACAGGTGCTCCTATGACGCTGCGCCGGGCCATGGGTAAATCTGTCAATTCGGTTACAGTGCAGCTTACCGAAAAAATAGGCTGGGAAACCGTAGTGAAATATGCGCACCGTCTGGGCATTACAAGTCCGTTACAATCTGTGCCTTCTATTGGTTTAGGACCAAGCGATGTGTCTATCTTCGAAATGGTGGGCGCTTACAGTACCTTCCCGAATAATGGTTTCCATACCAAGCCGATGTTCATTACCCGCATCGAAGACCGCAATGGCAACCTGATACACCAGTTCGTGCCAAAGCAGAAAAAGGTATTGAGCGAAGAGACTGCTTTCCTGATGATGCACATGCTGAAAGGCGGTATTGAAGAACCAGGAGGTACTTCGCAGGCACTTTGGGAATACGACCTCTGGAAAGGAAACGAGATCGGGGGCAAGACCGGAACAACGTCAAACCATTCGGATGGTTGGTTCATGGGTGTTACCAAAGACCTTGTAACCGGCGTTTGGGTTGGTGGCGAAGACCGTAGCATACACTTCAGGACATCCAGTATGGGCGAAGGTTCTAAAACAGCCTTACCTGTATTCGGTTTATACATGGAAAAGATCTACCAGGACAAAGACCTTGGCTACACTATGGGGCGCTTCCCGGGCCCTACAGTTAAGGTCAACAAGAAGTATAACTGCACTACGGTATTACCACGCAAAGTAGAGACAGATTCTACCATGCTCGATCCGAACTTGGAGCTATTCGATATTCTGGAACAGTTAAACTCCGGTACTAACACCGACAGTTCCCAGTAAGAACTCATAAACTATAAAACAGAAGGGCCAGCTATAGTTGTAGCTGGCCTTTCTGTTTACAGATTCGCTCAGTACCAGCACTCGAAGCTTGCCCTCGCTCGCGTCCCGCGAGTGTGAGTTACCTGCGGACTCTGGCCGCTTTAAACTATAGTTTGTAGTTATAGCTATAGTTTAAAACCGGGTACTAACGTGGCGGGACGCCACATGAAATCTCACACTAGCGGGACGCGAGCGAGGGCCATTGGCAACTTATAAAACAGAAGAGCCGGCTACAACTATAGCCGGCTCTTCTGTTTTATAAGTATGTATTGAGTTACTTCATTTTCTTATCATAAAAAGATTCCAGTGCCTCATCAAGGTAATTATACTCGAAGGTAAAACCGGTTTGCAACACTTTGTTGGCGCTTACCCGCTGGCTATCGAGAACTACTCCGCTTTTCTGGCCAAGCATCAGGTTAAGGGCAAATTCAGGCACTTTTGGTAATACCAACGGCTTGTGCATGGCTTCGGCCAGTTCTTTGGTAAACTCTTTGTTTGTTACCGGGTGTGGCGCTACGGCATTATAAACACCTGAAAAATGGGTATCTTCAATAGCTCTGATAAACAGGCGGCAGGCGTCATCAATATGTATCCAGGACATGTACTGTTTGCCCGAACCCAGCGGAGCACCTGCCATCATTTTTACAGGCCGGGCCAGTTGTGGCAAGGCGCCACCCAGGTTGCTCAGCACAATACCTAGGCGCAGGATAACGGTTCGCAAACCAAGATTAGTTATCTGCCACGAAGATGCTTCCCAGGCTTTACAAACTTCGGCCAGGAAATCATCTGCCAGGATACTTTCTTCTGATACCAGCTGGTCGCCGGAATCGCCATAAATACCGATGGCTGATGCCGAAATAAAGCCTTTTACATGATGCTCTGATTTCTGAAGGCAATTATAAAGCAGGTTAGCACTATCTACCCGACTTCTTAAGATCTCCTTCTTACGCTCTTCTGTCCATTTTTCATCGGCTACGCCCGCACCTGCCAGGTGTATAATGTAATCGGCGTAGGTAATGGCATTCTCATCAATGTAGTTCTGCTTTACATCCCACCGGAACGTTTTATACTTCGAGAACTTGTTAGAGTCTCTGCTTAGGTGTGCCACTTCATAACCCTGGTCGATGAGCATCTCAGAAAGGCGATTGCCTATCATACCGGAGCCACCTGTAATGAGTATTTTTTCGGGCATAGTCAGTTTTTAAAAGCTGCTTTATATAGAAGTTACACTATACGTAACACAGGTATAGTTTCGTTGTGTGCTCCGTAATTTAGAATATTTTAAGCTGAAGTTATACTTGTCTTCTACGGATGTGGCTAAGAAACTCGGTGCGGTAATTGTCTTCCAGGAACAGCCCGCTATATTCTGCGGTAATGGTGCTGCTGGTAACGTCATTTACACCACGGCTCATCACGCAAAGGTGATCGGCTTCTATCAGTACGGCTACGTCTTCTGTTTGTAACGCCTGCTTTAGTTCGTTAGCAATCTGCATAGTCATGCGCTCCTGCACCTGCGGGCGGCGGGCATAGTACTGCACAATGCGGTTCAGCTTAGATAAGCCGATTACATGTTCCCCCGGTATGTACGCAACATGCGCTTTGCCAATGATCGGTACAAAGTGATGCTCGCAGGAAGAATACAAGGTAATATCGCGCTCAACCAGCATACGGTTGTACTTATACTTGTTCTCGAAGCGACGTATATCCGGTTTGTTTTCCGGGTTTAAACCATGGAAGATTTCCTTTACATACATTTTTGCTACACGGCGCGGCGTGCCTTTCAGACTGTCGTCTGTCAGGTCCAGGCCCAGTGTGTGCATGATCTCTTTAAAATGATCAGCGATAATATTGATCTTTTCCTGATCAGAAAGATCAAAAGCATCAGGACGCAAAGGTGTTTCCAGTGAGCTCATTAAGTGGTCATCCATGGCCTCGTTGTCGTTCTCCGGGTCCTGATTATCCATTATATTCAACAAAGTTTCGTTCAGTTTCATACAGTGTAATTCCCAGCGCGTAGGCATCGCTTATCTGTGGTCGGAGCAGGTTCCAGATCACAATGGCGATATTTTCGGCGGTAGGGTTCAATTCTTTAAATTCTTCCGTATCCAGGTTCAGGTTCTTATGGTCGAAGCGGTCTATTACCTCCTTTTTCAGGAGTTGGCTCAGTTTCTTCAGATCATACACATAGCCGGTCTCAGCATTTACAGGTCCGGTAAGCCTCACTATAAGTTCGTAATTGTGGCCATGGAAATTCGGGTTACTGCATTTGTCAAAAACAGCCTCGTTCTGCTCGTCGCTCCAACTGGCGTTATACAGTCGGTGGGCTGCATTAAAATGTTCTTTCCGGCAAACTGTTACTTTCATAGTATGACCAACAATCCCTGGTATCTAAATGTTATCATCCAAAGATACAGAAATTATATACGTTACTTTTAAGTTTGCAAAGGTAGCCAGTACTACCGAAAGGCAAATCAAATTTTTAGCTAAATAGTGTTGTTGAGCACGATGTTTTTAATTTGATT
Organism: Pontibacter populi; assembly: GCF_019336435.1. GTDB lineage: Bacteria > Bacteroidota > Bacteroidia > Cytophagales > Hymenobacteraceae > Pontibacter > Pontibacter humidus. The sequence goes on along the minus strand of NZ_JAHWXQ010000001.1, from coordinate 612,225 downwards.
TAGTTATTTTCGTAGCGTTACATTCCAACTGTACAAATTTTTTAATCCAACCTATATTTATGAGACTGAAAGCTTTACTACTGGGGCTACTATGTATGGTAGCCGGTTTGAGTTATGCCCAATCCGGGCGGGTAGAGGAGAAAGAGCAAACCGTGAACGGTGTAAACAGGAGAGGACAGCAGCTTACCGTGCAGCTGGATCCTGCCCTGGTGGAAAAGCTCTGGAAAAACCAGCTGACTGAGAAGTCTGGCAAAACAAAAATGAAATACACCAAAGGTGTTTACACATTGGATGGGGTAGTGCTTGACACGATATCAAGTTCTCCGATGCGTATCATTTCTACCGTTGGCAGCGATCCGGAAGGTAGTTATGTGTGGTGGTCGCTGGATATGGGGGTGGCTTATGTAGATAAGGCTGCTACTCCAAAAGAGTATGCTGCCGCCGAGGGGTTTATGCAGGCCTTCGCCCGTAAAGCTTACAAAGAAGATATCTTCAGGCAGATCAACCAGGCCGAAGACGTTTTAAAAGCTACCAAACTGGAGCAGGAGCGTGTTGTAAAGCAAGCCAACGATATACAGACAAGCATCACAAAGAATCAGCAACGTAAAAAAGAGCTGGAAGCTGAACTTGTAAAGAATGCCGAAGACCTGAAAAAACTGGAGCAGGAAGTACAGAATAATATTAAAAAGCAGGAAGCCAGCAAGCAGCAGGTTCAGGAAATGGAGAAAGCTGTAGAAACTGTTCGTGCTAAGTTACAGCAAGTAAAATAGTGATAACTATAAGCATTTAAAACTGTAGTTTATAGTTGATATCAAAGCCAGTTGCATGACTGCAACTGGCTTTTTTGTTTTATAGTCATTCCGTCGTCGTCCTGGCTTTTGTTTAGTGCTCTCATTTGTCATTTCGAGCCACAGCGAGAAATCTATCTCAGCTTATAGTTTCTATCTCGGCTTATAGTTGAAGTGTTTACTGTCGGACCTAAGCTTTCCTTTCAAATTTCCTTTAATCCTGGGAGCTTTACTGACCTATTGTTTCAATCCAGCTTTGGTGCCCTCAAGGCCGGGAGGCCCCGTCTTCGGGCATCGCGCGGTGTACATTTGCTTTGCTCCTGCGTCGCAATGCTTTCAGCACCGCAAATCTACAAGGCGCTCAACCCAAAGACTGAGACGTTTCGCATAGCTATAGCTTGTCTATAGTTCGAAAAGATAAGCTCCGAGATGTATCGTGGTGATAGTTTCAAAGGGGCAGGTATACCTGCCCTGATCATGTGCTGTAACTCTAGAACTACAGCTTAGAAAATGGTAAAGGAAGAATTGTCCCTTTGAGGGGACTATAGGGGTGTTAAAGCGCTAACTACAAATCTATAGCTACCAACTACAACAACAGCAATTCCCTTCTCGGGAGGGGCGGGGGTGGGTTAAAACCACAACAATAAAACTACAACTTCATCCAGCGCTGTATCTCTTTTTCTGCAAACTGTTCATCTTTCCAGCCTACAAACTTAATGCGGTTCGGGTGAGCTTGATGCACAAACCACTGCTGTAGTATTTGTTTTACTGCAGGGTATTCTATGCTCAGGCTTTTGAAGTTGGTTGCTTTTATAGTTCGCTCACTTGGGCGGGCAGGCACTGCAATTATAACAGGATATAGGTCTCCGGAGAGTTTCTCTAGCATAAGTGTAGCCACTGGTATTACTTCCAATACCGTCCCGCTTTCAGCGCGCTCAGCCAATACCAAAGTACTAAGTCCTCTTCCGTTAGCGCCTACCTCTGTGGATGGAATAAAACCATAGTTACCGGGGTAAGGCAAGAACTGTAGAATTCTATCCTGGCCGGCCAGCTTCTCGTTTACAAAAGTTTTTGTTTTGAGATTATACTTCACAACATGGCTGGAGCCGGCAGGTGTTTCTATTACAGCCTGTAGTTGCCTGGCCCCGGAGTAAGTTGGTAAGGTTGCATAATCTGTCTGGCAGCTATACAACAACATAGTAGCGAGAAACAGGAGTAGGGCAGTAATACGGTTCATGAGTGTAGCAGCTTGTTGCACAAAGATAAAAACAGGATAAGATGAGCCTTTTATTTCTGGTTCCGGAAGCGAAGTAAATAAAAAAGGAGCTGTTGTTCGAACAGCTCCTTTTTAACTATGGAAAATTTGTGAAAACAGGTATTATCTTCTTTCCTTGATTCTTGCAGCCTTACCTGACAAGCCTCTCAGATAGTAAAGTCTTGCTCTTCTTACTCTACCTTTTCTAACAAGCTCGATTTTCTCGATAGATGGAGAAAGAAGTGGGAAGATACGCTCTAGACCAATCTGGTTAGAGATTTTTCTAACAGTAAAAGTTTCGCCGTTTGTGTTAACGTTCTTGCGCTGAATAACAACGCCCTGGAACTGCTGCACACGCTCTTTGTTACCTTCACGGATTTTAACGTGGATATTGATAGTATCACCTGCCTGGAAAACAGGGAAAGAAGCGCGTTTGTCAGTGTATTCCTGCTCGATAAATTTAATTAATTCGCTCATGGCTATGTTCTAAAGCTAAAGTATCTTCTTGAATTCGGACTGCAAAGATATGTAATTATTTTTTACATAAGAATAATTGCTCCGAAAAATATTTTTTGTTGTGTTATAATCTGTTAGCAACTTGTGTTGTTGCCAGTAAATTCTACTCACCCAGCAGATCTGGTCTGCGTTGCCTGGTGCGTTCAATGGCTTGTTCAAAGCGCCACTGTTCAATTTTAGGCCCATCTCCCGATAAAAGGATTTCGGGAACTTTCATGCCTTTATAGTCTGCTGGCCTGGTAAATACCGGTGGTGCCAGCAACCCATCCTGGAAAGAGTCAGTCAAAGCCGAAGATTCATCGTTCAGCACACCCGGTATGATCCGGATAATGGCATCAGCCAGTACTGCAGCTCCTAATTCTCCGCCCGACAATACATAATCGCCAATGCTGATCTCGTGTGTTACAAACCGCTGACGTACGCGCTCATCCACGCCTTTATAGTGTCCGCAGAGAATAAGTATATTTTGCAGCAGCGAGAACTGATTCACTGTATTCTGGTTCAGGGTCTGCCCGTCCGGCGTCATATAAATAATGGCGTCGTAAGTGCGCTCAGCCTGTAATTCAGAAATACACTTATCGATCGGCTCAATCATCATTACCATGCCTGCACCGCCGCCAAAAGCATAATCATCTATCTGGCCATATTTGTTTATGGCATACTTACGCAGGTCGTGCAGGTGTATTTCTACAAGGCCTTTTTGCTGCGCGCGTCTAAGAATAGAATGGCTAAAGGGGCTTTCCAGCAGATCTGGCTGGCAGCTGATAATATCAATACGCATTATTTCTCCTCTTCCGTGTCCTCGTCTGCATCATCTGCATCCTCGGGGCGGCTAGGTTGGGTATAAACTTCGAGCAATCCTTCCGGCAGGCTTACGTGTAGTATTTTGCCTTCGTGGTCGGCTCGCAGCATGGTTTCGTCCATTACCGGTATCAGCATTTCCTGGTCCTTGTAGTCCATGGCCATTAGTTGCTGCTGCGGCATATCATAAAAGTCTTTTACAGTGCCAAGTTCGCCGTGCTGTGCATCTACTACTTTGTAGCCGATCACGTCATGGAAATAAAACTGGCCTTCTTCCAGTTCAGGCAGCTCATTAAGCGGTAAGTATAAAGCCGTATTGCGAAGCTTTTCAGCCTGCTCTATGGTATTTATATCTTCAAACTTAATAATGAAACGACCTTTTTGCTGGGGCTCCATGGCATCAATAAAAAATGGAACCAGTCTTCCCTGTTGTTCAAGGAAAACTGATTCCAGATCTTCGTAATCTTCGGGAAAGTCCACGTCAAAAAACGCAACAACCTGCCCCTTTATGCCATGCGTCTTAACGATGTATCCGAGTTGAAAACAAGCATCAATGTTCATGGCACACTAAATTATGCTTGCTCTTCAGTTGTAGCTTCGCCTTCAGCTGATGCCTCAGGTGCGTCTGTAGCTTCTTCTTCAGCAGCAGGTGTGTTTGCAGCAAGCGCAGCAGCTTCACGCTGACGGATTGCTTCTGCACGAGCTTCTTTCTTCTTAGTTTCAGCTTCAAAAGCAGCTTTCTTAGCAGCTTCTTTAGCAGAACCCAGGCTTTCAACTTTACCTGCAATTTTAGCGTCTTTCGCGTTCTTCCACTCTTCGAAACGAGCATCAGCAGTTTCCTGAGTGATAGCACCTTTGTTTACACCAATCTGAAGGTGTTTTTTGAAAAGGATACCTCTGTAAGAAAGCATTGCTTTTACAGTGTCAGTTGGTTGCGCTCCGTTCATCAACCACTGGAATGCCTTCTCGTCAGAGAAGTCGATAGACGCAGGGTTAGTGTTAGGGTTGTAAGTACCCAGTTTCTCGATGAATTTACCATCACGTGGTGCACGAGCGTCTGCTACTACGATATCGTAGATAGCGGCTTTTTTGCGGCCTCTGCGGGCCAGTCTGATTTTAACAGCCATTTTGTATAATTTTTAACGTCGGCGGAACCCGTCCGCCAGTTTTTAGAACCGCAAAGGTAAGTATTGTTTAGGTAATATCAAACTATAGTTTAAGGGTTGTTTTTGTGAATTATGGTTGTGTAAGTTGCAGGTTTATAGTTGGTTTTTATAGTTTCGTGCTTGTCATCCCGAGCGTCAGTCAAGGAATCTTAAGAGTCCTATAGTTCCCTTTTGTCATTTCGACGTTAGGAGGAAGCTATCTCAGCTTTTAGCTAACTATAGTTGCAATTAGAACCAAGCAATAGTTTCAAATTCACTCCAATGCTGGGAGCTTTACTTACCTATCTTTTCATCTTTGGCTTTGGTGCCCTCACGGCCGGGAGGCCTCGTCTTCGGGCATCGCGCTGTTGCTTTCTTGCTATCCTCGTTCCTCGGATTGCCTGACGGCACCGCAACAAATCAAAGGCGCTCAACCAAAAGACTGAAATCAGTTCGATAGTAGAAGCTATAGTTTGAACCGGGAAGCTTCGAGTTTTATCGTGGCTATAATTCCAAAGGGACAGGTCGCGACCTGTCCGCTCGTGGTCTGTAACTATAGAACTACACTGGAAGCTACAACTATTGGGAAGGCGTCCCCTGAGGGGACTATAGGGGTGTTAATACGTTAACTATAGAACTATAAACCCAACTATACCAAAAGCTAAAATTCCCCTCTCGGGAGGGGTAGGGGTGGGTTAACGCTACCAGATCTCTCACGCTGTTCGAGATGACAAAATGTAGAATGTTAACTGAGCTCCCTCTCCTGTTTTTAGGAGAGGGCTGGGATGAGGTAAAATACAAACTTTAGAACTATAGCAAAAGCCCTTTACATTTCCTGTCCCTGTCGGGCCAGTTGAGTTACAAACTCAACACTATAGATAGACACGGGTTGCAAACCCGCGCCAGCAATATGTAACGGGAAGAGTAAAGCAACATTAAAACTATAGCTGCAACTATAAATCAAGCCTGAATATCCTGATTCAGACAAACAAAAAAAGCTCTCCGTTTCCGAAGGGCTTTTTTGTTATGCTTTTACTTTCACCTTAACGGGCTTAAGTTTTATAATGCTCAGTTTACTCAATGTCCAGATAACAGGCCAGGTTGGGTCTACTTCCCACCATTTTACACCGAAGTTAACGCGGTTTGGTAATTTGTGGTGATTGTTCTGGAATAGCTCGCCACCAGTCAGGAAATCGAAGAAAAGTGAGTTACGTGACTTGTCGTTGTTGTCGAAGTTCTGGTAACCATATTTGTGGCCACTCCAGTTTACGATAGCGCCATGTATCGGACCCATCAAAAAGTGAAGCGGTAGCAATAAATACATCCACCAGAACTCAGCAAACTGAATGTAGAACAATACATAAAGCACACCCCAGCCAATTCTGGATAAATAAGAATCACCAAGTCTTTCGATTGCATTCCACACTGGGTAATTGCCTTCGAAACGGCGCTCTGGTTCCACCCGGTTATTCAGTACATCGTTGTAGATGTTTTTAGTCTTCCACATCATCGTAAAGGCATTGTTAGAATAATGCGGAGAGTGCGGGTCGCGTTCTGTGTCTGAAAAAGCGTGGTGCATGCGGTGTAAAATAGCATAAGCACGCGGCGACAGGAACGAAGAGCCCTGCGCAATATATGTTAGCAGGTAAAATGCTTTTTCCCAGAACGGGTTCATGGTAAACATTTTATGCGCTGCATAGCGATGCAGGAAGAACGTCTGTACAAATAGTGATAAGTACCAGTGTACTAAAAAGAAAATCAGGATGGCCATTAAAGCAGATGTATTGAATTGTATAATTGGGTAACTATAAACTATAGTTTGTGTTACTGCCGCAAAATTACAACAGGTTTCACAATCAAAATAGCCTAAGGAGTATAAAAGTTCAGAAAGGTGACGAGAATCATACTTTTGTAATGAAGAATGAGGGAATGATTAATGTTGGAGTAAGGAATAAATTTTACTCATTGATAAGTAGCATTAGGCAAACGGTTTCCAGGTAGCAGTTGCCGGCAAAGGAGCGCTTACAGTTATAGTTGTTTTAAGCGTAGGGTGCTCAAATTCTAGCTGTCGGGCGTGCAGTGCAATACTTTTATCTGGTAGCGGTTGTGCGGCACCGTACTTCAGGTCGCCAACTATGGGGCAGCGCATAGAGGCAAGCTGTACGCGTATCTGGTGAGGCCGACCGGTTATGGGGTTTACTTCTAAAAGGTATTTGCCTTGATGATCACCCAATAATTTATAGTTTAACTCCGAGCGCTGGCCTGCCGCATTCTCTTTTGCAAACGCCTTCGTTACGTTCTTAGAGGAGTCTTTTACGAGCCAGTGTACTAAGGTGCCGCTTTCCTGTTGCGGACGGTTAAGTACTATAGCCCAGTAAATTTTACGCGTTTTTTTACTCCGGAAAAGCTCATTCAGCCGGGCAAGCGCCTTAGACGTTTTAGCCATCAGCACCACACCGCTTACCGGCCTGTCGAGGCGGTGAACCACACCTATAAACACATTGCCGGGCTTACCATACTTCTCTTTAATGTATTCTTTGGCAAGATCAGCGAGCGTAATGTCACCTGTTTCGTCGCCATGTACCAGCAAGCCTGCAGGTTTATTTACCACCAGCACATGGTTATCCTCAAACAGTACGTCTAAAAAAGCCATGGGCTTTAGTTAAAAGTTAAAAGTTATGAGTTAAAAGTTTAATCAGTCTGAATAGGGCCACATAAAGAGATGTACATCACCAACAAAACTGATGGAGACTTTATGCTTAAAGAATGTTGCCTCACTCTAAACTTTTAACTCATAACTCTTAACTATAAATTAATATGCTTCTTTTTCGTTCGGGAAGTCGCGGTCTTTTACGTCTTTAATATAGTTCTGAACGGCATCGGTCATGATGGTGTGCAGGTCAGCATAGCGGCGCAGGAAGCGGGGTTTGAATTCCTTATTGATGCCAAGCATATCGTGTACAACCAGTACCTGGCCATCAACATGAGGGCCAGCGCCAATACCAATGATCGGGATCTCTAAGGATTCTGCAACGCGTTTCGCGAGCGCGGACGGAATTTTTTCCAGAACTATAGCAAAGCAACCTAGCTCCTGAAGCAAATGTGCATCCTCTATCAGTTTCTGTGCTTCAGCATCTTCTTTAGCGCGTACCGTGTACGTACCAAATTTATAGATAGACTGAGGTGTTAAGCCAAGGTGACCCATTACCGGTACACCTGCGCTCAGTATGCGTGTTACCGACTCTTTTATCTCCGCGCCGCCTTCCAGCTTTATGCCGTGTGCTCCTGATTCTTTCATGATCCGGATAGCAGAACGCAATGCCTCGGATGAGTTGCCCTGGTAAGAACCAAAGGGCATATCTACCACTACAAAAGCACGCTTTGTGCCACGCACCACTGATTGCGCATGGTAGATCATCTGGTCCAGGGTAATAGGTAGGGTGGTTTCGTGTCCGGCCATTACGTTAGATGCAGAGTCTCCAACCAGCAACACATCAATCCCGGCGGCGTCCAGAATAGTAGCCATGGAAAAGTCGTAGGCGGTTAACATCGATATTTTTTCACCGCGCTCCTTCATGTTCTGCAACTGGTGCGTGGTGATCACTTTTACATCGGTTTTTTTCTGAACTGACATGTGCTTTCGTATTTTTTTGTAAAACTATAAAACTTCCGAAACAATAACAGCCACTCAGGGTGGCTGTTATTGTTTATCTGTAGTTTATTCCTGATGAAGAAGATCTCTTCGTTAATTTCAGATCCCGTAGCAGGGAGGACCGTGCATTTATAGTTATGTTATATCCTCTCACATACCCGAATGGTGTCCAGCTTATGCTCATGTCCCAGCAGTGCAAATCCCGGTGAATGTTTAGGCGTGCACTTGCAATCTGCTGTTCCACTAAGTCGTAATGGGCGTAATAACTGATCTTCCATTTATCTGTGATGTTCAGGTCGCCGTCTACGCCCAGGGTGTTGTTTATGGTATTCTCGGCCCGGCCTAAACCGCGATTGAAGTTAACTGTATAGTCAATGCTCAGTGTCCACGGAATTTTAAAGTCTACATACTGCGGCTCGAATGGGTTGGTGTCCTGACCAAGGGTTGGCAGGTTGCTCGGTACAGAGGTATCAGACCGGCGGGCCTGTGGGTTTAAGTTGGCACTTATCTGCAGGCCTGCATTGGTAAGCCGGGCTGGTTTAAAGCCTGGTCCACTTAACAGGTAACGGTCTATGTTTCTGCCTAGCGAGTCTGTCTGGTAAGGGTTAAAGTTTGATGTAAAGCCTACATTTATGATCTTGAACAGGCGGGTGTTCATGTTTAAAGAGATCTGACTCATTTTAAGTGAGTCGGCTGCAAAATTGTAACCTCCACGTATGCCCAGGTTATCTATAATGCTGACTTTCTCAAAGGTTTTGCCGGTTGTATCAGACTTGGCCTTTACCTTCATCTCAATGTTGTTCTGTAAACCAAAGCTCAGGAAACTCTGCAGTCCTGTGCTTGGTGCTCCCGACTCAAAACGGCTTAGTTGCTGATAAATCGGTCTGCCGTTAGTATCCTCGCCCAGGTACAGGTTCTGGTAAAATCCAAAGAACGGATCCCCGAAATCAGGCTGGTAACTATACGATAAAGATGGTCTGATCATGTGACGGATCGCTTCTACGCGCTTGCCGCGCACGTAAACCGTACCATAAATATTGGTGCTTAAAGAGGCGCCTGCACTATAGTTGTAAACCCTGCCAAATCTTGTAGTGTCAACATCTACTGCGTTAGAATCCGGGTTGTAGGAGTAGGTGAATTTCCTGTCGACCCATCTTTCGCTGTAGCTTACACTAGGTGATAAGTTGAAGTATTTGAACAGTTTATAGCTGCCCAGGCCAATGTTGAAGTTATGCGTAGCAGAGCGGCGGCCGTTTTTCCATAAAGCCTGGAAATCATTTAAGCTGATCGTGTCCGCCTCGGCGCTGGCGCCTATAACACCAACATCTCCAAACCTGTTAGAGGCACCAAATCTGTTTCTGCCTGCTTCTATCCGCTGAGATATTTCGTTGCTGGCCGTAAAGTTATAGCCAAATGTAAAGTCTTCGTACCAGCGGCCTGTAGGTACATTTTTAGTAAGTACCTCATATAAGCTAACCGAGGTCATACCGAAGCTGACATCCGGCAATATAAAGTTCATCAGTCCGCCTGAGGTCTGGCCTTGTCTTAATTTTACAGAGTAGCTGAAAGGCGAGTTCTGTATGTTTTTCTGGTAAGAGATACTGGAGTTAAAGGTAGCAGCTAATCTGTCGGCAGTGGAGTTATAGCCTGCTATACGGTTGTGTTGCCCGGTACTTGCATCTACACTGGCCGTAAGGCGACCTTTGCCAGGTTTTGCTACAGGGCTGTGCATCCATCTTACTCTATAGGTTCTTTCAGATGGTGGTAAAATTCCCGGAAGGTCATTGGTAGATATGCTTCCTCCTCTGTCAGCCTCATCGTACTTAAAATAGGTGTGGTCGATTCCGAAAGAGCCCTGATAAGCATAGCGTTTTCTATAGTCGGCGCTCAGGCGCAGATCATAACCGCCAAGTGAGTAAACATCGCCGGTTAAGCTGGCTCCTATGTAATCGTTCAGGGCCAGGTAATACCCGCCGTTCATCAGGTAAAATCCGCGCAGAGAGTTCTCTCCGAAGCTCGGAACTATAACCCCCGAAGAGCGATTGTTCTTTGGCGTAGGAAACAACCCGAACAGGAAACCCAGTGGGGTAGGAATATCGCCAATAACCAGGTTAAACGGGCCTGACATGACTTTATCGTTCGGGATGGCTTTTATTTTGCCTGCACTGATATAAAAGTGCGGATGCGCCAGGTTACAAGTGGTATATTTATTATGTAACCCGAAAATTTCGTTGGCTTCGTTCTTTTTTACGAGTTCGGAGTGTATAAAACCTTCGCCTTGCTGCGTTACTACTTCAGCAATGCGGCCGCGTTTGGTTTTAAAGTTGTAGGCTATGCGTTTGGCAGAATAAGATTCGGCACCATCCACAAAAACCGGAACACCAATGTCTTTACCGGTTGAGTCGGTAAGTGAGGTAGCAGTAAGCAGGTTGGTCTCGTAATCGATTTTGATGTAAGCCGCCTGGAGCGACATGGAGCCATAGTTGATCTTGGCATCGCCGTACAGGTGAACAATTCTGCTGGTAGCTTCCAGCTGAATGGAATCTCTGGCCGAATATTTGATTGTCGTCTCGATGTCGCCTTGCGGGGCTGCCAGTCTAACAGAATCCTGCTTTACCGTATCTTGTTTTGCACTTGCAGAACGCAGGGTACGAGGCATGATCTGGCCTGTCGCCAGCAGAGGAGAAAGTACGGCGAGCTGCACGAGCAGCAAAAAAATCAAAATGTGTCGCAACTTCTTCAGACTTCCCTAAAGTTTTATTTAATTTGTACAAAGTTATTGTTTAACTTTTAACTAACGAGCGTTGTGAGAAATATTGTTACTATTTCAGTTTTAGCCCTGGTATTCTTCTTGCTTTCATCCAATAAACTGGAGTACCGCAAAGACTACAAAGTTCGCACAGTGGTTATAGACGCCGGCCACGGAGGTAAAGATGTAGGGTGTAATGGTAAAGTGTCGCATGAGGCAGATGTAGCATTAAGTCTTGCCTTGCAGGTGGGTAGCCTGATCGAAAGCAATATACCGGATGTAAAAGTAGTTTATACCCGCAAAACAGATACTTTTGTAGAGTTGATAGACCGTGCGGGTGTTGCCAACAAAAACAACGCTGACCTTTTTATTTCTATCCACCTGAACTCAGGACCTGCTGCAGCTTATGGTACCGAAACCTACGCTATGGGTCTTCATACGTCTAAAGGTAACCTTGATGTTGCCAAACGCGAAAACTCTGTAATTCTGCACGAGGATAACTATAAAGAGAACTACGGTGGCTTTGATCCAAATTCTCCGCAGAGCCATATTTTGTTTACACTACATCAGAGCGCGTACATGGATAACAGCCTTCGCTTTGCCCAGAAAGTAGAGAATGAGTTTAAAAACAGAGTAGGCCGGCACAGTCGTGGCGTAAAGCAGGCGGGCTTCCTGGTGCTCTGGAAATCCTATATGCCAAGTGTACTGATTGAGTGCGGCTTTCTTACAAATCCTACCGAAGAAAAATTTCTTAACGATAAGACCGGCCAATCGTATATGGCATCAGGTATATATCGTGCTTTCAAGGATTATAAAAAAGAGCTGGAAGCCATGAACTAATACAGCACTTAAAAACCCTTTGTGAAAATAACTAAAGAAATTAAAGTAGCGCTGCTCGGTATAGTAGCACTCGTAATCTTATACTTCGGGTTTATGTTCCTGAAAGGGGCAGACCTGTTCTCTGATACCAGGACCTTCCAGATTGTATATAGTAATGTGGACGGCCTTACAGCTTCTAACCCTGTTATGCTGAACGGCGTGCAGATTGGGTCTGTGCAGAAATTGAAACTCCTCCCGAAAGAGCATAATAATATACTTGTCGAGATCGAGGTTCAGGGGGATATACAGGTAGGGGACTCAACTATAGCAGCACTTGCCAGTTCTGACCTTTTAGGCAGTAAGGCCATCATACTTTACCTGGGCAACAGCAAAATAATGTATAAAGGTGGGGAGCGCCTTATTGCTTATAACGAAAAAAGCATTGCCGATATGCTGACAACCAAAGCAGTGCCGGTAATTGATAAGGTAGATACAACCCTGGCCCGCGTAAACCGCCTCCTCGACAGCGAAGCAAAACAAAACCTGCAGCTTATACTGGCCAATACCCAGGCATCTACTGAAGCACTGAACCAGATGCTGCGCGCCAACCAAAAGAATATAAACGAGATAACAGCCAATACCAACAAGCTGATGACATCGTTGCTGCAAACTCAGCGCCACATTGACCGCATTGCCATGAATATGGCCGAAATAACAGATACCCTGAAACAGGCCGAAGTAAATAAGCTGGTTGATAATGCCAATAAAGCTGTGGTAGAGATGCAGCAAACAGTTGCTAAACTTAACTCTAACGAGGGGTCAATGGGTAAACTGATGAACGACGATGCGCTTTACCAGAACATGGCACGTTCTACGGAGGCATTAAATATGCTTTTACGCGACATACAGGCCTACCCAAAACGCTACGTACAGTTCTCGCTGATAGGCCGTAAGGATAAATATAAAGTCGATGCAACGGGCCGTGTGATAACGCTGGAGGAAGTAAAAGATATGCAGGACGAGAATCCTGATGAGTTCAGAAAACCAGTGCCCGACACGGTTAAAATTCCGCTGAAAACGGACACCACAAAAGTGAAATAAGGCTATATAAAATTGTATATTTGTGAAATCCGCTTTCTGGGCGGATTTTTCTTTGTAAGTAGTTTCTCAATACAACCCTACCCTTCATGGATATCGAATTTAATAAAAACGAAGACTCCTTAAAGCAGCTTACTTATCAGCTTAAATCCAAACTAAAGAAAGTATACCTGGGCGGTGGCGAAAAGCGCATTGCCAAAGAGCACGAAAAAGGCAAAATGACTGCCCGTGAGCGCATCGCTTACCTGGTTGATGAAAACTCTGAGTTCCTGGAAGTGGCAGCCTTTGCCGGTGACGGTATGTACCCCGAAGTAGGTGGTTGCCCGAGCGGTGGCGTGGTAACAGGTATAGGGTATATTAAAGGCCGGCAGTGCGTTATAGTTGCCAACGATGCCACGGTAAAAGCCGGCGCCTGGTTCCCGATCACTGCCAAGAAAAACCTGCGTGCCCAGGAAATATCAATAGAAAATAAACTGCCAATCGTTTACCTGGTAGATAGCGCGGGTGTGTTTTTGCCGATGCAAAATGAGATATTCCCGGATAAAGAGCACTTTGGCCGTATGTTCCGCAACAACGCCGTGATGAGCTCGATGGGCATCGTACAGATTGCTGCTATAATGGGCAGTTGTGTGGCTGGTGGCGCTTACCTGCCTATCATGAGCGATGAAGCCCTTATAGTTGAGGGAACTGGTTCTGTATTCCTGGGTGGATCATATTTGGTTAAATCAGCCATCGGTGAGACGATTGATAACGAAACACTGGGCGGTGCCACTACGCATTGTGAGATTTCGGGTGTTACAGACTATAAATGCAAAGACGATAAAGAAGCGCTGGATCACATCCGAACTATTTTCGATAAACTGGGTGAGAACCCGAAAGCCGGCTTCAGTAGAGTAGAGCCTGTTGCTCCGAAACTGGATGAGCAGGAAATTTACGGCATACTTCCTTCTGACCGCACCAAGCCTTACGATATGATGGACATCATCAACCGTTTGGTAGATAATTCGGAATTTGAGCCTTACAAAGAACTATACGGCCAGTCGCTGATCTGCGGGTTAGGCCGCATTGATGGCTGGGCAGTTGGTATAGTTGCCAACCAGCGCAAAATAGTAAAAAGCAAGAAAGGCGAAATGCAGATGGGCGGCGTGATCTACTCCGACTCGGCTGACAAAGCAGCCCGCTTTATCATGAACTGCAACCAGAAGAAGATTCCGCTGGTGTTTTTGCAGGACGTATCCGGATTTATGGTGGGTAGCAAAGCTGAGCACGGCGGCATTATTAAAGACGGTGCTAAAATGGTGAATGCGATGGCCAACTCTGTAGTGCCTAAAATTACGATACTGATAGGTAACAGCTACGGTGCCGGTAACTACGCTATGTGTGGCAAGGCCTATGACCCGCGCCTGATCTACTCGTGGCCAACAGCTCAGCTTGCGGTAATGAGTGGTGCTGCTGCGGCAAACACGCTGTTACAGATACAGGTGTCTGCTTTAAAATCTAAGGGCGAAGAAATTACCCCGGAAGCGGAGCAGGAACTGCTGGAGCGCATTAAAGCAAAGTATAACGAAGAACTGTCACCTTATTACGCAGCCGCTCGTTTATGGGTAGATGGCATCATCGATCCGCTGGAAACCCGCAAGGTGATATCTATGGGAATTGAAGCAGCCAACCATGCCCCGATCGAAAGACCTTATAATGTGGGTGTGATACAGACGTGATTTGAGGAAATTAAAAATTATGAATTAGAAATTAGAAATTGAGTTGAGGAAATCTTCACTGATCGTAAGAACCAAAAACATTTCTAATTTCTAATTTTGCATTTCTAATTAAAATATTCGTGACAAAGAAGGAAATAAAGGCGCTTATCTCGCTGTTGGATGATTCGGATTATGAGGTAGCGCAGCATGTGGAGAAGAAAATTATTTCATTAGGCGAAGGTGCTATTCCGTTACTGGAAGAGGAGTGGGAAGAAACGCTGAACACCGATCTGCAGAAAAAGATAGAGGACCTGATCCATGATATGCAGTTTAACGGACTGCTGCGCCGTCTGCAGCAGTGGAAAGAGGAAGGTGCAACTGATCTGCTGAGAGGAATGTGGCTGGTAAACGCCTACATGTACCCGGATGTAGACTTTGCTTCTATCTCTAAAACGATGGACCAGTTGTACTTTGATGTCTGGACCAACATGCGGGACGACATGCATCCCTATGACCAGGTGAAGTCGCTGAATAATGTGTTGTTCCGGGAAAAGAAGTTTACAGCCAATACCAAGAACTTCCATTCGCCGGCAAACTCTATGCTGCACCTGGCCCTGGAAACAAAACGGGGTAATCCACTTACGCTTTGCGTTATCTATATGGTAATTGCACAGCGCCTGGGCTTCCCGGTATATGGTGTAAACCTGCCAAATCTGTTTATTCTGACCTACAAAATGGACGGGGTACAGTTTTATATCAACGTCTACAACAAAGGGCTTATCCTTTCCAAAGCTGACATCGACAACTATATACTACAGCTCAACCTGAACCCTGTCGATATTTTCTATGAGCCCACTTCAAACCTAGAGATTGTAAAGCGCGCACTTCGCAACCTGGCTTTCTCTTTCGAGAAGATGAAAGACCTGGAAAAAGCTACCGAAGTAACGAAACTGCTCACTGCTATCACGGACGATGATCCGGCAATACAACACTAGACGATGTTTTCCTAGTGCTATTGGCATCTGAACTATAGCTATCAGGATAAAAGGATAGAAATCGCTGTTTCGGACATCTTTGTCCGAAACTTTGCCTGTCGCGGACTTCCTAGTCCGTGTAAATGGAAAGCTAACCTACGGGGACTAAGAAGTCCGAATTAGCAACGAGCAATTACAGGCTCAGACGAGAAACCGACATAACTATAGCTGTTGAATATGGCCGAGTTCTGGGAAGCAAGTTTTATAGAAAAGCAGGCGATGTGGGGATTCGAGCCAGCAGAATCTGCTATAGTTGCAAATGAACTTTTCAAAGAGAAGCAGCTCAAAAATATACTGGTTCCCGGGTTTGGGTATGGCAGAAATGCACAGCTGTTCCGTGAAAACGGAATGCAGGTAACCGGAATAGAAATTTCTCAAACAGCTATTGACCTGGCCAAAGCGCATTACGGAACTGATCTGAAAATCCACCACGGTTCTGTAACGGACATGCCATTTGATGATGTGGTTTACGATGGCATTTTCTGTTATGCACTTATTCATCTGCTTGACCAAAAAGAAAGACAAAAGTTGCTTGCCGATTGTTACAACCAATTAAAGCCGGGCGGCCATATGGTTTTCGTAGCCGTTTCAACAAAATCTCCGAACTATGGCGCAGGCAGGCAGCTAAGTAAAAACCGTTTTGAGATCTTCGAAGGTGTACAGATGTACTTTTATGATGAAGATGCGGTTAAGCAGGAATTCGGCAAATATGGATTGGTTGAGTTCAGAGAAATTGAGGAGCCAATGAAAAATATGCCCGGTAAACCACCGCTTAAATTCTTTTTGGTAAACTGCGCAAAAGAAGTATAACTGCCCTCGCTCGCGTCCCGCGAGTGTGAGTTACCTGCGGACTCCGGCCGCTTTAAACTATAGTTTAAAATTCTACTTCCTGCTCTTTCGAACTTCTTAGTTTAAAAGTAAACTGCCCGGGAATTTCCTAATCCCCGTTTTGCTGCTATCGCGGATCAGGAAATCCGCTTCAGATTTAGTTTCGGATTAAGAAATCCAAAACAGCACAAGAATTGAAAAGACCAACTATAGTTTACCCCCTAAAATGTTTCGTAACGAAGGCAAGAGTGAAACTATAAATACAAAAGCCACTCCTATATTCTAAGAGCGGCCTCTGATTCTATTCTTCAAACTATAGTTTAGTACTTCCTGATCAAACAACCGGTGGCGCGTTTGTCGGCTATAGTTACAGCGCGGTTGGCCAATACCTCATCTATTACGTTTTTCAGATAAGGGTTTTTTACACCGTTTTCAACTTGTGGGTTATCATCAACGGCACCTTTATACTTTAATATAAAGCTATCACCGGTGTTGTGCAGCACAAACACTTCCGGGGTTTTAGTAGCACCAAAACGGGAGCTCACTTTCTGCCCTTCATCAGCCAGATACGGGAACCTATAGTTCTTAGCGGCCATATCTTCCAGCGTTTCGCTGCCTTCGCCGAGGCCTACGCCCGGGTTAACGAAGATGAACTGTACTCCTTTGCTGGCATATGCACTAGATAAAGTTACCAGACGGTTCTCGTAAAGTTTGGCATATGGGCAGGTATTGTTGGTGAACACCAGCACCACCGTTTTGCTATTGGCAAAGTCGCTCAACGATACTTTTGTGTTACCAACCCCCTGTAGCGTAAAGTCTGCGACCTTATCGCCAAGCTGGTAGCTGTTGTTCTGGGCAAATGCGCTTACCGTAAGCAAAAGGGCAGCGGCAAGAGTTGCTAAAAATTTCATGTTTATAGTTCGTTAGTAGAATTATCGATGCAATAAGTAAGTATGTGTTGCTCTAAAACTTCGTAATGTATCTGATACAATTTAGAAAAATTATCGGTCTGCACACGCCCCAAAAGCAAATTATCTCTTTCAGGATCAGGTTGCAGCAATAAGTTCTCTTTAAAGAACAGTTTACGTTGACTATACATTTTATACAATGTTTCTTTGGCGCTCCAGTATAAACAGGTCTTATCAGCTTCGTTACATGTATACGTCTTCTCGTTGTCGCTCAAAAACTTGTCGGCCACACGCAGCGCCTTCGGGCTTAGTAATTCAACATCTATGCCAACTTCATATTTATCAGAAACTATAACTGCTGCCAAACCCGGCGAATGGCTGATAGAAACATGAAAAGGAGCCTGCTCGAATACCGGTCTGCCATCTTCATTGCGCTGGAGTATAGGGGTGTCAGAAGTAAACTGTTGCAGCAAACTATAGACGAGCACCCTGCTGGCAAGCCACTCTTTCTGCCGGCGCGGGTGAGCCTGTTCCAGCATCAGTTCCGGAGAAATTCCGGGAGGCAGGGCAAGCATAAGCTCATCGGCGCGTTCTGTAATAGACCACGCTCCAAGTACAGTATGCTCGTTTAGCTGGCGGGTAAAGAGTAGGGGCATAAGTAAAGTATAACCTGTGCTTTTTGTAGGGCTGCCGGGTAAATCGTAAATTTAGGTAAAATTTAACTTACGCTGATTTCACAAATGGCGAGCAAGGTACAAGTACAGAAAATAGCCACCCTGACCGGACACCGCGACTGTGTTTATAGTTTAGAACAATCCGGTAGCGAAACGCATTTTTATTCTGCCGCCGGCGATGGCATGATCGTGCGCTGGGACTTCAACGACCCGGAGCAGGGCGAACTGATCGCCCGCACCGAAAGCTCTGTGTACGCCATCAAGTATATTCCGGACCGCGACTTGCTGCTGGTTGGCCAGAACAACGAAGGCCTGCACGTAATTGATGTAAAGCAAAAAGCTATAATTAAATCAGTGCCGCTGCCAAAGGTGCCTATTTTTGACATTGCTTATGTGGCTGAGCTGAATAAAGTATATGTTGGCCTGAAAAACGGTGGGATAGCTATAGTTGCTGCTGACACTTTTGAGTTGGAAACTATAGTTCGCAAATCGGATAAAAGTGTACGCAGCCTGGCTTACAATGCTAAAACCAATGAACTGGCAGCCGGCTACAGCGACCATAGTGTGCGCATTTTTGATGCCTCCACCATGGACCTGAAATTTGAGCTACAGAACCATACCAACTCAGTGTTTTCGATAGTTTACTCCCCGGATGGCGAACTACTGTTAACAGGTGGCCGTGATGCACATCTCAGGGTGTGGGAAGCGCAGAACAACTATAAAGAGCGTGGCTATGTGATCGCGCACATGTATACGATTAACAACATCACCTATAGCCCTGATGGCAAACATTTTGCCACCTGCAGCATGGATAAATCGGTGAAGGTTTGGGATGCCGAAACCTTTAAGTTGCTGAAAGTGATCGATAAAGTTCGGAACGCCAGCCACGGTACATCGGTTAATAAATTATTTTGGTCGGCTCACAAGAATCAGTTAGTTTCGTGTAGCGATGACCGCACCATTTCGGTTTGGGATATAAATTTTGATGCATTATGAAGATTACACCGTTAGATATCAGGCAGAAAACGTTTGAGAAGGCTTTTAGAGGACTGGATAAGGATGAAGTAAACGCATTTTTGCTTACGCTGTCGCAGCAGTGGGAGAAAATGATGGATGAAAATAAAGACCTCCGTATGAAGCTGGACGCCGCCAACCGCGAAACCCAGAAGCTGCGTGAAGTGGAATCATCGCTATACAAAACGCTTAAAACTGCCGAAGACACCGGTAACAACATACTGGAGCAGGCTACCAAATCAGCTGAATTGCGTGCCCGTGAAGCCGAGCTTCAGGCGAATGAGCTGCTGAACAAAGCCCGCAACCAGGCGCGCCAGACGTTGGAGGATGCTGCCCGTCAGACCGAGAAAATGGTAGGCGAGATGCAGGAAGAAGTGAAGAGCCTGGAGCAGGAATACCAGCGAATGGAAGGCTATTTGGATACCCTCGTTCGTGACCTGAAGAACCTTGCTAACGATGCGCTGGATAAAGTAGAACGCACAAAAGCTAAACCAAAGAGTTCAGTAAACAGTATGCTTTCAAGAGCGGCTAATGTAAACATAGATAATACAGAGCTGCTGAAAACCTTGAAAGATATGGATATCACAACCGAAACTATACAGCAGCAGATACCTGTCTCTACGGCAGCTAATGCACCGATTGCAGTAAAAAATAACGGCAAAGAATACAATCCGCTTGGCGATCCGGCACCAGACGTAACCCAACCGCACCCTGAAATTCCGAACCCGGTAACGCCAATGCCTAATGTGCCCTCACCTGAAGTTGAGCCTATAAAGCCTGACTACCCGGGTCGTGTGCCAGCGCCAGACATTGAGAAGCCTGTGCCTGAAATTAAGCCGGTTCAGCCGGACAAGCCGGAAATTCAGCCGCCGCTAACAGAGCCTTCACGTAACGCTTATGCTACTAACGGAGCAGCTGTTAAGCAGGGTGGTAGTTCTTTCTTCGACGAAATTTAAGCAGGAATGGGGCAAATCGCACTGGAGGGCATGGAATTCTTTGCCTTCCATGGGTTTTACGACGAAGAGCAGAAGATCGGCAACAAGTACGGCATTGACCTGACAATAAACACCGACCTGCGCCGCGCCGCTGAATCTGATGACCTGCACGAAACAGTAAACTATGAAGTGCTCTATGCGCTGGTGCTGGAAGAAATGAGAGTACCAGCAAGGTTACTGGAGCACCTCGGTCACCGCATTATCGACAAAGTATATGACAAGTTTCCCTTTATACAGTCGGTGAAGGTGAGTGTATACAAGTTTAACCCGCCGCTCGGAGGTATTTGTAAATGGGCAAAGGTTACCTTGGAAGAAGCGAGATAAAAGATACTTATTGATACAGAGACGGCTGGTTCAGAAATGGGCTGGCTGTTTTTATTTTAGTCTGGATTGAGGTTTAGAGGATAAGGCCTGGGAGTGTGCGCAGCTTTTGTTTGTTTCTAGGCTATAGTTTTAAAGGTACCGTGGTCTAACCACCCCTAACCCTCCCAGAGGGGAATTTCGGCTATAGCTATAGTTTGCACCTATTGTTTTATAGTTCCAGTCTACGAGCAGGACAGGTTTATCTGTCCCTACGGAACTACAACCACGATAAATCTCGGAGCTTATCTTTTCAAACTATAGATGCTGGTTACTATGAGAAATTTCACAGTCTTCGGGTTGAGCGCCTTGTAGATTTCTGGTGCCGCCAGGCATTGTGAGGAACGAACAAAAGGAATGTACACCGCGCGATGCCCGAAGACGGGGCCTCCCGGCCGTGAGGGCACCAAAGATAAATTGAAACGATAGGTTGGTAGAGCTCCCAGGATTAAAGTAGGCTATGAAAGAAAAGGCTTAGTTCAGGTTGTAACTATAGTTAGCTATAGCACTATATCAATGACATTCAACTTCAACTATAAGCTAAGATAGATTTCTCCTAACGTCGAAATGACAAACGAGGAAATATACTACACTAACTTCAACAACTCATGCGCTGCAGCGAAGGCGGATTTCTGACCTAGCTTTACCTGGTCAGTTATAGTTGCAAGTTGCTGCTTAACCTGTTGATGTGCATAGAAATTCTCTTCCAAACCCTGGCGTATCGCTTCGTACATCCATTGCAGGTTTTGGTCGCGGCGTTTTTTTTCGAAGTAACCGTTTCCCTGCGTTAATTGAAGGTAGTCGGTTATAGTTTGCCAGATGATATCTAAGCCAGTTTGTTGCAGGGCGGAACAGGTGGATACTTTGGGTAACCAGCCGGAGGCACTCATGGGGTAGAGGTGCAGGGCGTTCTGGTACTCGGCGCGGGCAGATTTGGCTTTGCTGGCGTTGGTGCCGTCGGCTTTGGTAATGGCAATGGCATCAGCCATCTCCATAATACCTCGCTTGATACCCTGCAACTCATCGCCGGCGCCGGCCAGCATCAGCAGCAAAAAGAAGTCAACCATAGCATGCACGGCAGTTTCAGATTGGCCAACACCTACAGTTTCTACTATAATGGCATCAAAACCGGCCGCTTCGCACAGAATTATAGTTTCGCGAGTGCTCTTGGTTACGCCTCCCAACGACTTGCCCGCCGGCGAAGGACGAATAAAAGCTTTCGGATTTATAGAAAGCGATTCCATGCGGGTTTTATCACCCAAAATACTGCCGCCGGTGCGCTGGCTGGTTGGGTCTATGGCTAAAACGGCTAGCTTTTTACCGGCATGCTCAATTACATAATTTCCAAAGGCTTCTATAAACGTACTTTTACCTACGCCTGGCACACCTGTAATTCCTATCCGTACCGCATTTCCGGAATGGGGCAATACCCTGGCAATTACTTCCTGGGCAAGTTCCTGGTCTTGTGGCAGCTTACTTTCTATCAGCGTAATGGCACGGCTCAACAGCACGCGGTCTCCATTCAGAATACCGTTTACATAAATATCAGCAGAAAATCGTTTGGCCATAGGTTATAGTTTAAAGCTGCCGCCTTGCTATACAAAGTTAACAGAATGTGTGGTACATCATACCCGTAGCCTGAAGCCCGGTATAAATTCTTATTACACTATAATTTAACGTTACTATATTCTGATATTCAGGAAAAAAACTGAAATTGCGGGCTGGTGTTTAAGGCGGGCTCGGTTAAGAGCTTAAGCTATAGTGGTTTCTGTTTTAGAAAATACTTGGCAGTCTTTAAACCTCAATATCTATATTCATTAATTATTATCTGACCGTTTTTATGAAAAAGGTACTTTTGGCTGCAGCAACTTTGCTGACAGGGCAGGTTACCGCGCTTGCGCAGTCTGAGAGCAGCAGTTACTCGGTGGTGAGCCGTGGCGGTGTGCAGAACACGTTTGTGCACGATTACCAGGCAATCGGTATTAACCCGGCTAACCTAGGCCGCAGCACATCGCTGGTTTCATTTACAGTAGCCGAATTTGGTGCGTTCTATAGTTCGCAGGCTTTTACCCGCAAAACCCTGAAAAGTGCTATGAAGCTTGCTTCTGATACTTCTATCGGTATGGAAGAGCGTATAGAGCTTGCCCGCGCCTTTACCAGCGACAATGTGCTTAACCTTGGTGCTGATGTAAATACCCTGGCTATTTCGGTGAGTGTGCCTAAAATTGGTGGCTTTGCGGTGAGTAACAGACAGCGTATGCTGGGCCACGCAGGCTTTAATAAAAACTTTTCGGAGTTGCTTTTCTTAGGTCAGGATGCCTCGATGTTTGACAACGTAGACCCGAACAAAACGCTTTTTGTTTCTGAGATCTTTGATGGTTCTGAAATTAAAATGTCGTGGGTAAATGAGTGGAACTTTGCCTATGGCCGCAAAATTATGGAGCTGCCTTTAGTAAATATCTATGGTGGTTTCGGATATAAGTACCTGCAGGGTTTGGGCTTATATGAGTTCAGCGCGAAAGGTGGCAAAGTGAAAGCTTACAATGCCTTCTCGCCGGTGCTCGATGCTAACTACGACGATTACCTGGACGACCCGAAGTTTAACTATGATAGTGCTGATGGATTGCTGAATCCGGTTGGGCGTGGCCACGGTGTTGATTTAGGTTTATCTGCCGAGATCATCAAAATTGTAAAAGTAAGCGCCTCCGTAACCGACCTGGGTAATATTAAATGGACGGAAAACCTGCTCGAAGGTCAGGATAAGGGCTTTACATTGTCGCAGATGGCAGAAGACGGTGCCAACAACAATGATTTCTGGAAAGATGCCGGTAAAATGGCCCGTGCTATAGTTGACAGTGCCCTGGTATTTACGCCGGTAAACGAAATGAAAGTGAATCTGCCAACCCGTTTCCGTTTTGGTGCCGGTGTTAAAATAGGGCAGCGCGTAGAAGTTGGTGTAGATTACGTAGCACCGCTTAACAAAGCACCAGGCAACATCGCATCAGATTTTGTGGGCTTAGGTGTCGACTTTTCTCCAATTCCGGTATTCCGCTTAAGCTCTGGCGTATCGTCAGGTGCCGGCGACAAACTAAACATTCCTTTTGGCTTCGCGATCACGTCGCCGGTGTATGAGTTTGGTATTGGTATGCGCGACGTAACAGCTCCGTTCACTAAAAATAACCCGGGAGCTTCAGTAGCCATGGGCTTTTTACGTTTCAAGATCGGGAAACCTCAGATCATCTAATCAAACTATAGTTTATAGTTAAACAGAAAGGCCAGCCCGGTTAAGGCTGGCCTTTCTGTTTTTATAGTTGGCAATTTATCTTTTTACATCCTGCACAAAGTTGGGCAAACCGAGGTCGCTTTTCCTGCCGGCCAGTTTAAAACCATTGTCTTTGTACTGCACGGCTTTGCCTTTTGCATTCGGGTTAAAGATCACGCCCAAGTGTATATTGTCTTTGCGGGCAGCATAAATTCTGCCATCGGGGCCAAGTTGTAGTGCACCTATAGTTGGGCTGCCGGAAGTAGCAACTATAGTTGCCGATTTCATGATCTCTTCCGGGCCGCCGGCTCTCAGGTCGAACTGCACGATCTGGCCTTTGCCGGTTGCTTTGTTGTTGGTGCCGCCGTATAGTTTGCTGCCATCCGGAGAAAAAGCAATACCATACGCTTCCGAAAATCCTTTAAACAGGATCGGGTCAGATACTTTACCGGTGCTGCGGTCAAACCTGAGAAGCTCAAAATTACTGTCGTCGTTCCAAAGGGCTGCTGCCAGTCTTGTACCATCCGGAGATGGTTTCAGATACCCGATGGCTTTACGGTTAGAGCCGCCATGCACCGTGCCCACATTGCTCATCACCGGCATCGTATCCACACCTTCCTCCGATACCAGGAAAGACATGTAGGCATTGCTGTTCCAGCGGTGCGCGATCACCCACCAGTCTTTGCCGTTGCTGTGTCGTACAGCAGTCAGTTTTTCGGTGGTTGGGGCGATCATAAAGGTATTTTTAAACACGAGGTCGCCGTTGCCTTCATCCTTACTCATATCTACTATACTATAGCGCAGTCCGTCAGATTGTGCCTGAATATCAGTTGTAAAAATGTAGTAGATGGTTTCGGAGCCCGGCTTAGGAACTATAAGTGCCGATTGGGTGGAGGAGTTTCCGCCCAGCAAGCCATTGCCGTTTGGCATTACTTTATGGTTGCGGTTCCAGACGGTGATGCCGTTGGTATAAAACAGCAGGTTGCCATTCTTATCAGAAATGGTGGCGCTGCCTTCTTCGGTTATCAGCCTGCCATTGGTTACTGCTACTGCCGAGTCGCCATTAAACGAGATGCCGGCACTTTTGCCAAAGTACCAGTTATTTTGCTCGCCTTGTGCCTGTGCGGCTATAGTTGTGCAGCAAAGTATAAAAGCTGCAGCAAGGTGTTTTAATCTGATCATGAACTGTATGCGTTTTTGCTATAACGTGGCAGTTGCAAACGTAGTGCCAGATTCAGAAACAAAAAAGGACAGGCATTAAGCTTGTCCTTTTTTGTGGTTAATAACTCATCGTATTATTTAATGCTGTCGCCGGAAGAAGCGTTGTCGTCTCCTATGGCTTCGTTCATATATTGCGTAGAATCATCAGCACCTGTGCCGGGCATATCGCCGGAGCCTTCCACGCCGGTTTCCTGTGTGTTGCCAGTAGTGCTTTCAGGGGGCATATCAGAATTTTCGCCAGTCTCACCACACGATGCCAGCAACATGGTGGATGTGATAAAGGCGGCAGCTATTGCATATATTTTCTTGTTCATAGTACTTCGTGTTAAGTGTTTGTTAAGGCATTTGACTACATGGTTGTAGTTGTGTCTCCCATAGTTGTGGTGTCGCCTGACATATCATTTTCCGTGCTACCATTCCCGATATTCTCGTTTTGAGTGGCATGATCGTCGCCTTCACCATTTTTTGTTCCACAGGAAGATAGAAGCACAGTAGCCCCACAAAAGATAAATCCCATTAATATTATGCGTGCTGTTTTCATAGTTTATTGCGTTTGATGATGTCTGTTGTACGTCGGGAGCGGGCGGATAGGTTATAGTTTCAGGGATGCTACAGTATGGTTAACTGATTGATTCGCTAACTTTTAAACTATAGTTAATGCTGAAGTTCGGGTTCGGCTTCTGTAATTTTCTGCAGTTCAGGATATAAGGAGATCAGTTTGAGCAATACGCCGTTGGTCCAGCCAAAACCGTCCTGGTTAGGGTACTCTCCGCCACCAGCCGGCAGGCCCAGGTTTTCCACGTTATATTTCTCCATCAGCTTTCCGGTTTCCTGGTAAACGTCTGTATTAAGCTGTACCCAACTGGTAGCTATAGTGGCTGCTTCGTCGGTAAAGCCATAGTTGCGGAGTGCCTGTATCGTCATCCATTGCAATGGTGCCCAGCCGTTTGGGGCATCCCATTGCTGCCCGCTCTGGTTCAGTGTGGTTACCACTCCGCCCGGGCTTATAAAATCAGCTTTGATCTTTTGCGCCACCCGTTTTGCCTGTTTGCGCTTTGCCATGTTAAAATAGAGCGGGTAAACTGCTGCCAATGAGGGGATGTTAGTCGTAGTGTTGGTTTTATAGTTATAGTCGTAGAAGAAATCGTGTTCAGCGTTCCAGTTGTATTTTAGAACGGCATCGCGGCGTGCTTTGGCCAGTTTTTCGTACTGGCGAGCTTCCGTTTTATTACCAGCTAAAAGGGCCATTTCCTGCAGGGTCAGCTCCATGTGGAATAGCAGCGCGTTGAGGTCTACAGGAATAATGCTGGTGGTTTGTATGGTGCTGATATCTTTTCCGTCAGCAAACCAGCGCGTACTAAAATCCCAGCCAGATTCTGCAGCGGCTCTTATTTCGCGGTAAATTTCTTCCGGTTGTCTTCCGGCCTTCTTTGCCAGTTCTACATCCTCCAGGTATGATTCAGGGCGGGGCTGAGGATTATCGTCCCAGTAACGGTTGAGGATACTCCCATCAGGCATTAAAACCACGCGACGGTGCGCAGGGTTGGCAACAGTAAGTTTTTCGGCGCCATCCATCCAGAAAGCATATTCCTTTTTAAGAGCAGACCTATAGTTTAGCAGTATCCCGCGTCCTTTCTGCTGGGCCAGCACGCGTAGCATAAGCGCATAAAAGGGTGGCTGAGAGCGGCTGAGGTAATAGGTTCGGTTGCCGTTGGGTATGTGGCCTGTTGTTTGGATGAGGTGCGTAAAGTTATCGACCATGTTTTGGATCAGCTCCGTTTTTCCACTCGTCTGCAGGCCCAGCATAGTAAAGAAGCTATCCCAGTAATATATCTCTCTGAAACGGCCTCCGGGCACAACATAAGCATGCGGCAATACTATAAGCGACCCTGAGTATTCGCCCGGCTGTCGGGTAAGTTCCGGCCACAGGCGCTCTATGTGCTCAGTTACAGTATGCGTTTTGTTGGTAGTAAAGCTGGTATCGGGCTGTTGTGGCAACCTGAAATGCTGTAGTACAAATGCCTTTAACTCAAAGCCGGGTTGCTGCTTTTGCTGTTCATATGCCTGTACTATTTGTTTAGGGTCAGATAGCGGAACACAATCCGGGAAGGTCTTGGAATCGGGGAAAACACGTTGTAATTGCACCTGCTCAAACAACTTACCCAGATCTTGTGCAGGGTAGTATAGTTGCTGCGCCTGAGCAGGCTGCAGGGTGAGGCTAAAAGGCAAAACCAGTAAAAGGTATAGTTTCAGGATATAACAGGTTTGCTTCATGCTGCGCTGAAATTAATAAAACATTAATCTCCTGTTACGCAGACCCGAAGCAAACCGACAAGTATACTAGCGGAAAGGGTATTGCACAAACGAAACCTGCCCCATCGACTCTTTTTCGTATTTGGCTACAGCAAATTCCTGGTATTGTGCTTCAAAACTCTGATCACCAGCAACTACCTTATCGGGTACGGGGCTACCCTCTAAAAAGAAGTAAACTTTGGTATTGCCATATTTGGTGTGGGGCATAAACTCTCCGTACTGACGCATTTGCTGCCATAAAGTATCAGCTACCGTTACGGCATACACCCTGACGATTGGACCGGTATTGTTCTCGTTCCTGTAAAATGCTACTTCTTTAAAATCTCCTTCCAGGTCATCTACACTAGGCAGCGAAAAGGAATCGTAAATAAACCAGCCTACCAGTACAATTGCGGCAAGTATAAGTATGTGTTTTAACTTCATGAAACTCTGTAATTTAATTTGGCAAGTTACTCAGGTTTATTTTGCGGAGTGCTATAGTTATAATTATAAGTCGCTATTTGTACCCTACAACAACTATAGCCTGCTAATGTTGGCAGTTATTTTGATTTGGATAACGACCTACTGTGCGTCACCGGTTGGATACCGGCGCCAGGAAACAAAAAGCCGCAGATGAACTTAATCAACTGCGGCTTTCTGTAATTCTTTAATTCCTAAACTCTCTAACTCCCCAACTCCTAAACTCTGGAGATCAGCTTCTCCAGAATATTCTGAGCTGCTACCGAGATGATAGTTCCAGGGCCAAATACACCTGCTGCACCGGCTTTAAAGAGGAAGTCGTAGTCCTGAGCCGGGATAACGCCACCAACTATAACCATGATATCGTCGCGGTCTAGTTTGCGGAGTTCTTCTATCAGATGTGGTACAAGGGTTTTGTGACCGGCTGCCAATGAAGATACACCTACCACGTGCACGTCGTTTTCAGCGGCCTGCATGGCTACTTCGGCTGGCGTCTGGAATAATGGGCCTATATCCACGTCAAAGCCAAGGTCGGCAAAGGAGGTGGCAATTACTTTGGAGCCGCGGTCATGGCCATCCTGACCCATTTTGGCCACCATAATGCGTGGTCGGCGGCCCTCCAGTTCTTCAAACTGATCAGCTAAATTTTTAGCGCGTTCGAAGTTTTCGTCGTCGGTTATTTCTGCTGAGTACACTCCTGATATGGCTCTGATTACTGCTTTATGTCTGCCGTACACCTTTTCCAGTGCGTCGGATATTTCGCCCAACGTAGCGCGGTGGCGTGCGGCTTCTACTGCCAGGTCCAGTAAGTTTCCTTCGCCGGTTTCAGCAGCGTTGGTTAAGGCCTGTAAAGCATTGGCAACAGCGGCTGCATTGCGTGTTTCTTTTACGCTTGCCAATCGGCGAAGCTGCGATTCACGAACGGCCGTGTTATCAATATCCAGGATATCGATTTCCTGTATCTGGCTTGGCTTGTATTTGTTTACACCAACTATAATGTCTTTGCCGGAGTCGATGCGGGCCTGTTTGCGGGCTGCGGCTTCTTCGATGCGCATTTTTGGCAGACCGGTTTCAATGGCCTTTGCCATACCACCCAGTTCTTCCACTTCTTCAATCAGCGCCCAGGCTTTTTGAGCCAGCTCGTGTGTTAAAGCTTCCACGTAATAGGAGCCACCCCACGGATCAACTACTTTGGTAATGTTGGTTTCCTGTTGCAGGTAGATCTGTGTGTTACGGGCAATTCGGGCTGAGAAATCAGTTGGCAGGGCAATAGCTTCATCCAGGGCGTTAGTGTGCAGGCTTTGTGTTCCACCAAGCGCAGCAGCTAAGGCTTCAACACAGGTTCGGGTTACGTTGTTGAAAGGGTCCTGCTCGGTTAAGCTCCAGCCGGAAGTCTGGCAGTGTGTTCTTAAGGCTAAGGATTTCGGATTTTTCGGGTTGAACTGCTTGATAAGTTTTGACCATAACATACGGGCCGCACGCATCTTGGCGATCTCCATAAAGTGGTTCATACCGATCGCCCAGAAGAACGACAGACGCGGCGCGAAATCATCAATGTCCATACCTGCCTGCAAACCGGTGCGCACATATTCTAAACCATCAGCCAAAGTATAAGCCAGTTCAATATCAGCAGTAGCACCGGCTTCCTGCATGTGGTAACCCGAAATAGAAATAGAATTGAAGCGCGGCATCTTTTTAGAACTATAAGCAAAGATATCGGCGATGATCTTCATGCTTGGCTCCGGCGGGTAAATGTAGGTGTTGCGCACCATAAACTCCTTCAGGATATCGTTCTGGATAGTTCCGGAAAGTTGCTCCGGCTTTACGCCCTGTTCTTCGGCGGCAACTATATAAAACGCCATGATGGGCAGCACAGCACCGTTCATCGTCATAGAAACCGACATTTCGTTCAGCGGAATCTGATCGAAAAGGATCTTCATGTCTTCCACTGAATCGATAGCCACACCAGCTTTGCCCACATCACCAAC
This sequence comes from Pontibacter populi, assembly GCF_019336435.1. GTDB lineage: Bacteria > Bacteroidota > Bacteroidia > Cytophagales > Hymenobacteraceae > Pontibacter > Pontibacter humidus. The sequence goes on along the minus strand of NZ_JAHWXQ010000001.1, from coordinate 582,649 downwards.
TACACGCGGGTGGTCGGAATCGTAACCGCGGTGCGTAGCCAGGTCAAACGCTACTGAAAGGCCTTTTTGCCCGCCTGCCAGGTTGCGACGATAGAAGGCGTTGGATTCTTCGGCGGTAGAGAAACCGGCATACTGGCGAATGGTCCAGGGCTTTTGCACATACATGGTGCTGTAGGGGCCACGCAAATAGGGAGGCAGGCCGGCAGCAAAATCGGTGTGCTCAAAGTGGGCGGCATCTTCCGAACTATAAAAGGTTTTTACCTTTATCTGCTCCGGTGTTTTCCAGACCTTAGCATCAGCAGGCGCTTCGTGGCCGTTTCCTGTTGCAGCTAATGTCCTTATGTCTATTTTCGAAAAGTCAGGCTTCATAATTCAATTTTGATTTACTGAATGATTGAATAACTGATTAGTTGTTTCTGATTCTGTTATTCCATTATTCATAATTCAGACATTTATCTAACTCGCGTGCTCAGAGGTTACAACCCAGCGCCCGTTCAGCTTTTTCCAGACCTGCGACGATACACCACCCATCAGGCGCTTACCATCCAGCTCAATCTTCCAACGGAAAACAAAGAATACGGCTTCTCTAGATACCTGCTCAATGTGCAGCGGCTCGTAACTATAAACACCCATTTTGCTGCGGTCCGTAAAGTCCTGCAGAAACATGTCGTACACTTCCTGATAACCTTTTTCGGTGCCGCCTTTGCTTATCCAGAGCATTTCCGGTGAGTTCCAGTAGAAGCCCATCGCAGTCTCCAGATCGCCTTTATTCCAGGCAGCAATCTGTCCTTCCAGTGCCTGTTTTACTTCCTGCACGGCATCGCCTTTAGGTATGGTAAACGACGAAACTATAGTTGTGGTAGCCATAAGCAGCAACGTTAAGTAAAGCAGTCTCAGGTTACTGGCCATTGTTGCCATGTAGTTTTTTATGAACCAGTTCGAGAATACTCTTCATGTCGCAGTCCTCGAAGATAAATTCGTCATACCCATTGGCAACCATTTCGTCTTTCATGTGCTGCGGGTTGTCGGCCAGAATTAAAGTTGGCTTGGCATGGTGGTTCCGAATGCGCGGGCCAAACTCGCGTACATAAGCCGACTCTGATGAGGCCACAACCAACACTTCGGCAGCGGTACTTTGTAATTTATCGGATGCCTCTTCCACGGAACTATAGTGCTGTAGCTGCGTCTCGAAACCGGCGCAACTGAAAAGCTCCTGGGCAAAAGTGGCATTTACATGGCGTTTCTCGCTATCGCCGATAATGGCAACTATAGCTTTAGGACGACGCTGACGCTTGCGCAGATGCAGTTCGGTAGCCATGCGCATTACCTCTGTTGGGTAAGCGGCGCGTGTCGTATCAAAAGCTTCGCTCTGGATCAGTTCTTCCGGGTCAAAGTCTATATTCTCCTTTGGGTTCGGGTATTTATTTGTGCCAACCAGCACCATGCGGCCATTTGCAATGTCCCGGAATTTACGGCGGCTTACTTCTGTAATGGAGCTAAGTATAAAGCCATTCTCGTATGCTTCTTCAAAACCACCTTTGGCTTCCACTTCTTTAAACAGACTCCAGGCCTGGTTTGCCAACTGATCTGTAAGCGACTCCAGGTAGTAAGAGCCGGCTGCAGGGTCAATGGCTTTGTCTAGGTAAGCTTCTTCTTTTAAAATGATGGAAACGTTGCGGGCTATACGCTCTGAGAACTCGTCCGACGCTTTAAATGTGCTGTCGAAAGGAGAAACGGTGAGCGAATCGGCACCGGCAATTACGGCAGACATAGCTTCGGTTGTTACGCGCAGCATGTTCACGTACGGGTCTAAAGTTGTCTGGTACCAGCTTGAGGTGCTGCTATGAATGCGTAGTTTGGATGCCAGTTGCGGATCTGCATCATAAGCCTTCACTATAGCTGCCCAGAGCAGGCGCAGGGCCCGTAGTTTGGCAATCTCGAAGAAGTAATTTGTGCCGGCAGCCATATGAAACTGCATGTTCTGCAAAACTACTTCTGCCGTTTGCCCGGCATTTGTTAAGCGGTGCAGATACGCTACGGCAGCGCTCAATGTATAAGCAATTTCCTGAACTGCAGATGCCCCAATGCTGCTGAAATTAGTACCACTGATGGTGATGCCGTAAAATTCAGGGCTTTCTTTGGTCAGGTTCAGTAGTTCTAAAATGGCCCTGTTTTCCTCTCTTGTCAGCTCGCCTTTGGCTGTCATGGGGTCATACTTTACAAAACCCTTCAGGCGTTGGCTTGTAACCTGGTTGGCGCTCAGCTTGCTTTGCAGGCGGTTCAGGAACTGCTCAGGCTTGTTTTGCAAGGTATAGCTGATGCAACATGTGTTCAGGTCTACTTTGCCCAGTAGGTAAACTATATCAAAGTGGTCAGGTTGTTCAAGAATAAAGTGAACACCGTCAGCGCCGCGTGCTATGGCATCAGCTGCTTTATCTATAGCCGTTCTGCCATTGTCTTCTACTTTAATTTCCTGTATGTTAAGCCAGGTGTTTGCATCTGTTTTTGTGCCGCGCAGATAAGGGTAATTGCCTGGTTTCTGCTGTGTGGCCGGCAGTTGCTGTATGTCTTCTTTGGTATAATAGGGCTTAATGTCGAGGCCTTCGTAGGTGTGCCAGGTGAGTTGTTCCAGTGGCGTATCGCGCAGATCTTTACGGGCGCGCTCTTCCCAGGCAGCTGCCGTAGCAGTTGTAAATTCCGAGAATAGCTTCTGAGTGTGTTTGTTCTCGTCCGTCATCTTAGGTATAGATATAATTTGATGTAAAGATATACTTTACTTTATGTTTTTAATAAGGTAGCATGGCCTTAGCCGCTTTATTTAATACGTGAAACAAAGGCCTGGTATGCCCAGTAGCCGATCAGCAGCCATATAATTACGATAATCGCAGCCATAGTATAGTTTACCTGGCGGGGCTGTTGCAGCATTTGTCGTGCTTTTTGCCTGTACTCGTCCAGCACATCTGCGGGCATTAGTTTTATAGTTAGCCAGATACCCATTGGCAGCAAAACCAGATCATCTACATAACCCAGCACAGGAATAAAATCAGGAATAAGGTCGATTGGACTGAAGGCGTAGGCAACTGTAAGCACCAGCACAACTTTCGCCAGAAACGGAATGCGTGGGTCCCGCGAAGCCAGGTACAGGGTATAAATGTCTTCTTTTAATTTACGAACAATCTCTTTCCACTTTTGGAGCATATTTTATACTACGATAAAGAGCGAGGCAGAAGTTGGTTTTAAGTTGGCGTGATGATGGGCAACTATAGTTTTGAACTATAAAATCACTATATTTCTACGTAGTACCCAGAACTATAAACCTACCCATATGCATAAAACTTTACTAACTATAGTTGGCGCCGGATTGCTGGCCTTGCCTGCCATCGCCCAGGATGCAAAACTGCTGGCCAAAGCCAACTCGATGGCCGACAAAACAGAAAAGAAAGTAATTGAATGGCGACGCGATTTTCATGAGCATCCCGAATTGGGCAACCGTGAAGTAAAAACCGCTGAAAAAATAGCTGCCGAACTTAAACGGTTTGGCATTGAAGTTGAGACGAGCGTAGCGCATACCGGAGTGGTGGGCGTGCTGAAAGGCGGAAAGCCCGGGCCAGTAGTTGCCCTGCGCGCCGATATGGATGGTTTGCCGGTAACAGAACGTGCGAACCTGCCTTATGCCAGCAAAGCAAAGAGTACTTACAATGGTCAGGAAGTGGGTGTGATGCATGCCTGCGGTCACGATACCCACGTGGCCATGTTGCTGGGTGCTGCCGAAGTGCTGGCCGGAATGAAAAAGGACCTGCCGGGAACCGTTAAGTTTATCTTTCAGCCTGCCGAAGAAGGCGCACCGGCAGGGGAGAAAGGCGGCGCTTCGCTGATGGTGGAAGAAGGCGTGCTGAGCAAAGGACCAAAACCGGAAGTAATATTCGGGTTGCATATTAACTCCCAGACCGAAGTTGGAAAACTGAAGTACAGACCCGGCGGAATTATGGCGAGTGCTGATCTGCTGAAGATAAAAGTGAAAGGCAAACAGGTGCATGGAGCAAGCCCCTGGGCTGGAGTAGATCCTATAGTTGCATCGGCACAGATCATAAATGGCCTGCAAACTATAGTTAGCCGGCAGTTGGATCTGACTGAAGATGCCGCAGTTGTAACAATAGGCAGCATACACGGTGGTGTCCGGAATAACATCATTCCCGAGGAAGTGCTGCTGGAAGGAACTATCCGCTCACTGAACCCCGAGATGCAGAAACAGATACACGAAAAGATAAAACTGACCGCTACCAAAATTGCCGAAAGTACCGGCGCCACCGCCGAAGTAACTATAGCTGAGATGGCACCGGTAACCTTTAACGATGCGGGCCTGACCCAGAAAATGCTGCCAACCCTGCAAACTATAGCTGGCAAAGACAATGTGTTGCTGATGAACGCCATGACCGGCGCCGAAGACTTTGCCTATTACCAGCAGAAGATTCCCGGGCTGTTTGTGTTTGTAGGCGGCATGAAAAAAGGCCAGGACCCGGCCACCGCACCAGCCCACCACACCCCGGACTTTTACATTGACGAAAGCGGCATGAAGCTAGGCGTTAAAACCCTGCTTGGTCTAACCCTGAATTATATGACCGGGAAATAAAAGTTTTAACTATAGTTTATAGTTGAGTAAACCGGCAAACTGGTTCTATTGCAGCACCAGTTTGCCGGTTTTTTTATGCCCGCTTTGGGTAGTTAAACTATAAAAGTACAAACCAGTAGTTGCGTTTTCTGGCTTCCTGACCTCAGTAGTGCCCGGTTGTAATTGCTGCTCCAGTAACAGCTTGCCCTGCAAACTATAGATGTGCAGCGTTGCAGGTGCTTCTGCCTGAACGGTAAACTTGTCCCGCGCCGGGTTCGGGTAGATAAGGTAAGTTGCTGCAGCCAGTTCTTCAGGAGTAGCTGTTGGTTGCTGTTGTGTAACTATAACCTGTAGCTTCATTTCTTTAACAATCGGCTCACCGGCTGCGGCTGACCCTCCTCCGGCTATGCGGGCTGGGTTGTAAGTTGCTTTAAACGTTATAGTTTGTGGAGTGTAACTTGTTTGGTAAATAATTGGCTTAAATATCAATTCCCCAACTTTACCATCAGTCGTATCCCGAACAGTAAAATTAAATTTCTCGGCTTTAGCAGTCAATGTACTTTCTACACTTAATGCCTGTACGTAACCATCCATATTTTCAGCAAACATGCCAAGCTTTACTGTATTGGTTGTCGGGAATACAAAATAACCTTCATCCGTCTTCGTGTATTTGTTTTGTCCCTCTAGCTTTATAATGGGTTGATCATCACGAATAATAATTCCTATAGACTTAGTATAGAAGTGGCTGCCATCAGTTCCATAAAAATTAACAAAATAAGGGCGATCTCTTATCAGGCTTTTATCTGGTTTAAAAGAGAATGTCCCTTTTGCCCCGTGGTAGTAATTTATGATATCGTAGGTTACAGGCACATTTAGCACATGTGATAATTCGCTTGTAAAATAATTCCCTTTTCCGGTTACATAGTATTTATCTGGGTTCATATAGTTGTAGTCCATCTGAAACTTAACTTCGTCAGTTGCTTTGACTATTAAGTAACCTTCCGCGCTATACTTCTGATTCTCAGTTTTAATTAATTCAAGCCACGAATTGCCACTATCAAAAACCAGGATTTGCATTTCGTAGGTTATCTCACTCAACCTTATGCCATCCCGCCATTCTTCTACAGCCACGGCATAAATGTATTCTCCCTTTCTGCAGGGAGCATCCCAGGTAAACTGGCCATCAAGTTCTGAATGATTGAACTTTGCTTCACCTGAACCTATTGCATTTGGGCACTTAAAAGCTTGATTTGGCAACGTATAGCCAGGTACTGGTATAGCATTACCTGATATATCTATACTTTGGGGCGTAATAAGTTTAAAAGCGAGACTGTCGCCTTCAGGATCGTAAGCCAAAAAATTATAGTTTACTGCCTTCCCGATACTGGCAAAAACAGGCGCTGGCGATAAGAATTGTGGACTGCTGTTAAAGCCTACATTTCCGTTTATAGTTACTGTTGTTTGTCTGTAAATGGGAGATTGATCGCTGGGCAGCGTCATATTAAGAAGATTCGGGTTACGGTTTATGATAACGTGTGAAACTGTATAAGTCCCGTCGCTGGCATAGGTGTATTGCCATGTATATACCTCCTTATCCACCAGAGATGAAAGTGCCCCGACGGGCGTAATTGAATGTCGTGGTACTATTATATTTTTCCCATCTCCCATTTTAATTTCAACTTCAGGGGAGTCAGCCAGGGAAGCTCTATCTGTAAATACTGTTAAAGTAAAAAAAACCCTCCGTGGAATTGGATTTGCGGTGGTATCATTCTTGAAAGTTATGTAGCTACCTCTGTGGTGTGAAGCCGAAGCACTAACAAAGCAAAGAAACAGGCAAGCAAGAAGTATAAGTTGTTTCATAGATCAGGTTAAAAGTCACTAAAGATAACAACTCACCTATAAAATATAGCAACTATAGAATATAAATGTTAACTTAAGCAATGAAACCGTTGCCTGGTTAATTGTTGTTGTGCCACAGCAGCTATATCCGTACTTTTGTGGATAACTCGCATCCTGATAGTTTATGAAGCACCCGATCTATAGTTATATAACTGCCCTTTTGCTTGCCGTTTCCACCGTTGGCTGCCAGCAGAAGATCTGGCAACCACAGGCCAGCCTCCAACAAACCGATGTAGCCGTTGACAGCACCTTAACCGCCGATCCGGAAACTGAGGCCATAATTGTGCCTTACCGCCAGCAGGTTACAGCCAAAATGAGTGAAGTAATTGGTACAGCTCCCGTTGAGCTTCGCAAAGCAGACTACGAATCGCCGTTGGGCAATTTTGTGGTAGACCTGTTGCTGGAAGAGACAAATAAACTGGTAGACGAGCCGGTAGACATGGCCCAGACAACAAATGGCGGCTTGCGCGTGCCGCTTCCGGCCGGACCAATAACAGTTGGCCACATCTTCGAGTTGATGCCTTTCGAAAATGAGGTTATCGTTCTAACCCTTGATGGCCCGACCACACAGGAGTTGTTAGACTTTGCTGCCAAAACAGGTATTTCGCCCATTGCCAATGCTACTTACACCATACAGAATGGTAAAGCCACAAACATTAAAATTGGTGGTAAGCCCCTGGATACATCCCGCAACTATACCATTGTAACATCCGATTACCTGGCAGGTGGTGGCGATAACATGGTGATGTTCAAGAAAGCCATCAAGTCTGAAAAAGTGGGTATGATGATGCGTGACATGATTCTGAAGCATATAAAAGAACTGACTGCAGCCGGCAAACCTATAGTTGCCGATACTGCCAAACGCGTTTCCGGCGCACAATAAACTATAGTTAGCCATGAAGAGAAGAGATTTTTTAAAGTATAGCGCCGTAGGTGCAGCCGGCTTAACTATAGTTGGGTTACCATTCAGCTCCCAGGCAGCCAGCAAAACTATAAAGCTTACCATTTTACACACCAACGACCAGCATTCGCGCATCGATCCGTTTCCGAGTGACGGCCGAAAATATGCCGGCATGGGAGGGATGGCCCGCCGTGCCAGCCTGATAGAAAAGATCCGCAAAGAGGAGCCTAATATTCTGTTACTCGATTCAGGAGACATCTGGCAGGGAACGCCTTATTTCAATTTCTTTAATGGCGAGCTGGAGTACAAACTGATGAGCGACATGAAATACGATGCCGCCACCTTAGGTAACCACGATTTCGACCTTGGCCTGGAGGGATTGGCAAAACAGTTACCTGTTGCCGGCTTCGAGTTTGTAAACGCCAACTATGATTTCTCTAAAACCATCCTGAAAGATAAATTCAAGCCTTACAAGATATTCGAGAAAGAAGGTGTCCGCGTGGGTGTTTTTGGCTTAGGGATACAACTGGAAGGTTTGGTAGGCAAAAAGCAGTTTGGTGAGACCGTGTATCTAGACCCTGTTGCAAAAGCGCAGGAAATGGTAACCGAGCTCCGCGAAAACCAGAAATGCCACATGGTTGTTTGTCTGTCGCATTTGGGCTATAGTTACCAGACCGAGAAAATAGACGACCGCAAACTGGCAGCGCAGGTAAGCGGCATCGACCTCATTTTAGGTGGTCATACCCATACATTTATGGATGAGCCGGAAGTGCTTCGCCACGAGTCGGGACACGAAACACTTATTAACCAGGTAGGGTATGCCGGCATCTATTTAGGTCGCATCGACTTTGAATTCAATAAAAAAACGAAGGAAAAAACAACTATAAAAACGGCAGCACTGCCTGTGGATAACCCTGTATTAACTTCGTGAAAAAATAATTTTTTGTTTACTTATATTTAAGCAATTTTGTAACCCCCCTGTCGAATAAGGAGAGGTTTGCTTCACCAAACTAATCTAGTGTGCTTTGGAAAATTGGATGATTAAAGATTGTACGACTGTATGGAGTAACTGCCTGCAGGTTATTAAGGATAATATTGGCGATCAGAGTTTTAAAACCTGGTTTGAGCCGATTAAGCCTATATCCCTGCGCGATGGTGTGCTAACTATACAGGTGCCTAGCCAGTTCTTTTATGAGTGGCTGGAGGAGCACTATGTGCAACTTCTGAAAAAGGTCATTTACCAGGAGCTCGGAGCCGATGGGCGTTTGGAATATTCTATTATTGTTGACCGCGGCAACGAATCTAACAAGCCGCAGACGGTTAACATCCCTACCAAGAAAATACCGGCAGCTGTTGTAAACTCATACCGCCCGGAGCAGAACTTCATCAAGAGCCCGTTCGAGTCTAAAACCATTGACCGGAACTTCCTGAACTCGCAGCTAAACTCGGCTTACACTTTTGAGAATTACATTGAAGGAGATTGCAACCGCCTGGCGCGTTCTGCGGGTTATGCCGTGGCTAACAAACCTGGTACTACTTCCTTTAACCCGCTGATGGTGTATGGTGGTGTTGGTCTTGGTAAAACGCACTTGGTGCAGGCCATTGGCAACCACATCAAAAACAGCAACCCCGACAAGTTTGTACTTTACGTTTCGTCGGAGAAATTTGTAAACCAGTTCATCGAATCGGTTAAGACCAACAACGTTCAGGACTTTGCCAACTTCTATCTGCTGGTAGATATCCTGATCATTGACGACGTGCAGTTCCTGAGCGGGAAAGATAAAACCCAGGAAATGTTCTTCCATATCTTCAACCACCTGCACCAGTCCGGCAAACAGATTGTGATGACCTCTGACTGTCCGCCGCGCGACCTGAAAGGGTTGGAGGAGCGATTATTGTCCCGATTTAAGTGGGGCTTAACAGCTGATTTACAGAGCCCGGACTTTGAAACGCGTATGGCCATCATCCAGAAAAAGATGCAGGGCGACGGAATTGATATTCCGGATAACGTGGTAGAGTACCTGGCTTATAGTGTGGATACCAACGTGCGTGAACTGGAAGGCGTACTGATATCCCTGATCGCACAGTCATCGCTGAACAGAAAAGAAATTGACCTGGAGCTTGCCAAGCAGGCCCTGAAGCATATTATTGAGGATGTTGAGACAGAAGTAAACCTTGACTTCATACAGAAAACGGTAGCCGAATACTTCCAGGTGAGCCTTGACTCATTAAAAGCCAAAACCCGTAAAAAGGAAATTGTTACAGCACGCCAGGTGGCCATGTATTTCGCCAAAGAATTTACCAGCCACTCGCTAAAGTCGATCGGTTACCATTTCGGTGGCCGCGACCACAGTACCGTTATCCACTCCGTACAAACCGTTTCCGACCTGATCGATACGGACAAGAAATTCAAAGCGAGTATACAGGAACTTCAGAAAAAATTTAAATCGAAAGCCGGATAGAAAAACTTTACTTTATAAATGACCGGGGCTATAGTTGCTGAAACTATAGCCCCGGTTTGTTTTTGGTAAGTACACATAGCGCGAGCGTCTTCGCTCGTGACGAACTATAGTTGGGCCTCCGGCCCGTTTGGATTATAAATTTTGCTTAGTTGCGAAAGGGGCCTAAGCTACATGAACAGTTTACGTAAATCATCCTCTGCCCCTTAAAAGGGGGACAATCAGCAATACGTTAATCTTTTGTTTAATTACATTAGTCGATAAAGTGCCGCTTTGAAGGGGGTAGGAGATGACGGGGTTTCTAGAATTTAAACCCTATAAAAAAGGCCTCGCTCTTCCGGACTTCCTAGTCCGGAAGCTAACTGCCGAGGGATTTCTTAATCCCCATATTGCAGGTAAAGCGGATTAAGAAATCCAAAACAGCGAATCTTAGACGGCGGATGGAGTTGATGGTGTGGGCATAAAGCAGGATTCCCTAATTACGCTAACTATAGATACACAAAAAAGGCGGGCTATACTTTTATCAAGTATAGCCCGCCTTTTATAGTTACGAACCTATTGGTTATTGCTTGCTTCCGTTATTTCAAAGCCATATTGTGTAGCCAGGTCACGGACTTTACGTTTTATCTTCTCTTTGTCGCGACGCTTTCTTACCTGCTTTAAATCGAAGTAAGTCTGGTGATCGTTTTTCTCGGTAACACGCAGGGCCAGCGGCGAAATATGTACTGCCTTAATATCCGGTATAGCTACCACATGTTTCGGGCGGAAAACACCATGCTTGCGAACAATATACTCCGGTGTAACCTCAATATAGGACTGAAACCCGAAAACAGAAGTATTCTGTAGTATAACATAAACCAGGAAAGCCAGCGCCAGGCCAAAAAAAGCATGGAACAGGTACGAGTCACCGGCAGATCTATCTGAGAAAGCCAGTATAGCAGCCCAGGCAACCCACAACAGGGTGAGCAGGAGCTGGATAGAAAACGACAGCTTTGCGCTGCGCGAAGGACTTAACTGAATAAATAACGACGATCGTGCACTGCTACTGCCAGATGCTGCCATGCCATACTGTTTTGGTGGAACATAATGCCTTTTTTACAGGCTAGTGCAAGATAATAAATTATTCTGTAAGTGTTGCGTTCACTGTAATTTCAGGCACCGAAGCCAGTGCTTTCGAAACAGGGCAGCCTGCTTTAGCTTCTTTTACCAGTTGTTGAAAATCAGCATCCTGCATATTAGGCACCTTGCCTTCCACAGTCAGTTCTATTTTAAGTATAGTTGGGGCACCGTCCGTTTCACCTAGTGTCACATTGGCATCTGTCCTGATATAATCAGCTTTAAGTTCTTTTTTGTCAATTAATGCGCTCAGGAACATCGAAAAGCAACCGGCGTGTGCTGCTCCTATCAGCTCTTCCGGTGAAGTGGCTTTGGTGTCTTCGCCGAAACGGGATGCAAAGGAGAAACCTGTTTTTATATTGCCGCGGCCGGTTTCAAATTCACCATTGCCTTCTTTCAGGCTGCCATTCCATTGCGCTTTTGCTTTATGCTGCTTCATAATTTTGTATTGTTTAAATAAAGTATAGAACCGAGTTTATGATTATAGGTTACTCTATTACTCCCAATTTTGTTGGTTTTGCTTTCCTAATGTGTGTTTTAAGTAAAGCAACCTTATAACATTAACTGATAACTGCCTATATTTACCACTATAAACAGCAGCAATGTATGGGTGTAAAAGCGTGGTTGAGTAAATATCTGGCAGCTTATGTGCATAAAAAGCAACAAAGATGGATACAGAATCCGGTGCAGGCACAAGAGGAAGTTTTCAGGAATATTATCGCCGGTGCAAAGAAAACCGCTTTTGGGCGCGACCATAATTTCGAAACGATAGAAACCCATACGGATTTTGTAAAAGCTGTGCCCGTACGCGATTACGAAGGCCTTAGTAGCTATTTCAACCGCATTAAAGCTGGCCAGGCAGATATCACCTGGCCGGGCAAACCAATCTACCTGGCTAAAACATCAGGCACTACTTCCGGTACCAAGTATATCCCTATTACCAAAGACTCTATCCCGAACCATATAAACGGGGCTAAAAACGCACTGCTGGCTTACATCCACGAAACCGGTAACTCAAAATTCCTGGATGGCAAGCTGATCTTTCTGTCCGGGAGCCCCGTGCTGGAGGAAGTAGGTGGTATTAAAACTGGCCGGCTTTCGGGGATCGTGAACCACCACGTGCCGGGTTACCTGCGCACAAACCAGCTGCCAACTTACGAAACCAATTGCATTGAAGACTGGGAAACAAAGCTTGACCAGATCATCGAAGAAACGATAGATCAGAATATGTCGCTCATTTCGGGCATACCGCCGTGGGTGCAGATGTATTTTGATAAGCTGATGCGCCAGACTGGTAAACAGATAAAGGATATCTTCCCGAACTTTTCGCTGTTCGTGTATGGTGGCGTGAATTTTGAACCCTACCGCAAGAAGATGTTCGAGTCGATTGGCCGCCATGTGGATAGCATTGAAACTTTTCCGGCGTCGGAAGGCTTTTTTGCTTACCAGAACGAGCAGAACGACAAAGGCTTATTATTGCTGCTGGATGCCGGCATTTACTATGAATTCATCCCGGTAGAAGAATATTTTAACGATAACCCGACCCGCTTAACTATTGGTGAAGTAGAACTGGGTAAGAATTATGCACTGGTTATAAGCAGCAATGCTGGTCTTTGGGGCTACTCTATTGGCGATACTGTTAAGTTTACAAGTTTAAAACCGTACAAGCTTATAGTTTCGGGTCGCATCAAGCACTTTATTTCCGCTTTTGGAGAGCACGTTATTGGCGAGGAAGTGGAGAAAGCTATGCAGCAAACCATGAAGCGGTTCCCGACAGTAGAGCTTGTAGAGTTTACAGTGGCACCTTTTGTAAGCAGCGGCGAAGGCGAATCGTATCATGAATGGCTGATCGAGTTCTCGAAGGCACCGAACAATTTCGATGACTTTGAAAAAGAACTGAACCAGCAACTTCAGCAACTGAACAGTTATTACGACGACCTGATAACCGGACATATTTTAGCAAACCTGAAAGTACGTGTTTTGCCACTTGGTACGTTCCGGAACTATATGAAGTCGCAGGGCAAGCTGGGCGGGCAGAATAAAGTACCTAGATTGAGTAACGACCGTACGCTGGCCGATGGCCTGCTGGCAATTACGAATTCCTAATTACGAATTACGAATGAAGGAAAATGTAATTGTAGCCAAATCCTATGCTTTTGCCATCCGGATTGTGAAGCTGTACGAGCACCTGAAAGGAGAGAAACAGGAATATGTATTAGCAAAGCAGCTGTTACGAAGTGGTACTTCTGTTGGGGCAAATGTAGAGGAAGCAGTTGCAGGTCAGTCAACTATAGATTTTATACATAAATTAAGTATAGCCCGGAAAGAAGCCAGAGAAAGCAGCTACTGGTTAAGATTGCTACATGATACTGCTTATATCAAGCAGAATCATTTTGAAAGTATACACGCAGATTGCGAAGAAATAATTAAAATCTTGAATAGTATCATCATTACGAGTAAAGCGAAGCTGGATAAGAAGTCCAATTCGTAATTCGTAATTCGTAATTCGTAATTAATGAAAAGAATCGCCATACTTGGTTCAACAGGCTCTATAGGCACGCAGGCGCTGGAAGTGATTGCTGCTAACCCTGAAAGCTTTGAACTTGAAGTAATAACCGCTTATAACAACGCTGATTTACTTATTGAACAGGCCTTAAAGTTTAAGCCGAACGTGGTCGTAATTGCCCGCGAAGACCTGTATACTATAGTTAGTGATGCCTTGCAACACGAAGACATTAAAGTTTATGCCGGCGCCAATGCCCTTTGCTCCGTTGTGGAGATGGGTACTGTGGATATGGTGCTGACAGCGATGGTAGGCTATGCCGGGCTGCAGCCAACTATACGCGCCATACAGGCTGGCAAAGAAATAGCGCTAGCCAATAAAGAAACGCTGGTTGTTGCCGGACAACTGATAACAGACCTGGCCCGTGAAAAAGGAGTGAACATTTGCCCGGTTGATTCGGAGCACAGCGCTATTTTCCAGTGCCTGGCAGGCGAGTTTCATAACCCGATCGAGAAGATTATCCTGACTGCTTCCGGTGGTCCGTTCAGGGGGCGAACTATAGATGAGCTGAAATTTGTAACTAAAGCCCAGGCACTCAAACACCCGAACTGGGAGATGGGCGCCAAGATAACGATAGATTCTGCCAGCCTGATGAACAAAGGCCTGGAAGTGATAGAAGCGAAATGGCTTTTCGGGTTGCGCAACGACCAGATAGAAGTGGTAGTGCATCCGCAATCTATCATTCACTCGCTGGTGCAGTTCCAGGATGGCTCCATAAAAGCGCAGCTTGGTCTGCCTGATATGAAACTGCCGATACAGTATGCTATGGGCTACCCGAACCGATTGAAGTCTGACTACCCGCGTTTTAATTTTATGGATTACCCGCAACTTACGTTTGAGCAGCCCGACCTGAAGACGTTCCGTAATCTACAGCTGGCTTTTGATGCCATGGCGCAGGGCGGTAATATGCCTTGTATCCTGAACGCAGCAAATGAAATAGCCGTGGGAGCATTCCTGCAGGATGAGGTTGGTTTTCTGGAGATGTCGGATTTGATCGAAAGCTGTATGGCAAAAGTTGCGTATATTGCACACCCTTCTCTTACTGACTATGTTGAAACGGACAGGGAAACCCGCTTAATGGCTACTAATTTTCTGAAAAACAAAACTGTTTAGCCAGACATCGGTTCTTTAACACAAATTATACTTGCATATTTTTTCTTAGATGGACATAGTAATCATGGTTGCCCAGCTTATTCTGGGCCTTACAATTTTAGTTGGTTTACACGAGTTGGGGCACATGCTCACAGCAAAGTGGTTTGGCATGCGCGTAGAGAAGTACGCGATCGGTTTTCCACCCAAAGTTTTCAGTAAAAAGATAGGCGAAACAGAGTATATGCTGGGCCTGATCCCGCTGGGTGGTTTTGTGAAGATTTCTGGTATGGTAGACGAATCGATGGATACTGAAGCTCTGAAAGAAGAGCCGAAACCATGGGAATTCAGAGCGAAACCAGCCTGGCAGCGCCTTATAGTTATGATGGGCGGTATTATTGTAAACGTGATCACAGGTATCGTTATCTATATTTTCCTGACCTACAACTATGGCGAAAGCTATTTGCCAGCCCAGGAAGTGAAATATGGCGTGGTGCCAAACGAGATCGGTAAAGAGATCGGTTTCCAGACCGGCGACAAGATTGTAGCTGTAAATGGCAAGCCGCTGGAGAAATTCAATGATGTTTATTCGCTGGATGCCCTGTTGGACCGCGGTTCATTTTATACAGTAGAGCGCAACGGCGAGCAGGTAAAGATACCAGTGCCGGTTGACCTGATGGATAAGCTGGCTGATAAAGAAGAGCGTATGCTTTTCGTGCAGCCGCGCCAGCCATTTATGGTTGATATGGTGGTGGCAGGAAGCAATGCCGCTGACGCCGGTTTAAAGCCAGGCGATTTTATACTTTCAGTTAACGGACAGGAGGCCAGGTTCTTTGATGAGTTTAAACAACTATTGGAGAAGAATGCCGGCAAACAGGTAACCATGAAAGTAGAACGTGGCGATGAAATTATCGATCTGAAAGCACAGGTAGAGCCGGATGGAACGATCGGGTTTCAGCAGAAGCCATTGCTTAACTATGCTACCAAAGAGTATAGCATCGGCGAGGCCATTCCGGCTGGTACCGAGCAGGCATTTGGTGTAATTACAGCTAACCTGAAAGGCTTTGGCAAGATCTTCCGTGGGGAGGTTTCGGCTTCAAAGTCTGTGAGCGGCCCGATCGGTATCGCACAGATCTTTGGTGATACTTTTAACTGGTACAAGTTCTGGTCTATTACAGCTATGCTGTCTATGGTGTTGGCTTTCATGAACTTCCTGCCAATTCCTGCCCTGGATGGCGGACACGTGATGTTCCTTACTTACGAGATGATAAGCGGCCGTAAGCCGTCGGATACTTTCTTAGAAAACGCCCAGAAAGTGGGTATGGTATTGTTGTTAGGCTTAATGGCTTTTGCTATATTTAACGATGTGTTCAAGTTGATCTTCTAAAAAGATTTCAAATGAAAGCCTTCGTTACAGTTATTATTACCAGTGCCTTTTTTCTTTTTGCCTTTACCTTAGCCACAGCCAGCCCGGCTGCCCGGCTACAAACTATAACCCAGAACGCTGTCGCTCTCCAAAGCGACAGCGTTTACAGGGTACAGCAAGGCAATACCTACTACAGCCTTTCGCGTCGCTTCCAGGTTCCGCTCGATTCTCTCCAGAAATGGAATAACAACACATTGCAAATAGGGCAGACGCTCTACCTTAAAAATCCTGCAAAAGATAAAACTATAGTTGCAGCCAAACCTGCTGCTACTCCAAAACCAGCAGCTAAAACGGCACCTAAGCAAACTATAGCTACGCCAGCAACATCACCAGTCAGCACGTCAGCCTCTGCCTCGCCAAAGCCAACTACTGCAGCCAGTAAAACAAAACAACGCGTATTGGTCGTGCCATTCGACCCGCACCTTTACTTCTCAGATGCTGACGAAGAGATTGCGCGCCAGTCTAAGATTCCGCGCCAGGATGTGCGTTATGCTTTCCGGAACCGCCTGAATGCTATGCTGGCCCCGGATGGCTACGAAACAATCCATTTGCTGGGAGGAGTTTACCGCGATAGCGTGAGCGATTTGAGCAGACTTTATAAATCGTTGAGCTATAGTTACCAGGATAACAAGAAATCGAGATACAACACGCAGCCGGAAGTGGAAGAGCAAAAAGGCGGGGTGCTGAACTGGGTAAATAACCAGAAAGGTAAGCTTGGCGCGGAAAAAGAGACCGGACCAGTACCTGCTTCAAAAGACCCGAACAAGCATTTTGGCGTGAAGGTAAAGGACCCGCAGTTCTATAGTTACTTCAACAACCAGTATGGCATCGATTATTATGTGTTCATCAACCAGTTTGAAGTAAAGACCAACTATGAGCATTGCCTGGACCGTGCGGCGCTGAACTATGAGCGCGATTTCCTGGTTCATTATTCGATCTATAACAACAAAGGCGAGTTGGTGTCGGGTAATAAGGTAAAAGTGCCTTACCACTCCAGCATGAACGATGTGCAACGTATAGTTAGCGATAACATGCCGAACATGGCACAGCGCGTACTGGCTGACCTGCCGCCTTCTCACAGGTAATTACCACCATGAACTATAAATTTCTACTGACAGCTATCGTTTGCCTTTTGGCAAGTACGGTAACTATGGCCCACGACTATCACGCCAGCATCGCCGATATCAAGTTTAACCCGCGTACGCAAAGCCTGCAGGTTGCCATTAAAGTGTTTACTGATGATCTGGAAAGTGCGCTTTCAAAAAGGAACAAGACCAAAGTCAGTTACGACCCGGCTTCAGAAACTATAAAACAACAGCTGGCCAGCTACCTGGCGGCAACCATGAAGTTTGAGCTGGCAAAAGGCAAGCCACTGAAGCAGCGTTTTGTTGGCTCCGAAGAAGATGCAGATGTAGTATGGATGTATTTTGAAGTACCGGTGCAGCAAGCTTCCCTTTCGCAACTATACATACAGAACACCGTGCTTACAGAGCTTTTTGATGACCAGATGAACATTGTAAACCTGGACTATAAAGGCGAAATGCACAGCATGCTGCTACAGAAAAGCGACACCAGTAAAAAGCTTTCCTTCTAGTTTCGGGTGGTCCTGAAAAGAGCGTTCAGTTTGTAAAGTACCCCCAGTAGAATACCAGCGAACAGGTTACCCGTTAAAAATGGGATAACCAACTTTTCGAGGTCGCTGATTCCTAAACTCCGTGGTAGGTTGAGTAGCATAAATACAGCCCCCATAAAGCCGATAAATATCCAGTAAGGCATCCAGGAAAACCAGTTACTATTCTTTATTTCTATAGTTGGCAGGGTGGTGAGGTACCAGCCAATAGCCGCCAGCCCCACAAACGTACTCGTGTGCTGAATAACCCGTGAAAGCGGCAACTCAATAAAGCCCAGCGAAACAGGCGTTAAAAGGAAACTATAGTTCCGGACAAAATATTCGTTGGCATGGGTAAAGCTGTCCCAGAACAAATGTGTGAAAGAGCCGATGAGTGCTGAAACGGCAAAAATCAGCCAGTTCTTTAGCAGATACCTACCGATTTTTACAGGCTTTACAGCCAATGCCCGCTCCCTAAAATATTCCGGTAAATTATTAACTGCCTGCTCCCTTACAAACACATGAAAAACGATGGCCAGAACTATGGCCATCGGCAGATCGAACACTAAAAGGCCTTTGAATGAATGGCTGAGGCTTCCGTAGCTACGATACGGTAAAAAGTAGGCAAAGTCCGGGGCAATACTGCCCACAATAAGCCCGGTGGTTGAGAGCCAACGGCTTTTAAGACGTAACAGGGGTAAAATAAGAGCAGGGTGAGCGGCTGTAAAAGGCATACCGTTGTAACGCTTTATCGGCCGTTTCTGTCTAACTTTTCAGGTTTAATTACCTTAAATTCTACGCGGCGGTTTATGCGTCGGTCATCTTCAGTCTTTTCTTCGCGTAGCGGCTTGGTACTACCAAACCCGAACGATTCTATGCGGCCCCGTGCAATGTTTCCCTTTTCTTCAATGTATTTCCGGATGGCATCTGCACGGTCCTGTGATAGGGCAAGGTTAAACTCTGGGTTGCCGGCAGCATCGGTGTGGCCTGAAATTTCCAGTTTAAAGGTTGGATGATCTACCAGGAAGAGCGCCACTTCATCCAGGATCGGTTTCATTTCCTCTTTTATATCTGACTGGGCCTGGTCAAATTCAATGTTCCTGAAAACCATTGGTACACTATAGTCTATCAGCGTGGTCATGATCTGAAATGCCGTATCCTGCTGTAGCGAGAGCTCACGTTCTATCGTAAAGAAGTCCGGGCTCTGGATCAGCATCATGTACTTGGTATTGTCGATCAGGTCAAACTCAAATGTACCATCCGGGCGAATGTATTTGGACGATATTTCAATGCCATTTTCCAGGTCGATAACGGAGATAATGCCCGAAAGGGGTTTTTGTGTAACAGAATCGACAAGTGTGCCCTCAATTTTAGTTACAGCCAGCGGGTGTGCCTCCATGGGTAACGGAAACGAGAAAAGATCGAGGTTATGCAGGTCGCTGGCTTCGGAGCGGGCATAATACAGGTTCTTCGATTTAGAATCGATGGCAAAATAGTATTCGCTGCCACGGCCATTTACCAAAGGGCCAATGTTTCGGGGTTCCTGCCATTGGCCACCAACACGGTAGGTTTTATAAATATCGAAATCGCCGAAGTTGTATAGTTGCCCGCGCGAGCTAAAATACAAAACCTGGTAAAGCGGATGGAAAAACGGGCTTACTTCGCTTTCACGGGTATTTATGATCGGGCCCGCATTCTCAGCTTTCTGCCACTCGCCTTTCTTGTTTTTATGCGTGTAGTAAATGTCAGATAAACCAAAGCCACCTAACCTGTCAGATGCAAAGTAGATAGTGTCCTCACCGGCTGTTAACGTTGGCTGTGAGTCCCAGGACGATGAATTTACACCAGCGCCCAGGTTCTTAATATTACCCCAGGTGCCGTCTGCCTGTTTGGTAGCTACATAAATATCGCAGTTACCAAAACCATCCGGTGATTCACAACGGGCAAAGTAAAGCGTGTTTCCATCGCGGCTCAGGCAGGCCGATCCTTCGTTGTAAATGCTGTTGATTGGTTTCCCGAAAGATTGGGCAGCTTCCCAGTAACCGTTTTCCTGGCGGGAGTAGAACAGGTCTTCGTTGGCGCGCCCGTTAATGCCTTGTGTGTTGCGCTGCGAGGTAAAGATCAGTACTTCGTCTTCAGAATTTATAGTTGGGCCGTAATCTTCAAAAGGAGAGTTTATCGCGTTGCCCATGTTAAGATACACGCCTTTAGGTGGCTGAAACGAAGCGACAGATTTACGGTATTCTACGAGCTCATAATAATGTTTTAGCGGAACGTAGTAGTCTTTTGTGTTCTGCTCCAGCGAGTCGTAGTAAGAATACACGCGCCGCACATCGGAGCGATGATGCTTTAGCACCATGCGGTAAAGTGCTTTGGCTTTTTCAGGCTGGTCCTGTTTTTCGAGTAACTGGCCAAGACGCCAGATCAGGGGGGTGTCTTTGTAAAAGTTCTCGATGCCGAAGTTGTTTACGTACGCTTCGAGCAGGGGAAGCACTTCGTTGTAGCGGCGTTTCTTTTCAAGCTTTTGGATCGCAGCCAGCTTTTTTTCGTCGTGGTAATAGGGTAATTTGTTCAGGTTCGGGAAAGTGATCTGAACTTCTTGTTTCGGTGCTTTTTTATGCACCTTTATTCCTGGCTCCGTGTCAAGGGGAATGTGTTTATACTCCTGGGCCTGGCAAAGCGCCGGTACAAGTATAAAAAATAACACCAGCAGGTATAATCTATTCATTATCCATCTTGTTTTTACCTGACGCTCAAAGATATTACTTTTAAACTATATTTTTGTAATGAAATAGCTGTGATGTCATTTTATTTTGGGCAAAATACCTGATAACTTTAACGCTTGCTATTGCTGCAGCTAACTATAGTTGGCACAAGTCTTGACTATAGTACTGCAATTCAAAAAACGCCATATGTGTGGCCTTTTTATGTCATTCTGGCATTGACACTTACTATGAAGTATACCTTGAATAACTTTCTGCATAACCTCTTACTTAGCTCAGCTTCAGAAAACGAAAACGAAGAGCTGATTCCAATCATAACTACAGACCCTGAAGAAGAAATACCTGCAGAGGAGCTGCCATCTGAACTGCCCATACTTGCCGTTCGTAATACCGTGCTTTTCCCTGGTGTGGTGCTGCCAATTACTGTTAGCCGAAAAAAATCGGTGCGTTTGGTGCGCAAAGCTTATAAAGGCGATAAAACAATTGGGGTAGTAGCCCAGAAAAATACCAATGCTGACGATCCGTCTCCGGAAGACCTGTTTAATGTAGGTACGGTTGCCCGCATATTAAAGGTGCTTGTGCTGCCGGATGGCAATACAACCATCATTATACAGGGGCATAGCCGTTTCCAGATAGACGAGATAATTCAGGAAGATCCTTACCTGACGGCCCGTGTTAGCTACTGCAAAGAAACCAACCTTAACAAGAAAAATAAGGAGGTAAAGGCGCTGGTACAGTCGCTGAAAGATGCGGCTGCCAAAATACTGAAACTGAACCCTGAAATACCACAAGAAGCACAGGTTGCTTTAGATAATATCGACAGCCCAAGTTTCCTGACACATTTCCTGTCGAGTAATCTGAACGTGGAAGTGGCTCAGAAGCAGCAGCTTCTGGAGGTGAACGACGGAACCGAGCGCGGCACACAGCTTCTGCAACTTATGTTGCGCGAAGTACAGTTGCTTGAGCTAAAGCAGGAGATCCACACCAAGGTGCATACTGATATTGACCAGCAGCAGCGCGATTATTTCCTGCGCCAGCAGATAAAAGTATTGCAGGATGAGCTGGGTCAGGAGAGTCCGGACCAGGAGATCGAACGTTTCAGGGATCGTTCTGCCAAAAAGAAGTGGCCCGAAGCTGTTGCCAAACACTTTAAGAAAGAAATAGATAAGCTGGCCCGCCTTAACCCGCAGTCGGCTGAGTACCCGGTGGCCGTAAACTATATCGAGTTTCTGCTGGACCTTCCGTGGGAAGACTATACCAAGGACAATTTTAATCTGAAGCGTACCAAAAAGATACTCGACACAGACCACTATGGCCTGGAGAAAGTAAAGGAACGCATCCTGGAATATCTGGCTGTTCTGAAACTGAAAAATGACATGAAGGCACCGATCCTTTGCCTTTACGGACCTCCGGGTGTTGGTAAAACATCGCTGGGTCGTTCCATAGCTACTGCTTTAGGTCGTAAATATGTCAGAATGTCACTGGGTGGTGTTAGAGACGAAGCAGAAATTCGTGGTCACCGCAGAACCTATGTGGGCGCTATGCCGGGCAAGATCATCAGCCAGATCAAAAAAGTAGGTTCCGGTAATCCGGTTATCATCCTGGATGAGATCGATAAACTGGCTTCAGATTTCCGTGGCGATCCGTCGTCTGCGTTGCTGGAAGTGCTGGATCCGGAGCAGAACCATACGTTTATGGATAACTACCTGGATGTGGAGTATGACCTGTCTAAGGTTCTTTTCATAGCTACTGCCAACTCCCTGGATACGATACAGCCTGCCCTGCGCGACCGTATGGAGATCATCGAGCTGACCGGTTATACCATGGAAGAGAAGCTGGAAATAGCTAAGCGCCACCTGGTACCAAAGCAGGTAAAAGATCATGGTCTGGCAGAAGAAGATGTGAAGCTGCCGAAAGCTACGCTACAGAAGGTGATAGAAGATTATACTCGCGAATCCGGGGTGAGAAGTTTAGAGCGTAAAATAGGCCAGCTGGTACGAAATACAGCTAAACTGAAGGCGATGGAAGAAGAGTATAACACCACCATTAAGCCGGAAGATGTTGTAAAGATCATGGGTTCCGAGATCTTCGATAAAGAGATCTACCAGGATTTCAGTACTGCTGGTGTAGTTACAGGCCTGGCCTGGACCTCGGTTGGTGGCGATATTCTGTTTGTAGAGTCCATCCTCAGCAAAGGAAAAGGGAAGTTGACTTTATCTGGACAGTTGGGTGATGTGATGAAGGAGTCAGCTGTTACGGCGCTGTCACATTTAAAGGCACACTACCAGTTATTAGATATCGATTACCGCGTTTTTGATCAGTACGACCTGCATATCCACTTCCCCGAAGGCGCTGTTCCAAAAGACGGTCCGTCGGCAGGTATCGCTATTTTTACATCGATTGCCTCGGTTTACACACAGCGCAAAGTACGCCCTAAACTGGCCATGACCGGTGAGATCACGCTTCGCGGTAAGGTATTGCCGGTGGGTGGTATCAAAGAGAAGATACTGGCGGCCAAGCGCGCAGGTATTACGGATGTTATTCTTTGCCAGAAAAACCGCAAGGACATAAACGAGATACCGGAGCAATACATTAAAGGCCTGACCATACACTATGTGGACCGCGTGGAAGAAGTAGTGAAGATCGCTTTGCTGAAAGAAAAGGTGAAGCACCCACTGGACCTGACCGTAACCGAAGATAGAAAAGTGGAGGTTGAATAATTGCTGATTGCTGGTTGTTAATTGTTAAATTGGAAACAACAATCAGCTATTAACAATCAACAATTAAATAAATATGAAGTCACAGGCTGCCCTTTTACTTTGTTTGCTGTTGAGCTTTCCGCTCGCGGCGCAGGTAGGAGGGCAGCGTGGTTTTACGCACCTGGAGTTGCCAACCAGTGGCAAACAGGCTGCGCTTGGAACTATAAATGTCAGTTCTTTTGGGCATGATGTGAATATGGTAAACGCCAACCCGGCCTTGCTGAACGCAGAAATGGACCGGCAATTGAGTTTGAGTTATGTCGGTTTCCTGGCAGATATCAAGCAAAGCAACATAGCTTATGCCTTTAACCACGAAAAACTGGGGCGCTGGGCAGCAACTATAAACTACCTGAACTATGGCGATTTTGTGCAGCGCGACGCAACCGGCATGGAAGAGGGCAGCTTTACCGTGAACGATTATACGCTTAGTTTAACCCATGCAAGTCAGGCCGAAGCTTTTACTATAGGTGCCACCGCCAAGTTTGCGGTATCAAGTATAGCTGGTAATAAAGCAGTTGGCTTGTTGGCTGATGTAGGTGGCTTATTTAAGCATCCGGAACGCGATCTTACAATTGGCCTGGCTTTTAAAAACATCGGTTACCAGGTAAAGCGTTTTGAAGACGGCGAACGACAGGCAATGCCTTTTGATGCGCAACTGGGAGCCAGCTACAAACCGGAACACATGCCGGTGCGGCTATCTGTTACAGCACACCATCTTTACCAGTTCGACGTTGTATATCTGGACCCGAATACCAAAGGCCGGTTAGATGCGAACGGGAATGAGATAAAAGAGGAGAAAACAACTGGAGATAAGATCGCGCGCCATTTTGTAGTTGGCACCGAGTTTATATTCAGCAAAAACTTTCAGTTACGTGCCGGTTACAACCATTTGCGTCGTAAAGAACTCAGGTTGCAAAACAAAGCAGGTGGCGCAGGGTTTTCTTTGGGAGCTATGCTGCGCGTCCGGGCTTTTGAGCTGAACTATAGCAGTGCGTTTTATCATCCGTCGGGCGCAGGCCATTATGTAACTATAAGTACCGATACCGGCACCTTACTAAAACGTAAAAACACAGAATAGCAGCGGCTGCTATCGTTTGCAGCCACTTTATTATACTTAAAAATTTAAAGATGTTAGATTCCTTAGAACATTTAACGCCAGCCCAGATCGTAGCGGAGCTGGATAAATATATTATCGGGCAGCAGGATGCCAAGCGTAACGTAGCCATTGCGCTTCGTAACCGCTGGCGCCGTATGAATGCCGATGCAAGCATCCAGAAAGAAATTGTACCGAATAACATACTGATGATAGGCGCAACCGGTGTGGGTAAAACCGAAATTGCCCGCCGCCTTGCCAAAATTGCAGATGCGCCTTTCACCAAAGTGGAAGCGTCTAAGTTTACCGAAGTAGGCTACGTGGGCCGCGACGTGGAAAGCATGGTGCGCGACCTGGTGGAGCAATCGGTAAACATGGTGAAGACCAAAAAGAAAGAAGAAGTAAAGCAACGCGCTGCCGAAATTGTAGAAGACATTATCCTGGATGCGCTTATTCCACCGATTCAGGGCCGCTCTACAACGCCGGTAAGCATGGCCGCGCACCCGGATGCCATTCCGGATAGCGACTATGAACTGAACGAGCGTACCCGCGAGAAATTCAGAGAAAAGATTCGAAACGGCGAACTGGAAGACCGCAAGATCGAGATCCGGATTCAGCAGAGCGCGATGCCGGGCATGGGCGTAATGGGCCCGGGAATGGACGAAGCCTCGATGATGAACATCCAGGAGATGATCAGTGGGATGATGCCGAAAAAGACCAAAAAGCGAAAAGTAACTATAGCTGAAGCCCGCAAGATCTTACTGGAAGAAGAAGCATCGAAACTCATCGATATGGATGAAGTGAAGGAAGAAGCGATCTTTAAAGCGGAAAACTCTGGTGTGATCTTTATTGATGAGATAGACAAAGTTGCCAGCTCAAGCAAAAAAGGCAGCGGACCGGATGTGAGTCGCGAAGGTGTGCAGCGCGACTTGTTACCTATAGTTGAAGGCTCAACGGTTAACACAAAGTATGGCGTTATTAACACGGATCATATCCTGTTCATTGCAGCTGGTGCGTTCCACGTGGCTAAGCCATCTGATCTTATCCCGGAGTTGCAGGGCCGTTTCCCGATTCGTGTAGAGCTGCAAAGCCTGACAAAAGATGACTTCTACCAGATTCTGAAGTTCCCAAAAAATGCGCTTACCAAACAGTACGAAGCGTTGCTGGCTTCCGAAAATGTATCGCTTAGCTTTAACGACGAAGCCCTGGACGAGATAGCATCTATGGCGTATGAAGTAAATGCCGAAGTTGAGAACATTGGTGCACGTCGTTTGCAAACTATTATGAGCCGCTTATTGAACGACATTCTATTTGATGTTCCGGACAAAATAGGTGCCAACGCCCAGATACTGGTAAACCGCGAAATGGTGCGCGAAAAACTGGCAGGCATGGTGAAGAACCGCGACCTGAGCGAGTTTATTCTATAGTTAGGAAGTTAGAAAGTTATAACTGGCGCGGAAGTCTCTTCCGGGGCCAACTATAAAAGCAAATCTCAGATTCGCGAAAAAAGTTTCTGGCGCAGGCATCCAACCGGTAAC
Source organism: Pontibacter populi (assembly GCF_019336435.1). GTDB lineage: Bacteria > Bacteroidota > Bacteroidia > Cytophagales > Hymenobacteraceae > Pontibacter > Pontibacter humidus. The sequence continues at coordinate 556,865 of NZ_JAHWXQ010000001.1, read as the reverse complement.
GAAGGCTAGGAGCGAGTTTCCAGACTCGCTGAGGTTATAACTATAGTTTACGGGCCGGCAGTTTTGCATATGCAGAGCTGCCGGCTTTTTGTTTTATAGTTCGATTTTCATACTTTGACTATACATGCATAAATAACCTTTAACAACTCGGAAGTCGTAATTCATAGCGATTAACTTTTTAACTTTCTAACTTCTAAAATTTTCTAACTCATCGACCCGTGAACTACTACATTATAACCGGAACCAGCAAAGGTATAGGCAAAGCTATAGCAGAGGAACTTCTGCAAGACGAAAGCAATTTCGTGATTGGCGTTTGCCGCAACAGTACTATAAACCACCCAAACTACCGCCATCAGCCCCTCGATTTTTCAGATATACCAGCTGTGGAGCACAATCTTCAGAAAGTTTTTCTGCCTTATAAAGACGCTCAGAAGCTGGTACTGGTAAACAATGCTGGCGTTTTAGGCGACATCGGATATGTGGGAGAAGGCATGCCAAACGAGCGTTTCGAGTTTGTTTTTGATGTGAACGTGATTGTGCCGGCCATGCTGATGAATAGCTTCCTGAAGGTTTACCAGCAGCATCCGGCTCAGAAACTTATAGTTAACATAAGCTCTGGGGCAGGCAAATACCCGATCGATGGCTGGGCAAGTTACTGCGCCTCCAAGGCAGCCCTGGATATGCTGTCCCTGACCATACAAAAGGAACAGGACATGCGCGGCAGCGGTGTAAAAGTGTATGCTTTGTCGCCGGGAGTGGTTGATACTGCCATGCAGGAAAATATAAGAGAAGCAGACGCTGACCGCTTCAGCACAGTAGAGAAGTTCAGAGATTATAAAGCCAACAACGAACTGGCCTCACCTGAAGAAGTCGGACAAAAGATAGTGCACTTTATGCATAACACAGACAACTACAGCGATGTAGTTGTAGATGTCCGGAATATGTAGTTCAGCTTTCCGGAACAACTATAGTTTCTGTGTTTTTGGGATAAATCAGCAACTCAAACTATAAGCGGATAACAGCAAAGCCCGGCCAACAGAGCCGGGCTTTGCTGTGTCGGACGGTGCCAACTATAGTTCTATTCTCTTGGTAACTATAGTTCCTGACGCTTTTGTATGCTTGTTTATTTATAGCAGAAACTCTATCTTAACAAAACCGCTTTCTGTAGAGAGCGTTTATTAGATTAAATTAACATGTAAATTACCTCATCCCTCCTTAAACTTATCAGAGCCATGCACAATCAGCAAATAAAATCCTTTGAAGAGTACCAGCAGGTTTATAAACGCAGCGTGGAAGACCCGGAAGGTTTCTGGTCCGACATTGCTGAGTCTTTTAACTGGCGTAAAAAATGGGACAAAACGCTGGAATGGAATTTTGATGAGCCGGACGTGAAGTGGTTTAAGGGAGGTAAGCTCAACATTACTGAAAACTGCCTCGACCGGCATCTCAAAACCCGCGGCAACAAACTGGCCCTTATCTGGGAGCCCAACGACCCCAAAGAGAGATTTATTCGCTTTACCTACCGCGAACTATACGAGCGCGTGTGCCTGTTTGCCAATGTGCTGAAAAAGAACGGTGTTAAAAAAGGTGACCGTGTGTGTATTTACATGCCCATGATTCCGGAACTGGCTTTTGCAGTGCTTGCCTGTGCCCGTATCGGTGCTGTACATTCGGTTATTTTTGCCGGTTTTTCGGCAGTGGCCATGGCCGACAGAATTAACGATGCCGGTGCCAAGATGGTGCTCACGTCAGATGGCCTGAACCGTGGCTCCAAGCAGATACCTGTAAAACGTGTGGTGGATGAAGCCCTTGAAGATTGCCCTTCTGTAGAAAAGGTTATAGTTGTAGAGCGTTTGGGATGGGCCGTAAACATGGTGGAAGGCCGCGATGTATGGTATCATGATGAGGTGAAAGATGTAAGCAAAGATTGCCCTGCCGAGGAAATGGACGCCGAAGATATGCTGTTCATTCTTTATACTTCGGGCTCAACGGGCAAACCGAAAGGCGTGGTGCATACCTGCGGAGGCTACATGGTCTATGCCCAGTATTCCTTCATGAACGTGTTTCAGTACGAGGAAAGTGATGTATACTGGTGTACCGCCGACATTGGCTGGGTTACCGGCCACACATATCTGCTTTATGGCCCGCTGCTTTCAGGAGCCACAACCCTGATGTTTGAAGGCGTGCCAACTTACCCGGACAACGGTCGTTTCTGGCAGGTGTGTGATAAGTTTGGTGTCAGCATTTTTTATACAGCGCCAACTGCCATTCGTGCGCTTATGGCCGGCGATATTGACGACGTGCTATCCTATAGTTTAGACTCGCTGAAAGTACTCGGGTCAGTAGGAGAACCGATCAACGAAGAAGCCTGGCACTGGTACTATACCCACGTTGGTAAAGAAGACTGCCCGGTAGTAGATACCTGGTGGCAAACCGAAACAGGCGGCATCATGATCTCCTCGCTGGCTAACGTTACGCCTATAAAACCAGCCCATGCAGCGTATCCTTTGCCGGGCATACAGCCTTTGCTGGTTAACTCGGATGGTACTGAAATTACGGAGAACGAAGTGGAAGGGCACCTGTGCATGAAGTTTCCGTGGCCGGGAATGATACGCACCACTTACGGCGACCATGAGCGCTGCCGCCTAAGCTACTTCTCTACTTACAAAGGATTATACTTTACCGGAGATGGTGCCAAGCGCGACAAAGACGGTCTTTACCGCATTATTGGTCGGGTAGATGACGTGATCAACGTATCGGGTCACCGTTTCGGAACGGCTGAAATAGAAGAAGCTATCAACCATAACGAACACGTGGTAGAATCTGCTGTAGTTGGGTACCCGCACGATGTCAAAGGGCAGGGAATTTATGCTTTCGTTATCTGCAAAGAAAAACCGGATCGCGAAGATTACCTGCGTGCTGAGATCATCGAGACTGTGGTTGAAAAAATTGGTAAAATAGCCAAGCCAGATAAGATACAGATCGTGAGCGGCCTGCCAAAAACACGTTCCGGCAAAATCATGCGCCGCATTCTTCGCAAAGTTGCCGAGGGCGATACGTCTAACCTGGGTGATACTTCCACACTGCTCGACCCGGATGTGGTGGATGAGATAAAGGACGGAGCATTATAGGATTATAGTAGATTTCATAAATAGGATTACCTGTTATTTCTGACAGGTAATCCTATAGTTTTATTATATACCAAAAAGCTAAATCAAAGCGTCTCTAAACTATAAAACCAATCCAATCTACTGGTTATGCAGGAACAGAAATTCTATAAGCTACGCCTTTATGTTACAGGCGTAATAACTATCGCTATATGGTCGCTTTTAGTTTGGGGGCACTATAACGGAGGTGTGCCAATTCATCACATCGCAGCAGATAACGATATGCCTGCTATTTCCAATTGGTGGGGAGCGCTGTTACTTCCATTGCTGACCTGGTTTCTGCTATACCGCATTCATAAAAGAGTTTTCAGTATCAAAAGGGAAGATGCTGGAGATCGGAGGATTCTGATGGACGTACTTTACAGATTTGCAGGTGCTATACTTTTTGGAACCCTTATAGCTACTTGCTTTACATTCGGATATAATGATTTAACAGGAAACCTGGTTTTAGCGCTTCTCGCCTTCGCAATTTTTTTACCAATATACAGAGCTGAGTGCCTGCTTGGTTTTGTACTCGGGATGACCTTTACGTTTGGCGCTGTGCTTCCAACCGGATTTGGTATTTTGGTAAGCCTGGTGGGAGCCGTACTGTACCTGTTTATCCGGCCGGGAGTACTATATGCTTCATCAAAAGTTGCGCTCCTTTTACCTATAACTAAACACAAGCCCCAGCAATAGAGGGGCACATTGTAAACTATAATATCATGTCAAGAAAAGCTTTTACTGCCGAAGGTGCTGTTTCCGTAGGCCCGTATTCACATGCCGTGCAAACTGGTGATCTGTTGTATTTATCCGGCCAGACACCCATAGAGGCAACTACCGGCAAACTGGTAGAAGGAGATATTGCTGCGCAGACAAAGCAGTGTTTTATAAACCTGTTTGCTGTTCTGGAAGCAGCTGGTCTTACCCCGGATGCTGTGGTAAAAGTAAATGTGTTCTTAACCGATATGGCAGATTTCGGGGCAATGAACGATGTGTATAAAACCCAATTTACACAGCCCTACCCGGCCCGCACAACTATAGGTGTGGCTTCGTTACCTTTGGGTGCACAGGTAGAGATTGAGATGATTGCAGCTATAAAGTAGTACGCTTAGGTGCTAACACTTCAAACTACTTACCTTTGCACAGGAATAAACTATAGCTATGATCGACGAGCAGCATAACCCCTGGACTACACTTTCAACGAGAGATATTTACCAGAACCCCTGGATAAAATTGCGTGAAGACCAGGTGCTGAATCCGAAAGGTGGCGAAGGCATTTACGGTGTAGTGAGCTTTAAAAACAAGGCCATTGGCATTATCCCGGTTGATGATGAAGGCTATACTTACCTGATCGGGCAATACCGCTACGCTTTGAACGAGTACAGCTGGGAAATACCGATGGGCGGTGGTTTGGTAGAAAACGACCTGCTTGAATCCGCCAAGCGTGAGCTCCAGGAAGAGACCGGTTTTACCGCTGCGCGCTGGACCAACATCTGCCGCCTGCACACATCTAACTCCGTAACCGACGAGGAGGGTTTCGTTTTCCTGGCCCAGGAACTCACTCCGGGCGAAACCGCTTTCGAAGAAACCGAAGACCTCCAGATTAAAAGAGTCCCTTTTACAGAAGCCGTTCGCATGGCCCTTAATAATGAAATAACAGACGCCATCAGCGTAGCCGGAATCCTGAAAGCTGCTTTTATACTTGGAGTAAGGTAGTTTTATAGTTGTCTGAATAAGGATTCGCAGGGTTAATAGATTTGCAGGATTGGGCTGTTGGTATCACTCTGGCTATAGGTTTCTACTGGCGCGGGTTTGCAACCCGTGTCTTACGATGGTGTTGAGTTTTCAACTCAACTGGCCTGGTAGGGACAGGCCTAGTAGTAGCGCCGGCTATCATTTTATAGTTACCGTGATCCAACCACCCCTTTATCCCCTCCTTGTCTAAGGCGGGGAGCTTTTCGGTTACTGCAATAGTAAAGGTTATAGTTCTATAGTTAGCGTTTTAACCCACCCCCGCCCCTCCCAAGAGGGGAATTTTAGCTATAATTATAGTTGGTGCTATAGTTCTATAGTTAGAGTTTGTCATCCCCCTCCCCCCTTCGAAGGGGGACTTTTCTGGCTACTACCTCTCAACTGTCATTTCGAACGAAGAGAGAAATCTGGGTCTACATTAGTTACAACTCACGATATGGACAGGTTTACCTGTCCCTTGGAACTACAGCCACGATAAAGCGATGTAACTATAGCAGCTTCTTAAACTATAGTTTAACGATCGAACTGATCGCAGTCTTTGGGTTGAGCGCCTTGTGAATATCTGGTGCCTGTAGGGCATTGCGAGGCACGAGCAAAAGAAATGTACACCGCGCGATGCCCGAAGACGGGGCCTCCCGGCCGTGAGGGCACCAAAGCTAACTATAGAATGATAGGCAAGTAAAGCTCCCAGAAGTAGAAGCAGCTATGAAAGAGAAGGCTTGGTTCCAGCTGCAACTATAGTTATCTAAAAGCCGAGATAGATTTTTCACTTTGTTCGAAATGACAATAAAGTAAAGAGAAGCTATAAAACGATTAAGACCCTCGGCTATCGTTCAGAATAACATATAATATAAGGCTATAATGGTTAACTATAAAACAACAACCTTTACTTTAACCATACCATACACAACCTATACCCGTTATTGAATCATTCTGTCGCCAGGTTGGTTTTCGGTGAGTTGAACAATGCCGGAATATTCTTACATTTGACCTCATGAAAGTGCTTAAATACCTGTCGCAACGCATTTATACAACCTGGTGCTGTACCTGGTTTATAGCCCCGTTTGTGGTAGCATATCCATTTCAGGCGATATTTATCAGGAAGCCGCAGTGGCACAGGCACGCACATAACCTCAACAGGCTGTGGTCCGTGATTTTTCTGCGCATGTTTCTGACCCCGCTCCAGGTAGAATGGCGCTTTAAATTTGACCCGAAGCAGCGCTATGTACTAACGCCTAACCATAGTTCGTACCTCGATATACCGATGATACTGCGCTCTATTCCGGGTTTTCTTAACTTTGTAGGTAAAAGCTCGCTTGCTAAAGTACCGTTGTGGGGAAAAGTATACGGAACATTGTATATTTGTGTAGATCGCAAAAGTGCCATGAGCAGTGCCAAAAGTTACATCCAATCTAAAAAGACGTTGGATGAAGGCCGTAGCCTGGTAATTTTCCCGGAAGGAACGATACCACCGACGGCAGGGGAGCAGCTACTGGAGTTTAAAGACGGACCGTTTAAAATAGCGATTGAAAAGCAAGTGCCGGTAGTACCGGTTACCATGCCGTATAACCAGCACTTTATGCCCGATGTGGAAGAAGTAGGGCTGAAAATACGACGCCATCCGCTTAAAATGATCGTGCACGAACCAATTGCAACCGAAGGGATGACCCTGGAAGATCTGCCGGCATTAAAAGAGCGGGTATTCCACATAATACAACAAGAGTTAACCAAACACAACTATAACAAGGATGTCAACAGATATTCAAACTATCAGAAAGTTAGCGCACCTGGCCAGGCTGGAGTTTAACGAAGAGAAAGAGCAGGAAGTACTGGGCGATCTGAACAAGATCCTGAACTGGGTAGATAAACTGCGCGAGCTGGATACCGAAAACATAGAGCCCCTGACGCACATGACCGCCGAAATGAATGTGATGCGCGAAGATGTGGCCCAAAATACCATTACACACGAAGAAGCATTGTTGAACGCTCCTAAAAAAGACTCCGATTACTTCAGAGTGCCAAAGGTACTGGAGTAACAGGCAAGGCTGCTTATGAGTAAAACCAACTTTTGGAAAAACTGGGATACTGATCTGAAGTATCCCTATCTTTTTTTAATGGTACTTGCTGCAGTGGCTTTGCTGCTGGGCGCTTACTATTACCTGGCAGGCAACACAGCCGCCTACGCCTGGGACAAAATATCGGATCTGCAGGTAGTGCCGGTGCCGGTGCACGAAGTTACCCGGCTACTCGAGCCCTTTACCCTGTACGCCGATGGTTACCTGCTGCTGGAGCAGTATGACACTGCCCCGGCTATAGTTCATACATGGCCTGCCGCCGTTTTCCTCGGTATTCTCAGCCTCTGCCTAGTTTTTTATACTGCTGCCATTAGTACGATGCGGCAGATACCCTACTTTGTAGGTATTTCACTCCTGATGCTGTTCCTGGCATCGTTTAATATTGATTTGTTACAGGTGTTTGGCGCGGAGCAAAGCCAGGCCATGTTGCTGGTAGCCATTGTGTTGCTGGCTGGATTGAGTTACGGGTTTCAGGCATTCTGGAAGCATATAGCTTTTGGCTGGCGCGTGCTGGCTATGCTGGCAACTATAATTGTGTTGGGTGTAGCCATCTTTACCGAAGCCGAATTTGCCCCCGATCTGACAGCTCTGCATCTGGTAAACTATAGTTCGCTGGCGACACTTATTGCCACCTTGCTTTTCATAATCTGGATATCGTATGAAAACGTAAATGCGCTGCTCTGGATAAATACGCAAGGCAAAACCCCCGAACGCCGCTATAGTTTGTGGCAGTTTGTGTTAATTGCCGGCTTATACTTAGCCAACCTGCTGCTGTTATACCTACGGCACATGGGGTATCTGCAAACTGACCTGATTTATGTTAACGGTTACCTGATACTGCTGCTTTCGGTAGTGGCTGGTTTCTGGGGAATGCAGCAGCGCGAAGCTTTTTATGGCAGGTATTTTCCCTTCAGACCTACAGGTGCGATCCTTTACCTTGTATTCGCAACGATAGCTTTTTTAAGCATTGGGTACGCTTACGCTACTGCCAACGACTCGCTTACCACCTTGTTTCACACGTTCATCATTTACACGCATCTAGTATACGGTTCGGTTTTTTTCCTGTACCTGATGATGAATTTCGGGAAGCTGATAAAGGAACGTAAACCTGTTTACAAAGTGGTATATGAGCCTCGCATGTTTACGTTGTTCTCGTTCTTTTTAATGAGCACCGTCATACTGGCCATCTTAGTGATCCGTACCCAGTATAGCACGTATTTCCAGGCAAAGGCAGGTTATTATAACTATCTCGGAGACTTATATACCGCCTCCGAAAATCCGGCACTGGCAAAGCGCTTTTACGAAGAGAGTGATGTATACGACATCAACAATGTGAAAGCCAACTATAGTTTAGCCTCTATGTACCGCGCAGAATCGCAGCGGAATAACGAAATAGTGCACTTAAAGGGAGCCCTGGGCAAACGCCCGAACCCGAAGCTGTATGTGCGCATGGCTAACCTCTACGACGAGAAGGAATACTTTTTTGAAAAGCTGTATGTGCTGCACGAGGGTATCAACAGGTTTCCGGAGAGTAGCGAGATCTACAACAACATGGCGCTGCTTTACATGCAAACCAGCGTAACCGACTCTGTAGAGTATTATTTTAACCTGGCCGAAAAGTATAGTTCGGATAAAGAAGTTATACAAAGCAATAAGCTGGCGTTTTACACCCGGCAGGCTATGCTGGAGCCGGCACGCGCTTTACTGAACGAAGCAAAGGGTGCCAACTATAAATCGCTGCGCAGCAACATGGCTGCCCTGCGCCAGTTACTTGGCGTGAGCGACAGACCGGACGAAGCATTTGCCCCAGACTCGCTGGAGCAGGTAGAAGACTTTACACTGTTCTATAACCAAACGATCAGCAGGCTGAATAACGGCGATACCAGCCAGTTAAAAGCCATAGACCGTTACCTTAAAATGCCAGGCAACCAGTTGTTCCAGGAAGATCTGCTTTACAGCAAGGCCCTGGTGCATCATTATAACGGCCGTCCAAAAGAAGCGCGCAGTATAGTGGAGAACCTTGCCCTTACAGCTTCCGGACGAAGTGGCTACTACTATAATGCGCTGGGTATCTGGATGCTGGAAGAAGAAAATTACCTTGCAGGAGCACACTACTTTAAGCAGGCTAAAGACTTGGGCTATACCCAGGCGTTTCTGTCGCATGGGTATGCGCTGGCTATGGCGCATAAACCGGAAGCAGCTGTTAATGCCCTGCAGGAAGTAGGTTATACCGGGCTGGAGTCGGCTACGGAAGTGGCCGGGGAACTGGAGCAGGTGTTGCAGCAAAATGTGCGGCAAACTATAGCGTCGGGTTCTGATGACGATAAAGTGAAATACCTGCAAACGTACCTGCCTCAGCTAACTATAGAACAGGTTGATGCGCTTGTAAAAAGTGTAAAAGAAAAGGAACTGCACAGAGTAGCGTTGCTAAGCCAGATAGATTACCTGATGCACCAGCACAAATGGCGACTGGCCAACAAAGCCATTAAAATGGCATCGCCGCAACTGCAGCCGGAAGGCGAACTGCGGAGCAAGCTTAACCTGCAGCAATTAAAGCTCTGGCACTATACTAAAAACTACGATGCCCTGCTCGATCGCATGGATAATGTTTTCCTTACAAGACTGGATAAACGCTACAAACTATATTTTAAAGCCAGTATAGCCGCCGCCAAAGGCCGCGACCGCGAAGCTGCTGAAAAATATAGCCAGGCTGTAAAAATTCTGTTATTTGATGAGGAAGTGGTGAAGGCTGCTTCGGCTTTTTACAAACAGTATGCCCCTGATGAGATGACAGCGTACGACATACTGCTGGATGGTATAACTTATAATACTTTTTCGGCAGAGTTGCACAAAGCTTATGCGCTGGAGAGCCTGGACAGGGGATTAATCAGCTATGCAGCAGGGGCTCTTACCACGTTACAGAGTTTGCTTACTGCATCAGAATATACTACATTTATAAAGCAGTTCGAGAGCCACCGCCAGGCCGCAGCTAAAAAAGCTGACAACTGGCAACTATAAAAAACCTGTATGAGCACCATCATTGAGACACATCATATTTCTAAAATATACCGCATGGGCAGCGAAGTAATCAATGCCCTTCAGGATGTATCCATAACTATAGAAAGAGGAGAATATGTAGCTTTTATGGGGCCATCTGGTTCTGGTAAATCTACGCTCATGAACATCATTGGCTGCCTTGACACTCCGACAGGTGGAACCTACATCCTGAACGGGAACGATGTGAGCAACATGACCGATAACGAGCTGGCCGAAGTGCGCAATAAAGAGATCGGTTTCGTGTTCCAGACCTTTAACCTGTTGCCGCGCCAAAGCTCTCTCGAAAATGTTGCCTTGCCATTGATCTATGCCGGTTACAACAAATCGCAACGCGAAGAGCGGGCCCAGCAGGCTCTGGAAAGCGTAGGACTTGGCAACCGTGGCAAGCATAAACCAAACGAATTGTCGGGTGGACAGCGCCAGCGTGTAGCCATTGCCCGTGCTCTTATCAATGATCCAAGTATCATCCTGGCCGATGAGCCGACCGGTAACCTCGATACCAAAACATCTTACGAGATCATGGAATTGTTCGAGAACCTGCACAGCAAAGGCAACACTATTATTATGGTAACCCACGAAGAAGACATTGCCCGGTATGCGCACCGCATTGTGCGTTTGCGTGATGGTTTGATAGAGTCGGATACTATAAACGAAGATATTGCTGTTGCCGCAAAACTGCGCGAAGCGCACAACGTGAATGAAGATATACACTAAAACAGGCGATAAAGGTACCACAGCGCTTATCGGGGGCACCCGTGTAGCAAAATCACATCTGCGTATCGAAGCTTACGGTACCGTTGACGAACTAAACTCCTATATCGGGCTTGTTCGCGATCAGGAAATAAACAGATCAAGAGCTGCTATTCTGAAAGAGATACAGGACAGGCTGTTTACCATTGGCTCTATGTTAGCGACCGATCCGGATAAAAACGTGAAAATGGTAACTCCGGACCTGCACCCCGAAGACGTCACCTTACTTGAAAGCGAAATTGATGCCATGAGCGAAGACGTACCGCCTTTGCGTGCCTTTGTGCTGCCGGGTGGTCATCAGTCTGTTTCGTTTTGCCACGTAGCGCGTTGCGTATGCCGCCGTGCAGAGCGCCTGGCTATCAGATTGCAGGAAGAATCTCCAGTTGATGAATTAGTTGTTATTTATTTAAACAGACTTTCGGATTATCTGTTTGCTCTTTGCCGCCGTATGACCCATGAACTGCAGGCCGAAGAAATAACCTGGAAACCTAGAGTCTAAATTTATTAAGTACACTATGTCTACTGATACCTTAACTATAGCTACACAACCTGTAGCAACGTCCCGTATTTCGGAACTGGATTTCAATAACATTGAGTTCGGTAAGATATTTTCGGATCACATGCTGGTTGCCGACTTTAAAAATGGCGCCTGGCAAAATCCGGAGATCGTGCCTTACGGTAACATGTCGCTTAGCCCTGCAACATCAGCCATACATTACGGACAGGCCATTTTCGAAGGTATGAAGGCATACCGCGGTATAAATGGCGATATCCTGCTTTTCAGACCGTACGACAACTTCCACCGCCTCAATATTTCAGCTGAACGCATGTGTATTCCTCCAATTTCGGAAGAGATATTTATGCAGGGCCTGGAACAATTGCTGCGTATAGATGCGGCCTGGGTACCACCAACAGCTGGAAGTGCCTTGTATATCCGTCCGTTCATGTTCGCTACCGACGATTTTATTGGGGTAAGACCATCATCCAACTATAGATTTGCCATTTTCTCATGCCCGGTTGCCGCTTACTACAGTGCTCCGCTGCGTGTGGCCATCGAAACAAATTACGTACGCTCTGCTGAGGGTGGCGCAGGTTTTGCAAAAGCAGCCGGCAACTATGGTGCAGCCATGTACCCGGCCCGCCAAATGCAGGAAAAAGGGTATCACCAGCTTATCTGGACCGACCACAAAGAGCATAAGTATATTGAAGAATCCGGCACCATGAACGTCATGTTTGTGATAGATGGCGTGCTGGTAACGCCGGCAGTTAGCTCAACTATACTTGCCGGTATTACCCGCGACAGCGTGCTGACATTGGCGAGAGATATGGGGTATAAGGTTGAAGAGCGTCGTGTTTCTGTAGATGAGGTGGTAGCAGCGCATAAAGCCGGTAAATTGCAGGAAGCTTTTGGAACAGGCACAGCCGCAACTATAGCCCAGATCGCAACTATAAACTATAACGGCGAAGACCTTGATCTGCCAGCCATAGAAAGTCGTGAGGTTTCGAACAGAGTAGCCGCAGAACTGGATAAGATAAAAACCGGGCAGGCACCGGACCCTTACAACTGGGTACAAAAGATAAGCCTATAAAAGCTTGAACCAACGATAGATGCTGGAGTATAGCCGCGGAGGTTTATGCTTCAGCATCTTCTTGTTTTAACTACAGTAAAATAAAAGCATAAACTATAAAACGATGACCGCAGAGCAGGTAAAAGATTTAAAGGCGCGCGTAGAAGCCTTGAGGAGGTACCTTTGACTACGATAGCAAGAAAGAAGAAGTAGCAACTATAGAGGCGCAAACTACTGCACCCAACTTTTGGGATAACCCGAAAGAAGCAGAAAAGGTGCTGAAAGAAGTGAAAGCCATAAAGGTCTGGACGGTGCATTACGAAGAAGTAGAAAAGAAATACAACGACTTCGAAACGCTATTTGATTTTTACAAGGAAGGCGACGTTACCGAAGAAGAGATAAACCAGGAAGCTAAAGCCACCACCGAAGCGATAGAAGGTCTGGAATTTAAGCGCATGCTTAGCTCCGAAGAAGACCAGCTAAGTGCTATAGTTGAGATCAACCCCGGCGCAGGCGGCACCGAAAGCCAGGATTGGGCCGAGATGCTGATGCGCATGTACATTATGTGGGCAGAGTCGCACAACTTCAGCGTAAAACAGCTTAACTACCAGGCCGGCGACGGCGCAGGCATAAAATCCGCAACCCTGGAAATTACCGGCGACTTTACCTATGGTTACCTGAAATCTGAAATAGGCGTGCACCGGTTGGTGCGTATCTCGCCTTTTGATTCGGGTGGGCGGCGCCATACCTCGTTTGCGTCGGTATATGCTTACCCGGTAGTAGACGATACGATAAACATTGAAGTGAACATGGGTGACATAGAGTGGGACACGTTCCGCTCAGGTGGGGCTGGTGGCCAGAACGTAAACAAAGTAGAGACCGCTGTGCGCTTAAAGCACAAGCCGACCGGTATTGTGATCGAGTGCCAGATAGAGCGTTCGCAGCTCATGAACAAAGAACATGCCCTGCGTATGCTTCGCTCCAGGTTATACCAGATCGAAGTGGAGAAGCGTAACGAAGAGCGCGACCGCATCGAGAGCACGAAAAAGAAGATCGACTTTGGGTCGCAGATCCGGAACTATGTGTTGCACCCATACAAACTGGTAAAAGATGTACGAACAGGCGTTGAGCGCACTGATGTGCAGAACGTGCTGGATGGCGACCTCGACGAATACATTAAAGCCTACCTGATGCAGCACTAAAGCATCTCAAACTATAGTTTAAAAGCCGGCATACTTACCCAGGTAAGTGTGCCGGCTTTTATTTTTGATTTTACGCAGTTCGCAACTATAGCACAAAACACTATAATATCTCCTGTTTATATTCGGATATAACAATAGGTGAATTACAGCATAAATAAAGATGTAGTTCACTATAGTTTGCAGGAAGTATACCTAACCAAAAAGCCCAGTAGAACTGCCAGTTTAGGGATAAACTGTTAATGAAATTGACTTTTTATACTATAAAACGATAGCCTAAACCCTTCCAAATTGGAAGATTTTATGTTTTAATCTAAAATATGCATCATAATCAAGATAAAATTAGATTATGCTCGTATAATATTTTAATAAACATAGTGCCCTCCCTCTACTTTCGGTGCCGAACCTATAGCGCTACAGTATAACTGTAGCTGGCTGTTGTCTTCATTTCTGCGCCTGTTAGCACTTGAGCTTCTCTGACTAAACACTTCCTCAGCAATGTGTTGAGCCGAAGTGGTTTAACTCGTGTTAACTGCTTTTCACTCCGTTACTAAAATTACTATGAAGGCAAATGAAAAAACTAATACTACTGAGTCTTGTCATGTTGCTCACCCTATCTCAAGAGGCGTTTGCACAAGGCAGGACGGTTACTGGTAAAGTTACTGACCAGGCAACCGGCCAGCCCCTTCCGGGAGTAGCTGTAATAGTACAAGGCACTACAGTTGGTACATCTACCAACGTTGAAGGTGCTTATACTATTAACGTTCCCGCGGGTGGCACCGCTCTCCAATTCCGATATATCGGATACGAAACTACTACAAGAGAAATTGGCAATGCATCAACTATAGATGTGGCCCTCGGCGTTAATGCACAGCAATTACAGGAAGTGGTTGTAACTGCTCTTGGTGTTGAGCGTGAAGAACGCTCTTTGGGCTACTCTGCCAGTACAGTGCAGAGCGAAGAAATAACAAGAGCCAGGGCAACCAGCCCTATGAACTCGTTACAGGGTAAAGTAGCAGGCGTAAACATTACCACTGCTTCCGGTCAACCTGGAGCCTCAACCAAGGTTATACTTCGCGGTTATAGTTCTATAGGTGGTGATAACAACCCGCTTTATGTGGTGGATGGTACACCAATTACAAACGGTTCGGGTAACTATTCAGCTGGTGGCGTAAACAGAACCCAGGACTTTGGTAACCGCGCCAATGACATTAACCCCGACGATATAGCCTCTATAACTATACTTAAAGGAGCTGCAGCTACCTCGCTTTACGGATCACGGGCAGCAAACGGAGCGATACTTATCACTACTAAGCGAGGTCAGGCTGGCGAAAAACCAAAAATAGAAGTTACCAGTTCGGCCACCTTATCCAGACCACTGTTTTTGCCACAGTTGCAGAACAGGTTCGGACAAGGCTGGAGCGCTAGATTTGCCTTTGAAGAAAATGGCAGCTGGGGCCCTAAATTCGATGGCAGACAGCGTGTATGGGGTAACGTGGTAAATAACTCACAGCAGTTAAAGCCATTTGTAGCCCAGGAAGATAACTTGAAAGATTTCTTTGAAACAGGCCAGGCTTACCTGAATACAGTATCGGTGAGTGGTGGCTCAGAGCAGTCTACTTATTACCTGTCTTATAGTAACGCTACAGAAAATGGCATCATCCCGACCAATGCTGACCAGTATGACCGTAATACTGTAGCCTTGAGAGGTTCGACCAAAGGAGAAAAACTATCTGCTTCTTCCAGCCTTAACTATGTTCGTAAAGATGCCTCAGTAGTTACTACTGGCCAGGGAGGTGGAGGTACCACACTCTTCCAGGAGATTATCCAGATTCCGCGCGATATAAGTATAGTTGACTTCGAAGATTTGGACAACCCGTTCAACACAAACGATAACTACTTTACGCTTTATGCGCAGAACCCGTACTGGCCGCTTAAAATGAATGGCAACGACCTGGAAGAAAACCGCTTCTTCGGTAACATTACATTAGACTATAAGCTGAATAGCTGGTTAACATTATCGGCAAGAGGTGGTGGTGATGTTGCAGCAGGTGTACTGAAAGACTGGATCAGGCCTTATGATTATACCCCAGGCAGCCCGAATGCAACTGCCAGCCCGTCAGAAGGTTTTGTGGCTGAAATAAACACACTGGCCCGAGAGTTGAATTCAGATATTATTGCCTCAACAAACAATGACCTGACTGAGAATATACATTTAAATGCACTGGCTGGTTTTAACGTGAACGAGCGGTATGGTAAGAATACCACAGCTTCTATCACCAACCTAAGTATACCAGACTTCTTTGACTTGTCAAATACTACAGACCCGGTAACTGCAACTACCTTAACACAACAGCGCAGGTTAATCGGGGTATATGGCCAGACAGAATTCTCTTTCATGGACTACCTGTTCCTTACTCTAAGTGCGCGAAACGACTGGTCATCTACACTTCCAAAAAATGATAACTCCTTTTTCTATCCGGCAGCTAACGTAGCCTGGGTATTCTCTGATATGTTCACTGACCTGCCATCTGCACTATCCTATGGTAAGATCAGGGCATCATGGGGACAAGCAGGTAACGATGCACCAGTCTATAGTATTGATCCGGTGTTTGTACCTGGTGGTACAGGACTAGGTTTTGGTACTATTAACTTCCCAATTGCAGGTATCAACGCTTTCGAGTTATCGAACCAGATAGGTAACAGACAATTACAACCAGAGATTACTACTGAAATGGAAGTAGGTACAAACCTTGGCTTTTTTGAAAACAGGGTGAACGTTGACCTTGCATTCTACAACAGAAAGACAACTGATCAGATTCTTGCAGTTCCGGTAGACCCAACTTCAGGTTTTACCACACAGATACAGAACTTTGGTGAAGTACGAAACAGAGGTGTGGAGCTGTTGTTGTCTGGTTCACCGATACAAGCAGGTGATTTCAGCTGGGATGTACGCTATAATTTCACAAAAAATGATAACGAAGTTACCGAACTGAAAGAAGGGCTTGACGAAGTATTACTGACTAGTGTTTTTGGTATCAGGTTTGTTGCTGAAAAAGGAGAGCCACTGGGTGTGTTCAGAGGAATAGATTACCAGCGGGACTCACAAGGCCGTATTATTGTTAACCCTGCAACTGGTTATCCTTTGGCTGGCGAAGAAGTTAAATTTGGTACTGCGCAGCCTGATTTTACAATGGGCTTGTATAATACCTTTAACTATAAAGACTTCTCTCTGTCTTTCGGTTTCGACTAT
Organism: Pontibacter populi; assembly: GCF_019336435.1. Lineage (GTDB taxonomy): Bacteria > Bacteroidota > Bacteroidia > Cytophagales > Hymenobacteraceae > Pontibacter > Pontibacter humidus. The sequence goes on along the minus strand of NZ_JAHWXQ010000001.1, from coordinate 540,062 downwards.
AGAAAAGGAGGCTTGTTCTATTCTTATACCCAGCGCCTAACGCAGTTTGTGGGTAACTCAACCAACACCTTGTATAACGACCGCCTGCCATTTATTGTGCCTAACTCGGTGGTAACAGTAGATGCTGATGAAGATGGAGTACCAGATGTGAATGGAGAAGGGGACCTGGTAACCGTGCCTAACACTACGCCAATAGAAGCCGATCACGTGGTAGATTACTGGAACCCAAGCAGTAACCCGCCAATTGAACGGGACCACCTGCGCGAAAGAGATTTCCTGAAAATGCGTGAGCTTACCTTAGGCTACAATCTGCCAACTACATTTATTGAGCGCACACCATTCAGCAATGCCAATATCAGTTTCGTAGCCAGGAACGTGTTTGTCTGGACTCCGGATAACAATAATATCATTGACCCAGAGTCTACCACATTTGGTAATGACCTGCTCAGTGAGTTTGGCGAGTTTGCAGGCGGTCCTACTACACGAAGCTTCGGCTTGAGCCTCAAATTTGGTTTCTAAGAACAGTTAAAATTGAAGAACATGAAAAGAGCAATCAAATATATCGGAGCTATCATGGCAATGCTGTTCGCTACGACCTCCTGCGATGATTTTCTGGATGTGAACACTGACCCGAATAACCCTATCAACGCACCAGTAGAGCTGTTATTTCCGGCTGCGGTAATTTCAACAGCTGGTACAGTTGGCGGGCAATATGCTATCCTTGGCGGGTTATGGTCACAGTATTATACACAAAACAATGCTTCTAACCAGTACAAGGATATAGATTCTTACAACATTATCTCTACCAATACGACGTTTGCCGGCAGGTATACAGAGTTGTACTCAGGAGCCTTAAACGACTATCAGGTAATCAGAGACAGGTCGCGCACTGCAGGCCAGTGGGATGCCTACCTTATGGCTACCGTTATGCAGTCTTACACTTACCAGGTACTTACAGATTTGTATGGAGATATTTCTATTGATGAAGCCCTGCAAGGGAATCAGGGCAATGTTAATCCGGTTTTCAGGCCCGGACCAGAGGTATATGACACTCTGATAGCCAGAATAAACTTTGCACTGGCGCAGGAAATTCCTGAAGGAAGCGCCAGTTCAGGCCTGTCAGAAAACGATGTTGTTTTTGGTGGCGATATGGAACAATGGGTACGTTTTGCAAATACGCTTAAACTTAAAATATTCATTCGCCAGTCAGAAGCACGCCCTGATGTAGCACAGGCCGGTATTGAGGAAATGTATGCTGCCGGAGCTGAGTTTTTAGATACATCTGCCAACGTGGACATATTTGAGGATGTTACCAGCAGAAGGAATCCACTATATGAAATGGACCAAAGTACTGCGCTTAACACAAACCAAAACCTGAAAGCAAGTCTTACGCTTTTTGAATTCCTGGAAGAGAATACCGACCCCAGATTACAGGCACTTTACCGGGAAGCGACATCAGGTGGCTATAAAGGGCAGCAACAGGGTACATTTAATGCAACAACAGCACAACTGGACCCTTTATCAGTTTCCAGAGCTTTAATAGAGCCGGACGCTCCTGTTTATTTTATATCAGAAGCTGAGAGTTACTTTTTGCAGGCAGAGGCTGTACTTAGAGGATGGGGAACCGGAGATGCGGCAGCACTTTATAATGCAGGTGTAGATGCCTCTTTTGCGCAATTAGGTGTTGATAGAGGGGGCAGATATCCTTTTCCGGGAGGTGGTTTTGAAGAGCAGTTAAAGGCTATCATTACCCAAAAGTGGGTTGCACTGGCTGGCACTTACCAAGGCCTGGAAGCTTATTTTGAACAGCTCAGAACAGGATATCCTGATTTCTTTGATTACCCGGTAGAAGGTGTAACTGGTGGTGTATTTGCTAAACGGCTTCCGTTGCCGAACATTGTGTCGCAGCGTAACCCGAACGCACCGCAGACGCCTGTACCAATTACAACGCCGATCTGGTGGGATATTAAATAGTTGTAAAGATCTAAATCTTAGAAATCATGAAAAGAAATAAGATATTATACTTTTTTGCACTTTTTGCAGCGTGCCTGTTTGTAAGCTGCGATAAGGATACAGAAGATATCTCCACTATCACGTTTTATCCTGTGTTTGAAATGGAAGGAGAACAGTTTCAGACTGTTTTTGTCGGAGATACTTACACTGATTCAGCTGTAACAGCCACCGAAGCTGGAGAACCTTCTGAGATTACAACAGTGGGCTCTGTTGATACCAGTACGCCAGGCGTTTATACTATAACTTACTCGGCTACCAACAAAGATGGTTTCACAGTATCTGTCAGCAGATATATAGGGGTTATAGATTCTGCTGTAACTGATGTAGACCTGAGTGGGATGTACCAGAGAACTGCTGGTGCACTTGGTGTATCTACAGTTATAAAGCTTGGGCCCGGCCATTACACCACCGACAACGTTGGCGGTGTAGCAGTGCCGGGGCCATCCACAACCATTCATTTCTTCAATACTGAAGGAACTACGTTGGTCGCGCCAGCACAAGAAGTTGCAGGTGGGGGGGTATTCTCTATTGAGGATGGATCTTATGTGCCGGTAGGCAATTCGGCTAGCCAATATAGCTGGGTTGTAATAAACCCTGGGTACGGTACTGCTCTGCGAACTTTTGAAAGACTTTAAGGATAATGTTATGAAAAACAGATATACATATATTATAGCACTGCTCTTTCTGCTTGGTGCACTCAGTTCCTGCGAAAGGGATGATCCGGAAATAGAAATGACCGCCATTGGTGATATGGCTGGCGAATGGTATGTAACCTATAAGGCAGATACATCAGGAACCGGAGACCTGGTTGATGTGTATGGGGTAGGTTATTCACCATTAATAACTTACAATACTTCCGGAAATACAGTTGACTCTATGATAGTAGATGACCTTGGTAATTTCTGGGAATATAAAACAATAGTAGGTGTGAATAAAGCTGAAAGAACTTTCTCAGCGCCGAACGGTGATAATTTATACTACGACTCCAATGGAGTAATTATTAATAATGGCAAGATCATTATTGGAGGCGGAGAATCCAGAACAGGAGTAAAGACGGACAGCATCTATTTTGAAGTTGCTTTTGGCGACGATGATACCGGATTAACCTACGTTGTTTCGGGTCACAGGCGTACCGGTTTCCTGGAAGATGAATTTTAACAGAAAAGTCTTTCTAAAAGAGGGGGCGTTTTGCCCCTTTTTTTATACTTTATAACCACAGATTACCCTATGAGAACTATAAAACTTTTACCCGGCCTTATATTGCTAAGTATAGTTTGCGCTATAGGCACAGCTTCTGCACAGCGTGGAGAACGGTTAGCTTTGCCACCCGGAGAATATTTCCATAATCAGCAGTTTGCCATTGTTAATTATGATAACATAAGAGAGATAAACACTAGAGTAGCAAATGCTGAAGGCACAGTTTACCTTAACGATAACTGGACTACCGGAACGCTTTATACCTCCTCGGGACACGTGTTGCAGGACGCACAGCTGAAGTATGACATCAAAAACGATGTGATGGAAATAAATACAGCAGATGGCGTTAAAACCCTGATGGGGCGGTATATTAAGCAATTCGAGCTGCAGGAGCCAACAAAAAAAGCTCTCTATGTAAGTGGTAGCAATACTGATGTGGCAGCCGGGTTACATACTACTTTTTATAAAGTGCTTGCAACCTCCCCGGATTTAAACCTGCTTATGCGCACAGAGTTACATTTAAAGCGATCGGATTATTCGCCGCAGTTTGATGTGGGCAGCAAAACAGATAAACTGGTAAAAAAAGAAAAGTTATTCCTGGCAAGAGGTAACGACCTTACAGAACTGGAGAAAGATAGTTATTCTGTTTTCGGGAATAAAGCTGATCGGGTAAAGGCGTATGCCAAAGCCAAAAAACTGAAACTGAATAAGAAAGAAGACGCCATTGCCATTTTAGAATTCTATAGTTCGTTATAGTCAAAGTTTGTTACTCTGGCACGGGTTGTATAGTATTTGCCCTTTTAAGGAAAAGCTTTTTGCTTTAAAAGCCTATTGAGCTCAATAGCTTTTTTTCTTCTTCAATATTAGCTGAAAGCAATTACAGGTCAGGAGCTTTCTTCCCAGTTTTATGTTGCAGTATGTTGTTGCCAGGGCAGTAGGATTATAGACAAGAATAAATGAAGCGAAGTTGTTACGAGTTAAAGAGGTCCCAGGTATTTTCTGCAAACTTTACTTGTACAGTCCAGCCCCGAATTAGCCTTTGTTTCCGTAATGTGATAGATGTGTAATATAGGGTCTGACTTTAGAAAGCAAAGCGAGTACATTGTTCTTTTTATCATCTTCTGAATCTATCGCTCTCGACTTTTCAAACCCGAACAGACCTAATGAAAGAGCACTGGGCTTTTGGAGCATCAACTGTCTCTATCTTGCGCTCTTTATCAGGCGCGAAAAGTGGGGTGTTAAAGTAACAGAATCTATTTTTAACGACGACTCCATACACTATCTAAGAATACTGGTAAATAAAAGTGTCCCTATCTGGTAAGCGATCACTTCACAGATTGTGAAGTTTCAAGAATGTAGTTCGCAGCGTTCAGCCAGATAATAATTTATTAATGTTACAGGTGTTTATTTTAAGATATACTGTTATTTCGGTTATAATTATTAATAGGTTTTAAGTGCTGTTATTCTGGGTCTATAGTAGGTGCATTTCTTAATAATAGGAGGAATAAATAGTTGTTTGTGTGTTATAACACTGATTTAGTAGATAAAATTTATCTGTTCGTCGAGAAAATATTTTTTGCTTAACAGTTGCTTATCAATTAAATCGTCAATATTATTGACAAAGTTTTGGAGTTTTATCGCCCGATGAAAGTAAGTGATTAAGAAAAATAATGCTCCAAATACAACTCTGTAACAAATGATGTATTTGCTATTGTAAAGCAATCATCATACCTCTTCATAAATTTATTCTATAACACGGCAGTGTGATGTAATGCATCAGATTGCTAGCAGTTACATTAATGTTTAGTGCCTTCAAAAAAGGTGCTCAGGTATTGTATTGTCTATACTTTTAATAAAAATCTTAACACAATTACTAACTAACCTTTTTATTATTCACTTTAAAATTAAACACTAAATGAGAAAACTATTACTCATGAGTTTTATTTTGACGCTAACACTGCTCAACCAGGCAGTTGCTCAAAGTAGAACTGTGTCTGGTACAGTTACTGACCAGAGTACCTCTTTAGGATTGCCCGGAGTGGCAGTTATTGTTAAGGGCACATCGGTTGGTACAGCAACAACTGCAGATGGATCCTATACGCTTAATGTGCCTGAAGGCGCTCAAACACTTGTTTTCCGCTTTATAGGTTACACCACTGTTGAGAAAGCAATTGGTAGTGCAACTACCATTAACGCAACACTAGCTGTAGATAGCAAGCAACTGGAAGAGGTTGTTGTTGTTGGTTATGGTACTCAGTTAAAAAAGGATGTAACAAGCTCAATTTCAAAGGTTAAGGGAGCTGAAATTGCTAACCTGGCAACTCCAAGCTTTGACCAGCAACTTGCAGGCCGTGCATCTGGTGTAGTTGTGCAGCAACCATCAGGTATATTAGGAGCACCTCCGGTAATTCGTATTAGAGGAACAAACTCTATATCTGGTAGTAACTCCCCTTTAGTAGTTATTGATGGCGTACCAGCTCTTAGTGGTAATACCGGCGTTTATGCTTCTTCAAATGCACTTGGCGATATCAACCCAAATGATATTGAATCATTTGAGATATTGAAAGATGGTGCAGCTACAGCTATTTACGGTTCTCGTGCGTCTAATGGTGTAATCCTGGTTACAACCAAAAAAGGTAAAAAAGGACAGGTAAAAGTAAATTACGATATGTATACGGGCTGGTCTAAGGCTGTAAAACTGCATGATTTACTAAATGCTGAGCAATTTGTAGAAATCGCAAACGAAAAGTATACAAATGCAGGAAATGCTCCTCAGGCATTCATGGATAAAAATAATACGAATACAAACTGGAATGACTATGTTTATAGAACAGGCTTCCAGCAAAACCACAGTATTTCAGCATCTGCTGGTACTGACCGTAGCAAATATTATTTCTCTCTGGGTTATACAGATCAGCAAGGTATTGCTATTGCCAACGACCTGAAACGCTACTCTTTAAGAGCTAACTTAGATCAGAAAGTTTCTGAGCGCATTACTTTTGGTGTAAATATAGGTTTAACGCATCAGTTGAATAACGGTGTGTCAACAGGTTCTAACAGCTTAGGTGGTAATACATTTGCTGTAATACGCATGTTGCCAAACGTTGCAGTGTATGATGCTGCTGATGAAACTGGTTACAATATTGATGATAAAAACCTTGCTGCCTTAGGTAGAGGTGCAAACTTGATCCACATCAATAACAATACGCCAAACATTGTTTTCAGCTTAAAAGAGAATATCCGTAGAGCCGCAAGCTATCGCGCGAATGGTAACACATTCTTAGACTTCAAAATAATTGAAGGCCTTAACTTAAGAACTTCACTAGGTGTTGACTTAGCCCTGAGCGAAGACTACGGTTATATGGACCCTCGCCATGGTGACGGTAGAGGATTAAATGGTTATATCGATCAGTATTACTCTCCTTACAGCACCTGGAACTGGCAAAACATACTTTCTTACAACAAATCATTCAATGATATGCATAACATTGATGTGACAGCTGTAGCAGAGTATAACAAAACAAAATCAACTTATTTCAATGCCTTTGGTAGCGGGATCTCTGATCGCTTATTTAAAGAAAATATCGTTAGCGGTACTTTAGCAAATAAAGACATTTCTGGTGGTATTGGTGAAAGTGGCCTTTCTTCTTATTTAGGTCGTATCAACTATAACTACAAAGGAAAATATTATATCGGAGGTTCTCTTAGAGCAGATGGTTTGTCAAAACTGTCTCCGAACAATCGCTGGGGTTATTTCCCGGGCGTATCTGCTGCCTGGAGAGTTTCTGAAGAAGATTTCTTCAAAGGTTCAGCGATCGCAAACATCGTTTCTGACTTAAGGTTCAGAGGTAGCTATGCAGAAGTTGGTAACTCAAGCATCGTAGGTGGTAACTTCCCTTATTTAGGTTCGTTTGCTCCTAGACCTTATGGTGGTGCTAGTGGTATATCGTACAGTAACACTGGTAACGATGAATTGAGCTGGGAAACACAAAAGATCTCCGATGTAGGAATTGATCTTGGATTTTTCAATGGCCGCTTAAACTTTGAAGCTGCTTACTGGAGAAAAGATAACAAAGACGTTGTATTGGCGGCGCCTCAACCACCATCACTTGGTCTACCTGGTAACCTGATCTACATGAACATCGGTTCAATGAAAAACGATGGTCTGGAGTTCTCTGTTAACGGATCTATTATTGAAAAATCAAACTTCACATGGAATGCCAACCTGAACTTCTCAACGCAGAACAATGAGGTTACAGCATTGGTAAATAACCAGGATATCATTGGTGATTACACAATCAATAGAGTTGGTGAGTCATTCAACGCGATCTATGGTTATGTTTACGAAGGTGTAAACAAGGCAAATGGTAACCCAATCTATAGAAAAGCGGATGGTAGCCTTGTTCAGTCGAGCCTTCAGACTGGTTTGTCAGGATATTATGTATATGACCCTGCTAACCCTAACAACCTGGCGTTTACTACTCCTGCAGAGAAGGCTGAGGTTCAGAAGCTATCAAGAACACTTACGAACGATGACAAAGTTGTGCTAGGTAGTGCACTGCCAAAGTGGTTTGGCGGACTTGATAATAACTTTAAGTATGGCAATTTCGACCTGAATGTATTCTTACGCTACTCAGGTGGTAATAAGATCATGAACCGTACTCGTCAGGATTTATTAAACCAGACTTTTGAGAACAATGGTACTGAGATCTTAGGCAGATGGCAGAGCCCGGAAAAACCTGGTGATGGGGTAACCCCTCGTCTATACCAGGGTAGAGGCGTAGCAGCCAACGCAGACGGACAATCTACAACCCGTTTCGTTGAAGATGGAGACTTCCTGAAAGTAAGCAATCTTGCTCTTGGTTATACACTTCCATCTGCTCTGACTGATAGAGTGAAAATACAGCGTTTAAGAGTATATGCGCAGATGCAGAATGCATTTACCATTACAGGTTACAAGGGGCTAGATCCAGAAATCTTCACTTCAACAGGTGTTGACTTTAATGCAAACCCTCAGCAGCGTGTTGTTCTAGTAGGATTAAACCTTGGTTTCTAAAATATTAATTTAATTACGATGAAAAATACTTTTTATCTGAAAAATAAACTGCGACTGGCGCTGCTTGCTCCTTCGCTGGCGCTATCAGTTATGATGACGTCTTGCGAAAAGGAGACTATGGATCTGCTGCCGAAAGATCGTATCACAGAAGCTTCAGCTTTTGAAACTGCTGAAAGAATTGAACTGTCTATGCTTGGCGTTTACGATGCTGCACAGACTGGCTTTTATAGCGGTGCTCAACGTGGATATCCATTTGGGGCAGCCTCAATTCAGCAGGGTGATGTAAGAGGCGAAGACATGCTAAACGTTGCGGCATTTTACGCTTTTTCGTACGAGAGTACATTTAACGCTACTACTACACTAAACAATGTGTATATGTGGGAGACATTATATGGCCTTATCAATAAAGCCAATATAATGATAGAAGGGGTACAAACTGCTGCGGCTGCTGGTATTATTTCAGCAGAGAAGGCAAAGTCGTACGAAGGTGAAGCCAGATTCTTAAGAGCGTTGGCACATCACGAGTTGCTAACTCACTTTGCAAGACCATACAATCACACCGCAGATGCTTCACATGCAGGTGTGCCTTACAGAAGATCTGCCATTAATAATCCTACCAGAATAGAGGAGGCTAAAAAACAAGGCAGACATACTGTTAAAGAAAGTTATGCTTTCCTGTTAGAGGATCTTGATTTTGCTGAAAACAATATCACTACAGCAACTTTAACAAGAGCTTCTAAGGGTGCTGCAATAGCGCTTAAAACAAGAGTAAAGCTGCACATGAGAGACTGGAGTGGTGTAGTTACTGAAGCAAATAAAATTGTTACCGGTACTACTACATTCACTAGCCCTGTTGGTGGCTATGCTTTAACAGCTACTCCTGAAGGTCCATTTACTGGCAACAAAGGTAATAGCGAGTCTATCTTCTCTATCCTGAATTCAACAGATGATAACCCTGGCACAAACGCTGCCTTGGCTAACATGTATTCAGGAAAGAACCGTGCTCTTGTTGCAATAAGCCCTGTTATCTGGAACCAGACTTTCTGGCCTACAGATGATAAGAGAAGAACAAACCTTGCTCTTTCTGCTTTTGGAGGTGAAATGTATACCACTAAATACCAGGATCTGACAGGTTGGTCTGATAATACACCGGTTATTCGTTATGCTGAAGTGTTACTGAACAAAGCAGAAGCGCATTCCCGTTTAAATCAGCCAGTTGAAGCACTTGCACTTTATAAGGCTGTAAGAGGCAGATCTACAAGCCAGATTGATTTAGCACTTGTTGGTGATGCCTTAACTCAGGCTATCATTAATGAGCGCAGAATTGAATTTGTGGCAGAAGGGTTACGCTGGAAGGATATTCACAGATTAGCTAAGAATGCTGAATTTGGTGTTTCTGGTATCCCTGCAAAAGTTGCTTATGGAGCTGTAAAGGCTACAGATTGGGTTGCTGCAAGCGGTGAAGTGAGACCTGCACTGTTTACCAGTATTCCTGCAATACCTTATGGTGATGACCGCTTCCTATGGCCAATACCAACATCTGAGACAACATCAAACCCAGTATTAAAAGCACAACAGAACCCTGGTTACTAATTTTAGATAAGTTTGTTTTAAAAGCCCGCTGCACTTGTAGCGGGCTTTTTTATGCGCCTTATTTTGGATAATTTTAGCAATGTGCGTGGAGCTTTTTTTAGTAGTTTTGTGTTTCAGGCAAGTATAACAGACGCACATTTATAGGTTATGTTACTCTCAACGTTTAGCGGTACAGTTCTGGAAGCTGGTATAGATGAAGCGGGTCGTGGCTGTTTGGCCGGGCCTGTGGTTGCGGCGGCAGTTATTCTACCCCCAGACTATAAACACCAGTTACTGAAGGACTCCAAACAGCTAAATAAAAAACAGCGCGAACTCTTACGCAAAGATGTGTTGCAGGATGCAGTTGCCTGGGCAGTAGGAGAGGCCTCGCCAACTGAGATAGATGAAATAAATATACTGCAGGCAACTTTCCTGGCCATGCACCGGGCTGTAGCTGCTCTAACCCACACAGCAGAATACCTTATAGTTGACGGGAATCGCTTTAAACCATATGGCATTGTGCCACATACTTGTATCGTGAAAGGAGATGGAAAGTATTTGTCTATCGCGGCGGCATCTGTGCTTGCTAAAACGCACCGCGACGACCTGATGGAGCAGTTGGCCCTAGAATTTAGTATGTATGGCTGGGAGCGAAATGCAGGCTATCCTACAACAGAGCATCGCAGTGCTATAGCAACATACGGGCCCACCAACCACCACCGTCTTTCTTTTACGCTGCTGCCTGAACCGCTAAGCGCAGTTTAAGCAGTTGGTAACTATAGTTGGGCGTTATTTAAGCTTAATCAGATCCAGGAAAAGGGTAAAGCTGTCCAAGGACGATAAGTTATTATCGAAGTTCTCGAACGACAAAGGCTTTAAAATATAGCCGGATACCTGTAACTTTTGAGCGGCCATACGATCTGTTTCTTCATTTGACGTAGTCATGATAAAAACAGGGATATGGCTGAATTCAGGATCATGACGCAATTCTGTTAAGAACTCCATGCCATTCATTTTCGGCATATTTATATCCAGCAGTATAACCTTAGGTGCAGGGGTAATTTTAGGAACACCATCGCCACGCAGCATTTTCAGGGCTTCGCGGCCATTGCGCGCTACGTGCAGTGGTTGTGTTAATCCAATCTTCTTAAGCTCTCGCTCTACATTCATAATATCCAGGTAGTCATCTTCAACTAAAAGGATATTTAATATTTTTTCACTCATTATTTAAAAATGTAAATAGGGTGCTCAATTACAAAAGTAGGAAATCCCGGTCTTAACTTCTACTTTTTAGGCCAAGTAAATGTAAAAGTTGAACCATTATCAGGTTCAGAGTCAATCCGGATGGTGCCGCCCTGCCATTCCACAATCTTCTTAACGATGGCCAGGCCTACTCCAGTACTTTCCACAGCATCTCTTTCCTGTAAAGTCTGAAAAATTACAAAAATGCGCTCGTGGTAGTCTTTATCTATGCCAGGACCATTGTCAGAAACAGAGAACGTATAGAATTCCTCGCCCTCCTGGCAACCTATAGTTATGCTGCCTTCCGCTTTATCGTTATACTTTGCGGCATTACTGATCAGGTTCGAAAAAACCTGTTGTAACTGTACGCGGGCTGTATACAGAACAGGTAGATTATCGGGTATGGTTACCTTAAAATTATCAGGTAATGAGAGCAGATCTATAGTTTCCTTTACCAGTTCGTGAACCACTACTTGTTCCTCGATCAGGGTTGTACGGCCAATGCGCGCAAGGGCCAGTATACCATTAATAAGATTTTCCATGCGGTGTACCCTGGCCCGCATCATTACAAGGTATTCTTTTACATTGTCAGGAAGGCTACGTCCCATGTCTTCCTCTACCCACCTCGACGCTACTTCTATGCCACGCAAGGGTGCTTTCAGGTCATGCGATACCACATAGGCAAACTGGTCCAGTTCTTTGTTCTTCCTGTCCAGTTCCGAGAAAGTCTCATCAATAGTAGCAGCCATCATATTAAGGGAACGTGAGAGCATGCTTAGCTCATCATTGGCTGTATCAATTATCTGTGTTTTATATTCTCCTTTCGAGATCTTATCGGCCAGGTTTACCATTATCATGATACGCCCGGTAATAAGACGGGTAATATAGTAAGCCCAGCTTAGGCCCAGCACTACAGAAATTATAGTTAGTATAGTGGATACCTGACGTGTGTTCTCAATACTGCTGTTAAGTCGGGTAAGCCGGTCTGCCCGCACTTTGTACTCGTAAGCATTAAAATCCCTGAAGGCAACACGTAACGAGTCCATCAGGGTTTTTTCGCCCATCAGCAGGGTCTCTACATTTGAAGTTATATCTGTTAAGGTGCTATCGGCCAGGTCTGCCCTTGTAATCCTAATCAAAGGCTCTGCATAGTCTAATTCCCAACGCTTCTGCATACTCATAATATGCTTTAGCTTTTGTGTCTGGTCTTTTGTATAGGTCGTATATTCTGACAGATCCTGGAAAAGAGCTGGCATTTGTTCTTTTGCCTGGGTATAAGGTTTCAGGAAAGTTTCGTTACCGTTCAGCAAAAAGCCCCGGATACCGGTTTCCATATCAATAATGTTACGTTGCAGGGATGCCGAGTTACGCACCACCTCCTGTGAACGTGTCACCCAGTCTGAGTTTGCATTTACATCTTCCGAGAGCCGGAAGTTAACTATAGCCACAGCTGTGAACAGTGCCGAGATAAGCAGGAACCCGACAAACAGCTTTACAGATAATTTCATGTAAGAGATTTACTTTCTGCGTAATGTCTGATAATCAACAGGATAGCCGCCTTGTATTAAGGAGCAGGAAAGGCTGTTGAACAAATATAAGAATTATAGGATAAAATTTTCGATAACCTCACGGCTATGGAGTTTTGCAGAAAGCGGTGTTTTATGATAAAGGTGCGGGTAGAAAAGCATGATGTTGATTTGGTTTGGCTAAAAACAGTGTCCGTTGTGTACGGGACTTTGGGTTTGGGGTTACACTTATTTGAAAAATAAATTGCACCTTTTTAATTATAAAAGATAAGTCCTGACACACCTATAGTTATGTCAGGACTTACTGTAAACCTTTTGACTTTACTAATTTGTAGTTTAGTCTCTCGGTATCTTTAATCAACTTATTTTACTAAAGTTAACTCACCAGGTTATTTGTTGAATTCATATTCATACCGGAGTTCTGCGTCTAATCTGAATTCACCATTTGTAACATCTTTGTTAAGATAAAAGATATTTACAGTTTTTAGTAATCCATTTTTGTCATACTCATAGATATATTTATAAGAACCGTAATCGTAAATGTAATTTCCAAAGTCTGTTGAATAATGCGTTAACTTTTCAGCTATCTTGTTGGTAGCATCATATTTATAGGTAGATATAGTCGATGTCGAGTAGGTCCCCCATGAGCGTGTAAATATTTCTTTTGTCTGGTTATTATAAGCATCAAATTCCCATTCGTAAGTTCCTTTGATGGCACTATTGCCCGATATATGTTCCCTGATTTTATTACCATGACTATCATAGGCATACTCATAAATAGCAGGGGCTTCATCAAAAGGATAATCATTAATCAGCATTTTGCTTGGGTTGTTGCCTGTAATATACTCATATCTGTACTTTTTAAGTAAATAGTGAGTACCACCTGAAATTGAATAATAATCGTAACCGTTCAGAGTGCCATTTACATATAAGTATTTGTTATAAGTATTATGGGTCGGGTAGTCAGATCTTAATATTTCCTTTTTAATAAGCAGACCATTTTCGTATGTATTGTTCTCTGTAAACAGAGGGTTTTCATGATCAGTTAAATAATGTGCTTTGCGGTACTGCTTTTTCAAAAGCACACCTTCTACATCATAAACTTCCTGAGACCAGGCAAGTCTTCTATTTTCAATTAGATTACCTTCAATGTCATAATTGTACATATAAGAAGAAACACTCTTAATTTTTGGCAAGGGAGCAGGGTCGTCTGATTTACTGCAACCCGTTAAAATAAGCAGAGCAAGCAATACTGAAGTAAGTAATGTTTTCATAATATATGATAAAGGTTTAGATAAAAGTTTCTGACGATTGATTCGTAAAACTAATATTAAACTTACTATATATTATGGAAAGCGTCAATAAGTTAATGACAGGCAATAGGTTTACGCTATTGCAAGCATCTAAAGTAATTCAGAGATAGAAGCTCAATAGTTTGCCGACTATATCCAAGTAGGCAGAAGTTGTGTCTTTGTATGTGACAAGTTTGCAACTATAGTTCACATGCAAATTACCGCGGCTTCTGAGCAGCCACTATATACACCAAACTACCACCTGCCGAGACATATTCCTCATTCAGCAGTTTCTGTTTCATAGTTATTTTATTGTAGAGCAGCTTTTCCCAGTAGGCATCAAATTTATCTTTTTCGCCGCCGCCTGCCATGTAATAGTTCAGGTTGTCCTGGTAATCATAACCCATGGCTTCGGTCTCAATCCATTGCATCATCTGTTCTACCCGCAATATCTTTTCCTGGGTATCGTAAGGCGGGATGATAGACAGTGCTTTATCCGATATCCAGACTTTAATGTCGCGCAGGCCAGCTTTCAGGAACAGGTCCGGGACAACATCGCCCAGTGAGTTAAAGCCTTCGCCCAGGTTTTTTTTGCCTTTTTCTATGCGGAGCTTTATTTCCAGCACGTCCAGCATGCCTTCCACGTTAAAATCGGTTTCGCCGTAACGGTCGAACATCAGGTTGGGCACTAGGTTATTGGGCTCCAGAGCCACTACCCAGGCACCCGGTTTGGTAACGCGTATCATTTCCTGGATTACACGCTGCGGGTTTTTAACGTGTATCAATAAGGTCTGGCAAAGGGTAATGTCGGCAATGTTATCGGGTAGCGGAATGTCAGTAGCGTTACCTACGCTGAATTTATAGTTGATCTGGTTGTGTCCGAACTGGCTGTGCGCGCGTTGTTGTGCCTCTGCTATATAGCCCGGTTCATAATCTACGCCTATAACATTGCTGCCATCGGGCATGTACTTCGAGAACTTAAAGCCCATCATACCCTTGCCGCAGCCAATATCCACTAAAGTCTGGCAATAAGGCAGGTGAAGGCGCTGGGCCAGTAATTCCAGGTAATCGTCGTTCCACCAGTATTCGCGGGCAGGGCCCAGGTGCTCTTCTGAATGTTGTTTTTCGTCTTGGTCTTTCAACTATAGTTTGGGTTAAATATAAAAAATAAGCCCCTGCCAGGGCAGAGGCTTATGGTATCTAGCTAAACAGGTATTACTTCATTTTTTTCCACTCTGCAATGGCCTGTTCATTCATACGTACATATTCCGGGTTGTTTGCTTTCTTAGCTAGTTCTATAGACTGTTCTGCGGTTTTTATAGCACCTTTATAGTCTTTTAAATTAGCCTGAATTTTAGCCTGTGCATGCAGGTTCCAGAACTTGGCATCTTTGGCATTGGCTTTTTTCATCCAATCCAGCGCCTGCTTCATGTCTTTGTTGGCGCTCATGTAGTACGATGCAGCTGCCGCATATGTGTTTGGCGAAACCTCTTTGCTGTTTACTACTTTCTCCTGTATCTGGGCCATCACTTTGCTATCTACATCAGTGGTAATGGTAAAGCTGGCGATCTCTTTGCCCCATAGTAACTCTACATCAGCGCTGTTGCTTTTCAGGTTAGCGAAGTTGATAGTAAAGGATTCTATAGTTCGCGGGTTGGTTTGTGGCTTTACAGTAAAGCGAAGCTGGTCATTAGCCTGATCATACTTTGCATCGTTGTTACCCCACAGTTCCTTATTTTTGTGCAGGATCACAGTCCACTCGTTTTGTGCAGGTATGCTCATCAGCACGTATTCGCCGGCAGGTACCTTATTGCCCTGTATGGTTATGTCGTCGTTAAACTTGATCAGGGTTGGGCTGTTAGCACCAGTTCTCCACATGTCGCCATAGATAGCTACATCTTTACCAACAGTGCGGCCTCGCAGCGACGGGCGCGAGTAAGAAACAGAAACATCGGTTAAGCCAACTTTCTGGGTTACGGTAGCAGCAGGGCTGGCAGCAGGGATTTCGATCTGGGCTTGTACAGTGCTTGCGCCAACTAACATGGCTGCAGAAAATGCTAAGCCGATAAGTGTCTTTTTCATGAGTTTATACTTTATTGGAGGTTTATAGTTTGGTGTGTGAAATTAGTCAAAATTAAGTTGCCTGTAAAGTTTAATTCCGGTCTGTTTGCTGCAACTATAGTTTACCAGCTGCGCCCTATGCTTAACCCAAAACGTGGTACCAAAGCTAAACTCCCGGTTTTCTCATCCCTGCCTTCCGGGGAAATAAATGGTGTAAGACCTGCCCGCACCAGCAATCCGCCTTTGGGTACCTGGTACCGGAATCCTAACCGTGCAAAGTACATGTTCTGTAACAGTTCAGGGGCATCAGTGAAGCGTTTGGTATAACCCAGGCCAAACTCGAAATGGTTACGGGCTTTACCCACCATCGCATAAGCTTCCAGAGGTACTACAGGGTACACGCCGGGTTCTTCTTCCATAAAAAACAGGTTGGTGCCCAGACCTGCTCTTAATCCGCCCTTCCAAGCATCCCGCTGGTATAAAATATGGTCAATGTTTATAGAATAGCTGTCGGAGTTACCGCCTGCCTCAACATAAAGCGAAAGTTTGGCCCGAATGTTTTGAGTGAACTCCTGCGCATGAACTATAAAGGGAGCTTGCAGCAGCAATAAGACTATAAAAGCGCGAAAAAGGTTGAAATGCATCTAGAAGCGGCTAACCGTTAACTATAGGTGTGAATTTGCATCGAACATACGAAAAATATAATATTAAGTATGCCAGCGCATAAAAAAACCTGCCGGGGAAGCTCCGACAGGTTTTCAGGGAATCAATAAGTAAACGTTAGCTGAGCTCAAACTGTAGTCTGAGCAGGTTGGCGTAAATACCGTTGTCGTTTGCAGAAAGCTGCTCATGCGAGCCTTCTTCCACAATTTCACCGCCATCAATCACCAATATCTTGTCTGCTTTTCTTATAGTTGCCAGGCGGTGCGCAATGATGATCGTGGTTCTGTCTTTCATCAACACATCCATGGCCTGCTGCACCAGTTGCTCTGATTCAGAGTCCAGCGAACTGGTTGCTTCGTCGAGTATAAGGATAACAGGGTTTTTAAGTATAGCACGGGCAATGGCCACACGCTGGCGCTGGCCACCCGATAATTTTATGCCGCGTTCGCCAACCAATGTATCCAGGCCTTCCGGGAACGACTCGATAAAGTTATAGGCGTTGGCTTTTTTGGCAGCTTCTATAATTTCAGCCTCCGTAGCTTCCGGACGGCCATAAGCAATATTCTCTTTTATAGTTCCGCCAAACAGCAACACTTCCTGAGGCACGATACCAATATTTCCACGTAGCGTGGTTAGGTCCATGCTACGCAGGTCTTTGCCATCAACAGTTATGCTGCCGCCCTGCACATCGTAAAAGCGCATCAGTAGCTGTATAATGGTTGATTTACCGGCACCACTTGGGCCAACTACAGCCACTTTTTCACCGGCTCGTGCTTCAAAGCTGATGTCTTTCAGTACCTGGATATCCGGGCGGGTAGGGTAGGAAAATGCTACATTACGATAAGTGATATTGCCCTGCACACGCGGTACCTGGCTCAGGGCCCGAAGGCTCTTATCCGTTGGTTCTTCCTGCTCCTGCAGTATCTCTAAAATACGTTCTGTGGCTCCTAAGGCTGACTGTACTTTACCGTATAGTTCGCCCAGACCACCAACAGAGGCTCCGATAAAGGCTGTGTAGAGTACAAACGAAACCAGGTCGCCCTGATTGATATCGCCATTTGCTACCAACGTAGCGCCATACCAGATAACGAGTATGATACCACCAAAAAGGCCGATGATGATAAAGGAGATGAAGGCGCCACGGTAATTTGCTGTAGTTATAGCTGTTTTAACTGCTTTTGCCAGGGTAGTACGGTAGCGGTTTACTTCAAACATCTCGTTTGTAAATGCTTTCACCGTGTTTATAGCCTGCAGCGTTTCCTCAACTATAACGTTGGTGTTTGCGAGCTCGTCCTGCGTTTTTTTGGATAGTGTTTTTATTCTGCGGCCAAAGACCATCGCCAGCACTATAAGCACCGGAAAAGTGGCCAGCATAAACAGCGACAGCTTAATGGACGTCCACATGATGATGATGACACCAACTATAAGCGTGGTAAACTGCCTGAAAAGCTCTGCCAGCGTGATAGACATGGCATCCTGCACCTGGGCTACATCTGTTGTAATACGGCTGGTAATTTCACCTACACGGCGTTTCTCATAGAATGAGATCGGAAGTTGCATGAATTTGCTGTACAGATCCCTACGGATATCGGCCACGGCATTCTCGCTTACCTGCGCAAAAAAGTACACCCTGAAAAATGAGAAAACACCCTGTAGTAATATAACTCCAAACAGCCCCATCGCTATGACGTTGATGTTTGTCAGAATGCCTGTTGAGTTGCCCGTAGCAGAATCGAATAGCTGACCTACCAGGTACGGGAAGGCCATAAAGGTAAGGCTGGAGAACAGCAGGAACCCAAGCCCAACTATAAATTTGAATTTATAAGGTAATACGTAGCTGAAAATGCGGAGCCCGCGTTGAAAGCTTTCCTTTGTGATCTTCTTTCGTTCTTCGCCGTCCTGCGCTCCTGTTTGCCCGAATCCGCGTTTTGCCATTAATGTACTGTGCGTTACTTAATTTTGAAAAGCCCCTATAGTTAGGTAGCCGGATTGGTTTTAACTGATACCTTTTGCTTAGGTTTAAAGTTGCCCAATTTACACTCCTGCAAAGGTAAGCAATAAAGAGTTATAGAATTAAAGAGTTTGGGAGTTTTAGAGTTTAGGGGAATGAGTTAGTGAAGTTAGAAAGTTAAAATAGCATGGCGCGAGCCTCCTGGCTCGTGTCGAACTATAGTTGGGCGTCCCGCCCATTTTTACACATTTCAAAATTCAGTGAATATGTAACAGACTATAAATTTCGGTAAGGGCCAGAGGCCCCTGCTATAGTTCGACACGAGCCAGGAGGCTCGCGCCATAATTGATGTAATTCTCGCTTCCTAAACTCTTTAACGCCCAAACTCTTTAACTAAATTAAGCTTGCTCTTGCGCCAGTTCCAGATCGTCTGTTTTGCCGGATGAGATGGCGAATAAACCAACAAATGTCAGGAAGCCGTTCAGGATCAGCACTTCAAAACCGAACTCATACCCATAGAGCCACTCTACAGAATTGTAACTGATAATGTAGGTAAGAATTGGGGCGACGATACAGATAGCCGGTACATATTTGTCGCGGATGGCGCGCTTGGTGTAAAGGCCAAAGGTGTAAAGTCCCAGCAATGGCCCGTAGGTATAGCCGGCCACTTTAAATACAGCTGTTATCACACTTTCAGAATTCAGAATATCAAAGGCGATAATCACCAGCACCATCACTACCGAAACCCCGAAGTGCACAATGTAGCGTAAACGCACGCGCTCGTGCTCCGATCGCTCACTAAAGTTCAGGAAATCGACACAGAAGGATGTTGTAAGAGCAGTAAGCGCAGAGTCGGCGGAAGCGTAGGTAATAGCAATGATACCTAAAATGAACACGATACCCAGGAATGGCGTGAAGTGGTTAAGTGCCAGGAACGGGAACACATCATCACCTTTAGCTGGCAGAGTTATGCCTTTCGTGTTAGCATAAATGTAAAGCAAAGCGCCCAGCGTAAGGAAAAGCATATTTACGAACACCAGTATAATACTGAACCAGAACATGTTTTTCTGGGCTTCGCCAATATTTTTGCAGCTCAGGTTTTTCTGCATCATGTCCTGGTCGAGGCCAGTCATAACGATCGCGATAAAAGCTCCGGAAAAGAATTGCTTCAGAAAATACTTGCTGTCTTTCACATCCCAGAAAAATACCTGTGAGTAATCGCTTGCCTGCACACTGTCAATCATCCCCTGGAAGCCCATGTTCAGCTCATCTGAAATAAGCCAGATGGTGGTAACAACCGCAATCAGCATGGCTGTGGTCTGGAAAGTATCGGTCCAGATAATGGTTTTCATGCCACCCCGGAACGTGTAAACCCAGATCAGCGCTATCGTTATCATAACCGAAACCGCAAACGGAACACCCAGATCATCAAACACAGCTAACTGCAACACACCTGCCACCAGGAACAAGCGGATGGAAGCACCCAGAGTGCGCGAAAGCATGAAAAAAGCAGCTCCCGTTTTGTAAGACCAGTAACCGAAGCGCTGCTCCAGGTAAGTATAGATCGACACCAGGTTCAATCTATAGTAAAGCGGCATCAGTACGGTAGCAATCACAAAATAACCCAGTAGATAACCTAGCACCAGCTGCAGGTACGAGAACTGCGCATTCTGTACCATCCCCGGAATTGACACAAACGTTACACCCGAAAGCGAGGTGCCGATCATACCAAAGGCTACAATGTACCACGGCGACTGTCGGTTGGCCAGGAAAAAGGTGTCGGAGTCGGTGTTCTTACTCGTGAACCAGGAAATAGTGATCAGAATAAGGAAGTAGCCAATAATCAGGCTTATAATTAGGGTAGAAGACATAAGGCTGTCTGTTAGATGTAAACCACAAATATAGCAAAAGTATAACGCTATTTTAGCTACCGCCTAGGCAAGGTCGCGGAGCAGCAGTGGTTCGCCTATAGCAGGTATTTTTAAGCCGCGCATAAGGCCGGCCGCAGCAATTTGCTCCAGCAACCGCACTGGCTCACTTGCCGGCTCATCTGATAAGTCAAAAGTGCCATAATGCATGGGTATAAAAGTGCCGCCACGCAGAATATTGTAAGCTCGCACTGCCTCGTTCGGGTTCAGGTGGCTTTTCTGCATCATAAACGTAGGTTTATATGCGCCCACAGGCATGATACAAATATCCAGCGGGCCAAAGGTTTCCTGTATCTCCTCGAAGTGGCCGTTAAAACCGGTGTCGCCGGCAAAGTATATAGTCTGTTCTTTTGTTTTGATGATAAATCCGCCCCAAAGTACCGTGTTCATATCAAACAGGCCGCGACGGTGCCAGTGCGATGCCGGTACAAAATAAATTTCAAGATGGTCAGGGACGATGTCGTAGCGCTGGTACCAGCCGGCTTCCTGGTAAGGCAGGTGTTTGCTCGCACTCCGGATAAGGCTACCGGCATGTAGCGGGGCCAGCACTTTTAAGTTAGGGTTGTTGCGGCAAACAGTCCGCAGCGATTTTATATCCAGGTGGTCGCGGTGGGCATGGGAGAGCAGCACGTAATCAATATTCTTCAGCTCTTCAGGTGCGCAAGGCAGGCCAACCCGGCGTTTGATCATCGGCAGGTCATACAAAATCGGGTCGATGAGAAAAGTAGTGCCCTGTACCCGTATAAAAAAGGTAGCATGCCCGAGCCACACGATCATATCTTCGGCAGCATGTATAAAATCGCAGCCTGCAACTACAGGTGGCGTATAGGTATCGGTTTTCTTTTCTGTTTTCTGTGGGTTTCCGGAGAGTTTCCAGCGGATCACGTTGCTGAAATCGGGATTGTATAGTTCCTCTCCGTTTGCAAACTGGTTGTGTATGATCTTGTTGCCTTTGTAGCCGGGTTTTATAGTTTCCAGCTTCGGGTTATTGATGTGCCTTACTTTAGGTTCCTTGTTCTGCAAGTCTGTAAGCGTTTGATGATGGTATACTATAACTATAATTGCACTGTTTGGGTTAAGGGAATGAAAATAAAAAAACGCTCTCCTGTTGCCGGGAAAGCGTTTTTAAAAGTATAAAATCTTCTGTTAATATCCGAACGGGCTGTTACCGAAACCAGAGTTATAGTATGGATTATAGTATGGCGAGGCACCATCAGTATAGCGAATTGCACCCGAAACCGAAAACTTATCGCTTATCTTGTAAGTAGCACTGAAATCGGCACCCTGACGGCCCATATAGTTATAGTTGTTATACGCACCCAGTTCCTTCGGCATATTCGACAGATCCTTCCAAACATTTCCGCTCAGAATCAGTCTGTCGTTTACCAGGTAATCGCCACCTACACTTACTATGTACTGGCTGTTGCCCTGCGAACGACGAACTACAGTTCCTTCCTCAGTGGTAAAAGCATAGTTGCGTGGCATCGAGCTTACATAGGTGAAGCTGGCAAATCCTCTGAAACGGTCTGTCACCTGGTAGCGGGCGGTTGGCTGCACAAAAGTACTGGCCCCGAAATGGCTGTTGTAGCTGGCGCCTAAACTCATGTTGTAGCTCAGTCGCGGCACTGCAGGGGCGGCATCTGTAGTTGCTTTTACAGGTGCCTGTGCCATTGCATTTCCGGCAAAGCACATCAGGCAAACCATTACTATTTTAACTGCTATTTTCACGTAGTATATCTTCAGATTATAGGTACTAAGGTAGAGCTTACACCTGTTAAAAACAAGTACTTATGCTAACGGTAACAACAGGCGGATGTTATAGTTTACCTTTTAAATTCCGGTAACTATAGTTCGGCCTTACTGTTTAACCTGTGAGCCCAGCCACTTGTTTCTGAATTGCTGCATAGCTGGTGTAAGTTCTTTGCCGATGTTCTCGTATAACGCCACTTCAAGAGCAGGAGCTTCGCCCAGCGTTATAGTTGCGTTATGCGTGGTGCCACGGCTGGTGTAAGTAACTGGTATGGTGTCTCCGGGTTTATGCTTGTCCATTACTTTCTTCAGATCTTTTTCGCTGCTGATCTTCCTGTTGTCGAGGCTTACAATTATATCGGCTCTGTCTAAACCTGCTTTGTATGCCGGAGACGTAACCGCGGTACCATAGCTGATAACAGCTCCATTTTTAGTGAATTCCATTCCGTTGATGCCCAAAGTAGCCACGCCCGGTTTTGCTTTGCGAAACTCCAGCCCCGCCTGAGCCAGCAGGGGGGCAAAGTCAGGAAGCTCGCTCCCGTTTACATAGTTACTGAATACTTTTGCTGCCCATGCTTTGTCGCCGCTTACTTCAGCCAGCGTTTCCTGCAGATCTGTTAAGATATACGGTTTCTCCGGACGTCCATACTTTCGCCACAGCGCCTGCATGTAATCGTCCAGCGTTTTGCTATAGCTCTGGCGCAGTGTCATGTCCAGGCTTAGCCCGAGCATGCTGCCGTAGGTATAGTAAGAAATAAAAGTATTGTGGCGGTTTACAGCATCAACGGAGCGGGCGGCATCTACAAAAGGAGCCTGTTTGCTCATCTCAACCAAACTATGGTACTGGCGGCCCGGCGACAGCAGCACATAGTTCAGGTCTCCGGTAAGTCCGTCTGCAAAGTCTTTTATACTGATTATACCGCTTCGTGGCATGGTCAGGTCACCGTAGTAACTGGTAAAACCTTCGGCCAGCCAAAGGGCCTCGCTCATATTCGCTTCCTGGAAATTAAATGGCTCCAGACTTTTCGGGCGGATGCGTTCTACATTCCAGGCATGGAAAAACTCATGCGAAACGGTGTTCAGTTGGCCTGTCATGGCTTTGGCAAGCGGCTGCGAACTGGTAACTATAGTTGAGTTGCGGTGCTCCATGCCATCGCCGTTTGTTTGCGGCATATAGCAGCCAATAAACGTATAGCGCCCGAAATCAAAATCAGGTAACTCGCCAAACACGGCACGTTGCTCGGCTACAATTTTCTGCGTTTTCTGAACGTATTCGTTAAACTGTTCTTTGGTGCCGGTGTGGTGCAGGGTAACCTGTATCGTCTTCGTTTTTCCATTTTCCTGTATGGTCCATTCGGCAAGATCATAGTTGCTTAGCTCGGTCGGGCTATCCATCAGATACTGAAAGTTCGGTGCAGAATAAGTGTTGCCCTGTTCGTGTTTCAGTTGGGTGGCTACTTTCCAGTTGCTGTTTTGGGGTATGTTGAAGGTAACCTGTGCCGGTGCTTTATCAAACGCTATGGCATGCATTAACGTGGCCGGCATGTTCAGGTGCGCGTGCGTTTCGTCTATGCCTGTGTAGGTTCCATCAGCATGGTCTCCGAACAACGTATAGGTTATAGTTGCAGCACCCTTATGGCCGGTAACATTCCACTGATGCGGTGTGGTTTTCCAGATCTTAAGCGCTTGACCCTGGCTATCGGTAGCTTTTACACTGTAAACATTCTTGGCAAACTCGTGCAACGCATAACGGCCCGGCGAACTGCGGGGCATCAATACTTCCAGCGTGTCAGATGAGATACCAGCAAAAGTAACACTGATCTCCGCCTCATGGTGCACCGCATTCGGGAACGACAGGTTGTAAGTAACTTTTTGCTGTGCGATCAGCGGTATTGTCAGGAGTAAGGTTAAGAGTAAACTATAGATTTTAGGGAGCATGTGGTGTTGTGTTTAGTTGATTGAAAGATAAGGAGAAGGATGTAGCTACACAAATGGTGGCTGTAGTTTTGGGTTTTGGTCATCCCGACCGCCAACTAAAGGATCTTATATGTCTTATAGTTTCCTTTCTTGTCATTTCGAACGCAGAGAGAAATCTGAGTGCTATAGTTTGATTTTCTACTATCCGAACTAAGCCTGCCTTTCAAACTACTTCCTATCCTAGGAGCTCTACATGCCTATAGTATTATAGTTAGCTTTGGTGCCCTTACGGCCGGGAGGCCCCGTCTTCGGGTATCGCGCGGCTGCTTTCTTGCTTCCCTCGTGCCTCGGGCTGCCTGGTGGCACCGCAACAAAGCAAAGGCGCTCCACCCAAAGACTGAGATCAGTTCGATAGCTATAGTTATGCTGTTTAAAAGGCTATAGTTGCTTTGCTTTATCTTGGCTATAGTTTCGAGGGGACAGGTAAACCTGTCCTGCTCGTGGTGTGTAACTATAGAAATATAGTTTAGAAAGTGGTAAAGGCAGAATTGTCCCCTTGAGGGGACTATAGGGGTGTTAAGACGCCAACTATAGAACTACAACTTAACAGTAACTATAGCCGAAATTCCCCTCTCGGGAGGGGTAGGGGTGGGTTAATACGTCAACTATAAAACAAAGAGCATTAACTGCAGCAACGGCTGCAAAAAGCTCACCACCTTAGGTAAGGAGAGGTTAGGGCTAGTTGGACGTTGGAACTATAAACCGATAGCCATCGCTACTATTATGCTTGCCCCTGCCGGGCCAGTTGAGTTACAAACTCAACACCATAAGTAGACACGGGTTACAAACCCCCGCCAGCAAAATAGCTAACTATAAAAGCCCAACCCTGTCAATCCTAAAATCCTGCAAATCCTGATTCAGACAAAATTCTATCCTATTTTAGGCTTGGGGCTCTCTTCAACAGGAGAGGGCTGGGTGAGGTAAATAAGGGGAAGACTAAATACACTTCCTATAAACCCTACTCTGCACAAAACCATTATAGAACCCTGCGCATTGCTGCTCATTTAGTTTTAACTCATCAAAATGCCTGCTGTAATCAGGTAGTTTCCTGCCTTGCACATCGCTTAGTAATCCAAAGAAAAGATACATGCTTTTAGCCAGCAGTTTTTGCCAGAGTAGTGGTTTTTGCTGTACTGGCCAGAAATCCGCAAATAACCATAAACCACCCGGATTTAAAACGCTATAAAGCCTTTGCATTAACCGGGAGAGCCGCTCATCCGGGAAAAGATCAAGCAGGAAAGGTGTAATGATAATGTCAAACCGCTCGTGTGGGTGCAGGTCTGAGTCAGTGCCGTGGCGAAACTCAACTATAGTGGGAGCGGGAATTTGCTGCTGTGCCAGCTGCAGCATTTTTTCAGATGCTTCCAGGTAAACTATACGTTCTGGGGAAGTGTGTTCTAAAACCTGTTGCAAGAGCCAGCCGCTGCCGCCCCCGATGATAAGTATAGTTGCACCACTCGGAATAAAAGGGAGTAAACAGCGTTGTGCATTCTGTAGCGAAGAACCAAATACCAGCTTAGCCAATGGGTCGTAAAAAGATGCTACGCGGTCGAAGCCGCTATCCGGGTTTAATGGCAATTTGTCAAAGTGTAAAATAGGTTAGCGATCATAATGCTGTTCCAGCACACCTTTCAGCTTTTCGAAAATGTAATCTACTGTTTTTTTGCGGATTGACTGCGTATTGCCATCGAACACTTCCCGAAACTCTTCGGCTTTGCCATCATATAAAAAAGAAACAAACACGGTACCTACAGGCTTTTCATCTGTTTCGGAGCCGCCGCCGCCAGCCAGTCCGGTAACAGCTACGTTGATTTCGGCATTCAACAGTTTCTTCAGCCCCATTACCATTTCATTGGTTACCTGCTGGCTCTCGGCGGTGTACATCTCCAGAGTCTCTTTGCGAACATCCAATAGCTTTATTTTAACTTCTGGCTGATACACTACCAGGCTGCCTCTAAGCACATCACTGCTGCCTTTGGCCTTTACAAATTCAGAGGCGAGCAGGCCGGCGGTACAGCTTTCAGCAAAAGCAACAGTCAGGTTTTTATCTTTAAGGTAAGTTACCAGTTCGGTAAGTTCGTTTTGGGTCATAGCTTCATCTATTTTCAGTGCTATACTTACTTATCTGGGGTTAGTTTGGTTTTGGCCCAGCAGGTAACTCTCCAGTATACTATAGATGGGGTGCGGCGATGCCAGTTCAGATTTCCAGACACCAATTGCATATACGGGCAGGGTTATGTCCTTTTCCGGAAGTACGGGAGGTTTTGCTTCGGGCCTGGCAATGTTTTTACGGTAGCGGGCAAGCGTAATATGGGGCGTTGGCTTCAGTTTGTTGGGCTCCTCAGGGGCCAGCGCCCCCGACAGTTTTTTACTTAGTTTTGCAAACTCCGGGTGTTCATTAAACCGTGCCCAGATCAGGCGTGGTGAAGTTGGTTTCGGGCCCTGCTCTACGGCGGCAAGCTGCAAAGTAAAAGGCTCGCACTGATGCGCTATCTCTTTTACTTTATACCTGATCGTATCAATCTCTGTGGCAGGTATATTGCCTATAAAAAACAAGGTCAGGTGCATGTTCTGCAGGGGTATTGGCCGTAAGGTATCATCAAGTAAAGGCCTGAGCTGCTCTTTAAGGTAAGGCCCTAATTCATCAGTCAGCGAGGCCGCAATAAATAACCTGATCGTAGCATCCATAAGTAAACTATAGCATTGATTATTGATCTTACGTAAAGGTATACGCATGCTACGCAACCATAGCATCCCGAAAAACGAATGTATAACGCATGATAAAGAGTTTCTATAAAAAAGTTGCCGCCGGCGTAGCCTTGTTTACAGTAGAGCTGATTTTTGTCTGGCTATTGTTTATTGCGTGTGTAGTGGTTTTCTTTTACATAAGCAGCCAGGTATTGCAGGGGGATGAGTTGGGCATGGATGACGCCGCGTTCGACTTTGCCGCAACTATAGCTTCGCCGGGCCTCGATAATTTTATAAAAGTGATTACCTTTTTTGCGTCAAGGCAGTTTTTGACCCCTGCAGCGCTGTTGCTGGTTGCGTACTTTGTGTTTATAAAACGGCACAGGTGGTATTCGTTAAAAGTGCCGGTAGTAGCGCTGGGCAGTATCACGCTTAATGTGGTGCTGAAATACTTTTTCGACAGGCCAAGGCCCATTGTACCGATGGTGGAAGCGCACGGACTTAGTTTTCCGAGCGGACATACCATGGTGGCGGCATCGTTTTACGGGTTGCTGATATACCTGGTGTGGCAAAACGTAAAGCAGCCAGCCCTGAAATACACCCTTGTGGCACTGTTATCTGCCTTTGTTATTCTGATCGGTTTTAGCCGTATTTATCTGCGGGTGCATTACGCTACTGATGTACTGGCAGGGTTTGCTGCCGGTTTTATGTGGGTTTTTATCGGCATTTATATTCTTAGACGATTGGAGCGCTATTCACGTAAAGAGATAACGCCAGTTTTGATTGATGAGCCTGTGACAAAAGAATAAATATTTTTTTATTGGCATATTGCATTAATTAAATTCTGTCGTACCTTTGCAATCCCAATGAACGAGGGTTAAAGGGTTTTGGGGATGTTTATTTGATAGTGACCAATGCGCACGTGGCGAAATTGGTAGACGTGCAGGTCTCAGAAGCCTGTGCCTTCGGGTGTGGGAGTTCGAGTCTCCCCGTGCGCACATTATCTCTATCAGAGCGAAAGCCGGTTCTTACAAAGGACCGGCTTTCGCTTTTTTTATAGTTTATAGTTTCGGGGCTAACTATAGTTGTACCGTCCGGTGTTGTAAGTGCGTAAGCAATAGGCATGAAGCGCAGGCTAAAACGGTTTTTAAGCGCACTGGCGTTGCTCTCGGTAGAGGCGGTGTTGGTCTGGGCTGTTTTCTTTGGTTGTGTGCTGCTGTTTGTGTATATGGCTGAACTAGTATTTGTTGATAAAAGTACTGCATTTGACGAAGCCATGTTCCGGTTTGCTGCCAGCCACTCTTCCACCGAAACAACACGCATCATGCGTTTCATTTCTTTTTTTGCTTCTGCTGATTACCTGATGGTGGTGCCGGTGCTTATAGTTCTGATTTTTGCCTGGTTCCGGCAGTTACAGTGGTTTGCGCTTAAAGTATTGGTTATTTCGTTTACCAGCACTATGCTGAACCAGGCGTTGAAGCGTGTATTTGAGCGTCCCCGCCCCGAAACGGCGATACTTGAACAATCCGGGCTCAGTTTCCCAAGCGGCCACGCCATGATCGGCGGTTCGTTTTATGGTTTGCTAATCTACATTGTATGGCGAACAGTACCGAATCCCATCTGGCGGTGGCTGATAACTATAATTTTAACGTTGCTACTTCTGCTAATTGGCTATAGTCGCGTGTACCTAAACGTGCATTACGCTACGGATGTACTGGCAGGCTACTCAGCCGGAATTCGCTGGCTGCTTATCTCTATCTACCTCATGCGCAAACTCGAGAAAATCTACTTCAGGAAAGTGGAGCGTAAGCAGGTGTAGGGGTATATGTTATTTATCCGATATAAAGTTTTATTAGCCAGCAGAAGTGTGTAGTTTAGTTGTAAGGAAACAGTTTTTGAAAAGATAATCACGAATGCAAAAAAGCTTACTAATTGTTGTCTGGCTTCTGTTGCTCATATCCTGCAATGAGAAAGTAGCTATAGATCACACTTATCAGTTTTATAGTTTACAAGTCAGACCTGATTCACAACTGAAGATAACTCCTCAAGTTAATAATGATAGTACTTTAAGATATTATAACTATGAAATTGAGCATGGTAATAATTCCATATTTACACTAACTTACTCAAGTGGCGATAGTATTGCCACTGATAGTGGAGAGAGTGATATTGTGATTTTTGAAGTAGATACTGCCAAAACGGAGTTCAACATTGTAGGTACTGACTTTAAGAACTATAGCGGACTTTATGAGAAAAGCTGTTTTTGTTTTGAGGAAGACGCAAATAAACCTTTGCCTATTACGCAAGGCCAGGTGTTCGGGAAAAAGTTAAGCTCAACTACATGGAAAGTGCGTGCTGAGATTGGGATGATTGATATAGAAGATACTGTAAGGGTTGGGCAAACGAAGATTATAAGCTTAAAATAGCATTTATGTTGACAAACTATAAATCCATATTTCTCTTTATAGCTATTCTTACCCTTGCCTTACCAGCGCTGGCCCAGCACCCCGATGATATAAAGGCTGTCCGGGAGAAGCTGCAGCAGGAGCGGCTAAAGGCGAAGTCGGCAACTATAGCACCAGCCGAAAAAGCTGAGAAGTTACTGGAACTGGGATTATGGCAGGAAGCAGAACAAACTATAGCCACGGCAAAACCAACAGTGCAAACTACAGTTGCCAAAGCAAAGCTGGCTATAGTTAACAACGAGTTTGAGCAGGCCGAAAAGCTGGTAACGCAGGCACTGAAACTACAGCCCACATCTCCGGAAGCACTACTGCTACAAAGCAAACTACAGGTACAAGCCTGGGAACTGGAAAAAGCAAAAGCCACGGCCAACAAGATCCTAGCAAAAACCCCGAAACACGAAGCAGCAGCGTTACAAATAGGTCGCATTTTGATGCTGCAGAAAAAGTATGAGCAGGCTCTGGAGAAAGCTAAACAGGTACAACGACTAAATCCGAAAAATGCCGATGCGTATTTGCTGGAATCGGATGTGCATTTCTGGAATCAGAAGCCGGAGCTTGCCGAAAAACCGCTTATCACCAGCCTTACGCTTAACCCGTTTAACCCCGATGCCCGCTTCAACTATGGTTATGCCATCTGGCGACGTGTAGATGCCACGCAGCTGAATGACATGGCGGCACAATGGGAATTGGCATTGGAGCTGAACCCGCTGCACTATGTAACGCACTGGCACTGGGGCAACGGCCATACCAACCTTACCTACGCCGACTACGCGCAACCTGAAGACGACAAAGTTAGACAGACACTACAACCTGCCGAAAAACTGATAGCGCAGAACAAACTACAGGAAGCGCTGGCTCATGCTGCTAATGTACAGAAGGAATATCCGCAATCGGTGTTGCCGGCCATGCTGCGTGGCTCCGTATATTACATGGCTTTCGATATGGACCGCACGCAGCGCCTTGATTCTGCCCAAACGATCTTTCAGAATATCTTAAAGCGCAAAAAGCATTACGGCCCGGCGCATAATGCCCTGGCCGCGGTCATCAAACAAAAGCAACTGCCTTACCTGCACAACTACGATTCGCTGCAGCAGGTTATCCAACAGACAATTATAAAAGACCCCGTAAATTTTGCACGCGTGTTTCCGGATGTGACGTACTACCCCGGCGATGAAGTGCAGAAAATGGTGTGGTCGCAACTATACGAAAGCATTGTTTACTTTCCGTTCCTGAGCAGGCAAAATGAAAAGTTTGTAATTCCGCCGCTGCACATTGATTTAGCTATCGCCATGAACTCGCCTTTCTTTAGGCAGGCAACCACATTCGATAACCGTCAGTGGATGGACATCAGAGGCGTAGGAAGTGGCGCAGCTGCCATCGAGTATGTGGTGCGGGGCTCGTACCTGGAGCGCAATGTAGTATTGCACGAGTATGTACATCAGTTTCATGGCAGGGTGTTTACCGATGCAGAAAATCGCGAAGTGCGCCGCCTGTACCAGAACGCCATGAAAGAAAATCGCACACTCGATTATTATTCGGCCAACAACGAACACGAGTACCTGGCGCAAACCTATCCGGCTTATTTCGAGCCTGTAAAAGTGCATCCGCTTAACCACAAATCCATTAACACCACCGCCGACCTGAAGGCCAAAGACCCGGAACTGTATAGTTTTCTGGATGGTCTGGTAAAACGGCAGCAGGCTTACCTGGCAGGCGACAAACAGGCCATGGCCAGCAACTGGGCTGAAGTATACCTAAATTTGTCGGAGCGGGCTTTGGCAGGCAAAAATTACGAGCAGGCAACAGCTTTGTTAGATACCGCCCTGACCTGGGATGAAAATTACCAGCCAGCTTTAATGGCTTATGCCCGCGTAAAACAGGAACAGAGCAGGTTTAATGATGCCGAAAAATGGCTCTCGAAAGCTGAAAAGATAAACCCCAATTATGCGCCTGTGTATGCAGCCCGTGCCGAATTGCTGGAAGCTATGCGCCGCAACAACAAACTGGAAACTACCGATGCCCTGAAACAACAGGCTGATCTATACCGCAAAGCACTGGAACTGGAAGACGACCTGATGACAAGAGCTGCCAATACGATGGCCTTCGCCAGACTATATGCTTCTTACAGCAGGGTTCCCGAAGCGATGATCTTAGCAGAAAGTTATGTGAAATCAGCCCCGACGGTATCAACCTACCTGCGCGACCGCCGCGATGAAGCTCTTGCTTACGCCCACTGGCTGAAAGGCACTACCGACAAGGCTCCTGAAAGCGAAGCAGAACTGGCAAGACTAGTCTCGTTAAAGCCGCAGAACTATGAACTGCGCCAACAATATGCCGATGTACTGGCCGCCCAAGGCAACTATAAAAAAGCATATGCTACCTTAGAGGAAGCCCAGCGTATATTAGCGGCAAGCAGCACACCCCGTCCGCCATTCACTGTGCGCATGGCAGCATACCAACTTATGTTGGGCCAGAAAGATTCGGCTATAGTTACAGCAGAACCATTGCTTTCCGGTAGGGTTAAACTACGCAGCGATAACTATAAACTGGTCTCGTTAATGGCACAGCTTGGCGACGTAGAGAAAGCAACCATGTTACTGCGCCAGCAACCACGCCCGGAATCGCCGGCTGATATGGGAGAACGTTTAACAGCAGTAGGGATACTCTGGGAGTCGTTGGACCAGGCACATAAAGCAGAGAAATCGTACAAAGCTGCATTGGCAGAAAACCCTTACCAGCTCGAGGCCCGCGTATTATTAGCAAAGCTTTTAAGAGAACGGGGAAGAAATAAACAGGCTGATAAAGTAATGGCTGGCACACGTATTTCAGAGATCTAACCAAACTATAAACCACTTAAACTATATGAAACTACATTTCTACTTCAGGTTTGCACTCGCCTTGTTAATTGGCCTTGCCTGGTCGTGCAACCAGTCTACAGACTCAGTGGCTGCTGCCAGCGGCGACAAAGACAAAGCCGTAACAACTATTTACGTGGTGCGTCATGCCGAAAAAGTTGCTACGGACCCTAAAGCTGAAGACCCTGTGCTTACTCCGGAAGGGGAGGCCCGTGCAAAAGCCCTGGTAACTTATTTAAATGGAAAGCCTGTTGATGCCTTGTATAGCACCAAATACAGGCGCAATACCCTGACCATAAAACCATTGGCAGATACCCGGAAGCTACCTGTCAATACTTACGAGGCGCACGATTTTGAAGGGCTTAAGAAACAGGTACTCACCAATAATGCCGGTAAAACTATAGTTGTGGTTGGTCACTCCAATACCATTTTGCCTATAGTGGAGGCCTTTGGGGCCAAAAAGCCATTTGCCGAAGTAGCAGACAGCAAGTACGACCACATCTTTAAAGTAACCATACAAGCCGATGGTACTGCAACCGTAGAAACCGATACCTATGGCGCTGCAACCAACTAAACTATAGTTGCAGTAAAATGAAAAGCCCGCTTATTTTACTAAGCGGGCTTTTTTATAGTTTAAAAGTATGTTACGTATAGTGTCGAGCCTGTTTTACCACATGCGAATCGGTTACCCGGTTATGGAAGTAACGGTGTTTTGCAACGGGCAGGCCCCGCACAAAGCGCATTAGCATGATCATGATAGAAAGGGGCTTGGCAAAGTAACGGATAGTAGCATTTTTTAACGTAAGGCGGCCATTGTGCTTATCTACTACCTTTAAGCCAAGCAGGTATTTGCCCAGCGTAGCCTGTACATGGCTTGTTTCGGCGCCTGCAAAATATAACCAGCCCAGCACTATGTAGATCAGTGTTTCAGGTTTCCAGATAAATGTCGCTTCGTTGCTGCTGATAGTATAGTAATCAGCAATGGCTGCTATGGTAACTATTAGCACAGCATCAATTACCAGCGCGATGGCGCGCATTCTTATTGAAGCCGGAACTACTTTTTCTCCTGATTTAAGATATATAGCCTGCATAGTATATTTTCGTCATAGTTTATCATTTAGCCGCGTTTACGGTTTTGATATACTATAAAAACTAAAACAGGTTGTGTTATAGAGAGTTATAGTTTAGAAAAGGGTGAGTTGCTTTGTTGGTTTAAGGATGCCTTCGTGTTTTAAAAGCCATTCTTTGCGCCACAAGCCGCCGGCGTACCCAGTCAGGCTGCCGTCGCTGCCTATAACGCGGTGGCACGGAACTATAAGGCAGATCGGATTTTTACCATTAGCAGCGCCCACTGCCCTTATCGCCTTCTCGCCAGACACTGCTCTTGCCACTGCCATGTACGATACTGTTTTTCCGAAAGGGATCGAAGAGAGGTTAGCCCAGACCTTCTGCTGAAACTCAGTGCCTTCCGGCTGCATTGGTATATCGAACTGCCTGCGGGTACCTGTAAAATATTCGTTGAGCTGGGTTATAGTTTGCTGCAACACGGCAGGTTGCTCCGGCGAGGTAGGGTAGGCTATATCCGAAAAAAGGCACGATACCAGGTGCGAATCGGTAGCGGCCAGGTTCAGATAGCCAATAGGCGTTTGATAACTGCAGGTGTAAAATGTAGCAAGCATTTTTAAAAGTACGGATTTGACAGGTTTGCCGCAAGTAGCTGAAACTATAATATTTAAAAGCAAAAATCCCCTGCTGTGTTTCAGCAGGGGATTTTTGTGGCAGTAGTATCAAACTATAGTTTGTAAGATAATACCAGCATTAAGCTTTTGATGCTCGTATCATGACTTGAGAATCGTGACACACCGTCGTTCATCTCGTAGCGTGCCTCCAGGTTAAGTGGCTTGCCGAGGAATGAGTATGAGATGCCCAGACCAGCTGTCATGCCTCCGGATAATGTCAGGAAGTCGTCTTCTCCCAGAAAAGGCTCTTTTTTTGTGCGTGTTGCCCCACCGAAGGTAGAGGTTGTGGTAATTTCATTTTTCTGCGATGCTACCAGGTTTATAACCGGGCCAATATTAAAGTAAGGTCTGAAAGTGCCTCTTGGGTAAGTATAACGCGCCAGCACCGGTACTTTAAGATGCGTTACATCAATCCATATCTCGCTGGTTGAGTTGCCTGGTACACTTGGGTCATCACCTACACTTGCTTCAAAATAGTTAGGGGCATACAACATCTCTAGCTGTAATGATAGCTTCTCGCTGATGGTAGGCATCGAAAAGTTAAAAAAGATACCTGCAACAGGCTTTACAGAGGTGTTGTTAAAATTCAGATCGGAGTCTTCTATCTTATAAGAAAGTGTTGAGCTGCTGATACCGGCAACAGGGCCAAGGCCAATGCGTATTTTCTTCGGCACTTTGCTGTATTCTTCCTGGCCAATACACTCGTTGTATTGCTTAACTATAGCCGACAGCGAATTAAGGCCGATAACTACTTTATTTATATCGTCTTCGGTTATAGAACTACAATCCAGGAACGTTTGCATAAGTACTGGCTTGTATAGTTCGCGGCGCATCATGTAGGTATGGCCTAGTTTGCGGCCTTCCTGGGTATTTTTCTGTTTAAACTCTTCAACCTTAAGCTCTCGCAGCGGTTCTGAATCTTTAGAAATGTAAAAGCGGTCTTTCTGCAACGGGTCGCGCAGGTAATACAGGTTAGCTTTACCTTTCACCAACAGTTGTGCAAATAAGGTTTGTTCTGTGCTCAGGGTGTCAAAAGCAGGTACCAGTTTAGATTCATAATATTTATGCTCCTTCTGGAAACCATAACCCTGCACCTGGTTGGGTAAAAAGCTCTGTGCCTGGGCAGCATCGTTGCTTTTAAAAGAGATTTGATGTGTGTTACGTTGTGCACCACGGTAATCTACAAATCCGGTAAGAGTGTCGCCGTTTTGCACAATATAACCCTGCCTGAAATCCTGCTGAGCAAATGCTGCGCTGCTTATTAAAGCTACTAAAATGGTAATGTAAAGTTGTTTCATAATGAGGCTAAAAGATTTATAAAGTTGGATTGAAATACATGGGGAGTTTACTTGAAATGGGGCTCTACTATTAGGAATTAAAAATATAGTTGGACTTTAATGGTGCTAGATACTATAAATACTTGCATAAAACAAAAAAGCCCCACTGATTTCAGTGGAGCTTTTTTGTTTATAGTTGATTGATCTAAAAGTAAAAGCTTGCTCCGAATTTTGCTTTCGAAAGACTGAGCTCAGCATTGAAATTTTTTGATTCTGTGTCTTCGTCAGGTGTCATGCTGTTTTTCAAACCATGGTTATAGTTCAGCATATTTGCTTTTAACTCGATTCCGAATCTAGGCTTTATGAAGTAAACCAGCCCGGGTGATACATTCACCTGTACAGAAGTTGCTTCGCTTTCAGCGTTCAATTTTTCAGAACCTATTACAGGTCCGTTCAGACCACCGTAATAATATATAGTAGAACTCTCTTTTATCTCCACTGATTCAGCTCTGAAACCAGCCTGCGTTTCACCAAAAATAAAAAGCTTAGAGACGATAGGTTGGTAATAGCGTACCTGAGGACCTGCCGTCCAGGAGCGGTTTTTGATCTCATATGTACGTGAACCTCCGTAATATCCACCTGAACCAGGTAATGAGGTCATCTTTGTTTCTGTTGTCTGCCTGTTATGTTCCAGAAACAAGCCCAGGGACCAACGCTCATTCAAAAGGTAGTTTACAGAGGGAGAGATCTGGAATGATTTTGTGCTACCACCCTGGTCATTTTGCTGGATGGAACCACCAATACCAGCTGATACAAAAAAGGACTTCGGAAGTTCCTGGGCAGCTACCTGGAACATTGCCAGCAGGCTGCCGGCTAAGAGTATAAGTCGTTTCATAGGTTGATTTATATTATGGAAGCGCTATATAATATAAATCATAGATAAAAACAAAAAGCCCCGCTGGTTTCAGCGGGGCTTTTCTATAGTTGCGTATTCGGGTTTTACTTGTTGGTATTACCGTCTACTTCTTCGTAATCAACATCGGTTACACCGCCATCGTTAGCTGCCTGCCCTTGCGGACCGCCAGCCTGGCCATTACCACCGGTTGCACCTGCAGCGCCTTCTTGTCCGGCACCACCGGCTGCGTACATTTCCTGCGAAGCTGCACTCCAGGCATTGTTCAATGCTTCCAGAGCAGTATCAATTCCGGCTATGTCCTTAGCACCGTGTGCTGTTTTCAACTGGCCAAGTGCCCCTTCGATGTTAGACTTGTTACCTTCCGATAACTTATCGCCAAACTCTTTCAGCTGCTTCTCAGTCTGGAAGATCATAGAGTCAGCAGCATTCAGCTTCTCGATCTCTTCCTTCGCTTTCTTATCAGATTCGGCGTTGGCTTCTGCTTCCTGGCGCATGCGCTCAATTTCCTGCTCGCTCAGACCAGACGATGCCTCAATACGGATCTTCTGCTCTTTACCAGTTGCTTTATCCTTAGCCGTTACATGCAGGATACCGTTGGCATCAATATCAAATATTACTTCGATTTGCGGAACACCACGAGGTGCTGGTGGAATACCATCCAGGTGGAATCTGCCGATGGTGCGGTTGTCGCGGGCCATTGGGCGCTCACCTTGCAGTACGTGAATCTCTACAGACGGCTGGTTATCAGATGCTGTTGAGAATGTTTCCGATTTCTTGGTTGGTATAGTTGTGTTCGATTCGATCAGCTTGGTCATTACACCACCCATCGTTTCGATACCCAGTGAAAGCGGCGTTACGTCAAGCAGAAGTACATCTTTTACTTCACCAGTCAGTACACCACCCTGAATAGCAGCACCAATTGCTACAACTTCATCCGGGTTTACACCTTTAGATGGCTTCTTGCCGAAGAACTTCTCAACTTCTTCCTGAACCTTAGGGATACGCGTAGAACCACCCACCAGGATCACTTCATCAATATCAGAAGTAGATAAGCCTGCATCCTGAAGCGCCTTACGGCAAGGCTCCATCGATCTGCGGATCAGGTCGTCAGTCAGCTGCTCGAACTTAGAGCGTGTTAACTTACGAACCAAGTGCTTTGGAACACCGTCAACAGGCATAATGTATGGCAGGTTGATCTCAGTTTCGTTAGAAGATGAAAGCTCCACTTTTGCTTTCTCAGCGGCTTCTTTTAAACGCTGAAGCGCCATTGGGTCCTTGCGCAGGTCAATGCCTTCGTCGTTCTTAAATTCTTCTGCCAGCCAGTTAATGATCTTCTGGTCAAAGTCATCACCACCAAGGTGTGTATCACCGTTCGTAGAAAGTACTTCAAACACGCCATCACCCAGCTCCAGGATCGAAATATCGAATGTACCGCCACCTAAGTCGAATACCGCGATCTTCTGATCTTTGTGTTTTTTGTCAAGACCATAAGCAAGCGCTGCTGCTGTTGGCTCGTTAATGATACGCTTTACTTCAAGGCCAGCAATCTGACCGGCTTCTTTCGTAGCCTGGCGCTGTGCATCGTTAAAGTAAGCTGGTACCGTAATAACTGCTTCTGTTACAGTTGTGCCCAGGTAATCTTCAGCAGTAGCCTTCATTTTCTGAAGTACCATGGCAGAGATTTCCTGTGGTGTGTACTGGCGGTCGCCGATCTCCACACGGATAGTGTTGTTGCTGCCCTGAATTACTTTGTAAGATACCTGCTTAGATTCTTCGCTAACTTCGTTGTAGCTATGGCCCATAAAACGCTTGATCGAAGCGATCGTGTTTTGTGGGTTAGTGATTGCCTGGCGCTTGGCAGGGTCACCTACTTTACGCTCGCCATTACCACCGTCCAGAAATGCAACGATAGACGGAGTTGTTCTGCGGCCTTCGCTGTTTGGTATAACTACCGGCTCGTTACCTTCCATTACGGCAACGCACGAGTTGGTAGTACCCAAGTCAATACCTATTATTTTTCCCATTCTATAGTTTTATTATAGTTTCCTATCAAAAAATTTCTTTACTGTTGGTAGCATTCTATCAACCAATATGCCAACCGTTTTTAGGGTTGTTTTTTATGTCATTCTGTCACGAAGTAAAACTATAGTTACGGTTTTGTCTGACTTAAACCGAAGCTGCCAACTAACCTGCGACAGATTTACCTATGACCTATAGTTAGCTACGGATTTAAAAGGAATCTAAACAGAAATTTATGGTTGAGGATGGTAGGGATGACGGCTGCTTATAAAGCAAAAGCCCCCGCTACGGGAAGTAACGGGAGCTAATGTTCACTTTAACACCTAAAACACATTTGTGTAAAATACCTGAATGTCAGAAAGTTTACACCGGAAGTAAACTGTAATGACAGGCTTCTACAACAAGGGTATCTAATAGCAAGAGTACATGTTTGTACAAAAGGGTTGCATGCGCTGTTAAATTATTTTTTACTCGATAACAGATTTCTTATGCAGGGTGTTTTTCCAGGCTATAGTTGAAAGTAAAAGGTACAGGCCCCACACAACAAAAAGCACAGAATCAAGGAGATAAGTTATCCCATAAAAAAAGCTCCCCAATAGAGGGAGCTTTTCCTAAACCATAAAACCATTAAATAGCAATAGTCTTACTTTGTTATCACCATTCTGTTGGTTGATGTTTTACCGTTTGTAGTAACGCGGTACAGGTAAGTGCCACTTGGTAGCTTGCTTCCATCAAACTGAAGCGCATGACGGCCTGCAGCCTGCTTTTCGGTAAGTAGCGTCTGTATTTTGCGGCCCATCACATCAAATACTTCCACCGATACCGGACCTGCTGCAGAAACTGAGTAGCTGATAGTGCTCAGGCCAGTGCTTGGGTTAGGGTAAGCATAGCTTTCTTCCCACTGAGCCACCTGCATAGCGCCTGTAGTTGAAGTAGCAACCGGCTGTGTTACAGCATTCCAGCTAGAGTATGTTCTGGTAACTATAACGGCGAACTCGGCACGGGTTACATTCTGAGTCGGCTTAAAGGTAGCATGCATGGTAGGGAAAAGATCCAGCGGGCCTTGTGTAACACTATAGTAAGCATTTATCAGTCCTAACTCTAGGGCAACACTTACATAACCCTCCAAACCGGCTGGAATATACTTCGCGTCTTCAACCGGAATTTTTTTGCCATCTACTGTAACTGTAACCGTTTTGCCATTCCGGGCCAGGGCATGTTCCTGCAGGCCAAGCGCCTGCACCAACGAGTAAGCCAGGCTTGCTCGGTTTACATTGCCTGTTGGCGAGAATTTACCGGTACTTGTTGGCAACATTACGCCGTTGTAGGCATATAGTCTGTCTCTGAGTGCTGCGCCTTTGGCAGCTACTGATTCGCCGAGTAATACTTCGCTGCCTTTCAGGTCAGAGAACGTAACAGAGCCGTTGGTTGGCATAAACTGTCGGATAGCCTGTCCCATCATCAGGTAATCGGCTAATTGTATGCGTTTCAGATACTCATCTGGCTTAAAGCTGCCGTTCAGACCATCTACCAGGCGTGCGCCAACTGCCATTTTGATAGATGCTTCGGCAGGATGGCCGGCAATATCTGATAAACCAGTAGTGCCGGTCACGCGCTGCACATTCAGGGTTCCGTTTATAGTTTCAGGTAAGGCTATGCCATTCAGTCCATCTACTTTAAGAATCCATTGGCCTGGAGCCGGAGATGCTACCGCAACACCTCTGTCGTAGGTAAGTGTAAACGTTACTGGTATACCGGCTCTGTGCTCGCTTCCATCAGGGCCTAAAAGGATAAGGTTAACAGGGTTACCTGTTTCGCCTAACAAACCGCCTGCACTTATTTTTGCTTCGATGCTGTTAGTCCCTTCCACAACTGTAAAAGTCATCTGGTTGTTGGCAGCAAGCAGCGGGTTGTAATCTATTGTAAATGGAGTTGTTTCTGATTGCGATGTAACATTGCTGTTAAATCTTCTGGTATAGTTGGCATAAGTGCCATATGTGCTGTTTCTGAAAATATGATCTACAGCAGCATAGGCGTTTACGTAGCCTGCACCAACTTCCCATGACTCATGGCCTGGCATGTTAGTAGCTGTTTTCTGCAGTATTTCTTTCACCTGCGCTGGCGATAATGAAGGATTAGCCTCCAGCAAGAGCGCCACTATACCGGCCGCATGAGGCGTTGCCATAGAAGTACCGCTCATGTGCGTATAAAACGGTACGTGCGCCGGATCTAATTTCTCAACATCCTGCTGCACTTCCAGCGACGCCACCGGTCCGATAACTCTTGTAGAAACGATGTCTACGCCGGGCGCAACTATAGTTGGACGGTTCTCATAGGTCCAGGTTTCGCCATCCATTGTAAATGTACCGCCTTCACCTTTCACACCTCTTGATGAGAAATCAGCAAGGCGACCGTCTTTATCGCCGGCACCTACCGAAATTACCCATGGGGCAATAGCATACGGGTTGTGTGTATCAGAGCTTGGGCCTTCGTTACCGGCCGCAAACAAAGAAACAATGCCACGGTCGTAAGCCATTTTAGAAGCCACGTTTACCGGGTTGTTCGGGTCGAAATCGCCGCTGGTGCCCCAGGAGTTGGAGATAACGCGAATGCCGTACTGGTACTGGTGTGTAAGGGCATAATCGAAACCGCCGATTGCATCTAGTACAAACAAGGCAGCGCCAGAACCATAACCGATCAGGTGTGCACCGGGAGCTGCTCCCTCATATAAACCACCTGATTTTGCACCTGTTCCGCCAACCGAGCCGGCGCAATGTGTGCCGTGGCCAGAGTTATTGTCGGTGTTAGGTACGTTTTCCAACCACGTTACCGGTAGCATGGCATCCAATGAATTAAGGTTGGTAGCCCCTAAAACGTTCTGCACCAGGTGAGTCCCGAATTTAAGGTCGTCGTGAGTGCCATCCACACCGCTGTCATTTATCATTACACCTACGCCTTTGCCAGAAACGGGCATGCCATTGTTACGGGCAATCATTTCTTTATCAGTGCGCAGCTTACGCACGCCGGTTAAGTGGGTGCCGTTATAGTTGAAGTAAGAAAGCTTCTTGTTGAGGTAGATGGAGCGTACCGCAGAGTTTTGCTCCAAGGCTGCAATTTGAGTCGCTGTAGCCAGTACGCCTGCAATAGGCAGCGATTTAAACGTTACGCCTTTGGTAATGCCCAGTGTGTTCAGTAGTTGCAGGTGGGCAGGAGTGGGAGCAGTATTGCCGTGGAAGGTAACTATAACCCCGACGGAACCGGTAGTGGTTTGCAGCAAGTTTTTAAGCTCGCTGTCGAGTTTATTTTGTGCGCTTATGTTACCCGTCAAAAAGAAGCATAACATAATAAGACTTAGAATTTTAGTCATAGGTAAGGTGAGTTAAAAGTGTTACATATTATTGGAATAATTATAAACAAAGGGTTTAAAGGTATTGTATTGTTTAAGGCAGCGCTTAGAGTAGCCTTGTACTATACTTGTTTAAACATCGTTGGGAAATGAATTGAAAAAAATGCAGAATGGTGTTTAATATACTGTTAATTAGCTTTTTAAGTGTGTTAAAGCAATGTAAGTATTTGGAGATGGGATAGTTGCTAATATTTAGACTGATTTAGCATCTAAGGCAAATCATAGATCTAGATTAAACAAAAATAGTCATATAATTAATTGTTATTTTTAAATTTATGTTGATGGTTTTTGTAAAATTGAAATGCAATAATTGACAGTAATCAAAGGCTATAGTTAGTTGAGTAGTGGGGGCAGTTAAAAGAATTTTAAAACAAAAAGCGGCAGCCAATTTCTGGCTGCCGCTTTTTGTTTAGGTAACTATAGTTTATACAGGTTTAGCTAATCCAGGTGTTTCTTCAGGAATTCTATCGCTAATTTGTGTGCGTCTTCCGCCGCCTGCTTATCATATTTTGGGTTGCTGGGGTTGGCGAAAGCGTGCACGGCATCATACATTTTTATAGTTACTTTTTTATCTGCCTGCTTCATCTTCTGCTCAAAGTCAGCCACAATTTCAGGAGTGATAGAGCCATCCTGTTTCGCGAAGATACCCAGCACAGGTGCGTCCAGTTTTTTCAGCCGTTCCACGTCGCGCTCGGGCATGCCGTAGTAAATAACAGCTGCCTCAGCTTTATCACCGGCTTCTATAGCA
Source organism: Pontibacter populi (assembly GCF_019336435.1). Classification (GTDB taxonomy): domain Bacteria; phylum Bacteroidota; class Bacteroidia; order Cytophagales; family Hymenobacteraceae; genus Pontibacter; species Pontibacter humidus. The sequence continues at coordinate 497,722 of NZ_JAHWXQ010000001.1, read as the reverse complement.
GCCTGTAACGACCAACCACCGCCAAAGCACCAGCCTATAGTAGCAATATCCGGGTCTTTACCAGCGTAGGCAATGGCTCCGTTTATAATAGCTTTACCGCGCTCCGGCGTAACCGACTGCATATATTCCACGGCTTTCTCACGTTCGGCAGCTACACGGCCATCGTACAGGTCGAGTGCCAGCACGTTTACGTTACCCAGCTCTTTTGCCAGTCGTTCCGCTTCCTGTTTTATATAATCATTCAATCCCCACCACTCATGAAAAACCAGCAGGTAATTGTCGGTCTTTTTAGGCGCTTTTATTTCGTAGGCGCTGGCGGTTTTGCCATCAGGCGTTTTAAAGGTTACCATTTTACCTTTCTGGTTTTGCAGGGAAAATGGCAGCGGGTTGTCATGCTTTGCCTGGAAACTTTTATCGCTGCCCAGCATGGCAAACTGGGTAGTAGCTTCTGAGGCTGGTTTGGTGCAGCAGCTCATTTTTTGCTGGGCAAAAGCCACAGGCATGCTCAACAGCAAAATAATAAAAACGAAGATTAGCTTTTCCATAGGTTTATAGTTTAGTGATTGCTCATTAATCATCACTCGGCCACCTGCTTGCGATTGTTACGTTTCCTGCTGGCTCGCTTAACATACACGGCCGAGGGGCCTTTGTCGTCTTCTTTCCGGATCGTGAACAGTTCTTTCTGTGCTTTTATAAGCTGGAGTAATTGTCCGTAGCCAAACGTGCGTGGGTCGAAGCTAGGGTCGAGTTGACGCAGGTTTACACCAATGGCTCCCAGGTGTGCCCAGCCGTCTTCGTCGGCTGCCATACTAAAGGCTTCTTTCAGTAACGGAATAGGGTTAGGGCGCGAATGGCTTCCATTTTCAGGCGATTTTTCTGCTTCTGCGATCTGCTTTTCTTCTATATTATCAACCAGGTTTTCGGTGAAGATGAAGATGTTACAGGCATTTACGAACGGCTTCGGTGTTTTACGCTGCCCTATGCCCATCACAAAAATACCGGCTTCCCGTATCCGTGTGGCCAGCCGGGTATAGTCTGAATCTGACGAAACGATACAGAAACCATCTACAAGTCCGCTGTGCAGCAGATCCATCGCATCAATAATCAAAGCGCTGTCTGTGGCGTTTTTCCCGATGGTGTAGCGGAACTGTTGAATGGGTTGTATGGCATGGTGGTTCAGGCATTCTTTCCAGCCGTTCATTTGTGGGGTGGTCCAGTCGCCGTAAATCCGGCGGATGGTTATCTGGCCATATTTTCCAGCTTCGGCCATTAACTTAACTATAAGGCTGGGCTGTGCATTATCGCCATCTATCAGTATAGCCAGGCGGTGTTTCTTTTTTTCAGGATAAGGGTTTTTCATGTATAGGTTATTAGTTGGCGGCAGAATGCGGCCTGTATTGTAGCTGTTTGATTTTTATAGTATACTTATACGTTGGAGCGAAGTTGTGGCTGTAAAATTCCGGGTGCTACTGCTCAGGAAGTTATAGTTCGTTTGCTCAACATCCTTGCCTTAGTTACGGTATAGTAAATGCATTAATTCTTCTCTTATGAACCTGAACTTCATGAAAAAAACGCTTTATACGGTGGCATCGGTTTGCTGCCTGGCAATGCCTGCTGCGCGTGCGCAGGTGTTTAAAGCCGAAGAGCCACTGGCCCACACGTATTCTATAGTTGCCCGCGACCCTGAAACCGGCGAAATGGCGGTAGGTGTACAGAGTCATTGGTTTTCAGTGGGTACGGCTGTGCCCTGGGTAGAGGCTGGGGTTGGAGTGGTTGCTACCCAGTCTTTCACAAACAAGTCGTTTGGGTTGCGTGGGCTGGAACTATTGAAACAAGGCAAGACCCCGGACGAAGCATTAGCTATCCTTTTAAAAGATGATGAAGGGCGTGAAGTGCGCCAGGTTTCCATCCTGGATGCGCAGGGACGTGTGGCGACCCATACCGGTAAAAACTGCATCCGGTATGCCGGGCACATTACGGGCAAAAACTTTTCGGTGCAGGCCAACATGATGCTGACCGATAAAGTGTGGCCGGCTATGGCCAAAGCCTTTGAGCAAAGCACAGGCAAGCCACTGGCAGAGCGTGTGTTGCTGGCCATGCAGGCAGCCGAACGCGAAGGTGGCGATATCCGGGGGAAACAATCGGCAGTTTTAATGGTGGTAAAAGGCAAAAAAACAGACCAGCCATGGGATGATGTGACCATAGACCTGCGCGTAGACGATCATGAAAAACCACTGGATGAATTAGCGAGACTCCTGAAAGTATACCGAGCCTACGAACACATGAACAACGGTGATCTGGCAGTAGAAAAAGGGCAGATGGAGAAAGCCATGGAAGAGTATGGTAAAGCCGAAACTATGTTCCCGAATAACCTCGAGATGAAGTACTGGCATGCCATTACCCTAGCCAACAACGGAGATGTAAACGGCGCCGCCAAACTGCTTCGCGAAGTATATAAGAAAGACGATAACTGGAAAGAACTGACCACCCGCTTACCGGAGGTTGGGTTGCTCACACTAAAGCCACAGGACCTGAAGAAGATTCTGGATGTGAAGTAGGGATAATTGTTGATTGTTGATGCCGCTGCTCTTCCGGACATCCAAGTCCGGAAGTAAGACTACCGGGGACATCCTTGTCTCCACTTTACAAATAACGTGGACATTCGCAGCAGATGAGTTTCAGACAAAGATGTCAGAAACTACGGGGTGTCTAAAACTATATCAAACCCGGACAAACTATAAAATCAACAGGAAAGTATAAGTATAGCTTTAACTATATGTTATAACTCCGAAAACTATTTTATATCTTATAGGCACAAACAAAACAACTCACCTACATAATGTTATTAAAGAACAGACTCCGCCACTGGCTGTTGGCTGCAGCAACTCTAGCTGCCGCGCCTGCCATGGCCAACAACCCCGTTGCTCCATCCGATTCGGCAACTATAAAGCAGATCTACGACAACGCCCTGACCAGCACTAAAAGCTACGAAGACCTGCGTTACCTTACCAAGAATATTGGCGCACGCCTGAGTGGGTCGCCACAGGCTGCCGCTGCAGTAGAGTGGGGCAGACAGGTAATGAATAAAATGGGCCTTGACCGTGTGTATGTGCAAGAGGTAATGGTGCCCCATTGGGTCCGCGGCGATAAAGAGATAGGCCGTGTTTTGAGCGGGCAGGTTGGTTCTACGGATGTAAATATTGCAGCGCTGGGCTCCTCTGTAGGCACCGGCGAAAGCGGCCTGACCGCCGAAGTAGTGGAAGTGCACAACTTTGAAGAACTGGAGAAACTGGGTAAGAAGAAGGTAAAAGGTAAGATCGTGTTCTTTAACCGTGCTTTCGATAATACCCATGTGCAAACAATGGCGGCCTATAGTGGCGCGGTTGATCAACGTGGCGGTGGACCGGTGGCTGCTGCTAAACTGGGTGCTGTGGCGGTTATAGTTCGTTCTATGGCCAATGAGATACAGGATGTGCCGCATACCGGTAACACCCGTTACCAGGATGGCGTGGACAAGATTCCGGCCGCAGCCATCAGTACTAAAGGCGCTGAACTGCTGAGCAAACAACTCAAGAACGATCCGAACCTGAAGTTTTACATGCGCATGACCTGCGAGAACCTGCCGGAAGTGCTGTCTTACAACGTGATCGGTGAACTGAAAGGCACTGAGAAACCGAACGAAATTATAGTTGTAGGTGGTCACCTGGATTCGTGGGATCTGGGCGAAGGCGCTCACGACGATGGCACTGGTGTTGTGCAGTCAATGGAAGTGCTGCGTTTGTTCAAAGATTTAGGTATAAAGCCGAAGCGTACCATTAGAGCCGTGTTGTATATGAACGAGGAGAACGGATTGCGCGGTGGCCGTAAGTATGCCGAAGAAGCCAAAGCAAAAGGCGAGAACCATATTGCAGCTATTGAGTCGGATGCCGGTGGATTTACGCCACGTGGTTTCGGAATGGAAGCTACTCCAGCGCAGATACAAAAAGCACTGACATGGAAACCATTGCTGACACCTTACGGCCTGCACGAAATCGGCGCCGGACATGGTGGCGCTGACATCGGCCCGCTGAAAGGCCAGGGCACCGTAGCCCTTATCGGCTTCAAACCCGATTCACAGCGTTATTTCGATTATCACCACACCGACATCGACACGTTTGAAACCGTGAACCGCCGCGAAATGCAGTTAGGTGCCGCTTCCATGGCATCGCTGGTTTACCTGATCTCGCAGTACGGATTGTAATTTGACGTTAGATCTCCGAACTATAAAGTAAAACGCCTGCTCTGGTTATCCGGGGTAGGCGTTTTTTGTCTGAATCAGGATTTACAGGATTAAAGGATTTACAGGATGAGTTTTTACTATTTCCTGGCGCTAGTGTCCAACTGTTGCCGCACAGTGTGTGCGAGTCTCCAGACTCGCTGAGCTATAGTTTACTTCGCTAGTGCGAGCTTGTAGCTCGTACTGTTTTATGTTTGTATAGTAAAAGCACGAGCTACAAGCTCGCGCCAGCAGTAGTCTGTTTTTGAATCAATACCGGATTTACAAGTAGGCCAGACTACGGCAGCAGCAGCGAACTATCGCCGTAGCTCAGAAATCTATAGTTGTTGTTCATGGCATGTTGGTAAACCTTACGCCAGTTATCCCCGATCAACGCTGAAACTAATAATAACAATGTACTTTCCGGCTGATGGAAGTTGGTAACCAAACCAATACAAATCCTGAAACTATAGCCCGGTGCAATAATGATCTGGGTGCTGGCGTGCAAATGATCTGTTTTATAGTTGGCCATGTAGTTTAGCAGCGCATTTAAAGCTTCGGCAGGAGTGGGCAAATCTATAGTTTCATAAGCAAACCACTGGGTAATGTGTAGTTGATTTTGTGGCAGGTCAGGTTGTTGATGAACTTTTACGCCCAACCAATATAAACTCTCCAGAGAACGCATACTAGTAGTACCAACCGGGATAACAGGTTTATTTTGTTGAACCTGATGCAGTAGCTGAACTATAAAATCTTTGGTTAAATATAGTTGCTCGGCGTGCATCTTGTGCGCTTCCATTACATCAGCCTTAACTGGCTTAAAGGTGCCCGCGCCCACGTGCAGTGTTAGGTAAGCCGTGGATATACCTTTAGCTTTTATAGTTGCCATTACCTTGTCCGTAAAATGCAGGCCGGCGGTTGGGGCAGCTACGGCGCCTTCCTGGTTCGCATAAATGGTTTGGTAACGGGTACGGTCGTCGGGTGTAAGGTCGCGGTTAAGGTAGGGCGGGAGGGGCAGCTTTCCACAACGTTCCAGTACTTCGGCGAAGGTCAGGTTAGCTGGCTCCCAGGCAAAGCTGATCAGGAAATGTCCGTCCTGTTGGGCCTCGCGTTCAGCTGTTATAGTTCCGCCTTCAAAATGCAGGTAAAGTTTGCCGCTCTTCCAGCGTTTGTTGTTGCCTACCAGGCATTTCCAGGTACAGCTTTCGGTTTGCTGCATGGCCAGTTGCACCTCGGCATGCGGCTTTACGGGCTCCAGGCAAAAGATCTCAACAATACCACCGGTCTCTTTCTGAAACAATAGCCGCGCCTGCACCACTTTGGTATCATTAAAAACCAGTAAGGTATCGGCAGGCAAAAGCTCAGGTAACTCAGTAAACGTATGGTCAGCTATAGTTCCGCTTTTATAGTACAGTAACTTAGACTGGTCGCGTTCGGGTAAAGGGAATTTGGCGATTCGCTCATCTGGCAGCTCGTACACAAAATCTTTTATCGCCAGCTTTTTAGGATCGGACATGTATTTAGTTAAGAGTTTAGAGTTATTAGTTAAGAGTTGTGTAGAGTGATGTTTAGTTAGCTTTTAACTCTTCACTAGTTACTAACTGTTTTCGGTTTCTTCTTCCAGGTCGTTCAGTTCCAGGGTCAGGGCGTGTACTGATATCTGTATCTCGCGAAGCGCTAACGCCAATGAAATGAGTAGCAGCAAAAGGCTCAGCCCGAATACATACTTTCCTATCGTTTCGTAGCCGGCAAATAAGACAAACATACAGAACACGCAGCCGAATATACTGGCTATGCCAAATGCCTGCATGTTGCGGATCAGTAATAGCCGTGTTCTGAGGTTCTCGATCTGCCCGTAAACGATATGGCTTTGTGTTGTGGCGTACCGCTGTTTTAAACTCCTGATCAAGCCAGCCAACGCCAGAAAACGATTGGTATACGCCAGCAGCAATAACGAAATAGCCGGAAACAACAGGGCAGGAGTGGTCAGGGTGATTTCCATGGGCAAACTATAGTTGAGCTACTGTATGCTTTTAAGGAAGTCCTCATCCAGCGGTTCGTCGTCATCGTCCTGCTGGGCGTGGTGTTCAAAATCAATTGCAGTCAGCAGTTCCAGGCCTTCGATCATCAATTCATCCAGTTCTTCTTTAGAGCTGGCATCCAGCGTAGCTTCAAACAGGCCAAGTATGTGCTCGCGTTCTTCGTTCACAAAAATTTCATGGTACAGGTTATCAAACACTTTGATCTTTTTCTGTACGATCTTGTCAATCTCCTTCGAATTTTTTGCTGTTATGGCTTCCTGTAATACCTGCAGTGCTTCAATACTTGTTTCGTTATCAGCCAGGCGGGTATACGCTTTCAGTAACGCAATACCTACGGCCAAACGCACCCGCTCAAACCTGAAATTCAGTTCGTCTGTCGGTTTGCCAGTCTGAACGAAGACTTTGTAAGCTTCTTCAAACTTTTTGTAGACATTGGCAGCACCTTCCTCAAAAACCTGTGGGTTCTCAGTATCATAGGCTGTCTCAAGTAGTAGCTGTAGGTTTTTGGCGCTCATGTGTTTATTGCGTTATAGTTTGCAAAGGTAATGGTTTCACCTGAAATGGCTCTTCTCACAAGTTGCTTCTTTTATTTCCGATGAAAGTCGTTTTTGGTTACAGGGCTTTTGTAATCCGAGCGTAGCCGAAGGATATTATACAGTTTTTAGACCTTTCACTTTTGTCATTTCGAACAAAGTGAGAAATCTATCTCAGCTTATAGTTTAATACATTACTATCCAGAACCAAGCCTTTTCTACTATAGCTACTCCAATCCTGGGAGCTCTAGGTACCTATCGTTTCATCTTTAGCTTTGGTGCCCTCATGGCCGGGTGGCCTCGTCTTTGGGCATCGCGCTGCTGCTCTCTTGCTTCCCTCGCTCTGCTCGGGCTGCCTAAAGGCACCGCAACAAAGCAAAGGCGCTCAACCCAAAGACTGATAGTTTTCGCATAGTTACCAGCGTTTATAGTTTGAATCGGTATGCTCCGAGATTGATCGCGGTCATAGTTCCGTAGAGACAGGTAAACCTGTCCTTATTATGATGGGTAACTATAGCAAACTTAGGTTTCTCCTGCAAGTCGAAATGACAGCTTGAAAAGCAGTAGCAGAATTGTCCCCTTGAGGGGACTACAGGGGTGTTAAAAACAGAATCTATAATACTTCAACTCAAACTATAACAATGGCCGAAATTCCCCTCTTGGGAGGGGTAGGGGTGGGTTAAAATGGCAACTATAAAACTATAGCCACCGCCACTACTCTTCCCTGTCCCTGCAGGGCCAGTTGAGTTACAAACTCAACACCATAGTTCGACACGGGTTGCAAACCCGCGCCAACAAAAAAGCACAATTTTATAACTTAAACTATAGCTAAACCCCCTCTCTTGTTTTTAGGAGAGGGGTGAGGTAAAACAAAAAGCCCGACAACCATACAGCTGCCGGGCTTTCAAAATCTCAACAATATAATCATTACCAAACCCACTGCGGGCAGAGCACTCTACTGGTATTGTTCAGTTTAAAACCAACTACAACCTCATGGCTTCCTGCGGATACACGGCTCATGCTGGAGGTGGCTATTTCGTAAGAGTAGCCCACATCGAATAAATGATTCAGGTTAACTCCGGCCATAACTGCCCAGGCATCATTGTGACGATACGACATGCCTCCCCAGACATACTGTGCATACAAGGCACGCAGGTTTAGATCTACCGCAGGAGTGGCTGAGCCGGTTGCTTTTACCATGACAGATGGCACAACAGCCAGGTTGCTGGATGTCTGGAAGCGGATGCCGGCTGTTCCGTAAAAGTGCGGTTGCAGGCTCATGGCCGGGTCGTCAGTGGTTACAATTTCCTGCTTGCTTTTCAGTAACTGCATACCGGATAATCCAACATAGAAATCAGGACTGTATAACCATAACCCAACACCTACATCTACTTTACTAGCCGACATGTTACCGCCAACCAGATAAGGGTCGCTTGGGTCGAGTACTTTGGCGCGGTTCACATCCACATTATACTGCGTTAAGCCACCTGCCAGTCCGCTTGATAAAGTTAAGTAGCGGGTAATAGGCTGGTGATAAGCATAAGTCGCGTTAAAGGTTGAGGTACGCAAAAGACCTGCTTTATCAACCTGCACAACGGCCCCTACACCGTGGTGTGGCACGGCTTTTTTATAGCTGTTGCGGCTGGAGAAACCATACTTATTCGCCTTCCTGGATTTTGGTGATGTTTTAGCATTGTCCGGGTTGCCAATAGAGCCATGGAAAGTGACATACATGGTTTCCGGTGCGCCTTCGACGCCTGCCCACTGCCCGCGATAACTGGTGCGCAGGTCGGCATAGCTTTCTATGCCGCCTACTGCTGGGTTTGTAAGGTAATTGTTTAAAGCGTACTGTGTGTACTGAGGGCGCTGTTGCGCCAGTGCAGTGCCTGCTGCGGCAACCAGTGCCACTACTATAGTTAAAATACGTCTCATAGCTGGCATTACTTAATAATTGTTATACTTCCTGAAATAGGTGCTTCGTCTCTGGACAGGTAAATGATGTAATAGTAAGCGCCAAGTGGCATTTGCTTGCCGTTGCGCATACCGTTCCATGGTTCTGAGTAGCCTTTGCTTTCGAATATCTTTTCGCCCCAACGGGTGAAGATCTCCACGCGGCAATCCGGGTAAAGCTCCAGGTTCTCTACATGGAACACATCATTTATACCATCGCCATTTGGTGTCATGGCGTTCATCGGAACGATAGCCGGCACCACATTTACCGTCACCGAAGCAGAAGCTGTACAGCCTTCAGCGGTTGTTATAGTTACCGTGTAAGTTGTTGTTACTTCCGGTTTGGCAATTGGCGTGGCACTTGTTGCATCGCTCAGGCCAGTAGCCGGAGACCAACTATAGGTAGCACCGCCAGTAGCAACCAGCTTGGTAGCTTTGCCCTGCATAATGGTCACATCGCCACTTACATTTGCCACAGGTTCCACTACTGTCACTTTTACTTCTCTGCGGGCACTGCTTTCGCAATTGTTGCTGTTCACAGCCTGCACCCAGTAAGTGGTAGTAGAATATGGTGTAACTGTTAGGGTTGTGCCTTCTGCCAGGTAAGTTCCACCCTTCGGAGCATCGAACCACTCCAGTCTTGTGCCAGGCAATACGCCTGTCGCCTGCAGGGTAACACTGCCACCCGGGCAAACCGAAGCAGAGGCTATAGTTGGCAATGTTGGCAGCGGAACAACTTCTATCTTCACGGCATTACTGATGTGGTCTTCGCAAGGGCCTGAGATCTGCACAACACGACGGTACCATACATTTTTGGTCAGTGCCTGGGTTGGTGCGTAATGCTGGCCCGTAGCGCCTGAAATGTTCATGTAGTTCATGCCGTCAGGGCTTTGCTGCCACTGGTACGTGTAATTCTCTGACTGCTGGAAGGCTACCGAACCTGTTAAGGCTGCCGGTACACCACCAGTACAAAGTTGCTGCGCCGAGCTGATGGTGTTGTCTGTCACCAGTTGGTTCACAATTATAGTTACCGCACGGCGGGCGCTACTTGCACAACCTGTCGCGTTTATGGCCTCTACATAATAAGTAGAGTTGGTATAAAGCGGCTGCGTTGTGAAGTTGATGCCCGATGCAATAGATGTTCCGCCGGAAGCAGTGTAATACCAACGGTAGGTTATGTTGGAAGCTCCTGTTGATGGATTTTTGATGCGCAGGGTAGCAGTGCTGCCAGCGCAAATCGTCACATCATCAGCAAGTGGCGTAGCAGGTAGTGGAGTAACCGTTACCATAACCGCATTGCTCACGCTTTCACCGCAAGGGCCTGCTGCACGCACTACTCTTCTGAACCAGGTGTTCTGCGTAAGGGCACCCGGCGCATATTCCTGGGCGTAAGCGCCAACTATACTTGCAAAGTTTACACCGTCCTCGCTGCGTTCCCACTGGTAATACAGGGCAGCATTTCCACCACCTGTAGGCACCGAACCCGACAATGGAGCCGGCGTGGCGGCACTGCAAATGGTCTGGTTACCTGTAACTGTATTGTTAGCCAGCGACGACATAATGCGAACTGTTACCGCCACACTCGGCCCTTCACAGGCAGTTGGTGAAGTTGTGTTAGCTCTTACATAGAACGTGGCCTGAGAAGATAGCGGGAATGTAGTATAACTTGTACCATTACCGAGCATCGTTCCGTTCGCATCGTACCACTTATAAACAAGGGCAGGGTCCGGCTGTATAATCTCCAGTTTCGCTGTTCCGCCGCTGCAGATCGTAGCATCCTCCACTACAGGTGCACCAGGTTTAGTCGTTACCGAAACTATAGCCTGCGCTCTTGTCGGGCTGCTGCAACCTGAGGTATTCACTGCCTCTACATAGTATGATCTGGTTGTGAACAGGGCATCTTCAGAAGTGTAAGAGATACCGGAACCGATCAGGTTTGTACCAGCGGCATCGTTGTACCATCTATACTCTACTGCCGGGTCAGGATTCTTCACATGTAAGGTTACTCTTTCGCCGGAGCAGATCGAAGCGTTCGATACGGAAGGTGTAGCCGGCAATTGTGTAACACTTACTACCACTGACTTGCGCTTCGGACTGATACAGCCTGCTGCATTTACAGCCTCTACATAGTACGTAGTGCTGGCCGTTAATCCAGAGATAGAGTGTGTATTTCCGGTTGCCAGTAACTTGCCCGATTCGCTGAACCATCTATAGTTCAACGTTGCATCCGGCTGAGACACACGTAGCGTTACCGTTTCGCCTGCACAAATCTGCTGGTTAGATGCGATCGGGGTAGCCGGCAGTGCGGAAATGCTTACAGTAACAGCAGTTCTTTCGCTTACACAACCGGAAGTGTTGGTTGCTTCTACGTAGTACGTTCTGTCTGAAGTAAGTGAGCCGGTTTCGTAGGTTGTTCCTGTTGCCAGGGCTAAGCCGCCGGTTGCAGCACTGTACCATTTGTAGGTTAAGCCTGCACTTGCCTGCTTCACAGTTAACGTTGTGCTGCTGCCTTCGCAAATTGCACGGTTATCTACTTCCGGGGCTGTTGGCAGTTGCATTACACTTACCATAACTGCTTTGCGCTGGCTGGCGCAGGCCTGTGTGGTTGTGGTGTAAGCCTCCACGTAGAACATGGTGTTCTGTTTCAGGTTAGCTGTTGTAAATGAGGAGCCATCTGCTACAAGTATTCCGTTTCCGTCGAACCATCTATAGTTCAGTTTCACATCCGGGTTGGTAACACTTAGCGTCGTTTTCTCATTGTAACAGATCACCTGATCTGCTGCCTGTGGTATGGCTGGCAATGGGGTAACATATACGGTTACTGCTTTACGGGCACTCACGCAGCCACCAGCATTCACGGCCTCTACATAGTAGGTCGTTTCCGCCTGCATACCATCTGCTGTAAATGTTATTCCCGTGCCAAGGCTATTGCCACCGCTTGCTACACTGAACCAACGGTAGGTATAACCTAACTCAGGAGATGTTACCGATAGGGTAGCTCTTGAGCCGGCACAGATTGTAATGTTGCTGGCCAATGGCGTTGCCGGGGCAGAGATAACAGTGATTTTTACGATGTTGCTTTTCTGGGCCGGGCAGGTTCCATTCTCCACACTTGCCGTTCTTCTGTACCAGGTGGTTACAAAAGTGGTAGCTGGTTTATAGTTCTTGCCAGTTGCCGTCGGGATGATGTTATAGTTGATACCATCCTCGCTGCTTTCCCACTGGTAAGTAACAGTTCCATCGGTGCTCATCACCTCATAGCCGATAAGTGTGCTTGGGTTGGTGCCGCTGCAAATGGTCTGGTTTCCGCTGATCGTGTTGTTAACGATCGGCTGGGCAACATTAACCGTCACCACCATACGATTCGGATTTACGCAGCCTGCACCTGAGCTTGCCTCCACATAGTAAATAGCGTCAGCAGCAAGTACAGGAGTGGTGAAGGTGGTACCGGTGTGGAGTAACGTTTCCGTATCATCGTACCATTTGTATACTACCGCCGGAGTCGCATTCTTCACATAAAGGGTAGCCGTTGAGCCTGCACAGATCTTGGCATCATCAGCAAGTGGTGTTGCCGGCGATGGCGTTACGGTTACATACACCGTTTCGCGGGCACTTGTACAACCAGGAGAAGTAGTAGTTACCGCCTCTACATAGAAAATAGTATTTGCTGTCAGGGCACGTGCGGTGTAAGATGTGCCGGTTGCTAAGGCTGTTCCGCCCTGGTTATACCAGCGGTACATCAGGCTGGCATCCGGGTTAGAAACAGTCAGTACCACTTCGCTGCCTTGGCAGATGGTCTGGTCGGCAACAACCGGCATAGCTGGCTGCTGAATAACTGTTACCGTTACTGCCTTGCGGCTTTCGCTGGTGCAACCCGACGCTGTTGAAGCTTCTACATAATATGTTCTGTTTGAAGTAAGAGCAGCCGTAGTATAAGCAGAACCAATAAACACAGGTGTGCCACCTGTAGCTACTGTGTACCACTTGTATGTGATGCCCGGAATGATACTCTTTACAGAAAGCTGTGCTGATGATCCTGCACAAACACTGGCATTGTCAGCAAGCGGAGTGGCAGGTCTTGCAGCTACATTTACAGCAACTATAGTTCGGCCACTGGCACAGCTTAACGCACCAGATGTAACAGCCTCTACATAATAAGTAGCGTTGCTGGTAAGGATGGCTGTGGTATAGTTTGTTCCGGTTGCAAGTAAAGTACCATTGTTATCGTACCAGCGGTAGGTCAGGCTGGCTGTCTGGTTCTCTACTGTTAGAATCGCCTGTTCGCCGGCGCAGATGTTCTGGTCTGCTACCATCGGGGCTTCCGGTAAAGGCATTACCGTTACCGAAACAGTTCTTCTAGTGCTGATACAACCTGTTGCATTTACTGCCTCCACATAGTAAGTAGTAGTGCTCTCAAGCGGTGTAGTTGTGAAAGATGTTCCTGTTACGATCGCACTTCCGCCGGTTGGTGTCGTGTACCAGCGATAGGTATAGCCAGGAGTTACATCTTTAACGCTCAAGGTAGCCGTAGCACCTTCACATATCGTTGCATTGTCGGCAACCGGAGTAGCTGGTATCGGCTGAACAGTTACCTGGATCGTGTTACTAACCTGCTCGCCGCATGGGCCAACTGCTTTTACTTTTCTTCTGTACCAGGTCGTAATGTTAAGTGCGTTCGGGCTATAGTTCTGGGTAGTGGCATTGCTGATGGCGGTAAAGTTTACGCCGTCTTCGCTGCGCTCCCACTGGTAACTATAGTTTCCGCCGCCGCCATTTGGCAACGAGCCAGTAAGGGCAGTTGGCGAACTGCCGCTACAGATGGTCTGGTCTGCAGAGATAAAGTTGTTAGAGATAGCAGGTGTTACCGTTACTGTTACCGTACTGCGTGAAGCGCTGCTGCAGGCGGTGCCTGTGTTGCTAACTGCCTCCACATAATACGTAGCGCTATAGTTCAGCACGCCGGTAGCATATGAAATGCCTGTGCCAACTAACGCGCCGCCGCTATACCAGTTATAGTATACCGTAGGATCCGGGTTTTTCACCCACAGCGTAGTGCTGCTGCCCGCGCAGATGGAAGCATTTTCGGTTACTGGGGTGGCTGGTAGTGGCGTTACATTTACAGTTACTGCTTTGCGGGTTGTGCTGGCGCAGCCTGTTGCTGTTACCGCTTCCACATAGTAGGTCTCACTAACTGATAAGCTTCCGGTTGTGTACGTATCGCCGGTTGCAAGCAGGGTACCATCGGTAGCCGCATTATACCATCTGTAAGACAGGTTTGCATCCGGAGTGTTTACAACCAGTGTTGCCGGCTGACCTGCGCAAATGCTAACATTATCTGCGGAAGGTGTAGCAGGGAGTGGTGTTACAGTTACAGCAATTTTCGCTCGCTGGCTGGCACAACCGGCCGCTGAAACAGCCTCTACATAATAGGCTCTGTCTGATGTTAAAGCACCGGTATTATAAGTAGCACCTGAGCCAACTACTGTTCCGCCTGTTGCTGAAGTATACCACTTATAAGTATAAGCCGGATCCACCACAAGCACAGAAAGCATAGCTGCCTCACCCGCGCAAACGCTGGTATTCTCAACTACTGGTATTGTTGGCAGGTCGGTTACGGTAACTATAACGGTGGTGCGGCTGCTTACACAGAACGGAGCGCTTGTAGTGGCTGCTTCTACATAATAAGTTGTAGTTGTGGTTAAACTGCCGGTATTGTAAGTAGCGCCAGAAGCTACCTGCTCACCGATGCTGTTATACCATTTGTAAACCAGTGACTGATCCGGGGCGCTAACGCTTAGAACAGCCGGGCTGCCTGAACAAATGGTTTTGTTGGCAACTACTGGCGCACCAGGCATTGGCGTTACGGTTACGGTTACAGCTCTTCTTGGGCTGACACATCCGGCTTCGTTAATTGCCTCTACATAGTAGGTAGTAGTTGCCTGTAATTCCGGGGTAGTAAACGTAGAGCCGGATATCAGCACCGTTCCACCACTTGCGGCATCAAACCAGCGGTATGTATAGGTTGCTACTGTACCGTTTATGCTTAAGCTGGCAGATGAACCGGCACAGATCGTAGCGTTGGCAGCAGTTGGTACAGCAGGAAGTGGTGTTACTGTTATCTTCACTACGTTGCTGCTGTTTACTTTACAAGGGCCGTCGGTTACTACTTTTCTTCTGAACCAGGTATCGGTCGTAAGTGCTTCCGGGCTATAGTGTTGCGTGGTGGCTCCGGTTATAGTTGTAAAATTCAGGCCATCTTCGCTTTTCTCCCATAGGTAACTATAGTTTGCGCCTCCGGCCAGAGGCTCGGATCCGTTAAGGGTAGTTGGAGTGCTCGCATAACAAATCGTCTGATCAGCTGCAATAGCGTTGTTGCTTACCGGCTGCAGTACTTTTACTGTTACTACTTCTTTGGCCGGGCTGGCGCAACCGTTACTGGTTACCGCTTCCACGTAATAAAGTGTGCTCTCGGCAAGTGCGCCTGTCGTGAACGATGTTCCGGTCGTAATCAGGTTCTCGTTTCCATCATACCAGTTATAGTTTACAGACGGCACCGGGTTTTGAACAACCAGGGTTGCTGTACCACCGGCGCAAATGGTAGGCTGATTTACTTCCGGTGTAGCTGGCAATGGCGTTACGGTTACCGTTACTGTACGGCGTGTGCTGTTACAACCGGTGGTAGCAAGGGCAACAGCTTCTACGCTATAGTTGGTAGTGCTGCCAAGTGCGCCTGTGCTGAACGAAGTACCGGAACCCAGTAAGTTACCGGCATTATCATACCAGTGGTAGGTAAGCGAGGCATCCGGTGCTGCTATAGTTAGGGTAGCGCTGCTTCCTGCACAAATGGTAGTGTTATTTACTATCGGAGCAGACGGAATTGGAATAACATTTACAGATACCGCTTTGCGTGACGGGCTTATGCAGCCTGCCGCGTTTACGGCTTCAATGTAATATGTTCTGCCTGAGGTTAAGGTTGTAGTTCTGTAAGTAGATCCTGTATGCAGTGCCGTGCCTCCGGTCGCCGTACTGTACCACTTATAGGTCAGGTTCGGATCAACATCTTTCACGGCAAGATCTGCAGTGCTGCCAGAGCATACGGTTACATCAGTTGCTTGTGGCGTTGCCGGTAAAGGCGTTACGCTAACTATAACCGTGCTGCGGTTACTCACACAAGATGGCGTTGCTATAGTTGCGGCATCTACATAATAAACAGTGTTGGCAGATAGGGCATCGGTAGTATACGTAGGGCCGGTTGCGAGCAGGTTGCCGGCGTTGTTATACCAACGGTAGATCAGGGTAGCGTTCGGTGAACTTACCGACAGAATGGCCTGCTCGTTCACGCAAATGCTGCGGTCTCTTACTACTGGTGCTGCCGGCAATGGTGTTACCGATACAGTAACTGCTCTGCGTGGGCTTAAACAGCCTGTCGCGTTAGAAGCCTCAACATAATAGGTAGTGTTAGCATTTACAGCAGGTGTAGTCAGGGTAGTGCCAACTCCAAGAATGCTGCCTCCGGTAGCTACTGTGTACCAACGGTAGGTGTATGCAGCGTTCGGATCTTTAACACTTAACGTAGCGGTGCTTCCTTCGCAGGTAGTGGCATTATCAGCAAGTGGGGTAGCAGGTAGTTGGTTTATAGTTACTTTAACAACGTTGCTGACATGTTCAGGGCAGTTATTGTTCGACTTTACTCTTCTTCTGAACCAGCTTGTCGCATTTAAAGCTCCCGATGTATAGGACTGGCCAGTTGCGTTTGCGATGATCGAGAAGTTAACCCCGTCCTCGCTGCGCTCCCATTGGTAAGAGAAATCACTTCCATCACCGGCTGGTAATGTTCCGGTAAAGGTTGCCGGTGCCGTACCGCTGCAAATGTTCTGGTCTGCAGAGATGATGTTGTTGGTAATGGCCGGCGTAACGGTAACGCTAACGGTGCGGCGCGAGGCGCTGACACAGGCATTGCTGTTATTTGTAACTGCCTCCAGCTGGTAAGTGGCGCTATAGTTCAGCACTTCGGTAGTGTAAGAAATGCCTGTTGCAACCTGCACACCATCCTGGTACCAGCGGTAGATCAGGCCAGGCTCAGGTGTCTTCACCCAAAGCGTAGTGCTGTTGCCCGCACAAACAGTAGCATTATCAGCATTTGGCGTAGCCGGCAAGGGCGTAACCTGTACCGTAACTGTTCCACGTGACGTGCTCGCGCAACCGCCTGTTGTTACCGCCTCTATATAATAGGTAGTAGTAGTTGCTACAGAACCGATAGCATAACTGTTTCCGGTTGCCAGTAAAGTACCACCGGTTGCCGCGGTGTACCATCTGTACGAAACATTGGCAGCAGGGTCTTTTACAGTAAGGGTTGCAGGCGCTCCGGCACAGATCGATACATTGTCTGCTGTCGGTGTGGCCGGAAGTGGTGTTACGGTAACATCAACCTTAGAACGTGCGCTCACACAACCTGCAGCTGTTACAGCTTCCAGGTAGAATGATCTGGCTGAAGTAAGCGTGCCGGTGTTGAACGAAGTGCCCGTGCCGATGGCAGAACCACCTGTAGCAGAAGTATACCAGTTATAAGTAAACGACACATCAGGAGAACTAACTGTAAGCACAGCCGAACCTCCCGTACAGATGGCGACACTTTCAGCAGTCGGCATCCCCGGGATTGGAGTTACAGATACAACTACCGCTTTGCGTGGGCTGGCACAAACAGGATTGGTTACTGTTGATGCTTCTACATAATAAGTAGTGGTTGTTTGAAGGGCGGCAGTTGTGAAAGTAGTACCGGTAGCAACTTGGTCGCCGCTTGCGTTGAACCAGCGATAAGCCAGGGTTGCATTCGGGTTGGTTACAGATAATGTTGTGCTGCTTCCTGCGCAGATGGTTTTATCCAGCGCCTGCGGCATTTCAGGAAGTGGTCTTACAGTAGCAGTTACGGCTCTTCTGTTGCTGGTGCAGCCAGTTGTGCTGGTAGCATCCACATAATAAGTAGTAGTAGCTGTAAGCGTTTCTGTTTGTAACGTTGGGCCAACACCTACCGGGCTTCCGCCTGTTGCGGTACTGTACCACTTATAAGTTAACGATGGATCTGGTGTTGAAATGCTTAACTGTGCTCTTTCACCATTACAAACCGTTGTGTTAAGAGCAGTTGGGGTAGTTGGCTGAGGAGATACGGTCACTTTTACCGGGGTGCTTACATGTTCCGGGCACGAGCCTGTAGCTGCTTTTACTTTTCTTCTGAACCAGGTAGTTATAGTTAGCGAACCCGGGCTGTAAGTAGAATTAACGGCTCCGGCGATACTCGAGAAGTTTGTGCCGTCTTCGCTTCTTTCCCACTGGTAGGTATAAGTTCCGCTTCCGCCGGTTGGCTGCGTGCCTGTTAGCGTAGATGGTGTGCCGCCGCTGCAGATAGTTTGCGCACTGCTAATGTTATTGTTGGCAATGTTCGGCGTAACAGTAACTACCACTGCACGACGTGCAGGGCTCGGGCAGGCAGTGGATGTATTCGAAACAGCCTCTACATGGTAGGTGGTACTATAGGCAAGAATATCAGTAGTAAAGGTAACACCCGAAGCAAGCAATGAGCCGCCCAGGTACCAGTGGTAAGTTGCCGTAGGATCCGGGTTGTTAACAAATAACACCGCCGCATCGCCAGAGCAAATCGTTGTGTTGGATACATCCGGGATAGCTGGCAATGGTGTTACGTTCACGTAAACCGGCTTTCTGTCAGAACTGGTGCAACCCTCAACGGTTGATGCTTCTACATAAAAAATAGAGCTTTCAGTCAGGGCTTCGGTGGTGTAGTTGGTTCCGGTTGCAAGCAGTGTTCCGTCCGTATCATCGTTATACCAGCGGTAAACCAGGTTGACATCAGGGGCCAGTACTTTTAACGTTACCGTAGCACCTGCGCAAACCGAGGCATTGTCGGCTTCCGGGGTGGCAGGTAGCGGGATGACCGTAACAGATACTTTGCCACGGGCCGGGCTAACACAACCAGTTGCAGAAGTAGCCTCTATATAATAATCTTTTCCTGATGTCAGGATACCTGTATTATAGGTGCTGCCTGTAGCAATGGCTGAACCACCTGTAGCCGTGCTGTACCATTTGTAGGTCAGATTCGCATCCGGGCTGTTTACAGCCAGTGTAGTTCCGGAACCAGTACAGATAGAAGTGTTTGTGGCTGTAGGAGCGCCCGGTAATTGGTTTACAGTGATTTTAACCAGGTTACTTACAGAAGTCTTGCAGCTGCCTGTTGCGTTCACCTTACGGCGATACCAGGTGGTGGCTGTCAGGGCGCCGGGTGCAAAGTGTATTCCTGTAGCTCCTGTTATTGTAGTGAATAAACTTCCATCTATGCTGTATTCCCACTGGTAAGTGTAGCCACCGCCACCGCCGGTTGGTACGGACCCTTGCAGGGAAGCAGGCTTGGCGCCACTGCAGAGCACCTGGTCAGAGGTGATAATATTTCCGTCTATTTTTGGAGTTACAGTAACTTCTACGGCTACTTTAGGACTGGCACAGCCCGGCGAAGCTTTTGTTACGGCCTCTACATAATAGGTGGTGTTTTCAGTTAGCGGAGGAGTGCTATAGTTTATACCCGTAGCTACCAGTGTGTTGTTGCTGTCATACCATCTGTAAAAGATAGCGGCATCGGTTGGTTTTACGGCCAGTATAGCATTGGTGCCTTCGCAGATAGTAACATTGGCTGCAGTTGGTGCATCAGGTAAAGTAGTAACCGTTACTTCCACCGAGCGGCGCACACTATAACACCCGGCATCCGAAGTAGCTTCTACATAAAATGTTTTGTTTGATGTAAGTGGTGTGGTGGTATAGGTTGTGCCCGTGGCAAGCAGGGTGCCTCCCTCTGCTACATCGTACCAACGGTAGGTAAAATCAGGTTCGGGGTTGGTTACAACTATAGATGCCGGCGAACCATAACAGATCATCGGATCATCAATATCTATAGTTGCGGGCATTGGGGTAACCGTTACTACAACGATGTTACTGATGCTCATCGGGCAGCTGCTGGCTGCTTTTATAGTTCTACGGAACCAGGTAGTAACTTTAAGTGAAGCGGGGGCGAAGTCTTTTGCATTGGCTCCCTGCACATCTGTAAACGTATTGCCATCTGTGCTTTGCTGCCACTGGTAAATGTAACCGCCGCCACCGCCTGTTGGGGTTGTACCTGTTAAAGGCTGTGGTTTGCCGCCAGTACACATGGCCTGGTTTGCCGAAATGCTGTTGTTGGCAATTGCCGGTGTTGCATTGGCATTCACCGCTATTCGGGTAAGGTTGTAGCACTGGGTTTGTGCTGTGGTAGATGCCTCTACATAATAGGTTACCGGACCTGTTACGGGTTGTGGGGTGATAAAACTTGGGCCGGTACCCAGCATTGTGGTGCTGGTGGCCGTGGCATACCAGTTATAGATCGTTTTTCCGTCGCTGTTGGCCACCACAAACATAGCGCGCTCGCCGTAGCATACCAGTTTATCCGAAACGATTGGTGTAGGAGGTATAGCTGTTACAGTTACTTTTACCGGGTTGGTTTCTTCGCCGCAACCGCCATTGTAGGCAACCCTTTTGTACCATGTAGTTTGGTAAAGCGGAGGAGGAGAGTAACTTTTATCGGTAGCTGATGCAATTGGGCTATATCCGGAGCCGGCGCCTGTTGTGCTTTGCAGCCACTGAAAGGTCATGTTCTGCGGTGCATTGCCATCTATAGTACCCGGCCTGGTGCCGGCACATATTTCCTGGTTTCCGTTCAGTACGGTTGCGTTTCCGTTAGTTAAAGAAGAAGTTATAGTTGCTGTAGTACGGGGAGAAGTACATCCGCTGGCTGTTATAGCCTCTACTTCTACCTGCATATAGCTGGCGTTGTTCATGGTATAAGAAGTGCCCCAAACCAGTAATGCGCCTGTACTTTTGTTATACCATTTATAGATGAGGTTGGGATCTGCATTGTTTACCCATAGCGTAGCATTGCTTCCTGTACATACAGCCAGGTTATCCACATCAGGTGCAGCCGGAACTGCTTCTATAGTTATAAGCTGTGTATCCTCGGCTCTTGCAATTTCATCCCTGCCACAACGCTTGGTAACCGTAACAGTAACGGTGTGCGTACCCGGTGTAGGGAAGTTTATAGTTGGGTAAGCGGTAGTTGCTACTACAACGCCGTTCAGTTTCCAGGAATACGTCAGTTCATCGTTAGAATACACTGGCGTATGTGCAGAATTAGTGGTGCTGAATGCGATTGCTTTTGGCCCGCAATAGCCTTTGCCTGCAGGTAAGGTAACAGAGGGTGGCTGGCATTGCGAAAATGCAGCTGATGGTAAAAACCCTAAAAACAATAAAGTGAACACCAGCGGTAAAAGTATTCTCATAAGCAATTTGTATAACTGTGTACTATAATTGGTCTTCTATCAAGAAAAATTGCACAAATAGTATATAAATTATTGATGTATTCAACATGCGTTATGTTTGATGTATCAATAACTTAATTAGTATAATATTCAGAAAGTTTGAGCTGATCTGTAAAGCAATAATAACAAAATATAGTTTCTCTCGTAGTTATTTTTTTCTTGCGTTATAATGCTGAAAACTAATAAATAAGCTAACTATAATATATTAATACTTTAATTGAAAGGAAAGAATACAGCCAATTGTAATTATGACTTTGCTTATATTATAGTATAACTATTTATATTTCCCGTATTTGTACTTTGTGAGTCTAGTTTTGAAAGTGCTCAGAAGATAAAATTGTAATCCGCAGTGATACTTAAAACAAAAAGCCCTGACTTATGTCAGGGCTTTTTCAATACAGGCTATAGTTTATAGTTGCTGTTATTCAGTGCGGGCAGAACGGTTGTTAATGATTTGGCCGAAAAAGATGCTATTCAAGAAAAGTTTGTTAGTGCCATACCAGAATGCCCTGAAGTTCGGGTTATCCGGCATCGCCACTACTTTGCCTGCGCCAACTGCTGTAACCGAAACAGCAGCTGAGTTTTTTATCTGTTGCAGGTTCTGTTTTGAAATGTAGCCAGCCATTAACGGGTTAGCAGTATACATGACTGGGTTGGCATAAGGGTTCTGAGATGGCTCTACAAATAAAGTGTTGCTACGGAAGATCGGTAGTTTATTGTCGGTATAACCATAAGCCAGCGGGTGAGTAAGGTCAAGCGTAGTTTCGAAAATGGCGCCGCCAATTACCTGTGCTCCGGATTCATTGCCCAGGTCAGCATACGATTTTCGCATGCCCGCAGGTGTGTCTTTTACGTTTTTAAAGGTGATGTTGCTCAAGCCGTTATCTGCCAGCCATTTAATTGCATCACCCATGCCTATTACTGTATTTCCCTGCTGTACCCAGGCGCGGAGTTTGTCTTTAGAGATGCTGTTATAAGAACCGTCGGCCATTACCAACACATTGTAGCGGCTTAGGTTGGCGCGGTTAAAATTATCTGTAGTTATAAGCGTGGTTTTAATATCGAAACGGTTATCGAGCAGGTGCCAGGCCTCGCCGGCATCGTTGCTATTCACGCCATCACCGGTAAGTAACATAATGCTGGGTTTGCGCAGGTTCAGCATCATCGGGCTACCTAGTTTTATACCTGCTGAGGTAAGGCCAGTTTGCATGGCAAATACTTCTACGCCATTTTTAAGCGCAGCCTCTTCCAGTAACTTGTATAGTTCGGCGCCAGATACAGGCTGGCCTGCTACAGGAATCAGTATAGTTCCGTAATCAAACGTTTTTCCATCACCGCCCTTAAAAGTATCAGTAGCTACTTTGGCCTGTATGCCGTGGTCAAACAAGGTGTTAAGTATACGAGGGGCATAGTATGCTGTCCACTCAAAAGCATAGGCATAGGTGCTCTGGCCCCCGGTTATTTTACCAGCCGGCATCTGTGGGTTAGTTACTTTTTCGCCAAGCTGTGCTGGTTTATAATTCTTGCCATTCAGTACATTGTATTCCAGGTCAAAAGCAAGCGGGAAGGTCCAGGCAGAGATGTCGTAGAAAAGGCTGTCTTTAAACGTAGTACGCTTCTCGAACATGGCCTCAATCAGTTTATACTGTGGTTGTTCCAGGGGCACAATGTAAGCGCTTTCCGGGCTATAGTTTGTGCTGCCTACTTTTATAGTTTCTTTTGGCTTATAGATGGCGATCTGGTGCTGGCGAATGATCTCAGCCAGGTGATATGCGCGGGCAGGATCTTTCTCAGAGCCAAAAATATACGCTTTGGTAGCTACCTTTTTAGATTCATTCAGCGACTGCTTGTAGAAATCACGCTGATGCGTTAGCAGTTCTTCGCGCATGGCGTTGGCTGCCTCTAACGATGAAAGTGTTGTTACAAACTGGTTACGAATGGTGAAAGGGAAGGTAAGTACCCCATTTATGCTTTCCTGCGCGTGCCCACGGGAACTTGCCTGTTCAAATAAAATACCAACGGCGCCATTCACATCCGGGTAGGTTGATCCTTTGCCATAGTAAAAGTCATCATAACTTTCTTCGGTATAGTACAGCGAACCGATCTTATCCAAAGCTTTTGCGTGGTAATTACCGATTTTCTGTGTCAGTTTAAATGTGTTCTCCGGAGAAAGCGGGTGGTTGCGGCTTGGTATACCCGGCTGAAAAAAGAAGGTGGCATTGGTGCCCATTTCGTGGTGGTCGGTCAGCAGGTTCGGCTTCCATTCGTGGAACTTCGCCAGTCTGCCCTGCGATTCGGGATGCTGCAATGGTAACCAGTCGCGGTTAAGGTCGAACCAGTAGTGATTTGTTCTGCTGCGTGGCCATATTTCGTTAAACTCAGAGCTGTTCGGGTCTGTTACCAGGTTTTTGCCACGATTTGTATTTACCCAGCTGGCAAAACGGTTCAGGCCGTCAGGGTTAATAGCAGGGTCAATCAGAACTATAGTTTCTTTTAACAGTTTCTCGATCTCTGGCCCCTGGGCAGCTGCCAGATGGTAAACGGCCAGTAAGGCGGCATTGCTGCCGCTTGGTTCATTGCCATGCACGCTATAGCCCATCCAGACTACAGCCGGCATGTTTTTTATATCCAGTTTACCGGAGTTATCAGGGTCAGTCAGTTGCTTATGATCTGCCTTTAGTTGCTCTATATTTTTATGATTATCAGGAGAGGTGATGGTGAGCAGGTACAGCGGTCGGTTCTCGTGGCTGCGGCCATACTCAGCTATCGTTATCCTGTCCGATACCTGATCCATATAGCGCATGTAAGTTATCAGCTGATCGTGGCTTATATGCCATTCGCCAACCTCGTAGCCAAGCACCTGCTGCGGAGTAGGTATGTTTTTATCATAGGTAACATTTTTGGGCAGGTAATACGAAAGGGTAGCCTGTGCCTGTGCTAAGTGGCTACACAATAAAAGTGCTGTAACAGCCAGTGCGTACAGTTTTCTCATTAGGAATAGTTAAGGTTTAAGGTAAAGTAGTTTGTTACTGCAATTTGTCTTTTTATATAGTCTTTTACAAATGCTAAACGCTGTCATACAACACGTACCCATAGCTATCCTCTTACCTCCTCATCGAAACGCCTCTTACCTCCATCGCAATCCTTAGGTCTAAGCTATGCTATCTTACCTATAGAATTGTTAACTAAAACTTATAAGATTTTGAGTTTTTGGTTGAGGTACAACTTGAACTATAGGCGATGCTTGATTTGCGTCTGGTTTTAATACAAATAGTGATTTAAATAGCATTTATGGATATTATTCAAATATTTATATCTATAGATATAGTTCAAATTGTATATGCGTTTAAAACCTGTAATGCTATTGTTAATAAAAAAAGTTAAATATTGACGTAACTTAAATGTAAAATATATGTACTATGTTAATAATATTTGGTACTTATAACCAAAAAATATTATGCAGAATCTATACTTTGTTGTTTTAGTGCAATTTTATAGGTCTACAGAGGGAAAATACATTAATTCCTCTTTTCAGCCACCTGATTAAACTGCAATTTCTTAAAGTAATGCTATAAGGTTTAACTCATAGCAACTGAAAAACCACCTTCAAAAACAGGGTGGTCAGGCTGTTTATTGCCTTTTCAGAAGCTTTTACACTCCACTGCACGCCATAAACCAAAGGTGCTCCCAAACACAACCTAACCCAAACCCAGCTTAATCCCTAAAGTCATTAACCTCATGAAGAAAAATTTTACTCAATTCATTTCAGAAGTCAGTAAAGCCCGGCAATTCACGTTTGCCATAGCTACGCTTCTGCTCTTTATTATTTCGGCTGCCTATTTAATGGCTAACATATCTCCTATAACTTCTATAACTGCGAGTACTACTGTAGACCAAGCGTCTAATGGTGCGACACCAGCTTTTATTTCTATAGGGGATATAGTTATAAGGGAGAATGCTAGAAACGACTTTAATACTAGTAGTTTAGTAATTAAGACTACTGGTAATTGGCGCTTTAATCCTAATAGTGAGACGGTTGTAGCTTTAAGAAGCTCTGGGGGGAACATTATTAATACAAGAACGATAAGGCCTACATTATCCGCTGACTTCAAAACATTAACATTTGCAATTACATATGATAATGGAGGCAATAATATTGAGTCCATAACAATAAGTGGAATAGAAACTCAGCCAATAGACGGTGCTGTTCCTCTTCCATCCTCGGGAACAGTTTATATTCAAGGGAATGCTAATATTGCTGGTTTAGGCTCAGATGCAACAGTAGCTAATCTGAACATGACACACGGATTAGCCCGCAGATTAGCTTTTATAACCCAACCTTCCAATGTAGAAACAGGAGCAACTATAACTCCTGCGCCGCGAGTTGCTATACAAGATCAATTTGGTAATACCGTAGCAGGTGCTTCTAACGCGGTTACGCTTGCGATTGGCAATAACCCAAGTTCAGGTACTCTT
The DNA here is from genome assembly GCF_019336435.1 of Pontibacter populi. GTDB lineage: Bacteria > Bacteroidota > Bacteroidia > Cytophagales > Hymenobacteraceae > Pontibacter > Pontibacter humidus. Next base: position 472,056 of record NZ_JAHWXQ010000001.1, on the reverse strand, counting down.
GCAACAGGTACTTCCGCAACTGCAAATGGAGTAGTTACTTTTTCAGGATATAGCATTGACAGAGCAGGTACAGGTTATACCTTAACTGCATCCGGTTCAGGCTTAACAAGTGTTACAAGTAGTGCTTTTAATGTAAATAGTAAAGTACCCACTTTAGCTACTTTGCCGGCTACTTGTATTACACAAGGAGCGGGTGATTTAACGTTGACAGTATCGGGTACAAACTTTGAAAGGAATTCGATAGTTCGTGTAGACGGATTTAGCAGAACGACTACCTATATAAGTTCTACACAACTCCAGGTACTTATACTAGCTGCGGATCTGGCGCTTTCCGGCAACCGCATCATCACAGTTCTTAACCCTGCACCTCCAGCAAATAATATATCTAATCCGCAAACGCTCGTTGTTAACCCAGCCATGAGAGCGGCTACAATAATTGGCGAAAGAGAAGTATGCGCAGGTAAAGATGTGCTTTATGAAGCTCCGTCCGGGTTTACAAACTATACCTGGAGTGTTACGCAGGGAGCAGGAGTTTTGGAGCCGACCAATAACCCGGCTATAGTTAGATTTGAACCAACTGTACCGGTTTCTGGCAAAGTTACAATATCGGTGACTGCAACTAATGCCTGTAATTCAACAAGTACTGCGTCTTTTGATGTAACAGTGCTGCCTACACCAATAGCAGTGATAGCTTATGATTCTCCAGCAATTTGCGCCGGGACCAGCCAGATTCTGAGTGTAGCATCAGCGCCGGCAGGAGATACCTATACCTATCAGTGGTTCAAAGGCACAACTGTGGGAGGGGCTACTTCACCAATAGGTACAAACAGTCCATCGTTATCAGTTACTGAAGCAGGTGTATACACTGTTACAGTGACAGGATTAAACAAATGTCCACGTACCTCAGACCCAGTTGAAATTACAGTTGACCCGTTACCTGTAGCTACTATTACAACGAGTGGCCCTACTACTTTTTGCGAAGGTGGTCAGGTGACATTAACTGCTGAAGGTGGAGATACATTTTTATGGAGCAACGGTTCAACTAACAAATCTATTACTGTAGATGCCAGTGGTACTTATACAGTACAGGTGACAGATGGCAATAGCTGTACAAGTGAACCTTCTGCGCCAGTTACTGTAACAGAAAACCCACTGCCAGTAGCAACTATAACACCAAGTGGCCCTACTACTTTCTGCCAGGGTGGGTCTGTAACTCTTAAAGCCAGCGCAGGAGACTCTTGGTTATGGAGCAACGGCGCTACTACACAATCTATAACTGTTAGTGCAGGTGGCAGCTTTACAGTGATTGTAACAGATGCCAATGGATGTACAAGTGCTGCGTCAGCACCAGTAAATGTTGTAGTTAACCCATTGCCGGTTGCAACTATAACAGCAGGAGGGCCTACTACTTTCTGCCAGGGAGGATCAGTAACGCTAACAGCGAGCGCTGGTAGTTCCTGGTTATGGAGCAATGGTGCTACTTCCCAATCTATAACGGTAGACGCCAGCGGTACTTTTACCGTGCAGGTAACGGATGGTAACAGCTGTATCAGCGCATCTTCAGAGCCGGTTACAGTAACTGTAAATCCACTGCCGACAGTGAGTATTACCCCAACAGGCCCGCTGCAATTCTGCGAAGGGAATTCGGTTGTGTTGGTACCCACAGCTTTGCCAACCGGCGATACATTTACTTATGCCTGGTTTAATGCGGCCGATAATTCTGAGGTAGAAACAACGAAAGATTATGTTGCTACTACTTCAGGTGATTATTACTTAGTAGTTACAAACCAAAACGGTTGTAAGCAAACTTCTCAGACATTAACTGTCATAGTAGCGGAATTACCTACTGAGGCAAATATTACTTTAGAAGGAGCAAGCACTTTTTGCCAGGGAGGTAGCTTAAAATTAAGTGCCAATAAATCCCCAGATACTGATAACCCTTATACTTATAAGTGGTTTAAAAACGACGTTGAAATACCTAATGAAACAAGTGAAACATACATTGCAAATGAAAGTGGTGATTACCAGGTTGAAGTAACTAACTTAGTTGAAGACTGCTCTAAGCTTTCTGCTAAGGTTAAGGTAACAGTATTACCACAGCCAGTTGCAACTGTAACCAGCAGCAGCGAGCAAAAATGCCTTGGTGCTGGAAACACAACAGTTTTTACAGTTACAGGTGATTTTTCAGGCGGTACAGCGCAATGGCTAACCTCTAATCCAGTCTTTGTGATCAGTAATCCTGTTTATGATGCATCTACTGGCAAAGCAACTGCTACTATTACAGCTTCTGGTACTGGTACAAGCACAATTACATTACGCACTACAAACAATGCGGCAAGTTGCTCTACAGCCAATAGCGCTGTAACATTAACCGTTAATCCTTTACCAAGTGCAACAATAACCGCAGGTGGCCCGACCACATTCTGCCAGGATGGTTCTGTAGTACTGAGTGCCCCTCAGGGAGCTGGTTATACGTATCAGTGGTTCAGAGACGGAGCAGCAATTACAACTGCCGGTACCGGTCAGCAATACACTGCAGTTCAATCAGGTGGTTATACTGTAGAAGTAACAAATAGCGCTACTGGTTGTGTCGTCACCACTCCTACGGCTACAAATGTGACAGTAAATCCTCAGCCAACCGCAGCTATCACAGGTACTGATCAGGCTAAATGTATAGGAGCTGGGAACTCAACGTCTTTCACTGTCAGTGGTACTTTCTCTGGTGGTACAGCACAATGGATTTCATCAAATACCAGCTTCCAGATTCAGAACCCGGTTTACAACACTACAACAGGGCAAGCGACTGCAACTATTGTGGCAACCGGTACAGGCGCAGCAACTATTACATTGCGAACAACAAATTCTGTTTCAGCTTGTAACACTGCAGAGAGTACAACTACACTTACTGTAGATCCATTACCGAGTACAACTATAACGGCAGGTGGCCCAACTACCTTCTGCCAGGGAGGATTCGTGGTACTTAGTGCTCCGCAAGGCGATTATTCTTATCAGTGGTTCCGAAATGGAACTGCTATAACAACAGATGGGACAGCGAAAGATTATACTGCATCTGCAGCAGGAAACTATACTGTACGTGTTACAAACAATACAACAACCTGCGTAGCTACTACAGCAACTGCCACTACAGTAACTGTAAACCCACAGCCAGTAGTTTCGGCTGCATCGGCTAGTCCGGCTGCTAAATGTGTCGGCACCGGAAACGTTACAGTTTTCGATTTAACTGGTTCAGTAGCAAATGGTACGCCGCAATGGACAGTGGTTGGAACTACCGGAGGTGCAACTGTAAGTAATGTTAGTAGCCCTAACACAACGGGTACACAAGTAACAGTAGCTGGTGTTGGTACCGTTACAATGCGGTTATCTTCAAGTAGCTCGGTAGCGAGTTGTGCTACTGCTTCCAGAGATGTTACCTTAACAGTACATCCAATGCCAATTGCAAATGCAGGTCCGGACCAGAGTGTGTGTCAAGCAGCTTCAGGAGTGACTTTCATTAACAGACAAGGAAGTGGTAGTGGTGTTGGTAATGGTACAAGTCTTGATGTAAAATGGACTCTTAAAAGTAAAGATAGTACTATAGGTACAGTTGGAATAGGTTATGACTGGCTATATGCAGAGCGTGTCGATATAACTGGTTTTGGTAATGTAACACTTACCATGACTGTTACTACAAATGGATGCTCTACATCTGATGATGTTGTTTATACAGTTAAACCTACTCCTGTTATTACTCCAATTGCTAGCAAGACTTATTGTAACGGAGCCACTGGGGAAGCAATTACTTTTGCAAGCAGCGTTGCTGGTTCAACTATAAGCTGGACGTCATCTGCAAACGTTGGTTTTGGGACAAACGGAACGGGTAATATTCCTACCTATACAGCAACCAATACTGGTAGTAATCCTGTGACTACAACTGTAACTGTTAATGCAACTGCAAACGGTTGTTCAGCCACTCAACAGTCATTTACAATAACCGTTAATCCTACTCCTAAACTTTCAAGCACTTTAACGCCGGCGGCTGTTTGTAGCAGATCAGCATTTAACTATAGTGCAACGAGTGCTACAGCCAATACTACTTTCAGCTGGTCACGTGCCGCAGTATCAGGAATCAGTAATCCTGCTGTATCGAATGTAGCGGGTAACGTAATTAACGAAACACTCATCAACACTACAACTAGTGCAGTAAATGTAGTTTATGCGGTACAAATGACAGCTAATGGCTGTACCAATACCCAGAATGTAACGGTATCTGTTAACCCTAATCCGGTAGTAAGCTTTACAGGAACACTTGCCAGTACTAGCGAATTTTATACAGGGCAGGGAGCTATTACTCTTGCTGCATCGCCTGCTGGTGGAACTTTCTCAGGACTAGGCGTGAGCGGTACTACTTTCAATCCATGTACAGCAGGAGTTGGTACGCATACAATAACTTATACTAGGGTACAAGGATCATGTACTAGTACAGTGAGCAAAACTGTAACTGTCAAAGAATCTAAATACACTGTCGTTGTTGTTGCTGATCCGTTCCCGGTTTGTAGAGGTCAGAACACAGACTATACAGCTTATGTATACCGGGATATTGATAGAGTAGTCTACCCATACATGACAAATGCTGCTGGTCAGCCTCTAAACGCGCAAGGACAAGTAGTAGCAGATAATGAAGAACCTGCACCAAACCCTGAGTATATAGCAAACTATGTTCCAGCTAACACACCTGCAATCATAAAACAATATGCTTATAGATACTTCGAAGCAAAGGTAATTATGGGATCTGGAGCTCTAGTAAATGGGGCTGACGGAATGGATAAAGGTGCTAACTCTTTTACATATGGATGGACCCGAAGTGATTCAAGAGGTGGTACTATAGGTAACGACGCGCGTACCAAGGGCTTTGCCGGCCTTTCTGCTACAGACTGGGTTGGTGTTTGGGTTACTCCTAAAAATGCCAACACCATATGTGGCTCAGGCATAGGCGCTTTATCCAGCAGAATATACTTTAGCGAGCCACAGGGATATTCGATGACATTGAGCAGTGTACCTGCCTGGTGCTTTAATCCTAATGATCAGAGCAATGTAACACTTACTGCAACTTTAGGAAACTTTGTTGGAGGCTGGGAAACTGCTAATGTTACAGTTAGATGGTACCTCAAACGCAGTGGAGTAGCTGATATTTTACTGGCAACTACAAACGGCGTAAGCGGAACTACTATAAGTATTACAAAGCCTAGAAGTACATTCCAGAATGGAGATCAGGTTTATGTGGAGTTCACATCGGATATTGACACTGTTACTAACCCGAAATGTGGTTCAGATCCTGAAACTTCTCAGGCAATAACTATAAGGATTGATCAGAATGTTGCTATAACTGCAAACCTTGCTGCTACACCAGCCCAGTGCGAAGCCGGAAGCGTAACTTTAAGCGTAACAGCTACAGGCTCTAACCTGCAGTATGCCTGGTATAAAGAAGGTTCTGCAACCCCGCTTACAAATACTGGTAGAATAACTAATGCTACTACAAATGCCATAACTATCAGCAACCTGGCTTTATCAGATGCCGGTAAGTATTATGTAACGGTAAGCAACAGCTCTACATCAGTTTGTAGTTCAACGGTCACATCCAATACCACAGAGCTTATAGTTAATCCGCTGACAAGACTTGCTTCACAGCCGCAAGGTTTAACGGTTTGTCCGGGAAGCCCGGCATCTTTCAGCGTAACCGCAACCGGCACTAACCTGACTTACCAATGGTTTAAAGGAGCTACTGCTATACCTGGAGCTAGTGCTGCTACCTATACTATTCCTTCAGTTGTTGCAACAGATGCTGGTAACTATACGGTAAGAGTTACAGGAACCTGTGGTGTGTTAACATCAAGTGTTGCTACGCTTATAGTTAATGAACCTGTTGTTGCATCTCCAAATCTGGTGGAAACCACACAATGCGAAGGCTCAACTGTGCAAATGAGTGTAATTGCAACTGGTACAGGTCTGAGTTACGAGTGGTTTAAAAACAACCAGTCAATAGGAAATAACAGTAACAGCCTGACGATAAATAATGCGTTAGCTGCAAATCACAATGGGGTATACCATGTGATTGTAAAAGGTACCTGCAATACTACAGGTGTAAAAGTGGATATGGGTACGCTTACCCTTGAACCTAGAGCAGTTGCTGTTGGTGAAATTTTTGCAACTCATAAAACTGATCCGCCAAGGCCTATCACACCAACTGATCCAGTTAAGATTGGTGAAACAGCTGTCTTTACTGTAGATAATGATTTTGCAGATAATGGAGAGAATGTAGAGTACTTATGGTATGTAAGACCTGCAGGCGCAGATGAATCAGCATGGGCACTGGCGCAACGTAGCACAAGTAATGTGTATGAACGAGTAGCTCAGAATGATGATCCATACGAAGTAAAAGTTGTCATCAATATACTTGGCACAACTGCAAAAGAATGTTATTTCGCTAACACCATTGTCGCTCTTTATCAAGGTACTATCACCCCACTGCCAGTAGAACTGATGTACTTTAAAGCTACCCGCCGAGAGAATAATGCGGTGCTGACGTGGGCAACGGCCATGGAGAAAAACAACGAAGGCTTTGAGGTGCAGGTGTCGCAGGATGGCGTGAACTATAGACAACTACAGTTTGTGCCTACCAAGAACGGCAACACTTCCATCAAACAAACCTACGAATTTGTAGATAAGGAAAATGGCAAGTTCGGAACACGCTACTATAGATTGAGACAGCTCGATTCGGATGGCCAGTATGCTTACTATGGTCCGCAGATGGTGATCTTTGGTGATGTTGTAAACAGTGTGTTTGTTTATCCTAACCCGTTTGAGCGCGATGTGAAGCTGGATGTGGATTCGGAGAAAGATGCAACTATGGAAGTCACACTGACTGATCTGATGGGCAAAAAACTGATGACAAAATCGATAAACGTTGCTAAAGGCAGAAGTTCAGCAGTGTTGGATCTGGGCGAAGGGTTACCGGCAGGTATCTACATTGTTACCACTCGGCTGAACGGCATCACAACGAATTTTAAATTAATGAAGAAATAAACTATTAGGGTTTAAAGCAGAAAGGGACGGGTACATTACCCGTCTTTTTCATTTTATGGCAGGTGATGAAAACCTATAGTTGAGTTGTCTATAAATTATGCTCTCATATTAGCTTCCGTAATTGGGTTTTTACCGATAGTGGCGCATAACAGCATAAGGGAAAGGAGCAAAGAAGGCAGCTTTAAGTCCGGCAGCTTTTAAACCGCCGTTCACCCAGTTATTGCAGTTCTTCGGGAAGTAGAATTTTTCGCGGGCCTCATAAAAGTTATCAGTTGAACTATAGCCTTTGCCGGGGATAAGTAAGAAGTTACCATCTCTGCTTTGGAACGAACTATAGATGTAGGTTACCAGCTTTTGGTATTGCTCGGGAGTGATCCGAATCGGGCGTTGGTGCTTGTTTGGCGTTAGCGGTCTCCTGATATATTCGACGTGCATGGCGGAAGGGCTGGGCCAGAACATTGCCGAAAGGGCAACTTCTAAGGTTAGGTCACTCCACTCAGGTGTTTCCATATAAAACTCGCGATCTCCCCAGCCAAAAGATATATGGGTAAAACTACTGTCTGCTCCGGCAAAATGCTGCAAAGCTATCTTGTTGCGCCAGTCTATGTAAGGGGTTTTAACCGGTAATACTAAGTCGGTATGGATGCCATTGGAAGTGATGTTGATCTCGATATGCTCATTTTGCTGGGTTTGCGCAAAGCCGGAATTTACAGGTAAAACGCTAAGTACAAGGGCAGTAACTATAGTTATAAGTGCCAATATACCTAAGCTATAAATTAATCTTAAAAGCAACTTTACAATACGTTTACTTAACAGCATACCTACAATTTACGAAAGCTAACTATAACTATACAAACCAGTTTTGGCTAAAAAAGTATAACACATAATTGCTGTGAAAATTCAGTAAATTTACCCCTGTAGTTTACTTCCCTTTTCATATCCTATACCTAATAACATGAGAAAATCTCTTAAGTGGCTGCCTGTTTTTATGCTGATCTGGATGAGTATGCAGGTTGCACAGGCGCAGCAAAGAATACAGACGCCTGAACAGTTCCTGGGTTATAAACTCGGAGAGCAGTTTACGTTCCATAGCCGCGTGCTCGACTATGTAAACTACCTGGCTTCACAGGCGCCTAAACGCATAAAGCTACAGGAATATGGCAAGACTTATGAAGGAAGGCCGCTGGTGCTGGCGTATGTGGCATCGGAAGAGAATTTACCACGACTGGAGGAGATAAGGGGAAATAACTTAAAACTGGCAGGCGTACAGCAGGGGCAGGTACAGGGCAACCAACCGGCTATAGTTTGGTTGAGCTATAACATACATGGGAACGAATCGGTGAGTACGGAGGCGGTAATGCAGGTGCTTTACGAACTGGCTAACCCTGCCAATACACAAACCCAGAACTGGCTGAAAAATACGGTAGTTATACTTGATCCTTGTGTAAACCCTGATGGACGTGAGCGTTATGTGCAGTGGTATAAGCAGGCAGCAGCGCAAGGCGGAAACGCCATGCCTTACGCCTGGGAGCATAATGAGCCGTGGCCGGGCGGCAGACCAAATCACTATTACTTCGACCTGAACCGCGACTGGGCCTGGCAAACGCAAATAGAATCGAAACAGCGCCTGGCAGTTTATAATAACTGGCTGCCACAGGTGCACGCCGATTTCCATGAGATGGGAGTGGAGGCACCCTATTACTTTTCGCCGGCAGCAAAGCCTTTTCATGAGAGTATTACCCCGTGGCAGCGCCAGTTTCAAAACACCATCGGCGACTATAACCGCTCTTATTTCGACAAGAACAACTGGCTGTATTTCACCCGCGAGAGTTTCGACCTTTTTTACCCGAGCTACGGCGACACCTGGCCTACTTTTAATGGCGCCATCGGCATGACCTACGAACAAGGTGGATCGGGTAGAGCAGGGTTAGCCATCAAAACACAAAGCGGGGATACACTTACTTTAACAGACAGAATTGCTCACCACGTAGCGGCCAGCATGGCAACTATGCAGGCTACTTCCGAAAAAGCCGACCAGATAAAACAGGAATTCAGAAAGTATTACGAGAACAACTTGAATAAACCAGGTGGCAACTATAAAGCCTTTGTAGTAAAAGCCAACGGCAATGGAGCAGGCAATGTAAAGGCACTCACCGATTACCTGGATCGTCAGCAGATACAGTACGGTTATGCCGGCAAAAATACATCAGGCAGAGGATTTAACTATAGTACTGGCAAAGAAGAGAGTGTAAAAGTAGGAGAGAAGGATCTGGTTATCAGTATGTACCAGCCAAAGTCTACCCTGGTAAAGGTATTGTTCGAGCCTAACGCTGCTTTAGAAGATTCGCTGACGTATGATATTACTTCCTGGGCGATGCCATATGCTTTTGGTGTGCAGGCCTATGCCATGAAAAAGAAACTGGAGCCGCAGAACAAACAGCAAGCTGCAGCAACTATAGCTACCCCAACTATAGAAAAACCATACGCCTACCTGGTGCGCTGGAACAGTCTGCAGGATCTTAAATTCCTGACGGAACTGATGAAGCAGGGCGTAAAAGTACGCATGGCCGAAAAAGCGTTTGAAACAGACAAGCAACAGTACGCGGCTGGTACACTTATCATAACCCGCACCGGAAACGAAAAGCTGGGCGACAAATTTGATAGTATAGTTCGTGATCTGGCTAAAAAGCAAACTATAGACCTGGCAGCTACAGCCACCGGCTTTGTAAGCAGTGGTGCCGATTTTGGCTCGGGTTCGGTTCGTTATCTTAAAATGCCTAAAGTAGCTTTAATGACAGGTGAAGGCGTGTCGCCTTATGCGTTCGGGGAAGTCTGGCATTATTTCGAGCAGCAGATCAATTACCCGGTTACAGCCATCAATACAACCTACTTTAAAAATGTGCCCCTGCATGAGTTCGATGTACTGATACTGCCATCAGGAGCTTACAGCAAGGTGCTGGATGAGCAGACACTGGAGCAGGTAAAAAGCTGGGTAAAAAGCGGCGGTAAGCTGATTGCCATGGAAAGTGCGGCCGCATTTCTGGTTGGTAAAAAGGATTTCGACCTGAAGAAAAAGGAAGCCGATAAAGCGGAAGAAGAGAAAGCAAAGGATAAGAAGGAGGAAAACCCATACCAATACCTGAAAACCTACGGCGACCGCGAACGCGAAGCATTAGCTGAAGAAGTGCAGGGCAGCGTGTTCCGTGTGAACCTGGATAAGTCGCACCCGCTGGCATTTGGCTATGGCGATACCTACTTTGCCCTTATCCGCTCATCGAATACGTTTGAGTACCTGAAAGAAGGCTGGAATGTGGGCGTGCTTAAAAAGAACAACTATACCACCGGTTTTGTAGGCTCCGCTATAAAAGAGAAATTACAGGATGCGCTGATACTCGGTGCACAGCCAATGGGCGACGGACAGGTAATTTATATGGCTGATAATCCGTTGTTCCGTGGGTTCTGGCACAGTGGCAAACTGATGTTTGGGAATGCTGTTTTTGTAGTAGGACAGTAACTATAGTCAAAGCTGAAAAAGGTCCTCCGGCATAAACCGGAAGACCTTTTTCGTGCAATACCATTATGTATGTTAGCGATTAACATATATCTTAGTGTTTACGCTTAATAACACAGTATAAACTATAATGAGAGACAACCGAACTTTTAAAATTATACTTGCCATTGCCTGTTTTGGAGCTGCGGGGTTAAATGCTTACCGCTACGCGCAGGGCGATGAGGATATTATGAATATCGTGCTGGGAGTGTTGTTTCTGCTGGCCGGCCTAATGTACGTATACAGGCTACGAAAGGGGATATAAAGGAAAAACCTGAAAATCCGTAAGTTTCTTGGTAGATACTCAGAATTTTCAGGTTTTCAACTTTTAGCCAAAGGTATCAGTATATACGCCACTGTTTTGGCAAGGTTGGGCTTATTGTGTAAAAAGCTTAAAATTTTTCAAACTTTTTTCTGAAAGTGCCTTTAAGTTCTGTAAACGGCAGTTTTGTTAGAAAAAAATTACATTGGGTCAACATCGGCCACCACCCTTATTCCTTTAAAGTCAGGCATCTGGTATAGTTGTTGAATAGCCATCGCGATCTGCCCCTTGGCGGTGCGCAGGTTCACGTTTTCACGTGGAAGCTTTATATGGATCTCGTTGAGGAACAGATTCCGGATACGGAAAATATAAGGTATCTCTGGCCCCAGCACATGCTGCTTCCCTAGCCTGTCAGTCAAGTCCTTTGCCAGAACTATAGCTGCGTTTTCCGAGGTCCGTTCATCCGCATGTTTTACCGTTACTTTTATCATGCGCACAAAAGGTGGATAGCTAAATCGCATCCGTTCTTCTATTTCATGCGCATACAGCGCTTCATAATCCACGCTTTTCACCTTCCGGAAAATGGCCTGCATCGGGTCGCGGGTCTGGATGATAACGGTGCCCGGCTTACCTTTACGACCTGCACGGCCACTTACCTGCACAAATAACTGGAATGCTCGCTCATGCGCCCGGAAATCAGGGAAGTGGATGATGCTATCGGCGTTAAGAATACCAACCAGACTCACATTCTCGAAATCGAGGCCTTTGGTAACCATTTGGGTACCTACCAGCACATTGGTCTTTCCGTTCTCAAAATCGGCGATTATCTGCTGGTAACTGTTCTTCTTTTTGGTGGTGTCCAGGTCCATACGCTGCACTTCAGCGCTGGGCAGCATCAGCTTCAGGTCATCTTCAATCTTTTCGGTACCAAAGCCCATGCTTTTCAGCGTAGTAGCGCCACAGGCCGGGCAGTCAGATGGCATACGTTCGTGGTAACCGCAGTAATGGCAACGCAGCTCACCGCTGAATTTATGGTAAGATAAACTAACGGCACAGTTACGGCACTTCGGTATCCAGGAGCATTCATCACAGGAGATAAAAGGCGCGTAGCCGCGTCTGTTCTGGAAAAGGATAACCTGCTCTTTACGTTTCAGACGGGCTTCAATGCCATCTAACAGCTTGCTCGAAAAGTGGCTGTGCATGGTTTTGCGTTGCTGCTCTTCGCGGGTATTCACCAGTTCCACGTCGGGCAGTTGTGCTTCTCCGAAGCGTTTCAGCATGGTAACCAAGCCCCAGCGGTCAGTTTTACAGTTATAGTAGGTTTCTATAGCTGGTGTAGCAGAACCCAGTAAGGTTTTAGCGCCCTGTAAATGTGCCATCATCAGGGCCGTTTCGCGGGCATTGTAGCGCGGAGCCGGCTCGTATTGCTTGTAACTGGCTTCGTGCTCTTCGTCAACTATAATCAGCGACAAATTATGGAATGGCAGGAAAACAGCTGAACGAACGCCAACCACTACCTGGAACCTGCCCGAAAGCACACCCTGCCAAACTTCAGCGCGCTCGTTATCTGAGAACTTGGAATGATATACACCCAGCTTTTCGCCAAACACTTTCATCAGGCGGGTTACGATCTGAGCCGTAAGCGCAATCTCCGGGAGTAGGTATAATACCTGTCCGCCGCCTTCGAGGGCATGTTTTATCAGGTCGATGTATACCTCGGTTTTACCGCTGCCCGTAACACCGTGCAACAACACCGTATCTTTCTCTTTAAATAAACCCAGAATCTCATCTTTGGCCTGCAACTGGTGCTCCGATAGGTTCATGGGCAACTGACGAGGCGAATCATCCACCGGGAAACGGGAAATGATCTGATCGAACTGCTCCAACACACCTTTCTTTACAAGCGAATCGATAGATGATTTGGACAGATGTGGGTTATTGGTAAGTGCTGATTTCTCGATGCCCTTATAGTTCAGGTTTATGTCCTGGTGCACCGGTACTTTTTGCAGGTAATTAAGCAGAATGTCGAGTTGCTTTGGTCTTGGCGTTAGCTGTTCGAACAGTTCTTCCAGCATGCCTTCTTCCTGCACAAAATGCTCGCTCAAACGAATTTTCTTCACCACTTTCGGAGAGAATTTATCGCTTACCTGCTCGTATATAATGATCGCCTCTTTCTGTATCAGCGATTTGATGTATTTGTGATAGCTTTTTACCTGTAGCAGATTGCCAATGTCGGTAAAGGTCATGGCCTGGTTGTGCTGCAGCGCATAAATGATCTTTGCTTCCTGAGCCGCCAGCGGAATATCGTCTTCTTCGGGGTTAAAGTGCGGGTGCAATTGTATCCGCGACTCGCTGCTTAGTTTTAAAGCAGATGGCAGCGCCGCGTTGATCACTTCGCCAAGCGTGCACATATAGTAATCCGCGATCCACTTAAAAAGCTTGAGTTGCGGCACGGTAACTATAGGTGTGTCATCCAGCACATCCAGTATATACTTGGCCTGGTAATCTGCCGGGGCTTGTTCATGAATTTCGGCAACTATACAACTCAAAACCCTTTTTGCTCCGAATTGCACAATTACCCGCACACCAACCAGCACTTCATCGTTCATCTCGAAGGGGATGCGGTAGGTGTAAAGTTTAGGCAAGGGCAGCGGCAGAATCACATCAGCAAAAAGCGTAACGCGGTCTACGGCCGGCTCGGGCGGGTAATTAAAATTGAGTAGCTCTGACAAGGGTGAAATCTATACTTGATCTGTACAAATGTCGGGAAAAAGCACGACATGTAGCAAGGTGCAAAATAAGATTAAGGATGTGAAGAAGAACCCGTTTATAGTTTGGCCTCTGAACTATAGCGCCGGGAATTTAGACTGTTGCTGCCAGCCTTGAAGTTGTTTTAATGCTTCAGAGGGAGTATGCACCGGCAGCTGGCAGGTTTTGTTATAGCACACATAAATAGTGGTTTTGCCATCCACAGGAATTTTGTCTGCCAGGAGCGGGAGTTTACTTTTATAGTTGCTGCCCATCAGGATCATATTTGGCAGGTAAAATACGCTAAGCTCTTCCCGCATCTGGGTTACCTGCTTGCCAACTATAGCTACTTCGGCAGTTGGAGTAAGCTTGTTATAATATAAAATTGCCCAGTTACTAAGGTGCGATGGCTCTTTAGTGATTAACGGGATCATGGTATTCAGCATTTTATCTGCTACCTGCTGATAAGTCTCATTATCGAAATAAAGGCCCAGCAAGTGCAGGTTTATAGCCATTGCAGAGTTAGATGACGGAATTACGTTATCGAAAATCTCTTTTTTGCGGGCGATAAGCTTTTCAGCAGTCTGGTCTGTAAAATAGAACATACCCTCTTGCTTATCCATAAAGTTCGATAAAGTATAATCCGTAAAACGCTTTGCCTGGTTAAGCCATTCTTCGTTAAAAGTTACTTCATATAGGCGTATCAGGGCTGCTACCAGCAGCGCATAATCTTCCAGGAAGCCATCTATAGTTGCTTTGCCGTTTTTATAGTTGTGGCACAGTTTATTTCCTTCTCTGATCTTCTCAAAAAGGAAGTCTGCATTTTTAAGTGCCAGGTCCAGGAAATGCTTCTCACCAAAAACATGGTATGCATCTACCAGGGCCTTCAGCATCAGTGCATTCCAGGAGCAAAGTATCTTGTCATCCAGCGCCGGTCGTATGCGTTTGGCACGTACTTTCATCAGCTTCCTTTTCCATTCCGCTACCATTTCCTGCAGTACTTCCAGTTCCAGCTCATTGTCCCTCGCAAATGTTTCGTCACTTTCCTGGCGGTGCAGTATGTTTCGGCCATGCTCAAAATTACCGGCTGCCGTAACGTTATAGTATTTAGAGAAAAGTGGCTCCTCGTCTTTCAGTATCTTTTGCAGATCATCCCGGGTAAATGTGTAAAATCTGCCTTCTTCGCCTTCACTGTCCGCATCCAGCGACGAATAAAAGCCATACTCTTCACTCATCAGCTCACGCTCTACAAACGCTATAGTTTCGTAAACCACCTGTTTGTAAAGCGGATCTCTGGTCACCTGATATGCTTCGGCGTATAGAGTTACAAGCTGGGCATTATCATACAGCATTTTCTCGAAGTGCGGCACCAACCAGTCAGCATCAACAGCATAACGCGCAAAACCGCCACCTACCTGGTCGTAAATACCGCCATAAGCCATTTGGCTAAGGGTAAGGTTTACCTGTGCCAGGGCTGTTTCGCTTTGTGTATGATGAATGTAGCGCAACAGGAATAAAAAGTTGGAGGGCATCGGGAATTTGGGAGCCGGCGAAAGTCCGCCTTTGATCTTGTCGAAGCGCTTGCTCAGGTTGAGGTATAGTTGCTGTAGCTCCTCCTCTGATACCTGCTTATCGCTCTGCTTTAGGCCGTACTTTTCCAGGTCGCTTACATTCAGGTGCTCTACAAATTGCTCAGCAGTCTCGTCCAGTTCCTGGCGGTTCTCTTTATAGGCGTTGGCTATGTTTTGCAGCAGTTGTGCCCATTGCTGTGGCGCAAAATATGTTCCGCCATAAAAAGGCTTTGCTTCAGAGGTCAGGAAAACATTTAGGGGCCACCCGCCTTGCAAACCCATGGCATGAACCGCATCAATGTAAACAGCATCTACATCGGGGCGCTCTTCCCGGTCAACTTTTATACAGATAAAGTGCTGGTTCATGATATCGGAAATTTCCTGCCGCTCAAAAGACTGATGCTCCATAACGTGGCACCAATGGCAGGCAGCATAGCCGATACTTACCAATATGGGCTTATTCTCCTGTTTAGCCTGTTGCAAAGCTTCTTCGCCCCATGGGTACCAGTCCACGGGGTTGTAGGCGTGCTGTAACAAGTAGGGGCTGCTTTCTTTAATAAGCCGGTTTGGTTTCCTGTCTGATAAAGCTGTTTGCGCTGGTGGTGTCATACTTTATTTTACGGGCTTCAGCTACTTTGTTGTTAAGCCAGCAACAAATTAAGTTGTCAGCTGCCGGCGTAGCTCAAGTTCTTCCGACCCGGTGGCAATGTTATAGTTGGCAGCCAGCTGCTGTAGTTGGGCTATAGTTTTGGTAATAAAGGCCTGATGGGCTTCTGTGTTCGGGTGAAACGGGCGATGGGCCATAGCGCTTCTTATCTTTTCCCAGGCAGGTATAAACTCCTGGAAAAGCGGGTCCAAATAAGCAGATGCAAATTTTTGCCAGATATAGTCTTCAGCAACCGGAGTAGGGTGCAGCATATCCGGGCCGTAAAAGCGGTAGTCACGCAGGTCATCCAGCATGATCTCATAAGCCGGAAAGTACAGTACATCTTTGTAACGCTCGGTTATAATATGTGTGGCCACCCGGAGTATGGATTTACTAACACTGTTTGTTGGCAGTGTTTCTTTTAGATGGCGCACCGGGCTGACAGTAACTATAGTTTGGAGCTCGGGATTAAATTTTTTGAGCGCCTGGTAACAAGTCTCCAGGCTATAGTTGATCTCCTCTATAGTTAATAATGTTCTGCTGAATTGCTTCGCGGGTAATTTGTGGCAGTTGGCAACTATAGTTCCGGTATCGGTGAGTTTATAAGATACAGCAGTGCCAAATGTAATGATCAGCAGCCTGGCATTTTTAAGATGCTCGCGTGTTTGTGTGATCCGCTGGGTTATCAGGTGCAGCAGCTGGTCTTTGTTAGGGGAGGAGAGAGACGAATGCAGGTCGTAACTATACCAGATACCATCGCGCTGTATCAGGCTTTGCTCCAGGTTTAAAGGCTCGCCGGCAACTGCCTGTAACAACCGGCACACTGATACCGGGTTAAATATTGTTCCGAAAGGGTTTACCAGTACATCAGCTTTAAAGTCTTTCAGTTTTGTGCCGATAACTTCTGCAAAGCACGAACCTATCGTTACTGCTTTGTCGTGCAGACTCAGATTCAGGCCGGATGCAGGTAGCGTTATTTCGGTACGGAACATAGTATGGTAATTTGTTTTGCTGCTAAAACTACAAACTATAGTTATAAGTTATAGGTATGTACAGGCATAAAAAAAGCGCCCCGAATAACTTCGGGGCGCTTTTATATAAACTATAGTTCTGATTACTCAGATACTACGTTGAATTTAACGGTGTGCTTCACTTCTTTGTGCAGGTTGATAGATGCAGTATATTCACCTGCAGTTTTCACATCCTGATCAAAAGAGATACGCTTACGGTCTACATCAAATCCTTTAGCCTTAAGAGCCTCAGAAAGTTGGTTTGTAGTTACTGAACCGAAGATCTTACCAGTCTCACCAACTTTAGCCGGAATCTCAAGTGTGATGTCACCGATGCTGTTAGCCAGTTCCTGTGCGTCGTTCTTGATTTTATCAGCTTTGTGAGCAGCCTGACGGATGTTCTCAGCTACCATTTTCTTGTTTGCTTTGTCAGCGATAACTGCAAGACCCTGAGGGATCAGGTAGTTACGGCCATAACCAGGCTTTACATCAACTGTATCGTTTTTGTAGCCTAAGCCTTTAACGTCATCTTTAAGTATTACTTCCATCTCTAGTCCCTCCTTATTTTAAAGAATCTGTTACATAAGGTAAAATCGCCAGGTGACGAGCTCTTGCAACCGCCTGAGCTACTTTACGCTGGAACTTAAGGCTGGTACCAGTTAATCTTCTTGGAAGAATCTTGCCCTGCTCATTTACAAATTTCAGGAGGAAGTTACCATCTTTGTAATCGATGTACTTAATACCGCTCTTCTTGAAACGGCAGTATTTCTGACGATTCTCCTGCTTGTGTACTCTTTCGTTAACTAAGCTCATTATCCTTTAACCTCCTCTTTTTTAGCTTGTTTGAACTCGCCATTTCTTCTGCGCTCGTTATAAGCAACTGCGTGCTTATCCAGTACAGTGGTCAGGAAGCGAACAACTTTCTCGTCGCGGCGGTAAGTCAGCTCAAGCTGATCTACAACTGTTCCGGGAGCCTTAAACTCGATTAGATGATAGAAACCAGTTGATTTCTTCTGGATTGGGTAAGCAAGCTTACGTAGACCCCAGTTCTCCTCGTGGATAATGTCGGCGCTATTTTCCTTAAGCACCTGTCTGAACTTCTCGACCGTTTCTTGCATCTGCACCTCGTTCAACAGAGGAGTCAGGATGAAGACCGTTTCGTAATTTTTTAATTCCATTCTCTAGTAGAATTTTTTGATTTAGCTCGCAAAATTACAGCTTAGTATTTTTAAAACCAAAAGTTTACGCGATAAATGTAGCTGAGCCAAAAGAATAGTTAGCCTATAGTTATAGGCAGGAAAGGTATATTATATAAATAAGGCGTAATATTGGTTTTTGAAGAAGGTGTTTAAATTAATAAAAACTTGCATTAAAAACTAATAACACAGTATGCAAGTATACCCACAGGTAATTGTACTAAAACCAAGCTGAAATTAGACAAAACAAACCAGGATTTATTAGTATGAAAGGCCTAGTAATTTAAAATGATTCTAAATAAAAAGCCTTAAAAACGGAAATAAACGATATTTTGACTGTTCGAGGTCTGGAAACCAACTACCTATGCATAAGGTTCCAAAAATAAAAAGTATCTGTTTGAATAATGGAAATCGCATAGTAAGTTTGTGCCCGAAAAGTAAGTTCACCATTATACTAAAACGCAAGTGATGATGGCTACGATTAGCTGTATACTTAAAACTACACACAAGATTTTTCTTGCCTTCTTGTTAACTCTGGCTGTAACCTTCGGGACACAGGCGCAGGATAGCGAGCAGGCGGAAATAGCTACTAAAGGAGTAGAGCCAGGTTCTACTGAAGGTGCTGAAACAGGTTCTGCAGATCCTGCGATTATTGACGCTGGTGCTGCTTTATTTAAAAATAACTGTGCCGTTTGCCACTCTGCAGGTAGCGATGTGATTGTTGGTCCTGGTTTAAAGGGCGTAACAAAGGCAAGAAGCGAGAGCTGGCTGATCAGCTGGATTAAAAACTCTCAGGCTCTTATTCAGTCAGGCGATGAGCATGCTGTTGCTATTTACAATGAGTACAACAAGCAGGCAATGCCTTCTTTTGCTTTCTCTGACGATGAGATCAAATCTATCTTAGCATATGTTGATGCGCAGGCTAATGTAGCAGCTGCCACACCAACCACGGTTGCAGGTCCGGAAGGAGCTACACCGGGTGAGAATGTTGGTACTGATGCAATAGGTGCTGTTGGCGGTTATTTAGATATTATATTAGTAGTACTTATAGTTGTGCTGATCGTGTTAGTGGTAACACTTTTACTGATCTCTTCACTGCTTAAAAACTACTTAAACAAGAACCGTGAACTTGCTGAAGACGATAGAGAAATCGTAAATCAGCGTTTCGACTTCTCTAAGATCTATAAGTCTAAAGCGGTTCGTACGCTGGTACTGCTGATCTTTGTAGTGGTATTGCTGGACCTGAGCCTTGATAAGGTAATGGGTATTGGTATACAGCAGGGCTATGCTCCTAAGCAGCCGATCGCTTTCTCGCACAAACTACACGCAGGTGAGCACCAGATCGATTGTAACTACTGCCACTCAACTGTTTACGAAAGCAAGAGTGCTAGTATTCCTTCGGCTAACATCTGTATGAACTGCCATAGCCAGATCAAAAAAGAGTCTCCTGAGATTCAGAAGATTTACAAGGCTATTGAGCGTAACAAGCCAATCGAGTGGGTACGTATCCACAACCTGCCTGATCTTTCTTACTTTAACCACTCGCAGCACACACAAGTGGGTGGTGTAGAATGCCAGACCTGCCACGGACCTATCGAGGAAATGGATGTTGTTTATCAATATTCTCCACTTACGATGGGCTGGTGTATCGACTGCCACCGCGAAACACCGCTGAACACTCAAGGAAACGCATACTATGATAACCTTGTGAAACTACACGAATCTTCTTCTAAAGGAGCGTTCACTGTAGCATCAAACGGGGGTACAGAGTGTTCTAAGTGTCACTACTAAGCAGTCAATTTTAATCTGAATATTCGAGTTTTCTAAACATATTATGCAAGACAGAATAAAATACTGGAAAGGAATTGAGGAGTTAGAAAATACTCCGGAGTTCGCAAAGCATGCTCATAATGAGTTTCCAGAATTCCTGCCAGTTGGTGAAGGCAGTGGCCAAGAGACCTCAGGAAGTGGTAAAACACACCGCAGAGACTTTCTGAAGCTATTAGGTTTCAGTGTTGCTGCTGTATCGCTTGCTTCGTGCGAGGCGCCGGTAAGAAAAGCAATTCCTTACCTAAACAAGCCAGTGGATGTAGAACCAGGAACAGCTAACTGGTATGCCTCTACTTATTATCTTAACGGAGATTACAACAGTATTCTTGTAAAGACCCGTGAGGCACGTCCGATCAAGATCGAGCCAAACCCTACGTCTGCACTTACGCCAATTGGTACAAGTGCAAGAGCGCAGGCTGCAGTACTAAGCGTGTATGATAACAACAGACTTCGTACACCATTATTAAAAGGAAAAGAAGCTACATGGGAGCAGGTTGACAAAGAGATCGCTTCCCGTTTAGGTTCTGTAAGTGGCAAGGTTGCTATAGTTTCGTCTACAGTAATTTCTCCATCTACCAAGCAGCTGATCAATGAGTTCGGTTCACGTTTCGGAAACTTCGAACACGTAGTTTACGATGCCACCTCTTCATCAGCATTACTAAGCGCTAACAATGGTGTGGTTCCTGGCTATGATTTCAGCAAGGCAAACATTATAGTTAGTATCAATGCAGATTTCCTGGGTACCTGGTTAGCGCCGGTTATCTTCTCGAAACAATATATCACAAACAGAAAGTTATCTGCTGACAAGAAGGATATGTCGCGTCACTATCAGTTCGAGACAATCATGTCGCTTACTGGTGCTAACGCCGATATCCGTGTTCCAATCAAGCCATCACAAGAGCATGCTGTCGTTTCAGCGCTTTACAGTGCCATTACAGGTGGTGGTGCAGCTGGCTCAGTAGAAGGTATCGATTCTAAAGCATTAGCAAATGCTGTAAAAGATCTTAAAGCTAATTCAGGCAAGGCACTTGTTGTTTCTGGCTCTAACGATCCTTCAGTTCAGGCAATGGTTGCTGCCATTAATAACTCTTTAGGAGCTAATGGTTCAACTATAGACGCTGCTACTCCTTACTTTGTAAAGCAGGGTAACGATGCGCAGATGATCCGCCTGATCAATGAAATGAACAATGGCTCTGTTGGTGCTGTGTTCTTCTATAACGCAAACCCTGCCTACGATCACCCGCTTGCTGACAAAATTGCTAGTGGCCTGAAGAAAGTAGGCTTGAAAGTAACGTTTGCTGAGCGTCTGGATGAAACTGCAGCGTTGGCAGATATCGTGGCGCCGGATCATAACTTCCTGGAGTCATGGAACGATTACGAACCTAAGAAAGGCTATATCAGCTTAGCTCAGCCTGTTCTTTCTCCGATCTTTACTACCCGCCAGATGCAGGATTCCCTGTTAACCTGGAGTGGTAACTCAACCAGCTACTACGAATACATCCGCAATAACTGGAGGAAAGTATTGACTGGTGACTTTAATAAAGCCTGGGAGCAGGCAGTGCATGACGGTGTATTGCAGAATGGTAGCAGCATGCTTGCTGTTAGCAATACCTTTACTCCGGCAACTATAGGTGCATCAAACGTTAAAGCAGCTGCAGGTGCTATCGAGGCTGTTCTTTACGAAAAAGTAGCTATCGGTTCTGGCGTAGAAGCTAACAACCCATGGTTACAGGAAATGGCTGACCCTATTTCTAAAGCGACATGGGGTAACTATGTAGCTATGCCACGCAAGATGGCAGAAGAAATGAAGCTTGAGCAGGGTACTGTTGTTAAAGTAACGTTAGCTAACAATTCAGTTATCGAACTTCCGGTACTTGTACAGCCAGGTCAGGCACAGGGTACTGTTGGTATTGCAATGGGTTACGGTCGTACTACAGATTCAATGCCGGTTGCAAAAGGTCTGGGTGCAAATGCATTCCCGATTGCAACTGTAGCAAACAACAGCATTTCTTATACAAGCCCTGTTAAAATAGAAAAAACCAACGCTACATCTGAAATTGCTCAGATGCAGACACACCACACGATCATGGATCGTCTGGTAGTGCAGGAAAACACGTTGGCTAAGTATAAAGAGAATCCTAAAGATGTAACGGAATACATTCGCATTGCAACACATGAAGGCCCTGCGAAGCCGGCTACTATCTCACTTTGGGATGATTATGAGTACAAGAACCACCATTGGGGTATGGTTATCGACCTTAACTCATGTATTGGTTGCGGCGCTTGTACGATAAGCTGCCAGGCTGAGAATAACATTCCGGTTGTAGGTAAAGCTGAAGTTCTGATGCGTCGTGAAATGCACTGGATGCGTATCGATAGATACTATAGCGCAGTAGAGCACGAGGCGAAGGATTATGAAACGATGGAAGATCCGGCAGAAAACCCTTCTGTTATTTTCCAGCCGATGCTTTGCCAGCACTGTAACCACGCTCCGTGTGAAACTGTTTGCCCGGTAGCTGCAACAATGCACAGCTCTGAAGGTATTAACCAGATGGCTTACAACCGTTGCGTAGGTACACGTTACTGTGCTAACAACTGCCCTTACAAAGTTCGTCGCTTTAACTGGTTCGCTTATTCTAACAACGATAAGTTTGACTATACCATGAATAACGACCTGGCTAAGTTTGTACTTAACCCGGATGTTACGGTTCGTGGACGCGGTGTGATGGAGAAATGCTCTTTCTGCGTACAGCGTGTTCAGCTTGGTAAGTTAGAAGCGAAACGTGAGAACAGAAGACCTAAAGATGGTGAAATCGTAACTGCCTGTGCACAGTCTTGCCCTACAGAAGCGATTGTATTCGGTGATATGCTGGATAAAGAAAGCCGTATCTCAAAGGTTCTGGCACACGAGAAAGGTGAGCGTGCCTTCCACGTACTGGAAGAACTTAACGTTCAGCCAAACGTGACTTACCTGACTAAAATTAGAAACTTAGCTTAAAAATAAAATTCGAGAGAATTATGCAGCATGTATCTCCGATAAGAGAGCCTCTGGTAACAGGGGGGAAAACATACCACGACATCACACAAGATGTCTGCAGACAAGTAGAAGCGAAGCCTAACATCCGTTGGGCTGCCGCTCTTGCTGTTGCCCTGGTAGGCCTCGCTATATTTTTATACTCTGTTTACCGCACCCTATGGTATGGTATCGGTGAATGGGGATTGAACAAAACAGTAGGTTGGGCATGGGATATCACCAACTTCGTGTGGTGGGTAGGTATTGGTCACGCCGGTACGCTTATCTCAGCTATCCTTTTACTGTTCCGTCAGAAGTGGAGAACTTCTATTAACCGTGCAGCCGAGGCGATGACTATCTTCGCCGTAATCTGCGCCGCGATGTTCCCGGTACTACACATGGGCCGTCCTTGGTTAGCTTACTGGGTTTTACCATTGCCAAACACCTTTGGTTCGCTTTGGGTAAACTTCAACTCTCCGCTGCTTTGGGACGTGTTCGCTATTTCAACGTATTTCTCTGTATCGTTAGTATTCTGGTACATTGGTCTTATTCCTGACTTTGCAACCATCCGCGACAGAGCAACCGGTCCTATAGCAAGAAGAGCTTACGCGGCTTTATCAATGGGCTGGACAGGTTCAGCAAAAGCATGGTCACGTTACGAAACAGTTTCTTTGATCCTTGCTGGACTTGCAACGCCACTGGTACTTTCTGTACACACGATCGTATCCATGGACTTTGCAACGTCTGTAATCCCAGGCTGGCACACAACAATCTTCCCTCCATACTTCGTGGCAGGTGCGATCTTCTCAGGATTTGCGATGGTGTTAACCCTGATGATCATCACCAGAAAAGTATTCTTCCTGGAAGACTACATCACACTGGAGCACGTGGAATCAATGAACAAGGTAATTATCCTGACAGGTTCTATCGTTGGTATTGCTTATACAACTGAGTTCTTTATCGCCTGGTATTCAGGTGTGGAATATGAGCAGTATGCCTTTATCAACCGTGCTTTCGGACCTTATTGGTGGGCTTACTGGTCAATGATGACCTGTAACGTAATTACGCCGCAGTTATTCTGGTTCAGAAAGATCAGAAGAAGCCTTACAGCTACATTCATCATCTCTATCTTCGTAAACATCGGTATGTGGTTCGAGCGTTTCGTAATTATCGTTACCTCGCTGCACAGAGATTACCTGCCATCTTCATGGGCTATGTTCTCTCCGACGATCATCGATATCGGCGTATATGTAGGTACAATAGGGTTGTTCTTTACACTCTTCCTTCTGTTCTGTAAGTTCTTCCCTGTTATTAACATGGCAGAAGTAAAAGCGATTCTGAAGTCATCTTCGGGCGTGAATCACCCTCATAACTCACATGCGAAGTCTATGCATGGCACTGCACCTGAGTCTAACACTAATACACATCATAGCAATGAATAAGAAATTTGTTTTAGGTATCTACGATGATGAAGATGTGCTTTTAGAAGCCATCGAAAACGTACGGGCTGCCGGTACTAAGATTTATGACGTATTCTCGCCATACCCTGTACACGGCATCGATGATGTATTAGGTATCAAGCGTTCCAGGCTTCCGATCGTAGCATTTTTCTGCGGTCTTATGGGAACATCGTTTGCGCTCTGGATGCAGATCTGGATGCTGGGTTTTGACTGGCCAATGATCATTGGTGGTAAACCACACATCGCTATCCCGGCATTTATACCAGTAACTTTTGAGTTAACGGTACTTTTCTCTGCTTTTGGTATGGTGATCACATTCTTTATCGTGCAGCGCCTTAGACCATCTTTAAAAGTGAATGTTTTCGACAAGCGCTCTACAGACGACAAGTTTGTTATGGCCATCGAAGTTAAGGAAGGCGTAACTGATATGTCAGCACTAAATAACCTGCTTCGTACAAACGGCGCTATCGAAGTTAACGAGAAGGAGGTAATCAAGTAATGAAAAACTTCATGAATATTGGCGTAAAAGCCTCTGCTGTACTCTTCTCTGCTGCAATGCTGGTAGCCTGCAGTAACGAGCAAGACCCAGGTCTGGAATATGCACCAGATATGTATCATTCTATACCTCTTGATCCATATTCACAGATTAAAGAAAATAAGTTCAACCCGGGCGGTATGAACATGCGTCAGCCTGCAGTTGGAACTGTTGCACGCGGCAAGCAGGGGTATAATATGTATCTTTCAGCTGATAATGCTGAAGCTGCAGGTGTAGAACTGGTAAATCCATTGGAAAGAACCAGTGCAAACTTGGCAGAAGGTAAGATCCTTTATACACGTTTCTGCTCGCCATGCCATGGTGAACAGGGTGATGGTCAGGGCTTGGTTGGTCAGAAGTTCAAAGGTGTGCCTTCTTATACAGCTGGCAGAGTAGCTGAATTACCGGGTGGACATATCTTCCACGTTATCACAAACGGACGTGGCAGAATGATGCCTCACGGCTCACAGGTAGACCCTAACGAGCGCTGGAAAATTGTGATGTATGTTCAGCAGTTGCAGAAAGGCGAAACAGGAACAACTGTTGAAGGAACCGAAGCTGCAGCAGATACAACTTCAGCACAAACAGAAACAGCAACACCTAATAATTAAGACTGAAGCATTAATTTTTGAGAATAATGACAGAAGAAAGACTCATTATACCACGAAAAACGAATAACAAGTTTTTCTTAATGATAGCCATAGGTGTTGTCCTGTTAATAGCAGGTATACTGTTAATGGCTGCCGGTGGTGGAGCGGAACATGGTGAAGGACATGGTGAAGCTGCAGCTGCAGGTCACGAAGCTGCTTCTTGGACGAAGCGCTTGTTCATAAACCTTTGGTTAAATAACGTATACTTTACAGGTATTGCACTTGTAGGTGTATTCTTTGTTGCTGTTCAGTATGTGGCATATGCAGGCTGGTCAGTTCTTATCAAGCGTATCCCGGAAGCCTTGGGTTATTTCTTACCTATAGGTGGTATTATCATGATTATAATATTCCTTATTGGAGGACATGATATCTTCCATTGGACGCATGAATACCTTTACGATGTAAATGATCCGCGTTATGACCCAATCATTTCCGGAAAATCAGGTTACCTGAACTTTTGGTTCTTCCTGATCAGAATGATTCTGTTCTTTGCACTATGGATATTGTTCTTTAACTGGTTAAGAAGAATGTCTATCAATGAAGACCTGCATGGCGGAACATCTTTCTATCATAAGAGCATTACTGTTTCAGCTATGTTCCTGGTAGTATTTGGTGTATCTTCTTCTATGGCTGCCTGGGACTGGGTATTGTCTATAGATACACACTGGTACTCTACTATGTTTGGTTGGTATGTGTTTGCAAGCTGGTTTGTAGCTGGTTTAGCCGCTATCACACTAACAGTAGTTTTCCTGAAGCAGAATGGTTACCTGAAAATGGTTAACGCCAATCACCTGCATGACTTAGGTAAGTTTGTATTTGCGTTCTCTATCTTCTGGACATATATCTGGTTCTCTCAGTTCATGCTGATCTGGTATGCAAACATTCCGGAAGAATCGATTTACTTCTTAGAGCGATTAGGGCCAAACTATAAGTGGGTATTCTTTGTGAACCTTCTTGTTAACTTTGTGTTCCCGTTCCTGGTGTTGATGACAAGAGATGCCAAACGTCAGATGATTATGCTTAAGATTGTAATGATTGCAATTCTTATTGGTCACTGGTTGGATTTTTACCTGATGATGATGCCGGGTACTATGCGCGGAGATGCGGGTATCGGTTTCATTGAGATTGGAACAACACTTATCTTCTTAGGAGTATTCTTACTGGTATTTACGAAAGGACTTACTAAAGCATCTCTGGTACCGGCTAATCACCCGTTCCTGGAAGAAAGTATACACCATCACGTTTAGAGATAATACTAAAAACACAATACAATGATTACGATCGCTATTGGTTTATCCATACTTCTGCTTTTTGTTGTTCTTTTCCTTCTTTTCAGGATCGGAACGCTGGCATCTATATTCAGAGGTTCCTCTCAGAAAGCAGTAGGTACAACTAAAACAAGCAATAAAGTGAATAGTATGCTTCTGCTACTGTTCCTGATTATAGGTGGAATTGCCTTTATATGGTCTTTCTCTGCATCATGGGATGAGATGAACCAGCCAGTGGCATCCGTGCACGGTGAATGGACAGATGAATTGTTCTGGACAACGATGATCATCATCGGTATCGTGTTTGTTATCACACAGGTTCTTCTGTTCTGGTATTCATATAAATATCAGCATAAGGACGATAAGCGCGCCTACTATTATCCACACAATAACAAAGTGGAGCTTATCTGGACTATGATCCCGGCGGTAGTAATGGCAATTCTTGTTTTTGCCGGCTGGAAAACATGGACCAACATTACAAGTGCTGCTCCTGCAGATGCAGTTGTAGTAGAAGTAATGGGTAAGCAGTTCAACTGGATGGTAAGATATCCTGGTGCTGATGGAAAACTTGGAATTACAAAGACGTCTCTGATAGATGCGACGAATGAATTTGGTATTGATTTTTCAGATCCAAATGCACAGGACGATATAGTTAACCCGCTGGAGTTACATATTCCAAAAGGTAAACCTGTGTTATTTAAGATTCGTTCTAGAGATGTGATCCACAGTGTGTTCCTTCCTCACTTCCGTCAGAAGATGGATGCTGTACCGGGAATGCCTACAAAGTTCTGGTTTGTACCAACCAAGACAACTAGTGAAATGCAAAATGAGACCGGTAATGCTGAATTTAAGTATGAGTTGGCTTGTACTGAAATATGCGGTCGTGGTCACTTTGCGATGCGCTATGTAGTTGTAGTTGATGAGCCGGAAGATTATGAAGCATGGTTAGCAGGGCAGAAAGCTTTTGCGTCACAGAACCCGGATGTAGTAGCAAAATTCAAGACTACTGCGGCTGATCAGCCAGCAACAAGATTGGATGCTGCGGCAGAGGAAGAAAAAACAGAATTATAGCATTTAAATACTTAGAAAATGTCTAGTACAGATATCGCTATTAACCAGACTGATATGCATCATGGCCATGAAGAGCATGATCATCATCACGATTTGAATTTTTTTGAAAAGTACATTTTTAGCCTTGATCATAAAGTTATTGCCAAGCAATATCTTTTCATGGGTATTATATGGGCTTTCATCGGTGGTTTCCTTTCAGTTCTTTTCCGCTTACAGTTAGGATGGCCGGAAGCTACTTTTACTTTCCTGGAACCGATTCTTGGTGGTTGGGTTCAGAATGGAAAGATTGACCCGGAGTTTTACTTGGCAATGGTTACCATGCACGGTACAATCATGGTGTTCTTCGTTCTTACAGCTGGTTTAAGTGGTACTTTCAGTAACTTCCTTATTCCGCTTCAGATCGGTGCCCGTGATATGGCATCAGGATTTATGAACATGTTGTCTTTCTGGATTTTCTTCCTGGCAAGTATCATCATGTTCACATCCTTGTTCATTGAAACAGGTCCTGCAGGTGGTGGATGGACTATTTATCCTCCATTAAGTGCATTGCCGCAAGCTATCCAGGGTTCAGGAACTGGTATGACTTTATGGTTAATAAGCATGGCGCTGTTTATTATTTCTCAGCTGCTGGGTGGTGTTAACTATATAACCACAGTTATTAACCTTAGAACAAAGGGGATGTCTATGACGAAACTTCCTCTTACAATCTGGGCATTTACGTTAACAGCTATCCTGGGATTGCTATCTTTCCCGGTACTTTTATCAGCTGCTCTACTTCTTATATTCGACCGTAGCTTCGGAACCAGCTTCTTCCTATCTGATATTTATATTGCCGGACAGGCCTTATCAAATACAGGAGGTAGCCCGATTCTGTTCCAGCACTTGTTCTGGTTCTTAGGTCACCCTGAAGTGTACATTGTAATCCTTCCAACCTTCGGTATAGTTTCTGAAGTTATTGCTACTAATTCACGCAAACCAATATTTGGTTACAGAGCCATGATCGGTTCAATGCTGGGTATAGCCGTACTTTCTTTCGTAGTTTGGGCACACCACATGTTCGTAACAGGTATGAACCCATTCTTAGGTTCGGTCTTCATGTTCCTGACTCTGATTATTGCGGTGCCATCGGCAGTGAAAGTATTTAACTGGTTGGCAACACTGTGGAGAGGTAACATCCGCTTTACATCTGCTATGATGTTCGCAATCGGTTTCGTTTCTCTGTTTATTTCAGGTGGTTTAACAGGTATCATACTTGGTAACTCTGCGCTGGATATACAGCTACATGATACTTACTTTGTGGTAGCACACTTCCACCTTGTAATGGGTGCAGCAGCGTTCTTTGGTATGTTCTGCGGTATTTACCACTGGTTCCCGAAAATGTTCGGCAGAATGATGGATGAGAAACTGGGTTTTGTACATTTTTGGTTAACATTTATTGCAGTTTACCTGGTGTTTATGCCAATGCACTATGTTGGTATTGCAGGTTTCCCAAGAAGATACTACAACTGGACAGGTTTCGAAACATTCAACATGTTTACAGATCTTAATACTTTCATTAGTATTTCCGCTATAATCGGTTTCACTGCACAGTTCATATTCCTGTTCAACTTCATTTATAGCATGTTTAAAGGAAGAAGAGCTACACTTAATCCATGGCACTCTAACACACTGGAATGGACAACACCAGTAAATCCGGGACACGGTAACTGGCCAGGTGAGATCCCTGCTGTTTACAGATGGCCTTATGATTATAGCAAGCCAGGTGCAGCTGAAGACTTTATTCCACAGAACGTACCTTTCTCAGAGACACAATCATCAAACCTGCCTCAGGAGAGAGTTCTAGAGTAATTTCATTAATGGTTAATAAATCTTCTAAGGAACAAAAATTTAGAAGAATAGGGGTACTTACAGTAATTGCTGTTTACTTTCTAATCTTAGTTGGAGGAATCGTCAGAAGTACGGGATCAGGCATGGGTTGCCCAGACTGGCCTAAGTGCTTTGGAAGTTGGGTTCCTCCAACTAATGTTAACCAATTGCCAGAAGATTACCTGGAGGTATACAAACAGAAGAGGATTGAAAAAAATCAGAAGCTGGCAGGTTACCTGGATAAAGCTGGATTTGATAAGGTAGCAGCGTATATCTTTACACATCCGAGTCAGTACACCGAAACGGAGTTTAATGTAACCAAAACTTGGATAGAGTACCTGAACAGGCTGGTTGGTGTTGCCATAGGCATTCTGATATTTCTGACCTTACTCTACGCTATACCTTTTCTAAAAACTGACCCTTCTGTTTTTTACATATCGCTGGCTAGTTTTATACTCGTTGGTTTCCAAGGGTGGTTAGGGTCTATCGTTGTATCTACCAATCTGTTACCGATAACGATTACGATACATATGGCGCTTGCGCTGGTTCTTGTTGCTTTGTTGCAGTATGTTGTTGTAAGAGTAAGAGAACGCGATAAAAAAACAACTTTGCCTTTCAGCAGCAGGCTGAATGTGATGATCTGGGCAGTACTTATAACTACGTTCGGGCAGATAATGCTTGGCACTCAGATCAGAGAAGAAATAGATATAGTTGCTTTTACCATGGGGAATGCGCTACGTGCGGAATGGATTGATAACCTCGGTTTAAGTTTTTATATACACCGGTCTTTTTCTATAGTTGTAGTAGGCATGCATCTATATCTTGCTTACCTGATCTATCAGCTAAAAGACCAAAGATTAACCCGTTGGACCAATGTGATGCTCTTTATAGTGCTGGCAGAGGTTACTTTCGGTGTTATTCTGACCTACTTTGCAATGCCGCCGGTAATGCAACCGCTTCACTTAACGTTTGCAGCGTTATTGTTCGGAGCGGAGTTCATGATTCTGATAATATATTATTACGCATCTAAAAGGGTGCATAAAAAGTCGGTAGCTATAGTATAGTGATGTTGATTGAAGAAAAGAAAACGCTACTGCCTCAAATTGGAATGGGTACTAAAGCCTCAGCATATTTCAAGTTACTGAAGTTCAGGCTAAGCTTTACGGTCTCTTTTTCCAGTGCTATCGGGTTTATACTTGGCAGGCCAGTAGCTACTTACTGGGAGATAGCTCTTGTAATGATTGGGGGATTGCTGGTAACAGGATCTGCTAACATTATAAATCAGATCATTGAAAGAGAGCACGACAAACTGATGAAACGCACAGCGAAGCGACCATTGCCAACCGGGCAGGTTAGCGTAGCTGAAGCAATTGGTGTTTGTATAGTTACGGGTGTAGCAGGATTACTGATTCTGGGATATACCTTCAATGTGCTGACAGCGGCTTTATCGTTACTTTCGCTTATACTATACGGATTTGTTTATACGCCACTTAAACGTGTAAGCCCAATCTGTGTGTTTGTAGGAGCTATTCCTGGCGCAATGCCTCCGCTATTAGGTTGGGTGGCAGCAACAGGAGTTTTAGGAGTAGAAGCCTGGATATTATTCGGCATTCAGTTTATGTGGCAGTTCCCGCATTTCTGGGCGATTGCCTGGGTGTTGGATGATGATTACAAGAAGGCAGGGTTTAAAATGCTGCCGATGGCTGGCGGTAAAAATCTGAAAACTGCTTTCCAGATCATGATCTATACCTTGGTACTGATTCCGTTTAGCCTGTTACCATTGCAATTTGGTATGACAGGAACAACCTCTGCGCTTATAGCAGTAGTTTGTGGCGTACTGTTCCTAGCCCAAACATTTTATCTCATGCGTACCTGCACTAAAAAAGCAGCCATGAATATTATGTTCGGCTCATTTTTATATTTACCGATCGTACAGATCGCATTTGTTTTAGATAAAGTTAACCTATAACCATGGTTACGAACATAGAAAATCAAAATTCCGCAGGCGTTCACCCGCTTAAATTTGCGCTCTGGCTTATCATTATCAGTATCCTGATGATGTTCGGTGCTTTTACCAGTGCTTATATCGTAAGACGCGAAGAAGGCAACTGGCTGGAATTCGACCTGCCACAGATGTTCATCATCAATACTGCGGTAATTATACTAAGCAGTATTACAATGCAGTGGGCTTATTTTGCAGCCAAAAAAAATAACCTAAGCATGGTTAAAATCATGTTGGTCCTTACAATGGTATTAGGTATTGTCTTTTTATATGGACAGCTGAGTGCCTGGGGCGATTTGGTGCAGAATAACGTTTACTTTGGTGGCGTTGACAGTAACCCAGCCGGCTCATTTCTGTATGTACTTACAGGAGTTCACGGTTTTCACTTAATAACAGGATTGATATTTTTAGCTATCCTATTGATAGCGAGCTTCAAATATAAAGTGCACTCTAAAAAAATGGTGCGTATACAGTTATGTACAACGTATTGGCACTTTTTAGGCGGACTTTGGCTATATTTGTACTTCTTTTTACTGGTAAATCACTAAACACGTTTTATACATAAACTATGTCTACATCAACTACGCTGGAAGCACCTAATACAGGTACATGGGATGGTGGCAATGAACCATTGAAAGCGAGCTATGGAAAACTCATGATGTGGTTTTTCCTGCTGTCCGATGCATTTACATTTGGCGCCTTTCTGATCGTTTATGGTTTGTCGCGTCATAGCAACCTGGCCTATACCGGAAAAGCTGAAGATTTCACTTTCTCTACTGAGTGGTGGCCAATTCCTGAAAAAGTATTTAATGCATTCCCTGGTCTGCATGGCATGGATCTTCCGCTTGCATTCGTGGCATTAATGACAATGATTCTGATTCTTAGTTCTGTAACAATGGTACTTGCCGTTGAAGCCGGACACAGAATGGATAAGAATGATGTGCAGAAGTGGCTACTATGGACTATCCTGTTTGGTGCAACTTTCCTTGGTTGTCAGGCATGGGAATGGTCACACTTTATTGCAGGTGATGGCGTAGGATTGCAGTTAGCTGATGGTACAACTATAATGGGTGCCAACCTGACCATGAACCAATATGGCCCGCCGTTGTTTGCAGATCTGTTCTTCTTTATTACAGGTTTCCACGGTACGCACGTATTCACTGGCTGGATCATGCTGGTAATGATATTTATTAACACTGTTAACGGAGTGTACCACAGACGCGGGCATTACGAGATGGTTGAGAAAGTTGGTCTGTACTGGCACTTTGTTGACCTTGTATGGGTATTCGTTTTCACATTCTTCTACCTGATCTAACAGAACAAAGTATAAACTAATTACCTGCAAAGCACTTAACAGTAATAACAGGTATAAACGTTATAACATATGGCAACGCATCACGAACAAGATTTTAATACAGCTGGAGAAGTTCCGAAACCGCAAACGAAAGCGATCTGGAGAACTTTCATCATACTGGTAGCACTAACAGCAGTAGAATTTATATTTGCTTTTACAATGGAAGCCAGTACAGTTCGTAACTCTATCTTTATTATCCTTACCATTTTCAAGGCATTTTACATTGTAGGGGAGTTTATGCACTTAAAGCACGAATCAAAAGTGCTTATATGGTCTATACTTTTACCAATGGCACTGGTAACCTGGCTTATGGTAGCACTAATTGCAGAAGGTAGTTACTACTTCGAGTCCATTACCAATTATTTCAAATAAAGAAGACTACATGCGTAAGATAAAGGCACTAATGTTAGGACTCCTGATATTAGTGCCTATTTTCGTTTTTATATTTATCTATACTTTCGGGGAGCATCATTTTAAAGTAAAAGGCTACTACCCCGAAACAAATGATAAAGGAGAAGTTCTGCTTAACGAGAAAGGCGATACGCTTTTCCAGACAGTGCAGGATTTTACACTTACCGACCAGAGCAGCAATTCTTTTTCGCAGGCCGATCTGCAGGGCAAGATTTATGTTGTAAACTTTTTTTACACTGATTGCCCGGACCTATGCCGCAAAATGAGTTCTCAGTTAGTACGGGTGCAGGACGCTTACCAGAACAATCCAACTATTGCACTTGTTTCTATTACAACCAAGCCTGAAGAAGATTCTGCCAGTGTATTAAAAGGGTATGCAGCAGAATATAGCGCTGATACAACAAAGTGGCATTTCCTGACTGGTAGCAAGAAGGAAATCTATAGTTTAGCACAAAATGGTTTTAAACTGCCTTTGCAAAAGACCGGCGGCCCTGAAGATTTTTTACACAGCGATAGGTTTATGCTGGTGGATAAAGAGAATAAGGTAAGAGGAGTTTATAAAGGTACCAGTGTAACCGACGTGGACAGGCTTATACTGGAGATTAACGTTCTATTAGATGAGTACAGTAAAAGTAAATAATGCCAATGCCGCCCGCGAAAGGCGCATGATGTTCCTGATCGCTACGTTGTCGATTTTAATTCCGGTGGCTGTAGCGGCTCTGTTCTTCCTCGATAAATCAGTAGCAGATGCCTCCGTTGACGTTTCATTTCAACCGCCATTGCATGCTATACTGAATTCATTAACGGCTATTGCGCTTATAGTTGGGTACTATAGCATTAAACGTAATAACATTAAAGTGCACCGCGCTTCAATGCTTACAGCGTTTGGCTTATCGGCTATCTTCCTGGTATCGTATGTGACCTACCACTTTTTAGGAGAACGTACTATCTATGGTGGAGAGGGCGCACTAAAGTATATTTATTATTTTGTACTGCTTACGCATATTGTGCTAGCGGTAGTTATAGTTCCGTTGGTATTGCTCTCGGTTTATTTTGGCATTACAAATCAGCTTTCGCGTCATCGTCGCATATCCCGCTGGACCTTCCCGATCTGGTTGTATGTGGCAATTTCGGGTGTGTTGGTTTACCTGCTTATTTCGCCATATTATAATTAAATTACGTAAAGTAAATTACTTGTTGGGCATATGAAAAAGTTAACAATCAAAGGTTTGGCAACTATAGTTTTCGTTTTGGGGCTTATGCTTGCCACAACTACGGACAGCTATAGCCAGTGCGCCATGTGCCGCGCTACAGTTGAGTCTAATGTGGGAACCGGCAAAACAGAGGCTGATTCTGCAGTTGGTTCCGGATTGAACACAGGTATTTTGTACCTGATGGCAATACCATATATCCTGATCGGAACAGTAGGCTTTTTATGGTACAAGAGCAACAAGAAAAATAAGAATGGCGGTACCATCTAAAGCAGGGGCTATTTTAAATTGCCGTTGCCCACGTTGCCGTCAAGGTAAAATATTCACACATCCGGCTTACAACCTTCGCAAATTCGATAGCATGTATGAGGACTGCCCGGTATGTGGTCTTCATTACGAAGTAGAAGTAGGTCTTTTTTACGGCGCCATGTATATTAGCTATGGTTTTTCGGTAGCAATTGTTTTTATAGTTGGCGTGCTGCTTTATAACCTGGCCGGAGATCCGCCTACATGGGTGTACATTAGTACGGTCGCCGCTGTCGTAATTCTGGCAGCTCCTGTCCTGTTCCGTTACTCCCGCGTGCTGATGCTGCACTTTTTTTCAGGCATTAACTATAATCCCACCTATAACAAGGTATAAATCTGTACTGAATCAATAGGGCTTATCCTGCGTTTTAGTTAAATTCGTGGGATAAACTGTTAGATCTTGAATCGGAAGGTAACACCCTTTATACTTCTTCTACTGTCGTTGCTATGTTTCGTAGCTACGGCGGCTATTCATTTCTATGTAATTCCGGCACCTTCCATCTTTTCAGGGAATCAGAAAAAGCTTGCAACTATACAGCAGCGCACACTTTATTGTATTGCCAAAGCCAAAACACAGGCCGTAACTATAGGCCGGCAACTAAGCCCGGAAACCGTTTCCTTTTCTTCCCTGCTCGATAAAACAGATTACCCGACACTGGTCTACAAAAATAACCACATCGTATTCTGGTCGGCGGATGTGGCTATTACGGACTTGGATGTTGCACCCGAAGCAAAAAAGGTAGCCTTTGCAAGCAGCGAATATGGATCTTTTATAGTTGTACCGCATCAGGCAAAAGGCTATAAAATATTCGTCTATATTCCCCTGGAAACAGATTACCGCATTAAGAACGAATACCTGAACAAGTCACTTTCGGAAGAAATATTCGACCAGCCTGTAGCCGGTATTGTTCCTGACCCTAGAATTCGCTTGCCGCAGGTAAGATCACCTCAGGGCGATTACCTGTTCTCTGTAGATCTTAACGAAAATGAAGTAGACCAAAGCAGGCAAACAACACAGTTAACCCTGTTACTCCTTGGGATTATACTTTATGTAACTGCTGCTATAGTTTATTGCCGGCAACAGGTACAGCACGGAAAACATGGCAAAGGCGTAATTACGCTGTTAGTCATGCTAATACTGTTGCGTATTGTGCTACTGGTGTTTAACCTGCCCTTTGCTATTGCTGATACAGAGTTATTCGACCCCAGACTTTATGCCGCCTCCCGCTGGTCTCCGTCCATTGGCGATCTGGCACTTAATATTTTGCTGCTGCTTATAGTTGCTGCAGCAGGCTTGTACCTGTTTTATAAGAATAACGTACTGACACAACTCAAAACGATTGAGCTGAACTATAGACGGCCTATCATTATAAGTTGCATCCTGGGCTTTTACCTGTTGCTTATAGTGCTGTTCCTGTTCTACTATGGCATCTACCACAATTCGCCGCTCATACTGGATATCAACCAGTCGCTGGAGTTTTCGAAATACAAAATAATACTTTACAGCATTATGCTGCTGCATACCATGGCGCTATGCGGTTTTGCTTACATGCTTACCACTGCAACCGTTGTTTTACTCTACAAAGAAAAGAAAGCCTGGCCTTACCGTTTATTGTTCCTGATCAGTTTGGTGTTGCTGCTGATCACGGTGCTGGCCAAACTACAGTTCTGGGGAGTTGTTTTGATCGGTACGTTGTTTTGGGTCATCATCATTTTATCGGCGCAGCATAAAAATGTAGTCAGTGCCGCTTACCGTTCTTACCTGTTCATTTTGCTGGTGATAATGATGAGCGCCATGACCGGAGCATTTGCGCTTTTCAGGCATTACCAGAACGAGGTTAAACTATACAAGCAGTCGTTTGCATCCAGTATTATACAGGGAAATGATGTGGTGGGGGAGTTTTTCCTGGATGAGGTAGCGGATAAGATAGCGAAAGATGGACTGATACGGCTGAAAATGCTGGGCCCGTATGTAGATGCATCCTTCATAAAACGCAAGATTTCCAAGCAGTACCTTCGCGATTATTTTGATAAGTATGAAACGAATGTGCTTCTGTTCGATAGCAAGGGCAACTCCCTGGAAAGTGCCGATACTACGGCCGCTACGTTGCAGGAGCTGCTACGCAAATACGATACTCCCGAGAACCGTACCGAACGGAAGAACCTGTTTTTAGTGCAGAACCCGGCCAGGTATAATTCGCGCTTATATCTCAAACTCATAGAAGTGCCGTTGGCTTATGGGCAGAAAGGAACTATAGTTTTGCAGTTGAGTCTGCAGAAGTTACTGCCTCATAGTTTGGTGCCGGAGCTGCTTTCAGGCCAGCAGCATAACCAGCCTTTCCGGATGGATTTGCTAAGCTACGCTATTTACGAAAACAGGAAACTAAGCTACAGCGAGGGTGAATACGACTATGCCACCAACCTTAATCCCGACCACATTGGTCATTCAGAATTTTACAGAGACGGCCATAACCAGGGAGATTACCACCATTTTGGTGTAGTGGCCGGTAAGGATAAGGTACTGGTTGTAACCAACGAGAAATATAGTGCCACCGAGGTACTTTCCAACTTCTCTTTCCTGTTCCTTATTTTTATGGCAGGCTTTATCCTGCTTGGGCTTCTCATCCTGTTATACAATCGCAACTATATCCGGGAGTTCAGGCCTAATTTCAGTACCAAGATACAGGTGTTCCTTAATTTTGGTATTCTGTTGCCTTTGCTGCTGGTTAGTATTGCCATTGCCAGTTTGGTTACGGCATCATACAAAAAGGACCTGAAGACCACTTACGAGCAACGCGGTAAAGCTATACAGGGAAACCTGAATGCGCTTATTGGCACAGGCGTGCTGGAAAACAGGAGCGAATTGCAGAAGCGGATCTCTGATATTGCGGCTATCTCTGAAACCGATATAAACCTGTACGACCGCAACGGCCGCCTGATAACGACAAGCCAGCCGTTGATCTTTGAAGCCGGCTTGTTGTCGAAGCTGCTCAATCCGGAGGCCTTTGCAGCGATCTCAGAGCGACAGGCACTTCGTGTATTTTTAGAGGAGAAGGCCGGTAATCTTACCTTTAATGCGGTGTATCTGCCGCTCCGGGTTAACAATGATCCATTCACCTTGTCCGGGTTTGTTGGTATCCCTTTCTTTGATTCTGAAAAAGAGCTTGATCTGAAGCTGATTGAGCTCATTACGACCACGATGAACATTTTTACGGTTATGTTTATCGTGTTTATGCTGCTGTCTTTCTTTGCTTCGAGGGCTTTAACAGTGCCGTTACGCTTGCTGGCCGATAAACTGAAACGAACCTCCCTGACCGGTAAAAACGAAATGCTGGCTTATGAAGGTGCCGATGAAATAGGTATGCTGGTAAATGAGTATAATCGCATGTTGTTAACGCTCGAGCAGAACAAACAGGATCTGGCTATACAGGAAAAAGAAGCTGCCTGGCGCGAAATGGCCCGACAGGTTGCCCACGAGATCAAGAACCCGCTTACCCCGATGAAGTTGTCGCTGCAATACCTGCAGAAAGCCATTGCGGAGAAAAAGCCGAACACAGAACAGCTCATCGATAAGATATCGCACACGCTGATCACGCAGATCAATATCCTGAGCGACATCGCTACCTCGTTCTCCAGTTTTACTTCCATGCCGGAGCCAAAAGCTGAGTTGGTAGATGTAGCGGCGGCGCTACGTAAAGCGGCTGACCTGCACAACGACCCTGCCTCAGCCAAAATTACAGCCACTATACCTGCCGAAGAAGTGATGGTAATGGCCGACGAAAGCTTGCTGGTACGTACGTTTAATAACCTGCTGCTGAACGCGATACAGGCAGTGCCTGCCACGCGTAAGCCAACTATAAAAGTAGAACTGAACTATACACCGGAGCAGGTGCATATTGATATTAAAGACAACGGCACCGGCATACCGGAAGACATACGTCAGAAAGTGTTTGTACCTAATTTCAGCACCAAGTATACAGGTTCGGGCATAGGCCTGGCGGTGGCGAAGCGCGGTATAGAAAATGCGGGCGGCAAGATCTGGTTTGAGACTGAAAATGGCAAAGGCACTACATTTAAGATCACGTTGCCGCTAGCACAGCATGTGTCCTAAGAGGCTTTTTGTAAGCATATTGCTGTTCCTGTTGTGCCTTCCATTGCTGGCCCAGAAACCCCTGAGCAACAAACGCTGCCAATGGCTGCGGGTAACTCCGGAGCCCATGGTACTCGACTCCATGACGTTGCTGCCATCCACTGTGGAGTTCTTCGGGCCTAAAAAAGAGCAGTATAGTTTCGATTACAACTATAGCCGCAACGAGTTTACATTTACCCGCTTTCCGGCCCCCGATTCTGTAGCTGTAGATACGCTTGGCACCATGCAGGCCATACCTGATTCGGTACTGATCTGTTACCGCGTGTTGCCACTTAACCTTACCAAACCTGCTTTCCGGAGAGATGTATCACAACTGGACATGAGTTCTTTTAACAAAGGCTTTTACCAGGAAGACATCAGCACACGCGAAGAAATTTTTAAAACACCCGGCCTGAACAAGACCGGAAGCATAAGCCGGGGCATCTCGTTTGGCAATACCCAGAACGTGTTCGTAAACTCGGCTCTTAACTTACAGTTAGACGGAAAGTTAACGGATGAGATAAGTATTACCGCTGCCATTACTGACCAGAACATTCCGTTTCAGCCGGAGGGCAATACGCAGCAGTTGCAGGAATTTGATAAAGTATACATCACCCTCAAACATAAACTATGGCAGCTGACAGCAGGCGATGTGGTGTTACGAAACAGGCCATCTTACTTTCTGCAGTTCTATAAAAATGTACAGGGCGCAGCCTTCGAAACAACTATAGGGCAGTCGCCGGAAAAGCAGGGAATCACAACTATAGCAGCATCGGCCTCAAAGGGGAAATTTGCGTCGCAGGAAATTCAGCCGCTAGAAGGAGTGCTGGGGCCTTACCGGTTGCGCGGGCCAAATAACGAGCGTTTTATTATAGTGCTGGCTAACTCAGAGCGGGTGTTTCTGGATGGCAGGTTGTTGTTACGTGGCTATGATTACGATTATGTGATAGACTATAACCAGGCTGAGATCACGTTCACAACCAAGCATGTCATTACCAAAAACTCACGGATCAAAGTTGATTTTGAGTACTCAGACCAGAACTATAGCCGCAGCATTTACCACGCCAGCCATTACCAGCAACTTAACAAGTTAAGCGTTTACGGCAACTACTATAGCGAACAGGACAACCCCAACAATCTGCTTAACCTGGACCTGCGCGATGAAGATAAGGAGTTGCTGGCAAGTATTGGCGATGACCTGAACCAGGCGGTAATTCCGGGAGTGGACAGTGTGGCTTTTGACCCGAACCAGGTGCTGTATGCCCGGAAAGATACGATAGTTAATGGCTTGCTGAATGAGATTTATGTGTACTCCACAAACCCGGACTCTGCCTACTATAATGTGCGTTTCTCGGAAGTAGGGCAGGGGCAGGGAGATTATGTAATTGCTAATACGACTGTAAACGGACGTGTGTACCGCTGGCTGGCTCCTGTAAATGGTGTGCACCAGGGAAACTATCTACCGGTGCGCATTGTGCCAACACCCCGTAAAAAACAGCTGATAACGCTAGGAGCCGGCTATGAACTGCAAAAAGGCATGAAGGTTTTCATGGAAGGAGCTGCCTCACAAAATGATCTCAACCGCTTCTCTACGGTAGATGCTGCCGACGATAACGGGAAAGCCATGCGCGTGGGCTACCAGGTACAGGATAAAGAGCTGACTCTGCTTGGCAACTATAAGCTGAACAGCACCCTGAACTATGAGTATACGGATGAGAACTTTGAACCCATCGACCGTTACCGCCCGATAGAATTTGACCGCGACTGGAGCTTGCAGACACCTGACGTAAAAGCCGAAGATCACATCTTTAATTTCTCGGTTGGCGCTGTTAAAGACCCGAAAAACTTGTATAGTTACCGCATCAGCAGGCGTTACCGTGAGAACCAGCTGGACGGTGTGCAGCACTACCTGGACCTGGTAAAGGAGATTGGGAGGCTTGAGCTGCGGAATAATTTCTTTTTACTGAACAGCGAACAGAGTACTTCTCAGTCTGATTGGTACCGTGGCGATGTAGGTGCAAAGTATAAATTCAAAGGTTTTTCGCCTGGATATGTCTATCGCTTCGATAAAAATAAGATCACAACTATAGGTACGGACTCTTTAATAGGCTCCGCCCAGTATTTTGATGAGCACCTGTTTTACATCGAGAGTGGTGACACAGCCCGCACCCGTTTCAGGGTAGACTATAGCCACCGCACCGACCAGCGTCCAACAAACCTTGGCGAATTTGGAACTCCGGAGGTGGGGCAAACCTATAATGCAGCACTTAGTACTCCCATAGGTGCAGAAAGCGATCTGGCGTTGCAGGCAACGTACCGTAAGCTAAAATTATCGGATGGAAAGCTGGAAGAAACGATACAGAACCGTGCAGACTGGAATGCGAGCTTTCTAGATGGCAGTTTCAGGTCGGAATTAACGTATGCCGTAGGCACAGGGCGCGAACTGAAGCGCATATTTATTTTCCGCGAAACGCTGCCAGGGCAAGGCACACATTACCTGCGCGAAGGCGGCAACCCTAACGACCTGAATGATTACCTGGAAGCTCAAACCGTAGACCAGCAGCGCTACATCAAGATATTCCTGCCGACAGATGAGTATATCAACGCCTACACCAACCAGTTTACCTATCGCCTGAACACCAACGCACCGCGCAGCTGGCGAGCTGAGTCCGGAGCCAGGGGCTTTGCATCGCGATTTACTGTTCTTACCTTTATAAGTATTGATAAGAAAACAACCGACGATAACCTTCAGAACCGTTTTAACCCATTTAGTCAGGATATAGAAGATGAATTCCTGATCTCGATGGCGAGAACGCTGCGCAACTCGGTGTACTTTAACCGCAGCAACCCGCAGTATGGTCTGGAATATACGTTTCAGCAGAACCAGCAAAAATCCTTACTTTCTAACGGCTCCGAAACCCGGAATGTAGGAAGCCACAGTATTATTGGCCGGTTAAACCTGAATGAAGTGCTGAGCTCTAAATTAACTGTAGGCAGGAATGTACGGGAAAACCAATCTAATTTCCTGGAGTCCAAAAACTTCCGGATACGCTCAACGGAACTGTCGCCGGAGCTTGCTTACCAACCCAATACCCGCCTCCGCTTTACCGGCACCTACCAGTTCTCGCACCGTGAAGACGAATTAAACCTGGAAGGAAACGACCAACAAGCAGATTTCCATGAACTGGGAATTGAAACGAAGCTAAGCCAGGTAAACAAACGTGCTGCCACCGCTAATCTGAAATATGTGAAGATTGGCTTTACCGGAGTAGAGAATTCTTTTGTTGGCTACGAAATCCTGAATGCCCTCCGCCCAGGCAACAACATTACCTGGAGCCTGAATGTGCAGCAGCGCCTAAGCAACGGCCTCAACATTTCCCTGAACTATGATGGCCGCAAAGCTAATGGGGTAAATGCGGTGCATACCGGGCGTACGCAGGTGTCGGTGTTATTCTAATGACGCTGCTTTTCTATTTTACTATGGTTTTCCAGGTACGTTGGCAAAGCAGCAGAGCCGTACCATGGATATAGTTCTACATCAAATAACCTGGCTTTAACGGCTGGGTCGGTTTCCACCAGTTTCTGAGCTTCTTCTACGGTTTTGGCATTGAGTATGAAAATACCACGGTAAGCTTTATCGTTTTTGCCAAGTGGGCCTGCCACTACCAACTTACCCTCTTTTGCCAGCCTGCCGATATTATCCATGTGTCCTTTAAATAATTCGTTCAGCTTTTGCTTATCGGTAGTGGTGTTGGAGCCGGTTTTAAGGATGACCAGCACGTACTGCTTCATCCCATAATCATCGGCACCAAGGGAGTCAGCCAAGGCTTTGTTATAGATGGGATTGGTGGTTTGTGCATTTGCAGCAAAACCAAGGCAGCAAAGTAGGGCTAAAGAGAAAAGATATTTCATAATTATAGTTTAGAGTCGCTTTAAGTTACTGATTTAAAGTAATTGTCTGAATCAGGATTTTCAGATTAGTAGGATTAGGCCTTTGCTATAGAGCTATAGCCAAACTACAACTATGGCTGCAATTCCCCTCTTGGGAGGGGTAGGTTAAAACCAAAACTATAGAACTATACCGCAAACTATAGCAGCAGCCTAGAACTCCCCGCCTTAGTTAAGGAGGGGCTGGGGGTGGTTGGACCACAGTACCAATAGAACTACAACCACCGCCACTACTTTTGCCTGTCCCTGCCGGGCCAGTTGAGTTGAAAACTCAACACCATAATAAGTCACGAGTCTGGAGGCTCGCGCCAGCACTAAGTGAAACTGCAACTATAGCAAAGGCCCAATCCTGAAAATCCTTTAATCCTGCAAACCCTGATTCAGATTAATAATACTTCCCCTCCATCAAATAACCCTGCACATAATCTTTCACACCTTCTTCTAAACTATGGAAAGGCTTATCATACCCAATAGAACGGAGCTTGCTCATGTTGGCTTCGGTGAAATACTGGTAGTTGTCGCGCAAGTTTTCCGGAGTATCCATGAAATCGATATTTGGAGTTACGCCCATCGCTTCAAACGTATTTAACGCCAGTGCCATAAAGGTGCGGGCCTGACCGGAGCCTAAGTTATAAATGCCGGAGTTTTTGCGGTGATGCATCAGGAACATGCAAACTTCCACCACATCCTTTACATACACAAAGTCGCGCATCTGCTCGCCGTCTTTAAAATCGGGGTGGTGAGAGCGGAATAGTTTCATGCTGCCGTGGGCCTTTATCTGGTTGTAGGCATGGAAAATAACCGACGCCATTTTGCCTTTGTGGTACTCATTCGGGCCATACACGTTAAAGAACTTCAGGCCGGCCCAGAAGAATGGTTTTGCCGTTTGTTGTAGCGCCCAGATATCGAAATCGTTTTTGGAATCGCCGTAGGGGTTTAGCGGTTTCAGTAACGGAATAGTGGCTTCGTCATCGTCATAACCCAGCGTGCCGGAACCATACGTAGCTGCCGAAGATGCATAAACCAACGGAATCTGGTACTCGCAGCAGGCATTCCAGATCGCTTTGGAGTAGTTCAGGTTTAGCAGGTCGAATACATCTTTGTTAAACTCAGTGGTATCGGTGCGGGCGCCCAGGTGGAAGATAAATTCTACTTCTTCGTAGTGCTTGTCCAGCCACTCAATAAAGGTATCGCGGTCTACAAACTCCTTTATCTTTTTGCCTTTCAGGTTATCTTCTTTTTTAGCGACAGAGAAATTATCCACCACCACGATATCATTAAAGTTCGCTGCATTCAATCGGCTTACCAGGCAACTGGCAATAAACCCGGCAGCACCGGTTACTACGATCATAGAATTAGGGCTATGTTAGATTTTGCGTAAATTTACGAAAATATCAAGAGCAGGTCCTGCCCCGATGAAGAACAAAACTATAGTTTATACTTTACACTTTCTGTGTTTTATAGTTGCAGCGCTAACTATAGTTGGCTGCCAGCAAAAACAGGAGCAGGTAGGGCAGGAGCAGGGCATCACGATAACCGATGATCTGGGCCGAAAACTGCATCTACCAAAGCAGCCCGAGCGG
This sequence comes from Pontibacter populi, assembly GCF_019336435.1. Taxonomy (GTDB): domain Bacteria; phylum Bacteroidota; class Bacteroidia; order Cytophagales; family Hymenobacteraceae; genus Pontibacter; species Pontibacter humidus. Next base: position 427,356 of record NZ_JAHWXQ010000001.1, on the reverse strand, counting down.
GTTTTCGGATTTACATCCGCCATGGCCGAAATGCTGTTTGCTATAGTTGATACCGCCAACATCATTGCCCGGACACCTGATTGCGATTACCCGGCTGCCGTTTACACCAAACCTGTCGTCAGCAATTACCCCGTAGACCTGGAGCAGGTGCTCGCCCTGAAACCTGACCTGATCTTTACCAGCGAAGGCATGACGCCACTGGAGGATGCCGCCCGGCTACAGGAACTGGGCATTCCGGTGTATTACCAGAAATACCGAACCGTAGAAGATGTTTTAAAAGGTATAGAAGACATTGGCCGTATTATGGGCCGAGAACAGGTAGCCAACCACCTGGCAGATTCGCTGAGAAAAGAAGTACAGCAACTGGAAGCCAACTATAGAAACCGCCCCAACCCGCTCCAGGTGCTGACGATAACCTGGACTGACCCGATCTATGTATATGGGAAAAACACGTTGCTAACTGACAAGCTCCGCATTTTAGGAGCCGAGAATGCGGTAAAGGAAACTTTCGACCAGCCTTACCCGGCGCTTACCCGAGAGTATATTTTAAAACTGAACCCGGATGTGCTGATGGGTGGCACGAAAGAAAAACTGGAGCAAACTTTCTTCAGTCAATACCCGGAGCTGCGCAAGATCAAAGCTTATAAGGATGGCAGAATTTACGCGCCAACCGGGAACCTGATAGAGCGCCCGGGGCCGAGAATTGTGGAATCGATTAAAGAACTGGAAGGATTTCTGTACCCATGATGCGCATCCTGTACTTTATACTTGCCCTGTTGCTGATAGCAATAGTTATAGTTCTGGGGTTACAGGTCGGTTCTTTTGAGTCTGATCTTGCAACTATAGCCGAGGCATTCCTGAACTATAACCCCGATAATACAACCCATTACGCTATAGTTCACCTGCGCTTGCCGCGTTTGCTGCTGGCGTTGGTGGTAGGTGCGGCGCTGGCATTTTGTGGCTATTTAATGCAGGCCATGGTGAACAACGGACTGGCAGATCCATACTTGCTGGGAACGGCCTCGGGGGCATCATTGGGAGCAGTGCTGGTTTTCTTCGGATTCATAAACATATCTATAAGCGGGTTTTATATGCCGCCGGTGCTGGCTATGGCGGGCGCTTTTATAGTTACGCTGGTGGTGGTTATACTTGGTTACCGCAAACGTCAGCTCATTCCTGCGCAATTACTGCTCGCCGGTATTGCTATCAGTTCGCTTTGTACGGCTATAGTTGGCTTGCTTACTTTTCTATCTGATTCCGAAGGTAAACTGAAGTCAGTTATTTTCTGGAGTATGGGGAGTTTTGAGCGGGCCAGCTGGACCTTGCTGCCTTACCCGGCTATTGCGCTTATAGTTGCGCTTATATTGTTTGCATTTATGCAGAAACAGCTGAATATACTCATGCTGGGCTCCGAAAGGGCGCAGGCGCTGGGCGTGCAGGTGTCGTATACGCGGTGGGCTATATTGGCTACCGTATCTATAGTTACAGGTTTTGCGGTGGCTACTTCGGGGCCTATTGGCTTTGTGGGTTTAATTGTTCCACATGTAACGCGCGGGCTGTTGGGCACAACGGGCAGGAGCAACCTGCTTTTCTGTGCTTTCGTGGGTGGTTTGTTCATGCTGCTCTGCGATCTTTTGTCCCGGATAATTTATCCGCCAACCGGGCTGCCAATTGGAATCATTACTTCGTTCTTTGGTGTTCCTTTCTTCGTATATTTGCTGTCCAGAAAAAATTACAAGTTTAGCAGTTAGATGATTTACGTTAGCAGATTAGAGCATTTTAATGCAGCCCACAAGCTGCACAACCCGAATTGGTCGATGGCGAAGAATAAGGAGGTATTCGGGCCGTGTGCAAATGCCAACTGGCATGGGCATAATTATGAGCTTATTGTTACCGTAAAAGGCAAACCGGAACCCGATACCGGTTTTGTGATCGACCTTAAAAAACTTAGCACCCTTATCCGTACGCACATCATTGAGAAGGTAGACCACAAGAACCTGAACATGGATGTAGCATTTATGGAAGGCAAGCTGGCCAGCACCGAGAACCTGATCATCGAGTTCTGGAACATACTTGCCCCGCAGATCGAAAAAATATCCAACGCGAAACTGCACAGCCTTAAACTTTACGAAACCCCACGCAACTACGTGGAGTACTTCGGAGAATAATTTCCTTTTAATTTTTTAGTGCGCTTATACCTGTTCAGGTAGCCCATTACGTTTCTGCATTACATGAAATATTACATTATAGCTGGCGAGCGATCAGGTGATTTGCATGGTTCCAATCTTATAAAGGAGCTTCGGAAGAAAGACCCGGAAGCAGAAATACGCGGCTGGGGCGGCAATATGATGCAGGAAGCCGGTATGGACCTGGTGCGTCATTACCAGGACATGGCCTTTATGGGCTTTGCCGAAGTGATAAAGAACCTGCGCAAGATATTTGGTTACCTGGGAGAAGCGAAAGCCGACATTGCCAACTATAAACCCGATGTGGTGATACTGGTAGATTATGCCGGTTTCAATATGCGGATCGCTAAGTTTGCCAAAAACAAGGGGCTGAAAGTTTTCTATTACATCTCTCCGAAGATCTGGGCCTGGAACCAGGGCCGCGCGCACAAAATTAAAAAAGTAGTAGACCGTATGTTCGTGATCATGCCGTTTGAGAAGGATTTCTACAAGCGCTTCGATTACGAGGTGGATTATATCGGCAACCCTGTTTCTGATTCGGTAACGGATCATGTGCCTAACCCGGATTTCAGGACAAAGAACAAGTTGTATAACGCCAAGCCTATAGTAGCTATACTTCCAGGCAGCCGCGCCCAGGAGATTGAGAACATGCTGGAAGTGATGCTGAGCGTACTGCCATCGTTCCGTGATTTTCAGTTTGTAGTGGCCGGCGTGTCTACGTTTGGCAAGGACTACTACGAGCAGTACAACAAAGACAAGAACATTAAAATTGTTTACGACCAGACCTATGACCTGCTCTCGCACTCGGTAGCGGCGTTGGTTACATCCGGCACAGCTACCCTGGAGACAGCCCTGTTTAATGTGCCGCAGGTGGTATGCTATAAAACCAGCAAACTTTCTTACACCATTGGCAAAATGGTGATAAAAGTGCCTTACATTTCGCTGGTAAACCTGATAGCTGGTAAGCAGGTAGTTACTGAGCTAATCCAGGACGATTTTACCCCCAAGCAGGTAACAGCCGAGCTAAAAAGCATCCTCTTCGACAAGCACTTCATTAAAAAGCAAAAAGACGGTTACGCCCTTGTTCGTGAGAAGATAGGAGAGTACCGCACTGCCGAACGCGCCGCTGAATTGATGGTGGAGTATTTGAAGGGGTAGGGGTTATACTTCAATTATAGTTTTAAACTTCTCTTTCCGCAAGCTATAGTTTGTGGCTTGTATAATATTTTCTATATATTATCTTTAGTTTATATAACTGCTAAAGTGTATGCTTATCTTTAAGCGCTTTAATATAAAAGACAATATGACCTTAATGAAGTTAAAAACTCTTAATCTCAAAAATATAAAATCATTTGTAGGGGAAAGGGAATTCGATTTCTCAGAATCAGCTAAAATAAATACTGTAAGTGGAATAAATGGTTCAGGAAAGACTACTGTATTCAAATCTATTATTCTTGCTCAAAAAATCTTCTTTGCTGAACAAGTAAATAGTTTTGTTAGCACCAAAATAGACTATTCTAAAGATTTGCAAAACTTTTTTATTAATTCAAACTCATACATAAAATTAGAATTCGAAATATATGACACTACTTTAAAGACAGCTTCATTTACAATAAAATGTATTGAAAGAAAAAAAGAGAATGTAAGTGTTAGATTAGATGGAATACCAGAGGAAGTTGAGTTAATAAAGAAGTTTTGGAATATCAAAAGCCCAACAAACTTAATTGTTTATATAGATTCTAATCGTAATATTTTAGAGAGTGATTTTTCTAATGAAAATATACAGTTAAAACAGTCAGATAGTAATGATTTAGCACTTGAATATATCTCTCATCCAGAAAAGATATTTTATTCTACATATGAAAGAATAATTAGAGATTATATTAGAGAAAGAGTTATACCAGGAAGTCCACGGGCTGACTTACCTCATATTGTTTCTAAAATACTAATTCGTGACATACTAAATTATTTGACTATCTCGAATTTTACAGGTCTAATCAAGAAGAATCAATTTACCCTACAAGTAAAGAGAAATGAAGGGTCAAAGGGTAATTCTTATGATCTTCGTAATTTGAGTTCTGGTGAAAAAACCCTATTCTATATATACCACTTCATTTGTTATGTAAAGAATATTGGGATGTTGATTATTGATGAACCTGAAAATAATCTACATGAAAATATGCTTTCAAAATTTGTAATATCATTAAATGATATTTGCAACAATGAAAGCTTTGCTGATTATATTATCGGTACAGCACAAAAGAATGATTTCGCTATTAAACCAAATTTTGCTAAACAAATAAAATCATTCTACAAAAATCATAATCTATCCCAAGTCTTTTTATTAACCCACTCAAAGAATTTAGTTTATAATAATTTTACATTAGGAAAAAACTATGTAATAAACGATACTTTGAGTTTAGTTGACTATGATAATTATGAGAAAGTTTTAAGAGAGATCGGGCTTAGTAAGATTATTAATAAAGTACTGTTTGTAGAAGGTAAAACAGAAAATGAAATTCTAGAAAGTATCTTATCTCCTCATAACATTAAAGTAAAATCTTTAGGGGGGTGTAGTGAGGTAATTGAAACCTATAAAAGATACTTAAAAATTAACAGAGAGATTAGAGACGTACAATTTTGTTTTTTAATAGATAGAGACACTAGAACAGAAGCAGATATTGACAATATACGTTCAAAGGATGAAGTATTTTTTGATGAACATTTTATTGTTATGGATCGCCATGAAATAGAAAACTATTTCTTGGAAGCTAAGATGTTCTATGAACTATATAGCAAACATAAAATTGGATATTCTGGTATCAAAGTACCATTAGAGAAAATACTTGAACAAAGAATAAAAGGCATTGCAGATAACCATCAAGAAAAAGTTTTGAGAAAAAGGATCCAAAATTTAAATCAAAACAGTTTAGCATCAATTAAGTTGGCTATAAGCAATAAAAGTCTGTTAATAGACTCCAAGTTTGATTATGATAATCATATAGATACAGTTTTTAAGTTAGATAATCTAAAGGTCACCGTAGAAATAATTAAAGAAAATTATAATAGTATAGAGGAAATTAAAAGTAACTGGAATACAGAATGGATAAATCTATGTGATGGTAAAGTTGTCTTTAATGAATTTATAAGAGAAGTTAGTAATGAGTTAGAGATACAAACTAAAAGAGCTAAAAAGGAATTAGTAGAAATAGGATTAGGGTCAAAAAAATATGAAGTATCTAAAATTGTTGATACGATTCTTTTAAAATTACATGAGGTCCAAGCTCAAACTAGTATAGCTTCTGTGTAAAATAAACACAATCCTCCGTACAAAACCCCATGCAATCCGAAAAACAGAAAATGCTGGCTGGGGAGTTTTACAATGCTTTAGACCCACAACTTTCAGAAGAGCGGCTGCAGGCAAGGCTGCTGCTAAAAGAACTAAACGACTCCCGAGAAGATTATCCCATAGAACGAAGCCGCATTATAAAAGAGCTGATACCCAATGGTGGCGAAGGTCTGTGGCTGCAACCACCTTTTTATTGCGACTATGGTTATAATATTATAGTCGGCGAGAAGGTGTTCTTCAACTTTAACTGCGTGGTGCTGGATGTGATGCCGGTAACAATTGGCAGCCGAACGCTTTTCGGACCTAATGTGCAGATCTATACCGCTACGCACCCGCTCAATTATAAAGAGCGCGCTTCAGGGTTGGAGAGCGGCAAGCCCATAACGATTGGTGAAGATGTGTGGGTTGGTGGCAGCGTAGTTATTTGTCCCGGCGTAACTATAGGTGATAGAAGTGTGGTAGGCGCGGGAAGCGTCGTGACCAAAGATATTCCGGCTGGCGTATTTGCAGCTGGTAACCCCTGCAAAGTTATCCGCGAGCTGGATTAACCCGGAATTATAGTTACCTTAACTATATCGGGAACTACCACTATAAAACCATGCCTCACAGAAGCGTACGTGAACTTCAAACAGAAGACATTCCCCTGATTGCCGACTATTGGCTAAACTCAGAACCTGTTTTCTTGGTTGGCATGGGTGTAGATTTGGCCAAAGTACCTTCCCGAGAAGATCTGACCACAATGCTGACGCACCAGCTGAGTTTGCCAATAAGTGAACGAATGAGCTATGCCCTTATCTGGCTGGAAGATGATACCCCGGTAGGGCACAGCAACGTGAACAAAATTGCGTTTGGTGAGTCGGCTTACATGCACCTGCACTTGTGGCAACCGGCGCTCAGGCAGAAAGGAGCCGGTACAGAACTGGTTAAGCAATCACTCCCTTACTATTTCGAAAACCTGCAACTCAAAACGCTTTACTGCGAACCGTACGCACATAATCCTGCACCAAATAAAACACTGGCAAAAACAGGTTTCGAGTTTGTGAAGCGGCACACCACCATACCCGGAACTATAAACTTTGAGCAGGAAGTAAACCGTTGGCAACTTACCCGCGAAAGATACGAGCAGATAAAAGAAGCGCTATAGTTCGTTTTGTACTTTCTCGGTTCGCTTTATCTGTACAGGGTCCTTCCCTTTAAAGATCTTCCCGGCTACTGTATCAGCTTTGTAACTATAGTATCTGTGCCCTTCATAGTCTATGTAAAAGCCGGTTTTAGGGTCATACACTTTCTGCAGATTTGGGTAGTGCCACAGGCCGGTGGTAGGGTCGGGTATGCGGGTTTTGCTGGCATCCATTGCGTTAGGCATGGGCACAGGCATGGTGTTGGCAGAGTCTTTGGCAGACCAGCTCAGTTTGGCCGTATTGGTTTTCAGGAAGTAATCAAATCGCTTTACAAAAGAATTCAGATCAGCTGTCTGTGCTTGGGCTGTTATGCTAAACCCTAATCCTAATAAAAGACTTATAGTTGTAAGTAGTTTCATAGGTCTGAGAACCATCGTTGCGGCTTGTTACAAATAATTAATCCAGCTTATTATATGGCTGCAATTTATAAAAAAGAGCCTTTTGCAGCTACAAAAGGCTCTTTAGTAAAAAGGTTTAAAGCTGTAAATCAAGATTTTGAAGGAGCCGGAGAGTATTTAACTACTTTATTTTTCTGTGGCTCTACTGTGCGCAGGTACTGGTAAATAGCGCGCAGGTCTTCTTCTTTCATACCGGCATACATTCTCCATGGCATGATGGAGTTAAACTCATCAGGACCTACTTTTTTATCTGCTATAGCAGGATCCAGGTTTTGTTTAAAGCGGTTTACAAAAGCATCTTCTGTCCAGTTTCCTATGCCGGTCTCTTTATCAGGGGAGATGTTTGCTGAACGTATTGTTCCGAATGGCAAATTAAACTCAGCGCCGCCAGCCAGGTACTTTTCTTTATCAGGGCTGTGGCAGTCGGTGCAGGCAGCTACGGTGAGCAGGTATTTTCCTTTTGATACCTGGTCTTCCAGTACAGGTGTGGCTTTAGCAGTCGCTTTAATTGGCATTGTGCGCAGAATCAGGTTAAACGGAAAATCCGGCTCTGACTTTGGTACAACATTTTTTATTGGTTTCAGTGTTCGGATGTAAGCAATGATCGCATGCACGTCCTGCTCACTCATCTGGCTATAGGCACCATAAGGCATCATCGGGAAAATAGGATCGCCATCTTTGGTTACCCCGGAAATAATAGCGCGGTAAATGTCACCATCTGTCCAGCTGCCTATCCCTGTTTCCTTATCAGATGTTATATTCTTCGCATAAAATACACCCGGAAAACCCATTGTCTGGTCAAACCTGTCTCCACCTTTACCGTGAGTGCCAGGCACCAGCGGCCCGGCAAACTGGGACCAGTCGCGGGTAGAGTGGCAATCGATACAGACAGCAACATGATTAGCCAGGTATTCTCCACGTGCTACCAGTGCGGGTGTCTTTTTGATAGTTATAGCAGGTGCCGCATCTACATTAGGGAAGGCGTATTGGATGTAAATAATGCCGGCGGCTGCAACGGCTAAGATGCCCATTAGCACGTAGCCAATCACTTTAAATACTTTTTTCATAGGGATGGGATTGATAGCATGTGATATACATTTTAACCTTTAATTGTGTAATTTTTCTAAAAAATATTACTTATACAACTAGGGTGTATCTTGAACGCTATACTTTTTAGTGAATCCGGTTACAGAACTGGTAGACATAAATAAAAAAACCGCAGGGGTTGGATTTATTTTGACCTATCTCATTTTGAAGGGCATGACACCATAAATACTACAAGCTAAAAACTTGCGGCAGAGGCGGAGAGAGGAATGACCTTGCCCAGAATAGTGTATATGTTGTTTTTGCTGGCGCGGGTTTGCAATCCGTGTCTTATTATGGGGTTGAGTTTGTAACTCAACTGGCCCGATAGGGACAAGAATTATCTGAACCAGGATTTACAGGATTAAAGGATTTTCAGGATTGGGTTTTGCTATGGTTGGAGGTAAAGTTTTATAGGTAGCACTGGTCATCTGCCGCAAGTTTTCAACTTGTGGTTTACTATGGTGTTGAGTTTGTAACTCAACTGGCCCGGTAGGGACAGGCATGGCAAAGGCTTTGGCTATAGTTTCATAGGTAACGTTTATCCAACCACCCCAACCCCCTCCTTGTCTAAGGCGGGGAGCTTTTCACTACTATACTTTCCGTTCTAGTTTTATAGTTTGCGATTTCAACCCACCTCTACCCCTCCCGAGAGGGGAATTTAGGCTATTGTTATAGTTATGACTGTAGTTCTATAGTTTCTTTCTTAACCCCCCTGTAGTCCCCTCAAGGGGACAATTCTGCTATTGCTATAGTTTGAGCTATAGTTCTAAAATTTCCGTTTGTCATCCCTCTGCCCCCTTCAAAGGGGACTTTCCTGCTAATGCCCTCTCAACTGTCATTTCGACTAGCGGGAGAAATCTGAATTAGCTATAGTTACAGCTCAAGATAGGACAGGTTTGCCTGTCCCTACGGAACTACCACCACGATAAATCTCGGAGCTTATCGTTTCAAACTTTAACATCCATAGCTATCGAACATAATCTCAGTCTTTGGGTTGAGCGCCTTGTAGATTTCTGGTGCCGCAAGGCATTGTGAGGAACGAACAAAAGAAATGTACACCGCGCGATGCCCGAAGACGAGGCCTCCCGGCCGTGAGGGCACCAAAGCTGGATTGAAACTGTAGATATGTAGAGCTCCCAGGATTGGAGGAGATTTGAAAGGATAGCTTGGTTCGGATGGTAGTTGAGCCAACTATAGAACTTAGATTTCTCTACGTTCAAGACTGAAAAACAAAATAGAGTTCTCTACAGATAAGATAAAAGCAACTATAGTTGGAAGTGACTTTAATATTCAGAGCAATCTGCAATCCTTTAGATAAACTGTATGAGCAGGAAAGGAAGCTTGTCTTTAAAAGCAGGTGACAAAAATAGGTTATAAAAAGGTAGCATTACAGATTCAGAATAAAGGAATAAGCAGATAACTAACACAATGCCAATATAAAGCCGGAGCCCATTTAATATGAACTCCGGCTTCTGTATCTAAACTATAGTTTACTTAAACGTATCCTTGCTGTCTACAATCTTCACGCCTTTCACATTCAGTTTATAGTTGGCAATGATGTCGTCTTCGGCCAGCACTTCTTTTGGTAAGCCTTCTTTTACTAAGTTTGAGTAGCTCATTGGGGATGGCGTGTTGTTAAGCAACGCCTGTTTTAACGGCTCGGCTTCGCTGTCGTCAGTAACTATAGTTACAAACATGTTCTGCACATCCCAGTACTTCTTCACGGCATTGTTTACCTGGTCCACGGTCAGGTTAGCCAATAGCTGGTCCATTTCCTGCAGGTAGTCTTCACGGCCATAAAAGCGTGAATCCATCAAAAAGCCTAATTGCTTCTCTTCGGTCTGGGCGTATAGTTTCATGTACGAGCGCAGAAACTTGCGAGTCAGCTCAAATTCTTCCTGCGTCATGCCATTCTTGATCAGGTTATCTACTTCGCGCATGGCCAGGCGTAACGCAAAATGGGCATGGCCTACGTTAATGTCTTTCAACTCGGTATACTGCTGCTTCAAACCTTCGGCAATCTGTACCGGGCGTATCCAAAGCGCAAAGTAGTTGGATGTGCGCGGCACGCCCGGGTTTGGCAGCTGGAAACTTCCGCCGTTATCGTACCACTCAATATAAGAGTAGTCGCCATAGTTCATGGAGCGGGTGGTGCGGATCTTGTCGTATAGTTTGCCGTAGCTTTTGCGGTGCTCCCCTAAAAACGAGTTGGCTACCATCAGCGCTGCAAAATCATCGGCTGAGCGCGTAACCGGCATTGGGGTACCAGTGAATATAGCGGAGCCAAGGGCATCGTTTTTCTGGATGATCTCCACCTGCACACCATTTGGTTTGTTTGGCTGGCCTGCTACTGGTATAGTTGGTTTAACTTCGGATAACTGGGCTACATCGGCTTTCAGCTTGTTCAGGAACTCGTTGTTATAGTTACCAGCCACACCAATCATCACATTGTTGCGGGTAAACATGTTGCTCCAGTGGTTTTTCACATCCTCCAGGGTAATATTCTTAACGCTGGCTGAAGTACCTTCCACCACGTGCTGGTAATTGGTGCCACGGAATAACAAATCTTCCAGCGCTTTCTTGCTATACTCTTCATCCGACGAGGCACGTATCACCTGGTCCACATAATTCTGCTGGTTCGAGATCACGCGCTTAAAATCGTCTTCGGCAAAAGCTGGCTGCAGCATCAAGCCACGCACGATCGGGTAAAAGTCGTTCAGGAAATCGCGGTGCACGGCAAACGTAAAGGTGGTTACTTCCTTATCAGTGCTAGCTCCGTAACCGGCCGCCCATGGGTATATCTTTTCGCGGATCTGGGTAACAGTCATGTCCTGTGTGCCGGAGTTGGCGATCATCTGGGCAGTGGCATAAGTCAGGCCTTCCTTGCCTTTCGGATCCGACATAGAACCGTTTTTGAACATCAATTTAATGATGACCTTGTTCGACTGTGGATTCTGTAGCTCGACAACCTTATTCGGGCCAAAGGCCGTGTTAGCATCAAACGCTACAGGAGCTGTTTCGGTAGTTGCAGCGGTATCAGTGGTTTGCTGAGATGCCTGCGGCTGTTTGGTGCAGGAGGCAGCCAACAGGGCAACAGGCAGTATATAAGCAGCTATTTTTTTCATCTTTTCTTTCTCTAAGTCTGGTTAACTATAAAATTACTTCACAAGCGATTTCTCCGACGGGCTTATGGTGCCCACCGTGAGTGTGGTTGGTGTAAAGTACTTTTTGGCTACATCCATCAGGTCTTTGGCCGTAACGGTATCGAATACTGCATACATGTTGTTGAGGGCCTCCGGGTTGCCTGTCAGCCAGATGTACTGCGACAGCGAGTTGGCAATGGCATCGGGGCTATCCATGCTCATGGCGAAACTATACTTGATGCGCGATTTGGTGTCAGCGATCTTCTTGGCATCTATCGGCTTGGTCTTCGCTTCGTTCAGCACACGCATCATTTCGTCTTTTACATACTGCAGGTCGTTAGCGTTAACTACCGATGCCGAGTAAGAAACCAGGTTGGGATCGCGGGAGAACTGCGGGCCACCGCCAATAAAGCGTGCCTTTTGCTCCTGCACTATCAGTTTGCGGTACAAATCAGAGTTCTGCGAGAATAGAATGTTGGAAAGAATGCTCAGCGCAGGCAGGTCTTTATACTTATCCGAGAAAGAAGGTCCTTTAAAAGCCAGCGTTAAGTATGGCGGGAAGCCCTGCTGCTGTACATGTGCATAGCGGGTCTGGGTTTGCTTTGGCTCTGTGGCTATAGTTGGTTTATAGTTGCCGCGCTTCCAGTTGCCAAAATACTGCTGTGCCAGGCCGTTTACTTTTTCAGGAGTAACATCGCCAACAACCAGTATCGTGGTATATTCCGGGCGGTAAAAACGGTCGAAGAAGGTTAAGGAATAATCGTATTGGTTTGGCATGTCCACCACATCTTCAAAAAAGCCCATGGTAGTGTGCGCGTAAGTGTGCTTGGTGAAAGCAGTGCTTACCAGCTTTTCGTATAGTTGCTGGTACGGACTTGCGGAGTTCTTGGTGTACTCACCTTTTACGGCACCGGCTTCAGTTTTAAAGTCGTGCACGCTGTATTTCAGGTTCTGAAAACGGTCTGCTTCTATCTCGAACATCTTGTCCAGCATATCGGCATTACCGGTCATGTGGTACAGGGTACGGTCGATGCTGGTGTTGGCGTTGGCAGCAGCACCCATTTCCTTCATTACATCGCCATATAGTTCTTTGCTGTATTTGTCGGTGCCCCGGAACATCATGTGCTCAAAAAAGTGCGCAAAGCCAGTTTTGCCTTTCTCCACTTCCTCGCGGGAGCCGGCTCTCACAACTATATAAAAAGCGGCAATACCCGGACTGTTATAAGGTACGGTTACCACGTTCAGGCCATTATCGAGCTTTTTCTGGTGAATAGGGTAGGGCAGGATCTTGCTGCTTTGCTGTGCCATTACGCCGGTAACGGTAAAGAGCATCAGCAGGAGCATAGCTACTATCTTGTTTTTCATGGATATAGTTTTAGCTGGTTAAAGTTTGAGTATGTACGGTACTACCGTTGTTTAAATATAGCTGATTTACATTCTTTGCCCAAGCTACTGGTTATATAGCGCCTTTATATCTATTAACTATCGTGTTTTATCGCTAACCGACTGCACAAAAAAGGCCCCGCCTGTGTGGGCGGGGCCTTCTGAAAAGTTCTGAACTATAGTTATACCAGTTCTTTTGGAGTTTCTTCTGTAACAGGCAGTTCGTCTGCCAGTTCAGGGTTGGTGGTAGCTATTATGCCAGTCTCCGGCTGAATATCCAGTTCACCTTCCCAACGGGCTACCACGGCTGTTGCCAGGCAGTTACCGGTTACGTTAATGGAGGTACGGGCCATATCCATCAGCTCATCTATACCTAAAATGGCAAATACAGGCCAAACCGGAAGATCAAAGGAAGCAACAGTACCTAATAAAATAACCAGGGATGCTCTTGGTACGCCGGCAACACCTTTACTAGTTAGCATCAGGGTAAATACCATCACCAACTGTTGTTCCCAGCTTAGCGGAATTCCAGCGGCCTGCGCCACAAATACAGCAGCCAGTGATAGGTAAAGGGTGGTTCCATCAAGGTTAAAACTATAGCCGGTCGGCATTACGAAGGCCACAATTTTGCGGGGCACACCCAGTTTCTCCATTTCTTCCATGGCGCGTGGCAGGGCAGCTTCAGAGCTTGTAGTAGCAAAAGCGATAGATACCGGGCCAGAGATCGCTTTCAGGAAACGAACTATAGGAACGCGGGCAATTAACGCTATCGGCAATAATACCAGCAACACAAAGGCAAGCAGCGCTACATATAAGGTTGCCAGCAAATGGAACAGGTTTACCAGGATGCCGAGCCCCATGTGGCCAACCGTATAAGCGATAGCCGAACCCACACCCACCGGTGCAAAGTACATGATGATGTTCGTGAACTTGAACATGGTTTCGGATAAGCTTTCGCAGAAATCGAGCATAGGCTTACGCTTTTTCTCGGTTACCATGGCCAGGCCAATGGCAAAAAGCACACTGAATACCACGATCTGTAACACCTGTCCTTCGGCTACGGATTTTGCAATGTTCTCCGGGAAAACGTGCAGGATAATATCTGCTGCAGTTTGTTTGGCCGGGGCCTTGATTTCTTCGTTTACTTCAGCCAGGTTCATATCAACGCCTTCGCCGGCTTTGCTGATGTTGATGGCTGCCAGACCGATGAACAGGGCTATAGTTGTAACAACTTCAAAGTAAACCAGCGCTTTCCAGCCCATGCTGCCTACCTGTTTCAGGTTAGAGTGGCCGGCAATACCCACTACCAGCGTGGCGAAAATGAGCGGTGCAATAATTGTTTTTATCAGCTTGAGGAAGACCTTGCTGAGTACATTGAGGTTGGTTGCAAATTCCGGGAAATCGTAACCGATCTCAATACCCAGAACCATACTGATCAAAATCCAGGTGGTAAGTGACTTTTTCTGAATACCGTAAGCCAGCAAAAAGCCGATACAGGTCCAGCGCACAGCCATCAGTACCTCGCCCGGGAGGTTAATTATGTTATAGAACTGTAACACGGTGAGTATAGCCGCAATCGTAATACTTAACAGCGCAGCTACAGGAATAAAAGATAATTTCTTCATAAGATGAGTGAAGTATAGCACCCGCCAGAGGCAGGTTGCCGGATGTTAAGTAAGTAATAAGCAGCCATTAAGGTATTTAAAGCTCATAAACCCACCTGTTAAAACTAAGCAAATATAACCAGATCAAGCGCAAAGCCAAAGCCAGTTATAGTATAAACTCAATTTTATAGTGTCATTAACCCGTAAGGCGGTGCATCTTATGTTGTGCCTTATCAGTATATTTAGCCTCAGCTAACCCAAACTTAATATTTTGCTATATGCTAACCTGGCGCATTGAGGCTCTGCACCTGAAACTAAAATATACCTGGCGCATAGCGCGCAATGCCAGCGATGAGAAACTGAATTTCCTGGTGCAGGTCTCTGACGGGAAGTACAGCGGTTTTGGCGAAGCGGCCCCTAATATCCGGTATGGCGAAACACCAGATCTGCTGCTACAGCAATACCAGGTGCTTATTATGGCGGGTTTGGCCGGTGTTAAGTCGATGGATGACCTGTTACAGCTGTTAACCGAACATACGCCTGTAAACTCGCTGCGCTTTGCCATTGAGGCTGCTTACTTACATTACTATTGCCAGTTAAAACAGCTTGCAGTGCACCAGTTGCTGGGGCAGCCAATGCCGCAACAGCAGGGTACCTGTTTCTCGTTGCCGATAATGGAGCCGGGGCAGGTAAAAGAGTTTATCGTGAAGCATAATCTGCAGCGTTTCCCCTGCCTTAAGATTAAAGTAAACAGCGAGCAGGGCGCTGACCTGTTGCAGCAGGTGCTGGATGTGGTGGATAAACCGGTAGTACTGGATGGTAACGAGAGCTGGCAAAACCCCGACGACCTGTTACGCTTCCTGGAAACTATAGATAAGCAGCGGGTACTGTTTATAGAGCAACCCATGCCTGCTTCCGAAGCTGCTGCTTATGCCCATTTAAAACCGCTTAGTCCGCTGCCGTTGGTTGCCGATGAGTCTGTGACAGATAATGCTGATTTTGCAATGCTGCGCCAGGAATTTCATGGCGTGAATATAAAACTGATGAAAGCCGGTGGTTATCTAAACGCGGTTCGGTTATTGCAAGACATCCGCAAAAATGGGCTGATGGCCATGATCGGGTGCATGGTGGAGACCAGTCTGGGGATATGGAGTGCCATGCAACTTAGCGCCGCCTTCGATTTCGCTGACCTGGATGGATTTCTGATTATAGAAGACGAGCCTTTTAAACTGGTACGCGAAGAACAGGGGATTTTATACTTGAAATAGATTTACTGGCCGGGTGGTTGAACTGTTGATGGCTGATTGATGCCGCTGACAAGAAACTAACTTCCAGTAGCGAACTTTGCGTGAGGGATGGAGCGGTTGTCTGAGCTCCTATAGTTGGGCACAAACTATAGAGCGAGCCGCGAGAGCCCGACGGCTGTGCCGGCACGCCCCGACACAGCTAGTCGCTGAAACTATAGTTCTCGAGATCTGCTTCGTTACTACCTTTGGCGTTCCGGACTTTCCAGAGCCATCTTTTTAGCCCGTTCTTTAGCCCTCCAGGGCACTAATTCTGAATAATCTGAAGTTTTTTGAAACTAATCTGAAAAAAAACGTGTATTGTGTTTGTACATTAAATGTATGTACATATATTTGCATCATCATTCATAACACCGATGAAGATAGAAGAAGAAATAAAGCAGAGCGCCTTTAAAAGCGAGTACCATAAAGCATTTATAAACATGCTTTATACAGCGAGCTGGCTGGAGCTGGAACAAAGCAACTTATTTAAGCCGTTCGGCATTACGCTACCGCAATATAATGTGCTTCGCATATTGCGCGGGCAGCACCCGAAGCCGGCTACGGTAAGTATGCTAATAGAGCGCATGCTGGATAAAACATCGAATGCATCGCGGATAGTTGATAAACTGGAAGTAAAAGAGCTGGTAACGCGCAAGCAATGCCCCAACGACAGACGTACCGTGGATGTGCTGATAACAGATAAAGGACTTGCACTGCTGAAGGAACTGGATGTGCTGGATGACAATAATAAAACCGGGATCCATAACCTGACAGAAGAGGAGACTATAGAGCTTAACAGAATACTGGATAAGGTCAGACAATAATTAAAAAGTAACCAATACTATAACTATAAATTAAATCAAGTAAAATGAAAAAAGTAGCAATTCTTGCCTCTCTTGCCGGCGCCCTGATTATGACGGCTTATGCTGGTAATACAACTAAAACTGAAAATGCTGTAGCGATTACAGAAGTATCTGCTCCTGCTAAAGGCCGTGTTTACAACGCTGTTGTAGAAAAGAGCGAAGTAAAATGGAATGGTAAAAAAGTTGCAGGCGAGCACTTTGGTACTATCGGTGTAAAAAGTGGTAACCTGGTAGTTAACAAAAACAAAGTAACTGGCGGTAAATTTGTGATCGATATGAACTCTATCGCTGTTACTGATATTACTGATCCGGAATACAATGGCAAACTGGTAGGCCACCTGAAGTCTGATGATTTCTTTGGTGTAGAGAAACACCCAACTGCTACGTTCGAAATTAAGTCGCTTGCTCCGATTGCAAAAGCTGCTGCTGGTAAGCCAAACTATAAAGTAAATGGTTTATTAACTATAAAAGGCATTACTAAGCCAGTTCAGTTCCCGGCTACTGTTACCGTTAAAGACGGCGTAGCTACTGCTAAAGCTGATGTAACTGTAAACCGTGCGCAGTACGACGTGAAATATGGTTCTGAGTCTTTCTTCGGTAGCCTTGGCGACAAAGCGATCATGGATGACTTTACAGTATCTTTCAATGTAACTGCAAAGCAGTAATCTGAGTAGATATAAATGGTTTTGATTCCGCCCCGGCGCTCTTTGCAGTGTCGGGGCGGTTTTCTTTTAGCCTAACCTATAGTTTGTTATCTTTGAAATAAACTACACATTAAAGCTGATGCGCATCCTTTACACTACCATAACTATAGTTTTTACCCTGCTTCTCCTGGCTTCATGTGAGCCAAAAGCGCCATCGGCCCAGGAAATTGTAGACAAAGCCATTGCCACCCACGGCGGCGAAAAGCTAAACAAGGCCATAGTTACTTTCAAGTTCCGGGATTACCTGTACAGAGCCCTGCGCGACAACGGCGCTTACGTGTATAGCCGCACCTTTACCGACTCTACGGGCCAGCGTGTGTACGATGTGCTGCAAAACAGCGGCTTTACCCGAACTATAAACGACCAGAAAGTTGATCTGCCAGCCGATAAAGTGAAAGCCTACAGTAACTCCGTGAACGGGGTAATATACTTTGCGCTACTGCCTTACTTTTTAAACGACGATGCCGTGCAGAAGGAATACCTGGGAGAATTAACTGTAAAAGGCGAGCCCTACTATAAAATTAAAGTTAAGTTTGCCCAGGATGGCGGTGGCGAAGACCACGAAGATGAGTATGTGTACTGGTTTCATCAGAAGAACTATACGATGGACTACCTGGCCTATTCGTTTTTAGTAGATGGCGGTGGCACCCGCTTCCGCGAAGCTGTCAATCCCCGTAAAGTAGGCGGTATTCTTTTCCAGGATTACGCTAACTATGCAGCAGAAGCGAAAGATTTCAACATCGAAAACTATGACAGGGCTTTCGAAGCCGGTAAACTGAAAAAGATATCGGATATTAACTTGGAAGAGATAGAGGTAAGGGAACTATAAATACGAATACGCGGCCGTCAGTTCCGTTTCAGCCATTAAGGGTCAGGTTTTGCGGTAAATGCATTACCACTCTATTTTTGAAAGTGAACTTTGATGCTATGCCCGGATGGGTTAATCTGCCCATCTTTATCCATTATGGTAAAGCTCAGGTCGCTTCCGTCAGTAGCCAAATTCACAGTAACCGAAAATTTGCCGTTGCGCCTGACGTCTACTGCTATATTTTTTTTGCCATGCAGCAGGTTCATGCTGGCTACCATTTTCGGCCTGCTTACTTCACCTTCTATCTTAACCACAGCCTTATCAGCCTTAAATTCATAGCGTTGCTCTTTGTACTGCTGGTTGTCTATAGCTGTAATAAAAAGCTCATGCGGGATATTATAAATTTTCTGAAAGTAATCTGTTAGTAAAACTCCACTGCCAAGCGTAGCAACAGCTACGTGGTAACTGTTTGGCTGAAATGCGGTCTTCCAGGCATATTGGTATCCTTTGTGGTGTATCAGTCTGTTCCTGTACTTTGTATAATAGTAGTTTTTAGGCGAATCAGCACGGCTGATAGTCATGTTGTTGTCATGGCCGGTACTTACAAAGTAGGAGCCGTTTGTTTGGTAATCAACACTTGTTATCCAGTTTTTATGCAACTTCCTGAATTCCTGTACCGGAGTTATAGCCTCAGCTTCTTGCAGCTGCCAGATCAGTATGCGCTTATCGTCGCCGGTGCTGGCAATGGTATTACCATCAGGGTGCACGGCAATGCTTCTTACCCAGTTGGTATGCCCCTGTAATGTTTTAAACAATTTCTTTTCTGAAAGTTGCCACACCATTATCTGGCTGTCACCTCCTCCACTTATCAGGTAATCCCCGGATTTACTGAAAGCCACCGATGTTACATCAGCCGTATGTCCTGAAAAAACTGTTTCTTCCATTCCTGAGGCCATGTTCCATACTTTTACCAGGTGATCGGCACCGGCGGTGGCTACTAAGTTACCATCCGGGCTCACAGCTACGGCAGTTACAGGGCCTCGGTGTGCCGCTATACGCTTTTGCGGAGTGCCAGTAGCTGTATCCCATAGAAATAGCTGCCCGTCTTTACTCCCCGAAACCAGCATGTTATCATTTACATAAGCAAGCGCGAGCACTGCAGATTCGTGACCATTTAAAGTTTGTAGTAATTGTTGCTGCTCCAGTGTCCATATATTTACCCGGTTGCCCTCGGTTGTAGCTAATTTGCTGCCATCCTTACTGAACTCCAGGTCATACACTATAGCTTTCGGGTCGCCGAGTGTAGTATGTTCAACTTTCTGTGCATACACCGAGCTGTAAATAAGAATGCCGGCCCATATAAGTGTCCACTTCTTCAGCATAATTAATAATAAGTTTTGGTTTTAAACAGCCTTAAAAACATCCCCAGCTTCACATCCCAGGAAGCAAGATCTTCCTGCAGCAGCAACATATGTTCGGTCCGGTGCTGATGGTAGCCGGCCTGTAAGGATACACCAACAGCATCGCTAAGTAGCATTTCTGCCCCTGCAGTAGCGCCAAACCCAAAGACATTGCTTTGCTGACTTGCCTTGGGTTTTGTAAACATAATACTCAGCAGTGCCGGGTGGTTGGGGTTGCCGGGGTGTGTGGAAAGAGAATCGACACTATAGGTAAAGCTGTCATGTTTTACACTTACCCGTCCATAGGTTACATTAGCCTGCAGAAAAGGGGTAAAGCGGTATATCCTGCCTATAGGGTATATCCTGCTGCTTGCATTCAGGGTGCTGAGGTTTAACTTAAAATTGACCCTTTCATTCTGATTCGGGACCTGTAAGGTTTTGTAGGTAGTGACAGATACCCCGCCTCCAACTGCCAGCAAGTGGCTCAGGTTTCGCATTATTTGCGCCTCTGTTCTTTTCCCAGCTTTCATATTACCTATCAGGGAGAGGGAGGGGTAACCTTCTTTCACGAAATACTTATCCCGCGTAGGGTGTGCTGTGCCTATAGTTACATCAGCCTGCCATTTGTGCAGGAACTGTGCGCTTGTTGCCTGAGGACGGAGCCATAAGCACAGGCATAAGGCCGCGATTCCGGTTATATATTTTATTCGTAAATCCATTCCAGTTGCAATGTTATTGTCCCGTCACCGTAATCAGACTTTACTATCAGCTCATTGACAGGGTACGACGGCATGATGCCATTATCCACATTAAGTAGCGGTGTTTTACCTCTCACATACCTGTCTTTAGATTTGAAAATATACTCTTGGCCCTCTTCTGACGCCAGATAGTCGCCCAGGCTTGCATAGGCACTGCTTCCGTTAGTGCATGTATTGGAAGTATAGAGCTGCGGGTTTAGGGTTAAGTGTTCGCGCACCCCGATGTAATAGGGCCTTCTGAAATCTGTGATCGTTTTATTTACTTCAAAGGAAGCACCATCAGGCGGGGCATCGGTCTGTACTTCCGACCTATAAACGTAACTGCCCACAGCGAAGCTATAGTTGCTGATGGAGTTTTCAATCATCAGGTATATATCGCAGGCCGTGCCAGAAACATCTGGTAAATAATAATAGTAGCCGCAGTAGTAGATATCACTCCGGTCATAGGGCTGGTCGCAGCCGCTGAAAATATAGCCGGTATAGGTAACCCGCTTGATGTGGATCCCTTTTAAAACTTTTGCTGAATTGATCTTAACACTATAAGTAGATAAGCTGTTGTCAGGCAAAGGGTTTACAGGCTCAAAACTGACAAGGGTGTTCTGAAATACTTCTCTTGTTTTAAGGTCTATCCAGGTTGCTTTGATCCAGAGCTTTTCGCTACCGATGTTTGTTATAGTTGCGATACCGGCTTCGTTAGTTATGACCGTAGCAGTGGCATTCTGTTCATGCTGCCAGTCTGCTTCGTTGGTGTAAATGCTTACGCCTGCTTTCGGAACCGGCTGGTTCTGGCTGTTCACCACCTTCACGGCAAGCCTTTTTTCCGGGGCGGGCATATTAACTTCCTCTTTGCAGGAAAGCAGCAGCCCAAACAAAAGATATAAAAGTAGCTGTAGCTTTATACTTTTTATCATGATCGATAATTTATGGAGCTGGAGTATACTCCCAAACGATTGATGTATTACTGTATTGGGATGGCTGATAGACAACGTACGCCTTACCATGCATCGCAAAGCTCACGATCCCTGTAGAATTGTTTCCATCAAAACTGGCCACTTCCTGCCAGGTATCTGTGGCAGGGTCATATTTCCAGAAATCTCTTTTATCAGGACCGTTATAACTATAGCTGTAAGGATTTACAGTGCCGCCTATAACATAACCAGCCGAGCCGATAGCATATCCCGTCATGCTGGTTTTTAACTGACCTGGGAAATCCCTTTTCCGGGTCCAAGTGTTTGTGCCGGACTCATAAGCCCACACTTCCGGGAGGACCTTATTATCATGCGTAGGGGCTACTAAGTAGGCTGTGCCGTTTATTTCAAAAGTTATGGCATTGGTAGTGGATTTTCCCGGGAAATCGGATATTCTGGTCCAGTTGTCGATGGCAGGTGTGTATTGGTAGAAGTCTTTCCGAGCAACCCTGTTTCCCCAGCTATCGATAGCATAATTGCCCCCACCCATATAAGCCTTATCACCGATGGTAAACCTTGTGATGGTAACACTGCTGGTAGGGTAGCCTGCAGGCATTGGTTGTTTTTGCTCCTGCGCACCAGTAACCGGGTCTACGGCGTGTAGCTTTACCTCATAGCGGAACTGGGTTGTATTGTTATAGTTGGGTGCTGCTACCCCTGCATAAATCTTACTGTTTAACCCAAAGGCTGTCAGAAAAGTGTGGTATGTATCAATAGTGATCTTCAGTTTAGTCCAGCTCTCTGGATCAGCAGTATATTGATAAAGGCTGACCGGCAGATAAGGAAGCAGGCCGGCAACATACCCCTTACCATCTAGTGCAAAGGCACTGGCACTATAGGTTGGCCTTCCGGCCAGCATGCTCATGTTAGTGTTCTGCAGCCGTTTCCATTTACCAGGCAGTATGCGTAATAGCTCCGATGCTTTTACTGTCTGTCCAGCCCTTGTTACGGATATCTCATAATTGCCTGGGGTGATATGCTCCGGAATAGTAAAGGACAAAACGGTAGCCTGTTCCAGTTCGTTAAAAACAAACACTGAGGTAACGGGTACTACTATATTTCCTATCTTAACTATGTTCTCCGATGCTTTCCGACTGAAGTTAGTACCCTGGATCATCATATTGTTTCCTGCACCTGCCTCATAAAAATCAGCGGCATCGGCTACATCTCCATAACTGACCCTGCTGATAGCAATTCCTGATGTTGTAAACGATTGTATACTACCCCAAAGAACCTGCTCTTTATCTTTAGCATAAAAGCGATAGTAGTATTTTTTATTCGCATCCAGATTTTTGGCAACTATACTATAGGGCCCGGCTTTGGCTCCCTCCGAAACTTTAATAAAAGTGCCTGTTTCAGGGGTAGGCTGCGGGTCCTGAGAAAGAAGGAAGCCTGCTTCTATAATTGGCAAAGGGCCGGTTTCAAGTATCTCAGCACTGAGTGCAGCAGAGTCTACAGTAACAAAAGATGGCGGACGGGTATTAATAACGGTTCTGTCGCTTTTGCGCAATGGGCCTATCACTTCCTCGTCCTCTGAGCAGCCCCAAAGGCAAAACGAAACAAGCACAAAAAGTATAGAGAAGGGTATCAAGCTACTGTGACCACACCTATTGTTGCCAAGCCTGTTTGGTATAACTTTCACTTAAGTCTGTTCCTGCTTAAATTAAGAGATTCTTATAATGTAATTCTCTTATAAATATAGGAACATATTACTGAAAACTATAAAAGGGTATGGATATATTACTCCAGCTCAAACTCTTTCGGCAATTCTATTGGCAGCGGTTTATTGCGGTTCCGAATCTGTTCCAGGTAATCGTCGATGTCAGCTTTATATTCCAGGTGGTAATCTTCGTGCAGGTTTTTGCGGATGAGCAGTATCGTTTTGAGCAGCAATTTAGCCGTTGAGGTGTAGAAAACTTTATAGTAGCTATCGAACTGGCCGGTATAGTTCCGGAAGATGATATCCAGAACGTAAAGATGCAGCTCCACTTCGGCCTTTTTGTCTTTGGTTACACGTTTAAAACGGGCAATTTCTTTCAGAGCTTTGCGCAGTGCCTTGGCCAGGGCTTTGGTTAAACTGCGGCCTGTTGCGTTCAGCAAAAGCTCATGTATCATATCCTGGCTTCGTTCCTGCAGTTCCTCCAATGTAATTTCGCCGAGTTCGAAAGCAAACATATCGTATAGTTCGGCATCGCGGCGCACAGCTTTCAGCAATAAGGTTTCTTTCTCCTTATCACCGAGTTGTTTAATGGCTTTTTTGAAAGATGCAGAAGGTGCAGGCATCAGGAAAATGTATAAATGTTAACACTTGTGCAAAGGTACGTAAATAAGGGTTTCAGGTAAATTTATAGTTTGAGTTGCTAACGATAGCGCTCGCGTCTTGGCTCGCGACTTGTTATAGTTAGGCCTTTGGACGGGTGTTAATAGTTTCCACTATCTATCCTCCTGCCAACATACTAAAGGGGCCGGAGGCCCCGCTATAATTGATCACGAGCGAAGACGCTCGCGCCATGAAATAAAAAAGGCGCTGAGATCATCAGCGCCTTTTTTATAGTTGTTATTGTTGTGGAGTAGCTTTCAGGTTATCATCCAGGTACTGCGTTACTTTTCGCATCAGGTGCACGCGGTCTTTGCCGATCACGTTATGCGGATGGCCCGGGTACACAAAGTAATCCAGCAATATGCCTTCGTCTACCGCTTTTTTGATGAACGCCAGGCTATGCTGCCAAACAACTACATCGTCTACAGTGCCATGTATCATGAGCAATTTGCCTTTCAGGTCCTTTACGTAGTTCAGCAGGTTGGCATTTTTATAGCCTTCCGGGTTCTGCTCCGGAGAGTCCATGTAGCGCTCGGTGTACATAATTTCGTAGTAATTCCAGTCGATAACCGGACCGCCGGCCACGCCAACTTTAAAGGTGTCAGGCGATTTAAGCATCATGGATGTTGTCATAAATCCACCAAAGCTCCAGCCATGAATACCCATGCGGTCAGCATCTACATAAGGTAACGATTTCAGGTATTCTACACCACGCAGCTGGTCTGCCATCTCAACTGTACCTAACTGGCGGAACGTTTCCTGCTCAAACTCAAGCCCACGGCCTGAAGTACCACGTGGATCTAAAGTAAATACGATATAGCCTTTCTGGGCCATTAACTGCATCCAAAGATTAGCGCCACCCAGCCAGCTATTTGTTATCAGTTGCAGGTGCGGGCCACCATACACGTACACTACCACCGGGTATTTCTTGTTCTTATCAAAGTTCGGAGGCGTGATCATGCGGGTGTAAAGATCCGTTCCATCATCCGCTTTAATAGGGAAGATGGTTACTTCGCCAAGTGTATAATCAGCTACAGGGTTTTTAGAAGTAAGCAGTGTTTGCGCTACTTTACCGTCTTTATTGTTGATCACCCAGATCTTGCGTGGCGTTACCTGGCTGCTGTAAGTGTCGATGATGTAATTGCCGTTCGGGCTAAGTTTGGCGCTGTGCGTACCGCCGCCCTGCGACAAACGAGTGCTCTTGCCATTACTTAAGTCTACACTATAAAAGTGGCGCTCCAGCGGGCTCTCAGCAGTTGCGCTATAGTATAGTTTCTTGCCATCCTTGCTGAAACCAAGTACATCAGTTATCATCCAATCACCTTTAGTCAGGGTTCTGATCTCTTTGCCGTTGGTATCATACAGGTATAAATGGTCGAAACAGGTGCGCTCGCTCACTCTTACGAACTGGTTGTTTTTACCAGGTACAAAGTATAACCCTTTCTCAGGCTCTACATACTTGGCGTGTTTTTCTTCCAGCAGCGTTTTTACAAATTCACCGGTAGCAGCATCGTACTGGTTCAGTTTCATGTGGTTCTGGTCGCGGTTAACTACAGCAATGTAGATGTGTTTTTCGTCCGGGCTCCAGGTAATGTTGGTCAGGTATTGCTCGGCAGGTTCGCCGGTTTTCAGGAAAGTAGTCTGCTTGGTAGCAGTGTTGTAAACACCCACCGTAACGTGGTGGCTCTTGCCGCCAGCCATCGGGTATTTAATGTTATTCAGTTTTGCCGGAAGCGGGGCTATATCAACCAGTGGATAATCAGTAACCATGGTCTGGTCCATGCGGTAAAACGCCAGGTTCTTACCAGTTGGTGACCAGAATGTGCCTTTGCTGATTCCGAACTCAGAGCGGTGCGCCGCTTGTCCGTTAACGATAGCTTCGTTTTGCTCATTGGTAACTGCTACATCGGCAGCACCCGGGGCAGAAACATACAGGTTGTTGCCTTTGGTATAGGCTATGCGCTGTTTGGTTGGGTCCAGTTCTGCATTCTCGGCATCGGCAGCATAAGAAGTAACTATAGTTGCTTTTCCGTTTTTCAGGTTGTAGTTAAATATCTTGCCCTGCAGGTTCAGTACCATTGTGTGCGCATCCTGCCACAACACAGCCGGGAAGCTTTTTACTTCTTTAGCGCCGGCAGCCTGCAACGCAGCACTCAGCTTATCTACTGTAAGTATGGTTTTGTGCTTGGTTGATTTCGCGCTACCACGGATAAGTGCATTGTCTTTAACATAGGTGAAGTCGTCGGAACCTGCTACCCAGTTAAGCTGGCGCAGGTTTTCTGGTTGAAGTGCCGGGTTAATGATGGCATCTTCCATGGTCAGCATTTTGTCCTGGGCCTGTAGTTGCAACGCGGCAACAGCAAGCAAAAACGTAAATGCCAGCCCTTTCAATCGGTTCGAAAAGATCATTATAGATTAAATTGGTGGTTGTTGAAAGTGTAATTAACTGCAAGAAAACAGTATTCCGGTTAAAGAGCAAAAATAGCGCCTTTTATGCGTGACAAGCTGCAAAAACTATAGTTCAGTATGTTTTGTGTACAGGAATTATAAGCTACTCCGGATTGTTAAAAACTATACTTCGGGCAGCAGCCGAGCTGTGTTATAGTTAAGTAGCTGCTTCCTAAAGTCCTGTAAATTACGTAAATTTGTACCATGAATACTGAGAGAGAAATTTTACATCAGGAAGATGTTGCTGTGCTGGAAGAGAATACCGACCTGCGCCAGCTTATCGTTTTTAATGATGACGTAAATACTTTTGACCACGTGATCGAGACGCTGATTAAAGTATGCGGCCACACTGCAGAACAGGCAGAGCAATGCACATTGCTTATCCATTACAAAGGCAAGTGTACCGTTAAAATGGGCTCTTACGAGGAGTTGTCTGGTATGTGTACCTCGTTGCACAACAAATCGCTTTCTGCGGATATTCAGTAAGGAGGTTAAATGGAGTTTCCGTCGAAGCTAATAGAAAATGCCGTGGAAGAGCTGGCCAAGCTGCCCGGTGTAGGAAAAAAAACGGCCCTTCGCTTAGCGTTGCACCTGCTCAAAAACGAATCGGAAGATACCTTTTCGCTGGCTGAGGCATTGGTGAAAATGCGGACAGAAGTAAAACACTGCACCACCTGCCATAACATTTCAGATACCGAAGTTTGTGGCATCTGCGCCAACCCGCTCCGTGACCGTAGTCTGCTGTGTGTAGTAAGTGATATCCGTGATGTGATCGCGATTGAAAATACGGCGCAGTACAAAGGCTTGTATCATGTATTAGGTGGTGTTATTTCGCCTCTGGAAGGCGTTGGCCCATCAGACCTGCATATCGATAGTTTGCTGGAGCGCCTGTTGCCTTCAACAGAAGTAAGAGAAGTGCTGATGGCAATAAGCCCGACTATGGAAGGCGATACTACTGCTTTTTACCTCACCCGCAAACTGCGCGACCATCAGAATCTGAAGATTACATCGATTGCACGAGGCATACCAGTTGGTGGTGAACTGGAATATACTGATGAAATTACCTTAGGCCGAAGTATCGTGGAAAGAACTGCTTACGGTAGAGTTTAAACTAGATTAAGAGATTTCTGAAAAGGGATTGCAACTATAGTTGCAATCCCTTTTTTGTTTGATCTTTTGTCATTTCGAACGAAGTGAGAAATCTATCTCAGCTTATAGTTCGAGAAGCTAAAGTTCTATAGGTAGCTACTCTACAATCGGAATCAAGCCTTTTCTTTCAAATCTCCTCTAATCCTGGGAGCTCTACAAATCTACAGTTCTATAGTTGGCTTTGGTGCCCTCACGGCCGGGAGGCCCCGTCTTCGGGCATCGCGCGGTGTACATTTGCTTTGCTCCTGCGTCGCAATACCTACGGTACCGCAAATCTACAAGGCGCTCCACCCAAAGACTGATACATTTCTCATAGCAACCACTCGCCCTAGTTTGAAATTATAAGCTTCGAGATTTATCGTGGTTGTAGTTTCAAAGGGACAGGTGAACCTGGCGTAATTACGGTATGTAACTATAGTTAATTCAGATTTGTCCTGACGTCGAAATGACAGATGGAAAGCAGTAGCAGAAAGTCCCCCTTTGAAGGGGGCGGGGGATGACAAACAATAACTATAGAACTGAAATTGGTAATAGCAAAATTGTCCCCTTGAGGAGACTACAGGGGTGTTGAAACTATAACTATAGAGCTGTAGCCACCAACTATAGCAAAAGCAGAAATTCCCCTCTTGGGAAAGGTCTTACTTCCCTTCTCCCAAGATCCTTTCAGGATGACAGACAGAGAAGTCGCACATAATTCTCCCTGCCTTAGACAAGTAGGGGCTGGGGGTGGTTGGACCAACCTAACTACGAAACAATAAGATAGCAATAACAAAACTCTCTCACTTCCTTGAAAAGCTGCTATGAGAAGCTCAAATTAGAAAGTGCCGGAATATTCCGATTTTTCCCTACCTTATAGTTCAACTATCAAATAAACTAACTCCTTATGAAATACATTCTTTTAGGTATTACCTTAATACTAGCTCTCATTTCTGGTAATGTAGTTGTGCAGATTTCCCCTACTCAAATAGTTGAAACAAATAATACTGTTTCTAAGAAGCCTTTGTTTGTTCTCAGGACGAATGGCGTTGACTATAAATTACCTGAAATGGCTTTAAAAGAGATCAACCCGGATTGGATAAATGAAGTGCAGGTAATAAAAGAATTGGAAGGTGTCGAAAATTTGACTGAAGAGATGAAAGATGGAATTGTGATTCTTACCTTCAAAGAAAATGTGGAAGCTGCGGATCGGTATTTGAAAAGTGTAATCCACCAAAATGAGAAGGTAACTATTCCTGTACCTGAAGCAATTCGTATTAAGGAGTAAACCCTAACCTAAACTATAAATCAAAAGCGCCGCTCCTTTTCAGAAGCGGCGCTTTCTTTATCAATAAGCAATTTTATAATTAAGCTTTGGCTGCGTTGATGTTGTCAAGCGCTTCCATTACTTCTTTCACGTGTCCGCGAGACGTCTCAAGCAGTTGCTTCTCGTCTTCGTTCAGTTGCAGTTCAATGATCTTCTCGATACCGTTCTTACCTAAGATAACCGGTACACCTAAATAAACACCATCAATACCGTACTCACCTTCCAGCTTCACGCAAACTGGGAATACACGGCGCTGGTCACGTACGATGGCTTCTACCATCTGTGCAGCTGCTGAACCCGGTGCATACCAGGCAGAAGTACCCATGAGTTTCACAAGTTCACCACCACCGTTCTTGGTGCGTTCAACTATAGCATTCAGTTCTTCTTCGCCGATCAGCTCTGTTACCGGGATACCACCAACTGTAGTGTAACGCGGAAGCGGAACCATGGTGTCGCCGTGGCCACCCATTAATACCGCCTGGATGTCTTTTGGAGATACATTCAGGGCCTCAGCCAGGAATGCTCTGTAACGGGCAGTGTCCAGGATACCGGCCATACCCATTACGCGTGTACGTGGCAGCTTAGAGGTAATGTGAGCAGCATAAGTCATCACGTCAAGTGGGTTAGAAACCACAATGATGATTGCATCCGGTGAATGCTTAACAATATTTTCAGTTACTGACTGCACGATGCCTGCGTTCGTAGAGATCAGGTCGTCGCGCGTCATACCTGGCTTACGTGGCAAACCAGATGTAATAACCACTACATCAGAACCAGCAGTTTTGCTGTAATCGTTTGTTACGCCAACAGTGCGTGTGTCGTAAAGGTTGATAGGGGCTTTCTGCCAGATATCAAGCGCTTTGCCCTCAGCAAAACCTTCTTTAATATCCACTAAAACTACTTCGTTCGCGATTTCGCGGTAAGCCAAAACATCAGCGCAAGTTGCACCAACGTTACCAGCTCCAACTACAGTTACTTTCATTATCGGATATACTTTATGTTAGTTTGAGAATTCGGTTACTTCCGGTAAAATTAGAAAAATCTATTGTTAAAAGCCCGTAAAGTATAGTTATTCTTTATGCATACTTTCTATCGTGGGGCCAGGCTTATCTCTACCACTTTTTCGGTCTTATCTGTTACCTTAAAGCGGTTATCCAGGCGCTGGTTCACGATCCAGGCGATAGACTGGTCGGATACTAATACTAGGGTTTGAGATTTAAGGTTGGCCGGTACTTTCCTGTCGATCAGGAAATCGCTTATCTTTTTCTTTCCGTTCATGCCCAGCGGCACAAACCAGTCGCCTTCCTGCCAGCTACGCAGCTTCAGCGGAAATCTGAGTTGCTCCGCATCCAGTGCTGCTACAAAGGGTTTGGTGTTCAGTTTATAGTTGGCAGCATCTATATACTTTATGTTAAAAGTCTGATTGCCGGCCTCCACGGTTGTGTCGCCCTCCTGTATAAGTATGCTGCCGAAGCTGCTCAGGTTGCGCGGCGTAATTACCAGTTGGTCGCGGTCTTTTACCAGCGTATGGGTTGGTGAGTCGAATTGCTTACCTGAAATACCCTCCAGCGCATCTACTAACTCCAGCACCACGCTATAACTATAGTTGAACGGGCGGAGCAATTCGTGTAGCACAACCGGTAGGCCAGTAGCGTTTTGCAGCGGCACCAGCGAAATATACCAGGCATCCTCAGCTTCTTTCACACTTTGCTCACGCAGGTTTTCAATATAAGCGGCAACTATAGTTTCGGCGTGGCTTACGCGCTCGGCCGTGTGCTGCATGGTTTCTTCCAGGTTCGGGTTGATCTCTTTCAGCACCGGAATAACTTCGTGACGGATCTTGTTGCGCTGGTACTTGGTAGTTTCATTCGATACGTCCTCGCGCCAGATCAGTTTACGTTCGGTTACCAGTTCAAAAATATCATCTTTGGTAACTGAAAGCATCGGGCGGATGATGTAGCCATTTTTAGGCGGAATACCGTGCAAACCTGCAATGCCGGTACCTTTGGTGAGGTGCAGCAATATGGTTTCGGTTGTGTCGTTGCTATGGTGGGCGGTGGCAACGTAGTCGTAGCCTTCCTGCTGGCGCACCTGCTCAAACCACTGGTATCGCAACGTGCGGGCAGCCATTTGTATCGAAAGTTTTTCCTGCTCGGCAAAAGCTTTCGTGTTAAAGTTTTCGGTAAAGAAGGGCACCTCGTATTTTTTAGCCAGTTTCTTAACGAATACCTGGTCCGCTTCTGCGTCTTCGGGGCGTAACCCGAAATTACAATGCGCTATGGCAAAATCGTATTTAAGCTTGTGTAGTACTTCGCAAAGCACTACGGAGTCTATTCCGCCACTAACGGCTGCTAATATTCTACTCTCTGGCTGGCAAAGCGTATGAGATTGTATAAAACCTGAAACTTTCTGTAGCATAAGCAGCGGCTGGTAAATTTTTCCTAATTTTGAAGTATAGTTCAGACAGAAGATTGTTAGACGATAGACAAATGATTACACTATCCTTTATCAATATATCTTTTGTCTTTTGTCAGAAGAAATACATGAAGTACACAAAATTACTGTTTTCTATTGTCTTTACCTTCCTGACGCTGACAGTTTTCGGGCAACAGCCGCTTAAGCGTGATCCGCAGGCGCCAAAACAACAGCCAGCAAAGCAGCAACCGGTAAGGCAACAGCAAACTCCTGCACGTCAGCAACCTGCTAATCAGCAGCAAAATGGTAAGGTAGAACTGATCGGGGCTGATAACCTTGTCGGAACCCTGATAAACGGGCAACGTGTAGATAAACTGATCGGGAATGTACGCTTTAAGCAACGCGAAACATATCTGTACGCCGACTCTGTGTACCAGTATGGCGGAAATACGCAGGTGCTGGAAGCCTTTAGTAATGTGCGCATTGTACAGGGGGATACCCTGACTATAACCGGCGACCATGCGACTTATGACGGTACCAAACGTACTGCCCGCATGACCGGCAATGTGGTGATGCAGGACCCGCGCATGAACCTCACCACGCCAAGCCTGGATTATAACCTTAACAACAAAACGGCTGTCTATACCGAAGGTGGTATTATCATAGACCCGGAGAACCGACTGGAAAGCCGGCGTGGAACTTACAATACCAACACCAAAGAGTTTACCTTTCAGCAGAACGTTAAAGTTACTACCGCAGACTATAATATCACGGCTGAGAACATGCGCTATAACACCCATAGTAAAATCGTGTACTTCCTGGGGCCAACGGTGATTAAAGGGCAGAAGGGTGATTTGTATGCTGAAGAAGGAAGCTATAACACCCTGACCAAGGTCTCTAACTTTGGTAAAAATGCTTACATCCTGACGCCTGAGTACAGATTAGGAGGCGATGAACTATACTATGACCAAAATACAGGATATGGTGTAGCCCGGAAAAATGTCTCGCTCAGGTCGCTGAAAGATGATGTTACAATACGGGGGCAGGTAGGCCGCTACTGGCGCGACCGCGGCGTGGCGAAAGTTTCGGGCAGCCCGGTGATGGAGAGCATCATGAAAAACGATACTTTATACCTGTCTGCTGATTCGCTGATATCCAGAGAAGCAAAGGGGCCTGGTACAAAAAGTATGCTGTTTGCTTACAACAATGTAAAGATATTTAAGAACGACCTGCAGGGCAAATGCGACTCGCTGAGCTTTAACCGTACCGACTCGGTGATGCATATGAACGTGAAGCCGGTGCTCTGGAGCGAAAACAACCAGCTGGTTTCAGATACCATTCATATTTACCTCCGCAACAAGACCATCGATCGCATGTACATGTACAGCAATGCGTTTATGGCCTCCGAAGACACCCTGAAGAACTATAACCAGGTGAAAGGGCGCAATATGGTAGCGTATTTTACAGACGGCGACCTGAAGCGCGTTAATGTGAACGGGAACGGGGAGAGTATTTATTTTGCGCTGGAAGGTGATACCACACTCACCGGTATGAACAAAGCCATCTGTAGTGACATGGTATTAAAGTTTGCAGAAAATAAACTGGACAGAATCTCGTTTCTCGTAAATCCGGATGCCAGCTTCATACCACCGCATGAGCTGACTGATACAGAAAAACAACTGGAAGGCTTTACCTGGTACCAGGAATTACGGCCAACCAAGCCGCAGATTTTTGCTCCAAGGGCAGCTGTAGCGCCAAAACCGGCAGCAAAAAGTAAATCTAAAACTAAAAAGCAGACAAAAGCGCAGCAAAAAAAACGCGAAAAGCCTGCTAAAAAGTAAGCCAGCCCCAGGCAGGGGTGAGGTTTGGAAAAACTATAGCCGACCTGACGCAGGTTTATTTAAGTTGGCCCGATTCATAGTTGTAAATCATATGGATATTGTATAATTTTGCCCGTTCATGAAGAAAAGACTTTCCCATATCGTTGTGCTTTTGGCCCTGTTGCTTACGGCTGCCAGCTGTAGCAATTATCAAAAGCTCCTGAAAAGCAACGATGTACAGCAAAAGTATGCCGCCGCTGTAAAATATTACGAAAAAGGCGATTACTACCGCGCAAGTGAGTTGCTGGATGCTGTTGCACCTTTACTGACAGGTACTGAACAGGCTGAAGATGCCCTTTTTTACCAGGCAAGCTCCAACTTTGAGTTAGGCAACTACCTGCTTAGCGAAACGTATTTCCGTAACTTCTATACCACGTACCCGCGTAGCCCGAAAGCTGAAAAGGCAATGTTTATGCAGGTAAAGTCGTCGTATAACCAGTCGCCGGACTATGAGCAGGACCAGGCGAGCACGTTAATAGCGATGGAGTCAGTTCAGGAATTTATGATCCGTTACCCGGAGAGTGAATACACCGAAGAGGCAAATAAGATACTGGAAAACCTGAGCATTAAATTAGATAGGAAAGCATTCGACAGCGCGAAACTATACTATAAGATCCGCTATTATAAAGCAGCTGTAGTGGCACTTGACAACTTCATTAAAGAATATCCGTCTTCGCCTTACGCTGAAGAAGCCGCTTACATGAAGATAGAGTCGCAGTACGAGTATGCAAAGGAGAGCGTACCGTCAAAGCAGGAAGAACGTTACTACGAAGTAGTAGATTTTTACCAGACCTTTGCAGACCAGTATCCTGAAAGTGAGTTTATGCGTAGTGCCAATCAGTTTTACGACAACACACTGGCAGAACTCGAAAGAATCAAATCAGAAAAATCAACTCAAGCAAATTCTTAAGTAACTATACATATGGCATCAGTTCCATCATCAATCGTAACACGCAACATGGCCGACTTTGCAGAGCAGACCGGTAACGTATACATGTCTGTGTCAGTTATCTCTAAAAGAGCTAACCAGATATCTGTGAAGCTGAAAGAGGAATTGAATTCTAAGCTTGCCGAGTTTGCTACAACTGTAGATAACCTGGAAGAAGTGTTCGAGAACCGTGAGCAGATCGAGATATCTAAATATTATGAGCGTATGCCAAAGCCAACCAGCCTTGCTATTGAGGAGTTTCTGGAAGGTAAAGTGTACCTGCGTAACCCGGAAGAAGACGAAGCTACAGAAGAAACGCTGTAATAGCGGCCCATGCTCCGGCATAAGAAAATCATACTGGGAGTTTGCGGAAGTATTGCTGCGTATAAAGCAGCTTTGCTGGTCCGCCAACTCGTAAAAGCAGAAGCAGAAGTACAGGTTATCCTGACCACTTCTGCTTCTGAGTTTATAACCCCGC
This sequence comes from Pontibacter populi, assembly GCF_019336435.1. Lineage (GTDB taxonomy): Bacteria > Bacteroidota > Bacteroidia > Cytophagales > Hymenobacteraceae > Pontibacter > Pontibacter humidus. The sequence goes on along the minus strand of NZ_JAHWXQ010000001.1, from coordinate 393,318 downwards.
TCACACTGGCCACACTTTCTAAACGGCCCGTGCTTACCCATTTTGTAAAAGAAGAAGGCGGCCTCTGGAACAACCACGTGGAACTTGGCCTTTGGGCCGATGCTATAGTTGTAGCCCCGGCCAGTGCCAACACCGTTGCCAAATTTGCCAACGGCTTCTGCGATAACCTGCTTTCAGCCACTTATTTATCAGCACGTTGCCCTGTTTTTGTGGCGCCGGCCATGGACCTGGATATGTACCAGCACCCGGCTGTGCAGAGCAATTTTACGAAGCTGCGCGGCTACGGCAACTATATTATAGAAGCTGGCTACGGCGAACTGGCGAGCGGACTAATAGGGCAGGGCCGACTGGCAGAACCCGAAGAAATAATGGAGGTACTTCAGAACTTTTTTGCCCGTGAAGGAAAGATCGTTTAAAGGCAAAACCGTACTGCTTACTGCAGGCCCAACCTACGAAGCCATTGACCCGGTACGGTTTATCGGGAATCACTCAACTGGCAAAATGGGTTTTGCGATTGCGGAGGAATTTGCGGGAAAGGGTGCTGATGTAATCTTAGTATCGGGCCCGACCAACCAGAAAACAACTACCCCAACTATAAAAGTATTACCGGTAACAAGTGCTGATGAAATGTATGCAGCCGTGCTGGCCCATGCTGATGCAGCAGATATTTTAGTTTATGCTGCCGCCGTAGCAGACTATAAGCCAAAGGTAGTTGCAGATAAAAAAATAAAGAAAGCAGGCAACGAACTCACGATAGAGCTTGTTAAGAACGTTGATATAGCGGCGACCGTAGGCAAACAGAAAAAGCCGGGGCAATTCTCAGTAGGGTTTGCTTTGGAAACGGATAACGAAAGTGCCAACGCTGCGGAAAAGCTAAAGAAAAAGAACCTGGATATGATCGTGCTGAATTCGCTGCGTGATGAAGGCGCCGGTTTTAAACACGATACCAATAAAATTACTATTATAGAACCTGGCAAAACCACTGCTTTTGAATTAAAGCAAAAGACTGAAGTGGCACAGGATCTCGTAAACCTTGTTTGGGAAAGACTACATGGCTAAGAAACTACTTTTGCTGGTGATGCTAACGATAGCTACGCTTGGCGCGAAGGCCCAGGAATTGCTATGCGATGTAGTCGTGAACAGCGACCAGATACAGTCGACGGACAAGCAGCTGTTTACCGAAATGCAGACCCGCATCGAAGAGCTGATGAATACGCAGCGCTGGGGCAACCAATCCTACGGAGCTGAAGAACGCATTAAGTGTCGTCTGCTTATCAACCTGACCGAGATGCCACAAATTGGTATTTTCAGGGCAAATGTGCAGGTAGTATCAGTAAGGCCGGCGTATGGTACAGGTTACGAATCCACGCTGTTCACTTTTATAGATAAGGACTGGATGTTTGAGTACAACAATGCCCAGTTGCTGCAATACGCCGATAACAACTATAGTTCTAACCTGACCTCGATGCTGGCTTTTTATGCCTACCTGATCATCGGGATGGATAACGACAGCTTTGGTAAAATGGGTGGCGGTCAGGCCTTTGATAAAGCCAGAAGTGTGGTAAACCTGGCGGCATCGCAAGGCGCTAACTACCCGGGCTGGAAAGCCTTCGATAGCAACCGTAACCGCTACTGGCTGGTTGATAACCTGCAGGATCCGCAATTCGCAGGTTTCCGGGAGGGTATCTATAAAATGCACCGACAGGGATTGGATATGATGGCCGAGAACCCGGAGAAGGCGCGCAAAACAGTGCTCGAAGTGCTGCAGGAGGTAAGTAAGCTGAATAAGCAGAAACCGGGCGCTGCTATAGTTCGTTCGTTCTTCGAGGCCAAGTCTGATGAATTGCTGAATATGTTTAAAATGGCTGCTCCGGCTGATAAACAGGCAGCTTATACTTTACTTACCGAAACAGACCCCACCAACCGCTCCAAGTACGACCAATTACTCAAGCGCTAACTTTTCAACTTGTTCTAAATCTCGGATAAACCACGTATCTTCACGGAGGCGATAAACTATAGTTTCGCCAACTTACTTACATGGGCAAACGCCAGATTCGTATTTCCGGAACCAAGCTTGACCAACATACTTTAGAGCTGTTGGAACGACCGGCAGTGCAAGTAGTGTTGCGCAGCAGGGTAGTACTGGCTGGTAAGGTTTTACAGATTTCTCCTGAAAACATTACCGTGCTGGATATGCGCAGAAGCAAACATGTATTGCCCACAGATCAGATTCAAGAAATTATTTACGACTTAGAAGCGGCCTTTTAGTGTATGCTGATTGACCTTAAAATAAAAAATTACGCCTTAATTGAGCAGCTGGAAATGCATCCGTCTCCGGTGCTGAACATTATTACCGGTGAGACCGGTGCAGGTAAATCTATCATGCTGGGAGCCATTGGCTTGCTGCTGGGTAACCGTGCCGATACCAAACTGCTTTTTAACCAGGAACAGAAATGTGTAATAGAAGGCGTTTTTGATATCTCGCAGTACAACCTGCAGGAAGTTTTTTCTGCCGAAGACCTGGATTTTGACAATACCTGCATCCTGCGCCGCGAGATAAGCCCAAGTGGTAAGAGCCGAGCCTTTGTGAACGACACACCTGTTACCTTGGATGTGATCCGTAAAATCGGGGAAAACCTGATGGACGTGCACTCGCAGCACGATACGTTGCAGTTAGGAGACACCAGCTATCAGCTGAACATCCTGGATATTTATGCAGGCAATACCTCGCTGGATATTTATGCCGGCAACCTATCGTACCTGAAGGCTTATAGCGAAACCTACCGAGGCTATAAAAAGCTGGAGTCAGAGTACAAAAAGCTGGAGGACCAGTTGGCCCAGTCGCAGAAAGAGCTCGATTACAATACCTTTTTGCTGAATGAATTTGATGAGGCGAAACTGGAAGCAGACGAGCAGGAAACTCTGGAAGAAGAACTGAAGCAACTGGAAAATGCCGAAGATATTAAACTGAAACTGACGCAGGCTGTGCAAAGCCTCACAGAATCTGACTTTAATATTACCTCTGCGTTAAAAGATACAGCTTATTTAATTGGTCAGCTTTCGCAGTTCTCGTCTAAATATGATGAGCTGCGTACCCGCGCCGAAAGTGCCCTGATTGAGCTAAACGATATTGCCGGTGAGCTGGAAGATGCTGAGCGCAGAACCGAAGCTGATCCTCAGCGCACCCTGGAAGTACAGGAGCGCCTGAACATGATCTATACTTTGCAGCGCAAGCACCAGGTGCAAACTATAGCCGAGTTGTTGGCTATTCAGGATGAGCTGGCAAACAAAGTTGGGAATGTGCTGAACCTGGATAACGCCATTGCCAAAACCAAAAAGGAAATGGACGCTGCGTACCAGGATGTTCTGAAAAAAGCGAAAGAGTTATCTGACAGAAGACAGTCATCCTTTGCCAAGTTTGAGCAGGAACTTCACAATCTGGTAGCTGACCTGGGCATGCCGAATGCGCGCATTGTTATTCAGCACAAAGAAGCACAACCTACCGCCACGGGTACCGATGAGATCAGTATTCTGTTCAGTGCCAACAAAGGCGCCCAGCCGCAAACGCTGGTAAAAGCTGCCTCAGGTGGTGAATTCTCCAGGTTAATGCTGAGCGTGAAATATATGCTGGCCGATAAAACGGCGTTGCCAACTATAGTTTTCGATGAGATCGATACAGGTATATCAGGTGAAGTGGCCGTAAAAGTTGGTCGTATGATGCAGCAAATGGCGCAGAAACACCAAATTATCGCTATTTCGCACTTGCCGCAAATTGCCGCGCAAGGCGATTACCATTACTTTGTTTACAAAGAGGACCGCGAAGACAGAACGATAAGCCGCATTAAGCAACTGAACGAAGAAGAGCGTGTGAACGAGATCGCCCACATGATAGCCGGTGCAAACCCGAGCGCCAATGCATATCAAAGTGCAAAGGAGTTGCTTTCACTGTAATAAGATATTACTATATTGCCACGTAATTCCTGCTACTGCTTATTTTAGCGGGGATTCTGAAAAAGGAACAATATTAACTTGATAAAGAAATGTCATATAATCTTTTAAAAGGAAAAAGAGGAATCATATTCGGTGCACTGGATGAAAAATCTATCGCATGGAAAGTAGCAATGCGTGCGCATGAAGAAGGAGCGGAGTTTGTATTAACGAACGCACCTATTGCAATGCGTATGGGCGAGATCAATAAATTGGCGGAACACTGCAACGCGCAGATCATTCCGGCTGATGCTACTTCGGTAGAGGACCTGGAGAACCTGTTTACACAGGCACAGGAAATTCTGGGTGGCAAGATCGACTTTGTATTGCACTCAATTGGTATGAGCCCGAACATCCGTAAAGGTAAGTCTTATGGCGACCTGAACTACGAGTGGTTCCTGAAAACGCTGGACATTTCGGCTATCTCTTTCCACAAAGTAATGCACGTAGCTGAAAAGCAGGATGCCATGAGCGAGTGGGGTTCTATAGTTGCCCTGTCATACATTGCAGCGCAGCGTGTATTCCCTGATTATACCGACATGTCGCATGCCAAGGCAGTGCTGGAATCTATTGCCCGTAACTATGGCTACCGTTTAGGCCGTGCCAAAAAAGTACGTGTAAACACGGTGTCGCAGTCACCGACTAAAACTACAGCCGGTACTGGTGTAGGTGGTTTCGATGCGTTCTTCGAGTATGCTGATAAAATGTCGCCGCTTGGTAACGCCCCGGCTGATGCCTGCGCTGACTATTGCGTTACGCTGTTCTCTGACCTAACCCGTTACGTTACCATGCAGAACCTGATGCACGACGGTGGCTTCTCTACGATGGGTATCTCAGAAGATATCGTGGAGATGATCTCTAAGTAATTTGAAAATCTGGAGTGTGAAGGTTAGCAAATGATCTTTGCACCCTGAAATATAAAAATGCCCGGCTATAGTTTAGCCGGGCATTTTTGTTTTATAGTTGTTCTTAGATACCGCAAGTTTAGCGTTAGCGTAACTTGTGGTTTTGCTTAGAGCCAGTTTGTAACTGGCGTTCTGCGTGACCAGAAAAGTATAGTGGAGTAGATTTATAGTTACAGCAATAGCTGAGATTATAGTTTCATAGTAGCAGTTTGTCGTCCTCAGCCCCTCTCAAAAGAGGACTTTGATTTATAGTTGGAATCTGGATCTATAGTTCTATAGTTGGGGTCATAGTTGTCCTTGCTTTTCCAAAGCAAAACCAGTTACAAACTAGCTGCCATATTTGACCACCAGTTAGCGCTGCGCTCAAATTGGCGGCAGAATAATATCGAAAAAAGCCGCTGCTAAACTATAGCAGCGGCTTTTTTGTATTCTATAGTTGTCCGGAGCAACCTCACATTCCCAAATCTCTACTGCTTCAAATCAAGCATCCTCGCGGTGCACAGCACTGATATCGAAGGCTGGAATGCAGACAGACCAGTATTCGGTTTCTTCGTCGTACGGGTTAGCGTAACGGATGCGGGTACCTGCTTTTATAAGGATCGTTTCTCCGGCTTTTACTTCTACTTCCTCACCATCTATCTCAATAAGTTTCCGGCCGCGGGTAACTATAGTTATCTCGTCAAAATCCGGGGTTTGGTGCGGTTCGCTCCAGTGCGGTGGTGCAATCATGTGGGCAACACTAAAGGCATCGGTGCGGGTAGAGGCGTGCCCGAAGTGTTCTTCTATAAGTTTGCCATCAGTGGTAGGCACCCGGAACGGTTTGGTCTGCTTGATGTATTTTTTCTCGCTCATCTTTCAGCTGCTATAGTTTGACCTAGTTCTGGGTTGGGCATTCGCCTTTTGTGTAAGATATAACGCCGGCGTTGTTGGCAACGCAGGCATTGCCGTACGTTTTGTTGTCGCAGCCGCAAACAGGGTCGTACTGCATGGTGCAGATGCCATCGGGGTTAATTTTTGTGGGGTCGATACAGGCGGTTTGTTCTTCGGTGGTTTTGCATGCGAAAAAGGCGCCCAGGCAGAATATAGCGAGTGTTGCTACAGATTTTTTCATAGTACTAAGGTTTAAGAGTAAGTATTTATCGGGTTCAGTAACGCTGGTGTTTATACTTAAGCTAACTAACAAGTAAGGTTGCCGTATGTAAACTGAAGCGCGAAATTACAACTAATTGTAGGAGTATACGCCATTAAATTCAAGTAGGAGTTGGCTGGCTCGTCCGGCACCTTCACATATACTTAAAACCTCACAAAAATAAAAAATGGATAAGAACGGAAAGATCCTTTTAGCGACACTATCAGGTATTGGTGCGGGCATTGTTGCAGGTATTCTGCTAGCCCCGGACAACGGACAAACAACACGCGACAGCGTTAAGCGCAGCCTTACAAAAGCTGGCGAAGACATGGAAAGAACCATGAAAAACTGGATGAGCAAACTGGAGAAATCCGGCACAACTGGTGCAGGCAGCAGTCTGGTTATGCACGGCACCTGGGACGATGTAAAAGGACAGTTAAAGCAGAATTATGCTGAGCTTACCGAAGAGGATCTGACCTATGCGGAGGGCAAAGAAGATGAACTGTTTGGCCGCCTTCAGATCAAGTTAGGTAAAACGAAAGAAGACATCGTTAGCATGATTGATAACATCCGTAACAGTTTAAAATAGTCGTTTAAGCATAACTGCATAAGATTTTTGTGCCTTTATTAGAATTATAAGTATATTCTATACTAAAGATATAACTAAATACTATATTTAGACGTTATCAAGGCACGAACAATTAATAGTTAAAAACTATATTAATCTTAAATAAAAATACGACTATGAAGGACAATAGCGGTAAAATAATATTAGCACTTCTGGCTGGTGCCAGCGCTGGTGTTATTGCTGGTTTAATGATGGCCCCAGACACTGGTGAAGTTACAAGAACAAGTGTTAAGAAATGGGCTTCTAAAATGAGCAAAGACTTGGAGAAAAATCTTCAGACTGGGCTGGATGAGATCAAGAACATGAGCGCCGGTGCTATGGATAAATTTGGTGAAATGAAGTCTGGTATGTCAGGATCTGGCTCTACTACTTCAGGTTCTCAGAAATCCGGCACAACTGGTGGCAACAGCTCAACCGGTGGTTCTGCTACTGGCGGAAATGCTTAATACATCTAACTCTGTGCACCGGTAAAGATTGTTGCTGGAGCTTACCAGCTCGCTGAGGTAACCGCATTTAGTGTTGCACACTTATAAAGCGCCTGCTCTATCCGGAGCGGGCGCTTTGTTTTTATGCGTTTCTAACTTTAGGGTAAAGGGCTACGTTTATACTAATTAAGCAGCACGATGCGTTTACTCATTTTAACACAACTTTAAACCCCATAACTATGAAAACAACCCTGGAATGCAGAAGCCTTGGAGAAAATAAAACCAACTATACAAATGCCAATGTGCGGCAGATGAGACAATCTGATGTAACATCAACTGCAAATACCGGAAGTCATACATCCCGTACTCCTTATAATGATGATTGGGGACATGAAGGCCAAGGGCTTGGCGGAAGGTCAACTGAAACCAGTAGAACCGGTAAATCTGTTTCTCATACCTCGAAGCGTAAAGGAGTTTCCGGTGGTCAGGTAGTGGCAGGTGTACTTGCCGGTGCAAGTGTTGGCGTTTTAGCGGGCATCCTGCTTGCTCCCGAAAAAGGAAAAGACCTCCGTAAGCAGGTTCGGAATTCAGCTACTACATTAAGTAATAAAGTAAGCAAGAGCTTTAGAAGTACAAAAGGAAAAGTTACATCCTGGACGAGTAAGAGTAAGAGCCACACAAGCAGCGATTATAATAATTTAACCAGCCAGAGTAGCTCAGAAGTTAATACCATGTACAATGATCCTGCTTTAGGACCAACAGGTGGTACTAACATGCAACGCTGCTTATAAGTAAAACCTAACTTCATAAAAAAGTCCCTGCTATAGTTTAGCAGGGACTTTTTGTTTTATAGTTCAACTATAGCTACTCGTCTTTTTTCTCCGGCTTCATCTGCGGGAAGAACAGCACATCCTGAATAGAGTTAGAGTTGGTCATGATCATAGAAAGGCGATCTATACCTACTCCTAAACCGGCAGTTGGCGGCATACCATACTCCAGTGCACGCAGGAAATCTTCGTCAAGGGCCATCGCCTCTACGTCACCGCGTTTTGCCAGTTCCAGTTGCTCCTCAAAGCGGGCGCGCTGGTCTACAGGGTCGTTCAGTTCAGAGAAGGCGTTGCAAATTTCTTTACCGTTACAGATCGCCTCGAAACGCTCTACCAGACCTGGCTTGCTGCGGTGCTTCTTAGCCAGCGGGCTCATTTCTACAGGGTAATCTGTGATAAAGGTCGGCTGTATTAAATAAGGCTCTGCAGTTTCACCGAATATCTCATCAATGATCTTGGCTTTACCCATCGTTGGATCTACATGGATACCAAGTTGCTGAGCAGCCTGGCGTAGTTCCGGCTCTTCCATGTTCGAGATATCGATCTTGGTGAAGTGCTCGATGGCTTCGTACATCGTGTAGCGCTTCCAAGGGCGGGCAAAGTTGATCAGGTTCTCACCCACCTGAACTTCAGTTTTACCGTGCAGGGCAAGGGCAACTTTCTCTACCATTTCCTCTACCAGCTCCATCATCCAGTTATAGTCTTTGTAGGTAACGTAAAGCTCCATTACCGTAAACTCCGGGTTATGGAAACGGCTCATGCCTTCGTTACGGAAGTCTTTTGCAAACTCGAATACTCCATCAAAACCACCAACTATAAGGCGCTTCAGGTATAGTTCGTTAGCAATACGCAGGTACAGAGTCATGTCCAGGGTATTGTGGTGCGTTTTAAACGGACGGGCCGCCGCGCCACCATGGATAGGCTGCAGAATTGGCGTTTCTACTTCCAGGTAACCTTTCTCTGACAGGAAGTTACGCATGGTACTTACCAGTTGCGTACGCTTCTTAAATGTCTCACGCACATGCGGGTTAACGATAAGGTCCACATAGCGCTGGCGGTAGCGCAGTTCAGGATCGCTGAAGGCATCGTACACGTGCTCTACACCGTTCTCATCTACTTCGCGCTTAACTATAGGCAATGGGCGCAGCGATTTGGTAAGCACAGTAAGCTCAGTCACATGCACCGAAATCTCACCCACCTGCGTTATAAAAGCATAGCCTTTCACGCCGATAAAGTCACCGATGTCCAGCATTTTCTTGAACACGGTGTTATACATCTCTTTGTCTTCGCCTGGTGCAATGTCATCTCTCGATACATAGATCTGGATACGACCGGTGCTGTCCATTAGCTCAGCAAAAGAAGCTTTACCCATAATGCGGCGGCTCATCAGTCGGCCGGCCAGCGTTACTTCCTGGTAATTGTTCTTTTCCTTGTCAAAGTTCTCCTTTATCTCTTTGGCTGTTGCCGTAACGTCAAATGTTTCAGATGGATATGGGTTGATGCCCATTTTCTCCAGCTCTTCGCGCTCATGGCGGCGGCGCAGTTCCTGTTCGCTTAGTTGCATGCGATTCTATACTAAAATTGATGTCTAAAAATCAAGCTGCAAAATTGCTAAATAATCGGCAGCTTTAAAAAGTTAATTGCTGATAGTTAATTGTTAAATAGCTGGATGGTTAGCTATAAAACTATAGTTGCCAACTATAGCATTACAGCAAAGTCCCCTTGGAAGGGGGTAGGGGATGACCAACTATAACTTTAGAACTATAGCCTAAACTATAGCAATTGAAGCAATAGTCCCTTTGAGGGGACTATAGGGGTGTTGAAACACTAACTATAGAACTATAGCCTCAACTATAGCAGTAACCTAAAAGCTTCCTGCCTTAGACAAGGAGGGGTAAAGGGGTGGTTGGACCACCGAAACTATAAAACTTTTCCTCCAACTATAGCAATGTTTTCATCCTGTACATCCATTAATTCTGTAAATCCTGATTCAGACAATTCTTGTCCCTGCCGTGCCAGTTGAGTTGAAAACTCAACGCCATACAAAACCACAAGTTGAAAACTTGCGGTAGAATAGGCTGACTATAGGGCTAAAAAGCCAAACTATAGCTAAGGCAGAAAAACCCTTCTCGGGAGGGGTAGGGGTGGGTTACTCTTGCCAACCCAACTTACCCACTGGACAAAAAAAACTCCTGCAAGTATAAACCTGCAGGAGTTCCGGGGAATATAAGTAAAATGGAAAAGCTTATGCTGCTGCTCCGAGTTGGTAATCTTCGTCGGGGCGGAGTAGTGGGTTTATAGTTTGCTGCAACCTGGCTGCCACAAAAGATTCCTGCAGATGCTTTGGTAATTCCTTAACAAAGGCTTCGTACTGTTCAATACCCAGAGCCTGTGCAATATACGCTTCGTGTATACCATTCAGGTAGCTCACAATTTCCAACAGCGACTCATGGAATAACTTGAAATCGATCTCAGCCTGCACAAAACGCTCAATCTCACGGTGAGAGCTGGAAATACGCAATCTTGCCATCAGATCGAACAAGGTAGTGTACCCAATACGCCAGGTTAGCTGCTGCCAATGCTGTGGCCCAAATTTCTGCAATATCTCACCTGTCTTTCCACTTCGGATAGCTGTATTAGTATTACCCTGCACGAACTGACGAACAGCCTTCGCTTTCATGCGGCGGGTAGTGCGCAGAAACTGCCCGATCTGTGCCTGTGCCTCCAGCTCTTTGCCTGCAATCTGCAAGCCCGGCTTATAATGCGCCAGCGGCAAACGGTGCACATTAAAATCGTCGAAATGACCGGACGCATAAAAGCTGATGGCATGCGGATAAGCGTTTTTAACTACCAGGCGTCCCGCCTCGCGCAATACAAGTGCATCGCTGTTGGTATTAATACCACACGTACGCATAAAAGCCTGCAGCCCGGCAAACACGGTGTAGTACGCCTGCGGGAAAGTCCAGTGCAGGGCATTGCGCATATAAGCTTCATCGCCAAGCTCAGCAGTAGCGCGCAAGGCATACTCTGTACTCCAGCTATTAAGCAACAGCCGTTTTATAGCTTCAGTATCTTTTTCAGTAAGTTCTGGTTTAGCTTCTTTAAAAAACGAGAGCTGATCCAGGCCGTTACCTGCTGTGTTTTTTATATGGTAATTTATTGCAAAAAAGTAATTCAGAAACACTTGCGCAGGGATGGATTTTTGCCACTCCTGAACGTCGGGTTGCTGCTCTCCGGCATATAAGGCTACCACGTTTTCTTCTTCTTTCTCTTTCATGTATACTCAACATTTCAGAGCCTGTATCAGTTGCAAAAAGTGCAGGTTTTTGGTGCTAAATAATGAAATTAAAACACTGTCAATCAATGAGTTATATGATTGTTAAAATTATTTTTGATGAATGTGTAAATGCCTGAATTTGAGCTTGTAAGCAACTATAAAAACTGCATGATAGTATTAGGGAAGGAGCAAGACAAACTATAAATTATGGAGCTTTCCTACATCCTGAACGAACTTGGCGAAGACCGCGAACTATACTTTAATGCTGTAGCGCCGCCCATTATTCAAACCAGCAATTTTGCCTGCAAAACGGTGGCTGAAATGCGCGAAATGCTGAAGAATGAATCGGATGTATACTTCTACACGCGGGGCAATAACCCAACCATAACCATACTCGAAAAAAAGATGGCAGCGCTGGAAGGGGCAGAGCATGCCATTGCTTTTGGCAGTGGCATTGCGGCAGTATCGGCAGCGGTACTCTCGCAGGTTAAGGCCGGCGACCATGTGGTTTGTGTTAAAAAGCCTTACTCTTGGACCAATACCCTAATGAAGTCTTTTCTGCCACGCTTTGGTGTTGAAGTAACCATGGTGGACGGAACGGATGCCAGCAACTATAAGAATGCGCTGAAGCCAAATACTACACTGCTGTACCTTGAAAGTCCTAACTCGTTTACCTTTGAACTGCAGGATATTGAAGCTATAGTTGCCATTGCCCGTGCTCATAACTGCAGTACCATTATAGATAACAGCTTTGCAACACCGCTTTACCAGAACCCCCTGGCCATGGGCGTAGATTTAGTGGTACATTCCTGCACAAAATACATAGGTGGTCATTCTGATGTGATGGGTGGCATAATTTGCGGGAAGTACGAGACGATAAATAAAATATTTGTGCAGGAGTATATGACGCTGGGTGCCGTACTCGATCCGCACGCAGCCTGGCTGCTGATACGTGGTCTGCGTACCCTACCGGTACGTATGGACCGTATAGCTGCCTCTACCCGAAAAGTAGTGGAGTACCTGAGCCAACATCCTAAGGTAGAACAGATACTTTCGCCATTCATAGAAAATAACCCGCAGTACGAGCTTGCGCAAAAGCAGATGCGCAGCAACACAGGCCAGTTTACTATTACCCTTAAAACTGACGACATCGCCAAAATAGATTTGTTCTGCGACAGCCTGAAACATTTTTTAATGGCGGCTTCATGGGGAGGGCACGAGTCGCTGATTTACCCGGTCGCCGCATCTTATAACACTGGCAACTATAAGTCGAGCCTGCCTTTTAACATGATTCGTTTCTTTATCGGTCTTGAAGACCCGGATTACCTCATTAAAGACCTGGAGCAGGCACTACGTAAAGTATAAGTAAAGGTGAAACTATAGGAGTTTGTAAATATTCTGTTTTTGCAATTTTTTGATTATTCGTGTACTTTATTAATGAATTTACATATTCATATAATAATGTTATATATCCATAACATATAGTAACTGCTTAATTATTAGATTTGTGTTATGCGGCAGCTCCACACAGATCTAAGCTCTTGTAAAGGCTCTTTTTATGGGTCCTGGCTGCGTGCCCCTCAACAAGTAATCAATCAACCTATACAAACTTTATTATGAGTAAACATTTACAAAAGCTATTCGCTCTTGTGCTGGTATGCTGTGCCTTTTTGGGCAGTAGTACGGCTTGGGGGCAGGTAAGTATCCAAAAGGGAAGTACAATTTCTCAAGAGTTCAACACTATTGGTAATGTAGCTGCTGCTGCACTGCCTGCGAACTGGAAAGCCTCTAAAAGTGTGAACTTGAGAGAAGTTACTCCCTACTCAAGTGCTGCTACGGCAACAGAACGTGCAGACGGTACAAATATGGCCAACAACGCTGGTAATGGTATCTACAACTTCGGCGCATCAAGCTCATCCGAGGACAGAGCAATAGGTTTTCTATCTTCAAGTACTGCTACAAAAAGCGGGAATTTGTATGCTCACTTCGTTAATTCAGGTTCACAGACCATAAATACCATAGAAGTTTCCTACGATGTTGAGAAATATAGAAAAGGTACAAGAACTGAAGGATTTTCTATTGAACTATATTATTCATATGATGGAACAACTTGGACTTCCGCAGGCGCTGATTTCAAAGTTAGTTTCGCGGGGGATGCTGATAATAATGGTTACGCAGTAGCACCAGGGGTAACCCAAAGTGTTACAGAGAAGAAATTAGATGTTAATATACCGGTTACTGGTAACCTATATTTTGCTTGGAATTATTCGGCGACATCTGGTACGGGCTCTTCAAACGCTCAGGCACTTTCTATAGATAACATTAAGCTTGTTTTTGAACCAGCTGGCCCAACCACACGAACCCTTAAAACAGACGTAACAACTTTAAACCTAGGTGAGCAATCAGTAAACACAACTTTCCAAGGGTCTTACTTACTATCTGCCAAGAATATTGCAGAAGGTGAGAATGTAACTGTTACAGCTGATGCTCCTTTCACAATCTCAAAATCAGAAACTGACGGTTATACAAACACACTCACTTTCTCAGGTGCTGACCTTGCTGTGGATACACGTATTTATGTGCGTGTAAAGCCTGCAACTTTAGGTGAAGTAACAGGAAACATAACACATTCAGCTAAAGATGCTACGGATGTAATTGTTGCTCTTAAGGCTACCGTTGCAAGCCCTTTTGCTCAGAATTTTGATAACTGCGGAACTACACTACCTGGTGGCTGGACTTCTCAGAGCGTAACAGGTGATCAGGTTTGGGGATGTACTACCTTCGGAAGAACCGGTAATGCTGTTCAGCTTAATGGTTATGCTAACAACAAGTCTAACAACAACGAAGACTGGCTTATTTCTTCAGCCCTTGACTTAACAGGCTTAAACATCCCGGTACTTTCTTTCTGGACTATCTCTGCATTTAATGGTCCTGCTTTAAAAGTAATGGTTTCTACAAACTATGATGGTACAAGTGCACCTTCCACAGCAACCTGGAAAGAACTAAATGTTTCTTTACCTGCTGTTGGATCTGAAGTTTGGACACAGTCTGAATTCCTGCTTGACCAATACAAACAAGCTTCAGTACACATCGCTTTTGTTTATACTTCTATAGAGGAAGCAAATGGTGCTTCCCGCTGGACGTTAGATGATTTCTCTGTAACAGATGAGCCACGCAAATTTATTGCAGATAATGCCTCATTTGATTTTGGTGCATTCGCCGAAGGAGTTTACACGGCTGAAAAGTATGTTACTTTTAAGGCTTTAGGCTTTACTGAAGACATTGTTATTGCCAGTAACCTTGTTGACTTTGAGGTTTCTAAAGACAATGTGAATTTTGCTCAGTCTGTAACTTACACAGCAGCAGAGGCAGCAGCGGGAGAACTTTTCATACGTTTCTTCCCTAAATCTACTGCCCTGCGTTTCGAAGGTACAATTAAAGCTACTACAGCTAGCGGATTTGAAGCGGTACTAGGCACTGTAACTGGAAGTTCAGTACTTAAGAGCTTAACTCTTGATATCGTTACCTGGAACATGGAATGGTTTGGTGCTGATAAAGATGAAAGAGGCGCTGAACTTGGGCCAGCTGATGAAGCAGTACAATATGCCAATGCTAAAAAAGTTTTCACAGACCTGAATGCTGATATTCTTGCCCTGCAGGAAGTTTCAAATGACACAGAGATCCAGCGTCTGGCAACTGAGTTAGGTTACAACTTTGTTGTTTCAGATGCTTACTCCTACTCATGGGATGCAACCAGAAACCTGGTGCCACAAAAACTATACTTCCTGTACAAGCCGGAAGTAGCAAAAGTTAAAAGCCAGAAAGTACTGCTTAACAAGTTTTACGAAGATGTGAGAAACGGACAGTATGCTGAGGTATTTACAAACTATCCGGAAGGTGGTGCTAAGTTCTGGGCAAGTGGTCGTCTGCCATTTATGGTTGAGTTCGAGACAACTATAAATAACGTAAAGCAGAGCATCAACCTGGTTAACCTGCACACAAGAGCGAACAGCGGAACAGATGTAAGCAAACACACTCAGCGTAAGTTCGATGTAGAAATGCTAAAAGACTCACTGGATGCGCATTATACTGGTAAAAACATCATGATCCTTGGTGACTATAATGATGATGTAGATGTATCTGTAGTTAATAATCTGCCATCTACTTTTGAAGCATTTGTGACCGATGCCAACTATAAAGCCCTGACACTTGAGTTAAGCAAGACGGGCGCCTACACATATGAGGCAGGTTCATTCAAGAGCTTCCTGGATCATATCACTGTATCGTCTACACTGTCTGATGACTATATTGATGGTTCGATTTCAATCGAAAACCAGTTCCTGAATAGCATTAGTAACTTCAGAAACACAACTTCTGACCACATGCCTGTTTCGGCTCGCTTCAACTTATCAGCTACACCAACGGTAGCTTTCACAGAAGCTATTGCTACAAAGGCTGAAGGATCAGAGAAGTACAATGTGAATTTAACGCTATCAGCTCCACAGGCTACTGAGCAAACAGTAACTGTAAGTGTGGCAAATGGTGCAACAGCATCTTCAGCAGACTATACTGTAACTGGTGCCACAAATGGTGTAGTTACAGTAACTGTTCCTGCCAACGCTACTACAGCGGCCTTTGAGTTAGAGATAACGGATGATAACCTGGTTGAAACAAATGAGCAGGTAACTTTCCAGATCACTGACAAGAGTGCAAACCTTGCTTTAGGTGCGACTAGTACTTATACAGTAACCATCACAGACAACGATAAATCTGTAGTTTCTTTTGCTGCTGCTACCAAAGAGGTAAATGAGAACGCAGGTAAAACTGAGGTTACTTTAAACCTTGATCAGGCACCAGTTGCAGAGCAGCAAATCACTGTGTCTGTTACAAATGGTACAGGTATAGTTTATGGAACTACTAAAGATTACACTACAACACCAGAAGTTGCTGATGGTAAGCTTGTACTAACAGTTCCTGCCGGTGCTACTACTGTTAAGTTCGATGTTACAGTAAACGATGATACTGAAATCGAAAAAGCAGAACAGGTTGAATTTGAAATCACGAATGTGAGCAACGGGTTTGTAATTGGTGAAGCGAAAACTTACGCATTAACAATTACCGATAACGACAAACCTACTGTTACTTTTGCTGCAGCTGCTAAGGAAGTAAGTGAAAACGCTGGTGTAACTGAAGTTACGCTGACTGTTGATCAGGCACCTATTGCTGATCAGCAAATTACAGTTGCAGTGACTAACGGAACAGGTGTTACTTATGGCGCTACAGCTGACTACGCGACTGCCCCTGCAACAGCTGATGGCAATATTGTTTTAACAGTACCGGCTGGTGCTACCTCTGTTAAGTTCGATGTTTCTGTAAATGATGATTCTGAAGTAGAAGCTAATGAGCAGATAACTTTCAAGATCACAGACGCTAATGCAAATGTTATAGTTGGTGAAGCAAACACTTATGTGTTAACCATCACTGACAACGACAAGTCTACCGTTACTTTTGCCGTTGCGACGAAAGAAGTAAAAGAGGATGCCGGTACTACAGAAGTAACCCTGTCGCTTGATAAAGCACCGGTAGTAGCGCAGCAGATTACAATTGCAGTTACCAATGGAACTGGGGTAACGTATGGCACAACAGGTGATTATATAACATCTCCGGAGGTTGCTAACGGTAACCTGGTAGTAACTGTACCAGCAGGTGCTACGTCTGTTAAGTTTAATGTTACAGTGAACGATGATACTGACACTGAAGGTGCTGAGCAGGTTTCATTCAACATTGCTTCAGTAAGCAATGGCCTGGCGATCGGAACTGCTAAAACCTACACATTCACTATTGAGGCCAACGACACACCAACTGGTATTGCCGATGGTACAAAAGGTCAGTTTAGTGTATATCCAACTATAGTTAACGGTGGTAATGTAAGGCTGCTGCTGCCAGAGCGTGTAGCGTCAACTGCTAAAGTTACGATGGTTGTTTACTCAACTGAAGGTAGAAAAGTAATGAACGTTACTGGTACTCAGTCTGAAGTTCAGACAAAACTGAATAACCAGGTTTCTAACTTATCTTCTGGTATCTACATGATCCTTATCGAAACTGGAAAAGAATTCTTCCAGACGAAGATGGTGAAGAAATAAGGTTTAAAACTCCTTGCTTAAGCGGCCTGCCGGTATTTCCGGCAGGCCGCTTTGTTTTATGGCATTACTGAATTTGACTAAGGGATTATAATGCTGGACATTGTTAGAAATGCTAAGCTATAGTACTGTAGTTGGTGTGATCCAACCACCACCAGCCCCTCCTTGTCGAAGGCGGGGAATTTTCTTTTTTACTTCCTTCTCACTTTGTCATCCTGAAAGGATCTTGGTAGAAGGGAGGTTGGACCTTTGCTATAGTTAGTGGCACAATTCTATAGTTGAAGTTTTAACCCACTCCTGCCCCTCCCGCGAGGGGAATTTCTGCTATTGCTATAGCTAGAAGTATTGTTGTATAGTTACTGCCTTAACACCCCTATAGTCCCCTCGAGGGGACTATTGCTGTTACTGCTATAGTTCTATAGTTACAGCTTTACCCCTTCCCAACCTTCCCCTAAAAACAGGGGAAGGAGCTTGGCTATAGTTACACACCGCGAGTAGGACAGGTTTACCTGTCCCTTCGAAACTATAGCCACGGTAAAAGTCGAAGCTTACCTGTTCAAACTATAAAAGGACTAGAGCTATAAGAAACTTTTCAGTCTTTGGGTTGAGCGCCTTGTAGATTTGTGGTGCTGAAAGCATTGCGACGCAGGAGCAAAGCAAATGTACACCGCGCGATGCCCGAAGACGAGGCCTCCCGGCCGTGAGGGCACCAATGCTAATTTGAAACGATAGGTATGTAGAGCTCCCAGGATCAGAAGGAATTTGAAGGGATAGCTTGGTTCAGGTTGTGGAGGATCAAACTATAGAACTGTAGCTGCTCGAACTTAAGTCGAGATAGATTTCTCCTTACGTCGAAATGACAATAGAGAAGTAACTATAGTAAACTCAGATTTCTTAACATCATTCAGAATGACAAACAAGACGTAAAAACAAAAAGAGCCGGCTAATGCTAACCGGCTCTTTTGTTTAACAAATTCAGTTTTCTATGACTTCATATCCTTCGTGATGATCTCAACAGCTTCTTCCAGGTAAATATCCTGCTTCAGGCTCTTTAAGAACTCCTTGTTACGGGCAACTTTAGCAGTGTCGGTGCCAAGTGCTTTCAGGTCTTCTGCTAACCTGTTCACAGTAAGCAGAGGTACTTGTTTCTGAGCTGCTTCGTAGCGTTTTGCTTCGGCTTCAGCACGTTTTTCTTCCTCCATGTACTTAGTAAGTGCTAATGAACGAACAGTATTGTCAGACTGCTTTTTAAGGCGTTCTGCACTTTCTTCGATCAGTTTGAAGCTTTCATTTTTGCTAATGCGCTCCTTGCTGTTACTTTTTACTGAACTCAGGCTTACTTTAGAGTTAGTCCATGGCTTGTAGTTTGCCGGCTTAATTTCATCGAACGGAAGCGGGTAATCCTGCTCTTTCTCTCCGAATTCCAGGTAAGCATATACATCTGGCAGAATAACGTCAGGGGTAACACCACGTAGCTGTGTAGTACCACCATTTACACGGTAGAACTTCTGGGTTGTAAGCTTAAGGGCACCAAACGGTTTGTAAGCATCAAACTGTGCTGGTAAGGCCTGGTCTAGTTCAAAAAACTGTTGCACAGTGCCTTTACCATACGTTGGGCTACCAACAATTACGGCACGCTTATAGTCCTGCATAGCAGCTGCCAGAATCTCGGAGGCAGATGCGCTGTTAGCATTCACCAGTATAACCAGCGGACCTGCATACTGCACCTGTGGATCACGGTCATCCAGAACTATAGATTTGCCACGCGCATCTTTAACCTGAACGATAGGGCCCTGCGGAATAAACAGACCTGCCATTTCTACAGCATCGCTAAGCGAACCACCACCGTTGTTACGTAAATCAAGCACAAGGCCCTGCATACCGGCGGCTTTCAGTTTTTCTACTTCACGTTTTACATCTTCGCCGCTGTTAGGGCCGCCTTTGTTTTCAAAGTCAGCATAAAAACCAGGTAGCTTAATGTAACCTATCTTGTCTTTGCCATCAATCATGGCCGACTGGGCATACGTTTCTTCAAATACGATCACATCGCGGATGATCGGGATAATTTTGGTAGAACCATTCGGTTTTTTTACGGTAAGGCGGACTTCTGTACCTTTTTTACCGCGAATCAGCTGAATGGCATCATCCAGGCGCATGCCTTCTACAATTACCGGTTCTTTATCGCCTTGCGCTACTTTTTGTATCGCATCGCCGGGTTTCAAATCGCCTTGCAGATACGATGGGCTACCCGGTACAATTTCAGCTACTTTTATCTGACCATCTTTCTCCTGTAGCGATGCACCTATGCCCTCTAACCGGCCGGTAAACTCTATATCGAAATCAGATTTGGCTTTAGGAGGGAAGTAACCTGTATGCGGATCGTAAACATTAGCAATAGCGTTGATATACGTTGCGCGGCGATCATCCAGAGTTACACGGTTAAGACGTGTATACAGGTCATTATACAGATCCAAAATCTTTTTGCGGGCTTCTGTCTCCATCTGCTCCATAGTTTTGGTCTCTTTTTTCTCACCTTTCTGTGATGCTTTTTCCTGCTCTTTCTGCATGTCTGCCAGGCGCACCAGCGTCTGATACTTCAGTTGCTTGCGCCATGCTTCTTTCAGTTCGTTCTTATCTTTAGCGTAGGCCAGCTTCTCACCGTCAAGTTCTATTGTTTCGTCTTTGGTAAAATCGAAAGGCTTGGCAAGAATCTCTTTATAGTAAGCCTGCGATTCTTTCGTACGCTGATCAATCAGGTTAGCAGAAAGGTTAAAGAATTCGTAACTGCCCTGGCGTAACTGGTCATCTATAGCGGTTTCGTATTTGCGAAGCTTGGCTACATCAGAGCTTAGTAAGAACTTCTTGTTATAGTCAAGACGCTCGAGGTATAGTTTAAATGCTTTTTTAGAAAAGTCATCATCTACCTTTTCGGGTTGGAAGTGGCCGGTATTAAGGCCCTGCATCAGTACTTTTAACAGTATCTCTTCTTTACCCTCTGGTGTTGAGTTGGAGCGGTAAAAAATAAATGATGCCGTCAGCAGTATAACTGCAAATACCGATAACATTATTTTTAGTCTGGTTGTCAAGGATAGCATTTAGTTAAGTTAGTTGTACTTCAAAATCTATACAAAAGTAGTGCCGCAACTTATAGTGTCAGGTTGGAGCCTACGGAATGTAATGTACTATAAAAAGTTATCTTTTCACAAATGAGTTCCTGCCTGTACGTAAAGTTGGTGTAGTTTATCAGGTAACATACGTAGCTCGCAGATGTTTCTTATAACTGAATCCTCTTTTTTTTCGTTTTGAATGAAATAATCAATATGAAAGCTATGAAAAACATGAATGAAAGAACCTCGGAAGTTATAAATGAGCTGACGCAGTTTGTAAACGATAGAATTGAAGGATACAAAACTGCAGCAAAAGAAACCCGGGACCCAGCGCACAAGGCATACTATAATGAACTGGTTGGCCAGAGTCAGCAGTTCTCGAACGAGCTGAACAGTACGCTGAGCCGTGTAGGCGGCGACATGCAGCACGATACAACTATAAAAGGTAAACTTTACAGAGGCTGGATGGATGTGAAATCGGGCATTACCGGTAAAGACGAAAAAGCCATCATCGACTCGAATTTATATGGGGAAGAATGGGCACAAAAAGCCTATAACGATGCGCTTGAACACAAAGCAGAGTTGCCGCAGGAAGTAGTACAGATGGTGGAAAAACAAAAGCAGGCAAGCTTAACTACCTGCGAGCACCTGAAGCAGATGAAAACCAAAGCAGATTAATTTACAAACTATACCTTAAACAGCGAAGGGTTGCCGGTTCGGTAGCCCTTTGCTGTTTTTAAAGTACAATACTATAACTATAGCAAAGGCGACGCATGAAGAATATCCTGTTTTTTGGAGATAGTTTAACTGCCGGTTATGGTTTACCAGCCTCGCAGGCCTACCCAAACCTGATAAAAGAGAAACTAAAAGAAGAGAACTATACAGATTACAACGTTATTAATGCCGGGCTAAGCGGCGACACAACAGCCAGCGGTGTGCACCGGCTGGACAGATGGCTGAACCAGGATGTAGCCATTTTTGTACTGGCACTAGGAGCAAACGACGGGTTACGTGGCATACCTACCCGCGAGACAACTATAAACCTGCAGGAAATGCTGGATAAAGCCAAGCGCACCTGGCCCGATGTAAAAATCATACTGTCAGGAATGGAGATACCGGCTATAGTGCCGGGGCGCTATGCAGCTGAGTTCAGGGCCTTGTTCCGGGAACTGGCTATTAAAAATAATGTGTCTTTTGTGCCTTTTTTACTGGAAGGAGTGGCCGGTATGCGGCATTTAAACCTGCCGGATGGCGTACACCCTAATGGGGAAGGGCAGAAGCTACTGGCAAAACATACCTGGGCCGTCCTGAAAGATCTCCTTTAAATTATTCAACTAAAGTGTTAGGTTCGGTTCTTTAACGCTAATTGTAGTCTAAGTGCTTCCTCGTACTGTGCTCTGAGTTCTTTCTCCGAGGTACGTGCCCAGATTCCGAAAGCGGTAGCGTCGGCTTGCGTAACGTCCTTCAGCACATCTTCATATTCCTTTATAGTTTCTTTCTGTGCATCGGTTACTTTTTCCCAGTAAGCTTTGTCAAAATCAACTTTTTGTTTCTCGTTTAAGTTAGTGAGGTACTTTTGCTGATCATCCTGCAGGGTAGTATCCAGGGGTACGTTGTAAGTTTGCGCCAGTTCCTGTAGTTCGGTCTGCTTGGTGGCAGTTAGTTGCTGCATTTGCTGGGCGTATTGCTTTACCTCATCAGTCGTCGCTTTCTGAGCAGCCAGTTTACTCATTTCCTGCTGCAGTTTGGTGTGCCTGGCTATAGTTTGCAGTAGCTCCTTTTTATTATCGGTTAAGGTAGAGTCTGAGGCTGTAGTTTCTCCTTGGCCGTCAGAGCCTGCTTCTGCGATTTCTGTTTCTTCTGTTTTCTTGTCAGGTGTGCAGGATACTAAAGTAGTGGCGGCCATTAAGAAGGCGGCGGTAAAAATGCGTTTCATAGTTTATGCGTTAGGTAAAATATAGTGTTTACCTAAGTGCATACGAAACTATAGCAAATTGTTTACTAAGGTGTTATATCTGCTGCGCCAGTATGTTCTGAAGCGAAGCCATGGAAAGCGGTTTCTCAATAAAACCGATCACAGAACTAAAATGCTTTACACGTTCCTTATGCGACGGGTCGTTTGAGGTGCTGAACATGGAAATGGCTGTGTTGTAGAGGTT
Organism: Pontibacter populi; assembly: GCF_019336435.1. Taxonomy (GTDB): domain Bacteria; phylum Bacteroidota; class Bacteroidia; order Cytophagales; family Hymenobacteraceae; genus Pontibacter; species Pontibacter humidus. The sequence goes on along the minus strand of NZ_JAHWXQ010000001.1, from coordinate 370,734 downwards.
GTTGTAGCCCAGCATGTGGTAGCGCTCCAGAAAATCGAACCCATCAAGTTCCGGCATGTTAATATCCAATAGTATCAGGTCGGGGAAAGTAGCGTCCGGGTTACCGTTCATGCTTCGTAATAATTCCAGCGCCTCTATAGTGCTCTGGCACACCGAAACCATATTGCAAACATTAGCATCTTCCAGAATGATCTGTGAGAACAGGTTATTGATCTGATCGTCATCTATTATAAGAATATGCTCGAGTTTATACATAGGTATCAGGGCCAAAAGGAAAAGGGAGTATTAATCTGGAATTGCAATATAAAGCAGAAATCTATAACAGCCAAGTTAAGTTTTGTGGTAATCTGATAAAAAATTTACGAATTGAAGTGGGTAGTGCTTTTTAAAATAAAGGATAACCAACTATGTTCTAACTATAAAACTCCAGTTTTAGTATAAAACAAAAACGCCCGGCACAGGCCGGGCGTTTTCAATTACCAGTTATATGACTAACTGTTAATAATATATGTGCTCACCACGATGCTTCTGGAAATGCTCCTCAAAATAGCGGGCATCTTCTGAGCTGTGGGGTTTAAAGCCAAGCACAATATTACCTTCTTTTATACCAGTTTCGTAAACTTTAGCGCGTTCTTCAGGTATACCTGCGCCAACTAAAGCACCTAAAAGGCCACCTGTTAAACCACCAGCTCCAGCACCAGCCAGACCAGCAGCTAACGGACCAGCCACCACCAGGCCTAAGCCCGGAATAGCTACTGACGTACCGATGGCAGCAATTGCTCCAACGATAGCACCAAGCGTACCACCTATGGCAGAACCTGCGCCAGCACCTTCCAGAGATTTATTACCTAACTCCGTAGTATGGTCTGAGTCTTCGCCTCTGAAGTGTTTCTTTCTGGCGTCATCAGACATTACCACGTTAATATCATCTTTATCATAACCACGTGCGCGTAATTCGTTAAATGCACGTTCTGCACTGTCTCTGTCACGGAACATGGCTGTCATCATGCCCGTGTTTTCTGTTCTGTTCATCATAGCTTTATTAGTTTTTTATTCAGTTTTATATTGCAGCATCAGGTAAAAATTCCTTTTTGCTGTGGATTATAATAACGGGTTAAGTCTTTTTTGGTTACGGAAGCACCCGTGCCGTGATCTTTTAGAAGTACAAGACCCGCAAAACAGGAAGGAAGTTCTTAAGTGAAATAAGCACCTTACTTTAAACAGCTTTTACCAGTAAAGAGCTCTGCATCAAGGTTATTATTCCGGCAGCCAACTATAGTTTTCATGAACTGAAAGGCAGAGGTTAAAACTATAGTTGATCAAAATGCTATAAAAACAAAAAAGCTCTTCGTAGGCGAAGAGCTTTTTAATATGTGATAGCCTATAGTTTAGCGTTGGCCGCCATTCATAGAATCATTGGTTGCCATAATTACATTGTCAACTACATGAATTACGCCGTTCGATGCTTCAACATCCGGAACGATGATATGAGCGCCCCCAATGGTAACCTGGTTTCCGGTTGCTGTGCTTATTGGGATATACCTGTTATTGTCCAGCGTAATACGCTGTGTTTCTTTAAAAGAAGTAGATGCTACCTCGTTTGGGAGGATATGCGCCATCAGTATTTCAGAGAGTTTATTTTTGTTCTGTGGCAGCAGCAGGGTCTCTAATTGTTCCTTCGATAGTTTAGAGAATGCTTCGTTTGTAGGAGCAAATAAAGTATAAGATCCATCTGCCTGAAGATCATCGGTCAGGCCGGCTGTTTCCATTAACTGCACAAAAGTTGACAGGTTAGGACTTTGTTTCGCCAGATCCATTAAACTCTGCGTTTTAGTATCTGCGATATTCTTGAACATGTCGCCCACCTCTTCAGTATTTTCAAGAGAAAGTGCTGCAATTGGCGTTACAGCTACTACCTCTTCTGTAACAACAACTGCATCTGCGTCATCCGCATCATCTGCTTCTGTGTCTCCTGCCATAGTTTGCGTCTCGCTCATGTTTACATCACTGGCAGTGGTGTCATCCATTTTGTCGTTAGAGCTGGCACAGCCATAGAATACTGCCGATGCGAGCACTACAGCTGCAAAAGACGTTGCTTTTATCATTTTCATAGTTTGTCATTAATTTAATTGAACATTCATTTTCTACCGGTCTTTATAGCCGGTGTGTTACTAATCATCTGCCTGAGTAGCAAATTAATTATTAGTACGTTCAAGGGTGGTCGTAGCCGTCAGGCTTAGGTTGTGGTGCTGATGCAGAGGAGATCAGCTTGTATGGATAAATAAGCAGTTGCTTACCTTATAGTTTGCGATGGCATCCACGGGTTTAACCGCCGATTGCGATGGCTGTAATTACATCATCAACAATATGTACTACGCCATTCGAAACTTCAACATTAGGTTTTACGATTTTTGCGCCGCCTATAGTTACAGTTTTGTCAGGGCTTACCTGCACGTTAATTACTTTGTTGTCGGCTGTTTTTATACGCTGTGCGTCTCTGAACTCCGTAACGTAAACTTTATTCGGGAGAATATGGGCCTGCAGAACTTTTATCAGTTTAACCTTATTTTCAGGTGCAAGCAGCTCATCTAGTTCATTTTTGCTCAGATGTTGGAAGGCGGCATTTGTGGGAATAAAAACTGTGAACGGGCCTTTTGATTTCAGAACATCGGTTATCTCAGCCTTCTCGGTAAGCGTTACAAAAGTGGTCAGGTTTTGGTTTGAGTTTGCAAGCGCCATGATGTCGAACTGCCTGGTGTTGCCCAGTTCTTCAAACATTTCGTTATAGTTGATTTCTGCGCTGCGCCCGGCTTCTGCAGCATCACCTTCCATGGTCTGGGTCTCGCTTATAGTTGTACCCGTGGTCTCATCTACCTTATCAGAACTGGCACAGCCTAGTAACAGTACCGATGTAACTATAACAGCTGAAACCTGGCTTAACATCTTATTTTTCATAGCCTCACATATTTTAAATCCCGATTTCTGATGTTTACAGTACTTCTTTAACTGTAGTTAGGGTAAAATGTTAGGCCTGGAAAAGCGAAGGGCCTATACAAAATACATTGTATGGGCCCTTCGCTAAGTAATATAGGTGGTTCGCCTGTTAATTATAAACCTTAACCACGAATACAAAATCTTTTAACTTTTTGAGCTGCTGTGGCCGGCTGTTGCCAGCCAGCGTATTTGCTTTTGGTAACGAAACAGGGGAGAGGGTTGTCGCTAAAGGCAGTTCACTGATTAGTTGTAACAGGTACGCCGACTTAATAGCGAATGCTGCGCCTTCCTGGCCTGCCTGCTTGCCACTAATTACCCCAATCAGGTTGCCTTTATCATCTAATAATGGGCCGCCACTATTACCCGGGTTAAGCGGAATAGAAATCTGGTAAGCGGTAGTATCTCCCTGGAAACCTGAAGTAGAGCTTAATGAACCCTCACCAAAAACGATATCCTCGCGCGGGTAACCCAGGGTATAAACCATTTCGCCAAGGTCAGATTCTGTGGTTTTAAACGTATAAGGCAGCTTGCTGAAGCCTGCAAATCCCGCATCTTCCACCTTAAGTATTGACAGATCGTGCACCTGGTCGCGGTAAACTTCGCTTACTTTGTATTTCGCGCCGGATGTATTCTCGATCATAATAGAGTCGGCACCTTCTACAACGTGCGAACTCGTAACCAGGTAACCATTAGCGCTGAGAGCAAAACCCGTTCCGCTTACACTTGCAGGGCGGGGAGCAGGCTTCGTCGTATTGTTAATGTCTTTTATAATTGCTGTTTGTGCCCGCTTCAGTTTGTCCAGTTCCCGGCGAAGCTCAACATAATGTGCAGTCTGTTGCTTTACAGGTTCTTTCATCTGTTGCACACTCCACAATGTTCCGAAAACTGATAATAACGATACGCTTGCGGCCACGGCCATAGTTTGCGCATGGCGTTTCCAGAATATCTGCCACTTTGGAGTTTGCTGAGATGAATTTTCTGTTTCCATCTCTGTATGGAAGGCGTTCAGTTTGCCGCGGAGTTCTTGGCGCTGGCCATATTGCTGCATGGTGTTCAGCAGGGTACGGTGTTCTTTCAACCGCTCGGCTAACCTTAAGTCAGTTTGCAGTAATGCCTCAAAGGCAGCTTTTTCATCAGCTACCATTTTTCCGGCCAGGTACCGCTCCATTTGTTCGTACATCAGGTATTCCATCTCTGCGCTATACTTATGCCTTCACAGGCGTATTAATTTCGATCTAAACCAGGTTATACTGTTGCCTGGTAAGCGGTAAAGAATAATTTCTTGAGCCGCTGCAGGCATTTATATTTCTGGTTTTTGGCGGTGTCGGTGTTGGTATATCCAAATCTGTCGGTTATGTCCTGCATGTTCTGCATCCGGATGTAGTAATCTTCCAGCAGTGTTTTGCAGGGCTCGCCCAGTTGGTTCATGGCATCTTCCATCACCCCGAATCGTCGTTCATTTTCTTCCTGCTGGGGCACATCATCCTCCAGCATCAGGTAGTTCTCAGCATCGTCCATCTTAGTGGCGAACCGGCCTTTCTCAGCAAGTTTTTTTAGCCAGAGCCTGCGGCATACCGAGTAGAGGTATGTCTTTATCTGGCAGGTAAGCTCCAGGCTGTCAGACTTTACCTTTTCGTAGAAAACAATTACGCCTTCCTGGTAAATGTCTTTGGCTTCGTCGTCGGTTCCGCTGTTGCTAAGTATAAAATGAGATATCATCGGGAAGTGGAGTTTGTACAGGTGGGCCAGTGCCCGGTCGTCTCCAAACCGGATCCCCTCTATAATCGCCTCATCCGTCTCATACAAACCTTTCTTCATTCCGCTCTGATTTTAATACTGTTTTGTTGTTAATGTAACCCAGTAAAAAATATTTTTAATTTTTTTCTCTGAGGCGGGTTACCTCTGTGCTTTTCTGGTATGAACTTCAAAATCGAAACCAAAACACTTAATTACAAACACAAAATGAAAAATTTATTCAAATTCGCCGTTGTAGCTTTCGCTCTTGTATCTTTCACAGCTTGCAACACTGAGCCAGCTACTACTGAAGGTGAAGACACTACAATCGAAGAAACTACTGTTGAAGAAACTACTGTAGATACAACCGGTACTACTGTAGATACTACTTCTACTACAACTACTACTACTGACTCTACTGTAGTTCAGTAATTTAACTCAGAACTTTAGGATAACACTTATAGTTCTAAAAACACATAAGAAGTCCTCTGTACGTTGGTGCAGAGGACTTCTTATTTTTAAAGCAACTATAAAAAGCCCGCTAACTATAACAGGCATTTTTTATAGTTTTTTTATTTAGCGGCTTTACGTCGCTGCATTTCTTTATTGATGAGTGTAAACTCGCGGCTGCTCTGCCCGGCAATAGCGGTATTTTCGTTGGCACGGCGCAGCAGGTAAGGCATAACTTCTCTTACAGGGCCATAAGGCACATACTTCGCTACATTGTAACCTGCATTGGCCAGGTTATACGACAAGTTATCACTCATGCCAAATAGCTGGGCAAAGTATACACGCTCGTCGTTACGGGCAATGTTATGTTTGTCCATCAGCTCCATCAGCAGGTAACAGCTTGCCTCGTTATGCGTGCCGTTGCAGAAAGCAATACGATCAATGTTTTCAACACAAAACTGAAGTGCCTTGTTAAACAGATCATCGGTAGCCTGCTTACTAGGGTTTATCGGGTTTGAGTAGCCAATTTCGGCGGCACGTTTGGCTTCTTTTTCCATGTAAGCACCGCGTACCAGTTTGCCACCCAGGTAGTAGTTTTTAGCCATGGCATTTTCGTAATCGCGCTTCAGCACAGCAAGGCGGTCGTGGCGGTATAGTTGGTAGGTGTTGTAAACGATGGCTTTCTCTTTGTTGTAGAGCTCCATCATTTCGTAGGTCAGGTTATCGATAGGTTCCTGAATCCAGCTTTCTTCGGCATCTACAAACACGCGAACATCGGCTTCGTAGCATCTTTTGCAGATGGTATTTACGCGCTCACGGCCACGTTCAAAAGCAGTTTTTTCAGCTGCTGTTAAGGTAGTTCCAGCCTGTACTTTCTCCAGTAGTTTTACATCGATAAGGCCGGTAACTTTAAACACCGAAAATGGGATCGCCTTGTTGCCACGGGCCTTCTCTACGGTTCTTAAAAGCTCGTTCATGGTAGCATCAAAGCTCTTCTCGTTGCCTTCGCCTTCTACAGAGTAGTCCAGTATAGTTCCGATGTTATAGGTACTCAGTTCCTTAATGGCCCGCTCTGATTCTTCTATTGTTTCGCCACCGCAAAAATGGCTGAACACTGTTGGCTTAATAATGAATTTAACCGGCAGGTGCAGGTTAATGGCCGTATTTAAAAGTTTACCGCCAAACTTTACCAGCATATTATTGTTCATTGTCTTGAAAAGCAGGTACATTTTGTACAGCTCAGTATCAGACTTGGATGAAAATGCAACGGCAGTATTATCGAATGATACGTTTGAAACAGGATTCATAAATTGTATTGTATAGAAGCGCAAAGATAGTGCATCATCTACAGTTATCCATTTGTTTTTGTGTAAGATTTATAGTTACAACCTGCACAGCATGGGGCTTTTAAACCTGGGGCTAGTTATAGTTTACTTTTCAATTTGCACTACCTTTGCAGCAAGCATACTTCATAAATGGAATTTAAGGGAGAAGATAATTTTTTCAGGCAAATAACTGCCGGTCAGCCAAGACCGATCATTATTGCCGGACCATGCAGCGCCGAGAGCGAAGAACAGGTGATGCAGACGGCATTGGCTTTGCATGAGCAGCGGGTAGATATGTTCCGGGCTGGTATCTGGAAACCGCGTTCGCGACCAAACTCTTTCGAGGGCATTGGCTTGCAGGGGTTACAGTGGCTGGGTCGGGTAAAGCGTGAGCTGGGTATGCGCGTGAGCACAGAAGTGGCTACCGCCCGCCACGTTGAAGAAGCGCTGAAGCAGGAGATTGATGTGCTGTGGATTGGTGCCCGTACAACCGTAAATCCTTTTGCCGTACAGGAAATTGCCGATGCGCTGAAAGGCGCCAACGTACCTGTGATGGTAAAGAACCCGGTAAACCCGGACCTGGCTTTGTGGATAGGAGCATTGGAACGCGTGTATAATGCGGGTATTACCGATGTGGCTGCCATACACCGTGGTTTCTCCAATTATGAAAGATCAAAGTATAGAAATGTACCATTCTGGCAGATACCAATTGAGCTTAAATCGAAGTTCAGAAGTTTGCCGCTTATTGTTGACCCAAGCCACATTGCCGGCAACCGCGAGTTGTTACTGCCTGTTGCCCAGAAAGCACTGGATTTAGGCTATGATGGCATTATGCTGGAATCGCACCCGGACCCGGCCAACGCACTCAGCGATCCGGAACAACAGGTGACTCCCGCTGGCTTAAAGGAAATATTAGCAAAACTACAGGTTCGCAAAACCACCTACGACGACCAGGAACTTATAAACCGTGCCGAGAAATTACGTTTGCAGATTGACGAAGCCGACCAGCAGATTTTAAGAGCACTTACCAGGCGTATGGAGTTAGTAGAGCAGATCGGGCACTATAAGAAACAAAACAACGTACAGATATTACAGATAAGCCGCTGGAAAGAGATCTTCAGAAGCCGACCTGATTGGGCAAAAGAACTGGGCATGAACCCCGACTTTGTAGCAGAACTATACCGCCTGATCCACACGGAATCTATCCGGATACAGACCCGAATTCTGAACGGTGATAGTTAAAGAGTTATAGAGTTTGGGAGTTAGGGAGTTAGAGAGTGTTTTTTATACATTCTTAATATCTACAATTTCTGAAATTGTATTACTTACGTTTTACCACTGAACAATTATTTGACTACTAAACTATAAATCACTCATAAACTCTTTAACTCCTAAACTCTCAAACTGATTTTGAATGAAACGATAACTATAGGCTCCGATGCACTGCAGCAGTTGAAAGATATGTTGCTGAACCGTGCATTCAGTAAAGTAGCGGTGCTGGTTGATGAAAATACGCTGGTGCACTGTTACCCGTTGGTGAAGCCATATTTGCCGGAGCATCATCTTATTCAGATACAAAGTGGCGAAGCGCATAAAACCCTGCAAACCTGCGAGTACATCTGGCAACGCATGACCGAACTGAACCTGGATCGCTGGTCGGTGCTGGTAAATTTAGGCGGCGGTGTGATAGGGGATATGGGTGGTTTTTGTACGGCTTTGTTTAAGCGCGGGCTGTATTTTGTGCAGGTGCCAACTACTATGCTGGCCCAGGTTGATGCCAGCGTAGGCGGTAAAACAGGTGTCGATTTCCATGGACTTAAAAATCATATCGGAGTTTATAAAGAACCAGTTGCTGTATTCATTAACCCTGTTTTTTTGCAAACACTACCGCAGCGCGAAATAAAATCCGGGTACGCCGAAATTATAAAACACTGGCTGATTGCTGATGGGGAGATGTTTGAAACACAACGCCACATCGGGCTTTTTACGGAGAACTGGGATGAGCTTATCAGGCATTCGGTAGCCATAAAGTCTGCGGTTGTAGAAGCTGATCCGTTAGAAGGCGGTTACCGCAAAGTGCTGAACTTCGGCCACACGATCGGGCACGCTGTTGAAAGTTTTTTGATGGATAAACCGGGCCGCGAGCTGCTGCACGGTGAAGCGATTGCTGTCGGAATGCTCTGCGAAGCATACCTATCCGTAAAAAAGGAACTGCTTTCAAAAGAATCGCTGGACAAGATTGAAATATTCCTCATTTCGGTGTACGAAAAGGTACCGCTTACCGAAGACGAGATTCAAACTATAAGCCAATTTGCGTTACAGGATAAAAAGAATACCGGTGCAACTATAAATTGTACCTTGCTGCAGCGTATAGGTAGTGCCGTATACGACCAACCCATTACTTTACCCGAAATACAGGAAGCACTGCGCTATTACGCCTTACTATGATAAAAACCGTTACGCTCTCTCACCCGACAGGTGTACTTTCCGGAACTATAAACCTGCCTGCTTCCAAAAGCGAGGCTAACCGTGCTTTAATCATCGCAGCGCTGGCTGGCGGTAACTCTGATATCCAGAATCTCTCTGAAGCAAACGACACACAACTGCTGCAGCGCCTGCTCAAAAGTGATGCTGCAACGATAGATGCGGAAGATGCCGGAACTGTAATGCGTTTCCTGACGGCTTATTATGTCATTACAGGCCAGCAAAAAACGTTGACCGGCACCGATCGTATGTGCCAGCGGCCAATAAAAATTCTGGTTGAGGCACTTCGAGAGTTAGGCGCAACGATAGACTACTTACAGCAAGAAGGCTATCCGCCACTCAAGATCAGCGGCTTTAAAGGAATTGGTAATAATCACCTGAAAGTGCGCAGCGATATCAGCAGTCAGTATATTTCTGCTTTGCTAATGATTGCGCCCTTGCTGCCGGATGGGTTGATACTGGAACTGGAAGGAAAGATTGGAAGCCGGCCATATATTGAGATGACGCTTTCGCTGATGCAGCATTTTGGCGTATCAGCCACTTTTGAAAATAATATGATAGTTGTTGCCAACCAGAACTATAATCCCGCCACCTTCGCTGTTGAGCCAGACTGGTCGGCGGCCAGTTATTGGTATAGTATGGTGGCGCTTGCCAAAGAAGCAGATATTACGCTGCCCGGCTTAAGAGAAAATTCTTACCAGGGCGACAGGGCTATAGTTGATATAATGAGCCGGTTGGGTGTTTACACCGAATTCACTGAAACAGGCATCAGGCTAACCAAAAAACACTGCGAGAAGAAAGTAGCTTTCGACTTTACTAACTGCCCGGATCTTGCCCAAACTATAGTTGCCTTATGTGCAGCTTTGGGGGTAACACTGGAAATGACCGGTTTAGAAAGTCTGCGAATAAAAGAAACGGACCGTATTCAGGCGCTTCAGATTGAAGTGCTAAGTATGGGTGCATCGCTGGATGAAATGACACCCGGCGTTTTCAGGATGGAGCCGGCTATTCTCACCAAAAGTGAGCTTACTTTCAGAACTTACCAGGACCACCGTATGGCCATGGCTTTTGCACCAATTGCCCTGCTAGAACCTGTTCAGATTCAGGAACCTAGTGTAGTTCGTAAATCCTATCCGCGTTTTTGGGAGGATCTGGAGAAAGTAGGGTTTGAGGTAATCAGGAATAAAGAATAACCAATAAGCAGATTATTAATATCTAACTCTTTCGCTGGTGCGAGCTTGTAGCTCGTACTTTTTAAGAGTGCAATATTAGTACGAGCTACAAGCTCGCACTAGCAGCGGCCTGCACTTCCTCAATCAGCCCCTGCAAGTACTCTGGAGCCAACGTTAACCTGCTGCCATACCAGCTGAACATCTCTCCATCTACCACTTTTATAGTTGCAAGCGGGCATAGTGCCTGAAATTCAGCTATATGTTTTTCACTGAAAGGATAAGGCTCGGAAGAAAGAAGTATCAGTTGCGGATTTATCTGCTGTAAGAGTTCCGTTGAGATCTCCGGGTAACGCTCCAGATCAGCGAAGGCATTTATAAAACCGCAATGCTGCAGGATATTATCTATGAAGTTGTTACCGCCTACCGCCATATAGGGATTCCGCCAGATAAAGTAGGCCGTTTTGATAGGTTGTTGCGCTGGCAGCTGCAGTTGTTCAAATCCAGAACGTATAGTTTGGGTCAGCTGGTGTGCTCTAGTTTCTGTTCCTGTTCCTGTTATTTCACCAATCAGCTGCATCATTTCCAGTGAATCTTCCAGTGTATAGATGTCGCTCATCCAAACCGGGTACTGCTGCTGTAACTGTTCTATTCCTTCTTTATAGTTTTCTTCTTTATTTCCGATGATCAAATCCGGCTGGAGCTGCTCAATCACATCGAGTTTAAAATTCTTGGTGCCGCCCACTATAGTTTTCCCCTTCACCTGCTCTTTCGGGTGGATACAGAATTTGGTAAGACCAACTATACGGTCACCCAGACCTAAATCAAAAAGTAACTCGGTTTGAGATGGCACCAACGAAATAATGCGCTGCGGTAATTGCGACAGCGTAAGCTGGTGGCCCATCTGGTCGGTGAAGGTCAAGGATTAATGAATAGTGAGTAATAATGAATGAATAATGTGAAAATTCCAGTGGTAATTAATCCAGTGAACGCTTACGGTTTAGCAAAGTATAAGCGTTTCCATTCGTGGTAGCCTAATCCCGGAACCATGGCTTTTATAGTTGCCGGAAAACTTAATCCTACCTGCTTGCGGCGCATGTTTGTAGCTATCAGGTTAAGTACTATAGTGTTAATGGCAAATACCCACGGGAACGGAGCATCTTTACGAACAATAACAGTAACTATAAGAGCCAGCCAGGGTAGCCAGAACAGGAGCCAGAATTGATAGCGTTTCATAGGGTGCGGGGTTTATACTATTAAGTTACACTATTCTGCCTAAAAACAAAAAAGCCTCTTAAACACTTTTGCTTAAGAGGCTTTCTGACAGGTAACTATAGCTACTATTTCAGATAACGGAAATCCTGCTTGTCTTCTATCTTCAGAATTGTTTCGTAGATCAGTTTGATCACGTTTTCTACGTCATCCTTGTGCACGGTTTCCACGGTAGTGTGCATGTACTTCAGGGCAAGCGAGATCAAAGCAGAAGCCACACCTGCGTTGGAATAAGCAAAAGCATCGGTGTCGGTGCCGGTAGCACGTGAAACAGCCGAACGCTGGAACGGAATTTCTTTCTCCTGTGCTGTATTGATGATCAGGTCGCGCAGGTTGTTCTGCACGGCCGGACCATAGGCTATCACCGGACCTTTACCACAGTGAATATCGCCGCTGGTTTTCTTCTCATACATCGGCGACTGCGTGTCATGGGTTACGTCAGTAATAATGGCAACATCCGGGTTTATGCGGTGTGCAATCATCTCAGCGCCACGAAGACCGATCTCTTCCTGCACGGCATTAACAATGTATAAGCCAAAAGGCAGCTTGTGCTTGCGCTCATGTATCAGGCGGGCCACTTCAGCGATCATAAAACCACCTACACGGTTATCCAAGGCACGGCCTACATAGAATTTCTCGTTCATTACAGTGAACTCGTCCTCGAAAGTAGCGACGCAACCCACGTGTATGCCCATCTTTTCAACTTCCTCGCGGTTGGCAGCGCCACAGTCTAAAAATACGGTTTCTATAGTTGGAGCTTTGTCCTGCTCTACCTTACGAACGTGAATGGCCGGCCACCCGAAAACAGCTTTCACGATGCCTTTGGCAGTATAAATATTTACTCTTTTTGAAGGCGCGATCAGGGCATCAGAACCACCGTTGCGTTTCAGGTAAATATAGCCTTCCGGCGTAATGTAGTTCACAAACCAGCTGATCTCATCAGCATGCGCTTCTATTACTACTTTATATTCCGCTTCCGGATTGATAACACCCACTACGGTGCCATAGGTATCTACAAAGTAATCGTCAATGTATGGTTTTATATATTCCAGCCATAGTTTCTGCCCTTCCGACTCAAAACCAGTAGGAGAGGAGTTGTTCAGGTATTTCTGCAGGAAGTCGAAAGATTCTTGTCTCATGCTTGGACTAAATTATTCTTGTTAGTTGTTTGTTGTAGGTGAAACCAAAGTATAAAAATTTTCTACGAATAGCTATAAGTTATAACTGGTTTCCTGCAACTTATTTACAACGGAATATTACCGTGCTTTTTGCGTGGTAATGTTACAGCCTTGTTTTCCAGCATCTTAAATGCTTTTATAAGCTTGGCTCTGGTTTCTGATGGGAGTATAACTTCATCTATAAAACCACGGTGCGCGGCACGGTAAGGCGTTGCAAATTTCTCTTTGTATTCCTGTACTTTCTCGGCAAGTTTAGCTGCAGGGTCTTCGGATTCTGCAATTTCGCGTTTAAAGATAATCTCAGCGGCACCCTGCGCACCCATTACTGCAATCTCGGCAGTTGGCCAGGCATAGTTCATGTCGGCGCCGATGTGCTTGGAGTTCATAACATCGTAAGCGCCGCCGTATGCTTTGCGGGTAATAACCGTGATGCGCGGCACAGTAGCCTCGCAGAAGGCATAAAGCAACTTGGCACCATTGGTAATAATACCACGCCACTCCTGGTCAGTGCCTGGCAGGAAACCCGGAACATCTTCCAGCACTAAAAGCGGAACGTTAAAGCAGTCGCAGAAACGAACGAAACGGGCAGCTTTGGTGCTGGCGTTAATATCAAGTACGCCGGCCAGTACAGCAGGCTGATTGCCAACTATTCCAATGCTACGGCCACCCAAACGGGCAAATCCGACAACAATGTTATCGCCAAAGTTCTTGTGTACTTCAAAGAACGAATCTGCATCAATGATGCCCTCAATTATTTCGCGGATATCGTAAGGCTGGTTCGGGTTTTCCGGAACTATCGTATCGAGCACAGGACGTGTTTCGTCACCAGTAGACTCGTATGGCAGGGCAGGAGGTAGCTCTTCGCAGTTCTGCGGTATGTAGCTAAGCAGTTTTTTGATGTGGTTGATGCACTCTACTTCGTTGGCGCAAGAGAAGTGCGTTACACCGCTTTTGGTGCTGTGCGTGCTGGCACCACCCAGTTCTTCAGACGTTACGTTTTCATGCGTAACCGTTTTCACCACGTTAGGACCGGTCACGAACATGTACGAAGTGTCTTCCACCATCATAATAAAGTCGGTGATGGCAGGAGAGTAAACCGCGCCACCTGCGCATGGTCCCATAATAGCTGAGATCTGAGGGATAACGCCGGAAGCCAGTGTGTTACGGTAGAAAATATCCGCATATCCACCCAGCGATACCACACCTTCCTGGATACGTGCCCCACCAGAGTCGTTCAGGCCGATAACCGGAGCACCGTTTTTCATAGCCAGCTCCATGATCTTAACGATCTTCTCGGCATGGGTTTCAGATAGAGAGCCACCCAGCACGGTAAAATCCTGAGAGAAAACATATACCAAACGACCGTGCACTGTACCATAACCGGTAACTACACCATCACCCAGGTAATATTGTTTGTCCAGGCCAAAGTCTTTGGAGCGGTGCATTACAAACTTGCCGATCTCCTCAAAAGAGCCTTCGTCCATCAGTAAATGGATACGTTCGCGTGCGGTTAGTTTGCCTTTTTTATGTTGTGCATCTATACGGTCTTGTCCGCCACCAAGTAATGCTTCCGCGTTTTGCGCTCCAGCGTTGCCAGTTGGGACTCTCTGATTTCTCCAGCCATGTAAATTGTAGTATAACTAATTTATAATGTTCAGTCTATCTGTTCCCCAAATTTAAAAACTATAGTTCGATTTCAGGTATAGTTCTATACTTTTTTGGATATATAGGTGAAGTATATGCTATAGTTTAGTTCCTGCGTGTTCTTTCCGATTGGTAATCTCATGCCCTCGCTCGCGTCCCGCGAGTGTGAATTATTGGTGGCGTCCCGCCACGTTATGAAACTATAGTTCTACTCTACCTGATATTGCGGCCAAAGGCCGTAAAATAGCTCACACTCGCGGGACGCGAGCGAGGACACAAACCTCATGCAAAACAAAAAGGCCATCCAACTTGGATGGCCTTTCTCTATAGTTTAAAATTCATTATTCTTTCGACTTATCGCCGTCAGTAGACTTGGTTGGTTCCTTGTCTTCATCTATTTCATCAGAAGCTAAATTGCTTTTCGCTTTTTTGCCACTTTTCTTAGATGTGAAAGTAAGCTGTTCCTTGCCTTCTTCGTGTTCTACCTGGATTACATCACCCTGGTTTACTTCGGCTTTCAGTATCTCTTCCGCAATCGGGTCTTCGATATACTTCTGAATAGCACGGTTCAACGGACGGGCACCGTACTTCGGATCGTAGCCTTTTTCAGCAACAAAGTCCTTAGCTTTAGCTGTAAGTTCGATCTTGTAACCCAATGCTTCAACACGCTTAAACAACTTGCCAAGCGATAGCTCGATGATCTTGTGCATATCCTCACGACCAAGTGAGTTAAACACGATCACGTCGTCCAAACGGTTCAGGAACTCAGGCGAGAAGGTTTTCTTCAGCGCACTGGCTATAGTTCCTTTCATGATCTCGTCCACGTTGTCCTGCTTGGTCTTCGACATAAAACCGATACCGGCACCAAAGTCCTGAAGATCACGGGCACCAATGTTAGAGGTCATGATGATGATCGTGTTACGGAAGTCAACCTTGCGGCCTAAACCATCGGTTAAAATACCATCATCCAGCACCTGCAGCAACAGGTTGTATACATCCGGGTGCGCTTTCTCAATTTCATCCAGCAACACTACAGAGTATGGCTTACGACGG
Source organism: Pontibacter populi (assembly GCF_019336435.1). Lineage (GTDB taxonomy): Bacteria > Bacteroidota > Bacteroidia > Cytophagales > Hymenobacteraceae > Pontibacter > Pontibacter humidus. The sequence continues at coordinate 355,431 of NZ_JAHWXQ010000001.1, read as the reverse complement.
ATCTTTTCGGTCAGCTGGCCACCTTCTTCGTAACCAACGTAGCCCGGAGGCGCTCCCACCAAGCGAGATACACTGAATTTCTCCATGTACTCACTCATGTCTATTCTTACAAGCGAATCTTCTTTATCGAACAGGTAAGTAGCCAGCACTTTCGCAAGCTCTGTTTTACCAACACCAGTCGGGCCCAGGAATACGAACGAACCAATCGGCTTTTTCGGATCTTTCAGACCAACGCGGGTACGTTGGATCGCTTTCACCAATTGCTTGATCGCTTTTTCCTGACCAATTACTTTACCGCTCAGTTCATCGGCCATGTTCAATAGCTTCTGGCCTTCGTTCTGTGCAATACGCTTCACTGGTATACCTGTCATCATGGCAATAACTTCTGCCACATTTTCCTCTTTTACCGTGTAACGCTTCTTCTTGGTCTCTTCTTCCCAGTTCTTTTTCGCGGTGTCAAGCTGGTCAATGAGTTTTTTCTCTTTATCACGTAGTTGCGCAGCCTCTTCGTACTTCTGGCTCTTCACTACCCGGTTCTTCTCTACCTTAATGTTCTCTATCTGCTCTTCCAGCTTCAGGATATCTTCAGGTACAATGATGTTGTTGATGTGCACGCGCGCACCAGCCTCATCCAATACGTCAATTGCTTTGTCTGGCAGGAAGCGGTCGCTCATGTAGCGGTCCGATAGCTTCACACAGGCCTCAATGGCTTTATCTGTATAGTTTACGTGGTGGTGATCCTGGTACTTGTCTTTAATGTTGTTCAGGATCTCAACAGTTTCCTCAGGAGTAGTCGGGTCTACCATTACAATCTGGAAACGACGGGCTAACGCACCATCTTTCTCGATGTACTGGCGGTATTCATCCAGCGTAGTTGCACCGATGCATTGAATCTCGCCACGGGCAAGTGCCGGCTTAAACATGTTAGAGGCATCCAGTGAGCCAGAAGCGCCACCGGCTCCAACTATAGTATGCAACTCATCAATGAACAGGATCACATCCGGAGATTTTTCCAGCTCATTCATCACCGCTTTCATACGCTCTTCAAACTGGCCACGGTACTTGGTACCTGCCACTAAAGAGGCCAGATCCAGCGTTACCACACGCTTATTGAAAAGCACACGGCTTACCTTTTTCTGGATAATGCGCAGCGCAAGGCCTTCAGCTATAGCTGTTTTACCAACACCAGGCTCACCTATCAGGATCGGGTTGTTCTTTTTACGGCGGCTCAGTACCTGGGCCACACGCTCGATCTCTTTCTCACGGCCAACTATAGGGTCCAGCTTGTCGTCTTCGGCCAGTTTCGTTAAGTCGCGGCCAAAGTTGTCGAGTACCGGCGTGCGCGATTTCTCGCCCGGTTTTTTGCTGGCACTGCCGGCACGGGAAGAAGATGAGCTGCCAAATAATTTATCAGAATCGTCAGAATCATCCGTATCTGACGACGCAAGTGGATTATTGCTATGATAATCCAGAGAGTCTCTTATTGCTTCGTAGTTCACGTTAAATTTCGCTAAGATTTGAGAAGAAATGTTGTCCTCGTCCCGAAGGATGGACAGTAGGAGGTGCTCGGTTCCTATAATGTCACTTTTGAAGATCTTTGCCTCCAAGTAAGTGATCTTGAGTACCTTCTCAGTTTGTTTTGTAAGCGGGATGCTGCCGGTAATATTGCTGTTTTGCGAAGCAGTGTTACGTGTAGCCTGTTCTAAAGCGTACTTCAGTTCATCTATCGAAACACCCAGCTTCTTAAGCAGGGCGATGGCAGTTCCTTCTCCTTCCCGGATCATACCCAGCACCAGGTGTTCAGTGCCGATGTAGTCGTGTCCGAGACGAATAGCTTCCTCACGGCTGAGTGAGATAACCTCTTTCACTCGGTTTGAGAATTTAGCTTCCATGTATAATTATTAATCTAAAAAAAGTCTAAAACAGATAATTAATTGAGGCTGACAGGATTAGCCTACTTCTAAACACGCCAGACAGCTTAATTGTTCAGCTAACTTGCCAAGCTTTATGTAAGATAAGTAAGTGATGCCGGCCCTTGTGTAAACAATAAGTCAATTATACTTAACTCTGGTACAAATTGTTTGCCAAATACTTGCGTATAGGGGTTTACGTGCAAATTGTCAGGAATGATTTTTGGATGTATCCTGTTTCGCAGGTCCAGCACTTTTGCCGGCGCTTCTGACTGATACGAATCTGTGAAATTAAGTGGCTTATTTAATCTAAGTAATTTAAGATAAAGCCGCAACAGTTCAACGTTAAGCTCAAACAAATATTTTGGCTGTCGCTCATAAACCTGTTGTATATAGTCACTGTAAAATTCAAAATAAGGTGCCCGGCCATAGGCTGCCTGTATTGTTCGCCAGTGCACGTTATACCATTTCTGGCTATAGTCTATCTCAATTTCGGTTATTACAGTTTTGTCTTTGCTGTTTCCTTTCAGTACCGGGATGCTGAGCGGCACTACGCCCTGGGCGGTAAGTACATGGCAGCGGTTGCGGTAACTTTGCTTCACATAATTCTCATGCTGCTCAATAAGCAAACCATCAGACTGAAGCACTTGCCGGAAGTACTCAACCGGCGGATTATACATAAGTTCGGTAAGTAATATCAAATTATGAATTATGAATTATGAATTATGAATTATGAATTATGAATTATGAATTATGAATTATGAATTATGAATTATGAATTGCTGTCGCTAATAAAATTGAAATAAACCAAAGGGAAAAGCCTTTGTTATACTTTGTATGCATTACAGGTTTATTCTATAGTTGCTTGTAGCATTGCACAACTATAACGTTACTTCTCTCCAGCTCTCATTTCTAATTCATAATTTCTAACTCATAATTCTGATTAGGTTGTACCTTTACGCAGCCTTAATGCGCTATGAGCAAAAAACAAGAGATACCAATTTATTATTACCCGCTTGAGCTGCTGCTCAAAGGTTTATCCTTACTTCCGCTTCCGGTTTTATATCTGCTGGCAGACCTGCTGTATTTTATAGTTTACCATATAGTTGGTTATCGCAAAAAAGTAGTGCTGAATAACCTCTGCAGTTCCTTTCCTGAAAAATCGGAAGCCGAAATAAAAACGATTGCCAAAGCATTTTACAACCAGCTTACGGACGTGGTTGTAGAAATACTGAAACTGCGCTCTATGAATAAGGAAGAGATGGAACGCCGTATAGTTTTTGCAAACCAGGAGCTGCTGGACGACTTTGTGAAAAGTGGAACGCCCGTTATTACAATGGGTTCGCATTCCTGTAACTGGGAATGGGTGCTTTCTGCCGGAGCTGTACAGTTCGATTTTCCGGCCGAAGGAGTTTATAAGCCGCTCAATAACCCTTACTTCGAAGACTTTATGCTAAGGACGCGGAGCAGGTTAGGCGCAAGGCTGATAAAGATGAAAGACACGTTGCGCGATTTTGCGGCGAACCGCCATGTGCCACGTGTTATAGCAATGCTCTCAGACCAGACTCCGCTAAGAAGCGAAATAACTTTCTGGACTACTTTCCTGAACCAGGATACACCTTTCTATGAAGGGGCAGAAAAGCTGGCCAAAAAGTTTAAATACCCTGTTATGTTCCTGGATGTTAAGCGAACACAACGTGGTTTTTATACCTTAACATTCGAGCTGATTTCGGACGGCACTTCTGATGCGGTTCCGATCACAGAGATTTTCGCACAAAAGCTGGAAGCTGCCATTCGTCACGCTCCCGCCAATTACCTCTGGACCCACAAACGCTGGAAACACAGGCGGCCAGAGGCCGCCGTAAGTTAGAAAGTTGAGCGAATAATGCTATTCGTGAGTTAACTTTCTAACTTACCCTTTTCTAACTTTCTAACTATAAAAACTCTTCAATATCACCGGCGCCCTGGCGTAGTACTTCAAAATCGTTAGCAGCATCCACTACCGTAGAGGCAATGTTGTTTCCCGGGCCACCGTCAATTACCATATCTACCAGGTTTCTGTATTTCTCATAGATCAATTCGGGGTCGGTGCTATATTCCAGCACTTCGTCTTCATCACGAATAGAAGTAGAAACTATAGGATTACCCAATTCACGTACCAGGGCCAGCGCAATATTATTATCAGGCACCCGTATGCCTACGGTTTTCTTCTTAGCGGCAGCATATTTAGGTACATGGCTGGTTGCATCTAAAATAAACGTAAATGGTCCCGGCAACGCTTTCTTCATCACCTTATAAGTAGGTGTATCTATTTTAGCGTAATCCGAAATGTGGGTTAAATCGGAGCAAATAAAAGAGAGGTTTACCTTGTCGGGTTTTACGCCCTTTATCTGGCATACACGTTCTATGGCGCGCGCATTGTGTATGTCGCAGCCCATGCCATAAATAGTATCGGTAGGGTAAATGATCACGCCGCCGTTACGCAGCACTTCTACAGCTTCACGAATTTTTTTATCCTGCGGATTGTCCGGATGTATCTGTAGGAAGATAGCGTTGCTCATAGTTTATAGTATAGAATATCTTTAAAGTATAGTTTTATAGGCATACTCTTTTCAGGGGCCAAACGTTTTGCTATAGTTTAAGGCAGTGCCGCTTGTGCTATAGTTTGTTTTAAGGCCGCTGGTGCAGTTGCGCAAATATAATTCATTCATTCGCATAGCTACTCATTCGCAATTAGCAACATAAGTGTTATTTTTGACCCCGATATAACAACAGGCGCAGAAACTATAAACCTCCTTTGCGCCTTTATTACTATTATGGCTAAGAAAGTCACTACAACCAAAAGAAAGAAAAAAGAAAAGAGTAAGGTAATACCTGCCTTGTCGGTGCTGTTTGTACTGCTGTTTGTCTCCTTCTCTTATTATGCGTACCAGATCGTGTATACCACCAATGTAGACACAAAAGATCAGGATACTTACGTATACATCCCGACCGGTGCCACCTACGAACAGGCCATGGACTCCGTGGAAGCAAGTGGTGTAATCATCGATCCGCTGTCGCTGCGCTTTATGGCCAAGCTGATGGACTATGACGAACTGGTAAAGCCGGGCCGTTATAAGCTGGAAAGTGGGTGGGGCAACCGCCAGTTAATTGGTGTGCTGCGTACCGGGCAACAGACGCCGGTAAAACTAACCTTTACGAATGTGCGTCTACGCAACCAGCTCGCCGAGAAACTTGCTGCCGAGGTAGAACCATCCGAAGAGGAAATAGACGCACTGCTGAGCGATCCGGAATACCTGGGAACCCTGGACTTCGACACGACCAATGTGGTAAGCATGTTTATCCCGAATACCTACGAAGTTTACTGGACCATTACTGCTAAAGAGCTGATGGAACGTATGAAGTCGGAGTATGATAAGTTCTGGACAGAAGAGCGCCTTGAGAAAGCCGAAAAGCTGAATTTAACACAGCAGCAGGTTTCTACGCTGGCATCTATAGTTCAGGCTGAAACTATAAAGAACGACGAAAAGCCACGCGTTGCCGGTGTTTACCTGAACCGTCTGGAAAAAGGAATGCTGCTTCAGGCTGACCCGACTGTAGTTTTTGGTGTGGGTGATTTTAGCATCCGCCGTGTACTTAACGTGCACCTTCGTCACGATTCGCCTTACAATACTTACCGCTATAAAGGCTTACCACCGGGCCCGATAAATGTGCCAAACATTTCCAGTATAGATGCGGTGCTAAACCCGGAGAAACACGATTATATTTATTTCTGCGCTAAAGAAGACTTCTCAGGTTACCATAGTTTTGCGGTAACAGTAGCTGAGCACCAGGCTAACGCCCGCCGCTACCAGAAGGCCCTGAACGAGCGCAGGATCTTAAAATAACACTTGGACGAAAGACTGTTTGACAAAGGACAAAAGAGAAGTTTATAATTACTGTCCTTTGTCTTAAGTCAAAAAATCCTTTGTCAGAATAAAAACTATGTTCGAATCAGAAGTACAGATACGTGTGCGCTATGCCGAAACCGACCAGATGGGTTATGTTTACTATGGCAACTATGGCGCTTATTACGAAGTAGCACGTACCGAAGTGTTTCGCAGGCTGGGCATTCATTACAAAGAGATGGAAGCCACCGGAACTATGATGCCCGTACTGGAGCTGAAATGCAAGTATATACGCCCGGCTAAGTACGATGACCTGCTAACCATTAAGCTGTTTGTAAAGCATAAGCCACTCGGTACACGTATAAAGTTTGAATACGAAGTGTATAACGAGGAGCAAACACTACTGAATATAGGCGAAACTACCATGGTTTTTGTAGATATGCAGACCGGCAGGCCAACAGCAGTGCCTGAGTTGATACACCAGAAACTGGATTCGTATTTTAGCGAATGAAGTATAACCAGCAATACCTGAAGCGCCGCAGGGCTTACCGTAAGTTTATCGTTTTCTTGAAAAGGTGGCGGTTTAACAACGGGCAGTCGTCGGTGTATGAGGTGGCCGATGTGCTGCTGGGCGAGCTACGCCTGGACTCCATCACCAAGCGCGCCTCTTACATGGCCTTCAACTTTACGCTGGCAATTTTTCCGAGCATCATCTTCCTCTTCACGCTCATTCCCTACATACCGAGTGTGCTGCAAATGGACCTGAGCGAGAACATTCTGAGCTTTCTTACAGATTTTCTACCAACTGAAATGTATACGGTTGCTTACGGAACTATAGAAGATATCGTAAACAAACCGCGTGGGGGGCTATTATCATTCGGTTTTCTGTTTGCGCTGGTACTTTCCACGAATGGCATTATGTCGTTGATGGATGCTTTTGACAAAAAATACCACACATTCTACAAGCGCACCTATGTCAGGAAACGCCTGATTGCAACTATACTTACTGTGGCTTTGTCGCTTATTCTTTTCACGGCAGTGGCTGCTATCTTCTTCGGCCAATGGATACTGGATGCGCTGGTGTTTTATGAAGTGGTAACAGAAAGTTATACTTATACTTTGATCGTAATCCTGAAGTATGTGGCTATCGTCTTGTTGTTCTTGCTGGCTACTTCCCTTATCTATTATTACGTTCCGGCTATCGAAGATAAATGGCCTTTCTTTTCGGCAGGGGCTGTAGTAGCTACGGGTCTGATCTTCCTGGTGTCGATGATCTTTTCAATGTACATCAGTGCTTTCGATACTTATAACAAATTCTACGGCTCCATTGGGGCGCTGATAGGTTTGATGATCTGGCTGGACTTTATTTCGATGATCCTGATACTGGGTTTCGAGATAAATGTGAGTATTGATTCGGTGACTAAACGCCTGGTTCGCCGCAAAAAGCTGGTTGCAGAAGAAACGGTGTAGCGAAAAGGCTGGTGAACTATAAAATTTTGTTCTTCTGAATCAGGGGTTTATAGTTTAAGCGGTAAAACAAGCAAAAAATATTACCGTATAGTTTTGAAAATTGAGCACAGCACCATACTTTTGTGCACGATTAATTACAGAGAGTTGGCGGAGTGGTCGAACGCGGCGGTCTTGAAAACCGTTGACTGTAACAGGTCCGGGGGTTCGAATCCCTCACTCTCTGCAAAGCCTGAGCTACACAGCTCAGGCTTTTTTGTTTTATAGGCTTAGAGCTGCATGAATCTTTATTATAAACTTTTCTATAGTTGTGGAAGAACCTTTTGGAAACTGCTATGCACGGAGATGCAATATGTAGCGTCTTTAGAGCTATTTTACCTGCTCAACCAATCCGGCACAAAACTCTCCTACTATAGCCAAACTATAAGCAAACCTGTACCACGAGTTCAAAGTAGTAACGCCAGACTCGCTCCAACCGCTGCTACATGACCTGTTTGCAACTAACACTTTCTGGGAACTTAAAACAGAGCAAGCCACAGCAAAGCAAACCAAAACAGGAGCCTGGCAAGTAACGCTTAACCTGTAGACACGGAAATTTGTGGTAGATAGCATTGGCGTAGAAACTAAGGCTCCTATAAAGGACTGGGTGGAGGTAGGTATCTTTGGCCCGGCTCACAAAGGTGAGGAGAGAGGAAAGCCTCTATACCTGAAAAAACACTTAATAAATTCACCAAATCAAACTGTTACCATACTGGTTCCGGGCAGACCTGCAAAAGCAGGTATAGATCCGAACTACCTGCTCGTAGATTGGGAGTTAAAGGATAATACCCAGGATGTGAAAATGTAGAGTAGATAGGTCAAAAATACGCTGACATCAGTATAGACTTAAACGCGCAATGCCTACAAAATTGATTTGGCTGAAATAACTTCGCTTAATTGTTCAAGCACTATTCAGGCTCACAGGTATAGTTAAAACCGCAGTGCTAGACAAGTAGAGTTGTTTTATCTGGTTTGTCTGGTGCTTTAATTTATTAGTGCGTCACAGCTGTATCATTTATAAAACGTATCAGATTTTACTCCGGGGAGGTATCTTTAAAAGGCTTTAACTTTAACAGTGCCTGATGCTAATATGTCGGTATATTTAAAAGTTTAATTACATTTATAAGACCCCTGCTTTCGAACCAGATATACTTGGCTTGTGAAGCAGATCATCTATAGTTCGTAAGTTAATTCCTGTCACCTCTATCTTTTTGCACATGTATAGCTCTTTACTTAAAACAGCTGGTTTAAAAGCCTTGCTGGTCATCACATCATTAAGTTTTATTGTTAATGGTTGTGTTAGCTTAGTTAATACGATAGATGGATCCCAGAACAGGGGTGTGCTTGCAGATAAAGCAATGGTTGTGTCTGCGCATCCTGAAGCCTCCCGGGTAGGATTAGAGATAATGAGAAAGGGAGGGAATGCCTTTGATGCAACAGTTGCAACGCAGTTTGCCCTGGCGGTGGTTTTCCCGGTGGCCGGCAATATTGGTGGCGGTGGTTTTACTGTGTATCGTTCCTCAAATGGTGAAACCGGATCTATTGATTATCGCGAGACCGCACCCGCCGCAGCCTTTGCTACGATGTACCAGGATAGTGCTGCTAATGTAATTGCAGGCCTGAGTACAGACGGACATTTAGCAGTGGGTATACCTGGCACTGTAGATGGCATGGTTAAACTGCATCAGAAACTTGGTGTGCTTCCGTGGGCTGAACTGGTGCAGCCTGCAATTGACCTTGCGCGTAATGGTGTTGTGTTGACCCCAAGAGAAGCAGAAGGCTTAAATAATACACGGGAAGAATTTCTGAAGATCAACAAGCATACGCCTTACCTTACTCAAAAACAGAAGTGGCAAGCCGGTGATACGATCTTTCATAAAGATCTGGCACTAACACTGGAACGGATTCGGGATAAAGGACGTGATGGTTTTTACGCCGGCAAAACAGCTGATTTGCTTGTGCAGGAGATGCAGCAGGGGAAAGGTATAATCTCAAAAGAGGATCTTGCAAACTATACTTCAGTATGGCGAAAGCCTTTGGAAGGCACCTATAAAGGCTATAAAGTTATTTCAATGGCGCCGCCATCAAGCGGAGGTATTGCGCTACTGCAACTACTGGCTATGGTAGAGCCGCGCACCTTAAGTAAGTATAAGTGGCAAAGTGCGGAGGTGATTCAGCTTATGACAGAAGCCGAGCGTCGTGTGTATGCAGACCGTGCTACCTACCTGGGTGACCCTGATTTTGTAAAAGTACCTGTACAGGAATTACTCAACAGATCTTACCTGGAAGAAAGGCTTAGCACGTTTAGTATGGAAAAAGCAACGCCATCTTCAGAAGTAAAAGCTGGTAACCTGATGTTTCTAGAGTCAGACCAGACAACCCATTTCAGTATAATAGATCCGGCAGGTAATGCAGTCTCGACCACTACAACATTGAATGGCGCTTATGGCTCTAAAGTAGTAGTTAATGGTGCAGGTTTCTTACTTAACAATGAGATGGACGATTTCAGTGTGAAGCCAGGTGTGCCGAACATGTTCGGTTTAGTGGGAGGGGAGGCCAATGCCATTGCACCCGGTAAGCGCATGCTAAGTTCTATGACGCCAACCATACTGGAAAAGGATGGGAAGTTATTTATGGTGGTGGGTACTCCTGGCGGTTCTACAATTATTACATCAGTTTTCCAGGCCATACTAAATGTAGTAGAGCATGACATGACGATGCAGCAGGCAGTAGCAGCCCCGCGGTTTCATCATCAGTGGTTACCAGATGTAATCCAGCACGAGCCTGACGCCATTAGCCCAAATGTGAGAACTATACTTGAGAGTAAAGGGTACAAGCTGGAGCAGCGCAATCGATATGGCAGAGTGGATGCTATACTTGTATTGCCGAACGGAAAATTAGAAGCAGGCGCTGACCCGAGGGGTGATGATGCAGTGGTAGGTTTTTAAGGTTTATAAATTGATTCATTGCTGCAAAGTTTAGCCCTTAGGCTTTTATTAGGAAACTCTTAGCGTGTTTGTTGCTACATGTTTACTAGTATGTATTTCCTGCGGCAGCAAGCGCAGTTATTCCATTTGTAGTAAGTCGTTAGGCAGTAAACTGGCTATACATAACAGTAATATACAGCTTTTGGGCAATGCCTATACCAAGCTCATATTAGGGAAAACTGGTTTTTATCGCCCGGTATATTCTTTCACCGGGGAACGGTGCTTGCTTTTAATTTAGGAGAACTGCTCGCCGGTGCACTTCCCCTTATTATGGAGTAGCGTTTGCTGGCTTTTTGCATAGTTTGCGTATCTGAAAGGTGTATTGGAAAAGCTCAAAAAGAAATGAAATTAGAAAACCGCAGACAAAAAGTGGCCCCGCTATCCAGCTTCGTGTTCAGACTTGGACGTTACGGGCTGGTTGCGTTAGGTTTAATTATAGTTTCAGTTTTAATCGGGGTTATTGGCTATCATAAATTTGGGGGAATATCCTGGCTCGATAGTTTTTATATGGCTTGTATGATCCTAACCGGAATGGGACCAGTTGTGGAAATGACCTCGCCTACGGCAAAAATATTTTCATCACTATATGCGCTATACAGTGGAGTTGCATTTCTGAGTATTACTGCGGTTATCTTTGCACCAATAATTCACAGACTGCTGCATATACTTCACGTTGAAGAAGCAAATAACTAAAGGAACTGCCAACTGGTTGCATGCCTTTGTCTCAGGCTGGGTAACATGCAAACTTAGGTTTTAACCTCTATTTGAGTTTGGTGCCATGCTCCGGAACCTGCCCGAATGCAAATCCTGAAAGTAAACAGTTAATAAAAACGACACTACATAGATTAAGAAAAATGAAAAAACTACTGCCGCTTTTAATTCTTACTTTTTATGCATTCTCAGTCTGCGGTCAAAAAGCTAAGCAACAAAAAAGTAGTCCCTTTGTGCTCGGAGAAATCCACACGCTTCAATCAAAAGTATTAGGTGAAAAAAGAATTCTGAATATTTATCTCCCGGACGGTTACAATCCGAATGATACCATAAAATACCCGGTCATCTATTTACTCGACGGTTCGGCTGATGAGGATTTTATTCATATCGTGGGGCTTGTGCAGTACAACAGTTTTGAGTGGATAAACAGGGTGCCAAAATCGATTGTGGTCGGAATTGCAACAGTAGACAGAAGAAGAGACTTTACTTTTCCTACAACTATAGAAGCAGACAAAAAGCAGTATCCAACAACAGGGCATTCAGACAAGTTTATTGACTTCTTGGGAACAGAACTTCAACCCTATATAAATCAAAAGTTTAAAACAACGCAGGCCAAAACCCTTATCGGTCAATCGCTTGGCGGGCTTGTAGCAACAGAAATTTTATTAAAGAAACCAACTCTTTTTAGTAAGTACATTATCGTAAGTCCAAGTTTGTGGTGGGACAACGGATCCTTATTAAATAAGGATTCAAACATACTGAATGCTGCTTTTAAGCAACAAACAGACGTTTATATAGGCGTAGGCAAGGAGGGGCTTACACCAACTGCTATTCCCCGGGTTATGGAAGTAGATGCAAACCTGTTGGCAGACAAGATTAGAGCCACAAAAAGCAAAAACGTGAATGTGTTATTTGACTATCTGCCACAGGAAGACCATGCTACGATCATGCACCAGGCAGTCTCAAATGCTTTCAGGCAATTAGATTCAATTAGTAAAACAGCAAAGGAGTAGCAAGCAAAATTAACCTTACGGAGGAGATTAGTAATAAGGGACTTCTGCATACTTACAGAAGGGAAAAATCAGCATAATAGATCTGATGGTCCGCAAGCTACTTTTACTCCCCGAACCAATCCAACACGAAGCCTTCGGGCCACAGCCAAACTATAAGTAAACCTGCTACAAGCGAAAGGCCAAAAAGTGATGCCACCCTAATAACCAATGCACGGTTAGCCAATACAGCTACCATAGCGCCTTTAAAAGCGATATTAGAAAGTGCGGCAATCATGATTACTTTCCAGCCTGTTTGCTGATCTATAGTTTCAGCTGTCATTAACCTGGAGGTGGAAAGTGTAATGGCGTCCACATCGGTAAGGCCGGAAATAATGGCTACAATGTACAGTCCGCTATTGCCGAAGTGGTCTTTTGCAGCAGAGGTAGCAACTATAACAATCGCATAAATAGCCCCGAATACGAGCGCAGTTTTGAGCTGGGCGGGGTTTTCCTGTTCCGGCATCCGGCCTGCGTTTTCTTTCTTAAAAAAGAACCCCAGCACTATAAGCACCGCCATGAGCAGGACCAGGGTAGCAAGCGGCGGAGCAACTATAGCCAGCGTACCTGGTGCCACTACGGCTACCTCTACTATAATGCGCACCAAAGATATGGCGGTGGCAATAAAGATCACCAGCGCAATAAGGTTATAGTTGGTTTCTCTCTCAACTCCTTCCTTAGAGCGCTTGGCATAACTAACGGTAGTTGCAGTACTCGAAATAAGGCCGCCCAGTATGCCACCGAGCAAAGTACCTGCCTTGTCTCCGAAGATCTTATAAGCAAAATATCCTGCCAGGCCGATGCCAACTATAAGCACCACCATCAGCCAGATATTGTATGGGTTCAGTACCTGATATGGTCCGTAAGCCTGGTTCGGGAGTACCGGGAGGATAACCAGTGAGATCACTACAAACTGCATGATAGCATGCAGGTCTTTCTCACCTAAGCGGGCGACAGCCTGGTGTAGTGTTTCTTTCAGATGCAACAAGACAGCCACCGCTCCGCCAAGCGCCACGCATACTGCCGTTTTTCCGGTTACCAGGTAAGCGCCTACAGCAAACATCAGTAAAAGCGCCGCTTCGGTAGTCTGACCGATATCTACTTTTTTATCCAGCCGTTGCATCAGGTTTGCAGCTACCAACAGTGCTGTAGTGCCAAGCGCACCGGCCCCTAAAATCCAGCCACCAAAGTCCTGGGCCAGCAACGCACAAACAGTTCCGAATAAGGTAATTAGCGGGAAGGTGCGGATACCGGCAATGCGGGCGTTCTGGTGTTGCCGCTGCAAACCAACCAACAGGCCAAGCGCCAGTGAGATTGCCAGTGTCTGGAAAAGTTCTAGGTGGGGCATACGCCAAGTTTCTTTACAAACCGAAGATATGCCTCCTAAACTATAAAAGTATAGCGCTTTGCTATACTTTTATAGTTTAGGAGGCAGTAACAGATACTGCGGCCCAGGTATTAAAAGGTCAGCGTACCTGCTATTTCCTTAAGTGATACCTCTGCCAGTTTCGCTAAATACTGTGCGTTGCTGTAGCGTACCGTAGCGTTTACATAATTTAGCTGCGCCTCCCGGAACTCGATAGGAGTAATGCTGCCGATGCGGAATTTTTCCATGGTTATTTCCAGGTTGCGTTTAGCGATCTCCTGGTTTTTCTCTTCCAGGTTTACCAGCGATAAACTGGTTTGGTAGGTATTGTAGGCCGTTGTAAGCTGTGTAGTTATAGTTTGGTTCAGGCGCTCGTACTCCAGTTCTGCACTGCTGATGTTGATGCTGGCGTTCTGCTGGTTACGACGCTGCTGAAATCCGTTGAAAATAGGAACTGAAGCACTTACGCCATAGTTAAAGCCCTTGCCCGTAGATAAGGTTGTAAAACCAAGTGCAGATTCGGAACGGCTCAGGTTATACCCGGAGTTAAGCGATATAGTCGGTAACCGGTTCGCTCTTACCTGCTTCAGGTCCAGTTCAGCTACCCGTTTACTGATAAGAGCTGCCTGTAAAGAGGGGTTCTGCTGAATGGCTTTCGCGGATAACTCCGAGAAGTTCAGCTGATCATCAATTGTTATAGTTTCTTCCACCCGGAAACGCGTGTTTGCGTCGCGGGCCATCAGCTCGTTAAGCTGTGTTTGGGTATTCTGGTATAGTTCGCGCTGGCGCAGAATGTTGGTAGTATCGGTATTAAAATCGACCTGTGCATTCAGTACCTCTAGGCGGGCAGCTTTACCGATCTCGAAACGGTTCTGAGCCGTTTGCACACGCTCACGGGAGATAACCATGGCCGTATCCAGTGCTTTAAGTTGCTGCTGCTGCTGCACCAGATCATAGTATACGCTGGTAACGTCGGCTACGCGCGTAAGTATAGTTTGCTGCAGATTAGCTTCGCCGAGTTTGCGTAACTCTTTCAGCTGGTCGTAACGGGCAAACATCCCGAAACCGTCAAAAACAGTCCAGTTCAGGCCGACGCCATAGTTCAGCGTAGAGCCTTTGGCACCATTCCGCTCCACTTCCTGCCCGCTTTCACGGGTCTGGGAGCTATTCTGAATAGTGTTGTTCTGGACCAGGTTGCCTTCTACTACCGGTAACATGCCGGCGTTTCCTGTGCTTACATTGTTCCTGCTTATCTCCAGGTCATTGGCAACAAGCTTTATGTCATAGTTGCGCTCCAGCGTAATCCGGATGGCTTCTTCCAGGGTGAGAACTTCCTGGGCCTTTGCCCTGCCACTCAGCAGTATCAGGGCAAAGGCAAACAGAACAGCAATTTTATACTTCATATAAGTATTGGTAAGATAGATCAGGTTAAAAAATTAAACAGTCGCTTTTTCGAACTCTTCTATTTGATCAAATTCCGGATGGTGCTTACGCTCTCTGGACCACATAGCATAGATAGCCGGGATAACGAATAAAGTAAGTATAAGTGAGAACAAGGTACCACCTACAATTACAACACCCATACCCATGCGGCTTTGCGCTGCAGCTCCCAATGCCAGGGCAATTGGCAAGGCACCCAGGGCAATGGCCAGACTCGTCATCAGGATTGGGCGCAGACGAGCCTCCGAAGCTTCCAGGATGGCCTCCATCTTAGGCTTGCCCTGTTCCCGGAGCTGGTTCGCAAATTCGACTATCAGAATACCGTTCTTCGTGACGAGCCCTATCAGCATGATGGTACCGATCTGGCTGAAGATGTTCCAGGTCTGGCCGAACAACCACAACGAAAGCATGGCACCGGCTACCGCCATCGGAACAGTAAGAATAATGATGAGCGGATCTACAAAGCTTTCGAACTGAGCTGCCAGAATCAGGTAGATGAGTAACAGCGCCAGGCCGAAGGCAAACATCGTGTTCGAACCACTTTCTACAAAGTCACGTGACTCGCCGCCAAGGTCTGTGGTAAACGTATCGTCCAGTACTTTTTCTTTGATGCGGTCCATCGCATCGATACCATCGCCTATACTCATGCCCGGCGACAAACCAGCCGAAATGGTAGCTGACATGTAACGGTTGTTGTGGTATAATTGCGGCGGGCTGCTGCGTTCCTGCATCGTAACAAGGTTGTCTAACTGCACCAGTTGTCCGTCTTTGCTGCGTACAAACAGGGAGGTCAGGTCCAGCGGATCGTTACGATCAGGGCGGTCGAACTGGCCCATTACCTGGTACTGTCTGCCATTCATTAAAAAGTAACCAAAACGCTGCCCGCTCAGGGATAACTGCAGGGTTTGTGCCACATCGATCACCGATACGCCTAAGCTCTGCGCTTTCTCGCGGTCTATAGTTATGTTGATTTCCGGCTTATTAAATTTCAGGTTCACATCTACGTTCGAGAAGGTAGGGTCTTTGCTGGCCTCTTCCATAAACTCAGGAATCTTTTCTTCCAGCTTCTGGAAGTTAGGCGCCTGAATGATGTACTGGATTGGCTGGCCTCCGCGGCGGTTCACTGAAATGGTTGGCTGTTGCGTTACCATAATCCTGCCTTCCGAATATTTACGGGTCTGGGCGGTCAGGTAATCGGCTACTTCTTTCTGAGAGCGCTCCCGGTCAGTAGGTTGTTTCAGCGCAACACGCATCATACCGTTGTTCACGGAGCCTGCGCCACCCCAACCCGGAGAGGTAATTACCAGGTTTACAGCTTTTTCAGGAACAGAATCGTTTACCAGCTGTGTCAGTTCCTGCATAAAGCGGTCGGTGTACTCATAAGATGCACCTTCTGGCGCACTTACCTGCACGCGTAGCATGCTTCGGTCGTCGTAAGGAGCCGTCTCTTTCTGGAGTATAGTATAGAATAAACCAATCAGGCCGATACATAATAGGATGATCGGGAAACTGAGCCATTTACGTTTCATAAACCCGGACAGCGCACTGGCATAACCGGCATTCATTTTCTGGAAGTAAGGCTCCGTAAAGTTGTAGAATTTTGTTTTCTCCTGGTGTCCGCCTTTCATCAGGTACGCGTTCAGCATTGGCGTAAGCGTAAGCGACACGAAGGCCGATATCAGCACCGCCGCCCCGATCACTACACCAAACTCCCGGAAGAGACGCCCGACGAAACCTTCGAGGAAGATAACAGGCAGGAACACAGCAGCCAGCGTGATAGAGATGGAAATAACCGCCATAAAGATCTCGTTCGAACCTTTAATCGCAGCCTCTATCGGCGACATGCCTTCTTCAACTTTCTTAAATATGTTTTCCGTTACCACAATACCATCATCCACCACCAGGCCCGTTGCCAGTACCACCGCCAGCAGCGTCAGCACGTTTACCGAGAACCCGCACAGATACATGATAAAGAACGTCGCAATCAGGGAAACCGGAATATCGATAAGCGGACGGAAAGCAATGCTCCAATCACGGAAGAACAGGTAGATAATCAGGATAACCAGAACCAGCGAAATCATGATCGTTTCAGCCACTTCTGTTACCGATTGCTTAATGAATATCGTGTTGTCCATCGCGATATCCAGCTTTATATCTTCCGGCAGATCCTGCTTCAACTTTTCGAACTGCTCATAGAACTTGTCAGAGATATCGAGGTAGTTAGTACCTGGCTGCGGGATAATAGCCATACCAACCATTGGCTGGCCGGAGTTGCTCATTTTTGTTTCCAGGTTTTCCGGGCCAAGCTCTGCTGTTCCCAGGTCGCTGAAACGGATGATCTTGTTGCCATCCGATTTTACAATAAGGTTATTGAACTGCTCTGCTGATGACAGGTTACCCAGTGTTTTAACTATAAGTTCTGTATTATCACCGCTGATTTTACCGGAGGGTAACTCCACGTTTTCGCGGTTCAGGGCAGTGCGCACATCGCCAACGGTCAGGCCGTAAGAGGCCAGTTTCATCGGGTCTATCCAAAGGCGCATCGCATACCGCTTTTGTCCCCAGATCTGCACGCTACTAACGCCCGGTATAGTTTGAATGCGCTGCGAGATCACATTTTCAGCATAATCACTCAGCTGCAACTGGTCGCGGGTAGCGCTTTGCACCGTCATGGTAATAATAGGCTCCGAGTCCGCATCGGCTTTGGAAACTACCGGCGGCGCATCAATATCCTGCGGCAAGCTTCTTACCGCCTGCGAAACTTTATCGCGCACGTCGTTGGCTGCTTCTTCAAGATCTTTATCGAGGTTAAATTCGATGTTGATGTTGCTACGGCCCTGGTTACTGGAGGAGGAAATGTTCCGGATACCATCAATAGAGTTAATGGCTTTCTCGAGCGGTTCAGTTATCTGCGACTCAATAATATCGGCGTTGGCGCCTGAGTAGCTGGTGCTTACCGAAACTATAGCCGGGTCGATAGACGGGTACTCGCGCACGCCCAGGAAACTGTACCCGATCAAGCCGAAAAGGATCAGCATCAGGTTAATTACAATTGTAAAAACCGGGCGTTTTATACTTGTGGTGGATAAACTCATACGTTTGCGCTCTTATTTATTACCAACAGCTACTTTAACAGGGCTTCCTTCTTTTAACATCATTATCCCGGTGGTCAGTACAGTATCGCCGGGCTGCAATCCAGACGTAACCAGTACATCTTTTTCGGTACGCGTTTCGGTTTCAATCATGGTTTCCTTGGCTTTGCCATCTTTGGCTACAAATACCTTTTTACCATTCTGAACAGGTATAACAGCTTCGGTTGGTACCAGCAAGGCATCCTCGATCACGGTTAACGGCAGCTCAATATTTGCAAAGGAACCAGGCATCAGGGAGCCGTCTCCGTTCGAAGCACGGGCACGTAGTTGCAAGGTGCGGCTGCTGGCCTCAATACCGGGCTCTATAGCATAAACGGTTGCGTTATATTTTTTGGATGATCCGGCTACTGTAAAGTTTAAGGTCGAGTTTTCTTTAACCTGACCTGCATATTTCTCAGGTACCGAGAACGTGATTTTCACTGGGTCGGTGTTTACCAGGTTTGCAATTACAGTCTCAGGAGAAATAAAGCTTCCCTCGGAAATGTTTCGCAGACCGATACGACCTGAAAAAGGTGCCCGTATAGTTGTCTTGGCAAGTTGTGCCTGTATCAGTTGGCTCTGTGCCTGGGCTGATTTCAGGTCGGCGCGGGCTACATCGTATTCTTCGCGGCTGATGGCTTCTTTCTTCAGGAGCAGTTCGGCGCGACGCTCATTTTCTGCTGCCAGGCTTTGGCGGGTCTGAGCCTGTGCCAGCTGGGCGCGTAATTCTGAGTCATCTACTTTTACCAGAACCTGGCCTTTGCTAACCTTGCTGCCTTCGTTAAACGAGATAGACTGTACCACACCCGATACCTGCGGACGGATCTGGATCTGCTCGTTGGCCTCGATGGAACCTGTAACTGAAAGCGTATTGGAAAAATGCTGCGGCTGTACCACTACGCCATTTACCCGCATTGCCGGCATGCCTGCGCCACCTGGTCCGCCCGGGCCTTTGGGTCCGCCACCTTCGCTCTTGTTTTGCATAATACGGTACGCTACCAGGGAGCCAAACCCAAGTATAAGCAAGGTGTAAACGATGTACTTAATCTTCATAGGTGAATTTAGTTTCCTCTTGCAGAGGTGGTTAGATTAGTGAAGTATAGTTTAGTTTTGAATGAAATCGTATAAGTGCATTCTTTGCCGGTAGGGCAGGAGCAGGGCACCAGGCCGGTTAGCCGTCAATTTGACAATCTGTCCTGCTAAAGGTTTAATCCGGCCGCCCAAAAAACTGCCATAATTGCCGGCAACACAGTAGTTTGAAATTTAAAGTTAAAACCTTAAATACTGAAACAGAAACAGATTGCGGTTTTATCTACATAAATATAAATTAGATAGCTGAACAGTAAATTTATCGGGTTAAACATCAGTAGCAGGTAAAAAACAATGAGCAATAAGAAGGAGAATTTTTTTGAGAATGTTTACGAAGTGGTAAAACTGATTCCGGAGGGCCGGGTAACCAGTTATGGTGCAATAGCCAGTTATTTAGGTGCTAAGGGTTCTGCGCGCATGGTGGGTTGGGCGCTAATTGCGTCGCAGCCATTTACCAGAATACCGGCCCACCGGGTAGTGAACCGGGTAGGCATGCTTACCGGCAAGCAGCACTTTGAGGCCGGCAATGCCATGCAGGAGCGCCTGGAGCAGGAAGGTGTAAAAGTGGAAAATGACCAGGTAGTTGATTTTGGGAAACTATTCTGGGACCCGGCTAAGGAACTGCTGTAACCTGTGAGCTATAGTTAACTATAAGCGCTGGTGCAAACTATAGTTTTAAGGTTTAGTGCTTCATTTCCAGGTTCAGCTGCGTGCCATTTTTCTCGGCTTTGTTATCCAGGGCAGTTCCGAGGGCAACGCCAAATGCCATACCTATAGGCAGTCCTATTCCTAAAAAAGCCATGTTATCTAAACTTAACCCGAATGCTACCCCAAGAGGTAAGCCAAAAGTACTCATGCCCAATGGCAGCCAAAGGTTGCGGTAGTGGTTTTTAGGTACCAGTTTTAGCTCCTTCTCGATAAGCTTTAAAATTCCGGACTGGCTCTTACTGATCTGTTTTGCCAAATCTTTTTCCGACGCTGATGTCGTGTTGATAAGGCTGATCTCGTTGTTGATGTGTGTTATGATCTCATCGGGCAGCTGTCTGGTTTTCAGCTCGTTTAGGAGGTTTTCGAACTGAATGTAATTTTTGATCAGCTTTTCGTTCTGCTCAATTTCGGGTCTTGGGGTTAGCGGAATAATTTCCATAAGTGGTTCTTTGTGATGTCGTTGAACTATAGTTTGTAGCACTTCAGCCAGGTTTCAGAGATTATCGGTGCTACCTCCTGATACTCTTCATAAATCTGGTCTTATATTTTTAAAGACCCCCTGAATCCCCGGGCAGCATAATATGATTGTGCGCCGTTATGATACAGAAACACCGTGTCGTAACGACGGTCACAGAATAAGGCACCACCAAGTTTCCTGATCTCAGTAGGTGTAGCTATCCAACTGGATGTTTTAAGATCGAATTTGCCAAGCTGCTGCAGTTCACGGTACTGGTTTTCTGTAAGAATCTCAATGCCCATGTCCGTGGCCATATCTATGGCGTTGTTTTCTGGTCTGTGCTCTTTTCGTTCTTCCAGTGCCTGCCGATCGTAGCAAAGACTACGGCGTCCTTTCGGGCTTTCTGCTGCACAATCATAAAAAATGTATTCGCCCGTGCCGGCATCATATCCTACCACATCGGGTTCTCCACCGGTTCTTTCCATCTCATTCAGCGACCATAGTTTGTCAGGGTTTGCCTGAAACCTTGCGAGTACATTTGGCCACTCAATACCTTTATGGCGGCTCATGTTCTTCTCAAACCGGGTTTTTAAAGTTTTCAGTAGTTCTTCGGATTGTTCTGGCAGCAATTCTTTCTGATCTGGCATTGTAATGATGTGGTTTTGATAGAAATGTTGGGTTATTGTTTAGATTTTAACGGGTTCGTATCTGAGGTGAGCGAGGCGCAGCCGCTGCTTTCATCATGTGCTGTGTTATCCTGTAGTGTTTAATTCTCTTTTAGGAAATCTACTAATTTTCTGTCTTTAATGTATTCCTCAATGATGGCTCTTATAAAATTAAATAAATCATTACTTAACCTTTCAAGAACTATGTCTTCACTAATATCTTCCTCTTTAGACTTTTTCACCTCTTTTCTTAAATAATCTTTAAGAGATTTAAAATTCCCATGCGCGATATTTGACCTTTGAGAATAAATCTCTTTCAATCTAATTTTCACCTTTTCAATGTCTTTGCTTTTGTCGTTTTGATATACTAAAAGGCTTGCTTTAAGTCTGAATTGCTTGCTTATTGAATCCTCAATATTGAATCTATTGTAGTCTGGACTGTGGGTCAATAGTAATTCTATTATACTAACTAACGTCACCAGCTTTGCACACTCATCCTTAAGATTATTCCCTACAACTTTTAATAAATTTGCTATAAATAGAATTTTCTCCTGGTTTGCATCATCTATTATACCATCTAACTTTTTACTTACACTAGCTAACTCATCTCTTATGTGATAAAAAGATTTCCAATGGTCTTCTAAATTTTTAATCTCATGAGAATAAGACATGAAGCCAAAATACATTACAGACAGGTTGAAAAACCTGTCTACTTTAGGATGTTGAATAGTAAAGGAATCGTTATGGAGAATAAACGATTGTCCATTATAAAACTCTTTATCGGTATGAACTAGTAGTGATAAAAAATAAGTGAAGCCTACTAAGTTATCTGAGTTATCAATAATAGGATTACCCTTATCTAATAAAAAGAAGCCTGTTCTACCATTACTACTTTCCTCGAGTGCAATTTCCTGTAGTCTTTGATATTCCCCTTCATCGTTATATCTAGCGATAACCCACATCCTTGCAAGCTTTTCAAGTGGTTCAAGTTCTCTATACTTTGTAAAGAAATCATGTACAGATAAATCCAAGCTTGAATAATTCTTATTTAAACCTTCAAGAGCACTTTCAACAGTTAATAAGTTGGTAGTTTCTTTAGTTGATTTAATTGGAATCCTATTTTCGTGGTAATGCTTGTAAACAAGATCCGGACTGTTTAGAGAAACATCTAAGTATTCTTTAATTATAGCTATCTCTTCTTCAGTTCTCGGATTGTCTAAACAAAAGTTAAATCTATTAGAAAGAATAAGAGGTTCATTTATAGGAAATATATACCTAGTCAGAATAAAGTTCATGCTAGCTTTGAAAATTTTGTTTTATAAAAATTTAGGATAACGGGACTAGGCTAAAAAAGCGTTTCAATGCTTTTTAGGTGCTGTTGTGTGTGCGTGTTTTTATAAAAAATCGTCTAAGCTAACATCTTCAAGGTGTTTTGTTATTAGCCTGGCACCTAATTGGTCTTTCAATTCTTTAATATTTTTACCTGGGTAAGGGTCAATTATGTAACTAGGCTTTTTCCTAAAGTCAAAATGAGATAGTAGCATTCTATTTACTTCAGAATCTCTACCCCCATAACCGATAATAACAAGCCTTTCTGCTTCTTCAAGATTATTCTTCATGTGCTCAAATAGAGTTTTATAAAGAAGGGGCTCTTGATACCTCTCAATTTTAGATGTGGTACCAGTTAAGAAATCTGCATGATAATTCACCCAACAATTTTCATACTTCAAATTTCCATTACCGTCATTTACTTCCTTTAACAATTCGGTAAAACCAATACCCCATCTTGTCTTTAAATATGTCTCTGGAATTAAACTTGAGCCTTGTGGCCTATAGTAAACACCATAGTTTTTACTTCCATGAAGTTTATATAACCTAATATTCGAAGCATATTTACCTGTATAATGCTGTAATCTACATCTGTAATTTCTGTTATTTATTAATATATCTCCATAATAGGGGGAACCTAATTCTTCAAAACCATCAGTTAAATCATCTTTGAACCAATCTGAAATAGTTAACCTCTCAAATAATAAATCATGGTTTAAAGTGTGAATATTAATTAAATATTCTTTTTGTAAAGTTTTGAAATAATTCAATATACCTGTATAGCCAGGCCACCATGACCCACCCATATGACCTTCATTGTCATACCATGATTCTCCATCTCCATCAACTAAGTAGTGGCTTACTAACTGAGTATATATGTTTTTTAAGGAGAAGATCATTTGGTCAAAATCCTTTTGATCTCCATAACTTTTTGTATTAAATAATTCCTTTACTCCTGTGTTTACCTTGGCTTCTTGATTAAAGAAATCATAAAATTCTTCATAATCGAAGTAACCTTTTAATTCATTAAAATACTGTATCAAATCACAACAGAAATCGAACTCAAAGTCATAGCTGGTTTTGAATCCAAAATCTGGTTTTTTACCATCTCTCGAAATACAGAGCCGTCCATCAGTAGAAAAACCAAAAAAATCATCTCTGCAATTAAGAAGTAGATTACTTAAGGAGTTTCCTACTGGATATCCCTTTGGTGCAGAAAAGCCTGCTCCTAATAAAAATGATATTGATTTATCCATATTTCTATTTACATGATACACAACTACTGTATAAACAACATAACATTCGTTTACACACCCAAATACGGGGGCTAAACGAAATGCCTGCTTATCAAATATACTGATTTGTTTATACTTGTTAGTGCCTCAGTCTTTGTAAAATCCCGCCAATCCTCCGACCTTCGCAGAAACCGATACCGCACATGAAAATAAAGCTGATAGCGATAGGCAAAACCGACGAGAAGTTTCTGGAAGAGGGGATAGACAAGTACCTGAAAAGGCTGAAGCATTACCACCCGTTTGAGTTTATAGTTATACCTGATATAAAGCAGGGCGGCAAGTATAGTGCTGATAAACTGAAGGAAGAAGAAGGCAAGCTGATACTACAGAAAGTGCAGGAAGGGGATTTTCTGATTCTGCTTGATGAAAAAGGAAAGATGTTTACGTCCGGGGAGTATGCGACCTTTTTGCAGAAAAAACTGAATACCGTAACTACTAACCTGATATTTGTAATTGGCGGAGCATTCGGTTTCTCGGAGGCTGTTTATAGTCGGGCAAACGATAAAATGGCACTTTCTAAAATGACATTCACACACCAGATGATACGCCTTTTCTTTACCGAACAACTATACCGCGGCTTCACCATACTGCGTGGCGAAAAATACCATAACGATTAAAGTTATACTTGCTGCATGCTAGTGTCAGGGTTGTAGGTTACGAATAACAGCAAGTAAACTATAACGAGCAGCGTGGCCACTCCGGTAAATATAAATGTAGCCGAAGCGCCAAAGCTATACCACACCAGCCCAGCCAGCGAACTTGCCACCATTGTGCAGATGCTCTGGAAACCGGCATAGGTCCCGATAGCTGTGGCAGTGTCCTGTTTGTTGGTAATGTTGCTGATCCAGGCTTTGGAAATGCCTTCAGTAGCTGCAGCATACATGCCATATAGCAGGAACAGGAGCAGGTAAACGTACAGGCTGTTGTTTGCCGACATCCCGAAATACACACCTGCAAAAAGTGCCAGGCCAAATATAAACATCTTCTTCAGCCCGATTTTATCTGCTACTATACCCGCCGGAAATGCAAACAAGGCATACACCAGGTTATAAAAAATGTAGATGCCAATAACAGCAGTATCGGAGAGGCCTGCCTGTTTTATTTTGAGTAGCAGAAACACATCAGAACTGTTAAATAAGGCAAATACCAGTAGCCCGGCTACAAGCCTGCGGTACGCTGGCGGACTGTATTTCCAGTAACCAAAAAACGAAAAGAAGTTTATTTTGGCTTTTGGAGTAGAAAACCCTGCTTGCTCCTTATGCAGCAGCAGCGATGCCAGTATTGCCAGTAACCCCGGTATGAAAGCGATCAGGAAAAGTGTTCTATAGTCTTGTGGGTAAATGTAGAGATATAGCAGCGCCAGGCCGGGGCCTATTACAGCTCCCAATGTGTCCATGGCTCTATGAAAACCGAAAACTTTGCCCTTAGTGGCAGGCGTAGCTTCGTCTGAAAGGATAGCATCCCGGGCACCTGTACGGATACCTTTGCCAAAGCGGTCCAGGGTGCGTGCAAAAAAGATCCAGAGCGGGAAGGCGTACAGGGCCAGCAGTGGTTTGGATACAGCACTTAACGTATAACCTAACTGCACAAACGGAACCCGCTTGCCCATTACATCCGATAGTTTGCCAAAATAACCTTTGCTGAGCCCTGCTGTTGCTTCCGCTACACCTTCCAGCACACCAATCAGCACCACCGAAAAGCCAATTGCCTTTAGGTAAATGGGCATAACAGGGTATAGCATTTCACTGGCCGTGTCGGTGAGCAGGCTGACTATAGATAAGATCCAGATGGCCTTTGTGATGTACTTCAAAATGGTAACTATTTCATTCGCTGCAGTATCTTTTCATCTGAGCAATTTCCTTTTCCTGCGATTCGATGATCTGCCGGGCCAGCTCTTTCACTTCCGGGTCAGTAAGGTTAGGCTGCCGGTTCACCATAGTAGCCGGAGAGTGGTGCGGGATCATGGACTCCATAAACTGCTATACAAAAACATAACCCCATACATTATTCCGAACGATACCAGCAGCATCAGTAAAAACTTACTATAGTTTCCTTTCGCCATGGTTGTTATAGTTCAGGTGTTATAACAGGTTGTGTTTTAGTACGGAGCTATAGTTGTTTAGGTGCGTTTACATTATTTTAACCTAGAGCGCATTAACTTCATCGCAATCTTATGAGAAAAGAAAGCTGGAGAAGTTATGATAAGGAAGGAAACCAACGCTGTCTTTCTGGAAAAGTAAGAGCATGATAGCCCGAAACTGCTTTATAAAAAGAAATTAAAAGCTAAGATAGGTAGGCTATAGTTAATGCCTGTAACTTAAGTTTATAGCAGTGTCTGATTAATAAATGAAAGCGCTGATCTGCACTGAAGTTTATCTGTAATTTGAAATTCTTACGGGTATTGTAAAGCCCATCATTGTTACTGCTTTACCAGCGTGTTTAGCGGCTATAATGTCTGGTATAGCCCGTAGTAAGCGGGATACTTCACGTTGCACCATTTTACTGTCATTATTTATAACCGCTGCATCAATTACGCCCTCTTTTGTAATATATAACTGCAAAACGTATAATTTTCCTTTACCAGCATCTTTCTCCAGCAGCTTAGAGCTTTTCATGCATTTGGTAAGTTCATACTTAAAAGAATTGTTCACATCGCCGGGTACGAAAATGTCCTCAGGCATACCTTTTACCATCATCTTTGGACCGGTTTCTATATCTTCGAAATGCATCGTATCGGCATAAGCAATTTGCACGTTCAGTTTATCCCGTAACATGCTGGCGGCATCACGGTCGCCAAGTTTTACGCAGGTCTGCAGGTACTCCAGACCCTTTGCTCTATTTCCGTTTTCAAGGTTTATAACACCAAGATTAAACAGCGCGTTTTTGTGTTTTGGATTTATAGTTAGGGTTTCTTCAAACTTTGCTACTGCTTCTGTTAGTTGGTTTTGGCCATAAAGGGTAACCCCTTCATCGTACAAAACATCTGCCTGGTTCTTGTCCTGTGCGAGCAGGGGAGTGGTGGCAAAAGTAACTACAAGTAGGGCAAGCAGTAAGTTTGTCAGTTTCATTGGTCAGATAATCCGGAGAGGTAAATGTATTTAGAACAAATATATGCCTTTTGAATAGAACTTATTAAAGCAACCGGTTGTGTTTAAATCTTTTTGCCTTAAAAGCTGTTGGGCAGGTATAGTTTACCGCTGATGTTTATAGTTTAGCCGGTCGTCTAAAAGCCCTGAGTGCCAGGTACAGCCGTGCAGGATAAAGCATATCTTTGTAAAATGGAAGTAAAGTTGAGTACAGAAAGTGTAGCAAGTGCCGGAGCCTGGAACCTGCCTGATTTCAGGAGCCTTATTCAGCACCAGTTTTTGTTGCACCTTATGTTCTGGGTGATCTATGTAGTGTTTTTCGGGTTGCTGTACGGCAGCTACATCGATGATTACTACAACGCCTTTATGGTGGAGCTGGTGGAGCTTCCGTTTAAAATGGGGCTGGTATACTTTAACATGTATTACCTGATGCCTAAGTTTCTCCTCAAAAAACGCTACCTGGAGTTTGGTGTGTACCTGCTGCTGCTGACCGGCGCTATTGCCGGACTGATGCAATACGTGTTGCTGCCTTTCCTGATACACCCGGTTTTTTGCCCGACCACCTGTACCCTGGATAACCTGACCCTTTACCGGTTTATAAAGAATATTGTAAACATAAACTACCTGGTTGTTATTTCGGCAACGGTGGTTTTGCTGCGCAACTGGTACCAGCACCAGCAATCGACGCGTACCCTGTCGCAGGATAAGCTGGAAGCCGAGCTTAAATTTCTGAAGGGGCAGATACACCCGCACTTCCTGTTCAACACGCTTAACAGCCTGTATTCGCTCACGCTTAAAAAATCTGATAACGCTCCTGAAATGGTTTTAAAGCTATCAGGTTTGATGGATTATATGCTTTATGATGCCAATGCTGCCAAAGTGCCTCTCGAGAAAGAGCTCAACTATATCCATAATTATATCGACCTGGAGAAGATGCGTTATGGCAGCCGGGTGGATATCAGCTTTACCGAAACCGGAACTATAGCAGGTACAAACATTGCGCCCATGATGCTGTTACCTTTTGTAGAAAATGCATTTAAACATGGCGTAAGTACTGAAACCGAAAACGCATGGGTGCGCATAGATGTAAAAGTGCAGCATAGCAAACTAAGCCTGCGCGTAGAGAACTGCAAACAAGGTGAAAAAGCCGAACGAACAGCGAAAGAAATGGCATCCGGCATCGGCCTGAAAAATGTGCAGCGTCGCTTAGAACTGCTTTATAAAGATGCGTATAGTTTAGAGATTGAAGACGAACCGGATGTATATGCCGTGCACCTGGAATTAGACCTTAGCGATAGAACCTATGAAGATTAAATGCCTGATAGTGGACGACGAGCCCTTGGCCCTGGACGTGCTGGAAACTTACATTGGTCGGCTAGATAACCTGGAACTGGTGTGCCGTTGCAACAACGCTGTAGAGGCCTACAACTGCCTGCAAACTACGCAGGTAGACCTCATGTTCCTGGATATACAGATGCCCAAGCTAACAGGTATCGATTTTCTGAAGTCTCTGCCCAACCCGCCAAAGGTAATTTTTACAACTGCTTACCGCGACTATGCAGTGGAAGGGTATGAACTGAACGCTGTCGATTACCTGTTAAAGCCGATCTCTTTCGACCGTTTCCTGAAAGCAATTGCTAAAATAACACCGCAGGAACCGAAGCCCGCAGCAACTATAAATGCAGCTGAACCAGACTATAAAGACGCTTTTATTTACCTGAAAGCCGACAAGAAAATGGTGAAGGTAATGCTGGCCGATATCCTGTACATCGAAAGCCTGAAAGATTATATCCGGGTAAAGACCGAGACAAAAGAGATTATATCATACCAGAAGATCAGTTTCCTAGAAGAAAAGCTTCCTGCCGACAAGTTCCTGCGCATCCATCGTTCCTTCATCATCGCTTTAGATAAAGTACAGGCTTTTTCGGCCACTACTGTAGACCTTGGCAAGACAGAAATACCAATTGGCCGCCTCTACAAAAACGAAGTGCTGCAGATACTGGGCAAAAATAACCTGCTGGAGGCGTAGCTTTTAGAATTAGTAATGAGTAATTAGAAGTGTGTATGGCGCGGGCGTCTTCGCTCGTGTCGAACTATGTCGAACTATAGCGGGGCCTCTGGCCCCTTTCTTTTTGCCGTCGATTCTGTGCTCAGGCTTGTAAGTATAAACTATAGTTTAAACTCAACTATAGTTTTCTTAACTTATGAAGTGTAAGCTAAACTATAGTTTGTGTTCTGAAGTATAGTTTCCTGCAAACATCATCTCAATTTCTCATTCGCCCGTGAATTCTATCTCTAAAAAGAAGCTGTTTTACCCGGTAAACAAAGAATTGCGCAAGTACCTGTATACCTATGGGCGAAGCTCAAAACTGCCGGTACACTACGAAGATCTGCTGCATTATTCCGACGCTTTTCCATATTTCGATAAAAAGGGAGTAGACACGCTTTGGGAAACGGTAATGTACGAACAGCAGTCGCAGGCTGAGCTGAACCACGGCCTGACCATGATCTACGCCTTGCTGAAAACCGATGGGGATATGTCGGTGATGGAGCATTTATATGTGTCCAGGATAGATTACTGCACGTTCGGGAACTCCAATCCGTTCCGGGTACAGATCATGAACCAGCTGAACGATAACTACGATTATTTTTATGTAAAGCGCGCTGATGCCTCGCGGATTTATGGCCTGGAACTGGAGCACATTCTGTCGCCGAGTCGAATTAACTACTTTGTGCACACCGATACTCTAATTGAAGAACACATTGCCGGAATACCTGGCGATGCTTTTATAAAAGATTATGTAGACAGGCCCGGAACCAACAAGGTACGTCTGGCAAAGGAGTTTGTAAAGTTTAACGAACGCTGCTTCATCCGCCTGCTCGGCGATATGCGCTCCTACAACTATGTGGTAGATATTACCCCTGATTTTGAAGACGAGCAGTACCGCGTGCGCCCTATCGACTTTGACCAGCAATCTTACGAAGGCCGTAAGTCGATGTACCTGCCGCAGTTCTTTAAAGACAACAACGTGATCGTAGACCTGGTACTGAAGCTGCTGAAACCCGAAACCGTAAAGCAGTACCAGAACGAAGAACGTACGCTCATGTTCCGTCGCTTAAAGTCTGCCCGCTACCGCCTCAAAGACCTGATCGACTGCATGCGCAAAGACACGATCTCTACTCCTGAAAAAATTGCCCAGCTCAGAAAAGAACTTGCCGAGCACCATAAATCGGATGAGTTCCTAAAATGCAATTGTATGGGGGATCTGGTAAGGTTAAATCTTAAAACCCTCCTCGTTAAAACATCTGCTGTTTCTGCTGGTAAAGTGTAGGTTATAGTTTTGTTGAAAGTGTCTGAGCCGGGATTTTAAAAATTGAAGAATTCGAAAAATTGGAAGACCTAGCAGCGTGCGTAGCTCCTGCTAGTGTCTGGGGCTATAGTTGATTTACTTCTCTATTGTCATTTCGACGTTAGGAGAAATCTGAAGTTTATAGTTCGAGAAGCTACAATTCTATAGTTTGCTGTTCTACTCTTTGAACCAAGCCTTTTCTTTCAAATCAGATCCTATCCTGGGAGCTCTACTTGCCTATTGTTTCAATGTAGCTTTGGTGCCCTCACGGCCGGGAGGCCCCGTCTTCGGGCATCGCGCGGCTGCTTTCTTGCTACACTCGTCCCTCGTGTTGCCTAAAGGCACCGCAACAAATCAAAGGCGCTCAACCCAAAGACTGATATCTTTCGCATAGTTACCTGTAACTATAGGTTGAACCTGCTCGCTTTGAGATTTATCGTGGTGATAGTTCCGAGGGGACAGGTGAACCTGTCCTTAATCTTGGAATACAACTATGGAACTATAGCTTAGATATTGGTAAAAGCAGAATTGTCCCCTTGAGGGGACTACAGGGGTGTTGAAACAGCAACTATAGAACTATAAGCACTGACTATAAAAAGGCCGAAATTCCCCTCTCGGGAGGGGTAGGGGTGGGTTGAAACGCGAACTATAAAACTGTTTGCTGGACTATAGCAAAAGCCTTACCTCCCTTCTCCCAAGATCTCTCCAGAATGTCAAATGGAGAAGTGGCCATAGAAGCTCCCCGCCTTAAACAAGGAGTAGCTGGGGACCACAGCAACTATAAAACTATAACCTTTCCAAATCTCTTCGGGTGCGGTCGCTGTTCTCTAAATTGCCGGTGTTTATAGTAGAGGCTGGCTCAAACAATAAGACTTCGGCTTCTATTGGCGCAACAGGTTTATGTTCTATGCCGCGGGGTATAACTATAAACTCTCCCGGGTTTAGGGTAATAACCTTATCGCGGAGGTGCATTTCAAAACTGCCACCTATAACCAAGAAAAACTCGTCTTCGTGCTCGTGATGGTGCCAGTCAAATTCGCCTTTAAACTTTGCCAGTTTTACCTGCTGCCCGTTTAGTTCTCCGGCAATGCGTGGATTCCAGAAGTCTGGTATTTGCTTAAACTTGTCTGAGAGGTTTATCTTTTCTATCATATTCGTGGAAGGATGATGAAGATCACTTAATTTTATTTGGACTTATTCTAAATAGCCTTTACATTTGTAGTATTATGAATCAGCCAGAAGTGAAGTTAGGGGAAGCGATACAATTTTCAGCAGATTTGCAGGAGATATTTGTAACTGATGCCGGGGCAGTTTACCAATGCGATAAACAAAACAGGTTGTTAGTTAACTTTGCAGGCTCTGTTGCTAAACTTAAAGTAGAAACCTTCCTTCGTCTTAAAAAAGCAGTTGATAGCATCGACCTGAGTACAATGGCTGTAAATACCGGGCGTTGCTCAGATTACGAACTAATTACTGTATTTGGATGTGAAAAACTATATGTGCTCACCCTTCCGGAAATCTATAGTTTTAAAGAACTTCTGGGCGGAGCAAAATTTGTGCTGCAACTAAATAGTATGCTGCACGAACGCCTTTTCGCGCAACCGGCATAACACAAGACGTTAAACAATATCCGAAAGCACAGCTAACACTGTGCTTTCTTTATTTAGACTGCTTCCATATTTGCCTAAGTGCCTTTCAAATCTGAACATATTCCTTTAATTTAAGTAAGAATAAAGGATGTTTTATACCTGTAAAGCATCCATCAACACTCCAAAAAGCACTATACTTTTATGAAGGACTTATTGAGACTTAGAACATCCCTTACAGAGGAAATTGAAAGAGTACTGAACGAACAGATAAAGATGGAAGCAGACGCCTCGGCGATGTACCTGTCGATGAGCGCGTGGTGCGACCGCAATGGCTTTGATTTTAGTGCCGGTTATTTTAAAGAACAATCAGATGAAGAGCGGGAGCACATGCTACGTTTATTTAAGTATGTGTCTGATATGGGTGGCCGTGCTGTATCGCCGGATGTAACTAATATACAGATTGAGTTCGAGTCGCTGAGAAGTGTTTTTGAGCAGGCGTTGCAGCAGGAAATAGCCGTAACCCAGTCGTTTAACCGCATGGCAGACCGTTGCCAGAAATCAAAGGACTACGTTACATTTACGTTCCTGCAGTGGTTCCTGAAAGAGCAGATCGAAGAAGAATACGTAGCGCGTCGTGCCCTCGAACTATTTGAAGTGATCGGTGAAGAAGGTACCGGCCTTTATGAAATTGATAAGCGTGTGCCGAAGATAAAGTACGAAGATACGTACTAACAGCACCTTATAACTATAAAACAAAAAGCCTCTGGTTAACTCCGGAGGCTTTTTGTTTTATAGTTGGTTATGCGTTGGGTGTATCCGGCTTATCCAGTACGTGATCTTTAAATGCCTGCAAAGCCTGTTGTTCGGTTGTGTGGTGCATCCAGTAGTTATCCGGCTGAAAACACATAACAGGAGCGAAGTCGCAGCGGTCGGTACATTCGGTCTTCACTACTTCTACGCGTCCTTTCAGGCCCATGAGTTTAATCAGTTCCCGCAATGCCTTACCGTTTTCTTTGCCGCCTTTCTTTTTGCATTTGCTGCCGGTGCAAACATAAATTACTTTCTCGGGTGTCTGGAAGTTTTTGCTCATGTAAAATAAACGGGTTGCTGATCCTTTAAGTGCAAAACACACTAATTTGTTTCAGACAGGATGAAAGTAGGGAAGATGGAGAGGGGCTCGGTCGGCCTTATTCATTGAGCTTAGTTCGGGCTGGAATTGATTAGTTTCAGCTGTCCATCGGTTTGCTTCTGGTGCGGTGCCGGAATAGGAGCACCGGTTATAACAGCTGAGCCCGCTTCCTGAAACCCTACATATGACCGGCCGTCTTTTCCAGGAATTCCGGTTTTGCCTGCCTGGGTCATGATGTTGATGTGCCGGGTTGCTTTCTGACTATAGCGTGCATTACGGTTAAAGTTAATAACAAACCCATCGGAACTATAAGTCAGCGTTAAATCGCCGCCGCTACCTCCCGCTCCGGCTGCCGTTCCACTTTCGCCTTCAGAGCCCGTTTTAACTATAGTTGTTTGGTAAACAGTAGAATAGTTGCCGTCTGTTCCCATCACTTTAGTCGCTACTTTTTGGGTAACAGGTTTGCTTCCGTTTTTTCCTGTATAACCTTTTCCTCCGGCCCCACCCCGGGTGTCTATTGCCAGGCTACCCAGCTTTATAAAATGTAGGTTTAACTCGAGGTTACCTCCGTTTTCGCCATTTGTTGCGGGCACATTGCTTTTCCCATGTTCACCGTCACTCCCTCTGGAAGTTATAGTACAGTCATCTCCAACGTAAGCCGCTTTCACAACCATAGTTCCCGTTTTGTTCGCGACAAACTTAATTTCTGCTTTATCATGTAGCACAAGTGTATCTACTATAAGCCTGTTATCTGAACCTACAACATATACCTGCCCCGCTTTTATTTCAAGCTTCGAAACGGATTGCCCCTTTACTGTACCTAAAAGATTGAGTAGCAGAAACAACGATATTGATAAGGCTCTGAGCATAGTAATAGTCTATAGTTGCGAACGTATAAGTTATGTATGAGAACCTTATGTGTTAATCATGAGCCGAAGCCATATTCGCATTGTATAACCTGATCTGCCCATCTACAGAATCTACTTTCTTTATATGTTCTAATACACCGTCAGCACTCTGAAAGCCACCTTTGCCTGGGGTGCCGTCTCTGCCGGCATCGCCTACGGTGTGCAGCAGGGTTATGCTGTTCCGTGCTTTAGCGTGATTGAAAACCGGGATAAACTTTTTGGTGGAGTATGTGAAGATGATGTTGCCTCCGTTGCCGCCTGGCAGGCCTGTAGTTGCATTGGTTCCGTCGGTTCCGCGGGTACCGGGTATGAGCTCATAGGTAACTATGTCTTCCCCTTTAGGGCCTTTTATTATCTTCTTTTCCTGACGGTCCTTTATGCCATTCTTCCCGTTTTTACCATCCAGGCCATCGCCCCCAGTTCCGCCGCGCGTATCAATTGTCAGGCTTTTAAGTTTGTCGAAATGCATCGTAATATCCAGGTCGCCACCGTTCCCGCCGCGTGTGCCGCGCTTTTTAAGTTCAGAATCCAGGCCATTTACACCTCTCGATGAAATCTCACATTTACTGCCAACTAAAGCAACGTTAGCTTTTAAAACGCCGGGTGTATCAGAAGAGAATTTTATAGTTGATCTGTCGTGCATGATGAGAGTATCCACAGTAAGCATATTACCCGGCCCAACTATAAACACTTCTTTTTCTTTTATTTCCAGTTTAGCATAATGCGTTTGATCAGATTGAGCGCTGCACCAGACCGGGAGCAGCATCAGGCAGGTAAGAAGGTAGTTGTTTTTCATGTGGGTTGGTATAAGAGAGTAAATTTGTTTGTTTCAGTCAGGAATTAATTTGAAGTAACTTCTTGTCTTTTAACCTCAATTTGTCCTTCGTTGCTGGCTTTGGTGGGCGTGTATTTAACTATCCCATTTTTGCTCCCTATGCCACCACTTCCAGGCGCACCATCCTTTCCTTTTACACCACCGGCATAAAGTATATTTACGCTATGCGCTTTTCTCTTACTTTGATTGAAAGTGGGTGTGAATGATTTTGAGTCATAGGCTAATTTAAGTTGCCCGCCATTTCCACCGCTGCCACCTCTTGTAGCATCTGTGCCGTTGGTACCGGGGTCTCCCAGTTCTACTATAGTTGTAGTCTGCAATTTTCCTTTTGCATCAATATATGAGCGCGTCTCTGTTTTAGTGGGCTTGCCTCGTAATCCGGATTCTCCACTTGCACCTCTGCCACCATCTCCACCTCTTACATCTATGGTCAGCCATCCTAAACTCTCAAAGTTGAGAAATACATCCAGTTTCCCACCATCTTTGCCATCTTCGCCAGGTGTAAAATTGTTCCCTTTTATGCCATCTGCGCCTTTAGCAGTTATTTTGCATTTGCGGCCTATAAAAACAGCTCTGGCTACCAGTTTCCCGGGTTTAGCGGAGTCAAATCTGAGAATGGAGTTGTTGTGCATGATCAGTGTGTCAAGGTCGAGTTCGTTCTCAGGTCCTACAAAAAATATTTCATAAGGGTGTATTTCGAGTTTCCTGCTATTATTGGTTTGGGCGTTAGCTTCGATAGCCAGCAACAGAATGATCAGGGTGAGGAGTAAGTTTGTAAATTTCATAAGGATATGGCTTAAGTGTAGCAATATTCCAAGCAATAATATTGCCAAAATTAAATATATGAAATATTGATGAGGGAGGGTTCCTTAGATTAAACTATTCTCCCTAAATTACATCTAAGCACTACTAACTAATCTTACACTTTATCTGATATGAACCTTTACAAAACCAAAACCGCTGGCCTGGCTCTGCTGGGTCTGTTGCTGTTGGGTGGTTCTCCTGCGCCCGTTGCCTTTGCGCAGGGTGGCCAGGACCTGAACATCTCGTACCAACGACCACCGCAAACTATAGCTGACATCATCGATGCACCGGCCACACCATCGGTAAGCATCAACTCAAAAGGCGACCTGATGTTGCTGCTTGAGCGCCCGGGCTACCCGAGCATTGAAGAGCTGGCACAACCGGAAAGCCGCCTTGCCGGCCTGCGCATTAACCCTGCTACCAACGGGCAGAGCCGCGCTTCTTCTATCAGTAACATTAAAGTAAAACAGGTAAACGGAGGCCAGGAAAGCCAGATCAAAGGTTTGCCTCAAAACGCGCGTCTGTCTTACATCACCTGGTCACCGGATGAAAAGTATATTGCCTTTACAAACACTGTTGCCAACGGTATCGAACTATGGATTGCCGATATCAGCACAAAACAGGCGAAAAAGCTAACGAATGCAACTGTAAACGATGCCCACAGAGGTAGCCCTTTCGAGTGGACTTCAGATAGCAAAACACTGGTAGTAAAGTTTGTGGATGAAAACCGCGGCGAAATGCCAGAGCCTGTCCTGGCTCCGGCCGGGCCTACCATTCAGCAAAACATAGGCAAAGTAAAACCATCGCGCACGTACCAGGACTTGCTTAAAAACCGCTACGACGAGCAGCTGTTTGACTACTATATGCAAACGCAGCTGAAGCTGGTAACAGTAGACGGACAGCAGCAAACTATAGGAAAAGCTGGTGTGGTAAAAGGTTTTGAAGTATCGCCGGATGGTCAGTACCTGTTGGTTGAAATGATACAGAAACCTTACTCTTACCTGGTGCCGTCTTACAACTTCCCTTACAGTGTAGAAGTTTGGAGCCGCGATGGTAAAGTAGTAAAGCAGCTGGCGCAACTGCCGTTGGCAGAAGATATTCCGATCGCGTTTGATGCCGTAGCCAAAGGGCCACGCAACTATAGCTGGCGCCCTGATAAGGCTGCTACATTGTACTGGGCAGAAGCGCAGGATGGCGGCGATGCAAATAAAGAAGTAGCCGTTCGTGATATAGTTTATACCCTGGATGCACCTTTTGCTGCAAAACCAACTAAGCTGGCTACAACCAAATACAGATACAGAGGCATACAATGGGGCGAAAACCTGGCGCTGGTAAACGAACGTTGGTGGAAAACCCGTGCGGAGCGTGTAAGTTCAGTTGATCCTGCAAAACCAGGTAAAGCAACTGTACTGATAGAACGCTCTTACGAAGATGGCTACAATGATCCGGGTTCGCCTGTGTTCACTAAAAATAAGTTTGGCCGCAGCGTGCTGTTAACCGATAAAAAAGGCCAGCATATTTACATGATCTCGGAAGGTGGATCGCCGGAAGGTAACCGTCCGTTCCTGAGTGAATTTAACCTGAAATCTAAGAAGGCGAAAATTCTTTTCCGTTCGGAAGCACCTTATTACGAGCGCCCGGTTGATATCATTAACCTGGATAAAAAACAGATTATCACCAGAAGAGAATCTGAGAAAGATGCACCAAACTACTTTGTGCGTGACCTGGGCAAAAAGCAACTGACGCAGGTAACTACCTTCCCGCACCCGACTCCGCAACTGGAAGGTGTGCAGAAAGAAATGCTGCAGTACGAGCGTAACGATGGCGTTAAGCTGAACGCTGTTTTATACTTGCCAAAAGATTACAAGAAAGGCGACGCACCGCTTCCAATGCTGATGTGGGCTTACCCGCGCGAGTTTAAGAATGCAGCAACAGCCGGCCAGGTGAAAAGCTCTCCTTACGAGTTTACCCGTATCAGCTCCGGCTCGCCGTTGTTCTGGGTAACACAAGGTTACGCTGTGCTGGACAGAACCGATATTCCGATTGTAGGAGAAGGCAATGCGCAACCAAACGACACGTATAACGAGCAGCTGGTAGCAAGCGCCAAAGCTGCTATCGATAAAGTAGTAAGTATGGGTGTAGTTGATCCGAAGCGTGTAGCAGTTGGCGGTCACTCGTATGGCGCCTTCATGACAGCTAACCTGTTGGCACACTCTAACCTGTTTGCTGCTGGTATTGCCCGTAGCGGCGCTTACAACCGTACCTTAACGCCATTTGGTTTCCAGCAGGAGGAACGTTCTTACTGGGAGGCTCCGGAAGTATACCACAGAATGTCACCGTTCTCTTTTGCAGATAAAGTAAAAACTCCGATCCTGCTCATTCACGGTGAGGCTGATAACAACTCCGGTACTTTCCCGATCCAGAGCGAGCGTTTTTACAATGCACTGAAAGGCCATGGAGCTACCACGCGTTTAGTGTTCCTGCCGCACGAAAGCCACGGCTATGCAGCTAAAGAATCTATCCTGCACATGCTTTGGGAAATGGATACATGGTTGAACACTTACGTGAAGCACCGACCAGTACAATAAGTCTGATCTAATCATAAAAAACGCCCCGGTTAAACTATAGCCGGGGCGTTTTTTTTGCCCGGAGTATTACGTCAGCTCTGTTAGTGGTCTACAGCTAACGGCCTAAAGCAACTATAAACTATAAATACAGTATTTATTTTGATGAATTGCTCGTTGCTATATTTCGTACCTGTAACATAAAATAAAAATAATAGCCTTATGAAAAATAGATATCTGTTTCTCTCTTCGGCTGCACTTGCCGGCTTATTGCTTTCGGGTTGTAGTTCTTCCACCACCACTACCGACGATGCTGCTAATACAGCCTCTGCCAGTACAACAGAAATGAATATGGGCACCGGCCTGGACCTTGCCAATATGGATACCACGGTTAATCCCTGCGAAGATTTTTACCAGTATGCCAATGGCGGCTGGGTAAAAAACAACCCGATACCGGCATCGGAAAGTAGCTGGGGCTCTTTTAACGAACTAGCTGAAAAGAACAACGCCATCCTGCGCGAACTCCTGGCAGAAGCATCCTCGAACACTACCGTTACAAAAGGTTCACCGGCACAACTGGTCGGCGACTTTTATGCCGCCGGCATGGACTCTGCAGCTGTTAACAAAGCCGGCATGACGCCCATTAAACCGGAATTGGAACAAATTGCCGCTGCTAAAACCACCGACGAACTTTTAAAGAAAGTTGCTGACCTGAAAACCAAAGGCGTAAGTGGCTACTTTACCATGTATGTTACCCAGGACGATAAAATAAGTACACAATATGCGTTATGGGCAATGCAGGGCGGCTTGGGCTTGCCAGATCGTGACTATTACCTGAAAGAGGATGACCGTTCTAAAACCATCCGCACCGAATACCTGAAGCACCTGCAAAACATGTTCCAGCTGATTGGCGATGATGCTACATCTGCTCAGAAAAAAGCCAGAACCGTAATGGACATTGAAACCAGGCTGGCAAAGGCATCCAGAACCCGCGTGGAACTGCGCGACCCGTATGCCAACTATAACAAAATGACCATCCAGGAATTTGCCAAACAGAATCCGAACCTGAAAATTACCCAGCTCCTGACAAATATGGGAGCACAGTCGTCAAAAGAACTTATAGTTGGTCAGCCTGCCTTTTTTAAAGAGCTGAATGGTATGCTGAAGACTATACCACTAGCCGACTGGAAAACATACACGCGCTGGCATCTGGCCCGCACATCCGCACCTTACCTGAGCCAGGAATTTGTGCAGGAAAACTTCAACTTTTATGGCAAGGTACTGAATGGAGCTAAAGAAATGCAGCCCCGCTGGAAACGTGTGTTACGTGCAACTGATGGCGCCATGGGCGAGGCGTTAGGCCAGTTATATGTACAGAAAACATTCTCGCCGGAGGCCAAGCAGAAAGCCCTTGAAATGGTTAACAACCTGCAGGAGGCTTTTAAGGAACACGTGCGTGAACTGGACTGGATGAGCGAAGATACTAAAACCCGCGCCCTTGAGAAATTGAATGCATTTGCCGTTAAAATCGGTTATCCTGATAAGTGGGAGAACTATAAAGGACTCGATATTAGCCGTGGTTCTTATGCTGAAAATGTGATGCGCGCCAGCCAGTTTGCGTTCCGTAAAAACATTGGTAAAATTGGTCAGCCAGTAGACCGTACCGAATGGTTTATGTCGCCACCAACTGTAAATGCCTACTATAACCCGAGCATGAACGAGATCGTGTTCCCGGCAGGTATTTTACAACCTCCGTTCTTTGATCCGAATGCGGATGACGCTGTTAACTATGGCGGTATGGGTGCTGTAATTGGCCACGAACTTACTCACGGTTTCGATGATCAGGGCGCCAAATACGACTTTGAAGGTAACCTGAAAGACTGGTGGAGCAAAGAAGACCTGGAGAAGTTTAACACCCGCGCTGCGATGGTGGACAAACAATACAGTGGCTACACGGTTTTAAATAACATGCCTGTAAATGGAAAGCTAACGATGGGTGAGAACATTGCCGATATTGGTGGGTTAAACATTGCCTACACTGCGCTGCAAAAAGCATTGGAGAAAAAGAATCCGGGATTGATTGCGGGCTTTACGCCAGAGCAACGTTTCTTCCTGGCATGGGCCCAGATCTGGCGTGTGAACATGCGCGACGAAGCACAGAACCAGCAGATATTAACTGATCCGCATTCACCAGGTCGTTTCAGAACAAATGGCCCGGTGTCTAACATGCCGCAGTTCTACGAAGCTTTTGGTTGCGAGCAGGGCGATAATATGTTCCGTGCCGAGAACAACCGTGTGAAGATCTGGTAAACTATAAATTACAAACTATAGGTAAAGGCGCTGCAGCAATGCAGCGCCTTTACTTTTTCAGGGGAAACTATAAATCTTGAAGGGATTGAAGAACATTGAAGTAGATCGCTACTCTATCATTTTTATAGTATGCAGTACCGATTGTCTTGGCCAACTGCTGGCATCAACGGGTTCGTTGGCAATTTTATCTACTACATCCAGGCCTTCTATTACTTCTCCAAAGACCGTGTACTCTGTATCTAAAGATGGTTCTCCGCCAATAGTCTGGTAAAGTTTTACCTCTGCCGGGGTATACTTAATACCATGTTTCTCTTCCCAGGCCCGGATTTCATGAAGCGGTACTGGCTCGCCCTGCACGATGTAAAAGTTGTGTGAGGATGACTCTTTATCCGGGTTTTGTTCGTCGCCGTAGCGGGCCATGGCCAGGGCGCCTTTCTTATGTATATGCGTGCGATTAAACTCCTGTGGAATTTTATAGACCGTCTGTTTCATAGTTCGGTTATCGGAGTCGCCGCCCTGTATGGCAAATCCTTTAACAACCCTGTAAAACTCGCCCTGGTTGTAAAAACCTGATTTGGTGAGCCGAACAAAATTAGCGCGGTGCAAGGGTGTATCCTTATACAGGCGCACCTTTATATTGCCATGCCGTGTGCTGATAACAGCAATGCTATCCGGGTGATTTTTCGCATAATCAGTTAAAACGTCTCTTACATTGTCAGAAGATAAAGGAATGGTATCAGAGCTTGGAGAAACCTCTGTAGATAGGTCCGTTTCGCTGACAATCGATTCCTGCTTCTGGCCACATGCAACTATAAATAAAATATTGAGAATCAGGAATATATTATTTAAAGAAAATTTAAGAGACAGGTTTTTCACGGGAATTGCTTTTTTGTTCAGGTTCAAGCTACAAAATTCATATCATTTATGCCAATCTCTAACTACGTGGTAAATCTGTAAATTGAACTATATTAATAATATGTATTTTGAATGTAACTACTTCTATAGTAAAACAGGTATACGTTGCTACATCTGTAAGGTAGTGGCGCTGGAGTGAGAGACCGGTAAAAGTGGTTTTTGGTGGATGTTAAAGTGAGATGAAAGGGAAGTTGTCCTGGTCTGAAAAAAATATCGCCTGTTCAGGCATATTGAGGCCTGTTTTTAGTGATCAATTAAGCCTTTTATATATTTATATTTGTATATGTATCGATGATTCAATATCTTACATAAAATCCGGATTTATTTAATACCTATTATTTTAACTTTAACACCTTAAAAACAAATGAAAAACACCTTACAAATTCGAAACACTATGCGGTCTTTACTGCTGGGAACTGCTGTAGTAGCAGTATCATGTACGTTTAC
Organism: Pontibacter populi; assembly: GCF_019336435.1. Classification (GTDB taxonomy): domain Bacteria; phylum Bacteroidota; class Bacteroidia; order Cytophagales; family Hymenobacteraceae; genus Pontibacter; species Pontibacter humidus. The sequence continues at coordinate 313,964 of NZ_JAHWXQ010000001.1, read as the reverse complement.
AGCCTGCGACAGCGAAACTGTCGATGCGGTAGCTACAGAAGATGCAATTCAGCAGAACGGAGAAAATGGAGCTCCGATCAGTGGACAATACATAGTTGTATTTAAACAAGGTAATCTGCGTATGGGCGAAACTGCTACATATGCGCAGAGTGTTGAAAGTGCCCGCCAGTTTGGTGTGGAGGTTTTTAATGAGAACAATATCTCTGACTTCGCTATTGAAAGATCTTATGGCAAAGCACTGGTAGGTGTAGTTGCAAAACTATCACCGGCTGATGTGGAGAGACTTCGTGGTGATGAGCGTATAGATTATATTGAGCAGGACAGAATTGTAGCGCTTGCCAAGCCAGGAACTGGTGGCGGTGGCTCTACAGGCGAGGAGATACCTTATGGTATTACGCGTGTTGGTTCTGCCAGCGGTGCCGGTAAAACTGCCTGGGTTATAGATACTGGTATAGACCTGGATCACCCAGACCTGAATGTTGACGTTGCAAGAAGCGTAACAATGTTTACGTCCGGTAAAGATGCCGGTAGTGCTGATGATGGTAACGGACACGGAACACACGTCGCTGGTACAATTGGTGCTATTAAAGGTAACGGTATCGGTGTAGTGGGTGTAGCTTATGGCGCAACTGTAGTGGCTGTAAAAGTGCTTGACTCACGTGGTAGTGGTTCTTACTCTGGTGTAATCGCCGGTGTGGATTATGTAGCTGCAAATGCTAAGTCTGGCGATGCTGCTAACATGAGCTTAGGTGGCCCTACTTCTGATGCGCTTGACCAGGCAATTCTTAGAGCTGCCGGTAAAGGTATTAAGTTTGCGTTGGCTGCCGGTAACGAAAGCACACACGCTAACAATTCATCTCCTGCGCGTGTAAACCACTCTAATGTGTACACTGTGTCTGCGATGGATGTAAATAACCGTTTCGCATCATTCTCTAACTATGGCAACCCTCCTGTAGATTTCTGCGCACCTGGTGTGAGCATCAAATCTACCTGGAAAGGTGGTGCTTACAACACGATCAGCGGTACTTCAATGGCATCGCCACACGTAGCTGGTCTGTTGTTGTTAGGTAACATCAGCACTGATGGATATGTGTCTAACGATCCGGATGGTAATGCGGATCCGATCGCACACATGTAATAAAGCTAAAGTTTTGTTTGCTTAAGTTTAAAGTTTGAAAAAAGGGCAGCCATTTGGCTGCCCTTTTTTATTTATAGTTGCTTCCGCATCACGTAGTCGTTCATCCAGTAAGGGCCTATGGCCAGGTCTTCTTCGTGGTGCACATAATAGCCGCACGATTCATAAAACAGCTTTGCCTTGTTGTACCTGTTCACGTTCAGGTCTATTTGTTTTGCCCCCAGTTTACGGGTTTCGTCCTCAACGTAAGTGATCAGCTTTCTGCCCAGCCCTTTGCCGTGGCATTCAGGTAACAGGTATATCTTGTTAAGTTTGTAAAGTTGCTCTCCAGCATCTCTTAAACTATAGCTTGCAAACCCCAGCGGCTTATCATCGCCAAAAAGCAGTAAAAAAGTTTGCCCTTCATCCATTTGCTGCTCCAGTGCTTCTTTATTATAGATGAGATCAAACATATAATCTATCTGCTCTTTTGATAGAATAGGTTTATAGGTTGGCTCCCAGGTAGCTTGGGCCAGTGATTCTAAAGTTGGGATATCGGATGTAGTGGCGGTGCGTATGCTATAGTTACTCATAAATGCTGTGGCTATAGTTGCAAGTTAAGCGCTGTAACTATAAATGCAAACCCTAAAGTATCCTGGCCTTTTGCCAGAAATCATATCTTTGTATAACATCAAACTATAACCTGATACATGAAAGCCATATACCTCGAAGCTATAAATTCACCGTTTGTACTGATAGATAAAGAGAAACCCGTTGCCGGCCCCGGCGAAGCGATAGTGCAGGTAAAATCCGCTGCCCTGAATCACCGCGACGTGTATATACAATATGGCCGTTACTTTACGAAAGAGTACCCTACTATACTGGGCTCTGATGGCGCCGGCATAGTTACAGAAGTAGGCGAAGGTGTTGACAAAAGCTGGATAGGAAAAGAAGTGATCATTGACCCATCAACGGATTGGGGCGATGACCTTCGCGCGCATGGGAAGAACTATAAGGTGCTCGGAATGCCTGAAGATGGTGCTTTTGCCGAATTTGTAAAAGTACGAGCCACCAACCTGCACGAAAAACCTGAACACCTGAGTTGGGAAGAAGCTGCTGCCTTACCGTTGGCTGGCGTAACGGCTTACCGTGCTATGTTTACTAAATGCGGTCTTAAAGCAGGCGAAAGAGTGCTGATAACCGGTGCAGGTGGAGGAGTGGCCTTGTTTGCTGTTCAGTTTGCCGTAGCAGCAGGAGCAGAGGTTTGGGTTACGTCCGGTTCTGATGAGAAAATTGAAGCCGCAAAAAAACTGGGTGCTACCGGTGGTATCAACTATAAAAATGAAAACTGGGGAAAAGAGCTTAAAACTATAGTTGGTGGCTTTGATGTAGCCATAGATGGCGCAGCCGGCGAAGGCTTTGTGCAACTGGTAAAACTGGCAAAATCCGGTGGCAGGATCGGGATGTATGGCGGCACAACCGGCATGATCGGGCAGATAAATCCGGCTGAAATATTCTGGAAACAACTGGCTATACACGGCAGCACCATGGGCACAAACCAGGACTTCGCCGAAATGGTAGCCTTTGTGCGCGACAAGAAAATAAAACCTATAGTTGACAGCATCTTCCCGCTGGAGAAAACCGAAGAAGCGATGCGCTACATGGAAGCCGGTAAGCAGTTCGGGAAGATTGTGGTAAGCGTTAGCTAATCTAAATGTCATCTCTACGATAGGAGAGACCTTTCTCGAATTCTAAAGAGATTTCTCGCTGCACTCGAAATGACATAGTAGGAAACAAAAAGTCCCGCTGCTATAGTTTAGCAGCGGGACTTTTTATAGTTCAGGAGATAATCTTTAAATCAGAGAATCCCTTTAATCAATAATAATTACTCATTAATTCCTGCCAGTTTCAGGAAGAAGGCATATTGAAGCGCAGTTTCGCGGTACGGACGGAAACGGCCGGAGGCACCGCCGTGGCCTGCTTCCATGTTGGTTTGCAGTAACAGCAGGTTGTCGTCGGTTTTCATCTCACGCAGTTTCGCTACCCATTTAGCTGGTTCAAAATACTGTACCTGTGAGTCATGTAAGCCTGTAGTTACCAGCATGTTCGGGTATGCTTTCGCTTCTACGTTGTCGTATGGCGAGTAAGAAAGCATATAATCGTAAGCTGCCTTCTCTGCCGGGTTACCCCACTCATCAAACTCACCCGTAGTTAACGGAATGCTGGTGTCCAGCATAGTAGTTACCACATCCACAAACGGTACGGCTGCGTGCACGCCTTTATATAGTTCAGGACGCATGTTAACTACGGCACCCATCAGCAAACCACCGGCGCTGCCACCTTGTGCAAACAGTTTGTCCGGGTTAGTATATTTCTGATCGATCAGGTACTCTGAAGCATCTATAAAGTCGGTGAAGGTATTTTTCTTCTTCATCATTTTGCCATCCTCATACCACTGACGACCCATTTCCTGGCCACCCCTGATGTGCGCAATAGCATATACAAAACCACGATCCAGCAGGCTTAGTCGGCTGGAGTTAAAGCCCGGATTCATGCTGATACCATACGAACCATAAGCATAAAGCAGGGTAGGGTTGTTACCATCCAGTTTCATGCCTTTGCGGTACACCAGCGATATCGGAATTTTAGTACCATCATCAGCTGTAGCATAAACGCGCTTCGACTCATAGTTATTCTTGTCAAAATCACCTACTACTTCCTGTTCCTTCAGTAACGTTTTCTCCTTTGTCACCATGTTATAGTCGTAGGTAGAGCTTGGCGTAGTAAGCGAACTATAACTATAGCGCAACACTTTGCTGTCAAAATCCGGGTTTATACTGATGCCGGCGGTGTAGGCTTCTTCTCCAAAGTCAACATAGTAGTCGGTTTTCGGATCGTTCCACTTTTTGATGCGCAGCTGTGTAAGGCCGTTTTTGCGCTCCTGCAGCACCAGGTAATCTTTAAATATCTCAGTCCCTTCCAGGTAAGTGTCCGGACGGTGGGCAATAACCTCTTTCCAGTTCTCCTTGGTGGTTTTGCCAACCGGAGTCTTCATCAGCTTAAAGTTGGTTGCACCATCTTTGTTTGTTCTGATGTAAAAGCTGTCGCCGAAATGGTCTACGTCATACTCCAAACCACGCTCACGCGGCTGTATTACTTTAAGGGCAGCCGTTGGGTTAGAGGCATCTATAAAGCGATACTCCTGTGCCATGGTACTGCTTGAACCGATAATGATGTACTTGTCAGATTTGGTCTTGTATACAAAAGTGCTGAAGGTCTCATCGGTTTCATGGTACACTTCTTTATCCTGAGAAGATGGCGTGCCAAGCGTATGACGGAAGATCTTGAATGAGCGTAGCGACGGATCTTTCATGGTGTAAAATACCGTTTTGTTATCGTTAGCCCACACAGCTGCGCCGGTTGTATTCAGAATACGATCAGGTAGTAGCTCACCGGTCTGCAGGTTCTTGAAACGGATGGTATACTGGCGGCGGCTCACGGTATCTTCGCCAAAAGCCAACAGGTTGTTGTTCGGGCTTACGTTCATGCCGGCAGCGGCGTAGTAACTCTGGCCTTCGGCCCGCTGGTTCGCATTCAGCATTACCTCCTCGGCAGCTTCCATAGTGCCTTTTTTACGGGCATAAATTGGGTACTCTTTACCAGCTTCGAAACGTGTGTAGTAAAAGTAACCGTTCTTCTTATAAGGTACCGATTCGTCAGTTTGCTTGATACGACCCACGATCTCGTCGAAAAGCTTTTCCTGTAACTGCTCTGTATCGGCCATTACCTTCTTGGTATAGTCGTTTTCAGCGTTCAGATAAGCAATTACTTCCGGATTTTCGCGCTCGTTCAGCCAGTAGTAATTATCGGTGCGGGTGTGGCCATGGGCCGTAAGCTCTTTAGGTACTTTTTTAGCAACCGGAGGTTTTGGCTCCGCTGTGGTAGTGCTTTCCATTTGTTCGGTGGTGGTATTTGTGGCAGTAGTAGTATTGCTCGTAGAGCAGCCTGTACCTACTACAAGCGAAGCCGAAAGCAGCGTACCAACATAGGCTGCTGCGGGTTTCAGTTTCTTCATAATTTGTGCTTGGGTTTAAGTGATGAGCTGCAGCCTGTGTGGCGGCAACTAAATATACGCGGTTTTTGTAAAAAAATAAAATGCGATAATGTTATGCTTGCATACTACTTTTTATTAATTTGGAGTCCTCTCAAACTATAAACTGAACTATGGCTACTCAACAGGAATTTGAAAGCGCAGTTGAGCGCTCCAAAACGTTAACCGAACGCCCATCGAATGATGTGCTGCTTAAACTATATGCCTTGTATAAGCAGGGCTCCGAAGGAGATGTAAACACAGAACGTCCTGGCGGTTTCGACTTTAAAAATATTGCCAAATGGGATGCCTGGAAAAGACAGGAAGGTAAAAGCCAGGAAGAAGCCCGTGCGGAATATGTGCAGTTTGTAAATGAACTGACTTCCAAATAAGCTGCCTTACCCGGAAAAGGTAAAAACCGTAGCCTGTGAGGCTACGGTTTTTTTGTGCCTGTTGCGGTTGGATGTTACTGTTCGCTCTTTATCTAAGCCTGGACCCTAAACAATATAACAGAGGATGTATGTATTTATATATATTATAATGGTTATATAAATAGATGCTTTAAACTGTATTGCTATTGGTAAAATTATACTTTAATTAATGCAAACCGTATAATGATACACAGCTACTCAACCAGTAGCTCCTCCAACGCCCTCTATTTATTTACCATATTAGATATTCTTTATGAAAAAGCATTACACGCTTAAGCTGCTGGCTTTGCTATGCTGGCTTTTGCCGTTTATAGTGCAGGGGCAAACTACTGTTAGTGGCAAGGTTACTGATTCCGGATCAGGTAGTGCGCTGCCAGGCGTAGCAGTTGTGGTGGTTGGTACCACTACAGGCACCAGCACCGATGTAAACGGTAATTATTCCATCACCCTGCCTTCTGAAAATGGCAGAATCACCTTCTCGTTTCTGGGGTATGTGTCGCAAACAGTAAGTATTACTCCGGCTGTAACAGAACTTAACATCCGGCTTGTTCAAAAAGCCACCAGCCTCAACGAAGTTGTGGTAACGGGTCTTGCTACCACAGTGAAAAGGACAAATGCCGCTAACGCAGTCTCCACTATCAATACCCGTGAGATAACAGGCATCACAACGCCCCAAACTATGGATGCTGCCATAAGTGGCAAACTGGTAGGTGCAAACGTAGTTCAGAACTCGGGTGCGCCGGGTGGCGGTATTGCCATGAAGCTGCGCGGGGTAACCTCTATTTTTGGTAATGCGCAACCACTCTATGTTATAGATGGGATAATCGTGGACAACTCCAGTATTTCAGGTGGCCTGAATGTAGTAACAGCTGCTGCCAACCAGGGAAATGCATCGAACCAGGATAACGCGTCTAACCGCATCGCAGACATTAACCCCGACGACATTGAAACGATAGAAGTATTGAAAGGTGCCTCCGCAGCTGCCATTTATGGTTCGCTGGCAGCAGCAGGCGTAGTCATCATCACAACAAAACGCGGAACAGTTGGCAAAACCTTAGTTGATGTTTCGCAGGATGTGGGCTTTACCGAGGCGGCACACTTATTAGGTATGCGCAATTTTACGGAAGAACGGGTAGCCTCCACTTACCTCGACCGACCTGAACTTGTTGAACAGTTTATCGAGGCACGTGATGCCGGCCGTCTGATTGATTACGAAGATGAACTATACGGTAATAAGGGGATGCTGTATAATACCCGCCTGAACATAAGCGGTGGAAATGAAAAAACACAGTTTTATGTAGGTGGCCTGGTGCAGGATGAAGAAGGTATTATTGAACGAACTGGCTACGAAAAAAAGTCACTGCGCTTTAACCTGGATCATGAGCTCTCCAAACGATTTAATTTTAGCTTAAGCACCAACTATATCAATTCAATAGCAAAACGCGGCCTTACCAATAACGATAACGCCGGTGTTTCTTTTGGTGTTGCTTTATCCAGTACGCCGAGCTTTGTAGATTTATTCAGGGATGATAGCGGTTTGTATCCGGATAACCCGTTCGCGGCTTCCAACTTTCTGCAAACCCGCGACCTGATGACGAACGAAGAGAATACAGACCGTTTCCTGGGTGGTTTCACCTTAAATACCAATCTGTATACCACTGACTTAAGCAGCACCAAACTAGTATTGCGTGCAGGCCTGGACTTTTACAACCTTAAAACGATCGCCATCTTCCCGAGAATACTACAGTTCGAACAGAACGGGAACCAGGGCACCTCAATACAGGGCAACAACTATAACCTGAACACCAACTTTGCTGCCTTTGTTGTAAACAACCTGTCGGTGGCAGATAACACCCTTGACTTTACAACCACCATTGGCGCCACACGCGAAAACTTTAACCAGGACCAGGTACTAACTATAGCCACGCAGCTTATCGGCTCCCAGACAAACCTGGACCAGTCGAGTGCTGTAACTGTGGATCAGACCCAGCTGCCGGTCAGAAACAAAGGTTTGTTCTTCCAGGAAGAAGTTAACTTCAGTGACCGCATTATTGCTACTGCTGGTTTGCGCCTGGACAAGTCATCCAATAACGCTGATGTTAACGAGTTCGTGGCTTTCCCTAAGTTCTCGCTGGCTCTGAACCTTGCCAACTTCGGCTTCTGGACGCAGGAAAGTATAAATATGCTCAAGCTTCGGGCAGCATACGGCGAGGCTGGCGGTTTCCCACCATTTGGCTCTAAGTATACGTCATTTTCACCCTTCAACATTGGTGGCAATCCGGGTATTATAGTTCCGCTGCAGCGCGGTAACGCAGACATTAAACAGGAGCGTCAGAAAGAATTTGAAACCGGAGTAGACATTGGTATACTGGGAGATAAGGCTGTTCTGGAAGCGACTTACTACGTGAAAACAGTTTCGGATCTTATCTTGGTGCAGAACGTGCCAAGCTCAACCGGTTTTACTACCAGAATAGTAAATGCCGGCGAGCTGCGAAACCGTGGCGTAGAACTGGCACTTAGCTCAACTCCTTTCGATGTTGCCGGCTTTAAATGGGATTCCAGGATCAGCTATTGGGTGAACAACTCTGAAATAACAGAACTGAATGTGCCTGCTTTTCCATTGGGGGGATTTGGTAACACCCTGGGTACATTCTTTATAGAAGAGGGTAAATCAGCCACTCAGATTAAAGGTATAAAAGGGGATGAAGGTGTGGTTGTTCTTGGCGATGCTGCCCCGGATTTTCAGATGAACTTTCACAACTTCTTTACCATCAAACAGAACCTGACTTTCTCCTTCCTTTTGCACTGGAAAGAAGGCGGCGATAACATTAACCTGACCCAATTACTGACAGACCTCGGCGGTACTTCTTTTGATTACGACGATGACGATGATGGAGATGGCATACCCAATGCCAAAGAGCGTACCGATGCCCTGGGAGTAACGGCAGAGCCCTTTGTGCAGGATGCATCTTACCTGCGATTGCGTGAGATCGGGTTGTATTATACGCTGCCCACCAGTTTACTGGAAGGTGTTTTCAGTGGTATAGTTCGACAGGCTAAGATCGGGGTATCGGCCAATAACCTGTTTACCATAACCGATTATGACAGCTACGATCCGGAAGTCTCCAACTTTGGTGGCAACGGGTTATCTACCGGGGTGGATGTTACTCCTTTCCCTTCTTCTAAAAGGTATTTCCTGCATCTCTCTATCGGTTTCTAATTTTAAAAATGATCAATATGAAAAGGTATATAAGTACATTAAAATTTAAACCGGTAATGGCGTTTCTGGCAATAATACTCATGTTGCCAGCCTGCGAAATTGATGATATTCCGGATCCCAATAACCCAACCGTTGAATCGGTGCTGGTAAACGCGACAGTAGACGACCTGAATAACCTGGTAGTAGGTACTGAAGCTGGTATGCGCACATTCTTAGCTACTTACTATGATGACATGGGCGTGATTGGCCGTGAACACTATCGTTTTTCCAGTGCTGACCCACGTTTTACTGCCGATCTGTTAGGGAAAGGTAGTTCTGTGCTGGATGATAACACGTTTTATACTACAAACCCCTGGGCAGGCCGCTACAGAGTGGTAAAAAATACAAATATTCTGATCGCATCGGCCAATAATACGACCTTGATCTCTGATGAAGAACGGGAGGGCTACCTTGGATTTGCCGAAACTATAAAAGCACATCAGCTGCTCCTAAACCTGACCATGATGTATGAGCCGGGCATTCGATTAGATGTGGATGACCCTGACAATCTCGGACCATTTGTGGAACGTGAAGCAGCCCTCGATTCGATTGCGTTGCTGCTGGATGAAGGAGCAGGGCATATTGCGGCGGCCGGTGAAGAGTTTCCGTTTACGTTGTCAGAAGGATTTGAAGGCTTTAACGATCCGGCGGGTTTTCTGCAGTTTAACCGGGCACTTGCTGCGCGTGTAGCCGTTTACCGTGAAGAATTTGGAGAGGCCTTAACGTTATTGGAAGGATCATTTTTAGACTTGAGTACCGATTTCAATAAAGGGGTGTACTATACATTCAGTGCTTCTTCCGGCGACTTACTGAATCCGGTGTTTGTGGCACCAAACTCTTCCGGAGAAATACGCATTGCACATCCAAGCTATATCAGCGACATTGCACCAAACGATGACCGGATCTCGAAAGTATTGTTACGGGATGAAGCTGCTTCCTTGGATAATCTGACGGGCAAGTACGATGTAGCAGTTTATAAGTCAAACACAGACCCGATCCCGATTATCCGCAACGAAGAGCTGATTCTGATCTATGCAGAGGCAAACATACAGACCGGAAACACTCTGGAAGCTGTAAAGGCGCTGAACATCATCAGGCAGGGGCATGGGGTAGGACCATACGTGGGGCTGGTTACAAAAGAAGCGCTTATAGATGAAATGCTGTACCAGCGACGCTATTCTTTATATTTTGAAGGGCACCGCTGGGTAGATTTGCGCCGTTACAACCGCCTGGATGAGTTACCTATCGATCGTCCGGGAGACGATGTCTGGACCTCTTTCCCGAAACCGTTTATAGAGCAGGCTTTTTAAATAGCGAGGCTGGAAATATAAAGGGAGCCGTGTAAGGCTCCCTTTTTTATTTTAGCTTCCAGGTATGGCCACAATTATAGCACCTGTATTTATGACTCAGGAAAGGCAACGGAAAACCAAAAAGGAGGTAACTCAGTGAAAATACTGTTTTGTTGTACTTCTCCTCGGCAATACGATCAGAGCCGCACTCGGGGCAGGTAGTAGCTATTACGTGTTCCTGCATAGGCGGTGCAAGCTCAATGTTGTCATCCAACAAAAACTCACTGCTGCCGCCCTGTATACGAGCCAGCACGGCACGAGCCTCTTCCTCGTCCTGTTCGGTAACTTTAAGTTTTACACCACCAACAGCCACAGAGTAAAAAGGCTGGGCACCAACTATATGCTCATCGCTCAGAAAGCAAAGTATGCCTTCTGCCTCCAGCCGGCCTTTCATAATATGGGCTTCGGTGGGTTCGTTAAAAGCGGCTATAGTTACAAAGCGTTCAGCCATGGTGTATATTAGTGTATCAACTATAGTTTATAGTTAAGCTTTCTTTTCAGGCAAGTCAAATGCCTGGGCATCGTGCTCAAAGTGGCCTTTGTGAGAGCCGTCGCAGAACGGTTTGTTTTTAGACAGACCACAACGACAAACAGAAACCAGCGTGCGGCCACCTAAGCCATATAAGTTTCCATCCTTATCTACTATTTCAAAGTCACCTTCAATGCGAAGCGATCCGTTATTGTTTACGGTTATTTTAGTTTTTGACATCAGTTAAATGTGAGGTATAAAGCAAATATAGCTATTTATAGTTGTATCTGGTGCACTACAGGCCGTATAAAAACCGAAGCGGCTGCAAGACTAATCCCGCAGCCGCTTCGGCTTAAACTAATGTGCCTGTTTGCCTAATTGCTATACAAATAGCTAAAGGTCTGTGCCTGGCCGTTTGGCGAAGTCACCGTCTGGCTGGTTGGGTAGCCGCGCTCATCATACTTGTATGTGTACGTATAACGGTAAGACTTTTTGCTGGCGTGTACTAGGGTAGAAGCCACCGTCATGTTGTTTGGGCTGGCTGCTGCACCCGGCTCACCGTGTGCAAAAAATGGATTCTGGTTAGAGTCGTATGAGTACGTAGTGGTAGAGAACAGTTTGCCTGTGCCTTTGCTATCAACTACATATTGCTTTTCCTGGCCAAAGTTGCCATTCGGAAGCACTTCGTACGTGGTGTAAGACTTCAGTTCTGCAGAAGCAACATCTTTGCCTTCATAAACTGTTTTCTTCTCTAACTCTTTTTTAGAGTTGTAAGCGAACGTGGTAACAGCGTTGTACTCCAGTTTGCTACCATTGTAGTAAGAAGTGGTGGTTTGTGTCAGTTGGTTCTTGTTGTTGTACTTGTAATCCTGCTCCGATAGCATAGCGTGGTTAGCACCTGCATGTGAAGAAGATTTGATAACGTTGCCTTTTGAATCGCGGATAAACTTCTCGAAAGACTCCAGGTCACCGGTTTCCTTGTCGTAGTAGTTTATCTGGGTAAGCGATTTACCAGCATAGTTGTAAGAGGTTACCTCCGAAGAGTCTACCATTACATGAGAGATAGCACCCTGCTCAAAGGTTGGCTGAAGTGTATCTTTTTCCCTGTCATCGCAAGATGAGAAGGCTACCACGCCGAAAAATAGCATGGCAGGCATAATTCTGTTTTTCAATTTCATTTGGCTAAAAGTTGAAAACGTGAAAACTAAATTTCACCAGTTACCTAAGCTGGTGTTGGGTTTAGAACGGTACAAGATTAAAAATAATTGCACTTGGTAAGAAAAAACAATAAAATAAATTCATTGTATTGTATATAGCCAGGTATTTTTAGAGTTGTAACTAATTGATTAAAAGGTTATTTGTTGTTGAATAGGTAAAATTGAAAAAGGTTGTATAAATTTATAAAATACAATCAATATATAATTTTACCTATTTAACAGGTTTGGGTTTATTTAATTAAGACTTGCACTTTGCGCTATTGCGAGTAGTTCGTCGCCGGAGTCTATGTCATGGCGCAGCTGTTCTTTAAAGCTTACCGATACGCGAATAGCCCGTAAGCCCTGCACACCCTGCATCTCATCTATTTCAAGCATTTCCACATCCTTCTCTATATATCCCTCCGATTGCAGAAACTCGATGTAGCGCATGTATTCAACCGCTTCTTTTTGCTGGGTATAAACTATAGCAATTTTGCCCGGCTGGGTAAGGCGCTCTGCGGCATCTTGTACGGTGGCTTTATCCAGGCGCTTTTTAATAATTTCGTACCGTATATTACTGGCGCCTTCCACATCAAATTTCTTCTCATCCAGCCTGAACTTAATAGAGATCGGATCGCTGTGCACGAGTATAAGCTGCGCAATCTCTAACGGTAGTTTTAGCGTAGCGCGCAGGTTTTGTATGCGTCGGGCAATTTCGCAGGTAAGCATCAGTTGCCACAGGCGCATGTTTTTCAGGTAGATCTTCTCAAAGTTGCCGCTATTCAGTAGCGATGCGCCAATGTAAATGTTATACTCCAGCCCGTCAGTTTTGTACTTCTCGAAATAATGCGGGAATATTTGCTGTGCCTTTTCTTCTTCCCGGTCCAGGAACGAGGAAATGGTTTCGTTGATCAGGTACAGGCTTTCTTCGTACGCACGGCGCTTGTTATATACCACGTGGTGTGGGTTGGTAATCGCATTTTTATACCGCTTTATAGTTTGCTCTGTTTGCGGGTTAGTTTTCAGGAAGTAATTAAACAGCGCCTCTACCTCTGATCTCAGAAACTCCAGCACTTGCGCTTCATCGTCAGGGGCAAGTTCCGCCATAATATTTTGCGAGAATTTATCTATCTTAAATGTAAGCTCGTCCAGAATAGGCAGTGGCAGATTATCTTTAGCTGAAAGCAATACCTCTTTGGCAAGTACCAGCTGGTCCAGCAAGTCGCCCTGTATCGCTTTATTTCGTTCTATGGCAGAGCTGCGCACATCCGATACACCATAAAGCGGGTAAATATCACGGAACACAATTGGCTCGATTTCGGCGGTGGCGTTGCGCTCCATTTTATCCAGGAAGTTGATGGCAGCCTGGGTAAACCGCCATTCCACTACAGGGTGTATAGCAGTATATTTTTCTTTGATGACGTTCTGGATACTGCTTCGGAGTTCTTCCAGGCCACGGTGCATAGCCAGGGCAAAAAGCGGCAGTATTTCCTTCAGTCGAATCATGGAAAGCGCATTGAGTTCGCCAGGTATCGGGGAGGCTACTTCCAGTAAACCAATAATATGCCCTTCGTACTGCAGCGGCGCGATGATCAGGTTGCGAATGCCATCTTCAAGTAAAATCTTTTCTATCCGGGTCGGGCTGGAGAACAGTTTCAGGTCCTCTACTATAATGGTATGGCCATGCTTTATAACTGGCTCATAAATAGAGCCGCGCAGGTCATCCATTTTAAGGTCGCTATTCTGCGTGAACACAAGGCCGTTCCATATTTTACGGGCATATGTTGTGTCAAACTCCTGCATGGCGGGGCAGGAGGCAAGCCCGAATTTTATACCCGGCAGGCCAAACAGCACACGCAGCTTCTGTTGCAGACTCCTGATACTGCCTTCTGAGGTAACGGCATCCTGCTCCAGCAGGTCGTAACGCAACGAAGAAATGGTTTCCTCCATGGTTACATCCGTAAAGTCGTAAATGGCAAATCCTGTAAACTCAAAGTTTTCCGGAGGCAGCCACTTCATCCACAGATCCAGGTTGTTGTAGCGGTTTATCAGGAAGTTAATTTCCTGTGGTTTCAGTTGTTTGAGCTCACCGGTCAGTTTTACATCCATAAACTTAAGGTCTATGCTCAGTTTATAGTGGCGCTCGAGTTGGGTGAACTTATCTTTTATAACAAAAATAAAAGGCTGGTCTACTACAAAGTTTGCTTTATAGAATTTCTCCAGAATAATGGTATAAGCCGAAAGCGTAAGCCGGAATAGGAGCGTTTTCAGGTCCAGGTTCAGTTTTCCGGTATAGTTACCGCCACCCAGCAGCTGCAGTTCTTCCAGGCGCGGAGTAGCATAAAAACTTTCGAAATGGAAAGGCAGCACCGTTGCGCGCAGGTCGTTTTCCCACAGCGCACTCGGGAAAATGTCTTCCATCAGTATATCTATGGTACTGATGTGTTCGTCAATAAGCGACGTATCGTCTAAAGGTTTCAGCAGGTTGGGAGTCTTCCGCAACAGGTCAGCCAGTTCCTTCACACGCGAAATGTTGCAGCTAGGGTCGGTTTTTACTTTGTTTTCCCAGTAGGCAACAAGGGGAGACAGACTAAGCGTAGTTCTGAACGGAAACTTGTCCGTACTCAGAATAATCTCATCTTTATTGGTGATAGATACAACAGTTTCGTGGAAGCTGCTCCTTGGGTTACTCATAGGGCGATTTTGATTTAGAAGGCCTGGCAGCCGAAAAGTTGGTGTAGACAGGCAAAGAATTCTATAGTTTCATATCATTTAACGTATTCTACTTGTAAAGGATAGTGCAATTTTTGCGAAATGCTGAAAGCGCTGTAGGTATAGTATTTTGCTCCATAATATAGTTTTGGCATAATATTTACAGGGAATCCGGTGTTATAAGATAAGATAATGTATCGATACATGAGAACTTTGAAAAAATACTTGCTTGCTGTTTTATTTACCGGAACTATAGTTGGGGTGCAGGCACAAACAAAATCGCAACTGGAGCAGGACATGGACAACCTGCGGAGCTGGATGCGCAAAAAGTCAGTGCAGGCCGACAGTGTGACACGTGCCGAGTGGCCAACTATAAAACAGGAATTCAAAAGCCTTACCTCCTCCCTGGATAAGAATACCCAAAAGCTATCGGATGAATCGAAGGCGGAATACAGCCAGTACAAAAGCCGCTATGGCGAGTGGGAAGAACGAAACGAGATAAGAAAAGCTGTGAACCTGGAGGGCCAGGAACTGGAACGCTGGGAAAAACAGATGACCGGCACTACCCGCATTGCCAACATCAGGCCGCAAGACCTGCGTGAAGCCTACATCCGCCTGACAGACTATACCCGAACCTACCGCCGCAACTGGAACCTGCGCGACTGGGACTATGCCGAGTTTGTTTTTGGAGAGCTGAACACCCGTAAAGCCGAGGTACTGGATAAGCTGAACAACGGCGACAAGATAAAAATAGCAGCCCTGCAGGTAGAGTTTGCCACCCTTAAAAAGAGTCGCGAAGCCCAGGAACTATACCAGGATATGCGCGAGAAAAGATAGTTGATTGTTTAGTTGTTTGTAAGTAAAGAGCCCCGGAAATAACTATTTCCGGGGCTTTGTTTTTAAATCGCGTTCTTTCCCTTGGTGCCACCTGACTGATCCCTGTTTTTATTCCGGCCCTGATCCGGGCTTTTATCTTTCTGCTGATCTTTGGACTGGCTGTTCTGGTTGGAGTTGGCGGAGTTAGCTGGTGTTTGCCCGCTCTGCTTATGGTGGCTTTGGTTGTGTCCTTTCGTCATAGCTTTCTGTATTTGATGTAATAACATGTACGCCTAAAGCAAAGAGCAGTTTAAAATCCGTAATTAACAACAACTATAATATTGTGTTAATTATACAATAAAACAACTATATTATACAGCGTGCATGTAAGCAAAAACCCTTACTTTTGTCATCAGCTTTTACCAAAATTATAGTTTTATATGCACATTGCGATCGTCGGTAACATAGGCGCCGGCAAAACTACACTTGCCACTAAACTGTCTCAGCATTTTAAGTGGGACCTTTACCTGGAGGCAGTAGAAAACAACCCGTACCTGAAGGATTTTTATGAGGACATGGAGCGTTGGGCCTTCCATTTACAGGTATTTTTCCTGAACAGCCGCTTTGGGCAGGTGCAGCAGATACAGGCTACTGATCGCAGCGTAATTCAGGACCGCACTATTTACGAAGATGCGCACATCTTTGCCAAAAACCTGCACCAGTCCGGGCTGATGAGCACCCGCGATTACGAGAACTACTTTGCACTGTTCCAGTCTATGATCAGTATGGTAAAAGCACCGGACCTGATGATTTACCTGAAAGCCGACCTGCCAAAACTGATTGGCCAGATCGAGAAACGTAACCGCGATTACGAAAGCAGCATCAGCATAAATTACCTGCGTAACCTGAACGACCATTACAACGAGTGGATGGCAAACTATAAGCAGGGCAAACTTTTAGTAATAGACGTAAACAACCTGGACTTTGTAGCAAACCCGGAAGACCTGGGTGGCATAATCGAGAAAATTCAGGCAGAACTATTCGGGCTCTTTTAAACTATAGCATACCAACCAAACTATAAAGCCGCTGCTTTTCTCCCGGGAAGAGCAGCGGCTTTATAGTTTGCAGTGCTTTAAGGCAACTTATTAACTACAATCTTAATTATTATAAATATTTAAATATTTAATTGAAACTATTTGTTTTGTTTTTAGTAATATTGCTTAATCAATAACTTATGTTATTTAAAAGAAAAATGCTAAAAGCACTCTCAAAGTTAAGCATTGGCCTAGGTGCCCTGTTGCTTATGTTCTCATGTTCTAAAGACATGGAAAATGTTAACCCTTCGTCTGACTTTAACAGTACCTCTGCCGATGCTGCCAAAGTTGCAAGTACTGTCAGTCCTGTTACTATTTCCGGTTTGAGTACCACCGATGGCAAAACGTGGATGTTTACTGTCCAGAAAACGGTAGCTGGAAATGTGCCGAACATCGGTTCACTTTTGCTTACGCTTACAGGCTGTGATGATCAGCAGATTGCTTTATCAGGTGCAAATGTCGTTTCAGCGTCCGTTACAGGCTCTATAGTACAAGCATTAACTCCGTCCTATAAAGAAGGAAACGGCAGTGCCTGCGATATGTCTGCTGTTACAGGCTACCTGAGATTATCCGATTTCCAGGAAAAACTGACTGATGGCAGCGTTTATACTGTTCAGTTTACACTGAGCGAAGCCATCCAGGTTAAGTCGGCTACCGTTTGGGCGAGAATTAGCAATGCGTGCTATAGCACGTCTGTAGCCGGACCGGGCTGCGACGTGATGGATCTTTGCGGAGAAGGCCAGGGTTATTTTCATAAAGCAGGTAGCTGGAATGGTAACACTGTTACATTGGGTGGTTATACCTATACAGAAGCTGAAGCTCTTAACATGATGACTCCTAACGGAAACAGTGCTGGTGGCCTTAAAGATTCAAGAGCTGCTTTCTCGCAAGGTGCCACCGTATTACTGAACAGACAGATGGGCTATATTTCGGCTACGGCTTATGCAGCTGAGCTGGCAACTATAGATGCCTACCTGAGCACTCTGAATAAAATGTCTACTTACACTATGGACGATATGCCTACTGGTAATGCCGCAGCCAAAGCAGCTGCCGGATACATCGGGGATAATATCAAGTGTGAAGATGGAGAGTAAAATCTAACCTGATTTATAGTTGGAAGAGATGAGGCAATACGCTTCATCTCTTTTTTTATGAAGTAATCCGGGCTACCGCGTATAGTTTATAGTTACAGGCTAAACTATAGTTTCCGGAAGCGTAGTAGCGGCTGATTTTAACGAATACTTTAAATTTACTATCTTCAATATCTGAACTAATAAAACTAGAATGAAACCACGCCATTTAATATTTGCCACTGCACTGGCTGTTGCTACAGTTGGTTGTACAAGTAAAACTGCGGAAGAAGGCAGCGCCGGCACTGAAACAGATAAAGCGCAGGCCGTTGACAGCCTTCAGCAGAAACTGGATATGTATACTACGGTGCGCCTTAATACTGACATAAGCAAGTTGACTGAAAAAGAGCGCCAGATGCTGCCGTTGCTGATAGAGGCCGGTAAAATTATGGATAAGCTATTCTGGTACGAAGCCTACGGTAAAGGCGATTCTTTACTGGCCGCTTTAGAAAGTGATGCTGCCAAACAGTTTGTAAAGATAAACTATGGCCCCTGGGACAGGCTGAATAACAACGAACCATTTTTACCAGGTGTTGGCCCGAAACCAGCTGGATCTAACTTTTACCCTGCTGACATGACCAAGGAAGAGTTTGAGAAAGCCAACCTGAAAGACAAAGCCAGCCTGTATACCTTTGTGCGCCGCGATGACAATGGCAAATTAATTACCGTGCCTTACCATGTGCAGTTTAAGGATGACGTTAAAAAAGCATCAGACCTGCTGAAAAAAGCTGCCACGCTTGCCGAAGATGCCGGCCTTAAAAAATACCTGACCCTGCGCGCCGAAGCCCTGCTAACAGACAACTACCAGCCAAGTGACCTGGCCTGGATGGACATGAAAAACAACACGCTTGATATGGTGATCGGCCCGATAGAAACCTACGAAGATGCCCTGTTTGGTTACAAAGCTGCACACGAGGCTTATGTGTTGATAAAGGACCAGGAGTGGAGCGAACGACTGGCTAAATATGCTGCTTTTCTGCCTGAACTGCAGCGCGGCCTGCCAGTGGCTGCCAACTATAAAAAAGAAACTCCCGGCACTGATTCTGACCTGAACGCTTACGATGTAGTATTTTATGGCGGCGACAGCAATGCAGGCAGCAAAACCATAGCTATAAACCTGCCAAACGACGAAGAAGTGCAATTGAAACGTGGCACACGTCGCCTGCAGCTCAAAAACGCCATGCGTGCTAAATTCGATAAGATTATGATGCCGATTGCCGACGAACTGATTGCCGATGAGCAGCAGAGACACGTAACCTTCGATGCATTTTTTGCCAATACCATGTTTCACGAAGTGGCGCACGGCTTAGGTATCAAAAATACAATTAATGGCAAAGGCACCGTTCGCGAAGCCCTGAAAGAACATGCATCTGCCTTGGAAGAAGGTAAAGCCGATATTCTTGGCCTGTACATGATCACCCAACTGCATGAAAAAGGCGAAGTGAAAGGAAGCCTGGAAGATTATTATACCACATTCCTGGCTGGTATTTTCCGCTCGGTAAGATTTGGTGCGGCTAGTGCACATGGCAAGGCCAACATGGTTCGTTTCAACTTCTTTAAAGAGAACGGCGCTTTTGAGCGCGACGAGGAAACCGGAAAGTACAGGGTGAACTATGCTAAAATGCGCGAGGCCATGAACAAGCTATCTGAAAAGATACTGACACTACAGGGCAACGGCGATTATGCGGGTGTAGGCAACTTACTGAACGAACAAGGCCAGGTAGATGCCAAACTACAGGCTGACCTCGACCGTTTGAGCAAAGCCAATATCCCGGTGGACGTGGTGTTTGAGCAAGGTGTAGAAGTACTTGGTCTGAAATAAAAAGCTATAGTTGATGAACATCCTGCATTGGAAACAGAAAGACTGGTCGGGTCGGGAGTTTGCCTTACGAACCACAGACCAACCGCTGGGTAACATCACTTTTACCGGTTGGTCGGGTTACGATGCTGTATATACGTCCGGTACTGCTACCATCTCTTTTACAAACAAAGGATGGTTTGATCAGGAGGTGACTATAACTTATAACGGTGAAGAGATCGGTAAAGCTACCGCTTCGTTATTTGGTAAAACGAAGGTACTATTCAACTCCGGCGAAACATATCTGCTAAAAAGCAAGCCTTTTAGTTATAACCGCGAAGTGCAGGATGAATCCGGTGAAACACTGATCAGTTTTAAGCAGCCAGCCTTCAGTTTCGGTAAAGGAGATATTATCGTTTCGGAAGAGTTGCCAGACCTTACCAGGGAGGTGCTAGTGAGTACCAGCCTTTACCTGAAATCGGTGGCAGAGCACCAGGCCGCTATCCTGATCATTATCTTTATTCCAATCTTTGTCCGCAACGTATTCGGTAGTTAAACTATAGCTGCCCCAACAAAAAAGCCCGATCGTAAGGTTGGGCTTTTTTGTTGACTATAGTTCTGTGGTAATCTATGAAAGCTGTTTTTAAGACCGGTTGATAGCTGTGAACCAGCCGGATAAAAAAAATAATTAATGGCTGATTTTATAAAGTTGGCATAACAGTTGAAACAAAGGAATTGCCGGGTGCTTGTGAAGTTGTAGCATTAGTCGAAAGCAGCCGGACATTTACTTGAATTAACTGTTATGAAAAATATTAAATCATTGATCGCATACCTGCTGGTGGCTGTTTTCCTGTTGGGTTCTATAGCTGCGAGCGCCAATACACTACCTAAAAACACAGATAGCCAACCTATAGAATGCAGCGTAACGCACGGGGCGCTTGATAGCAACTAAACCAGTAACATTGTATTCCAGTAAGATTGGCAAACTATAAACAGGAACGTTTCCTATAAAAATTAAAAAACTGAACTATGGATTTTGAGGAGCGGCTATGCATGATGTGCGTAGTCGCTCCTCTTTTTATAACTATAAAAAGGATGATTTGCAATTGATACCTTAATCGCAACTATATATAAAACAAAACAACTGACTATGGAGTATTAAGTCTTTCAATCATTTATAAATCAGCTTATTAAACCCGAATCAAACAATGAAAAGCTTTTATGACTTTAACACCAACAGTCCGGAAGAGCGCTCTGAAAGGAACAGGTTATATCCTGAGCTGGCCAGTTTCCATATAGCGTTACGAGAAGAATTGAACGAGGAAGAGTACCAGCAATTTTACAAAGCAGAGAAAGAGATTTCTCAGAAATACATGCACCAAAACCAAAACCCGAAACAACAATGGATAACAGCCTAGAGCGAATTAAACAGAAACACTAAAGGGAAGCCATTTAAAGTAGCTTCCCTTTTTTTATGGTTTATAGGTTGAGATCTACACCAGTATCTGGTTGAAATTCCAGAATATCACCGGGCTGGCAATTTAGTGCTTCACAGATGGCTTGAAGAGTAGAGAAACGTATCGCTTTGGCTTTGCCGGTTTTAAGGATAGACAGATTCGCCAGTGTTAACCCCACCCGCTCCGACAGTTCTGATAACGACATCTTCCGGCGAGCCATCATCACATCCAGGTTTACTATTATAGGCATTATATAGTTAGTTGCTCCGCTTCGTATAGTTTGTTTCCTTCTTTAAATATCTCGGCAAGTATAAAAGCGCCTAAGGCAAAGGCAAGTGGAACAACCCCGAAAGAAAAGCTCATACGTTCATGATTGCCCACTTCAAACCATTTAATGCACCCAAGTAAAGCCATTGCCACGCAATAGATACCGATTTTCCGGAAGGCCTGGCTGTTATCACTTCTGAATGTTTCAAGCGCCTTTACAGACCGGATAATCCTGGTAACCTGATTCACGATCAGGATTAAGATAATAAAATGCCCCACTGTCTGGAGAAAATGAAAATATAAAGAGACGTTGCTTATCTGGGAGAGTGCTGCTCCAGTGTCTGCTATTGAGGTGCTATTTTCCGGTACGGCGAGGTTATCACTGTGTTTAAAGACATATCTAACCTCGTTCGAACTATCTATGGTTATAACCACATCCTTGTAGGTTTCGGGGGATATATGCCAGTGTACCAGCACCACGGACATTGCCGCAATCAGGAGTAGAAAAAAAGCTTTTGTAATATTGCCTGTAACTAAAGCAATAGTGAGTAGTCTGTTCTTTTCCATAGCTGTTATATATGTCTAAACAAATATAACAGCTGTTTTTATAAAAGTAATAAATATTTATCGAATAGCGATAATAAATTATTGCTTTTATAGTTGCTGAAGCACCAACTCACCGCCTTCTTCACCAACAAGTGAGCCGATTGCCACACCCATTCCGCCCATCCGTACGGCACAGCTTATTCTTTCTGATACCGGCTGAACTATAGTTGTTTTGGCAGGGCCCATGCCCATAATCCCACTCCAGCGCTGCTCCACTTCAAATGGTATATCCGGTAGAATAACCTGCTGCAGGAGTTCTTCCAGTTTATGCTGTACCAGTTCAGTCAGGCCGGCTTCTGTGGTTTCTTCGGTTTTGAAATCGAGGTTGCGGGCGCCGCCGAAAAGCACGCGATCGCCAATGTTACGGAAGTAATAGTAACCCTTATCGTAATGGAAAGTGCCTTTCAGTTTCAGGCCAGCTATAGGCTTGGTAATGAGCACCTGCGCACGAGCAGGTATTACCTGCAGTTGTGGCAAAAGCTGTTTTGCAAAACCATTGGTAGCTACCAGAGCAGCACGGGCTTTCAGGGTGATGCCTTTATCGGTAGTGGCAACTATAGTTTTGCCATCGTCGTGAAGGTGTTGTATTTCCAGGTTGTTGAGAATGATTACCCCCAGGGCCTGCACTTTTTGCGTTAGCGCCAGGATCATTTTCCCGGTGTCGATCTGGCCTTCGGCAGTGCTTTCAACCAAATGCTCCACCTTCCTGAATCCGAAAGTTTTGATCTTTTCGTCGGCGGTGCGGTAAATGTCAGGTTCGCCAACTATAGTTTGCAGGTGTTTGTTCAGGTAAGGCAGCTGGCTTATGCTTTGTTCGTATAGTTCGCGCTGGCTTTGGTCAAACAATTCATAGCCTCCCCAGCGGTGATAATCTATCGTGACGTCTCCCAGGTTACGTCGCAGGCGCTGCAACCCTTTCCATCGGCGTTCCACCAAACCAAAAACCTCATCTTCGGTGTGGTGGGCAAGGTCTTCTATCAGTTCGGTAGGGCTACCAAAACAGGCAAATCCAGCATTTTTAGAGCTGGCTCCTGTGGGCAATAATCCCCGTTCGGCAACTATAACTTTTAGGTTGGGTTGTGTGGTCTTCAGGTGCAACGCAGCATTCAGGCCAACTATACCGCTGCCCACGATCAGCACATCAATATTACTGAAATACGTATCCTGCTCCCAGAAACTGAACTGCATAAAAACTAGTCTTTGCGGTAATACGGGTGGCTATAGTTGCGTGCTTCTTCTTCTGTGATGAGCTCATAAGAGGTAAGCATAATTTCGCGCTCGCCGTTGTTCATGCCTTTCACAAAGTGACCGTCCGGTGCTTCGTAAATGGCGTAATTGTGCCTGCCAAACGGGTAAAGGTTGTTGCTTCTGATAATGGTTGCCTGCGTAAGCTCTATTTCCTGGCCGTCTGCTGTTCTGGCAATGTATCTGCTTTTGTCCATTGTGCTTCTAAAATTTTGCTCAAGATAACACTAATTTCATCCGCGAAATGCATCACCATTAAATGTTCGCCTTTCGGAACGGAGATGATGCCGGGCCGGTCGCGGAACGGAAGGATCAGGTCAGAGGTGCCATGAATTTGTATCAGGCCGGGGATGGGCTCCTGCTGATCCCAGTCGAGGAGGCGACTGAGTGACCAGCGCAGAAACTTTTCATCTATCTCCAGAATCACCTCTTTAAGTAACCTGCGTTCCGGTTTGGTATGCGCCCCGAAAAAGAAAGGGGCAATGGGGTGGATAGCTTTCATCATCGGGAAAGGCAGCCATCTGTGCAGACGCGTTTTCCCGAGTTGCCTGTAATGCCAGGG
Source organism: Pontibacter populi (assembly GCF_019336435.1). Lineage (GTDB taxonomy): Bacteria > Bacteroidota > Bacteroidia > Cytophagales > Hymenobacteraceae > Pontibacter > Pontibacter humidus. The sequence goes on along the minus strand of NZ_JAHWXQ010000001.1, from coordinate 290,369 downwards.
CAGATCATGGCGCGTGGCCAGGCTGGATATGATGATAGTTGCCTTTGGCTGCACAAGTTTGCTTAATTCTATCGCTACCAATCCGCCGAAAGACAACCCAACCAGGATAGGCTCAGGATCTGTGATCTGCTCCTGTAGCCGGGTAACATACGATTGCAGCGATTCATCTAGGGAAAGCGGTTCGATCCAGGTTACCTGATGCTGCGGTAAAAACTCCGGCAGCTTCAGAAACTGGAACATACGCCAATCAGCGCCTAACCCACTAATGAAATATATTTTGCTCATGCGATGCTGCCCGTGATTCGGTTAAGTAACCAATAAAGCTAGCCTATAGTTTGGTAAATGTCCATAGTTTAGTTACTCTGCGCTATATTTTACTGGTTATGCAAGGCCAGTTCAGTATTGAGAAAATGAAGGGCATCCTGCACGGTTTCCTGCGGTAGTTCTTCCATCGGAATGTGGCCCGCACCGGGGTATAGTTTAAGCTGAGCGCCTTTTATGTTTTTCTGGAAATGTGCGGCATCCGTGACAGGCACCCAGGCATCGGCTTCGCCCCAAAGTAGTAAGGTTGGTGCCTGTACCTGTGCCAGCTTGTGCAGGTTATCCGCATCTTGAGTATTCATGCGGGCAATAAACGCTTCCCGGTTTCCTTCGCGCAGCAGCATGTCGTGGCTCAGGGTTATAGTTTGTTCTGTGAGTTTGCTGTCGTCGCCATATACTTCTTTCAGGCTTTTCTCAACTATAAACCGGGGCGTGATGTAGCGGAGCGAGTGCTTTACTATAGGCGTCTGCGCCAGTAGAAAGGGCATGGAGATGCTTTTGTCGTTGGCATTGGTTACACCTGTCGGCGATACCAGAATTAATTTATGAACCCGATCCGGGTACATCGCAGCAAAATCATAGGCGATCTGTCCGCCAAGCGAGCTGCCGGCCAAATGTGCTTTCTCTATTCCGTGGCTATCCAGAAAGGCAAGCAGTAATTGGGTGTAGTACTCTATAGTATAAGTATCGGATTGGTTGCGCCCCGTGAGCCCGAAGCCGGGAAGATCGATGCGGAGCACGCGGTAATTTTTGCTCAGTTCAAAGGCCCAGCCATCCCAGGTATTCAGGGAGGCGGCAGTGCCGTGCAGCAGTATAATCGGCGTACCTTGTCCTTCGTCGCGGTAATGCAAATTGGCTCCGGCTATAGTTACAAAACGCGAATTGGGTGCAGTATACTTTGCTTTGAGTTCTTCGGCAGGAATATCTTTATGGATGAGCAGGGCTGTAGCAACTATAACAATGCCGGCAACAGCAAGCCCGATGTGTTTGGCTTTACGTTTCATAGTTTTAAGGTGAGGCAGCGATAATAAGCAGTTCTAATATAGGTATTTATAGTTTAGCATACCTCTCTATCAATCCAAAAATAGAGCTGCCATGCACCGCAACTATAACTTACTAACTCTTAAACTCCCAAACTCATTAACTCCCAAACTGTCTAAACTCTTGGTTGCCGACGGGCTTCGGTAGCGTGCAACGAGTCTTTTTTCCAGATAGCTGACCAGCCGCCGCCATAAGTGCCGCTAACTTTTCCTTTTACCAGGCTCAAACCGATTACAGCCGCTCCAATTACCAAGTCGTTGACAATAGCGGTAGTAGTGTCATAACCCAATACCCAGGGAGTCAGCAGCAGCCATGCACCCGGTAGCAGGTTATAGTAGCGGACTACACGCGTTGCCTCCCAGCAGGCTATAATGCCAAACGAGGCAATGACGGGGCCAACTATATGCGCATTATTCGAAATGGTTCTGTCATCTGCAAAACCGAAGACAGCAGGGGAGGCCATCAGCCAGATTCCCAGGAGTGCGTTTATGATCTGTGCCCACATAGCTATATTATCTTACCTTGTACTTCCTTATATCCCCAGAATGCTTTCCAGAGCGATTCGTTAGCCTCTTTTACCCGTTTCAGGTATTGCAAACTAGCCAGCATCTCATCCATCGCAGGGCCGATCATCACTACCGAAATAACCGCCGAAGCCAGACACAACGTGCACCAGGCATCATACAACACCGGTTGTACCACCACCAGCAGCACACTTATCATCCCAAGCGGACCCACCATCACACCAAACAGAATCACGATCCAGGGCATGGTTCGCCAACGACGCGTGCCACCTATAATCCCGGCGGTCGCATCGGCTGCATATCCCAACGCCCCTAACAAGGCATCCGGAATAGGTAAGATTTGAGAAACACCGGATGTCAGGATTTTTTTGCTATCGTTCCCGAAGAACGGCTCCCACACAGTTGGCACAATCTTAAGCTGAAAAAGACCCAGGTAAGTAGCGATTGCCAGGCCAAGCAGCGCCAGCCCTACAATGGGCAGACGTTCTCCCCAAGTAGCGGGGTTATAGTTCCATCCCGGCGGAATAGCATCGTTGGTGTGGCTCATGAGCGTTCGGTTTATAATGTACCTAACTACGTGAGCCTAAGGAAGGTGTTCGGGGCTAACTTGTGTCGACTGGTTTGGATGCTATAAAAAATGCCTGCTCTTTTTAATGGGAGCAGGCATTTTTTATAGTTCATAAGTTGATGTTATTCCTCTGTATGTTGGTCGGAGAATTTTTTGCCGAAGTAATAATAGACCGGTATACCCAGCGCCACTATAATAAGCCCCGGCCAGGTATAGGTTGGTTTATAGATGAGCAGGATAACGCAGATAGCAGAAGCCAGCAGAACATACAGCGCCGGGAGTATTGGGTAGCCAAATGCCCTGTAAGGGCGTGGCAGGTCCGGCCGCTTTACCCGAAGAACAAATACCCCGATTATGGTCAGGATATAAAACAGCATCACTGCAAAAATTACATAGTCGAGCAGCTGGTTGTAGGAGCCCGACAGGCAAAGAAGGCAGGCCCATATACACTGGAACCAAAGCGCTACTTCCGGCACGCCGTTCTTGTTCAGGCGGCCCATGTTTTTGAAGAACAAGCCGTCTTTGGCAATGGCATAGTATACCCTTGCCCCGGAAAGAATAGCGCCGTTGCTGCAGCCAAACGTGGAAATCATGATGAGTAAGGCAATGGCTATAGTTGCTTTGTAACCCCCAATAATTTCGGCTACGGCAGTACCTACGCGGTCGTTGTTGGCATATGTGATTCCCTGGCCCATAATGTCGGTGGCGGCAGCGCTTCCGTGCATGGGCAGTACCAGCAGGTAAACCAGGTTAATGAGCAGGTAAATACCGGTAACTATCGCCGACCCGATCACCATACTTAAAACAATGGTGCGTTTCGGGTTCACGATCTCATCACCTGAAAAGCCAATGTTGTTCCAGGCATCAGAAGAGAAAAGTGCGCCTACCATAGCCATACCAATAGCGGTTATAAGCGCAACACTTGTTGGCGGTAGCAGCGATGTGCCGTCTGTAGCTGTTTGTGCTCCCCAGAAATCTGAGAAGTTGGCCTGGATGGCGGTCTCGTTTACGCCAAAAAGCAAGCCTAAAAGAATAAGGCCGAAAAGCGCGATCAGTTTGGTGCTGCTGAAAATGTTCTGGATGAACTTGCCGCTATCAACACCCCTGGTGTTAATGTAAGTAAGGCCCACAATACTAACTATAGCCAGCAACTGCACCGTACTGAAATCGAAGCCGCCTATACTAAACAGCACGTTATTATCAGAAAACCACGGAAAGAGTACACCGGTAAACTTGGCGAAAGCCACACAGACTGCAGCAATTACACCGGTTTGTATCACTAAAAATAAGGTCCAGCCATACAGGAACGCCACCAGCTTGTTATATGCCTCTTTCAGGTACACGTATTGGCCACCTACTTTCGGGAACATAGAGGAGAGCTCGCCATAGCTGATAGCGCCAACTATAGTTAAAAAGCCGGAAACCGCCCACACGAGCAGCATATTGCCCGGCGAAACCACGGCCCTCGAAATATCAGCGGTAACGATAAAGATACCCGATCCGATCATGCCGCCAGTTACGATCATGATCGCATCGAATAAAGTGATCTCGCGCTTGAAACCAGTGCTTTGTTGCGCTGCCTCCATGGTGTGTTGTTTTTGCTGCTCCATATAATTTAAAATGCCTGCAAATATAGCGGATTATGCAGAAGCGGAGAAGCTGCCACGTGTAATAGCTGGGCCGGGATGAAAAATCAGTTGTTTTTTAGTATTGCTCAGGTGGTACTATGGCGCTTTTTTTCTGAATTTTTTCATCTGCTTCAAATGGCTGTTCACGGATAAATTTAGGTTGTTGGTATAGTTTGGTAGTAAAGTATGTAACAGTAGCTTGCATTGCATAGTACTGTATAATATATTTGTAACATAAATAATTGTAAAACACTTATAACACTTAAAATTATGAAAATCCTGATCCTACTTTCTGCATCTTTATTTGGTTTCGGTCTTATGTGCAAAGAAACTGCAAGCCTGCCAAAACCAGCTTCAACCACTATTTCTTACAATGCCTATGAAGAGCCGGTTGCAACTATAGCCTTAGATACCATAGAAGTTGTTTATGTAACGCCACCTGCTCTTGCCGGAGTAGACCGCTAAACTATAGTTTGCCTTTAACAGGCGAGTGGTTTATGGTTTAGGGATTGCAGCTGAGTACCCACTTTTCTGCGGTCCTAAAGTCCAGAAAATTCTTCATGTGTAAAGGCGGTGCTACACGCCCGCGCAGGTCGCGGGCAGAAAGCTGGCTAAACATACTATGAGAGTACACATGGGCCATGCACCGTAAACCCGCTTTGTAAACTGCAGGCAGCCACTCAAACTCCAGCCAGTCGTTCGCTTCCAGCCAATCGCCGGTTGCTTCAGATTTATCATTGAGTAATTTAGGGCAGGGATGTTCCCGTATAAAATCGAGAAAGGCTTTTGCACCTTTTATAACATCATCAGCCACAATGTGGTTATGCCATTTGGCTAAAGTGTAATGTCTGTGCCAGGTTATGGTAAGATAACTTTCACCCTGCCTGTTCACTATATTTAACTGACCGATTTGAGCTTCTTTCATGTAAAACAGATTAGCTGAAATAAGTTTGCGCTGTAGAGAGCAGGGTGTTACAGGAGAGCCTGTTATAAGAGGGATAGGTATAGCCTTGAGCACCAGAGCTGGTTGGTGACTTTTCAGTATACGACAAGAATGAGATCTGGTATAAGTGGCGTTTTACCCAGGCTATAGTAGTTTTTAATTTTCACTTGCACCGGGGCAGCTACGCTTTAGCTATTCAGAACTATAGTTTATCGGGCTGCGTGCTTGCTCTGATGGCAATAGCTGTACCCTGTACCGGCATCGATTCCATAACGGCACCATCAAACCAGATTTCTACCAGTTGCCCTTGCCTTAACTGCCCGGCTTTTAACCGTTTACCGTTATTATCTTCTATCAGTGTATTTTCGTCTACTTTAACACTCGCCTGCGGGTAAATTCCTTTATTACCTTTCTCAGCTTCCACCATTAACTGTAACCTGCTGTTTTTCTGAGTTGTACCAGTCTCAGTAAGGCTGGTTATGCTGCCCTTTATATCAGGGATTGTATCCGGCATGCGTTTGGGTTCATCGCCACGGCAGCTAACTATAGAAACTATAACAAAACTATAAGCCAGTATTTTAAAGAGTATGTTCACGGTAAGATTACTAGGGTAATAAATAATTATAGTAAGTACAGGCTATCTACGGTAAAGTGGCGATTTTGATATTTCTGTTTTGGAAAAGGATACAATTGCAGGGAAGAAGAATCAGGGAATGTGTTAGTAAAATAAAAAGGCCCGTGTTTCAACTGAATGAAACACGGGCCTTTTTAGCTTTGATTTCCTGTTATGCTACACGCAGTACATGGTCTTCGTTTAAGGCTCTGCGGATAGTAGCTTCTGATGTATAATAAGATAAATAATCGCTTCGGCGGGATACCTTATTTTGAGGGCGTTGTAAGAGTACAATTTTACTTCTTTTACCAACTGTTATCAGGCCCAGCCCTTTCTGCTGACACATCTCAAGCAAAGTTTTCGCAAGCGTGTTGTTCCGAAGCACCAGGCTACTGATCGATAAACCGATCCACTGCTCATCGGCCGGGGCCTGTTTTACAGTATTAAGCAGTGTTTCGAGCTGGCGGTAACGGTACTTTTTAAGCAGGTAGGTGTGCAGCATAAAGCCGAGCGGAGCTACAACTATAGGAGCGATCAGCATTACCAACACGTTGCCGGTTGTTTTGCCCAGTGCAAAGCAAAGCATTGCCAGAACCAGAGGGGTTAATAATCTTAGCTTACCCAGGCCGTTCTTTTTATAGTTGATGAGCATACCAACCAGGCTACTGGATTGCTGCATACTGATATTTGCTAAAAAAGCTTCGCCGGTGGGCTTTTTAAATGCCAACATGCCATCAGCCGTATTGCCGCGCTTCGTCTTCTCATTCTGCCCAACAAGTATATTGCCGGTTGCATACTGTTGAGAATAATAATTTTTCAGATAATCGAACGCAAAGTCCTCAATCTTGCTTTCTACTTGGTTTGCCATGTTGGTCTGTTAAGGTAAGAAACAGAATTAAGCGGTACCGGCCAGCAGGTAAAACGTTTCAAACTAGCTTAAATACGGCTTTAAGGGAGCCTGGTTCTTAAAGTAATTCAGAGATTTTTTAACAGAAAAAATCAAAAAGTTCTTCGTGTACTACAAACATAGCATAGGAAATATATAGAAGCAAGTGTCTTTATTCTTTTATTTTTTGATTAAATACTTCTACTAAAGCCTGTGTTATGATTCTGTTTGTATACTAAATTAGTATAGAATTGTAATATTTAATGTATGATAAGCAGCGTCTTTGCATATGATATAGTTGATTCTGCATTATTCACAGTGCTGTATGTCTTCAAAAAAATGCATTTTATCTGTTGCTTTAACGCTGTTTCACCAAAACTCATTCAAAATGATTAGTTTTACCTTACTGGCAGCCTAAAGTACTGTCTTTTTTAAAACATAGCACACTCTATAAACTATGAAACTCCGGCCTTTCGTATCGCACCTGATTCTGGCAGTTAACTTTTTCTTGTTTTCAATTCCGGCAGTATATGCCCAGGCACCCGAAAATCCATCGTCAGCAGAAATACTACAGAAGCTCAGGAAATTAAACACACTGGGCTCGGTGCTCTACATTGCCGCCCACCCCGACGATGAGAATACCCGCCTGATAACACACCTCAGCAACGAGAAACTATACAATACCGGTTACCTTTCCATTACCCGCGGCGATGGCGGCCAGAACCTGATCGGTCCGGAAATACGCGAAGAACTGGGCATTATAAGAACGCAGGAATTGTTACAGGCCCGCCGTAGGGATGGAGGAGTGCAGTTCTTTACCCGCGCCAACGACTTTGGCTACTCTAAAAACGCTGATGAGACCTTTAACATCTGGGACAAAGAGCAGGTGCTGGCCGATATGGTTTGGGTGATTCGAAAGTTCAGACCTGATGTGATGATCACCCGCTTTCCGCCGGACGAGCGCGCCGGTCACGGGCAACATACCGCCTCCGCTATTTTAGCCGAAGAAGCCTTTACCGCTGCGGGCGACCCAAAACGTTTTCCGGAGCAACTGAAGCACGTGAAAGTGTGGCAGCCGAAAAGGCTCTTATGGAACACGGGCGTATGGTCGTTTGGCAGCCAGGCCGAGTTTGATAAGTATGTAGATAAGCTCCTGAAAGTAGATGTGGGCGGTTACAATCCGTTGTTGGGCCAGTCGTACGGCGAAATTGCCGCTGCCAGCCGCAGCATGCACAAAAGCCAGGGGTTTGGCGCTGCTGCTTCGCGGGGCACCTCGTTGGAATACCTGCAACACACCAAAGGCGATAGAGCGGAGAAGGAACTACTGGAAGGCGTAAATACCACCTGGTCGCGTGTAAAAGGCGGCGAAAAAGTTGAAAAGCTGATCCGGAAAGCGATTGATACCTATAAGCCAACCGAGCCCGCTACTATAGTTCCGACCTTGCTGGCTGCCCGAAAGGAACTTCAAAAATTACCTGACAGTTACTGGAAGCAACTCAAAACAGAAGCAATAAATGAGCTGATCAAGGATGCCATGGGCTTATACCTGGAGGTGACTGCAACCGATTTTTCTGCTGCGCCCGGACAGGCTTTAGAATTTAACATTGAAGCGGTTAGCCGCTCAGCTACACCGGTAACTATAAACGCCATCAACTATAGTTTTGCCAAAAAAGACACCACGCTGCAAAAACAGCTGACGGATAATGAACCAGTAAAGTATAGTACCACTTTAAAACTGCCGGCAACAATGGCTTACGCGCAACCTTACTGGCTGCGCAAGCCGGGCACGCTGGGTATGTTTGCTGTAGAAGGGTATAATGACATCGGTAAACCGGAAAATGATCCGTCTGCGGAGGTAACTTTTAATTTAACTATAGCTGGTGAGCCTTTAGCTGTAACAGTGCCCGTAGTTTATAAACGCACCGACCCGGTGGAAGGGGAAGTGTACCAACCGTTTGTTGTTACGCCGCCGGTTTTTGTAAACGTGGCCGAAGGGGTTTACATGTTTGCCGACCAGGAACCGAAGCAGGTGAATGTGCGCATAAAGGCTGGTAAAGCAAATGTGGCCGGTAAAGTAAGTCTAGATCTGCCGAAAGGCTGGAAAGCAGAACCTGCAACTATAGCGTTTAACTTACAGGCTAAAGGAGCAGAGCAAAACGTGATATTTACCGTTACACCACCTAAAGGCCAGAGCGAAGCAGAGCTCAAAGCCATCGCAACTATAGATGGTAAGAATTACAGCTATAGTCTGGATGAGATCACCTATAGCCACATACCAGCTCAAACTACCTTCCCGCAAGCTACGGCTAAAATTGTAAAGCTCGACCTGAAAAAGAACGGCGAAAAAATAGGCTACATAATGGGCGCCGGCGACGACATCCCGACCAGCCTGCACCAGATTGGCTACGATGTAACTATGCTCCGCGACACAGACATGCGCCTGAACTACCTGCAACAGTTCGATGCTGTTATATTAGGAGTGCGTGCCTACAATACCGTGGATCGTTTAAAGCATCATCAGTCAACCTTACTGGAGTACGTAAAGAACGGCGGCAACCTGATTGTGCAGTACAATACCAACCATGCGTTAGTGCTGCCAAATGTAGGACCGTATCCGCTTAAGTTATCCCGCGACAGAGTGACTGTGGAAGAGGCTGAAGTCCGTTTTCTGAAACCAAACCACCCGGTGCTTAACGAGCCGAACAAGATCACGAAGAAAGATTTTGAAGGTTGGGTGCAGGAGCGAGGCCTGTACTTCCCGAACGAGTGGAGCGCGGAATACGAAGCCATCCTGTCATCAAACGACCCCGGTGAGCCTGCCCGTGATGGCGGTTTGCTGGTAGCCAAATATGGCAAAGGCAACTATATATACACCGGTTATTCATGGTTCCGGGAATTACCAGCTGGTGTTCCGGGAGCTTACCGTTTGTTCGTAAACCTAATCTCGCTGGGCAAGCACAACGGCACTGGAAACACTGGTAAATGAAGTATGAAGGAAGTTAGACAATAGACTATTTGACTAAGGACAAAAGACTATAGTTATAATTGTGTCCTTTGTCTTTTGTCAAATAGTCCATCATCAAGAGAAATGCAAGAAAATCACCCTGTAGACGAAGAACCGGCACTGGAAAAGCCGCCGTTTTTTAAAAGCTGGAAGGGGATGTACTGGCTGGTGCTGGGCAACCTCGCTTTTATGATCGTTCTGTTCTACGCCATCACTAAATACTACGAATGAGACCTTTAGACTGGATCGTGCTGCTGGGCACTATGGGCTTTATTGTGATTTACGGCATCTGGAAAACCCGCGGCAGTAAAGACATAGAAGGCTATCTGAAAGGCGACAACTCCATGAAGTGGTGGACCATCGGGCTCTCCATTATGGCGACGCAGGCCAGCGCGATCACTTTTCTTTCTACCCCGGGGCAGGCTTACGAAGACGGAATGCGTTTTGTACAGTTCTACTTCGGTCTGCCTATCGCGATGGTGATCATATCCATTACAGTTATTCCTATCTTTTATAAACTAAAGGTTTACACGGCCTACGAGTTCCTGGAGAACCGCTTCGACCTGAAAACCCGCTCTTTGGCCGCGCTGTTGTTTCTGATTCAGCGCGGGTTGGCAGCTGGCATTACCATTTATGCGCCTGCTATTATCCTGTCTACCATGCTGGGCTGGAGCCTGACTATAACCAATTTAATTATTGGTGTAGTGGTGATCATCTATACTATGTCGGGTGGTACAAAAGCGGTAAGCGTTACCCAGAAGCAGCAAATGGCCGTGATGATGGGCGGGATGATCATCGCCGGCATAATGGTGGTGCGCTACCTGCCGGATAATGTGGGCTTTGGGGATGCAGTGGCGGTAGCCGGGAAGCTTGGTAAAATGAACGTTGTAGATTTTTCCTGGGACTGGAAAACAAGCTGGGACGACCGCTACAATTTCTGGTCGGGGATGACGGGTGGTTTGTTTCTGGCGCTGTCGTATTTCGGAACCGACCAAAGCCAGGTAGCCCGCTATTTGGGTGGTAAATCGATTGCTGAAAGCCGATTAGGTTTGTTATTTAATGGCTTGCTGAAGATACCGATGCAGTTTCTGATCCTGTTTATAGGCGTAATGGTGTTTGTGTTTTACCAGTTCAACCAGCCACCAGTGTTCTTTAACGAGGGCACCAAAACCAAAGTATATGCCACCGAACATGCCGAAGAACTCCGCACGCTGGAGGCAAACTATAGTTCTATTTTTGAAGAGAAACAGCAGGCCATGCAGGGGCTTGTATCTGCCCTGAAAACAGACGATGCTGCTGCCATTGCCACCGCCGAGGCGCAGGTAGAGAACCTAAGCGCCGCCGGTAAGGAAGTGCGCGAGGAAGTAAAGACCCTAATCAAAACAGCCGTTCCGGATGCGGAGACCCGGGACACCGACTATGTTTTTATCTCTTTTGTGATGAAATACCTGCCTGCCGGGTTGGTGGGTTTGCTGCTGGCGGTAATCTTTTCGGCTGCGATGTCGTCTGTAGCCTCGGAACTGAATGCTTTAGCTTCCACTACGGTAGTAGATATTTACAAGCGCTCAGTTAATCCCAACGGCAGCGACACGCATTACCTGAATGCCTCCAAACTATTTACGGTTGCCTGGGGTATTATCGCGATCCTGTTTGCCACATTCGCCTCGCTGCTTGATAACCTGATTCAGGCCGTAAATATCATCGGATCTATTTTCTACGGAACTATACTCGGTATTTTCCTGGTGGCTTTCTACTTTAAGCGCATCAAAGGCAACGCGGTTTTCTTCGCCGCTTTACTAGCAGAAGGAGTGGTGCTGTACTGCTTCTACTTCACCGATATTGCTTTCCTGTGGTTCAACGTAATCGGCTGTGTAGCTGTCATCCTGTTTGGACTTATACTGCAGCGTTTGATCGGGAAGAAACAGAATGAGTTGATGAAAGTGTAGTTTCTGGCTGAATGGTTGGGTTGTGTTGAAACGGTTTTTGTGCTATAGTCGGTGTAATCCAACCACCCCTTGATCCCCTCCTTATCTAAGGTGGGGAGCTTTTGTGCTACTATAGTTTAAGGTGTAGTTTTATAGTTACGGTTTTAACCCACCCCTGCCCCTCCCGAGAGGGGAATTGCGACTATTGGTAAAGTAAGGTATAGAGTTCTATATTTTCTGTTTGTCATCCCCCTGCCCCCTTCAAAGGGGGACTTTCCCGCTACTACCTCTCACCTGTCATTTCGACTAAAGGGAGAAATCTGGGTTTGCTATATTTACACACCACGAGCAGGACAGGTTCACCTGTCCCCTTGAAACTACTACCACAATCAAGCTATGGCAACTATAGCTTAGCTATTGAACTGATCACAGTCTTTGGGTTGAGCGCCTTTGCTTTGTTGCGGTGCCTTTAGGCAACACGAGGAACGAGTGTAGCAAGAAAGCAGCCGCGCGATGCCCGAAGACGGGGCCTCCCGGCCGTGAGGGCACCAAAGTAAACTATAAAACGATAGGTTAATTAAGCTCCCAGGATAAGTGTTTAATTGAAAGTATAGCTTGGTTCAAAGTGTAGAGTAACAAACTATAAGCTGAGATAGATTTCTCCTAACGTCGAAATGACAAGAGAAGAACTATAGGACGGTTAAGATCGCTCGGCGAACGCTTGGGATAAATTATAAATGAAGACTACGATAGTTAACCAAACTTCCACATCCTACATAATAACAAAGGCAGTTAACTATAAATATCCCAACCCATAAGACATCAACAATTTAATAATTCAGCCAACAGCAATTAAAAAGTTTAGTTACTTTTGCTATAGAACCCCTTGAGTAAAGAATAAGATCATGGAATTAAAGAAAATAGCATTAAACGATGTACACGAAGCACTTGGCGCTAAAATGGTGCCTTTTGCCGGTTATAATATGCCTGTTCGCTACTCTTCAGATTTAGAAGAGCATAACACGGTGCGTAACGCCGTTGGTATTTTTGATGTGTCGCACATGGGCGAGTTCCTGGTGCAGGGACCGGCCGCGCTGGACCTGATTCAGCGTGTAACAACCAACGATGCTTCTAAACTAACGCCGGGTAAAATTCAGTATTCGTGCTTCCCGAACGAGCAAGGTGGTATTGTAGACGACCTGCTTGTTTATTGCATGGGCGATGAGGACTATCTGCTGGTGGTTAATGCCTCTAACATCGATAAAGACTGGGAGTGGATCAATAAGTATAATACAGGTGGCGCGAAGCTGACGAATATTTCTGATGAGATGTCGCTTTTTGCGGTGCAGGGACCGAAAACGGTTGATGCATTGCAGTCGCTTACAAAGCTGGACCTGGCTAACATGACCTACTATACGTTTGATAAAGGTGAGTTTGCAGGCGTGCCTGATGTTATCGTTTCAGCTACAGGTTACACTGGTTCAGGCGGATTCGAGATCTATGTGAAGAACGAAGATGCCAAGCGTGTTTTTGATGCGATAATGGAAGCTGGTAAGGAGCATGGCATTAAGCCGATCGGTTTAGGTGCCCGCGACACGCTTCGCCTGGAGATGGGTTTCTGTCTGTACGGTAACGATATCAACGATACTACTTCTCCGCTGGAAGCCGGCCTTGGCTGGATCACGAAGTTTGACAAAGAGTTTGTGAACTCCGAGAACCTGAAAGCTCAGAAAGAAGCGGGTGTGCAGCGCAAGCTGGTTGGTTTCGAGATGCTGGAAAAAGCGATCCCGAGAGCACATTATGAGATCGTGAACGCGGAAGGCGAGCAGATCGGTGAAGTAACATCTGGTACGATGTCGCCATCCATGGGCAAAGGTGTTGGTTTGGGTTACGTTAAAACAGAATTCAGCAAGCCAGGCACTGAGATCTTCATCCGCGTGCGTAACAAAGATATGAAAGGCCAGATCGTTAAATTGCCGATCCTGAAGAAATAGAATTACATTGTTAAAGGGCTAAATGGTTAAATTGTTGGAAGACTTTATTCTGACGGTTTAACCATTTAACAATTTAGCAATCCAACAATTTAACCATTAATTAATGCCAAGTATAGATGTGTGTTTCAGCCCGGAGCTGTTGCACTTGTATGAGCTGAAGGGAAAAGCCGTTGTGGCTGTGGATATACTTCGGGCTACTTCTACCATGGTGGCTGCATTTGCGCATGGTGCTACGGATATAATTCCGGTAATGAAGCTGGAGGAGTGCCAGGCCTTTGCCGAAAAAGGTTGCCTGATTGCCGCCGAACGCGATGGCGTAAAAGCTGAAGGTTTTGACCTGGGTAACTCGCCGTTTGCGTACATGGATGGCAACGTGCAGGGCCGAACTATAGCCATCACCACCACCAACGGTACGCGTGCTATCCATTTATCCATGGAGGCGGATGAAATTATAGTTGGGGCCTTCCTGAATTTACAGGCTGTGGCTGATCATCTAAAGGAACTACAACTGGATGTGCTGGTAGTTTGCGCCGGTTGGAAAGGGAAGTTTAACCTGGAAGATACGCTCTTTGCCGGGGCCCTGGCTGAGAGATTACAGGATAGCTTTACCTTTGAGAACGATGCGACGTTGGCTTCGCTACACTTGTACCATGCCGCTAAGAATGACCTTGCTGGCTTTTTAAGACAATCATCGCATGTGCGTCGCCTGGAGAACCTGGAGATTCATAAAGATGTAGAATTCTGCCTGCTGCATGATAAGTATAACGTGCTACCTGTCTGGAAAGAAGACCGGTTGATTGATCTGTATGCCAGGCAAACTATAACTGCCTAAACTATAAAGGCCTGTATAAGTACCGGCCTTTATAGTTTATAAACCCTTCCTGTAACTTAAACTATAGTTTACCAGCCCGGGCCAATATTTATCCCAAAGTTCGCGAGCTTCATACCATTCTTCTCCAGAGGTATGGCATAAAAAGGTTCAACTATAATGGCTCCAAACAGGTTAATACGTGCCGAAACACCAGTGCTTATCAGTGGCCTGTATTCTATCTCTCTACCAAACTGCCCGCTAAATTCTGTTTCATTAAAAAGGCGATGCTCGCTCCAGGCCAGGCCACCATCTACAAACAGGTTCAGGTCCGAAAACAGAAAGCCGGATTTGATCTGGGTAAGCCGTTCCGGGCCGGTAAAAGGCAGTCTTATTTCCATGTTAGCTACCGCAATCCGGGTGCCATACAGGTTGTTAAAAGAGATTGGGTTGCCCTGTTCCTGGCTTCTGATAAAGTATTCATTCCCGAAACCCCGGATATAAAACGGGTAGATGATAGTTAAAGGGGCTAGTCTGCCGCTTTCAGCATCTGGGCCGTAGCGTGCGTGGTGCAGGGCCCGGAAAGCCAATGTAAAGGGCTTAACACGGACGTACTGCCTGTAATCTGCCAACAGGTTATATACCTTGAACTCTCCAAAATAGCGCTCCACATGCAGCCTATAGCGCCTGCCAGCCAGAGGTGAGGTTAATCCGAAACGGGAATTATCGCCTACGTAAGCGGCATACAGTTGCTCAAACATAAAACCATCGGGCGCATCGATCTTCTCACGGTCGGTGCGGATGTAAAAGCCGTTGGTATAGTAGTTGTTAAACTGGTCGATGCGGTAACTATAGTGGGAGATACCTCCGCCAAACTCAAAACGGTGTGTTGTGTTGAGGATGTAGTTCCCCATTAAAGCAATCTGGTCCTGGTAGGTGCGTATCTGCTGTAGGATCAGGTTATCGACGGGAACGCCACCTTCAGCAGTCTGCAGCGTATCGCTTCTGGATCCAATCCGGGCAGATAAATAGGGGATATGGCTCAGGGAAGCTCCCCATTGTATTTTGCCCGTTTGCCGCAGGTAGGCTGCCATGGCACCAAAGTCGTAGATCTCGCCATTTAAACTTACGGCACCAAATATCTGGTTATTGCCAACTATATCGTTGAAGAGCATGTTTACGCCACCCTGCAGCCCTGAACGGATCGGCCCTGCTGTCTGAACTCCCACACCAGCCGAACCATTGATCATGTCGAGCTTAAACTGGGGTCTGTAGGCTACAGCATTTATCTGATCTGGTTTTACCGGCGAAGCGGTGTTGTACATCTGGGCAAGCTGCTGGTCTACCAGCGGTTTTACACGGCTCTGTGGTGGTAGAACGGCAGCCCTGAAATCGATAGAATCGGAAGGTACGGTTTGGGCTTTAAATGCTGCCAGCGGTGAACTATAGATACTATAGTTACCCCGCTGGTAATGCGAGTATACCACAGTCGCTTCATCTCTGGCCACACTCATAGCCGGCGAAAGTGCTGTAATGCCGCTGATACCTGTTGCATAGTTTGTGAGGCGCTGCACTGTGTTATCTGCCCTGTTCAGGCGGTACATGTTGCGGTAGCCATCCCGGTCCGAAAGGAAAAGTATATCATCTGAGTTAGGGGCATACACCGGGTTCAGGTTATCGGCACCGGCGAAAACATCAAATAACTGAATGTGCCCGGTTGCTATTGTTAACTCGGCGAGGTTAAAACGACCCTTGTTGGAGTTGCCTTGGCCGGGAGCTGGCCGGTCAGTAGAGAAAATGATCCTGCTGCCATCCGCTGACCAATAAGGCATTACATCACTATAGTTATCTTTGGTAAGTTGCGTTGTTTTCTTTGTTTTGAGGTTATACAGATATAAATCCGATCTTCCTTCCACCAGGCCGGCTACCACAATGCTGCTGCCATCCGGCGACCAGGCCGGGTAACTAAAAGCCACAACACCGGGTACATCCAGCACTTCCAGAACATGTGAACGAGCTACATCAACTATAGCCAGCCGGTTTCGGCCTCTCGAGAAAACAACAAAGGCAAACTTATTACCTCCTGGCGACCACGTGCCAGCCGATTCCAGGAAATTGAAGTTATCGAGGTGCTCGTAGCGGATGGTGTTGGCCAGTTGTTTGATTACTTTACCTGTGCGGGCATCCGCTAAAAACAAATCCAGCGACAATACATTTTGCTCCGACAAGTAGGCAATGTAGCGGCCATTCGGGCTTATTACAGGGCTGATGTTCATGGTGCCGGCATTTTCGGGGTGGAGTAGTTTGGTGCCGGTCGCTATGGTGTCAGTTTGTGCAATGTAGGGTTTGTAATAGTTCTGAAGGCTGGTCTTCCACATATTGCCCAGGGTCTCGGCGTCTACACCCAGTATAGTTTCTGTTGCGCGTTCAAAGCCGTTTTTGCCGGTTGCTTCAAATAAGGGAGCTATTTTATCATCTCCAAAAGAACCGCCTATAAACGACCAAAGTGCCTCCCCCCACCGGTATGGGAAGTAGCGCGGTTTCCGGGTCAGGTCCTTAATTGTCGGAATATCATCTTTAATCACCGCATCGCGCATCCACATGGCCGTGTTGGGGTCCACGCTCCCGAGAGACATGTATTCAGCCAGGCCTTCCACCATCCAGAGGGGCAGGTTTTGGATAGAATACAGGTTAGTGGAGTCGCCGGTGCGCATCATATGGTACTGAAACGCGTGCACCAGTTCGTGGCCAAGCACGTGGTCAGTTTGCCGGTTAGATAGTGTTACAGGCATCACCACCCTGTTTTTGAGGCCTTCGGTAACACCACCTGTACCCACACCAATTTCGCCGCTTATAGCGGTGGTCTGCTGAAAATCAGCGTGGTTTTTATACATGATGATGGGATTGCGCGTGCTGAAGGTGTCTTTCAGAACGGCCTGGTGCATGGAATACCATTTCTCGGCGTCCTGCACCAGTTTTACTGCATCCTGCGGATCGTTAAAATAGTGGTAGAACTCAAAGTGCGGACTGTGGAGTACCTGGAACTCAAACTTAGTATAGGCAGGCTTGTTTCTGCCAAAGTATTGCGCCTGTGCCAGCAGCGGGAACAGCAGCAAAAGCGCAGCGATCTGATAAGATAAGCACTTGCGATACATAGCTTCTATAAATAAAATGACCGATGGGCACAGCCGTTTCGGCTCAGGCTGGCACCCTGATTTATTTTACTATGGAAGGAAGATCGAAGTCAATAAAATGCAGCAAATCTTATGCCTGTATACGTTTAGAAAGTCGCAGGGCGTCAGACTTTTACAGAATATTTAGCAGAACCCCAGTTAAGTGTGCAAGATGTTATTAATGGTCGGAAACTATGGGTATAGTTGGGGAGGGTTATTGCAGTTTTGGGTTCTGCTTGTGGCGCTCGCTGTCGCGTTTTGTTTTTTTGTCGAGGTTCTTTTGCAGGGCTTCGGTAAGGTTAATGCCGGTCTGGTTAGCAAGGCAGATGAGCACGAATAGTACATCGGCCAGCTCGTCGCCCAAGTCTTTGCCGGTGTCGCTTTGTTTAAACGATTGCTCCCCGTATTGGCGGGAAATGATGCGGGCTACTTCGCCAACTTCTTCGGTGAGGATGGCCATATTGGTAAGCTCGCTGAAGTAACGTACGCCATTTTCTTTTATCCAATTATCTACTACCTGCTGTGCTTCCTGTATGGTCATAAGTTTATTCTTTGTTCTGAGAATCTATTGTTATCGTAACCGGGCCATCATTTAGCAAAGCTACTTTCATGTCGGCACCAAATTCACCGGTCTGTACTTTTTTGCCCAGAGCAGTTTCCAGGTAAACTATAAACTTCTCATATAATGGTATGGCTATAGTTGGGGGAGCAGCGTTGATGTAAGAAGGGCGATTTCCTTTTTTAGTGTTAGCAAATAATGTAAACTGGCTGATAACCAATATATCACCATTCACATCCTGCACACTCAGGTTCATTTTATCATCAGTGTCGCTGAAAATGCGGAGCTGTGCAATTTTAGATGCTGTCCATTTCAGGTCTTCCTCGGTATCGGTAGGGCAGAAGCCGGCGAGTACCAGCAAGCCCAGGCCTATTTCGCCTTTCACCTGCTTATCTATAGTTACCGAAGCCTGTGTTACCCGCTGAATGACTACACGCATTTCAAGTGATATTATTGGTTGCAAGGCAAAGATAGATGTTAAATTTTCAAAAATTGAAAAGTGTGTTTGGAAGAAGTTAGCTGAGCTTGGGATTTATAGTTGGCATGGTCCAGCCACCCCCAACCCCTCCTTTTCTAAGGCGGGAGCTTTTTGGCTGCTGCTATAATTAGAAGTAATGTTCTATAGTTGCGATTTTGACCCACCCCTGCCCCTCCCGAGAGGGGATTTCTGCTATAGTTGTTAGTTGAGGTTATCGTTTTATAGTTACCGTCCACGAGCAGGGCAGGTTCACCTGTCCCTACGAAATTATTACCAAGATCAATCTCGAAGCTTACCGGTTCAAAATATAGATAATACTATCTATGAGAAGCTTCTCAGTCCTCGGGTTGAGCGCCTTGTAGATTTCTGGTGCCGCCAGGCATTGTGAGGAACGAACAAAAGAAATGTACACCGCGCGATGCCCGAAGACGGGGCCTCCCGGCCGTGAGGGCACCAAAGCTAAAGATGAAACGATAGGTAAGTAGAGCTCCCAGGATGAAAGGAAATTTGAAAGAAAAGGCTTGGTTCGGGTTGTAGAGACGTAAACTAGTAGAGAATCAAAATTTAAGCTGAGATAGATTTCTCCTGATGTCGAAATGACAAAAGAGAAGCTAAAAGACATATAAGATCCCTCGGCTGCCGCTCGGGATGACAAAATAGAGATGTGTTGAACTATAGCTCAGACACTAGCAGGAGCTACGCACACTGCCAAGTCAGCAGATTATGAAACTCTCTATCTTCTTAATACCTCACTACCTTAATCAACATACCCTTCATAAAAAATCCGCGAAACTTTGCCGTTCTTCAGGAAGAAGTATAAGTGGATAGGAGCGCCGTCTTTGGTGGAGGCGATGATCTTGTCCGGAGACTGTTGTAACTGGATGTTCTGGGCTTTCAGTTTTCCGGTTAGTTCCTCCTGGGGCATGCCCACACGCAGGTTGTTACGGAGCTTAATTGTACTGTTCCTAATATCAGCAACTTGCAGGAGTAATTTGCCTGATTGAGTTGGGGCGTATAGTTCCAGCATAGAATTTCCGAAGCGGATCGTGTAGATCGTGTCCGTAATGTTAGGGCGGTGCATGTTCTCGATCGCATCCGCATCTACCGAAAAATCATCCTGAATTTTATCAAAATAAGCGCTCAACGAGTTGCTTTGAACCACATTGGCGATAAATGGATTGCCTAAAAAATCAATAGTGGCAGGTGCGCGGCGGGGGGCACGAACGGCAGCTGTGTCTATGGTTTCGCGTGAAACGGGTGATGTGCTTTCTTCGCTGGGTGGCTCTGAGGTGCAGGCTACAGCTACAGAATGCACAAAAAACAACAGCGCAAGCAGCCGTACGCGTAGGGCATACCTATAGTTGAAACTGTTGCAGAGCAGGGTAAACATGGTGTCGGGGAAAAGGGTAAGTCTTATACCTCACATACGAGAACCACGCACTTTAAAGTTTTGTTTAAATGTGCCTTCGTCTATAGTTTCTGCGCTGCCCAAAGTATAAATTCGCAGCAAATATGATACAATTATGCAAATACAACAAATAGCGCTGATAACTTGTGAAAGCCTTGGCAACTATACCGCAAACGCCGACTCAGAAGATGAGCGTTTATACCAGTTTCTGACGGGAAAAGGCTTGCCGGTTACATGGCAGGTCTGGGATAATGAAAACGTAAACTGGAGTCAATTTGATGCCCTGATCATTAAATCGCCGTGGGATTATTTTGACAAGATTGCTGCTTTTTATAGTTGGCTGGATAAGGTAGAAGCTGCAGGCTGTAAGGTGCTGAACCCGGTAAAAACACTACGCTGGAACGCTGACAAGGTTTATTTTAAGGCTATGGAAGCCGCTGGCGTAACTATAGTTCCGACGGTTTGGCTGGAGCAGAACAGTACATTTAATGCGCAGGCAGCTTTTGCAGAACTCGGCAGCGAAAAAATTATAGTGAAGCCACGGGTAAGCGGCGGTGCCAAAAATACATTTGCCTTAACTATAGAAGAAGCCGAAGCCAAAACTTCTGAAATAAACCAACTACTGCAGCAGGAGCCGTTCCTGGCGCAACCGTTTATCGAAGAAATTAAAACCGATGGCGAGTGGTCGTTTATTTTCTTTGGCGGGAACTATAGTCACACGGTGCTTAAAACAGCCAAGCCCGGCGACTTTAGAGTACAGCACTTTTTCGGCGGAACTATACACACCCCAACGCCTCCGGCTGCCTTACTGGCCACAGCACAAACTATAGTTGATAAATTTGCGAAAGACTGCCTGTATGCCCGCGTAGATGGCGTAGCGCTTAACAATGAACTGGTACTGATGGAGCTGGAGTTAATTGAGCCTTTCCTGTTTCTGAGCACTTCAGGAGGTAGTTTAGAGCGTTATTACCAGGCGTTAATGGCCCAACTTCAGTAACTATTCATCTGCTGAGGCATGAAAAATAAGTAACGGAACCTGCGACTCCAGCATTAACCGTTTGGTTAGGCTGGGGTTTAGCAGGGAACCGAGCAAGGTACGGGAGCGGCTGGTTAAGGCCACCATATCAATAGCCTGTTCGGATACAAATTTCTGCAGCGCATCAGCCACATCATCTCCATCCAGTAAGGTGTAGCTGATATTGGTTTTAGCGGTTTGCTGTAATTTGCTGCGTAGTGCTTCAAGCTTTTTATTATCGCTTCGGGTTGGCTCGTCGGCTACGTGCACGCATTCTATAACGGGGCTAAAAGGCAGTAAAAGCTGCTGTAGCGCCTCTAATGTTTGGGCATCCTCCTTATCAAAATCAGTGGCATACAGCACACGTTTAAGGGTAGTGCCTTCGTAAGTTTCGGGTACGGTCAGCATGGGTACTTTAACGTCCTGGGCTATATTGGTAGAGATGGTTCCGAAAAATGTACGGGCCAGGTTAGATTCGCCTTTCGTAGCCATTACCAGCAGATCCGGTTTAAAACGCTGCACTTCTTCCGGTACCAGGTCTTCGGGCATGCCGTACATGAACACGCGCTCAAGCTGCAGGTATGGATTTTTATTTACGGCTTTCAGCGACTGGTATAGTTCATCGAGCTTTTCCTGGGCATCGGTCTGGTTGCGGCGCAGCACATGGTCTGTTATGATTTCTGAGGTGGCGTTGCTTTCCGAAAACATGCCTTCGCCGTTTGGCTCTTCCAGGTAATCCTGGTAACAATGGAGTATAACCACGGTTGCTTCGGGTGCCTGGTTGGCAAATGTGAGGGCAAAGTTACAGGCTTTGTAAGCGCTATCCGTAAGATCGACTGGTACCAGTATTTTAAACATAGGTTGCGTGTTTGAGTTCGGCTTAAAGTATACGTACGCTGCCTCCGGATAAGTTGTATGGCAGGCTATAGTTGGCAACATAAATCTGGAAAATCCTATGGTTTAAAAAATTCGGTTATTTTTGTGCACATATAACGCTTTTCATGCTGAAACGCTTTTTTTTCTACTTTATCGGGTTTGTGGTGCTGGCATCGCTGGCATACTATGGCTTTAGCCGCTGGCAGGCCTCCAAGGAGAAGGTAGACCTTTGGGCGATTGTGCCGGAAAGTGCTGCGCTTGTAATCGAAAGCAATAACCATCAGGCACTGGGCAACCACCTGCATAAAACCGAGCTCTGGCAGCAGCTGGAGGTACTGCCGGTTATGCAGGAGTTTGAGGAGAACATGGCTGTACTGGATAGTGTTTCGCCAAGTAAACTGCGCCTGAACCGCTTTTTCAACGAAAAGACTATTCTTACCTCGGTACATGTTACCAGCAAAACCTCTCTCAACTTTGTTTTCTACATCCCGGTAAATTCTGTTGGCGAGCACCGCTTCCTGAGAACTATAACCGAAAACATTGCCCGCAACCCTGATTTTGAGCAAACCTCGCGGAAGTATAATGGCGTGTTGCTAACCGAAGTATACTATAAACCGCTTGACCTGCACTATACCTACTTCTCGTACCATAACAACATGATCCTGAGTGCTTCTTCGACTCTGATAGAAGAAGTGGTACGCCGCGCTGCATTAGATAACCCTACATCTGTTGCAGCCGAATATAAAAACGCGAATTACCTGGAGCAGCCCGATGTGTACGCCAACGTATACATTAACAACCGGCAGATACCTGCGTTGCTCAACCTGTTTCTGAAGGATGAGATAATGCCGCAGGTGCAATACCTGAGCAGCCTTTGCCGTAATGGCATGTTGCAGCTGAAGCTCGATGAAAACAAGATATCCCTGAATGGTTTCTCTAACCCGGAGCTTCTGAAGGGCTCGATGCATAACAACCTGCTGGCTGTAAAACCCAAACCAATTCTCGTAAAAAAGTATCTGCCAACCCGCACTGCGGTGATGCTGCACTTTGGGGTACAGCAAATTGCACGTGTAAAGCAGCTAAACACCAAAGCCAAGCCAGCTGCAAACGATGCAACTATAGATAGCTTGGCAAGTACGTTTAAGCAGGAACTTGTACTGGCTTACCTCGAGACCAATACCACCCGCAACAGTCCCGAGAAAGTACTTTATGCCTTATCTGGTAACAAGCGCCAAACACTGCAACTGCTGCAGAAATTAAATACAGATCAGGTTCAGAAAAACAGGCTGTATACTGGTGTGTATGGTGGCTATAAAATTCAGGAGATGGCTGTTCCGGAGTTGCCCGAAAAGCTGTTTGGGGAGATGTTTTCTGGCTTTGAGCAGGTTTACATAGTAGAACTGGATAACTATATCCTTTTTACGGATGAACTGAGCACGGCACACGCGCTGATTGATGATATTCTGGCTGAAAAGGTGTGGAGCAAATCGCCGGTACAACAGGCCTTGCAGGGTGAACTATTACAGGAAGCCAATTTTAGCTTTTACATCAATACAATAAATGCCTGGTATATCTTAAGCCGCTATACCTCCGAAGAAGAACGTGAAAGCCTGTTGCAGGCATCGTCGTTCATCAAGAAATTTAACCAGGTAAGTGTGCAGTATGCCAAAGTTGAAAGCCAGTATTATACCAGCATCGTTATCCGGAAACAGGAAAGCAGCAATGTAACCGAAAGCAACTATAATACAGCGTTCTCAATACCTTTCGACAGCAGGCTTGTTTCGCGCCCTTACCCGGTGCAGAATGTGGTTGATAAAAGCTACGAAGTGGTAGTGCAGGATTCTGCTTATACACTTTACAACATTACCGCCGACGGCAAACGAACCTGGACCGATAGTTTAGGAAGTTCTGTGCGCGGAACTATAAAGCAACTGCCAATTGGGCCGGAGAACAGGCTGCGTTACCTTTTTGCCACATCCAACCGCATCCACGCCATCAACAACCAGGGCGAGTCGTTAGAGAACTTTCCGTTTAACCTGGCCGACTCCCTGAATATACAGCGCCTGACCATACTGGATTACGACCGTAGCGGCAACTATAATTTGCTGGTAGATGATAACCTCGGTAACCTGTACATGTACGACATCAGGGGAAATGCCATACAAGGCTGGCAACCGCGCCGCCTAGACCATAAACTGGCTGCCGACCCGCAGCACCTGCGTATTGGTACCCGCGATGTGATACTGGTGATGCTCGAAAACGGCTATGTATATGCGTTAAATAAAAATGGCGATACTTACCAGGGATTTCCGTTCAGTTTAAAGTCGCCGGTGACAAGTGGGGCTGTAGCTAAAGTTGGCGCAGACCTGCGCAAAACCGAACTGAAAACTGTAACCCGCTACGGGGAGGTAATTACCTTTAACCTGCAGGGCCGTGTGCTGCGCCGCGATAAACTACCAAGGCCAAGCAAACGTGCTATGTTTGAAATGGTGCAGGCTGGCAATGATGATAAAGCATTTGTATTTGCAAGGCAGGAGCAGGGCAAAGTGGCGATTTTTAATCAGGAACAGAAGTTGTTGTTCGAGAAGCGCTTTGTGACATCAGCCCCAAAACTGGTGCAGTACTATAACTTCGGAGGCGACAATATTATATACGCAATTACAGAAACAGGCCCTCAGAAAACATACCTTTACGATGCAACCGGCCGTTTAATCGGTGGCAATGCCCTGGACAGCAGTGAGCCGGTTACCATTTACCACAACGAAGCAGAAAACAGCTTCTCGCTTTATAAAGTTTACCGCAGAGAATTACAGAAGATAAACTTCAGGTTAAAGCGGTAGATTGTAGTTGAGGTTGTTTAGCTATAGTTCTATATTGCTTACTGCTGGTGCGAGCGTCCACGCTCGTGACTTATTATGGGGTTGAGTCTCCTGACTCAACTGGCCCGATAGGGACAGGCTTGGTAATAGTGCTAGCTATAGTTCTATAGTTGCAGTTTTAACCCACCCCTGCCCCTCCCGAGAGGGCACCAAAGCTATCTATAGAACGATAGGTGATTAGAGCTACCAGGATTAGAGGAAACTATGGAAGAAAAGGCTTGGTTTAAGTTGCAACTATAGTTAGCTATAGCACTATAAGTTGAGATAGATTTCTCTCTGCGTTCGAAATGACAAAAAGGAAAGTTAAACTGGAAACTCGCTAGCTCCTGACCACCACACGAACACCCTCTATATCTTCCAGTTTGGAGGTTACTTCCTGCTGCAACTGCTTCCTTACTTCTATAGTCAAAACACAAGCGAGTTCGAATTGCTGGTTGCGCACGTCCAGGTTATATTCTTTTACAAGGCTCATTACGTCATTCATTTGAGGGTATTCGAAGTGTACCTGCAGCAGTGAGGTTTCGTGCTTTTCGATGATGGTGGCTTCGGCGATGGCGTCGGCAGTAGCAGTTTTGTAGGCATTTATCAGGCCGCTGACACCCAACTTAGTTCCGCCAAAATAACGCACTACAACCACCAACACATTACTCAGATCAGCAGACCGGATCTGGCCCAGTATGGGGTCGCCGGCAGAGTGGTTGGGTTCGCCGTCATCGTTGGCGCGGTAGCGGCTTTTGTCGGCTCCTAAACTATAGGCGTAGCAATGGTGGCGGGCATCGAAATACTTTTTACGTAATTCTGCCAGCTGCTCTTTTATATCCTCTTCAGAATAAACCGGGTAAGCAAAAGCCAGAAACTTGCTTCCTTTTTCTTTGTAAATGCTTTCGGTTGGTTCAGCTATAGTTCGGTACGTATCCTGTATCATCAGAACAAATTTGCAACAATTTCCTGATATGAAATAAGCACTAGTGCCACTACTGCCATAGCAAGGCCGGTTAAATTAACTTTTGTAAGCTTTTCGCCGAAGAACAAAACCGCCCCCATCGCACCAGCCAGTATGATACCGATGTTATGGACCGGGTACAGAAAAGCGCCATCGTTACCAAAAGCATAAAGGGCCTTTATCAGGAAATAAATAGAAAAATAATTCGGGATGCCCAGCAGAATGCCAGCTGCAATGCTTTTGCTGTAGAAAATAGTTTTCCCTGAAATCAGCAAATAAAGCAGCACTATTAACCCAACAATAGCCGAACCAGTAAAGGTGACCATTGTAAACTGGCTGACTTCGTTTTGCTGCAGATGAAAATGGTTGGTATAGTTGATGAGCGAATCGGCGATACCACTGTTCAGGAAGATGATGAACGGCAGCAGTAAGGCAAGAAAAGGAGAAGTAGTTTCTTCGCCATCTTCGTGGTTACGCGGCCTGATAGACGAAAGCACGATAGCTACCAAGGCTACAAACATGCCCGCATAGTTTAATATAGTATAGTTTTTCAGGCTGTTTTCGAGTACCAGCAGACTAAACAGCACCGGAATTACCAACGAAATTTTAGTTGCCACCGAAGCTGCTGTAATACCAACTTTGTGTGTAGTAAGGGCTATGAGGTAAAACGTGCCGATAAAAATTGTGCCCAGCGCCAGCGCGTAAACGACCCAGCTTTGTTGCAGCAAACTTCCCTGCACAACACTGCTGCTACCCGAAAATAAAAAGCCAACTACTACACAAGTCAGGTAGTTTACAACTATTGCCTGGAACGTTGGTACCCCGAACCGCTGAAATAATTTAAAGATGAAGACCAGTGATGTACTGGCAATTATATTAAGCAGCAGGTAGAGCATAGTCGGCTTTAAAACGGGTTAAGTACAAATGTAGAAGAAGCAAGGTAAAGCACGCACTGCAAGTATTAGCAAAATTGCCTAAATTAGATTTATTTGCAGTTATACTTAACCCATATCACGTTGTCAGATTCTCCTTACTTGATTTCTTTTAAGCAGGTTGGCAGTGCCGCCGAAGGGTTGCTTACATCTACACAATTTGCCGATAAACTGCCTTTTGCAGTAAAGCGCGTATTCTGGATACAAGGTACGCCAGCCGGGATAACACGTGGTCATCATGCCAATAAAACCACCAAGGAAGTACTGGTAGCCCTGACCGGAACTATAAAAGTGAAAGCAGAAACTGAAGACAACATTAGTGAGTTCACACTTTCATCATCCGACAGCGGATTATACATTCCAGCCCTGTGCTGGACTGAATTAACTTTTACCGAAGGAACTATAGCGCTGTGCCTGGCCAGTACCGATTATGATGAAACGGACTATCTGCGGGATTATGACAACTATAAAAAGCTGATCGGGGAACTATAGTTATGCAGGTACCATATATGGCATTCCGAGATTGGCCGGCAGGAATAACGCAACAGGTAGAGCAGGAAGTTTTACGGGTTATGCGTGAGCAGCAGTTTATTCTTGGCCCTGAGGTGAAAGCTTTTGAAGATGCCTTTGCAAAGTTTTTAGGCGCTGATTTTGCGATAGGAGTGGGAAATGGCTTCGATGCGCTGGTACTTGCTTTAAAAGCGGTGGGCATTAGCCCGGGAGATGAAGTTATAGTTCCGGCCAATACCTTCATAGCCACCGCCAATGCAGTCGTGCACCTGGGCGCTGTGCCTGTGCTTGCTGAGCCTGATATACAAACCTACAACCTGACTGCTGCAACCGCCGAAAAACATATCACTCCTAAAACCAAAGCTATAGTTGCTGTGCATTTGTACGGGCAGACCTGTGAGATGGAAAGACTTCAGGGTCTATGCCGAAGCTATAGTTTGAAGTTGGTAGAAGACGCTGCGCAGGCACACGGGACGAAATACAAAAACCAGTTTGCAGGTACATTCGGAGATGCCGCTGCTTTTAGTTTTTACCCCACTAAAAATTTAGGAGCCTTGGGCGATGGTGGTGCCGTTGTTACTTCAAACCCGGAGCTGGCCGCTTTTATGTATAGTTACCGCAACTATGGGCAGCAGGAAAAATATCACAACGAACTTATAGGTGTAAATTCCCGCCTCGACACCCTGCAGGCTGCTGTTCTAACTATAAAACTTAAATACCTGCACCGGCAAAACCAGGAACGACAGCGATTGGCAGATGTTTATTTGCAGGAACTTCAATCTATAGCTGATCTTACTTTACCTGTTACGGCAGACCATTGCGGACATGTGTATCATATCTTTAATATCCGTACATCGCGCCGCGACGAGCTGAAAAGTTACCTGCAACAACAAGGCATACAAACGGCAATACATTATCCAATTCCTATCCATCTGCAACTGGCTTATAATTACCTGAACTATAAAACAAGCGACTTTCCGGTTACAGAATCACTTGCCGATACCTGTTTAAGTCTGCCACTTTTCCCGGGGATAACAGAAGCCGAACAGGAGCAGGTGATTCGCTGTGTTAAAAAGTTTTTTATCTGAGCAGGGGTTAATGGGATTTGGTTGATTTTTAGGGTTTAGGAATTTGTTGTGGTTTGACCTATAGTTCTACGACCAATAATGCTGGCGCGGGTTTGCAACCCGTGTCTACCTATGATGTTGGGTTTTCAACTCAACTGGCCCTGCAGGGATAGGAATTGTCTGAATCTGGATTTACAAGATTAAAGGATTGGCAGGATAAAGCTACTGCTATAGTTGGAGGTAAAGTTTTATAGGTAACGTGATCCAATCACCCCTTTATCCCCTCCTTATCCAAGTCGGGGAGCTTTTCTGTTGTTGCTATTGTTCGTGGCTATAGTTCTATAGTTTCCGTTTGTCATCCCCTGCCCCCTTCCAAGGGGGACTTTCTGCAGTTACTTTTCAATCTGTCATTTCGGCTAAAGGGATAAATCTGAGTTTGCTATAGTTTAGCAACAGAACAGGACAGTTTTACCTGTCCCTTCGAAACTATGACCACGATAAATCTCGAAGCTTATCTTTTAAAACTATAGATAAGCAGTTGCTATGCGAAAGATCACAGTCTTTGGGTTGAGCGCCTTTGCTTTGTTGCGGTGCCTTTAGGCAGCCCGAGCAGAGCGAGGGAAGCAAGAAAGCAGCAGCGCGATGCCCGAAGACGGGGCCTCCCGGCCGTGAGGGCACCAAAGCTGGATTGAAACAATAGGTGAGTAAAGCTCCCAGGATTGGAAGTGGCTATGAAAGGATAGCTTGGTTCGGGTTGCAACTATAGTTAGCAAAAAGCTGAGATAGATTTCTCACAGCTGCGCTGGCTCTTTTCGACTCGCGTCTCAGGAATGTTCGAAATGACAAAAGAAGAGCTATAGCCTAGACACTAGCAGGAGCTGCGCACACTGCTAGGTCCTGCAACTTTAAGCTGAAATAGATTCCTCACTTTGTTCGAAATGACAATGCCATTTACCACCCAACAACCTCAACCTTACTAACCCCACCTGCTAATTTCTGAATTTTGATCTGGGTGCTGATGCGTTCTTTCAGGGCTTCTACGTGCGAGATGATGCCGATCATTTTACCGCTGGCCTGTAGATTTTCCAACGTGGAAATAGCGGAGTCCAAAGTATCAGCGTCCAGTGTGCCGAAGCCCTCGTCTATGAACAACGAGTTGATCTGGGTGCGGCGGCCTGCCAGGTCAGATAAGCCAAGCGCTAACGCTAAACTAACCAGGAAGCTCTCGCCGCCGGAAAGTGTATTCATCGGGCGCACTGCTTCGGCCTGGTAAGTGTCAACGATAGCTAATTCTAAGTCCTCGCCCTCCGTTTTCTGGATGCGGTAACGGTCGTTTAGTTTCTGCAGGTGACGGTTAGCCAGCTCTACTAATTTTGCCAACGTAAGACCCTGCGCAAAGCGACTGAACTTATTGCCGTCTGCCGAACCGATCAGGTCAGCGAGCTGGCTCCAGCGGTTGCATTCCTGTTGCTGAATCTGTAGTTGGCTGGCCAGTTCCAGGTTCTTTTCACGTTGCTGTTTGTCTTGCTCCAGTAACTGTTCCAGGCGTGCTTTTTGGGCAATTACGTTGCGCTGCTCTTCGGTTTTAAGAGCAAGCTGCTGCTGCAGTTGCTCTATTGTTTCGGAGGTCAGGCTTTGTGTCTCGGATTGTGTCAGATCCTGCTGTACATCGCTCAGCGACTTACGGATTTCGGTCAGTTGTTTTTCAACCAACGCTTTCTGGTTGGCGAGGCGGTCGGCTTCGTCACGGTCAAGCAACATTTGGCTGAGTGCTTCTATCGTTTCGATTCCTTTCTCGCGAAGCACGTGTAATAATCCGTCCCGCAAAGTATCCAGCTCTGATTTTTTATGGTTGTGTGTTGTGGTATACTCGTTCTGGCGCTGGCGTTGCTCCTGTAATTCGTGCTGTTTTTTCTGCTGGGCTGCCCGTGCGTTCTCGGCTTGGCGGGCAAGGTTGGCAAGTTCAGTATTTGTATGCTGGCGTTCCTGCTCTGGTTTTTTATCCCCGAAAAGCTGGTATCGTTTTTCCTTCAGTTCTGTTAACTGGATGTGCACCCGTTCCAGAATTGCTTTTTTATCTTTCAGCGCCTGCTCTTTTTCTGCTACTTTCTCAGTTAGATTAGCTACCTGCTCCTGTAGTTTCAGGAACGGATCGCGCATGGCCTCGTAAGCATCGTGCTGCTGCTGATAGGTAGTGGTTTGAGCCTCCAAGTGCTTCAGCAAATCAAAACGTGTTTCTGGAGTAAATTCTAAACTATAGCTGGCTGCAAACGACTGTGCGGTTTCCGTGAAAACCTGTTGCTGTTCCTGTAAATCCTGTAATTGCGCAGTAAACCGGCCCAGCTGTCTGCGAAGCATTTCTTCTGAATTTTGCAGCTTACTTACCTGCGCCTGCGCCTGTAGTTGTGCTTCGCGGAGTTGCTGTAAATGCTGGTTTATAGTTTCAGTTTCACGACTCAGGGAACGAGCTATAGTCAGCGTCTGAGTCAGGTTACCCAGTGCTACGTGCTGTAGGTGTAGTTGCTGCTGAAGCGCTTCGGTGTTGGTTATAGCTATGGTTACACCTTCGCCTTGCAGCTTATAGTTTTGCAGTAGTCGGGCAAGTTCAGTATCTGTTTCTGTTTTGGCTTTTGTAGCGCTATCGTGTTGGTTCTGAAGCGTGTTCAGTTGTAGTTGCAGTGCATTTTTAGTTGCATCAAGTTCTTTAACTAAAGCCTGTTGTGCATCGCGTCGCTGCTCTTCCTCCGATAACGTGCTGGTATAGTTGCCCTCCACAAACGGGTGCTCTTCGGAGCCGCAAAGCGGACAGGGCTGTTCCGGCTGCAAACTATGGCGGTGCTGTTCCAGCTCCTGTATGCGCTGTTGCAGAGTGACCAGCTTCTGTAGGTCCTGCAGGCGCTCAGCGGCGGAGTTATAGTCTGTTTCTGTAGATGAAAGCTCTTCCTGTTTAGTAACTATAGTTTGTTCCAGCTGATGTAGCTGGTCAGTAAACTGAGCAGACTTTTGTTGCTGTAAACTATAGTTCTTTGATAACTCTAGCAATCGCTCTAAACGCGCCAACAGCAACGGTTGTTCCTGGGCCAGTTTTTCCAGCTCATCCATGCTTTTGGCAGCAAGTATAGTTTGTAACTGGGCCAGTTTTTCCTGCTTCTGCGCATCCAGCATAGTTTGCTTTTGCTGCTGTTCTTTTTGGGCAGAATCTATAGTTGCCAGTTGTCTGGCTTCAGTTTGTAGTTGCTGGTTTATAGTTTGCTGCTCCTGCATCAGGGTAGCTATAGTTCGTTCGGTTTCGGTCAGGTCTTTTATGGTTTGGCGGAACTCATGCAGGTGCTCGCGCATGTCTTTCAGCTTTGCGTTTTCCTGCAACCATTTTTTCAGGGCAGTTGCATTTTGCTTTAGAGTACCCAGCTCCGTATCCTTTTGGGCAAGGGTGGTTTTCTCCTGTTGCAGCGCATTGTCGAACTGCACGTACGCTTCCCTGTCCGTTTTAAACTGTTCTCTAATTGTTTCCAGCTGATGGTCCAGTTGCTGTACCTGCCCTAAAAGCGGCTCTAACTTCTGTATAACTTCCTGCTGCTGTTGATGTGCTTTGGTTGCCTCCAGGGCAATATGGCCTGCTTGTTCCAGTTCAGCTTCCAGCACAGGTATCTGCTTTTCGAGGAGCACCAGTTGCTCCTGCACTTCGGTTAACCTGCCATTTGCTGCTTTTATCTGCGTAAGCTCGCCCACAAACTGGTTTGCCTGTTCGTGCTGCTGTAATTTTATAAAATCGGGTTGAAGGTTAGCCAGTTTGCTTTCCTGTACTTGCAATTCTATTTTATACTTTTCGGCACGCTCGCGAAGCTGTTGCAGTTGTTTGAGCCAGTTGGTTTTTTCCTGTAGTTCCCTGGTTTCGGTGGTTAGTATTGCCTCCGTGTCAGTTAGTTCGGCTATAGTTGCTTCGTAGCCCAGGCGCTGTTCTTCGGGCAGCAGTTTGCTGTCTTTTAGTTTCGCTTCTAATTCATCTCTTTTAGCCCGTTCGGTTTTCGCTTTTTCGTAAGCAAATTTCGAGATGTCGGAATAAATGCCGGTGTCTGTGATCTTCTCTAAAAGGCTGCTGCGCTCATTCGGGTTAGCTTTCAGGAAACGTGCAAAATCGCCCTGCGACAACATCACCGAACGCAAGAACTGGCTATAGTCTAAACCCGAGATCTCAGCCACCTTATCCGGCACCTGACTTGGTTTCAGGTCGAATGGTTTGTCATCTTCCAGGTCGCAAAGCTCCATATGCACGGCCTGTATCTTGCCATCCAGTTTGCCCCGGCTTCTGCGGATCTGCCACTTGCTGCGGTAACGTTTGCCATCCGCTTCAAACTCCACTTCCGATGTGCTTTCCGACGTATGGCGTGTCATCAGATCAAGGGGTTTGTCGTTGTTATGGCGGTGCACCATGCCGTAAAGCCCCACAGTAATCGCATCCAAAATAGTGGTTTTGCCGGCTCCTGTTGGTCCGGTAATCGCAAACAATCCGGCGTCAACCAAAGGGCTCTGGTCAAAGCGGATCTCGTGCTCACCTTTCAGCGAGTTCAGGTTCTGGAAACGGACAGACAGGATTTTCATGGGGTAATATAACTTTCTTTTTGTACTACACTTTGTAGGTGGAAAGACGCTCGTAGGAACTGCACACGCTACGAGGTCTGATGCAGTTTAGGACGCAAAATATTGCGTCTCTACATTTCATTCTTAAATTCTTAAACTCTCTAACTCCTAAACTATAGTTAGCTTTCAACCTCCTGCCGCATCAGTTCCAACAACTCGCTGAAGCTGGCTACTAATTCAGAATGATCACTTTCCGGGAAGGCGCTTTGGCAGCGTTTCAGGAAGACTTCGTTCTCTTTTAGTGTGTGCAGGTCGGCTTCTTCCTGTACCTGTTGCTCCAGTGTCTGGCGTTCTCTTTTGATGATCGGCGGACGATGGATGAGCAGGTGCAATTCGTCTTTTTTGAGTTGCAGTACTTCTTCCAGTTGCTGGTTCAGGTCGGGTAGGGGAGCGTCCAGTTCTAATTGGATCTCTGCCCAGGCAGGTAAACTATAGTTGCTGTTGTCGTAAACGGCTATTTGCTGTTTTACTTTCTCCAGGTCGCCTTTAAAGCGCACCAGTTTGCGGCAAACCGGTATAGCCAGTTCACGCAGATCAGCCAGTTTACCGGCTTCAAAATCAAGAATAAAAACTACTTTGTTATCGGTTACTTCGCTAAAACTTAACGGAATAGGGGAGCCGGAATAGCGGATATGGTGCGCTTTGTTTACTTGCTGCGGACGGTGCAAGTGACCCAAGGCTACATAATCAAACTCCTTCGGAAACTGGTCTGCACCTATCTGTCCCAGGTTACCCACGTGTATTTCTTTTTCACTTTCGGAAGCAGTGCCGCCGGCTGCAAATAAATGCCCCATTGCCACAACTGGTACGCCAGCAGATTTGTATGGCTGTACGTGCGGTACAAACTGGGCGTAATGGTCGGCTATGCCTTGTTTTAAGCGGGCTTCGCGCTCTTCGTAGCTTTCGCCGGGAACAGATAACCGGATGTCACGATCGCGCAGGAAAGGCACGGCGCAAACTATAAGCTCAGGCTTACCGGCAGCATCATTCAGAACGATAAGTTCATCCAGCGGATCAGGTGTGGCGCCACCAATTACCCGGATGTTCATGCAGGCAAGCAGGTCTTTGGGCGCGTTGAGCGTAGACACCGAATCGTGGTTTCCGCCTATAAATACAATGTGGCGGCAGCAGGTATCGCATACCTTCTGCAGAAAGTCATAGTATAGTTTGAAGGCAGTGTTGGAAGGAGCTCCGGTATCAAACACATCGCCTGCCATCAGCAATACCTCTACCTGCTCCTGCTCAATGGTTTGCAGCAGCCAGTCCAGGAAATGCTGGTGTTCTTCGGTACGTTCGAGGGTAACAAGGCGCTGGCCCAGGTGCCAGTCTGATGTGTGTAATACGCGCATAATTCTTCATCTCCAAATCCGCACTCAAGATACATAAGTATATCGGTATATTGCAACTCTTAGATAAGGATAATTATGAACGAAGTATTAAAGAAAGAGAAGGAGTATGCTAAAATATTGGCCGCTTAAGACTCCAGGAGCCACTTCATCCCTTCCTCTTTATCAGAGAAATTCTTTACCTGGAAGCGTGTTTTTCCTAAACCCTCGGCGCGGGTAATAACTGACTCCAACGCAAGCTGATGAAAAACATTAACAGGCAGAATGCGGGCAAGTTTCTTGAGGTTAGTCTGGGAAAGCAGTTCATAAAATTTAACAGACATCCATTCTTTGGCTTTAGGGGTAATAGAGCCAATCATCTGCCCGTTTGCCAGTGCTCGTTCTATCCTGGTATCGCGGAGTACTTCGTAGAGTTTTGTTGCGCCGGTGATCAGTTCCTCTTCAGTTACATGGCGTAGCCATTCGGAGTAAAGCACTTTGCCTTCCGGGTTAACCTCTATTTTGTAGAAGTCAGATTCATAAACGGTGTTGAAAGGCATAGCTGTTGTTGTGATAATGGAGGTGTTAATTTAACAGGCTTAGTGCTAAAAACCATCAAAAATAAGACAAAAAAGCGGATAATTGTGTATGCCGAGGCACGAATTTTTGATGCCTGTGCAAACTATAATTAAGCTATAGTTTGCACAGATTATACTTTATAAGATAGGACCGGAATAAAAGAAAAAAGCCTACTGCTACCAGCAGGCTTTTGAGTATAACTATATTATAGTTAGTGTGTTATAGTCTTGAATGAGTTTATCGCATCGCTCAGGTCGTAAACCGGAATATCGAGTGCTTGCTCCAGAATACTTTGCCCGGCAGCGGATCGGTAACCGGCAGCACAATGTACCATCAACGGTTTATCTTTCGGGATCTCATTTAGACGCTCGCGTAGCTCCGGTAAGGGTATAGTTACAGCGCTTTCGAATATCTTGCCGTCCTTTACTTCTCCTGTGTTACGGATATCAACTATGGTGTACTTATCCGGGTTAGTCCGGAATTCTGCTACATCCGTTATCACGCTTTTTTCAGGAAGTGTAGTTGGGGTAAGCAGGGCGCCTTTAATGTTGCCTTCATAACCGATTTTAGCCGATTTGCGGATCACCGAATTAAGCACTTCTTCGTTTTCTGCGATCAGGTAGAATTTCTCAGTAGGACCAACTATAGAACCAAGCCAGGTCTCAAATTTGCCGCCTTCCTGTATGTTTATGCTGTTTGGTAAATGGCCTTTTTTAAACTGATCCTGCGGGCGCGTATCAACTATAAGTGCACCAGCTTCCAGCTTCGCATCCTTATCCAGGCGTGGTACGGCTTTAATGCCATCCTCAAAACTGATGGCACCGGCTTTGTTCATGCTCACGTCGTGCCCGAAATACTTTGGAATAAAGGGCTGATCCTGCAGCAGGGTTTTTATGAACTCATCTTCGCTCATATCCTGCAGGGCATAGTTGGTGCTTTTTTCGCGACCAATAGTGGAATACGTATCGGAGCTCAGGCTTTTACCGCAAAGTGAGCCGGCGCCGTGCGCCGGGTAAACCAACACTTCTTCGTCCAGCTTTTTAAAAACGTTGTTGGTGGTTTGGTACATCTGCTTTGCCAGTTCTTCGCGTTTGGCAGTCAGGTTGCCAACATTCTCACGCAGGTCCGGGCGGCCAACGTCGCCTACAAAAAGGGCATCGCCGGTAAAGGCCGCATGCTGTTTTCCGTTTTCATCAAGCAAAAGTATGGTTACACTGTCAGGAGAGTGGCCTGGTGTGTTCAGGGCACGCAGCGTTAATTTGCCCAATTTCAGTTCATCGCCGTCGTCAAAGCTTTTGTGGTCATAATCGGCTCCGAGTAACTGGCTTACATAAATGGTAGCGCCGGTTTTCTTAGCTATTTCTACATGAGAGCTTACAAAGTCGGCATGTGGATGCGTTTCGAAAACAGCTACGATCTCGGCATTATTTTCTTTTGCAAAATCATAGTAAGGATGCGGGTCGCGGGCGGGGTCCACGAGGGCCATTTTACCTTCACTTATAATGGCGTAACTGGCGTGTGCCAGGCCTTTATCATAAAATTGCTCGATCTTCATTATGGTCGGATGTTAAACTTTATAGTTAGTAGCGGGTCGTAGTTACTCTTTTGTCGGCAGGCCGACACTTTTCAGATCCTGGTAACCGCCAATGTTGTAAATGTTCTTAAAACCGGCTTCCTGCATCAGTTGAGCTGCTTTGGAGCTGCGGTTTCCGCTTTTGCAGTAAAGATAATAGGTCTTTTCTTTATCCCAGTCTTTTATGCTTTTAGCAAAGGTCCCATCCAGGTAATCGGCGTTGGAAGCTCCAGCTAAATGCCCGGCTGCGTATTCCTCCGTGGTGCGCACATCCACCAAAATGCCTTCTTTTTTAGCCTGTTCTTTATATTCGGTGGCAGTTATGGTTTTAATGGCGGTGCCATCCTGCTGTGGCTGGCTGCAGCTGAAAAAGCCGGCCAGTAAAATTCCGAGGATCAACTTCATACGTTTTACTGATTTGTGTGGAGGAGATAAAGATAGTTAATGCTGCTGTATTTCTCTTAAAAAAGACCGTAGAATAACGGCTGCATTGCATCAAAAACCGGCAACTATATTAAAAGTTTCGGCAGCCGTTTATGCAGTCAATAATATGACTGATGGTGGTATCGGTAAGGAAATAATACACGTTCTTACCTTCGCGTTTGGTATCCAGCACGCCTTTGTCGCGCATGTTGGTAAGGTGGTGCGATAGTAACGATTGCTCGATTTGCAACGCCTCCTGCAACTCGCTCACGCTAAGGCGTTCGCGCTGCTCCAGCAGATCTATGATACTGATGCGAATCGGGTGGGCTACGCTTTTTAACACATAGGCAGCTCGTTCCAACTTCTTCTTATCTAACCTTATCTGTAAGCTGTTCATAGTAAATGTAGTTAAGCAAGTATTGATTACATGAACATATATTCATGCATACAAAACAGTACAATTTTTTAAGGCTTCAAGTTCCTGATAAACAGAAATATGCTGTGCGGTTTAATTACTAGAGCAAAGAGAAAAGGAGGGAGCTATAGTTAGATGAGGTAAAGAATGGCAAGCAAAGACACTGTTGCCACCAGCAGCCACAGCAGCAAACCCTGCCAGAACGGACGGGCACTTATCGTTTTAAGAGTAGCCAGGTTTACGTTAACCCCGATCAGGAAAAGGCTGAGTACCAGTAACTTTTTAGCTATAGTTACAAATACAGGCGCTATGGTTGCCACTGGTCCTACAAAGGTGAAAAGCACCGAAGCCAGCAAAAATAGCGGAATGAAAAGCGGCAGTTTCAGCTTGGTTTCTTTGCTCTTGAACAGGAAAGCGGATAGCAATACCATCGGCACGATCCAGAGGGCACGGGTAAGTTTCAGGGTGGTGGCGATCTGTAGGGCTTCGTTGCCAAATTTGCTGGCTGCTCCTACCACCGAACTGGTATCGTGTATGGCAATAGCGGCCCACATGCCAAACTGCTCCTGCGATAAACCAAACCAATGACCGGCAACCGGAAACACAAAAAGCGCCACTGCATTCAATATAAAAACGATGGCAAGCGAAACGGATATTTCCTGGGGATCGGCTTTTATAGTTGGGGCCACGGCGGCTATGGCGCTGCCGCCGCAAATAGCCGTGCCAACTCCAATCAGATGTGATAGTCTTGGTGCAATTCCGAAAGTTTTGCCGATAAAATAACCTGCTGTCAGGGTTAATGTGAGTGAGGTAGCCGTGTAAACGATACCCATCAGGCCGGTCTCGCTTACCTGGTAAAGGTTAATGCCAAAGCCTAGCCCTACCACCGCTACCTGCAGCGCATATTTAGAAGCAACAGCGGTGTATTTCTGCCACGGGTTACCCAGCAGCAAGCCAACTATAAGCCCGGCCAACAAAGCCAGTGGCGCCGAAAAAGCAGGTATAAAAACAATGGCCAGCACAAACCCCGTCAGGATGATCTTTTGCAGTAACGGGAATTTATGGAGCAGGGGAAAGGACATTATAGTTTCAGAGTAGCTGTTTTGCAAAAGTAGGCTTTACGGTGCAAACCTAAAAAGCTTCGCCTAACACCACAAAAAAGTTTATTCCTTCTCTTCCATAACCTGCATCTACTCTTATGTTTATTTTTTCTTCGGGGTTCAGGGCAAAGCGCAGGCCGGTACCTACCGTATATTTTAATTTGTTCACTTCCAGGTCAGCAGTTTTGTCAAACACGTCGCCCACACCCGTAAAAGCGACCATGCTAAACCGCCTCCACACCGGGAAACGATATTCTGCCTGCGTGGCCACCACATTTCTGGCCAGGTAACGGCTGCGGGCATACCCACGCAGCAAACGGTCGCCGCCTATAGTTGCCATCCGCATAAAAGGCACTTCGTCGGTATTGACAGTAAGTACCGTGTTGCTGGCTAAAATATGGCCCGGTTTGAGGGTAAAGTACTTACTGAAGTTTACGTTATAGTTGCTGTAATCAAAATCACCGCCCAGCCAACTGCCAAACCTGTACCCCGAAACCTCCAGCAATATGCCACTGCCCGCATACGACACATTGTCCCGGCTATCAACCAGAAACATTAGTCCCAGTCCATTATTCAGGCCGCCCTGGTAGCCGCTTATCATTTGCTCTTCCAGCTGGCTTGGCCGGTCTTCGGCAATCGGATTGGTTTTGAGGTGATAGTATTTGGTGAGCTGCAGATCAGGGCCCAGGAATATGCGGTTGCCCAGGTTTTTCAGCCCGGCCAGTTTCGTGCCGATCAGGTCGTATTCGTATTTTTCTTCATTATCCAGCGAGCTGTTGTTGCCGGTGCCATAGAACCTGTCCGTATACACGCGGTGACGCAATTCGCCACGAAGCAGATATCTCTCATCACGGGTAAAGATATTCCACTCCAGCCACTGGTCCATTTGCTTGTTCAGGGTATAGTCTGCTATAAGCCTGGCAGTAGATAGGCGGGTATAGCTGCTGTCAGTTTTGCTTTGCAGTTTCATAAACCCGATCAGGGCAGCGCCAAAGCCAAGCCTTGTATCTGGCGTATAGTAGAGCACCGGAATAGGAATCAGGCCTCTTGTTTTTACTTTAGATACGGCAACGGAGTCCGGGGTTTGTGCTATAGTTGAAGTCCAGAGTGCAGAGCACAGGAATAGCAACAGCGCAGGCAGCAGGGTATTTCGGAAGCGCATAAATATATGGTTATAGGTTGGGGCTGCCTCGCACGGTTTTGCTACTTTCAAATGGCTTAGCTCAGAGTAAGGTACTATCTATTTCTGATAAAATCCAACGCTCGCTACGGATTGATATTTTTTAGGGATAGTTCGAAGTTTTAACAACTGTATTGTTATATTTGGTTAACCTAAACTAACTGAAAAACTATACTTTCACTTTTACTCTAACCCATGAAGAAAATCTTTACCATTGCAGCCTGCCTGGCTTTTGGAGCAGGCAGTGCGATGGCGCAGGAGACTTTTCCGCGCAATGGCGTGTACGACGAGCGCCCAGGCCTGGTAGCGCTTACAAACGCCACCATCCACACCGACTATAAAACCACGCTGAACAACGCCACACTCGTTATCCGCAATGGTAAAGTAGAAGCGGTAGGCACCAACGTAAAAGTGCCTGCGGGCGCTGTAGTGGTCGATGCGAAGGGTAAACACATTTACCCGGGCTTCGTGGATATGTACTCAAGCTACGGTTTGCCGGAGGTAAAGCGTGCCCAGCGAAACTGGGGCTCTCCTCCCCAAATGGAATCGAACAAGCAGGGAGCTTACAACTGGAACCAGGCTATTCGCCCGGAAACCAATGCTGTAGAGCTTTTTAAAGCTGATAAAAAACAAGCTGAAGAACTGCGCAAGCAGGGTTTTGGAACGGTGCTGGCCATACACCAGGATGGTATTGCACGTGGTACAGCTGCATTGGTAACACTGGCTGACAAACGCGAAAACGAAGTTATTGTGCTGGATAAAGCTGCCGCTGCCTTGTCGTTTGATAAAGGTTCATCAGCACAGGATTATCCAAGCTCGCTGATGGGTTCTATTGCCTTGTTGCGCCAGACGTACCTGGATGCAAAATGGAATGCACAGAACCCGGGCCGTGAGCAGAACATCTCGCTTAAAACCTTTACCGATGCCAGCAGATTTCCGCAGATCTTCGAAGCCGATGATAAATTGGGTGTGCTGCGTGCCGATAAAGTAGGGGATGAGTTCAAGACCCAATACATTATTAAAACCAAAGGTGATGAATACCAGATGCTGAAAGAAGTGAAGGCAACCAATGCCCCGCTGATAGTTTCGGTAAATTATCCGGATGCTTACAACGTAGAAGATCCATATGATGCGCGTCGCGTGCCACTCGAAGCTATGAAGCATTGGGAAATGGCTGCCTCTAATGCAGGCCTGCTGCAAAAAGCCGGGATCACGTTTGCCTTCACCGCATCGGACTTGAAAGATAAAAAAGACTTTTTGCCGAACGTGCGCAAAGCGATAAACTATGGCTTGTCGGAAGAAGAAGCCCTGAAAGCCCTGACCGCTACACCGGCTAAGTTATTGAATGCCGAGAACCTGGTTGGTAGCCTGAGCGAAGGTAAACTGGCCAACTTTATAGTTACATCCGGTAACCTGTTCGCCAACGACAACCTGATACTCGAGAACTGGGTACAGGGCGACCGCTACAAGATCACAGAAGTGCCATCAGACTATAGAGGCGTTTACACCTTAAAGATCGGCAACAACACATCCAAAAAACTGAAAATTGCCGGTACACCTGATAAACCGGAGCTTTCTGTAATCGGCACTGATACGGTAAAAGGCAAGATATCTTTCAGTGGCAACCTGGTTACGCTATCGTTTACAGATAGCAAAAAGAGCAACGAAACGATCCGTCTGAGCGGCTGGCTGGCCGATAAAAACCTGCAGGGCGAAGGCCAGTTACCGGATGCAAGTGCGGTAAAATGGTCGGCTACTTTCTCAGAAGCCATGACGCAGCAGGATAAAAAGGATTCTGCTAAAAAAGCTGAGCTGGTAGAAGTAGGCCAAATGATCTATCCGTTCCGCGCTTACGGGCAGGCCGAGTTACCAAAACAGGAGACGATCCTTATCAAAAACGCTACCGTCTGGACGAACGAGAAAGATGGCAAGCTGGAGAATACTGATGTACTGCTGAAGAATGGCAAAATTGCTAAAGTAGGCAAAAACCTGAGCGAATCCGGTGCTAAGGTAATTGATGGTACGGGCAAGCACGTAACCCCTGGTATTATAGATGAACACTCGCACATCGCCCTGAATGCCGTGAACGAAGGCAGCCAGTCCGTAACCGCCGAAGTGCGTATGGCTGACGTGGTGAACTCTGACGACATCAATATTTACCGACAGCTGGCTGGTGGTGTTACAACCTCACAATTGCTGCACGGTTCGGCTAACCCGGTTGGTGGTCAGTCGGCTATCATTAAACTACGCTGGGGCAAAAGCCCACAGGACCTGATGGTGGATGGTGCAGATGGCTTTATCAAATTTGCACTGGGCGAGAACGTAAAACAATCTAACCGCAGCAACGCCAGCGAGCGCTTCCCGCAATCGCGAATGGGCGTAGAGCAAACCTATGTAGATGCTTTTACAAGAGCAAAAGAATACGAACAAGCCTGGAAGAGCTATAACAAGCTTTCTAAAAAGCAGCAGGCAAAAGCGGGAACTCCCCGCCGCGACCTGGAACTGGAAACACTGGTTGAGATCCTGAACGGCAAACGCTTTATCACCTGCCACTCTTACGTGCAGTCTGAGATTAACATGATGATGAAAGTGGCTGACCAGATGGGCTTTAAAGTGAACACATTCACGCACATCCTGGAAGGCTATAAAGTAGCTGACAAAATGAAAGAACACGGCGCCGGAGGCTCTACTTTCTCTGACTGGTGGGCTTACAAAATGGAGGTGAAAGATGCGATACCGCAGAATGCAGGCATTATGCACAACCTGGGTGTTGTTACAGCCATCAACTCTGATGACGCTGAAATGGCCCGCCGCCTGAACCAGGAAGCTGCCAAAAGCGTGAAGTATGCCGGTGTAAGCGAAGAAGATGCCCTGAAAATGGTAACACTTAACCCAGCCAAACTTCTGCACTTAGACGATAGAATGGGAAGCCTGAAAGCCGGTAAAGATGCCGACGTGGTACTATGGAACAACCACCCGCTTTCTATCTATGCAAGACCTGAGAAGACCTTTGTTGATGGTGTGGCTTATTTCGATGCTGAGCGCGACGCGCAGCTGCAGCAGGACATGGAAAAAGAGCGTATGCGCCTGATCCAGAAAATGCTGACTGCCAAAGCTGGTGGTGCTAAAACGCAAAACCCAACTATAAAGAAGGCAAGCGTAATGCACTGCGAAGATGTTGAGCATCACGAAGAAGAGAGCTACCTGGCGTACTAAAAATTGTTAATTGATGATTGTTAATTGTTGACTATAGTTTTAGCAATCAACAATAGGCAATCAGCAATCAAACCAATGCAACAATTAAAAAAATGAAGATTCAAAAAAGATATATATCCGCTTTTGCAGCTTTGTTGCTGAGCACCGCTGCGTTTGCGCAGGTGCCTGCTCCGGCTGTTAAACAAAGCAAACCTGTGCTGCTGAAAGGTGCTACCCTGCACGTAGGCAACGGCACCGTAGTAGAGAATGCTGCTGTAGGTTTCGAGAATGGCAAGATCACTTATGCTGGTCCGCAGAGTGGCGCTAACCTGAGTGGCTACGAAGTGGTAGACGTAACCGGGCAACACATTTACCCGGGCCTTATTCAGCCAAATTCCAGCCTTGGCTTAAATGAGATAGAAAGCGTGCGTGCTACCATTGACTGGCGCGAAGTAGGTGATTTTAACCCCAACGTGCGTTCTGTTGTAGCCTATAACACTGACTCTGATATCATCCCCACTGTTCGTGCTAATGGCGTACTGATGACCCAGCTAACCCCAATTGGTGGAACTGTAGCTGGTTCTTCGTCGGTGGTGCAGCTGGATGCCTGGAACTGGGAAGATGCCGTGGTAAAAGCTGATGAAGGCATACACCTGAACTGGCCTGCCATGCTTATCCCGACCGGTAACAAAGAGTACGACGACCGCCTGAACCGCATGAAAGACCGCCGTGAAGAAACACTTCGCGAACTTGGCCAGTTGTTAAGCGATGCCGCTGTGTTTAAAGCTGCTAAAAATGGTACCGAAAACCTGAAGCTAAGCGCTATGGCTGGTCTGTTTGATGGCTCTAAAAAGCTATACATCCACACCAACTATGGTAAAGAGATCATCGAGTCAGTAAATTTTGTGAAGCAGCATGGTGTGAAGGATATTGTTATAGTTGGTGCAGGAGATGCCCTGGCTGTAGCTGATTTCCTGAAGGCAAATAACATCCCGGTAATTTACTCTGGTGTGCATGCCCTGCCATCACGAGCTGAAGAAGATGTATGGCAACCTTACAAAACGCCTTACCTGTTGCACAAAGCCGGTATCCAGTTCGCGT
This sequence comes from Pontibacter populi, assembly GCF_019336435.1. Classification (GTDB taxonomy): domain Bacteria; phylum Bacteroidota; class Bacteroidia; order Cytophagales; family Hymenobacteraceae; genus Pontibacter; species Pontibacter humidus. Next base: position 246,745 of record NZ_JAHWXQ010000001.1, on the reverse strand, counting down.
TGGATTACGACCTGAGCATTCATGGCACACGTAACCTGCCTTTCATTGCCGGTACAGCTGCTGCGTTTGGCTTAGATAAAGAACAGGCGCTGTCTTCTGTAACGTTGAACACGGCTAAGATTTTAGGGATTGACAAGCAAGCGGGTTCTGTGGAAGTGGGCAAAGATGCCACTATCGTTGTATCGTCTGGCGATCTGCTGGATATGCGTACTAACAATGTAACACACGCTTTTATAGCAGGCCGCAAAGTAGACCTGAATGACAAGCAACTTTACTTGTATAAGAAGTTTGATGGTAAGTACAAGGATCAGAAGAAGCAGCAACCTGCGGGTGCTACCACTTCAACTGGTAAGTAATTTATAGTTCGAACTATAGTTTAACCGGGCTGGCAGTTTTCTGTCAGTCCGGTTTTTTTGTCATATGCTGTTATTGTTGTTTCCAGCGTCAGTCAAGTCATCTTAAGAGCCTTACACTTTATTGTCATTTAGAACAAAGTGAGAAATCTATCTCAGCTTATAGTTGAAGAAGCTACAGTTCTATAGTTTGAGACTCTACTCTTTGAGCCAAGCATTTTCTTTTATAGCTACTTCTAATCCTGGGAGCTCTAGGAACCTATCGTTTCATTTCAAGCTTTGGTGCCCTCACGGCCGGGAGGCCCCGTCTTCGGGCATCGCGCTGCTGCTTTCTTGCTTCCTTCGTTCCTCGGGCTGCCTGGCGGCACCGCAACAAATCAAAGGCGCTTAACCCAAAGACTGATACGTTCCTCATAGCTATAGCTTATCTATAGTTTGAAACTTCTCGCTTCGAGATTGATCGTGTTAGTAATTCCAAAGGGACAGGTAAACCTGTCCTTCTCGTGGACTTAGACTATAGAACTATAGTTTGGAAATTGGTAAAGTCAGAATTGTCCCCTTGAGGGGATTACAGCGGTGTTAAAACGGCAACTATAAAACTATAGCCCTAACTACAGCAACAGCCAAAATTCCCGTCTCGGGAGGGGTAGGGGTGGGTTAAAACATTAACTATAAACTACACCCAGACACTAGCGGAAGCCGCGCATGCTGCCAGATCAAGATATCCTACCAAACCACTAATCCTGAAAATCCTGCTGACTCAGACAATAACCTACACTCCAACTGCCTCATCAATAGACTGAAGAATAACAACACAAGCTTCCTGAATTTGTGTCTCAGTTATAGTTAGCGGAGGTGCAATACGCATGGAATTGTCGCAGAACAGGAACCAGTCGGTGAGCACGCCATTTTCAATAGCCTTGTCAATTACAGCTTTCAGCACGTCAAACGACTCAAACTCGGCAGCCATCATTAGTCCGCAATTTCGGATCTCTTTGATGCGTGGATGAACTAACAGTTTCTTGAACAATTCAGCTTTGGCAACAACACCTTCCAGAAGATTTTCTTGCTGTATCGTTTGCAGCGTAGCCAGCGATGCAGCACAGGAAACCGGGTGACCGCCGAACGTAGTGCAATGACCAAGAATAGGATCCGTTTTGAAGGCAGCCATTATTTCCTGCGGCGCAATAAAAGCACCGATCGGCATGCCGCCGCCCATGCCTTTGGCACACAGTAAAATATCAGGCTCAATACCAAACTGCTCGAATGCCCAGAACGTACCGGTGCGGCCAAAACCACATTGTATTTCATCTAAAATCAGCAATGCGCCAACTTCAGTACAGCGCGCTCGCAAGTGTTTCAGGTAGTCGTTTTCAGGCACGCGCACGCCTGCTTCACCCTGTATAGTCTCCACTATAACAGCTGCTGTGCGTGTGGTAATATCCTGCAGGTCGGGGAGGTTATTGTAGCGGATATGGCGTACATCGGGCAATAACGGCCGGAATGCATTTTTAAAACTCTCGCTGCCATTTACAGACAAGGCGCCTTGGGTGGAACCATGATAGGCATTGCGGCACGAGATAAGCTCGGTGCGGCCGGTATAACGTTTGGCTAATTTTAAAGCGCCTTCAACAGCTTCTGTTCCGGAGTTAAGCAGGTACACATTGTTCAGGCGAGCCGGTAAAGTACTTGTAAGTGCTTCGGATAGTTTGGCCTGTGGCGCCTGCACAAATTCGCCATACACCATCAGGTGCATGTATTTATCCAGTTGCTCTTTTATAGCATTTACTACGCGCGGGTGGCGGTGACCTACATTGCTCACGCCAATCCCCGAGATCAGGTCAAGGTATCGCTCGCCATTTGCACCATACATATACACCCCTTCAGCCTTCTCTACCTCAATCATCAGCGGAAAATCTGATGTTTGTGCCTGGTGCTTCAAAAATAACTGCCTCATCGAAATCATGGTGCAAAGGTAGGCAATTGTAGCCGAAAGCTATAGTTTCTGTATGGTTTCCGGGGGTAAGTTATAGTTTGATTTATAGTTGAAAGCTAGTTCAATGCCTCAGATCCTAAGCTTTTTAAGTCAGCCATAGTTCATAAACTATAAGCGGATATTAGTTTTTAAGAAAGCCTATAATTCATTCACTAAATATTTAAAAAATTTAATACTTGGCATTATTATAGCTATTGAAAATTATATAATTTAATGGATTGGTTAATTTTTGATCAGCTATGAAACAACTTTTTACGCTCCTGCTGCTCTCGTGCAGCGTTAGTATCACTTTTGCCCAAAGTAAACATACCATAAGCGGTTATGTGCGCGAAAAAGGCAGTGGAGAGCAACTGATCGGGGTCAGTATTTTCCAGCCGGACACGGTCATCAGCACAAGCACCAATACCTACGGGTTCTATTCTTTAACATTACCCGCCACCGACTCCATAACCCTCACATTTGGGTATCTGGGCTATAAACAGGAGGTTAGAACTATAGCATTGAGTCAGAATATAGAGCTTAATATAGATCTGCAACGCATCGAAACTTCTTTAAAAGAAGTGGAAGTGGTGGCTGAGCGGGTAGAGAAAGTAAGCCGGTCGGTGGAAATGAGCAAGATCGATGTGCCTGTTTCTCAGATCAAGAATATACCGATGCTGCTGGGCGAGAAAGATGTGATGAAAGTATTGCAGCTAATGCCGGGTGTACAGAAAGGCAGCGAAGGAAACAGTGGTATTTATGTGCGGGGCGGCGGCCCGGACCAGAACCTGATCATTCTCGATGACGCCACGGTTTACAACGCATCGCACCTGTTTGGTTTCTTCTCGCTTTTTAACGGCGATGCACTTAAAAGTGTGGAGCTGACGAAAGGTGGTTTTCCGGCGCGTTATGGTGGCAGGCTGTCGTCGGTGATAGAGCTGAACATGAAAGAAGGCAATAAGGAGGAACTGCACGGAGAAGGTGGGATCGGGCTTATCTCATCCCGGCTGATGGTAGAAGGGCCGCTTAAGCAGGGAAAATCTTCGTTCCTTATCTCTGGCCGCAGAACCTATGCTGATGTGCTGGCCCGCCCGTTTATGCCGAACGATGCCAAGGTGGGATATTATTTTTATGACCTCAACACAAAAGTTAACTACGACTTCGGGCGCAAAAACAAACTATACCTGAGTGGCTATTTTGGGCAGGACCGCTTTTATTATAAAGATAAAGACGAGAAAAGTGAATCCTACGGTGGCGTGAACTGGGGAAATGCAACCGGCACGCTCCGTTGGAACCATCTTTTTAACGAGCAACTTTTCTCCAACACGTCCCTTGTCTTTAGCCGCTATAAGTTCAACATTTTAGCAGAAGAAAAGGATAAAGACGAAAGCCGGTATGAGTTGAACTACTTTTCGGGGATACAGGATGCAGCCCTTAAGTTTGATGTGGATTACCTGCCAGGTCCGAAGAACTCTGTTAAAGCTGGTCTACAGTCTACGTTCCATATGTTTACGCCAAGTGCACTGGTTGTAAAAGATCCGGAGATGGGCAAGGACAAAGAAAATAAGCAATTGCTGAATAGCGTGGAGTCGTCGGTGTATGTGGAAGATACTTACAAGCCAACCCCTGATTTAAGAATTAATGCGGGCTTGCGTTTAAGCCATTTTGCAGCTAAAAACAAAAGCTACTTTATGCCCGAGCCACGCTTATCGGCAGCCTATAACCTGCGCGACGACCTGGCCGTGAAAGCCTCTTATGCCCGCATGAACCAATACGTGCACCTGATCAGTAACACCGGTATAGGCCTGCCAACTGACCTTTGGGTACCAACTACAGACCGTTTAGCCCCGCAAAAATCGCAGCAGGTAGCACTGGGCGTTGCAAAAGATTTTCTGGAGAAAGACCTGGCACTAACTATAGAAGGTTACTATAAGAAGTCGGATAATATTATCGGGTATAAAGAAGGCGCCAGCTTCCTGATTATAGAAGACCCTGAAAGTGCCGAACAGGTAAGCTGGGAAGATAATATAACTACAGGGCAGGGCTGGTCTTATGGGTTAGAATTTCTGTTACAGAAAAAAGTAGGGCGTTTCTCGGGTTGGGCTGGCTATACCTTGTCGTGGACGCAGTTGCAGTTTGACTCGCTTAACTATGGCAAAAAGTTTTATGCCCGTTACGACCGCCGTCACGATATTTCACTGGTAGGTATCTACGAACTGCGTGATAACATTACTTTATCCGGAACATGGGTATATGGAACCGGAAACGCTATAACCATGCCTATAGGCACGTACATGGACAGCCCCAACAAACCCTCGAAGTACGACATGCAGTGGTATTCCTACTATAGCAACACGGTAGTCGATTATGGTGAGCGCAACAGCAGTCGTATGGCCGCCTACCACCGCATGGATGTGGGGATACAATTCCATAAAAAGAAGAAGTGGGGAGAACGCACCTGGGAGATCAGCTTTTACAATGCCTACAATCGCAAGAACCCGTTCTTTTATTACATGGAGGAAGAATACTACAACGAAGATCATTCGGAGACGAAGCTTAAGCAGGTGGCACTTTTCCCGATCATCCCATCGGTTAGTTATGGTTTCAAATTCTGATTTATATGAATTTAGCTGATATGAAAATAATACGCATTTTCTCGCTGCTATTGCTTAGCACTATAGTTGGTCTATCAGGTTGCGAAAGCGATGTAAAGGATATAGATTCTTTTGAAGGCAAGTCTAAGCTGGTGGTGATTTCCTATATCTCGCCACAAGATACCATGCTGGTAGTAGGGGTGCAGAAAACACAGCCTGCCATCGGGCGAAAACTGACAAGTGAGCAGTTAAAAGTAAAGGATGCTATAGTTACAATTTCAAACGGAACCTCAACAGTAGCCCTGAACTATAACCACGAAACTTTTCAGTATGAGGCTGATGCCCGGGCATGGCCAGTTGAGGCAGGTAAAACATATAGTTTAAAAGTAATGTCAGCTGTAGGTAACGCCGAAGCAACCTGTACCATACCTTTTACAGAGGGCATAGCCATTACAGAACTGGAAGCGCCTTATACTATAGTCCAGGATTACTTTGGCCAGGATGTGCGCAGGTACACCGTAAGCTATAAATGGAGCGATGCACCCGATAAGAAAAACTACTACCGCACGCTGGCTTATAAAATGTATACCTACACTGATTCATATTATGGCACCAAGCGCGTTCAGAAAGAAGGGCTGTATGGCAGCTTCAACAACGATCGTGAAATACAGACCGATGAAGAAACCCGGAACGGAATGATGTCTTCGGAGCCGATTTCTTATCATGAGTACAATTATGCAGCAATGGACAAGCCTTTTTACATTTATGCTGTGCTGGTAGTATCTGACAGGAATTATTACCTGTACCACCGTGATCTGAACAAACAACAGGGATCTAACGGAAATCCGTTTGCCGAACCCGCCCTGATTTATACCAACATAGAAGGCGGACTCGGCGTTTTTGCCGGGTATAACCAGTTGGTTTCCAGGCTGGAGCTGAACTAGGAAAGTAAAACAAAAGCCCGGCCGGTGAGGCCGGGCTTTTTTGTTGGAATGCTTTCCTGTAGCTGCAACGCATCAACTATAATAGTACAGATTACCCTCCGTATGTAGTGACTTTTTGGGTGGCAACTATAAACAATAGATAGTAAATTGCTATATAGCACAACTAAACTACAAACTAAAAGTATAGCATGGTTTACAGTTGACTGGTATTTAATTGAACAGTTATAGTTGGTGTTGTAACATAGTTCTTTATAAATTAGAGGTTCAGTTTCTTTTATTATTACTAAAACTCGTACTGCCGCACATATGAGTAAATTACAAAACCCTTTGTCTGACCAACAGGGAAAAACGAATACGTTAGAGAATCGCAGCCTTGGAAAAGAGGAACTATACCGTTTGCTGATTGAGGGCGTAGGGGACTATGCTATATTTATGCTGGATAAAAGAGGGCATATTATAACATGGAACAAGGGCGCAGAACAAATTAAAGGCTATAAAGCAGATGAGATCATCGGGAAGCACTTCTCTATATTTTATCCGAGTGAGGCTAAAGAAATGAATTACCCTCAGTTTGAGCTTACCAAAGCGCTGGCTGAAGGCAAGTTTGAGGACGAGGGCTGGCGTATACGGAAAGATGGTACACATATATGGGCCAACGTAATCATTACTGCAGTTTACAATAAACAGGGGAAGCACATCGGTTTTTCTAAAGTTACCAGAGACCTCTCTGAGCGCCGGAAAAATGAGGAACTGATGCTTAAGAACAAAGAGCTGCTCCGCATCAATACCGACCTTGATAATTTTGTCTATACCGCTTCTCACGACTTAAAAGCGCCTGTTGTAAACCTGGAAGGTCTGATAGAAGCGCTGAAAGAGGACCTGGGAGAAAATAAGCACGAAGATATCCTGAATCGTATAGCGTCTTCTATTAACAGGCTGAAGAATGTAATAAACGACCTGACAGATGTAGCCAGGCTTCAGGATGCCAGTGCCGGAAAAGAGGAGGTGCTGGTAGGCGAGCTTTTTGAAGAAGTTAAAAAAGACCTGGAGTTTGCTATTGCTAAAAGTAAAGCGAACATCGTATCAGACTTTAAAGACTATAGTTTATCTAAATACCCACGAAATAACCTGCGCAGTATCTTATATAACCTGCTTTCCAACGCAATTAAATATACAACGCCGGGCAGGGCGCCGGAAATAGCCGTGAAACTGGAGAAGATTCTGCCCGATCAGCTAGTGCTGAGTGTGACTGATAACGGCCTGGGAATGAGTGAGTCACAAAGGTTGAAGGTGTTTCAGATGTACAGACGGATGCATACGCATGTAGAAGGTTCCGGGCTTGGATTGTACATTGTTAAAAGGATGCTTGAAAACAACGGCGACCGCATAGAAGTGCAAAGCGAAGAAGGAAAAGGCTCTACGTTTCAGGTCTTCTTTAAAGTGTAACTATAGCCTTGCTGCTGTTTCTGATGGTTTAAAAATTTGTACCATTTAGAGCTTAGTAACGTACATTATAAGTAGCCTTCGGGCTGTAAATTAATGTATCATTAAACTAAGCAGATTATGGCACAAGGAGATAAATCGGCTTACACCGATAAGCAGAAGCGCCAGGCGCAGCATATTGAGGAAAGCTATGAGAAACGAGGCGTAAGTGATGAAGAAGCCGAAAAAAGAGCATGGGCAACTGTAAATAAACACGACGGAGGCGGCAAGAAAAGCGGCTCTGGCAGAGGCAAATCGTAACAATAAAGTGTAGCAATAAAAAAAGGCCGGTAGTGCAAACTACCGGCCTTTTCTAATTACGGATAATTATTGGTATGTGCCAGCGGATCTTCCTGGTCTATAGTTAGCGGAACATCTGTTAGTGGCCTGTTATGAGAAAATGGCCGTTCGGAAGTATAGATCTTCTCCGCTTTTTTTTTACCGTTTCTGTTGCGCATCGTCAGGAAGGCTGCCCCGGCAAGCGTTACTAACCCAGCCGCCAGCAACATCTTGTTTGCCGGGTTGCTAACTGCAGGAGGTACTGAAACCACACCCATTTCATCAGTGATAGCAGGTTCCTGTACATAACGTCCATGTTCCGGTACTGCAATTGTCCAGAAATCGCGCACCAGTTCTTCGAGTTGCCATTGTAGTTTTGGTCCGCGCATAGGCATGCCATGGCCGGTTGCTGCTACAGCCGGGTTAAGGTACGCCAGTTTCTCGACTGATTGTTGTGCTTCGGCCCAGTTGGTTGTATAGTATTTAGGTGGTCCGTAAACATGTTTTTTCTGCGTCATTACGGCCATCATCGATTCGCCGTGGCGCGTTATAAAGGCATCGCCTGCCAGTAATACTTTGTCGCTTTCCCTGAAAAAAGAAACGTGCCCTGCAGTATGCCCGGGTGTGTGCAGCCATTTCCAGTCGCGCAGACCTGGCACAGAACCGTCTTGTGGCAACAGTTCTATGTGCTTGGTAATATTTATCGGTTTTTTTGGGTACAGGAAGGCCATATACGCCATGCCGCCGCCGCCAACACTTGCATCTGGTGGCGGGTAGCTGGATTGGCCGGTCAGGTAAGGCAGCTCCAGCGGGTGTGCATAAACGGGTACTTCCCATTCGTTTGCCAGTTCTTTTACGGCCCCAATATGGTCAAAATGTCCGTGGGTAAGCAAAATAGAGCGGGGTGGGATGTTTTGCCCGAATAGTTCTTCGGCTGCAGCTTTTATTTTGCTGGCAGAGCCATAAACACCTGTATCAACCAGGGTCCAGCTTCCGTCTTGCTCGGTTACAAAGTACAGGTTCACAAATACGGTTTTCAAGCCCCATACGCCGGGTGCTACCGGAAAGGTGTGCTTGTACCGGTTATTGATTTCATTAGTTTCCATAGGCTAGTGTAGTAAAGTGATTGGTAACTATAAGTACAGCAATAGATAACTACGCACCTCCGGCCAAAGTGGCTGGCAACTATAAGACTAAATTTTTAAAGGGGGTGATCAGGCTTGTAATCAAAAATTACTATATGAATATACTTGGTTATAAGGGTAAAAACAATCAAAATATAACTATAGGAACAAGGGTGGAGGGTTGCATTGTATGAGTTTATGATTTATATTACCACTACCGAAAGCATATATCTGCCAGAAATGACGCAATAACTATAGAGTCGGCCAGATTTGCAGGCAATTAATTGCACAGATTTGAGTTAACATACAGGCACGCTTTTTGTAATTTTGTATTTAGCTGCAGCAACTGCCAAGATGTAGCAGCGGAATTATTTCTCTGATATTGAAGTTAGAATAACATGGTTAATTTATTTGTACCTCCGAGCTATATGGCAGTATATGCCAAATGTATAGATGCATCGATGCCGGCATTTGAGCCGGAAGAGTGGGTTGAAGAAGGCAGAATATATCCGGTGAAGCACTTTACAGAGCCCATGAACCAAGGTGATGGCTTTGCAATCACGTTAATGGATGAAGATGGTGTTGAAATTCACCCGTCTTCTTCGCACTGGAGTTTTGCTTCGCACCGCTTCGAGCTGTATACTTTATTTCTGAATTAAAATCTTTCAGTTACTAATTACGTTAATGAGAAAGGCTGCCATGAGCAGCCTTTTTTTATCTTAGTTAGTTTGTGTAGTACCCGGATTGAGTTATGATCAGCCCCGAACAATTCAATGAACTGCCCCCGCACCTGCAGGCAGAAATAGCCCTCACTGAAGGGCACTACCTGCATCACCGCATCAGAGGCTGGTGTAAAATAGACCTGTACTGGATTTACGATTTTTACGTGGAGCTATGGTTTTTCTACGACCTTAAAAGTATTGGCCTGGTACGCGCTCTCACCACTTATCACGCCCTCGACCCATATGCCGAAACTATAAAACTGAAGCTTTCAATCAATAAAGAGAGGGATTAGTTTGGAAGTTAATGAGTTTAGGAGTTAGAGAGTTAAAAAGTTAAAAAGTTTAGAAGTTAGAAAGTTAATGCGTTTTGTAGAGACGCAATATTTTTCGTCTTATATATTAGCTGAACCAGCCATTTAACAATATAACCTTCAGCAATCAACAAGTAGCGATCTGCCAAAAGTTGGGGGAAGTATACTATAGCTCATGCAAATTCTATACTTTTGAAGTATGAGCAGAAATTTATTATTGATCAGCACATCAACTACACACGGCACCGGTTACCTGGAACATGCCGAAACAGAGATAAAAGAGTTATTGAAAGGAAAGAGCAGCATCCTGTTTATTCCTTATGCCCGCCCTAATGGTATATCTCACAAAGATTATACTGCCAAAGCCCGCGAAGCTTTTGAGAAGTGGGGGATAAGCGTAACCGGCGTGCATGAATATGACAACCCGGTAAAAGCTGTGCAAGAAGCGGAGGCTGTATTTATAGGTGGCGGCAATACGTTCCTGCTGCTAAAGCAACTATACGCCAACAAACTGGTAGATCCGCTGAAGGAGAGAGCCCGCAAAGGAATGCCTTATATCGGAACCAGTGCCGGAACAAACGTAGCCGGCAAAACGATAGGTACCACTAACGATATGCCAATTGTGCACCCTAAAACGCTGGATGCCCTGGAACTGGTGCCTTTCAACATCAACCCGCATTACCTGGATCCGCTTCCGGATTCCACACACATGGGCGAGAGCCGCGAAACCCGCATCCTGGAATTTCATGGCCATAACCGTCAGCCGGTAGTTGGTTTGCGCGAAGGCAGCATGTTACGAGTAGAAAGCGATAAAATTAGGTTATTGGGCCCACTAACAGCACGTGTTTTTCTGCAAGGTCAGAAACCAATGGAATTTGCTCCGTCTGATGATATTACTTTCCTGCTGGAGGCTTACTAGTAAGGTTTTAAGTTAAGAATAGATAAAGACAGCTGCTGAGGTAGCTGTCTTTTTTTGTTTTGTCTGAATCAGGATTTACAGGATTAAAGGATTTTAAGGATTGAGTTTCTTGCTATAGTTTTATAGCATTTGTTTTTCAGCTGGCGCGGGTTTGTAACCCGTGTCTTACTATGTTGTTGAGTTTGTAACTCAACTGGCCCGGCAGGGACAGGTAAAAGTAGTGGTGGTGGCTATTGTGCTATAGTTGACGTAATTAATCCACCCCTACCCCCTCCCAAGAGGGGAATTTAGGCTGGTGCTATAGTTTGAGGTGTAGTTCTATAGTTGCCGTTTTAATACCCATGTTGTCCCCTCAAGGGGACAATTGCTGCTATTGCCAATTTCCAAACTATAGTTCTATAGTTATAGTCCATGATCTGGACAGGTTTACCTGTCCCCTCGGAACTATCACCACGATAAATCTCGGAGCGAGCAGGTTCAAACTATAGAAGAACTATAGCTATCGAACTGATCACAGTCTTTGGGTGGAGCGCCTTTGCTTTGTTGCGTTGCCGTCAGGCAATCCGAGGCACGAGGATAGCAAGAAAGCAGCAGCGCGATGCCCGAAGACGAGGCCTCCCGGCCATGAGTGCACCAAAGCTAGATTGAAACTATAGATATGTAGAGCTCCCAGGATTAGGGAAAATTTGAAAGAAAGGCTTGGTTCCGATTGCACTATAGACAACTATAGAATCCAGATTTCTCCTAAGGTCGAAATGACAAAAGAGAAACTATAAGACATATAAGATCCCTCATAGCGACGCTGTGTCTTTTCGACTAGCATAAAAAATATTCAGAATGATAATTCACAGCCTACAATAAAAAAAACTATGAATTCAACGGTTTTGAGAATCCAAAAGCTAAATCCCAAAAAATAGCTAATTTTGCAGCATCGTGAGAAATAAGAAGCAAAAGACATTCGAGATACTCGAAAATATACGGATAGAGGAGATGGTGGCCGAAGGCAAATGCCTGGCGCGCCATAACAACATGGTTATTTTTGTGGGCGGCGTGGCTCCCGGCGACGTTGTAGACCTGCGCATAACCAAAAAGAAGAAAAGCTTTATGGAAGCCGTTCCTGTGCAATTCAGAGAATATTCTGATTTGCGTGTGCAGCCATTTTGTGAGCATTTCGGGATTTGCGGTGGTTGCAAATGGCAGCACATCGGCTATGATACGCAACTATACTATAAAGAGAAACAGGTAAAAGATAACCTGGAGCGGATTGGTAAAGTTGTACTTCCAAAATTCGACCCGATACTTGGTTCTAAGCAGGACAAATTTTACCGGAATAAGCTGGAGTTTACGTTCTCGAGCTTCGGTTGGCTTACCAACGAGCAGATAAAGTCCGGTGAGAACTATAACCGTAATGCGTTAGGCTTCCACATGCCAGGCCGTTTCGATAAGATACTTGACATACAGCACTGTTACCTGCAGCCCGATCCATCTAATGCTGTTCGCCTGGCTGTGCGCGATTATACCCGTGCAAAAGGATATGAATATTACGATGCGGTAAAGCAAACCGGTTTTCTGCGCAATCTTATCGTTCGTACAGCCAATACCGGCGATCTGATGGTAATCCTTTTGGTGAAACATAACGATGAAGAAGCTATTTTCGGGATACTGGACGATCTGTATGCGAAGTTCCCGGAGATAACCTCCCTGCAATATGTGGTAAACCCTAAAATGAACGATACTTTCCACGATCAGGAAGTGATCTGCTACAAGGGCCAGCCTTATATTTACGAGCAGATGGAAGATATTCGTTTCCAGGTGGGGCCCAAGTCATTTTACCAGACCAATGCCGACCAGGCATACGAACTATACCGCCTTACCCGCGAGTTTGCAGGCTTAACCGGCAACGAGCTGGTTTATGACCTTTACACTGGTGCCGGAACTATAGCTAACTTTGTTGCCCGCCAGGCCCGCGAAGTAATTGGTATCGAGTATGTGCCAAGTGCTATTGAGGATGCCAAAATCAACTCGGAGCTAAACAATATTACGAATACTACCTTCTATGCTGGTGATATGAAAGACATACTGTCGGATGAGCTGATCGCTCAACATGGCAGGCCGGAAGTAGTGATCACTGACCCGCCGCGTGCTGGTATGCACCCTGATGTGATTGAGAAATTACTGCAGGTACATGCTGACCGTATAGTTTATGTAAGCTGTAACCCGGCAACCCAGGCCCGCGACCTGGAGCTATTATCAGAAAAATATGATGTAACGCGTGTGCAGCCTGTGGACATGTTCCCGCAGACGCACCACGTCGAAAATATAGTTTTACTAACTGCAAAATAAGCAACCATGGAAAACGATCCGGAATTAAACGGTAAATACCTGGGTACCATCTCGAAGGATTTTGTAGTGGTGTCCGAGACGTTGAGAGAAGCATCTTACCAGGTGCGCAAACGCCAGATTTCCAAGTACCCGATCTTTGTGTTTAGCCGTACTCAAGTGCCGGTTGGCTCTAACTTTCTGGCTAAAGAAGAACTGGCTTTAGAGTGGAACATTAACGCATCGTACCTGGAAGATTTTATGCATCGCCAGCTGGTCTTGGAAGATCGTATAGAAGACTTTAAAGCCGCTTACAAAGACCCTGATGAATTCTGTTGTCTGTTCGTTGTAGACGGCGATTTTCAGAATTTCGTGTTCATTCCTTACCCGGAAGATTAAGGTTTTTATAATTAAATAGGAAAGGAGAGGCTATAGTAGTTTCTCCTTTCTTGTTTTATAGTTGCTGTAGGCCAACCACCCCTACCCCTCCTTATCCAAGGAGGGGAGTCTTTATTTACTGAAGTTACTGCTGATTTCATGAAGGACTGCCTGAAGATTTTGAAAGACTTCTTTATTTTCAAATCTAAGAACTGTTAATCCTAATTCAGATAATTTCTTGTCTCGTTCAAAATCTGCTTCATTTATAGTAGGCTGATTGTGAACTTGTCCGTCTAACTCAATTACTAAATTCTCTGAAGGGCAATAAAAGTCAACAATAAAGTTGTCTATGCTATGTTGCCGTCTGAATTTGCGACAATCTAGTTTTCCGTCTTTTAAATACTTCCATAACTCAGCTTCTGCTGGTGTCAGATTTCCTCTTAATTTCTGTCTTTTCGCCTTTAAATATTTTCGGTTATGTATCTCCATTTAGTTGATTAGTTAATGAACAATTAACCTTAACGAAAACATGAGAGAAGAGTAAAAAGTAAACTCCCCTCCTTGGATAAGGAGGGATAGGGGTGGTTGGATGCACGGCAACTATAAAACACAAAAGAGAGAAGCTAAAATAACTCCTCTCTTTTGTCGTAAGTCGAACAAGCCTAAAGATTTAAAAATGTGACCAGCCCTGGGCTTTTAACGGGAATGACTGGCCGTGCTTGTTAGCCATATTAATGCCATCGCCGGCTTCAGTTATTTTACCGATGATGCTGATATCCGGGTGGTTCTTTAATTTGTCGTAATCTGAAAGCGGAACAGTAAAGAGCAATTCATAGTCCTCGCCGCCATTCAGCATACACATAACCGGGTCCAGGTTAAACTCCATGGCAGCTTCCAGCATCTGTTCGTCGGCAGGCAGGTTTTCGCGGTAAATGGTAGCACCTACCCCAGACTGCGAACAAATATGCATCAACTCCGAAGCCAACCCATCCGACACATCAATCATGGAAGTTGGTTTAATATTAAGCTCTTTCAGTTCGTGAATCACATCCATGCGGGCTTCCGGACGCAGCTGACGGCCAACTATGTATTCATGTTTTTCCAGTTCAGGTTGCATCTCAGGGTCAGCCATGAACGCTTGCTTTTCGCGTTCGAGTATCTGCAGACCCATGTAAGCAGCGCCAATGTCGCCGGTTAAACAGATCAGGTCGTTTACTTTGGCACCGCTGCGTAATACTGCTTCGCCTTTCGCTACTTCGCCAATGGCTGTAATGCTTATTACCAATCCGGCTCTGGATGAGGTTGTGTCACCGCCAACCAGATCAACTTTATAGTTCTCGCAGGCCAGCCTGATGCCTTCGTATAGTTCATCTATAGCTTCCACAGTGTAGCGTGCACCAACGGCAATATTCACCGTAATCTGGGTAGGCTTGGCGTTCATGGCAGCAATATCCGACACGTTAACGGCTACAGCTTTATAACCCAAGTGTTTTAACGGGCAGAATGTAAGGTCGAAATGTACGCCTTCCAGCAGCATATCGCTAGTAACGACCAACTGCTTTTCTTCCGGCTCTAACACTGCAGCATCGTCGCCGATACCTTTTATAGTTGAGGCATGTTGCAAAACCACATGCTCTTTTATGCGTCTGATCAGTCCAAACTCGCCTACTTCGCTTAGTGGGGTTAGTTCGCTCATAGTTCTATCTTAAATGGATTGGCTGCAAAATTACGAAATATAAGTAAGAAACTGTGCCGTTACGTGTAGGGCTGTTTCATTTTCAAATTGCTGGTATAGCTTTACAACCCGTGTCTTACTATAAAGCTGAGTTGGTAATTCAAGTAGGGCAGGACCCAACTATAGTTCATCACGAGCGAGGACGCTCGCACTATAGTTAAAACAGGAAAAGCGCAACTATAAGCTGCGCCCTTCCTGTGTTTCACTATAACAATCTTAACTAAGCTCCTTTTTGAAGTTCCTGTTTGTCCGAGGCCAGTAGTTCCTGTTGCTGGCTGCCATCAAAATTAATGGCCTGCATCTGGTTTATAGTTGCTTCTTTCAGTTGTTCAAACTCATCCAGCTTGCTTTTTTTAACCGGGTCGGCAGATGGTAATTTAACTCTCAGCGCATCTACCTGTTTGCCATTTTTCCAGAAGCGGTAACATAGGTGCGGACCTGTTGCAAGGCCGGTGCTGCCAACATAGCCAATCGTCTGGCCTTGTTTTACACGTTTGCCCGCGCGCATGCCTTTCGCGAACCTCGACATGTGCAGGTATTGCGTGGTGTAAGTTTTATTGTGTTTGATCTTTACATAGTAGCCATTACCACGGGTATATTTTGCTTCTAAAACCACACCATCGCCAACCGTACGGATCGGGGTGCCGGAACGGGCTGCAAAGTCGGTACCCAGGTGTGGTTTGTAGCGTTTTTGCACCGGGTGGAAACGGCTTTTCGTGAAACGGGAACTGATACGGCTAAACTCCAGTGGCTCACGCAGGAAAGCTCTCTTCAGGCTTTTTCCTTCCTGGTCGTAATAGCCCATGCCTTTGCCTTGGTCAAAACCGATGGCGTATAGTTCCTTGCCTTCGTGCTCGAAATAAGCTGACTTTATCTTCCCGAAACCGATCGTTTTGCCATTCACCACATGTTCGTCATAGATCAGTTTAAACTTATCGCCGGGCTGCAGGCGATTCAGATCAAGTCGCCAGGCATAAATGTCGGCAAAGTGGTTTACCAGTTGCGCTGAACCACCCGCCTCGGTTAGTGCCACAAACAATGAGTTCTGTATAATGCCTGCAATGGCTCTTTCAACGGTATCAATTTTGCGTTTCTCCAGCGTTACATTCAGTTCTTTCCGAAGGTCATAGATCACATACTCGGTTTCGCTGGGCTCATAAATAAAATACTGGGCGGTTTTGCCGGAGTCGGGCAGGTGCAGAATGGTATAGTTGCGGTTGGCACTAATGCGACGCACATTAAATACAGGTTTCGATTTTTTAGCCAGGTCCGAAATGGTAGTCAGCGAAACGTTATAGTTGTCAAGTATTTCCGAGAGGTTTTCGCCACGCTTGACAGTAGCTTCTACAATCTCCAGGGAGTCGGTTGGAATGCCGTAAACGATGGGAGCAGGCGCTTTTACGTTGGGTTCCGGGGCAGACTTGGCTACCGGGTTTGGTTTACTGTGAGCACTGGCTTTCTCGAAAGTCAGGTTTTGAACTACCGTGAAAAACACGAGCAGGGATACAGCTACCAAGATAGCTAATCCGATACTACGTTTGAACATTACTGTGGCCTTTGGTTGAAAAATCGATACGAAAATATGGCTTAAACCATAGAAATAAAAATTACTGGCAATACAATAATCAGATTATAAATGAGTTACAATGAATTTTTATATAGTAGATATGGTATTTAAGTTGTACTTGTTGTAAAGTCTGATTGCACTATACTTATGTAGTTGTTTTGCTATGTAGCTATAGTTCAGTAATTTAAGGTTCTTTTAAAGGCCTTCTCGGAAGTGGTGACATTCCATTAAAAAATCTTTTATAACTTTGGAGCTTATGAAAGCATTAGAAGGAAAAATAGCTCTGGTAACCGGGGCATCAAAAGGAATAGGTCGTGCCATTGCACAGAAATTTGTGGAAGAAGGCGCGCAGGTAGCATTTACCTATTTATCAAGTGTTGAAAAAGGCCAGGCCCTGGAGCAGGAGCTGACTGCCAACGGTGGAAAAGCAAAAGGCTATCGCTCCGATGCTTCTGACATCGCGCAGGCTGATAAACTGATCGAAGATGTGGTAGCTGATTTCGGCAAGATCGATATCCTGGTAAACAACGCAGGTATTACCCGCGACGGATTGCTGATGCGCATGACCGAGGACCAGTGGGATGCGGTGATCAACACCAATCTGAAGTCTGTTTTTAACCTGACCAAGGGTGCCACCAAGCACATGATGCGCGCCAAGTATGGCTCTATCATCAATATTACATCGGTGGTAGGTATTAAAGGCAACGCGGGCCAAGCAAACTATGCGGCTTCTAAAGCTGGTAGCATTGGCTTTACAAAATCAGTTGCGCTGGAGCTGGGCTCACGTAATATTCGCTGCAACGCTATTGCTCCAGGCTTTATCGAAACCGAAATGACCGGCGAGCTGGACCAGAAAGTAGTAGATGAGTGGAGAAAGGCAATTCCGTTAAAGCGTGGCGGTACCCCGGAAGATGTAGCAAACTGTGCTGTGTTCCTGGCTTCTGACCAATCATCCTACATTACCGGCCAGGTGTTGCAGGTAGATGGCGGTATGCTGACCTAAGAATTAGGAATGATGAATTACGAATTCTGAATTAATTTCTGATTCGTGATAACTATAGAAAGACCAATGCTGCTAACGTCATCGTTAGCAGCATTGGTCTTTTTGTTTTATATTGAGTTGGAATTATGCGACCAACATAACTATATCAGCTCATGAAGATCCAGACTTATACTGATCACCCTAGGCTAAAGACTTTCATTAAATTATTTGGTTTTAACCTCGGGTTGATGCTGATTCCAGTGGTGGCTTGTTACCTGATCTTTGATTTCGGATCCCCGGTGAAAGATTACCTGCAGTCAGTTGGGTTGCTATTTGCGCTTTATCCAAGTATAAATGCTATTGTTGGTACCTACACTGCCCGTAAGCAAACGTTTACCATTACGGCTATTGATGATCCGGCGCTGGTAGCAGGTTGGGTTGTTGCGGTGCTGCAAAAGAACGGCATGCGTATAGTTGCAGAGCAAGTTGAAGAAGTAATGCTTGAATCCACTAATTGGTATTTAAAGTGGTTTGCTATTTGGTTTGGCCCGGGCCTGACCACTGTAAACTATAACTCGAGCAGCGTAACAATAACCGGGTCTATTAAATCTGTTGATATTATTGGTACAAAAATTAAATTCGGGCGCGTTGATTTTAACGAGCAGCCGTACAAGCATTCCTAACTCAGCATTCATAATTCATAGTTATCAATTTGAACAGTTTCCGACTTATAACCACTTATTCTCCCTGGCTTATAGTTGCCTGTCTGGCTGTGGGCGCGCTGTATGCGTGGCTACTGTATAGCAAGCGTGCGCCGTGGCCTAAGCAGATCAACTATAGTTTAGCGGCGGTACGGTTCCTGGTAGTGAGCTTTTTGTGCTTCCTGTTGCTGGGGCCGATGGTGCGTTATATATCCAACACAACTATAAAGCCAACTATAGTTTTTGCGATGGATAACTCGCAGTCCGTAAAGTTATTCTCTGACTCTGCGCAACTGCAGCAGGCACAGGCGAAACTGCAAACTATAGTTTCCAAACTTCAGGACGCCGGCTACGAAACTGAAATACGAACCCTTAGCGATACCACCAAACCGCAAACACTCGAACAACTACAGTTTACATCACCAGTAACCAACCTGAGTCAGCTGTTGCAAAACATCCGCAACGACTATAGTAACCAGAACCTGGCAGGTGTCGTGTTGCTCTCCGACGGTATTGTAAACCAGGGAATCTCACCAACTTACGCCAACTATAACTATAGCATTTACCCAGTAGCAGTCGGCGATACCGTTACTAAAAAGGATATTGTGCTGGCATCGTTGCGTTACAATAAAGTAACCTATAGTGGCAATCGTTTTCCGCTGGAAGCGGAGTTGGAACAACGCGGTTTTGATGGTCAGACAGTAGCAGTTACGTTGAAAGAAAATGGCAAACCCATTGACCATAAAACTATAGCTCTAAAAAAAGGGCAGGCTGTACAGCAGGTGCCGTTCCAGGTGATGGCGGGTGGCTTGGGTAAACGCCATTACGAAGTGGAGGTGATGCCGCAGCAAGGGGAGTTTACAGCTATCAACAACACCAAACATGCTTATATTGATGTAGTAAAAGGCAAGATAAAAATACTGATTGCCGCCGCTGCTCCACACCCGGATATTAATGCCCTGCGAGCCGCCATCGAAACCAACGAGAACTACGAAACCGAACTGTTTATACCCGGTTTAACGCAGCTGAAACAGCTGGATTATGATGTAGCTATTCTGCACCAGTTGCCAGGCAGAACAGCCGGTGGTGACGCTGCGCTGCGATTAGTGCGGCAGAAAAATATTCCGAGCCTTTATATTCTGGGCCCGCAAAGCGATATACAGGATTTCAATAAATTAAATGCCGGTGTAAGAGTTAGTACAACCGGACAAGCAGACGAAGTAACTACCGCTATCAACCCGAATTTCAGCACGTTTAAAGTGGCTGACGAAGCATCAGAGCGGTTGCAGCAATACCCGCCTGCCTCTGTACCTTTCGGGGATTACCAACTGGCACCAAACACTGAGACCGTACTATACCAGCAGGTTGGCCGCGTAAAAACTACTAAACCATTACTAACCATACAAACAGCCGGCAACACCCGTAATGCTACCTTGCTTGCTTCCGGAACCTGGCAATGGCGCATTGCTGAGGCGGCCAATAACCAGAATCCTGTTGTGTATGATAAGCTCATCACAAACCTGGTACAGCTGCTAAGTGCGCCACGCAACAAGAAGCGCCTGAACGTTTACCCTTCCCAAAACGACTACACCAGCAACGATGAAATCAGTTTTGAAGCCGAAGCCTACAACGAAGCCTTAGAGCCGATCTACGGGCAGAACATTACTTTGAAGATAACAGACGAAGCAGGGCAGACAAAGTCGTTCACGTTTGCTAACGGAGAGAACCAGGCGGGCGTAAATATCGGAACCTTACCCGGCGGGCGCTATACCTACTCAGCTACTGCCCGCATAAATGGAGCATTGCAGCAGGATAAGGGTGAGTTTATAGTGGAAGAACTGCAACTCGAAGCTTTACACGCTGTAGCCGACCATAACCTGCTTTACCAACTCGCCAGCAATACCGGATCTAACCTATACTTCCCCGGTACACTAGATCAGCTGGAGCAGGATATTCTAAAAGCCAATTATAAACCAATTATCGACAGCACTGAAGATATCCGGGATATTGTAGATATGAAGTGGCTGTTCTTTGTATTGTTGGTTTTGATTACTGTAGAGTGGTTTGTAAGGAAGTATAATGGGAGTTATTGATGCAGTAGACCTAGCAGTGTGCGCAGCTCCTGCTAGCGTTTGAGCTACAGTTATCTATAGTTATCATGCCAAGCGTCGATCGAGAGATCTTACGAATCTTAAAGTGCTTCTTTGTCATTTCGAACGCAGTGAGAAATCTATCTCAGCTGATAGTTTACTTTTCTACTACTCTAACCGAGCCTTTTCTTTTACAGTTACTTTAATCCTGGGAGCTTTACTCACCTACTGTTCTATAGTTGACTTTGGTGCCCTCATGGCCGGGAGGCCCGTCTTCGGGCATCGCGCTGCTGCTTTCTTGCTATCCTCGTGCCTCGGATTGCCTGACGGCACCGCAACAAATCAAAAGGCGCTCAACCCAAAGACTGAGATCAATTCGATAGCAAAACTATAGCTTACTTGATAAGCTATAGTTCTGTAGCCTTATCTTGTTTATAGTTTCTAAGGGGCAGGTAAACCTGTCCTGCTCGTGGGCTGTATTTTAGCTAATTCAGATTTCTCCCGCTAGTCGAAATGACAGAACGTAAAGGCAGTAGCAGCAATTGTCCCCTTGAGGGGGTTACTGTGGTGTTATCACGCGGACTATACAACTGTAGCTCAAACTAAGCAATAGCCGAAACTCCCCTCTTGGGAGGGGTAGGGGTGGGTTAATACTGCAACTATAAAACGATAACGGAAAGTAGAGTAGTGAAAAGCTCCCCGCCTTAGATAAGGATGGGGCTAGGGTGATTGGATTACACCAATTATAAAACTTTACCTCCCACTATAGCACCAACAGAAAGTCTTTTGAGAGGAGAATGTGTAGGTCAACCTAACCAGAGAATACAAACAGTTAAAAACAAAAAAGCCACTCGGTTAGGAGTGGCTTTCTATCTTGTGATCCCGCTGGGATTCGAACCCAGGACCCATACATTAAAAGTGTATTGCTCTACCAGCTGAGCTACAGAATCGGTACTACTTGTTTCCCTTAAATGGGAGTGCAAAATTAGAATCTTAGTTTAGAATATCAAACTAAATTCTATATTTTTATTTTAACACATCCTGCTGATGTATTAGAAACGAAAAGCCTTCTCGTTCAGAAAAGGCTCTCGCATTTTTTGTGATCCCGCTGGGATTCGAACCCAGGACCCATACATTAAAAGTGTATTGCTCTACCAGCTGAGCTACAGAATCTTTTTATTAACTTGCATTGCTAAGGGACGTTCCCCTTAATTGCGATGCAAAAGTAACAGCAATCTGGTTAAATGCAAAATCTTTGTTTTAAAATATCTGTCTTTTTAGTCGTTTTTTTGCTCTCGTTTTTTAAACCAGCTTATAGTCAGGAACATAAAATTACATATGCCAAAGCAGATTCTTTGTTTCAGCGGCAGCATTATACCGAAGCGCTAACTTTATACGAGCAAATCCTGGAAAAAGAGCAGCGTTACTCTCCGCAAATGTTGTTGAAGATGGCCTATATTAAAGAAGGCCTGCGCGATTACACCGGCGCTATGTATTACCTGCACCTGTTCTATACCAAGCAACCCAGCCGGTCGGTACTTAAAAAGATGGAGGAACTGGCACAGGCACATCGCCTGAGTGGCTATGAATACAACGACCTGCAGTTCTTCAAAACCCAATTCAGCAAGTACTATATGCGTATTCTGGAGCTGATGCTGCTTGCTGCCGTGGTAACCGTAACCGTTATGGTGGTAAGCTGGCGGAAAGGGCATAAGTTTACCGGTACCTTCAAAACCGGCTTTGTGCTGTACCTGCTGTTCATACTCTACTACATCAATTTCCTGAACCTGGGCCGCGGGGGAATCATTAAAAACGACCAGGTCGCCATTATGTCGGCACCTTCGGCGGGCGCAAACTGGGTTGCCACCGTTTCGCAGGGCCACAAAGTGCCCGTTACCGGCGAAAAGGATATCTGGTACGAGATAAAATGGAAAGGGGAGACCGCCTATATCCGTAAGAATAACCTACTCCAGTTGCCTTGATTTATGATGAAGGACTTAATGACAAAGGACAAAAGACGTTGATTTAAAACCACATCTTTTGTCCTTTGTCAAACTGTCTTTCGTCGCAATCTATTTCAGTGGCGAATCCTTCTCTTTAGCCATTACATTGTATACAAGCTTATCTGTAAGGCCGGGCAGCCACTTGTTAAGGAATACAGTAAGTTTGCCCTGGAACGTCATCACAAGGTCACGTTTGCGCTTTATAGTTGCTTTCAGTATCTGGTCTGCTACTTCTTCAGCTGTCATCATATTTCCTTCGTCGCGCGGCGATTCGCCTTGTTGCTGGCCGTTCGCTGCCAATGCCGTATTGCGGATATTTGACGCTGTAAAACCAGGGCAGGCAATTAGCACATGAACTCCTTTGTGCAGCATCTCGGTGCGAAGTGTTTCCAGGAAGCCGTGCATGGCAAATTTAGAGGCTGAGTAACCGGTACGGGCAGGCAATCCACGGTAACCGGCTATAGATGAAATACCGATAACAGAGCCTCTGGCAGCCATAATGTAAGGCAGAGCAAACTTGGTCGTATACACCGTACCCCAGAAGTTAATGTCCATCACCTTGCGGATCACGTCCAGGTCCAGGTCCTCAAAAAGAGCGCGCATCGAAATACCGGCATTATTGATCAACACATCCAGTTTACCAAAGCGATCTACCGTTTCCTGTACCATGCGCAGGCAGTCAGCTTCTTTGCTTACATCGGCGTTAATGGCTACATTTTTAATTCCGGCTGCGCTCAGTTCCTGGCTTGTCTGGTCCAGGTTCTGTTGGTTACGGCCCGATACAGCTACTTTAGCACCGGCTTTGCCAAATGCAAATGCACATGCCTTGCCAATACCCGAAGTACCACCCGTGATCAATACTACTTTATCTTTCATTTTAATTCTATGCTCTGGCTATAGTTGCAAAGATAAATAAGATTTTCAGGATAGATGGATAGAATAATCCGCCAACTATAGTTTGGGGTTATGCTATAGTTTAAACACAGTTAGCTGTAAACGAAAAGAGCCCCTGCTGTTTCTGCAGGGGCTCTTTTTATAATTTATAGTTAGGCGTCTACCTTAAACAGCTTACCGAAAAGCTCATATTTATACCGTCGGCTTTCCCGTAGCACAGCTATCATGGCAAATACAGCAACAGCTATCAACACAGGGTATAATATATACAGCAACGGATGCAACAATGGCAACAGTAGTAAGCCTACCAGCAGCAGCGACAGCATGTTATACAGGTATGATGTTTTAGCACTGAAGCTCATCATGCTGCCCTTAACAACCTTAGGGCTAACAAACGAAGCAAGTATACCAAGCGGTGTAAGTACCAATACCGAAGCAGCATACATCAACACCAGGAAAACAGCATCTTCGTGGTTAAAGAAAGCGATATAAGCAGCTAGCAGCGCAGCATCTATCAGCAACGGGACACGCAACGGAATAAGGCTGGCTTTAAAGAAATCTTTAGCGCTGCCACTTGTGCGCTCTACCGTTAACCACAGGTTCTTGTAAAATCCCCACACATTATTAAATACATAACTGTAGATGATGGCCGGGCCAAAAAAGATCCAGATCGTTAAGTTCTTGTCGTATATATGAATGCCTTTTGCCGTAAATACAGCAGCATCGGCAGCTAGAATGATAAGCTTAAGCGCAATGCCGAAAAGTAATAGCTGACGGGCCTGCTTCGAGTTTTTAAATAAGCGCCAGCTCAGGCTGCGATGTTTGTTGTGGCTATAGTTTACTACCTTGCGTTTAGGCTCCATGGCAGCCAGTTCCAGGAAATAGTTGGCCCCCAGGAAAGCACCTAAAGATGCTAAATGCACAACCAGCTCCATCCAGCCATTTGCGGGGATATACATTGGTAACCTTGCCTGCAGCGCCACAAAAGCAGCAGCCAGCACAGCCGCAGAAATAAAATTCAGGTGCAGCCAGCGCATTTTACGTTCTACCAACACCTGTAACGACCGCTTGGTAACATGCGCTGTCAGTAACACAATTATGCTCTGCAACAGATACATAAACGTATAGCTCGGCGACAGGATAAAGAGTAAAAACAGGAAGTTAACCAGCACAAAGTTAAACGGAGAGAAAAGCTCGACCGGTAATTCTACCCAGAAACGTTTTAGTGGTTTTATAGGATAAAGACGCGGGATAAGGTCCAGTTTAGGTACATACGCCGGAAAAAAGCCACGGATAATTGTAATGCCCAGCACAAACAGGTTAATATACCGGATTACTTCAGTAACGCTTGTGTCGCCACCGTTCTGCGCCTGCTCCAGCATGTACGAAAACAACCAGCCATAAAAACCTGACAACACAATGCCACCGCCCAGCAGCAGTACACGCTGTAGTTTATTCTGTCTGAAAAATCCGTTAAGCCTTGCCCTAAGCGAGAACAGTACTAAATCCATTTATTTGAGTTATGAGTTACGAGTCTCGAATTACGAGTTAGAAGTATAATTTACTTTCTAACTTTTAACTTCTAAACTTTCTAACTTAATTCAACATCCACTCGAAGTCGGCTTCGGCGGTTTGGTGGTGCGGGGTAAGCAACTGGAAAAGCGCCTGGTCTATCAGGTTTTCGCCGTTCATGGTAAACTCCTGCAGCGAGCCGTTGTACATCAGCTGGCCGTCGTTTAATACGCCAATGTGTGTGGCAATGCGCTCTACATAGTTCAGGTCATGCGATGAGATCAGCACTACGCGGTTAGGAGTAGAATAGCTGCGGATCAGTTTTACCAGCAATTGCGCTGCAATAGGGTCGAGGCCGGTAAATGGTTCGTCCAGTATTAAAACCTGTGGTTTGTGCAGGATGGCAGCCACAATGCCAATCTTTTTCTTCATGCCAGTAGAGTAGCCCGCAATGTTTTTGTGCAGCGACTCCTGGTCTGTAAAGAAATAGTTGGTCAGGCTTTTTATGCGCTCTTCAGCCTCTGCGGTTGGCAGGTTGTATAGTTTAGATACAAAGTTCAGGTATTCGAGGCCGGTAAATTCTTCTATCAGCGGGTTATCTTCGCACAAAGCGCCCAGGTTTTGCTTTACAGCCAGGTGATTATCGCTGTAGCCTTTGCCGTATAGTTCAACCGAGCCTTTATCCGGCTGAATCAGATCGAGTATAGCATTCAGGAAAGTACTTTTACCAACCCCGTTTTTGCCTAACAAACAATAGCATTGACCGCTCTCTATAGTCAGGTCCAGTTCCTGCAGCACCTGCTTCTTGCCAAATGCTTTAGTTAATCCTTTTATCGCTATACTCATATGTTCTTTTGTACTTTTACCTTTGTGCTACTTCGGAGATCCGTGCAATGGTTCCGCTTTAAAGTTACGTACTGCCTCTGAAAAGTCCTAACATTACGACGTGTTGCTGCCGAACTTTTATTTATGAAACACCCTGATAAACTGTGTGCTTGATTTGCAACAACCGTTCAGAACAAAATAGTTCTAAAATTCAGACATTACTGAGAGGTTTTAAAAAAGCAAACACAAATAGGCTTTTAAGAAGTGTTTAAATAGGATTTAAACTATAGAATTAGTTTCCGGTTGGAGGTTGAAGTTTTTATAAAGGAGTGTGAAAAAGCTGTTGATTTATCTTATAATGCGATTTGCATATATGAGGGCAGGTGTTTACTTTTGCATCCACCTTTTACCTGCGCACGTGGTGAAATTGGTAGACACGCCATCTTGAGGGGGTGGTGCCTTCGGGTGTGGGAGTTCGAATCTCCCCGCGCGCACTTTACAATAGCCGTAGCTTTAACGAGTTACGGCTATTTTCTTTTCTCGAAAGGGTTTTCGGGTTTTACCAGCAACACTTTTTCACGCTCAACTATAACCGAACCAGCCGGAGCACCTTTCGCTTTCCGAACCCATTTCTTAGGTGTATAGATCACCGGGCAAAGCGAATCCTGCTTGCGTTTAGAGTAATAAGCTGCCAATTGTGCGGCTTTCTCCAGAACCGTAGTTGGTATAGTTTTACCAGCCTGGTGCTTTATAACAACGTGCGAGCCCGACACATCTTTGGCATGCAGCCATAAATCATCTTTATAAGTATGGCGCTGCGTTAATTCGTCGTTGTTCTGCGAGCTTTTGCCTACCAGTATCTTGTAACCTTCCGTCTCGAAAACCCGGAACGGCGATTGCTGCTGGGCCTGTTGTTTCGAAGATAGCAGGTGCGCGTGGTCGCGCAGGTATAGTTTCAGTGCCTTATAGTTCTCTACTTCGGCTAAGGCTTGCAGGGCAGATTCCAGCAGGATGATCTCTTCCATTTTGCGCTCGGCTTTCTCTTCGAGTTGCTGAATTTCGAGGTGCTGGTTTTTGGCTTTGCGGTATAGTTTCTCAGCGTGCTTTTGTGGTGATTCGTTTCGCTTTAACTTAAACGTGCGCTGCTGGTCGGTATAAAAATCATAAAGCGTAACTTCTTCGGCCTGTGGCGGAATGTTAGTCAGGTTGGCCATTAAGATATCAGCCGTCTGGGAATATGAGCGGTTATGGCGCATTTCCTGTAATTGCTGCGTAGCTTGTTCCAGCACTGTTTGCGATCCGTTCAGCTTTTTGGTGAGTTGCTGTTTGGCCTGTTCATACTGCTGCGAAAAACCGGTCTCTGATAAATAGAGGCGGCTATAGTTGTTCAGGGCTTCCAGCGGGTCAGGGTAACTATAAACCACTTCGCCTAATTCCAAAAGTGATAGCCTGAGCTTGCCTTTGTAGCGAATAATGTAAAACGCTTCCGGGTTATCGAGTTGTTCCAACACCTGTTGTACCAGTTCCCATTTTTCATCTAAGGTGGCCAAACTATAGTTTTGCTGTTCTAAATAATCGGTTGGTAATTCTCCGAAAGTTGGGTATAGTTTGCGCAGGTTGCCCTGTGCTTCTGTAAAAGCTGCAAAGTTTTGAGGCAACTGGCGATCCATTTCCAGTGGGTTTAGCTCCGCATCGGCGGCAAACTTTTTATGAAACAGGTGCAGCGACTCGCCATGCTGGTACAAAACGATATTAGACCGATTACCAAAAAGCTTAAAAAGCAGCAGCATATCATCTGTTAGCTTTAAATAAAAGCTACGTTCATTCAGGTGCTGTACCACATCCAACACCTTTTGCCCGATCATCTGCTTAAACAGGTTCACACTGTTGGCCCGCGCCCGCTTAAAATCATCCGGAAAAGAAAGTGCTGAAAAGTGTGCCATTAAGCCGGCGCGTATATAAAATTCCTTGCTTCCATTAGCAAAACCAATTACCAGCTCGTCTTTGTTCTGGCTGAAACAGGTCACGATCTCTTTCCCGATCAACTCCTGACGAAGCCGTACTGATAGATGCTGTAAAAAGTGGTAGTTCTGATGCATGTAGTTGTGACAAAGGAGATGTAGACCAAAGACAAAGGACGGAATTTATAGTTTGAATTTCTTACGCTAAATGTCTTTTGTCTTTTGTCAAAAAATCAAATAGTCTAAAATTAACTATAAACTATAGCTCAATCTGAAGGCCATCGTAGCCGAGGCGTATAAAGTCAGGGAGTTCCAGTTCTACTTCGTGGTGCAGACCCATCAGGTGACTGATGTGGGTGAGGTATGCTCTCTCAGGCTTTAGTTCGGTCAGTACATCGATGGCTTCCTGCAGCGAGAAGTGGGAGATATGTGGTTCTTTACGCAGCGCGCCCAGTACTATAACTTTTGAGCCCCGTACCTTATCCATTTCTTCTTCCGAAATAAAATTGGCATCGGTAATGTAGGTGAAATCGCCTACTCTAAAACCAAGTACAGGCAGTTTGTAATGCTTTACCCGAATCGGGATAAACTCGACGCCTTCTATCTCGAAAGGCTCTTCTGAGATTGGATTAAGCTGCACTCTTGGAATGCCCGGATACTGAACTCCTGAAAAGATATAGGCGAACTCCCGCTTCAGTTGCTCCAATACACGCTCCTCGCCATATAGCGGCATGTCTTTGTGCTGACTGAAATTATAGGCACGAATATCGTCGAGGCCGGCGGTATGGTCTTTGTGTTCGTGGGTAAAGATAAGGGCATCTAAGGTGCGGATACGTTCGCGCAAGGCCTGCTGCCGGAAGTCGGGCCCGGAATCGATGATAAAGCTTTTGCCGTTTACCTGCAGGTGTACCGATACCCGCAGGCGGTTATCGCGGTAATCTACAGAACGGCAAACCTCGCAGTGGCACCCGATCACAGGTACACCCTGCGAGGTTCCCGTACCTAACAGTGTTACTTTCAATTACTTTTGTCGTGATTTCGGATATCGTGATATAGTTGCCGGTTCTTATCGCTCAGGCGGGTCTCATCCAAAGCAATAGCGCGCAGAATATCATAAAGGCAGTTTACTTTGCCCTCCAGGCTATAGTATTTATTTACCACAGCTACTTTCATATCCTTCAGCACACAATAGCCGGCTTTAAAATTGCCTTTCTCATAACGCAGCACAAAGTCCGACTCTGCAAAAATATCCTCCAGCTTGTTTAAAAAAGGCCGCGTGTACTTCAGCTCCATTTACTTGGCAGTGTACTCTTTTACGGTTTGTACCAGCATATCAAAGTCCAGTGGCTTAGGCAGGTAGGCATTTATGCCAGCTTCCTTAAAGTCTTCCATGCTATAGTTGTTGGCGTTACCGGTAACTGCTATAATCGGAATAGTAGCGATATCTTTATTCTTGCTGGCGCGGATCTCACGGGTACATTCCATACCATTTTTGATCGGAATGTTAAGGTCCATCAGGATCGCGTCGATCTTGTTGTTTTCTACGGTTTTGATCACTTCGCCACCGTTCTTCGCGGTCAGGATCTTATAGTTCTGCAGTTCCAGGATCTTTTTTGTCAGGTTCAGAATAACAGAGCTATCCTCTGCTATCAAGATTGTTTTGGTCTCTGCCATAGTGGGTTAGATGATGATTTCTTTATATGATTTTCGATAGTTTTCGTATTGTTCGAGCAGCTTTTCGAAGTTTTCGGCCACGCTTTCAAACTTCTCCTGCTTTATATCGTGCTCCAGTAGTTTGGCCAGTTCGGCAAGCTTATTTATGCCAAGCGTAAAGCCGGTACCTTTTAGCTGATGCAATGTACTTAAAATACTCTTGTAATGTTGTGCATGCAGGTCTTTTTTGGCTTCCTCCAGCAATTCAGCGGCTTCCTGTTCAAACTCCTCATACAATTGTATGGTAAAGGCTTCGCCACCTATTTGCTTCAGCTGCTCTGCAACCTCTTTATTTATAATATCTTGTACGTCTACATCCGTTGCTTCCTCTTCAGATGCTATAGTTTCGGTGGTTACCGGCGGCTCTTCTATAGTTTCTGCAGCATACCAATCAGAGCGTTCCCATTTGTTTATTACCGTTAGCAGGTCCTTGCTCTTAACCGGCTTCGATACATAATCATCCATACCCTGTCCCATAAACTTATCGGCATCATCTTTCATAGAGTAAGCCGTCATGGCAATAATAGGAGGGCAGTCATCTTCCAGGATACCTTTTATATGTTTTGTTGCTGTCACACCATCCATCTCCGGCATTTGTATATCCATAAAGATGATGTTATAGTTGTTAGAGGTAGCCAGCTCTATTGCTTCATAACCATTAGAGGCAATGTCGGTGCGGCAATTCAGGCGCTCCAGTTGTTTCTGGGCCACTTTCTGGTTAATCTGGTTATCATCCACCAGCAGCACATACGGGCTGTTCTTGAGTACTTCAACCTCTGCGTTCAGCTCTTTCAGGCGCAGCTGCTGCTCCGCCACAGCGGCCTCACCTGCTTTGTGTACCCGTATCTTAAACCAGAAGGTACTGCCATCATTCGCTTTTGACTCAACCCCGATCTCGCCACCCATAATACTGGTTAGCTGCCGTGATATGGCAAGCCCCAGGCCAGTGCCGCCAAATGTTTTGGTAGAGGAGTTATCGAGCTGCGTAAAGTCAGTGAAAAGTAGAGCCTGATCTTCCGGGCTAATGCCTATACCCGAATCTTTCACGCGCACGTGCAGCATGTATTCCTGTGTCTTTTTGTCTAAAAGCTGGCTGTCGACAGTTATGCTTACCTCACCTGCATTTGTAAACTTAATGGCATTAGATGTAAGGTTCGATAATACCTGCAGTAACCTGGTTTCGTCGGTTAAAACGTAACGTGGCGTTTCCGGCGAAATGTTATAGGTAAAGTAAAGGTCTTTTTGCTGCGCCCTGTTTGCAAACAGCGAGTGTATTTTACCCAGTGTATCATGCAGATCCACACTACTCTCATGTAATACCAGTTTACCTGCCTGTATCTTGCTCAGGTCCAGTATATCGTTAAGAATGGCCAGCAGCGCATCCGAGGACTTGCGCAACGTGTCAATGTATTCCTGCTGTTCCGGATCGGTATTGATGTGAGTAAGCAGGTCTATCATGCCTATGATACCATTCATAGGTGTGCGCAACTCGTGGCTCATGTTGGCCAGGAATTGTGTTTTAGCTTTTAGGAGGTTTTCGGCTTCTTCTTTGGCCTGCAGTAATTCCAGCTGTGTACGTTTCAGTTCTGTTACGTCGCGTATCACACCCTCCAGTGCAACAGGTTTATTATCCTTATCATACATCAGGCGGGCATCGGCCAGCACTGTTATCTGTGTTCCATCTTTCCGGAACATTTGTATCTCGTAGTCCCGGATAATTTTCTGGTCCTTGACAAACTGCTGCATGCGCTGCCTTTCTTCAGGGTACACATAGAGGAACGTAATGTCTTTGCCCAGCACTTCTTCTTCAGTATATCCCAGCACCTGTTTAACCGATGGGCTCACAAGTTCCAGCGGCCCGTTCAGCGAAGTGCGGTAGTAGATATCCTGGAAAGATTCGAAAATGTGTCGGAATTTCTCTTCGTTTTGTACAAGCGCCAACTGAGACTTTTTCTTGTCTGTTATATCAAGCGCTATCGCCGATACCTCTTCAAAAGTGCCGTCTTCCAGGTAAATCGGGTTCAGGAACACTTCTCGCCACGATTCAGGATCGCGTAGATGCACTTCAAAATGCTGCGGATTTCCTGCAAATGCTTTTGTATACTTTTCCTGCCAGAACCCGAAGCTAAACTCGTGATGGTCTATGAGATGGCTTTCGCCCAAACTGTCGAAAAGCCCGAGCGTTCTGTCTGTTCTTTTCTCAAAAGTAGCGGCAAAATTGCGGTTGAAGGATGTCAGTTCGAAATTCTTGTTAAGGGTCCACATGTGGTGGGTGCCACTCTCGAAAATTGCATTTAACTTGGCGTTCTGGTTATTTATCTGTTCCTCGTTGCGCTTACGCTCAATGGCAAGGGCTACCTGGTTCGATATAAAGTGCAGAATTTCGATGTCAGTATGCACATAAGCATCCGGGTTCTGGTAATCCTGCAGGGTAATAACACCAATAATACGATCGCCGATTGCCAGCGGAGAACAAAGTATTACTTCAGGAATAGCACCTTGTATACTAAGGTTTTCACGCTGCGCCAGGTCAAGCAGTTCCTGTTGCTGCATGTAAAGCGGCTTACCGGTCTCAATAATGTATTCTGACAAGCCTCTTGAGAACGGACGGCGTGGATGCGATTGAGACGTCTTATCAATATACTGGTCAACGAGGTAGACAAAGTTCAGGAAGCGGTAATCCTGATCGCAGAGCGCAATATAGATATTCCGCGTTTCGATGATCTTGCTCAGCTCCCGGTGAATGGCACTATAAAGCGAGTTTAAGTCTTTACTGCTGATAGCCAGGTTAGCTATACTATAGTACACTTTCTGTAAGCGCTCAGCTTTTATACGATCGGTAATGTCGTGCAGAATGGCGCGCGTGGCCACTGGCCGGTCGTCCTGCCAGCTACAGGTAATACTACCAATAAGGTGCACCGGCTTACCTGCCTTTGTCAGGAAAACGGTTTCTATTTTGTTTACATTTTCTCCCTTATACAAATTGCGCAGCTGGTAAATTAGCTTTGCCTTATAGTAAGGGTGCACTATGTCGTTCAGCGTCAGCGATTCAATATCTTCATCGTTGTAACCCAGCCGTTCTTTCCAGGCTTTGTTAACAAAGATGAATTTATTGTCGACGGATGTATTCTGGATAAGGTCGTGCGCGTTGTCGAAAAGGTCCTGCAGGCGTATTTTGTTATCCTTCAGGGCCTCCATTGCAATACGCTTGTCGGTCATGTCTTTGCCAACGCTGGTTATGCCGGTTACTTCGCCGTCTGGGCCGTATTCCAGCATGCAGTTCCAGCGGATGGTCTTCAGCTGCCCGGATTTGGTAACCAGGTTACGCTCGTAATAAGCGTTTAAATGGCGGGTGGAAAGCGAGTTTTTAAAATCCTGAATGCGTTGTTTTTGTTCCGGTTTTGGGACTAATAGCTCGTAAAAGTTCTGACCAAACAGCTCTTCACGTTCATATTCCACATATTTCAGGAAAAAATCGTTGGCAAAAACAATGTTACCGTTCACATCCAGGCTATAGTAAATCATGTTTACTTTTTCCAGGAAGTCCCGGAATTGAGCCATCGACTCCTCTGCTACTTCTTCCCGGCGTTTGGCCTGTAAGGCCTGCTTACGCTGGGTTATATCGCGCTTAAATGCCTGAACATAGTATTCACCGTCTATTAGTATGCGGTTCAGGTTTATCTCAGCGTCTGCCGGTGTGCCGTCTTTGCGTATGTTTCTCCATTCAAAAGTAATAGGCGTTCCCGTGGTTAAAACCTGTTCCATGAGCCGGGCGGTTTTTTCGCCGGAGTGGCTGCCATCCGGCTGGTACTCGGGAGAGAAATCCATTGGGGTAGCACTTACCAGGTCTTCGCGCCTGCACCTGAAAAACTGAAGCGCCTTTTCATTACAGTCCACAACATTCCCGTCCTTAAACAACAGAATGGCATCGTATGCAGAATCGAACAGCATTTTGTATTTGTCTTCGCTGTGCGAGAGCTGTAATATGAGCTCGTGCCTGGATATATAGTTGCCGATAGCGGTGCCAACAAAGTCTAACAACGACAGGAAAGATTGTGTTATGTTTGAACCGCCTTCCGGCCATACCATTAAGAGTGCAAGTAATCTTTCGTCAGTAGTGACCGGTACAATTGTCATTTCATGGTCAAACTGCTTCGAAAGAGTTCTGGTAAGTTCAGCTATCGTTCTGCGTCTGTCAGTGGTAAGCTGTGCTGCCAGTTCGGGGCTAATTGGCAGGGTAGGGTGCAGGGGCGTATGCTCCATGCTACCTGCCGAATATACCAGTTCTGCAGTACCTGTTGCCTGGTTATAGGTATAAACGCAGCCGTAGGTTATATCGCTTTTCTCCAGCAGTTCATCCAGCGTATATTTCAGCACATCCTGCTGGCTGCCCGTATTCGAAAGGTTTGTGATCAGGTTGTTTACAAATTCCAGCTGGTGGTTACGGAAGCGAACGTCCTGCTCCGTACCAACTACTTCATACAGGTTCTTAGCTGAACCGAAGATCATTTCCTGGCCTTTGAACAAGCCTTTGCGAAGGGAAATTTCGATGGGCAACAGTTCATGGGTTTTGTCCTGTATCCACCACTCAAACTTTTGTGGCTCGCCGGCCATAGTTTGCTGCAGTTGTCCTTTTAGGGCCACGCGTTCAAACAGGTTAAGCTTAAAACTGCTGTAAACTGTCTGGCCAACTAAATTACTTTTTTGTTGATCTATTATGCTCAGGCCCTTGTTGTTGATATCCACAAAAGTGCCTTCTTCATCTAAAATAAAAAGCGGTTCGGTACTGTTTTCAAACACGTTAT
Source organism: Pontibacter populi (assembly GCF_019336435.1). Classification (GTDB taxonomy): domain Bacteria; phylum Bacteroidota; class Bacteroidia; order Cytophagales; family Hymenobacteraceae; genus Pontibacter; species Pontibacter humidus. The sequence continues at coordinate 212,557 of NZ_JAHWXQ010000001.1, read as the reverse complement.
GGTAGCTGTCGTCATCTATCTCTACCCGCGATACTTCTTCTTCATAAGGGACAAGCTCAGCATAAACGAACTTTGCCCGCTCGAACTGAACCTGCTTTATAGTGTAAGTATATCTTTGGCTACTGGTAGCAACTTTGCCCGAAGTTTGTGTTGTAAGCTTTTTTGATGGTATGCCTAACAGATCTGAAAGGTTCCGGCTTGCTTTATAAGCATCGGATGCCGGGGAGAAAAGCGAAGCTGCGGCATTAGCAGCCAGCACCAACCCGTCCGGTGAGGCTATCAACACGCCATGTGTGGGCCTGGTTAGTTGCACCAGCAGCTGTAAAAGCGAATTAGCCTGTAATGGCAGGTGTTCAGATAATTGCCTGTTAGGGATATATGGCATTATAACAATTTTGTAAAGTACGGGAGTAAGAACTTAAGTACTAAAAATACTCCTTTACACATTTTACGATTTTAGCGATAATTTTACAAAAGAAACAGAACAATTGCGTATTTCTGTTCCAAGCTATAGTTTGGCCTGCCCTGATACATGGCTTAGCTAAATAAGTGAAATTATAAAATTCTGGGCACAGAGCAAAATGCTAAGTATGGGTAAAGATAAGTTTGTAGTTGTAGTAGTGGGACCAACGGCAGTAGGTAAAACAGACCTGTGCGTAAACCTGGCTGCTCATTTCAGTACAGAAGTTGTGTCCGCGGACTCGCGGCAGTTTTACAAGGAGATGCAAATTGGTACGGCCAAACCAACTATAGAAGAGCAGCAAGGCGTACCACACCATTTTGTAAACTCGCACTCGATAGCCGAAGAATACAATGCCGGTGCTTATGAACAGGATGCGTTACAGTTATTGAATACTCTTTTTAAGGAACACGATGTAGTTATAGTTACAGGTGGCTCCGGTTTGTATGTGCGGGCCCTGTGCGAAGGAATGGACGAAATGCCGGAAACCGACCCGGCCATACGGGCAAAACTAACGGCTAAACTGGAATCAGAAGGGTTGGAGCCATTAGTAAATCACCTAAAATCACTTGATCCTGAGTACTATAACCAGGTGGATAAAGCAAATCCGCAACGTGTGGTCCGGGCACTGGAAGTTTGCCTGTCGAGCGGGCAGCCTTATTCGTCGTTCCGTAAATGGGACAAAACTACACGGCCATTTAAAATTATAAAAATTGGTCTTACCCGCGACCGGCAGGAACTATACGACCGCATAGACCAACGCATGGACCAGATGTTGCAGCAAGGTTTACTGGAGGAAGCTAAAGCCCTGTACCCTTTCCGTACACATAATGCCTTGCAAACGGTAGGCTACAAAGAGATATTCGATTGCCTGGAAGGTAAATATGACTGGGAGGAAGCTGTAAGATTACTAAAACGCAACAGCCGGCGCTACGCCAAACGTCAGCTCACCTGGTTTACCAAGCATCCGGACGAATATACCTGGTTCCATCCGCAACAGTGGGAAGAGATAGTTAGCTTTATAGTTGGAAAGTTAAGAAGTTGAAGAGTTTGGGAGTTTAGGAGTTAGAGAGTTACAGGGGTAACGATTTAAGATTTTGGGCTAAGTTCTTGCGTTAGCTTTCCATTTTGCAGAGAGAAACTGTATACTTCAATCCATAAAAAAAGAAAGTCCTCACAGGTCTGCAAAACGCTGTGAGGACTTTCAACTTTCTAACTTATACTTTTCTAACTTTCTAACTTTCTAACTCATAAACTCTTTAACTCCTAAACTGACAATATGTCGATCATACGGCTAAAGTTGGGGTTAAGAGCTTTTGTTTTGGTGATAGTATCTATAAAGGGGGTATAAACCAGTTCTGAATTCATGATGCCGGCCATCTCACAGGCGCGGCCCTGCAATAACCCCTCAACGCAGGCAATGCCTAACTGGCTGGCCAGCATTCTGTCGGCAGCAGTTGGGGCGCCACCACGCTGTACGTGTCCCAGTATCGTTACACGGGCGTCCATCTGAGGTAATGCTTTTTGTACTTTTGCAGCTATTTCAACGGCAGTTCCTTCTTCATCGCCTTCAGCAACTATAACTATAAAAGACGTTTTAGACCTGCTCCAGCCTGTTTGCAGGGCATCTACCACTTTCTCTATAGTTGTTTTGGTCTCAGGAATCATCACAATTTCAGCACCTCCGCCAACAGCGCATGGTATGGCAATATAACCAGAGTCGCGGCCCATCACCTCCACAAAAAACACACGTTCGTGGCTATCTGCCGTGTCGCGTATTTTATCTATGGCGTATATGGCTGTGTTTACGGCTGTGTCATAACCAATGGTATAATCAGTGCCGTACAGGTCGTTATCTATCGTTCCCGGGGCGCCTATAGTTGGTATGCCGTACTCTTCATAAAAAGTATTGGCACCGGTAAAAGTACCGTCGCCGCCTATGGCTATTAAGCCCTCTATGCCAAATTTCTGTAACTGCTCGTAAGCCTGTTGTCTGCCTTCTTTGGTCGGAAAATCTTTACTACGGGCCGATTTTAAGATGGTACCGCCACGCTGAATAATGTTACTAACGGTAGATGACTCCATTTTAAAGATATCTCCTTTGATCATACCGTTGTAACCGCGCCTGATGCCGTAAATTTCCAGACCGTGATAAATTGCTGAGCGCACCACTGCACGCACGCAGGCGTTCATGCCTGGTGAGTCGCCTCCGGAGGTAAATACTGCTATCTTTTTCATTGAAATGTACTATGAGAATATAAAATTTTGATCCTGCGGGGTAATAATTGCTATACCCGTATAGGAATAAGCAAGTAACACAGAAGTGCAGGAAATTAAAAAAAATAAAAAACTTTATCTGTTAAATATAGAAAACCGTATGTAATAGCGGCATGCAAATCCACATGGTGGTCCGGGCTGTAGAAAAGCAGTGTAACTGTGAAAAAAAGTACAAAAGAACCCCAGATCGGGCAACTTAATAATTTTAATAAATAGGCAATCTATGTTTGGTTTTTTTGAAAGTGAAGAAACAAAAAAGTTAAAAAGCCACATCACAAACCTGGGAGCGCTGGCCAAAATAGATGGTCACATAGATCCGGCTGAAATAAACTTTATTATTGCTATTGGTACCAAACATGGCATGCGTGCCAGCGAAGTGAAAAATCTGCTGGCAGACAGCTCTAAAGTTTTGCCGCAACTACCCAGCAACGACTCCGAACGTTTCGACCAGATTTACGACATGGTGGAGATGATGCTGGCCGATGGTATAGTTGATGAGGCGGAGATGGATTTTTGTATACACATGGCTACGAGGCTCGGTTTTAAGAAGGCTGTGGTCGGCGTGCTGGTCCGTAAAATATCGACAGGCGTGAAAGATGGCCTTACCCGGGATCATATCAAAAAAGATGCCCAAGCATTTCTGAACTACTAGACTTACCCGTACATGCGGAGACTGATTGAAAGTAACAGGTTGCTTCTGTTGGTATATGCTTGCCTTTTGCTGTGCCTTGCTTCTTATTTTGTTATAAGGGAGCATCGCCTGCCGCATCTGCTCGAAAATAAAGTGCCCTTCCTGTTCCTGATCAGGATTTCTGCATTCTGGTTTGTTAGCCTGATGATTGCCTTGATTTTGTACCTGCTGCAGCTGAGCTGTAGTTACCTGTTGCTTAAAGAGCGCGACAAAGCGCTGGCAAGGCGGGCTGGATTTCTAACGTTCTGGCTGGGTGTGGCTGGAGTATCCGGCGTATCACTCCTCATTTTCCTTTTCAGGAGATACCCTGAATATTTCTACCTCTAACTATAGTTTAGTTCTGCTGCTCAGCGTTTTTGCATTGGAGTTTGCGCCAGGCAGTTTTCTGTTTCTCCCCTAAAGTATTCTGCAAACCAATAACGCTATAACCTGCTAAGGAAGCGGGAAAGCCTCTGCGCTGTCGGTTCCGTCTGTTTTAACCCCATCTTTACGGGTATTGGCTATCGTATCCAGTGCTTCGTGGGGTTGTTGGGTCTCTACCTGTTCCTGGGTAACTTCTTCGTTTTTAGGGCCGCAACTGCTGGCAAGCAGCAGCACCAGTGGCAAAGCTTTTGTTATCGTTTTCATCACGCTATATGTTCAATTAGATGCCTGGCAGCAGTTACAAAGGCCAGAAAACCGGTACAAGTAAAAGTATAACAGCCAGAAGCAGTAAGGTAAGCGGCGAACCTATCTTTATAAAATCCATAAAGCGGTATTTGCCGGGGCTGTAAACAAGTATACACGCCGGCTCAAAAGGCGTAACCAGCGATATGGAAGCTGACAGCATAATGGCAATGGCAAACGTTCTCGGGTCTGATTGCAGCTCGATAGCTGCCCGCAGAGCAACCGGAACTATAACCAGGGCTGCAGCCGCGTTAGACATAGGTTGTGTAAGAATAACCGTTAATACAACAAAGCCTGCCAGCACCGCCATTTTTCCGATCGGACCCATTATATCAACTATACCTTTGGCAAGCAGGTCGGCAGCACCCGAATTTTCCATGGCTGTACCAAAGGCTGTCATGCCACCTATCAGTATCAGCAGGCGCCAGTCAATAGCACCGTATGCTTTTTCGGTACTGATGCAACGAAACACAATACAGGCTATGGCTGCCATCAGAAATGCGATGGAGAGCGGAAGTATTTTGGTTGTCCCTAGAAGGATGGCCAGTAAAAAGACGGTAATGACAAGTGAGCCTTTCCGTTTCTTGAACAGCAATGGTTCAAATTCGTCGAGGAGCGCAACGTTGCTTGATGACCGGAGCTGATTTAAGCGTTCGGCCGCGCCCTGCACCAGCAGTATGTCGCCGAGTTGCAGGCTTATGCTTCCTATTTTAGAACGCAAGGTTTCACCATGGCGCGAAATAGCAATTACAACCAGTCCAAACCGCTGCAGAAAGTTAACTTCTTTCACCGTCTTGTTGATCAGGTTAGACTGCCGCGGAATCATAAGCTCGGCCAGGCGAATGCTTTCAGTCTGAAGGTCTTTTTCAAGGATCACATCTGCCATTATTTCAATGCCTTTCGTCTCCTTTACCTTCATCAGGTTGTCCAGATCTCCCTCTACCAACAGTACATCTTTTTCCTCAATACGCGTCCTGAAATCGGGCAGAAAGTTCTCATTATAACGGATAATATTCAGAATTCTGAAATGAAGGGCGGTAAGGTCCGAGGCGAAGACCAGTTGGCCAACCAGTGGCGAATCCTTCATTACAATGATCTCGGTGAGGTATTTCTGCAGTTTATATTCTTCGGTCAGCTCCTGGTCGGAGTTATCAGGTAACATGCGTTGGCCGATGGTCATCATATATATTATACCAACTATAAAAATAACCAACCCGATACCAGTGATCTCGAACATCCCGATTGGGTCCAAACCGGCTTTGGCTATGTAACCACTTACTGCTATGTTGGTTGAAGTGCCTATGAGGGTACAGGTTCCGCCAAGTATTGCTGCATACGCCAAGGGCATTAGCAATTTAGAGGCATTTACATTTATCCGTTTGCTCAGGCCTACCAGCGGGGTAATAAACATGGCAGTAACGGTGGTGTTATTCATAAATGCTGAAACCAGTCCTGTTATGAACATGATCGTAAACAGCATCAGGCCTCTACTTTTCTTGGCCAGCTCCGCCATCCGTACAATTGTGAAATCCAGGATACCGGTCTCTTCGAGGGCAGCACTTATAATAAAAACGGAGGCGATGATGATGATAAAATCACTGCTGAAGCCGGCAAAAGCCTCTTCGGGAGTAATAACGCGTGCACTTGCCAGCACAATCAAGAGAAGCAGCGTTACGATTTCAACGGAGAGTTTTTCCGTAGCAAACAGCACGATAGCTAGTACCAGAAGTGATAGCACAAGAGCAATTTCCATAAGTGCGTGTAAGGATTCGTGTAAGAATTAACGATATTGAGGTATGCAGTTTCGGCTTTTACGTTACTACTTATAAGCAGGTGGTGTTTTAGCAGAAAAAAAGCGATTTAAACTGCAATGAGTTGATTTCTATTGGTTTTTAATGATGAGTTTCGGGTGAAGCCGAGGGAACTTATATGTTCTATAACTTCTCTTTTGTCATTTCGAACATCGTGAGAAATCTATCTTGGCTTATAGTTGAAGTCTTTTACAATTCGAAACAAGCTTTTCTTTCATAGTTACTTCTAATTCTGGGAGCTCTAAGAGCCTATCGTTTCAATCCAGCTTTGGTGCCCTCACGGCCGGGAGGCCTCGTCTTTGGGCATCGTGCTGCTGCTTTCTTGCTATCCTCATGCCTCGGGCTGGCTGTGCCACCGCAACAAATCAAAGGCGCTCAACCCAAAGACTGAGAAGTTTCTCATAGCTCAAGTTATTGTTGATTTGAATCGGTAAGCTTCGAGATTTATCGTGGCTATAGTTCCGTAGGGACAGGTAAACCTGCCCTTATCATGCACTATAGAACTTTAGCGTAAACTATCGCTTTAGCAGAATTGTCCCCTTGAGGGGACTACAGGGGTGTTAAGACCCTAACTATAAAACTATAGGTACCAACTATAGCTATAGCAGCAATTCCCCTCTCGGGAGGGGTGGGTCAAAACACTGCCAATGAAACAGCATATCAAACTATAGCAAAGGCTTAAAGCTCCCCGCCTTAGACAAGGAGGGGTTAGGGGTGGTTGGGCCACGCCAACTATAAAACGACAACTTCAACTATAGTAACAGCCAAAACCCCTCTCCCCGCAAGAGCAGGTTAAAACCGCAACTATAAACCAAAGCATAAACTAACAGACAGTGTCAAAATTTGATAGGCCTTAACCCCTGAAAAAGCATGTATACTGAATGGATTGTTGCCGGAAACCTAACACTGCCGGCTGTAGCTCGTTTATAAAGGAAGTAAAACTAAACTAGCATAATACTATGGAAAGAAACGAGCATTATAACGACCGAAACTATAACCAGTTTGATGATTATGGTAGCCAGGGCAGAGGTAACGAAAGTTACAGCCAGCGCGGAAACTATTACGGCATACACGATAGTAACTATGGACATGGCAATGTACGCATGCAGCAACGCCCTGACTTTAACGATTTCAGCCAGGGGCCAGTAGGTGGGTACGGAGCCGGAAACTATAACGATAATTATAACCGCACACACCGTAACCGCGACGACCATTACCGCTACGGCGATGATAGCCACTTTAAGCAAAGCCACGGCTACAGCAGCGGAGACACCTACCGCACCAACGACTATAGAAGTGAAGAATACCGGAACAAGGACTACCGAAACCGCAGCAATGAAGGGCAGGATTACAGAAGCGGACTCCCTTATAGTTCTAATTACGATGTAGCCGGAAACCGCCGCTATGCCCGCCAGGAAAACAGCTACCAGAACCCGGGACACGGCAGACGCTACAGCGAATTCGGACAGGACGAGCGCCGCAACTATAGCCATGAACTAACCGATATCCATCACGACCGTGGCAGAATTCCTGATAGCTCAGAGAACGATTACAGAGGCGACATCAGACCATCGAATGCGTACGATTTTGATGAAGACAAGGAAGACTTCCGTTACAGCGGCCGTATAGTAGATGCCGGTTCAGACCGTGATACTTATGCCAGTGGCCTGTATTCTTCAAACCGGGCATATGTAAGCGACCATTCCGAGAGTGACAGTGATCGCTTTAATACCCGTTCAAACCGCAGCCGACGTTCCGGGCCCGACTATTCCAAGTCGTCGCCGATCACTGGATATAGCAACGAAAGCTTTGGCCTTTAAATAAGATGAACTACTAAATACGCCCGCAATTGAGTTGCGGGCGTATTTCTATTTGTTTGAAAATCTAAACCAGATGCGATGAAAAAAATCTACTACCTGATTTTGCTGATTTTAATGTGGCTGTATGGTTGCAAAACAGCCAGCCCCGCCGATCCGCAGACCGAAACAGAAACCATACTGGATGCTTACTGGATGTTGCTATCAATGGATGGGGAGAGCCCGCAGGCGCCCAATAACACCCATACAGCCTACCTTAGGTTACAGGAAAACGAGAATGATGTAAAAGGCTTTAGTGGCTGTAATAATTTTTTCGGGAAGTATACGCTTTCCGGAAGTTCGCTAACGTTCTCGAACCTGGGATCTACACGGATGATGTGCCCGGACATGGAGCAGGAAACCGAATTTATGCGGATGCTGGAGCGTGTGACCTCTTATAGTTTATCAGACAGAATTTTAACCCTTTATGAAGATAAGCAAGCCATCGCCACTTTCCGTACCGGTAACCCCGACGAAATAGAGAAGCGCTCGCCGGATGGCAAGATCATCATTAAAGAAATCGACTAAACGTTTATTTTGCTGATACCTGGCTGAAAGAAAACAGCATTTCGAGGCCGATCTGCAGGGCACGTTCCCTGTAGATTTCGGCTTGCTGTGCTGTGTTATCTGATGCTTTTGGGTCGTTGTAAGTAATAGCAATGCGTTTTCCCACACCTGGCACAAACGGGCAATTCTCGTCAGCATCAGAGCAGGTCATGATCGCGCAGAAATTCGATGCCGGGTTAGCTGCATCATCAAACCGTTTCGACCAGGCTTCTATAGTTGGTTCATCAAAACTATAGTTTACTTTATACTTTGGATTTACAGTAGCTTCGGATTTCTCTATCTCAAAACCAATTTCCTGCATGGCCTGTACGGCAGCTGGGTAAAAAGCCGTTGCCTCAGTGCCTCCGGAAAAAGTAGTTATATTGTTGATGTTATAGTTGGCAGCAGCGGCCTGTGCCCATAGTTGCGCCATGTGGCTACGGCGTGAGTTATGGGTACAGATGAACACTAAGCTTATAGTTTGTGCGGCTTCTTTTTTCGCTTTGATATAGTTTGCCAACTGCTTTAAAACCTCTTTTCGTTCTGCCGGGATTTCTGAAAAGGTGGCTTCAAGGGTTTTAGTGGTTTCGGCAAGTTTTGGTAGCAGGCTCATGCGGTTTCTTTGGTAAGGTTTTTTGTGTATAATTTTCGGCGCAGCCAGAAAGCCACATTTACTAGGGCAATAAGTGCCGGTACTTCCACTAACGGGCCTACCACACCAGCAAATGCCTGGCCGGAGTTAAGCCCAAACACCGCGATAGCCACCGCAATAGCCAGCTCAAAGTTGTTGCCGGCTGCCGTAAAAGCTACCGAAGCATTCTCTGAGTAATTGGCGCCGGCAGCCTTCCCAACTATAAAACTTACCAAAAACATGACGGCAAAGTAGATCACCAGCGGCACCGCAATGCGCAGCACATCAAACGGAATTGTTACAATCAGCTCACCTTTTAAACTGAACATTACCACTATAGTAAACAACAGCGCGATAAGGGTGATAGGGGAGATGGCAGGTAAGAATTTAGTTTGATACCATTCCTGTCCTTTCAGGGGCACTAGTATAACGCGACTCATCATACCCAACAGAAAAGGAATACCTAAGTAGATGGCGACGCTTTCGGCAATAACCGCAATCGAGATATCAACTATAGCGCCTTCGAAACCAAAAAACGGTGGCAGTATGGTAATGAACAACCATGCATAGAAGCTATACAGGAACACCTGAAAAATACTGTTAAGCGCAACCAGTCCGGCAGCATATTCGCGACTGCCGTCGGCCAGGTCATTCCAGACCAAAACCATGGCAATGCAACGTGCCAGGCCAATAAGAATAAGGCCTGTCATGTACTCCGGGTAGTCGCGCAGAAAGGTAATGGCCAAAACAAACATCAGCAGTGGCCCGATCACCCAGTTCAGCAGCAGCGACAACCCGATCACTTTTACATTCCCGAACACTTTTGGCAGCAACCTATAGTTTACCTTGGCGAGCGGGGGGTACATCATCAAGATCAGACCAACGGCGATCGGGATGTTGGTTGTACCGCTGGAGAGTGAGTTAATGTAGTAGGAACTATCAGGTAAAAAATAACCCATCGCCACACCGATCAGCATCGCTAAAAAGATCCAGAGCGTAAGGTAGCGGTCTAAAAAGCCTAGTTTTTTCCGGTTATGGGCTGGTGCGCAGTGTTCCATCGTTGGGTGTAAAGGTGTATTATAGTTTAGGTTTTGGTCACGTAATTTGCTGGCGCGAGCTTGCAGCTCGTGTCTTTTTATGGTGTTGAGTTTGAATTCAACCGGGCCAGTGGCCCAACTATAGTTTAGCACGAGCTGCAAGCTCGCGCCAGCAACTTATAAAACTATTAGCAGCACCCAGAGCCCGGAGCGCAGCAGGCAGCTTCAGCAGGTTTGTCGCCGTAAACTGTGATGCTGAAAATGCCGGTATTGCTCTCTCTGAACTGCTTTATGCCCTCCTCACTCAGGTAATCTTTCAGGATCTCATCTGGCAACTGTATCGCTTTCTCTTTCTGCACAACCACGTTCTCAAAACCAGCTTTGCGGATAATGTCCAGGTATTCTTCTTTCTGAATAGCGCCTGAAACACAACCGGCATACATCTCAGCATCATTCACCAGGCCGGCTGGCAAGTCGCCTGCCAATACCACATCCGAAATGCTGAAATGGCCACCCGGCTTCAATACACGATACGTTTCGGCAAAGGCTTTCTGCTTATTCGGTACCAGGTTTAATACACAGTTACTGATCACCACATCAACGCGATTGGCAGCTAAAGGCAGGTCCTCAATCTCGCCCTGGCGGAACTCCACGTTATTAAAGTTCAGCTTTTCGGCATTGTCGCGGGCTTTGGCGATCATGGCTTCCGTCATATCTACCCCGATCACCTTACCGGTTTCGCCAACTATAGCGCGGGCTACAAAGCAGTCGTTACCGGCACCCGAACCTAAATCCAGCACCACATCGCCTTTTTTGATCTGTGCAAACTCGGTAGGTACGCCGCATCCTAAACCCAAATCAGCATCCGGGTTATAGCCTTCGAGCTCGGTATAGTTATCAGCAAAAATGGCGTAGTCTACGGTGCCGCAGCCAGTGGCGCCACAACACGATGCTTCGTTTTGCTCTTTGCTTTGTAGGGCAATCTCACTGTACTTGTCCTTTACTATTTTCTTTAATTCTTCTGCGTTATTCATGGTCTTCAAAATTAAGTTTTATCGGTATTTTACGATCAATCAGATCAAATTTTTTAACAGCAGCTGGTGCCGCATGAAGTATAGCTGGCAAACATTTTCTGCATCAGCAACTGGGCGTGTTTCCAGGCGTTCTCATCAATACAGTAGCACACTTTTTTGCCGTCAATGTCGCCTTTTATCAGCCCAGCTTCTTTCAGTTCTTTTAAATGCTGCGATACTGTAGACTGCGACAGCGGAAGCTCATCCACTATATCGCCGCAGATGCATGAACTGCGCTCCAGCAAAATGCGCAGAATGGCCACCCGTGCCGGGTGAGCCAGTGCTTTGGCGTAGGCTGCCAGCGTTAGGTCTGCTGCTTTAAAGGCTTCAGTCTTAGTTATTCCCATTGCATCTCTTTCTTATTGTAATATTACGATGATAGAAATAAATAGTAAAGCAAATTCGAAAATATTTTTCCGGAGCTGGCGGAAAGTAACCTATAACTTATAGCAGCAACTGCGTAGACCAAGCTTAACACGCACCGCTATATGCAGCAGGAAACTATAATCGGAGTTGATATTGGAACAACCAGCACCAAGGCAGTTGCTTTTGGTATAGATGGCAAGCTGCTGTTTCAGTATGCCGTGGAGTATCCGATCTATAGTTCACAACCAAGTTATGCCGAGCAGGACCCGGAGCAGATTTTTGAGGTGGTGCTGCAAACCCTCCAGGTTATAGTGGAGAAGCTGAGGCTGGCAGGTTATAGTTTGACCGGCGTAAGTTTTAGTAGCGCCATGCATAGTTTAATTGTGCTGGATGCGGAAAATAACCTGCTTACCAATAGCATTACCTGGGCCGATACCCGCAGCAAAATACAGGCAGAAAAATTAAAGCAAAGCGAAGCCGGCTATGAAATTTACCTGCACACTGGTACGCCTATTCACCCGATGTCGGTGTTGCCCAAACTAGTTTGGCTCCGCGAACAAAGGCCGGAGCTGTTTGCCAGAGCGACCCGTTTTATAGGCATAAAAGAGTATGTATGGTACAAGCTTTTCGGGGAGTTTATAGTTGATTATTCGGTGGCTTCTGCAACGGGGCTTTTTAATATTTTCGACCTGACATGGCACCAGCCTTCGCTGCAGGTTGCCGGCATATCACCCCAGCAATTATCAGATCCGGTACCTGTTACACACAGCAACTATAAACTCAGACCAGTCTACAAAACCCGGCTAAATCTGCCCGACAATATTCCGTTTATTGTTGGTGCGAACGATGGCTGCCTGGCAAATTTAGGATCTAACGCTATGGATGACGGGCACATCACCATTACAATAGGTACAAGTGGAGCTGTGCGTGTTATGGCCAAACAACCTGCCACCGACAAACTGCAACGCATTTTCAGTTACATACTCACCCCGGAACATTATGTGCTGGGCGGCGCTGTAAATAATGGGGGAGTGGTGCTGCAATGGTTCCGGGATACCTTTTACAGTTCTGAAACGGCTACTGCTAAAAGTCACAACAAAGATCCATATGCATTGCTCTGCAACGAAGCTGCCACGGTACCTGCTGGTGCCGATGGCTTGTTATTCCTGCCTTACTTGCTGGGCGAACGAGCACCGGTTTGGGATGCCAGTGCAAGCGCCTGTTTTATTGGCATTCGGCCTGGCCACACGCGGGCGCATTTCGTTCGGGCACTACTGGAAGGCATTACATTTAACATGTATAGTGTAACTAAAGCGCTCGAGCAGGTAACAGGTTCTGTTAGTAAGGTATTTGCCAACGGTGGTTTATCCCGGTCAGAGCTATGGGTGCAGATGCTAGCCGATGTTTTTAACAAAGAAGTTTGCCTGACCGAAACCTACGAAAGTTCTGCTTTTGGCGCAGCTATAGTTGGCTTATATGCTTTAGGTAAAATAGAAAAGCTGGAAGATGCGGCCCAACTTGTAACTATAACCAAAACCTACACACCCAACACTAACAACCACCTGCGCTATCAGAAAAGTTATAGAGTTTTCGAGGACCTGTATCCGACACTGAAAAGTACTTTCAGCCAGCTGGATGACCTGAGAAATGAACCATAGCACCGTATTGCGAGTAAGATTTATAGTTGAATTTAAATTGAAATAGTATGCAGATAGGACTGATCGGGTTAGGTAAAATGGGCTATAACCTGGCCCTGAATCTCCGTGACCACCAACACCAGGTTGTTGCTTACGACATTAATCCTGAAACGATGGATAAAGCGGAGGCTGAAGGAATACTACCGGCCTACACCATACCCGAAGTTGCTCAGAAACTGACAGGTCGGAAGGCGATCTGGATAATGGTGCCCGCCGGCGAGCCTGTAGATGCTGTGATAACGCAACTGCTGCCCCATCTGCAACCCAACGACATTATTATTGATGGCGGTAACTCCAACTTTAAACAAACTATAGTTCGGGCAGAGCAACTTAAAAATCAGCAGATACATTTACTGGACTGCGGCACCAGCGGCGGACTAAGTGGTGCACGAAACGGAGCCTGTACCATGGTAGGCGGCGACCCGGATGCTTTTGCCTATGTAGAGCAGATTTTCAGGGATATTTCGGTGGAGAAAGGTTATTTGTATACAGGCAAATCGGGGAGCGGGCATTTTGTGAAGATGGTGCACAACGGGGTAGAATATGGCATGATGCAGGCCATTGCCGAAGGCTTCGAAGTACTTCATAAAAGCGATTTCGGGCTGGATTATAAAGAAGTGGCGCGTGTCTGGAACCATGGCTCAGTGTTGCGCAGCTGGCTGATGGAACTGGTAGAGAATGCTTTCAGCAAAGACCCCGACCTGTCAACTATAAAAGGCATCATGCACTCGTCCGGGGAAGGAAAGTGGACGTTAGAAACTGCCCTGGATATGCAGGTGCCGACGCCGGTCATTGCTCTTTCAGTGTTAATGCGCTACCGCTCTTACGAAGCAGATACATTCTCCGGGAAAGTGGTAGCAGCTTTGCGCAACGAGTTTGGAGGCCACAAAGTAGAGAAATCGGAGTAAAGGATGGTTAAAAGCTAAAAGCCCCGAAAATGCCGAGGTTTATAGTTGTCATCGACAGTTTATAGTTGGTTGATCTGCCTTGCGCGTCTGTAAATTTAAATTCAGGCCTGGTGGAAAGGATACCGGTTTCGAAACCCAGTTCAAACTTATCAAAATTGGCAAAAAGGCCGGTGCTTGCCCCATATGCAAAAGCAGTATTTTTATCGGCAGCTTGGGCTATAGTTCCATACGTAGTTTCGACGTGTAAAGAGGCTGAGCGATTCAAGGCGGCACCCGCCGAGCCTTTTACAAAAAAGTAACCATCCGTTAAATTAAACCGGTATTCCGCATCTGCGAGCGTAAACACGGATTGCCATGGTCTGCTCTTTTTACTTAATACCAGTTCGTCATTCTCCTCAGCAAATTTGTCAAGGTCCATGGCATTTATGCGCAGGCCTAAAGTAGCTCCGCCATATAAATTTCTGCCTATAGCTTTTGCGTAACTAACCTGCATCAGTGGGCCCGACATAGCGAAAGGTGTATAGGTGTCTTCAAAATCAGAACTCTGGAAATCACCTTTTGGAAAGGCACCCCCAAAATAAACTCTTATTTGAGAAGTGTGAGCAGAAGAATCTGATTGTGCCGTTGCCTTAAAAACTATAAAAAAGAGCAGCAGGTAAAGAAATGTTGTTTTCATACGGAGCAGCATCAGAAGGTATACTCATAGTTAAAGGTCTTGCCCGGAGCCAATGTAATCACCTCCTCGGTTACAGTCTCAACTCCGCTTTTTCGTTTAGTGGTCCGGATGATAACCGGCTGGTTCGCAGCTATAGGAATGATTTGTTTTGTATCTGAGGTGTACCAGGATACAACAGTAGTGCAGGGAGCATCAGATAAAAATTCTGTCCACATAAAGTCATCTTGTTGTTTGGCCTGCAGGTTATTTGCCTGGATCTCTACAAATGCTTTCTGCGGAAGTAAATAGTCAAAAGTTATAGTTGTGTCGCGTTTCAGGTCGTATGTTCTCAGCAAAATATTGCCCCCTGAGCAGTTAAGGTAGTTTTCGAGGTTAATATGCGCCTTTACTGTAAAAGAGCCATTATCTGGATAAGTACTGGGCAATTCATCATCGCGCAGCAAAAAGCGGAGCTCATAATTGCCGCTGGCATCGGTTGTGGTTATAGCTTTACGACGTCTGATGCTGGAAAACATGTCGCCTTCGTGCCATTGTACCTCCAGTTTTACACCAGCCAGTGGTTTGGTTCGGCCATCGGTAGTAAGGGTGCCTTTGATGACAGTGCAAGAGCCGGGGCAATTTTTACTGATAAAATCGTCGGTTTGAGTATGGCAACTGCTTAATAAGAGTGCAATCAAAGCCAGAAGGCAAAGCAAAGAAGTTTTCATAGGGAGTTATGAACTGGCATTACCCTTGAAATATAGCCTTTTCTAAATAGTAATACAAAACTATAGTTGCTTCTTCAGCAGGTCTTTATGTTGTTCATTTTTAGAAATATACTTCGCCACAACCGGGCAGGTGGCAGTTACCAGCAGCCCATTGTCCCGGGCAAAGCAAAGCCCTTCCTCTATCAGTTGCTGGGCAATGCCTTTCCCACGCGCCGACTCGGGTACGTAGGTATGGGTAAAATCTATTTCTTTCTCTGATGGTTTGGCGTACGCCAGTTCTGCTTCTTCGTCGCCTTCCAGGGTTGCTGTAAACTGCTGGTATTTTTCTTCGTGTACGATCTTTACATCCATAATTAAGTAGTTTAGAGATGTAGATTTACGCATCAGCCGAGTTTTAGATAAACCGGTAACTATAGAACGAACCTGTTTAGGGTTTTAAAACCGAAGAGGATGCCCTTGCCGCGTGTTTTCACCAGCAAGCACCTTCGGTGAAAGTATAGTTGTTGGCGAAGACACCAACAACGGCGGGAGTCATGCAAAAGCTGCTAAATTGCTGTTTCGAACATCTGTGTCCGAAGTTTAGTCTGATGCGGACTTCTTGGTCCGCGTTTTCCGCATCTCGGAGATTAGGAAATCCCCGGCAGGTAGCTTTCGGACTTGGAAGTCCGAAAGAGCGTTATTACGCAGTAGATATTTTTTAGATAAGCCGGTAGCTATAGAACTATAGTTATGCCAGGATCATTTTAATGTGGTCAATGCCATCCTCGTCGTATACATCGCTGCTCTGCACAAAACCGAAGCTCTCGTAAAACTTTTTAGCGTATAGTTGCGCCCCAATTTTTATCGGTCCGTTCCCGAAAAGCCTGCGGCATTCTTCAATCGAAAAATCTACCAACAGTTTGCCCATACCCGTGCCACGCACTGCCATACTGGTTACTATCCGGCCTATCGATATTTCAGGGTAACTAATGCCGGGAGGCACCAGGCGCGAACAGGCAACTATAGTTTGGTCATCGTAAAATAACAAATGGTAACATTGCTGGTCCTTGTCATCCAAATCCAAGAAAACGCAGTTTTGTTCTACTACAAATACATCGCTGCGCAAACGTAGCATGTCGTATAGTTCGGTGTTGGTCAGGTCGGTGAAGTGTTTGCAGATCTTGGTAAGCGCCATTGGTTATAGTTTATCGGAGTGCAAAGATAAGGCCTTTCCCGTTTTCAGCAGAGGGTTTGTTTACTTAATGTAAATCCTGCTGTCTTAACTTTGCCTATCATGTTTAGCGGTAGCAGCTACCAGGTATGCCTCAAACTATAGCCTGCTAACAAAGCACGTACTGCCTTGCTCCGGACATAGCTTAAACAGCCCGGAATCGTGGGTTTTGGCTGATTTTTAGAGTTTAACCAGAAACTATAGCTATATAGAGCAATAGCTTTCTTGCGCCTTACGTATGATACCTATATGACCCTTAGCCAATTCAATACACACTCTTCAGCAGCAAGGCTTGAAATTATCTGGGAGCTCGGCAATTTCCTGGCTTTCCGTGGCAGGCGAGGGTACCGGATTGCGCTTTACGATGTAGGTAGTTTTTTTGCAGAGATCTGGTATAATCCCAAAACAGAATACATAAGCCTGGTGCGTGGCTACGAAAGCAAAAGAGCACTGGAGCCTTATATCTCCCAGATAAATCTGGTAGAAATGTTTGACCTGTAATTTTAATTGCCGAGCACTACCTTCAATTCAATATTCGTCCAACTTTTGAAATCAGCGCATCTGCACTGTAGCAGTAATTATATGCCCCTATATCAGCTTAAGCATACTTTGTAAAGAATAGTACTTAACCGCAAAAGCGTTAGAAAAATAATTTGCAGAAATTAAAGATGGTAATTTGTTTTGTTTTAGGTTAATCCTTGTAATTTCATGGTAAACGTAGTCAATTACCTATGGGTGCATCAAAAAATACAAGAATAGTTACTGAGGTATTAAAGAACGATTTTGTCACTATTCTGCTGGATGACTCTAATATCCTGATCATCAAATGGGAACGGCAAATAGACTTTGAAGAGCGTAAAGAAATATTCCTGTGGGGGTTAAAATATTCTGTCGGGAATAATGTAAAAAACTGGCTCATAGATGATGAGGAAATCTATATTATCACCTCGCAGGAGCGGGAATGGGTGGAGAACAGTTGGCCTCCATTGGCGGCGGAAGCCGACATAAAGAAAATAGCGGTGTATTTACCCGAAGATTTCAGTAGCACACAGCTTACCTTAACTGATTTTACCGAACGTGCACAATCTCATTATGAACGCTTGGGTGTAACACAACACGAAGTCTTTACCGACTACGATACTGCTTTGGTCTGGCTCAGGTCATAACTCTAGATCATATAAAAGCAAAACTATAGTTGCTGTTTATAAGCAAAAGGCCCTGCAAACGTCAGTCTGCAGGGCCTTTTTATAGGTTAGGTTTGCTATTTCTTTGAGCTCTCCGAAGGAACCGGGAAACCACGGTCACGCATCAGGGCATCAATTTTAGCATCACGGCCACGGAATAATCTGTACGCCTCGGCAGGGTCCATAGAGTTGCGTGGGGCAAACAGGTAT
The DNA here is from genome assembly GCF_019336435.1 of Pontibacter populi. GTDB lineage: Bacteria > Bacteroidota > Bacteroidia > Cytophagales > Hymenobacteraceae > Pontibacter > Pontibacter humidus. The sequence continues at coordinate 194,551 of NZ_JAHWXQ010000001.1, read as the reverse complement.
TTCACCAGTTTTGCAGCCACTTCTTTATCATAGAATCCGCCTGGTGCTTCTTCAAAGGCTTCAGAAGCATCAGAAGTCAACACATCAGCCCACAGGTAACCATAGTAGCCAGTTGCATAACCTTCGCCAGAGAATACGTGTCCGAAGTGTGGCGTACGGTGACGCATCACTACTTCTTTCGGCATCTTCATGGCAGCAAGTGTTTCACGTTCAAACTTATCAGGGTCTAAGCCGTTCGGGTCAGCCAGGTGCAGTTTCATGTCCATGATAGCAGAAGCCAGGTACTCTGTCGTTTCAAAACCCTGGTTAAATGTAGCTGCTTTCTTGATCTTAGCTACCAGGTCGGCAGGCATCGGCTTGCCTGTTTCGTGGTGCTTCAGGAACTGGTTGATCACCTTATCAGTAGATAACCAACGCTCCAGTAACTGCGACTGGAACTCGGTGTAATCTCTTACGCCACTGTTAAGGGTCGGGTATTTTACGTTAGCAGACAGGAAGTGCAGCGCATGGCCAAACTCGTGGAAGAACGTAGTCGCATCATCCCATGATACCAGCACAGGCTCGCCCGGTGCAGGCTTTACAAAGTTTGAGTTGTTTGATGCCAATACTGTTTTCTTGCCATCAAAAGTTGTGTGTGCACGGTAAGTTGTCGCCCAGGCACCTGAGCGCTTGCCCTGGCGTGCAAACGGATCTAAATACCAAAGCCCGATATGCTCGCCGGTCGTTTTATCGGTTACTTCCCATACTTTCACATCCTCCTGGAAAACAGGAACTTTTCCTTCCTCTACTGGGGTAAATTTAAAGTTGAACAACTCGCCTGCTGTAAAGAACATCGCTTGCGTCAGGTTGCCCAGTTCCAGGTACTGCTTTACTTCGTCAGAGTTCAGGTCATACTTCTGCTTGCGCACTTTCTCGGCGTAGTAGCGGTAATCCCAGGGAGCTATCGTTATCTTGGTTTTGCTGGTAGCGTTGGCTACTTTCTGCATATCAGCTACTTCTTCCTTCACGCGGGCAATGGCAGCAGGCCAAACGGCATTCATCAGGGCCATAGCGTTTTCAGGGTTTTTTGCCATACGGTTTTGCAGGCGCCATTCCGCATAGTTGTCGTAGCCCATCAGCTTCACGCGTTCATTACGCAGCTTCAGTATTTTGGCTATGTTCTGGTTGTTGTCAGTTGCATCACCGTTATCGCCACGCGAGTAGTAGGTATTCCATACTTTTTCACGCAGGGCACGCTCATCCGAATAGGTCAGGAACTGGTCCATAGATGAACGGGTATTCAGCACGGCATATTTGCCTTCCTGTCCGCGGTCAGCCGCAGCTTTAGCTGCCGATTTTACAAACGACTCCGGTAAGCCTTTCAGCTGGTCTTTGGTAAGGTAGGTTACATAGTTCTCTTCATCGGCCAGGGTGTTATTTCCGAAGGCAGTATACAGCGACGAAAGCTCTTTGTTGATCTCAGCATAACGCTTCTTTGCTTCCGGGCTCAGGTCGGCACCTTCCATGGCAAAGTTCTCATACACTAACTGTACTACACGCTGCTGGTCTGCCGGTAATGGGTTTTTCTGGGCGTTATCGTAAACTGTTTTTATGCGCTGAAACAGTTTTTCGTTCTGAGATATCTTAGAGCTAAACTCTGATATTTTAGGCGCCATTTCAGCCTGTATTGCTCTGAACTCCGGAGACGATACGTTGCTGCTCCAGATGCCATAGTAGGTAAAAGCTCTGTTCAGTTCTTCGCCGGCACGTTCCATGGCTTCGATCGTATTCTCGAAAGTAGCAGGAGCGGGGTTGTTGGCAATTGCCTCTATCTCAGCCAGGTTAAGGGCCATGCCTTTTTCCATTGCCGGCTTCAGGTCTGCCAGGCTCATCTTATCGAAGGCTGGTACGCCACCGTAAGGTCCTGTCCACTCCTTTAAAAGTGGGTTGGTTTCCGCTTTCTTCTGTTCCATAGCAGTAGTGTTTTGCTGCGATTGCTGCGTGGTGGTAGAGGTGCAGCTTGCCAGGGCGAGCACAGCCGCCAGACCGGTTACCTTTCCGGTTCTCAATATCTTGTTAGTCATAAATAGTAGAAAGTAAGTGTAGCCGAGCACCCGCAGGTACTCTGTAATTCAGCACAAGTTACAAAAAACGCGCAGAATTGTTTCGTCATCAGCATGTATGTGTAACAATGAACTATAGGCGGAGCACGGTTACCAGCTATTAAATTTATTTCAGGAATGACTTACGTCATATGTGAGGGGAAAATATTTAAACACCTTTACCCGATTTATTCAAGACCTATGCAACAGACAAAATACAATCCGGCTATAGTTTGGTGGCTGATGAGCGGCGTGCTCCTGATACTGGCCATGGTGGTTATCGGTGGCATTACCCGGCTAACCGGTTCGGGCTTATCTATAGTGGAGTGGAATGTAATATCGGGTACGCTGCCACCCCTAAACGAACAGGCCTGGCTGGTGGCTTTCGAAAAGTACAAGCAATTTCCTGAGTACCAGAAATTAAACTATAACATGGACCTGGCAGGGTTTAAAAATATTTTCTGGTGGGAGTATGTGCACCGCTTGCTGGGGCGTACTACAGGGCTGGTATTTATAGTTCCGTTCCTCTATTTCTTCGCCAAAAAGCAACTCACCGGGTGGTTGTTCGGGAGGCTGCTGTTTATTTTATTGCTTGGCATGGCCCAGGGACTGATGGGCTGGGTAATGGTAAAAAGTGGTCTGAGCGAAAATCCGCATGTAAGCCACTACCGCCTGGCTGCACACCTGTTACTGGCCCTAACTTTAATAGGTGTCATCCTCTGGACCATAGCAGATCTTACGATGGACAAAAGGCGCTATGTTCCCGGCAACCTGACTATAGTTGCCAAAGTAGTGTTGGCAGCAGTTCTTATCCAAATTGTGTTGGGTGCTTTTGTGGCAGGCCTGAAAGCTGGTTTTTCGTTTAACACCTATCCGCTTATGGGCGGGGAGTTCTTCCCGTCTTATTTAAAAGGTGAGCTTACGTTTTTCAATTTTCTGGATAATGGTGTTACGGTACAGTTCATACACCGGTGGGTAGCTATAGTTGTGCTCTTAAGTGTAATTTACTTCTGGTATCGCAGCCGGGCTGAAAAGCTGCAGCAAAAATCAAAACAACTAATGAACATATTAGTCCTGGCTATTTTGGTACAGATGGGTTTGGGCATTGCCACATTGATTTTAGCTGTGCCGGTTTCCTTAGGAGTGCTACACCAGGTAGTAGCAGTTGCCCTCTTTTCTGTTTCTGTTCTGCTGGTTCATCAGTTATCTGGCAAGGCAGCGCTGGAGAAGGTGTGATTTAGGATTGGCAAAACCTGTTTATTGCTTATTTTTGTAGTTACTATATAAATTTATTATAAGAATTTTGCAGTAACATTTCTTTGGTATCACAGTATTCATATATTTCTAACTTAATAACTATGGATACGCGCGAGATTAATAATATAGACTTCATGGTGACGGAAGAAGAGGATAAGTCAAACGTGTTTAGTAAAATACAGCAAGAACTTAAGGATAAAGGCTTTACAATAGATAAAGAAGACCAAACCCGCCCATGGGGTGGATTTTTTGTAATTGATGAAAGCCAGGCACAACGATTTGCAGATACCTACTTTGATGGAATGTCTGTGGATGAGCTGCGAATCTCGGGTAAACTGAGCCCTAAGATGCTGGTTGTAGCTCCTGAGAAAAGATTATCGTGGCAGTACCATCACCGCAGAGCTGAGATATGGAAAGTAACGCAGGGAACTGTAGGTGTTGTAACCAGCCAGACCGATGAAGAAGGCGAACTGAGAACTCTGCAAACCGGCGACCAGATAAAACTGAAACAAGGCGAACGCCACCGCCTGGTTGGCCTGAATGGCTGGGGCGTGCTGGCCGAGATCTGGCAGCACACGGATGGAACAAACCCATCAGATGAAGATGATATTGTACGCGTACAGGACGATTTTGGCAGGTAGTCTGTCCAGTATTGCACTAACAAAAACAGGGGCCGCTATTTTTAGCGGCCCCTGTTTTTGTTAGTTGGCTTTCGCTTATAAACTTATTTATTTCTGAACTACCAGCTTTACCGTCTGTAGGGTGCTGCCACTGGTAAGGCGCACTAAGTACATACCTTTTGGCAGTTCTGCTGCGTGAAGCTCGTGCTGGTAGTGCTGTCCTGTTTGGGAAGATCCAGCAGCAATACCTTTGATCAGTGCTCCTTTCATATCGTAAAGTTCGAGCGTATATTCACCATCCTCTCCGCTGGTAAAGGCCAGGGTAGTGCGGTCACTGAAGGCAGTAGGGTATGCCTGCAATCCCACCTGCTCTGGCATAGCAGCTGTAAGAGCCGCCTGGCTGTTCACGTTTTTCACGCCATTGCGGTGAATGATGATGTTGCCCCCGCCGATCGTAGAGCAGGCTTCCTCGTTTTCATCCAGGTCACCTGATCCACAGGCAGATTGATTGTCATACACTACTTTACCCCGGGTGCCGTCTTGCTGTATTTCACACACGAGTATGCGCAACCGGTCCGGCTCTTTGGAATTGTCGAGCTGCCCGTCGGTGGCTGCTACCAGGAACATGAACTTCCTCGGATCAGTCACCGTCTCACCATTCTCTTTCAGGTAAGTCACTAGGCCGGTTCCGCGGTAAAAGGCCTGATTGCCGGAGATGACCAATGTACGGGCCTGCTGGGAAATGCTCCTGAAATAGAATGAGCCATTCTCAAGCAGTAGCTGCGTTTCGCCCTGCAGCGCATTGGCTTCCCCTTTCTTGTACTTAGTCATCAGGCCAAAGTAGGCCTTGGTGCCTTTCTGCATAAATTCGTAATCGATGTTGGTCGGTGATTTAATCCAGCCTCCTCCGGTGACAAAACCTGCGGCCGGATCATACACGTGCACGTAAAGCGTAGTATCTTTAGCAGGACAACGCGCCTCACCTCCATAAGCCACGCTCAGCTTATACATATCAGGATCAGAAGACCAGTTGACTTTGATGGTGTTAGTACCCTGGCCGGTAAAGCTCGTGTAATCAGAGCCATCGGAACTGGTGATGAGCCAGGCAAAGGAAGTGTCATTGGAATCTGAAAGGGAATAAGTGGAACCTTTGGTCTTCACGGCAACTGTAGTTGTGCCCTGAATGGCTGCGTCCACTAAAGCAGGACAGGGGCTCTGGCTGTACTTGATGGTTAGGAAATCCCCACCGGTTCCGGTTTTTGTGTCGTAACTGTAGCCTGTAACAATGACATTGCCTGCCGGATCGAGAGCCAGGTCTCTTGCTTCGTCTTCAGGACCCTCTGTTTGTGCGTTCCAGAGTTGGGTGCCATCGTAAGCATTATATTTAAGGGTAGTAAATACTCTGCTGCTATAGTTCTCAACAAAACTGAAACCAGTAACATACACCCCACCTCGGTTATCAACAGCAATTGCTTTTACATAGCTGTTGCTTTCCCCTTCAAAGTTCCTTACCCAATCCTGCTCCCCGGTGGCAGCATTATACCGTACAGTAACATAATCTGTGTCATAATCAGGCAGCAACTCAAAACTGTTACCGGTAACGTACACGCCGCCTTGATCGTCTACAGCTATGCCTATGGCATTGTAGCTGCTGTTATCTTCTCCTTTATATCTGCTAACCCATACCTCTTTGCCATTTGTTGCGGCATAGCGAATGGTTGCGTAATCATCTTCGCTGTTCACGTTTCCACTGCTACCGGTAACAAAGATATTGCCCTGCTTATCAGTTGAAATAGCAACAGCCTTGTTATCGCTATAGCTATTTGCTCCATTGTAGCGGCTTGCCCAATTCTGGGTACCGTCTGAGGCATTGTAGCGTACAGTGACATAATCTGTCCCGGCATCAGCATAGCTATAGCCAGTCACGAAGACACCTCCTTTATTGTTAGCTACAATGTCTGCGGCTACAGCATTGTTATAGCGTTTGACCCATACCTGCTCTCCTGAGATTGCATCATACCGGATAGCAGCGAACTCTGAATTAGAATTATCTCCACTTGTGCTATTGCCTAATATGTAAACGCCACCACTGGTATCAACGGCTACAGCTATGGCTTCGTCACTTGCGAAGCTTCCTACCAAGCCATTGTAGCGATTTGCCCAGCTCTCATTGCCAGTCTCTGCGTCGTACCGGATAGTAATGAAGTTAGAGTCATCTATGCTGGTCCAGTCATTCATATAACCCGTGACATAAACGCCGCCTTTGTTGTCAACGGCTATAGCATGAGCAATGTTAATAAAGCCTTTATCATAAACTTTTGCCCATAATTGCTCACCCTCCGGAGAGTACTTAACCGTAACAATAGTTTCTGAGCTAGTACCTGTAATGTAGCTGTTGCCTTCATTATCTATGGTAACAGCTATAGCTGCATCATTTTGGCTACCTATAGTGCTGTGCCGTGCAACCCATGCTTGCTCTCCAGTAGTAGCATTGTAACGTATAGTGGCGTATCCTTTATCACTGGTACCAGCAACGAACACCCCTCTAAGATTGTCGATGCCAAGGGCTACTGGTATGTCTGATCTATTGCCTTCTTTGTATTGTTTAGCCCAGATCTCTTCGCCTGTAGCAGCTGCGTAGCGAACAGTCGTATAATCATAATCATTAAAATAGTTATAGTCGCCCTTCGTAAAGCCAGTAACATATACACCTCCGGCATTGTCAACTGCAATATCAACTGCTTCACCATACCCATTACTATTCTCAAAGTAGCTGACCCATTCCTTTTCGCCCGAACCCATGTCGAATCGAATAGTAACATAGCTTTCGCTTGAGTGTCCGGCGTTTCCATAACCAGTTACATAGATGCCACCCTGATCATCTACAGCGATCGCATTGGGAAGAGCGCCTTCATAGAATCTGACCCATTTCTCTTCGCCTGTTGTTGCCTCATAACGAGCAAGAACCAATCGTCCACCGCTATTGCCTGTAACATATACATTGCCATTATTGTCGATAGCAATGGACTTGCCTGTTGTATACTGAAAGCTTTTGTCTAATTGTGTTGTCCAATCCTCTTTTCCTGAGACTGCATTGTAGCGGACTGTGCTTATAACGGCCTCTTCATCTTCACTCCAACTATTGCCTGTAACATATACTCCACCAGCATTGTCTACAACTATAGCTGTTGGTGAATCAAAGCCTTTATTCAAATCATAATAGCTAGTCCAGATTTCTTTACCTGTTGCAGCTTCAAGGTGTGCGGTAGCGTAATCGTAATCCTCGCCATAGGTTTTCATCACTGAATAACTAACGTAGACGCTCCCTTTATTATCTATGGCAATGTCTGCTCCAGGCATGATTATGTCTTCATCATTGCCTCGGGTATCTAAAATTCGAACCCAGGTCTGCTTCCCTGTAGAAGCATCGTAGCGTATAGTAATATAGTTGTAGTTGACGTAGCCGGCTTCCTGATATGTGTACCCAATGACGTAGACGCCACCGGAATTGTCAATAGCGATAGCTAAGGCTTCTGTCTGATTTAAACTGTCATCTTCGTATGCTTGTACCCATAGTTCCTCACCGGTTGGGGAATACTTGATCGTGACAATGTTGCGTCTTTCAGAACCGGAACTGTTGCTTGTACCAATAACGTAGCTGTTGCCAGCTGCGTCCACTGCGATATCAACTGCATTGTCAAGGAGGCTGTCCTGCCTGTCATAGAGCTTTGCCCATTCTTCGGTAACTTGTTGTGCCGATACTGTAAGGCTACTAAAACAAAGTAAAAGCCCTAGCCAAAAAGGTAATTTTTTATTCATAGCTGTAAACTGTTTTTGGTTATTAAAGTGATCAAACGTGTTGCTCCTGCCGGTGCTGCAGTTAAGCCTGGTGGATTATCGACTGATAATGAGGTGTTTAGCTCTTAAGCGCTTATAGTAGAATACGCTTTAGAAAAGGGTGTGATTTAAAAAATTGTATTATAAAAATAAAAATTGGTATAGGAGAGTTGCCTGTAGGTAAGCGTATTAAAACCTATGGGGAGTAAACTAAAATGACTTATACTATTCTTGGAGAACAAAAATGGGCTGACTTCAGAAACAAAAAACCAGAATCTATAGATCAACAGCTTTGTAACTTATGCACAAGGAAAGTTCAGGCTAATTTATAGTAGGTACTTTCCCTAAAAACCTACAACAACGGTTAAGGCTACATTAAAGGCATTAACAGCACTATATAGCAAGTTGCCTTCGGCAAAGGTTTTAAATTACTTTATCCTGTCATTTCAAATGCTATAAATCTAAATATTGAAAGTTTATGAGTACATTTTCCTAATTTGCAGGTCCGTTACTCCCTTAAGCCTGAACATAATCTTATTAGATGAACATCCTTAGAAATTTAAAGATCAGAGATAAGCTGTTGCTGCTGCTTTCCCTGTTGTTATTTCCGCTTATATACTTTGTCGTTACTACCATTCGCACTGAAATAGATGAGAATGAACAGCTGAAGCAGGAAGCCATACAGCTGGAGAAGTCTGAAAAAATATCGACACTGATACATGCTTTTCAGAAGGAGCGGGCGCGCATTCTGGTAGCAGCCAGTGGCGATGCTGCCTTCCTGGTTGAGGCAAAGTCACAACGACAGTTAACAGATGCAGCAGAACGCGACCTGAAAGAGTTTTTACTGGCTTCAGGCTTAATGCTGCCCGAGCTGTCTAAACTGGATGATATCAGAAAATACCGTAATGACCTGGATCAAAAGACACTGGATGTTGCAGATTTCAGGCAGTACTCTACCAGTTTGATCTTCGACTTTCTGAGCAGGATGGATGCGAATGCAGGAGGGGTGCGTAATGTTGCGATCGGTAAGCAGCTGACAAGCTTCAGGGATTTGGCGGAGGCCAAGATACAACTGGCCCGGATCAGAAGCCTTTTGATGATGGCTATTCAGGAGAATGGATTTTCTTACAAGAACTTTGCACAATTGCACAGCCAGTACACATTTTATGAAACGTCTCTGGAAGAATTTGCAAGGTATGCGGATGCAACTTCTTTAGCTGATGTGCAAAAGATTATGGCTTCTGAGAACTATAAAAAAGTGTTAGGAATAGTGCAGGATATCGAAGAGACTCCTGATCTTGACCTGGCGAACTATAGCAACACAGCCACCTTCAATTTATTTACCCGAAGCATAGAAGATCTTAGGGTAGCAGAGATGCAGCTCATTAGCAGGATTAAGGAACAGGTAAATCAGGAAATCGTTCAGAGAGAGCGAACCATGACCTTGCTGGTAATCGGGATGCTGCTTATACTCGGTCTTACAGGATTTCTTTCTTTTTACATCATCAATCTTATTTCAAACGCGCTCTCTGTACTTAAAACCGCTGCCGACCGCATTAAGCTCGGCGCTACTGATGTAACTATAGATATTCACAGCAAGGATGAGATCGGAAGTGTCGCTTCGTCTTTCCGGGGTGTACTGAATAAAACGGTTTCGCTATCGCAGGTGGCGCAGGCCATCGGGCAAGGCAGGTACGATGTGGAAGTAGCCGTGCAGAGCGAGGAGGATGTGCTGAGTTATGCCATCAGAGACATGAAGGATAACCTGCAACGCTTTACCACCGAAAATGCCAACCGTAACTGGGTACTGACCGGTGTAGCCGAGCTTAGTAACCTGATGGGTGGCGAGGATTCCCTGGAAAGAGTGTCATCGCTTGCGCTGTCCTATCTCTGCAACTATACCGATTCTGACGCGGGTGTACTATACCTGCACAACGATGCAGGCAAACTACAGCCGGTTGCCGGGTATGGAGTGCAGCAGCACAAAGACCAGCTTCCATCTTTCGAGATTGGCATTGGCAAAGTAGGGCAGGCAGTTAAGGAGCGAAAAGTAAAAGTGCTGGAGCAGGTGCCGGAGGAATACCTGCGCATCCGAACTGGCCTTTCAGACATCGAACCGGCTACGGTAATAATTCTACCGCTCTACTTTGGCAATACCCTGGTCGGAGCATTGGAGCTTGCCTCCCGTCAGGCTTACAACGAGGTGAAACGTCGCCTGCTGGACTCTGCCTCCGAGCGCATTTCAGTACTGATCTTTACTTTGAAAGCCCACCTGCAAACCCAGGAACTGCTTTACGAAACACAAAACCAGGCCGAAGAACTGGAAACACAGCAGGAAGAACTACGCCAGCTGAATGCCGAACTCAAAGCGTCGGAAGAAGAGCTGCGTGTGAACCAGGAAGAGCTGCAGGAAAAGAATGCCGAACTGGAAGAGAAGGCACAATTGCTGGAAGAACAGTACGAATCTCTTGCCGCAAAAAACAAAGCCCTGGAAGACGCTCGTGAAGCAATAGAGCTGAAAATACAGCAGGTAGAAACGGTGAGTAAGTATAAGAGCGATTTCCTGGCCAACATGAGCCATGAATTACGTACGCCGCTAAACAGTATACTTATACTTTCCAGGCTGCTTGCCGATAATACCGAGAATACCTTATCTACCAAGCAGATCGACCATGCACAGATCATTCACCGTTCCGGTAACGACCTGCTGAAACTGATAAACGAGATACTGGACCTGTCTAAGATCGAGTCGGGTATGATTAAGCTGGAAACGGATGAGGTGAAACTGGAAAATATCTCGATGGAGCCACTTTTCCGCGAAATGGCTGCCAAAAAGAAGATCCATTTTAAAGAGACCTTTACACCAGGCAGCTTTGAAACTATAGTTACAGACCGTTTCCGGTTAGAGCAGATCCTGAAGAATTTCATCGGCAATGCCATGAAATTTACCGAACAGGGTGGCGAAGTGGAACTGGCCATTTACCCGGTTACAAGCAGGCCTAAATTCAGGTCGGAGTACCTGCGCGAGCAAACTGATATTGTAGCCTTTGCGGTACGCGATACAGGGATAGGCATAGCAAAAGAGAAACAGGATGTCGTGTTCGAGGCATTCCAGCAGGCTGATACATCTACTACACGCAAGTATGGTGGAACTGGTCTGGGACTAACTATAAGCAAAGAGCTGGCAACCTTACTTGGCGGCGAAGTTATACTTGAAAGTGAGCCGGGCAAAGGCAGCACCTTTACGCTATACCTTCCTAAAACACCGGTAGGCACAGATGCAAAACAACAAACTACAAGCAGGCAGCCGGAAATAAATGCACCGTCACAAAAACCGGATGGCAGAATAGGCGGCATCAGCCAGATGTTCCATAAAATAGACCAGAAAGACAACAAAGAGATCTCGGTACTGATCGTGGAAGACGACAAAGGCTTCAGCGATATTCTGGCTGACTTTGCGGTGGCCAAGAACTTTAAAGTGCACCAGGCTTATACCGGAAACGATGGCCTGAAACTGGCCCGCCAGGCAAAGCCTGATGCCATGCTGCTCGACATTCAGTTGCCGGATATAAATGGTTGGGATGTGCTGCGACAGGTGCGGGAAGATAAGGAGCTGCGCCACATAAACGTGCACGTCATGTCGGCTTACGACAAAGAAGTGATAGGCGAACATGGCAACAACGAAGAGTATCTGCCAAAGCCGGTAACGCTGGAAATGCTTAACAAGGCGTTCACCACCATTTCGTCTACATCCGGAGCATCTATCGAGAATATCCTGATCGTGGAAGATAACGAGATAGAGAACCGGGCTGTATCTGAACTGTTGCTGGCGCATGGCCTTAAATCTACTTCAGCTTACTCGGCGGAAGAGGCAGAACAGATACTGGCCAAGCAGAAAGTGGACTGTATTATACTTGACCTGAACCTGCCGGGCATGAAAGGCTATGACTGGATGAAGAAGATCAAATCGCAAACTGGTCTTTCTGATATTCCGATCATCATTTATTCGGGCAAAGACCTGAACGAGGAAGAGGAAACCGCCCTGAAGGAGTTCGCCAACACGATCATCATTAAAAACGAATACTCTTACCTGCGTTTGCTGGATGAAGTACAGCTGTTCCTGCACAAGGTGAACCAGAAGCTGCCGTCGGGCAAGGAGTTTAAGATGAAGCTGCACGTGCCGGAAGAGGTGCTGCGCGATAAAAAAGTGCTGGTAGTAGATGACGATGTACGTAACATTTACTCGCTGAGCAGCCTGCTGGAACTACACGGCATGGAGGTAGTGGTGGCCTACGATGGCAAAGAGGCTATCGAGAAACTGGAAGCAGAGAAAGGGATTGACATGGTACTGATGGATGTGATGATGCCGGAAATGGACGGTATAGAAGCAACAAAACGAATCAGGGCGATCTCTCGTTTTAAGCAGCTGCCAATAATTGCGCTTACCGCGAAAGCCATGAAAGAAGACAAAGAGAAGTGCCTGGAAGCAGGCGCCTCCGATTACATACCAAAACCAGTAGATACCGACAAGTTACTCACCTTAATGCGGGTATGGCTGTATGAAGCTTGAGAACGAAGCGCGTTTTGAGCAGGACGTAGAAGAGCTTATCAAAGAGATACATACGCAGTACGGGTATGATTTCAATGGATATGCGCGGGCATCGGTGTATCGCAGGATAAAACGTTTTCTGAGCCATAAGCACTTGACCTCGATGGAAGCCCTGCGGAAAGAGCTGTTTTTGGATAGCTATTTCTTTGAGAATTTTTTGCAGGAGATCACTGTGAACGTGACTGAAATGTTCCGCGACCCGTCGTTCTTCCTGTCGTTGCGCGAAAACGTTTTGCCCATACTTTCAACGTATCCGTTTATTAAGATCTGGGATGCGGGCTGCTCTACCGGTGAGGAGCTTTTCTCGCTGGCTATACTTTTAAAAGAAGAAGGGCTGCTGGAACGCACCAAAATCTACGCGACCGATATAAACCAGAAAGTGCTGAAACAGGCAAAAGCAGGTATATTTTCGGCAGCCAACATGCCAGCTTATACGTCGGGTTACTATGCAGCCGGTGGCAGGCAGGAGTTTTCGAGCTACTATAGCAGCAACTATGGCAGTGTAAAGTTCGACTCATCACTGGTGAAAAATGTGATCATCTACCCGCATAACCTGGCCACTGATTTCTCTTTTAATGAATTTCACCTGATCCTTTGCCGCAACGTGCTGATATACTTTAACCGGGAACTGCAGGAGCGGGTGTTCAAACTTTTTGATGAGAGCATGGTGAGCTTAGGCTACCTGGCGCTTGGTAAAAAAGAGACCCTGGCCATGTCGGAGATCAGCAGCAACTATAATTTTGTAGACAAGAATAACCGGATTTACCGCAAGATCAACTGATGGAAACATCGTCTAAAGTTATTGTAATAGGCGGCTCCTGGGGCGGAATTCAGGCTTCTGTAACTATACTGAAGGCGCTGCCGGCCAACTACAGCATACCCATAGTACTGGTGCTGCACCGGTTACGGAACCATGATGGCAACCTGCAGGATGTATTTAAGCATAAAATTGCCCTGAAAGCAGTAGAGGTAGAGGAGAAGGAAATGCTACAACCGGGCCATGTATACCTGGCACCCTCCAACTACCATGTACTGCTGGAAAAAGACCATACCTTTTCGCTGGACGACTCTGAACTGGAGAATTATTCACGGCCGTCGATAGATGTTACCTTTACAAGTGCTGCCGATGTGTTTGCCCATAACACAATAGGTATCCTATTAAGTGGCGCCAGTAAAGACGGAAGTTCAGGATTAAAGTATATCTTTGAAAAACAAGGTAAAACTATTGCGCAGGATCCTAACGAGGCCGAAATTAAAATCATGCCTTTAGCAGCTATTGAAAGTATACCCGGCTGCACTGTCATGAACTTAGAGCAAATACAAGCATTTTTACTTTCCTTACATGATCACTGACGAACATCTTACTCCTCTGGCTTTAGAATCTGGCTTGCATCAGGTAAAGATTCTGTTAGTGGATGACAAGGCGGAAAACCTGGTTAGCCTGGAGAGTTTACTTTCTAAGGAAGATGAGCATATCACTTACCTTTTTGCCAACTCCGGCGAAGAGGCCCTGAAAATTGCGTTACAGGAAGAACTGGCCCTGATACTGCTGGACGTACAGATGCCCGGCATGAACGGGTATGAAGTAGCACGTTTCCTGCGTGATATTTCCAAAACAAGGGATATTCCGATCATATTTGTAACGGCCATAAACGAGCAGGATGCGCACGTAATTGAAGGCTTTGAAGCTGGTGCTGTCGATTTCCTTTTCAAGCCGCTGCACCCGTACATTACAAAAGCCAAGGTATCTACCTTCGTGAAGTTTTACCTGCAGAAGAAAGAGCTTGAAAAAGTAAATAAGCGTACCCTAGAGATAAACCAGGAACTGGAAGAGCGCGTGAAAGAGCGTACCAAGGAGCTTACCCGTGTAAATAAAGACCTTGATAACTTTGTTTACACCGCCTCACACGACCTGAAAGCACCTATCAATAACATAGAAGGCCTGATGAAAGCGCTGCACGAAACGCTGCAGGAAAAGAGCCTTGAACTATCGGATGTGACACCGATCCTGAACATGATCAATGACTCGGTGCGTCGCTTTAAAAACACCTTGCTGGACCTGACAGAAGTTGCCAAAGTGCAGTATGAAGAGGCCGACGGAAAAGACAAGGCCCACTTTAAAGAAATACTGGATGATGTAAAGCTGAACATCAAAGACCTGATAAAAGGGTATGAAGCAACTATAGTTGACGATTTTTCGGAGGCACCGGAAATGTTGTTTTCCAAGAAGAACCTGCGCAGCATCATCTATAACCTGGTTTCAAATTCTATAAAGTATAGCTCCCCGAACCGTAAACCCGAGGTAAAGATATCTACTTCGCCTACTGAAGAAGGTGTATTGCTGACGGTACAGGATAACGGCCTCGGCCTTAAAAAAGAAGATCAGGGTAAAATATTTGATATGTTCAAGCGCCTGCACTCGCATGTAGATGGGACCGGCGTGGGCCTGGCCATTGTAAAGCGCATTGTAGATAACTGCGACGGGCGTATAGAATTTGAGAGCGAACTGGGCAAAGGTTCTGTTTTCCGCATTTATTTAAAGTAAACACCCCAACTATACTTGCCCGGCAAAACCGGGTGCTGCCGTTTCAGTTGCTATGAACTCCGTAAAACTTAGCGCTTACTATAAGCTTTATGCGTTCCCGGATTACCAGAGTATGCAGACCGGGAGGCGGTATTTACAGCGTGTGGTGCTGGCAAAAGCGCTGACCGAAGTGCAGGAAAAAGAAGTACGCACTTACCTGCAACGTAATAACCCGGGCGGGTATAAAAATTACCTTGAGCCCATGCATCACTCCTCATCCTACTTTCCCGCTGACAGGTCGTTTGTTTCGGCACTGCAGTTACTGTACAAAAGCAATGGTTACTCGGCTCGTTACATAGTGGTAGAGCGCGTATAAGCTTATTTAATTCTACTAAAACATCAGATCAAAGCCATGGAAGAACGCCCTACCCGCGATAAAAAAGCAATTCAGCAACTATACAATGATGTACTTCCTGCACTGGGGCAGCACATCCATAATAATATTGCGCCTGTTATAGAGCTGTTCGAAAACTTTACCCTGGAACGCCTGCTCGATACCTGGACCAAAGACCCCTCAGATAATGAGAAGGAGGTATCGGTAGAGAACGGGAATATCCAGAACCTGGGTTTAAAGATCAGGCTAGAAGGTTTTAATAAACCGGGCGCAGAACCGTTTGATATTACCAAAGATCTGCTTTTTAAGCTGGAACACAACAGTTATACTATAGGCCATGATAAGAATACTACCTGGCTCGAGAAAGAATACCTGCAACGCTGGACACCTGCTGAATTTGAAACTATAGCCGGCAAGTGGAGCGATGAGCTGATTGAGGAAATAACTGAAAAGTTGCAGGGATAGGAGCATAAGTATTAGACTCCCCCTTTTGAGAGCAGGGCTGTTTTACTCTTTTGAATTATCGTTTATGGCGCGAGCGTCCTCGCTCGTGTCGAACTATAGTCAGGGCCTCTGGCCCAGTAGGATTACAAATCCGACTCCATACTAAAAACACGGGTTACAAACCCGCGCTAGCAAATAGTTACAGCAAAGAAAAGTATACAGCTCTACCAGAGTGGGGTTTTGGGTAAGTTTAAGCTGCGAAATCGAAACCCTTAAATTGAATCAGGCAACTTAAGTTATAAAAGTACTGTTGAGCTCGTTCTGACGTTGTCTCTTTGATTGGTCTGCAATTTTTACTAATTTAAGGAGGGCGTTTTAACAAATAGTCTGAAGAGAGAAGGAGGAAGCTATGGTACAACAGAAGTGGAAATATATTGCTATCACACTTATTATAGTGGTTGGACTGCAGCTGTTTAGTCAGCAGCAGCTAATTACGGCTGGTAGCAATAAGCTGGCTTCGGCAGAGGAGGTTAATAATACAACTGTGATCAGGTCTCCGGTTGTGCCTACCACACTAAGTTTTGCCGGCGAACCGGTACCATTGCACGTGCCCGATGTGGCAGAACGACTGGATCGTGAGCTTCTGGTGAACTCTTACCTGCACGCTACCACCTTGCTCGGCCTGAAGCGCATGCAGCGCTACGAGCCTGAGATAAAAACGCTCCTGAAAGAAAACGACATCCCCGAAGACTTTATTTACCTGGCGCTTGCCGAAAGCTTGTTTGGTCAGGTAACCTCACCGGCTGGGGCAGCAGGTTTCTGGCAGCTTATGCCCGATACTGCCCGTGGCTACGGCCTTATCGTTAACAGTGAAGTGGACGAGCGCTTCCATGTGCGTAAAGCCACCCTGGCAGCGGTTAAATACCTGAAAAGTGCGAAGAACCGCTTTGGTTCCTGGACCAACGCAGCGGCCTCTTATAACCGGGGCATGGGCGGCCTGGACCGCGCACTGCAACAACAGGGCGTAGAGAATTACTATGATCTCTACCTGAACGACGAGACCTCACGGTACATGTTCCGCATTCTGGCCTTAAAAGAAGTATTGGGCAACCCGCAGAAATATAGGTTTGAACTGCCGGCAGGGGAGGGCTACCAGCCACTGCCAACACGCACAGTTAAAGTTACCTCCACTATTACTGACCTGCCTGCCTACGCGCTGCAGCAAGGCACCAACTATAAAACCCTGCGCCTCTACAACCCCTGGATAAAAGACTATGCCCTAACCATAGCTCAAGGCAAGGAGTTTGAGTTGATGTTGCCTGCAAAGGCGAATTAGGTTGTATAGTTAGCGTACAGAGTCGAATCTAGAACTATAAAGAAATACCAACCTATAAACATAAGAGCCACTGAAATTCAGTGGCTCTTATGTTTATAGGTTGTTCGTGTTTGGGTGTGCTGCAACAAAAGCCTTAGTTCCGCTCGGAATTTGTTATTGACCTTGCTGTTTTCACCAGCAAGTGAAATCAGCAGAGTAGATGGATTATTGGTGATAACACCAACAATGGCTGGAATAGCTTGAGAATTGAATTTTCAGATGAGCAGCAAACTTATTGAGCAGGATCATGAGTATTAAATCAAATTGACTACTTTCTTTACTGTCAAACTGCGAGAAATATTCCGCTCGATTTATGATAGAGGAATCTTAATAAAAAGAACCGGCTAATCCCGGTACTTTTGCATATATTATTGCCAATATATCAACTTATAATGATGAGCAGTCATCAAGAAATTGGCAAAGCACCATGAGGTATTTAGAGGAAATCATTGATAGTCTTAATGTTTATAGTAAAGAGTTCTACAGTTTAATAATGGATGCGGAGGATGATTTCTTATGTAAGCTAATTGAAACTTTTAATCTTGCGGTAAACAACTCAGATCCTATAGAAAAACAAAACACAGGATTCAACTTTGTAGCAAACTCAACTCTTAGTGGGGTTGCTTTTCCTTGTTCGAGTTTTGAATGCAGTTTTCAGGCTGTACATAATTTAGCTAGGAACGCTATTCTTTACGCTGATACTGTTTACATCCAGAATCCATTCATCCGATATGTTCACTATAAATCATTTGATCTAAAGTCCAGAGACAATATTTGTAATAGTTTCTTAACCATATATGCTCTAATGCCTCTTTTTAGATCAGGTATTTTTGAGTTCACAAAGTCTACTGTACATCACTGCCAAGACTGCTATAAGAAATTTCAAAAACAGTACTTAGATGTTGTCGAATACAACAGTCAAGCAATTGAAGATATAATTGTAGACTATGTTTTGGAAAACCTTGACTTCTCTTTATTCTTAAGTAGAAGTGGTGAAAAATGCATTGAAATTTCTAGTAAGACTGATTTTTTAGATCACCCTATAGTTATTTCTTTTGTACACTACATTCCAAACCCATTAAAAAGAATCAAAATAATAGGTGAAAAAATAAAATTGACACCGGATGTTATTAAAGAGTCGGGGGTGTTATATGATTTTCTTGTTCCCTTATCAGATAACCTGTACATTCAAAACTTTTACTCAAGGTACTATTCTGCTAATATTTTAACTAACAGAGAATTTGATATTGAAATGTCGAGTCTCTTGAATGATAGATTCCATGCTTCCAGTGAAACTTCTCAAAGGTCTAGGGTTTTACAAAGCATAAATCATCTTGTTCCATTTATTAATGATGTGAGTCTGACTAAATTGCTTCAACTCAGGCAGAATGAGGGAGAGGCATTTGAAGTTTATAGAGACAAGGTTAACAAACTAACAAAGAATATAGCCTTAAGTGAAGTTGAAGCAAAGGACATATATAATGATGAGATACGACCTGAGCTTAATAGGATAAATATGACTCTTAAGCATAATAAGAAGTTATTGTGGGGTAATATCAAGTCAAATGTTCTTCTGGCATCAACTTATGTATCTGCTAGTCTTTATTCCGGTATTTTACCATCGAACATAGATGCAGTTGTTGCTTCTATTGGTGGATTCGGGTTTGCAAAGTCTATTAGTGATGATATCATCAAATTAATAGCAAAACCCTCTGCACAAGAAAATGAACTTTATTTTTTATGGAAGCTTCAATCATCTAGCAGAATCAAAATATAAGGTTGTGCATTAAAATAGCTTTATGTGTCAGAATATCTTTTATAAAACTAATTTAGTTCATGCCCTCCGTTACAGTTTCAAAGTAGAATTCCGTCCATTACACCGTTCCCCTAAAACAAAAAAGCCTTGCAAATATTCATCTGCAAGGCTTTTTATAGTTTAAGAGTACCCAGAGCCGGGGTCGAACCGGCACAACCGAAGTTATTGGTGTTTGAGACCAACGCGTCTACCAATTCCGCCATCTGGGCTTGTTAGTTCTTAGCTTTGGTTTGGTAATGCCCAGAGCTAGGGTCGAACTAAAATGGCCATTCCTCTATCAGGAACGGGTTGCAAACTTAGATAATGTTTCCTGAATACGCAACAAATATTTTTTCTTTAGATAGTAGGTTTTCACTTCATCCAGGGCCTCGTCTTTGGTAATGCCGTGTAGTTCAGGGTAGCGCTGCAGCACCGGCAAAATGTCGTTGTCGAGTTGGGCAACTATACCTATGGTTTGTTCGCTTATCTGGTGAAACTTAGCTGCATCAAAATCGAATTCCAGTTCCATCAGCTCTTCGTTTATCTCCATCATTTCCATCAGGAATCCGCCCGGAAGCTCGTTCTTACCACCTTCTTCCAACAGGCCATGCTCTTTTAAAATGTACTGCATGCGTAAGTCCTGGTCAGAGAGGGTGCGGTAAGCGTTGGTGTTCTGGGTAGAGAGCTGCAGAATTTCCTGTTGTTTTTCAGGTGTTTCGTTTGCGTAAAAGTCCGGGTGATACTCGCGGCTTAGCTGATAATATTTTGCTTTTATCGCTTTCTCATCAGCCATAAAGCTTTCCGGTATGTTATAAAACTCGAAGTAATTCATGCGTCAGGTTTTAGTTAGCCTTTATCTACAGAGATAAAAGCATGTGGCTTGTCTGTACAAAGGTACAGCAAAAGGCTATAGTTTGTTTAATTCGATGTCTGAGATCGTCAAGTGTGGGCAGGCCCTGCTAGTTGGTGTTATAGTTCTATAGTTACTGTTGATCAAACCACCCCTAGCTCCTTCTTATCTAAGGCGTGGAGTTTTTTCTTGCTCTTCCATCTGTCATCCTGAAAGGATCTTGGTAGAAGGGAGGTAAGGCCTTTACTATAGTCCTGTAAACATTTTCATTGTTGACGTTTTAACCCACCCCTGCCCCTCCCAAGAGGGGAATTTTGGCTGCTACTATAGCTAGGATTATAGTTTTATAGTTGCAGTTTTAACGCCCCTGTAGTTCCCTCAAAGGGACAATTACTGCTTTTATCAATTTCTAAACTATTGTTCTACAGTTATAGGCTAAGAGCAGGACAGGTTTACCTGTCCCTACGGAACTATCACCACGATCAAACTCGAAGCTTGCCAGTTAAAACTATAGCTATCAAGTTTATCTCAGTCTTTGGGTTGAGCGCCTTTGCTTTGTTGCGGTGCCGCCAGGCAATCCGAGGCACGAGGATAGCAAGAAAGCAGCAGCGCGATGCCCGAAGACGAGGCCTCCCGGCCGTGAGGGCACCAAAGAAAACTATAGATCGATAAGTGAGTAGAGCTCCCAGGAGTAGAGGATATTTGAAAGTAAGGCTTGGTTCAAGTAGAGGAGTAACAAACTATAAGCTGAGATAGATTTCTCTCTTCGTTCGAAATGACAGAACAATACTATCAACCCATAACACTAGCAGGAGCTGCGCACACTGCCAGGTCTTTTAGGATTATAGTGCTACCTGTACATTCGACCAGGCCTGTGGCTTATCAGCAAAAAGCGCTTTTGTGGCTTTCCAGACCTGCCCGAAAAGCTCGGAGTCGCGATAATTATTCAGGTGTTCTTCGGAATCCCACAAACTATAAGTACTGTACACGTTGGGGTGGTTCAGGTCCTGCAGAAGCTCTACGTGGTTGCAGCCTTCAAAAGCACGGATCTTGTCTTTAGAAGTACGGAATATCTCTAAAAATCCCCCGGTCTTCTCCGGATGAAATGTCATCCTGACGATGCGAATTAACATAATTTTGAATGAGTGTATGAGTGATTGAGTGAATGGTAAAATTAGGAATTTATATTTCAGAAAGGGAAACTCTCAAAAATGCTAAATTTTATTCACTCATTCACTCAATCAAAATTCAAAACTAATTAACTCCCCGGGTAAAAGCGCACGTCTATCTGCGAGTCGAAGCCCAGACCTAACAGCTCTGCGGCGTGGCCTTTGTTAATGCCGATGCAGAGTTGGTTCAGCGAGTTAAAAATACAGCAGCATTCGCCATCGTCGATGTGGCTATAGTTGGGGTGGATGCGGCCTATTGTTTCGCGGCCAAAATGTATAGTAAAAGTTCTGCCATGGGCGATGGTATCTACGCTGTCGCGGGTTATGTTTGTAATAAGGTTTCCGTAGCGGTCCACGTGTATGACATGGCCGGTAATGGAATGGTCGTTGAGGCGCAACTGGCGATTAAGCAACTGCCGGATGTTGAACGTGCGCTCGCCCAGCACCTCAATATCGCCGCCTGTGGCCAGGTATACAGCCGCAGGTGCCAGCAGGTCTTTCACAGGGAAGGGCATGTATGGATCTTCGGCATTCAATTCTACCACCAACTCCGGTTGCCCGTCTGTTATGAGCGAGAGTAGGCCGTTGTCTGGCATCAGGAAATAGTGGCCTTTGTGGCGGGCTGCATGGAACCTGCCATCCTTGTTGCGCTGGGTATCGACACCAATCAAATGCACGGTGCCTTCCGGGAACTCGTGGTACACAGAACCCAGCACATACTCCGCGTGCGCTATGTTATAAGGCTCTATGGCGTGGGTAATGTCAACGATCTTACAATCAGTATCTAACGAAAGAAGTTTCGCCTTTACCGCAGCCACATAATGATCAGTATATCCAAAATCGGATAGAAACGTAATTACAGCCATCTTTAGAACTATAATTTAGATAAATTTGTAATTATATAAACCAAATTTCTTTAAATTAAAGAAAATATTACCAACATTCTATATAAGAGCTAAACATTTGGTAGAGAAAGTAATAACACTCGAAAATATTTCCCTGATAGACTTTCTGGGAACCGAAAATCAAAATATTAAACAACTCGCTGCCGCATTTCCGAGCAGCAAAATCATATCAAGAGGAAACGAGATCAAAATACAGGGACAAACCCCTGAGATCACAAAAATTCACGAAATACTTTCGTCGCTGATAGACCATTACCATAAGTTCGGGAAGATTACGCATAACAGCGTAAATAGATACCTTTCTTCTGATTCTTTTACCGATGAAGAAGTTATAGTTACCTCTCCGGATGTTATTGTGTATGGCTCGAAGGGTGGCGTTATAAAAGCGAAGACGCCGAACCAGCAGAAGCTGGTGGATGCCATTGAGAAGAATGACCTGGTATTTGCCTTAGGGCCTGCCGGTACTGGTAAAACCTACGTGTCGGTGGCAATGGCGGTACGTGCGCTCAAGAACAAGGAAGTGAAGAAGATCATCATTTCCAGACCGGTAGTGGAAGCAGGCGAAAGCCTTGGTTTCCTGCCTGGTGATATGAAGGAGAAGGTGGATCCATATCTGCGCCCGATCTACGATGCTCTGGAAGACATGATTCCGGTTGAGAAGCTGAAGTATTACCAGGAAAACAAGATCATCGAAATTGCGCCGCTGGCTTACATGCGTGGCCGTACGCTGAACAACGCGTTTGTGCTGCTGGATGAAGCCCAGAATACGACGCCAGCCCAGATGAAGATGTTCCTGACCCGTATGGGCCCGAACGCGAAACTGATGGTAAACGGCGACTGGTCGCAGATAGACTTACCGCGCAACCAGCGTTCCGGTCTGATGGAGGCGTTGAACATACTTCGTGGTGTAAAAGGCATTGGCGTAGTCGAGATGACTGCCGATGACGTGGTGCGTCACAGACTGGTGAAAGACATCGTGAATGCCTACAGCAAGCTGGAAGAAGAACGTCGTGCCAAGCGCGATGCACAGGCCGAAGAAGATGAGAAAAACGGTGTGGTAAACAACAACAGGCGTTTTAGAAATAACGTGCAGGTATAGTTTATGATACAGGTTATCAGGGCAGAGCAGGAGCAGGACCTCAAAAAAGCTTTCCGGATACGGGAGCAGGTTTTTGTAGAAGAACAGCAGGTGCCCCGCGAAGCTGAATACGATGGTTTTGAAGCTACTGCCAGTCATTACTTAGCTACTTTTGAAGGCGTGCCATGCGGCGCAGCCCGCTGGCGTACTACCGACCACGGTGTAAAACTGGAGCGCTTTGCCGTACTGCCTGACTATAGAAATAAGCTGGTAGGTGCGGAAGTGTTAAAGGCTGTGTTACGTGATGTGAATGCGGAGCAGAATGGCAGAAAAGTTTACCTGCATGCACAGTTACCGGCAGTAAATTTTTATAAGCGCAACGGCTTTAAAACCGAAGGCGATATGTTTACGGAATGCGATATACAACACTATAAAATGATTTTTGCGGGCTGATGCTGCAATGGGCGCCATATCCGTTTTTAAGGATTGCGCTTAGTTTTATAGCGGGCATTTTAGCGTATACAACTATAGGTGAAGGTTTCAGGTTTGCCCCTGAGGTCTTCACCTTTTTTGTTGCCCTGTTTCTGGGCTTGTTTATTTATTCCCGCAGCTATAGATCAGCAGAAGTTAATACCTGGGTTGGTATAGTTGGCCTGTTCTGTTTTGCTTCTGCAGGATTCTGGATAACTGAACTTCGCACGCCACATCTGCAACCAAATCACCTTTCTAACCTTAACCAAAAGCCAACCTATTACACCGGTATAGTTAACGATTACGTCATTCAGAAACCCGGCTACCAGCGCACAGTACTGGCTGTTGATAAAGTACTGGTTAACGGGAGTTGGCAAAAAGCGACAGGGCAGGTGCAGGTTACCGTGCCACACGATACGCCTGAAGAATATACGTTTACTTACGGCGATAAATTACTGATTAAAGGTTCGCCGCTACCGGTACAGGGCCCACTTAACCCTGAACAATTCAACTATAAGGCTTATCTACAGAAGAAAAGTATTTACCATCGCCAGAACCTGCAGGCACAGCAGTTTGCTAAACTTGGCAACGATCCACCCAATTTCCTGCTTTACCTGAGCATAAAGATCCGCCGCTACCTCGAAGAAACTATAAAGGAAAACGTGCAGGCCAAACGTGAAGCTGGTATTTCTACAGCGCTTATTCTGGGCGTAAAAGATGACCTGGATAACGACGTGCGCGACAGTTATGCTGCCACCGGAACCATGCATGTGCTGGCTGTTTCGGGCATGCATGTCGGGTTAATATTTGGTGTGTTTCTGTTGCTGTTTAAGAGTGTAAACCTGAATAAAAGTCAGCGACTGGTGTTTGTAACTATAGTGCTGACGTTGCTGTGGTTGTACGCTTTTGTGACCGGGTTGTCGGCTTCGGTACTGCGGGCAGTGCTTATGTTCAGCCTCGTGATGATAGCAATGGTCTGGAGCCGCCGGCATAACATTTATAACACACTGGCTATAGTTGCTTTCCTGTTACTTTTTTACGATCCGTATTTCCTGTTCGATGTCGGTTTCCAGTTGTCGTTCCTGGCGGTGCTAGGTATTGTGACTATCCATCCAGCAATCTATAGCTTGCTGGATATAAACAACAGATTCCTGGACAAGATCTGGGAGCTCTTTTCGATTGCTGTGGCCGCGCAATTAATCACCTTGCCGCTGGGTATCTATTATTTTCATCAGTTCCCGGTATATTTCTGGCTGGCAAATATCGTGGTGGTTCCGGTATCTTCCTTCGGGCTTTATGCAGGATTATTGGCGCTGGTTTTTTACTGGGTGCCTTATGTATCAGAGTTGCTGTTTGCGGTACATTTCGGCTTTATCTGGGTCATGAACGAGATAAACCTGTTGCTTTCCACTTTCCCGAATGCGCTCATAAATGGCCTTGATATTACAGCACTGCAGTCGTGGCTGCTCTATAGTTTGCTTGCCTTTTTTACGCTGTTCCTGGTTCGTAAAAAACTGAAGTACCTGGTGTTTGCTACCTGCATAGTTGGCGTGCTTTCGGTGCAACAGATACTGGAAACGATAGCGCAGCAAAATCAAAAATTACTGACGATCTATAGTCTGCGCGGCAGCACAGCCATGGCTTTTATACAGAGCCAAGAAGCTATACTTGTTACAGACAGCTTGCTGGCAGCAGATAAACAGAACTATAATTTCAATATACAGGCGCATTTGTGGGATCTGGGTGTGGCGGCACCAACGGTTAAACTTGTAGGAGAGGCCACTGTTCAAACTGTCGGAGTAGTCTCAGAAGTATTGCTTGACGGAAATGAGTTGCTTGTCTGGGAGAGTAAGAAAATCCTGCTTATCCGAAGACCACTGAAAGTACAGCCTATTTCAACTATGGTGTTAGATTATATTATTCTTGCTCAGAATGTTCGCATCAGACCTGAAGAGCTGCAAGCTTTTGCTTTTAAAACTATAGTGCTGGATGGTAGTAATAAACCCTGGTATATAGAGCGTATGAGAGCAGAACTCAGCAATAAGAAAATACCTGTATATGACGTGACTACTTCCGGAGCGTTGGTGCAGCAACTATAGGTTAGTACTATAAAAAACGCCGCCCCTTTTTGGAAGCGGCGTTTCTATGTTATTCTGTAGGGGTTGATTGCGGTGCGGCTGGATTACCGGCTGGGCCACGATTACCTTTGTTTCTGTTGCGGGGCGTAAATGGTTTTATTGGCCTGTCGTTACCTGTTTTTTCTGCTGTTGCACCAGCTTCGCCGGTGACAGCTTTTTGCTCAGGTTTCGGGCCTCTCGGTTTGTTTCTGTCGCGGTTGCCGCCTCTGTTTCTGTCGTTAGAACGGTTTTTGTTACCCTGTCCTGGGCGGTTGCCACCACCATGTGGTCGTTCCTGCTTCTTGCTTAGGTCGTAAACCGGGCCGGGACCAAAGTCTTCCGGTAAGCCTAATTTTGGTATCTCACGCTCAATCAGTTGCTCAACTTTGCGCACACGATACATATCCTTTTCGTTCACGAAGGTAATAGCCATACCTGTAGAGGCAGCGCGGGCCGTACGACCCACGCGGTGTACATAATCCTCCGCATCCTGCGGCATGTCAAAATTAAGTACATGGCTCAGGTTGTCGATATCAATTCCGCGCGAAAGAATATCTGTACCAACCAGAACCTGGTATTTCTTATTCTTGAAATCACGCAAAGCGGCTTCGCGCTCATCCTGCGTCATGTCAGACTGTATACCTTCGGCTTCAAATCCCATCTTGCGCAGCGATCTTACGATCTGGGCCACGTTAGACTTGCGCGAGGTGAAGATGATCATGTTCTGAACCTCCAGCTCCCGCAGAATATATTCCAGTAGGGGCAGTTTCTGGTTGTCGAAGGTCAGGTACATGCGCTGGTCTATTTTCTCAGCAGGCTTCGATACGGCCAGGTTGATTTCCTCTGGTTTGTTCAGGATCTGCTGTGCCAGGTCGCGAATCTTTTTAGGCATGGTAGCCGAGAAAAGCAACGTCTGGCGGTTGGCCGGCAACTGGCGCACAATCTTCAGGATGTCATCCATAAAGCCCATGTCCAGCATTTTGTCTGCTTCATCCAGCACCAGGTAATTCAACTCGTCCAGCTTTACATAGCCCAGCGCCATATGTGACATCAGTCGTCCTGGCGTGGCAATAATAATATCGGCGCCGCTGGTAAGGGCACGTTTCTGCTGGTCCCATTCGCCGCCTTTGTTACCGCCGTAAATGGCAATAGAGCTAACCGGGGCAAAATAGCCGAGACCTTCTACCTGCTCATCAATCTGTTTGGCAAGTTCGCGGGTTGGTACTAAAATAAGTGTGCTGGTATGTGTAGCGTTGGCATGCGAGATACGGTCGATAAGTGGAAGCAGGTACGCTGCTGTTTTACCGGTACCGGTCTGGGCGCAGGCAATCAGGTCTTTCTTCTCTAAAATAAGCGGTATGGCCTGTTGCTGTATAGGAGTAGGGCTGTTATACCCCATCGATTCTATACCTGTAACAACGTCTTCGTGTAAATTAAATGAATGGAAATTCAATGTTATTGTCTTTATATATAAACTGTTATGCACCCACTACGCAATGCGTTTAGCAGGTCTATGGTAAAGATAAATTATTTTGACATCATTTCTATAAAAAAGCTAATGGTATAGCCTGCGAAGAATGAGCTTTGTTTGGTGTTTATATGATAAATAATTGAATAAAATATAAGTAAGTGCAAAATGATGTAAATGTGGTAATTGGTATATAATATGGGTTTAAAAGCTTTAAAACGCGTTTTTGTTGATATTAAATGTAATATATATAACTATTTATATATTAATGAATTGAGGCAAGTATATAAAAAGTGATATTTAAATGTAACATTTGGTATAGGCCGGCGTAAGATGAAAATGTAGCAAACGCTGCATCCCAAAAAGACTTCATTTTACAGTTATTAGTTTATATATGAAAAAGGCTATACAAGATTCACCAAATTTCTACCTATTGCTTGGCTTGAATATTATCAATGCCCTGTTTTTTCTTTTATAACAGGTAATTCTTAAAAATCTCAAAAAAAGGCTCTTCTGCTTCGGCAGATGAGCCTTTTTTGCTTTATAGTTGCCTGTTCTGACTATACTTTTAGAAGCGGGAAACAAGCCATAGTTAGATTGGCTCTGGATAACTATCCTGCTGTTTCGGACATCTGTGTCCGAACCTTTATCTGATGCGGACATCCTTGTCCGCGTAAAAGGAAAGAGCATTCTTTATAGTTCAGCCTTCTCTTCAAACTACTTCAACATCATTAAAAATATTTCGCGAAGTTTGGGTGACTGTATAGTTTTAGAAACCTGAACGACATGATAGGTAAAGATATGCTGGTGCTGGAACTGGCAAGTGTGCTGGCCG
This sequence comes from Pontibacter populi, assembly GCF_019336435.1. Classification (GTDB taxonomy): domain Bacteria; phylum Bacteroidota; class Bacteroidia; order Cytophagales; family Hymenobacteraceae; genus Pontibacter; species Pontibacter humidus. The sequence goes on along the minus strand of NZ_JAHWXQ010000001.1, from coordinate 166,722 downwards.
GGCCAAGTGTAGGCCAGTTTTTTGCAGAACTTGGCGCGCGGGTGATAAAAATAGAGAATGCCGCTACTAATGGAGATGTAACCCGCCGCTGGAAACTAAGATCAGAACCAACTGAAACTGATACACCTGCCTACTTCTGCGCGGCAAACTGGGGCAAAGAATCAATGCCACTCAACCTGTCAAAGCAAAGCGATCTGGAACAACTCTATAGTTTGGTAAAACAGGCTGACATCGTTATTGCCAGCTACAAACCCGGCGACGCCGAAAAGTTACAGGTAGACTATAAAACCCTGCAAACTATAAACCCAACGCTGATCTACGGTCACTTAACTGGCTACGGCCCTGATGATGAAAGAGCCGGTTATGATGCAGTAATTCAAGCCGAGACTGGTTTTATGTATCTGAACGGGGAGCCGGAGGGAGAGCCTACTAAGTTGCCCGTTGCTCTAATGGATATTCTGGCGGCTCATCAGCTGAAAGAAGGCTTGTTAGTAGCTTTGTTACAACGCGAACGAACTAAAAAGGGGCAATATGTACAGGTGTCGCTGGTGCAGGCTGCTGTTTCGGCATTGGCTAATCAGGCAACAAACTGGCTGGTAGCAGGGCAAAACCCGCAACGCATGGGCTCCGAGCACCCCAGTATTGTCCCGTATGGTACAGTATTTACAACCTGTGATAACAAGCAGCTGGTGCTGGCCATTGGTGACGACAGGCAGTTTGAGCGCTTATGTAACGTGTTGGGAGCTACTGAAATGGCGCATGATTCAAAGTTCAAAACCAACTATAGCAGGGTGCAAAACCGGAAGGAGCTAAATGAGCTGTTGCGCCAGCTTATTGCAAAACAGGATCAGCAACAACTTTTAAATTCCCTGCATAAGCTGCATGTTCCGGCTGGTGCTGTGAACTCTGTTGCTAATGTTTTTGAATTGCCGCAAGCCAGACAGCTATTACTGGAAGCTACTGATGCTAAGCCGGGTGTGCGCCAGGTTGCGTTTAAAGTAGGAGATGAAAAACCGGTGCAACTTACCCCTCCGCCGGGTTATAAAACCTGAGGCAGCAACTATAGTTACAACGCTTTCAAAACTATATTTTATAACTCTTTACCAGTTTCTGCTGTAAAATCATTCAAACTACCGAGTATATAAAAACAATGGCAGTATCAGAAGAAAGACTTAACGATATTATTAATGGGCTTCATCAGAAATCTGTAACTAAGCAGGCTATTTACCGCAACACAAAAGCCACCTTCGACAGGATGAAGGAAATTGCCCAGGATATAGTAAAGAAACTGACCACCCGGATAACCAAGAAAGACGCTGATGTAATTATCGAATACATAAATATCAGCGAATTCGAGTTTCATGTAAAGTTCTCCGGCGACATGCTCATGTTTATCATGCACACCAACATCATCACGTTCCCGGAAGATTATGAGCTGATGAAGAACGACTACATCGAAGAAGATTTCAGGCGCAGGTTTTTCGGGCATATAATGGCATACAACTTTATGGCCGATACTATAAAATATAACCGTATGGATGACCCCGGTTACCTGGTTGGCCGCATGCTGATAAACATAGACCGCCATTTTGTAATTGAAGGCGTGAAACAGATGGAGCTGCCTTACGACCGCATTGCCCAGAATGTGATCAACAACAAAACACTACGCCTGATAATTGAAAGCGCCATGGTTGCCGCCGTAAACAACGACTTAATGGGCCAGGATGTGAGCGAAATAGAACGTATTACCCTGAAACAGAAACAGGAAAACGTGATCACACAGCCACGTAAATTAGGCTTCCAGGTGAGTTCTACGCTGACACATTGACTATAAATTTAGGCTGTGCCGCTGGCTATAGTTGGCTGGTAGCTTTGTAAGCTTAACTATGGATAAGAATTAAAAAGCCCGGCTACAACTATAGCCGGGCTTTTGTTTTATAAAGTGGCAGGTATTTCCAGTTCTGCTTTTAATTTGTCGAGAGCTATAGTTAAGGCTGGCAGAGCCTCCAGCAATTCGTTAAAATCAGAGATATGGAAATACTGGCTCTGGAAAGTCTCTTTTATGTAAGAAGTTTCCAGTATCTGCGCTACATCAAAAGTGAATTTGGTGCTGGCATCAGAAACAGACAGGTTGCTTTCTCCTACAGAGGAAAGAATACCGGCGCCATAGATCAGTGTTTTGCCATTATCAGTAAACAACCCAAATTCTATCGTGTACCAGTAAATGCGTGTCAGCAGGTCAATCACATCAGGGCGATCAATGTATTGCAGGGCAAGTTGCGATAGCTGCGCCAGGAACTGGCAGTAAACCGGTATAGTTAGCAACGGCACATGTCCGAACACATCATGAAACATATCCGGCTCTTCCAGGTAATCCAGCTGGTCCATGTTCCGGATCCAGACAGTTGCCGGAAATTTGTGGTTAGCGATCAGCTCAAAGAATAGCGCATCGTCTACAATGCCGGGCGCGGGCACCACTTCAAAACCAGTTAGCGGTTTCAGACGCTGGTTCACTTCATCAAAATCCGGAATACGGTCGCGGCTGAAGCCTACTTTTTCCAGTCCCTCAAAAAACTCCGGAATGGCTTTGCCCTGCAGGTTCTGGTACTGGCGTTCGAAAAGTATGGCCCAAACAGTATGGTTCTCTTGTGTGTAGCTGCTGTAGTTCTGTGTAATGTTCATCAGGTTGTAATTTTATAGTTACGGATAGGTATAAAAGCAAAAAAGCAGGGCTTTCGCGCTGCTTTTTTGTATCACTTAAGATAAGCCGGTAAAGACTTTCTGTTATTTACGATGTATGATCGGTGTGATTGCCAAAGAGAGCGCAGTAGGTACGGCGATAATAATAGCGATAATAGCTATAGATGCTCTGGCAATAAGAATAGATAGAATGCACCAGCTCCTGGCCAGGTGTTACCGGCAAAGAAAGTGTGATCGCTATGGAAGCTGGTTGGTGCATGTTTAAATCTATACCCCAAATAGGGAAAGTTATTTTACATATGCAAACTTCAGAAAGAGAAATATCACGGTAAACTATAAAGGCAGCCAAGTAGCCGCCTTTATAGTTGTTTAAAGTTAGATGATCTCAGCCAGCTCCAGCCAGCGGAATTCTTTTTCTTCGAGTTGCTCGTTTATCTCCTCAATTTCGGTAGCCCAGGCACTTAGTTGAGCGTGATCAGTTGTGGTGCCGGCGTTCATCAAGCCAATTACTTCCGTTTTACGCGCTTCCAGTTTTGCTATTTCCTTTTCGAGCTGCTCGTATTCTTTTTTCTCGTTAAAGGTCGCTTTGCGCTTGTTGGTCGGCTGCTCTTCTTTCCTGGCCTGAACAGGGGCAGGGGCTGCAACTATAGTTTTGGTTTCAGGTTCCTGCTTTTCCTGATCCTTCAGCCATTCGCGGTAATCGGTATAGTTACCCGGGAAGTTTCGGATCTTGCCTTCGCCTTCAAATACAAATAAATGTTCTACCAGCCTGTCCATAAAGTAGCGGTCGTGGCTTACCATCAGCAAACAACCACCAAAGTTCAGCAGGAAATCCTCGAGTATGTTCAGGGTAATAATGTCCAGGTCGTTGGTCGGCTCATCCAGTATCAGGAAGTTCGGATTTTTGATAAGCACGCGCAGTAACTGTAAACGACGTTTTTCGCCACCGCTCAGTTTGTTAACCATGGTATACTGTTGTGCCGGGGCAAACTGGAAGTGCTGTAAAAATTGCGATGCTGTAATCACCTCGCCATTAGCCATTTCCACCACTTCGGCAATCTCTTTGGCAATATCTATAACGCGCTGCCCTTCCTTAAACTGAAGTTCTTCCTGTGTATAGTACCCGAAAACCGTCGTCTGGCCGGCATCTATCGTTCCGGCATCAGGTTGTAGTTTGCCGGTCAGCATATTTAGGAAAGTAGACTTGCCAGCACCGTTCGGCCCAACTATACCAATGCGGTCTTTCTTCTTGAACACATAACTGAAATCATCTACAATCTTCTTGCTGCCAAATGATTTAGAAATATGATCTACTTCAATGATCTTACCGCCCTGGCGTGTGGTTTTAACGGATAACTCCAGCTGCGGGCCGCTTACTTTCTTGGCCGCTTTTTCTTTCAGTTCCTCAAAAGCATCAACCCGGTACTTGGCTTTAGTACCACGCGCCTTCGGTTGACGACGAATCCAGTCGAGCTCTTTGCGCATTAAGTTGCGGGCTTTCTCGGTTTCAGCTGCTGCCATTTCCTCGCGCGAGGCTTTCTTCTCTACAAAATAACTATAGTTGCCTTTGTAGCTAAACACCTGCCCACCGTCCAGTTCCGCAATTTCGTTGGCCACTCTATCTAAAAAGTAACGATCGTGGGTAACCATCAGCAAGGTGGTATTCTGCGTCGATAACAGGTTTTCCAGCCATTCTATCGTGTCCAGGTCCAGGTGGTTGGTAGGCTCATCCAGGATCAGCATGCTTGGCTCATCTATCAGTACACGGGCCATGGCTACACGTTTGCGCTGCCCACCCGATAGGTGACTGATCTTGTCTTCGAGGTTATGGATGCCCAGTTTTGATAATATCTGCTTTACTTTCAGCTCAAAATCCCAGGCCTGCAGTTCATCCATTCTTTCCATCAGGTGCTGCATTTTCTCTGCGCTGGTGTCCGGGTTTTCTATTGCGATCTCATAATCACGGATCACGTCTAACGCCTCGCTCTGTCCCGAAAATATAGTTTGATGCACGGTAAGGTTCTCGTCGAACTCCGGGTTCTGGCCCAGGAAGCCTATCGTTACTTCTTTGCGCATGCTCACGCTGCCTTCGTCTGGCGGAATTTTGCCGGCCAGCACATTCAGTAAAGTAGTTTTTCCGGAGCCGTTTACGCCAACCAGTGCCACACGCTGCCCCTGGCTAATACCAAAGTTCAGGTTTTTAAACAGCCAGCGCTCGCCGTAGCTTTTTGAAATATTTTCTGCAGATAGGTAATTCATGTTACAAATTTAGGCATTTCTTCGGGGATAGGTTAAAATAAAACAGGCCAACCTGTTAAGGCTGGCCTGTTTTACTAAAAAGTATTTTACTTACATGTGGCGGATATGATCCGGGTTGGTATGTTCTGCCTTATAGCTGTGGCTCGGTACACGGTGTGTAGTAAGCGAGGCCAGAATAGAGAAAATACCTACTATCAGGTGCGGCAGATACACATAATCATCGAATTGGAACAGCCATGGCGAAAGAGCCAGTATAACACCAATACCAAAGTCCATCATCAGGTGGCTCTGCATAGGTATACGTCTCACCAAACCAACTTCAAAGTCAGTCATAGCAGCTTGTATCAGTACTATAATACCGGCTATCACTATGGTCCAGGTGGCGGCGTCGTTGTCCGAAAAATCAAGCACCCAAGGGGCGATGATCATAAAAATACCTACTATATAATCTAAAAATCCGTGGAAACGGGTTGGAATAAATCTCATAATAATCCTCCTTTCTTATTGATACTCAGGTATAGTTATACGAGACCTTTAAGACGAGGTAATGGAAAATAGTACAATTTTAGTGAAAGGGATTAATCGCCAACTACTACACTTCGTGCAATATAATCGTGCAGCATCTGGTGGCGGCGTGTTACAAGTATAAGCAAAAAGCCAAGGCACACCGGTAAGATGGAGATTAACTTGCTGAAATAGCGCAGGTTAGATTGCCAGATGGTAATGCGTTTACCACGAAGGTCCGTCACTTTTAAGCCCAGCGTAAATTTGCCTATAGTTGCCTGCTTGGGTGAGGCTTCCAGCAGGGTATAGTACAGCCAGTGAACCGCTGCAAAGTAAGGATTGAAGAAAAGAATCTTGCCAATAAGTACTAAATCTGAGATGCTGAAGCCATTATGCTGAAATGTTTTATCCCAGGAATGAATGTGATCTGCATTTGTACCGATTGAATAAAATATGATCGTATAGAAAAAGACCAACATGGTAGTATCTACCAGGAATGCGACAAAACGGGTAGTAAGACTTCCATAAAGTGAAGAGCGCTTTATGGTTGGTGCTGGCAGAGTAAGTGCTGTTTGCATAAGGGGCTTTTCTATCTATTTAAAAAATGCTGAAATAGTATAGTTCTGATTAGTATACAGAAAAACAGTTGCACAGTGTGTCACCTTTGGCAGGCTGATAACTTCGTGAGAAGCACCAGGTGTGGAATCTTACTACATTTAAATATAAGTTATAGTTTAAAACTAACAAAATATTTAACAAAAATAATAAGTGCTTAATATTTTAGTAATATTACAGTTGCGAATATAACTTGACTTAGTTTGGTATGATTCCAAAAGGTTACAAATTTTTGTGAACAGATATATTTTAACGGTGAACGGCGTGGAAACGACTTTTTAAGTAATTTCGCATACGATGGAAAAGGAAAAAAGACATCTTCCAATTGGAATATTTGATAGCGGTATTGGCGGACTCACTGTAGCTCAGGCTATTACGAAAGTGTTGCCTAACGAGAGACTTATCTATTTCGGCGATACGGCTCACCTGCCATACGGCGATAAGTCTACCGCTGCCATACAAGCCTACGCCGTTAAGATCTGCGACCTGCTCCTGAAACAACAATGCAAGGTTATACTGATTGCCTGTAACTCGGCATCGGCGGCAGCTTATGAACTGGTAAAAGAATATGTTGGCAGCAAAGCAAAGGTGCTGAATGTTATAGATCCGATCGTATCCTATATTGGTGCTTCATACCCCGGCAGTACCATCGGCCTGATTGGTACCAAGCAAACTATAAACTCCAATGTGTACCGCAAAAAGGTAGATGCACTTGGCCTGGAAATAGACCTCAAATCGCATGCAACGCCACTTCTGGCCGCTATGATAGAAGAAGGCTTTTTTAATGATAACATCTCTGAAAGTGTTATTCATACCTATTTATCAGATCCGGACCTGCAGGGAATAGAAGCACTTATACTTGGCTGCACGCATTACCCGCTTATCAAAAAACAGATACAAAATTACTATAAAGGTGATGTGGATGTGCTGGATGCCAGCCTTATAGTGGCGCAGTATGTAAAAGATTACCTTGAGCAGAATAACTTAGCTTCAGATAAACTGGTCGGCGATCATCATTTTTACGTGTCGGACTTTACCCGTTCCTTTGAAGAAAGCACCCGTATTTTCTTTCAGCGCCAGGTAGAGTTAGAGCATTATCCGTTGTGGGAGTAGTGGGGGTAGAAGGTTTTTTCTTCGCTCTAAGCGTTATAAGTGAGAAATTATTAACCGTTCGACAGTTTTCTCTTGTCATCCCGAGCATTAGCCGAAGGATCTTATACAACCTATAGTCCTTCCTCTTCTGTCATTTCGAACAAAGTGAGAAATCTATCTCAGCTTCTAGTTGGCTCAACTACAACTTGAACCAAGCTATCCTGACAAATTACTTCTAATCCTGGGAACTCTACAAATCTACAGTTTCAATTTAGCTTTGGTGCCCTCACGGCCGGGAGGCCTCGTCTTCGGGCATCGCGCGGTGTACATTTCTTTTGTTCGTTCCTCACAATGCCCTTACAGGCACCAGAAATCTACAAGGCGCTCAACCCAAAGACTGATAGGTTTCTCTTAGCAACTGCTAACTATAGTTTGAAACTATAAGCTTCGAGATTAATCGTGGTCGTAGTTTCTTAGGGACAGGTAGACCTGTCCTGATCGTGGACTGTAACTCTAGCACTATAACTCAAACTTTAACTATAGCCGAAAAGTCCCCCTTTGAAGGGGGTAGGAGGATGACAAACAGCAACTATAAAACTACAACCTCAACATATAGCAAAGGAAGAAATTCCCCTCTCGGGGGGGAGTGGTGGGTTAAAACCGTAACGATAAAACCATAGCCACCAACAATAGCTAAAGCAGAAAAACTCCTTCCCCTGTTTTTAGGGGAAGGTAGGGAAGGGGTAAAAGCTCCCCTCCTTAAACAAGCAGAGATTAGGGGTGACTGAGCCTCGCCAACTATAAAATTCCAACTATAATCAATAGAAAAGCCCCTTTTTCACTTTGACCTTCAGCCTGAGGGAAGCCTAAATCCCGTGATAATTACCAAAATCAGGCTAAAAACCGTACCTTTAACTGTAATCCATCAGAACTCATGAAAAAACGATACCTGCGCATCGGCGACCTGAAACGAAACGCTTTTATTGTAGCAGCAGCTACCTGTATGGGCCTGACTAGTTGCGGACCAGACAACAACAATAATAATACGGGTGCCAACGAAGAGGTGAAAGTGCCGGATGGCATCATTACTGAACTTACCGAAGAAGCACCGGATCAGTGGAAAATAACCGATGAGCGAACAACCGTTCCAGGAGCAAGCATGGCTATCCTGAAGTATCAGGATGGCCGGGTTGATACCCTGAAAGGTCTGGAACTGGAGAACCAGATGAAAAATGTTGCGGCAAACCAGAACACGTACCAACAGGGCGGCTTCGGGTTAGGAAGCGTACTTTGGTGGAGCGGAATGGGCTACATGGCTGGCCGAATGATGTCGCCGAGACCTGGCTACTACGCTAACCCGGGTGTAATGAACAATACAGCAGCATGGCGCCAGAATGTGCAAACATACCGTCAGCAGTCCACGGCACCTCGCTCCGGCAGAAGCGGTTATTTCAGAGGCCGTAGCAGTGGCAGCGGTTTCGGTGGCTAATCCATACTTCAGAACTATAGTTAATGCTTGATAACTTAAGAATCAAAGTTCGCCTAGAGCCCCATACAGGCGATGTGGAAACTGCTGTGCGTGGGCTTGGTTGGGAGTGGTGCGTAGAAGACGGCTGCGCCAACTATGTACCCGGCGAAGCAGTGGTATTAAATGAGCAGGATGCTGATGCACTGTTAGAGGCTGCCGATTCGCTCTATAATATGATGGTGCAGGCAGTGCCTGACGATTTACCGGATGCTTTTCTGAACGTGCTGGGCATACCGCAGAACCTGTGGCAGCTGGTGCGCCAGTCCTGGAACGACGACCGCCACTGGCATTTGTACGGCCGCTTTGATCTGGCTCAAACCCCCGAAGGGCCAAAACTGATTGAATTTAACGCTGATACCGCCACCTCCATTCCCGAAACGGCTGTAGTACAATGGGCGAGCCTGGCTGCTGCCGGCAAAAATGATGCGAACCAGTATTCCGGCCTTTACGAGGCGCTGGTAGAGCAATTTAAGGCCTGGCGCATGATGAACAGCGATCTTGCCCCTGCTTTACTGCTGACTTACATTGGCGGAAGTGCTGAAGATGAAACCAATTGTGCTGTGCTGGCTCAGGCGGCCAAAGAAGCCGGTTTTGACACACATCTTTGCCCGATAGATGAAGTAAATATTTCGACAGAAGGAACAGAGCGTGGTGTTTGGGCACAGGTAGAAAATGAGCAATGGCAACAGTTTTCGTTTCTGTTTAAGTTATTGCCCTGGGAGCAGATTGCCTGGGAAGAACCCGAACTATGCGAAAGCCTGACACAACTTTCCCGTAGCCGCAATGTAGTGATTGCTAACCCGGCTTATACCTTACTGTTCCAAAGTAAAGGCATGCTGGCCTGGCTCTGGAAAGCTTATCCTTACCACCCGCTTTTACTCGAAGCTGATCTTACTCCTCTGAGGGATAAGTATATCCGCAAACCCTACTTCGGTAGAGAAGGGCAAAGTGTGGAAGTGGTGGATAAAGTGCGTGTTACCAAAATGGAAGGGGAATACGACCAGCAACAGCAGGTTTACCAACGCTGGTGCGAGTTACCGCAAGACAACAAAGGCTATACCTACCAGGCAGGCGTATTCTGGGCTGGCGAAGGTTGCGCCATCGGTTTCCGCCGCGAAAAAGGCATCATCACCAACCTGTCGCAGTTTGTACCGCATTTGGTGGAGTAGGTTTTAGATTTGAAAATTTGGGAATTTGAAGATGAGTAGATTTCTAAACCATAGCTATAGTTTGTTGAAGCTGTAACTATGGCGCGAGCGTCTTCGCTCGTGACAAACTATAGTTGGGCGTCCCGCCCAGTTGAGTTACAAACTCAACATAATGGTAAGACACGAGCTGAAAGCTCGCGCCAGCAAAAACAATCAAGCAGTAAAACTATAGCTATTAATCCTGCCAAACCCTAAATCCTGTAAATCCTGATTCAGACAAATCTCTACCTCCCCAAATTTCCAAATTAAAACTTACCTTTGCCTGCTCATAAATCCTGAACGCCTATGCTCGCTTTTGTGCTAACACTTGTACTGTTGCTTTCGATAGTGATCGTGCTGGCGTATGCAGAGCGGAAGGTGGCGGCTTTTATGCAGGATAGGCTTGGCCCAACCGAAGCAGGTCCTTATGGCTCTTTGCAATCGGTACTGGATGTGCTTAAACTGTTGCAGAAAGAAGATATTGTTCCTGCTGCTGCTGATAAGAATCTTTTCAAGTTAGCCCCGATCTTAATATTTGCTGCAGTTTTCGCTGGTTTTGCTGTTATCCCTTTCACGCCGGATCTGGTGCCCGCAGGCATAGGAATTGGCGTTTTCTATCTGCTGGCGATCATCTCATTAGATGTAGTTGGTCTGTTGATGGCCGGCTGGGGATCCAATAACAAATATGCCATGCTAGGGGCAATGCGCTCGGTAGCTCAGATCGTGTCGTATGAAATTCCGGCTGGGCTGGCTATACTGTCAGCAGTTATGATTTGTCAGTCATTGGATTTTCAGGAGATTAGTTACCAGCAAGGTGCTTTAATGAACCGGTTTCCGGGGCTGGAGTTTGAGATGAACTGGCTGTTTGGCATCGAGGCCCTGGGCATTAACACGACAACTATAGGCGGCATTACTACCTGGAACATTTTCCGTGCACCTATACTTTTGATTTCCTTTATCATATACTTTATAGCGTCGCTGGCTGAGAGTAACCGTGCACCTTTCGATATTCCGGAAGCGGAGTCGGAGTTGGTGGCGGGTTTCCACGTAGAATATTCAGGATTCCGGTTTGCCATATTGTTCCTGGCAGAGTATAGCATGATGGTATTGGTTTGTTTAGTAGCCGTTATCCTTTTCCTGGGAAGCTGGAATACGCCATTGCCAAACATCGGCCCTGTGAGTTTAGCGTACTGGACAACCGGCACTGTAGGAGAACTGTCAGGAATACTCTGGGGCGGCTTCTGGTTGCTGAGCAAAACATTTGTACTATTGTTCCTGCAATTGCAGATACGCTGGACGTATCCACGTTTGCGCGTAGACCAGCTGATGCACCTGTGCTGGAAAGTGCTCACGCCTATTGCTTTAGGTGTTGTACTGATTGCGGGCATCTGGCGATTGTTAATGATTTAAAACTAGTGTCATTTCGAGTACAGCGAGAAATCTATCTGGAATTCTAAATAGATATCTCATTACATTCGAGATGACAGAACTATAAGAATAATTCCCCTCCTCAGAGGGGTTAGGTGTGGGTTAACACGCCATTAAGATTATGGAAACTAAGACCATAAAACATAAATCCGGATTCTGGTTTGCGGTAAGGTCACTGATAAGTGGCCTGCGCCTGACGTGGAAACACTTCTGGAATGCAAAAAACCGCCGTACCCCGGAGTACGTGACCGATAAAAATTACTTTAACCAACCGGAGGGATTAGTAACGCTGACTTATCCTTACGAAGCAATTCCTGTTCCCGATAACGGCCGATACCGCCTTCACAATGAGATTGATGACTGTATAGTTTGTGATCTTTGTGCCAAGATCTGCCCGGTTAACTGCATCACGATAGAATCTGTAAAAGCAACGGAAGAGATCGGGCTAACCTCTGACGGAACCAAAAAGCGACTATATGCGCCAGTTTTCGACATCGATATGGCCAAGTGTTGCTACTGCGGCCTTTGCACTACCGTTTGCCCAACCGACTGCCTGACCATGACACCCGTGTACGATTTCGCGGAAGTAGATATCAAAAATATGATCTACCATTTTACTGACTTGTCGCCGGAGCAGGCCGAAGAGAAAAAGGAGCTTCTGGCAAAGCAGCAGGAAGAAATGGCAGCGGCAAAAGCAGCTGCGCTGGCAGCAAGAAAACAATAGAAGCAAAGACCTAGCAGTGCGCGCAGCTCCTGCTAGTGTCTGGCTAAGAATCAAAGCCTTTGGCATCAGACACTCGTAGGAGCTGCGCACGCTACGAGGTCTTTTGAGCAACTAAAACCAATAACGAACAACTAATAACGGAATCGTGCTTTTCTACATCTTCGCAATACTGGCTATAGTCTCGGGGGCATACATGGTGCTGACGCGTAACCTGCTGTACGCTGGTTTCTCGCTGCTGATAGTATTACTGAGTATAGCTGGCATTTACGTGCTGCTGTTTGCTGATTTTATAGCTGTTACCCAACTTATGGTATATGTGGGTGGGGTGTTGGTGCTGATACTTTTCGGTATCATGCTCAGCAGTCGCGTGCAAGATAAATCGTTGTTGTCGGAGAACGTGAATACGGTTTGGGGTGCGCTGGTGGCCGGGCTTATAGTTGTGGGGCTAAGCTATAGTATCCTTAAATCCAATATCAGCTCGCTGCCATGGCTGCAAACAATGGAAATGGATGTACTGGGCAACCAGAAAAGCACGGTGCAAACAATTGGTATAAAACTGATGACGGATTTCGTACTGCCATTCGAGATAGCCTCATTGTTGCTACTTATTGCCCTGATGGGTGCTGCTTACATTGCCACTGACAAACAGAAAGTATAAGCATGAATATTCCCTTAGAACATATTTTGCTGCTGAGTGCGGTGCTTTTTAGCATCGGCATACTGGCAGTTATTACCAAACGCCATGCGGTGGTGGTACTAATGGGGATTGAGCTGATCTTTAACGCGGCCAACCTGAACCTGGTAGCTTTTAGCCGTCATGATCCGCAATTATTGCAGGGGCAGTTGTTCTCCCTGTTCGTTATAGTTATTGCCGCCGCCGAAGCAGCTGTTGCCTTAGCCATAGTTCTGCGCGTGTATCAGCATTTCAAAACTGCCAATCTGAGCGAGATTGTAACCGACATTAATAAGTAAACCTTACGGTTGATCAACACGCAACTATAAGTATAAAATTTAAGCAATATACTTAACTTTGGCAGCTGAAAACTGCACACAACTGAAACTATAAACCTAAACTTGGAGCTTACCCAACTTTTAAAGCCACTGGCTGGCACGCCCCAAACCACTACTGCACTGGTAGTGTTGTTGCTGCCGCTTCTGGCTTTTATGGTACTGTTTAGTTTCGGTAAGCGCCTGCCCCGCCGTGGCGATTGGCTGGCGATTGGCATTTCAGCAATCACTTTTGCACTTTCGGTTTATCTTTTCACTCAAACCTGGAACACTGCAACCTATCATACCCGCACCGTCTGGTTTAGCCTGCCCTCCATTATAGTTTCCGATTTTACAGCCGGTATACTGCTGGATAACCTCACGGTGCTCATGCTGGTGATCGTGACCTTTATCTCCACGCTGGTGCAGTTGTTCTCGGTAGGGTATATGCACGGCGACACAGGCTATCATCGCTATTTTGCCTACCTGGGTCTGTTTACGTTTAGTATGCTGGGTATTGTGCTGGTAGATAACCTGTTGCTGCTTTTTATCTTCTGGGAACTGGTAGGTTTGTCTTCCTATCTACTCATAGGTTTTTGGTTTGAGCGGCCGGCAGTGGTGGCAGCCAATAAAAAAGCTTTCCTGGTGAACAGAGTAGGGGATATTGGTCTGCTGCTCGGTTTGTTTGCCCTCTACACCTATTTCCGCACTTTCGACCTGGAAGCCCTCAGAACACTTATCGGCTCAGGTGAGTGGCTAAATAATAATTTCATAGTTACCTATAGTTTAAATGGAGAGCCCTGGCTGCTGGAACTGAGCCCATTGCTGCTGACTTTAGCCGGATTAGGTTTGTTTATGGGTTGTGTGGGCAAGTCGGCGCAGTTTCCGTTGCAGATTTGGTTACCCGATGCCATGCAGGGTCCTACGCCGGTTTCGTCGCTGATACACGCCGCAACTATGGTGGCGGCAGGTGTTTACTTACTGGCACGATGCTATGCTTTTTTTACCCCGGATGCACTAACCATTATCGCTATAGTTGGGGCCATTACAGCTTTGCTCGGAGCGCTTGCTGCACTGAACCAATTCGACATTAAAGCGGTGCTGGCATTTTCTACCATTTCGCAACTGGGCTATATGGTAATGGGAATGGGAACGGGCGCGTATGATGCGTCGCTTTTCCACCTGACCACACATGCTTTCTTTAAGGCAGCGTTGTTCCTGAATGCCGGTATTATCATTCATGCCATGCACCGCGGGCTGCACCACGCACACCTGGAAAACATAGATCCTCAGGATATTAGGAATATGGGTGGGCTGCGCAAAACTATGCCATTCACATTTTACAGTTACTTGCTGGCAACTGCTGCTTTGGCAGGCATTCCGCTTACATCAGGTTTCCTTTCCAAAGATGCTATCCTTTCGGTTAGCTGGGCATGGGCGCAAACTATGAGCGCAAACGGTAATTTAGTATACTTTATAGTTCCGATAACCGGCTTTGTAGTAGTGGTGCTGACAGCGTATTATATGACGCGCCACATGTGGTTCATGTTCTTCGGCAATTTCCGGGCGCCTTTCAATGTGACCCAGATTCGCTTCTCTGCAAAACTGGAAACGGAGCGTGTCATGTTGGTTCCGGTAATTGTACTGGCTCTACTATCGTTAGGTATTTTCTTCTCCTTAAACCCTTTGAGTTTTAGCGGTAGTTGGGTTGTAAACGGTATCGGTCTAGAAAATTTCTCGTTTGGCCTGCTTGCTGATAACCTGATGCAGGCTATAACTATACAGGATAATGGAAACCACCTGGTGCACATTGTAATCGGAGTGGCTTCTGCATTGTTGGCGGCAGTCGGAATAGCGATAGCGCTCATCAAATATAACCGGAAAACGAGCGAACAACTAGCAGGCGAGCAGCTGAACAGCACCTTTGCCCGACTCAGCTATAACCACTTTTACCTTGATACTTTCTTTAACACATCTTTTGTAAAGCCGGTACTCTGGACAGCTACTACGCTTTACCGTGTCGATAAACGCATCATAGATTATACCCTGAACTATGGCAGTAAATGGCTGGTCGTGCTCTCGAAAATGGTGAGTTGGTTCGACAGACTGGTAGTAGATGGGTCGGTGTGGCTGGTAGGAGCACTGTCGAAGGTATTCGGAATGCTTGGCCGGAACCTGCAGAATGGGAAAGTACAGAGTTATTATGCCTATTCGCTTTTCGGATTTATTTTGGTTATACTATATATCGTCTTGTTTTAAAGTATCTTTGGGACTAAGATTTTTGAGATTATAAGATTTTGCAGGAGGAGTGTTAAAACCAACCGCCAGCAATTATCAATCAGCGATTAACAATCAACCATAAAAACAGTTGATGGATTTTATACTTAGTAGCCTTATTTTTTCACCTTTATTAGCAGCGCTTGTATTGCTGCTTATGCCCGCTCGTCTGCAAAAGCCGGCGAAGGTAGTAGCATTGCTGGGTGCGTTGGTGCAGATGGTGCTGGCTATAGTTTTATACTTCCGCTTTGATGGTACCGCCGCAGCCAACGGGCAACAGGGCTATCAGTTTGTAGAGAAACTAAACTGGATCGGCTTTTCATTGGGTAGCCTTGGTCGTTTCCAGATCGAGTATTTTGTGGGTGTAGATGGCATCAGTATCAGCATGGTGCTGCTCACAGGCATTATTGGCGTTATCGGCGTTATCTCATCCTGGACTATAAAGAAGAACGTGAAGGGCTATTTTCTGCTCTACCTGTTATTGTTAACCAGCGTAATGGGTTGTTTCCTGGCCCTGGATTTCTTCCTGTTTTACCTGTTCTTCGAGTTCATGCTCCTTCCGATGTACTTCCTGATCGGTATCTGGGGTGGTCCGAAACGCGAATACGCTGCTATCAAGTTCTTTATTTACACGTTGGTTGGTTCGCTTTTTATCCTGATTGTGATGATCGGGTTATATACATCTGTGATCGACCCGTTAGCTACAGCAGCACAATTAGGCATGCTGCAAACCAGCGGAATTAATCCGGATACGATCCTGCAGGTGCAGCAATCTTTGCAGCAAAATGTTATCGAGGGTGCAGATCTCGTCCGCACATTCAGTATCCCGGCCATGATGGATCCTGCCAACTTTATACCAGGTAGTTTGCTGCATGTGTTCTCCGGTACGGTGCTGTGGGATTTGCCTATCCGTTTTATTGCCTTCCTGTTATTGTTTGCCGGTTTTGCCATTAAAGTGCCTTCGGTGCCGGTACATACCTGGCTCCCGGACGCGCACGTGGAGGCTCCAACGCCTATTTCTGTTTTACTGGCTGCCATACTTTTAAAGGTGGGCGGTTATGGTCTGATCCGAATCGTTTACCCGATCTTCCCGGATGCCGGTGCTTATTTTGCCGTGTTGGTTGGCGGCCTGGGCGTGCTTTCCATTATCTATGGTGCCCTTTGCGCGCTGGCCATGAACGACTTGAAAAAGCTGATCGCTTACTCGTCGGTATCGCACATGGGTTTTGTGTTGCTGGGTTTGGCTTCGCTTACTTCGGAAGGCGTGAACGGTGCGATTTATATGATGTTCAGTCACGGTATCATTTCAGCGATGCTCTTCCTGGTAGTTGGTGTTATTTATGACCGCGCCCACGACCGCATGATCTTGAACTTCCGTGGTCTGGCCAAGCGTATGCCGGCTTACACTACGTTTGTGGTAATTGCTTTCTTTGCATCACTGGGTTTGCCTGGTTTCTCTGGGTTTATTGCGGAATTGCTGGTACTGGTAGGTGGCTTTAGCTCTCCTGATATAACCGGACTGTTGCCACGCTGGCTAACTATAGTTGCTGTTTTTGGCTTATTACTGGCGGCTGCTTATTACCTGTGGGCGCTGCAGCGCATGTTCTTTGGCAAGTACTGGATATTCCCGGAACTGCGCGAGAAAGCAACTATGTCAGACCTGAATAGGAGAGAATACCTGATGTTGGTGCCGCTGGCCATTCTTGCGTTTCTGTTCGGCATTTTCCCGCACCTGCTGTTGGATAAAATTGGAATGACGGCACAGGGCTTTACAGAACTGGTGCTCAGAAGCGGGCAGGAACAGCTAAATATGGTGTTGTCTACGATCATTAAGTAAATAAATGCTCTTCCGGACTTCCAAGTCCGGAAGCAGGATGCTGGGGATTTCCTAATCCCCATTATACTATAAATGCGGATTTGGAAATCCGCTTCAGCTTTAGTTTCGGATTAAGAAATCCGAAACAGCAAAAAATAATAGATTAAGTAAGTGAACGAACAGGCAGTATTATTATCTGATAAGATCGACGCCATTATAGCCGGGGCAGGTTCGCTGTTGCCTGAGTTATTGCTGGCTGGTTTCTTTCTGCTTCTGGTCACGCTCGATCTTTTTAAATCTAAAACTATAAAACAGCTGCTGCCGTGGCTGGCACTTACCGGGCTTTTTTCCGCTTTTGTACTTCAAATCTTAGGCGGCTATACATCAGGTGGCGTGCAGTTTCTAAATTTGCTGCGCTCCGATGGACTGGCCCGTTACGGCGGAATCCTATTTAGCGCTGCAGGCATCTTTACCACACTTCTGTCACTCCAAAGCAGGTCCCTGGAAAATCTGAAAGAAGGTAAAGGGGAATACTTTGCTTTGATCCTGATGCTGGTGCTGGGTCTGAACCTGATGGCGAAGTCCATTAACCTGCTCATGGTTTTCCTGGCTATCGAGCTTGTATCCATAGCATCTTACATTCTTACACTAACCTTAAAACACGAAAAACGCGCTGTAGAAGCCGGCCTGAAATATATCCTTTACGGTACCTTATCGGCAGGGGTGATGCTGTATGGTATGTCGTTTTTCTATGGCTTTACCGGTTCCCTAAACTATACCGAAGGCACTTTCTGGCAGGCACTTCTGCAGGCCGATTACCTGCTGGTAACTATAGCAGCTATACTTGTATTTGCAGGCTTTTTCTTTAAGATATCTGCTGCGCCCTTCCACTTCTGGGTGCCGGATATTTACCAGGGAGCACCTATGCCCATCGTTGCCTTGTTCTCAACAGGTCCTAAAATGGCGGGTATCATTGTTATACTTCGTTTCGTGGCAGCCTTCTCCGATCCGGCTGTAGCCTCTTATTTCGATGATATACTCTGGTTCCTGAGCATTGCAGCCTTGGCGACACTTATCATTGGTAATTTTACAGCACTCTGGCAAAAAACGCCACGCAGGCTGATGGCTTATTCTTCCGTTTCGCATGCGGGTTTCCTGCTGATGGCCTTGCTGGCTTTTGGTACCAACTATAGTTCGAGTGTGCTGTTTTACCTGTCGGTGTTGCTGTTCATGAACTACGGCATTTTCCTGTTTCTGCAGATATCCGAAGAGAATTTTGGAGTCACCAGGCTGGAGCACTTTACCGGCTTAGGGCACAAATTACCTTACCTGGGCCTGATGGCTTTGTTGTACCTGCTATCATTAACCGGTCTTCCACCTTTAGCTGGATTTATGGGTAAGCTGTTAATTTTTAGCAATGTCTGGGAAGCCTATAGTTCATCGAACCAAACCATGCTGCTGGTACTTTTAGTAGCGGGTGTGCTGCTTACCGGCGTTGCGCTATTCTATTATATCAGGATTCCATACTACCTTTTCTTTAAAAGGAATTATACTGAAGAAAAATTAGTTATTTCACTGTCGAATAAGCTGCTGCTGGGGTTTTTTGCGTTGCCGCTGCTGGTCCTGTTTTTTAAGCCCGACCTGCTGCTGCACTGGATCGAAAAACTGTTGGCACAGACACTTTAACAGCAAACATGAGCGATTCAATAAAACACGAATGCGGTATTGCCCTCATAAGGCTCCGAAAACCAATTGAGTATTACGTTGAGAAGTATGGCACGCCCATGTACGGCGTTAACAAGCTGTTTTTGCTTATGCAGAAGCAGCATAACCGTGGCCAGGACGGGGCAGGTGTTGCCAGTATTAAAATAGATGCCGGACCGGGCATGGAATACATCAGCCGTTTCCGCTCTGTAAAGACCCGCGCCATCGACAGCATTTTTGGCAAGATCGGCAAAGAGTACAAAGAGCTGAAAGAAAGTAACCCGGAAAAAGCGGAAGATATCAGCTGGGTATGGAATAACATGCCTTTCCTGGGCGATGTGTACCTGGGCCACCTGCGTTACGGCACACACGGCGTAAACAGCGTGGATAACTGCCACCCGATGGTGCGCGAAAACAACTGGCGAAGCCGCAGCCTTGCTGTTGCCGGTAACTTTAACATGACCAACGTAGAAGAACAGTTCCAGAAACTGATCGAACTTGGTCAGCATCCAAAACAAAAGTCTGATACTATAACCGTTCTGGAAAAGATCGGCCACTTCCTGGACGAAGAAAACCAGGAGCTGTTCGAATCTTACAAGCACGAGTTTACCAATAAAGAAATAACCAG
This sequence comes from Pontibacter populi, assembly GCF_019336435.1. GTDB lineage: Bacteria > Bacteroidota > Bacteroidia > Cytophagales > Hymenobacteraceae > Pontibacter > Pontibacter humidus. The sequence goes on along the minus strand of NZ_JAHWXQ010000001.1, from coordinate 147,273 downwards.
CCTGATAGAGGAGAACCTTGACCTGGAGCATGTTTTAAAACGTGCCGGTAAAGATTTTGACGGTGGTTATGCCATGGCAGGCCTTACCGGTTACGGTGCATCGTTTGTTGTCCGCGACCCGAATGGCATTCGTCCGGCTTATTATTACATAGATGATGAAGTAGTAGTGGTGGCGTCTGAAAAGCCGGCTATTAAAACTGCTTTTGATGTTGATTATAGTGCTATCAAGGAAATTACGCCGGGACATGCGCTTATAGTTGATAAAGAAGGAAATCCATCGCTGAGAGAGATTATAGAGCCGCGCGAAAAGTTATCGTGCAGCTTTGAGCGCATCTACTTCTCCCGAGGTAACGATCCGGAAATTTATGAAGAGCGCAAAAACATGGGCAAGCGCCTTTGTGGTCAGATTCTGGAAGCTGTTAACTACGATCTTAAAAATACCGTTTTCTCTTATATCCCGAACACCGCCGAAACCTCCTGGCTGGGCATGATGAAGGGAATCGAAGACTACCTGCGTACCTACCGCAAACAAGCAATTCTGAACCAGCAGCTTACTGAAGAGGAACTGGACGACATTCTGCAGTTTAAGCCACGCGCTGAAAAGCTGGTAATTAAAGATGTTAAGCTCCGCACCTTTATTACCGACGACAACAACCGCGACGACCTGGTAACGCACGTCTACGACACGACTTATGAAGTAGTGAAGAAGGGGATAGATACGCTGGTTGTGCTGGATGATTCTATTGTTCGTGGTACTACACTAGAGAAGTCTATCATTAAGATGCTGGACAAACTGGACCCGAAAAAGATCATTATCGTTTCCTGCGCGCCGCAGATCCGTTACCCGGATTGCTATGGCATTGATATGAGCCGCTTAAAAGAGTTCGTAGCTTTCCGTGCCATGTTAGCGTTGCTTGAAGACCGGGGCTTATACTACAAAATTGATGAAGTGTACGATAAATGCCAGGCTGTAGAAGGAACTGAAGCGTTTAAAGAAACCAACTTTGTAAAAGAGCTTTTCGACCTGTTTACGCATGACGAGATCTCTGCCAAAGTTTCTGAAATTGTGAAAGCGCCGGGAGTGAAAGCTGAAGTACAGGTAATTTATCAAACTATAGAAGACCTGCACCTGGCCTGCCCGAACCATAGAGGCGACTGGTACTTCACAGGCAACTACCCAACACCGGGTGGTACCAGAGTTGTGAACCGTGCGTTCATGAATTTTGTGGAGAAAAAAGCAGTAAGAGCTTACTAAGTAACTATAGCTATTTATAAGAAAGGCACTTCCTATAGTTGGGAAGTGCCTTTTTGTTTATGTTAGTTTTTACCATAGTTGTGAAGCTAAAGACAATAAATTGCTGTTTCGGACATCTCTGTCCGAAACTTTGCCTGTCGCGGACTTCCTAAGCCGCGTAAATGTACTGGGACAAGGATGTCCCCTGCAGAGAGCTTCCGGACTCAGAAGTCCCAAAGAGCGGTTCCCAAATTACTGAAATATTAACTGTCGCGGCCAGAGTCTGCCAGATCGTCTACACTCGCTGAATGCTAGTAAGGACGCTTAACTGGTTATTCCAGACTATACAGTATTCCATGTCGCGAGCGTCCTTGCTCGTGACGAACTATAGTTTGGGCCTCTGGCCCAGTTGAGTTGAAAACTCAACACCATTAAAAACCACAAGTTGTAAACTTGCGGCAGGACAGCGCTCAAACAGCCCTACTCTTCAAAGAAACTAAAGAGCTATAGTTAAAGCTAAAGAAAAAGGACAGACCGTAGTCTGTCCCTGTAAACTATAGCTTTCCTTTTAATTAAAATCGGTAGCTCTAATACTTTTCTATTTCTCCTCTACAACCTTACCATCCTTGTAAACTATAGTTTTGACAACTTTGCCATCTTCGTTGTAGTGTTTCCAGGTGGTTACTTTTTTGTTATTGATGTGCTTGCCCGTCACTTCCAGTTTTCCGTTTTCGAAGTACTGCTTGTAAGCGCCGAATTTCTTGCCGTCTTTGTGCTCCGTTTCTGATTTAACTTTGCCTGAAGGGTAATACTCGTAGCTGAGACCTATTATTTTACCATCTTTGTAAACCGCTTTTGATTTTACCTGCCCATTTTCGTGGAATGTAAGCTGATCACCTTGAAGTTTCCCTTTGTCATATACTTCGCTGGTGCTTACCTTTTTACCGGGCTCATCGAAGTACGTTTTCCAGTTGCCCTGCTGCAGTTTGTTTTTAAACTCTTCCTCTGCCTTAATATGTCCGCTGGCATAATAAGTGGTTACTTTGGTATCGGCGCCGTTGTTGCTATAGTTGCCCTCTTCACGCAGGGTGCCATCTTCATAAAAGAATTGCGTCTGGCCGGTTGGCTCACCGTTTTTATAGTTTATAACACTTCTTAACTGACCGTTCGGGAAGTAAGATTTGCTTGGACCGTTCATTTTGCCGGCTGCAAAGCCGCCTTCAGTACTTAGCTTACCATCCGGGAAATAGCTTTTGAAAGTGCCGTGACGCTGACCTGCTACATTTATAACTTCCTGTTGCAGTTGCCCATCTTGGTAGTAGGTTTTATAAGAGCCTTCCAGCATACCAGCTCTATAGTTGGCATCGCTCTCTAGCTGGCCATTCGGGTAGTATGTTTTGGCCGGACCGCTTTGCTGGCTGTTCTTATAGTATATCTCTGATTTTACCTTGCCATCAGGGTAGTATTCTTTCACCAATCCTTCGGGGAAGCCCTTTACAAAAGTGGTCTCTTTCCGAATCTTGCCATCATCGTAAAACGTTTTGAACAGGCTGCTTTGCTGGTCATTCTCATAGCTGCCTTCCTGCATCAAACGGCCATCCGGATGGAACGCCTGGAAAGGTCCCTGCTTCACGTCCAGCTTATATGTTACCTTAATTTTAGGCTTGCCATTTGGATAGAACTCCGTGAAAACGCTGTCCTTTTTACCTTCCACAAACTTGGCAAAAGCTTCTTTTTCGCCGGTGGGGTAGTAGCGAACATAGTTGCCAACTATAGCCGAATCCGGTTTCATAAAATAAACCTCTTTTATAGTTGTCCGGGCCTGGTCGTGGTAGGTTACCACTTTTCGGGCTTGCCCTACGGCAAGAGTGCTTACCAGGGAGAGGGTAAACAGAACTGAAAATAATTTATACATACGGATGGAGTACAATGGAATGACTAACCTATAGTTCAGGCTTTCTTTTTAACGATTTCTTTTGATACTAATTTCATAAACGGATCCGGGTCCTTTAAAAAGCCTTTCGCAAACTCAGCCGCTTTGGTATGGTTCACCTTATCCAGGCTCATCAATGCCCTCCTGATAACGTACTTATCTTTATCACGGCTGATAAGGTTAACAAGCAACTTTTCACGGTCTTCTACTTCTGAGTTACCAAGCAACTCGGCCGCTTGCCAACGTGCCTGCGACTGATCCGAATTGATAGCTTTCTTTACGAACCGCAGTTTGTTCTCTAACTTTTCATCCACTTTCTGCAGCACCGTTCCGGATTCATTATCTATAGCCAGGGCGTAAACCAGTAATTGGGCCAGGTCATGGTTAAATTCCTTGTTCAACTGTTCGAGTGCTTCGTCGGCTACTTTGTATAGTTCATCCCAGCCTGGATATTCGATTTCCCATTCGCCTAATCCTCTTTCTTCGTTATAAGTTTCAGGAGTCATGTTGGCCCAATCCCAGAACTTAACTAATTCAGTCTCTAATGACATTCGTATCTTTCGTATAGGTAAACACCAAAACTATAGTAATCAGTTTAATCTGTAGCTAAGGTATAAAAAAGAAGCCTTACGTTTAAACGTAAGGCTTCCTGCAAAATGTATGCCTTAGAGCATGATTATACTTCATTCTTTGCGCTGCAAACTGCCCCTTCAGGAACCTGACTTCACCATTTCTTCGCCACGTAGCGCTGCTATGCGGCTCATAAATCGTTTAGTCAGAACCCTAAAGGAACAATTTTCGCCTGCAAAAACGAAGTTTAATCATGCTCAGAGCAAACTATAAGTTAGACTATAGTTTCTCGATAACCAGGGCAGAAGCACCGCCGCCACCATTACAGATACCGGTTACACCAATTTTACCGCCTTTTTTATCCAGTACGTTGCAAAGTGTGGTTACAATACGCGCACCCGATGCTCCTAGCGGGTGACCAAGCGACACAGCACCACCAAACACGTTTACGTTACCACCTTCCAGGCCAAGTTTCTGGTTGTTAGCAATAGATACCACCGAGAATGCTTCGTTGATCTCGTAGAAATCTACTTCTTCCGGGGTTACACCTGCATTTTTAAGTGCTTTCGGAATAGCCAGAGCTGGCGTAGTTGTAAACCAGATCGGATCCTGCTCGGCATCAGCAAAACCACGGATCTTCGCGATCGGCTTCACACCAAGTTCTTCAGCTTTTTCCTTGCTCATCAGTACAAGGGCAGCAGCACCATCATTTAAAGTAGATGCGTTGGCAGCCGTTACTGAACCTTCTTTATCAAATACTGGACGCAGACCAGGAATCTTATCGAAGCTTACTTTTCTGTACTCTTCGTCTTCCGAAACAATTATAGGATCTTTGCCACGCTGCGGAATTTCAACCGGGATGATCTCATCTTTCATCATACCTGCTTCAGCAGCTGCCGCAGACTTTTTGTAAGAACTGATCGCGTATTCGTCCTGCATTTCGCGGGTGATCTTCATTTCGCGGGCTGTGTTCTCAGCAGCATTCCCCATATGGAAATCATTGTACACATCCCACAGACCATCTCTGATCAGGCCATCTGCCATTTGGGTATGGCCCATTTTAGCGCCCCAGCGTGCTTTTTCTACATAGTAAGGTACATTGCTCATACTCTCCATGCCACCTGCCACAATCACATCCTTATGGCCCAGCATAATAGCCTGAGCAGCATACATGATCGCTTTAGTACCTGAAGCACACACCTTATTTATAGTTGTACACTCAACATTGTAGCCTAAACCAGCTTTAACAGCTGCCTGGCGTGCCGGCGCCTGGCCAACGTTGGCAGACAGTACGTTACCCATGATAACTTCCTGCACCAGGTTTTTATCGATACCAGCTCTTTCTACAGCGCCTTTAATAGCCGCCGCACCAAGCTCAGTTGCAGAAAGGCTTGCCAGTGCACCACCGAAAGAACCGATTGGCGTACGAACAGCCGATATTATATAAACTTCTTTAGTTTGCATGATTTTGTAAGGATTTAATTGGTACTGTGAAATTATCAGGATTTATAGTTAAAAACAAACGAACGTTAGGTAAGGAAGTTGGAGAGTTTAGGAGTTTGGTAGTTAAAGAGTTTGTGAGTTTAAGATCAGACCTAATGATGTACTTAGTTCTGAGGTTGTAACTGACTCTCACTTCTCTGTTAGCAACATTAGAGCACACCTGAAAGTTACCGCAAGCACCCTACTTCTAAACTTTCTAACCTTCTAACTTTTTAACTCACAAACTCTTTAACTCCTAAACTCTCTAGCTTCAAAGCTTATCTTGTCCTTTAAGAAGGTAAACTATAAACTATCTGTAGTTTTAGCTATAACTTTCTTCATGTTTTAAACCTTTCGGGGTTTTACCTATCTTTAGATACGAACAACTAATCAACTATTAAACTAACTAACCTATTTTACCCAGGATGAAGAAATTTTTATACCTGGCTGTATGCTGTAGTTTCGGGTTTATGCAGGCCCAGGCACAGCAAGCAGCAAAAAAACCTTTAACCCACGACGTGTACGACAGTTGGAAAAACGTGGATGGGGAAAAGATATCGGATAACGGCAAGTATGTGCTGTTTAATGTGAACCCTCAGGAAGGCGATGGTGAACTCCTGATCCGGGATATGGTAACCAACAAACTTACCAGTTACCCGCGTGGCACCAAGGCCTCTTTTACCAACGACAGCCGTTATGCTGTGTTCAATATTAAGCCGGAGTACCAGAAAGTGCGCCAGCTGAAATTGAAGAAGAAAAAAGGCGACGACCTGCCGAAAGATTCCCTGGCTATAGTGCTGCTGGAGAATATGAACGTGGTAAAGATGCCGCGGGTAAAGTCTTATCAGCTTCCTAAAAACGGGAACAACTGGGTAGCTTATCACTTGGAGAAAGAGCTTCCGGCTAAAAAGGAAAAGAAAGCAGAGCCTGCAGCAGAAGCCAAAAAAGAGGAAGCGGCCAAACCGGCCGTAGCTAAAAAAGCTCCGAAGAAAAATAAAAAATATAACGGTACAGAACTGGTGTTGCGTAACCTGCAAACCGGTAAAGAGCAACGCTTTGACAGAGTAATTGACTATACTTTCTCGGAGAAGGGCAACATGCTTTACTTTGTGAAAGATGAGCTGGACTCGCTGCACAAAGCTGGCGTTTTTGCCGTAAGCACCGCCGACCTGAAAGTGATGCCAATTGATACAGGCAAAGTAACTTACAAAGGTTTGGCAGCTGATAAGGCTGGTGAGCAACTGGCTTTTGTGGCAACCAACGATACCCTGGAAGCTGAGATCCGTTACTTTGCCCTGCACCACTGGACCAAAAAGGACAACCGCAAAACAATACTGGCCGATACACTGAGCGCCGGTATGCCGAAAGACTGGATGGTGAGTGAACATGGCAGACTGAATTTCTCGGAAGATGGCAAGCGCCTTTTCTTTGGTACGTTCCCGCGCCCGACCCGCTACGAAAAAGATACGACCCAACTGGAAGAAGACAAAGTTAGCCTCGACATCTGGACCTACAAAGACCCTCTTATCCAGCCGATGCAGCTTAAGAATAAGGACCGCGATCTGAAGCAGTCGTTCCTGGCGATGTATGAGCTGAAAGGCAAGAAAATGCAGCAGCTGGCTACCCTGGAGATTCCGGATGTGTACCTGGATGCGTACGGCGAAGGTGATGTGGCACTTGGTGTGAGCGACGAAAAGTACAAAATGACCATCGGTTACGATACACCAACCCGTAAAGATGCTTACCTGATCGACCTGAAAAAAGGCACACGCAAGCAGGTACTGAATGAAACGCGCGGCTATCCACGCTTATCTCCGAAGGGAAACTATGTGTATTGGTACGAACCAACCGATAGCAGCTGGCACACGCTGGCAACTAAAAATGGCAAGAACCTGAACCTTACCAAACGTATCGGTTTGCCGTTCTACGACGAATCGAATGACATACCGGCGCTGCCAGGTTCCTATAGTTCTGCAGGGTGGGTTGAGAATGATAGCTACCTGTTGGTGTATGATAAATACGACATCTGGAAACTGGACCCGACGGGTAAAAAAGCACCTGTTAACCTGACTGATAACTATGGCCGCAAGAATAAGCTCAGCTTTAGATACGAGCAGCTAGACGATGAAGAGAAGTTTATACCAGAAAACGCCACGCTTTACTTAAGCACTTTCAATAACAAGGATAAATCAGGTGGTTATTTCCGTGATTATGTGAGCAAAGAGGCGCAGCCTGAGCAACTGGTAATGGCTCCGAATAGCTTTACCCGTTTGCGCAAAGCTAAAAATGAGAACCGCTTCACGTTCCGCAAGGGCTCTTTCCAGGAGTTCCCGGACCTGTATACCACGGCAACCACTTTTGATAAACCAACGCAGCTAAGCAACGCTAACCCGCAAATGAAAGATTACCTGTGGGGAACGGTGGAGTTAGTTGACTGGAAATCTACGGACGGAATTCCGCTGGAAGGTTTGCTGTACAAGCCAGAGAACTTTGATCCGAAGAAGAAGTACCCGATGATCGTTTATTTTTATGAGCGTTCTTCAGATGAGCTGCATGCCCATAAAATCCCTGCACCAAGTGCTTCTACGGTTAACATCTCCTACTATGTGAGTAATGGCTACCTGGTATTTGTGCCGGACATCGTGTACAAAAATGGTTACCCGGGCGAGAGCGCGATGGACTGTATTATACCAGGTGTGCAAAAGCTGGCGATGCAGGGCTTTATTGATGAAAAGAACATGGCCTTGCAAGGGCAGAGCTGGGGCGGTTACCAGATCGCGTATATGGTTACCAAAACCAATCTGTTTAAAGCTGCCATGGCTGGTGCTCCTGTCTCGAACATGACAAGTGCGTATGGTGGTATCCGTTGGGGAACAGGCCTGAGCCGCCAGTTCCAGTACGAGAAAACGCAGAGCCGTATTGGTGGAACGCTTTGGGAGAAACCAATGCAGTTTATCGAGAACTCGCCGCTGTTCTTTGCTGACCGTGTAGAAACGCCGCTACTTATCATGCACAACGACCAGGATGGTGCTGTTCCGTGGTACCAAGGCATCGAGTACTTTATGGCACTCCGCAGGTTAAACAAACCGGTTTGGATGCTGGTGTACAACGGCGAAGACCATAACCTGGTGCAGCGTAAAAACCGCAAAGACCTTTCCGTTAGAATGTCGCAGTTCTTTGATTATTACCTGAAAGGCAAACCAATGCCAATCTGGATGAAGAAGGGCGTGCCGACTATCCTGAAAGGGAAAGACTATGGTTTTGAACTCGAGCCTGAGCCACAACCAGAGCCAGAGTTAGCCAGTGAGATCAACCAATAAGCTATAGTTTAAAATAAAAGAGGAGCAGATTTACATCTGCTCCTCTTTTTATTTTATAGTTAAGTAGGTTAACCCTATTTTCCCTGGTTCATTACTTTTATCTGACCGCAGGCTACTGGTATGGTTGGATCATAAACGCCATCAACGTACATGCCATGCAGCACAATTACGTTATTTTGTAAGGATCTCACTGTTCTGTCTATAGAATACTGATTCATAAAATCTACCATACCTGTTACGTCAGCCATTGGGTACGGAGTGAGAGGTACCAGCACCGGTCCATAGAAAGGAATACCCTCCACCAAGCTTATCAGGCCATCACCATTGGTATCTGCAGAAGGGGGAGGGCATACCGAATTTTTGTTGTTCTCTATAAAGCCATGAATATGCTGCATGTGCTCCATTTCGGGAGTTAATCCTGTGGCCTCTAAACTTACTTCAATCTCGCTACCCATTAATTCGATCAGTGCCATGCCGCTTACACCAGAGCCATTCAACTCCATCAACTCTACAGTGTACGTTTTGTGCAGGTTCATTGAATTGGATTGATGAGCTGCCTGTGAATTATCAGATTGTAAAGTTGCATCGGGAGTTGCTTCATTAGAGTCGCAGGCAGTAAATGCAAAAATTGAAAATGCAGCAGCAATGGCTGTAGCTCTTTGTGATAAATTTTTCATAGTTTTTTTACTTTTCGTTTAGAATATACCCTTAAGAACAAGGAGGCCATTCTTTAGTTATTGATATATCTTCACGGTTTATTAATTACTGGTAAAGGGAGAGTATATGTAAGAGAAGGCGTATTAAATGGGAGGGAAGCACACAAAAAATTTATAAGTAGCCAGCTCAGCTTAGGTGTTTTTCTGCTTAGGGAACTGCGGTAACGTATTGGGATACACGAATAAATACAAATCAGTAGAAGTGATTTAGTGACGGCTTTAAGAGTTATAAGGAAGGTTGGAAGGGTACAGATGCAACAGTGGGTACTCTAACTTTAGAACCAAACGCACTTTTAAAAACAGCCATCGAGAAGGCTATACTTGAGGGTAATATAATTAATTTACTTCAGCGTATCCGTCGAGGCTGCTGAGCGGCTGGTTTGTTTTCATGAACTGACCTGTACCGAAAGCAACTTCTTTGCCTTGCTCATTAAATAACGTAGACTCAGCTACAAACAGATTTTTACCGATCGTTCTGACTTTGCCGACTGCTTTTATAGTTCCTCCGGTTACAGGGCGCACCAGGTTTAGCTGAAAAGATGAGGTAACTATAAACACATCCTGAACTATAGAAGCAACAGCAAAATAGGCGGCATCATCCAGCAATTTAAAATACAGAGCGCCGTGCATGGCATTGGCTCCATGATTATACTGTGGCTGTACCGGCAACGTAATCTCTGCTGTCTGGTGTTGTACGGTTAGCTGGCTGCCTTCTATAAACTGCTGTATGTTGGCGCTGTGGTATAGTTTCTCGAGTTGGCGGTGATGTGCAGTTGAGTCCATAATTTAAATTTGAGAGCACAAGTATACGAATAGCAACTATAGTTTTGCCTTTTGATTAGTGTAAACTATAGTTAGGAAATATAAAAACAGAAAAGCACTGACTTAGGCCAGTGCTTCCTGCATTCACATGTTTAACTTAACCTAAAGTTTTAAGCGAGCGCATTCTGCGATGCTACCCGGGCCAGTACACTTGTAGTGGAAATGCCAGCCTTCTCCATTTTTTGCACTGCCTGTTCCTGTATCAGGTCTTTTAACTGATCGAGGCAGGAATCGAAACCGGTATGGTCGCCCATTCTGAAAACGTTTTCCTGTTCCACTTCCAGCCAGGTGGCAATGTCGGCGTGGTTATGTTGCAGGCGTACTTCCAGTTTATCTAAGGCATTGGCTACTTTTGCTTCGTAGGTGGCTTTGGCTTCAAACTCGTGCCATAGTTCAAAAATGTGCTGCCCGATGCCATTCCCTAGTTTATCACGCAGGTTTTCAATCGCCTGCAGTTCTTTCTGTTGCTTTAAAGCTCTTGCCTCTTCAGTCATCAGCTGAAAAGCCGGAATATCACCTGCTTCAATCTCAACCAGATCATGTACCAGGATCATCTTCAGCATTCGGGCGGTGTCAACTTCCTCATCCAGGTAAGGTTCCAGTAAAACTGCCATCAAAGCCATGCGCCAGGTATGTTCTGCCACACTTTCCTGTCGTCCATCGGTAAGCCAGCTGTGGCGCATTTCGCACTTTAGCCGCTCAGCCAGCGTTATTACTTCTAAAATACTCTTAAGTTCCTTTTTCATATCAGGTTTGGCAGAAAATGATCAGATGCAGTTTTAGCTCAGAATGATGAGCGCACACGTAAACTTAAAAGGAAGAGTCTTAAACAGCCTTATTGGTTGCAAGACGACAGAAAAAAACTGAAAAAAACTTTCAGCAACTATAAGTTATTGTTCAATAGCTACTTCTGACTGCCGTAGTTCCTTAACACGTTCCTCAAACATTAACAGGTCTTTACCTTCGCCAAGTATAGCCACTTTGCCAAAAAGCTCCAGCAGATGATCTTCGTGTCTAGTTTTCTTGCCAATCTTCACATCTATATAGCTAAAGCGCATCCAGGCCACCGATTTAATTTTGCCGGTTTTCTTATCCAGCATCAGGGCTTCCATCATAATGTCGGTATCGGTAAACCAGCGCAGGCACGTACGTATGGTTACTTTTTCCATCAGTTTGGCCTCGCGCAGGTACGCCATCTGGTTCGAGGTTACCACCCATGCTTTACCTGCTGCCTGCATATGGCGGTAAATATCCAGGTTATAGTTCTCACGGAGCTGATCCTCGCGGGCGTTCAGAAAGTAATCGGTGTAGCGGCCGTTGTTCAGGTGGCCGAACGGGTCGCAGTCTTCAAAACGAATAAGTGAAGCGCTTTCCGGGTACTTTGGTAGTGATGTCTCGTTCATAGTTGATAAATTTAAAAAAGACCGTTTGGTTTATTTATGATCAAAAAAATTAGCTTTTAATTTCAGCTATCATCTTGTGCAGCTGCTTTAAAACTGTATTCAGATAAAGCGGATTACCATACGCCTTGGAAACCATAACGCCACCCTCTATCATACTGATAAAAAGTATGGCAAACTGCTCCGGATTAGCTGTAGCTTTCAACTCACCATTTTGTATTCCCTGCTGCACTATGTATTCGAGGGAGCGGTGCATTTTATTGAGCACTTTTACCACACTGGCGCGCAACAGTGGGTTGGTGTCGTCGGCTTCTACAGATGTGTTTAAAACAGGGCAACCACCGGTAATAGGCGGGGAAATGAGATACTTTTTGTAAAAGTCCAGCAACGCTTCCAGCTTAGCTACCGCTGTTTTGTGAGCATTTACAGTTTGCGAAAGCAATTGCAGAATAATACCGGACGCATAGTTGAAAGCCGCGAGCGCAATCTCTTCCTTACTCTCGAAATGACCATAAATGCCACCTTTCGTAAGCCCGGTTGCAGCCATGATATCCTGTAACGAAGTACCGGAATAACCACGTTGGTTAAACAAGTGTGCTGCCTGTTCGATTATGTACTGGCGCGTGCGTTCGGCTTTGGTTATAGTTTCCATAGATAATGTTGCGACAAAATAAACCAATCGGTTTGTGAATTCAAAAAATAAGCTGAGGTTTTTTATAGTTTAAAGTTGGGAGGGGAGAAGGCAAACTATAGTTTACCAGTCTGGTTTGCTGTTGTCTTTCTGGCTTTTCGCTTTTTTAGGAAGCTGTTGCAGGTATTGCAGTTCTGCGTCGCGCATGGCGTTGAGCAGCATCTTTGCTTTCTCAGCACTGATCTTTACCTGTTGTCTCTCTATTTGTGTTCGGGCACGACTATCGTCTGCGGCTGCATTTTCGTTGCTACCGCGCGGGTTTTTCTGGTTAGGGTCGAACTGGCTGTTGAGTTGCTGCCCTTCGGTATCTCCTTGCTCGTTGCCGGCTGCCTCTTCTTTGTCTTTTTGCTTAGACCGATTGCTTTGCCCACCTTGTTTTTGATCCTGACCGGCCGGGTCTGGCTGTGGTGTATCAGTTTCCTGTTCGTGATCGCCCTTGGCGTCCGGGTTTTGTTTCGGCTGTGGTTCCAGGTTTTCTTCTGCAGCAGGCGGCAACTGCTGGCCATCAGGTTGATCCAGTTCCGGGTCCGGTTTGTCCTGTTCAGCTTTCTCCGGGTGCAGTTCCAGGTACTTTTTAAGGAGTTCGTAGTTGTAGCGGGCGGTCTCGTTTTCAGGGTTTGCCACCAGGGAGTTACGGTACAGCGAGAGGGCTTGTGCGTATTTTTTACTGTAACTGGCAATGTTGCCTAACTGCAGGTGCACCACCGACCGGATGTGGCCAGATGTATGATCGGCCAGCAAACGGTATTGATACTGTGCATCAGCCCAGAGACCGGCTTTGAAATAAGCATGTGCCAGGTTTAAGCGCAGTTGGTCGTCTTGTACCTCCAGGTCTTCCAGCAGGTATTCGTAAGCGGTTATGGCTTCGGCGTAGTTCTCCTTCTCGTAGGCTTTAGCAGCGCGTACGGTATAATCGTTTATCCTGGAAATGGTTTGAATACCGGATCCGGGTATGCTCAGGAAAAGAAGTATCGCCAGCCACATTTTCATATCCGTACGATCTTTATAGTTAGCAGCGCATCCAGCAGAATAAGTAGTAACGCAAGTGCTAGTGGGTACACGTACTTGTTGGCTGTTACATCTATTGTTTTGCTTTCGCGCAGCTCGCCTTCTATATTATTAATAGCGCTTACCAGCCTGCTTATTTCACTCACCCGGTCGTTTACCTCAAAGTATTGCCCATTGGTCAGTTCTGCCAGTTTAGCAAGTGGCTCCGGGTTCAGTTTTGTAGTTACTATATTGCCATCGTTGTCGCGCTTATACGTGTTGCCTACTGGTATGCGGCTGCCTTCGGTGGTGCCCACGCCAAGCGTAAATACCCTGATGTTCTGCTCACGAAGCTGCTCGGCCAGTTGCTCTACCTGATCTCCAAAATCCTCGCCATCGCTAATTAATACCAGCACCCGGGCTTTTTGCTCTGCCGCAGGGCTGTTACCTAACTGCCCGAATTTTTCGAGGGCAAGCTGCAACACGGGCTCGTAGTTTGTGCCGGTGTTGGGCAGCAGGTTGGTATTTAGCGTGCGTGTGTATAGTTGCAGGGCATTCTGGTCATAGGTAAGCGGGCTTTGTATATAGGCGTCATCCCCAAAGATCATCAGTCCCATCCGGTCGGAGTTGAAACGTGTGATTAGGCGCTGGATTTCCTGTTTAGATTTTTCGAGGCGTGAGGGCTGCACATCTGTCGCGTTCATAGAAGCCGAAAGATCCACCGCAATGTACAGGTCCTTGCCAATCGTTCTGATCTCCTTTTTCATGGCGCCGAACGATGGCCCAAGGATAGCTATAACTATAAGAATAAGGTAGAGATGGCGCAGCACGAATTTAACCCAGACCCCATGTGGTCGCTGCCCGAAGAAATGCGCAATACGACGCACACGCCACAGATAGCCTGCGTACAGCCCAAAAAAGAGCGCACCGAACAGAATCTCGAGCAGGGTGATGGTCTGGTACCAGGTCATGATTGTGTAAAAATTGCGGCCCGTATTTTATAGTTTGTGGTAATCTACAGCCAGGCAGGTTACAAAGATAAGAATTAACTGCAGCCTGTAACTATGCACTTCCAGCCTCAGAAACGCACTTTTAAAAGTTTTTTGTGTCCAAGCCGAAAAAACTTTTGTCAGTAGGATAATGGTAAGTTGATTTAGTATCAATTACTTAAGCTGAAACCGGGGGAGAGGGTTGGTTAATTTGGCTGAAAAAGGTGTTTAAATTTTGAGAGAGGCTATTGCGCGGTCGTAAAGTTTTTGTAAGTTTGCATACTCTTTAGCAGAAAGAGGCCCGGAGGGGTGGGTGAGTGGCTGAAACCAGCAGTTTGCTAAACTGCCGTACTGGTAACGGTACCGGGGGTTCGAATCCCCCCTCCTCCGCAAGAGAAATATTTTTAAAATTTGTTTTGACAGTTTAAAAACTTCTCTTACTTTTGCACCGCGTTCAACAATAAAACACGCAAGTGTTCACCGGAGTTGAAAGCATAGTTCGGGGTGTAGCGTAGCCCGGTATCGCGCCACATTTGGGATGTGGAGGTCGTAGGTTCGAATCCTGCCACCCCGACTTAAAAATTTCGGAAGCAATTCCGAAATTTTTTGTTTAAAGGATACAGTAAATAGCTGTACCCATGGTCTCGTAGCTCAGCTGGATAGAGCAACTGCCTTCTAAGCAGTAGGTCTTTGGTTCGAATCCAAACGGGATCACTTGCAACTTTAACATACAAATGCCTGCTTACAGACTGTGAGCAGGCATTTGTGTTTTTGGCCCTATACGTTGTGTAAAGTCCTTTCTAACCATCTTAGGTTAACAGGTGCTCAGTATCGAGGAAGTATCTATTAGTATAGGTGAAGGCACACTCTGCGGCACACTCTTTCTTTAGGCATGATCAGCTCTGCAAACGTCTCCACTTCAGAACTGAAAACAGAAATGGAGGTAACTGTTGCTAAACTATAGTTCTAAATTACTCCCCGAATGGAATCTGCTCAGCGCCGCTCTTTCGGACTTTTTAGTCCGAATGCCACCTGCTCGGTGCATCCCTGTCCCCGTTGATTATCTTCCTATTTACGCGGACTAGGAAGTCCGCAGCAGACAAAGTTTCGGACACGGATGTCCGAAACAGCAATTAAGAGAGTAATTTAGATTACTAAAAAGCCGTGTAAATCAACGATTCACACGGCTTTTTTGCTTTTATGGAATTTCTGAAACTAATCCTGTGAGCTCGCATAGTTGAAAACGGTATGATATTCCTTTAGCAGTACCAAACTATAGTTCTAACTTACTTCCCATGCGGCACCGGGCAGATATCCAGCATTTCTTCTACCTCGGTCATGGTGTAGCGCTTGTTGTTGTTGCCGAAGTTGGTTTGGATATAGTTTAGCAGGTTGGTGATCTCGTCTTCGCGAAGGGTATGCACGCCCGGCATTTCTTTGTTGTACTCAATACCATTTACTACCATCGGACCATCAGCGCCATTGCGGATAAGACAGGCGAGTTCGTCGCGGTGGGTTTGCAGATAATCAGCTTTGGCTATTGGAGGTATCAGGCCGCGCAGGCCGGAGCCGTCTTCCATGTGGCAGCTCAGGCAGTGCTGCACGTATAGTTTCTGGCCCTGGTTCTGTTTGTCGGTAAAGCATTGCGTTAGCGTTATAAGCGCCAGTGCACCAAAAAAGCCAACTATAAATCTACTTTTCTTCATGCTGTTGCTCTTTCAGCAGTATCTCCATATCCTTTATCAGCCTGTCTACATCTTCCTGTTCGGTGCCGTGGTAATGGCCGCGAATGTGGCGGTTCTGGTCTATCAGCATAAAGTCGCCGCTGTGTGCAAAACCACCTTCTGCCTGGTCATCTTCCTGTACACCTACAAAATACTGCAAGGCCATGTCGTAAATGCTGTCGCGGTCGCCGGTTACGAAGTGCCATTTAGCTGTTTCAACGTTCAGGCGATCGGCATACTCTTTTAGCACGGCCACAGTATCATGAGCAGGGTCTATGGTATGGGAGAGGAGCACTACGTTGGGATTATCTTTGTACGCTTCGTAGATGCGCAGCATCTGGCTCTTCATTTTAGGACAGATACTCGGGCAGGTTGTAAAAAAGAAATCAGTAACATAGATCTTTCCGGCTACAGTCTCCTGTGTAACGCGTTGGCTGTCCTGATCTGTGAATGCAAAATCCGGTATCTGGTGATAAACGGTATCAACTATAGTTTTGCCATCTACTACACGCTCTACAGGCTCGCGTGAGCCTAGTATAGGTAATGTTTGGTCTGCTGAATTGCTTTGGCAACTATAGGTTAAAGCTGATGCACATATAAAAGCAGAGGCAACTATAGTTTGCTTTAGGATATAGTTAATTCTTGGGTTCATGTTGGTGGTAAATAACGCGGGCAGCTTTTATCGTGCTGTCCATGGTAACTTTTATTTTCTCAATCTTCTGTAATTCCTGCTGCAAATAGGTCATGGCCTGCTGGTGTTGCAGCGTATCCGGGGCTTTATAGTTGCGCATCCAGTTCATCATACCTTCGTCGGCAGCTTTGAGGCCGGTAACGCTTTGCTGTAGTACTTTTATAGTTGTACTATCAGTTTGCTGCGCGGTTAAAGAATCGGAGAGGGCCTGCAGGTTGCGGCGCAGTTTAATAATGGTACCCATGTTGGCCATTGCAGAATCGTGTACAGCTATAACGTGGCTCTCAAGTTCAGTCTTCTGTTCTGCCTCGGTAGGACCCGACTGGCAACCGGCGACTATAGCAAAGGGTAAAGCAAGCAGCAAGATCAGCTTTTTCATGTGTTTCAGAATGAAGCTTTTGAATTACGCCACGAAGGTACGGGCAAATACAGGAATGTAAAAATGCAGGCGACTTTAAATTGGGTTTAGCTTACAGAAAGCAGGCAGGTAATGACTAATGGTGAATGATTAAAGAGCAGTGATTAATACTTAATTACTGCTCTTTCGGACTTCTAAGTCCCAAAGCATTCTGCCGGGGACTCTCTATTCCCGTAGATCAGCTTTCCATTTACGCGGATTAGGAAAACCGCTTCAGGATTCGTTCCGGACAAAGATGTCCGTTACAGTAAGTTTAATGAATAGTGAATAATACTTAATTCGTCTTTAACTGTTAATCATTACAAGTTACCATTTCTTGAACACAAAGAATACTGCCGCCAGGATCAGAACAAAGCCAACTATGTAATTCCACTTTACTTCTTCGCGGAGATAGAAAACAGAAAAGCCGATAAAGACAACCAGCGTTATTACTTCCTGTATTGTTTTAAGCTGAAAAGCCGTGAATTGCCCATGCCCGATGCGGTTGGCCGGCACCTGGAAACAACACTCAAAAAATGCAATGAGCCAGCTGATCAGAATTACCTTCCAGAGCGATACATCCTTGTACTTCAAATGGCCATACCAGGCAAAGGTCATAAAGATGTTGGAAATCAGCAGCAGAACTATAGTTTTCATAAGACAAAAGTATAGCCGCAAATTTGAATAAATATCTGCAAAAGATACCTGCCTGCGCCTGATTTTATACTTTAAACTATAGCCATCACGTTTACAGTTTAGTGCTCAGATTGTGGGGCTTTCACTAACTATAAAAAGGAATAAATAAACCGGGTGATGGAGTTATGCTGTAACGGATTTACTTCCAGTTCAGAACTATAGTTTCCTTCAGAATTTGAGCCCGGCTTTTACGATAGATTTTCCTGTTTTTAACATTGCCGGAGGGCAGCCTGTAACTATAGGCTGCCCTTTGTGTTTTGTCAGGTAAAAGGCTGTAAAACAGGCACTAAATGCTGTGGTTTTTTGTTGATATATTGTTGTGCTTTACCAGTTCAGAATCCTGAAATTTTACCTGTCAGCTACAGGTACTTTTTAGCCGGAGAAAGTATAGCATAATCGAAATAAAAGTGGTAATTTTACCTATTAATCTACCTTATTGACACACATGAGTGAAGTAGAAGCACAAAGAGCAAATAATTATTCAGCAGATAGTATACAGGTACTGGAAGGACTGGAAGCAGTTCGTAAACGTCCGGCCATGTATATCGGTGACATTGGTATAAAAGGCTTACACCACCTGGTTTGGGAAGTAGTAGATAACTCTATCGATGAGGCCCTTGCCGGCCACTGCGATGAGATCAATGTTACCATCAACGAAAATAACTCTGTAACGGTATCGGATAACGGCCGTGGTATTCCTACGGACTTTCACCAGAAAGAAGGCCGCTCTGCCCTGGAAGTGGTAATGACAGTACTGCACGCCGGTGGTAAGTTTGATAAAGACACGTATAAAGTATCCGGTGGTCTGCACGGCGTGGGTGTATCCTGCGTTAACGCACTATCTACTGATATGCACGTAACTGTGCACCGTAACGGAAAGATATTTGAGCAGCATTACAACATTGGTGCACCGGCTTACCCGGTTCGCGAGATCGGAACAACTGACAAAACAGGTACAACAGTTACCTTTCAGCCGGATGCTTCCATCTTTACGGTTACCGAATACAAATACGATACAGTAGCAGGTCGCTTACGCGAACTGGCTTACCTTAACAAAGGTATCCGCATTAACCTGAAAGACCTGCGCGAAATGAACGAGCAGGGCGAACCTCTGAGCGATTCGTTTTACTCAGAAGGTGGTCTGAAGGAATTTGTTGCTTACCTGGATGAAACCCGCGAAAACCTGATACCGCAGCCTATTCATATTGAGAGCGAGAAAAACGGTGTTCCGGTTGAGATCGCGCTTCAGTATAACACCTCCTACACTGAGAATATTTTCTCGTACGTGAACAACATTAACACCATAGAAGGTGGTACGCACGTAGGTGGTTTCCGTAGAGCGCTTACCCGTACGCTTAAGGCTTATGCAGATAAGTCTGGTATGCTGGATAAGCTGAAGATAGACATTGCCGGTGACGACTTCAGAGAAGGCTTAACAGCTGTGATCTCTGTAAAAGTGCAGGAACCGCAGTTCGAAGGTCAGACAAAAACCAAATTGGGTAACTCTGATGTAGGTGGTGCTGTGGATACGGCTGTTGGCGAAATGCTGAACCAGTTCCTGGAAGAAAACCCGAAAGAAGCCCGCATTATAGTTCAGAAGGTAATACTTGCCGCACAGGCCCGTAACGCAGCCCGCAAAGCCCGCGAAATGGTACAGCGCAAGAACGTACTTTCAAGCACCAGCTTGCCGGGTAAACTGGCTGACTGCTCTGACAGCGACCCTGAAAACTGCGAGATTTACCTGGTAGAGGGTGACTCGGCTGGTGGATCGGCTAAGCAGGGCCGTAATCGTCGTTTCCAGGCTATACTTCCGTTACGTGGTAAAATCCTGAACGTGGAGAAAGCACAGGAGCACCGCATTTACGAGAACGAAGAGATCAAGAATATGATCCAGGCGTTTGGTGTGAGCTTTGGTACAGCAGACGGCGAGAAAGCCCTGAATATGGAGAAACTTCGCTATCACCGTATCATCATCATGACGGATGCGGACGTGGACGGATCGCATATTCGTACACTTATCCTTACGTTCTTCTTCCGTTACATGAAGGAGCTGATCGAGAATGGCTATATCTACATTGCATTGCCACCGCTTTACCTGGTTAAAAAGGGTAAGGAAGAGCGCTATTGCTGGAGCGAGCAGGACCGTATCGACGCGATTGCAGAGCTTGGTAAAGGTAAAGACGACAGCGTAGGCGTGCAGCGTTACAAAGGTCTTGGTGAGATGAACCCGGAACAGCTCTGGACTACCACCATGAACCCGGATGTGAGAAGCTTAAAGCAGGTAACGATAGAGTCTGCTGCACAAGCCGACCACCTGTTCTCGATGCTGATGGGCGACGAAGTCGGCCCTCGCCGTGACTTTATTGAACGTAACTCGAAGTATGCACGCGTAGACGTGTAAACTATAGTTCTTATTGATTACAGAAGCCGACTGTACTGCAAAGTATAGCCGGCTTTTTTGTTGGGTAATTTGTAAAGAGTTGAGTTGTAATAGTGTATATTCAGGTTTGATAATATTGAGTATGTAATGACGTACATAGTGCAGATAAGTGTATGTTGTTGTTTGTACTATAGTTAGCAGGTATTTCAAATCAAAAGTGAAGATAAAAATCATACTCACATTATTTTCTTTAGCATTATTCGTTCAATGCCAGAAGAATAGACAGGTAGTTTCAACACGAACAAAAAATGTACAGATTGTTGCGGAAAACAATCATGATTTGGGCGTAAATATGAAAATAAAACTCTTTTCTGATAGCAGCTATACTTTTACAGTTTTAGAAGAAAGTTTTAATTATGAGAAGGAAGAAAAGTTTAAGGGCTTTTATTTTTTAGAAAATGATACAATTAATTTTAGCCCTTTTGATTTCAAATATGCAAACACTGATAAAGCTGTAATAAAAAATAATTTCATAGAATTCATTGATTCTCCTTTAAGAATAGAAATTCAAAAAAATCTTTTCAATTCTAAACCTAGATTAGATTTTAGTAAATATGAAAATTACGCAGTTTTCACATTTAGTCCCAAGCTTTATAATCCTGCCAATTATAATTATGACCCTAATTCTGTTAAACCTTACGACTTGAATCAAAATGATTTAGAAGCATTGGATAGTATTTTAAAAAAATGCTTTTCAGAAAATAGGGTTAATCTCAAAGCGATAGATAATTATGTTATCCAATGTATTCCAGTTATTAATTCTAAGCAGGAAAAAGAAGTTTGGGTAAGAGATTACTGTAGAGGAAGTTATATAAGTAAAGAATTTAAATACTTCATAATCAGAATGAATGATGGAGGAAATTGTAATATTAATTTGAAAGTGAATCTAACAAAAAGGAATTGCTTTGATTTAAACATTGCCGGAGAAGCATAAATTCTGCTAACCAAACCCATAAGCCAGCTTCGCCGCCTTATGCCCAAGTACGTTGTAGTACATTAATAATATGAATTGGTTTAAGTCAAAAAAAGAAAAGAAACAGTTTTCAAAAATGATTGCTGTATACTTGAGCGAAGAGTATAGAAAGATACTTGTTGCTCCTTTCATTGTTGATGAATCTTGGCTTCGTTATGAGCAAGAGGACGTTGAGGTTTTAAGTTTCGACGTAACTGATGAGCTGTTAGGCGAATCAATAAAGCGGAACCTAGAAAAGTTTGCTGAAAAGAATAAGGACTCGACAAAACGTAATTTGACGGATTGGCCAGCATTTAAAGCCAGCAAACTGAAAACGGTAAAAGAATTTGAAAAGAAGTATTCAAGAATCTCAATAAGTGGATTAAATGAAGCAAACATCTCTCTAGCGATGGACGCTGAAACAAAATCTGAGCATGAGATTAATTTAAGAACGACGTTGTCGGCCTATGCGGATAACAAACTTCTTGGGATTAGATTGAGGAAAATACATAAAGCTCAAATTGAAAAGAAAATAGAATAACGTGCTACAACAACAGCTAAACGTCAGCCTCGGCCGACGGCCTTGCCGTCGTTTAGCCTAACCGTTACCATCACCAAAGCCAGCAATCTAGCTGGCCTTTTTTGTGAATAGCTACTTGGCAGAACTATAAAATAAATATCTTTATTCCCTGATATCCACATCCATTTAAAGCGCGTCTCACTCATGCGAAAGCTCTTCTTTGTTTTGATACTTGCCATGGCCTCAGCTATAGTTGCCAAAGCACAGCAGCCTGAAACTGTGCAGGTAACTTTTGAACTATACGCACCCACATTACCCGACAGCAGTACCTTTTTTATAGTTGGTAACGAGCCGCAATTAGGTAACTGGAATCCTGCCAAAGTAGCGATGCAAAACACGGGCAGGCACACCTGGCAACTAAAGCTGAAGTTTCCGGCAAATACCCAATTGGAATACAAATACACCCTTGGTTCCTGGGACCGCGAAGGCACAGATGCAAAAGGATTTCCGCTGTCAAACTTCAGGGCAACTATAGCCAGCGATACAACTATAGCAAACACCATTGAACACTGGCTCGAAAAGAAAATGCGTCCGTTTAAAGGCGGCATAACAGGTAATGTAAACTATCATAAAAACTTAAAAGCAAAAGGCCTCCAGGATCGTGATGTTATAGTTTGGTTGCCGGATGGTTATGAGGCTGATAAAAGCAAAAAATACCCCGTGCTTTACATGCACGACGGGCAGAATATAATTGACCCGGCCACAAGCTCCTTTGGCACAGACTGGCAACTCGACGAAACCGCTGATAGCCTGATAAGTGCAAACGCCCTCGAACCGGTTATTATAGTTGGCATCTACAACACCTCAGACCGCAGCGACGAGTACATACCCGGCCAGAAAGGTACCGCCTACATGGATTTTGTAGTGAACACTGTGAAGCCATTTGTTGACAAGCAATACCGCACCAAACCTGGACGGAAATATACAGCCATTGGCGGCTCCTCTGCTGGTGGCATCATGGCGTTCATGCTGGCCTGGGAGTATCCGGACGTGTTCTCGAAAGCCATCTGTATGTCGCCGGCCTTTAAAATACAGCATATAGATTACGTGGACGATGTGCTGAACTATACTGGCAAAAAGAAGAAAATATACTTTTACATTGATAACGGCGGCGTAGCCCTGGAAGAAAAACTGCAGCCCGGCATAGATGAAATGCTACAGGCCCTGAAAGCAAAAGGCTACAAAGAGCATAAAGATTTTGTGTGGGTAAAAGCGCCTCAGGCTGAACACAACGAAGCAGCATGGGCCCGCAGAATGCCCGGTGCCTTAAAGTTGATTTTCCCGGCAAAGCGCAGCAATAAATAACCGTTTCTTATAGTTCTGATCTCTCTTTATAGTTTGTTTATGAAAGCTTTTAAAGCATCGCTACTGGTTTTAGCCTGTTTTGTATTAGTGCCTATAGTTGGCGTCGCACAAGAAGTTGACATTTCGTTAAAAGCACGGGTAACAGGTTTTGCCGGTAGATTCGGGGATACGTATGCGGCCATTGGCTATGAGCCGAGCTTACTTATAAAGCCATCAGAAAAGCCCTGGGCTGGCGGACTTAGTTATTCCCGGAACATCCTGGCTTTTGATAATAATTCGGATATGAAG
Source organism: Pontibacter populi (assembly GCF_019336435.1). Taxonomy (GTDB): domain Bacteria; phylum Bacteroidota; class Bacteroidia; order Cytophagales; family Hymenobacteraceae; genus Pontibacter; species Pontibacter humidus. The sequence continues at coordinate 124,056 of NZ_JAHWXQ010000001.1, read as the reverse complement.
GCCGGCATGAGTATTTTAAATACACATTTTGGCGCTGAAGCTACCGTAGCCAGATACTTTCATCCGTTTGCCTATGCATTGCTGGGTCTGCGGTTCATGAGCTACGAAAAAGATGATTTTTCTTCTGAGAGCAGCTCTGGTTTTACTTCTGTTTCGCTGGGGTATGGTGCCCGAGCAGGCTTGCAGATCGGGGGCAAAAAATGGCGCTTCGAGGGAAGCATCGAATACCTGAGTGGCACCACTTCCCGGTACCTTACCCCGGAGTCCTTTTCAAGAGCTACACAAGAGGGTGGAGCTTACCGCAATTATACTTCTCTTACCTCTATAAATGGAGTTACGGTAGCGGCAGGCATAGTATATATTATTGATTTGGGAAGCAATTCTTCGGATCAAACCATAGATTAAACTATAAACGCTGGCCGAAGCTATAATAAATACGTATTGGGATGGCTAAAACTGTGCAATATCCGTTACAAACTATATATTAGCACTAAGTACAAATTTCATCCTGAGAAAACTGATCTCAAACCCTGATCGGCTTTAAATTCTACTGTTAACATGCTTATAAATAAGGTCTCTGACCAGATAAAGAAAAGTAAATACATCAGCCGCGACCTGAGCTGGCTACGCTTTAATTACCGCGTACTCGATCAGGCCCGCGACACAAACAAGTCTATTTTCGACAGGCTCAAGTTCCTGGCTATTACCTCGTCTAACCTCGACGAGTTTTTCATGATCAGGGTGGGCAGTTTGTACAACTATATCGATTACGGTAAAGAGCGTACAGATTATTCGGGCCTGCGCGAGTTGCCGTTCCGCAAAAAGCTTTTAGATTACTCGCATCGTTTCGTAAACGACCAGTACCTGACCTACAACAACGAGCTAAAACCGCTTTTCGATAAGAGTGGCTTTGACGTACTGATGGTTGGCGAACTGACCGAAATAGAGCAGAAAAAAGTAGACGGGTACTTTAAAAATACCATATTCCCGCTGCTTACGCCCATGGTATTCGATAATTACCATGGCTTTCCGCTACTCATGAATCAGCTGCTGACCTTTGGTGTAGTCACCCGCACCGACGATGAGCAGAAGGCACAGGACCGCCTGACTTTTGTACAGATACCCCAAAACCTGGCGCGTTTCTACGAGATCAACCGCAAGGATAAGATCATATTCGTACCCATCGAAGAAATTATCCGCTGGAAAATAAAGAAGCTTTTCCGTAATGTGGATATCGTTTCAGTTAACCTGTTCCGTATTACCCGCAACGGCGATTTTACCCTCGAAGAATCTGACGACATTGAAGCTGACTTTGTACAGGAAATAAAATCGAAGCTGAAAACGCGTAAAAAAGGACGTGTGGTACGCCTGGAAGTGGAACGGAACCCATCTGCATTTATGATGAAAGTGCTGAAGGATCGCTGGGTGATTGACAATGCCAACGTTTTCACTATCAATAGTTTAATAGACCTGCGCGCGCTGTGGCAGATTATTAACCATCGCCAGTTCAAGGACCGTTGCTTTAAACAGCCATCCTCGGTAATGCCACGCAGCCTGCCCAGTGATGGCATCGATCTTTTCCAGTACCTGAAAGAGCATGATGTATTGCTGCATCATCCTTACAACAGCATGGAGCCGGTGGTGCAATTGCTGGAGCGCGCCGCCGAAGACCCGTACGTGCTGGGTATCAAGCAAACGATATACCGCCTCGCAGACCAAAGCCGTGTTACGGCCGCCTTACTTAAAGCGGCTGAAAACGGGAAGCACGTATCGGTGTTGTTTGAAGTAAAAGCCCGCTTTGATGAAGAGCGTAACCTGAAAGAAGGGGACCGCCTGGAAAAAGCCGGCTGTTTTGTAATCTATGGCATCAGCAAGTATAAAACCCATACTAAAATGCTGATGATCATTCGGAAAGAAGGGGAGAAGGTAACACGTTACGTGCATATTGGTAGTGGTAACTATAACGAACAAACGGCCCGTTTATATTCTGATGTCAGTTTGCTTACAACCGATGAGATTTACGCGCACGACGTTTCCGAATTCTTTAATGTAATTACCGGCCACTCACGCCCGAACGAGTATAAATCGCTGATGACCTCGCCGAAAGGCCTGCGCAACCAGCTGATAGAACTTATCCGTAACGAAGCCCGGAATGCCAAGAAAGGGTTGAAAAGCGGTATTGTAATCAAGATCAACTCGCTGGAAGACAAAGAGGTAATGGACGAGTTTTACAAGGCATCCAAAGCTGGTGTTCCTATAAAACTTATAGTTCGCGGAATTTGCTGTCTGCGCCCGGGCCGCGAAGACCTGAGCGAGAACATTTTCGTGAAATCTATAGTTGGGGAGTACCTGGAACACAGCCGTATTTATTATTTCCATAACAGTGGTGATGCCAAAGTTTACAGCGGCAGCGCTGATGTCATGGTCCGCAGTTTCGACAGGAGAATAGAAGCCTTGTTCCTGTTACTTAACGAAGATCTGAAACGCGAAGCAATCTCCATCCTGCACTATAACCTGCTCGATAACCAGAACTCCTACATTATGCGCGAAGACGGTACGTACGTTAAAAAACGCCCTGCCGCCGGAGAAGATGTAGTGGATATTCACAAGATTTTCTACAACCGTACCATCTATGAGAATGCGGATATAGAACTGGTTTAAATAAATCCTCAAACCCTCCCTTAGTAATAAGAGGAGGGTTTTTTAATGCTGGTTCTTTTGTCATGTTGATTGGGGTGAGAGGTCATGCCTTAAACCCATCCCTGCCTCGCCTAAGAGGGGGATTTCTGAGGTTGCTTTAGTCCGTGGCTATAATTTTATAGTTTCTGTTTTAACACCCCTATAGTCCCCTCAAGGGGACAATTGCTGCTGCTACTAATTTCTAAACTATAGTTCTATGGTTACAGACCACGAACAGGGCAGGTTTCCCTGCCCCTTCGGAACTATAGCCACGATACATCTCAAAGCCTCCCAGTTCAAACTATAGATGCTGGTTACTATGCGAAACTTCACAGTCTTTGGGTTGAGCGCCTTTGCTTTGTTGCAGTGCCTTTAGGCAACCCGAGCAGAGCGAGGGAAGCAAGAAAGCAGCAGCGCGATGCCCGAAGACGGGGCCTCCCGGCCGTGAGGGCACCAAAGTAAACTATAGAACAGTAAGTATGCAGAGCTCTCAGGATTAGAAGGAGCTATAAAAGGAAGGCTTGTTTCGGGTTGTGGAGTAGTAGATTATAGAACTTTAGACAATCGAACTATAAGCTGAGGTAGATTTCTCCTTTCGTCGAAATGACAAAAGTGAACTATAAAACATATAAAATTCCTTGGCTGCATTCGGGATGAAACTGAAAAGAGACTAAACTATAACGATTAATTAATCCCACCAATAACGAACCGTTCGGGATGAAACTGCTCGTAAAGGGAGTGGATCATGCCATCTTTCAAACCCACATTCGGAACCATCATACTCTCCAGTTTTGCCCAGCGCATAGCAGATAAATATATTTCGGCGGCTGGCAGAATGACATCGGCTCGATCCGGGTTCAGGAGCAGCTTATTTACACGATCTTCCATGCTCATCCCCGAAACTATAGTTACTACCTCTTCGATCTGTTTTCGGAAGATGGGCTTGCCGGTTACCTTGCCGGCCATGTCATAGATCTTGTTAATGTTGCCACCCGTACCAATAGCGCGGGAAGGCTGGTATTTACGTGCATTTTCTTCTATCCAGTGGCGCATCATGTTCCAGAGTTCTACAGAGTCGTTCCCGTGCATGTGGCGTATAGAACCCTGCTCAAATGATTGAGAAGCCACTTTCTGGCGGTTAACATAAATATTGAATTCTGTACTGCCACCACCCACGTCAATATGCAGGTAGTTACGCTCATCCAGGAAATTCACGATGACTTTGTTTATTAACTCTGCTTCGGCCACGCCGTCAATAACATCTATCTTCATCCCCAATCGTTCCTCTACCAGTTTCAGTATTTCCAGTGCGTTCTGGGAGTTACGCATGGCTGAGGTTGCGCAGATCATAAAGTGATCTACATCGTGCACATCTAAAAGCAGCTGGAAGGCATGAAGCAACTTTACAAACTTATCTATCTTGATCTCGCTGATATAGCCTGAATTAAATACATCTTCTCCAAATCGGATGGCGTAGCGGATGTATTCTATCCGTTTAAAAATTACACTGGCATCCTGCTGAAGGGCACTTGAGATCTGGCACCTTACGGCGTTGGAGCCTATATCGATGGCGGCTAATTTCAAACGGTGATCGGTTATAGTTATAAATTGCTTCTCTAGTTCAAAGATAATCAGAAATCAGTTTCCTGAGAAACTATAGTGCAGGTATACGGGCGCAATGACATTTGTTTTTAGTCCGGGAAAAGTACCTCCATCTTATTCGGAACAGGAAAAACACAGCCCGACTATAGTTAGGGCTTTCAACAGCTCATTAATCTGAAAACACTGTTAGCCAGGGTTTAAAATTAAACTATGGAAGGTGCAGGGCGTACAATAAAGTGCTGAAGAACGAATGTTAGAAGATATGGATAAGAAAAAAACAAGGTGGCACGCACGGAAACGAAAAGTAGCGAAAAGACTTTTTCCGCTGTTTGCTCCACTTATATTTTCGCCTATGGCCGCGCCGATCAGTAGCAGTGCAGCTAAAACCAAGACCAAGAAAACTACTAAGGAAACAGTATCGAACTACAAAATTATGCAGTTCGATGAGGTGGCTTATAGTTTGTATAACGAAATGGGACTTGGGCAAACCGGCCTGAAATACGAAGTTTTTTCGAAAGCACTCACCGGGTACTATAACATGAAACATGAAGGCAAGCTATCAGGCAAACCGGTATTAACGATGGTCGATTTTACAAAGTCATCAACACAAAAAAGGCTTTGGGTGGTAGATATTGAAAAGAAAGAACTTTTGCATCATACTTACGTGGCACATGGCCGGAATTCGGGAGGGGAGTTTGCTGAGAATTTCTCGAACGAGGACAAGTCGTATATGAGTAGTATAGGCTTTTATGTGACCCAAAAAACTTACAACGGCAAGCATGGGCTTTCGCTTAAATTAGAAGGTGTAGATGAGGGGTTTAACACCAACGCCCTGGACCGCTGCATTGTAATACATGGTGCCGAATATGCAAGCCCTAAATTTATAGATCAGGCAGGTAGACTTGGCAGAAGCTTAGGTTGTCCGGCCTTGCCTATGGAGGAGCACGAGGATATTATTAACACGGTCATGGGCGAAACAGCCATGTATGTACACGCTAAAAGCGACGCCTATACGTCGCATTATTTAGACCACGCCACTGCTATGGCTGAAATCGTAAATGAAAATCCGAATAATGCTTTGCCGCCTAATACGGATGTTTCCATTTAATGCCGCACCCAACAGCTGGCTGTTGTTCTTGTGATGGCTGCTGGCCCTTTAGTAATGCATCGAGGGCACTTGTGAGATCCTGTCCGGTAACCAGTATATGCGATTTTGGCCGTGAACTATCAAACTGACCGTGGTAGGCTAAGCGTTTGTTGGCATCAAACGCAAAAAACTCGGGCGTGCAAACTGCCTGATACGTGCGGGCCACTTGTTGCGTCTGGTCATACAGATATGGAAAAGTAAAGCCGCGTTCCTGTGCAAGGGCTTTCATTTCACTTGGTCGGTCTTCTGGCTGTATAGTTGCATCGTTGGCGCTGATGGCTACAAAACCTACTCCCTTTTGCTGATATTCTTTTGCAACTTCTACTACCTTATCCAGGATGTGTTGGACATATGGGCAATGGTTACAGGTAAACATGATAACAGTTGCCTTACTACCTGCTACATCGCGTAGCGAAAACAGTCTTCCGGAAACAGTGTCGAGTAATGCGAAGTCGGGTGCCTGGGTGCCTAAAGCAATTTCAGAAGTTGCGTAAGCCATAGTTTTAGGTTTGGAAGTGAGTGAAGCGCCGGAACCATTACCTGCCGGCCCTTCTAAAATACCTCTTTAATTTGATTTAATCAATAGCGGCTATAGAGCGGTTTTGCATAGGTTGAATGTATCAGTATATCAGGAGAGATTTGATCGAAAGTGATAGGATTACCCCTTCACAACCATCTGCTACTTCTATAGTTGGAGGTGTAGTTTTATCGTTAGTGTTTTAACCCACCCCTGCCCCTCCCGAGAGGGGAATTTCTGTTGTTGCTATAGTTGGTATTATAGTTCTATAGTTCCGGTTTTAACACCCCTGTAGTACCCTCAAGGGGACAATTGCTGCATTTACTATTGTTTGCTTTATAGTGCTATAGTTACAGCTGAAGAACAGGACAGGTTTACCTGTCTTCTCGAAACTACTACCACGATCAAGCTCGAAGCTTATTGTTGCAAACTATAACAACCATAACTATCGAATTGATCACAGTCTTTGGGTTGAGCGCCTTTGCTTTGTTGCGGTGCCGGCAGGCATGGCGAGGTTAGGAGCCAAGGAAGCGAAAGCAGCGCGATGCCCGAAGACGGGGCCTCCCGGCCGTGAGGGAGCCAAGGTGAATTGAAACGATAGATAAGTAAAGCTCCCAGGATTAAAGGATATTTGAAAGGATATCCTATATCAAAGTGCAGGTAAATTCAACTATAAGCCGAGATAGATTTCTCACTGCGTTCGAAATGACAGTAAAGGGTAAAGCAACTATAGTACGATTATGATCCCTCACCTGCCGCTCTGAAGAACATGAAAAGAAACAGTAACTATAGGACTAAGGTGAACTAGTGAAACAGTCAATACTTATGCAACATTGCACTAGTCCCACAACAAATACTCCGGGTCAATAGCCACAAACCCCGATTTTTTACAGGTAACGACACTATTTACTCACAATGTAAAACAACTTTTTTGCACTTCTTTTAGCTAATAACCAGACACTTTCTTGTAATTACGCAACAACTATTCTCTCAGAATGGAGTAAATAATCTACTCCCTTGTTGTTCCTTCCCGTCACTTGCGATGCCAAATGAATGCAACAAGACCTGATTTTATAGTATCGACTTAACATGAAAAAGATAAAAGAAGAAAAAGCGGTGATAAACGGCAAAAGCGTAGCTACGCCTAAAGAAGCTACAAATGGCCAGGATATCGCCAACGAATTTTATAAGAAAACCCTTACGCTCCTGAAGGACAGCCCTACGCCCTACCTGCTGGGCGGCGGCTATGCGATGTATGAATATACCGGTATTGTGCGCGACATGAAAGACCTGGATATTTTCTGCAAGCCCAGCGAGTACCAGTATCACCTGAAATACCTCAACGACAAGGGCTACCAGACCGAGATAACAGATGCCCGCTGGCTGGCCAAAGTGTTTCAGAATGGCTACTACATCGATATTATTTTTGATACGGTGAATAACATCTGTACTGTAGACGATAGCTGGTATGAGTATGCCGTGAAAGGAAAAGTGTTTGGGATACCTGTAAAATTCCTGGCGCCGGAAGAGCTGATCTGGTGCAAAATATACGTGCAGAATCGCGAGCGTTACGACGGTGCCGATGTGAACCACCTGTTTCTGCGCTACGGTAAAAAGCTCGACTGGAAGCGCCTGTTCAGCCGCATGGACCACCACTGGCAACTGCTCCTGAGCCAGGTCATCAACTTCCAGTTTGTTTATCCTGCCGACCGCGATATTATCCCGAAATGGCTTTTTGATGAGCTTATGCAGCGCGCGCATCATCAGTATGAACTTCCTGCTTCGGTTGAAAAAGTTTGCCGCGGCCCTATTATAGACCAGACCCAGTACAAAACCGATATTACGGAATGGGAGTACAAGGTGGTAACTATAAAAACCATTTAGCGAATGGATAAAAAAAAGAAGAAAACGCGTGTTGCGGCTGTGGGCGATATACATGTACGTGATACCGACAAGGGCAAATGGACTGAGTTTTTCAAGGACGTATCGGCAGATGCAGATGTGCTGCTGATATGCGGTGACCTGACCGACCACGGACGTGCCTCGGAAGCAGAAATATTAGCCGAAGAACTGCGTGCTTGTTCCATACCTGTAGTTGCTGTATTAGGTAACCACGACTACGACCACAACGAGCATGACGAAATACGGAAAGTGCTGGCGCAAACCGGCGTACATATGCTGGATGGCGATATGGTGGTATTGGAAGGTGTGGGATTCGCCGGCGTAAAAGGCTTTGGCGGAGGTTTTAACCGCGCTATGCTGGCCATGTTCGGTGAACCAATGATGAAATCTTTCGTGCAGGAAGCTGTTGATGAGTCGCTGAAACTGGATGGCGCTTTGTCAAGGTTGGAGACAGAACACCCGGATATCCCTAAAATTGCTGTTTTGCATTATGCTCCTATTGCAGCAACTATAGAAGGCGAGCCCGAAGCTATTTACCCGTTTCTGGGCTCATCCAGGCTGGCAGAACCATTAGAGCGACGCCAGGTATTGGCCGCCTTCCATGGGCATGCGCATGTGGGTACTTTAGAAGGGGCAACTGCTAAAGGTGTAAAGGTCTTTAATGTAGCTAAACCATTGCTGCAAAAGCTGGATAAACCACTGCTGTATTATGTACTGGAAGTATAAAGTATGAAAAGGAAAAAACGGCCACTTGCAAAACAGGTGGCCGTTTTTGTTTTGTTGCGGCAGTACGTATTTTAGAGAATTAATTCACCCGCATCATGAAATTCAGAAACCACCTGTACCTGCTCGTTATACTTGCTTTGTTTGCATGCACTGATAAGCAAAGCCAGCAAACTATAGCCACTACTGCAACAAGCCAAAAAGTATACTACCCTGGTAAAGGCGATAACTGGGAAACCAGGAAACCCGAACAAATAGGTATGGATGCTGCACTACTACAGCAGGCAGTGGCATGGGCAGAAACACAGGAAACAACCCAGATACAGAAAGACTTCTCTACACAGAAAGAGATATTTGGGGAACCGTTAGGGCCATTGCCGGGTACCAGAGCTAACACCAATGGCATCATCTTGAAAGATGGCTACATTGTAGCAGAGTGGGGCGACACCAAAGCCGCAGACCCGACTTATAGTGTGGCCAAAAGCTTTCTCTCAACTATACTTGGTTTAACTATAGACCGCGGGATGATCCAAACTATAAATGACCCGGTAGCAAAGTATGTGAAGGATGGAGGATATGATTCGGAACAAAATAGGAAAGTAACCTGGGAGTACCACGCCCGCCAGACCAGCGAATGGGAAGGTGAACTATGGGGTAAGAAACATGATTTTGTTGGCAAAGAAGCTTTTGGTAAGGGAGAGCGCAAACCGCGTGAACTACAGGAACCAGGCAGCTTTTACGAATACAACGATGTACGTATTAATCGTTTCGCGCTTTCGTTGCTGCGCTTGTGGGAGAAGCCTTTGCCGGAAGTGCTGGAAGATGAGATAATGGACCCGATCGATGCTTCCGAAACCTGGAAGTGGGTGCCTTACCGTAATTCTGTAGCTGATATAAATGGCAAGCAGATGCCATCGGTAAGTGGTGGTACGCGTTGGGGCGGCGGACTCTGGATCAGTGCTCGTGACGAAGCCCGATTTGGTTACCTGTTCCTGCGCAACGGCCGCTGGAAAGACAAGCAGCTGGTATCTGAAAAATGGGTGAAAGAAGCAACGACATCCCGTGGCATCGTTGGCCCGGACTATGGTTATTTGTGGTGGCTCAATACCGAAGGCAAAGCCTGGCCCGATGCTCCCACCACCAGCTACGCAGCTTTAGGTGCTGGCCAGAATACCGTTTGGGTAGACCCGGAGCATAACATCGTAATAGTTTGGCGCTGGCATAATGGTAACCCAAATGAGATGATCAAGCGGGTGCTAGCTGCAGTGAAGTAATCAATTGTTGGTAGTTGATTGTTTAGAAGATTCCTATGATACTTGAAGCCTTATTAAATGAATGTTAAAAGTCTGTTGTCACTGATTGATGATGTTTCAGTTTCATGTGAATTGTCTAGATTAGAAACAAAATTTGGACTCATAAAGCTAGGTTTAGACTATCTGGAAGACAACAAGCCTTTTTCTGAAGAAGCTTTAGAACTTTTTGTAAGAATTCATCAGTTCGGTTACGAGTTAGGATATAACAAAGCTACTGAAACTTATGCTTCGGATTTCCATAAGCCTCTTGTTAAGCAAGGAGTAGAAATTCTTAAAAGAAAACCAAGCACTGATATCAGAGCGTTAAGACTATTGAAGGATGCTTTGGTTTATGAATATAATCAGGAGAATAAGAGAGAACTGGAGATAGAAATTCACAGAATAGAAGCTTTAAATAACTAATTGTTAAGAGAAGTATACGACATATAAAAGCGAGAACAGAACGTAAACAATTAGCCGACTGTCCCCTTGAGGGGACTACAGGGGTGTAATCGTTCCCAACTTTATCCAAAGTATTTCTCAATTCGAAAATAAGCTGACTTTGACCAAAAACAGAATCATACCATACAGAGAAGATCTAAAGGCAAAAGCGCGCGAATTAAGAAGGAACAGTTCATTATCCGAAATTTTACTGTGGCAGGAAATAAAAGAGAGAAAGCTATTCGGTTATCAATTCCACCGCCAAGTGCCCATGCTGGATTTTATAGTTGATTTCTATTCACATGAGCTGCAGTTAGCTATTGAGATTGATGGAGATAGCCATGATAAAAACTATAAATATGATGTAAAGCGCCAGAGTGAATTAGAGCAGTATGGTGTGCAGTTTGTTAGGTTTGATGATATGGAAGTAAAAAGGAATATTAGTAATGTTTTGAGGACATTGAAGAACTGGATTAGAGAGAATCAATCGCCTTAAGTAGATTTTATTTAATGTGCACGGTTACACCCCTGTAGTCCCCTCAAGGGGACAGTCTGTTGTTCGGTAATCTAACCTAAAACTTTCATATTCTCAGACGCTCGCGCCATACGCCATCTATAAAACAAAAAGCGGCTGCCCAGTGGAGCAGCCGCTTTTATATAATTTGTACTTATTAACTCTTAATGTCTACAAGTGCAATGCTCACCAGCGATACCTTCCAGGCGGGTGTTAGTGCCTTCGTGCCAGTCGAATGCGGTGGCGGTGCGGCTGTTTTCCCACCAGAACTTGCCTGGCTGCTTGTTATAGTTACCGGTCTCAGCCATAGTTGAGGCATCGTACAGACGACCATTTACCATTGTATATTTTACCTGTTCAGAGTTCTGAATATTCTCCAGTGGGTTTGCGTCCAGCACGATAAGGTCAGCCAGTTTGCCGGTTTCCAGAGAGCCAATGTCTTTGCCCATGCCCAGGTACTCCGCACCATTAAGGGTTGCTGCACGAAGCGCTTCCAGGTTGGTCATGCCGCCTTGCTGCAGCATCCATAGTTCCCAGTGCGCACCTAAGCCTTGTAACTGACCATGCGCGCCAAGGTTCACTTTCACGCCAGCATCTGTAAGTGTTTTAGCTGATTCTGAAGTCAGGATATGACCGTTTTTATATTCTTCGTCAGGCACCAATGTAACACGGCGCGAGCGACCATCGATCACAGAACGCGGTGTGAATTTCAGCAGACGCTCTTTGTCCCAGGCATTGGTTTTCTGATACCAGTAAAACTCACCGGAGTTACCGGCATAGTTTACGATCAGGGTAGGAGTGTACCCTGTCTGTGAAGCTTTCCATACTTCCACTACGTCTTTGTAAAGCGGCGCAACCGGAATGTTGTGCTCAATGCCGGTATGGCCATCCAGAATCATGCTCATGTTATGGAAGAAGGTTGAGCCACCTTCCGGTACCACAGTCATGTCCAGTTCGCGGGCAGCCTGTATTATCTGCTGGCGCTGCTCACGGCGGGGCTGGTTATAGCTTTTCACCGAGAAACCACCAACTGCTTTCAGGCGACGCAGGTGCGAACGGGCATCATCCAGGTTGTTTACAACAGCTTTAAAGTTACCATCGGCACCGTAAAGTATAGTTCCTGTAGAGAAAATACGTGGGCCGATCATCGCACCACTCTTCACGGCTTCCGACTGGCTAAACACCATTTCGGTAGTAGATGACGGGTCGTGGGTAGTTGTTACGCCGTAAGCCAGGTTGGTATAGTAAGACCATTGCTTCTGCGGGCTCATGCCTTCGCGGAATGTACCAAGGTGCGCGTGCACATCAACAAAACCAGGCATAATGGTTTTGCCGGCAGCATCAATCACTTTAGCATCTTTCGGAACAGTTACGTTTTTGCCGACAGCAACTATACGGTTGCCCTCTACAACTATAGTTCCGCCTTCAATCACTTCGTCGCCTTTCATGGTAATGATGCGCGCGTTCGTGAAAGCTACTTTACCTTCCGGGGTATCCGTTTTCAGCACCAGGCCGATCTTTGTTCCGGTTGTATCAATAGCAGGCAGTTTTTCAGGGGCACCTTCTACAAAGGCAAAGCGGTTCTTGATGTCGTTCGAGAAATATTCATCGCCCAACACCCAGTTCACTTTCTTACTGTCGCCAGACCAATGGATGCTGGTACCGGCATCACGGGTGAAACGGGCCACCGGAACAGCTTTGGTTTCAGCACTCAGGTCCAGACCGGAGCCGTTTGTAGTGAAAGGAGCCACATAACCATTAAATAGCTCTACAAACGCAATCCATTTGTTGTCCGGGCTTGGGTAGAACTGGTCGGTATACTTGGAGGTGTAATGAGTCTGCTCTTCTTTGCCCTGCAGGTTTACACTCTTGAAAGCGGCTTTATCACCGGCATAACCTGTAAAGAAGATGCGATCAGAAGTAGCATTGAATTGTGGCGAGGATCCATTTTTCTGTACGAAAGTTGGCTTGTCACCATCAGCTTCCATGTAATAAATGCCACGCTCGTTGCCGTACGCGTAGCCCATGTGGTTATTACCGCCTTCCTTGTTGTAAACTATAAATTTACCGTTTGGCGAGAACGAAGCGTTGGTGTAAAAACCTTTCTCAGATGAAAGCTTAGTTGGTTTCGCATTTTTCTTGCGGATATCCAGTTTCATCAGGGTACTATAGTTATCGTCGTTCCAGGTAGAGTAAACGATATACTTTCCGTCTGGCGAGAAAGCAGGATAGAATTCGAAATCAGTTCCTTTGGTAATGCGCTCCGGCTTGCCGTTCGGCAGTTCTTTTTTGTAGATATGGCCGGCAGCGTTAAACACCAGTACTTTACCATCCGGAGAGGTTACGGCATGGCGGATCGCTTTTGCTGCAAACTCTTTCGGCGATACACCACCATTCTTACTGAAGTCGTGACGAACAGCATCGGCAATGTAATGAGTGGCCGTAGCTTCAAAAGGAATGTTGGTTACCTTCTGGTTGGCTACATCTATCTTATTGATCTTACCGTTTGCCCAGTAAACAATGCTCTTGTTATCAGGAGTCCAGGAGAAAGACGGATATACGCCGAAGATAGCCCATGCTTCCTGCTGGTCTTTGCTCAGGTTATCGGTTAGCGGCCATTGCTCGCCGGTTTTCAGGTCCTGCACAAACAACACCGATTTGGTACGTACACGGCGCACGAAAGCAATGTGTTTGCCATCGCGGGAGATAGTCGGGCGTACAGAACCACCGTTACCGGTAACTATATTTTCAATCTCGCCTGTGTTACGGTCTACTCTGCGGATAACATAGATCTGACCGTTCGGGTCTTTGTTGTACTCGAAGTTAGAGCCGCCGCTCATGTCTTCGGAGTAGTATACATACTTACCGTCTGGTGATACAAATGGCTCACCAGCATCCTGCTGGTCGTTTTTGCGTTTGGTCAGTTGTATACCGGCTCCACCTGTGCGGTGGTACATCCACATTTCGCCGGCACCCAGTGAACGGGTGTTGGTAAAGTGCTTACGGGCTACAATGTACTGGCCATCCGGTGTCCAGACAGCATTGTTGAGTAGTCTGAAATTTTCTTTGGTGATCTGTTTGGCATCAGAACCATCACGTTTCATGATCCAGATGTTGTCGCCGCCGCCTGCATCCGAAGTAAAGGAAATAAATTTACCATCGGGGCTGAAACGTGGCTGCACTTCATAAGCGCGACCCGTGCGCAGCAATTTTGCCTTGCCACCCGAAATCGGCATAACGTAGATGTCTCCGAGCATGTCGAACACGATCTCCTTGCCATCCGGGCTTACGTCCAGGCTCATCCAGGTACCCTCGTCAGTGGTTACGGAAATTTCTTTTTCAGTGCTGTGGGCAGCATCCACAGTCCATTTTTTGTCATCCTTTTTTTCCTGGGCTACTACGGTGCTGCAAGGTAGGGCCAGCGCCGCTGCCAGGAACATACTCAGATAAGTACGTTTATTCATGGTAAGGTGAAATTGGTTGATTAGTTGTTTACCAAAGTTAATAATTCTGACCAGTGATTAAAGAGATTTTCCGGATTTGATATGATTTGCTGATGCAGTTCCTGGCGAACATGGCGTGAACCTTTGCAACCTGTGCGGTAAAGTTTACTGCAAAGCGCCTAAAACTGTACAAAGCAGGATGATATAGTTAGAATTTTAATCTTCCAAATTTATAGTAGTCCTTGCCGGAGCCCAGCACTATAAACTCCTGCCGGTCAAGTTTGTAAGCTGCCACAGGGACTAGGTAAAAGTCCTGGTGCCGGCCGGTTTGCGAGTTGCGGAGTGGTCTTACTTTCTGCTTTCCGTCCGGTGTTATAGTTACAAGTACAGGCGTTTTCAGCACAGCGCTCGGGCTAGCCGTTTCGATCTCGCCCTGCTCGTTATAATTGTACTCAAAATCCAGGTAGATCAGTTTTATAGTATCTCCTTCAGTGGTGGCAATGTAAGAGCCAAGTCGTACCTGTGTGGCGGGGCCGGCCTGGTGCTTGTTTACGCTAGTGGTAAACAGGGGCGTCCCGTTTTCCGCAAATATCGTGATAAGGATATCATCGGTATGGAACTGCCTGGCCTCGGAAGTATAAACTTCGCCCAGGAGGGCGGTGCGGTTACCTGTAAGTGGGAGCAGTTGTTGCAGTTGCAGATAACGAAGGCGCTGGCTATGGTCTAGGTCAGGTTTATTGGCTTTATAGTTATGCAGGAAGGTACTGTCAATAAGCGTATAGTTGAGTGCTGATCTCCGGAAATGGCCCCTGGAAATGCGGTAGAAGAACGTGCCGACTAGCTCGGGATTCAGGCTGGCCACAAAAGGCGCCGGAGCCGTGATGCCCGCAACTATAACATCGTTTTTCAGGATGCCGAGTTTTGCCTGCAGCGGGCGTTGTGCGGTGCTACCAATTGCCTGCATGTCACTTTTGCCGTTACGCCCTTCAAAACGGTACAGGTAAAATGCAGCTTCGGGAGAGTTGGTGGCGGGTAGCTGGGTAAGTATGTAGGCCGTGCCGACATCCGTCACCTCTATCTCCCTGATCTCACCTTTTACAGGAATAGCCTCCTGCCAGCGCGGGTTAAAAGAGCCCTGGTAAGAGGAAACTATAGTTTGCTGTGGCTCGGCCTGTTGCTGCAAAATAAGTATGAGCCTACTGTCCATTGTTTTGGTATATAGCTTCGCATCCGGAGTGGTTGTAACCAGCAGATGTATTTCCGGCATGTAATTCCCGTTAAGGTCAATCTGCTGGATGTAGACATTCTTCTTGTACTTCTCTTCAACGGATGAGAGCAGGTATACCTGGTGGTTAAGCAGTAACAGGTCTTCGAAGGTAGCACGGTTACCATCAGGGCCAAGGGGAGCAATGGCTACTGCCCAGATGCGCTGGCTGTTTCCGTTGTAGCGCTCCAGGGTTATGCGGCCGTTTTGGGTGTAGCGGGTGTAAAAAGAGTTGCTGACACCAGTCCCGATGATCTGCAGTTGGTTCAGGTTGCGGTTTTGCTGCGGTATTTCAGGCCCCCAGTTTATAGTTGGTTCCTGCCCCAGGACGGGCAATGTGCAGAGGAGTAGTACCAGGATGCGTAAAAATTTCACCATACCACCAACAGCTATTTTCAAATGGCTGACTATGGTTGTACGGCCAAGTGCTGAAGGTGATCAGAACTAAGATTTTAAGATTCAAGGATTGTCTGAATGTAGAGAGGCAATACCTTGCGTCTCTGCTACAAAACGAACTGGTGAAAACACGAAGCAAGGGTATAGGTTGGTTGCAAGAAAAGCTACTAGTCTATAGTTAATGGCTATAGTTCTATAGTTGGGGACATTGCTAACCTTGCTTTTTCAAAGCAAAGCAAGTTGAAAACTTGCTGCCATGTATAGCCACAAGTTACGCTGGCGCTAAACTTGCGGCAGAAATATTATCCTGAAAATCACTGTTCAAAAAAGAGACGCAATATGCTGCGTCTCTTTTTTCCATTTAATCCCTTAAATCTTAGTTCTTATTGTACCTGCGCTTTATCAACTCGTGTAGGTGTTGCTTTTCCGAACACTACATCGTACGAGCCAAGTGCTATGCCTTTTATCATGCTGGTCAGGTGCGCCATGTCAAGCATTTCGAACTCATCGTTTACGGTGTGGTAGGTATCGTCTTTATCCATTTGTACCGATGAAATAGTGTGTGCCGGAACGCCTAAACGAGCAAGGGTTGCGTTATCAGAGCGGTAGAAAAGATTCTGTTTCGGGTACGGGTCCGGGTGAATACTATAGCCTGTGCCCTGTAAACGCTTTTGCATCAGTTCGCCTAAATTCGATTTCTCAAAACCAGTGAGGTAAGCACTGTTCGGGCCAAACTGAGACGGTTTGCCAACCATTTCGATATTGAACATAGCTACGATCTGATCGGGGTTGAACTGCTGCGAAAAATGCCTCGAGCCAAATCCGCCGATTTCTTCAGCAGCAAAAGCTACAAAAAGGATGGTTCGTTCCGGCTTGCGTTGCTTCTGGTAAAAATCGGCCAGCAGCATCATGGCAGTTGTTCCGGATGCATCGTCGTCGGCACCGTTCGCTATAGTATCGCCATCTATCGGTTTGTGTGTGCCAATGTGGTCGTAGTGCCCCGAGAAAACCACAAATTCGTCTTTGCGCTTTCCTTCGATCATGCCCGCCACGTTGGTGAGCTGCAGCTCTTCTATCTTATTCTCTATCTCAATATCATAGTTCTGTAAACTGGCCTGGTCCGTGAGGATGAACACTTTGCTTGCTCCTTTGCCGGTTTCCTGCACTATGCCGCCACGTGTCAGGTAGCGCTTATAGTTAGCAAATGTTTCGGCATGTTTCGGATGCACCAATACAATTGCATCTTCCTGCATCCGGAAAATGTGCATCATGGCATCGCGTGCGTTTTCACTTTCTGTAATAGGGATAATCCTGCGTTCATCCGTGTTGGCTTCCCACTCCAGCTCTTTATAGTTGGTATTGGCAAACACGTTTTCTGGAGCAACTTTCTGGCCGTTCAATTTTACGTCAACCTCATGAGGCGTAACCCTGAATACTTTAAACGTCTGCTTAAAACTACTGGAGCCGGGTAGCGGCTTTAGTTTCGACTTGCTGAACTCCGCTGCTATAAAATCTGCCGCTTTTTCTCCGCCGGGCGTAAATGAAGCGCGTCCCTGCATGTCGTCGGCACTCAGTGTTTTTACCAAACGGGTTGCTTTTTCCTGGGTTATTGGTTTCAGGTTTTGTGCCCCTGCAACACCCGACAGGCTTAGCAACAAAGCAGTTACAAGGAACAGATCTTTTTTCATAGAAAGGGCTGGTTATTGTTTAATAGTTAAAGGTTGTTAATTTGCCTCCAGGCTAGGGCTGGTTTAAAAAGCAGAACACCAATATACACTATTTATGGATACAAGCACAAAGGTAAACTGGCTAAAATTGCTGCAGTACACGGTGTTGCTGGGTGTAATCCTGTATGTTGGCCGTACGTTGTTTGTACCGCTCAGCTTTTCGTTGCTCATCAGTTTTGTACTGTACCCGATCTGTCGCTGGCTCGAAGGTAAAGGTATGCCACGCTGGGCTGCTATTGCTATCTGCCTGGTTGTGTTGCTTTTGATCTTTGGAGGACTTGGCTGGCTGCTTGTAAACCAAATGATGCGCCTGGTAGAGGAGTGGCCCAACCTGCAACAGAAACTGGCAGTTGCCATACGGGATGTAAGCTTATTACTGGAACAAAATTTTGGACTTAAAGTAGCGCGGCAAACCAACTGGCTCGAGAGCGTGGGTAACAACGTAGCTGCTAATTTGCTGAACATGCTGAAAGATGTGCTCTATACGTCGGTGGTTTCGGTGGTGCTCCTGGTGCTGATACCGTTGTATATGGCGCTTATCCTGTATAACCGCGAGCAACTGGCCAGGGCGCTTTACTCCTTATTCTCCCGCAGCGAACACCAAAAGATCAGAACCATACTGCACGAGACAATAACTACCTACTACAATTTTATAAAAGGCATGGCTATAGTTTATGCTATAGTTGGCACACTGAACACAATCGGGCTGATGATCCTGGGAGTGCCACATGCACTGTTTTTCGGGGTGGTAGCTTCCATCCTCACTTTTATACCTTATGTGGGCATAACTATAGGAGCTATTCTACCGATGACGGTGGCCTGGATCACCTACGACTCGCTCTGGTACCCGGCCGGGGTGGTTATGGTATTTGCTGTAGTGCAGTATTTAGAGGCTAACCTTATATTTCCGTGGGCAGTAAGTTATCGGCTGCAGGTTAATATGTTATTTACGCTGCTGGCTATAGTGGCGGGAGGCATCCTTTGGGGAGCTTCCGGCATGATCCTGTTTATCCCGTACCTGGCCATCCTGAAATTGATAGCTGACAAACACGAAAACATGCGTACGATATCATTACTATTGGGCATTAACGATGGCAAACTATAGCTTACTTTGCTGCCTGTGCCAGCCACTCTTTTTTGAGTAAACTATACACTTCCAGGTCGTGGTAATGGCCGTTTAATAGTTCGCCTTCTCGCTCGGTGCCTTCTAAAGTAAAGCCAAGTTTAATAGGTATGTTGCGGCTTTTATAGTTTTTGGGTGCCACT
Source organism: Pontibacter populi (assembly GCF_019336435.1). Classification (GTDB taxonomy): domain Bacteria; phylum Bacteroidota; class Bacteroidia; order Cytophagales; family Hymenobacteraceae; genus Pontibacter; species Pontibacter humidus. Next base: position 105,143 of record NZ_JAHWXQ010000001.1, on the reverse strand, counting down.
TTAAGCTGCACACGGTTCATGTTCAGTATCTCAAAAGCATATTTTAGTAACCTGCTGCAACTCTGTCGCATAATGCCTTTGCCCTGCTGGTGTTCGCTCAGCCAATACCCAATCTCTACTTTCCTGTTAAAATATTCGATTCCCTTAAACCCGATCAGCCCGCAGACAACTTCTTCTGAAACGATCACAAAAACCCTGTCCGAAGTACTGTTAACTATAGTTTGCAGGTAAAATGCAGTATCAGAAACCTGGCGTGTCAGATCTACAAACGGCAGCCACTCGCGCAGGTAAGGTCGTTGTGAGTTAATGATATTAAATAAAGCCTGTGCATCGTCAGGGGTGGCCATACGCAGGTACAGGTCCGGAGCTATAGTTATCGTGTTGTCGGTTTTGGGTATGATCATAGTTTTATAGGTACAGGCTTTCTGTTATTACGGTTGTACGGTGCTAATTAAGAATGAATTATGCTGCAAAACTATTACAAGTCCGTATAGTTAAATAAGTATATCTTTTTTGAACATAACAATCGGCAACATGAAAACAACATTACTGATTTTAGGAATAACACTACTAACCATAGCGCCACTAACGCAAACGCTGGCCCAGGATGATGACCGGCCCAATCTGAAATTAGGAGCCAAGATTGGCGCAAACCTGTACAGCATTTCTGATGACCCCGGCCTGGTGGACGATGACACGGGTTTAGGATATGAATTCGGTATTTACGGGCGTATCGGAGACCGTTTTTACGTGCAGCCCGGCCTCGACTTTGTAAGTTATAAATCACATGTTATTCGTACCGTGCAGCCACGTCCCAACGAACGCGATGCTTTTGTAGCCCACTACATGCGGGTGCCGGTACTGGTTGGTTTCCGGAGCACCTATGATGGAAGCGTACTATCGCACATCCGGTATTTTGTGGGGCCGTCGTTTGCATTTAATGTTGGCGTAAAAGATAACAACCTGGCCCTTCGCCGGAAAGATGTACGCAATGCCCAGTTTGCGTTAAATGGCGGCGTTGGGTTCGATGTCCGTTTCCTGGCTCTCGACCTTACCTATCATTATGGTTTCAGTACGGTGCTGAACGATGATGACGCGGAAGGAAAAGGACGGGCCCTGTCGCTCACATTCGGGTTTGCCTTCTGATGCTGAACTATAGATAAGCTTATAGTTGGTCGCTCTATTTTCAGGTATAAAGCTGTTCCTTTCTGAGTGAGAACCTATTCGCTCTAAGGTGAGTATCGCCGCAGGTGCTTTATGTTAGGGTGATAGGCAGACTATAGTTTCAGTAATGTAAAATGCGGGCCTGTTGGCGAAGGAAAACTAAATTGCCGTATAGCTGTTGGAAGAAAAAATGCTATAGTTGGAAACACACGACATACTTATAATTGGCGGTGGCCCCATCGGGCTGGCCTGCGGACTGGAAGCAAAAAAAGCGGGATTAACTTACCTGATCGTGGAGAAAGGCTGCGTAGTAAATTCATTGTTCAACTACCCGCTCAACATGACCTTTTTCTCTACTGCCGATAGGTTAGAGATTGGCGGTTATCCTTTTCCGAGCATCCACCCAAAACCAAACCGCTCCGAAGCACTGGAATATTACCGCAAAGTGGCCGAAACCGGGGAACTAAACCTTAACCTTTTTGAAGAAGTGCTGGCTGTAAACCCGGAAGCTAATGGATTGTATACGGTGAGCACCAGCAAGGCAAACTACAAGGCAAAGCATATTATCGTTGCTACCGGCTTTTACGATATCCCGAACCTGTTGCAGATAAAAGGGGAGGAGCTGCCCAAAGTGCGCCATTATTATTATGATCCGCATTACTACTTTAAGCAAAAAGTGCTGGTAGTAGGAGCCAACAACTCTAGCGCCGACGTAGCCCTGGAAACTTACCGGAAAGGGGCTGAGGTAACTATAGTGGTGCGGGAACCGGAACTTGGCAATATAAAATACTGGACTAAACCTGACCTCGAAAACCGCATAGCCGAAGGTGCTGTAAAAGCATATTTCAGTTCCAGGTTATTGGAAATCCGGGAAAACGAAGTGGATATTGAAACACCGGACGGCGTGGTAACTATAGCCAACGACTTTGTAATGGCCATGACTGGTTACCAGCCAAACTTTACTTTCCTGAAAAAACTGGGAATAGAGCTAAGCCACGATGCTCTGAAACACCCCACGCATAACCCCGAAACCATGGAGACCAACTTGCCAGGTGTTTACCTGGCTGGCGTAGTATGCGGCGGCATGGATACCCGCGTCTGGTTCATCGAAAACTCCCGGATACACGCCGAAAAGATAGTAGCGCACATAACCGGCAAACTATAGTTAATTAACTCCAAACACGCATACCATCACTTAAGCCATAGTTGTCATCTCGACGCAAGGAGAGGTATATTCAGACAATTTTATCAACTAATCAGTGTTGTCTTCTGGAGCGTAACCGAGAGATCTTATATGTCCTATTGCTGTGTAAGGTTCCTCGCAGCTATGCTGGCTCTTTTCGACTCACGTACTCAAGAATGCTCGGAATGACAGTAGCAGTGTATGTCTTAAAAAAATTAAAACCCGTTACTTACTGAAAGTCCTCTTTTGATTTGGAAGGTCTTGGTCGGCTGGAATTCTGGCGGCTATCGTAGTGGCGGCCACCTTTGCCTTTTGGTTTTGCCGGGCTTTTGAAATTGCTGCCACCAGCGCTCAGGCTTTTTAACTTTGTTACTTCGTCAGCTGTCAGCTCGCGGTACTCGCCGGGTTGCAGCTCACCTATAGTTAGCGGGCCAATACTCGGACGGATAAGCCTTAAAGTTGGGAAACCAACAGCGGCTGTCATACGGCGCACCTGTCGGTTCATGCCCTGCGATATCTTAATTTCGACCCAGGTAGCAGGGATTTCTTTCCGGAAACGGATAGGAGTGGAGCGCTCCCAAACCTGCGGCTCTTCTTCTAAAATGCTGGCTTTGGCAGGAGCAGTTTTTACGCCTTTTATAGTTACGCCACGGCGCAGTTCATCCAGCGCTTCTTCAGTAGGCAATCCATCTACCTGTACCCAATACGTTTTCTCTATCTTAAATTTAGGATCGGAGAGACGGTGCTGTAAGACTTTATCATCGGTAAGCAACACCAATCCTTCGCTGTCATAATCCAGCCTACCGACCGGGTAAATGCCGGGTACCGGCACGTGGTCTTTTAATGTAGCGCGACCGGCTTCGTCCGTAAACTGGGTCAGTACTTCGTAAGGTTTATTTAGGATGATATACTTCAAGGAGTAGGTTGTATTTAGAAACTATGAATTAGAGATTGTCTGCTTTTTTACTCACCAGGAGCTTTTAAGTTGCTCGTACTCGGGTTGCAGCAGTGATAATAGCAGCGAGTCCTCGTTTATGCCATCTACCACGTAATGCCCGCGTGCGTTGCCCTCTACTGTAAAGCCGTAACGTTTCAGAAGCTTTGCAGACGGAGTATTATATGCGGCAATATAGGCTTCGATACGGTGCAGGTTTAGTTGTTCAAAACCATATGCCAGAATAGCTGCCAGTGCCTCCGTCATATAGCCTTTACCCTTGTCTTCGTCGGCGTAAAGTTCATAGCCAATTTCGGCCCGGCGGTGCGTTGGTGCCCATGTATGATACCCGCATTTGCCGATCACTCTGCCATTTTGCTTATCCAGTATATGGAAACTAAGAAACGTAGAAAAATACGTGACCAAGCCCTGGTTGTACTTCTCGCGTTCCGTCTCAACTTCTTTGCTGGTGTTAAGCCCTAAATACTCGGCTATTTTAGAGCTGTTGCATTCGGTAAACAGGAATTTGTAAACTTCCGGACTAAGCTCACGCAGGTAAAGTCGTTCTGTTTCCAGGAAAGTCTGTGAAGGTATGATCGGTCTTTTCATAGTTGGCTGTTGTTGTGTGGCAGGTGAAACAAAGATACAACTAATAACAGCAACTGTAGTAGGGTTTGTTTTGGATTGTGGGGAGTGCGGTAGTATAGGTTTATCCCTTCCTGGTTTTGTCTGAATCAGGATTTACAGGATTAAAGGATTTTTAGGATTGGGCTTTGGTATAGTTACTGTTTCTCCGCTGGCGCGGGTTTGCAACCCGTGCCTTACTATAGTGTTGAGTTTGTAACTCAACTGGCCCGGAAGGGACAGGCATAAGTAGAAGCGCTGGCTATAGTTTTATAGGGCTGGCCCAACCACCCCAGCCCCTCCTTGACTAAGGCGGAGAGCTTTAGGTTACTATAGTTAAAGTTATAGTTTTATAGTTTCCGTTTGTCATCCCCCTGCCCCCTTCAAAGGGGACTTTTCTGCCACTGCCTTTCCAGCCGTCATTTCTATTAGCGGGAGAAATCTGAATTAGCTATAGTTACAGCCCATGAAAAGGACAGGTTTACCTGTTCCTTTGAAACTATAGCAGTTCAAAACTATAGCTTTTCCTATCGAACTGATCTCAGTCTTTGGGTTGAGCGCCTTTGCTTTGTTGCGGTGCCGCCAGGCAATCCGAGGAACGAGGGAAGCAAGAAAGCAGCAGCGCGATGCCCGAAGACGGGGCCTCCCGGCCGTGAGGGCACCAAAGCTAAATTGAAACAATAAGTGAGTAGAGCTCCCAGGATAAGAGGATATTTGAAAGGATAGCTTGGTTCAGATGGTAAAGTAGCAAACTATAAGTTGAGATAGATTTCTCACATCGTTCGAAATGACAAAGAAGCAACTATAGCACCAGACACTAGCAGGAGCTACGCACGCTGCTAGGTCTTACAACTATACGCAGTCTAGATTTCTCGACTGAAATCGAAATGACAAATGAACAGAAAACAAACAGGGCTGCCATTACTGACAGCCCTGTTTTATAGTTTATCGGGATACTTTAAGTGTCTCCAACCTTCTGGATTCACCTTCCCGCATATTCCGTAGCCTAGCATTTTTGAGCAACTGATTGGTAGTGCTGGACTTCTGTTCGCATAAATTACCGGGTGCGCGGCTTTCGCATTCACACCCTGTTATCTGGCTGCCCGAGAAAGTAAAATAGCAGAAACTACACCCTGCGGTAGCACCACAAATAAACTTATCGCTCTGCGAGCTCAGGTATAAACTATTATCCGAACTCACATCCAGTTGCAAGGCCATAGCGCGGTAAGAACCGTTCCGGATGCCCATGCCTACCAAGTAGTACCCGGCCTTGTCCTGCTTCGTTTCCTGTACCTTTCGTATCATTACTTTGTCTACCACAGTGCCGTCGCCGAACTCTTTTATAAAAGGTTGCATCAGGTCCAGGGGCGGAACAATGTAATCAATACTATCAAAAACCACCTGTGCCAGCAGTTGTCCGTCGTATGCTGCCGAGTCAGTTCCTTCAGCTGCCATCTCAGCAGGCTCATCACTTTCCTCCGGAAAAGCTTCGCGGCGGGTACAGGCTCCGGCCATTAGAAGTACGATCGCGAATACAGCGATCATGCGGGCGCTAAACGGCAGAGCTTGCCACTGGCGCATAAGGGTGGTTTTGGACATAAGGGTTAGGTACGTTTAAAGGCTTCTATTTTCTATAATATTTTTTTGCCTCAGGTATAAATTTCTCCAGGTTGCTCAAACGTGTTCCGGCGCTTGGGTGAGTCGATAAAAACTCTGGCGGTGCCTGGCCACCTGCTTTTGCTTCCATACGTTCCCAGAACGGTACAGCTGCTGCCGGGTCATATCCGGCCATTGCCATAAAGATCAGACCTAATCTGTCAGCTTCTGTTTCCTGGGTACGGCCATACTTTAATAAACCAAGAGTAGAACCAGCGCCATAAACAGTCATGATCAGGTTTTGAGCGGTACCTGGCTGTGTTCCGGCCAGTGCCTGCAAGGTTACGCCGCCAAACTGCTGTGCCAACTGCTGGCTCATGCGCTCGTTGCCGTGTTTCGCAATAGCATGGGCAATCTCATGCCCCATTACGACAGCAAGGCCGGTTTCGTTTTGTGCAATTGGTAAAATTCCGGTATAAACTACAGTTTTTCCACCAGCCATTGCCCAGGCATTCACCTGGTCATCCTGTATCAGGTTAAATTCCCACTGAAAACCTTCCAGCTCCTGTGTTAAATTGTTCTGAGCCATATACTGTTCCACCGCACGTTGTATGCGTTGGCCGGCGCGTTTCACCATTGCAGTTGCCTGCGCATCGCGCGATAGTTTGTTCTCTTTCAAGAATTGGTCGTAGGCATCGTAGCTAAGCGACTGCATCTGTGCATCCGATACCAGGTTCAGCTGTCGGCGGCCGGTTATAGGTACCGTAGTACAGGCAACCATCATTACCACAGCTGCTGAAAAGGTAATTATTTTCTTGTGCATAATCTTAGAGTTTTAATAGCTATTTAACAGAAGTTCAAATTTTGAACCAAAAATAGAAATAGCCTTTGTAACCAATGTTATAAAAATAAAGAAATTGCTATATAGTACGATAATACCTGTTACTTGTTCAGTATCAGGTACTCCTGCCAAAAGACAATTACCTGCCCATTTATACGTTCCGGATACAGGCTATAGTTGTGCAATGCTATAATGCGCATCTTATGTCTGAATTAAGCTTTCGGGCTATAGTTTATAAGTTTAAGATGAAACCGATAATGCGTTCACAATAAATTCATCACTTTTTTCTGTACAATTCGTTAGAAACCTTATTTTTGGAATACAGAACCCTTTACACCTATTCCGCACCCCATGAAAATTTTAGCTATAGGCCGAAACTACGCCGAACACATTGCCGAATTAAAGAACGAAGTACCCGACGAACCTGTCATTTTTTTTAAGCCCGACACCGCCATCCTGCGCAACAACGAGCCGTTTTATTACCCGGAGTATAGTAACGATATTCATCATGAAGTGGAGCTTATTCTGCGCATCAGCCGCGAGGGAAAGAACATCGAGAAAAAGTTTGCCCACAAGTATTATGATGCCATTGGCCTTGGCATAGACTTTACGGCCCGCGACCTGCAAAGCAAAGCCAAAGCGAAAGGCCTGCCCTGGACGCTGGCCAAAGGCTTTAATGGTTCAGCCCCGGTATCAGAGTTTATTCCGTTAGCCCAGTTCCCGGACCTGAAAAATATCGGTTTTAAACTGGAGGTAAATGGCGAAACAAAACAACAAGGCAATTCTAAAATGATGATGAACGATTTCGACGACATCATTGCTTACATTTCACGCTTCATTACCTTAAAAACAGGCGACATTATTTTTACAGGTACACCTGAGGGCGTTGGCCCGGTGAAGATTGGCGACAGATTAGAAGGCTATGTTGAAGATAGAAAACTGCTTGATTTTGAAATTAAATAAGATATTACCGCTTTTTATAGTTGCCGTACTTTCCACCCTTAACCTGGCAGCCCAGTACAACCCAACACCCGGCTATTTTCTGTTCCCGATAAAACCTGGCGAACGCAATTACCTGTCGGGGACGATGGGGGAGATACGCTCCAATCACTTCCATGGTGGTGTTGATATTAAAACTGACCAGCGCGAAGGCCTGAATGTGTATGCTGCTGCCGACGGTTATATTTCCAGGGTAAAGCAGTCTACGTACGGGTATGGCAACATTATTTACATTACGCACCCTAACGGGCTTACCACAACCTATGCGCACCTGCTGCAGTTTGGCGAACCGCTGGGCGAGTACATCCTAAAGAAACAATACGAAAAGCAAACCTTTGAGCTGGAGCTGTTCTTCGAGAAAGACGAATTTCCGGTGAAGCGCGGTCAGGTAATTGGTTTGTCGGGTAATACGGGTGGTTCGGGTGGCCCACACTTGCATTTTGAAATTCGTGATGCACAGGACAGGCTTTACAATCCGCTTCGTTATGATTTTAAAGAAATAATAGACACTACCCCGCCGGATATCTATAGTTTAGCCGTGCTGCCGCTGAACATACACGCCCGCGTAAAAAATGAGTTTAACCGCGCCGAATTCAGTCCTAAAAAGGTAGGCACTAACTATAGTTTAGCAGATACAGTTTTCGCCCACGGCCTTATCGGGCTGGAGTTACAGACCAACGACCGCCTGGACGGCGCTACCAACAAGAACGGTACCCAGGAAGTAACGCTTTTTGTAAACAACAAACCGATCTATAACCATTACATCGAGCAGGTGCCTTTCGAGATCTCGCGCCAGGTCTCGCAGCATATTAATTATTACATGTACAAGCGTTACGGGCGCACGTTCCAGAAAGCTTTTGTTGATTATGGCAACGACCTGCCACTTTACAAAGCCAATGGCAGGCAAGGCCGATTTACGGTGCATGCTGACTCTACTTACCAGGTAAAACTGGTGGCGAAAGACTCTTATAATAATACCTCAACGCTCAGTTTTATAGTTAAGGGCCGGAAACCAACCTTTACCCAGACTTTAGCCAAAGTGGTTAAAAAGCCGGAAATGGATTATGAGATCATCGGGAACGTACTAAAAGTGAGCGCGACCGACACCAGCAAAACGCCGCGCAACGTAGAGCTTTTTGTAAGTGGCAAACGCTTCGACCTGGTACCAAGCTACATGAATAATTCTGCTTCAGTCGCCCTTTACGATCTGCGGGGAGGCATTCCGGATTCTATCGGTTTCTGTGATGTGGGAAAGACGTTTACTTACCAGAAAATGATACCGCCAGCCCAGGACGTAAACTATAAAAACAACTACCTGAGCATCGATTTCGGAAAAGAGTCACTATACGATACGCTTTATCTAAATACTGCCAAAGAAGGGGATGTATATACAGTAGGCGATTATTACACGCCATTGCACCAGTCCATTAAAGTAACCATGAGAGTGGATACCACGGGCATCGACAAGAACAAAGCAGCCGTCTACTTTTTAGGATTAGGTCGTGGACGTGGCTTTGCAGGTGGTAAATGGGAAGGCAACACGGTAACGTTCTTTACTAAGAACATGGGCAAGTTTAAAGTAATGCAGGATACCAAAGCGCCAACTATAAAACTGCTCGGCAAAAGTCCGGCCCAGATCAGGTTCAAGATAGGTGATGACCTCTCCGGGATTCAGTCGTTTAATGCCTGGGTAGATGGTAAGTGGCTCCTGATGAAATATGAGCACAAACAAGCGCTGATTTACTCTGAAAAACTCGATAAAAGTGTACCTTTGTCTGGCGAAGTGATTTTGAAGGTGAAGGATATTGCCGGTAACGAAGCCACTTTTACAACGAAGATCTAATTCAGACAAAAGACAGTTTGATAAAGGACAAAAGATTCAGATTAGTCCTTTGTCTTTTGTCAACCAGTCAAATATTCAAAGAAACTATGAATCTCAACATCGGCGACAAGGCTCCGGAGTTTGAAGGCAAAGACCAGAACGGAAACACAGTTAAGCTGAGCGACTTCCGCGGGAAAAAAGTGATTCTGTACTTTTACCCGAAAGATGACACCAGCGGCTGCACAGCCCAGGCCTGCAACCTCCGCGACAACTATAGCGACCTGAAAAAAGAAGGCTACGAAGTAATTGGCGTGAGCATCGACAGCGAGAAATCGCACCAGAAGTTTATAGGTAAATACGAACTGCCCTTTACCCTGATCGCCGACACCGAGAAACAGATCGTAGAACAATACGGCGTGTGGCAGGAAAAATCGATGTATGGCCGGAAGTATATGGGCACCATGCGCTATACGTTCGTCATCGACGAGAACGGTGTGATACAGGATATCATCACGAAAGTAAAGACCGCCGACCATACGGCTCAGATACTGAAATAAGCAAACGGGCGCAGCTACTCTAAAAGTGGCTGCGCTTTTTGTATATTTGAAACTATAATCCGGCCCATAACTATAGTTTATAGTTTACCCCGTGATCAACAATAAATCAATTTAACAATCAACCAATAATAGCGTGAATCCACACAACAAAAGCATCGAAGAGCTGAAAGACATTGCAGCACAGGTACGTCGCGACATCGTACGTATGGTGCATGCGGTAAACTCGGGCCACCCGGGCGGTTCGCTTGGCTGTACTGATTATTTCGTATCGCTTTACTTCAAAGTAATGAACTATAGCACCGACTTTAAAATGAATGGCGAAGGCGAAGATTTGTTCTTCCTTTCAAACGGCCACATTTCGCCGGTTTGGTATAGTACACTTGCCCGCGCAGGTTTCTTTGATGTAAAAGAGCTGGCTACGTTCCGTAAGCTGAACTCACGTTTACAGGGCCACCCGGCTACTGAAGAAGGTCTGGAAGGCATTCGTATCGCATCTGGCTCGCTGGGCCAGGGCTTATCGGTAGCAACCGGTGCAGCGCAGGTTAAAAAACTGAACAAGGATAACAGACTGGTGTATGTGCTGATGGGCGACGGTGAAGTAGAAGAAGGCCAGGTGTGGGAAGCTGCCATGTATGCTGCTCACCACAAGGTTGATAACATCATCGCAACTATAGATTTAAATGGTCAGCAGATTGATGGCTCTACAGAAGAAGTAATGAGCCTGGGTAGTCTGCGCGCTAAATTCGAAGCTTTTGGCTGGACAGTGCTGGAGACAAGCGGTAACAATTTCGAAACCCTGATACCAAGCCTGGAACAGGCTAAAGCTGAAACAGGCAAAGGCAAGCCAGTAATGTTGCTGATGCACACCGAAATGGGCTATGGTGTTGACTTTATGATGGGGTCGCACAAATGGCACGGCGTAGCACCAAACGATGAGCAGCTGGAGATTGCACTACAGCAGCTGATGGTAAAACACGCTTCGGATTACTAAGCTATAGTTTCAGGTAAAGTGTATCGTTCGGGCATGGCAGCTTGGGTAAAAAAAGCAGGTATTGTTTTGTTGTTGCTGCTACTGGCAATGGCTGGCACTGCTATGGCCCAGGATAAAAAGCCCAAGCCTAAAACGCGTATCCTGTTTTTGCTGGATGCCTCGGGTAGCATGATGGCCAAATGGGAAAAAAGCGACCGCATGAACGTCGCCAAAGACCTGCTGGCCCACCTGGTAGATTCGCTGGAGCGGTTTGAAAATGTGGAAGTTGCCCTCAGGGCATACGGACACCAGCATGGCCGCGAACGCAACGACTGCAAGGATACCAAGCTAGAAGTGCCTTTTGGAGCAAAGAATGCTGCCAATGTCAAGAAAAAGCTTGGTGAGATTGTACCGCGTGGCAATACGCCCATTACCTACTCGCTGGAGCAGACGGCCAATGATTTTCCGGAAGACCCAAGAGCACGTAATGTCGTGATTCTGATTACAGATGGAATTGAGTCGTGTAACGGTGACCCGTGTGCTGTGTCGCTGGCCTTGCAGAAAAAGCGGATCTTTTTGCGCCCATTTGTGATCGGGATCGGGATTGATGCCGAGTACGAGAAACAGCTCAACTGTATTGGCCAGTATTTTAATGCTGCCGATGTAAAAACCTTTGAGAATGTGCTCACCGAGATCGTAACCCAGACCCTGAGCGAAACAACTGTTAGCGTAGAGCTACTCGATGACCAGGATCGTCCCGTGGAAACGAACGTGAACATGACTTTCCTGAATGCGCTGACCGGGCTGCCCGAGTACAACTTTGTACACTACCTGAACGACAGAGGTAAGCCTGATATGCTGGAAATTGATGCGCTGATGCCGTACGACCTGGTTATCAGTACTACACCGGCTGTTGTTGAGCGAAACGTAACTATAAAGCCGGGCCGGAACAATGTTATCAGAGTAAAAGCGCCGCAGGGCACTTTATACCTGCGCCAGGACGGGCCATCGCCTTACGGGCAGCTGCAAACTATAGTCCGGCAAAACGGGGAAGTTAGAACCCTGAACGTGCAGGCATTTGGTGACAAACATAAATACCTGAGTGGTAAATATGACCTGGAAGTGTTAAGTACGCCGCGCATCTACCTGAAAGACATAGAAGTAAAACAGGGCCAGACCAAAACGATAACTATACCTACGCCGGGTCAGTTAGCCATCTCATCGCAGATGCAGGGGTACGGCAGTGTTTATAGTATAGACGAAAGCGGGGCACAGCGCTGGTTACTCAACATCCCGGAAAATAACAGTAAAGTAACTATACCGTTGCAGCCCGGAAACTATAAACTGGTATACCGCATGAAGACCGCACAATCGAGTAAGTTTACTGATGTGCAGGATTTTACCATACGGTCCGGGGCAACAACAACTGTCAGAATTTTTAACAGATAAGAAACCGGCAAACTATAGTTTGCCAACTATAAAAGACTTTTAAGAAAGAACCATACCATGAAAGACTTTCCGTTTACAGAGAAAAAAGATACCCGTTCCGGTTTTGGAGCAGGCCTGCTGGAGCTCGGCCGCACCAACCCAAATGTTGTAGGCCTTTGCGCCGACCTTACCGGCTCGCTTAAAATGGACGCCTTCCAGAAAGAGTTTCCGGAGCGTTTCTTCCAGGTAGGTATTGCCGAAGCCAACATGATCGGTCTTGCTGCCGGTATGACCATTGGCGGTAAAATTCCGTTTACGGGTACGTTTGCCAACTTCTCTACCGGCCGCGTGTACGACCAGATCCGTCAGTCTGTGGCTTACTCTGGCAAAAACGTGAAAATATGCGCTTCGCACGCCGGCCTAACGCTGGGCGAAGACGGTGCCACGCACCAGATTCTGGAAGACCTTGGTATGATGCGCATGCTCCCACACATGACCGTTATCAACCCATGCGACTATAACCAGACCAAAGCTGCAACTATAGCTATCGCGGATCACGAAGGCCCGGTTTATCTGCGTTTCGGTCGTCCGGTAATTCCTAACTTTACGCCAGCTGACCAAAAGTTTGAAATTGGCAAAGCGCTGATGCTGAACGAAGGTACTGATGTAAGTATTTTTGCAACAGGCCACCTGGTTTGGAAAGCTATCCTTGCCGGCCACATCCTGGCAGAAAAAGGTATCAACGCCGAGATCATCAACATCCATACTATAAAGCCGCTTGATGCAGAAGCTATCCTGAAATCGGTAGCTAAAACAGGTTGCGCCGTTACTGCCGAAGAGCACAACCGTTTCGGTGGTCTTGGCGATGCCGTAGCGCAGGTGCTTATTGCAAACACGCCTGTTCCGCAGGAATACGTAGCTGTAAATGATACTTTCGGGGAGTCGGGTACGCCAGACCAACTGATGGAAAAATACGGCCTGACGGAGAATGACATTGTTGCTGCAGCAGAACGCGCCATCAGCAGAAAAAGCAAATAGGTTAGCGATAATCTGACTATATTTAACAGGCTGTACTGTAAAGTGCAGCCTGTTTTGTTTTATAGTTGATTTATAGTTTATATCGCTGGCGCGAGTTTGCAACTCGTGTCTTAATATAATGTCGAATTTGTACCTTAACTGTGTGGGCATCTAAACTATAGTTCGTCACGGGGGAAAATGCTCGCGCCATAGTTAGAGTACCTGCGTGAGGGATGGAGCGGTTGTTTGAGCTCTTTTGGTGAGGCACGAGCCAGAAAGCGAGCCGCGAGAGCCCGGCGGCCCGGCCGGCACGCCCAACTTCACCTTGCCCTAACTATAGCTCTTAAACCAACTATAGGTCAAACTATAAACTGACTTAAATTTAACCTGCTACGCGAACTATAGAAATTAACTTAATTATAGTATTACCTTTAATTACAGCTTAAACTATAGTTTGGACCTAACTATAACCCCAATTATAAATTTCTCAGGTATTATCAACTATAACTGAAATCCAGTTAATTTTAAAGTTTGAGTAAAACCAATACCTGAAATTAAATTACCGCCACCGCACCCAGTGGAAGATAAAGAGATATTAGAGAAGTTCGCTAACCCTGACAGCCGAAACCTGGCCTTTAACCAGCTTGTAAGGAAGTACCAGCAGAAAATATACTGGCACATCCGCAAGATGGTAATAGACCATGAAGACGCCGACGACCTTACCCAGGAAGTTTTTCTGAAGGTATGGAAGAACCTGGAAAATTTCAGGCAGGATGCGCAGCTTTATACCTGGCTCTACCGTATTGCCACCAACGAGTGCCTGACTTTCCTGTCGAGCAAAAAGCGGAAGTTCTTTTTACCCATAAATGATGTGGCTGCCGAGCTGGCCGAAAAAATAGATACCTCTGTGAACATCAGTGGCGATGAGATTCAGCTGAAATTACAGAAAGCCTTACTGAAATTACCTGACAAGCAGCGCCTGGTATTTAACATGAAGTATTACGACGACCTGAAATACGAAGAGATTTCGGAGATACTGGGGACTTCTGTGGGTGCTTTAAAGGCATCTTATCACCTGGCTGTGAAAAAAATTGAAGAATTTCTGAAGCAGGATTAAACTTTTGGAGGAGAACGCTATCTAACCTGTATTACCATGAACAACAAGCCTAAAAATATTACCCTTAGCGAGCTGCCAAAACACAACGTGTACCAGGTACCCGAAGACTACTTCGACCGCCTGCCGACACGCATTATGGAGCGAACTGCTGCTGCACCACAGCAAGCATGGTTGCCTGCCCGGATGTGGCAAGGGATGCGGGTAGCTATGGCTCCGCTCATACTTCTGGCTATGTTTGTTGGCGTATATTATTTTACCCTGGAATCGCAGCCGGACCAGCAGGCTATTAATATGGCTGTTGTAACTGATACGGAGATAGTGGATTACCTTACTGCCAATGCTTCTTTAGAGAGTGCGGATTTTGCCGAACTAAACACTATTCAGAACCAGGAGCTTACCGCTGATTTCCTGAATGTGAGCCCTGTTGCCGCCGAGGAAGAACTTGAATATTACCACCTAAGAGATACTGATTATTAATCACCCATAGCATGAAGCGCATTTTATTGTTACTGTTTATCTGTGCAACTACGTTTGCTACTACAGCAGCTTTTGCCCAGGACAGATCATCTTCTTCTTCTAAAGAGCGTCGCGAGCGTGTAGAAGCTGCTAAAGTTGCATTCCTGACCGATAAAATGGAGCTGACCTCCGAGCAGGCGCAAAAATTCTGGCCACTGTATAACGAGTACGAAACCAAACGCCGCGAACTTTTAAAAGCCTACCGCAGCGGTTACCGCCAGGATGTGGAGGAACTGACTGAGCAGGAAGCAAAAGCCCGTATTGATGGTATGTTCACTACCCGTGAGCGGGAACTAGCTCTGGAGCAGGAGTATGCTGCAAAATATATCCGGGTGATCTCTAACAAACAACTTATAAAACTATACCGCGGCGAACGCGATTTCACGAAACTGTTACTTCAGCGCCTGGATGACAGCCGCGCTTCGAAATAAAGATTTTGGCAAAGTTGAATGACATCAGGCGTCGCTGTTATAGTGATGCCTTTTGTTTTTAAGAGGGTTTTATGATTCTTTTCTGATAGCTTGAGCGCTAGCTTAGGGATTTTAAATGTCTTACAGTTTCCTCTATTGTCATTTCGACGTTAGGAGAAATCTATCTTAGCTTATAGTTTGAGAAGCTCCTATTCTATAGTTAGCTATTCTGCACTTCGAACCAAGCCTTTCTTTCAAATATCCCCTACTCCTGAGAGCTCTATTCGCCTACAGTTCTATAGTTAGCTTTGGTGCCCTCACGGCCGGGAGGCCTCGTCTTCGGGCATCGCGCGGTGTATATTTGCTTTGCTCCTACGTCGCAATGCCTGGCGGTACCGCAAATCTACAAGGCGCTCCACCCAAAGACTGTGATCTTTCGCATAGTTACCAGCATCTATAGTTTGAATCGGTAAGCTTCGAGATTGATCGTGGTTATAGTTTCGAGGGAACAGGTAAACCTGTCCTGATCGTGGAGTGTAACTATAGAACTACAGGGGTGTTAATCAACAACTAAAGAATGACAACTCCGACTACAACTATAGCAGAAATTCCCCTCTCGGGAGGGGTAGGGGTGGGTTAAAACGCGAACGATAAAACTATAGCGCCACAACTATAGCTAAACCCTAAAACAAAGTACCACTTGCCTTACCTTCCGTTTTCTTTGGCTTGGTTGGTTCCTCGCAATTCTCTTCGTTAAACACCTGGTCAATGGCTTTTTCGGCAGCGCGCAGCTTATCCTTACACAACTTTATAAGCTGCGACGAACGCTGTACTTTTTGAGTTAGCTCATCCACATCTACCGCATCGTTTTCAATAGCTCTCAGAATTTCTTCCAGCTCCTGCGTTGCTTCACGGTAGGTCATAGCGCTTATATCTTTATAGGGTGTCATTTGCTTCTTTGTTTACAATTATACTATGGATGGTGCCGTCCTTCATTCTGGTTTCTACTACATCGCCGTCCCGCACCTGGGCTATACTTTTTATGATCTTGCCATTTACTAAGGTTATGGTATAACCACGCAGTAATAGCTTTTCGGGGTTATTGGCCTGTATACTTGCCTCAATCAGCTTGAGCCGGTGCTCGTCGTTCTGCAGCTTGCGGGATGTGGCAAATGCCAGCTTATCGCTTTGCTTGGTAAAACTGATCTGCTTCAGTTTGATGTTCTCTTTTACTTCCGTCTCTACACAATGGCTGAGGGTGTTCAGTTCGTGCTCCTTCATGTGCAGGTAGCGCTGTGCTTTTCCTTCAACGCAAACAGCAAGCTCGCTCAGGTAGCGCTCCCGTTGGTGCATTTGGTCTTTGGTAGTAGCAGTTATGTCACGTTCCAAATCACTTACTACATGCTTCTGACTATCCAGAAAAGCTTTAGGTTTAACCAGCAAACCTCGCGACAAACTTTCCAGTAACTCCCGGCCTTCTTTCAGGAAATCTTTGGTAGTGTTTGAAATGCGAAGTCGCACACGTTCCAGTTTATCGTCAGTCAGGTTCAGTTGCTGGGATGTAAACATCCGGATGCTGTCATACAGGCTTTCGGTATATTCCTCAAAACTTCGGAAACGATCGATGAGGAAAGTGGCAACGGCCGTTGGTGTTTTTAAGCGCGTGTGCGCTACCAGGTCAGCTATACTTTCGTCGCGCTCGTGGCCTATACCTGTAAGTACCGGCAATGGCGCATTCCCAATAGCGGCTGCAATACTATAATCATCAAAGCAGCTCAAATCGGTTTGCGAACCACCACCCCGAATAATCACTATAGCGTCAAACCGTTCTTTGTTCCTGGCAATCAGCGCCATCCCTTTATTTACAGAAGCCGGAGCTTCGTTGCCCTGCACCGTGGCCGGGAAAAGCGTGGTATGGAAACTATAGCCGTACGCGTTGTTTTGCAATTGATGAATAAAGTCGTGGTAACCAGCTGCTGTGGCCGATGAAATAACTGCCAGGCGCTGGGGTACTTCTTCCAGCTCCAGCTCTTTATTGGCTGTCAGTAAACCTTCTGCCTCCAGTCGCTTCAGGGTTTCCTGTCGCTGGCGGGCAAGGTCACCGATGGTATAGTTCGGGTCAATATTCTGTATATCAAGACTCAAACCATACAGCTCATGGAAACGCACCGTTGCCTGGAAAAGGATCTTTAAGCCGGCTTTAAGTGGTTGGCCGGTCTTGTCCTCAAAAAAGCGGCTGAGCATGGCAAAACGGGCACTCCAGATAGTAGCTCGTGCCTGTGCTACTACATTGCGGGCGTCATCGCCTTTGTCAACCAAGGTTACATAGCAATGGCCTTTGCGCCTGTCCGGTGTAATCTGGGCTATTTCGGCTACTACCCAATAACTTTCCGGAAAAGCCACTTCCAGCTCCTCCCTGATCTGCTGGTGCAGCTCAAAGAGCGATAGGGGAGTCTGAAACTCCTCATAAGTGGTGGTTTGCCGGAAAAATAACTGGGACATCAGCCGGATAAATGGTTAGCCTAATATAAGTAGCAAATTACAAATTGATTTTATAGTTATAAGGTAAGTATACCGGAAATTTTAAATTTTCAGCTCCCGCACCTTTATATAGTACTATAACTATACTTGTAAAGTTGCTAATATGTTTGGATTTATACTTGCGTTGCAGGTTTCTGAAGTTGCTGTAATACCTCGTTTACCTGCTGTTGCCACTGTTGTTTCTGAAGTATAACCGGTGGAGCGGCACGTTCCAGGCAATCCAGGGCAGGGCAGCGTTCACAGGTTTCGTTTACCATTCTGTGCAGTATAGCAGGGTCCTGCAGGAATTTAACTTTACGACGCAGGTTCTCATTTAGCAGCAAGCCTATACTTACTGTTTCTGATGCCCGCTCCGAAGGGTGCGCCAGTGCTATGACCAGGTACTCATTATCTGAATTGATATAATTGGAACGCTGCGCACCAACTATAGGCCCGCCATTGGGCAGATTGGCCATAACCTCAAACAAGGTAAGCGAGATCCAGCGGCGACAGTAATGTTCACTTAACAGCGATGCGTGCGGGTTATGCAGGCCAGCCAGGTGGAGTTCTTTGGTAAGTGAATAATGTTGGGTACCAGGTTGGTGGTTAAACCGCAGGAAGAACAACTGTTTAATGTTAAAGAACCGTGGCAACAGTGACGTGATGCGGTGCAGCAACGTCTCGGGAGATGCTTTGTATGTATCCATCAGTTGCAGCAGAAACTCCGGTTGCCAGGTTGGCAACGCAAAAAAATGTTGCAGGTCCTGCACCAACCGGTCGCGGTTTAGCAGTAAAGCCCCTGCAAAGTACGAAGCCCTGAAATTGTTCAGCACTTCCTCAAAAGAAGTCACCTTCACCCACGTAGAAGTATAAGGCCGCAACTCTAATTTCAGGTGTTGGAAGCCGAGTTCGCGCGCCATGGCAAAAGCCTGTTGCTGCTCTGTTAAAGCTGCATTAAGTAAAAGCTTAGGCGATGTCCCAGGAATAAAAACAGTCCGAAGTGGCTTTAGTGCAGGCTGATCCTCAAAGGTCGCCAGTTCAGTTTCGATGCCATAGCCGTTACGGAGCAAGTCCGTTAGCTGCGGCAGGGTAGGCGTAAATTCTGGATCGAGGCCATGCGTTACCAGAAACGTTTCCGCTTCCGATTCAATATCTTCAAAGTAATTCTCATGCAGTTCCTGGTAAGAGCGCAGCGCTGAAAAATAGAACTGTTCTACCCGAAGGTCGAAAGCTCTGGATATCTCCAGTAAGGTTTTTATAAAGGCGCTCAGTTTAGCCGGAGCAGTGGCAAAAATATCGATCAGGCGACTCAGGTCCAGTCCGAAATGCTCCAGCGGTAGTTCCGACAGAATATTGGAATGCAGTAATTCCCCCACTGGCTGCAGCCGTTTTGATAACTGCAGCGATACCAGCGAATCATAGGTTACCCCCAGTGCATCAGCTATAGTTGCAATCTTGCTTGGCTTCGGGTGTTTTTTTCCTTTTTCAATCTCATTCAGGTACGATACCGATATCTCGGTTGCAGCGGCAAGGTCGGTCAGGGAGATGCCTTTTTCGATGCGTAATTGCTTTATTTTCAGACCGAGGATGAGTCGGATAATGTCTTCCTGCAGCTTCATGTAAGGGGCTATAGCTTGGGTGCTGATGTGAAATACGTGCATTTAAAAGATAACTCCTAAAAAAGCGTAAAAATATTTTTAGCGAATTTTCGCTAAAAATTAAAATCGTCCGTATAGTTCTAAAAATCACCTCAATTTGTTCATCATCAAATTCTTACAGCCATGATTACAGAAAGCGCTATCGAAGTAAAAGGCAAAAAGCAGGAAGAACTTAACGACATACTTACCCCGGATGCATTGGAGTTTGTGGAGATGCTGCACCACCGGTTCAATGCCCGCAGGTTAGAATTGCTGGCTGTAAGAGTAAAGCGTCAGCAAAGGATAGATGCCGGTGAACTTCCTGATTTTCTGCTCGAAACAGAGACTATAAGAAATGCTGACTGGATGGTAGGAAGTATACCCGAAGACCTGCAACTGCGTCAGGTAGAAATTACAGGTCCTGTAGACCGCAAGATGGTGATCAATGCGCTTAACTCTGGGGCGAATGTTTTTATGGCTGATTTTGAAGATGCCACCTCACCTACCTGGGAGAACCTAATACACGGACAACTAAACCTGCGCGACGCCATTCGCCGGGATATCGATTTTACAATACAGAATGGCAAGACCTACCGGCTAAACGAGAAAGTAGCCGTATTGATGGTGCGTCCGCGCGGCTGGCATCTTCCAGAAAAGCATGTGCTGATAGGAGACACGCCCGTTTCAGGTTCGTTGTTTGATTTTGGCCTCTACATTTACCACAACGCGAAAGCACTGTTAGAGCGCGGTACCGGCCCATATTTTTACCTACCTAAACTGGAAAATCACCTCGAAGCCAGACTTTGGAACGATGTATATGTTGCTGCCCAAGAAGCCCTGGATATACCTGTCGGAACTATAAAATGCACCGTGCTCATCGAAACGATAACCGCTGCTTTCGAGATGGAAGAGATTCTGTATGAGCTGCGCGAGCATATCGTTGGGCTGAATGCAGGTCGTTGGGATTACATTTTCAGTGCGATCAAGAAATTCAGAAAGCACCCTGCTATAGTTTTCCCTGACAGAACAGATGTGAACATGCAGGTACCTTTTATGAAAGCTTATACCGAGCTGTTGGTAAAGACCTGCCACAAACGCGGTGCACATGCCATGGGTGGTATGGCCGCTTTTATACCTAACCGCCACGACCCAACTATAAACGAAAAAGCCTTTGCCAAAGTAGCCGCCGATAAAGCGTTTGAAGCAGCCAATGGATTTGACGGTACCTGGGTAGCCCACCCGGATCTGGTTAAGGTTGCCCGCGCTGCTTTTGATGATGTATTAGGAGACAAACCGCACCAGAAAGAGGTGCTCCGCGAAGATGTGCAAGTGACAGCAAAAGACCTGCTCAACTTTACAATTCCGGATGGGAAAATCACTGAACAAGGCCTACGGCTGAATATAAATGTAGGCATCATGTACATCGGTAACTGGCTGTGCGGAACAGGTGCGGCGGCTATTCATAACCTAATGGAAGATGCCGCTACCGCAGAAATATCCCGGGCACAGGTA
Organism: Pontibacter populi; assembly: GCF_019336435.1. Taxonomy (GTDB): domain Bacteria; phylum Bacteroidota; class Bacteroidia; order Cytophagales; family Hymenobacteraceae; genus Pontibacter; species Pontibacter humidus. The sequence goes on along the minus strand of NZ_JAHWXQ010000001.1, from coordinate 84,296 downwards.
TGGCAGTGGCTGCACCACGACAATACCAAAACGATAGATGGCCATGAGATAACCGAAGCGCGTGTGCTGCAACTCATTAAAGAAGAGACTGCGAACATAAGAGAAGAAATAGGCTTGGTCATGTTCAAGAACTGCCATTTCGAAAAGGCAGCCCAGTTATTTGCAGAACTGGTGTTGTCCAAATGCTTCGTCGAGTTTCTGACACTTCCTGCTTACAAATACATTGATTAAATAATTAATAATGGAGAATGAGTAATAGCTGGCAGAGCAACTGCTTATTATTTATTCATCATTTCTGATTCGTCATTACTTCTCATTATTCACTACTAAATAGTCATTCATCATTAGTCACTACTCATTATACAAACTGCCATGAACAAGAAAGAAAGAATCCAGAAGATAGAAACAGATTGGATCGAGAATCCGCGTTGGGCGGGAATCCGCAGACCCTATAGTGCCGAAGAGGTAGTGAAGTTGCAGGGCTCGGTACAGATAGAGCATACACTGGCCAGAAACGGCGCGACTAAACTATGGAAGTTGCTCCACTCCGAGAAGTATGTGGCGGGACTTGGAGCATTAACCGGCAATCAGGCAGTGCAGGAAGTACAGGCAGGGTTAAATGCCATTTACCTGAGCGGCTGGCAGGTAGCTGCCGATGCAAACCTGGCCGGCCATATGTACCCGGACCAAAGTTTATACCCGGCCGATTCTGTTCCTAATGTGGTGAAGAAGATCAACAATTCGCTGCTGCGTGCCGACCAGATACAAAGTGTGAATGGTGATGGGGAAACAGATTACATGGTACCTATAGTTGCAGATGCGGAGGCTGGCTTTGGTGGTAACCTGAATGCGTTTGAGTTGATGAAAATGATGATAGAAGCTGGGGCAGCAGGGGTGCATTTCGAGGACCAGTTATCGTCTGCCAAAAAGTGCGGTCACCTGGGCGGTAAGGTTTTAGTACCCACGCAGGAGGCTATCAACAAACTGGTAGCGGCGCGCCTGGCTGCGGACGTAATGGGTGTGCCAACCCTGGTTGTTGCCCGCACTGATGCAGATGCAGCTACGCTTATAACCAGTGATATTGACCCAAGAGATCATGAATTTATACTGGATGCGCCACGTACCAGCGAAGGTTTTTACCATGTGCGCTGCGGTATAGAGCAAGGGATAGCGCGCGGCCTCGCGTATGCCCCGTACGCCGACCTGATCTGGATGGAAACATCGCACCCTGACCTGGGGCAGGCGCGCCGTTTTGCAAAAGCCATTCATCGGGAGTTTCCGGGTAAATTACTGGCCTATAACTGCTCTCCGTCGTTTAACTGGGCTGCTAAATTAAGTGTGGAAGAGATGGCTACTTTCAGAGAAGAGCTGGCGGAAATGGGTTACAAATTCCAGTTTATAACGCTGGCTGGTTTTCATGCGCTTAACACCAGTATGTTTGAGCTGGCCAAAGCTTACAAAGAGCGTGGTATGGCAGGTTACTCTGAGCTGCAGGAACGTGAGTTTGCCCTAACCAAAGATGGCTTTAAAGCAGTAAAACACCAGTCGTTTGTAGGTACCGGATACTTTGATGCTGTGCAGAATACCGTAACTGCCGGCGCAACGTCAACAGTTGCTTTAGCGGGCTCAACCGAAGCAGAACAATTTCATTAATAGACTTCTCTTATAAGCAGCAAAAACCGTTGGCGCCTGGATGTCAACGGTTTTTCGTTTTATAGTTGTAGCTGGAAAACTCCTCTGAAATATGGCGTTGGCAGTTTATGCCTAATGTACTACACGCAACACGGGCTCAGGTAGTGGCTGGCGGGTTTCATGATCTATGGTAAAATAACCCACCATGCTTGGGCCATAACCCAGATTTATTTCGATAAACCTATTCTTTTCAGGGAGCATGGTAATAAGCTCTGACCGAAGCTTGTTGTATTCATTTAACAGGTCAGCCATCTTTTGTTCTTTGTCATTGAGCTCAGGGTTATTGCCACCTTCTTTAATTTCCTGTTCCAGGTCGTGCTGCTCAGGGTTAAAGTCCGATTTCATGCTCTGCAACGAAAGCAGTTCCACATCCAGTAGGCGAATGTCGCGCTCAACGTTAAGGTATTCTCTTACCTTGTCTTCCAGTGGCTTAAGTGTTTTATCTAAATATTGTGTCAGGTTTTCCATAATAAACTGAAGGGTGATTGTGTTTAAAGAAGTATACGCAACTCACCGAAATTATTTGCACCTATTTCAGATATCACTCCCGGAACTATAGTTTACTTGCCAATAAGCTCAGAACCTGTTACAGCCAATTAAAGAATCTGCGGAGTAGTTTTAATTTATTGCCATAAGGCGGATACCGGAAAGGCAAGTCGAGCCAGGTGCCGCGATCAAGTATACTTTTCTGATGTGAAAAAACATCGAAGCTGGCAATGCCATGGTAACTGCCAAGGCCACTGCTGCCCACGCCACCGAACGGCAGATTAGGGTTAGCCAGGTGAGACAAAGTATCGTTGATGCAGCCTCCGCCAAAAGTAACCTCCCTTAATATGCGTTGCTGCTGTGTTTTATTGGTAGAGAAAAAATAAAGAGCAAGCGGTTTTTCGTGCCGGTTTACCATTGTAATGGCCTCGTTCAGGTCGTTAAAAGAGATAACCGGTAAAATAGGTCCAAAAATCTCTTCCTGCATAGCCGGATGATCCCAGGTGGAAATCTCCAGAACTGTAGGGGCTATATAACGGCTTTCAACATCGGTTTTGCCGCCGATCCGGATGTTTTCCGGCGTTAGCATTTTGCTAAGCCTTTCAAAATGGCGGTCGTTTATGATGCGCGCAAAGTCCGGGCTGTTAGCTGGCTGTTCTCCATAAAAGTCCCGGATGCTTTTGGCCATTTGCTGTATCAGTTCTTCTTTTACGTCTTCCTGCACCAACACATAATCTGGGGCTACGCAGGTCTGGCCAGCATTCAGAAACTTGCCCCAGCAAATGCGGCGGGCGGCCATCTCCAGGTCAGCATCCATGTCAACTATAGCCGGGCTTTTTCCGCCAAGCTCCAGGGTAACAGGAGTAAGGTGTTCGGCGGCGGCTTTCATAATAACTTTGCCAACCTGCGTGCTTCCGGTAAAAAAAATATAATCGAAGCGCTGCGCCAGTAAATGTTGCGTTGTTTCTACGCCGCCTTCCACAACGGCAATGTACCGTTCATCAAAGTTTTGAGAGATAATACGCTTAACTATAGCTGCTGTATTAGCTGCAATCTCGGATGGTTTAAGGATAGCGCAGTTGCCCGCTGCCATAGCCCCGATCAGTGGTGCGAAAAGTAAATTAAGCGGATAATTCCATGGAGATATAATAAGGGCCACCCCATACGGCTGCGGATATACATAACTCTTTGCCGGAAAATTGATCAGTGATTCAAGTACTTTGCGGGGTTTGGTCCAGTCTTCTATATTCTTTAGTGCCAGTTTTAATTCCAGTTCTATAAACCCGATCTCGGTACCAAAAGCTTCCAGGGCAGGCTTCCGGAAATCAGCGTACAGCGCATCGAATAATTCCTGCTCGTGCTGCTTTAGTACCTGCTGTAACTTTCGTAGCTGCTCTTTCCGGAACGACACGGCCTGGGTATGATCTTCAGCAAAATAGCCTCGCTGTAACCTGTGAAGTAACTGTATCTTTTCCAGGACTTCTTCCTTTGGTAGCTGGTTGGCAATGTTTGGTTGAGCAACGGGCATAGCTTAAACAGTTGGAATTTTATAGTTGGATGATTGCGCTCCGGGAAGGCGACTGGTAAACGAATTTATAGTTTGTATACGTTAGAATAATGGCCAACTATAAACTAAGGTGGGCCTGTTGGCAGAGGCACCTGTATTAAGGGTAAAAGGTACGCAATAACAGGTTTGCGAACTATAGTTTCCTTAGCGGTTACCTAAGCTGCATTTTACTTCCGGTGATTGGTGGCTTAAGTTGTTTATAGCTGTGTGATAGTTGTGTGGTAGAATCTATAGTTGGAAATTATAGTTAAGATACTCATGTTTTTCTGAAATTAAAGGAAGTATCGCCTTGAAAGTAAACGCAAAAGCAAATACTATAAATTTGTATCTTTGATTGCAAAAGTAACCCGGAAACGGCTGCCCAAACTATAGGTAACCAAACTATGAAGATAATTGAATGTCCGCGCGATGCCATGCAGGGCCTCCACAAGTTTATACCCACCGAAGTTAAGATCAGCTATATTAACCAGCTGCTGCAGGTTGGGTTTGGTACGATAGATTTCGGGAGCTTTGTATCGCCGAAGGCTATACCCCAGTTAAGCGATACCGCCGAAGTACTCGCCAACCTGGACCTGGAAAATACGAGCTCTAAGTTGCTGGCTATTATTGCAAACGTACGTGGCGCCGAGGATGCTGCCCAGCACAAGCAGATCGATTACCTGGGTTTTCCGTTATCTGTTTCCGAAACATTTCAGCAGCGCAATACCAACAAGAGTATAGCCGAAGCGATGGAACAACTGGCGCAGATTCAGGACATCTGTCACAAGCACGATAAAACGTTGGTTACCTACATTTCCATGGGGTTCGGAAACCCGTACAACGACCCATGGGATACGGAAACGGTGCTGCATTTCGTTCAGGAACTGGATAAGCTGCAGGTAAAGATCATTTCGCTTTCTGATACCATTGGCGTCTCGAACCCTGAAAACATCGATTATCTGTTCAGCTCGCTTATTCCGGCGTTTAAACATATTGAGTTTGGCGCACACCTGCATACTACACCAACCACCTGGCAGGAGAAAGCTGAAGCTGCCTATACAGCCGGTTGCCGCCGTTTTGATGGCGCTATCCGTGGGTTTGGCGGTTGCCCGATGGCAAAAGATGAGTTGGTAGGAAATATGGCCACCGAAAATTTAGTAGCTTACTTTAACACGATTGGTGTAAATTTGAACCTGAACAACGCCGCACTTCAGTCGGCTATCGCACAGTCTGTTGCTGTGTTCTCTTAACCTATGGCAAAAAAGATAATTGTAGATATTTTCATTCCCTGCTTCGTAGACCAGATGTTTCCGGAAACAGGCATGAACATGGTGAAAGTGCTGGAAAGCGTGGGCTGCGAAGTGAACTATAACCCAAACCAGACCTGCTGCGGACAGCCTGCTTTTAACGCCGGTTTTTTCAGCGAAGCCCGCGAAGTAGCTACCAAGTTTTTAGATGATTTCTCAAACGATTCATCCAGTTATATAGTAGCCCCTTCTGCCTCGTGTGTGGGCATGGTGCGCAACGCTTACCAGGATATTTTTGTAAAGTCGTCGAACCTGGTGAAATACCGCTCTATGCAGAAAAAAGTGTACGAGTTCACCGAGTTCCTGACAGATGTACTGGGCATAACTTCTATACCGGGTGCATCCTTACCAGGCAAATTTACTTACCACGACTCATGCAGCGCTCTGCGTGAATGCGGCATTAAAGCGGGCCCGCGTGCGTTGCTGCAAAACGTAGATGGCTTTGAACTGGTAGAGATGGAAGATACCGAAACGTGCTGTGGTTTCGGTGGTACATTTGCCGTTAAGTTTGAAGCGATCTCCTCGGCGATGGCAGAGCAGAAAGTAGACAACGCTTTGGCCACTGGAGCCGAGTTTATAGTTTCGACGGACAGTAGCTGCCTGATGCATTTGGAAGCCTATATCAAAAAACAAAACAAGCCGATCAGAACCATGCATATTGCCGATGTGCTGGCAAGTGGGTGGTAGATTTGATGGTTGAATTGTTAGATTGTTAAATTGTTAATTCAGTAATTAACTATAAATTATAAAAAAGGCCTGTGCAACTATAAACTGCACAGGCCTCTTTGTTTTGTTAACTATAGTTAGCGATTAAAATGATAGCTGAAGTTAACTACCCAGGTTGAGCTTCTCAGATCTAACCCAATACTAGAAGTTGAATTTTCATGGGTTGAAGTTTCATAATAGTTTGTATTCTTTTCTGATCTATAACCCAGAAATCCAAAGCCCATTCCTGCACTAACTTTCTCACTTGGGAAGAAAACAAGACCAGGCGTTAAGCCTGCGTGTAAAGCTAATGTTTCGCTGTTCTTCTTAAATGATGATTCAGGATTATTGTTTGCTTTGCTTTCCCTGTTTTCGAATCCGATACCGCCAGTTGTTGTAAACGCGAATTTATCAGTCAGCATATAGTACTTTACTATCGATGCACCAATCTGATATATATGTTCCCTTTCTTTTGCCTTGCTACTACTTGTTGATTGATCACGGGTAATATATTTATAGTTATTGAGACCATATCCAATATAGGCACCAACCCTTAAATTGTCTTTAATAAAGTAGCCTATGCCAGGTGCAAAACGGAAAGCTGTACCATTAGTTCTATAAAATGAGGTTCTATCAATAACAGGGTTATATACCTTTTGATCATAAGTTGAGATACTCAATGATAGATCGCCAGATACCACTTTAGTGCCCTGACTGGTTTGTGCAAATGCGCCTGTGCTTAACAGGCCTAGGATGGCAATTGTAAACAATTTCTTCATGTTTGTTTTAGGTTAAGGTTAGAAGATATTTAAACATTGCGATGTTGCAATATTCATACCAGAATCAAACTGTTTCCATCCGTCAGGAATAATGCTATAGTTCCCGATCAGATAGTGGCGGCTAAAGTACAATTTGTGGAAGGTATAAAACGGTATTTTACCTGTACAAATGCTTAATTTCAGTGTGTTTTCCATATCCTCCTATCTTGCAAGCGTACAAACCCGAGCGCTACGGAAACGAAATCAGCACAATTATAATTTAGGCATACAGCTTAGTTAATTACTGCGCACGAAGAGAAAAATAGCCTTGTGCAAGTGGTAGGTGGCACAAAAACTTCTTTTTTACGTGCCAACAAAATACCTGCCTGCGCAGGATGTTTTAACTTTTGTAATTGATTTAGAGAGGAGTAAAGAATTGTGCTGGCAAGTATGTTCCCATTAATATACTTATATAAATCGAAAGCGTATACTGCCATAAAATAAGTACAGTACAAAAAAGGTAAAAGAGTTTGATAGGAAACAGACCCGTAAGTAAGTCGCTGAAAGAGTATGCGCGGGGCATAACAGGAGGCTTGCTATTTAGCTTTCCATTGCTGTATACCATGGAGGTATGGTGGGCCGGCTTTAGTGCCACGCCAATACAGTTGCTGACGCTGGTAATAGCAACTTACCTGTTGCTACTGGGCTATAACCGTTATGCAGGTATGCGGCCCGGGGTAACGTGGCGCAGCGTCATGATCGACTCGGTAGAAGAAATGGGTATTGGGCTTGTGCTTTCGTTTTGTGTGCTACTCGTATTAAACCGTATTCAGCTAACTGATATGGGAATGAGCAGCGAAATGATGGGCAAAGTGATCATAGAAGCCATGGCGGTATCCATAGGCGTATCGATTGGTACGGCGCAGCTAGGCGCTGATATTGAAGAAGAGGACAACGAAAAGCTGGAAGAAGAAAAGAGTCCTGGCCGCCTGGGGATGATCGTGCTGGCTTTTTGCGGTGCCCTGCTGATTGGCGGAAATGTAGCGCCTACCGAAGAGGTAGTGATGCTGGCTGTGGAGGCTGAGCCAGTACACATTTTACTGATGGCACTGGCCTCGCTGCTGCTAAGTGTAGTAGTAGTTTATTTCAGTGATTTTAAAGGAACGGCCGCTAAGGTTTCTGAAGACCTGCTGTTCTGGCTTACCTTCGATACATGCGTAAGTTACCTGGTGGCACTGCTGGCTTCGGCCTTCACACTCTGGTTCTTCGGCAGGTTCGATAACGTAAGCTTCTGGACGGCGTTTTCTCAAACTATAGTTTTAGGCGTATTGTCGTCTTTGGGCGCATCAGCTGGCCGTTTGCTTATAAAATAGAATAGCGAACATGAATAATAACAGGAATAGAGACAAAAATAAAGAGAATAAGGATGACGAAAAAAACTGGCTTGAGTGGCTTGTGTTTGCCGTTAGCCTGCTGTTGCTGCTTGGCATCTTCGGATACTTAGGCTACATGGTTAAAACCTACGATCCAACAGATCCGAAAGTATTTGCAAAGGCAAGTCACGACCCGTCGGAAGAGGCGCCAAACCGCTACCAGGTGACCATTACAAACAAAGGTGGCACGACAGCCGAAGAAGTTATTGCTGAATTTATACTGTATAGTAATGGCAAAGAAATGGATAAATCGGAACTGCAGATTGCTTTTGCGCCCAGGGATTCTAAGCGCGAAGGCTGGGTTACCTTTTCAGGTGAGCCCGCCGTATCTGATTCAGTAGTGGCAAGAGTAAAAAGCTTTAAAAAACCCTAAAACCTTAAAACAGTGTAAGACTATGGCAAAGAAGAAAGACAGCCCGGAACCAGTAGATAAAAATCAACGCCAGAATGAATTACCTGCACCCAAGGGGAAACTGCTGGCTATTGGCGGTAAAGAAAACAAAAACGGAGACGAAGAAACAGAAGTGCAGCGCCTAAGCATGGACTTTATAAAAACTGAGATACTGAAGCGTTTTGTAGAGGAGCTGAAGGGTGAAAACCCGATGGTGGCTGTGTTGCCGACAGCATCGGGTGAGCCCGATAAGAGTGCGCAGGATTATGTGAAAGTGTTTACTGAATTAGGGGTAAAAAATGTAAAAGTTATTGATATTAAAGAAAGAGCAGATGCCATGCTTCAGGAGAACTGCGACATCATAAACAAAGCAGACGGCCTGATGATAACCGGCGGAGATCAGCTTAAACTTACAGCTATACTTGGAGGCACCTCTTTCCTGGAAACTATAAAAGACCGCTATACGCACCACAACTTTATTATTGCCGGTACCAGTGCCGGAGCAGCCGCCCTGTCTACACCTATGATCTATGAAGGTGAAACAGCCCATGGCATGCTTAAAGGGGATGTACGTATTACCACCGGACTCGAATTTTTAAAGAATGTAGCCATCGATACCCACTTTATACAACGTGGCCGCATCGTCCGGATGGCGCAGTGCATTGCCACAAACCCCGGGTGTATCGGTATCGGGTTGGAAGAAGACACGGCTATAATGGTGACAGAAGGCCGGAATATAGAGGTAATCGGCACGGGGTTAATTACAGTAGTAGATGGCATGAAAGTAACCCGAAACAGTATATATGAAATAGAAACAGGGCAGCCATTTTCGATCTTCGGTCTTAACGTACACCTGATGGCGGAAGGAGAGAACTATACGTTGCCGGTATTCGAGCAGATAATAAGATAAACCTTAAGTATGAAGGCATATACAGTTGCCAAATTGCAGGGGCTATACTGGTTTGTAACCGGAGTATGGCCCTATTTGCATTTAAAGAGCTTCCTTATAGTTACAGGTCCTAAAGCGGATATCTGGCTGCTTTATACTGTTAGTGTTTTGATAACTATAGTTGGTGGGGTATTGCTTGTGGCAGGTATTCGGAAGCAGGTAACTCCCGAACTAAAATGGCTTGGCATTGCAGGCGCCGCCGGCCTTACAGGAATAGATATGTATTATGCCCTGAATGATGTGATCTGGGATGTGTATCTGCTGGATGCCATAGGAGAGGTAATTCTTATCTTGCTTTGGCTTTGGGCTGGCCGTAAAGGGCTGGCTATAGTTCAATCGCATTCCTGATATCCGGAACAGCAATAAAAAAGGTGTTCCGTTTACCAGAACACCTTTCTATAGTTATATATTAAGCTGCTTACGCTTCAGGCTTTAATCGTACTACCAACCCATCCATTTCAGGAGATATACGCAGCTGGCACGATAAACGGCTGGTGGCTGTAGCATGTGGCAGTGTTTCCAGCATGTAAGCCTCATCATCGTTCATCTCGGGTAGTTCGCCGCTTTCCAGCACCTCTACGTGGCAGGTGGCGCAAATGGCCATTCCGCCGCAAATAGCAGGTACGTTCAGTTCATTGGCTTTCATCACCTCCATTACCGAAAGACCCATGTCTGTAGGCGCTTCCAGTTCTACGCGTTCGCCATCCTGGGTTTCAACTATAATCTTAATCAGTTCTTCCATGTGTTATAGTTCCTGTATGCCGTTTACGGTAGTGTATTTCAGTACGAATTTCTTATCCGGGTATACAATGTTGTAAGCACTCTGGGCCATTAAAGCCGCCTCATGGAAACCGCAAAGGATCAGCTTCAATTTACCCGGGTAAGTGTTAATATCACCGATGGCATACACCCCCGGAATGTTGGTAGAATAATCCACTGTATTTACTACGATCGCGCTCTTGTCCAGCTCCAGTCCCCAGGCATCAATAGGGCCGAGCTTAGGTACCAGTCCGAAAAGCGGGATAAAGTAATCTACTTCGATGTTATATGGTGTGGCATTATCTACAAGTACTGTTACGGCGTTCAGTTTACCGTTGCCGTGCACATCGGTTACGTTCGATTTCAGCAGTAGCTTAATCTGACCTTCTTCAGCCATGCTCAATACTTTCTGTGCCGATTCAGGCGCTCCCCTGAAAGAAGTGCCTCGGTGCACCAGCGTCAGGTCTTCGGCAACGCCCGCCAGGAAAATAGCCCAGTCCAGGGCAGAGTCGCCACCACCGGCAATTACTACCTTTTTGCTTCTGAAAGTTTCCGGGTCGCGCACCATATAGTTCACGCCTTTGCCTTCAAAGGTTTCCAGGTTTTCGATGGCTGGTTTCCGTGGTTCAAAAGAACCCAGGCCGCCTGCTATCACTACCACTTTACAAGCTACTTTCGTGCCTTCTGATGTCTCCACTATAAAGCTGCCGTCGTCCTGTTTGTGCAGGTGCTCTACGCGTTCGCCAAGTGTAAAAGTAGGGTGGAAAGGCTCGATCTGTTTCTCTAAATTCTTTACCAGGTCGCCGGCTAAAACTTCCGGGAAACCAGGTATATCGTAGATCGGTTTTTTAGGGTATATTTCTGATAACTGTCCGCCAACTATAGGCAGCGCATCGATAACGTGGCAGCGCATTTTAAGCAATCCTGCTTCAAAAACGGCAAACAAGCCCACCGGGCCTGCGCCAACTATACATATATCTGTCGTTAACATGTGTAAAAATTATATTCTCGTATCAGCATCTGCTGGCGGTGTAAAAGTAAGGTCATCAAACCAACTTACATAACCTTTTCTCGATTAATTAACCCTGTCGTACGCCTATTGTTTAGGCACTTTTGCATCAGGTTAAGCAATCAGATTATAACAGGTTTTAAGGCAGATTTTGTTCCTGAACTATAGCCTGTAGACGCTGGGCATTGAAAGCCGCATAACCGAGCTGGTCATTATCGAAATACACATAGACATCCAGTCCCTGTTGCTGCCAGGCACTACATCTGGCAGCCCAATCCTGCAGTGTTTCTTCCGGGTAACTGCCCTGGTACTTTGCTCCGGGGCCATGCAGCCGCACATACACAAAATCAGCAGTTACCTCTAATGGTGACAGATGATATTCCAGTTCGTAAATGCAGAAGGCAGCATTGTATTGTTGCAGCAAACTATAGATTTCGGGTGTATACCAGCTTGGGTGCCTGAACTCGAATGTGTACCTGTAGTAGGGTGGGAGTAGTTTCAAAAAATCATGGAGCCGGTCTGCATTTACGTGCCACTTAGGTGGTAGCTGAAAAAGGATGGGGCCCAGTTTCTCTTCCAGCTTATTTACGTTTTCGAAAAACCTGCTCAACCCTTCCTGGGGTTCTTTCAGCTTTTTCATGTGGGTAATATAGCGGCTGGCTTTTACGGCAAAAATAAAATCGTCGGGTACGGCAGCGCGCCAGGCCGCAAAAGTTTCGGCAGTGGGCAGCTTGTAAAATGAGTTGTTGATCTCTACTGTTCTGAAGACTTGTGTATAATACGCTGTAAAATCTTTGCTCTTTACCTCCGGCGGATAAAACGTGCCCATCCAGTGTTTGTAATGCCATCCTGAGGTGCCGATAAATATCTTCTGCTCCATCTTTTTGGGTTGAGTAACTCCGGAAGTATACTGCTATTATTTGGCTTGAGTTCCTATAGTTTAGTCGGATAAATGGCCTTCGGGCTATAGTAAAAGGCTGGTAATTAAAAGCATAAAGCAGAACCGCAACCCGGAGGCTTCGTTTATAAAGGAATGTTTTACGCTTAAACCAATAAACTATGAGAACACGAAATGAGTATGACCGCGACAGGTCTTATGGCGGATTTTATGGTACAAGTTCCGATGGCGGCTATACCAGCGATTACGATAACCAGAACAGGTCGGTGGGCAGAGATGGCGGACGTGAAATGGGTGCGGCGCGAAGCATGCGTGGCAACGACTATTACCATGACGCCGACAGGGATCGCGAAAGAAACAGCTATAGCCAGTCCGGTACCTATGGCGCACATGCTTATGGCGATATGAGTGGCGGTACACGCTACGGCGAAGGTGGCAGCACCTATGGCGGAGGCTCAGGATATGGCCACTCCAACTATGGCAGCCAGGACTACGACCGTTACAGCAACCAGAGCAGGTATGGCGGCAGCGAAGATTATATAGATTACAACAGTCGCAACTATGGCAGCTTTGCCGGCAGCCGCGAACCAGACTATAACAGCAGAGGCCATTACAACACAGGTGGCCGTGGCTACGATAGATATAACGAATACGAATCGCGAAACTATGGTATGAATACCTATGACCGTAACCAGGGATATGACCGGTCTTTTGAGGGAATGCCGCAGGGCTATGGGTCTACAAGGTATGATGAGCGCGACCTGGATCGTGAGCGAAGCGTTTACGGCAACAGAGGTAACAACGATTCCAGAGACAGGTACAATAACGATTATATATACAACAGCTAAACTATAAACGTAAAATTCAGCGTCTGCACAACCAATACAGGCGCTGCTCTTTCAGAGTGCCAACTGGATTACAACTGTAGGTTGGCTCCGAAGTAACGTGTAAAACTATAAACTATAAAGCTATGGAAAGATACGATAGAGATAAATATTACCACAGTGGCCTTGGCTCCGAGAACCGCAGAGACTGGGACCGTTCTTCACGCGACGGCGATTTTGGCCGTGATTATGAAAACCGTTTCCGCAGAGACCGTGACCGCGACGAAGAATACCGACGCCGCAATCATGAAATGAAAGACAATTACTACCGCAACACACAGGGAGACGATAACGACGACTTAAGCACGATCAGGCAAGGCTATGGCATAGCGGGTTTCGGAAATGAAGGCCGCTTTACGGATACTGGTGAAGATATAGCAGCACGCATGCGCCGCGACCGCGAAAGACTGCACGACCAGGGCTATGGGTCCGGCAGAACAAGCGGCTATAGTGGCTCCGCTTTCGGTGGGTCAAACTATAGTGCGCATGGCGACTTTGGCGGCTCCTCTAACTATGGCTCTATGAGTGGCGGAGAGGGCAACGTGGACGATTATGTATCGATGTCGGGTTATGGCGGTGGCCGAAATACAAGATCGCAACGCTATGACAGGGATAATTCGGACTATACCAGAGAAAGCTACAGGGAAAACTATGGCGACGAAGGCTTTGGCTCCAGAATGAGGATAGCTGATTTTGAAAGAAATACAAATGTTGGCCGCTATAGCCCGGATAACCAGCGCAGCTTATACACTAGTTTCAGTGATATCAGGCATAAAGACAGAGACAACTATAGAAACGACCGCAACATAGACCGTGGCGGCTACGATGATTACGATCCCAACAACAGGTGGAACTCCTGATACAATGTACAAAAGGTCGGCTGAAAGGCTGACCTTTTTGTTTAAAGGCGCAGTAAACTATAGTTGTATATTTGGTCCGGATAACTTTGCTGCCGATCTCGTACCATGTATAAGAATAAACTATAGTTGCCATGAAAAACAGAACTGTAGCACGCCTGCTGTATGCCGAAGAAGTAGATATGAACGGAGCACCGGTGCGCCAGCCTTTCCCAACTGAGCAGGTAGACCAGATCGATCCGTTCCTGATGCTGCATCATCATGTTACTACCATCTCGCCTGATATTGATCCGCGCAAGGCTGGTATTGGTCCTCATCCGCATCGGGGCTTTTCGCCGGTTACGTTTATTTACAAAGGGGGCGTGCACCACCGCGATTCCAGGCGCAATAACAGTATAGTTTATGAAGGCGGTACCCAATGGATGGATGCCGGTATGGGAATAACGCACAGCGAACGCCCGCCACACGACATTCAGGAAAGGGGAGGAGTGCAGGAAATAATCCAGATCTGGGTAAACCTGCCGCGTAAATATAAAATGAGCCAGCCCAGCTACCAGCTACTGCACGCTGCCGAAACGCCTGCTGTATCCGGGGACGGCTACGAAGTGCAGGTTGTTACCGGGAGATTTGAGGATGTAAAGGGCCCGATCCGGACGCTAACACCATTGCAGATTCTGCGCATCACTATAAAAGCAGGCGCAACATGCGCCATCCCTATTCCTGAAAATTACAATGCCGTGTTGTACCTGCTGGATGGAAAAGTAACCTTGCAGGGGTACGGTTTGGTGGAAGGGCACTATGCGGCAGAACTGAACCCAGATGGTGAAGGCTGTACGATAACTGCTAAAGAGGATACCCGCATATTACTGCTCGCCGGCGAACCGATAGATGAGGAAGTGTCGATGTACGGACCTTTTGTGATGAACACCCAGATAGAAGTTATGCAGGCGATGCGCGATTACCAGCAGGGCAAAATGGGCATCCTGATAGAAGATTAAGCTGTGTGCAACTATAGGCGGGAGGCTACACCAGTAACTTGTCCAGCATGCTTGTGATCTCTTCTTCGCTGTTTACCAGGCCGCAGTCTTTAAGCATGCCTTTTCTGTAGGTAGCTATAAATGGAGTACTACTAAACTGCACTTCTTTCCGCGAAACCGGGTTCTCCTTCGCATCCATTTTCAGGAAAAGCACATCCGTGTATTTATCATGTTTGGCAAGCGCTTCAAACGACGGTGCAAGGGCTTTGCATATCTGACAGTTCTGGTCTATAAATTTTACGATCACGCGCTCCTGCTGAAAAACAAGTTGCCTCAGATCGGCATCGGTTGCATAGTTAATAGTGGTCATTTTGCCTGTTTGGTGCATAATTCAGTAACGTAAATCAGCAGCCATAGTTAAACCGGCGCACACAGACCTTCTTTATTACCCCTGTATTTCATATCATTTAACCATTATAGAAGTGTGTTTACCAATTACAGCATTAACAATTCCAGGGATACAAAAGTTAGCATTAATTTTATAAAAAGATTGAACTTAGTCAGAAGCCCGCTTGTATAGTAGATAGTTATGATAATCGCAATGGAAGAGCTAGAGAGATTAAAAAAGGGTCTGGAAAACAGCCAGACAATGGTGTTAAAAGAAAACGGAGAGGGACTTAACTGTTCATTTATCCGATATGGATTGGTGCAGGATAATTTCCTGGTTAAAGACGAGGAACTGGCAACTGCGCTCTCAGAAACCGGCCTGAAAGGTATTGTGGAAGGTAACAACTTTGAGCGCCTGCGCAATAACTATGGCTGGCTGTCGGTTCGTGTAAAATCAAGGAAACTGCTTAAAGAACTGAAGTAAGAACTATAGTTGCGCTCTACACTAGGAGCATGCATAGTTCTGTTTCTATAAAGATCAGATTAAAAGACATTTCAATAAGGTTTACCTATTTTAAAGCCATTTTTTTAATGGCTTTAATTTTTCTAATTGTAGTAAATTCATATCGCTGCAATATTCCTTCTCTTCCTGAACCCACTGATCTTATCAAATTTTGCTGCCCCAACTATAGGCTGATTGCACTATCTCATTCAGACAAACTATAAAATGTACTGGCTGGCTATTGGGTTATAGTTACTATGAATTATAGAACTATAGTCAGAATAGCATAGGAAGTTTAGCTAGTAAAACCTAACTAAAACTTGGCATAGTGAACTTTACAGGATAAGGCATAGTTTTGGGTAAGATATCCGGAAGTGATATTATTTAGCCAAACCCTCTACTTAAGACATCTTGAAAGATCTACTCAAATCGTATTACGCTGAGTTAACGGCAGCCTTGCCTGCACTTTACACTCCAAAGGATTTTTGCAGAAACCAGGTACTGCCCCTGCTGGCCGAAGAAGTGCCTGTTCCGTCGACAAAGAAAATAACCTACTACATAGAAGAACTTGATAAACTGGAAACCATACCAGCTTGTGCACTCGAATTCTGTGGCTACGAAACTATAGATGCAGAGCATTACTTTTTCTTTTACAAAGCTGATCCCCAAAAGCTGTATGGTAAGTTTAAGAAGCTGGAGCGTGTATTGCGTGCAACTATAGCCTTAGTTCCCTTACAGGGTTTTATGCGCTTGCTGGTGCAGCACGTAGAGGCCATTCCGGAAAGTTGCTTTGTCAGAGATCATCACTCTTTAACCAATTACCGGCAGTTAATGGCGGGTTAAACTCCCTCTTTTATCCGGTCTATTTCGCATTCGTCGAGTGGTTTTCTCAGGAAACCGCTGACAAGTCTGTAACTCAGGGCCAGCTCTTTTTCATGCACATTTACAGAAGATGTAAGGATGTAAATGTTGCTTTTGCCAAGGTACCGGTCTTCCTGTTTGGTCAGTATATCCAGGAAATCCCAGCCGGTAAGCCCGGGCATGTTAAGGTCGAGGAAAATAACTTCAGGGAGCTTGGTTTCCGGAATGTGCTGCAATTTTTCGAGGGCCGGCTGAGCAAACAGGTAACATTCTACCTTGCGGGCAAAAGCCGCTGTTTCCAGTAGTGTTGATGTCAGGAAGATACTTATCTCGTCATCATCAATTATATACGCCCTTTCGATCATGCTGCTGCGCCCTGAAGAATACCCGGAATGTAGTGCCGTGCCCTTTCGTGCTATCTACATCAATGGTGCCGCCTATGGCTTCCACCTGAGATTTTACGAGATATAAACCAAGACCCGTTCCTTCAGTATGTACATGAAAACGTTTATAAAGTTTAAAAATGTGAGGACGTACTACCTCCATATCCATGCCCAGCCCGTTGTCCTGCACCAGTAACGATATTCCCTGGGGTGTATGCTCTGCTTTCAGCCTTAAATGAAGCGTTCTGTCCGTAGAGCGGTACTTGATAGCATTTGTTACCAGGTTATGCAGCACACTATGCAGGTAAGCTCTTTTCGCGGTTAGCAGTAAGCCATTTGGTATCTGCAGCTCTATAGTTGCCTGCAGGCTGAAAAGTGTGTCCTGCATGCTGTTCAGCACTTCTTCGCTTATACTTTTCAGATCTATTGTTTCGGCAACGTCCCCGTTTTCAGGGTTTTTGATGGATAATATCTTGCTCAGGTCACAGATCACGTTATCGAGGCGCAAAACAGATTTATCCAGGCTTTGGAGGGCAGTGGTATAGTTCGGTGTGTTAATATCCAGTTTAGGCAGAATGCGGGTCAGGCCTATCATGTTAGCAACAGGAGCGCGTAGGTTATGCGATACGATATAGGTAAACTGCTGCAGGTCGCGGTTCTGCATCACCAGGTTCTCATTCATCTGCAACAGCTGCTCTTCGGCAAATTTACGGTCCGATATATCGGTATAGATTACGATGAACTTTTCAACTTTATCCTCCTCGTTCAGGATCGGGGTAATATCGGCAGCGATCCAGATCTTGCCGCCGTCCTTTTTGTAGGTAAGCAGCTCCTCCGAAAATGGAATAGCCAGGCAAAGCAGCCGTTTCAGGTTGGTAATATCCTCTTTATTAGTTTCCTGGCCCTGCAATTTGGTGATAGGATCCTGGTGCAGCATTTCTTCCTGGGTAAAGCCGGTAAGCTTGGTAAACGAAGCATTTACCCATTCTACTTTACCTTTTTTATCTGTAATAATAACGCCGTTGGTCGTTTTGCTTGCTACCAGCGAAAGTTTTTTCAGCTCGTTCTGGGCTGTGTTTTTAGCAGTTATATCCGTAAAGCAAACCGCAATGCCATCCTCGAAAGGGTAGATCTTATAGCTGGTAGTTGCCTGTATCGTCTCAATATATTCTTCAAACTCAATGGCTTCGCCGGTCGACATAACCTGCTGGCATTTATGATAGAAAAGTGTGCGCACAAGTTCCGGTGAGTTCTGCCAGATGTTGCGGTTGATGATGCTCTCGGCAGGGACTTTAAAATAATTGGCAAAGGTGCGGTTAGCGTAAGTGAAGCACCATTCCCTGTTAAGAGCAAAAAAGCCTTCGGTTATACTGCCAAGGATGTTGCTTAGCTGCGCAGCCTGTTCTTTCAGTAACCTTTCGGATAACTTTATCTGTGTAATGTCTTTTGCAATGCAATGTACCGCCGTTATTCTGTTGCCAAGCCATACGGGTACAAGCGTTACGCAAAGATCCAGAAGCTCCTCATTTTTATTGATAATCCTTGTTGAGAAGGTATGCGCGCCGCCGCTTATCACTTTCCGGAATGCCTGCATAGCTTCCTGCAAATGAGATGGGGCAATATAATGGGTAAAGTGTTTACCTATAGCTTCCTGGGGAAAGTAACCCGAAATACGCGATACGCTGTCGTTGCTTTCATTTATCAGACCGATTTCGTTCATTGTAAAAACAAGGTCCGGGTGATTGAAGAACAGGGCTTTATAGTAAGCCTCACTTTTTTCGCGCATGCGCATCAGCTCCACTTCCTCGGTTATATCCCGTGAGTTGGTTACATATCCCTGAATAATAGGGTTATCCAGCATGTTGGTGAGTACCATGCTTAGCCAGCGCCAGTTGCCGTTTTGATGCAGGTACCGGAATGGCTGAGCTTTTATCTGCTTTTGGGTTTTTATATTTTCCAGCAGCTCAAAGATATAAGGCAGGTCTTCAGCATGAATATGATGCAGCGCATTATTACCAACAAGCTCAGTGGTTTTAAATCCGAAATGAAGTTCAACTGAATTGCTCACATACTTATAGATACCGGAAGGATCTATAATGGTGATCATGTCATGGCTGTGCTGTAAAATAGTACTATAGAACTCAGAAGTAAGCGTGCTATTCATTTAAAAACCCGGCTAAAAGTTGGCTCTTACCTGTTGTGTTTTCAGGTAAAATAGCTACAAGTATAGAGGGTAATCAGCTTATAACCTAGCATGTTATTACATTTTTGTTTGGTGTATTAATTTGTATAATTTAAGGAAGTTTGGTTTTTGTTTAGATTTGATAATATAGTTGTATATGAATATTTTATACTTGTTTTGATCAGTCTTTTATAGTTGCTGGTGTTACATGTAAGTATAACTTTATAAAGGGGATGGTTTGGTTTGGAAATATGTTGCAGACGTTCCTACAGGGGTGTTAAAACAGAAACTATAAAACTATAGCCACCGACTATAGCAATATCAGAAATTCCCCTCTTGGGAGGGGTAGGGGTGGGTTAAAAACGCTTACTATAAAATGATAACCTCAACTATAGCAAAGGCAGCAATAACTCCCTGCCTTAGACAAGGAGGGGCCGGGGGTGGTTAAACCACTCTAGCTATAGAACAATAGACACCAACTATAGCAAAGCTCCAAACCCCTTCACGTTTTCAGAACCGGAAAAGGCTTAAACCAAAACCAAAACAGCCGGCTCATCTTTGAACCGGCTGTTTTAATAACTGGAAACTATAGTTTACTGCGCTGCTCTTGTGCCGAAAAAATCATCTTTGTTCCAGGTTGGTCTTTCTGGTTGATTGGCAATTAAGTAACCGATCAGGAAATTAAGCTGGGTGTACTTTTTACCGGCCTCATAATCGAAAATACCATCTGGGCCATCCTGTGGTTTGTGGTAGTATACCTCACGCCATTTCTTTACAGTTTCATCCAGGTTATTTTTCCCATCTGCCGTTTTATTACCATACTTAATGTGCAATGCCGGCACACCCTGTACCACGAAACTATACTGGTCGCTGCGAATAAAGCGGTTCTGTTCCGGTTCAGGGTCTTCTTCTACGGTTAAGCCCATGTATTTACTGGCCTGTGCTACCTGGTTTGCCAGCGAAGAATGTTGCGCACCCAGTGCCACCACCGACAGTAAAGGTGCAATAATAGCCGGCATATCCGTATTCACGTTGGCGACCATGCTTTGTGTTGGTACAGTAGGGTGGTTAGCAAAATAGGCAGAACCAAGCAGGCCCATTTCTTCAGCGGTAACCATAACCAACAGCACCGAACGCTTCGGTTTTACTTTAATGTTGTTATAGATTCGGGCGATCTCCAGTAAACCGGCAACACCGGACGCATTGTCGTGGGCACCGTTGTAAATAGAATCCCCATTGACAGGTTTGCCAATGCCAACGTGGTCCAGGTGGGCGCTGTGCACAACGTATTCGTTTTTGAGTTTAGGATCGGAGCCGGTTATTTTACCAACTACATTGTAGCTTTCAATATCCTGGTAAGCAGAAGTATAGTTTGCTTTGATGCTTGCCTGCAACGTAGCGGAGGCAGGTTTGCCCGCTTTTATACTTGCCTGTGCTTTGCCCAGATCCAGGTTACTTTCTTTAAAGAACTTCTCCAGGGTATTATAGCTCAGGTTGGCTAAAAGTTTGATATCATCCGATACATAAGAGCGCGAAGCACCCACTTTACCATCAGGAGTCATCACACTATAAACACCATTCTGCAGGTTTGGCACTCTGGATCGTTCGTTAGGGGCGGCAACTATAACGCCAACTGCGCCATGTGCTGCCGCATTTTTAAGGGTGTTCTGCAGGTCCATGCTATAGTTTGCAATTGTGTTCGGAAATTGCTCAGGTGCTCCCCTGAAAACCACCACAATCTTGCCTTTCGCGTCTATACCGGCGTAATCGTCATAACCCATATCCGGAGCAGAAATACCGTAGCCAGCAAAAACCAATGGCGCTTCTATCGTTACACTTTGCTGTACCGGGTTCGGGTAGATCACGGCATCGTTACCCATTGCCAATACCTGTTGTTCGCCTTTGCCATTGATGGCGGTTATAGTTACATCCGCGCCGGTTTTAGCCTGGCGGAGGCGCACGGTCTGCAGGTACGTATTGTTCTCGCCCGCAGGAGCCACACCTGTTTTCTTAAACTGATCGATCACATAATCCACGGCCATCTGGTAACCCGGCGTGCCCGGCTTACGGCCCAGTAATTTGTCATCCGCCAGGTAATCAATGTGTGCTTTTATAACAGCGGGTTCCACCTTCTGCATGGCGTTTGCCACTTTTTTATCAACTTTTATAGTTTGCGAAAAAGCAGTTCCGGCTGCCAGCAGGCAGCTCACCAGGGCGTAAAGTTTATAGTTGCGCATAATTAGCTCAGGGTATTTATGATAAATGGATATTTAAAAATCGATAAGTAAATGTCAGGAGTTCTGCTCTGCAAGTGCCTTTATCTTTTGCAGCGATGTTTCGGCAAACTGAACAGACATATCGTAATATTGTTGCGCCTTAGGCACCGGGGCAAAATCGCCTATTTCAAAATCCAGCACAGTATGGTTGTGGTCAGGCTTTAATATAAAACGATAGGCAATGTTATATGCACTCGGGTCCAGGTCGATGTTAGGAAGATGGACAGTTAAATTCAGTTGCCTGTTTACTTCAAAAGTTGAAACAGTTAGCGTTGAGAAGCCTTCGTAATGAATGACGCTGCCTTGCTCAATGTGCTCATTTCCGAAATTCTCGGGCATCTCTTCCCACTGGCGCATATAGGCAGGGTTTGTCAACACTTCCCAGATCTTTTCTGCGGATGCCTGTATCCTTACCTGATCCTTAACTATAAATAAATCCTGCATCGCTTTTTTAAATTTCGCTATATGCTTTTGTAAAGCCTAAATTTTAGTGACCTGAAAGTTCAGGATGTTCAATATAGCATTAGCCTTAAAAATAACTCTAGAATATAGTTGCCAACAACAATCCTGATCAGAACTTGCTATGGTGCGCCAATGCGCTATAAGCCGTGTTGGGTAAAGTACTTGCTATAAATTTATGTGCTGGCGCTGTAACATTAATTGCACGACATGTAAGAGTAATCCCATTTCCTCTTTACAAAATTGCTGCCTTGTGGGTATACCTGTTCTGCTCTAGTAGGATAGCCTCGCTCTGAATAAGTATAATCAATTTTATAAGTTTGGGAGGTATAGATGGAGCCGTCGGATAACTTTGCAGTTTGGCTGATAATGTTGTGCTGATGAGGGTAACCCCAATTAACTTTAATAGCTTGTAATGCGTCAAAAGCAATGTAAGGTGACTTTTTATCATCGTACTTTAGCTCAACTTCATAATCTAAATCCTGATCTTCGTTTATCTCCTTCACCTTTACCCCAATCATTAAACCGTTTGTATAAGTATAATCCTGTGTCTCGGCCAACTCATTGCGGAAAAATTTCCTGTATGACTCCAACTGCTTATCTGAGTTATAAATGTATTCATACCTGTTGATTTCCTCTAATCCCCAGCTTTCATTTAAGTATGTGTATGCCACTTCTAACTGGCCAAGGTGATTGTATTCAAAAACTTGATGAGTTATCATCTTATTGGTTTCGGAATGAGAAGACTCTGTCTCAATTTTGATGATTCTGCCCTCACTATCATATTTATAATTATCTACGCTAATCCAATCAGGGATATATAGGGAGGTCGTGCGGACTTTGTTTAATCGATTATTGTTATCGACGTAATAAGCATGGGTTAACTGATCTTCAATTTTTTCTTGATATCCAATCAAAGTTTCAACCGTATTTTGAGCTAGACACAATTCGGGCTGATCTTCTTTATTGCACGAGCCCAAGAAAGCAAAGAGTAGCACGAAGTAAAGTGATTTTATTTTCATTTGAAGAAGATTTAAGGTCTATATTTCGAGCTTTGTTTACTGTTTTAGAAGTAAATTTAGAATCTCTGCACTAATGTTATATCACTTCAACTACTGTCTTCACCTTTGCTCTCCTGTCAATGTGATGTGTAAGCTATTTAACTAACTATAAATAACATTTATAAATTCCTATGTATTCAGGCAATCATTAGGATAAACAAATATAAGATAAGTAGCCGGAAATGTGCAGTTTATAGTTTAGAAAGGATAGCCGATGGCAATGTTTAGGGTAAGGCTGTTATCGCCCTTAAAACCGAACTTGAGATCGGACAACACATTCTGTTCTCCGTCCGGCATGTTAGGTGAGCGTACGGGTATACCCACATCAAAGCGCATCACAAAAAAATCAACATCAATACGTAAGCCGAAACCTGTACCAACGGCCAGTTGTGACATAAATTCGTTTCCCTTAAACAACCCACCGGGTTTATCAGGCTCTCCATTTGGTTTTAATGTTTCATTCAGCAGCCAGATGTTACCTGCATCAACAAAAACAGCCCCTTTAAAAAAACCTGCCAGCGGAAAACGATACTCAATGTTTGCTTCCAGTTTCATGTCGCCGGTCTGGTCAAAGTAAGAGAACGTCAGTGAATCAGGAGCGTCGTATGTGCCGGGGCCTATACTTCTGGCCCGGAAAGCGCGGATACTGTTTGGGCCGCCAATTGAAAATTGTTTTACATAAGGCAGTACCGTAGAGTTGCCATGCGCATAACCAATACCGGCCAGAAAACGGGTCGCGATCTGGCTCTCATTCCCGAAATTAAAGTAGTAGCGAAAATCGTTCTCGGCGCGCACATACTGCGAATAGGGTTTGCCGAAAATGGTGCGCGGCATATCTTCTTCAGGATCCTCAGCACCGGTCAGCGATTGCAGGCCATTTATCAGGTTGCCCGAACCATCCAGCGTAAAGTTGTCGAAGAACTGGTGCGTACGGTTAGTTTCCAGTTGGTTGGTAAATGTAAACTGGTAAATAGAGCCGATGATGAACTGGTCCTCAAAACTTCGGCGCAGGAACTGGTTTTGAGCAAGCAGTGTGTCAAAAGCTATAGTTGTATTAGCCAGCTGCACATACTGTAAATTGATAGGCGTCACATCGTGGGTAAATTCTTTTTTGGGCCGCCAGTTGTAAGAATACGAAGCGTTAAAAGAATTCATCTGGAAATACTGTACCCGGTTCAGGAAATTGAATCCCAGGCCTATGCGCGTTTTCGGTACGAACTCAGTACGCAGGTTACGCAGCTCAAACGGCGAAACTATACGCGGAATGGTAAGGCTGGTTTGTACGCCCAATTCGTAAGAGCTCAGGTTTTTATTGAGATCTTGCTGGCCTTCCGGCGGTGTTCCGGAGCCACGGCCACCCACCTGGCTCTCAAAGTTTCCGATGAAATCGACAGAGAGCAGTTCTGAGCCCTTTAACGCATTCCGGTTGCGGAACGAGATGGTAATGCCCGGCCCTGCAAAGTTGTTGGACTTGCTGACATACCGGCCCTCCATGCGCAGCGTTTTTTTGAAAGCAGGAGTGAGGTAAATAAAGCTGTCGAGTTTGCCCGTCTGTGTGGTGTCGGGTTTATAGTCTATGTTCACATACTTGTAAGCGGGCAAACCGGCAAGCCTGTTTATAGTTAGCAGGTGGTCTTGGCGGCTGTACAAACTATCCTGCTCTAAAAATACACCCCGGAGCAAATGGCGCGCCCGTACATAGTTTTCATTCGGGATATAATGGAAGCCTTTATAGTCTATTGTGTCGCTCACCGAAAGGCTGTCGCCCAGGTTATAGTTGGCAAAAATGTAGATGTCATCAATTTTATAGGGGCGCAGAGAAGGACTCGGCACATCTTTTTTCAATCGCATTAAAACATCGGCCTGCCGGTTGCCTACCGTAGTATCCACACTAAAAATAAGCATGTCGGGGCTGAAGTAGTAATAGCCTTTGTTTTTAAGATTGGCATCTATACGAACCCGTTCGCCGGTCATTTTCTCCAGGTCATACGGTTCGCCGGGAATTACTAAAGACCCGGCTTCAGTAGCCTGGATATCCTGGTGCACGGGTAGCGAGTCGGCCAAGGTGTATTCTATTTTACGGATGCGGTAAGGTTCGCTTACAAATGCCCGCCAGTCTATAGTTGCTTTTTTGACTTTGATGTTGGTTTTACTCTGTACGGCATTATTAAAGTAGCCACGGTTGTGTAACCGGCTGCTCATGATCTCATTCACGTTACCGGTATCTACTGCCGAGATCAGCACCGGCGGCTCGCCCAGTTTGGTCTGTATCCAGTGCTTCAGGCCTTTTTCTTTTTCAGTATAAAATGTGTTGTAGATAGCCAGTTTAGGCCGCATGCCAAGAATAGAAAAGTTAGGCTTCGGGCGTACAGTTGCCGATAGTTCCGTTTCCATCAGCTTCTGGCGGTTGCTACTATCGTTTTTGCCATCTACCTGCACATTAAAACCGGTAAATAGCGCGTCGTCGGCGGGTACGCGCTTGGTGCCGGCACACCCCGAAACTATAAGCAACACAAAGGCAGCCAGCACCTTGCCGTATTTTCTGAAAGTAAAGTTTACAGGTAAAGCTGCGAACATATAGGGTTATTTTGTAATGTCTTCTTCTAATTTTTTAGCTGCCTCCAGCTGGCGTTCCCGTTCTCTTATATGGCGACTCTGCAGGTCCCGGAACAGGTCTGAGAAGTTATCGTATTCCCGCTGGTAAATAAGGCCGGCCCCGGTAGCACGCACATCACCTTCCAGAAAATCTCCGTACTGGTTCCGCTGGAAAGCCTGAATTCGCAGCCTGCCATCTTCTGTAAGCGAATATTCTACGGAAATATCACCTCCGAACGCGCTCATGTTACTTTGTTCCCGCTGACCGCCCTCCAGCCCGATGTCGGTACCAACGCGCACGGTTAAACGGTCGTTGAGGAACTGCTGACGCAAAGCCACATTCAGGTCGGTGCGGCCCTGTGCGGAGCCGGAGGAATAGTCTTCGTAGGAATCTACGCCTAATTCCAGGCCAAGGCCACCTGCGTAGCGCTGGGTAAGGTTGTTAAGCTGATCTGTCATTACCTGGCTTAAACTGTTGCGGGCCGTAGAAGCAAAGCCACCACCGGAGCTTGTAAACGGATCGGGTGCCATAAAGCGGTTAAGTACGAGCAGGGAGAAAACCTGTTTGTTCATTTCTGCTTCGTCGGTGCGCAGGTTGCCCAGGCTGGTTGCCACTTCGCGCGGCAGCTGGCCCCGCTGGTTTTCTGCAGCCTGTATGTCAAAACTAATTTCCGGTTTCAGCATCTCACCCTCCACATTCACAAAAACCTGGAACGTGAACTGGTTACGGAGCACCGGGTCCTGTGTACCTCCAATCTGCGAGGCAACCAATTCCATTGGCGCAGTCTCTACGTTATAAATGGCTGTAACCTGCATGTTGGCTTGTAAAGCGTCGCCGGTCCAGGCAATGTAGCTACCTTTCTCAATGTCCAGCTCCCGCGATACCAGGTCGTAAAAATCCATGCTATACTTGCCTTCGGTTATCTCGTATCTGCCTGACATGTTGATCTGCCCGGATGGCGTCATGCCAATGAATAGTGGATCGGCGTTGCCTTTCACGACAAGGTTATCGCCGGTGATAGGGTCCAGGATTATAGTTACAGGCGTATCGTCGGTAACGGTAAGGCGGGTGCTTACATCAGGGCCTACAAAGCCGGTTATTTGCGTGGTGTCAGCCTGTTTCTGGCCAATTATGGCTGTGAGCGAGTCGTTCAGGTTCACAAATTCTACGATTCCATCCCGCTCTGCAGCGCCCACCTCGGCGGCCGGAATTACAAGCGTGAAATCGGAGCCCTTAAGAATTTTTACAGTTGACTCTACCACAGGCACAGAAAAGTCGCCTCCTATAGTTGCATCTGCATCAATAAATACAGTGCCATAGTAAAGGTCATTGTCCTGGGCGGTAGAGTTAAGTGCCAGGAATTTATCTGTGCTGGCTGTCAGGTCGAAGCGGTACTCGGTATAGTTCTGTGTAAAGATATTTCCATTCACCTCAAGCGTATTTCCCAGCGAATCTGTTAAAGTAAAATCAGGTAAGCTGATGCCGTTCTCGTTAAACACCATGCGCTCGTTCTGTAATTTGTAAAGCGATCCGAGCTGGGTTATGGTAAACTGGGCCTGGTTAAAGTTAATATCTCCGAGTATGTTCGGGTCGGCTAATGTGCCGGTAATGCGCAGGTTCCCGCTGGCGCTGCCATCCATGTTTTTAACCGCTCCGGCAGTAAAGCCCTGCAACGATTTTAAGTTGATGCTGGATATGTTCGCTGTCAGGTTGAGTAGCGTTGCATTAGGCTGCGACTCTATAAAGCCGTCTATCAGCATTTGGTTTCCTTCGTCGGTCAGGCGGGCATCTATAGTATAGCGATTGTTTGCTGCTGTGCCGGCTACCAGGGCCAGGTCACCGACTGGAACGCCTTCATAAGTAAAGTCCGTAACGGTTATATCAGAGGTAAAGCCCGGCGCATCAGACATAATATTTCGCAGCGTGGCCTCTCCGTTTATAGTTCCGCTCATCAAACTGTCGCTTTGCTGGAAAGAACGTGTCAGGTATTCTATCTCGAAATTTTTGAAGGTGGCGATCAGTGGTGCTGTCGGACCGACCGGACCCTGGCTGTTCAGCCCCAGCGCCATGTTGTTGTGCTGCAGGTTAATGTTGTTGGCGTAAATAAAGTTGGTATCGAACTGCAGGTAATTGTCTTCAGGTACGGTCCAGGTATCGCCGTTAATAACGAGCTGTTCCGGGTTAAAAGAGAACCTGTACCCACGGCCCAAACTGTTAAGCACGCCACCAACTATAAATTTTGCCTCCGTGCTGTCCTCCGCCACCGAAAGCCGCATTAACAGGTCGTTATCGCGGGCAGCGCCAGTCAGAGCAACATCTTTTGCCCGTAAGGACGGCGACAGGAGCTGCGTCAGGTCGGCGCTATAGTTCATTTTTTCGCGGTCGCCGCGCACCTGTAGCGTAAGGCCGTTCAGGGTATAGTCGGTGTACTTTATTTTACTGAAACTGCCATCCATTTTAAAGGTCTGGGTTTCGCCATCGTAAGAGCCGGTCAGCGGTCCGGAAGGCTGCAGTTGTTCCAGGCCAGGTACAAAAGCTGTAACTATAGCCGGCTTCCTTAGGTCAATGTCGAAAGCAAAATCTTCGAGGTTCAGGTTAGCCGGGAATGGCGGATCAGGTTGCAGGTCGAAGTAATTGGAAAAGTGCTTCATGAGCGCTGTCGGCAGTGTTGCTAAGGTATTGCCAAACTGCATGTTGGCTGCCATAACATCAGAGCGCACCTGCACTTCGGTATTCCCGGTCTGCTGTTTTAAAGTAAGCAGCAGCGAATCAACAGGGTATTCTTTCTTATCATACTGCACTACCAGTTGGCGGGCATCCATGGTTCCGCTTAGCGTGCTGGCATCGGCTCCTGTAAAGTTGCCTTTCATCTTGCCCTTTATGCTCAGTGGCTCGGCGTAAAGGTTTAGTGCCTGCAGGTTTGCCTGGTTCAGGTCCAGCGTAAAGTTATAGTTTGGTTTTTCTGAGTTGCGCAGGTTAAAATTACCATTCAGGGCCAGGTCGAGGTTCTGGTCTTTGGTGCGCGCTTTTACAGCATACAGGTTTTTGTTGATGTCTGCCTCCAGGTCAATGTCTTTGTACGTGTAGTTGTTGTATTCAAATTTGCTGAGATCGGCTTTTACATCGGCAACCATGGTTTCAGGGGTAAGTCCCTGGCCTTTGGCTGTAATGGTACCGGCTATAGTTCCGAGTCCCAGGCTGTCGGTAAAGAGTTCGTCCAGGGCAAAGCCACCGGTTTTTATAGTTGCGTTAAAAGAATCATTCTTGCCCATATCCACATCGGCTACCAGGTTACCAATGGAGCTGTTAATCCTGGTGCGGGCATCAAAATTGGTCAGGCTACCTTCCACAACGCCCTCTATGCTTACCCGCTCCGGAATGCGGATGTTAGGCGGAATGGTGCCCGCAGGAGCTAAGGCCAGTATCGTTGCGCGCGTGGTTTGCAGTTGGTTCACATCCAGATCCAGGAACAGGTTATCGGGGTCGGTGGCGTTGCGGATGTTGCCGCTTACATGAACTATAGTCCCGTTCAGTCCCGAAGCCCGAAGGTTGCGTACGATCATATTATCTATAGTCCCCTGCACGTCGCCGCTGAGTTGCACCGTAGAATTAGCAATGCTTTTAAAGGATGGGTTGGAGCGCAGTTCCGGCATAAAGTACAGCACATCCTGCATTGCAATGCGGCTGTCCACGATGTTCAGATCGAGTTGGGTATTGCCCGGCTTTTCGGCCAGTGCATCCAGCGAACTATAGCGCATGGCCAGGTCGCGTTGTATGTGGCTTTTGCCGGTTTTCAGGTCTAGGTTAGTCAGTTTAGTCTCAACTGAATCGAATAAGATGTTTGCCTGGAAGTTCTCTACCCGGAAGCCACTTTTCTCTTTCAGTTGCAGTTGTTTTAATTCAGCCTGGGTGCGGTTTAAACTATAGCTCAGGTCGCTGGCCTGCAGCACCACATCGGTAAAATAGAGGTGGTCGTAATCCATGCCGCGCGGCTGGGCCGGTGTATTAAAGTTGTCGAATTTAATGTTGACACCGGAGATATCGGTTTCGCCTAACGTTACCACCCAGTTTACCGGCTGGCCCTGCTTTTTTTCAACTGATTCGTCGAGGTCGCGCACAATTTTGGCTGGGTTCACAGCCAGCGAATCAGATGGTTTATATTTTTCCTGGGCGTACACGATAGTGGAGTTGTGCAGGTCCAGGTTG
Organism: Pontibacter populi; assembly: GCF_019336435.1. Classification (GTDB taxonomy): domain Bacteria; phylum Bacteroidota; class Bacteroidia; order Cytophagales; family Hymenobacteraceae; genus Pontibacter; species Pontibacter humidus. The sequence continues at coordinate 54,732 of NZ_JAHWXQ010000001.1, read as the reverse complement.
CTGAGGTCTACGCGGGCGTTTGGCAGGTCAATGTTGTCGGAAGTCAGGTTGGCTTTCCCGAGATCCACTTCAATGCGCTGTTCGGCCACCCGGTTCTCGTAGCGTAATCGTATTTTTTCCAGATCTACTTTATTCAGCCCGAAATCAAAAGCGATCGGTTGCGGCTCCGACTCAGGTGCCAGCTTCGTCTGGATGATGTTTATCCAGGTATTTTTGAGCTCCACGTTATCTACCAGGTATTTCTGTTCTTCCAGGTTCAGCTCATCCATCGTAGTGCTTAGCTGGCCTATGTGTGTTTCAACCAGGTTTCCGCCGGCTTCGTCTTTAAAGCTTACCCGTACATCATTCAGGTTTATAACGTCCAGGTTAATGGCCAGGGCCGAGGTGTCGGCAGGAGTTGTAGTAGCCGTCGTATCAGTAGCGAAGGCATCTAACAGGAAATCGAAATTGGAGGTACTATCGGGGTTAATGTGCAGATTCAGCCGTGCGTGGTCCAGGTCAATTTTGCTGATATCGTATGTGCCACTCAGCAGACCGAGAATGTTCATGTCCACACCCAGGCGCTCACTGTACCAAAGGGTATCCTGTTGCTGGTCTTCGATGTACACTTCCTTCAATACAAGGGCATTTCGCCAGTCGGTTGTAAAACCGCCGATCTCCACTTTTGTGCCGAGCATGCCTTCGAGGTAATTCGCGCCCTTTTTTGCAGCAAAGTTCTGCACCCCCGGAAACTGCAGCGCAATTACAAGGATGACAACAACTCCAATAATAAATACTAACAGCCACAGGATGACCTTGGCTGTTACTTTTCCGATATGTTTAGCCGATGCGATATGTCTGTCAGAGTTAGGTTCTGAATTGCCTTTACGGAATTATACAAACAAGGATGGGCGCTATATAGGTATTTCATTGATTATCGATTATTCATATGGGTTTATGAATTGGTTTATATCCGGGAGGTATAGCTAAGAAGTACAATTTATAGTTGACCGGAAGGTAGATCTCAAACTATAGTTGCTAAAACTGAAGTTCAGGAAAGAGGATTATATGGGGGCCTGGGGCAGGCTATGAAATCTGATATTTATCAGGCAGCCTGCACTTTTATGTCGTAAGCGTGGGCTTAAGGACGAACTCTGCAAAATATATTCCCGTAAAATCAGATGTTTTGACACACCTTGGTTTGTGCATGGGCACATCCTGCTATTCTTTATTGTACAGGCTTCCAGGATAGGTTTCGCTTGTCTGACTTGTGTAAGGTTTATTTCACCTAAGATAGAGCACCTATGGCGATTGCAATTATTGGAGGAGGCCTCAGTGGCACGTTAACAGCTATTCATTTGCTGCGGAGCGCCAGGGGTAGTAAGATCATCTACCTGGTAGAGCAGGACCGGTACAGAATGAACCGTGGAATAGCTTATTCCAGTCAGCTGCCTTTTCAGCCCTTAAATGTGCCTGCCTTAGCCATGAGCCTGTTCCCGGAGCAGCCCCTCGATTTTTATGACTGGCTTACGGTACAGCAGCACCGCTACGAAAAGCATTTGAACATACCTGTCAGCAAAGACGACTTCATTCCCCGGTTTATTTTCGGCGATTACCTGAAGAGCAGGTTAGAGGAAGCAGAGGTGCTTGCTTCAGAAAATGTAAAGCTTATAAAGATGTATGATGAGGCGCTGGCTGTTTACAAACAAGGCAATTCTTTTCAAGTTAAGTTTAAGGAGCACGAAGCTATAGTTTCAGATAAAGTAGTGTTGGCAATGGGTAATTTTCCGCCGGCTGATCTGCCAATTCCCAATAAAGCATTTTATCAGAGCAGTAATTATGTTGCATCGCCCTGGAGTGCAAAAGGCCTGGCAAACCTGGATCCGGAATCTCCACTACTACTAATCGGCTCGAGCCTGACAATGGTAGACCTGGTGGGCAGCCTGCAGGCAGAAGGCCATAAAGGGAATATCTACGTTGTATCGCGCCATGGATTATTACCGCAGGCTTTTGATGTAAACACGCCCCTCTACGATCACCTCAAACTTCCTGATCTCAGCGCTTCCTTATCCGTATCAGAGCTGTTCCGGATCATCCGGGATGAGATTAAGAAGGCAGAAGAACAAGGTTATAGTTGGCGCAGCGTGCTGGACGCGATGCGTGTGCATATCCCGGCCATCTGGCAGGCCTTTTCATTATTGGAAAAGAAACGGTTTATGCGTCATGTGCGCCCTTACTGGGAAACCCACCGCCACCGCATGCCAGCCAGTTCCGCAGCCATGCTTCAGGAGTTACAGAAGCAGGGCCGTTTAGAACTGATTGCCGGAACTATAGTTGATATGGAAACAGAAGGGGAGATGGTCTGCGTAACTATAAAAAGGCGGAAACAAACTATAGCTCAAACTATAAACGTAAGCCGCGTGATCAACTGTACAGGCCCTGAGAGCGACTACACAAAAATAAAGCTGCCCCTGGTGCAGCAATTGCTTACCGATGGCCTTATAAAACCTGATAGCTTAAACCTGGGGCTGGTAACTGCAGAAGAGGGGACACTGGTAAATGAAAGCGAGATTCCGGTAGAAGGCTTTTATGCGATAGGCCCAGCCCGGAAAGCAACACTGTACGAGTCTACAGCCCTTCGGGAAATACGGCAACAAGCCAAAGACCTGGCACACCGGTTACTGCAGGAGAATAAGCTGTGCGGAACGAAGTGCCTCTCTCCATCACCATCCGATGAAGCCTTGCAACTATAGTTGATAATCAAAGCTCTCGCTAGTGTCCCGAGAGTGTGAGCTGCCTCTGGCCGCGTTAAACTATAGTTTATAGTTTAACGGCTGTTTCGGACATCCTTGTCCGGAACCAAATCTGCTGCGGACTTCTTAGTCCGCGTTACTGGCAACATGGGGATTCGGAAATCCCCGGCAGAGGGCTTTCGGACTTGGAAGTCCGAAAGAGCGGTAGAGTCCGGAAGAGCGGTAGGAGTAGAGGTAATAAACTATAGTTTAAAGTGCAGCTATAGTTTACTGTTTATCACACAGTGCACAAAAAAAGCGCCGCAATGTATAGTTGCGGCGCTCCTTTTTTATAGTTCAATTGGCTTATCCAGCCTGTTTCATGGTTTGCGTGTACACGTAATTCACAAAGTCATCAACCGTATACACCGGCACTTCATCGGGTATGGTCAGGTGGTAGGTTTTCTCTACTTTCAAAATAACGTCTACCACATCCACTATATCAAGCCCGAGTGTAGTCAGGTCGCGGACCTCCAGGAGTTGATTGCGTTTAAGATTGGTAACAGAGGTGATGATCTTCACCACTTCTTTTTGGATTGCCTTTTTATCTGGGGTTGCAGTTGTCATGGCATGTAAAAGGTAAGAGTAAATCTGGGTCTGAGATTGCGGAAACTATAAGCCTCCGCAATCTCCCCAGCAATTTATAAGTATGAAAACAGGTAATGCATGCTGATTAATGCGCGAACTCGTGCGCCATTTTCTTGTCTTCCAGCATCTTGGTTTCGTGCTCCAGCTCTTCCAGGGTCTTCTCTTCCAACTCGATTTTAGTTTTCTTATCTAAACCGAATTTTGCAAGAATTCTGTCGAAGCCATAGTAGATGATTGGAACAACTATAAGCGTCAGGAACATAGAGGAGCTCAGACCACCGATCAGTGCCCAGGCCAGACCGTTTTTGGTAGCAGCTACCGAGCCACCTGCCAGCGCGATCGGCAACATACCAATCACCATGGCCAGCGTCGTCATCAGGATCGGACGGAAACGGATACGAACGGCTTCGATCAACGCTTCTTTCACTTCCACGCCTTCGTCTTTCAGCTTGTTGGTAAAGTCCACCACCATAATCGCGTTCTTCGCTACCAGACCAATCATCATAATGATACCCAGGATAGAGAAGATGCTCAGCGACTGCGAGGCAAGCGCCAGGGCCAGCAAGGCACCGATGATCGCCAACGGAATAGAGAAGAGTACCACCAGCGGATAAATATACGAGTCGTAAAGGGCCACCATAATCAGGTACACGAAGATGATAGAGGCAAGCAGGGCAACACCCAGCGTACCGAAACCTTCGCTCTGGTTTTTCAGGTTACCACCATACTCTAAGCTAACACCGGCAGGCATTTTTATTTCTGCCATCTTCGCCTGTATGTCAGCACCTACCGAACCGGTTGGTCTACCAATTACCTGCGAGTTCACGTTTACCGAAGTTACACGGTTGTAACGCTCCAGCTGCGACGGACCAGTAGACTGGCGGATATCAGCGAACTGTGCCAGGCGAACGATCTGCCCTTTACTGTTCACAAAAGACAGGTTGCCGATGTCGGTTACGCTGCGGCGATCAAACTCATCCAGGCGGATGTTGATGTCGTAGTCTTCGGTGCCGGAACGGAACGTAACATCAGAGTTGCCACTGAAGGCCAGCTGCATGCTGGCACCCACGCTCTCCAGCGAAAGGCCAACGTTTGCCATCTTATCACGGTCCACAACCACTTCAATTTCCGGGTTACCACCTTCCACTGACATTTCCACGTCGGCGGTACCATCCACACCTTCTGTAATGGCCAGCACTTTCTGCGAGAAGTTCATCACGCTGTCCAGGTTAGAGCCTGAGATGATGATCTGGATCGGAGCCTGTGAGTTACCAACCAGACCAACCGGAACCGGCGTTACTTCCACATCCGGAATACTGCTTTCAATATCTGCCTTTGCCTGGCGGCTGAACTGGTCTGTACTGAAATCGCGTTCTTTTACATCTACCAGCGTTACCGAAACATCTGACTTATAAGCGGTGTTCTGACCAGCCTGTGCCGAAGTGGTAGTACCTACTGTGGTAAACACTTTCTTTACTTCAGGCTTGGCAAGCAGGTATGCTTCCACCTGGCGTGTGGCAAAGTTGGTCTGTTCTACAGTAGCGTTCTTAGGCAATTCCAGCTGTAAGCTTACTTCACCGCGGTCGCCGGCAGGAATAAATTCTGATCCTATAAAGCCCATCGGTACCAGCGCAAACGAAGCAACTAATAGTAGCATGGTTACACCCAGCGTGATGAACTTGTGGTTAAATGCCCACTTCAATGTAGCTGTAAAGCCATCGATCACACGGTCCAGGAAGCGCTCAAATGAAAGTATAAAGCGTCCGAAGATATTCTTGTCAGAGATGTGCTCTAATCTTGAGAAACGGCTGGCAAGTAATGGGATCAGGGTAAAGGCTACGAACAACGAGATCATCGTGGCTACGGCAACCACTACCGCAAACTGGCGCAGAATATCCGAAACCAGACCTGTTGAAAGCGCGATCGGGATAAACACAACTACAATTACCAGGGTAATGGATGTAACTGTTGCCATGATCTCACGGATACCATCGTAAGCGGCCTGCGCCGGCTTTTTGCCCATCTCCATGTGGCGGTGAATGTTCTCAATTACCACAATAGCGTCATCCACCAGAATACCAACTACCAGCGAAAGTGCCAGTAAAGACATCAGGTTAAGCGAATAGCCGAACAGGTACATGGCAATGAACGTGGCCACCAACGATGCCGGGATAGACACCATTACAATAACCGCATTACGCAGCGAGTGCAGGAACAGCAACATCACAATCGCCACCAGTATAACGGCTATGATCAGGTCGTGTATCACCGAGTCAGCTGCCTCTAAAGTAAAATCAGAAGAGTCGTTGGCTACGTTGAATTTCAGGCCTTCTGCTGCGTAGGTTTTCTCCAGCGCGGCAAGTGCTTCTTTTGTCAGGCGACTTACTTCCACCGCGTTGGCATCAGACTGTTTCTGTATAGTTATACCTACCGATGGATTACCATTGATACGGTTCATTACTTCAATGTCCTTCTGGGTATCCTGCACTTCGGCTACGTCAGCAAGGCGCACAATACCTTTGTCGTCCTGGCGAAGTATCAGGTTATTTAGCTGCTCCAGCGACTGAAACTTACCTGCCAGTCGGATCTGTGTCTGGCCGCTTTCCTGCTTTATCTTACCAGTCGGGAAGTCGAGGTTAGAGTTACGGATCTTCTGCTGTACCTGAAGGATAGACAGGTTATAGGCTTCCAATTTGTTGGCATCAATATTTACTTTGATCTCACGTTCCTGGCCACCCAGTACTTTTATGGCAGCCATACCCTGTATGCGCGACAGCTCCGGTTTGATCTTCTTGTCGATCAGGTCATAAAACTCCGTAGCCGACATGTTAGCCGTAGCACCCATCTTGATGATTGGCAGGTCGTCGAGGTCAAATTTGTTCAGCGTAGGGGCATCGGCATCTTCCGGCAACTTGGCCAGAATGGTGTTAATCTTACGCTGTGCTTCCTGTAAGCTTAGGTCCACATCGGTACCCTGGTTCAGGTTGATCACGATCATCGAAAAGCTTTCCATCGAGGTGCTTTTCATTTCCTTCACGTTTTCCAGGGAGGCAAGTGCGTCTTCAATCTCTTTTGTAACAGAGTTCTCCACCTCGTTTGGAGAAGCACCCGGATACACCGTCATGATGGTAAGCACCGGTGGGTTGAACTTCGGTAGAAGCTCGTAGTTAAGCGATTGGTAGCTGACAACACCAAGCAGCGTGAGTACGGTAAATACCACCACCACTATAGTTGATCGCTGGATCGATATTTTGGTTATGTTCATTTTATAGTTTCTTATTTAAAAGAAGTATTCTTGTTTTTGATCTGCTAAAGCGAGTCATCCCCCTACCCCCCTTCAAAGGGGGACTTTTCTGTTCAGATTAATTCCCCTCTTAAGAGGGGTAGGGGTGTGTTATTGCTAAGGCTTCATCTCCCTTTTACCAGGTTCCTTTCAGGATGACAGGTATCTTGGTAGTTTCTTAAAGTCCCCCTTTGAAGGGGGTAGGGGGATGATAACTATAGCCGGGATCTTACTTCAGCAACGTTACTTTAATGCCTTCTCGAAGGTTGATCTGGCCGCTCTGTACTACCTGATCGCCTGGCTGCACACCTTCCAGTATCTCTACTTTATCCTGCGTAACCACACCTACTTTTACTTTGCGCATGTTGGCAACGCCGTCTTTCACCACATAAACACTTGGGTTCTGGATGCTACCAACTATAGCCTGGCGCGGCAACAGCATGGCATCACGCTGATCGTCTACTTTAAAGTAGGCAGTGCCGTACATACCAGCTCTCAGATTATTGTTAGCGGCATTTTTTACTTCCACTTCCACATCAAATTTCAGGGTAGGGTCGGCTTGAGCGGCAATGGCGGTAACCACACCTTCGTATTCCTGTCCGGCACCGGCATTAGCTTTCACAGTTACCTTATCGCCTTTGTTGATCAGGAGAACTTCGCTTTCAGATGCTTTTACTTTCAGCTTCAGTTTGTCCACGTTCACGATGTCGTATAGTTTGGTAGACATACCTAAGTAAGAACCAACTTCCACATAAATTTCATTGATCTCACCGTTGATAGGTGCCGTAATTCTGGTTTTAGTTAAGCGCTGACGTGCAGCTACCAATTGTGCCTGCGTAGACTTTGCAGCAAGACGGGCATCTTCCAGTTGACGCTGCGTGATCGCATCTCCGGCAGCCAGGTTCTCGAAACGCTCCAGGTCACGCTTTGCTTTCTCGGCGTTTGTCTGGGCGGTAGCCAGGTCAGCAGACATGGTGTTGCTCTCTACCTGTAATAGTAATTCACCTGCCTTTACCTTATCGCCTTTTCGCTTCAGCACACGCTGTACCTGGCCGGTAGTTTCCGACAAAAGGGTCAGGCTCTGGATAGGAGCGAAGTTACCCTGTGCGGTAAAAGACTTATCTAATTTCTCTGTTTTAACTTCTGTAACAGCAACCGGAATTGCATCGCTTTTAATTTCAGCTACTGCGGCGTTGGCAGCCATCTGTTCTTTGTTGCTCATCAGCTTATAGCCTACTGCAGCTAAAACAACCAGTGCAATTAAAATATAAATTACCTTCTTCATTTTAGTATTTGGTGTATGTCTTAGTTTGATAGTGATTCGAGGTTTCCTTTGGCTTTCAGATAGCTCAGCTGGGCAATCTGGTATTTAAGTCTTTCGTTGTTCAGGTTCGTCTGGGCTTCGCGCAGGGCGGTTTCAGCATTCAGCAGATCGCTAAGCGGTGCCAGGCCTTCCTTGTATAGTTGGTTGGTGGTGTCGTACACTTCCTGGGCCAGCTTCACGTTGCGCTCCTGGGCATCTATGTTGTTCTGGCTGTTGCCCAACTGGCTCACGGCGTTGCTCACTTCTACCTGTGTGTTCTTGTTGTATTGCTGTATATCCAGGTCCATTTTATTCAGCTCTATTTCGCGCTGTTGTACCTGGCTCTTCTTGCGCAAGCCATCAAAGATCGGGATGTTAAGCTGCAGGCCTACCTGTGAGTTCGGGAACCACATCGCATCCGGGTTGCTGATCATGCGGCCATCGTACTGCGACTGGTAGTTATAGTTACCAAAGGCTGCCAGCGAAGGATAATAACCTGCCCTGATGTTTTCAACCTCCAGCGTTTTCAGTTCTTTCTGCTTGTTCAGAATCTTGAACTGGGCACGCTCTGTCGCTACTTCATCCAGGCCGGCTAAAGTTGGCTGCTCATCCAGTAATACATCATCTGCAGAACCCGACAACGAGATCTGCTCTTCCAGTGGCATGCCCATAAAGAATTTCAGCACATTCAGCTGCTGTGCGTAAGCCGTCTGCAGGTTCTCTTTCTGGTTCTCGAGGTTACTCTTGTTTACCTTAATGCGGCTCACATCCACTTTCTTCACCAGGTCATTTTTATACTGAAGCGTCAGGATCTTCTCCAACTGGGTAAGCATGTTCAGGTTGGCGTTGATGCTGTTGAACTGTTCTTTTGTCTGCAACACCTGGTAATAAGCGCTGCCCACGTTATAGATCACATCTTCACTGGCCATTTCCTTGCGGATACGGTACAGGTCTTCGGCACTTTTAGCTGCTTTCAGACCAACAAAATATGATTTACTGAACAGCAACTGCGTTACCGATAAACCAGCCTGCACGGTGTTGTCTGTACCCATTGGCTTGATAAGCGGACCGGTACCTTCCGGGTTGAAGTCGGCAGGAAGTGCGATCATAGACTTTTCAAGTGTTCTCACGGCAGAGCCTTTCACATCTACCTGAGGCAAACCTGCACTGCGCGCTTCGTTTACCTGGTACTTAGAGCCCATCTCATCCAGAGATGCCTTCTTAACAGATTCGTTATTTTCCAGGGCATAGTTAATGGCCTGCTGTAGGTTCAGTTCTTTGACACCCGGTTGGTTTTGTGCGAAAGCCGGCGTGGCAAAGCAGAGTACTAATCCTGCAAATAAGTGTTTGATATTCACGTTTATAGTTCTTTTTGTTTATATATTGATAGTTGGTTCTGAAATTGAAGAACCAGCTGGATAAAAAAATTATGCGTTTTGATTCAGGTTTTGCTTTTCCCACTGCTCGATCAGGTTCGGCAACTGGCCTTTCAGGTAATCCAGAAAGCTGATGAAGTACAGTAGTTTCTCGTCGTAAACCGGGTTATCACGTTTTCTGACTTCCAGTACGCGCTTAAGTATGTTGTTCAGCTCACCTAAGTCTTCCATCTTCTTGTTAAAGGTGTCGCGCCAGTTAGAAGACTTGATTCGGAAGTAGCGTTTTCTATCGCCGTGGAACTTAGTGTACTCGATATGGCCTGTGTTAAGCAACATATTCAGGGCGTTGCTGGTAGCACTTTTACTGATGTTCAACGTCTCCGAAATCTCCTCGAACGTAAGCTCGGGCTTGTCAGAAACCAACAATATGCCCATAACACGCGCCACAGCCGGCTGAAAACCATTGTTTTCCTGGTATACACCAAACTCCTCAATCAGCTCCAGTTGTTTATCGCTTAATGTCATAATAATTATCAGTTACAGGTTGATAACAGTGCAAAGGTATAGTATAGTTTCGTTAGTTCATAATTTACAGAACCAAAATTCTGAAATATTTCTGCGCATGCAAATCAGGTGACAATGCATCATATTATAGTTGTTAGAGGTGCTGTCTTTAATTATAGGTTAATGATCTTGTAATAAGATTTTCAGGGCTGGATTTGTTTATCAACTTCTAAATAAAGTCGTGTAGTTGCTTGAAATCAGTTATTCTGGAGAGGGTAGTTGTGGCAGGGTTAAAATTTAATTTATCATATAACACGGCTTCGATTCCTAATTCCAAAGCTGCCTTAATTTCAGAATGGGGGTCGTCTCCTACAACCAGCACATCGGTGGGCTCTAAATTATGTCTGTCTATGATATCCTTAAATACGCTTTTCTTGGTCTGGTTTGATAACCGGGGATCTACGATGTGAACCTCCTCAAAATCTCTGGCAATATTCAACTGTTCAACTTTACTTTGCTGCATTCTGGTAAAGCCTGTAGTAACTAAAAACTTCTTACAGGGGATCGCTCTTACCTCATCATAATCTTCAAACGGCGCCATCTCCATGGTACAGGTTAGTCCGGTCAGTAATTCTATTCCCTGCTCCGTTAATGTATCGCTAAAGTTATGGGCTGATGCCACTTTTTGAAAAGGCGTTCGCATAATGGCTTTCTTTATCTCCTCTATATCACCGGTATACTCGCCACTTTGCTCGATCATTTTAAACAACGGATGAAACAGCTCATTCCCGATTGATGCAACAGGGTAAATGGTATTGTCTAAATCTAATATGATTGCTTTTTTAGGCATAAGTTACTGATGAATTAAGATTGCTAACTGCTGGAAAATGTTACTTCCTTATTTACCAATGTCACAAACTATAGTTTGCCGGCTTCTTGCCAGCGCATGCGGTAAGCGTTCATGGCGGTCTGGCCTAGTTTCCGGAGTAGCCTATAGTTTACTACTGCGCCCACTGGCGCTCCGATAATGGGTATAAGTTGCGCCATTTTAGCCAGGTCAATGTAATCGCGGTACTCCTGCTGAAAGCTGCGCCAGTTAAATTCGTTTATATCGTCGGGGAGGTGTTGTTTCTGCGTTTCCCAGTCTACCATCTGGCGGTATACATCGCGGCGGTGCTCGTGGCTGCTAAAGGCCAGCTGAAAGATGTGTAACAGGTATACGCGCTCTTTGTAATCAGAAGCATCGTAGCCATACAAGGCCGCAATTTCGAACAGCAGCTTCATTTTAAGCCCGAACAGCAACGGAAAATCAGCGAGACCTAGCAAAATGCCACCCGCACCGGTTACGCCACCTTCGGCGGCGGCGGCGTTTCTGTAGAATTTTATGCGGCCCTCTACCAGCCCTTCCTGTAGTTGTAAATTATGAGCTGCTATGGGCACTTTTGTTATCAGGCCGGCACCGAACAGGGTGGCACGGGTCATTTGTTTTATAGCGGCGGTTATAGCATTGTGTACCTTGTCGGGTATATAGCTGTTTATTTTGTGTTGCGCTTTGCGGGCCAGGCTGTTTAGGAAGGTAGGCTCACGCTGCATCAGGCGTTGCCAGTCGTGGAGTTGGTGCAGTGCCCGTTGCGTATAGTAGTGGTCGGAGAGGGGTATGGCCATAAGTGCTATAGTTTGGTGTACTAAACTATAGTTTTATACTTAATCAGCCTAACGAAAGCTGCCTGTAATATAAGTAGGTGGCGAGGTTTTGCATGTTTACGAACCCTGGTAATCCAATAATTCCAAAAATACAGGGTCAGACAAACTATAAAAACAGCAAGCCACCCGGACCTGAGTCTGAGCGGCTTGCCATTTATAAAACAGGAAAAGAAATTATGCTTGTTTTACTAGCTGCACTTCACAGTGGAGCTTTATTTCGTTGCTTACCACCACCTGGCCGGCTTCAGTTACTGCATCCCAGGTAAGGTTAAATTCTTTGCGGTTTACTTTACCGTCTACTGTAAAACCAGCTTTTGTCTGGCCATACGGGTCAACTACAATACCACCATATTCTACGTTCAGGGTTATCGGTTTGGTAATATCTCTGATAGTCAGGTCGCCGTGCAGTTTATATTCATCACCTGATCCTTCGAAGGTTTTACCTACAAAGCGCAGTTGCTTGTGCTGTTCCGCATTAAAAAAGTCATCCGACTTAAGGTGCGTATCGCGCTGCTCGTTGTTTGTGCTGATAGAGTCAACATCTGCGGTAAACTCAATGCGGGATGCTTTTTTAAAATCTTCGTCTTCGGTCTCAACTTCAAGGTTAAAAGACTTAAAGTAACCTGTTACTGTTGTGATCATCAGGTGTTTTACCTTAAACTGAACTTCACTGTGTGTCGGGTCGATTACCCATTTTGTAGTTGCCATAATTATCTTTCTAGTTTTAATAAATATATAAATAGTAAGTACGTATTGTTGTGCTAATGTACTAACATTTAATGTATATACATGTATTATGGCAAAAAGGTTTCAATTAATTTTTACAAAGCGTTGATAGTTACTGCCGGCCAGGCTATAGTTTAAAAGCAAAAAACCGCTCCGGTATAGTTCCGGAGCGGTTTTTATAGTTCTGTTAGTTTATTATCTAAACGTGCTGCTTTTTCTGAAGGGCTGCCAGTTGCTGGCTAAGCTCTTCGGCGCGGTTAAACTCCGTCTGCATTTCACGTTTTAACTTCAGTTCACGTTCGCGAGCTGCTTTTTTGTATTCGTTAAACTCGTTGTCGATGTCGTTAAAGGCTTTTACTTTTTCTGTAGTGGTGCTCTTGCTGCTCTTATACTGCATCATCACTATGGCCAGTATCAGTAACAGGGCAACTATAATTACAGAATTCAGGATCACGTAAAACTGCTTGCCCATATCAATCCCGAAAAACGAGATGTTATTGATCAGGTGCTGGCTTTTCTGTACTTCCAGTTCTTTGCGGGCAGTTTCTTCGGTCAGGGCTTTCAGCTGTTTTTCCTGGGCTTCTACACTAGCACGGGCATCAATCAGTTCTTTGTCGGCGCCTGCGCGGGCATCGGCCAGTTTTTTACCAATTACATGCAGGCTATCGTTTACGCTGTTATAAAAGTTATTCAGCGTTTTTACATTCACTACCTTGTACTGCTGGCCTTTCTCGTTGTACGAGTTGGCATTTTCTTTAAGGTTATCGAACTGGCTTGATAATGAATTTTTAGCTGGTTTTGCTTTCTGCGGAGCCGGGCTCTGGGCCTGTACAGCTGTGAACATTACAACTAAAATGAAAGATAAAAAGGTTGATTTCATGGTAATTTGATTAATGTCTGGATGCTATACCAGAGTAAACATAAAAGAAAGTGCTATAACGCGCAATAAAAATTTAAATATGGACTAAACTTATTTTACGGATTTCCCTCTTTAACTCCCAAGCAAACGTTTTAGTATAGCTTTAATAAAGGTAAACTAACCTAAATGCCTCCCGGAGTTTATAAAGAACTCATTATTAGCTGCTTTATGGTATACATAATCATAAAAACGCGGTTATAGTTCCTGATATAAGCACCCCCGGCCAATTGGCAGGTTACACTTGTATTATGGCTGGGTTTTATAGCCTCCTATAGTTGTAAGCGCAACTTTTTAACAACTGCCTTAACCTTAAAGGGTGGTAACTCCTCTGGACAACAGCTATTGGATCAGAACAAAGCTAATGCAACCTGGCAGTTACCTGTAAGTATAGTTAAAAACATTCGTTTCCCGTAATCCTTTAAAGCTGACCTGCTACTGCAGGAATGTTTAAGAAACCAGAGAACTATGAATAGCAATAAGACAAACCTTGCAGATAACCCTGATGTGATACTTATTGGTGCCGGCATAATGAGCGCCACGCTGGGCACGCTGCTGAAAGAACTGGAACCAGGTATTAAAATAGAAGTGTATGAGCGGCTGGATGTAGCTGCCGCCGAAAGCTCTGATGCCTGGAACAATGCCGGAACCGGGCATTCTGCCTTCTGCGAGTTAAACTATACGCCTGAGCGCCCTGACGGAACTATAGATATTTCCAAAGCTGTGAAAATTGCGGAATCGTTTGAAATATCCAAGCAGTTCTGGTCGTACCTAATCGAAAAGAACCAGGTGAAGCTTCCTGATTTCTTCATCAATAGTATTCCGCATATCAGCTTTGTGTGGGGCGATAAAAATGTGGAGTTCCTGAAAAAGCGCTACGATGCCCTGACTGAGTGCCACCTGTTTAAAGGCATGCAATACTCCGAAAACCCGCAGCAGCTAAAGGAGTGGATGCCACTGGTAATGGAAGACCGCGACCCGAATGAGAAAGTGGCTGCCACGCGCATGGAGATTGGTACGGATGTGAATTTTGGCGCGCTAACCCGCCGCATGCTGGAGCGCTTAGGCAGAGATGGAGAGGTAAAGCAGTATTTCGGGCATGAGGTACGGAATATTAAGAAAACCAGCAATGGGTACTGGCGCATTAAAGTAAAAGACCTGGCAACAGGCGATAAGCGGAAAGTATATACAAAGTTCTTATTTATAGGTGCAGGAGGTGGATCATTGCCTTTACTTTTAAAATCTGATATACCGGAAGGCGATGGTTATGGCGGTTTCCCGGTGAGCGGGCAGTGGCTGCGTTGTGTTAACCCTGATATTATTGAGCGCCACAAGGCCAAAGTTTATGGCAAAGCCTCGGTTGGTTCGCCGCCCATGTCGGTGCCTCACCTGGATAGCCGTTTTATTAATGGGAAAAAAGAATTACTGTTCGGGCCTTATGCCGGTTTTTCAACCAAATTCCTTAAAAAAGGCTCTTTCCTGGACCTGGCTTTATCCATCAGGCCTGATAATTTGCGACCTATGATATCGGCAGGCTTAAAAAACATACCGCTTACCCAATACCTTATAAACCAGGTAAGGCAGGAGCCCGAAGACAGGCTGGCTGCACTGCGCGAGTATTACCCGGATGCCAAAGAGGAGGACTGGAAACTGGAAGTAGCCGGACAACGGGTGCAGGTTATTAAAAAAGGACCTGAAGGTGGGGGCGTACTCGAGTTTGGTACTGAGATGGTAAGTGCCTCCGATGGTTCGCTGGCTGCATTGCTGGGCGCTTCGCCTGGCGCATCAACCGCCGTATCCATCATGCTGGAGCTTATAAAGCGTTGTTTCCCGGAGCAGGTGGCATCACCTGAGTGGCAGGCAAAGCTAAAGCAGATGATTCCGTCTTATAACCAGTCGCTGGCCCAGAACGCAGAACTGCTGTACGAAGTAAGAGACTGGACAAGCGCAACGTTGGGCCTGCCGCGTATCGGTACCAACTATAAACAGGAACTGGGTAAGGTGTAAACTATAGTTATAAAGTTATCGGGAGTTACTTTTTTTTTAAAGTAATTTAGAGTTACCAAAATGGTTTATATTGCTGTACAGTTGCTAAACGGCATTAATGGGTGTAAACTATAGTATCTGCCGGGATAAAATAATACATCCTGTGTTTTTAGCTTAACTTACAACCGCTTCTGTACGTTATGGTAACTCTTAGAGCAGTCCCTTACCATTTCTACCCTTTTCCTGGTGATCAAAGATAAAGACTTAATGCCTTCAGAAACGATTCAGAATACGAATATTATGCCTGCATTTTTACAGGGTGGTGGAGAAATGGGAGCTCTGATGCGGGCATACGACTGGGATAATCATCCGCTGGGGAAACCTGAGGGCTGGCCCGAAACGCTGAAGACCACCGTCAGGATCCTGCTGAACTCTGCCTTCCCGATGTTTTTATGGTGGGGCAAGGAACTGTATATGTTCCATAACGATGCATACCTGCCGGCTTTGGGTAACAAACATCCGAAAGCCCTTGGGTCGAGCGCACACGTTATGTGGGCCGAGATATGGGACACTGTTGGGGTAGTTGCGGAAGATATCTTAAAGACCGGCAGCCAGTTTTATGCTGAAGAACTATACCTGGTGCTGGAGCGCAAAGGATTTCCGGAAGAAACCTACTGGACGTTTTCTTATAGTCCTGCGTTTGACGACCAGGGGGAGGTGAATGGTGTTTTTTGTGCCTGCACCGAAGTAACCAAAACTGTGCTTAACCAGCGCCGCCTCCGTACCATGAAAGATATTTCGGACGCTACTGCGCACATACAAACCCTGGAACAAGCCTGCCAGACTGCTAGCGAAATACTAAGCCGTAACTTCCGCGATATTCCGTTTAACCTGATATACCTGTTTAATGCAGAGGGGACGGAATGCCGGCTGGTTGGAAAAGCAGGAGATATAACAGCTGATGCAGCGCCCGAATTTTTAGAATTAAACAGTAACGCCAACAACTCGCCGCTTCACGCCTTACTAAATACCCGGCAACCTGTATTGATAGACCATTTAACCGATAACCAAACTATGGCCATAGTGCCTGGGTTTTCAGTTCCGGCAAAAGCTGTTGTGCTTCCTATCTTCAGACCAGGCCAGGACGAGATAATCGGGCTGTGCATTTCCGGTATCAGTGCCAGCCTTAAATACGACGCAGATTATATTGGCTTTCATCAGTTAATGATAGGGCAGTTTGCCACTTTTATTACAAGTGTGCAGGCACGTGAAGAAAATTTACGGCAGCAGGAATACCTGAAAGAAATTTTTCAGCAGGCACCTGTTGCTATAACCATACTTCGTGGCCCTGAACATATTATAGACCTGGCTAATACCAATATTTGTGAGATCTGGGGGCGCAGACAAGAAGAGGTACTTGGCAGAACAGTTTTAGAGGCACTGCCTGAAGTGGCAGACCAAGGCATTATAGAACTGCTGGATGGTGTATATAACACAGGCGTACCTTTTGTAGCGAACGAGCTCCCTGTATCATTTGACCGGGATGGCAAACTGGAAGAAGTGTACCTGAATTTTGTGTACCACCCGCTGCGTAATCCGGCAGGGCAAATTACAGGTATTATTGCCGTAGCCATTGACATAAATGAGCAGGTAGAAGACCGCAGAAGGATAGAAGAAATGAACCGGGAACTGCTGGGCATAAATGCCGATCTCGACAACTTTGTATACTCTGCCTCGCACGACCTGAAAGCCCCGATCTCTAACATCGAAGGGTTAATGCGGGCACTTGTTGAGTACCTGCCAGCAGAAGTGATGCAGTCCGAAACCGAGATACCACGCGTGCTAAACCTTATCCAGAATTCTGTCGACAGGTTTAAGCGGGCCATAGCCGATCTTACCGAAGTTGCCAAAATACAGCGCGACAGTACCGAAGACGTAGTTAAATTAAGTCTGAAAGATATAGTAGAAGATGTTAAACTGGATTTTGAAAGGCTGATCAGGGAAAAAGAGGCAACTATAGATGTACAGGTTAATGAGAACGCCGTGGTGGAGTTTTCGGCCAAGAATGCGCGCAGTATAATTTACAACCTGTTAAGCAACGCTCTGAAATATAGTTCGCCGGACCGCAAGCCGCTGATAAATATTACGATAGAGGCCAATCCGGACTTTACGGTACTTTGCGTGGCTGATAACGGCTTAGGCTTAAACCCTGCCGATGAAAGTAAAATATTTGGGATGTTTAAACGCCTGCACGACCACGTGGAGGGTTCCGGAATAGGGCTCTATATTGTAAAGCGCATCCTCGAAAACGCAGGCGGACGCATAGAGCTCGACAGCGAGCCAGGCAAAGGCTCTACTTTTAAAGTGTACTTCAAACGCTTGTAAACTATAGTTTTAATCCTGATAATCAGCTACAACTATAGGTGCGGTTGGTTAAAGTTGCCGCGCATGGAATTAAGGTCGCAATTTTGTAGTTTTCTATTTACCCCTGGTTGGTATAAACTATAAATTACCCTTTCTTTGCAGCATATGCAATTGCAGATCACATCATTAAATTCAGGAAGTAACGGTAACTGTTATTACATCGGAAACGAGCGCGAAGCGGTGCTGGTAGATGCCGGTATTTCGTGCCTGGAAACCGAACGACGCATGAAGCGCCTTGGCCTTTCTATGCGCAAAGTGAAGGCTATCTTTATTTCCCACGAGCACTCCGATCACATACGCGGCGTATCTGTCATAGCCCGCAAGTACGAGATTCCGGTTTATATTACACCAGATACTCAGTACCACGGCCGTTTAAGCCAGGAGCGATTTACCGCCATTCCTTTCATGGCCTATGAGCCTGTGAAAATTGGTGAGTTAACTATAACTGCGTTTCCGAAATGGCACGATGCTTCCGATCCGCATAGTTTTATAGTGAATTACCAGGATATCAATATCGGCGTTTTTACAGATATAGGTGCCCCCTGCGAACACGTGATCAAGCATTTTGGTATGTGCCACGCCGCCTTTTTAGAAGCCAACTACGATGACGGCCTGCTGGACAAAGGACGCTACCCGTATCACCTGAAACAACGCATCCGCAGTAATCACGGACACTTATCAAACGAACAGGCACTTTCGCTTTTTATGGAACATAAGCCGTCGTTCATGAGTCACCTGCTGTTGTCGCATTTGTCTAAAGACAACAATAACCCAATGCTGGTGCAGAACCTTTTCCGGTTAAATGCTGCCGGTACCGAGGTTGTTGTAGCTTCCCGTTACCAGGAAACCCCGATCTACACCATTACCAATTCTTTTACACCGATAAAGCATTACAAAGGCGAGCAACTGCAGCTTCTATAGTTAGGCAAATATAGTTTCTCCGCTTAATTTACTGACCAGTCCAAGCCCGGCCTGCCAGTTGCCATAACCTGATTTAGCTTCTATGTGGCCGGCGTTTTGTAGCGTTACCAACTCACTTCCCCAGCAGGCAGCAAAGTATTTTGCCCGCTCATAAGCTACCACATGGTCGTTGGTGCTGGCTACAACTATACTCGGGAAGGGTAATTTTTGGAGCGGCAACGGACTAAAACCTGTAATATATTTTGGGTAGTTTGGATCATCCACATCGCTGGGAGCTACCAGCAGAGCGCCTTTTATACGTTTGCTAAACCGGTGGTGCCAGTTAACTATAGTTGCGCAGCCTACACTATGGCCAATCAGAATCACGTCTTCCAGGTTAAAGTTTTTAAGTTCCTTTTCCAGTTGTGTCGTCCATTGCTGGCAATCGGGTTGTTGCCAGTTTGCCTGTTCGATGCGGTAAAACTGGTCAGGGTAATTTGCTTCCCAGATGCTTTGCCAGTGGTCAGGCCCTGAGTTGCGGAGACCGGGAATGTTGATGTTCATCGTTTTATAGGGTATAGTTTTAAAGTTAAACTATAGTTTGATCTAACAGAAAATCCCGCGCAAACTATAGTTCAGGCGGGATTTTCTGTTAGGGTAGTTGATATTACTTTCTGATTCTGTGGCCTTTGGTAGAGAAGAACCAGATGAACAAGTAACATGGCACCATGATCCAGTAAGCCTGCTGCGCATTAGCCATATCGGTAAGGCGGCCATACACCAGCGGAATAATAGCGCCACCGGCAATACCCATTATCAGGAGCGACGAACCGATTTTGGTAAAACGGCCCAACCCGGCAATAGCCAGCGGCCAAATGGCAGGCCACATCAACGAGTTAGCCAGTCCTAGCAATGCAATAAATAACACCGAAACGTAACCATCAGTTAATATCGCGGCAATAGAGAAAACCACACCCAGCACCGCTGAAATCTGCAGGGCAACGTCCTGCTTCAAAATTTTAGGGATGGTAACGATGCCGATAAGGTAACCAACCAGCATAGCTCCTAGCGTAAAGGAGAAGAAGAACTTGGCATCTTCCAGCGAAAAGCCCTGCTCCACACCATAACTGATAATGGTATCAACAGAGAGAACCTCTACGCCTACATACAGGAAAATGGCCAGTACGCCCAGCAGCAGGTGCGGGAACTGTAAAATGCTTGTTTTTGAAGTGTTGGCAGTAGCTACGGCTTCATCTTCCTGGTCGGTATCCACTTCAGGCAACGACGAAAGCAGCACCAGTACAGCTAATACCGCGAGGGCAGAAGCCACAATGACATAAGGTGTTATCACACGGTGAGCAACTGCATCCAGTTCCAGTGCTTTCTGGATCGGGTCCATGCTACCGAGCTGTTTTACCAGGGCATCCAGCGCTTCGGGATCAGAGAAAACGATAAAACCTAACGCAATCGGTGCCAGAATACCGCCTACTTTGCTGCAGATACCCATGATACTGATGCGTTTGGCCGCACTTTCGGCAGGGCCCAGGATGGTAATGTATGGGTTGGAGGCTGTCTGTAACAAGGCAAGTCCTGTCCCCTGCACAAATAAGCCGATCAGGAAAAGGGAGTACGTTCTGTTGAGCGCGGCGGGAATAAAAATCAGCGCACCAAGTGCCATTACAGCCAGACCGGCAGCCATACCCTTTTTAAAACCTGTAACTTTTAACACCCACGCCGACGGAATGGCCATCACCAGGTAAGAGATATAAAAGGCAAATGTCACGAAATACGATTCGAAGTTGGTGAGTTCGCAGGCTATCTTGAGATAGGGGATGAGCACCGAGTTGAGCCAGGTAACGGAGCCGAAAATAAAGAAAAGGACTCCAATGATCAGGATGGCACGGAAATCATTACGTTTCTCTAACTCCTGAGACATCATAGGTTCAGTTTTTACAGACATAAAAAGGATAGATAATTCTGTTCAAGATAATCTATTTTTTTAAGAACTCATTTGTCTGTGAGGGTAAGATGGTAAAATTTTAGATGTTGCTTTACTCAGGGTGTTTCAAGCTCCAGCCGAAGGACTTTATATGTTCTATAGTTCCTCTCTTTTGTCATTTCGATCGCAGAGAGAAATCTATCTCGGCTTATAGTTCGGGAGGCTTACTCACTCCAACCAAGCCTTCCTTCCAAATCACTATCAATCCTGGGAGCTTTACTCACCTACTGTTCTATAGTTGGCTTTGGTGCCCTCACGGCCAGGAGGCCCCGTCTTCGGGCATCGCGCTGCTGCTTTCTTGCTTCCCTCGTGCCTCGGGCTGCCTGGCGGCACCGCAATAAATCAAAGGCGCTCAACCCAAAGACTGATACGTTTCGCATAGTTGCTTTTATTTATAGCTTGAACCTGCTCGCTTCGAGATTGATCGTGGCTATAGTTTTATAGGGACAGGTAAACCTGTCCTGCTCGTAGGCTGTAACTATAGAATTGTAGCTCAAATTAGAGAAGTTGCAGATTTGTCCCCCTTTGAAGGGGCAAGTGGATGACAAACCGCAACTAAAACACTATAAGTCAACTATAACAACAACAGAAATTCCCCTCTTGGGAGGGGCAGGGGTGGGTTAAAACTCCAGCTATAAAACCATAACTATAAAACTATAGCAGTAAAAATCCAATCCTGAAAATCCGTTAATCCTGTAAATCCTGATTCAGACAATGCCTGCCGGGCCAGTTGAGTTACAAACTCAACACCATAATAAGACACGGGTTGCAAACCCGCGCCAGCAATACGAACTATAAAACTGTAGCCATTAGCTATAACAAAAACTCCCTCTCCTGTTTTTAGGAGAGGGCTGGGGTAAGGTAATTTAGGGCAGGTTAATCCAGCAACTATAAATTTAAAACTCAACTACAGAAGACTCTCCCCACACTAGATTACCCTGAAGTGTTCCCGAAGACGGCAATTTTCACTTAAACAAATTTACCGGAAGTAATATGGTACGATCTGCCCCTGGGCAGGATATGCATGATCAGATTCTCGACGCAGAGTGCCTCACCTGTTCCTATGGATTCATAGTTATTCGCCACCAGTTTTCGACCGTCAATAACAATTACAAGTCCGGAACCGATGGTTTCTATAAAGTCGTTTCCTGTTATCAGGATTCCGGTGTCTTCGCCGAGGCCGATGCCGATATGGGTAGGGTTGCTGGCGATTGCCTCTACCAGGCGGGGTATGCGCCGTCGGTTTACAAAGTGGGTGTCAATGATGATCTTATCCAGTATATCCAGTCCGGAGGTGAGTTCTACCATGCCTTTGAGTAGTGGCGTGGTTTCGACATACCCATTTATCATTATTCCCGACAAAGCCATGGCGCCGGCGCTGGTACCCGATATCAGGAATTTGTCTTCGTGCAGGTAACGCGTTTTGATAATGTTCAGTGCTTCCGAACCCTGAAACGCAGCGGTAATGCGCTGCTGATCTCCTCCCGTAAACATGACCGCATCTGTGTGCATTAGGCGTTCCAGGTAATCGGGCCGGTTGGCATCTTGAGGGCATTGTATTGGTAAAACGCCGACGTTATCGCAACCCAGCATTAAAAACGCATCTGTATAAATCTTACCTGCAACTTCAGGAGTTGATGTTGCTGTAGTTACCACTTCTATGCGCGTGCCAAGGCCATGCAGTTCATCATGTATCCGTTTCAAAATGCCATGGTCGAACTGGTGTTGTTGCTTGAACTGATTTGCTTTTACCCGCACTGGCAAGGTTCCTTTATCTTCGTTGCCGCCAATAGCTACAATTTTACCTTTCGGGATCTTCATAAGTTGTTATCACTTCACTGTTTACGCGTTTATATATGCATGGTGTTCCAAAGGCTTTTACGTTATACGTTAGATGTTACTGCAACCCGGGAAGTTACTTTTCTCAGAAGTTAACTACAGATTTTTGACCATGTCGTATAGTTTACGGGCATCGAGCACGGCGTTACCTAAAATGGTATTATTAAAGAATACCCAGACCTGTTTTTCATCCTCCAGCCAATCTTTTACCATATAGGCGTAGCGTTCCAGTTTTTCGTCGGAGTAAGCAGAGGAATACATTCTTTCATCGCCGTGCAGGCGCAGGTAGGCAATATCGGTCGTGGTAACTTCGGTGCCCGGGAAGCGCTTCCCGGCGCTGGCAATAACGGTGGTAATGTCATAATCGCGCAGTAACTCCACCGACTCATCAGTAAACCACGACACATGGCGGGCTTCCAGGGCAAATGGCTGCTCAGGGTATTTATCGCGCAGCAACCTGTAAAAATCTTCTGCCGTTGGCCTGTCGAACCGGAAACTGCCTGCAATTTGTACCAGTACCGGCCCCAGGCGTTCGCCCATCAGATTATAGCTTGCCATAAATTTATCCAGCGGTGCTTCCACATCAACAAATTTGCGCTTGTGGGTTATTTCCTGGTTTAGCTTGGGGGCGAATTTGAAATAAGTAGGTGTGGTGGCCAGCCATTTTTCCACGGTTTTGGCCATGGTAAAGTGGTAAAAGCTGCTGTTTATTTCAGTACAGTTAAAGTGCGTAGCATAATAAGCAAGCCTGTCCGCCGATTTTAGCTCGGGTGGGTAAAGTACTTCCATCCAGCGGTAGCTCCAGCCGGATGTACCTATATGTAAGTTCGGTATCTGCTCCATAGTGTATAGTTGTTGCAGGTACGTACGGCTGTGGCGCAAGGCTGTTCATCTTTGTTTAGTGCAAACCTGTAAAACAATCGGGCACTAATGCTGTTGCGTAACAAAGTCCGGAAGATGTTTCTTACTTAAAAGTTGCAATTTTTAAGACGATGGCCTTACCTTTGCAGCATCTTTATCAAGATTTATAAAGAAGAGGGGAGAGAGCAGGCTCCGTGAACCTCTAGCAACCGTCAGTAAAATTGAAATGGTGCTAACTCCTGCCCAGTTTTGGGAACTATAAATTATTACTCATGCACTTACAACACCATTCTACAGTACTTTTTGACGCCAGTTTGTCTTGTATAGCAACGCCTGTTGCTACCATGTGCGGGTGTTGCTGTTGTAGCTAATCCCTCTTTTACTGCCAGTCGTTTTACCTGTAAGGTTGCCGGCTGCGACTTAAACTTTTCAACTCATTTCTTTTATTTCAACTGCATCTGTAGTTCACGGTAGTGTTTACTGTAGACTTTAGTGCGCATTTCTATCAGGATTTAATTTTATATGGATCAGATTCAAAAGACAGGCGGAACTGCACTGGTTCCTTTTTTAGTATTCGTGCTGATTTTTCTTGGCGCCGGTATAGTGCTCAACGACTTTTATGCCTTGCCCTCGCCGGTGGCGGTTATATGCGGCATAATTGCAGCTTTTTTGCTTTTAAAAGGTAGCATAAATGCAAAAGTAGATGCCCTCATCCGTGGTTGCGGCGATTCCCAGATCGTTACCATGTGTATTATTTATTTGCTGGCCGGCGCTTTTGCGGTCGTATCGCAGGCAATTGGCGGCGTTGATGCTACGGTTAACTTAGGCTTAACTTACATTCCGGTGCAATACCTGGCCTTAGGAGTATTTTTGCTGGCGGCTTTCCTGTCTACGGCTACGGGTACTTCGGTGGGAGCTATAGTTGCACTTGGGCCGATTGTAGTGGGACTGGCCGAGCAAAGTAATTCCCCGATGCCACTCATGCTGGGAGCATTACTGGGCGGTTCCATGTTCGGCGATAACCTTTCTTTTATATCTGATACAACTATAGCCGCTACCCAGACGCAGGAATGTGAAATGAAGGATAAGTTTAAAGTGAACTTCCTGATTGCCGGACCTGCCGCTTTGCTTACAATTGGGATGTTGCTGTTTGCCGGTTTTCAGACCGATCCTGCCCAGGCAGTTTTACCTGTAGCGCAGGAAATAGAGTTCATTAAAATTGTGCCTTACCTGCTGGTACTTTTCCTGGCGATGTATGGGATAAACGTGTTTGTAGCGCTGATTGCCGGTATAGTTGCTTCAGGTGCGGTTGGTATAATTGGCGGTGACCTGGATGTGCTTCTGTTCAGCAAAAAAATATACGAGGGTTTCACCAGCATGACGGAGATCTTCCTGCTCTCGATGCTGACCGGCGGACTGGCCGAAATGGTACGACAGGCAGGTGGCATTCAGTTCCTGCTGAATAAGGCAAACAAGTTTATCAGCGGGTATCGTTCGTCGCAGTTAGGCGTTGGGCTGCTGGTAAGTGGCGTAAATAGTGCTATTGCCAATAACACGGTATCTATAGTTGTAACGGGGCCAGTGGCAAAAGACATAAGCCAGCGCTACCACATCGATAAACGTAAAACTGCCGCTATACTGGATATTTTTGCCTGCATTGTACAGGGTTTGCTGCCCTACGGAGCCCAGATACTTATTATGCTGAGTTTTACAAAAGGTAAGATTTCATACTTGGAGGTGCTGACGTATGCCTGGTACCTGTACCTGCTGTTGTTCTTTACCGTGCTTGCTATAGTTACGCCATTAGTAGATAAGTTCTTTCAGAATAAGCCTGCAACTATACCAGCTCCCAAAGCGGTTGCAGCTTAAGCAACTTCTCACTCCAACAAGATTTATATAAAAAGAACCACTCAGGCGTGTGCCTGAGTGGTTCTTTTTTGTTTGATGTCCGCCAACTATAGTTCGGTAGTTAGTCTGCCATCAAACATCCAGTCCAGGGCAGCTGCTTTAAAATTGAAAACTTCCAGCTGTGTCTTTAACTTAAATTCCGGGAACTGCTCCAGTATCGTACAGACGCGGGCTACATCCATCAGGGCAATACTTTCCAGGGTGTTTACCCGCGCAAATTTGAGTAGGTTCGATTTGGGTAATAGGGGATAAATAAGCTCCAGCATCCAGTTCTGATCTGCAAACTCCACGTAATGTAAAGCACGCGCGTCACTTAACCAGTATTGGCAATTGTTATCGATACAAGCCTCAATAGCTTTTTTAAAATTCTGCCTGAATATCTCGCTCGATGGGTGCTGCAGCCACTCCACATAAACGAATTTTAACTGTTTGTCCAGCTGAATGATAATGTACTCGTCCTGGTATAGGGTGTTAAGCTGTAAGCTTATTGGTTCTGTTGTGTATGTTCCTGTCATGTAGTTGCCTGTAGATTATTCTGTGCCAGGCTGAGCCACTCGATGGCTTCATCTTCTGTCAGAAAATATTGTATAGCTTGCGGGTAAAGTTGTTTCTTCACCCGACTGTTCATGTTTTCGCTGGCGATTTGCTGCATCACATCCGGTGCCGAAATGATAGCTAAGCGCTTTACCGGGTTCTTTTTTAGTACAGATACCGTAACGGCTACTGCCCAAGCCTGATCTTCGAGGTTAATAATGCCCAGCTGCTGGTTATTGACCAATACTGTTTGTATGTTATTGTTAACGACAGCGCGGGCCGTTTTTAAAACCGCAAACCGGTATTCGCGGCTGCTTACCCTGCGGAGCCAGCGTAGCTGTAGTAATCTGGTGTTTTTATTTATTATTATAGTTACAAAATCCGTCTGGCAGCGCGTAACCTGCGAATCAGCTTTAGGTAGAGCAGTTGTTTCAGTTTTGCCGGTTTCAGCATCTTGTGAAGGGAGCTCTGTAAGCTCGCCCGCTGCATATTTCTTTAAATCCCGTAAGCTGGCTTGCAGGGGTATTAGTAATTTGGCGCCGTTTAGCATATTCTTCGGAAACGGGGGCTGTAAAAGCCAGTCTCTTGCCTGATCCGCTTCAAAAAAGAACCTCACCTCATAAGGCAGAACCGGGCCATTCTTTACAACCGCCTCATACATCCGCTGCTGAGATCCCGTTCTGGACAATACCCTGGCGCTGCGGGTCAGAAACGCTTTCTTTTTAACTTCTTCTAGAAAGCTGTTCGTATTCTGCTGATCTTCCAAGGTAGGGTCTCCCATCCTAGTGAAGTCAGTTAGTAAAAACTTTACACGAAGGACCGCAATACATACTCCAACAAACCTGATATACTGGCGATATTCGCTGCTACTGACAGGTCGCTGCCACACAACCTCTAAAAACCTGGCCTCCGGCTCGAAACTTATAGTCAGCGGCGGAATTCTTTTGGTTTTCGGAACATCATTATCAATAGCAGATTCCTGGTTTTGGCTCTTATTTAGAAGAAACTGTCCCGGATTGCTGTACGCTTTTACTTGTCTGTTCTGCATTACTGGTACTCCTGCTCTATATAAAAAGAGCGTTTTTAAAATACTATAAAAATCAGATTATCACAGCCTTATAAACTGATTATATACGGGTCTGGTTCAACTGTTTTATTTAATCCTTGTATAGTTATAGTTATGCTTTCCTTAACTTGTTATAGTTGCATTTCTGTACATGATAAGTCTATAAAAATTAAACCTGAGGAGTTTGTAAACTGCTGTTTTACAGGGGAGTATTGGGGCGTGTAGTTTAAGAAATAGAACTATAGATTAACGATAAAAGCCATACAACGTGTAGCTGTATGGCTTTTATCGTTAATCTATAGTTTCCTAATCTAGTTTGGCCAGGAACTTACGGATGTGTTTTCTGAATGCTTCAGGTTGTTCCTGGTACGGGCAGTGACCGGTGTTCATAACACGGTAGGTTGCCTTCGGGAACTGGAAAGACTTATAGTGCTCGGGGCCGATGGAGTAATCGTATTTGCCGGTAAAAACCAGGGCAGGCACATTTATAGCAGCTGTTTTAAGCGTGAAGTCCTGCTCGTATTCCGGGTAGTTCCAGACGTTGCTGCCAAAGTGCCAGTTTAGCGTTGTATCCATCACGGCGGCCATTTCCTGGAACTGTGTTTTGTCGCGGTACATCATTTTATAAGCCAGGTCTTTCTCGTTCAGTTTCCCCCAAACCGCTCCAAAAGCCTGCGTTTTACTTACCCCTGGTTTTAGAAATTCTGATTCGGGTGCATTTAAAATGCGCGCAGCCTGTGTTATACCATTCGATTTGGCATAGTCTAAGTTAAGAGTGGTGTTTACGTAAATGGTTGCCAGTACACGGTTCGGATGGCTGTAAATGTACTCGGTAGCTATCGTTCCGCCGAAGGAGTGCGGCATCAGGATCCATTTTTCATAGCCCAGGTATGCCCGTAATTCTTCCAGGTCTTTGACAACACGGGCTAGCGAGTAGTTGGTGCTGCTATCGCCACCCGAACGGCCACTGCCACGCTGATCCACGTAAATCATGGTCATGTCCTGCTCGGTTACATTGCCGCCTAAGGCATAATAGTATTTGGGCCACGAGCCTGGTCCGCCATGTATAAACACGCATGGTTTTCCCTGACCCGCCACCCGAACGTATAGTTGCACCGAATCGGAAGTTGTGAAGTAGAAATTTCTGTTCTGTGCCTGCACGCTGCCCGAAGCAACTATAAACAGGAACATAAAAAAGGCAAAGAGGTAATTTTTCATAGTAGGTTTTTGGCTAAAATATAGTTGAACTATAGACGCGGCGAATGTACAAAAGACGCATGAAAGATATTTAATATGTTTTCTGATTTTCCTTAAACCAAGCTGCTGCTTTTAATAACACGTAGCACATGCAAATGGGAGATGTACTTTCTGTCTTTGGTGTATTAGATTATAAGTTTTAAAGTTGCTGTTTTGCCGCTTTTGCTCAAGTTTCATTTTTAAAGAGGCGAAGGAGTTTTGTCTGAATCAGGATTTTCGGGATTTAAGGATTTTCAGGATGGAGTTTTGAGATAGTTGCGTACTCTCCGCTGGCGCGGGTTTGCAACCCGTGTCTAACTATGGTGTTGAGTTTGTAACTCGACTGGCCCGGCAGGTACAAGTATGGCAGTTGCTTTGGATATTGTGCTATAGTATCGGTGGTCCAACCACCCTCCTTGTCTAAGGCTAGGAGATTTTACGGTCTTTGGTAGAGTTACAGGTATAGTTTATAGTCGTGGTTTTAACCCACCCCTGCCCCTCCCAAGAGGGGAATTTCGGCTTTTGCTATAGTTGCTAGCTACAGTTTCATAATTGTGGTTTTAACATCCCTGTAGTCCCCTCAAGGGGACAATTCTGATATTGCTATAGTTTAAGCTATAGTACTATAGTTACATACCAAGATAGGACAGGTTTACCTGTCCCTTCGAAACGAT
Source organism: Pontibacter populi (assembly GCF_019336435.1). Lineage (GTDB taxonomy): Bacteria > Bacteroidota > Bacteroidia > Cytophagales > Hymenobacteraceae > Pontibacter > Pontibacter humidus. The sequence continues at coordinate 26,134 of NZ_JAHWXQ010000001.1, read as the reverse complement.
AACCACGGTAAAGCTCGAAGCTTACTGGTTCAAACTATAACAAACTATAGCTATCGAACTGATGTCAGTCTTTGGGTTGAGCGCCTTGTAGATTTCTGGTGCCGCAGGCATTTCGAGGTACGAGAAAAGGAAATGTACACCGCGCGATGCCTAAAGACGGGGCCTCCCGGCCGTGAGGGCACCAAAGCCAACTATGACAACTATAGGTTAGTAAAGCTCCCAGGATGAAAGAAGGCTATGAAAGAAAAGGCTTGGTTCGGATTGTAGAGATCTCAACTATAAGCTGAGATAGATTTCTCTCTGCATTCGAAATGACAAAAGGGAATTATAGAACAAATAAGATCTATCAGCAACGAATTAGAATGAAGCCCAACGATAAACAGCAAAGGCGCTCTTTAAACAAGAGCGCCTTTGCTGTTTATAGGTTGAATTGATGATTCCGGACTACGCTTCAGCGCTTGGATCTGTTTTTTCTACTTTAGAACCTCTGAAACCATAGTATACAATATACAGGTAGCAAATCATCGGCACAATAAACGACATCTGCAGGTTGCCTGTAACATCGGCTACATAGCCTTGCAGCGGTGGAATAATAGCGCCACCAACTATAGCCATAACCAACAGCGAAGAACCCTGGCTGGTATGTACGCCAAGACCTTTAATTGCCAGCGTGAAGATGGTAGGGAACATGATGGAGTTGAACAGACCGATCGCGATAACTGACCACATGGCCACAGAACCCGTTGTGAAAATGGTGATCAGCAGCAACACAATCACAGCAGATGCGAAGAAACCCAGCGTACGACCTGGCAGGAATCTGCCCATCAGCAACACCAGGAAGTTCAGCACGATCATGCCAAGCGCGATCAGAGCTTCCTCCTGACCATAAATGGTGAACATCAGCGTAAACACGATGGCTGTGATAGCACCGATAATCATGTATTTAGTGCTGTTGTTCTTGAAATCAGCCAAAGCAACCGCTCCAAAGAAACGACCGATCATGGCGCCACCCCAGAAAAAGGCAAGGTAATGTCCGCCTTCAGCTTCGGTCAGGCCTGCAATGTGCGGCAGTTTAAAGAAGTTGATCAGGGTACTTCCGATCGCTACTTCGCCACCCACATACATAAAGATACACACAATGCCCAGTACCAGGTGGCGGTACTTCAGCGCGCCGGAGTCAGAAACAATTCTGCCTTCGCCTGTTACGTGCGGTAGTTTGGCAAGCTTTATCATTACGGCTATCGCAATAAGTGCTGCAGCAAGGCCCAGGTACGGCATTTTAACCGACTCCGCACCAGCTGTAGCTACTGTATTTACCGTTTCAAAAATAAGATAACCACCAATCAGCGGAGCAATCGTAGTTCCGAATGAGTTAAGCGCCTGCGTCATGTTCAGGCGGCTGGCAGCGCCGCTGGCCGGGCCAAGTATTGTTACGTAAGGGTTAGCGGCAATCTGTAGTATGGTTATGCCCGATGCGAGCACAAAAAGCGCTATCAGGAAAAAGCCATAGCTCTGCAGATCAGCGGCAGGGTAGAACAGTACACAACCTACTGCGGCAACTACAAGTCCTACAATTATACCGTTCTTATACCCGATCTTCATAATAGGGTCGCCTTTGATAACCGAGAAAATGAAGTACAGCAGCGAGATAAAAAAGTAAGCCCCGAAGAAAGCCGTCTGGATAAGCATGGCCTGCCAGTGCTGCAGCACAAATACCTGCTGTAGTTTCGGTATCAGGATATCGTTCATGCAGGTAATAAAGCCCCACATAAAGAAAAGCATGGTCACGATGATTAGCGGACCTGTGAAGTTTTTAGCCATAACTTGTTCGTTAGCGGGCGTACTTTGGGTGGTTGGTGCAACTCCGGCCATGGGGTAAAAGTGTAGAGGTTATAGTTGGTTTAGTTTCGTTTCTTGCTTTTTACACGCTGAAAGCGGTATTCAGGTTTTATACGATAGCTGATGTTATCGTAACAGTTGCTCAAGATATAAAATCTATCCTGTTAGTTGAAATTCTTATCAAAACTTTTCAGGCTAACGCAGTTTCAGTCTGAATTGACTACTTACGTTTGATTTTAAACACAAGCTAAAGCCGTAGCGGATGGCAAACTATAAAGTAGCTCTGAAATGTGCCGAACTATTGAGCATGCCGTACATGGGCACATACTTATAGTTGGGTGAGTTGGAAACATAAAAGGGTAGCACAAGTTTATGATCAGAAAATCCTGATATCTTAATTTCTTTACCAGATTATCTTTAACTTTAATCGGTTTATATTCTTTATTATATGCGACAACTTTACGCCGTTCTTATCCTTGTTATTAGCTTTTTTGTATGCCTGCCCGTAGCCGCGCAGGTTGTTACCGTTAAGCCGGTGCTGCCAACTTCTGAAAAGCCCGTTACGCTGATCTTCGACATCAGCAAAGCAAAAGATTCCCGTGCTGCCAGCCTCATCAATACCCCGAACGACATTTACCTTTGGTCAGGAGCCGGCTCTACAGACGCAGATGCGGATGCCTTTAAATATGAGCCTGCAGGGCAAACAAACTGGGCAGCGCCATTCACACCCGGTAAAATGACCTACCTGGGCAATAACCGCTGGTCTATCACGCTTACGCCACGCACATACTATGGCGTACCGGCCGGCACGCCAATCCGTAAACTGGGGCTGTTGCTTAAAAACGCAACTGGTACGGCCCAGACCGAGAACTTTTATGTGTCGCTTTACCCGGCAACCGGTATAGTTGGCGCATTTGTCTCGCCATCAGAGAAAGCCTTTTTTACAGATGCCAATACAACCATTCCGGTAAAAGCTTATACTTCCGTAGATGCCAACCTTAGGCTTAAAGTTGACAATACCATTGTTTACACCCAAACAGATAAAGACTCGCTGATCTATAGTTTAAATACAGGCACCGAAACCGGGCTTAGAAGAACGGTGGTTTTTGAAGCAACGCTTGGTACCGAATCTGCTACCGATACTTTTTTCTTCACTAACCGCCCGGTTCCGCCGGTGGCGCAACTGCCAGCCAACGCAAAAGACGGTGTAGTGTATACTGGCCCTGATAAAGCGTTATTAACCCTGTTTGCCCCGAATAAGAAGTTTGTTTACGCCATAGGAGAGTTCAGCAACTGGGAGGCCCTGCCCGAATACCTGATGAAGCGCACGCCGGATGGCAACCGCTACTGGGTTGAAATTGACGGGCTGGAGACAGGCAAGGAGATCGCGTACCAATACCTGGTAGACGGAACTATAGCCGTTGCTGATCCTTACACGCACAAGATCCTCGACCCGAATAACGACAAATACCTGACAGCGGCCAACTACCCGCGCTTGAAACCTTACCCGACAGGCGCAAAAGGTATTGTATCTGTTCTGCAGACCAACCAGCCAACCTATAACTGGAAAGTAAAGGATTTTAAAAGACCTGCTGCCGATACGTTGGTAGTGTACGAACTGCTGCTGCGCGATTTCCTGGCAACACAGAACTATGAAACACTGGCTGATACGCTGACTTACCTTAAAACACTTGGTGTTAATGCTATTGAGCTGATGCCGATCATGGAGTTTTCAGGGAACATTTCGTGGGGCTATAACCCCAATTTCTATTTCGCGCCGGATAAAGCGTACGGTACGGCCAACCAGTTGAAAGCCTTTATAGACAAAGCGCATGAAATGGGCATAGCTGTAATTCTGGATATGGTGCTCAACCAGGCTGACTGGGAATTTCCGTACATGCAACTATATCGCGATGGCGACCGCCCGGCTGCCAACAACCCTTTCCTGAACCAGCAGGCCACACACCCGTTCAGCGTATTCTTTGACTTTAACCACGAAAGCGAAGCTACCAAAGCATTTGTGGAGCGCGTAAACCGCTACTGGCTCGAAGAATTTAAGTTTGATGGTTTCCGTTTTGACCTCTCGAAAGGATTTACGCAAAAGAATAGTGGTACCAATGTGGGTGCCTGGAGCGCGTATGATGCCGGCCGTGTAGCCACCTGGAAACGCATTTACGACGAGATCAGGAGCTACGACAAAACGGCGTACGTTATTCTGGAGCACTTTGCAGACAACACCGAAGAGAAAGAGCTGGCCAACTATGGCATGATGTTCTGGGGCAACATAAACCACGAATACCGCGACTTCGCCAAAAGCTACGATGCTTATTTAGATGATATCTCTTACAAAACCCGCGGCTGGAAATCGCCTTACCTGATCGGGTACATGGAAAGCCACGACGAAGAGCGGATAATGTTTGATGTGAAGAAGAACGGCCGTTCGTCGGGCAACTATAATACGCGTAACCTGGAAACAGCCCTTGACCGCGCAAAACTGGCAGCCGCTTTCTTTATTCCGGTACCAGGTCCTAAAATGATCTGGCAGTTTGGTGAGTTGGGTTACGATGTGTCGATAGACTCTATTGGCCGCACCGACCCTAAACCGATCCGTTGGAACTACCGCGCCAGCGAGAGCCGCATGAAGCTGTACAAAGTTTACGCCGAGCTGATCAACCTTAAAAAGAACTACCCGGTTTTCAGAACGACCGATTTTAACCTGGCCTCAGAGAACATGATCAAGCGCCTGACGCTGGTTGACAATTCGATGACGGTGTTTATAATTGGTAACTACGATGTGAAGCAGCAAACCCCGCAGGCAGGTTTCCCGCTGGCTGGAACCTGGTACGATCATTTTACAGGTGAAACCGTGAACATAACCAATCCTACCGAGATCATGGTGTTGCAGCCCGGCGAATTCAGGATGTATACTTCTGTAAAACTGCCGTCTCCAGAGCCTAACCTGTTGCCATGGAAAGGGGTAGTGCTTGATGCCGAAGACGAGTTGCCGTTAGCTGAAAGAATAGAGGTTTATCCGAACCCGACCCAACACATTGCCCAACTGGAGTTTACAGACGACTACAGAGGTGATGTTTCGGTGCAGGTGACAGATATTACAGGACACGTGTTGCGCACAGTTAAGTTTAAAAAGCATCAGCAATCCTTCAGGCAGTCAATGGACCTGCGGAATGTAGCTGCCGGCGTTTACCTGGTACAAATAGAAGCCGGTAAACGGAAAGTGGTGAAGCGACTGGTTAAGCTTAACTAAAACGAACTATAGTTTAAGTGGCACTTAACCTGCTATAACAACAAATCCCCTGGCAGCGACTGGTAATTTACCGGCTGCCAGGGGATTTTACTTTTAATACAATTCTCCAACTATAGTTTGGGAATATTGACCGATTGGCTTTCAGAGGCTTTTGCAGGGTAGTAGGTGCATGCTTTTTCCTCTGAAATGAGCCGTAATACGAAATTTCGGCAAAACTGGCAATGATAAAAAACTATATATTATTACTTGTTTTTTATAGAATTATTTACGCACTTAGCATGAGAGGAATACCGGGTAAAGTAGGACTTTACGGAATCAAAATATCTGAATTAAACTAAAAATAGCATGCTCCTCAACTTTTGTTTTTATTCCCGTAATAACACAGGACCAAAAACTGATACAATCAAAAACAATACATGTAATACCCGTGTTTTTGCCAGCCTGACAGCTAAGTAAAACACTATTTATTTAATATCGATTTAACTTTTACTCAATTGAACAACTATGCGAGACAAGTCTAAAAGACGGATGAGCTTTGGCTTAACTGTGGCTTTATGTTGCCTGTACATGACAGGTAATGCAAATGCTGCTAATGCAGGGGGCACAGACGCTGTTGCCGCTTACAAAGCAGAAAGCAGTTACACGGCACCTGGTAAACAGCAGGGGGTAACACTAAAAGGAAAAGTGGTTAATGAAAACGGGGAGGGCCTGCCAGGTGTAACTGTAGTGCTGAAAGGAACTACAAAAGGTACATCAACAGATATTAATGGTAACTTCTCGCTAACTGTTCCGGAGTCTCAGGGTACACTGATACTTTCGTTTATTGGTTATACCACACAAGAAGTAGCAATCGGTGGACAGACAACATTTAACGTAAGCCTGCAGCCAGATACAAAAACACTTGATGAGATAGTGGTGGTTGGTTATGGTACGCAAAAAAAGAGCGATGTAACCGGTTCTGTTGAAACAGTTAGCTCTGATGATTTTGTGAAAGGCCAGGTTACTACCCCGGAGCAACTTATTCAGGGTAAAGTAGCTGGTGTTCAGATCACATCAAACAGTGGTGCACCTGGATCAGGAAGCACTATCCGTATCCGTGGTGGTTCATCTCTTAATGCCACCAACGATCCGCTTATAGTTATAGATGGCGTGCCTGTTGAAAACGGTGCTATCTCCGGATCTGCCAATGCACTTTCGATGATCAACCCGAATGATATCGCTTCATTCAACATCCTGAAGGATGCCTCTGCTACGGCTATCTATGGTTCACGTGCTTCTAACGGTGTAATTATCATTACTACTAAAAAAGGTACGGCCGGCCAGAAAATGAGTGTTAACTTCAGCACACAACATTCACTCTCAACTGTTCCGAACACTGTTGATGTACTTAACGGCGACGAGTACAGAGCGCTGGTAAATAAGTATGGCAATGCAGAACAAAAAGCACTGCTTGGCGGCTATAATACCGACTGGCAGGATCAGATCTACAGAAATGCTTACACTGCAGATAATAACCTCAGCGTAAGCGGAGCTGTTAATTCTATACCTTACCGTGTTTCTGTTGGTTACCTGAACCAGGATGGTATATTAAAGACCTCTAACTTCGAGAGAACCACACTCGGTGTGAGTTTAAACCCAAGCTTCCTGGATGACCACCTGACAGCGAACGTGAACTTTAAGGGTGCAAGGACAAACAGTGTGTTCGCCAACGAAGGTGCTATAGGTGCAGCTATTATTTATGACCCAACCAGACCTGTATACTCTGGTAGCACCAGAAACGGTGGTTTCTTCCAATGGGAGAAAGATGGCGTATTCAATACACTGGCTCCGACTAACCCGCTAAGCTTATTAAATCAGCGCCACGATAAAGGTGAAGCAAACAGATGGTTAGGTAATGTGCAGCTAGACTATAAATTCCATTTCCTGCCAGAGTTAAGAGCAAACCTGAACATAGGTACAGACCGCTCAGACAGTGAAGGCAATGTGCTTACGGATGCTAACCATTCACCTAACCAGTGGAAAGTTGAGACAATTTCAGAGTATGCACAGGAAAAAGAAAACAACCTGGCTGACTTCTACCTGAACTACCAGAAGGAATACACTTCTATAAAGAGCCGTGTGGATGCAACAGCTGGTTACTCTTTCCAGGAGTTTATTTCTGAGTCACCGGACTTTGCATTCCGTAACAACGAAACCGGTGCACCACTGGGCCAGGAACCGGATTACATACCGTCTCATTCACAGTATCGCCTTAAGTCTTACTTCGGCAGGCTGAACTATACGTTCATGGACCGTTATATTTTAACAGGTACTGTGCGTTACGATGGCTCTACCAGGTTCTCAGAAGATAACCGTTGGGGCGTGTTCCCTGCGCTGGCATTTGCCTGGAGACTGGGCGAAGAGGCATTCCTTCAGAACGTGAATGTATTATCTGATCTGAAACTGCGTGTTGGCTACGGTATTACTGGTCAGCAGGATATCGGGCTTAGCTATTTCCCTTACCTTGCCCGCTATAGCAGAGCAGATAATTCTGCTCAATACCAGTTCGGGGACACTTTCTTCCCAACTTTCCGTGCAGAAGGATATGATGAGAACATTAAGTGGGAGGAGACAGCAACATTTAATGCTGGTTTAGACTTTGGTTTTGCTAATAACCGTCTAACAGGTAGCGTAGACTATTTCTTTAAAGACACAAAAGATCTGTTAGCTCAGATTACAGTTGCAGCCGGTACCAACCTTACAAACCGTTTATTTACAAACGTAGGTAACATGGAAACCAAAGGTCTGGAAGTTGCCCTGAACTTTGAAGCCATAAGCAATACAAAGTTAACCTGGAACATTGGTGTTAACGGTACCCTGATCGATCAGAAAATAACAAACCTGAGCAAAGTAGATAACCCTGATTTTGCTGGTTATGATGTTGGCGGTATTACAGGTGGTACAGGTAACAATATCCAGAAATTTGCTGTTGGTTATGCTCCTTATACCTTCTTTGTATACAAGCAGGTATATGATGAAAAAGGAAATCCTGTTGAAGGACTGTATGCTGATACAAACGGTGATGGCACCATTAGCCCGGATGACAGATATCTGTTTAAAAAGCCGGCTGCAGACTTTACCCTTGGCTTTAACACACAGGTAAACTATGGCAACTGGGATCTGAGCATGGTGCTGCGTGGTAACTTTAACAACTACGTTTATAACAACGTGTACTCAAACCTTGGTGCAAGACAATCATTCTCTTTTGCAAACTACCTGAACAACGTATCCGATAATGTATTGGAAACCGGCTTTGGTACCAATCAGTACTTCTCTGATTACTACATCGAGAATGCATCATTCCTGCGCATGGATAACATCAGCCTGGGATACAATTTCGGTAATATCATCGGTGATAAGGTGGGTCTGAGAGCAACAGCAAATGTGCAGAACGTGTTCACGATCACAAACTATAACGGTCTGGATCCTGAACTGGGCACAGGTATAGATTATTCGCTGTACCCAAGACCAAGAGTTTTCTCTCTGGGCCTAAATGTTAACCTGTAATTTTTAAATTTCTGAAATCTATGAATACTAGATTTATAAAAAATATGGCTCTTGCCGGTGTAATTACACTAACAGCAGCAGCCTGCGACCAGAGTCTTGATATAACTCCGAAGTATGATGTTGTATCATCAAAAGTATACCAGGACTTTAACAACTATAAGCCTATCCTTGCCAAACTATACGCCGGTTATGCAGTAACGGGGCAGCAGGGGCCAACCGGAAGACCAGATATTCTGGGTGGCGACGAAGGTGCTTCTAACTACCTGCGCCAGTACTGGCAGGCACAGGAGCTTACCACCGACGAGGCTGTAATTGCCTGGAACGACGGTAACCTGCGCGACCTGCACGAAATGGACTGGACATCAAGCAACGAATTTCTTCGTGCCCTGTACGATCGTATTTTCTACCAGGTAGCACTTACAAACGAGTTCATCCGCGAAACTACGGATGCCAAACTAAGCGAGCGTGGTATTTCAGGGGCAAACCTGGAGACTGCAAAGAAATTCCGCGCAGAAGCCCGTTTCCTGAGAGCACTGAGCTACTGGCATGCACTTGACCTGTATGGCAATGTGCCTTTTGTTACCGAAGCTGATAAAGTGGGTTTCTTCCTGCCAAAGCAGACTAACAGAGCAGATTTGTTTAAATACATAGAATCTGAACTGCTGGCAGTACAGGAGGAACTTGTAGCAGCCCGTCAGAATGAGTATGGCCGTGCAGACCAGGCCGCTGCCTGGACACTCCTGACCAAACTATACCTGAATGCTGAAGTGTACACTGGCCAGGCAAAATATACCGAAGCCATTGCGTATGCACAGAAGGTAATTGATGCCGGCTTTACGTTGGAGCAGGAGTACGATCACCTGTTCCTGGCAGATAACCATACATCCAATGAGATCATTTTCCCGATCACGTTTGATGGGTTGAGAACTACAACCTGGGGTGGTATGACCTACCTGGTGCATGCACCGGTTGGTGGCAATATGGTTCCTGCGGATTATGGTATCAATGGTGGCTGGGCAGGTCTGCGCACTACTAAAAACATTGTTAACCTGTTCCCTGACATTACAGGTAATACAGATGAACGTGCTAACTTCTTTACAGATGGACAGACCCTGGAAATTAAAGATGTATTTACTTTTAAGGAGGGTTATGCTATCGAGAAGTTCAAGAACATCACATCAGCAGGAGTAAAAGGTTCTGACCAGACTGGTGACCACCCGGATACAGACTACCCGATGTTCCGTTTAGCAGATGTATACCTGATGTATGCTGAAGCGGTGTTACGTGGCGGTTCTGGCGGAAGCATGGGCCAGGCACTAGGTTATGTAAACGGCTTGCGTGAACGCGCCTTTAATGGTACATCAGGTAACATTACACAAAGCCAGTTAACCTTACCATTTATACTGGAAGAAAGAGCCCGTGAACTGAAGTGGGAGGCACACCGCAGAACAGACCTTATCCGTTTCGGCAAATTTACAAACGATAGCTATGTATGGCCTTGGAAAGGTGGCGTAGAGGATGGCAGAGGCGTTGAGTCGTTTAGAATACTGTTCCCGATACCTGACACGGATCTTACAGCTAATCCTACGTTAGAGCAGAACACCGGATATACAAGATAGTAACATGATAAAGCTGCAGGGCTTTTTCTGCAGCTTTATTCATATAAAAACATTTTAATTAAATGGTTTATGAAAAACTGGCTAAATAAATATTTTATGATCTTCGTCGCGTCGCTGGCTCTTATGAGCTGCGAGAAAGATGAAGATACTGTAACTGTAAGAACAGGTACTGAACCAGCACTCACAGTATCAGCTACTAATCTTGTGCTTTTAGAAGATGAAAAAGCAAACGATGCTGTTACTTTAAACTGGAGTGCTTCTGATTTTGGCTATAATGCAGCTGTTAATTATACCCTTCAGTTTGCGCTGAAAGGAACTGATTTTGCAGCACCGGTTGAGCTGAATGCAGGTGGCGGTATACTTGAGAAAAAATTTACTGTAGAAGAGCTTAATAATCTTATTAACAAATTGCAGGTAACACCCTTCGAAGAAAACGAGATAGAAGTTCGTGTAAAAGCTACTGTGTCTAAATTCGTTGAGGCAGCTTATTCTGATGTTACGCAGCTGATTGTTACACCGTATCTGGCTGAGCCAGGGTACCTGTATGTACCGGGTGGCTACCAGGGTTGGAGCCCTGAAACAGCTCCGGCGCTGATCTCAGTTGATAACGATGGAATTTATAAAGGTATCATCAGCTTTGTGGGTGCTACAGATCTTGGCTTTAAAATTAACCCTGCCAGAAACTGGGACATGGACTATGGTAGCGGCGCTACGGCGGGTACACTTGCTGAGAAAGGTGGAAACCTGACAGTGCCAACAGCCGACACCTACGAGATAACTGCTAACACTAATACCATGACCTGGTCTTATAAGCTAAAATCATGGGGACTGATTGGTGATGCAACGCCAGGTGGCTGGGATAAAGACACTAATCTGAAGTACGATAATGCTGCAGGTGTGTGGAAAGCAACTATTGAGCTGAAAGCCGGTAACATCAAATTCAGATTTAACGATGATTGGGCTCTTAACTACGGTGACGACGACACATCAAATAATATTCTGAACCAGGGCGGTAAAGACATTCCGGTCACAACAGCAGGTACTTATGAAATAGTATTTGACAATGAGAACGAGGATGGAAGTGTTACATACTCTGTTACCAAAAAATAAGTAAGCTATTTCCTGAATAAGGAATAACTATTAAAAAGAAACCCGGCAACTATACATTGCCGGGTTTCTTTTTTTAAATTAGAAGCAGTAACTATAGTTGTGCATTTCTCAACAGCTATAACATTTGCCAGTTTACTTTTGAACAAACAGAAGTAGCCAAACTATAACCATATACCCCTCCGCTTTATGAAGAACCTGAAACTATACCACCTGTTGCCTGCTGCCGCTTTATTACTGGCCAGTGCCTGTAGCTCACCCTCAAAAATAGATAACCAGCCTGAGGCACAGGCAAGCAACTGGCCCAACGGTGTAACTTACGAGATATTTGTACAGTCTTTCTGCGACTCGGATAACGATGGGATTGGAGATATAAAAGGAATGACCTCGAAGCTGGATTACCTGGCCGATCTAGGCGTGACGGGTGTATGGCTGATGCCGATGAGCCCGTCACCGTCTTACCACAAATACGATGTTACGGACTACTATGGTATCCATCCGGACTATGGTACCATGGAAGATTTTAAAGAGTTTGTAGCAGAAGCGCATAAGCGAAACATAAATGTAGTGATCGACCTGGTGCTGAACCACTCGGGCAACGGGCACCCGTGGTTTAAAGAAGCTGCCAAAGATGAAAACAGCAAGTACCGCGATTACTATGTATGGGCCCATAAAGATGACTCGATAACTAAGGGCGAAGGTAAAACTACCGGTGCCGATTCTTACAATGTAAACCACTGGCACAGCGTACCGGGCAGTGACTATAAATACTTTGGGTACTTCTGGGGTGGCATGCCCGACCTGAATTTCGACAACCCTATAGTTCGCCAGGAGGCGTATAAGATTGGTCGCTTCTGGTTAAAGGATGTGGGAGTTGACGGTTTCAGGTTAGATGCAGCCCGCCACATTTTTACCGACGACAGACAGGAAGATAACCACAAATTTTGGGAAGAATTTAAAGCCGAAATGCAGAAGGTAAAACCCGATGTGTACCTGGTAGGCGAGGTGTGGGCAACGGCAGACGTGGCTGCGCCTTACATTAAAGGTCTTCCGGCATTGTTTAACTTTGAGATGAGCTGGGCCATACTGAAAGCGCTGAACCAGGGCACCGGCGATTCGCTGGCAATTAAACACGCCAACATTGCAGAAGCTTACAAAAAAGTGAACCCTGCTTATGTAGATGCCACCATCCTGAGTAACCATGATCAGAACCGCATCATGAGTGAAGTGAGCGGCGACATGAACAAGGCAAAACTGGCCGCAGCACTGTTACTTACGCTTCCGGGATCACCTTACATTTACTACGGCGAGGAGATAGGCATGAAAGGTAAAAAGCCGGATGAAGAAATTCGTGAGCCGTTTCTGTGGGATGTACAAGCCAACGATGAATGCCGCACCAGCTGGATGACGCCGAAGAACACGACAGAGCAAACCGTTACTCCGGTAGCTGTGCAACTACAGGACAAAGCCTCTATCCTGAACCTGTACAAGTCACTTATCAAACTGAGAAATAGCAGTGCTGCCCTTACCTCCGGAACAATAGAGCCGGTTACGTTAGAGAATAAAGCGATCAGTGCATTTGTGCGTGCGTACAAGGCCGAATCGGTTTTAGTGCTGCATAACCTTTCCGGCTCAACTGCAACTATAAGTTTACCGGCGCAACTGGCGAACTATAAAACAACAGCCTTCCACCATAACGATGCCAAACTGGTGAAAAACACCGTAGAGTTACCGGCTTATAGTACAGTTATTCTGCAGCAATAAATTTAAGAATTCATACACAAACTATAGTTTCGGAATCATGAAGAAACAACCTTTAAGGCACCAGCTACTGCTTGCCCTGTTCGGGATACTATCAACAGCAGGACTTAACAGCTGCAACAACACTGAACAGCATATGGCACAGACTGCAACTGTCGATACAGAAAAACCAGGAACGACGATCACCAAAGAATCTTTCGGCACGGCTCCGAATGGCGAGGAAGTGCAGCTTTACACATTAACTAACGAAAATGGCGTGCAGGTAAAAATTACCAACTATGGCGCTATAGTTACTTCCATCATTACCCCGGACAGAGAGGGTAATATGGGCGATGTAGCGCTGGGTTTTGACAATGCAAGTGGCTACGTGCCGAACGATCCGCACTTCGGGGGTATAGTTGGCCGCTATGCAAATCGTATTGCTAATGGTAAGTTTACAATCGACGGGCAGGAGTATAAACTGGCTACAAATGATGGCCCGAATCACCTGCACGGCGGAAATATTGGTTTTGACAGGGTAGTCTGGAAGGCGGAGGAATTGCCGGAGCAAAATGCCATAAAGCTTACCTATGTTAGTAAAGATATGGAGGAAGGCTACCCGGGCAACCTGACAGCTATCGTTACTTATAGTTTAACCGAAGACAACGGCCTGAAGATAGACTACGAAGCCACTTCCGACAAAGCCACGCCTGTAAACCTGACCAACCATAGTTACTTTAACCTGAGCGCCGGCCAGCAAAAAGATATTCTGAACCATGTTGTGCAGCTAAATGCCGATAAGTTTACTGCTCCGGATAAAGCACTTATCCCGACAGGCGAATTGGCATCTGTAAAAGGCACGCCTTACGATTTTACCACGCCACAACCGGTTGGTACGCGCATTAACAACCTGCAGGGCTATGGCTATGATCTTAACTATGTGATCAATAATGGTGGAGAGAAATTAACGCAGGCCGCTACAGTTTATGAGCCAACTACAGGACGTGTGATGGAAGTGTTTACCACCCAGCCGGGCATCCAACTATACACGGCCTATCACCTGGATGGCTCGCTAACCGGAAAGAACAAAACAACCTACAACAGTTTCGGCGGGCTTTGCCTCGAAGCACAACACTTTCCGGATTCTCCGAACCAGCCTGGTTTCCCGAACACGGTTATCAAGCCGGGAGAAAAATACCACGAAACTACCATCTACAAATTCTCTGCACGGAAGGAGTAAACTATAGTTTACAGCAAATAATGAGGGAGCTGTCTGCGATAAAGTGGTCAGCTCCTTTTTGCATGTCATCAAACTATAGTTTATGGTAGCTTTAGTGCTGGGGCATCATCAAAAATATAGTAAATTTAGGTTTTACAACTACAGTTAGGAGCTCACGGAGCTTACACAAAATATAACCTCATGAAATACATTTCCCTCAGGTCAAGTTTGCTGTTCTCTTTGCTTGTAATGGGCGCTTGCCAGTCGCAGAAACCAACCGCTGATACAACTATGAAATCAGAAGTTACAGCCGCCAAAGCTATATACCAGTCAGGTGCTTATGCTATTTACCCGGACAGTGTGGTGCAGGGTGAACATGTGGCGCGCATACTTTCGCCAACTGAGATCACATCAAACTATAAGAGCCCGGTTAATTTGTTCATGAGCCCAGGCGTAACGTTTAAGTTTGCCATTAACGGCCGCGACAACGAAATGGTACCCGGCACAGATCACTTCTTCAAATGTATTCCTGCGGATGGCGCCTGCGTTACGCCGGTTATCACATTTGGAAAGCAGATGAAAGATGATGCAGAAGTGCCGAAAGATGTGTACCTGGCTCCGAACAGCAAAATGACGGTTCGCCTGAACATGAATCCGGTGCTGGACGCTCTTAAAAAACAGGGTTTTTACACAACGCCCACCGGCGATAAGATCTATAAAGAAGATTTTAAAGGCGTTTACATTGCCGGCGGAACCGACCCGCTGAGCTGGGATTTTGATAACCTGGGTGGCAAAAAAGAAGCGGAACTGACTGATCCGGACGGCGACGGCATTTACGAGATCACGTTGCTGATGAACGAAAACCGCGACGAGAAAATGACAGCCCAGCAATGGACCATGTCGCATAACACAAGCGCGTTTCCGCAGTACCAGTCTGATTACCCGGTGGCAAATGCGTTATACAACCTGGCCCTGGAAGAGATGATAAATGCCGTGGAGCCGGATAGTACACTGAGAACAGGAAAAGAGTGGGCTGGCGTCTGGACCCGCGATATCAGTTATAGTATCATTCTGTCGATGGCGCAGGTGCAGCCGAAAGTATCGATGTATAGTTTGATGCGCAAAGTTAAAGATGGCCGCATTGTGCAGGATACCGGGACCGGGGGTGCATACCCTGTTTCGACAGACCGTGTGATATGGGCCGTGGCTGCCTGGGAAGTTTACAAAACTACCGGCGATGAAAAGTGGTTGCGGGAGACGTATGCGATCATCAAAAAGTCGTTACTCGATGACCAGAAAAATGCCTTTAACCCGAAAACAGGCATGATGCGCGGCGAATCGTCGTTCCTGGATTGGCGTGAGCAGACCTACCCGCGCTGGATGCAGCCTGCCGATATTTTTGAATCTGAAAACCTCGGTACCAATGCAGCACATTACCAGGCAAACATGGTAGCCGCCCAGATGGCCGACCTGCTTAATGACAAGGAGTCTGCTGCGAAGTTCAGGGAAGTTGCAGCAGGTATAAAAGAAGGAATAAACAAACATTTGTGGCTGGAAGACAAGGGCTACTATGCGCAGTACCTGTATGGCCGGAACTATAAAATCCTGTCGCCGAGAGCCGAGGCGTTGGGAGAAGCCTTAACTGTAATTTTTGATATTGCCGATGACGCGCGCAGCAAAACTATAGTTGCCAGCACGCCGGTTACGGATTTTGGTATCCCGAACATTTACCCACAGATACCGGGCATCCCGCCGTATCATAACAATGCTACCTGGCCGTTTGTGCAGTCGTACTGGAGTTTAGCCGCAGCCAATGCCGGCAACGAAACAGCCCTGACCGAAAGCATCAGCGCTATTTACCGCCCGGCAGCGCTATTCCTGACCAACAAGGAAAACTTTGTGTCTGCTTCCGGGGATTATGCCGGTACACAGGTTAACTCCAGCAACATGTTGTGGAGCCTGGCCGGTAGCCTGAGCATGGTGTACAAAGTGTACTTCGGAATGGACTTCAAAGCCAACGAAATTGAATTGAAACCATTTGTGCCGAAGGCTTTTGCCGGAACCCATAAGCTTACCAACTATAGCTACCGAAAGGCCGTGCTCGATCTGGAAGTAAGCGGCTATGGCAACCAGATCAAATCGATAACAATGGATGGCAAGCCGATGGAGAAGCCAGTAATACCTGGCAACTTAACGGGCAAGCATACTATAAGAATTGAGCTGGCTAACAACGAAGCAGGAGGGAAGTCCAACCAAACCGAAGGCTACACCTCTCCAGACACGCCGAAAGTAACCTATAGTTCAGGAAAGCTTAGCTGGCCAGCTATAGACGGTGCTGTTGCCTACCAGGTAATGAAAAACGGGAAGCTGCTGGAGAGAACGACAAATACTACCCTGAATGTGAGCCCCGGTACTTATGCCGAGTACATGGTGCTGGCTGAAGACAAAAATGGCGTCACATCGTTCGGGAGCGAACCATTGGCTATAGTTGCCGATACCTACAAACTGGTTTACGAGCTCGAGAAATTTGCACCAAAAGCTACCCAGCCTTACCGCGACTTTTCAGGCACCGGCTTTGTAGAGATCAGCAAGCAGAAGAACAAAGAAGTAAAAGTAACTATAGTTGTGCCTGAAGATGGGGTTTATGCAGTCGATTTCTGGTATGCCAACGGCAACGGCCCGATAAACACCAGCAACAAAGCGGCCCTCAGATCGCTGAAAGCTAACGGCAAGTTTGTAGGTACCATCGTGCTCCCACAGCGTGGTACCGACGAATGGAATAACTGGGGCTTTACCAACTCCGTGGAGGTTGCGCTAAAAAAAGGAAAGCAAACGATAAGCCTGACCTTTGAGCCACACAACGAAAACATGAACGGTGAAGTAAACCAGGCCATGCTGGATTATATGCGTGTGGTGAAGATCAGGTAAAGTTACTTTTTGGTAATAGAAATTAAGCAAGCTGGCTGATCCTGAGAATCAGCCAGCTTTTTTATTGCCAGGTCTATAGGTTAGTTTGTCAAAGTTCACCAGCGTAATGGCTTTTGTACGAAGATATGTAAATTCTAAATCCCCGGAAATTGCCTGCTTGTTAACATGAATCTGAAATAGTTTTAAACATGTTAATTCGTTTCTTAAAATGCTAAATTCCTCACTTTTGACTCGCTATAGTATGAGTTTTGAAATCGCAGTGGCCTATAGTTCAGGGTTTTGGAAGTCTAAACAAATCATCTATATACCAGGAAAATTTGGATGAAATGACGCCACTTCAAGTCCTGGATTTTACTTAACTGAAATGTAGGTTGGGTATGGTGTAGCAGGTTTGAGCCTGACCCGGTAATAAATATTAAATAAATTGTATATAACAGGTTGATATATAACCTGATATTTTACTTACATTTACTCAAGTGGATGAAAGCTATATTCATTTTGGCTTTTTTGCTAAACTTCTAACCTGACAAACCGGAACATCTGATGCGTGAAAAACCTTTACAATTCATACAAGTAAATCCGGAAGATATTACCTACATCCTGGGCCTGTTGTCGATGCAGCATCCGGTAAGTCAGGAACTGCAAGGTGAATTTTATAAACATGCCATCGCCATTCAGCTACAGGAAGGACAGCACCTGCTACGCCAGGGGGATAAGTGCAACTATATGTATTTTATAAGGGAAGGTGCCATGATGGCTTATTCCTTACACAAGCATAAAAAGATAACTACTTATATCTCTGTTGAGAATGAATTTGTCAGTTCCCTCTCAGGACTTTACGGCACGCAACCCTCCCGGGAAGCTATAGTTGCCATTGAGCCAACTCTGGTTTTGGGAGTTCATACAGACATACTACAAGATTGGTACAAGCGTTTTTTTGATCTTAACTACATCATCCGGCAGGTATACGAAGACTATTACCGCGATGCCCAGGAGCGGACACATGTGGTACGCGTTGGAAACGCCTCGGAGCGCTATCATTATTTCGTAAAATCGAAACCAGGCTATATCGACCGCCTCCCTTTGGAATGCATTGCTTCTTTTCTGGATATGAAACCGGAAACACTCTCCCGCATTAAAAAGCAGAACAAACTAATTGTGCAGGATACTGACACTGAAAGTTTATTTCAGCAGGTGGAGCAATTTATGCAGACAACAGAATGCTTCAAAGAAAAAACAATTAAGGTTCATAGTTTAGCTGCGCGCCTGGGCATTCCGGCTTACAAACTCTCTCTTGCCCTGAATACTTATGCCAAAACCAACTTCAAAGATTTTGTCAATCAGTACCGCATTTCTTATATAAAAGCACAATTAGAGAAAGAAGAGTTTTTGCAGAGCTTTACAATAGAAGCCCTTGCCCTGCAGGCAGGGTTTACCTCCAGAAGCGGATTTTATAAAGCCTTTAAAAAGATGGAGGGCATCAGTCCCAAAGAATACATGGCTTTTACGAAAATCTCTGGCTAAGCACCTATCGGCCTATTCTCCTGAGTTATCCGTTCCTGTGCACTGTTATAACAATGCCGGTAAACTGTGAGCTCTTTTTAGTGATCTTGAACTTCCCGGCTACCCCACTAAGAAGCACCTTCGTTGTTAAATCAACTATAAACTAGTACAAAACTGTTACCAGCTACTATTTGTGATTTTTATAGGTGTAGTTGACGTTTTGGATGTTCTGATGTAATCATAATTGCATTTAATAGTTAAAACTTATCCTTTTATAAATTTCTAATTTGTCTCCGTTTTCAAAGCAGGACAAATTAGTGCAACCCTGTATAACAACCTTTATATCCTTAAAAGTAACTTGCAGGCATATTATAAGGCTTTGATAAGTAAGCATCCTGATTCCCTGATGTTTGAGAGACTAACATAGTACAGTAAATCAGTTGTTAGTTTTCTGATGCATAGGGTCTCAAGATAATATACTTGTTCCTGTATCACATTACCTATTACCCGCTCCTTGCTCTATTACAGAAAACAATGAAGAACAGACCGCTTCCTGCTTAAGAGAAGCAAAACTTATAAGTGCCTTATAGTCAATTTTTAGCCAAACTTTTACCCACTTCTAATGAAACAAGTTTCACTCTTTACTGCGAGAGTGTGTTTGCAATCCATCATTGCGTGGCAGCGGGTAAAGCTGTTATTTGGTAGTATAAGTTTCGGACTAGTTATCTCTGGAACAGGATGCTGATACAGTTACGAAATTTTGCTGCATCTTATAGTTATGTGTCTGTCGTTGTATCGGCAATCCTTACAAGCCTATCTTTAATTTTTGTAAACTATACTATAGCTTGGTTTGCATTAAGTTTTTTATTCCTCTCTCTTTTCAGCATAACCCAGGCACGACAGGCAATTTATAAAGGGTTGGTGTTTGGAGTAGTATCTGCAGGGGTACTTAACTACTGGATGGTTCCTGCCATTGTGCAGTATGCACAGAGTAGCGTATGGTTAGGAGTTTTTTGTTGGCTGCTCTCGACTCTGATCATTGGATGCACATACGCATTCCAGTTCCTCATTTATTTTAAGGTAAGATTTTCAGCTGCTACGCTATCCGCATTTATAGGTAATGCACTGTGGATGGCCACTTTGTGGGTTACTGTAGAATGGCTTCGTGCCGTTCTTTTTTCTGGTATGCCCTGGATGAGCTATAGTATAGGTATTTCTCAGGCTGGAAACCTATTCCTGGCGCAGCCTGCTGCAGTAGGCGGTGTGTATATCTTATCATTTCTGGTTGTTATAGTTAATTATACTCTTAGCTATGCAGTTCATGCAAAAGCCTGGAGGCTGGTACTGGTTCCTGCTCTTATAGTAACAGCTCATTTTGCGTTTGGAGCCCTTCTTTATGCAAATATTTCACAACAGGTAAGTGCTGAGATTAAACCTAAAGTAAGTGTATCGCTCATCCTGGCATCTTTGTCACCGGAAACGGTTTGGAACGAACAAAATGGAAATGCTTTAGTCCAGAACCTGCTTTCTTTAAACAGGCAGGCAGCAGCTGGCAACTCAGATCTTATCTTATGGTCTGAAACAGTTATCCCCTGGACCTATAATGCCGAGGACGACTTTCTGAAAGAAATCTCCAAAGCCACATCTGTTACTAAAGCCCACTACTTGCTGGGCATGAGTACTGCTGTTGCAGAGAATAATAGTGCTGTTTACAATTCTGCTTATCTCTTTAACCCAACGGGTGGTGTAGTAGACCGCTATGATAAGGGAGAACTGCTCTCACTTGTTGAGTCGCCACTTTTTAATAATCCAGGCAATATAATTCTCCCTTTTCTGGCTGGTAGCGGGCTGATTGTACAGGAAGGCATAAGGCAACAGGCCATTAAAACGCCTTGGGGCAATGCGGGAGTATTGCTCTGCAACGAGTCAGCTGTGCCTGCCTTACTAAACAGATATGACACCGATCAGATTTCATTCCTGATCAATTTAGGAAACGACGGATGGTTTTCTGAATCCTTTATAACCGAGCAACATTTTTACAATGGCAGGTTAAGGGCAATAGAAGCAAGAAAGGATCTGGTTATCAATAGTAACAGGGGTATTTCCGGAGTAATACGTGCTAATGGTGACATTGGTGCCCGGTTTCAGTCTGATCAAGGCAGTGTACAACAGGTAGCTATTCACCCCAATCATATTCCGACACTTAACCACTATTTTATATACGCTGTTTTTTCGGCTATTGCTTTACTTCTACTTACCAGCTTTTACAAAACCCGCTTTCTCACCCCGAGCCTGAACAGCTCAGAGGATTGAATACTAGGACAAAACACAATGATTTACTATACAACTCAACAACTTTTTTAGCCAAATTAAAATGAAAAGACTTTTACTGTTTTTTTTCTTCTGTTGCTTGCTTCTCGAAGCGGTAGCTTCTCCTATGCTGTTTCATGGTAGTTGGCGCTGGAGAAATGACGATGGATCTGAAACTTCGGCTACCTGGAAAGGTGCAGAAAAAGAGGAAATTAAGGTTAGTAATGTAAATGAAACGATTCGTTTAAGAATCAAAGTCAATACAAGCGCTGGCTCTAATAGTCCTTCATCTGATAATGTCTCAATTGACAACCGACTAAGTTATTCAAGAAATCCTGAAGGACCATTTACGAAAATAACGTCCACAAGCACTTCTGGAGAGCACTTTGTCATGGCCTCAGGGGCGTTTGTGCCAGAAGGTAGTCCGACAACCCAACAACTGGTGTTGAATGATGGTGAGGTTTTTAGAGCAGGCCAGGTAATTACCAGTGCCACTCCATCGGGTTCTCTTGTATTTAATAATGAATCGTATGTGAAGGAGTTTGAATGGGTGTTAAAACCGACAACATCTGTAGTAGAGGGGAAGTATTATTTTCGTGTTGATGGTATAGAAAGTTTTGAGGTAAAACCTTTCCTTACTTTTCTGGCAGATACAGAAGCTCCTTCAATAAAAATCAAGAATATTACTGTGGCATTGGATGCTAATGGTAACGCTACTGTGGTTCCATTGGATTTTGATAACGGCACAACTGATAATAGCGGAAGTTATACGTTAAGTTTCACTAATTCCGGAAAAATATGTGCCACTGCAAATGAGAACGGTGAAGTAATTCTTGCGGCACCAACAGGTACCGTAATTACTAGCATAAATTTCGCGAGTTACGGTATGCCAGATGGTACTTGTGGTAACTTTTCGATTGGCTGGTGTCATGTTGCTGATAGCAAATCTATAGTTGAGAATCTGGCTCTCGGTAAAAATACTGTTACCATTAGTGCCAGTAACGAGGTGTTCGGAGATCCTTGTGGCGGGACGGTAAAACGTTTGTATGTTGAGGCCACTTATGGAGCTCCTGCTCAGAGCATTACTTATACCTGTAATAGTCTTGGTAATCAAAATGTAACAGTTTATGCAACAGATAACAGCGGTAATACATCTTCTGAAGTTGCTGAAGTAACTATAGTTGATAACATCAAGCCAACTATAACCGCGCCGGTAGCTGTTGCAGTTAATACAGATGCTGGAAAAGGCACAGCGTCAGGAGTCGTATTAGGCAACCCCATTACTGCCGACAACTGTTCCATAGCGTCCACTACAAACGACGCACCTTCTACTTTCCCTATTGGAAACACCGCAGTAACCTGGACGGTTACAGATGCTGCAGGAAATTTTGCCACTGCTACACAAACTGTTACTGTAGTTGGCATGGCAGCACCATCTACGCCGGATCTGTTAAGTTCAAGCGACTCAGGTTCAGGCAACACTGATAATATCACTAATGATAATACGCCTACCTTAGAAGGGACAGCATTATCTGGCGCTACCGTAAAATTGTATGCAAATGGTACAGTGGTTGGCAGTACTACGGCTAATAGCTCAGGTGCCTGGTCCGTAACCGCCAGCACTTTAGCGGAAGGAACTTATACATTCACGGCAATAGCGATAGATGGCTCAGGTAGCGAGAGCCCTGCTTCGTCGGGATTAAGTGTAACAATCGATACAACTGCCCCACAAACGACCATTACCGCTGGGCCTGCTTCCGTAACTAATGCAGCAAATGCTACCTTTACTTTCACAAGTAGCGAGACGGGCACCTTCAATGCAAGCGTGGATGGTAGTGAGTTTACTCCAGCTACTTCACCACTTAGCCTAACGGGGTTGAGCGAAGGCTCTCATAGCCTACAGGTAAGAGCCGTAGATGTCTCTGGAAATATAGATGCAACACCAGATACTTATACCTGGACGGTAGATGCAACAGCTCCAACTATAACAGGCATTACCCGGTCCAACCCAATGACAGCAACTACAAACGCGAGCACTGTTACCTATCTGGTAGCATTCAACGAGGCTGTTACAGGCGTTGATGCTAACGATTTCTCCCTGACGACTACAGGATCTGTAACAGGCACCATATCAAGTATTAGCGGATCGCAGAAGAATTACCAGATAACAGTTTCTGGTATTAGCGGTAGCGGCAACCTGCGTCTGGATGCAAAAGCTAGTGGTACCGGCATCAAGGATCCGGCAGGGAATGTGTTAAGTACAGGCTATAGTTCCGGCGAGGTCTACACTATAGATACTACCAAGCCAGCTATCACTTCTCTCTCCGTACCAGCTAACAGTACCTACAGAGCGGGTCAGCACCTGGACTTCACAGTTAACTTCGATGAAATCGTAACAATCGGAACAGTAGACGGTACTCCAACATTTGGACTTACCATTGGCTCTACTTCCAAAGAAGCAGCTTATGTGAGTGGTTCCGGTTCAGCATCCCTGATTTTCCGCTATACTGTACAGCAGGGTGAACAGGATATGAACGGCATCGCCCTGGAAGTAATTGCCTTAAATGGCGGCACTATAACGGATGCTGTCGGCAATGCGGCTGTCTTATCGCTGAGCGGGATGGCTCCTTCTACAGCAGGTGTTTTAGTAGATGCTATTGCACCAACACTGCAAACAGTAACTATTGCCTCGTCTAACAATGACATTACAAAAGCGAAACCAGGTGATATTGTTACCCTTAGTTTAGAAGCTTCTAAGCCAATAGCACTTCCAACAGTTGTTATAGCTGGACAACCAGCTACGGTAACGGCTGGTAGCACTACTGCTTACACCGCCACCTATACTTTAACTACGGCAGATCCGGAAGGAACGGTTTCCTTTAGCATTACCTATCAGGACCTGGCAAACAACTCGGGCACAACAGCCAGCTCCACTACTAACGGCAGCAGTGTTACTTTTGATAAAACAGCGCCCGTGGTACGTGCCCAGAATATTACCGTTCAACTGAACAAATCTGGTTCGGCAACTATTACGGTAGCAGCTATAGTCAATGGCTCCAGCGATAACGATGGTATTGCAACTATGACCTTGTCCAAGGCTTCGTTTGATTGCCGCAACGTGGGTACTAACGATGTGATACTGACCGTAACCGATTTGAGTGGCAATACAGCAACAGCAACGGCTACAGTAACTATAGCTGACCTGATCAATCCGACCATCACTGCTCCGGCAGCTGTTACAGTTAATACGGATACAGGCAAGAGTACTGCATCGAATGTAACACTGGGAACACCAATTACAGCTGATAATTGTTCGGGAGCCAGTGTAACGAATGATGCGCCTGCCACTTTCCCGCTTGGCAATACCACTGTAACCTGGACGGTTACGGATGCTGCAGGCAATAAAGCTACGGCAACGCAGGTAGTGACGGTAACAGATAATGAGAAACCGGTACCAACTATAGCTACACTGCCAACTATAACCGGCGAGTGCGCGGCAACTGTAACAGCCCCAACAGCAACCGATAATGTTGCAGGTACGGTTACGGCTACCACTATTAATCCAACTACATTCACAACGCAGGGTTCTTATTCCATTACGTGGACTTACACTGATGGAGCGGGTAACGCAACAACCCAGACACAAGAAGTTATAGTTAAAGATACACAGGCTCCTGTAGTTCTTAATATTGCTTCGAAGACGATTAACATTCCTGCCGGTTTTTCAAGAAACTGGACAATGTACACCCACAGTTTTGTTGACCCACTACCAGCTGGGGCTGTAGTTACTGGCATCACACTAAAATATTCGGGAAGGGACCAAAATAGTGGAGGAACAGGGCAATGGGCTCGAATGGTAGTTTCAGGTACACACATTGGTAGTAGCCAGTATTTCGGCTACAACCAGGATTTTACCATCAATTATAAAGGCGAGATTCCAGGGTATGTATATGGTGGAAATAACTATATGCGTATGGACTTTGATACCTATCCGGGGTGGACTGCCTATTTTAATGGTGGTACCATGACCATACATTATCAGGATGCAGCAACTCATGCTGCTGTATTGCCGGCAGTAACAGGCGAGTGTGCAGTAACAGTTACTACTATACCAAAAGCAACAGATAATTGTGGCGGAACTATAGTTGGCACAACTACTGATCTGCTAACCTATTCCGAACTTGGCGCCCATACCATTACATGGAGCTTTGATGATGGTAATGGTAATATCTCTACTTCAACGCAGCAGGTTATAGTTACCGATACGCAAAAACCACAGGTTATCACACAAAACATCACTGTGGAGTTAGATGCAACTGGTAAAGCAACTATAACACCAGCTATGATCAATAACGGATCTACTGATAACTGCTCTATCGCAACTGATGGCTATAGTTTAAGTAAGACTGACTTTACTTGCGCTGAACTTGGTGTTAACACTGTAACGCTTACTGTTACCGATGTGAAAGGCAACAGCGAAACGGCAACTGCTATAGTAACTATAGTTGACCCGATCAAGCCAACCATCACTGCGCCTGCTGCTGTCACAGTTAGTACAGATGCGGGTAAAAACACAGCCTCAGGTGTGGCATTGGGTACACCGGTAATTATTGATAACTGCAGTGATGTTATCATAACAAATGATGCTGCAGTTGACTTCCCGTTAGGTAATACAACTGTTACCTGGGAGGTTACAGATGCAGCGGGCAATAAAGCCTCAGCAACGCAGGTAGTGACGGTAACCGATAATGAAAAGCCGGTTCCGACTTTAGCTACATTGCCAACTATAACAGGCCAGTGCACGGCAGCTGCTACAGCCCCAACAGCAACCGATAACGTTGCAGGCACGGTTACCGGTACCACTTCAGACCCAACTACATATACAGCACAGGGTACTTATACCATTACCTGGACTTATGATGATGGTAACGGTAACAGCTCGATACAAACACAGGAGGTAGAAGTTAAGGACGATACCAGCCCAATAGTAGTAACCCAGAACCTCACCGTTCAGCTGGATGCTACGGGTAAGGCAACGATCACCGCTGCTCAGATCGA
>NZ_JAHWXQ010000011.1 GCF_019336435.1 Pontibacter populi | reverse complement strand
CCAATAGTAGTAACCCAGAACCTCACCGTTCAGCTGGATGCTACGGGTAAGGCAACGATCACCGCTGCTCAGATCGATAATGGCTCTACGGACAACTGCGGAATAGACAACATGACGCTGGATGTAACCACCTTCTCTTGTGAAAATGCAGGCCAGAACACGGTAACGCTGACGGTAACGGATGTGAACGGAAACGTGGCGAGTAAAGAAGCCACGGTAACTATAGTGGATGAAATCGCGCCAACGGCACTTGCCAAAAACATCACCGTTGAACTGGATGCAAACGGCTCGGTAACCATCACGGCAGCGCAGGTAAACGATAACTCTACCGACAACTGTGGTATCGAAACCCTGGCCCTTGATACTTACACGTTCAACTGCAGCAACCTGGGTGTTAATACTGTAAACCTGATCGTTACTGATAAAGCAGGCAACACGGCCATGGCTGCAGCTACTGTAACGATCGTGGATAACATCGCGCCAACCATCACAGCTCCGGCAGACCTGGTAGTGGAGGTGGATGCGGGTAAAACTACCGCTTCGAATGTAAACCTGGGCACGCCGGTAACGGCTGATAACTGCGCTGCTGCAGCTATCCTTGTCACTAACGATGCACCAGGTGAATATCCGGCAGGCGTAACGATCGTTACCTGGACGGCCACCGATGCCTCGGGCAACAAAACGACGGCCACGCAAACCGTCACTGTGCGTCAGGACATTGCTGCAGTAGCGACCCTGGCCACCATAACCGTTCCGATCAGGACAGCTTACGCCAATGTACCGCTGCCAAATACAGTAGAGGTAACTTATACCAACGGAGTGAAAGAAGCCATTTCCGTCACCTGGGCACAGGGCACTTACAATGGCCTGGTAGCCGGCACGTATGTGCTAACCGGTCAGTTGGTTCCGGCAGCTAACACCACTAACCGAGGTGGCAAAGTAGCTTCCATTTCGGTTGTAGTAGCGCCGAACAAAGCACCGACGGCACTTGCTTTTAGCGCGAGTACCTTTGCACCGGAAGCCAAGGCAGATGACGTAATCGGCACACTGACCACTACAGATGCAGACGACACCCAGTTTGTCTACACATTGGTAGCTGGTGAAGGTGATGCAGCCAATAGCCTGTTCGATATCAGAGGCGACAAAGTTCATCTGAAATCTAATAACGGGTTATCGGGCAAAACTACCTTTAGCATCCGGGTAAGAAGCACAGACCCTTATCAGAACACGATCGAAAAAGTGTTTACCCTGACCAAGGAGCCTTATACCAAGCCGGTTGATAAACTCAAGATCGTCAATGCATTCTCGCCAAATGGGGATGGCATGAACGATACCTGGACCATCCCGGAACTTCGCTTCTATAACAGCGTGGAGATCGAGGTATTTGACAGAGCAGGTGTACGCCTGTTCCATACCACAGACCCTGAAAAAGGATGGGACGGACGTGGCCTGAACGGTCAGATCCTAAAAGGTGCCTTCTTCTATGTGGTGCAGGTGAAAGATATCAACCTGGTTAAAAAAGGTGTCGTGACAATTCTTAGTAAATAATCATCATGAGAAAGATCGTATTAACCATAGCCCTTGTGGCTTCTGTTCTGGGCCTCAAGGCCCAGAACAGAAAACATGTGGCCAACTTCTCGCTGTTTCAGCAGTACTTTAACCCGGCCCTTACCGGCTACGAAGGCTCCATGCTCAAAACCTATTACCGTAACCAGTGGACGGGTTTTGAAGATGCGCCGCAAACCATTTTTGCCTCTGCAGAACTAGACCTGGCAGACCTGGGTGCCTGGAAAAAGGAGGACCTGTTAAAGTCCCGTGAAGAAGATAGTTACAACCGACAGTTAGGCGCCAAACACGCTTTTGGTTTAGCGGTGTTGAACGACCGTTTCGGCCCCTTTACCGAGAATCAGGTGCACCTGAGCTACGGCTCTCGTGTGCAGCTTTCACAGAAACTGAGCCTGCGCTGGGGTTCTGCTATTACCTTCAGCTCGCAGCACTTGGATGGCAGCAAGCTCACCATAGACCAGGAAGGCGATCCGGAGTTTGAAGGCCTGGTAGGCCAGCAAGGCAAAGTGAACCGCATGGATCTGAACATGGGCCTGATGCTGACAGCGGAGAATTATTACCTAGGCTACGCGATGCAGGATATCACCAAAGGGAAACTGATGACTTCGGGAGATGATTACCTGCAGAATAATGTGCCACAGCACCACGTGGTGCAGGCTGGTTTCAGAACTTCTGTTACTGAACAGCTGGGCCTGGTCGTAAACTCCCTGTACCGCTACGATAGCAAACTGGAAGAAACGCTGGAAGGGCAGGTGAAAGGTGTGTACCAGAACATGCTATGGCTAGGTGCGGGTTACCGCAAAGACCAGGCGTTCTCGGTAAATGCCGGCATACGCCTGAGTCAGCTCAGGATCGGGTATGTATATGAAGCGCCTACTGCCGATGCCCGCTACATTAACAAGGCTACCAACGAGATCATGTTCACTTATAACCTGATCCCGGTAAAGTATCCCAAGTATAGCAAAAAAGTAACGATGTGGTAACCAGCAGAAAGATGAAGAAAATAATTTACACGATCGCCTTCTTACTGGCAAGCGGGGCAGCAGCCCAGGCACAGGTGGAAGTAAAGCAAACCAAGTCAGAGTTGGCAGGTTTTATTTTGCTGGAAAATGACTTGCTGCTGTATACCCTGAAGGAAGAACAGGGACAGTTTATTTACTCAGAGCAGCGTGACAAAAGTGAAACTTCTAAAAAAGAAGTGGTCCTGAATGCCGGACTGATAAACGCGGTGGTGGGGGGTAATAAAGCTGCCGGCGAACTATACGTGTATCAGAAAAATGGCCGTAACCAGGAGGTGATCTCTTTCTATCGTTTAAAGGAGGGAAGCTTCGAGAAAACAGGGGAGCGCCTGCTGCCTAAGATGAGAAATCATGCCCGTAACCTGGGTATGTTCTTGTCAGATGATAAGCAAACGTTAGTGGTAGCAGCAGAACTTGGCCGCTCACAAGGGCATGAAGACCTGTACATAAGCAAGTGGGAAAACAACCGCTGGTCCAAACCAAAAAACCTGGGTAAGACTGTCAACACGCGCCAACCGGAGTTTGCCCCTTACCTGGCTAATGACACGCTTTACTTCTCCCGCAAAGACGAAGCTATAGCTTATAACTATCGTGCGCCGGTAGATGTAGCCACTTCAAAAGCAGGTACCCCGGTAAAGCTGGCTCCGGTGATGAATGTGGCTGGTACGTATAATGCCTACTATAAAAAGGTAGCCGACCGCCAGATGTGGATCTCTGCTTCCCAGGAGCAGGACTACTTTTATACGGCCTACCTGCTGGAGCCGGTGCCTTCCCTAAAAGAAGAGGTGCTGGCCATAGCCCCGGTAGAGGAGGTGGTGGAAGAAGTGATAACTCCTGCACCGGTCCTAAAGACAAAAGCTGCCGCTCCGGCCATGAAGCTCTTTTATGCCTTCAACAGTGTTTACTTAAACCTGGAAGAAGTATCGGCCCTGGCCCGCTTTCTAAACAAGCAGCCGCAAGGCACCGAGCTGGTCATAAAGGGCTATTCCGATGGCTATGGCTCGGCCGAAGCAAAAGACTATGTGAGCCGCAACCGCGCGTTGCAGGTTAAAAACCACATCGAGAAGTATTTTGCCAAGAAGCACTTTGTGGTGACCCTGGAAAACGAAGTGCGCGATGCCAAAGGCCGCGACAACCGCAAAACCGAACTCTACCTAATGCACTAACCGGCGCAGCCTGGTAAGGAAGGGAAGAAAAGGACAGCGTTGCTGGTCCCTTCCACCCCTGCCTTCCTGGACATCCTGTCCTGGGAAATCAGTTAGCAAAAAGCCGCTTCATCTAACGGGAAGCGGCTTTTTTTATGC
>NZ_JAHWXQ010000010.1 GCF_019336435.1 Pontibacter populi | reverse complement strand
TTAGATAGGGTTGGCGGCCACCTACTCTCCCAGGTGTGACCCCAGTACCATCGGCGCGTCCGGGCTTAACTTCTCTGTTCGGGATGGGAAGAGGTGCTCACCGGAGCCATAGCCACCATTATTTTTACACGGGGTGTGCCGTGTGTGATACAATATGACAGTGCTGGAAAAAAGAGGGCTGAGTCTGGAAGGAGAAAAAGCTGCGGGCAGGTCTTTTCAGAACCAGCCAGCACCTTTTCAGGTGTGGGAACGCTCCCGGGCAATTAGTATGGCTCGGCTGTGGTATTTCTACCTTTACACCTGCCACCTATCAACGTCATCGTCTCTGACGGCCCTTACAGGGAGATCTCATCTTGGGGTGGGTTTCGCACTTAGATGCTTTCAGCGCTTATCCCATCCGAGCGTAGCTACCCTGCGCTGCATCTGGCGATACAACAGGTGCACCAGCGGCTCGTCCAACCCGGTCCTCTCGTACTAAGGTCAGAACCCCGCAAATCTCCAACGCCCGCAACAGATAGGGACCGAACTGTCTCACGACGTTCTGAACCCAGCTCGCGTGCCACTTTAATCGGCGAACAGCCGAACCCTTGGGACCTTCTCCAGCCCCAGGACGTGACGAGCCGACATCGAGGTGCCAAACCTCCCCGTCGATATGAGCTCTTGGGGGAGATCAGCCTGTTATCCCCAGAGTACCTTTTATCCTTTGAGCGATGGCCCTTCCATGCGGAACCACCGGATCACTATATCCGTCTTTCGACCCTGCTCGGCTTGTAGGCCTCACAGTCAAGCACCCTTGTGCTATTGCGCTCTGCGTACGGTTACCAAGCGTACTGAGGGTACCTTTGAAAGCCTCCGTTACTGTTTTGGAGGCGACCACCCCAGTCAAACTACCCACCAAGCACTGTC
Source organism: Pontibacter populi (assembly GCF_019336435.1). Classification (GTDB taxonomy): domain Bacteria; phylum Bacteroidota; class Bacteroidia; order Cytophagales; family Hymenobacteraceae; genus Pontibacter; species Pontibacter humidus. The sequence goes on along the minus strand of NZ_JAHWXQ010000010.1, from coordinate 4,786 downwards.
CCCTTTGGTCAGGTTAGGCGCCAAGCAACTCAAGGGCCGTATTTCAAGGTTGGCTCCACGATGCCTAGCGACACCGCTTCATAGCCTCCGGCCTATCCTACACATGAGTTACCCAGCGTCAATGCTAAGCTATAGTAAAGGTTCATGGGGTCTTTCCGTCCCGTTGCGGGTACTCGGCATCTTCACCGAGACTACAATTTCACCGAGCTCACGGCTGAGACAGCGCCCAGATCGTTACACCATTCGTGCAGGTCGGAACTTACCCGACAAGGAATTTCGCTACCTTAGGACCGTTATAGTTACGGCCGCCGTTTACCGGGGCTTCGATTCAATGCTTCGCCCTTACGAGCTAACATCCCCTCTTAACCTTCCGGCACCGGGCAGGTGTCAGGCCTTATACGTCATCTCTCGATTTAGCAAAGCCATGTGTTTTTGTTAAACAGTCGCCTGGGCCTTTTCACTGCGGCTTCTTCTATTGCTAGAAGGAAGCGCCCCTTCTCCCGAAGTTACAGGGCCATTTTGCCGAGTTCCTTGGCCGTGATTCACTCGAGCACCTTAGGATTCTCTCCTCGACCACCTGTGTCGGTTTGCGGTACGGGCGGCTATGTATTTAAACGCTTAGCGGGTTTTCTTGGGAGCCGGATTAGGGACATTATCTCCGCGGCCGAAGCCTTGGAGTACTATCAGCTTTCAGCTAGACGAGGGTACTTAACTCCCCATCCACTACCTACGGCCTTCAACGTACTATTCCGTCAGTACGCAGTCCTTTCACTTCTCCGTCACCGCATCGCTATACATAGCCGGTGCTGGAATATTAACCAGCTGTCCATCGACCTGCGCTTTCGCCTCGGCCTTAGGACCCGACTAACCCTGATCCGATTAGCGTTGATCAGGAAACCTTGGTCTTTCGGTGTGCGGGTTTCTCGCCCGCATTATCGTTACTTATGCCTACATTTGCTTTTCCAAGCGCTCCAGCACTCCTTGCCGGAATACCTTCATCGCCCTTGGAATGCTCCCCTACCAGTATACCCTAAAGGTATAATCCGCAGCTTCGGTGCCATACTTGATGCCCGATTATTATCGATGCCCTGTCGCTCGACCAGTGAGCTGTTACGCACTCTTTAAATGAATGGCTGCTTCCAAGCCAACATCCTGGCTGTCTAAGCAACTGGACCTCCTTTGTTCAACTTAGTATGAACTTGGGGACCTTAGCCGACGGTCTGGGTTCTTTCCCTCTCGGCCAGGGACCTTAGCACCCCTGGCCTCACTGCCGTGTATATCAAAGCGGCATTCGGAGTTCGTCAGGATTCGGTAGGATGTGACTCCCCCTAGTCCTATCGGTAGCTCTACCTCCGCTTGACTCCACCACGACGCTGCCCCTAAAGGCATTTCGGGGAGTACGAGCTATTTCTCAGTTTGATTGGCCTTTCACCCCTACCCACAGGTCATCCAAATACTTTTCAACGTAAACTGGTTCGGACCTCCACTGTGTGTTACCACAGCTTCATCCTGCCCATGGGTAGATCACAAAGTTTCGCGTCTGCCCCCTCTGACTACACGCCCTATTCAGACTCGCTTTCGCTGCGGCTCCGATCTTTGAAAATCTTAACCTTGCCAGAGAGGAGCAACTCGTAGGCTCATTATGCAAAAGGCACGCCGTCAGCCCACTAAAGGCCTCCGACCGCTTGTAGGCGCACGGTTTCAGGATCTATTTCACCCCTTTATTCAAGGTACTTTTCACCTTTCCCTCACGGTACTGGTTCACTATCGGTCTCTCAGGAGTATTTAGCCTTAGCGGATGGTGCCGCTGGATTCAGGCGGGATTTCTCCGGTCCCGCCCTACTCAGGATACCACTAGGGCCAAGCAGCTTACGTGCACGGGGCTATCACCCGCTCTGGCCGACCTTCCCAGGTCGTTACACTTCAATACTTGGTCCCACAGCGTGGTCCTACAACCCCAGCCCTGCCGTAACAGAACTGGTTTGGGCTTTTCCGCGTTCGCTCGCCACTACTTACGGAATCATTAGTTATTTTCTCTTCCTCCGGGTACTTAGATGTTTCAGTTCCCCGGGTTTGCCCCCCGTAGGGTAGTGTATCTTCAATACACTGGGTTGCCCCATTCGGAAACCTGCGGATCAACTTGTATGTGCCAATCCCCGCAGCTTATCGCAGCTTGTCGCGTCCTTCATCGCCTCTGAGAGCCTAGGCATCCCCCGTACGCCCTTCTCTGCGTTCCCGGCCGTCACAGTTTACACTATGCCGGCCCGCAGTCTTTTCTCTACTTCTTTTTCTCTTTGCTCGTATTCCAAGCCTTGCCTATCACTAGGTAAGACTCTTCTTACTTCTCTTTTTCCAACATGTCAAAGAACGTTCTCCAGTTAAAGAGTTAGAAAGTTAGAAAGTTAAAGAGTTGCCTCTGTTCACTTTTTGCTTCTTAACTGCATTGCCTGAAATGTGAAGTAAAAACCTGTTGTCTTTACTTGATGCTAGTTGCCTTTTACAAGGTCAAACTGGTGGAGAATAACGGAGTCGAACCGTTGACCTCCTGCGTGCAAAGCAGGCGCTCTAGCCAGCTGAGCTAATCCCCCTTACGTACTACGTTAAGAGTGGGCCTGCGTGGACTCGAACCACGGACCTCTACATTATCAGTGTAGCGCTCTAACCACCTGAGCTACAAGCCCGCTTTATTGTCCGGTACACTTCCCCTTGGCAAGGAAGGCCTGGCACCAGTCAGTATGTTTTTTTTAAGAGTCTTTCCTATAAGCATACCTTATAAAGAAAATCTTTAAAGAGAAGTTGAAACAAGTATGGGCACGGGGTCAAACGTGCAGTCAGTAAAGTGTTTTTCCTGTTGCCAGCAAAAACAAAAGGGCCGGATCGAGTGCTCTAGAAAGGAGGTGATCCAGCCGCACCTTCCGGTACGGCTACCTTGTTACGACTTAGCCCCAGTTACCAGTTTTACCCTAGACGGCTCCTATGACGGTCACCGGCTTCAGGTCTCCCTGACTTCCATGGCTTGACGGGCGGTGTGTACAAGGCCCGGGAACGTATTCACCGCGCCATTGCTGATGCGCGATTACTAGCGATTCCGGCTTCACGGAGTCGAGTTGCAGACTCCGATCCGAACTGAGACCGGCTTTTTGAGATTGGCGCCCTATCACTAGGTGGCGACCCTCTGTACCGGCCATTGTAGCACGTGTGTAGCCCTAGGCGTAAGGGCCATGATGACTTGACGTCGTCCCCGCCTTCCTCACTTCTTGCGAAGGCAGTCCCTTTAGAGTCCCCGGCATAATCCGCTGGCAACTAAAGGTAGGGGTTGCGCTCGTTGCGGGACTTAACCCAACACCTCACGGCACGAGCTGACGACAGCCATGCAGCACCTTGCTTTGTGTCCCGAAGGAAAGCCTCATCTCTGAGGCGGTCACGCGCATTCTAGCCTAGGTAAGGTTCCTCGCGTATCATCGAATTAAACCACATGCTCCACCGCTTGTGCGGGCCCCCGTCAATTCCTTTGAGTTTCACCCTTGCGGGCGTACTCCCCAGGTGGAATACTTAACGCTTTCGCTTGGACGCTGACTGTGTATCGCCAACATCGAGTATTCATCGTTTACGGCGTGGACTACCAGGGTATCTAATCCTGTTCGCTCCCCACGCTTTCGTGCCTCAGCGTCAGTTTCGGCTCAGCGAGCTGCCTACGCAATCGGGGTTCTTGGTGGTATCTATGCATTTCACCGCTACACCACCAGTTCCGCCCGCCTTAACCGAACTCAAGCCCTGCAGTATCAACGGCAGTTCCAGGGTTGAGCCCTGGGATTTCACCGCTGACTTACAGGGCCGCCTACGCACCCTTTAAACCCAATAAATCCGGACAACGCTTGCACCCTCCGTATTACCGCGGCTGCTGGCACGGAGTTAGCCGGTGCTTATTCATCTAGTACCGTCAGTTACCCCCGCAGGGGCGTTTTCTTCCTAGATAAAAGCAGTTTACAACCCAGAAGGCCTTCTTCCTGCACGCGGCATGGCTGGGTCAGAATCTCTTCCATTGCCCAATATTCCCTACTGCTGCCTCCCGTAGGAGTCTGGTCCGTGTCTCAGTACCAGTGTGGGGGACCATCCTCTCAGAACCCCTAGCCATCGAAGTCTTGGTAGGCCATTACCCTACCAACTAACTAATGGCACGCATGCCCATCTTCCACCGATAAATCTTTGACAGTTAAGTGATGCCACTCAACTGTGTTATGCGGTATTAATCCACCTTTCGGTGGGCTATCCCCCTGTGGAAGGTAGGTTGCATACGCGTTACGCACCCGTGCGCCACTAACCTAAGAACCGAAGCCCTTAGATTCGTTCGACTTGCATGTATTAGGCCTGCCGCTAGCGTTCATCCTGAGCCAGGATCAAACTCTCCATTGTAAGAAAATTATTACAGTAACCCGAAGGTTACCAATGTCTCGCCTGATCCGGCCCTTGTCTTTAAAAACTTGCTCTTCATGCTGCATCGCTGCAACATGGTATTTTGACTGTGCTTGTCTTGTTTCAACCAATCTCTCAAAGAACTCTTTTTACTTGACCCCACACCTGTTGTGCGGGAAAGTAATAGCCCTACTCGTTTCTAGTAGGAAGAACACCTGCCGTGCTCTTGGGGTACTCGCTTGTTTGTATTCCTTTTTCGCTCCGCCTGCTGCGTTCCGAAGGCCCCGTCTTGCGGTTGGGAGTGCAAAGGTAGTAGCTTTTTTTCAATCTGCAATACCCCGAGCAAAATCTTTTTTTTTCTTTTCTTTTCAGC